>NZ_WVRE01000002.1 GCF_013111185.1 Ruegeria sp. HKCCD7303 | reverse complement strand
TGCTGGATAAGCTCGACGAGCTTGGCATCGCCGACAACACCGTTGTGATGTATTCTACTGACAATGGCGCCGAAGTCTTTTCTTGGCCAGATGGCGGCACAACGCCGTTCCGGGGAGAAAAGAACGACAATTGGGAGGGTGGTTTCCGCATTCCGCTGCTGATCAAGTGGCCGGGCGTGATCGAGCCGGGTCGAAAATCTAACCAGATTATCAGCCACCTCGACTGGTTCCCAACGCTGATGTCGGCGCTCGGCGATGGAGACATGAAGGAACGTATGCTGACCGAGGCACCTTTTGGCGAGGGCAACGAGCCGGTGCACCTCGACGGGTATGACTTCATGCCCTACTTCCGGGGTGAGGCGGAAGAAGGCCCACGGCGAGAGTTCCTGTACTTCTCGGACGGTGGCGACCTGATGAACCTCCGCTATAATCGCTGGAAGGTCGTCTTTGCGGAACAGCGCGCACATGGATTTGACGTCTGGCAGGAGCCCCTGACGTTCCTGCGGCTACCAAAGATCATCGATCTTTACACCGATCCATTCGAACGGGCGGAGCACGAGTCAATAGGGTACTCAAGATGGCGACTCGACCGGACCTATCTCTTGGTCCCTGCTCAGGCGTTCGTTGCGCAATTCTTGTCAACATTCGAGGATTATCCGCCCCGACAAAAGCCGGCGAGTTTCTCCATCGATCAGGTGCTGGAAAATTTGCAACGCAACCAGGGCGGCTAAAAAGTAGAGGCCATATACAGAATCCCAAAAGCGACCGCGTAATGCGGTCGTTTTTTTACCTGAGAGCGAAGGGCGGCTTTCCGCCATAGGTCTCGAACCGAGCGGTTATTGCACGCATTCGCTGAGACGCACAAAAGCAGCGCAGATCTATCGCAAGACTGGCAATCTGCGCGCGGCGCAGCTTTTGCTTGGGTATATCAAGGTTGACAGCATCGTGCGATACCTAAGTGTTGAGCTCGAAGATGCGCTGAGCACCGCTGAGAAGATTGACATCTGAATAATAGACGAACGGTCTTTGCTGCCGTTCGTCTTTTCGGACCGGTCTTTCGACCAATACATTCCGACTGACGCCTTCGAGCCCAAGGCAGCCTTAAGCGATCACGTGTAAACGATGCACTCTCAGTTGTTCGGCGTGTACCAGATCGGCGATGTGTAGGCGCGTTCCTGCGTGACCATCGGTGTACCCTCTGGCATTTCGACACCGAACTTCACAGCGTCGTAAGCAGTCCACCGTGGTGTTGGGATTTCGATCACACGAGCATAATAGAAAGCGAGTTCCGAGGGATCGAAATCCGGGTCTGTCCATACCGCTCCTAACTCCGACGCGCCGATCGTATTTGTCCAAGACGGAATGGACAAGTCGACCGTGCTCCCAACAGTTGGCAGCTTACCATTTTCGCCCGGGCTTCTGTCTCCACCCCATGCCACGTCATAGACTTTCTCCTGCGCTTCACCGGTATCCGCATCAATCCACCCTTTTATGATCTGGATGCGGTCGAGGTTTGCACCAACGGGGTCACGCAATGAATACACCAAGAAGTCTGGGGCCTCGCCTTCAGCAACGGTGAGGTCACCGCCCATCGGCACCCCTCCACCGTAACCAATCCGAGCTAGATCGCGCCGTGCAATTGCGTCTTCGGAATAGTCACCACCGAAGAACCTGACAGTCATGCGAGGGCCGGTAGTGCCATAGGCTTCGCGACGTTCCATTGCGTCGAATATAGATGTTCGCGTGTTTTCCCGCGCCCACACGGCGGTCAATCCGGCGGCACTGTAACCCCAACCGTAGTAAGCTACATCGCCATCAGAAAAAGACTTCCCAACATGGCTTGCACGTTCCGCATTTGGTTCGTAAGCCGTATGTTTACCAAAGAAATTGTCTTCTGCGACGGCAGACAAACCAGTGTGGGTGTCTGTGGCCGCGCTGGCACCGAACTTGTAGGGGTTCACACCAAGCTCAGCTTGAAGAGCAAGGCCGCGCAGTAGCCCTGACCGTGCATATTCTCCGGGCAGCATCTCCGGCGTTTTTGTAACGCTGGCATCAAGGTTGCCAAAATCCCATGTTTCGTAGTCGGCAAACTCATCTTCCGTCGACAACAGCGGGTGCGCTTCACCATCGCCCTTGATCTGGGACCACTCGTAGAGCGGTTCCCACTTCGCGCGGGCTACGGCGTATGCGCGGTCCAATGGAGGTTTGCCTTCTGCAAAGTCATCAACCAGCGAAAACACCCAACCATTGGATAGATTGCCATTATGAGCAATCGCGAGGGCATCTCCGCCTGTTGTGTCTTCGAAATTCTGAAGCCAGGCATAGAGGTCCTGCGGATTAGGCGAGCCTACCGGTGGCGTCGTTGTGTAGGGCAGTATCTGGCGTGCAATGTCAGGCCCATCGCGCAGGATCACGTTGCGATGCAGGTTGTTGCCTTGGACAAGTGAGGTCCATTCGAATGCTATGAAAGTCGTAAACACACCGGGATCATTAAATTCTTCTGCTGCACCGATAATGTCACCCCAAACTGTCGCAAATGCCGGATTGCCGGGTTGATAATTGAGCGCGGGGGAGACTGTACCTTGGGCAAAACTCGCAATGAGTTGCTGCATCGCACGAAGAGCCTCTTCTCCACCCGTATTGAAAGCGTTGTGAAACTCGCGGCCTTGCTCGTCAGCCAGTATGTTGGGGGCTCCCGAAATAATGTCTGTGATTGCACCCATCGCGTCGGAATGATCAGTAATCATGTAAAAATCAAATGGGCGGTGCAGCTTAACGGGCTGTCCAGTATTTGAAGTGACTTGTTCTCCACGTGCAAAGCGATAGGCATCGCGTGGCATGAGGCGTGTTCCACCGCCACCCGCATCAGCCGACAGGCCAGTATGGACGTGCGTGTCCCCGAAGAAAACTCTCTCTGGATAGGCGCGATCAGCATAAGGCGAATAGGGTCGCCCCTTCAAAAACGCATCGCTGGCATCAGGTGGAACAACTTGTGCAAAGGCAGTAGTCCCTGTGACAAAGGCCATACAAACAACAAGGTACGGTATCCGCATTTTGGAAAATCCCTGAAGCTTCAAAACTGATTTCTTAATCTTAGGACTTTATCCAGCCAAACTGCCAAAAGCTATCTATTCATAAGCGGCTGTTTTGTCCGCGTAGGGGTCACTCGAACAGAGCCCAGCAAACGGCTGCTCTGAGCCCGAAGCGGCCAAAGAGCTGAGCCGCGCATTAATAGCCAGTCGGGCTGGCCAATGTTGGGCGATGCTCGGATCTAGCTCGTCTGAAAAGCGAAGAGAGCCATTGATCCAGATTGCGTGCCACCGCATCTTTGTATGGAACCAGTGAACCGAACGCACAGGGCATAGGACAAAAATTGAAGACAACTGTCGGAGATTGGACCGAAAGCTTTCTTGGCACGAGAAATCTACCTCGGCGGGTCAGGGATAAACTTCTACATGAAGCACGCGTGGTTTCATACAAGCAGGGCCAGCAAGTTTTTGGACCCGACAACATCCCGGACAGTCTGATGTTTTTGCATGCCGGCCGTATACGCGTTTCCCAAAGCTCTGATGCCGGGCGAGAAATCGTGCTGTATCGTGTTGAAGCTGGAGAGAGCTGTGTGCTGACCACCGCCTGCATGCTGTCCGAGGAAGCTTATAATGCTGAGGGTATTGCCGAGACCGACGTTACGGCAATCACATTGCCAAAAACCTCTTTTGATAGACTGGCTGCTGAAGAAGACAGTTTTCGCGGCTTCGTTTTCTCGGCCTATTCTCGTCGGTTGATTGATCTTCTGCGCGTGGTCGACGATGTCGCCTTTGGCAGAATGGACGTTCGACTGGCAGAGCGCCTTTTGGCGCTGGGAGAAGGTCATTCTGAAATCCAGGCGACGCATCAGGCTTTGGCCAACGAATTAGGGACAGCGCGTGAGGTCGTTTCACGCATACTGAACGATTTTCAAAAGCGCGGACTTATCCTTCAGACGAGAGGGCGGATTACCCTCCAGAACAAACCTCAATTAGAGCGTTTGGCGGACAGCGCATGAATTTTTGCGTTGGGTGACATTGTCACTGAAGAGCAAGGCACCGGTCGGTAATCAGGTTGCAACACGAACAACCGGAGACGCCTGATGGAAACCGCGTTTACGCCGATCGCCTCATTTGGAGGTGGGCTAGCAATTGGACTTGGATCCGTGCTTTTGATGCTCGGACTTGGACGCATCATGGGTGCGACGGGCATTTTGTCCGGTTTGGCATTCCCAGAAAACCGTGAGGAATTCGCCTGGCGAACAGCTTTGGTTGTGGGAATGATCCTCGCACCGGGCCTGATCTATGCTGCAACCGGTGCGATGCCTGAACTTACGGTACCTGTCAGCCCAACTATGATCGTGATCGGCGGCGTGATCGTAGGCCTGGGCGCCAGTCTCGGGTCTGGCTGCACTTCAGGGCATGGTGTTTGCGGACTATCTCGGCTGTCTTTTCGCTCCTTGGTGGCAGTGCCGACCTTCATGGTCACAGCTGCAATCACAGTCTTCCTGATCCGTCATGTCTTTGGAGTTTAATGCAATGAAGCTTGTTTTTGCTTTGTTTACTGGCCTGATCTTTGGCATTGGCATCGCTGTGTCGGGCATGATGGACCCGGCCAAAGTTCTGAATTTCTTCGATATTGCCGGGACGTGGGATCCTAGCCTCGCCTTTGTTATGGGTGGTGCGCTCCTGGTCACTTTCTTCGGCTACAGACTTGCCTGGCGGCAAACAACGCCGCTCTTTGGCGGGCGTTTTCAGATTCCAAGCGCGACGGCCGTAGACAAGCGACTGGTTGGTGGTTCGGCTCTCTTTGGCGTCGGTTGGGGAATTGCAGGCTTCTGCCCCGGCGCTGCTATTCCGGCACTTGGCACCGGGCGTTGGGAAGTCGCTCTCTTTCTGGTTGCCGTTCTTGCCGGGTTTGTACTGCGCAGGCTCCTTTTCGCGCGACCTGTTAAGTCGGCGGCGTAATCACCCATTGCCTCAAACTCTCAGGAGTAAAGTTAGATGACGTATCACTCGAACATAAACATCAAGCCGGACGTTCAGGCCTTCTTCGATGAGGCAACGAACACCATCAGCTATATTGTAAAGGATCCAACCTCGAACTCATGTGCCATTGTCGACAGCGTAATGGACATTGATTACGCTGCCGGGCGCATCACTTACGATCACGCAGACGAACTCATCCGCCAGATCGTAAGCCAAGATCTGAATTTGGAATGGATCATTGAGACCCATGTTCACGCCGATCATTTGAGTGCGGCGCCGTATATCCAAGAAAAGCTTGGGGGAAAAATCGGCATTGGTTCAAAAATCATGATCGTGCAGGACACGTTTGGAAAGGTCTTCAACGAAGGTACCGAGTTCCAGCGTGATGGCAGCCAGTTCGATCAGCTTTTCGAAGACGGCGATGCGTACATGGTTGGCAATATGCAGGTGTTCACAATGTACACCCCCGGCCATACGCCGGCTTGCATGGTACATGTTGCAGGGGATGCGGCTTTTGTGGGCGATACTTTGTTCATGCCGGATGGGGGATCGGCGCGCGCAGATTTTCCAGGCGGCGATGCAGCAACGCTTTACGATAGCATTCAAAAAGTCCTGAGCTTGCCGGACGAAACACGACTTTTCATGTGTCATGACTACGGACCAAACGGGCGGGACATTGCCTGGGAAACAACTGTCGGCGATGAGAAAGCCCACAACATCCACGTTGGCGGTGGCAAATCAAAAGAAGAGTTCGTCAAGTTCCGCACAGAACGAGATGCTCAGCTGGCAATGCCGAAGCTGATCATCCCATCACTTCAGGTAAATATGCGTGCGGGTGAGGTGCCAACGGACGTGGACGGCAACCCCATGCTCAAGATTCCGGTCAACAAACTCTGATTTTGAAAGGATGAGAGCGATGGAAATCACCCAAATTTCCGACGACTTCAGTACTTGCGGCCAATTAGAGGCCGATGACTTTGCGGAAGTCAAAACGCTTGGATTTCGGTCGTTAATCTGTGTCCGTCCTGACGGCGAAGAAAAGGGTCAGCCTACCTTTGGCGAGATCCAAGACTGCGCCAAGGCTCAAGGTCTTCAAGCTCGCTATGTGCCGGTCAAACACTCCGGCGCAACAGAAGCGAACCACATTGAATTTTCTAAGGCGTTGGCAGAGCTGCCTGAGCCTGTCCTTGGCTACTGCCGAAGCGGTCAGCGCGCTGCAGCGCTGTGGCGCGCACTACGAGGCACTGCGGCGTAGCGGGAGGTAACGATGCGGGCGAATCAATATCTGCCGGTTCTGAGTTGGGCTCGCAGCTATGGACGGGCGGAGCTCTCTAACGATCTGATGGCGGCGGTGATCGTCACCATCATGCTGATACCCCAATCCTTGGCCTACGCGCTCTTGGCTGGGTTGCCACCGGAAGCGGGGCTGTACGCATCCATCGCGCCAATTCTGCTTTACGCAATATTTGGAACCAGTCGCGCCTTAGCCGTTGGCCCGGTTGCCGTTGTCTCACTGTTAACAGCGTCAGCGGTCGGTCAGGTTGCTGAACAAGGCACGGCAGGCTACGCGGTTGCGGCACTAACCCTCGCATTTCTTTCTGGCGGTTTCCTGTTGCTTTTGGGGTTCTTGCGGCTAGGCTTCCTGGCTAATTTTTTGAGCCACCCGGTGATTGCGGGTTTTATCACAGCATCCGGGATCTTGATCGCCGCCAGCCAACTCAAGCACATTTTGGGTGTCAATGCTCACGGACATACAGTGTTCGAGATACTCGCATCGATTGCTGCGCATTTGCACGAGGTGAATTGGGTTACGCTTGTTATCGGTCTCAGTGCGACGGCCTTCCTTTTTGGGGCCCGCCGTTGGTTAAAACCCGGACTATTGAGGCTAGGCGCCCCGGCGGCGCTTGCCGATATTCTGACGAAGGCGGGACCTGTTGCCGCCGTAGTTGCTACTACGGTTGCGGTTTGGGCATTAGATCTTGTCGAAATGGGTGTGGAAATCGTTGGGGAAGTCCCGCAAAGCCTGCCGCCGCTTACTTTGCCAGGATTTGCGCCCGATTTGCTTGCAGCGCTGTTGGTTCCGGCGATTCTGATTTCAGTGATTGGCTTTGTCGAATCCGTCTCAGTCGCGCAAACTTTGGCTGCCAAGAAACGTCAACGGATCGATCCGGACCAGGAACTCATTGGACTGGGCGCAGCCAATATCGGCGCAGCGTTCACAGGAGGCTACCCGGTCACGGGGGGATTTGCGCGATCAGTCGTCAATTTCGATGCCGGCGCTGAAACTCCTGCTGCTGGCGCCTATACTGCGCTTGGCCTCGCGATCGCCGCCTTGGCGTTGACACCATTGGTGTACTTCCTGCCAAACGCTACGTTGGCCGCCACAATCATTGTGGCGGTTCTGAGCCTTGTGGATTTTTCAATATTGCGCAGAACATGGGACTTTTCCCGTGCGGACTTCATCGCGGTATCTGCAACGGTTTTGCTGACGCTCAGTCTGGGTGTTGAAGTCGGCGTCGCGTCTGGAGTGGCTATTTCAATACTTTTGCATTTGTACAAGACGTCTCGACCGCATGTTGCGGAATTGGGCCGCGTGCCCGGGACAGAGCACTTTCGAAATGTCCTGCGCCACGATGTCGAAACCGCACCCACGGTGTTGACGTTGCGCATCGACGAGAGCCTTTACTTTGTAAACGCCGGCTTTCTGGAAGAACTGATCTTCAGTCGCCTTGCCGAGCGGACGAAGGTCAAACATGTTGTTTTGATGTTCTCTGCCGTTAACGAAGTGGACTACTCAGCGCTGGAAACTCTCGAAGCAATCAATCACCGCCTTAAGGAGCTTGGCGTTGGCCTACATCTGTCCGAAGTTAAGGGTCCTGTTATGGACAGACTCAAGCGGTCTCATATTGTCGACGGACTGAACGGCAGGGTTTTCTTGTCCCAGCACGATGCGTGGACAACGCTCATTGCAGAAGCGAGCGAGTGACCAAGATCAGCTTGGTTTGTTAACGTGATATGAACGAGCGCTTTGTCCGCATAGCGGTCACTGATGCACTGCGCAGCGAACGTCTGCAGCGAGCCCATGACCGCCATTGCAATTTCTCGCTGCGCGCGCTCACAGCACGAAAATCGCCGCGTCCGCATCATTCTCAGCGCCGCTGCGCGGCGTGAAAACCAGCCATTCACGCTGAGCGCGGCGAGACCTAATACATCAATGAGCAAGTCGCGGGACTTTGCTGCCATTGTTGCTCTCGATTCGAACGGCAGCTTAATGTAGTATCGCGTTGGCGGGGTGCCTTGATACCTCGAAGAAAACTCTACTTTTCACTACGCTGATCACGCACCTTGACACGAAGGTGTTCGGCGAATGCAGTCACCCGGCGTGGCTGTGCTCTCCCTGGTGGGAACATCACCTGCAGTGGATTTGGCGGAGGTAAGTCGTCTTCAAGCAATGATACCAGGGCTCCGGAGCGAATGTCTTCAGCGACATCCAACTCTGATTTCAGGACGATCCCGTGTCCGGCCAGCGCCCAAGACCGAATGAGCCATCCGTCATTTACAACCCGACTTCCACGAACCGTGACCCGGTGACGCTTGGGCCCTTTGCCGAAGTCCCACACGTTGTCCAAGGTCTCGCCAAAGCGCATCACGAGGCAATTATGATCTGCAAGATCGTCAGCTGATTGCGGTTTACCATGCTTTTCTAGGTACGCCGGTGCCGCACAAACGAGGCGCTGAAAGGCCCCGAGGCTTCGCACCCTGAGAGTGGAGTCGGTCACGTTGCCAAAGCGCACTGCCAGATCAAATCCCTGACCGACTAGATCGACGTATCCGTCGGACAAAGACAGTTCGATGGAAACGGCTGGGTTCTCTTGAGTGAACGTCGATATAGCCTGCGATATAATGGAACGCCCAAGATCAACAGGTGCTGAGATGCGGATCGGTCCAGAGAGCGTGTTGGCCCCGTGGCGAATGCGTGTTTCGAGGTCAAAAACCTCGCTCAGAACTGACTTGGCTCCATCTAAAAGCGTACGGCCCTCCTCAGTTAAGCTAATTGAACGCGTTGTACGGTTGAGCAGAACCACGCCATAGTAGGCTTCGAGAGCCGCCAAGCGTTCGGAGACAGTTGTTGTGGATAGGCCGGATTCGCGCGCCGCTGCAACGAGGCTGCCTTTCTCAGCAATGGTCAGGAACAGTCGCAGGTTGTCGATAAACATTGGCCGTAAATTCCGGATTATGATTTTGGTATATGGCCGTTTATCCCGAAAAAGCGGGTTCGTAAATTGCCGTCATCGACACCGAACAAAGGATGATTCCAATGGCCAAGCTGACCATCGTCGCCAACATCAAAGCCAACCCTGACAAGATCGACCTGGTAAAAACCGAGCTTCTTAAGCTTATCGACATCACGCGGGCCGAAGAAGGCTGTATCAACTACGATCTGCATCAGGACAACGAAAACCCGGCGCATTTCTTGTTCTATGAGAACTGGGAAAGCCGTGAATTGTGGCAGACGCATATGGGTGCGCCGCACCTGGCCGCCTACATGGCAGCGACCGATGGGGCTGTCGAAGAGTTCACGTTGAACGAGATGAGCATCATCGGCTGATCAGACCAGAAGGAGCACGCCATGAAAGCTGTCGGATATACCGAGACGGGCCCGATTGTTCGACCCGATGCATTGATCGACTTTGATGCCGATAAGCCCGCCGCGACTGGACATGATCTGCTGGTGAAGGTGGAGGCGATTTCAGTCAACCCTGTGGATACCAAAATCCGGCAGCGGCGTGCTCCGACTGGAGGGACACCAGATATATTGGGGTGGGATGCCGCCGGTGAGATTGTTGACATCGGTGATGCCGTCAAAAATTTTTCGGTCGGTGAAAAAGTTTACTACGCAGGTTCGGTGAACCGGCCCGGAACCAACTCCGAATATCATCTCGTCGATTCCCGCATCGTCGGCAGAGCGCCGGGTTCTATCCCGACCTCTGCGGCGGCGGCGATGCCCCTGACAAGGTCTTGTCAGAAGAAGTTGTCTTGAGGCAGGAAGGACGGTCGCATAGTTTTTGTCTATGACCAAACCTGCCTCTTTCAAGTACTTTAAAACGAGTCCCGAGATCATCCGTCTTGCGGTGATGCTGTACATCCGTTTCCCGCTCTCGCTTCGGAATGTCGAAGACTTGTTGCACGAGCGAGGCATCGACGTGAGCCACGAAACCGTCCGATATTGGTGGAACAGGTTTGGTCCAATGTTTGCAGCTGAGATCCGACGGAAGCGTGTTCAGCACCTGCGCGCATTCTCGAAATGGAAGTGGCACGTGGACGAGGTTTTTGTGAAGGTGAATGGCAAGAGGCACTACCTCTGGCGGGCTGTAGATCATGATGGCGAAGTGCTGGAAGCAGTCGTCACCAAACGCCGAAACAAGCAGGCCGCATTGAAATTCCTCCGGAAATTGATGAAGCGCCATGGCTGTGCGGAAGAGATTGTGACGGACCGCTTCGCATCGTATCGGGCCGCTCTCAGAGAGCTTGGGGCTACCGAAAAACAGCAGACGGGCAGGTGGCTCAATAACCGCGTTGAGAATTCACACCTCCCGTTTCGAAGACGCGAACGCGCCATGCAACGTTTCAGGCGCATGCGAAGTTTGCAGAAGTTCGCCTCCGTCCACTCCTCTGTCTACAACCACTTCAACCAGGAAAGATCGCTTACTAGCCGAGAAACCTTCAAGCTGACACGCACCGTCGCTCTTGCCGAGTGGCGCGGTCTTTGTGCCGAATAAAGGACAGCTCTACTGGCCTAGCTGAGACTGGTTCGAATTTGTCTGACAGCACCGCTTCGCGGCAAGCGCCTGTTCTGCACTCAGAGTGGCGATCTGATCGATATGCGGCTCTCTCAAACTATCTTCGCAGAAAGAGATACAAACATCGCGCTTCAGCTAACACTACACAAAACAGAGCCTTTTCAAGCTGGGTTCCCTCGTCGTCATCTTCAAATATACTTTCGCAAAGAATCCATAGTAAAGAGCCAGACAGATGAGTATTTTGGAGAGGGCAAATCTGCCGGACGGCTTTGGCTATGTGTTGCTCGTATTCGGCTTGATCCTTACGCTGGCGCCTTGGTTTCATGGCCGTGACTTCGGCATTGTAAAGATCCCACAATTTGAAAATGACCAACGCCGAAAACTAAAGCTATTTGGACCGGCGATACTGACAGCAGCGATTCTGTTGCATCTCCCGTTCTCCGCGGAAACGGTAGGCACCGATTTGACCCGCAACACACCGCCAGGTTCGTCCGTTCCAGAGGACCTAACGCCATCGGTTCTTAAAAACAGTTTCATCCTTGCGGAGTGGAACGAGTCAGGATGTCTGTTTCCAGGCGAACTCATTGAACGAGACAGCGGCAGCGGACTTGTACTTTTTGATTTTGATGATCTTAAAACACTCCCGCTTTCTCAGATCTACGTGACGATAGAGCCAAAAATCTTCATTGGTGCGAGCCTCTATGCTAAACTGCCCGAACGGGATGCTTGGTTACCGGTTTCGGTGCGGAACCACACCGACGGCAAAGTGCAGGTCAGACGTGACGAATCCGCAATTTGCGCAGCTGAATTCGGTAAGAGTGTGAAGTGGCTACCGGAAGCTAGCGTAGTCGGCATTCAGCCGATAGGAGGTGACCCATGACGACCACAACGCAGTTTATTTCCACTGCCACGCTAAGTCTACTTATCTGTTTGTCTTCGCCGGTGGGCATGGCACAAGAAAAGCGCGAATTCTTTGATGACTTCCAAGGGCAGACGCTTAGCCCTGCGTTCAGAGTTTTGAACCCTGACCGGCAAAGAATGGCACTTACACAGGACGAGTTTCTTCTTCTTGTTGCGCATAAAGACAAGAAAAACGTCATTGAGTACAATGGCCTTCTTCCGGAGAATTATGTCGTAACGATCAGGCTAGCCGGCACCCCATCTGAAAGACAACAAGGTGTGCAAATTCGCATTGGCGACGCGTCAAACAACGTGCGGGTGGGTGTATATGTGGACTATTATAAGAGCCTTTATCAGTTTACGAACAAGACTTTAGACAACGAGGACGCCAAAGAAATTTCAATTCGAGATGATGGCCTTCTGGGTGAGCCACTGTATTTGAAGTTCACCAAAACCGATGTAGAATTTGAGGGGGCTTCGAGTCCAGATGGAGTGCAATGGAGTTCACTGGGAAAGCAGGTGTTGATCGACCCATCCGCAAAGGTAAATTTCGAAGTCTATGGGTGGGGTGATGCACCCGAAAGTCCAATAAAGATTGATAGCTTTGAAATTGTGGATATTACTAACTGACATTAAACGGCACAAACTCGATAAAAGCTATCAAAACGAAATTCCGTTCTTGAATGGGGATCAAATGAGTTTGACAAGGTGGTGTATTCCGGGGACTGCGCAAAGGGTTGAGCGTTCGATCTTCTCGGATGGCGGTTTTGTCCCGCGAAGCAGACGCTCCACCAAATTTGCCGACTGTCCGCTTCGAGCCGGAAGCGGACATGGTTGTTTCGCAGAAGTTGTGTTTTAGGTTGTCCTCTTAGTAGCGATATTGCCACCTAATGCATAAATCGGGTTCAATCCAACTGGAGGCTGACAATATCAAAAAAGGCATCTAAATCCTCGCTCTGAGGCCTCTTACATTACATTTATCCGTTGCTTGCAAATTCGTCTTCCGGCTCTTCATCTGGGGTTTGATCTGCTCCCTCCGCTTCTCCATCAGCATCATCGTCCTCCTGGCCGTCGGCATAAATGCTTCCGTCGTCCGAAGTGCCTAGTGTGGCTTTTACCGATTCTTCATCGGGATTGGAGGCGCGGACGGCGCCAAGGACGCGGTCTTGCTGTTCCTCCGCGATGATTGTGTCGTCAGAAAAGTCGCCTTTGTAGTGCCCCAACAGGCTGGCTTCCGCGTCATGCACCGCCTCCGCAGCCGCCAACTGATCGTCGGTCGGCTGCCCTATCTTATTTCCGTCCTCATCTGTTGTTACGTCGTGCGCATCTTTCACCGCTTGTGCGGTCTCAAGATCTTCAGGCGCAATCGTACCGGGGGTGGCCGCCTCATCGGCAAGAACCTGTTCAGCTTCCTCCAGCGTCATTGGAGCCGTGTCCAAATAGTCATACGCCGCAGCAATTTCCTTCACTTCTTCTGGGCTCAAGTCGTAGTCTTCACCCATGACATGATTGAAGTTCGCGTCGGCTACTGCAAGACCTGCAGCCAGGCTTACCGGCCCTGTACCTTTCGCATACTGTCCGTTCGCGATATGCGCGAGTTTTGCATTTATACTGGAGTTAATCGCACCATTCAGTTTGCCAAGGTTGCGAGGGTCAAGCGTGCCATCATCAAGGAGTTTTGTTTTTCTGCTTGGTGGGCTGAGGGACTGCTTAACACTCGTTTTTTTTGCTTGTGTTGTGGTCGTCCGCGCCTTGTTCCCTTGGAATAGACCTTTGATACCGTTTTGCTTTAGGTTGCGGCCTAAAGCCTGAAAGTCTTTCTTCATAGCTCGACCTAAACGACTGCCGCTCTTTGACTTACGACTTTTGCTGGCAGACTTCGAGTTTGTCCCGTTCAGCGATTTGTCAGAACCCCATCCCCTTTTGGCACCTTTTTCACCGCTGTTGCCGCCCTTTTCACCTCCGTTATCCCCTTTTCCACCGCCGTTACCTCCACCCTTGCCGTTACCATTTTTGGCGTATGCGTAATCAGCGGCAGAAACCGTCACGATCGGTGCAACTACAAATGCAGACAGTACGAGTGCGGAGACGCTCACTTTAAGGAAGTTCAACACGTAAGAAATCCTTTTTACTTAGCGAAATACAGATTAGCGGTGACGTGCAAATGCCACACTTAAGAGTGTTGCCAAAACGGGGCCAGAATGTGGCAACTATCCGACATTTCGGAGTGGATATTTTTAATTTAACATTAACAGCTTAGCCGTTACTCCCAAAAGAATCACTGGGGAAGTATTAATACTGTTGACAATAGTAATTAGCTTGGAGCTTTTGTCTCCAAAAGCGGTCAAAAAAAACGCCAAAACTGAAATAATTTGAGCGTTAATCTTCGGTTAATGTGAGGTTTGAAACAGATTAGTCAGTTTTTCACGAGTTGACTATGATTAAGCAAAGCAAAAGGGATCTATTTCCACCTTTAAGTGACGCCAAGGTCGAAAATTTTAGCCCAAACAAGAATAGCGACCTAAAATCTATGATAAGGAAGGCTATAATTGCTTTTCCCGTATTGCTATATTTTCTTCTTTTGGCCTTTTTTCTAAATAGAGCGTCCGCCGCAAGTTATGTATCGATCCTATTGTAGAAGAAGGCTTTTGCCCTCGGCTAGAAAATGAGGGTCCGTGCCGTTAGGCCCAGCAGCGAAAGGTAGCTCTATTCATCAACTTGGTCAGCTGATCAATCATTCAATTGATTCTGGAGCTCCCCGCCGCAACAAACGGAAGCTTTGCCTGCCCAGCAGTCACTGGTCGTTTCCAGTAGACTGCCCCAATTACAGTTGTGCACCGCTTTTTTTGTTTTTCATTTGTCAAAAGCTACGTTGGCAACCCTTTCGGGATGATGCGTCTAGGAAATCAAACTTCACTCTAAACGACCTCGCTCGGAATTTTTGAACTAAAACTTAGGAGATTGCAGGCAATTTCCAGGCCGCGCGCAATCTAAGTACAACGCCTTCTTTGTTACTCCTTCGAAGACAGACAGTAGAATTTCTTTACGCAAAAGACCTCAAAATTGAAAATTGTCACTTTTGACCGAACAAATTCAAAATTTTATTGAAATTTCTCAATGGCAAAGCGACCCTTTGAAAAGTCGGTGCCGCTTTGTGTTTTGGCGGATATTTCGGCTTTGTTAGTGCCAAGGTGGGGGGACATTTTGGAGTATGGTAAATGGTTTTTCGTTTTCGGGCTTTGACCCTATCTCTTGTCGCTTCTACAGGCTTGCTTTCTGCATGTGCGACGCCTTCTGAAACAACGATTACGCGAGACTCACAGATTGACGACACATTGGCAAATCCAGACAAGGAATGTCAGTTCGACGCGATTTCGCATGTGGTCGCGCGGCAAGTAAAACTTCACGACGGCGGCGGAGAAACACTTCTTCAACTTGGCGATGCTTGCCCAGACTTGGAAGTTGCATTCTATTTTGAGAACGGCCGACGGGAAGTTAGGATGCCGTTTGAAGACGGCAATTTTTCCGATCCACCTCTCGGAGCAATCGATTCTGACCGTGAGCAGGATTCTTCCCAATTTGCTGATTTCAGTGATGGTGTTCAGTCCGGTGGCCGTGACAGCTCCGGCAGCGAAAGCTCTGGCAGCGGGGACAGTTCCGACGGCAGTGGCAGTTCTGGTGGCGGGAGCAACTCCGGTGGCAGTGACAGTTCTGGTGGTGGGGACAGCTCCGACGGAGCGGACAGTGCAGAGAGTGAAAACCGCGGTCGTGGAAGCACGGCTAATAATGGACACGGCAATGGTAGTGAAGGGTCCAGTCCTGGACGCGGCTCGCGCTCAAATGTCGACGAATGAAGCTACGTGGGTCTTCCCCATTTTAACGTTCATCATACCCATCAATTGTAGATATAAATCGGCAGTTCGTTCAAAATGCCGCGAACGGCCGCTGTCGTAAAATGCAGACCTTCAGGCGAAAATTCTCGGAATGACCACGAACAATGATCGCTATCGTTCTTAAGCCGTCATCTGACAAAATCACTCAGATGACCGCCTAGAGCCCAAAATTGTCAATCGGTAAAAACGCGTCGAAACACTTTCTAGTTGTTGATGGCCGCGCGATCTTTGTCTGGGATGACTGACGACGCGGGCAACAGTTTGGATACAGGACTGCCCAGACTATCTGGATCGTGCCTAGAAGCACACTTATTCAAACGGTGTGGTGTGAACGCTAGCTCGTGATACCGGCGCTCAAACTAGTGACCAAACACCCAAGCAGATATTTCGCTGCGTTTTGGTGTCTCGCCGTTGGGTTTTAATACGCAAGTTAACTTCAATCCAACGAGACTATTCTTCTTTGCGCGCGTAAAAATAGTTGATTTGTTGCATTTTGGAATCAAGTATCCGCACGCGTGGTAAAACTGAATTACCTGTGTTACTTACGCATTCGCCAGACTTTTCTGGTCGCCTCCTGGAGATGTAAGTGAGTGGCGTCGCCAGGAGGCTGCTGATATATTGAGCGGGTCGTTACAGGGAAACTATGAAAGAAGCGATTTTATAGTCAGAAGAGATATGTGACTCGCCTTGAGCAATGTCGCTTATTTCGGGATTCCCAGAGATTCTTGTTCGACGTCACAAGGAAACATTCAAACATCAGCATAATTCTGGATTTATTGCGTCAGTACGTGCTTTCTTCGACCGTTAAGGAAGTAGGGGAGAGCCAAATGAAACAGGAGCTGAGAACGTTGACGATTTGGTCATTCCTTTGGTTCACGGCATTTTCGATTGCTTTTCCCATCGGCGCGCAAGAAACTGAGGCTGTCGAGGTCGAGGACGACGAGCTTATTAATGCAGCCGTAGATGAGATGATTGCGGCCGATGATCTCGAAATCCTACTTGTTCCCTGAAGTGAGTTAAGAGACGGTATGTGCATAAGCCGGAAGTGTTGAATGCGGTGCGTCAAGCATGACAGAGTAGAAGGGAACCACTAAAATGCCGTTAAACAGATACCGCGGACAATAGTTGTTCTTTGCCAATTTGGCATTTGGATCCGCATAGAAGAGGGGTGCCTCGCTCGAGAACCAAGAATTCATCGCCTAACGAATAAGCAAACTCAAAAAACTGCTCGACCAAAATTATGGCCATTTCGCCTTGATCGCGTAGCAGGCCGACGACTTCCCCGATCTGTTTGATAATGTTCGGTTGAATACCTTCGGTCGGCTCGTCCAAAAGCAGTATCTTTGGCTTCGTGATCAACGCACGCGCAATTGCAAGCTGTTGCTGCTGACCTCCAGATAAGTCGCCCCCGCGCCGAGAAAGGAACTCTTCTAAGATCGGAAAAAGCTCGAAAATATAGCCGGGGATCGCGTGATCGCTGCGGGGCAGGCAGGCGAAGCCTGTTTCGAGGTTTTCGCGAACCGTTAAAAACGGAAAAATCTCGCGCCCTTGCGGAACGTAAGCCACTCCTTTTCTGGCGAGTTCAAAGGAAGTGACATTGCCGATTATTTCGCCGTTCAGGACATAGTCGCCACCGCTGCGGGGATGCGCGCCGGATATAGCTTTCAACAGGCTTGTTTTTCCAACGCCATTGGTGCCCATGACACAGGTCACTTGACCTTGACGCGCGGTGATGTCGACACCGTTCAAGATCTGGCTGCCTCCATAGTGAAGGGTCAGATCGGAGATGTTCAGAAAGTCAGCGGCCAAGATAAACCTCGATTACTCTTTCGTTCTGGGTGACATGGTCCAACGATCCTTCGGCCAGAACCGACCCCTCATGCAGAACGGTTACTTTGCAGTTGAGGCGGCTGACGAACTCCATATCGTGTTCTACGACGACCACTGCTCGGGTTTTGGCCGCTTCAACAAGGATGTCGGTCGTATGTTCGCGCTCTGCCGGGGTCATCCCTGCCGCAGGCTCATCCACCAGCAGCAATTGCGGATCCTGGGCCAGCAGCATCCCGATCTCGAGCCATTGCTTTTGCCCGTGGCTAAGTTCACCGGCTTTGCGGTCCAAGGCGCTCTGCAGACCGATTTCGTCGGCCAGCGATGCGACTTTCTCATGATCTTGCTGACGCGCCCGGAACCGCAGCACGGCCAACGGCCCGCGTTTGTTTTTCAGGGCAAGAATCAGGTTTTCGCGGACACTTTGGTCTTCGAACACAGTTGGTCTCTGGAACTTTCGCCCCACTCCGGCCTGCGCGATCTGACTTTCGCTCATCGACAGTAATGAGACAGATTTTTCGCCCCACAGAACATGACCATCGTCCGGCTTGGTTTTGCCCGTGATGATGTCCATGAACGTCGTCTTTCCCGCCCCGTTCGGGCCGATGACAGCGCGCATTTCGGCGGGGCCGATTTGGAACGTGAGGTTGTTGATCGCCTTGAAGCCGTCAAAGGATACTGAAACGCCAGAAACTTCGAGAAGTGTGCTCATTCATTCGCCTCCTTTTCGCGCAACGATCCAAGGTCCGGTCCCAGGTCGGCCCCATGTCGGTCCGGTGCGCGGCGTTCCGTAAGCTTGTCGATCAGTCCCCCTATGCCGCGGGGCGCGAAAAGCGTGACCGCAACAAACGAGAACCCAAGCAGGATGGTCCACCAATCGACCCATTGGATCGTGTAGAACCCCAGCGAGATGTCGGGGGCCTGCCCGCCTGTGAACCATGTCGACAGCAACGAGACAAAGGCCGCACCGATCACCGCCCCGTACAGCCGTCCGCGCCCGCCGATCGCCACCCAAACGGCCAGATAGATTGACGCAATGGGCGCAATTTCGGCCGGGTTAATGATGCCCGCCTGTGGATAGTACAAAGCTCCCGCGATACCACAGATCACGGCGGTGAAGGTAAAGATGAAAAGCTTGTAGGCCTCGACCGAGTATCCAAGGAACCGGACGCGGCTTTGGTCGTCGCGGATGGCGCGAATAACCGATCCGAATTTGCCAGACACCACCCATGCGCAGACAAGGTAGCCAAGGCCTAGCGCCAAGGCGGACGCCCAGAAGAACAGGATCGAAACCGTTGATTGCGGCACCGAGTCCAGCCCTGGCAGGTTCTGCAGCCCCGACAAACCGTTGTTCCCGCGCAACCCGCTGTCGTTCTGGAACAGGTACAGGGACAGCGCCAGTGTCATCGCCTGCGTCAGGATCGACAGGTAAACCCCGGTCACCCGGCTGCGAAACGCCAGCCACCCAAAGATAAGTGCCAGAAGACCGGGCACCAACACGACGGCAGCCAGTTGCAGCGGCAGGGAATGTGCAAAAGCCCAGATCGGGGGGAACTCGGATGCGCCGACAACGCCGAAAATCTGGGTGGCAATGCCATCCGAGATTTCCTGGGCCGTCGGCGGCAAGGCAGAGGCCGCGAGGCTGTCGACCACGATAATCTCGGTACGGGCGTACATCAGCCACATACCGATGGCATAGCCGCCAATGCCAAAGAACGCCATGTGCCCCAGCGACAGGATACCTGTGTATCCCCACACCAGATCCATCGCCAGTGCAGCAAGACACAGGCACAGCGTTTTGCCCAAAGTTTTGATAAAGCTGGTGGAAATCAGCCCGATGCCAAACCCTTCGCCCAAAACGGTGATGATGGCAGTAAACAGGGACAGGAAGATCAGAAAGATCGCGACAGAGGGATAGCGCAGCACCAGTGGCTTGCGTATCGGTTCGACTGTAGAAGTCATGTCAACCATATCACGCTTCCGCCGCCCGACCTTTGAGCGCGATGATCCCGCGCGGTCGGAATTGAATGAACAGGATGATGAAAAGGATCATGTAGGTCTGCGCCGCCAGCGTATTGGACGGGTTGAACCACTCGATCCCCTTTTGCAGCGTTCCAACCATCGTCGCGCCCAGCAGCGTGCCCCAGATGTTGCCAACGCCGCCGACGACCACCGTCATAAAGCTTTGCACGATGTAGTCAGAGCCCATCTCGGACGTGACTTTGGCGTACAGCCCGATGGCCACGCCGGCGATGCCAGCAATGCCCGAGCCCAGACCGAACGTCAACATGTTGATCCGGTCCGGGTTGATCCCCATCGAGGATGCCATGCGGTTGTTCTGGGTTACGGCCCTCACCTCAAGCCCCAGCCGAGTTCGGTTCATGACGATAAGGAATAGCGACAGAAACAGCAGCGCCAGAACGAAGATCGCGATGCGGATGTAGCTGATCGACACGATGTCGTTCAGAACCATCGACCCATCCAACCATGCCGGAGCCGTCAGAGGACGCGCCTGCGTGCCGAATATATTCTTGGCCAGTTGCTGCAAGGCAATGGAAACGCCGAAGGTTGCCAGCAACGTCTCTAGCGGGCGGTGATACAGCCACCGAATGACCAGCCGCTCCAGCAGAACTCCGGCCCCGAAGGTCACGAGAAACGCGCAGGGAATGGCCACAAGTATCGAAAGCGTCAGGTCAGGAATGAACAACTGCACCACATAGCCGGTATAGGCGCCCATCATGATAAACTCACCATGCGCCATATTGATCACGCCCATGACCCCGAAGGTGATCGCAAGACCGATCGCCGCAAGGAAATAGATCGAGGCCAGAGACAGCGCGTCCAACACCAGATCCGCTGTCTGGTTCAAAGCAACCTGCGTTTCGATGTTGTCCAAAGCCGCCTGCGCAGCAAGAGCGATGGGCAGGGGGGCTGAGACGTAAACCTTGAAAAACTTATGCTTTTGAACAGTTTCGGCAATATCTTCCTGTGTCACCAGCGGGGTCGCAAGACCTTGCTGGGCCAACACCTGATACGCGGCCTCTCGGGCGGCGTCCTCGTCAAGGCTCGCCACTTGTACACCCGCAACGGTATCGCCGTTTATGTTGGCGATCAGGGTTTGCTTTACCGCTGCGGCATCCACCGGTTCCGGGGCCAACCCATTTGCGACAAGAAGTTTATAGGCCTGGTCCTGCGTCAACTCGTCTGATCCGACCTCAATGCCAACCGCACCGTCCGGGATTTGATCTGCGACCTTGATTTCGGATGAAACCAAAGGATTGAGCGTTGCCCTGACATCTACACCCAGATCGCCGGCAAAGCTGTCGATTGCAGCAAGCCTCGCAGCCTCATCCTCATCAAAGCGAATGGTGAGCAAGCGTTCCAACCGGTCTTTGCGCGCCTTGAGGTCGGCGTCTTGTTCAGCTTCGATGGAACCCCGCAGGGCAGACAGGTGCGACGCCTCGGCGTCTCGCTCAATCGCTGTCAAAGCAGCGTCGCGTGTCCTGGGATTGGGGTCGTTCAGCTGAAACTGTACCAGGGCAGACGCGATCAACCCGCGAATACCAGAATTGGGTTTGAGTTGTTTGTATTCCTTCTTATCGACAACTCCGATCTCGACACCGTCAGATACATCAAAAATCTGCAACCCACCGTCAGCCGTTGAGGCAAAGACAAAAAGACCGGTTTCTTTGTTGAACCACATGTCCTTGGCCTGCCAACGCTCCAGAACGGTCTGCGCTTCCGGCAGTCCACTTTGCGCCAACGCGTCAATCGCGGGGCCAATCGTCTTGCGAGAGGATTTCTGGATCACCTCCGCGTGGGACCGCAATATCTGCTGAACCGGGGCGTCTGCGGATTGCGCTTGCAAAAGGGTAGGGGCCACAAGGACCAGCAGGGCAAGCACTGCCCGCCTGAACGGAAGCGTCATTTAGGAAGACCTTTGTTTTGA
The DNA here is from genome assembly GCF_013111185.1 of Ruegeria sp. HKCCD7303. Classification (GTDB taxonomy): domain Bacteria; phylum Pseudomonadota; class Alphaproteobacteria; order Rhodobacterales; family Rhodobacteraceae; genus Ruegeria. The sequence continues at coordinate 993,878 of NZ_WVRE01000002.1, read as the reverse complement.
GCCTCGGGGCACAACTCGTGCGCCCCGAGGAATTCAGGTTCTTAGTAGTTGGACTTGATCTGTACGCAGCTCTCAGTTTCGGTGTTGTACATACCGCAACCCAGCTGTTTCCAATCCGACACGAGAATGGCGGATTCAGGCAAATAGTCGGTCCAGGCGTCGCCCGGAACTTCTTCTGTCTGGCTGATGATGTCGAACTGACCGTCTTCCTGGATTTCACCGATCAGAACCGGCTTGGCCAGATGGTGGTTGGGCAACATCACAGCGGTGCCGCCTGTCAGGTTCGGGAATTCCTGACCGTACATGGCGGTCCGAACGGCGTCGACATCGGTGGTGTCGGCAGCAGTCGCCGCGTTCACCCACATATTGAAGCCGATGTAGTGGGCCTCCATCGGGTCGTTGGTCACACGGTCTTCACCCATGCGGGCTTTCCACGCTTCGACCCATGCCTCGTTCGCATCGCTTTCGGCCGACTGGAAATAGTTCCAGGCCGCCAGGTGACCGACGAGGTTGGTGGTATCCAGACCGGCCAACTCTTCCTCACCGACCGAGAAGGCGACAACCGGAATGTCGTCAGCCGAGATACCGGCGGCAGCAAGTTCCTTGTAGAAACCGACGTTCGCATCGCCATTGATGGTCGAAATCACTCCGACTTTCTTGCCGTCTGCGCCAAGCGCGACCACGTCGGCCACAATCTTGGACCAGTCCGAATGACCGAACGGCGTGTAGTTAACGAAAATGTCCTCTTCCGCGATGCCCTTTTGCTTCAGATAGCTTTCGAGGATGTTGTTCGTGGTTCGCGGATAGACGTAGTCGGTTCCCAGCAGCGCGAATTTTTCAACTTCCAGCTCATCCAAGAAGTAATCCGTGGCTGGGATCGCCTGCTGGTTCGGCGCGGCACCTGTGTAGAATACGTTTTTCGAGCTTTCTTCGCCCTCGTACTGAACCGGATAGAACAGCAGTCCATTCAATTCTTCGATTACCGGCAGGACGGATTTGCGGGAAACAGAAGTCCAGTTGCCAAAGATCACGTCAACTTCATGCACTGTCAGCAACTCACGCGCCTTTTCGGCAAACAGTGGCCAGTCCGAGGCCGGGTCTACAACGACGGCTTCAAGCTCGCACCCCAAAAGACCACCGGCTTCGTTTTGCTGTTCGACTAGCATTTCCATTGTGTCTTTCAGCGTCGTTTCCGAAATGGCCATGGTGCCAGACAACGAATGAAGGACGCCAATCTTGATCGGGCAATCGGCCAGTGCAGGCAATGAACTGGCCAACAGGACTGCGGCGGTTGTGGTGAGAAGTTTGGTGTGCATCAGCATTTCCTTTTATGCGACGCGCAGCAGGGTTGTTCGGGGCGCTTAAACGTCCCATATACCCACTACGCATAATTGCGGTGTGCGAGGGCGTCTTCAGGTTCCTAGGCCGGGCACCTTCGCACATGTTCCAAGCCGTCTTGCGGCACTCCATAGTGCTAGGATAGTTCTCCACAACACTCAGAGTCTCATGACCCGAGTTACTGGACAGATTGAGGGTATTGCCTGATTTTGCGGCAGCGCAGCATGTCTCGCTTAAAAATGCGGCAACGCAGCGAAGCGACTCTTATACACCGCCCAGGATCAACAGATTACACTGATCCAAATACTGCTTGGCGGTACGGCGCGCCGCACTTGCTTTCACCTCATCCGAAGCAAAGGTCGCGGTTTGCAGCAAACGTGCATGCGCGTGTTTGGAATTCACCCTGTGGCTTAGGACAAATTCTGCGTTGTCCGCTGTCGTAGTCGCTTCCAGCAATGAGATAAATCCGCCGCGCCGCAGTTCATAGTCCTGAGCTTTTGGATCGTTCAAAAGCCACGCGTGTTCCATTTCAGCCGAGAATCGCCCTGCACAACCCGCAAAGGACTTTACGATCCCACTTTCCGCATATAGCAACCCAGAAGACACCAGGGTGCACAGATTTGAAAGCAAAAGTGTTCTCAAAGCGCTCATAAAATAACCATCATCAATGGAATTGCGCCCGTCAAGGCAGCGCTCTGAAATTAACTGTGTTCAGTTTAGGGCTTACTTGAAATAGTATTTCCCGCCTTTTTCGAGCTCAGATTTGGTTAATCATAGCGGTTCCTCAATGAACGGCTGAGCTCGCCCTAAACTTCTGAAGAGGACGAGTTGACGCTTACTATCGGCTTCAAATAACTAAAGCGTCGCATTGGTTGGAAGTTTCAAAGTCTGAACTGAGACCCGCTTGAGACTCTCGATCCGCTAACCAAGACCAAGATTGAGCACGCTCAAGCAGTCGTTCACTCAAACCAAACGTGCTGCAATGCAGCTAACGACAGCTTTGTCCGCAAAGCGGTCAATTGCCTTCGGTCTCACAAACGAAGCCTGATGTTACGCTGACGCGGCTAGTATCGAGCAGAGCCCAATAGCCGCTTTGGATTAAGATTCCATCTGGAAGCATCACGAAAGTAATCACGCTAGCGCCGCGCTCGCCGAAGCTCTCTGACCTTTGGCAAGCATAAAAGCCGTTTCGTTGATCATTGCACTTGAGCAACCAAGTGCGTTCGATGTCGTGGTCATCCCAGGTAAAGACACCCTGATCACCGTCAATGCTATACGTGTGATTTGGCCTGTCAGGGTGAGTGCAGGACATCTCCAAAGACACTACCGCAGTACCAACAACCATCAGAGTGGTTGCAGGTAGAATGATCCGTTGAAAGGTTGACATGCGTCCACTGTGCATCGCTGCCGTTCCGCCTTGCAAGCTTTCTAAATCCGAAGGGCCGCTGGCGGCATCGGCCTTTGCTTTGAATGTCTGCTCCGTCCACACAGCAGACGTTCGCCCAAACTCTACGAGCAACCGCTTCGAGTCCAAAGCGGACGTTCAATTGACCTTTGGTCGCTGACGTATTCTCCGTATAGCGAACTCGACTAGTGCAATCAGCAAGGTGGTAAACACAATCGTCGAAAAGATAGCCTTGCTCACCGACGCCAAACTTGCCGCTGTAACCAGTGCTTCGGGAACGCCAAGACCGGCATTTAGCATCCAGACGATCAACCCATTCTCAGCATAGTCCGCGATTGCCGCAAGATAAGCTACAGCGGCAACGGCTCGATACCATCGAGCAGTCGAGCCAAAGGATTGCGACAACCAATAAAGCGAACTGGCGCTCGAAATCGCCAATAGAGCCGGGTACACCGTGTCCAGTGGAATTTGCATGGTAAGATAAACTCGTCGTCCTTCTTCTCCGAGTGCGGAAATGAGTGCCAGGGCATCAGCGTAGGAATAGCCGTTTGGGCGCATGTCGAATGCCCTAACCCCGGTGATCTGTTCAATGTCTACAAGCGAACCGAAGACCATAAGAAAGTAGACGAGCATCGCGGCGCACCAGAACAGCAGGATTCGTGAACCATGATGTGGGTAGGGAAGTGAGTTATTCATAGATGTTCTCCAACATTGACGATGCTGGACTATCAGTGCGCGGCCGGTTCAAGCATTATCATTTGATAACGTGAGTTAGGGGCGCATGGAGTGGAAATTCATCTGAAAACCATCGAAGAATTCATGATGGAACTCCCGGACAAAGATCGGGAGACACTGGTAAATGCATTCGAAGTTCGTAACTGGCCAATCGGAACTTACATGTCGAGCCAAGGTGAGCGAGACGAGAATGAGTATTTCCTACTAAGTGGACGTGCGCGAAGCGTAGTCACCGATGCCGAGGGTACGGAGGTAACCCTGAACCTGTACGCCGCTCCAATGGTGATAACGCCCAACATGGCCAGAACGTCAGTTGGATGTTCGTTGGTGGATATTGAGATTTTGGATGACGCCGTTGCTGCGACAATGCCAGCTGCGCAGTTGATGGACCTAATGGTGAATTTCGAAAGCATACGCGAATGGGGTAACAACTTAATGCGCGAGGAGTTGACCCGCAAAGTCGGACGCGAGTGGTGCCTTGCAGCATTGAGCGCGCGGCAACGTTTAGAGTGGTTTCGAAAGGTACACCCGGGGTATGAAGCGCTGTTTGCCCATTTCCACATTGCTTCATACCTGGGAATGACGCCCGTCACATTGAGCAGAGCTCGTAACAGGTGATTTCAGTCGAATATTCTTAGGCGAAGGCAGTCGTAGTTCGGAACCATTCACTCGCTAAGCAATGGCGGTTTTGTCCGGCACAGCAGTCGTTCACGTTTAGCCACCTAATGGCCGCTCCCAGCATGACGCTGAGGGTCTCCGACTCCCAAGCGCTTTGGTGCGATGTGCCGCGTAGAGTTGTTTGGCGGCAATTACCGGAGTTTCTTGCCAAAACGCCAAAATTAACCTCATTGTTCGCATGTGAACACACTGGTTGGGAGTTAATTTCTTATGGCGGGCAAGTTCGAACTCTACAAAGACAAAGCCGGGGAGTACCGGTTTCGGCTGAAGGCCGGAAACGGTGAGATTATCCTTGCCAGCGAGGGCTACAAACAAAAAGCCAGCGCGGAAAACGGGATCGAGTCAGTTCGAAAAAATGCTGCGATGGACGGCAGATTTGAACGCAAGACCGCATCTTCTGGGCAACCAATGTTCAATTTGAAAGCGTCGAACGGACAAGTGATCGGTACAAGCGAAACCTACAGCAGCGAAGCTGCTCGGGACAAAGGTATATCGTCTGTTATGACAAACGCGCCAGATGCTAAAATGGACGACCAGACGACATGACCAGGGGCGCTGCCCCCAGCCGCGCTTCGTTCTGAGTGTTCACGAAATCCGGCTTTGCGCTTGAAGCCGCTTGGGACTGGCTGGGCGGCTATTTCGAAGATACCTTGATTTTCCGGCTTGGTTCTTTTGGCTCGGTTTTGGGCATCGTGATGTGCAAAACGCCTTTGTCAAACTCTGCGCTGATGTTTTCGATGTCTACCGTGTCAGGCAACGTCATCGTTCGCGCAAAGCTGCCGTAGCTCCGCTCGCTAATGCGCAGATCGCCCTTGTCATCGTGTGTGACGTTTTTCTGACCGCGGATCGTCAGTCTTCCATCTTTGAGTTCGAGTTCGACGTCATCTTCTGACAGTCCAGGCAACTCGGCTGTCAATTCGATAGCCGTATCTGCCTCGGTGATGTCTATGGCAGGTGAAACCGCGCCGGTCATATCAAGCGACGGGAAACCAGTCCGTTGTGCAGCCGTCTCAAGTGGCGCGAATGGTGAAGCGCCTCCAAAGAAACGCGACATCATTGTTTCCATCTCCCGCCGAAAACTGTCAGTCAGCGGGTTTGTTCCAGTGAACAGTTGCGGTGACTTTTTGTCCTCAAGCATCTTCTGAACCTCCTCCTTTTCCACGATCAGAATGCAAGGAGATTCTACTAGAAACTGCGACGTTAGCTTTGATCTTGCTCAAAACAGAAGTGTCGCAAGAGAGCAGTCGGTTCGGCGAACAGCCGATCCAACAGTCCGAGAACACTGCACAGTCGCCAACATCTGCTTCGTCCGCAGAGCCGTCATTCAGGCCTAGTGCCGCGAGCGGCCACTCCGAGCCCAGAGCGGAATTTGAGAACACTGCGGGCAAGCCACCCGAGAGCAGATCGCATTCCTTCAATCTTCCCAAGCAACACTTTCGATTTGGGGTTTCGTGCTATGGTGATACTGCGAGCAGGAGACGTGGATGTGGATGCGGAGGCTCGAATGGCGGAAAATGCGTCGATCACACCAATTGAGAAGCTGGGTCCAGAGTACGAGGAAGCACTTGCGCTATCCGGACTCATTGACGATGTCGAAGACACCACGCCGCTCGAACCACGTAGATACAGGTACACCGAAGGTGAATCTATCTGCAGTGCCGGCGATACGGCAGAGTGTCTCTGGATTATCGTTAATGGATCTGTCGCCATTAAATTAAATGGACAAACTCTTTTCGTTCGGCGGCGAAACGAAGTGATCGGAGAACAACACTTGGCCGGCAACGGGTATCAACGTGTCTACGACCTTGTCGCAAACGAGAGTATTGTCGATGTTTTAGTTATTGATCGGACCAATATAGAGACACACCCAGAAGCGGGTATCATTTGGAGAAACATCGCAAAAATTATCTCGATCAAACTTCGAAACACGACTAGGAAGACTGCGTCTCTTAGCCGCCACTTGGCTGACGACACGCGCATTCTACACGCTTACACAAACCAGTACGCCTTAAGTCGCCGAATGCAGTCCGGGAGCGAACAACAAGCCGAATACCTCATCGAGCGGGCTATAATTTGGTTTTCCGACGTGGTCGGATTCAGCAAGTTCACATTGAATACGCCTCCGGAGCGCGTCGCCGACATCGTTCAGCGCTTTTTCAACGCACAAACGTCCCCCGTCCTCGATCGAGGCGGACACATAGATAAGTTCATCGGTGACGGGTTGATGGCGTTTTGGGTGATGAAGGGCAAAGTCGAAGACGCCTCGTCAATCTGTTCGGACGCTGTTCGTGCCGCTGAGCAATCGGTAAAGAACGTTAATGAGATTAGAATAGGAAACGAGCCTTTGGCCCTCAGAATTGGCCTACATATCGGGCTGGTCGTGAGTGGAGATTTCGGTTCTGCAACACGACATCAGTTCACGATGATTGGGACAGAGGTTAACAAAGCAGCGCGGCTTGAACAGATCCATTCCGAAGACATACTGGACGGCCATAGTAAGCTTGGAAGCATCCGTGTCAGCCGAGAGTTCTGGAACGAACTCGACACAGTCAGCCGTAAGAAGTTCTCAAAAAAGTTGACGGCACGGGCGAAAAATATCGGAGTAATGGAACTTTTCACGAACTGATGCTGGCGCTGTAGCACACTAGACGGCCCGAAATAGCTCAAACTTGCGAAGCCCAATGACCGCATCGTCTGCAAGGCAGACGATTAACTAAATCTGTGAAATTACTAAACCGCACTCAAGGCGTGCCTTCCGAAACGAAAATCGCACAGCGTAGCGACTTATGTTAGAATTGGTGATGATATAGCCCGACAAAGTGTCAAAATAGGCCGCTAACCTATGTTCAGCACGCGCGGTATCCTCCCAATTGGAGAACTCTATGGTTTGCAATCCCGCCCCGCCGAAAGCCGTCCATGTTCCCGATTTTCATGCGATTGCAACTTGTCCTTTTTGCCGCGAACAGCGGATCGTTTCCTACCACGACCTAAAGAGTTCAAGTCGAGCGATTGATGGAACCGCTGAATGGGTTTGTGAGCTTTGCAAAGGTACCAAGCGAAAAGCGACGCCCAGCCAACCGCATACGTAGTCGAATGCACTAACGCTACTCAATCAGCTTGAAATACGAGTATCGGCATTCCTTGATACGTGGGAAGAAAACAAAAAGACACTTAACTTTTTAACCGACTTCTTCGCAGACCCGGTCGCTGAGATCGTCAACGCTGAACAACCAACATTCCGCTGGTTGGTCCGATTTGATTGGTCCGAATTTACCTGGCAGCACCGGTTCCTAAATGGTTGGCCAGACAACTCACAATGCGCCCTTTAGGCGGCGCAACGCAGTACTTCGAAATGAAAAGTGTTCTTTGCTTCAACGACTTCAGCTATGTAAAACGGTGGAGGTGGTTTAAGCATGTGTTTCTCATCACAAGCCAGTTTTGTAGCCGGTGCAGCGATCATTGCCTGCAGTGGTCTTACGATACGTTTGAAGTGTTGGAAGCCGTTGTCACCAAACGCCGAAACAAAACTGCAGCTTCAAATTTTCTGAAGAAATTGATGAAGCGACGCGGTTGTGCGGAGGAAATAGTCACAAACCTCTTCGCATCCTACAAGGCGGCGCTCAGAGATTTGGGTGCTCTCGAAAAACAGCTAAAAGGGCCGTAGGCTCAACAACCGGGTAGAGAATTCGCATCTTCCTCTCCGGCGACGAGAACGCGCCATGCAATGCTTCAGGCGCATGCGAAGTTTGGAGAAATTCGCATCCGTTAACCCCTCTATCTGAAGCCACTTCAACTAAGAAAGATCGCTCGCCAGCCGAGACACTTTCAAGCTGGCACGTAACGCTGCTCTCGCCGAGTGGCGCGAACTTGGTGCAACTTAAAGGGCAGCTATATTGGCCTAGCTGAGTCTGGTTTGAATATGTCTGACAGCACCTAAGCCGTGATTAGTCAATTGACCGGGATCAAAGTACTGGTTGAAAAGAAACGTTAACTTTGATGCACCGTTTCGGAAAGATCACTCGTATGAAATATTGGCTGCTTATGGTTCCTCTTCTTTTGATGGGAACCACTATAGAAAAAACAACTACCGGAAAAACGCTGTACTTGCAAAACTGCGTGTCTTGTCATGGTGTTGATGGAAAGGGCGATGGGCCTGTGGCTGCGCGTTTGAGCACACCGCCGCCAGACTTGACGAGAATTGCAGCGCGGCGCAACGGGGTGTGGCCCGCTCTTGAGATCATGGAGATACTGAGCGGGTATTCCCGCAACATTCTCCCGCGAGAGGATATGCCGATTATCGTCGACCTTTTGGACAATGAAATGAGTGAATTCGATCGAGGCAATGGTGAGCCAATCCTAATGCCCACTAAGCTGATCGCGATCGCAAATTACCTTGAGGCACTGCAGGATCCCACTCCAAAGTCTTATCTTCCCTGAAGAAATATGGAGCTGAGCGAAAGGCTAATTATTGATGAACAGAAGGATAAGGGGGATTAGCATATGAGTTTGAAGCTTGCTTGTCTCGCCTGTGGTCAGGGAAATAAGGTTCCGGAAGGCCGTCTGCGCGCTTCTCCCAAATGTGGAAAATGTGGTGCCATGCTCGTGCCCCGGGCTCCCATCGATGTCTCTCTCGACGTTTTACAGAAGGCGGAACGTATCGACGACGTTCCATTGATTGTGGACTTTTGGGCCGCATGGTGTGGGCCTTGCCGCATGATGGCGCCAGAGTTCGCCAAGGCCGCTCAGGCGCTCAAAGGTAGCGCGCGCCTCGCCAAGCTCGATACTGAGGCATTTCCGACGGCGGGAGCCCGGTATGGCATCCGCGGCATTCCACTTCTGATTGCCTTCCAAGGTGGCAAAGAAATCGGACGGCGGACTGGCGTGATATCCGCAAGCGACATAGCAGACTGGGTCGGCACAAGCACCGGCACGACACTTGATGGACATGCGCAATGAGCGATGATCCTTGCTAGGTTTTGTCAGAAGCACTTGGCTTGATGCGGAGCAGGGGGCTTTCGTAGCCTCAGCTTATGAATAAAAGATCGCCATTAAAGTACTACAAAACCAACCACGAGATCATTCGTCTGGCCGTTAACCAGCAGGTTTGTCCGCAGAGTGCTCGTTCAAAAAAGCGGATCCCGCTGGGGGTTTCTCAGTGGGCGAGGAAGACCGGTAACTTGGTTTGTTCGACCATCGACCGGGTCGTTCCGCCCAAAACAGTCTGGATCATCCGGGCCTGACCGTATGCTCCCATCACGATCAGATCTGAGCCGGATTCCGCCGCGCGGTCCTGAATAACATCGGCGACGGAGCGTCCACCGCTGGGATACTGTGACAAGGTTACCAAGCATCCATGATGGCTGAGCCATGCGGCCACATCGGTTCCGGGATCCTGCCCGTCACGGTTAACCGTGGTCACAGGGTCGATACATCCTATAATCACCTCGCGCGCGTCCAGCAGATGCGGTAGGGCGGCGTGAACTGCTGCAGACGCGGCCTCGCTGCTGTCCCAGGCGACAAATATGCATTCGGAATTTCGTGCTAGGTTGGCATTGATCCGAAATCCGATCGGTGAGTGGAACAAAACGCCGGATGCCGCTTCGGTCATCAGATCGCGGGTCTCCCGCAGACTTTGAGAAAAGATCGCCTCATCGCTGACACGGGCAAAACGCGCAACGACATGTTTGGTATCCATGCTTGCAGTAAGGACAGCCTCAACCTCCCCCGACGCATTTCTCTGTGCGAGCAGCTGTTCAATGATATCACACCTGAATTTGAGATTAGCTTGCGTGGAGGCTAGGGTCTCCTTCCAATCGTCCGGAATATTCAGCCCGCCATATGGCGGAACCGAGTAGGAATATGCAGGCAAGGCGGGGGCCATATCAAGCATAAGACAAAGCAAATGATGGTCCTCTCTTGCGGCCATTTCCGCAACCTTGCCGATCTCGTGGTCCTCGGTTTTTACATTCATAACAAAAAGTATGGTTCGGCGTTCCATAGGGGTCTCCGTTGAAGTTTGGCGCCAGTCGGAGGCCTTCAACTGTATCATGAATTGTATTTCGGCCACACGCTTTTCGCCGTCGTATAGAATTCTAGCCTGTCAATTCTCCCATGCACTTTGGGAGAGAGGCGCTGACACGGAAAGCGGCAACATTGTCCGCGTTGTGGTCAAGGCCATATTTTCTTCCAGCGTCTGCTAGCTCACGAAGCAGTCGTCCCATTGAGTGTAACGTTCAAGTTGTATCGCCCTAGGATCTGCGGATCTGCACCTTGGTACCTTCCGACTTTTTCGGTGCGACCTTAGGAATAGTGATGGTCAGCACTCCATCCTTTAAGTGTGCGTCGACACTGCCAGCATCCGCGTCCGGCGGCAGCCGAAAAGACCGACTGAATGAGCCATACTGCCTCTCAGAGAAGAACCATGTCTCACCTTTCTCTTCGCGCTCTGTCTGCTTTTCGCCCTTCAGCGTTACAACACCGTCATGAACACTCAAGTCGATGTCTCCTTCAGCCACCCCTGGCAGTTCGACGCTTATACGGTAAGTGTCTTCCGATCCTGAGGCCTCTGATGCGGGGGCCAACCATTCGGATACATGCGTCCCCGCCTGCCGAAGAGGTTCATAAAGCGAAGGCCAGAAGCCACTGGTGTGAGATTTCTCAACCATTTCCGGGTTCTCCTCTTTGATAGGTTGGAGAGATATTGAGCTGGTCGCCGTTCCACGTCCTTGATGCGGATCAAAAGGGCTTGGCTGCAATGTCCGCATAGCGGTCACTGATGTACTGCGCAGCGAACGTCTGCACCGAGCCGATTCTTTGGAAAAACAACGTGTTGCTGGTGCAGAATGGGGTAACCCGAGCACGGCACGAACGCCTTTCTGATCAGGCTTTTCGCGATTGCTGCGGCGCGGGAAAGATCTTGGCCAATTTGCGGAGGTTCTGGGCGGTGGCGGCGAGGAGGAATTCGTCATTGGTACCACATGGTCCGCGTAATCGGAGCCGTCCCAAGCCGAGAATGCGTTTGAGGTGGGCAGAGAGCATCTCGACTTTCTTTCGGAGCTTCATTGAGATCTCGTATTGGCGTGTTTTGGCGATTTCGCGGGCGACCTGGCGAGCGTCTTCATGCTCTTCGCGGGTGATTTTGCGCGCATCGGCATTAGGGCAGCATTTGGCTTTTGATGGACAGGCCTCGCAAACGTCTTTCAGGGCGCGGTAGCGGCCCGTGCCCTTGCCAGTTGGCCCTCGGTTTGGGTCAGAATAGTTGCGGCGGAACTGCTTGAGTTCCTGGCGGCCTTGTCAGAATAACTTTGCTTGAGCAGGGCAAGGTGCTCTCGTAGCCTTCGCGCATGATTAAACAGTCGCCATTTAAGTACTTTAAAACCAGCCCCGAGATCATCCGCCTTGCTGTGAAGCTGTACATCCGTTTCCCGCTCTCGCTTCGGAATGTCGAAGACTTGTTGCACGAGCGAGGCATAGACGTGAGTCACGAAACTGTCCGGTATTGGTGGAACAGGTTTGGCCCAAGGTTTGCTGCTGAAATCCGAAGAAAGCGTGTTCAGCAATTGAGAGCATACTCCAAATGGAAGTGGCATGTGGACGAGGTTTTCGTGAAGGTGAGTGGCAAGCGGCATTATCTTTGGCGGGCCGTCGATCATGAGGGCGAAGTGCTGGAAGCCGTTGTCACCAAACGTCGAAACAGAGCTGCAGCACTGAAATTCCTCAAGAAATTGATGAAGCGGCACGGAAAAGCGAACAACTTCGTCACGGATCGCTTCGCATCGTACCGGGCCGCTCTCAGAGAGCTTGGCGCTATCGAAAAACAGCAGACGGGCAGGTGGCTCAATAACTGCGTTGAGAATTCGCACTCGCCGTTCCGACGACGCGAACGCGCGATGCAACGTTTCAGGCGCATCCGAAGTTTGCAGAAGTTCGCTTCCGTCCATTCCTGCGTCTACAACCACTTCAATCAGGAAAGATCGCTCAGCAGCCGAGACTCCTTCAAGCTGACACGCACCGCTGCTCTTGCCGAGTGGCGTCAACTTTGTTCCGAATAGCTTCGCAGTTTCAGCGGCAAACTGAGACTAGCTAGAATTCGTCTGACAGCACCATTTTTAGTGTGGTTCAGCGGTGGCTTTCTTGGATCAGAAATCATTAGTCAAAAAGTCCATGAGGGGTCCGCATCGGTCGCCCAGTTGTTGTTATATCCAATCCAGCTTGACCAGCGACGTTTGAGCCAAATCAATGTGCTGCGTCGATCGGATTGTTAATGTTCTTTCATTGGGAGGCAAAGAACCATGATTTCGGCTGAAGATATCGAAGACATGTCCGCGCTCACGAGGGCAGAGATCGACGCGCTCGCTGAACACGAGCATTTCACCACATACGACGCCGCGCTAATGGGGAATTACCTTATGCAAATTCACCACGGGCCGCAAAAAGTACATGAAATGATCTGCGACGATATTCGCGCTGCAATGCATGCTGACGATATTCAACATGCGAGGGCTCTCTTCACCGTTTTGCGAGGTTTTCTGACTGAGAACCCTCAGGCCGCGCGGGGCGCGAGCAATTAAAGGGTCTTGTCAGAATAACTTGGCTTGAGCAGGGCAGGGCGGTTACGTAGCTGGTCTTGTCAGAAGAACTTTGCTTGAGCGGGGCAGGGCGGTTGCATAGCCTTCGGACATGACCAAACCTGCCTCCTTAAAGTACTTCAAAACTAGCCCTGAGATCATCCGCCTTGCGGTGATTCTGTACATCCGATTTCCGCTCTCGCTTCGAAATGTCGAAGATCTGCTGCACGAGCGCGGGATCGATGTCAGCCATGAAGCCGTCCGCTATATTGCGCGCTTTGATTTGAGTCATTGCTTTCCCCCAGACCTCCCCACCAGACTTTCTGCGGGAGGATGTAGCAATGAGCATCATTGGGAAATCACCCGAAGAGCGCGCCGCTGCGTGTTGGCAACCAACCTCGGATGCCCTAGAGCAGCCGACAAACGACCTTGGCCGCGGACTTCTCACAGGTTTGCCAGATGGCTCGATCAACATCGGGTTTGAAGCTGTCGATCGCCATGTAGCGCAGGGGCATGGAGACCATACTGCCCTGATCTGGCTATCCAAGGAGGGAGCGCAGCAAACGCTCAGCTATGGAGATCTCGCAGCCATGTCGTCGCGGTTTGCAAATCTGCTCTACGACCACGGACAACAAAAAGGGGACCGCGTCTTTGTCGCGATGGGGCGGCGGCCTGAGCTTTATGCTGCGGCCCTTGGCACTTTAAAGGCCGGGATGGTCTTTACGCCACTCTTTGCCGCCTTTGGGCCAGAACCCCTGAGAACCAGGATGGAAATCGGCGATGCCAATGTTCTGGTCACGACTAAATCACTCTACAAACGCAAAATCGCATCGTGGCGTCAGGAAATGACGTCGCTGCGTTTGGTCCTCATCGTTGGCGACGAAGCTCCTGATGATTGCGTCGCTCTGGCCCCGGCATTGCAAGAGGCCTCGACAGAATTTCTGGCTGCCCACACACAGACGGAAGACCCGGCATTGATTCACTTCACCTCGGGTACCACCGGGAGGCCAAAAGGTGCGGTTCACGTGCATGGCGCAGTTCAGCACCACGCGCTCTCGGGTCGATACGCGCTCGAACTGCAGCCCGGCGTGACCTACTGGTGCACCGCTGACCCGGGCTGGGTCACCGGAACGACCTACGGGATTATCTCACCACTGGTGAACCGCGTGACGATGATCGTGGACGAGGCAGAATTCAATCTCGAACGCTGGTATGGGATCGTTGAAAGGGAACGCGTTGAGGTCTGGTATTCAGCCCCAACAGCCATCCGCATGATGATGCGCGCTGGCAGTGAGGCCGCACGAGGGTACAACTTCAGTGCTCTGCAGTTTCTTGCAAGCGTCGGTGAGCCTCTGAACGCCGAAGCCGTGGTCTGGTCCAACGAGGTATTCGGTCGTCCGTTCCACGACAATTGGTGGCAGACAGAAACCGGGGGCATCATGATTGCCAATACTAGAGCGCATGACATCAAGCCTGGATCGATGGGCAAACCCCTGCCTGGCGTTGTTGCTGGCATTGTGGAACCAGACAACGGTGGCTTGCGGGAATTACCGGATGGCGAGATAGGAGAGCTTGCTCTGCGACCGGGCTGGCCCTCGATGATGCGGGACTATCTTCACGAACAGGCGCGGTACGAAAAATGCTTCAATGATGGTTGGTACTTGTCAGGCGATCTCGCGATGCGGGACAGTGATGGGTATTTCTGGTTCGTCGGTCGAGCCGATGACCTAATCAAAACGTCGGGCCATCTGGTCGGCCCCTTCGAGGTTGAAAGTGCGCTGATTGAGCATGAAGCCGTCGCCGAGGCCGCTGTGATTGGTATTCCAGACGAGACAGCGGGCGAAATCGTCAAAGCCTTCGTGACCCTGAATTCCGGCCAAACCGCGGATGAGGAGCTAGAGCGCGACATTCGCGGCCTTGCCCGCAAACGGCTTGGAGCGGCTGTGGCCCCCCGCGAGATCGTTTTCCGAAATGCCCTTCCCAAGACCCGCTCTGGCAAGATCATGCGCCGCCTTTTGAAGGCGCGCGAACTTGGTCTGCCAGAAGGTGACATCTCTACATTGGAGACGGACGAGAAATGACCACAAGCAAACCAAGACTGGACCGCGACCATGTGAAACGCTTGCTGAGTGACATGATCCGTATCCGACGTTTCGAAGACAAATGTGCGGAGCTATACACTCAGGAAAAAATTCGCGGCTTCCTGCACCTCTATGATGGAGAGGAAGCGATTGCCGCTGGGATTATCCCGCTCTTGTCGGACAAAGATCGCGTCGTCGCCACGTACCGAGAACACGGACATGCGCTGATGCGCGGCGTCTCAATGTCCTCGGTCATGGCCGAAATGTATGGCAAGGCCGAAGGCTGCTCGGGCGGACGCGGAGGTTCGATGCACCTGTTTGACGCCGCCACGAGCTTCTATGGCGGCAATGCCATTGTCGGTGGCGGTCTCCCCTTGGCTGCGGGGCTGGCTCTAGCCGAACGGATGCGCGGCGACACGGGCGTGACGGCCTGCTTCTTTGGCGAAGGCGCCGTGGCCGAGGGCGAGTTCCACGAGACTCTTAACCTCGCGGTACTGTGGCGGCTACCTGTTCTTTTTGTTTGCGAAAACAATGGCTACGCAATGGGAACGGCCCTGGCTCGCTCCGAGTCTGAGACCGATGTCAGCCGCAAGGCCGCCGCTTATGGGATCGAGGCGCGTGTGGTCGATGGCATGGACATTGTCGCGGTGGAAGTGGCCGCAACACAGGCGCTGCAGGAAATCCGCGAAACGGGAAAGCCAGTCTTTCTCGAATGTAGAACTTACCGTTTCCGGGCGCATTCGATGTTTGATGCCCAACTTTACCGACCAAATGACGAAGTTGAGGAATGGCGTAAAAAGGGGCCAATTCTGCGCTTCCAGTCATGGCTCATAGAGAATAGGCTGATCCACGAAGAAGACATCCGGGAGTTCGAAAAGCAAGCCGATGCCGAAATCGACGAAGCCGTAGCCTTTTCCGAGGCCGGAACCTGGGAGCCTGTGTCGTCGTTAACTAAGGACGTAATGGCGCCATCCGCAACAACTGTTGAGGCCTCTTCCCCTACCGGTGAGCTGGTCGAGACGACCTATCGCGAAGCCGTTAGGGCCGCGATTTCCGACGCCATGACTCGCGATCCCCGTGTCTTCCTCATGGGCGAGGACGTCGGTGCATATGGCGGATGCTATGCCGTCTCCAAAGGTCTGATGGACAAATTCGGCGCGGACAGGTTGCGTGACACGCCGCTTTCCGAGTCAGGCTTCACCGGGGCTGGGATCGGCGCTGCATGTGCCGGGATGCGCCCCATCGTTGAACTGATGACCGTCAACTTCAGCCTTTTGGCACTCGACCAGATTTTGAACACTGCAGCCACCCTCCGGCACATGTCCGGAGGGCAGTTCGGCGTACCGGTGGTCATCCGTATGGCGACCGGGGCGGGCAAGCAACTCGCGGCCCAGCATTCCCGTAGCCTTGAAGGTTGGTACGCTCATATTCCGGGACTTAAGGTCCTCGCGCCTGCGACGCTGGAAGATGCGCGCGGCATGCTTTGGACCGCTCTGCAGGATCCCGATCCAGTCCTGATCTTCGAAAACGTTATGCTCTACAATCTGAGCGGTCAAATCGACTCGGGCGCAGGCCCTGTCGACATTTCCCGCGCAGCTATTCGCAGGCCGGGCAAAGACCTGACGCTGATTACCTATGGCGGGTCGCTCCACAAGACATTAGAGGCGGCAAATTCGCTTGCCTCAGAAGGGATTGGCGCTGAAGTCATCGACCTGCGCTCGCTACGTCCGCTTGACGACGAAACAATCATGGGATCGGTTGCCCGGACGCGCCGCGCCGTCATTGTTGACGAAGGATGGCGCAGCGGCTCGCTGGCAGCTGAAATCTCGGCCCGGATCACCGAACAGGTCTTTTGGACGCTCGATGCCCCAGTTGGAAGGGTGTGTTCGGAAGAAGTTCCGATCCCTTACCCGAAACATCTGGAAGACGCCTCGATACCGCAGGTTCCGGCGATTGTCGCGGCGGCCAAAAGTGTGATGGGGCAAAGCTGACATGAGTATCTTTCGGATGCCCTCGCTCGGTGCGGACATGGAGGCCGGTACGTTGGTCGAGTGGTTGATTCAGCCAGGGGACGAGGTGCACCGGGGGGATGTCGTCGCCGTGGTAGAGACACAGAAAGGCGCCATAGAAATCGAGAGCTTTGAAGCCGGGGACGTCTCAGAATTACTGGCGCAAGTCGGTCAAACCGTTCCTGTGGGAGAGCCGCTAGCCCGTATAGGAGAGGAGACGCCGGAAGTGTCAGCGGTTTTGCCAGACCCGGCCGACACTGCGCCTCCATACATTCCATCGCTTGGCCCTGATGTGCAAAAGGTCTCGGCCACGCCGCCCAGACCGACGGCAGTTGTGGCAGCCAGCCCGGCGGCCCGCGTTGCAGCACGACATGCTGGCCTGAAGCTGTCTGAACTCCGAGGCGGCGGCCCGGATGGGGCAGTTGTTTTGGCCGATGTCGAGATCTTCGCGAAAAACGCGGCCAGTTCCAAACAAGCCACGGACGGCCTATCCGAAATGCGCAAGGCGGTTGCCGCAGCGATGACGCGCGCAAAGCAGGAAATTCCACATTTCTACGTCTCGCACACGATCGAAACTCAGGGCCTATCTGAATGGCTGGCCGCTCGCAACAAGGACCGGCCCCCGGCAGAACGGATATTGCTCGGCGCGGCCATCGTGAAGGCCGCCGCCCTCGCAGCGCAGGCCGTCAAATCGCTGAACGGTCATATTGTGAATGGAGAATTTGTCCCCTCTAGCGAGATCAATACAGGAGTCGCCATCGCACTCCGTGGCGGCGGGCTGGTCGCCCCAGCGCTCCTCAATGCAGACCGTATGTCCCTTGAGGAGGTCATGGAAGGGATGCGTGATCTGGTGACCCGTGCTCGTTCTGGACGATTGCGTAGTTCAGAACTGACCAGCGGAACGCTCACTATTTCCAGCCTTGGTGAGAGTGGTGCCGACAGCATGACGGGAGTGATTTTCCCTCCTCAGGTCGCCCTCTTGGCGGTCGGTGCCCCACAAATCCGCCCTTGGGTGGATGGGGAGAAAGTTGCCCCCCGTGAGGTCACCAACTTTGTGCTCTCTGCAGACCACCGCGTTTGCGACGGCAGGCAGGCCTCAAAATTCCTTACAGTGTTGGCCGATAAGCTTTCGAGACCGGAGGAACTATGAACGATAGTGAGATTAGACAGGCTTTTCTGGAGGAAATCCACAAAATCGCGCCGGACATAGAACCGGCGGATGTGTCTGATGATGACCATCTGCAAGATGATCTGGAACTCGACTCGATGGATATTCTGAACCTTGTGACGGCCCTGCACGCGCGCTTAGGCGTGTCGATACCTGAGACCGACTATGCCCAGATCGAAACGCCGACCAAGGCGCTTAAGTACTTCGCTTCTAGACACGGGCCATGATTCAAAAAGCCAATTACGTTGAAGGTTTTGTCAGAAGAACTTGGCTTGAGCAGGGCAGGGCGGTTGCGTAGCTTTTGCCCATGACCAAACCTACCTCTTTCAAGTACTTCAAAACCAGTCCCGAAATCATCCGCCTTGCTGTGAAGCTGTACATCCGTTTCCCGCTTTCGCTTCGAAATGTCGAAGACTTACTTCACGAACGCGGGATCGATGTCAGCCATGAAACTGTCCGCTACTGGTGGAATAGGTTCGGTCCGATGTTTGCTGCTGAGATCCGAAGAAAGCGTGTTCAGTAGCTGCGCGCGTTGCCAATACATGTAATTGGCGAACTGACGGGTTTGAAAACCAGCGACTTCCAAGCATTTGATGTTGCAGGTGGTGAATTTGAAAGCATGGCCGCACGAAGAGAGGTAAACGGACCAGAAGATCTGGGCCTCTGATCAACAACATTCTGGAACAGCGATAAACGTGAGGGAAAAGTTCGCGCTAAACAACTGTTTTGGATTAAAAAAATTTAGCTCAGATTTTGCTGGTGAATGTTGGGGCGAGGGGCGGCTACGGAGACCCAACAATCAGGTGCGACCCGGATCAGAAGCGTTTCAAAGGGATTTTGAAGGCTGGCAGACGCACGTTTAGTAAACCCACAGCATTCAATAGAAATCGATTTGACACGTCTCCGCGTGTACCTTCCTGCAGAAGACTGATGGGCCGAGTTTTGGTTTCGAGCGCGCGCTGTGGTATGATTTCGTATTCAGATACGGGATTATGGTATGTTCGAAGGATTGAACCCCATTATCGTTTTCCGTATGTCCGAACGTCTGCTGCTGACCGCAATTGTTATCGTCGTGGCATTGGTCGTGCTCGTCGGCTTCTGGAAAACTGTGCAGCGAGTGACGCTGAAGGATGGCGGTTCGCTTGGCATCACGGGTTCAGTGGCGTTGTCTACGCCGGTCTTCGCACTGTTGGCGGTTATTCTCTACGCCTGGGTAAGCTTGTCGCACCCGATTTCCTACAGCGCGCCACCTCCTGCTAGTGAAGCCGTTTCCGGGCAGACCGCCGCTTTGGAAGCAACTGCTCCGGGTCAGTTCACGGGCGCGGTCAACACCCAAACGCATGACATCGCCGCGGCTGGGGTCAGCAGCTACGCGCGCCAGCGTGTCCGCCACCAGATTTGGACGCTCAACTGCCTGGCGGCCTCGACCACCGTACGTCCACCTGCGCAATCTGAACTGACAGAAATCAAGCTGAAGCTCATGCGAGAAGTTTGGGACAGCAATTGGGGTGCCGTGCTTCAGTTCGAAAACTGGGCGCGCAATCCCAACCTGGGCACCAATCCGACACCGGAAGCGATTGAATTCTTTGATGGAAAGCACACCGGATGCTAAAGAAGGTCTTTTTCCTTTGGATTGTCACCGCGGGTTTTTCGACAGCCGAGGTCGTCTACAGCCCGGCAGAAATTCAACGTGTTCGAGAACGTACGGTCCCTTCGATCCAGTCTGTGATGTGGCAGGATATCGTGCCTCGCCTGCCATCCGAGTACAGAGCCCGTGCCAGCGACGTAAAATTGATATTTCCCGAACGCGGTCCGGGCCTGATGTCGTTCTATGCGGCACCTGCGAGGCAGGAGATCCATTTGCCGCTGACATCTTTGCGCTTCTATGACGACATCGCGACGTTGCACGCCTGGTTTGAGTCCCGCTCATGTCCGCAAGAGTACATTCAGACCTACCTGGCGGCGCTGCTTCGAGCCGATGAAAACCTGCCTGCGCCACTCGTCGCGTTTGGGCTGGATCGAGACAAGTTGTTCGCTGACAATTACACCTACGATCTCAGCGGAAAGATCTTTTCGTCAGGTGTGCAGTTTCTTTTGGCACATGAATTGGGGCATATCCTGCTTGATCATCGCACTGGGGTTGAGGGTGCAGAGAGTCAGCGGCAGGAAGCCGAGGCGGACACCTTTGCGCTTGATCATTTCGCGCGGCTGGGCGGCAATCCGATGGGCATCTTCTGGTACTATCAGGCTGCCTGGTGGCACGACCCGGCAAGCGAGAAAGGGCGGCGGGAGAATTCACATCCCGTTTCGGCAGAGCGTATTCGGGCGATGGCCACGAGGCTGATGGATAACCCAGGCGAATTCGCACATGGAGAGGCCGATCCTGCGCGTGAAGCCAATTTAATCTCTCAGCTAGGGATGATGACCGCGGCCTTCGCTGATCTAATAGATGACGACAGTTTCCTGAATTGGATCGCGCCTGCGATGTTCAATGATTTTCCAGTCTCCAACTTGCGCAACTCATGCCCGCATTAGGTGCTTTTTTAGAACTGGTCGGTATGCATAAAATTTCGTGGGGGCTTCGGAGCCAGAATGGTTTTGTCAGAAGAACTTTGCTTGAGCGGGGCAGGGCGGTTGCGTAGCATTTGCCCATGACCAGACCTGTCTCTTTCAAATACTTCAAAACCAGTCCCGAGGTCATCCGCCTTGCGGTGATGCTGTACTTCCGATTTCCGCTCTCGCTTCGGAATGTCGAAGATCTGCTGCATGAGCGAGGCATCGACGTAAGCCACGAAACTGTCCGATATTGGTGGAACAGGTTTGGCCCGATGTTTGCATCAAAGATCCGAAGAAAGCGTGTTCAGCACCTGCGCGCCTTCTCCAAATGGAAGTGGCACGTGGACGAGGTCTTTGTGAAAGTGAATGGCAAGCGGCATTATCTTTGGCGGGCCGTTGATCACGAAGGTGAGGTGCTTGAGGCCGTCGTTACGAAGCGTCGAAACAAAGCCGCAGCACTGAAATTCCTCAAGAAATTGATGAAGCGGCACGGTTGCGCCGAAGAGATCGTCACAGATCGCTTCGCTTCCTACAAGGCTGCGCTCAGAGAAATGGGCGCGCTTGAAAAACAGCAGACGGGCAGGTGGCTCAAAAACCGCGTCGAGAATTCGCACCTGGTTTCGACGACGCGAACGCGCGATGCAGCGTTTCAGGCGCATGCGAAGTCTACAGAAATTCGCCTCCGTCCTTTCCTCTGTCTACAACCACTTCAACCAGGAAAGATCGCTAGCCAGTCGAGACACCTTCAAGCTGACCCGCGCCGCCGCTCTTAGCGAGTGGCGTCAACTTTGTTCCGGATAGGTCCGCGGTTTCCGCAGCAAACTGAGACTGGTTCGAATTCGTCTGACAGCACCGCCACTCATACCTGTCTCACTTCAGTTGTGTATTCTGATCCGGAATTGTACCGCAATTCCCGCGAGTGTCTTGCCAGAAAAACTTGTCTTGGGACAGAACAGGTGCCTTTCGCAGCCTTCGCGCATGATTGAGCAATCGCTATTCAAGTAATTCAAAACCAGTCCAGAGCTTTTAAGGGTGATAATCTGGCTCCGGTATTGACCAGGTATTTCGGTTTGTTCGAAGAGGCTTAATGCTGCCTCGATGAACTGTCAGAGACCGGGTGGCATTCCTCCGACAACATGGATTAGACAGCAAGCGGAGCTATTCCACCTGCGAATGAAGCCAAAATTGGTGCAACGATTGCCAGCCCTGTGCGCAAGATCTCACCCACACCTTCTTTCAACCCGTGCGCGGTTTTCCAGTCTTCGATATCAAAGCTCTGTTTGTTCATTTCACCTTTGCTTACCATGAGGCTAAGGTTTTTAATCCTGCTATCCAAAATCAGTGCGACCGGAAGGTAGAAACTCAGCATAAGCAGACAAAAATAAGTTCCGGTAAATAGCGCCGATGCTGTGATGAGCGAGTTGTACGCGGCTTTTTCAGTTTCGGAGATCAAAGGCAGAGGCCAATACATCCAGCTCGACGCAAAGAACATTCCAAAGGTCAGAACCAGACTGGACAAGTATAGCTGCTGCCGCATCTGGTGAAGGCTTCTGGCTAGTTCTGCAGCTGTTTCTTCAACACTTTCGTGATCACTGCTCGCCAGGCACAGGATCATACCAACTATCAGTGAACCGACCGCAAGTCCGGCGAGCGCGTTGATGATATCCAACACCCGCATAAACATTGTAAAAACAGGTATCTCTCCGCACGTGCCCAAAAGCCATTGATCGTCAGGTTCTAAACACCCTGGCAGCGTTCCAAGTGACAGCGCCGTTTCGAAGACAGCTTTCCCGACCTGGTGGTAAATTCGAGGTGTGGCCGAAGTCATATATTGTTCGATTGTTGGAACCACCGCTAGGGTGAATATGGCAAGTACCGTGGCAATCGCAGTAATTCTTGTTTGTTGCGCCATTGGTTTTGCCAAGTTGCGGACAAGCAGAGCCACTGCCAACACGGCAAGAGACGCAAAAAACCAAGACGCCGCAAGAAACCGAAATCGGCCAACGGCTTCCAGCCACGTAACTTCATCATTCAGTATTTCGAGCGGCACGTTCAAATCAGTTGCAATCAGATGATGGTGGATCAGCTCATGCAAACCGAAAATCAAAACCGGCACCAATGCTATTGAAAAATAACGCAGTTCTACACGACTGTTAGACAAGTCCGACCTCTTGCGTTGCTGAAAGTAAAAAAGGAAACCATAGCACATATTGCTGCTGTCGGCACCGATCTCGGACTCGATTACCTGAGGGACCTTTGTTTCAGAGGCTAAAGGGAAACTTTTTTGCTCGCTTTTCAGCTCGAATTATTTGATTGGCGGTCTTGCCGGAGGAACTTGGATTGAGGCGGGCAGGGTGTCCGCAACCATTTCAATCGGAAAGGATCGTTCTGCAGCCGAGACACTTTCAAGCTGACTCGTGTCCCGCGATCACTTAGTGGCGCGGTCTTCGTGCGACCAAAAATTCAGCCGTTTTGCCCTAATTGAGCCTAGTTCGCGTTCGTCTGGCAGCACCCACGTGACAGCTCCGTCGATAAGCTCATTGATCCTTGTCAAGATTGGCGGGGTCAACGCGTGTTACAGTCTGTGCCAAAGCAATGAGGTGGATATGGAAGACTTAGTTGAAATCGGAAGATCATTCGTTCAGGCCATGCGTGAGCGCAGGGGCCTTGCAAGTGTTGATGAAATGTATGCCGAAAATGCACAGTCGATAGAGGCAGTTGTGCCTCCTGTTCGACAATTTCGCGTTACAAAGGGCCGGGAAGGCATCAAGGGAAAAAGAGAAGATTGGTTGGCATCGCACGAAATACAAGAACTCGACGTGGATGGTCCTTACGTCCACCCACCCAACCGTTTTGGAGTGCGGTTCAGGGCTGAAGTGGTTCAGAAGGCCACAGGTGAGCATATAACCTTGCGTGAGATAGCGGTGTATTCAGTGGCAGAAGGCAAGATCGTTCTCGAAGAGTTCTTCATGATGCCGAAGTAAGAAGAACGATCAGCAATATTGCCTCTGTGTTGATTGAAATAGCGCGTTCAACCCCTGAGCGTTGTGAAGCCTAGTACGGAGGCCAAGGATGCAACACAGAACTTCGACGTATTATCTGGGAGTTAATACGGACGATGCGCGCATTTTGGAATGTGCCGAAGCAGCACGTAACCAGAACGGTCATTTGACGTGTATTTTGGTTGCCGCTTTACCCAACCTACCTTACCTAAAGTATGGCTCAAACAGGTTCGTTGAGGCCGGCCTTCCTTCAAACTGGTTGGATCTTCTGAAGGCTAAAAACGTAGCCTTAAAGTCTCGAGCTGCTGAGGTTGAAGCGCTTCTGGAGCGACAAGGTGTGTCGACAAAAGTAATCGCCTTTATCGGATCTGGATTAGAGTTACAGCACCTTGTGGCACAGCAAGCCAATAGCTCGGATATCGCTTTTCTAGACGCCGAATTGAGAAAAGACCCCGACTTGTTTCATAGGATTGCGTGCGGAGTACTGTTCCATTCACCAATCGCCTTGATGGTAAATGGGGATCCGTTTGTCCGGCGCGACTGCATTTTTCTGGCATGGAATGATGGCTTGCCTGCCTCTAGGGCTGCGCATTTAGCTTTACCCTTTCTTCGCGCAACCAGCAAAGTTGTGATTGGGTGTTTTGATTTGCCGCCGCCTGACGACTTAGAAGGTCAAGTGCGCGGAACTGACATTGCTGGATGGCTCAGCCATCATGGGTGCAACGTGACCGTGTCGCAGTTCCCGCGTGGCGGGAATTCAATCGAGCACTGCATTCAAACGCGCGCGCGAGAAATTGGGGCCGACCTGGTTGTGATGGGCGCTTATGGGCATTCCTATATGCGTGAATCAATTTTTGGAGGAACGACGCAAGCAATGTTAGAGCAGACTGGGATGCCAGTGCTTTTCGGGCACTGAAAATACAAGCCGACGACTGAAATTTAGCTGGGCAGCCACAGCTTGCAGTCTTTTTTGTGAAATGCGGGGCAGTTGATGTTCTTTAAGACTTAACCTGCGATTGATGCTGGTCTGCCTGACCTTTTTCACTCAGGAAATCCAACACAATTGACGTGAGTTCCTCCCAATCAGTGAATTCCCGCGCCCCATCTCGTGGATCGATTTTCCGCCCCAGCAAAACAACGTGTCGGAGGATTTCTCTCTCAAAGTACCCATAGTTTTCGGGCCTCACCGCACCCGCAATCAAAGCGGTAGCGTCAGGTTGGAAACCTGTTCGCAACAGCATTTCGGTAAGATAGTCGCGCGCTTCTTCACGACCCGAAGCAAATGCTGCTTTCAGACCAACGGACAGCACAAGAGATTTTCGTTTCTCTAAGGTATCCCTGTGTGAGGAGATAAAAGCCTCGAATGACTCGGGGTGCCGTCGCTCGTGGACAGGAGCCAGAAGAATGACCTTGACCACATCACCCAGTGACACGCGGTCGGACATTTTGTCGGTATTGACCAGATTTGTGTTGAAACCGGCTTCCTTGGCAATTTTACCGACGAACCGCGCGATCTTTGCGGTCTGACCTTCGACTGTAGCGAAGGCTATGAGTACGGTCATTCCGATCCTCCCATAAATCGGCCTGAATAGATCCTAGAATATGAATGAATGGTGCGTGTTTGCCCTTGATCTCAATCAAAAGCGTTTTCCGGATCAATGAGGTGGTGTTGTGGCACATTTTTTCTGCGCTCAGTACGGCGTGAACAAAGACGCTTTGTGATGGCTTAGTTCAGCCACTCAACGCTAAATGGTCTGCTTTGCTATCGCAGAGAAAAGGCCAAAACAGCGAAGCAAATTAAAGTATTGATGACCCAGAAAGCCAATCTTAATCGTCGCCGCGCAGTTTGGTTTCTGAACCGATCAATCATAGTCGAACCTTTCGGACAGAATCCGCTCTGACGAAGCTCCTCGGGCGATCAGGTGTTCTTCGACACTGTCCATCATTGCAGTTGGGCCGCAGAGCACAAACAGCCAGTTCTCAAAATGCTCCGAGGACAAGTTGCGGTCCAAAAGAGGACCGTCGATCAAACCTGTTTCTCCTTGCCAATCCTTTGGGGGTTCGGAAAGAACAAACACTGCGTCCTCTTTGGACAGCTCCTGGCGATAAACAATCTGTTCCTCGGTCCGGTTGCCATAGATGAGCTTTAGATCGTGTTGTGTTCCGGTAAGCCTGACTTGACGCAGAATGCTCAGCATCGGTGCTATCCCGACACCACCTGCGATCAGAACGACGCCTTTCTCCGGCCTGTTTTTAATCGACAAGTTTCCGTGAGGGGCGTCCAGATATGCGTGGGTCTGCAAAGTGATCTGTCCGAGATTGCGTGTGAAATCCCCAAGCTCTTTTATGACAAATGAAACTTCGGGGTCGTCGGCTGGTGCTGAACTGATTGAAAATGGGTTCTCGTTTAACGAGAAAGCACTGTGGCCGACGTTGAGCCAGGCAAACTGACCTGCTTCGAAGTTTATTCCTTTGTGACCATCGGGCTTGAGGCGCAATTCCCATTGCCTCGGTGTCAGTCGAGACACAGAAGTGACGCGCCACGGGTTTTTCCTCTGACGCAAAGGGCGAACCAGATAGACATATAGAAGAGTTCCCACCGCAACACTGCTCAGTGCCAGCCAGAAATAGGTCAGTGACGGATGTCCGCCGTAGCGTCCGGCATACACCGTATGGTGCAAAAGCAAGCAGGCCAGCACTAAGGCGCCCAGTCCGTGCAAGAAGCGCCATGTCTCGTACTTGTATTCAAGGGATTTGCGCGCAATCGCCGAGACGACCAGTATGAACAGCAAGAAGTAAGCCCCGATACCCGATGCCAGGGTGGAAAGGTCGGTTGTAATCGTCAGTTGATGCGTCACGTCCCAAGGGCGGTGTCCACCAGTGGGTGTACCCTGATACAGAAGCGGATGTATCAAAGCAAAGCCCAATGCGGTGCGCGCCATCAGTTGATGCACTCGCATTGTCACATCCATACCCAAACCGGAAGAAATGAATCTAAACCTTCCAGACAGCAGGAATTCCACCAGGATTATTGAAAAAGCAAGCATTCCAAGTCCGGAAGCAAGCTCTTGATGAAAGGACCGCGGGGACCAGCCCAAAAAACCAGAAATACCCAATGGGGCTAGGATCAGCAAAACGTAGACCAGTACCAAGAACGGCCATTTCATACGGATTTGCTCCGCGGTTTTATAAGTGGGCAACTCGAACTCATTAAATTCAAACGGTAGGCGGACCTGTGAATCCGATCAAGACTTCTGAAATTATTCGTTCCTGTGGGGCGACGGGGCTGTCTGTTGGCGGGCTGTTCTTCATTCATCAAGCCCGGTAGGTGCGCTCAATGCTGTCAATGCCAAGAGTGATTGCTTGCGCAAGATCAAGGTCTGAGACGGTGTTTTCTGCCGCAGTGTTGTGCGCGAAATCGAACCAAGGAAAGACGGCGCAGAGGGTTGGCTATCGGTCAATCCTCTTTGAGTTGCGGTCCGGAAGCAAGGACAGGAATGAACTTGGCCAGAGATTGCAAGAGTCTATTTATATTGGAAAAATTTATTGCGCGAGCGGTACGATGAGTTTCGTGCTGAGGCGTGTTAGAATGCGTACACGCGTCAAGAGAGGTGGTCGAAATGCGCAAGCCGGGCGAGAATGGTGTCGCGCCCTCGAGTACTGTTGACAGAAGGGAAGTGCGGGCTTTCTTAGAGAGCCTCACTGGACCATCGCGTGGTAACGTAAACTGGCTTGCTGACAATGCTCTGACCGTATCTGTTGGTGAAGGCAGAGCGTTAAGCGTTCGCCCCAAAGACGACCTGCCCCCGCATGATAACGATATCGCCACCCTTCAATGGGCAGATGACGGATATGCGATAACCGTGTCAGCGGGACGAAATGTGTGGGTGAACGGGCAAGAAATCTCTTCAACGCTGCTTGTTCATGGCGACATGATCGAGTTCGGCGAAAAAGGTCCGATGTCTCGGTACAGGTTGTGCAATCACTCGTATCCTGTTCGCCATTCGGTTGAAGATATCCTCAGTGATGCATACGCCTATACTCGTACTAGCCGGCGACCGTTCGCCAAGAAAATGTCTGGCGCGTTGCGCGACAGCGGGCGTCGGCTTGTGTCCCAGACCACATTTCTGTTCAGGATCACAGTCGTAGCTGCGCTGCTTGTGATCTTAGGCTTTGGGTTCCTGCTTTACCAAAACGACAGACGCTTGGCGGACAGCATCGAACAGGAATCCCGTAAGATCGAAGCGGTTGCAATTATGCTTGCACAGACTCGGGAAGACGCACTCACGCCCAAGGATTTGGCCTCGTTGCGAGAAGCATTCGAAAGCCAAGTTTTGTCGGCTGAGCAGCGATTAGGGACGCTGGAACACAGAGCAGGAGCGCCAACCCGAGTGATCGCAGCTTCGACTCGATCCGTCGCTTTTATTCAGGGCGCTTATGGGTTGCGGCACTTGGAAAGCGGGAAGCTTTTGCGGCATGTATTGGGGCCGAACGGAGAAAAGCTGAAAACCCCTTTAGGCCAGCCTTTGATTGAACCGGGTGCGATGGGCGAACCCGCTGAATTTCAGTTCACCGGCACCGGCTTTCTGTTGGAAGGGGTTCCGTTAATGGCCACCAATCGTCATGTCGCTTTACCTTGGACTTCGGGAGACAGAGAGCAAACTCTGAAAGACGCGGGCCTTAGGGCAGAAATGTTGAGGTTGTTGGCCTATCTGCCGGATCAAGCTGAACCAATAGACGCTCAATTGGAAAGGTTCAGTGAAATGGCAGACTTGGCGATATTGGCAGTTGATCCAGGTAAGGTACACGGCTTGGGGATGCCGTTGGCAGATGCCGCTCCGCAGGCCGGAGAAGAACTGTACTTGCTGGGATACCCAACAGGTTTAAAGGCTTTGATCGCCCAAGCGGGGCCGGGCTTTTTGGAAACGCTGGAGAAAGATGGAACCCTGAATTTCTGGTCCATAGCGTCTCAGCTGTCTGCTCAAAGCAAAATCCAACCCCTCGCCAGCCGGGGGATCGTTGCCCGGACCAGTTCGGGTGCCATCGTCTATGATGCTGAAACCACAACCGGCGGAAGCGGAGGGCCTGCGCTCAATCGGCGAGGAGAGGTCGTTGCCATCAACGCCGCGATCCTGCCTGAGTTTGGGGGGTCGAATATTGGTGTTCCAGTGGCACATCTCAAAGCTTTGCTGGGAGAGGTCGAAAGCCAGTGATCACTCGCTCGTTTGGAAGCGAGAGCTTTGAACAAAGAACACTGTCACCAGCGGAACGATCACTGAGATCAACGCGACTGAGATCAGCAAGTATCCAAGCTGACTGTAGTCTGCGGTAGAGGTGACAGCGCCAGTTTCTGGATTTGTGACAGCGCGAGTGACGATAAATGTTTGGTTGAGGTATTTGGTGCCGAGACTGCTTGCCGACAATGCCATGTTGGTAAACGATGCCATCACTGCAAAGAAAGTCGCCTTTAACTGAACGGGAGCATTGCGCGCGATCCAAGCCAACATCGGGACCATAGCGATCTGTCCGAGTGGAGACTCAACAGCGGTGTCGAGAATGGCAATAAATCTTGCGTCTACAATTCCGCCGGTTCGCTCCGCTGTCCATTCATGAATGCCGTAGTAGAGAGCAAGGTTAGGCAGGGCGAGTATGCCTGCCGCGATTGTCAGCAATATCACTACATGCGCAATCGAGCGGTTCGCCATGAAGGGGCGCAAAACGATTAATCCGAGCAACGCCAGCAGTGACGTTAACAAAGCCAAGATTGCAAGGAACTGTTCATCGAACCCCAGTTCATCGATTTCGAACCAAGTCAGACCAGGCCCAGGGAGAGGCACAGCGCGAAACACAAAAATGATTGTGGCCGTTCCAATCAGAGCCTTGGCCTGAGCCGGTTCCAACTCTTTCAGCAGACGCGACATAAGGTACAGGATCACCGTCAGGGAAACGGCAAAGACTGTTTCTTGCGCAAATTCGAAGTCCGCGGTTCCCAGTACAATGCTGAGAACAACGAATGCGAGGCCGCCGAGTAATATGGACCACTTGACTTCGGTGGCGCCCTCTGGCGCGTGTGTCGGGTGGCCCCGCCGGATGCGCTGCCGCTGTATCAAGCTGTGAAGAACAACGCCGCTCACGGACAACACCGGGATTGCCAGCGCTATCAGGTAAACCTGGCCATAAAGCGCGAGGCGATCGGATTTTTGAAGGTTTTCTGTTCCAGAGAAAATCCAGATGTTCACAGCCGCAACCGCCGCAAACCCGGAAATGATCGCGACTCTGCCCAGAGTTTGCATTGTTGTGTGCTGTGCACGGGTTTCTTCAGGCGTAAACGGTTGGCCGTGCTGGTCAACCGTTGGAACCGCCTCGACCGTCATGGCGTCAGCAACGACATCCTGAATGGCATAGCCCGAGGGTGCCAACAGCAGCGCAACAACATACCAGTCTTCCAGCGGCATCGTGGAGGCCATCTGCGCGGGTGCTACCACGAGCCGATACATGATGAGCAACGATAACGCGATGAGGGACGCGCCAAACAGGATCAGCAGGGATTTCCAGCGCCAAAACAGGTCCACGACATGACCAAGCGGCATTTTAAGAATCCAAGGGATACCCGCCCAAAACGCGAGCCCTGCAACGAATGAGGCGGACAAGTTGAGATAGTCTTTCAGAAAAAAGGCTCCGACGACCGAGGTCAGCCCTGATACACCCGCCGCGAAGTAGACCATCAAAGGCGGCAGATAGGACCATTGCAGTTGCTGAGCCAGATCCACGAAGGTTCTGTGCCACCAGACTGAAAGGCGCAATCCTATGGACGGTCGACTGGTAGTCATATGGCTAGAGAAACCCTGCTCCGAAGAGCATTGTGCTTGTGATGACTCCAAGGATGGGCACGAAAAGTGGAACTTTGAAGTGCTCTTTAGTATCGCTTGGCTTCATCTTCAGCAGGATCAGCGCGATGTTGACAAGCACAAAGACGCCCAGAACGATCTGAGACGTGCGTTCAGCCAGAATACCTATCGGCAACGTTTGGGTTAGCAAAACGATGATCGCCACGACCAGCAAAGTAGCGACAACCGGTGTCTGCGTTGCTTGAGGTACTGTTGCCAGGACTTTCGGCAGGTGATCCCTGTCAGCAAGCCCGTAGATCACCCGTGATGACATGATCATCTGGATTAGTACCCCATTGACCGTCGCCACAATCGCGACTGCAGAAAAGCCTTGTTTGATCACCTCAGGCGCATTTGAAAACACAAGCGCAAGTGGTGCCGAGGACATTGAAAGAACATCAATTGGAACAACAAGCAGAACTGTCATTGAGGTCCCAAGATACAACACGGTCGCCAGAACCAGCGTTAGCAAAATAGCCTTTGGGATGGTGTGTACCGGGTCTTTAACCTCTTCTGCGACATTGGCCATGTCTTCGAAGCCAACAAAGGCAAAGAAGGCGAGAAGCGATGCTGCAAAAATGCCTCTCCACGCGTCAAGTTCAAGCGGGGGAAGCATTGAACTGATCCTGTATCCTTGCGGATCCTGAATGGACATGCCCCAGCCAATCACAAAGAGAAGACCTGCGATTTCGATGATCGTAATGATTGCTGCAACGAGAACCGACTCCGTTATTCCCCAAAGTGCAATAGCGCCCATGATCAATACTACGCTGATGGTCAGTAAAGGGATGGCTAAGCCGGTCAATGCATGCAGATAGGATGCTGCGCCAATTGCAACGGCCGACGCGGAGATAACGCCCGAGGCTGCCACCGCAAGTCCAACGAAAACCGCCATCCAGTTTTTCTGGAACCCCGCCTCAACATAGGCTGCTTCACCAGCACTCACAGGAAATCGTGTTGCGAGTTCTGCATAAGAAAGCGCGGTTAGTGATACGACGAGCGCGGCTACAACGAATGACAACGCCGCGAAAGGTCCGGCAATGTCTGCTGTTGCACCGACTAAAACGTAAATGCCAGCTCCTACCGTTACGCCAAGGCCATAAAGCGTTAGCAATGGGGTCGTAAGGGCCCGTTTAAGTTTCTGTTCTTTGGGATCAACAGAGTTCATAGGCGCTTTTCACCGACTGGTCTGTTTGTCTGTTGCCAATAATGCCATTCTCCTTACGGTTAGCGATTTGCGGCTCACCTTGTCCCCGCAGTTGAATCCATCGAATTCGATTTGTCTCAACGTTCGGGCGAATTGGGCGCCAATAAAATTCGGGGCTCGCCATCACTTTTGCCGAGCCCCGTGGGTGGAACTTCCACTCCTCCAAAATTCCGTTCGCCTCTTTGTTTGGTTTGGGGACAGGTCGGCGAACGTAGACTACGCTAAAACATTCTTATTTCACTATGTGAATCTTGTTGCTGCTTTGATCTATATCAACCAACGCGTCACATCGGGTCTGCAAGGCTGAAAGTGGGCCGCAGTCTGTTGCTCGCGGCCCCGAGGGTACAGCGAACGTGCCCGTCGTACATTGGCTAAGCAAGGCAAGTTGTTTGTGATGTTCTGGAATCTATTACCAGCATTTGGCGGCATCGGTCTCTTCCTGGTTGGAATGCTGTTGATGACGGACGGGTTGAAGGCATTGGCTGGTGCGCGGCTGCGCGATGTTCTGAGCAGGTTCACGTCCACGCCTCTTACGGGTGCGGTGACCGGCGCTGTCACGACAGCTGCAATACAGTCGTCCAGTGCAACCACTGTCGCGGCCGTGGGTTTTGTCGCGTCTGGTTTGCTCACGTTCCCGCAAGCGCTTGGGATCATCTTTGGAGCCAATATCGGAACGACCATGACAGGTTGGCTGGTCGCGCTTTTGGGGTTCAAGCTGGACCTTGGGCAAGCGATGTTGCCTGTTGTTTTTGTTGGCGCATTGTTCGCGCTTTCGGGCAGGAAAGCGGTTTCTAACTTTGGGCTGGCGTTAGCCGGGTTCAGCTTGGTTTTCATAGGAATCGAACAACTCAAGTCCGGCCTGGACGCATTTCGTGGCGTAGTTACGCCTGCTGATTTTCCACCAGATACACTTCTAGGCAGGCTGAAGCTTGTCTTGATTGGTGTCCTGATCACGATGGTGACGCAGTCTTCGAGCGCCGGTGTCGCCACGGCCTTGGCGGCACTGAGCGCTGGTGCTGTGAGCTTCCCTCAAGCGGCGGCGTTGGTCATTGGAATGGATGTGGGTACGACGTTTACGGCCGTTCTGGCTACTTTGGGCGGGGGCACGATGGCCCGCCGAACCGGTTCTGCCCATGTGATCTACAACGTGATGACAGGAGTAATGGCGTTTTTTTTGCTGGGGCCATTTACTTCGGTCTTTGTAAGCGGGGCGGGGGCCCAAAACTCTTTGACCGCGCTTGTGGCATTCCACAGTTTCTTCAACGCCTTGGGGGTGGTTTTGATCCTGCCGTTCGCCAAGCCGTTTGCCAGATTTGTCGAGGCGCTTATACCCGATCGAGGAGCTGAGCTAACAAAATCTTTAGATCCGCTCGTGCTAGGGTTGCCGGAGATAGCGGTGGATGCGGCAAAAGCCTCAGTCGATCAAATTGTGCTGGCCGAAGTGGCGCACCTTCGGTCGTGTATGGGTGTGCGGCTGCCAGGCGAAACCGACTACGGGCGGGACAGCATTGAGACGGCCTTGGCCGAAGCGCGCGCGTATCTAGACAAGATAGAGCTTTCCCGCGAGTCCGATGTCGAGATTTCCAGGATCAAAGGTATGTACCACATACTCGATCATCTGGATCGGTTGCTTTACCGATGTAGCCAAGTTGACAGGATCAGCGAGTTACCAAAAGACCGGCGTTTGAAACGGCTTGCTTTGGTGGTGATTGCGGCAACTGACAGTTACTTGAAAATCGATGACCAAGAGGAATGTGAAAACACGCTGAACCGTGTTCGTCGCTTTCTGCGACGACAGAGGAAACTTCGCAGAGACTTGCTCATTTCCGACGCTGCGACTGACAGTTTGCCGGACGAGGTGGTCTGGGCTCGGTTGGATTCTCTGAGATGGATGCATCGAGTGTCTTATCATCTTTGGCGAATTCGCTGGCATTTGAATGCACTGGAAGGAGCCTCCTTTGGAGGCAAGCGTGGCGAGGTCCATGCCGAGGCTGCGAAGTCGGAGGTCGACGCAGATTAAATCAGGCATGTGCTCCAACGCTATAAAGCTGAAACACCAGCGTTCGTCTTGGCGCATACAACATGAGCGAGGTCAAAGAAGTTTCTTAAGTATGCCATTTAATGGGACCATCATCGGAAGCAGCGAATTGGAGGAGCAAATGCAGTTATTTCACGGGGTATTTTTGACGCTGTTCGTCACCGGCTCTGCACTGGCGCAGGACGTAAGTGTGAGCGACGGAAGCGATTTGTACCGGACGTATTGCTGGCAATGCCACGGTTTCGAAGCGACTGGCGATGGGCCGATGGCCGAAATGCTTGCTATTCAAACACCTGACCTCACCAAGTTGGCGGCCGAAAACGGCGGCGTGTTTCCGATAGATCGCATAGCTCAGCAGATTGACGGTCGCTCGCAATTGCTTGCGCATGGGGGCGAAATGCCAATCTTCGGCGCGGTTTTTGAGACGGACCAACAGATCGCTGTCGCTTTGCCTAATGGCCAACCTATGATGGTGGGCCTGCCGCTGGCGAATTTGCTCGTCTTTCTTGAATCGGTTCAGGCTGAATAGGCTCCGAACGAGCGTGCAGCTACTCGGTATCCGCGGTGCGTCTGATCGACATAAGCGTCAGTGGCGGCCCAAACACTTCAAATGCCACCGTACTGGCCAAGGTAAAGGCCATTATGGATGCCGCCCAATTTGGAAACTGTTCCCCGGCGACCAAAGCCATCCCCACTGCAACCCCTGCCTGCGGCAGTAAAGCGGGGCCACACCAGTAAGCCTGACGGCGTGGTAAGCCTCCTAGTCTTGCGCCACAAAAGCCGCCCACAAGTCGTGCAATGGTTCGTAAAAGCAAGAAAAGGGCTCCGGCCCAGCCCATCAAGCCAAAAGCCTCAATATCCAATGAGGCTCCGGCCAGCAGGAAGAACAGGATCATGAATGGCCATTGAATGTGCTCGATTTCGTGAAAGGCTCGGTCATGGTGGCGGGCAAGGTTCCCGATCACGGCTCCGGCGACCATGCCTGTTACAAGGAACGAAACTTCCAGCCAGAGCGAAAGACCCGCTGTCAGAAAGACGATCCCCACCGCTTCGGCCTGCATTGGTTCACCTGGCTTTAATCGACCGGTCAGGTAAGCGGACGGAATGCCCAACACGCCGCCCAGAACAATTGCGCCCCCGAAATCCCAGATCGCTGTGGTCGTGACGGTGGCCCAACCGTCCGAATGACCGGCCAGAACCAAGGCGATGCTGAAAACGATCAGACCCCAAGCATCATCAATTGCGACAACGCCCTTTAAGGTCTCGGTGAAATTGTTGGATACCCCAGACTGTCTAATTACGTCTGTCATGGCAGCCGGAGCCGTAGCTGTAGCAATTGCCGCCAATACGAACGCCAACCCGAAAGGTACGCCAATTGCGGTCAGTCCAACCGACACAATAATGAGGGTGGCAACCACGATCGAAATGGAAATTGCCAGAATGGCC
The DNA here is from genome assembly GCF_013111185.1 of Ruegeria sp. HKCCD7303. Taxonomy (GTDB): domain Bacteria; phylum Pseudomonadota; class Alphaproteobacteria; order Rhodobacterales; family Rhodobacteraceae; genus Ruegeria. Next base: position 958,761 of record NZ_WVRE01000002.1, on the reverse strand, counting down.
CGGCCATGTCGAACAAGGTTCTCGCGGGTTAAGGACCCTCCAAGAAGAAACGCAACCATGGTCAAAGCCACGATGGATACCTCATCGAACCACATTGCAACGTCAAGCGGGATCAACCCCATTCCGGCGTTCCCGGCGATCATGCCGAGGAAAAGTAAGGTCGTAACCCGAGGAAGATGCGTGGCCCGACCAAGCTGATCAGCCACCAATCCGGCAAGGAAAAGGACGCCAAGAGTAATCAGAAAACCCGCAATGTTCATTTGAAACCAAGCGTTAAGTTCTTGCTTGATCTACTTTAACTCCAATCCTGCCATCTAGGAACCGATGTCGAAAGGTTAGGAGTGTTCTCTCGCGGCGTAAGCCAAGAAGCATGAAAACAAGGAATATTGATCTGTATTAAGGCGAAAGCTCGCTGCAGGTGGGACAATGGGTCATCAGGGAATGAGGAGGAATTTTCGATGTCGACAAAGAAATCTAACCCTAGCCACCCGGCTTCACTAATGGACGTATTCAAGCAAATGCAGCCGCCCGTTTCTGGCAATCCAGCTTTCGGTGCCCAGATCGAACAGTTTTGGGACGCGCAAGAAAAAATGTTAGAAGAAACAGAAGCCTTTGCGCAGCATTGGTTCGAACGGCGTCACGAGGCGGTCCGGACGGCCCTGCAAGCTGCACGTAAAGTATCTTCCGCCAACCCGTCTGAACCTACGAAAGCCCTTCAGAGCATGACGGAATGGCAACGCCATTCGGTTGAGCGGTTGGTTGCTGATGCTCAGGAATGGTTCGAAACTGTGGCCCGTTGTGCCGCATATGTCGCGGAAACCGAAGCTGAAGCTGTCGAGAAAACCGTTGATGATGTTGCGACCGCAACGAAGAGTGCTGGCAAATCATCGAAGTCTGAACCTGTGTAGGTTTCCTGCTGTCGCAAATTTCAGGCTGACGTCGATGGAGCTGTAGATAGGAGACCAAATGTATAAGAACATCCTGATCCCGGTTGCTCTGGACCAAGAGCACGACACGCGCGCGTCCTTTGAGGCGGCGCGCCAATTGGCCGATGAGGACGCTGTTTTCACTGTGATACACGCCCAGGAACCAATCCCGGCCTATGTAGGGTCTCAGATTCCAAGTGAGGTGCTTGCGAACACGCGGCATGAAATCTTGGACAACCTACATCAGACGGCCTCTGAGATTCCAGGAGCGAAGACGCGACTTATCTCGGGTCAAGCAGGTAGAGCGATCGTTGATTTCGCGAACGAGAACGATGTGGATTGCATTGTTTTGGCATCGCACAAGCCCGGTTTCGAGGACATATTCCTCGGATCAACCGCAAACAGGGTTGTGCATCATGCGAAATGTTCGGTTCACGTAATTCGCTGATCCAGAGTGGGTTGGGTCACGTCGAAAGAACTTAACTAATGGCGAGCGAGAGGCTGTCGTAGCTTGCGCGTATAAAAAGCTAATCGCCAATCAAGTTTTTGTAACCCGCTCCGAGAAAGTCCGTTTTGCAGTGATGCAGTACGGTCTGTTCCCATTGTCGCTTCGAAAAGAAGAAGGTTTGTTGTACGAGCGTGCGGTCTAAGTGAGCCATGGGAATGCACGATGCAGGTGAATTCGCTTGATCGTGCTACTGTTTCGCGGTGACACAATCCTGGCAAGGTGTGAAAAAGCACTTAGTTGAAGGGACTTACGCTGGTAAAATTGGTCTGAGAGCGCTTTTCACAGTTTGGCCAGACTAGATTGTACCGGGAATTCCTGTTTGCTAACGTCAAGCACGCGCTGGGGAGGGCGTGGACACCCGAATGTTGGACTACTCGCACAATGTGTGGCTCGTGGCAGCGTCTCTGGCCGTGGCGCTGATGGCTGGGTTTACTGGCCTCTATCTGACTCATGGGGCGTCTCGCCTGGACACGCAGCGGCGCAAACTTGTGGTCGCTCTGGCAGCAGTTATTCTGGGCGGCGGTATATGGTCGATGCACTTTGTTGCCATGCTGGGCCTGCAACTGCCGATCCTGTTCTATTATGATGCCTTGATCACTCTGATTTCCGCGCTGGTCGCAATCCTAATGGTTGGGCTGGCGCTGTTGTTGCTGCATTTTCGCCCACGCACGCCACAGACGATGATTGGATCAGGGATGATCGTTGGGCTGGGGATTGTGTTGATGCACTATATTGGCATGGCCGGAATGCAGCTGTGTCGTCCTGTATATAATGTTCTGGATGTATTCGTGGCGACACTGGCTTCGGTGATCCTGTCCGTGGCGGCCATCTGGGTCGCTTATGGAAACCGCACACAGCGCAACATATTGCTTGGGACAGTGTGCTTTGGGCTGGCTGTATTTACCATGCATTTCGTAGCAACCGGTCTGACCGACTTTGTCGCAAGCGACAGTGTCGGTGGTGCAGGGCCTGCGTTGGACAATCAGGTTCTGGCGATGGGCGTGACCGTTTCGGTGTTTCTGATATGCGGGGCGTTTCTGTTGACAGGCATCTCGTTTATTGAGCCCACGGAAACACCCAAGCCCGAACCCGCCTCGGAACCGGCCGCATTTCGCGCCGGTGTTCCGTTCGAGCGAGAAGGTCAGACCTTTTTTACAGAACCTGCAAAAATCGCAGCCATCAGGGCCGAGGGGCATTATTCTGTTCTCTATATGGGTGCCGAAAAACTGTTTTGCCCTTGGTCGATAACCGAGGCCGAAACGCGACTAAAGCCAGATGGTTTTTTACGCGCTCATCGCAGTTATCTGGTGAACCCCAAACACGTCTCAGGCTTTGAGCGTCACAAGGACAACGGCACATGTTATTTCGACGGTGTCGACGCCCTGACCAAAGTCCCGGTAAGCCGTTCCCGTCTGACGGATATTCGCGAGGCGCTCGGTCTCTGATCGCAGTTCGTGCAGCTTATTCGCATTTCGTGAAACAAGCCGCGCGCTCTGTTGTTCGCTGCTGGAACGGCTGGCTGCATAGCTCTCTCCTTTCCCCAGGTCCCCCAAGGCATATCGCTCGGACCCAGGGAGGAAAAACATGATACCAGCCGGTTTTGAGTATCACCGGCCAGGCGACATCGCCTCGGCCATTGGCATTTTGCAGGAGCACGGAGATGAGGCGCGCGTGATCGCGGGCGGGCACAGCCTGATCCCGATGATGAAGCTGCGCATGGCCGAGATGGGCCATCTTGTCGATTTGCAGGCTATCGACGAACTCAAAGGGGTCAAGATCGGTTCCGACACGGTGTCCTTGGGGGCGATGGTGACGCAGCACGAGATGATTACGCATGACGGTCTGGCCTCGGCAATCCCTTTGATCCGCGAAGCTGCTTTGCAGATCGCCGATCCTCAGGTGCGGTACATGGGCACCGTTGGTGGCAACGTGGCCAATGGGGATCCTGGCAATGACATGCCGGGTTTGATGCAATGCCTGAATGCCACGTTCGAACTGTCGGGGCCTGACGGCAACCGCAGCGTAGCCGCCCGTGATTTTTATGAGGCCGCATATTTCACTGCGCGCGAAGATGAAGAGATCCTGACCCGGATTTCAATACCTGTTCCCGCTGCCGGCGTTGGGCAAGCCTATGAAAAGCAAAAGCGCAAGATTGGCGACTATGCGACGGCCGCTGCCGCGGTGATGTTTGGGCAGGGAACCGCTTCGGTTGCAATGACCAATCTGGCCGACACACCCATTTGGTCCGCAGACGCGAGCACCGCTCTCGCAGGTGGTGACGTCGAGGGCTGCGTTGCCGCTATGCTCGATGCGATCGATCCCGTCGCCGATAATCGAGGACCCGTTGAATTCAAGAAACACGTGGCCGCCGTAATGCTGCGCCGCGCCATCGACCGTGCGCAAAGCCGCGCAGGGTGAGGAGAGAAAGCAATGTCGAAAATGCACGTCAAACTCACCGTGAACGGCAAAGAGGTCGAAGGTCTGGCCGAACCGCGCACGTTGTTGATCCATTTCCTGCGGGAAGATCTGAAAATTACCGGTCCTCATATCGGTTGCGAGACCAGCCATTGTGGGGCCTGCACCGTTGATATCGATGGCAAATCCGTCAAGTCCTGCACCACCTTTGTGGCCCAGGTGAACGGGGCAGATATTACCACCGTTGAAGGGCTGACCAATGATGATGGCAGCTTGGGCGTCTTACAAGAGATGTTCCGCGAACATCACGGGTTGCAATGCGGCTTCTGCACGCCGGGCATGATCACCCGCGCGCATCGTCTGTTGCAGGAAAACCCTAATCCGACCGAGGAAGAAATCCGTTTTGGCATGGCCGGAAACCTGTGCCGCTGCACCGGATATCAGAACATCGTCAAGGCGATCTCAGCTTCGGCTGACATGCTGAACGCTCAGAAGGAGGCCGCGGAATGAACGACCAGACTCTGACCCCCGAAGAACGCGCCGCCAACCTCAAAGGTATGGGCTGCGCCCGCAAACGCGTCGAGGACGTGCGCTTTACCCAAGGCAAGGGCAACTATGTAGATGATATCAAGCTTGACGGCATGCTGTTCGGTGACTTTGTGCGCTCCCCCTACGCACATGCCCGCGTTGTCAGCGTGAACAAAGAGGCAGCCTTGGCGGTACCCGGCGTTGTCGCCGTGCTAACAGCTGAGGATCTTGCACCTCTGGGTTTACACTGGATGCCGACGCTGGCAGGTGACAAGCAGATGGTGCTGGCCGATGGCAAAGTGCTGTTTCAGGGCCAGGAAGTTGCTTATGTCGTGGCCGAGGACCGGTACATTGCGGCAGACGCAGTGGAACTGGTCGAGGTCGAATACGAAGAACTGCCTGTCATCACCGACCCTTTCGAGGCGTTGAAATCAGATGTTGTCCTGCGCGAAGACCTTGAAGGCCAGACCGAGGGCGCGCACGGCCCACGCAAGCACCACAACCATATCTTTACGTGGGAACAGGGTGACAAGGACGCGACCGAGGCCGTTCTGGCCGAGGCCGATGTGGTGGCTGAAGAGATGGTCTATTACCACCGGACCCACCCCTGTCCGCTGGAAACCTGCGGCTGCGTGGCCTCGATGGACAAAGTGACTGGAAAGCTGACGCTGTACGGCACGTTCCAGGCCCCGCACGCGATCCGCACGGTTGTGTCGCTGATTTCTGGCCTGGCCGAGCACAATATCCGCGTGATCAGCCCCGATATTGGCGGTGGCTTCGGCAATAAAGTGGGGGCCTACGCAGGTTACGTCTGCTCGGTCGTTGCTTCCATCGTTACCGGCAAACCAGTGAAATGGGTCGAGGACCGGATGGAGAACCTGATGTCCACCGCCTTTGCCCGCGACTACTGGATGCAGGGCAAAATCGCAGCCACCAAGGATGGTAAGATCACCGGGCTGTGGTGTCATACAACCGCCGATCACGGTGGGTTTGATGCCTGTGCCGACCCGACCAAGTTTCCAGCTGGATTCATGAATATTTGCACCGGTTCCTATGACATCCCCACCGCGTATCTTGCTGTCGATGGTGTCTATACCAACAAAGCTCCGGGAGGCGTGGCCTATCGCTGTTCCTTCCGCGTGACCGAGGCTGCTTATTTCATCGAGCGCATGATCGAGGTTCTGGCCATCAAGCTGAACATGGACGCGGCCGAGCTGCGTCGGATCAACTTTATCAAGGCGGATCAGTTCCCGTATCAGTCGGCGCTGGGCTGGGAGTATGACTCGGGCGATTATCATACCGCTTGGGACAAGGCGTTGAAGGCCGTAGACTATGACGGTCTGCGGGCCGAACAGGCGCAGCGGGTCGAGGACTTCAAAGCTGGCAAGACTCGTAAGCTGCTGGGGATTGGCCTGACACATTTCACCGAGATTGTCGGGGCCGGGCCGGTCAAGAATTGCGATATTCTTGGGCTGGGAATGTTTGATAGTTGCGAAATCCGCATACATCCAACGGGTTCAGCCATCGCGCGGCTCGGGACGATCAGTCAGGGTCAAGGCCATGCCACGACTTTTGCCCAGATCATCGCCAGCGAGATCGGCCTGCCCGCCGACGATATCACGCTGGAGGAAGGCGACACGGACACCGCGCCTTATGGTCTTGGGACCTATGGCTCTCGGTCCACGCCTGTGGCTGGGGCGGCGACGGCTATGGCCGCGCGCAAGATCCGCGCGAAGGCGCAGATGATTGCTGCCTATCTGCTCGAGGTGCATGATGACGACGTCGAATGGGATGTGGACCGGTTCGCTGTCAAAGGCGCGCCCGAGCGGTTCAAGACCATGAAAGAAATCGCCTTCGCCGCCTATAATCAGGCCATCCCGGGGTTGGAGCCGGGGCTGGAAGCCGTCAGCTACTACGACCCGCCGAATATGACCTATCCGTTCGGGGCCTATATCTGCGTTATGGAAATTGACGTGGATACCGGCGAATGGGAAGTGCGGAAGTTCTATGCGCTGGACGATTGCGGCACGCGGATCAACCCGATGATCATCGACGGGCAGGTCCATGGTGGTGTAACCGAAGCGCTGGCGATCGCGATGGGCCAGGAAATTGCCTATGATGAGATGGGCAATGTAAAGACAGGCACCCTGATGGACTTCTTCCTGCCAACCGCCTGGGAGACACCGAACTATATCACCGACTATACGGTGACACCGTCCCCGCACCATCCGATTGGTGCAAAAGGAGTGGGTGAAAGCCCGAACGTGGGCGGCGTTCCTTGCTTCTCGAACGCGGTGCATGATGCGTTCCGGCCCTTTGGGTTGGTGCAAAGCCACATGCCGCACGACCACTGGCGGATCTGGAAGATCGCCAATGGTCTTGGGATGCATGGGTGAAATGGTCCGGACCGGCTGGCGCCGGCCCGACCAAAGCGAGGGGGCTCTGCCCCCTCGGACCCCCGAGGTATTTTTGGCCAGATGAAGATTGGATCCTGGTTTTGACTTTGACTGACGTTCAGAACGGATTGGCCGCACAGGGCTATGTTGCCGATGATCGTTTGGCCATGGCCCTGCATCTTGCGCAGACGCTGGGTCGTCCGTTGCTGCTTGAGGGGCCTGCGGGTGTCGGCAAGACCGAGGTTGCCAAGGCTCTTGCGGCTCAACGTGAGACGCGATTGATCCGGTTGCAGTGTTACGAAGGGCTGGACGCCAGTCACGCCATTTATGAGTGGAACTACCAACGTCAGCTTTTGGCCATTCGTGCAAGCGAGGCTGGCGGAGGCACCAGCGAGGCGCAACTGTTCACCGATGATTACTTGCTGAAGCGTCCATTGCTGGAGGCAATCAGCGAAGAAGATCCGCCGGTTCTGCTGATCGACGAAATCGACCGGGCCGATGAAGAGTTTGAAGCCTACTTGCTTGAAATTCTGTCAGACTTTCAGATCACCATCCCCGAACTCGGCACCCTGAAGGCGCGTTCGCGCCCGATTGTAATCCTGACGGCCAACGGGACACGAGATCTGTCCGACGCGCTGCGGCGTCGCTGTCTTTACAGTTTCCTCGACTACCCATCGCGAGAAACTGAAATGGCGATCCTGAATGCGCGCATGCCTGACGTCGAAGGGCGGCTTGCGCGTCAGATCATCGGGGTCGTGCAGGCTTTGCGGAAGGAAGACTTAGAAAAGACACCCGGCATCGCCGAGATGCTGGACTGGGCAGCCGCGCTATCAGGATTGGGTGTCAACGACATGGCGCAGTCTAAGGAAGAGGTTCAGGCAACCCTTGTGTGTCTTCTGAAAACTGCCGCTGACTACGATGCCGCGCCGCCCGAAGTCATGGATCGCCTGATCGGGAAAGTCGCCTGATGCAAGTCACTCGGTTTCCCTCCCGCGCATCTGGTTTGTCGGATCGCATGTCCGGTTTCATCGCACATTTGCGCATGAACGGGATGCGTGTGGGATCTGCTGAGACAGGAGACGCGCTGGCTGCTCTGGCAGCAGTTGACGCAACGGATGTCAGACAGGCTCAGCGGGCGCTTTGTGTATTGCTGGCAGGCGACGCTGACGATTGGCGTCGCTTCGAGGACTTGTTCGATGCCTACTGGTTAAATACAGGCAAGCACCGAACTGGAACTGCCCACACGGCTCATGTGCGGGTTCAATCCGCAAAGCCGATGATTTGGCAGCAGCAAAGCCAAGACGCTCGGGAGGCGGAAACCGGCACGGATCAGGCGCAAGAACCTGATCCTGGCGACGGGGAGGCCTTGGGGAGAGACGGGAGGCTGATCGCAACCCGTACGGCTAACCTGTCGCGTCGGGATTTGCGTGAGCTGATGGATGAAGACGCGTTGAAGCAAGCGGAACAGGCGGCAACCGCCATCGCGCGAGCCATCCGGGACCGTCGCTCGCGCAGACGCAAACTTGCGATGCGCGGCCCGGCTTTGGATATGCGCCGTATTCAACGCGCCAGCCTTGCGAGGGGTGGTGAGCCGATTGATCTTTACCGTCGTGCTCGCCCGCCACGCCCTATGCGGATCGTGGCTTTGTGTGACGTTAGCGGTTCGATGACAGTTTATTCGCGAGTTTTCCTTGCCTTTCTCAAGGGGTTGATTGGCAGCGGAGCCGAAGCGGATGCGTATTTATTTCATACGCATTTGATGCGGGTGACGGATGTACTGCGCGATCACGACACGCTGCGCGCGGCTGGCCGATTGTCGCTGATGGCCGAAGGGTTTGGCGGCGGTACTGACATCTCGGGTAGCCTTGAAAAATTTTTGAATGGATACGGTGCCCGTGCCCTGAACGGGCGGACGGTGGTATTGATCCTTTCGGATGGCTATTGCAGCTCGTCGCCTGCGGCTTTGGGGCATATACTGGCGCGGGTCCGACGCAAGGCACGACGGGTGGTTTGGCTGAATCCGCTTAAAGGATGGAAAGATTACCAGCCCATTGCCGCTGCCATGAAGGCCGCAGAGCCGTACCTGGACGCGCATCTTCCTGCCAACACGCTTGAAGCACTGGCGGCACTAGAACCTGAATTCCGAAAACTGTGAAAGGATAAAACCATGGCAGGTTTCGACATCTTCGACACGATTGAACAGCTGCGCCAGCAGGGGGACGCTTTTTGCGTGGCAACTGTCCTTCGCACCGCCGACGCGACCTCGGCCAAGGCGGGCGGCAAGGCAGTAGTCACGCGAGACGGTCGGATATTGGGACATCTGGGTGGAGCCTGTGTGCAGCGCGTTGTACGGGCATCAGCTCAGGAAGCACTTACAGGTGGCTTTCCGAAAATGATCCGCGTGAAACCCTCGGACAAGGTGGTGGCAATGACAGACCCGGACGGCGTGGAAACCTTCAAGAGCGGTTGCCCTTCGGGTGGAACGGTCGACTTGCTGATTGAGCCGTATCAGCATGCGCCGCGTTTGATCATCTTTGGAGAGTCCCCGATTGCCCATGCCCTCGCAGAGCACGCAGCGCTTATCGGATTGCGTGTTTGCTTGCCCGAAGGTTCTGAGAGTGAAGTGGATTTTACCAGTTTCGATCCGAAAAACTTAAGCGCTTTGGGTGTTGAGCCACGCGATTTCGCAGTGGTCGCTTCGCAGGGAAAAGGTGATGGCGCCGCATTGAAAGCCGCGCTCGAGACACCGGCGCGCCGTGTGTCAATGGTTGCGAGCCACCGAAAGGCTGAGGTGTTGTGCGACAGGTTGGAAGCGCAAGGTTTGAGTTCTGCACAAACCAAGCGGCTCAAGTCGCCTGCCGGTTTGGACATCCATGCGATCGACCCACACGAAATTGCCCTGTCGATCCTTGCTGAAATTATCCTTTGGCGGAACTCAGATAAATCCGAGGAGACTTCGCATGAAGAAAAAATGGCTTAACTGGTTGGCGTCCTTCCGGGCTGCAAAACCGGATTCGACCCCGGAAGAAGCGACCGAGGTGGCACTTCGTGTTTTCCCAAGATGTTGTTGAGAAAAGGATCCTCAGATGGAGCTAAATGACGAAATTCGCATCTCTGCGCCCCGAGACGTAGTGTACCGCGCGCTGAATGACCCGGATGTCCTGCGCGAATGCATTCCTGGGTGCGAAGAGCTTATCCAGCATTCACCTGAGCATCTTGAGGCCAAAGTTGTGCTGAAAATCGGCCCCGTTAAGGCGCGATTCAATGGCGAGGTTACGCTGGACAATTCAGAAGCGCCTGATGCGTTCTCGTTGAGTGGAGAAGGGAAGGGAGGAGCTGCAGGTTTCGCAAATGGTGGCGCTGATGTCTCTCTTGTGGCTGATGGGGAAGAAACAGTGCTGTCTTATACCGCCAAGGTCGCAATTGGCGGTAAAATTGCACAACTGGGCAGCAGGTTGATCTCAGGAACTGCCAAAAAACTCTCGGCCAAGTTTTTTGACAGGTTTGGGGAAGTTGTTGCCGATCAATACGTTGGCTAAGCGCAGCGGCCAAACTTAACGAACGTGCTTTGCGTTGCGGCGGTCCTTTCGACTTCCGCAACGCAGTGCGACTTGCGGGTTTAGGGTGAGACGCATTCATTTATAGGGTGAACCTGCTTAAATTTTAGGCCGCCGGGCGTGCATTCGGTTAATATTTGATCGGATGACGCGAAACTAGGCATTCTGCGACGGTGCAAATTGGCGTTTCGGCGCGTCAGCAAGGAAACAGATGGCACCAACAGGTCTTCCAAAGGTGCCTTATTACTCAAGCTGCTGTTATAAAACCCGCGCAAAGTGCGAACCCACCACGCGCCGCTGGTTCAGTTAACCTAAGCACCAAGCTGCTGGGCGCTAAGAGTGTATTAGACAGGTTTCACCATTCCGGGTCCTTCAAGTGCTTGTTCCCAAGAACCACAACGCCGCATTTGGAGGCGGTTCTTCTCAACACGGCCGGTGGAGTGACCGGGGGCGATAGATTTCGGTTTTCAGGCAAAGCTGCAGAAGGCACTACGCTGACGCTGACAACGCAGGCTTGCGAACGTGTCTACAAAGCGCAGCCTGAAGAAATCGGCCAGATTACCAACCACCTGACAGTTCAGTCTGGCGCTCGTGTGAATTGGTTGCCGCAAGAGACGATCCTGTTCAACGATAGCGCGTTGGAGCGTCGGCTGAAGATCGATTTAGCTCCTGAGGCTGAGTTGTTGATGATCGAGCCAATGGTCTTCGGGCGCGCGGCGATGGGAGAGCGGCTCAGCAAAATCCGTCTCAGTGATCGGATCGAGATACACCGCCAAAAAGGTCCGGTTTTTCTGGATGCGATACAGTTTTCAGGCGACTTGAACGCTCATCTGTCCAAGCCGCATATCGCAAACGGCGCTGGGGCAATGGCGTTGATCGTATTTGCCTCGAAGGCTGTTGAAGCTCATTTGGGCCCGGTTCGCGACATGCTGCCGGATACGGCAGGGGCGACACTTATACAAAACGAATTGCTGATTGTTCGCGCCCTGGCTGAAAACAGCTTTGCCCTGCGCCGTACCCTGATGCCGGTTTTGCGGCAACTGAACAAAGGCACATTGCCCCGATGCTGGATGCTCTGACATGAACCTGACCCCACGTGAAAAAGACAAGCTGTTGGTCGCTATGGCCGCGGAAGTTGCCCGCAAGAGGCTGGCCCGCGGCGTTAAGCTGAATCACCCCGAAGCCATCGCCCTGATTACGGACGCCGTGGTCGAAGGTGCGCGCGATGGTCGATCGGTCGCTGACATGATGCAAGCCGGGGCTGAAGTCATCAGCCGGGAACACTGTATGGAAGGCGTGCCAGAGATGATCCACGAAGTACAAGTCGAGGCAACGTTTCCCGATGGAACCAAGCTTGTCACTGTTCACAATCCCATTCGTTAATCAAAAAAGGAACGCGTTATGATCCGCATGCTCTTTCCCGCCCTTGTTCTTTCTGGCCCGGCAATAGCCCACACTGGCACGCATATTCACGCACACCCAACCGACTATGCCACGTTGGGCGCTGGGCTGGCTTTGATTGCTTTTGCTCTCATCGCGCTGCTGACCAAGCTGACCAAATGATTCCGGGTGAGGTCATTCCGGCCGACGGCTCACTGACGCTGAACGCCGGGCGCAGCAGTCGCCTTGTTATGGTCGCCAATACAGGTGACAGGCCAGTACAGGTCGGCAGCCATTACCACTTTGCCGAGGCGAACGCTGCCCTGGATTTTGATCGCCATGCAGCTTTGGGGATGCGGCTGGATATTCCTGCGGGGACGGCCGTTCGATTTGAACCGGGTCAGGCCCGCGAAGTGATGCTGGTTCCTTATGACGGGCGGCGGCACATTTATGGTTTTAACATGCACATCATGGGGGCTTTGAAAGATGCCGGGCAAGATCAGCCGGAGTGATTATGCCGCCATGTTCGGCCCAACTGTGGGTGATAAGGTTAGGTTGGCCGACACCGATCTTATTATCGAGGTGGAAAGAGATCTGATTGTGGATCGCGCGACAGCCGCGCGGTTCAGCAAAACGGGTCACCGCGAAGACGTCTATGGCGAAGAAGTCAAGTTTGGCGGCGGTAAAGTAATCCGCGACGGGATGGGGCAATCTCAGGTCACGCGTGCTCAGGGGGCTGTTGATACGGTGATCACCAACGCTCTGGTCGTTGATCATTCCGGTATCTACAAGGCAGATGTGGGGCTGAAGGACGGGCGGATCGCTAAAATCGGCAAAGCAGGGAACCCCGATACCCAGCCGGGTGTAGACATCATTATCGGCCCAGGGACCGAGGCCATCGCAGGCGAGGGGCGCATCCTGACGGCAGGCGGGTTTGATAGTCATATTCATTTCATTTGCCCCCAGCAGATCGAAGATGCGCTGCATTCCGGCCTGACGACCATGCTTGGTGGTGGCACCGGTCCTGCACATGGCACTCTGGCGACCACCTGTACGCCGGGGCCCTGGCATATCGGCCGGATGTTGCAAGCGGCGGATGCCTTTCCCATGAACCTGGCCTTCGCGGGGAAGGGCAACGCCTCACTGCCAGCGGCGCTGGAGGAACAGGTCAAGGCAGGCGCTTGCGCGATGAAACTGCACGAGGACTGGGGAACAACCCCTGCCGCCATCGACTGCTGCCTTTCGGTTGCGGATGCGATGGACGTGCAGGTGATGATCCATACCGACACGCTGAACGAATCTGGTTTTGTAGAAAATACCGTGGCTGCCATGAAAGGCCGAACGATCCATGCCTTCCATACCGAAGGTGCAGGTGGCGGCCACGCCCCAGACATCATCAAGATCTGCGGCGAGAACCATGTTCTGCCATCCTCGACCAACCCAACACGCCCCTTCACCGTCAATACGGTTGAAGAGCACCTGGACATGCTGATGGTATGCCATCACCTTGACAAATCCATTCCCGAAGACGTGGCCTTTGCCGAAAGCCGTATCCGGCGCGAGACCATTGCGGCCGAGGATATCCTGCACGATATGGGTGCCTTCTCGATCATCGCGTCTGACAGTCAGGCTATGGGCCGCGTGGGCGAGGTGCTGATCCGTACGTGGCAAACCGCCGATAAAATGAAGAAACAACGCGGACGTCTGAGCGAGGAAACCGGAGACAACGACAATCTTCGTGTTCGGCGTTACATTGCAAAGTACACTATCAACCCGGCCATTGCGCATGGACTGAGCCACGAAATCGGCAGCATCGAAGAAGGCAAGCGTGCCGATCTGGTCCTGTGGAACCCAGCCTTTTTCGGAGTGAAGCCCGAGATAGTTTTGCTGGGTGGTACCATTGCTTGCGCTCAAATGGGTGATCCCAACGCTTCGATCCCTACACCGCAACCTGTTTATAGCCGCCCGATGTTTGGCGCCTATGGGAGATCGGTTGAACATTCCGCGATCACATTTGTCTCGCAGGCCGCGCAGGAGGATCGGATCGGTGATACACTGGGATTAGCCAAGCAAACCGTGGCTGTACGGAACACACGGGAGATCGGCAAACAGGACCTTCTGCTGAACAGTGCGACACCTCATGTCGAGGTTGATCCGGAAACCTACGAGGTGCGGGCAGACGGCGAATTATTGACCTGCCAACCCGCTGAAGTGCTGCCAATGGCGCAACGCTATTTTTTGTTTTGACTAAGAATTGTGCTGCGTTGCAGCGCGCGCAACGGAGCCATGAGCAAACATGCACTACTCAATGAGGCCGATATGACAAATATTCAAACCCAAGGGAGGACCAACGATTACGAGGGTCCAAATGGCAGACTCAGCAACTCAGACGCACGCACGGATTTCGCTGCGTGGCTTGATCGCATCCATCGGGTCATCAATCTTTTCAGTTCTAATGAGCTTGGCCGAAGCGCAATCGCGCGTGCGGCAAGTCAACTACTTGCAATCGCTCAGCGACGAAGAACTGAAAAAGCGCGGCCTTACGCGCGAACGGATTGTGCATCAGGTATTTGCGGATTCTATCTGGCTCTGACTGTTTCCGGTGCTGAGGAGGGGATCGCATGACTGCCCTTCTGTGTACCGCGCGTCAGTATTCGGGTCACACGCACAGCGACCCGGCGGACAGCTTGTACCTGACCTATGATGATCGGTTCCTGCGTCGCAAGGTTCTGACATGCGAAAGTGGCGAGCAGATATTGATCGATCTGGCGCAGACAACGTCGTTAGATCACGGAGGCGCGCTGATCCTCGATGACGGGCGCGAGGTGGAAATCCGGGCAGCGCCGGAAGCTTTGCTTCAGGTGACAGCCCCGGACCTGACGCGCATCGCCTGGCACATTGGCAATCGTCATACACCGTGCCAAATCGAGAAAGACCGCCTGTTCATACAGGTCGACCATGTCATCAATGACATGCTTTTGAAAATCGGGGCTACGGTGCAGGAAGTGCACCAACCGTTCACACCCGAAGGTGGCGCTTATGGTCACGGTCGGACTCATGGCCACACCCACTGACACCGATATCCTGACCTTGGCCCAATGGCTGTCCCCTGCTTACCCTGTAGGGGGTTTTGCCTATTCTCATGGCCTGGAGGCAGCGATTGACGAAGGGTGTGTCACGTGCTCACAGGACGCCGAAGAATGGATTTCGGATGTGCTGGAGCACGGCTCGGGGTGGAATGACGCGTTGTTTGTTGTCGCGGCATACAGGGCGCGGACACAAGGTGAACTGGTCAACATCGATGCGACCGCACGGGCCTTCTGCGCGTCATCCGAACGGCTTATGGAGACCGATTTGTTGGGGCAGGCGTTTGGAAATGTGACGCGAGATGTCTGGGAGTTGGATCTACGCCAACTTACGTACCCGGTCAGTGTAGGGCAAGCTGCCTGTCGGCAGAATCTCCCCGTGTCTTTAACGACCAAGATGTTTCTGCAAGCATTCGCCAGCAATCTTGTAGCTTGCGCAACGCGCCTAGTTCCTTTGGGCCAAACTGACGCGCAGCGA
Organism: Ruegeria sp. HKCCD7303; assembly: GCF_013111185.1. Taxonomy (GTDB): domain Bacteria; phylum Pseudomonadota; class Alphaproteobacteria; order Rhodobacterales; family Rhodobacteraceae; genus Ruegeria. Next base: position 943,487 of record NZ_WVRE01000002.1, on the reverse strand, counting down.
TTGATCCGCACCCTTACACCATTGTGTGAGAAGATCGCTAGCAGGGCACAAAAGGCTGGCTTGGATCAACTGAGCTCAACAGCGTTTCTGACGGACATCGCATCCATGAAGCACGAAACACAATATTCGAGGATATTCCGAACATGACGAATATGAACGGCCCACTTCGCGTCGGCATTGGCGGCCCGGTAGGAGCTGGAAAAACCACGTTGACCGCTGCACTGTCCGAAGCTCTTCGAGATGTCTGTTCAGTGGGCGTCATAACCAATGATATTTACACACAAGAGGATGCCGAAGCGCTTATGCGTATGCAAGTCCTGCCCAGGGACCGGATCATTGGCGTGGAAACCGGAGGCTGCCCGCACACTGCAATTCGCGAAGACGCCTCGATCAATCTGGCCGCTGTCGCTGAAATGCAGGCGCGTCATCCTGATCTGGACGTTGTGCTGATTGAAAGTGGTGGTGACAATCTGTCCGCGACGTTCAGCCCCGAACTTGCTGACCTTACAATCTATGTAATTGATGTGGCTGCTGGCGAGGAAATACCTAGAAAAGGTGGGCCAGCGATCACCAAGTCGGACATCCTGGTAATCAACAAAACCGATCTGGCACCTCATGTCGGTGCGTCGTTGGAGGTTATGGAACGAGACGCGCAAAAGATGCGCAAAGGAAGACCTTTTCTGTTCTCGTCACTTCGCAATCGAAAAGGGGTTGGCGCAATTGTGGATTTGTTGGAGCAGACAGGAGGTCTGAGAGTGTCAGGGGCCAGTTAGCTGCGTAACAGACGATGCTAAAAGGCCCACCTAATCATCTAATCTGGTAGTAGAATGACAGTTTTCGACTGACGCCGCCAGGTGGGCGCGGGAACGGCGCGGCGGTGCGAACCTGTTGCTTTGCGGCGCGCTCTATATCGGGTGAGCCAGAGCTTTCGACAATATCGACCCACGCCAAAGTGCCATCGGGACTGATTTCAAAAAACACGCGCGCATATCCGCGCGCTGCGACATAGACAATCGGGGCCCGGTTTAAATGAACCAGAACCTCACCGGCATAATTCGTTGAATCCGAGTTTCCTGGGCCGCGCCCACCAGATCGATTGCTGCTTCTGCTTTGTCGAAAGACGTCCACACCTTCTCTTTTGAAGGCAGAGAGCGGCGATTCAATCGTCTGCTCTGGAAAGCGCAGATTGTCGAAATTGTTGAAGCGCTCCAGTGTTCTTGGTTGGGCGTGTTGCGCGTCGCGGTTGGGCGGCCGTGGTCGAAGAGACGAAACCAGCGCTTGTTCGGTTTCGTCTGCTTCCGCTTCGGGGATGGGCAGATCTGCCTCCTCATCCAACGGTTCCTGGGTTGCTTGGGGTGTTACAGGTTCGACGGTTTCACCGTTTTCCGGGTCGACAGGAGATAGCTCGGCTGGCAGCGCAGCAAGCTGTTCTTCTGATACCGGATCTTCGACCGAAGACGGTTCAACCGGAGATGCTGTTTGATCTGGGGGCGCTTCTGGCGTTTCAGTCACGGTGTCAGCCCCTGCGGTTTGCGCAGCTTCACCGGTATCATCCGGGCCCTGTTCCACAGGTTCGGTGACCGCTTCTTCCGGTGCTCTGGGCTGAATGATTGCGGAGTCTCCGGTATCGGGCGCGTAGGTCTGTTTTGGGTCGGGCGACGCGACACGGGCGTCGCTTGTGGGGGCTTCGGCCTCTCTGGGCTCAATTGGCGGTTCTTCCAGAGGGGGTGGTGTCTCTGCCGGTTCGGGTTCGACAGGTTCAAGCCGGGCATCTGCAAACTCTTCAAAACTGTTGCTCAGTTCGACAGTATCGGTACGGCTTTCACCTGCGGCTTGGTTTGACAGGTTTGGCACGGTCAGGCTCAGGCCCGCGAGATGCATCAACAGCGATACCGAGATCGCGAGAATCGCGACAAAGATAGACCGCCTGATCATTCGAGGGCCTGTTCTGTCACAAGAAAAACCGACGGAGCGCCTAACCGGCGCAGGGTGCTGGTGATTTCCATCAATCGGGGCGCAGACGCATTTCTGTCTGGCACGATGCGCACCGGCCCGGTTTCTCGATCGGCCATGAAAGCTTCGGCGTCTGTTGGCCTGCCGCGAAAGCTCAGTGTTCCGTCCTGATGAAGAACAAGCGCATCGGGTGGTTCACGGCCTTCAAGATCTGCAGTGTTCACCAATTCCAGGTCCGGATCCAATGGAGGAGCTATTGTGCCGGCGATCAGAAAAAAGATTAGAATAAGAAAGACAACATTGATCAGCGGGATGGTTGAATCGCGGTTTCGGCTGGTTCGGATGTGGCGGATCATTCTTTTACTCCAACACTCTAACCATGAGACCTTCGCGCCCGCGCAGGCGAACAAGAAGGTCCACAAGGCGTTGTGCGGATGTATCCGGATCAAGGCTGATTAAAACCTGACCGGACTTAATCTGACTGTCCAAGTTTTCAAGCGACGTAACTTGACCATTCAGCGCGACCCGCTCGGCGCCGAGCTGCACAAAAAAGCGTTCGATTGTCGTTGTTTCGCTTGCTGCGCCCTGGGTTGCACTGCTGAGTTCAATCTCGCTGAACCTCGAGAAAGTCGAGGACAGCATGAAGAACAGCAAAAGCAGAAAGATCACGTCGATCAGGGGCGTCATCGACATCCGCCGCCGGACAAATGGTGCCGTGTTACGCATGTTCTGGTGCAGCCGAAACCGGTGCGGTACCTGCTGCGCTATTGATCGAGGGCCCGGGCACCAGAACCGTGCGCAGGGCTTTGTCCGCAAACACACGCTCGCGCGCTGTGCGGCTTTCGAGCCAAGACAAAACCATGGACGTTGGCATTGCAACGGCCAGCCCCACCGCAGTGGTTATCAAGGCGACCCAGATGCCGCCAGCCAGAACCGAAGGATCCACTGACGACCCTGCGGCCTGCAGGCTCTGAAACGCGCTGATCATACCAAGAACGGTGCCAAATAGTCCCAGTAAGGGTGCAAGCTGCGCCACAGTGTCCAACAGGCGAAAACCGCGCTCAAGCCCGGCAAGCACAAGGCCGGTTTCGGCATCCAGTCTGTCATCGGCTCCGGCTACGCCCGCTGCATCCATCGCCGCGCCGACAATAGGGGCCAGATAACTTTTGCTACCGGCCAGCTTTGCTCGGGCGGCGTGTTGGTCGCCAGCGTTCCATGCGGCAAGTGCTTCGGACAGCACTTTATGTCTCCCGACACCACAGGCCGCAAATTGCCAGAGTTTGTAAAGAGTGACAGCCAGCGTCAGCACGGACATCGCGATCAGGATCGCCACGACCGGCCCGCCAAGTGCGAAAATCTCACGAAGTGCGGTTAAAGGACTCATCCCAAAAGCTCCATGGCTACTCGACTGCTCAGCGACAGGGTCTTTCCGCATATCTGGCTTTCAGCGCCATCGACCAGGCAAGAGTTCGTTCCGTTTATCAAGACCTGCCCAACTTCGGCGCAAGTTCGGTTTGGTAAATCAAACTGGCGTACGCGGGGTCTGTTCGCCGGCAAGTCACGGAAATCGAACAGGGACAAGGTCACAACACCACCTTCGGCATCAAAAACAACGGTTTCAAATACCGCGCCATCAATCGTAAGCCCGGTTTCATTCTTGGCCAAAAAGGTTAGCCTGCATGATCCGGTGACATCCTGGACCGCATTCAGTTCTACGAAGAGTTTGCCATCCTGTTTGGTATCAGATTGCGCTAGCGCGGTAGACGACAGGCTGGCGCAAAACGCTGCCGCTGCTAAAATGCGACTGGAAAACATAAACTTACTCCGTTTTGCTGCGCTCGTTTCAGGGGCGGCACGATCAGTAGACCTATTTGTTTGTCGACCCAGTCATTCGTCAAGTAAAGCCTAACCAAGGGTCGTGGGGTAAAAGGATCGTCAGCGCAAGTTGATGAGTGCTTTCACAAGCTAAGAGATACGGGGCGCAAACAGAATTTCAACTGTGCACGGCAACACCGATCCTGGCCATTTCTGCGCCTCGGAAAAAGTAAGACTTTATTGTGCTTGGCAACCCAGAAAGGCCCATCCACTTGCCGTGTCAGAGGTGCGAGAAACGATGGTTTGATCGTGACTTGAACATTAAACTTGCTAAACGCGCATGAAATGGCGCATATTTGTCTATATTTTTTGCACATAAATTAACAAAAAATTATGCTTTTGCAGGGGCGATCATCGAGCACAGTGCGATTTGCACACATCAGGACCCAAAGGGGGAAGGGGCTCGGTTTTGTCGTGGTTAAAGATTGTATTGGTTCTTTGCCTTGTTGTTACCATGCCGTTGCAAGCTGTTGCCAACATTGGAAAAGTTATCAGCGCCAAGCAGGGCGCCCAGCTTGTTCGTGAAGGAAAAACGCAGCCTGTTGTTTCTGGTATGGATGTCGAATCCGGAGATGCGATCACCACAGATCAAACGGGTTTGATCCAGATAGTCTTTGTGGATGACACTAAGATCGCAATTGGTCCCAACGCCCGCATGGTGCTGGATGTGAGCCTGCTGCGTGGCAATCGCAAAGCCAAAAGTTTTGCCGTTCAGGCGCTGGGCGGCAGCTTTCGGTTCATTTCCGGTAAAAGCCGAAAGCGCGCTTATTCAATCACGACACCTTCGGCGACAATGGCAGTGCGCGGAACAACCTTCGACATGTGGGTCGTTTCCGAACAGCAAAGCGCAATGCTTGTGCTTGAGGGGACTGTCAGAATGTGTGGGGTTCAGGGCACCTGCAGATCTTCGGGGCGTCAGTGCAGCATGTACGCAACAAGCGGAAGCGGAGCCGTCGGGCGCCCTGCAAGTCAGGCGCAATACGAACAGGCTTTGCAAAGCGGCTTTCCCTTCATTCAATCTCAGGAAGGTCTGTTGCCCCCGTTACAGGTCAGAGTTGAAGGTTGCGCCGGAGAAGCCGCGCCCATACGTCGTGTCAAGCCAAACAGGGCAGAGCCTCGCGACGCGCCCCCGCAACGGCGGGAAAGAACGGACACCGTAGACGCGACTCCTGCGTCAAGCCCGTCAACTTCGGGACAGAGTGAGCCCGAAAGACCAGAGCCGGAACAAGAGGAACCGGAAAGAGAAGAACCGGAACAAGAAGAGCCTGAAAGAGAGGAACCAGAGCGGGAAGAACCAGAAAGAGAAGAAATCGATCATGAGGAGCCAGAGCGCGAGGAACCGGATCACGAAACGACCGATAGAACGGGATCTGAAGAAGGGTTCTCAACAAACGTTTTTGATTGACGGCGCGTTTTTCCTCTTTCCCGGAGGATGGTGTGAGCGAAAAGACACGTAAAACCAAGAATGGGCGATGGGCCTTTCGTCTTGTTGGGCTGGTCTTGATCCTCTTTGGCTGTTTCATCCGTGCAGTGGATCCTTACCCGGTTCGAATGACTCGCCTGGTTTTTTTCGATGTGCTTCAAAGGTTGTCTCCGCGAGAATTCAATCCGGATCTTCCCATACGCGTTGTGGATATCGATGAAGATGCGTTGGCCAATTGGGGACAGTGGCCCTGGCCGCGCACTCTGGTCGCTCAGATGGTGAAGAATCTGGGCGACTACGGTGCTGCAGCCATCGCTTTCGATATGCTTTTCGCCGAGCCTGACAGGTATTCACCATCACGCCTTCTGAACGATCCATCGCTTAAGGGTATTTTGACGGTGGAGCACCATGCCCAGAAGCTGGACAACGATGTGTTACTTGGAATGGAAATTGCATATTGGCCAGTAGTTCTGGGTGCCGCTGCGCGTCTTTCGCAGGAAGGTAAAAACATCACGCCCAAAGCAGGAATTGTCGAATTTGGGGAAAACCCTGCTGAGGGTTTGATTTCAGTTCCTCATTGGACGCCAATCGCGCCTCCGCTGGACCGAACTGCGGCAGGAATTGGTGGCGTCAATGTCTCACCCATTGGTGGAACTGGTATCGTGCGCCGCGTGCCGGTTCTTTGGGACGGGCCGGACGGGCCCATGCCAGGTCTGGCAATCGAATCTCTGAGGGTTGCACTTGGGGAGACCACCATTTTTGCCGAAGGCGCGTCAGACGAAGCAGGCATCATGCTGGCTGTTGAAGTCGGGGGCTACCGGATGCCAACAACCGAGAATGGTGAACTTTGGCTGAAATACCGGCGTGACACACCTGACCTTTATATTTCGGCCAACGATGTCATGGCAGGTTCCTCCGATCCGTCTTTGCGGGCCGAAATCGAGGGTCGCATAATACTCGTCGGCACATCTGCTGCCGGTCTGTTCGATATTCATCAAACGGCGCTTGGCGAAAGTGTCCCAGGTGTTTCAATTCATGCGCAGATGATCGAGCAAGTGTTGACCCAAGAGATGCTGAGCCGGTCTGATGTAACGGCGGCGCAGGAGTTGCTTGCCTTTGCCCTTTTGGGACTTGTCGTTATTGCTGTCATGTCCATTTTTGGTGCTGTTGCCTCCTTTATTGCTGGTGGCATTGCCGCGGCTGCCGTTCTGACGATCAGTTGGCTGGTCTTTCAGAATCAGTCTGTGTTGTTTGACGCGACCTTCCCATTAATCGGGGGTATGGTGAATTTTGGTCTGTTGGCAGGCTACTTGTTCATTTCGACCGAACGCGAAAAGCGTGAGATTCGAAAGGTGTTTTCGCACTACGTTGCCCCTGAAATTCTCGATGAAATGGAAAGTACGGGCCACCAATTGCAGCTGGGAGGAGAAACCCAGGAAATCACCGTTATGTTCTCGGATATTCGGGGTTTTACGTCTCTGTCCGAAACAGCATCCGCCACCGAGCTTGTCTCCGTTCTGAACGCGCTGTTTTCCAAAATTGGGGATCAGGTCCTGCGCGAGCGCGGAACGATCGACAAATTTATTGGTGACGCGATCATGGCCTTCTGGAACGCGCCAATCCCTGTTGCAGACCATCCGTGCCGTGCAGCATTCGCGGCGCTCAAGATGCGAAGCGCGTTAGAAGAATTCAATGCGTCCAGCATTATGCGAAACAGGCAACCCATTGCTTTGGCAACAGGAATTGCCACAGGACAGGCGTGCGTTGGGAACATCGGATCAGAAAAGCGCTTCAATTATACTGTTATCGGCGACGTCGTGAATGTCTCAGCAAGGCTTGAACAAAGTTGCCGTGCGGTTGACTATGATATTGTCGTATCAAACGGGGTTTCCCGCGCGGGGCAAGCGGATCTGGCATTGTTGGAGGCAGGGCGTGTTGATCTGAAAGGTAAAGCCAACCCCGAACCTGTGTTTGTTCTGGTGGGGGATCAATCGGTCCTGAAGGCGCGGGCGTTCCAGGATCTTACTTCTCTGCACAGCGAATTGATTTCAGCGATAAAAAGCCGACACCCTCAGGGCAGGATCGAAGAACTGTGTCGGCGCTGCGAAGATCTGGCTGAAGACACCGAGCCAGGTCTCCGCCGGTTTTACCGTACGCTTCTTGGCAGAACGGCTGATTTCAGATCGGACATGCCATCGGGTCAACTCATGTTCACCAGGTACAACCAGCGGGTAGGGGCCGAGTAGACCGCGATGCGATCTTGGTTTCGTTCCCTCACAGACAGTCGTGACTCAATAGAACAGACCTAGCGGGCTAACGTTAAAGCATCCTTGCGCGTTGCGTCTCTTCGGTGACGTGGCCGGTATTGCGAACTGAAAGTCCATGCCGTGCTGAATTTCGCACAATAGGGTGTCTCTTTTCTTGAAATTGGCGTAATACGTTAGCGCAAACTATTTTGCCGCAAGTAAGTAGTGACCCGGCGCAGGCCCGCCTGCGTCACGAAGCTCTACGGTAGGCAAGAAGGGGGGAGAACAGGTGTATCTTGGTCTGGATCTGGGGACGTCCGGTCTCCGTGGTATTGTCGTTGATGAAGGCGGCCATGTGCTGGCCGAGGCCGATGCAAGTGTTGAAACCTCAACACCTCGTTCCGGGTGGTCCGAGCAGGTGCCGGGTGAGTGGATTGAGGCCTGCCAAAAAGTGGTTACCCAATTGCGAAAGGCAAATGCCGCGGCTTTTTCCGCTGTGCGTGCTGTTGGTTTAAGTGGGCACATGCACGGTGCCACACTGATCGACAAAGATGGAAACGCATTACGGCCATGCATTTTGTGGAACGACACGCGATCCGCGCTTGAGGCTGCTGATCTGGACGGTGCCGCGGGGATGCGTGCGATCACAGGTAATATCGTGTTCCCGGGTTTCACCGCGCCTAAACTGGAATGGGTGCGCAGGCATGAGCCCGAGGTCTTCGCAAAAGTCTCCAAAGTGCTGTTACCAAAAGATTATCTTCGTTTGTGGCTGACGGGCGAGTTTATCAGCGACGTGTCAGACAGCGCCGGAACCGCCTGGCTGGATGTTGACAGTCGCGAATGGTCCGACACAGCGCTTGAGCAAGGTCACATGCACCGCGATCAGATGCCAGAACTGGTTGAGGGCAGCGCGGTTGGAGGGCAGTTGCGGCCCGAGATATTGCTGAACTGGGGATTGGCCGGGCCTGTAATTGTTGCAGGCGGCGCAGGCGACAATGCCGCGGCAGCCTGTGGAATTGGCAGCATTAACGAGGGGGCGGGTTTTCTGTCATTGGGTACCTCTGGTGTGCTGCTGGTGGCCAAAGAAAGTTATGCACCCGCGCCGGAAACAGCGGTTCATTGCTTTTGTCACGCCGTGCCTGAGCGTTGGATTCAGATGGGCGTCATTCTGTCTGCCACAAACAGCTTGAACTGGCTGTCTCGAAACTTGGGACAGCCCGTTGGGGCGTTGGCGTCGGCGCTACCGGATCAGATCAATGGGCCGTCTGGTACGACCTTTTTGCCTTATTTGTCAGGGGAACGGACGCCGCATAACGACAGCGCTATCCGAGGCGCATTCCTTGGACTGGATATCGCCACGGATCCGAAGGCTCTGACGCAATCCGTGATGGAAGGTGTTGCCTTTGCCATGCGTGATTGCCTTGAGGCGCTCAAGGCCACGGGAACCACGCCAGAAAGCCTGACCGTTGTGGGCGGCGGAGCGCGATCTCGGTTCTGGCTAGAGACACTGGCGACTGTCCTGAATACACGTCTTGTTCTGCCCAAGGGGAGTGAGTTTGGTGCCGCGACCGGCGCAGCGCGTCTGGCGGCCTGCGCATTACGGGGGGCAGACCCGGCGGGCGTCATGACCCCTCCGGAAACGGCTGAAGTCATTGTGCCAAGGACCGAGCTATGCGACGGGTATGAGAATGCCTATCAGCTTTATCGCCAATACTATGCGGCGTTGGCACCGCTTTCCGCGTCGTGATGGCGGGGCAACGCTCAGCAACCATAGAACGGGTTGTGCTGGAAGACGGTGACATGTCCGCCTCATTGCTCAGCTATGGTGCGATCACCCAAGGGTGGTGGTTGGGGCAAACGCCACTGATACTGGGCTATGACACACCGCAGGACTATCTGACGGACCCATATTACCTGGGTGCAATCGTCGGGCGCTTGGCCAACCGTGTCAGTGGGGCGCAGTTCGATTTGCTGGGTGAAACCATCAGAGTTACGGCGAACGAAGGCAAAAACGCGCTACACGGCGGTCGGGATGGTCTGTCCCATCAGTATTGGAGTGTCGAGAAAACTGCTCTAAATCAGGCGGTTTTGTCGATAACTTCACCTGATGGTGAGGGCGGGTTTCCTGCGGAAGTCCAGTTCGTGATAAAGGTGGAGCTGGCTTATCCGTGTCTGATCTATACGATCACGGCGCATCCGGATCGGCCCACGCCGATCAGCATCGCGCAGCACAATTATTACTCAATTGGTTGCCCGCAGGGCATTCTCGATTGCCGTCTCAAACTACATGCCAAAACCCTTCTTGAATTGAACGAAAACGCCACACCCACCGGCCGCATTCTAAAAGCCGATGCAGAAAGCCTGGATTTCACGCGCAGTCGCGTAATCGGCCAAGAAGCTGGCTTTCTTGACCACTATTTTGTGTTTGAAGATGGACGGGACCTGACCATGCCTGTTGCAGAAGTCGAAACGCCATCGGGTTTAAAGATGAAGGTTTATTCAGATCAACCGGGCGCACAGGTCTATACAGCTGCACATTTGTCTGATCCTTTCAGACCCGGGGCGGCGCTTTGTATTGAGCCCGCCGGATACACCGACGCGGTGAACAATCCGGCCTTTCCTTCTGTGATCTACACGCCGGAAAAACCCTATCGTCAGAAACTTACGCTAGAGATTTTCGAGGATTAAACATGAAAGCTCGGATTTCGGCAGCTTCAATAGGCTTTTGGCTGATGGCATCAGCACTTCAGGCGCAGGACCTTGGACCCGTTCCGAAATTTCTTGAGCCGGACCTGGAACGTGTCGAACTGGGACAGTTGTTGTTTTACGACCCCATTCTTTCGGGGAACAAGAATATCAGTTGCTCCACCTGCCATCATCCGAAACTGGGCACGTCTGATGGGCTTTCACTTGGAATCGGAGAAGGCGGTGTGGGGCTTGGGGCCGAGCGTAAGATCACTCAGGATAACTCTCCCGAACAGCGGATTCCGCGAAACTCGCCGGGCCTGTGGAATCTTGGTGCGTTGGAATTCACAACTTTTTTTCATGATGGTCGGCTGGAGGCTGATCCGTCACAACCTAATGGCATCAGAACGCCATTGGGGACGGATATGCGGCGCGGCTTTCAATCGGCTCTGGCTGCGCAAGCGATGTTCCCGGTGCTTTCACCTGACGAGATGGCGGGTCACTATTCTGAAAACGAGGTGAGCAAGGCGGTACGGCTTGGCTTGTTGACCCAGGAGGGCGGGGCCTGGGACCTGATCGCGGCGCGGGTGGCGGGGATACCGGAGTATTCGCAGCGGTTTGAGGACGTCGCGCCCGGGGAAGAGATCACCTTTACCGCCATCGCCAATGTCATCGCGGATTTCATCGCTTTTGAATGGCGGGCAGATAACAGCCTTTTTGACCGCGCGATGCGGGGTGAAGAAACTCTGCCCGCGACAGCGCAATTGGGTATGACCCTGTTTTACGGTGAGGCCGGGTGCAGCAGTTGTCATAGCGGATGGTTCCAGACGGATCACAGTTTCCATTCCATCGCCATGCCCCAGATCGGCCCCGGAAAAGCGGCCAGGTTCGAAAACCACGTGCGCGATGACGGGCGGTTGCGCGTCACAGGGGATGCAAGGGATGCGTTTGCTTTTCGCACGCCCTCATTGCGGAACGTGACACTGACCGCGCCCTATGGGCACAGTGGCGCGTATGCTGAGCTTGAAGATGTGGTGCGTCACCATTTGGATCCTGTGGCAGCCTTGCGCAATTATTCGGTCGAGAAAGCCGAACTGCCCGAATTTGATGGCGCGCTGGATGCCCAGGCTATGCAAGACCCCACGCATGTGGAGGCAATTGCCGCCTCAAACACATTGGCCCCAATGAGCCTGAGCGATGATGACATCAACGCCATCCTGAGTTTCCTTGGCACTCTGGAGGACCCGGCAGTTCGGTTGGGGGTGCCCAAGACGGTTCCAAGCGGTTTGCCCGTTGACCAATAGTCAGCGGTCAGCGGCTAAGGCGTATCACCTGATTGGGGTTGGCGGTCCGCCAATCACTTGCTTTGCCATCGGGCCAGATCACCCTGATCTGTAAGCTTTCCGCATCGCCCAGACCAAAGTGGTGAAATCCAGCAATGCCACTGGCATGACCGCCGCCAACTGTGACTTCCCGGGTCTGCACTCCGGCGTCCGTTTTGACCTCGATAAAACTGCCGATGGCCAAGCGGTTGGGTTGTGCTTGACCCACATCCACCATCAACCAGTTGCCATTTTGCGGCTTGTTCTGAAAAACCTCCAGTGATGAACCGCGATTGACGACCACCATGTCCAGCCAGCCATCCCCGTTCAGATCGGCCAAGGCCCCGCCGCGGGACTTTGCCATAGAAGCCACGCCCGCTTGTTCTGCTGTTTCGACAAATTGCCCATTGTCGTTTTGTATCAGTAGGTTGTTTGGATCGGTTTGAGCGGCGTCTGGCATCTGTTCGACATTGCCCTTAGCGACAAAAATATCGTCCCGCCCGTCATTATTAACGTCACCGAATTGGGCGTGCCAGCCGGTTGAAGGACGACCATCACCACCTGTGTGTGGCCTATGTGCTGTCGTCCCCCGATCATAGGTTGCGTCCCGCCATGTTGGCCCCTTAGTCGACGGATCGAATGTCTGGAATTTTTGATCCCCCATCGAGGTCAGGTAGACGTCTGGAAACCCGTCGCCGGTCAAATCGCGCGAGGCGATGCCCATGCCCCAGATCGAATAAGGCAGCCATCCGTCTGCGTGCCCATAAAGCCGTGGGGTGTCCTCCATCGCCCAAAGTTGCTCTTGCCCGTTGCGCACATAGTAGTGACGGTCGTTGCTGACACGCAGATCCGCACGCCCCGACCGCGCCCAGTCGGAAAACAGAATTGAGAGGGAACAGTGCCCCGGTTCCAGATGAACAGGGGCGCCATATGAGCTGTCATGCGGTCGGTACAGCAAGGTCGGCCCGCATGTCTCAAATGGTCCATCGGGGTTGTTGCGGTCAACGTAGGTGCCAAACGCCAGCGTGGGCAGCGCTTGCCCGCTTTCCCAAGTGGCAGAGAAACCCGTGGTCCAATGATCCTCAGAAGTGAAGTTCAGCGAGTTGAAAAGGTCGAACGCGCAATCCGGCCCGCCGCGCAGCAACAGATCTGAACCCACGCGCAGAACTGCCAGGTCAAGCAACCCGTCGCCATCTACATCCAGCGGATATGCGCCGGTCACACCAGTCAGGGACAAAGCGCTGGGCGTGTCTGCCCGAAACTGAATGTCTTCCTCGGATACGTTTACAAAAAACTGCGCTGGGTTTGAACCTCCGGCAGCAAAAAGTTCGGGGCGGTCGTCGCCATTACAGTCGAAAACAGCGACCCCACCGCCCACAAAATGTTCCCACCCGCCGTCATAGATATGGGGTTGAACGTCAACGCCAAAAAACTGCGGGGAAGGCGCATCCGCCGCAACGGTTGTTGCTGTGGTCAGCAGGAAAGCCAAACTAGTTCGCATGTGCCGCCAATTCCCTGACTTTCAGAATCGAGACCTGTTCGATTCCATAAGCAGCCGCCCCCTTTGCCCACATTGAATCCCCCCAGTGATTCACTTTGATCGCGGGCAGGGGTGCGTCAACGCTGACGACACCGTTTCTGATACGCGTCATTACGTCTTCCGAGTGCAGATATTCAAAACTGCCCCTTGTGCCGGACAGGATAATGCATTCCGGATCGAACAAATTGATCAGGTTCGAAACCCCCATTCCAAACATTTGACCGGCCCGGGACAGTACGGAAATCGACCGAGCATCGCCGGCATTTGCGGCCGTAAGAATATCTGTAAGTGTGCGAGGATCCGTGGCCTGGCTGGCAATCGTCGCTTCGCGGATCAACGCGTATTCTCCGACATAGGCTTCCAGACATCCGCGCTGTCCGCACTGGCACAGCGCGCCGTCCAGTTGAACCTTCAAATGCCCGAACTCCGCGCCGCATCCGCGCTCGCCGCGATAAAGTTTGCCATCAACGACGATACCCAAACCGATGCCGTGTTCGATGGTCACAACCAGAAATGTTTTCAGCCCTTTTCCCAGCCCAAACAATTGCTCGGCCTTGGCCACCAGATTGGCGTCATTTTCGATAAAGGCGGGGCAGGGCAGCGCCTTGGACAAGAGCGGGCTCAGGTCTACGTTGCGTTCTGTCAAAGAAGACGACCAATGTACAAAGTTCTTTTCTGCGTCGATCAACCCCGCAATGCCGATACAGACGCCGGACAGATCAGACAGCGACCGGTTCGCAGTGCCACAGGCAAGGTCAAGGGCAGTGCGGATCGTTTGTGTGAAGATTTCGGGTGCCATACGCGCCTCATCCAATGGATGGGTATAAGAGGCGATTTCGGTACCTTCGAAATCCACCAAGATGACCGAGATCTGATGCCGCGCGACCTTTACACCCGCAATCATGTGACAACCGCCGTGCAGTTTCAAAAGCACACGTGGCCTGCCACGACGTGTGGATTTTGACTGCGACTCCCCTTCAATTTCCTGGATAAGACCGGCGGACAGCAGGTCTGCTGTGGCAGATGTGATTGTTGCAGGACTGGTTTCAAGCGCCGTGGCGATGTCAATTCGCGAGATGGCTTCGGTTGCGCGAATCTGCTCCAGCACCCGCAATCGGGTGATGTTTCTTTGGTCCGTGGCGTTTGAAGAAGCTTTGCTTTTCAGCATCTTGCCCTCGCGAATCTAATCCCTGTTTCAACCTAGGCGGTTTTTTCTGTTACCGATAGCATAAATATTTTACCGACTGAAATAAATATGCTACTCAGAATTATCGGGGCCACGAATCATGAAGCGATGGCTCAATGAAACCGGGAGGAAATCATGAAAAGAATTCTCAGCGCTTCCGCTGTGGCGGTGTTGATGGGTACGGCCGCTTTTGCCGAACCTGTTGTGGGCGTCAGCTGGTCGAATTTCCAGGAAGAGCGTTGGAAGACCGACGAGGCCGCGATCAAAGCCGCGCTCGAGGCGGGTGGAGCCGAATACATTTCGTCGGATGCGCAATCGTCCTCGGCCAAGCAGTTGTCGGACATTGAAAGTCTGATTGCTCAGGGCGTTGATGCACTGATCATTCTGGCACAAGACTCTCAGGCCATTGGTCCGGCGGTTCAGGCAGCCGCTGACGAGGGCATTCCAGTTATCGCGTATGACCGCCTGATCGAAGATGACCGGGCGTTTTATCTGACCTTTGACAACGTAGAAGTTGGCCGGATGCAAGCGCGCGCTGTATTCGACGCGATGCCCAAGGGTAATTACGTGATGATCAAGGGTTCGCCCACCGACCCGAACGCGGATTTCCTGCGTGGTGGTCAGCAAGAGATCATCCAGGGCGCCGTTGACAGTGGTGACATCGTGATTGTGGGTGAGGCTTATACTGACGGCTGGCTGCCTGCGAACGCGCAGCGCAACATGGAGCAGATCCTGACAGCGAACGAAAACAACGTTGATGCCGTGGTCGCCTCGAATGACGGTACTGCTGGTGGCGTTGTTGCTGCTCTGACCGCGCAAGGCATGGACGGTATTCCGGTCTCGGGCCAGGATGGTGACCACGCGGCGCTGAACCGTGTTGCCAAGGGCACGCAGACCGTCTCGGTTTGGAAAGACGCACGTGAGCTAGGCAAAGCTGCCGGTGAAATCGCGGTTGCGTTGAGCAGCGGAACAAGCCCTGCGGATGTCGAAGGCGCGATCAGCTGGACCTCGCCCGGTGGCACCGAGATGAACTCGGTCTTCCTGGCGCCTGTGCCGATCACCAAGGACAACCTGACCGTTGTGGTCGACGCGGGCTGGATCCCGCTGGAAGACCTTTGCCAGGGCGTCGAAAACGGCCCTGCGCCCTGTAACTAAACCAAGTTCCAAATCACAACGTCTCTGGCCCGCAAGGGTGGGCCAGAGATCATAGCTGAACATGAAAGATCGGATATGACCGAAACTTCGTCTCAGCCGGTACCCCAAAAAGCAAAGGCCAACCTGTTCCAGCAGCTGGAACTGGATATGCGGCTATTGGGCATGATCGGCGCCTTCATCATCCTGTGCATCGGCTTCAACATCGTTACGGATGGCCGTTTTCTGACACCCAGAAACCTGTTCAACCTGTCGATCCAGACCGTTTCGGTTGCGATCATGGCTTGTGGCATGGTGTTCATTATCGTCATGCGCCATATTGACCTGTCGGTTGGGGCGCTTCTGGCGACCACATCTGCGGTCATGGCGATGACTCAGACCGAGCTATTGCCCAACGTATTGGGAATGGGTTTGAACCACCCGGCGACCTGGGCGATCACTTTGGTCGTGGGTCTTGTGGTGGGCACATTGATCGGCGCCTTCCATGGTTGGATGGTGGGCTACCTGACCATTCCGGCCTTTATCGTGACGCTTGGCGGTTTTCTGGTCTGGCGCAACGTTGCCTGGTACATGACCGATGGCCAGACAATCGGCCCGCTGGACAGCACCTTCCTGATGTTCGGGGGGACAAACGGCACGTTGGGAACTACCGTCAGCCTTTTGTTCGGCCTTGCCGCCACTGCTATTGCAATCTGGGCGTTGTGGAGCGGCCGCCGGTCCAAAGCCGCCCACGGGTTCCCTGTGAAACCTGTTTGGGCTGAGACAACTCTGGCTGGAATCATTGGCATCGCCATCATGGGCTATGTCCTGATCGTCAACAGCTATGCAATCCCGACCCGCCGTCTGGAACGGATGTTCGAAGCGCGGGGTGAGACCATGCCCGAGGGGCTGATTGTTGGCTACGGCATTCCGATCTCGGTTCTGATCCTGATCCTGGTGGCCGTGACATTGACCGTTGTAGCCCGCAAAACCCGCTTTGGCCGTTACATCTTTGCCACTGGCGGCAACCCGGATGCGGCAGAGTTGTCCGGTATCAACACGCGCATGATGACCGTCAAAATCTTTGCTCTGATGGGATTCTTGTGTGCGTTGTCAGCGGTTGTGGCCTCGGCCCGTCTGGCCAACCACTCGAACGATATTGGCACGCTGGATGAACTGCGCGTGATTGCTGCTGCGGTGATCGGTGGAACCGCTCTGTCGGGTGGTATTGGTACGATCTACGGCGCAATCCTTGGTGCTTTGATCATGCAGGCGCTGCAATCGGGCATGGCCATGGTCGGCGTGGATGCGCCGTTCCAGAACATCGTCGTCGGCACTGTCCTGGTTTTGGCTGTCTATATCGACATCGTCTATCGCAAACGTCTGGGGGCGAAATGATGCAAGCTCAAGAAACACAGAACCAAGCTTCGGGCCGTGGTTCCGGCCAGCCTCCGCTTGTGGAAATGCGCGATATCTCGATTTCTTTCGGGGGCATCAAGGCGGTAGACCACGTCTCAGTTGATCTGTACCCGGGCGAAGTTGTGGGCCTACTGGGGCACAATGGGGCCGGTAAGTCCACTCTGATCAAGGTGCTTTCGGGCGCCTATCAGATGGACCATGGTGAAATCCTGATTGATGGCAAGAAGGTTGAGATCAACAACCCGCGTGACGCGCGCGCCAACAATATCGAGACGATCTATCAGACGCTGGCGCTGGCAGACAATCTGGATGCAAGCTCGAACCTGTTTTTGGGGCGCGAGATGGTCACCCCCTTTGGTCTGGTCAACGATGCTGCGATGGAGGCTGAGTGCCGCAAGATTATGGCGCAGCTGAACCCGAACTTTCAGAAGTTCAACGACCCGGTTTCGGCCCTGTCGGGTGGTCAGCGGCAATCGGTGGCCATTGCGCGCGCGGTGTATTTCAACGCACGCATCCTGATCATGGACGAGCCTACGGCCGCGCTGGGTCCGCATGAAACGCAAATGGTGGCGGACCTGATCCAACAGCTAAAGGCGCAAGGCATCGGGATTTTCCTGATCGACCACGATGTGCACGCGGTGATGGAGCTGTGCGACCGGGCCTCGGTCATGAAGAACGGGCAATTGGTTGGTACCGTGGACATCCCTGATGTCACCGATGACGACCTGTTGTCGATGATCATTCTGGGCAAGAAGCCCGGCGAAAAGACGGAATGAGGTAAGCGAGATGACGAGCGGTTTCTTTCAAGGGATCGAGCAGGTCCAATTCGAGGGCGAGGGCAGTAAGAACCCGCTCGCATTCCGTAACTACAACCGGGACGAGATCGTCATGGGTAAACGCATGGAGGATCACCTGCGTTTTGCCGTGGCGTGGTGGCATTCGTTCGCGTGGGAAGGGGGGGATCCGTTTGGAGGCCCCACTTTCGAGCGCCCCTGGCATCCGCAGGACGACATGGGCCGCGCCAAGATGAAGGCCGATGTGGCCTTTGAGATGTTTGAAATCTTGGGGCAACCTTACTTCTGCTGGCATGATGCGGACATTCGCCCCGAACAGGGAAATTTCGCCGACAATTTGCGGACACTGAACGAGGTCACCGACTATATCGGTGAAAAGATGCAGGTGTCGGGCACCAAGCTGCTGTGGGGCACGGCCAATATGTTCAGCCATCGCCGCTGGATGGGTGGTGCCAGCACCAACCCTGATCCCGATGTCTATGCTTTTGCCGCAGCCACGGTGAAATCCTGTCTGGACGCCACCCACAAGCTGGGCGGCGAGAACTATGTGCTTTGGGGCGGGCGTGAAGGGTATGAGACGCTGCTCAACACCGACATGAAGGCTGAACTGGATCATATGGGCCGTTTCCTGAACATGGTGGTCGAGTACAAGCACAAGATCGGGTTCAAAGGCGCGATCCTTGTTGAGCCCAAACCTCAGGAGCCGTCAAAGCACCAGTATGATTTTGACGCTGCCACCTGCATCGGGTTCCTGCGCAAGTACGGTCTGGAGGATGAGGTCAAACTGAACCTCGAGCAGGGGCACGCGATCCTTGCGGGGCATAGCTTTGAGCACGAGATCGCCGTGGCCACAGCCGAAGGGATGCTGGGGTCCATCGATATGAACCGGAACGATTATCAATCGGGTTGGGACACGGATCAGTTTCCTAACAACACGCCCGAAGTCGCGCTGGCCTATTACCACATTCTAAAATCAGGCGGGTTTACCTCGGGCGGCACCAATTTCGACGCCAAGCTGCGCAGACAATCCATCGACGCCGAAGATCTGATTGCCGCGCATGTGGGCGGGATGGACATCTGCGCTCGGGGCCTGAAAGCTGCGGCTGCAATGCTTGAAGATGGCGGTTTGGAACAGGCGCTGGCTGACCGCTACGCAGGCTGGAAGACGCCCGAGGCACAGGCGATGCTGAGTTCCGGTTTGGACGAGATTGCTGCGCGGGTTTTGGCCGAGGGGATCAATCCGCAGCCGCGATCGGGTCGTCAGGAAATGCTGGAAAACTACGTCAACCGATTTGTCTGAGGGCCAGGGTCCGGGAGAGGGCGGTTGGCTCCGCCCTTTGCGGATCAGTCGTCCTGAACGACCTGCTGATGGACTTCGATCACATTGCCTTCGGGGTCGTGAAAGAACACCTGATGCCATTCTTTCGCAAACGTTGTGCCATAGTCTGAATAGGGGATGCCGCGTTCGTCCAGCAGCTTCAGGAAGGCGGGTAGATCATCGGTGCGAAAGGCGATGTGGCCGCGCTCGACTGGGTTGATCACCCGCCCGTTCTTGAAGGCCACGTCAAAGGCGCGCTGGGCCAAATGCATCTGCATGTTGCCTTCGGTCGCAAAGCGGATTTTGCCGTCATAGCCGCTGTCTTTGTCAGCTTCGGTGCGCGGGAAATTATCCTGCGGGATATCATCCAGCCCCAGCACGTTAGTGTAAAAATCATGCATACGATCAACATCATCAGCCACGAAGTTGATGTGGTGGAATTCCAGTTTCATGCTCTGCCTCACCTCGGACAATTGGTGTTTCGGCAGTTCTAACACGTCCTCATGGGGCTGTAGATGGCAAAACGGGATAGCGGGTTGTGTCGGGTGTTCATCCGCGACCATAAAGATCGGAACGAAACCGTTGACCCGTGGCGGCGATCTGTGATGCTGGCGAGATAACACACCGACCACCACAGGTTAGAATGTCCAACCAATCTCAAACCGAAGCCGTATTCCTGAGCGGCAGTCTGATGCGGCACGTCACCCGCATGTCGTTGACGACAAGCATCGGGCTGATGGCAATTTTTGCCGTCGACTTTGTGGACATGGTCTTCATTTCGATGCTGGGCAACGACGCGCTGGCGGCGGCGGTGGGCTATGCGGGAACGCTGCTGTTCTTCACCAATGCGATCAATATCGGCCTTTCGATTTCTGCTGGGGCACTGGTCGCGCGCGAACTAGGGGCGGGGCGCGCCGAGCAAGCCCGGCACTATGCCTCCAGTGTGGCGGTGCTGGGTTTGATCGTCGGGTTGGTCGTACCCGTTCTGGTCTTGTTGAACCTTAGCCATCTGTTGTCATTGCTTGGCGCAGAAGGTGAGGTTCTTAGGCTGGCAATGCGCTATGTCTCGATCATCCTGCCGACAATGTGCGTCATGTCGATTGCCATGGCGGCCATGGCCGTGCTGCGCGCTCGTGGCGATGCACGACGGTCGATGATGGCAACGATCTATGGCGGAGTGGTGAATGCCGTTCTGGACCCGATCCTGATCTTTGCTGTGGGGCTGGGGCTGGATGGGGCCGCGATTGCCTCGGTTCTGGCGCGGCTGTGCATGCTGGCGGCGGCGCTATGGCCCGCGTTGCGGGTTCATCAGGGCTTTGCACGCCCGTCTTTGAAGCAGGTGGCACAGGACTTGCGCCCTGTGCGGGCCATCGCGATTCCTGCCGTTCTGACAAATGTAGCTACGCCCATTGGGAATGCCATCGTTGTGCGGGAAATTGCGCAATACGGAACGGACGCGGTGGCGGGTATGGCCGTCATAGGGCGGCTGCTGCCAGTGGCCTTTTCGGTCATCTTTGCCTTGTCGGGGGCAATAGGGCCAATCATCGGGCAGAATTTCGGAGCTGAGAAATTCGATCGGGTGCGCACGGCCTTTCTGGCCGGAATCAAATTCACGGGGCTTTATGTTCTGGGTATGGCTGCGATTCTGTTTCTCTTGCGGGCGCCGATTGCGGATTTGTTTGCGGCCGAAGGTGAAACTCGGGTTCTCATTTATTTGTTCTGCGGACCTCTGGCGCTGGCATCGTTTTTCAACGGTGTGATTTTTGTTTCGAATGCCAGCTTTAACAATCTTGGGCATCCAGTCTATTCAACTTGGATCAATTGGGGGCGTCACACGGTAGGAACCTGGGTTTTCGCAACCATCGGATCAAATCTCGCGGGGGCGTCCGGTGTTCTGTTGGGACAAGCTTTTGGCGGCGTCATTTTCGCCTTAATCAGCTGGGTCATGGTTGAGCGCGTGGTTGGCCGACTAAGACGTTCGCTCGCGCCCGAACCATTTGTGGATCAGGGCCGGATTCATTCCCTGTTTGGGCGCCGCGGCTGGTAACGCATCGCATCAGTTGCCCTGATTGCGTGCCTCAAGACGTTCCAGATTGACCACGGTCGACAGCATAAGACGGTCATGACTCCAGTCTTGTGTTTGCTGGATCGAAGCCGCCCCAAGCGCCAGAAGGGTGGCGAACGTCAGTGACATGCCAAGAAACACCGCCGGCAAAGGCGTCTCGGCGGGCTGTGCATCGGTCAATGCAATCACGCGCTGACGCAGTACGCGTTTGGCTTTTCCACCGGTCACAAAGGCAACGTTTAAGACGCGCGGATTTCTTGTTGAAAGAGTGCGCGCGCAATAGTCCAGAAGACACGTGGTATATTCGCGCGCATCGATCCTTTTGCGCGCAACAACGGATTGGTCACATGCCAGTTCACGCAAGCGGCCGAATTGGTACTTGAGCATCAGGTATGCCGGATTCCAGAACAGCAGAGGGCGCAGAAGCTCAAAGCCGAGTTCCCATTCCACATCGCCCGCGCGAATGTGCTGAAACTCATGGGCCAGCGCAAAGCGTAGCTCGCGCGGTGTGTCCAGAAGATGGCTGGGCAGAACGACATGACGACGGCGCAGACCACGCACCGCGAACGGCACGGTAATGCGATCAGAGAGGCGGATATCCACCTTTGCCGATTGCCGCCAAAGGAAGCTGGACCTGACCGTTTGTCGGATCATCACTGCGTCCCGTAAAGCTCGAATGGCATATACAGCCGCAGCGACAGCGAACAGGGCGGCGAGTGAGATGAAAACGGGCTGCTGTCCTGACAAAGCAAGATCAACCCATCTTTCACGTGTATTCAGCAGGGCCTCGAACTGCACGGCAGGCATGGCGATATCACCGCGCAGATAAGCGGCAACTGCTATGTCACCAAGGGCGACGGCGCTCCCCGGCCATGCGTGAGCGGCCAAAGACGACACACCCAACGCTAGAAAAGGGCTGATCAGAATACAAATGCACAGAACCTTGAGAGCGCGCAGCTGTGCGACATAGCCATGGCGCAGAGTCGTGCGGGCCAGGGCGACGCGTGCCATCAACCAGATGGCAGCCGACAATGCCAGCACTATGTTGAGTTCGATATATGCGTCGAGAACCGGTCTAACCGCTGTCATTTTGCAGTCTCCTCTCTACCAGCGCTCGAATGTCCTCCAGGTCGGCTTCGCTCAGCCCGGCATCATCGACGAGCCGTGCCACCAGTGTAGCTGGGGTGTCGTCGAACAGAGTGCGGGACAGGTTTTGCAGCGAACGGGCCTGATATCTGTCCTTTTCCAAAAGCGGCGTATAGATCAGGGTTTTTCCTGACTTGCGGCTTTCCACAAAACCTTTTTCATCCAGAATACGCAGGATCGTGGCACCAGACGTATAGGCCAGATTGCGTTCTGAGGGCAGGCGGTCCAGGACATCGCGCACCGAGCCTTCCCCGAGAGCCCAGAGCTCGTTCATGAACTCCAGTTCGACCTCGGTCAGCAGATTAGTCGTCTTTTTCTTTCGCATCGATCTCGGTGTCGTCATGGTTCGTATGCCTGACAGACAAGCATCCTTTCGCTGTTTCGCAAAGCTTAAACTTTCCAGAAGACGAAGATACCCCAGCCGATCGACAGGAAAAGTGGCGTCCAGACAGGTTGTCCGACAATTCCCAGCCAGGCGAGGAAGATATAGGCCGAGCCGAGAAGCGTGATGAACAGCCTGTCGCCCAATGTGGTCGTCAATCCCAGCACACCACGCCGTTCGATCCCATCGCGGTACTTGAACCCTTCGAGCAAGCCAATCAGGGCGATTGCCGAAAAAATACCGACGAACAGGGCCAGAGTTGCTGGCGTCCATGCCATCCAGAAATCGGGCCAAAGGGGATCGGTCCAGGAAAACCCCTTTTCTTCTTGCTGGCCGACATTGCCCCAACCCGCTTGCTGAGCGACAGCCATGGTGGGCAGGAAGGGGAGGGTGAATAGTAGTTTACGCATATCGAACCTCACACTCGGCCCATCGCGAAACCGCGCGCGATGTAGTTGCGGACAAACCAGATGACGATGGCACCGGGTATGATGGTCAGCGTCCCGGCGGCAGCCAGTAGGCCCAGCTCATACCCCGCGCTTGATGCGGTGCGGGTCATCACGGCGGCGATGGGTTTGGCTTCGACTGCAGTCAGGGTTTTCGCCAGCAGCATTTCCACCCATGAGAACATGAAGCAGAAGAAGGCTGCGACGCCGACGCCCGCTTTGATGTTGGGCAGGAAGATCGTCACGAAAAAGCGCGGGAAGGAATAGCCATCGACATAGGCCGTCTCATCCAGTTCTTTCGGGATGCCGCGCATGAAGCCTTCCAGAATCCACACTGCCAATGGCACGTTGAACAATGTGTGTGCCAGTGCAACCGCCAGATGGGTGTCGAACAAGCCGATGGAGGAATAGAGCTGGAAGAACGGCAGAGCGAACACCGCCGCCGGTGCCATTCGGTTGGTCAGCAGCCAGAAGAACAATTGCTTGTCCCCCAGGAACCGATAGCGAGAGAACGCATAAGCCGCAGGTAGTGCCACACAGACCGAAAGCACCGTGTTGATCGTCACATAGAGGATCGAGTTGATATAGCCCCAATACCACGTCGGATCGGTGAAGATGGTGATGTAATTCTCCAGCGTAAAGGTCTGAGGAAATAGGGAAAAGCCCGACAGAATCTCGTTCGTGGTCTTGAAGGACATCGCCACCAGCCAATAGATCGGCAGCATCAGGAACGCGATATAGAGGATCGGGATCAGGGACCGCTTTTTCATTCCGCGTCATCCTTTGTCATCAGTGTGTAGAAGACCCAAGAGACCAGCAGCGTGATGGCGAAATAGATCAGGCTCATCGCGGCCGCCGGGCCTAGATCGAACTGTCCGAGCGCGATCTTCACAAGGTCGATCGACAACAGGGTGGTGGAGTTGCCGGGGCCACCGCCGGTCAGGACGAAGGGCTCGGTATAGATGTTGAAACTGTCCATAAAGCGCAGCAGAACGGCGATGGTTAGGACGGTCTTCATCTTGGGCAATTGAATATAGCGGAACACGGACCATGGGCTGGCACCGTCGATCTTGGCTGCCTGATAATAGGCGTCCGGGATTGACACGAGGCCCGCGTAGCACAGCAGCACGACCAGCGAGGTCCAGTGCCAGACATCCATGACAATCACAGTGATCCAGGCCGAGATCGGCTGTTGCGTCATGTCATAGTTGATGCCCAAAACATCATTCAAGAAGTATCCCAGCAGGCCGATCTTGGGCAGGGTAAAGATGTTCCACATCGAGCCGACCACGTTCCATGGGATCAACATGGGCAGCGCCATCAGGACCAGACAGACCGGCACCCAGAACCCTTTGCGGGGCATGGACAGCGCCACGATGATGCCCAGTGGAACCTCAATGATCAGGATCAGGAAGGTGAACAGGAATTGCCGACCGAGGGCCGCTTGGAACCGGTCCGACCGTAGGATTTGTTCAAACCAGCCAAGCCCTTCCCAGAAGAACTGGTTGTTGCCGAAGGTTTCCTGCACCGAGTAATTGACCACCGTCATCATTGGCACCAGCGCGTTGAACGCGACCAGCGCCAGCACTGGCAGGACAAAGAACCAGGCCTTTTGGTTTTCCGTTCTCATTGCGCCCGCTCCTGAGTTGCGATCCAGCCGTCACGGTAGACGCGGGATTGTTCTGGTTTGAATTGCAGAAAGACATGCGAGCCTGGGTTGGGCGCGTTGTGTTCCGCCACCGCCTTTACCGGCGTGTCTCCAACCATGGCGCTGACCACATAGTGGCGACCGATGTCCGCAACTTTGGTCACATGCGCAGGGACGCCTGTTTCGCCAAAGCTGATGTATTCCGGGCGAATACCCAGATCGGTGCGGCCACCTTCGCCCAAGGTGGGACCTTCCAACATGACCTCGTGTCCTTCGAACACCGCGCGGTCACCCTTGGCCTCGCAGGGCAGAACATTCATGCCCGGTGAGCCGATGAAATGGCCGACGAATGTGTGTTGGGGCCGCTCGAACAGCTCGACCGGGGTGCCAATCTGCACGACCTCGCCCTCTTGCATCACGACCACTTCGTCCGCGAAAGTCAGCGCTTCGGTTTGGTCGTGGGTCACGTAAATCATGGTGGCCTTGACGCGTTGGTGCAGCTCTTTCAGCTTGGACCGTAGTTTCCATTTCAGATGCGGGTCAATCACGGTCAGCGGTTCATCAAACATCACCGCGTTCACGTCATCACGGACCAGACCGCGCCCCATCGAGATCTTCTGCTTGTTGTCTGGGCTGAGGCCGCTGGCGCGGGTATTCAGCATATCCGTGACGTCCAGCATCTCGGCAATCTCATCGACGCGGCGCTTGATCGTCGCTGCATCTACGCCCCGATTTTTGAGCGGAAAGGCCAGGTTTTCGCCCACGGTCATCGTGTCGTAGATCACCGGGAACTGGAACACCTGTGCGATGTTGCGCTGATCGGGGGGCAGGGCGGTGACGTCCTGGTCATCAAACAGGATCCGACCTTCCGAGGGGGTAAGAAGGCCGGATATGATGTTCAGCAGCGTGGACTTGCCGCAGCCCGACGGCCCGAGCAGAGCGTATGCCCCACCATCGCGCCAGGTCACATCAATTTCTTTCAGCGCATAATCCTCGGGGCCTTTCGGCGCGGGCATGTAGCTGTGTCGCAGGTTTGAAAGCTTGATCTGTGCCATGTCAGGCCACCCTCTTGCCGTCTTGGCTGAAATACCGGCAATGGGCCGGATTCAGGTAGAAATTGTGATCCTCACCAACCTGATAAGGGTGCACGCCAGCGGCCAGAGAGACCCAGTCATCCGATCCGTGCCGAAAATGCGCACTGGAATCCGAGCCGGACAGTTCTGTCACGATGACGCGGCCTGTCAGTTCGACGTCCGCGTCAGACGTACGGAATGGCGTCACTCTGTGCGGGCGCACGGCAACCATGTAATCGCCGTCAGCCATGTCAGAAACAGCCCAGCCTCCGCCGCCCGCCAGTTGCGCCTGAGCGCCCGAAACTGTGATGCTGGCCACGTTTATCGGCGGGTCAGAGAAGACGCGCGCGGCGGCGATGTTTTCAGGGTTGCGGTAAATGTCTGCGGTCGGTCCGAATTGAGTCACGCGACCATCTTCCATCAAGGCCGTGTAGCCGCCCAGCAAAAGAGCCTCTTCGGGTTCCGAGGTGGCGTAAACCACCACTGCGCCGCGTCCAGCGAACAGGTCCGGCAGCTGTTCGCGCAGTTCCTCGCGCAGTTTGTAATCCAGGTTCGCCAGCGGTTCATCCAGGAAGACCGCACGACTTTCTTTCGCGATGGCCCGAGCCAGCGCAGTACGTTGCTGTTGGCCTCCCGACAGCTCATGCGGGCGGCGGTGTAACATGGGGCGTAATTGAAGCAGATCGGCGGCCTCTTCCACGCGGCCCTCGATTTCGGACTTTACCATGCCAGCTACGCGCAAGGGCGAGGCGATGTTGTCAAAAACGGTCATGTGGGGGTAGTTCACGAAGAATTGGTGCACCAGGCTGATCTGTCGCTTTTGCGTGTTCAGCCGAGTCACGTCCTGCCCATCCATAAGGACCTTGCCCGAGGCGATCGGGTCCAGCCCGGCCATCATCTTGATCAGAGAGGTTTTGCCCGATCCGGTCGCTCCCAACAGAACGTTGAAGTGACCTGTATGAAGCTTCAGGTTTGTGGGCTTGATATGGATGACGTTGCCGACCCTTTTGGTCGCGTCTTGAAGTTCGATCATGTCCGTGAGTTCCGGTCCTTCAGTGCATCGCACTGGCCTTGGGATGGGGATGCCGCATACGGCATCCCCGATTGCTTTGGCTTACTGAGACTGCCAGCGCTGAACCAGCTCGTCATAGTTGACGGTCTGGCCCTGTGGCTTTTCGTTCTCAAGCTTGGCCTTGGGCGAACCTGCTTTTTCCAACCAGAAGGACGGATCCTGCGGCTCGTTCAGGCGCGGACCACAGCCGCCATAGACACCGGCGCTTTCATCCGCGGCCTGCATACGGGCCATGGTGATGTCCATTTCCTCAGCCAGACGGTCCATCGCCTCTTGCGGGGTGAAGGCGCCCGAGTTCACGTCACCGATCTGCTGCCACCAGATCTGGGCCAGCTTCGGATAATCCGGAACGTTGATGCCGGTCGGCGACCACGCCACACGGTCAGGCGAGCGGTAGAACTCAACCAGACCACCCAGCTTGGGTGCGCGTTCGGTGAACGACTCGTGATTGACCGAGCTGTCGCGGATGAAGGTCAGACCCACATGGGACTTCTTCACGTCAACAGTTTTGGACGTCACGAACTGAGCATAGAGCCACGCGGCCTGAGCACGATCCTCGGGGGTCGATTTCAGGAAAGTCCACGATCCCACGTCTTGGTATCCAACCTTCTGACCTTCTTCCCAATAGGGGCCATGCGGGCTGGGTGCCATCCGCCACAGCGGTGTGCCTTCGTCATCCACGGTGTTGTTGCCTTCGGACTTCGGCTTCACCATGTCGGCGGTAAAGGCGGTGTACCAGAAGATCTGCTGCGCCACGTTGCCCTGGCTGAGTGCAGGCAGCGACTGGTAGAAGTCATAAGACGCCGCACCCGGAGGCGCATAGGCGCGCAACCACTCATCCCATTTGCGGATCGCATAGACCGCAGCCGGGCCATTGGCTGCACCACCGCGCGATACGGATGCGCCAACGGGGTTACAGGTGCCCGCTTCCATGCGGATGCCCCATTCATCGACCGGAACACCATTCGGCTCGCCAACGTCGCCGGCACCGGCCATCGACAGCCAGGCGTCGGTCATGCGCCAGCCAAGGTCGGGCGCACGTTTGCCATAGTCCATGTGGCCATAGATCGTCACGCCGTCGACTTCTTTCACGTCATTGGTGAAGAATTCAGCGATGTCCTCATAGGCCGACCAGTTGACCGGAACACCCAGGTCATAGCCGTACTTCTCTTTAAACGCGGCCTTGTTGGCCTCATCATCGAACCAGTCCTTACGGAACCAGTACAGGTTCGCAAACTGCTGGTCGGGCAGCTGATACAGCTTGCCGTCCGGGCCAGTCGTGAACTGAATGCCCATGAAGTCATCCAGATCCAAAGTCGGCGAAGTTGTCGCCGCCCAGTCACCACCCATCATGTCGGTCAGCGGATAGGCGAGTTGCAGGCGCGAGTGCGTACCGATCAGGTCACTGTCGTTGACATAGCCGTCATACAGGTTCCGGCCCGTTTGCATCTGGGTCTGAACAGCCTGAACCACTTCACCTTCACCGAGGATTTGGTGGTTTACCTTGATGCCGGTGATTTCCTCGAACGCCTTGGTCAGAACCTCGGACTCATAGGAATGGGTCGGGATGCCCTCCGACAGGACGTTGATTTCCATGCCAGCATAAGGTTGTGCAGCTTCGATGAACCACTGCATCTCGGCCATCTGTTCGTCTTTCGACAGGGTTGATGGCTGGAATTCGTCGTCGATCCAACGTTGTGCTGCGGCTTCGTCGGCCCAAGCAGAACCGTGCCCCGCAATGACGGCAGCCGCCGCCACTGCGGAAAGTAGATGTCTCCGCATCTGTCTCCTCCCAAAGATTATGGTTTCCGGCGGTAACCGGATGCCGGACAGCATCAGCGATTTTTTGCGTACCTGTCAAACTAAATTTTTAGTAATTGACGCCCGGGCATCTTTGGATGGGTGATGTTGAACTCATTTGCTAATTTGTGAATTCGTTGTAAGCTAATGCCGTTATTGCAAAAAATTGCCGGTGAACAACGCCGCGAGTTTAACAGAAAACAACTTGGATCAGCGAGGGTAGATGATGTCCCGAAGCTTGTTGAAATACACCCGAGTTCTGGAAATTGTAGGCGACACGATCAAAGTTCGGGTGCCGGTTGAGGGCGAAGGAAACCCTGCTGTTCGATACAACGACCTCGCCGTCATTGAAACTGTAGATGGCCGAAAAACATTGGCCCAGGCGATCTTCATCGACCGGGATGTTGTGACGCTTCAGGTGTTTTCCGGCACCAAGGGGATTTCGACCGAGGCGACGGCGACCTTTCTTAGTCACCCGATGCAGACACCGTATTCGGCCAATATTCTGGGGCGGGTCTTTGATGGCGCAGGGGTGCCGATAGACGGTGGGCCAGATCTGTCTTCCGAGCCCCGAATCGACATTGGCGGACCGACCGTAAACCCGGCTGAGCGCGCCGTTCCCAACAAAATGATCCGCACCGACGTGCCAATGATCGACGTGTTCAACACATTGGTCGAAAGTCAGAAAATCCCGATTTTTTCAGTTTCGGGTGAGCCATTCAACGCGTTCCTCAGCCGAATCGGCATTCAGGCAGATGCGGACATTGTCGTTTTCGGCGGCTTGGGGCTGATCTTTGACGATTACCACACATTCCGAACTTCGTTCGAGGATGCTGGCGTGTTCTCACGCACTGTGATGTTCGTCAATCAGGCAATGGACCCTTTGGTCGAACGACTGTTGGTCCCTGACATGGCTCTGGCGGTGGCTGAGAAATTTGCGGTGGAAGAGGGCAAGCGCGTTCTCGTTCTGCTGACCGATATGACAGCTTATGCCGACGCGATGAAAGAAGTGGGGATCAGTCAGGAACGCGTGCCGTCCCAGCGGGGCTATATGGGCGATCTCTATTCGCAGCTCGCACGCCGGTACGAAAAGGCGTGCGATTACGCCAAGGGTGGATCGGTCACGGTTCTGACTGTGACAACGATGCCCGGTAATGACGTAACCCACCCGGTCCCCGATAACACCGGCTACATCACTGAAGGCCAGTTCTATCTCCACTCTGGCGTGATTGATCCGTTCGGCAGCCTGTCGCGCCTCAAGCAGAACGTAATCGGCAAGACCACGCGCGAAGATCACGGCCAGATCATGAACACGATGATCCGTTTCTATTCAGAAAGCCGCGATGCCGCGCAAAAGCAGGCGATGGCGTTTGATCTTTCCGACTATGACCATCAATTGCTGAAGTTTGGAGGATTGTTCCGTGCACGGTTCATGAACATCAACGTTTCCATCCCTCTGGAGGAGGCGCTGGACCTGGGCTGGAAGACACTAGCAGAGTGTTTTGCGCCAGAACAATTGTTGATGAAACAGACCCTGATCGACAAGTATTTCCCAAAGGATGCCAATGGCGCGGTTGCAGCTGAATAAATCGTCACTGGCCCGCCAGCAGACGCAGCTGAAAAGCTACGAGCGGTTCCTGCCGTCGCTGGACCTGAAGCGCCAGCAGTTGATGGCCGAACGAGTGAAAGCGCGTGAGGACGTCAAACGCCTTGAGCAAGAGGTGGCGGCCCTAGCGCAGCAGGTGGGTGAAAAGCTTCCCATGCTGGCCCAGCAGGGTATCGATCTGGACGGTCTGGTTGAGCTTAAGGACTACAAGGTCAAAGAGGTCAACGTGGTTGGCGTCAAAATGCCTGACCTTGACCGGATCGAAGTTGTCGTGCGTCCTTATTCCGTGCTTGCCAAACCCCATTGGGTTGATGCCGCCGCGCAGTTGCTACATGACATGATCGAAGCGCGCCTGCGGGTCAAAATCGCCGAGGAGCGCGTGCGCATTTTCGACAAGGCGGTGGCCACGATTACGCAGCGGGTCAACCTGTTCGAAAAGGTTCTGATCCCCCGTGCCAAGGCCAACATCAAGAAGATCCGCATCTATCTGAGTGACGAACAAATGCAGGCGGTCGTGCAGTCAAAAATCTCTAAACGCAAACACGCGCGAGAGGTTTTGACATGAGCGTCGCACGTTTGAAGAAGATGTCTCTGATCGGGCCGGCAGCCCAAAAATCGGACACGCTTGAGGCGCTGCAAGACCTTGGCTGTATGCATGTTCTACCGCTTGTTCCCCCGCCGAATGAACCTGAAAAGATCAGCGAACGTGGTGCAAGAGAAGCGTATAAAGCGTTGCGTTTCCTTGCAGAAGTTCCCGAGCCACGGCGCCAGATCCAGCGAAACCCCGGTTTTGACATGGACGGTTTCGTGAATGAGGTGACTGACCTCATGCAGCGCACTCGGGATACGATGGACCGGCGGGATTTTCTGGCGCATCGTATCGCTCAGGTGCGGCCCTGGGGTGATCTGGACTTCCCGCCAACGGATGTTTTGGCAGGCAATCGGCTGTGGTTCTATCAGTTGCCACTGAAACACCGTGAAGCTCTGTCAGAGGTCAAATTGCCCTGGGCGATTTTGGAAGAAGACCACCGATTTCTTTACGCGGTCCTGATCTCTCCCGACGAGCCCGACGATGACATTCTTCCGATCCCGCGCACGCATGTGGGTTCGTTGCCCATTCACGAGCTTGAGGCGCAACTGGAGGAGGCCGAAATCGCGCTTGAGGCCTTAGAGGCAGAGCGCGTGGCGCAAACCCGCTATCTGACCTTGATGCGCCGGAACCTGTCCGTTGCAGAAAGCGCCGCCGAACTGGCTCATGCAAAGCAGAAAGTACGCGATGAAGAGGCAGTTTTTGCTGTGCAGGGCTGGGTCCCCAAAGACCGTATGGACGCTGTATTGGAATTGGCGAAAGCAAAAGATGCGGCAGTTCTGATCGAAGAACCGGGGCCAGAAGATACCCCGCCCACATTATTGGAACAGCCTGAAAAACGTAGTTCTGCTGTGGACTTGGCGCTGTTTTATCAAGTGCCTGGCTATAAGGATTGGGACCCCAGCGTGATCGTTGCGGCCTCGTTCGCGTTCTTCTTCGCAATGATCGTGGCAGATGCTGGATACGGGGTCGTCATTCTGCTGGGCCTTTTGCTGTTCTGGAAGCGTATGGGCGCGACTGCGGGACAGCGATCGTGGCGTCTTTATGGGCTGATCGTTGCTGGGGCTACAATCCTCTACGGCATCTTGGTCGGCAGTTACTTTGGGGTTTCTCCATCTGCAGGTTCGATCTGGGCAAAGCTCAAGGTGCTGGATTTGAACAATTTCGGCGCAATGATGATGGTGTCGATTGTGGTTGGTGTCTTGCATCTGGTTCTGGCCAACGCATTAGCGGCCCATGCCGCGTGGGGGCAACGCAAGGCGATTGCCAATCTGGGTTGGATTGCTGCCTTGATCGGCGGGTTTGTACTTTGGCTTAGCTATATGAACGGCAAATCGCCTGTGCCGGGGTCGGCGATCCTGATCCTCGGCGTTGCGGCGATTGTCTTGTTTTCCAGTGAGCGGATGATCCAGAAGCCGACAGACTGGATCTGGCGTCTGATCGAGGGTTTGCAAAGCCTAGCAGGGGCGATGGGCGCGTTTGGCGATGTTCTTAGCTATATGCGCCTGTTTGCGCTTGGTCTGGCTTCGGCGTCGCTGGCGATCACGTTCAACGATCTGGCCGTTTCCGTCATGCAGGCGCTGAAAGGGCCGGGCATTCTGTTTGGGCTGCTGATCCTGATCATCGGTCACGTTTTGAATTTCGCGCTCGCAATGATGAGCGGCGTCGTCCACGGCTTACGTCTCAATTACATCGAATTCTTTAAATGGGGTCTGCCGGACGAAGGCATCGTGTTTCGTCCGTTTGCCCGCAAGGAGGTTCAGGAATGAATGAGCTTGTTCTTACACTGGGTTGGCTGGGCATCTATGCGCCTATGGCGTTGGGGGCTGCAGCAAGCGCCATTGGCTGTTCGATTGCGGGGATGGCCAGTATCGGAGCTATGACAGAAACCGAAGGCGGCTACGGGCGTTTCGTCGGCGTTTCGGCCTTTCCGTCCACGATGGTGATCTATGGGATTGTCATCATGTTCACCCTGAACCGCGCCGTGACACCGGAAAATGCAGGCGGATTGTTCGGCATTGGTATCCTGTCCGGCATTGCACTGATGTATTGCGGTATCTGGCAGGGCCGGGCCTGTGCAGCGGCAATCAACGCCACCAAGGAAAAGCCCGAGATTTTTGGCCTCGCGCTCGCACCGGCTGCGATTATCGAAGGCTTTGGTGTTTTTGCCTTTGTATTCGCTTTGGTCATTAGTGCGGGGATCAGCTGATGGCACAGACCGGAGCAATTTCACATGGCGTTGATGCCCTGATCGACAAGCTGCGCAACGATGGGGTTGCCGCAGGTCAGGCCGAAGCCGAGAAGCTACGCGAAGACGCCAAAGCCGAGGCCGCGCGCATTCTGTCAGATGCCAAACGCGAAGCCGATGAGTTCAAAAAGAAAGCCCGCACAGAATCCGACAATTACCGTGCAGCGGGTGAGGAGGCGTTGAACACCGCGATGCGGGATGCCGTGTTGACCATGAAAGCCGGTCTGACGGATCGCTTCAAAGAAGACGTTGAACGCCTTGTGACCAAAGAGATGTCTAATCCTGAGCTTATTAGGCAAATGATACTGGAGGTTGTCGGTCGGGCCAGTGAGGGAGCCAATCTGGACGGCAAGGTTCAGGTCATTTTGCCTACCAACGTCGCCACGCAGGAAGACATCAAGCAAAACGCGGATGACATTCAATCTGGCCAGCTGACGAAGTATGTTCTTGGACTGACGGCGAAGATGCTGCGCGAGAATGTCGAACTGCATGTGGCAGACGATACCCAAGAAGGCATCCGCGTTCGCGCAGAGGACGAGGGAGTCGTTCTGGACCTCACAGACAAGGCGGTGGCTTCATTGCTGATGGAGCATTTGCAGCCGAGATTCCGTGCCGTTCTGGAAGGGGTCATCCGCTGAGATGTCAGAGCAGGACGCCTATATCGCATTGATGTGCAGTCTTCCGGGATCGGAGCGCTTGTTTGTTGCCAAACAGCCTCCGCTTTCGCGCATCAGGCTCGACCGTCGGTTGACGGCTCTGACAGCGGATGATGCCAAGGTCTTGAATGTTCTTGAGCACACGCTGAGCTGGAGCGCCTATGACATGGATGTCACTGACGTTCAGGCAATCCAGCGCTGTAAACAGGCGTTGATGGACATCCCACAGCCCACCTTACGCAAGCTCTTTGTGGAGCGCATGGAACTCCGCTCGGTTGTTGCAGCACTGCGCCTTAGAAAACGCGGAGAACCCGCGCCTTCAGGCTCGTTCGGCGTCGGACGATGGAGCCGCCACATTCCAGCCTACTGGACCGATCCTACATTTGGGCTGGATACGCCCATGCCGTGGCTGAAAGAGGCGCACCAATTGCTCGAAGACGAAGATCCGCTTGGACTGGAACGTCTGCTTTTGTCGATTAGCCACAAGCAACTCAAGCGACACGCAGCCCGCCACATGTTCGATTTTGAGGCGGTCGCGATCTATGTCCTGATCTGGAATATTTTTGACCGCTGGGCGCAAAGCAGCGCCACCGAGGCGGCCAAGCGATTTGAGAAACTGGCGCAACAGGCCATGGCCGATGTCGCAGATATCGATTTTGAGGGAGCAAGCGCATGACAGCCCCAACCTCAGCTAAGCAAACCTCGACCGCACGGGTCGTCTCGGTTCAGGAAGGGCTTGTGCAAATACAAGCCAACCCGGACGCGACCGGTCAGCCAGGCCAATTGGTCAAAAACGAGGTGGTGTTCATCCTGCCATCGCGCCCCAGTCCCGGTGGGCGTCAGGAACGTTTGAAAGCCGAAGTGCTGCGAGTGCGTGGCGATACCGCGGACGTACAGGTCTATGAAAGTACCGACGGCGTGGCTGTTGGCGATCCGGTTGAGCAATCGGGTCAGTTGCTGTCGGTTGAGCTGGGGCCGGGACTATTGGGGCAGGTGTTTGA
This sequence comes from Ruegeria sp. HKCCD7303, assembly GCF_013111185.1. GTDB lineage: Bacteria > Pseudomonadota > Alphaproteobacteria > Rhodobacterales > Rhodobacteraceae > Ruegeria. The sequence continues at coordinate 908,863 of NZ_WVRE01000002.1, read as the reverse complement.
CGGGTTGCAATCGCCTCTGCCAAAAGTGGCCGCCGAATTTGGCACATTCCTGCCACGCGGTGCAGATGTTGCGCCCTTGGATGAGCTGGCGAAATGGTCCTTCACGCCTTCGGTCAAGGTTGGCGACACAGTAACTGCCGGGGACAGTATCGGGACAGTGCCCGAAGGACACTTTAGCCACAAGATCATGCTGCCATTCAATTGGTCCGGTACATACAAGGTGGTCTGGGTTCAAAAGGGCGCGGCCACGATCCATGACATTGTGGCCCGTCTGGAAGACGAGAACGGGGGCGAGCATACTCTGACCCTGTCGCAGAAATGGCCGGTTCGGCGGCCATTGCCGGAAAACATCCTGAAACGCACGTTGTCTGAGCGACTGTATCCGACCGAGCCTGTTCTAACTTCGCAACGTCTGATCGACACGTTCTTCCCGATCGCACGCGGTGGAACCGCCTGTATTCCCGGGCCGTTCGGGGCAGGCAAGACCGTGCTGCAGAACCTGATCGCACGGAATGCACAGGTCGATATCGTGATCGTTGTGGCCTGTGGCGAACGTGCGGGTGAGGTGGTGGAAACCATCGAGGAATTCCCGAAGATGACCGATCCGACCACGGGGGGCAGCCTGATGGATCGGACAATTATCATCTGCAATACGTCCTCGATGCCGGTTGCCGCGCGCGAGGCGTCGATCTTCACTGGCATTACGTTGGGCGAATACTACCGGCAGATGGGCTATGACGTGTTGCTGATCGCCGACAGCACCAGTCGCTGGGCGCAAGCCATGCGTGAAACTTCGGGTAAGCTTGAGGAAATCCCCGGCGAAGAAGGGTTCCCCGCCTATCTGGAAAGCTCCATCAAAGGGTTGTACGAGCGGGCAGGGGCCCTGAAAACCAACGACGGTGATCTGGGCAGTCTGACGCTGATCGGAACGGTTTCACCTGCGGGCGGTAATTTTGACGAGCCTGTCACGCAATCCACCCTGTCGACGGTCAAGTGCTTCCTCGGCCTGTCGTCCGAGCGTGCCTATAAACGCTTTTACCCGGCGGTTGACCCGATGCTCAGCTGGTCTCGGTACACAGATCAGTTGTCGGATTGGTACGACAAGAATGCCGAACCCGGCTGGACGGGTAAAGTGCGCGACCTGATCGCTCTGATCGAAAAGGGCGAACAGGTTGACCAGATGATGCAGGTCACGGGGGAAGAGGGTGTCACGATCGACGATTTTGTAACACAGCAAAAAGCGCTTTTTGTTGACATGGTCTACTTGCAGCAAGACGCCTTCGACAAGGTCGATGCGACCGTTCCGCTGGAGCGGCAGAAAATGACGTTCAAGCTTATCTATGATGTCACGCAATCCAAAGCGGCCTTCTCGGACAAAGCCGAAGTACGGCAGGTGTTTACGCAGCTGACCGGGTTGATAAAGAACTTCCATTATGCGGCGGAAAATACGCCAGAATACAAATCGATTTGGACCCAGATCAAAGATCTATGCCGCGAAAAATTCGGAACTTAGGGAAGAAAATGGTAGCCCGTAGGGGAATCGAACCCCTCTTTCCAGGTTGAAAACCTGGCGTCCTAACCGATAGACGAACGGGCCATTTGGTAGTGGCGCAAGCACAAGTGGTAGCCCGTAGGGGAATCGAACCCCTCTTTCCAGGTTGAAAACCTGGCGTCCTAACCGATAGACGAACGGGCCACGCTGGCTTGTGGAGGGCCTTTTACGGTTTCACTGTGACCCCCGCAAGCGGAAAAATGCAGGGATGTGAAAGTTTTTTGGGCCACTGTCGCAGAGCGCTAATTTGTCTCTGCTGCATCCTCCAGCCTGAGTTGCACGGACTGGCGCCCGCCCCATGTATTCACCTCAAGCCGTCCCGCGAAATGGAAACGCGCGCCACCATGATTTGACAGCTTCTCACCCATGGGTCCGTCAAAGGCGCCAAAGGCAATTGCGTCGAGCCCACCGCCCATGCCATCGGCCAGCGACAGTTTCAGATGTGTTTCCCCGACTCGTTTAGAAAAGCGCACCTGCAGGTCCGGCAAAGCATAGCGTGGGGCAGGGGCGCTGGCGCCAAATGGTCCCGCCTTTTCAACCTGTTCTATCAGATCAACCGTCGCCGCGCCGGGCATGAGTGCGCCGTCCAGCTTCAGGTCGGCCGGGCCGCTCTGACCGGCCCCTTGTTTGGCCAGCAACTCGCTCAGACGCTCCATGGCAGGTTCAAGCTTGTCGCGCATCACCGTCAGACCCGCCGCCATCTTGTGGCCGCCGCCCTTGACCAACAGACCTTCAGCGGCGAGACGCTGGATTGAGGCCCCCAGATCAACGCCCGAAACTGACCGACCCGAGCCTTTGCCTTCATCCCCATCAAAGCCAATCACGATGGCCGGGCGGTTGGCGGTTTCCTTCAGGCGCGATGCTACGATCCCCACCACGCCGGGGTGCCAGCCTTCGCCCGCCGCCCACACCAAGGGCGCGTCCAGGCCACGATCCTCGGCCTGTTCCATGGCTGCCGCGCGAACAGCGTTCTCAATATCACGACGTTCTGTGTTCAACGCATCCAAACGCTCTGACAAAGCTTGCGCTTCGTGCGGGGACTCTGTGCTTAGCAATCGCGCGCCCAGATCAGCTTGACCGATCCGTCCGCCTGCGTTCACACGAGGGCCCAGCAGAAATCCAAGATGATAACTGTTCGGCGCGGTATCCATGCGCGAGACATCGGACAGGGCCACAAGACCGGGGCGCTGCCGCTGCGCCATCACTTTCAAGCCCTGCCGAACCAAAGCGCGATTGGCATCGATCAAAGGTGCGACGTCGGCCACGGTAGCCAGCGCCACCAGATCCAGCATCGACATCAGGTCCGGCCCCTTCGCTCCTGCTTCGCGCAATTGTCGTCCGGCTTCGACCAGCATCAAGAACACCACACCTGCTGCGCAAAGATACCCCAGATCGCCGCTTTCGTCCTGGCGGTTCGGATTCACGACAGCGACGCAATCGGGCAGGGTTTCGCCCCCAAGATGATGATCCAGAACGATCACGTCGGCCCCCTTGGCCGCTGCGATCGGGTCATGGCTAAGCGTCCCGCAGTCAACGCAAATGATCAGATCATGCGCTTCCGCTAAATCCCGCATGGCAGGTGCATTGGGGCCATATCCTTCGTCGATGCGGTCTGGCACATACAGCGTCGCCTGCAAACCCATATGGCGCAGCCAGACCATCAGCAGCGCGGCAGAGCTGCCGCCGTCGACATCGTAATCGGCAAACACAGCGATTTTCTGACGATGTCTAACCGCGTCAAGAAAGCGTGTCGCTGCAACCTCCATGTCTTTCATCGCACGCGGGTCGGGCAGCAATTCCTTGAGCTTTGGGTCAAGGAAACCGCGAGCCTCCATCACCGGCACACCGCGTCGGGCCAGAACCTGGCACACCGCGCGTGGCAGATCAGTCTGCTGTGCCATCATTTCTGAGGCGCGCTCGACTTCGGCGCTGGGGCCAACCCAGCGTCGCCCCGTCAATGATTGTTCGACTCCTAGAAAACTCATCGCTCGCCTCTTATGCGCCAAGGCCGGACCCTTGCGGACCCGGCCTTTTCATTTTTTCAGAAATACTCTCGCCAAAGGCAATGGCGCAAGCCGTCACGCCTTGTCGTGCGGCCAGGTGGGCGTGCGATAGGACATGCGGCGCACTGACCCTGTTTTGGACCGCATCAGCAGGGTTGTGGTTTCAACCCAGCCCGGTTCACGTTTGATGCGCGGCAGCAGTGAACCACCTGTAACACCGGTTGCGGCAAAGATCACATCTGCGGTCACCATCTCATCACGCGCATAAACGCGATCCAGATCCGTGATGCCTGCTTTGGCCGCGCGCCCACGTTCGTCATCGTTGCGGAACAAGAGGCGACCAAAGATCTGACCGCCCATGCATTTCAGCGCGGCGGCAGCCAGAACACCCTCGGGCGCACCACCTTGACCCATATACATGTCGATTCCGGTCACTTCGCTTTCGGCACAGTGCATGACGCCAGCCACATCACCATCGGTGATCAGGCGGATCGAGGCACCGGTCTCGCGCACTTCGGCGATCATGGCTTCATGACGGGGACGTTCCAGAATGCAAACGGTGATGTCGGCCGGTTTGCAGCCCTTGGCCTTTGCCAATGCTTCGACGCGCTCGCGCGGGGACATGTCCAGGTTAACGACGCCCTCAGGCAGGCCGGGACCAACGGCCAGCTTGTCCATATAAACGTCCGGCGCGTGCAGCATCGATCCACGCGGACCCATGGCGATCACGGTCAGCGCGTTGGGCATGTCCTTGGCGGTCAGCGTTGTGCCTTCCAGCGGGTCCAGCGCGATGTCCACACCGGGGCCGGTGCCGGTGCCAACTTCTTCGCCGATATACAGCATGGGCGCTTCATCGCGCTCACCTTCACCGATCACCACGACACCGGCAATGTCCAGCAGGTTCAGCTGTTCGCGCATGGCGTTTACGGCTGCCTGATCGGCAGCTTTCTCATCGCCGCGCCCCACAAGCGACGCTGAGGCCAGTGCAGCCTGTTCCGCCACCCTTGCCAGCCCCAGAGACAGCAGGCGGTCGTTGAAATCGGTCTTGGCAGCACTCATTGTTCAGTATCCCTTGGTCAGTAAAGCCGTTTCTTTCGGCATAGCTTGCGTTTCATGCGGGCTGCAAGATCAAACCTTTTCAATCCGCAGCGCAACAGGCTCACCTGCCACTACATCCGTATTGCGGAAACCGTCCAGCGCCACGTTCAGTGCGGCGCGGGTGGTTTTGTGCGTAACGATTAGAACGGGGGCTGTGCTTTCCGCGTGCGCGTACTGGCGCATCCGGTCGATCGAAACGCCCGCGTCGCCCAGAATAGCCGCAACTTTTGCCAGAGCACCGGGTTTGTCTAACAGGCCAAGCCGCAGGTAATACGGCGCAGGCAGGCCAGTGACCGCGGGCTTGGCAGCCTCGAGCGATGTAGCAGGGCGGCCGAAGGTCGAAATCTGCATCCCGCGCGCCAGATCACAAACATCGCCCATCACCGCGCTGGCCGTGGGGCCTTCGCCTGCACCGGGACCGCGCAAAACGATCTGCTCGACCGAGTCGCCTTCGATCACCACCATATTGGTGCCACCCTCCAGCTGACCCAGCGGAGAATCGCTGGGTACGAGGCAAGGTTGCATACGTTGCTCTAGCCCGCGTGCGGTGCGCTGCGCGACACCCAGCAATTTGATGCGGAAACCCATGTCGTCGGCCTGATCGATATCATCGAGGCTGATGTGCTGAATGCCTTCAATCTCGATGCCATCGAAATTCGGCTTGGTGCCAAAGGCAATCGAGGCCAGAAGCGCCAGTTTATGTGCAGCGTCGATGCCGCCCACATCCAGATTGGGGTCGGCCTCAAGATAGCCAAGCTCGGCGCATTCATCGAACAGGGCGTTATACCCCTGACGCTGTGATTGCATTCGGGTCAGGATGTAGTTGCAGGTGCCGTTCATCACGCCCATAACACGCGTGATTTCATTCCCGGCCAAACCTTCCGTTAGGGATTTGATTACCGGGATACCACCAGCAACAGCAGCCTCGAAGCGGATGACACGACCCGCAGCTTCTGCCTGTTCTGCCAGTTCTTGTCCGTGGATGGCAAGCAATGCCTTGTTGGCAGTGACAACATCCTTGCCCGAGGTCAAAGCGGCCTCGACCGACGCCTTGGCGGGTCCGTTTTCGCCGCCCATCAACTCGGCAAAAACATCGACATCGTCGCGTTTTGCCAGTGCCACCGGATCGGTTTCCCAGGCATAATCCGACAGGTTTACGCCACGATCCTTGTTGGGATCTCGTGCTGACACGGCCACGATCTCAATCGAGCGGCCCGTACGCGCTTTCAGCAAGTCGGCATGGCGGCGGACAATCTTTACGACACCGACGCCGACCGTTCCCAAGCCCGCAATTCCCAGCCGCAGTGCCTGTGTCATGTCGTATGTCCCTTTCCGCCGGATTCTAACTGTATTCGGACGTTTGTCCGATCAGCGCTGCATTAGCGGGTTCGGGCCAAGGGTGCAATCCGTCACCGGGCGAATGTGGAGGTGAAATGCTGTGCGTTAGTTGGTTTGTGCGTTTTGCAGCGCTTGGGCCTTTTGGGCGAGCGCTTCGCTTCGCTGCGTTAGGTCTTCTTCGACCGTGGCAGCTTGGCTGACCGGATCAATGGCAGGTCCCAGTGTTTCTTGCAGAGGAACAAGGCGCGGGTAGGGAGCTTTTTTCACCGAGGCCGGTTCACTGCCTTCCAACTCGGGGAAATCTGCGCAGCCGGCGCAAAGAAGGATAAACGACAGTATAGGCAGCAGTTTCATAGGGTGCGCTTTTTTGTTTTGTGTGCCGTATTGTGATGCACCTTTTGGGGCTGTCGATCAAGCGGGGTTCTATCTGAACAATTGTTCAGATATCGTAGGTACATGGCACGAACTCAAGGCTCTCACTCGGACATAACCGGCCCGCGCATTCGCAAGGCTGCTCTGAACTTGTTTGCACGACACGGCTATGCCGCCGTTTCGATGCGGCAGATCGCGAAAGAAGTCGGAGTGCAGGCTGGGGCGTTGTACAATTACACGCCGGACAAGCAAAGCTTGTTGTACCGATTGATGCGTGAACACATGCAGGAGTTGTTGTCTGCATTTAGCGAATTGCAGGGCGGCGAAGACGCTCCACAAGCATTGCGCCAGTTCGTCGGGTTTCACATTCGCTTCCACCTGCAACGCCCTGATGAGGTCTTCATAGCCTATATGGAGTTGCGAAATCTCTCGCCAGAAAACTTCGCCGAAATAGAAGACCTTCGTCGACAGTACGAAAACGCGCTGGAAAACATCCTTCACGCGGGGCAGCAGGCCGGTCAGTTTGCAATTCCAGACACTAAGATTGCGACGCTTGCCGTGATTGCCATGTTGAACGGTGTGATGACCTGGTATCGATCTGGCGGTCGATTGTCGCTGGATGAGGTCGAACAGATCTATTGGAACATGGTACACAAGGCGGTGACGGCCTGACAACGTCAAGCCGCCAATAGGTCAGTGTGCGGGGCGAATGAACGTCCCGTTTCGCAGCTCCCGAAACGCTTGTTCCAGTTCGGCCCTTGTGTTCATCACAATTGGACCGTGCCACGCGACTGGTTCATCAATCGGAGCACCAGAGATCAACAAAAACCGAACACCTTCCTGGCCTGCCTGAACGGTGATTTCGTCCCCGGTGCCAAAGCGGACAAGGGTCCGGTCGCCAGACATATCGCGGATGTTGACCTCTTGCCCGGCGACCTCTTTTTCCAACAGCACGCCTGTTGGCTGCGAAGCGTCGGCAAAGGCGGCCTGACCCTGGAACACATACGCGAAGGCTCGGCGATAGGTGTCGATCCGAAAGGTCTTTTTCACACCTGCGGGGATCGAGATGTCCAGGTATTGCGGGTCTGCCGCGATACCATCCACCGGCCCGGTCTTACCCCAGAAGTCTCCAACAATCACACGAACAGTTGTGCCGTCGTCATCGATGATTTCGGGAATGTCTTTGCTTTGAACATCCTGATAGCGAGGGGCGGTCATCTTCTGATCCGAGGGCAGGTTGCCCCACAATTGAAATCCGTGCATCTGCCCCGAGGTGTTTCCGTGCGGCATTTCCTGATGCAGTATACCTGACCCGGCCGTCATCCATTGCACGTCGCCCGCACCCAAGGTGCCGGTGTTGCCCAATGAATCGGAATGCTCGACCGATCCGGCCAGAACATAGGTGATTGTCTCGATCCCGCGATGCGGATGCCAGGGAAACCCGGCCTGATAGTCCTGCGGCCTTTCGTTTCGAAAGTCGTCAAACAGAAGAAAAGGGTCCAGTTCCGACGGGTCTTGAAACCCGAACGCACGATGCAGTTTCACTCCGGCCCCTTCCATCGTGGGAATGGCCTGACGCGTTTCCAATGTAGGTCTGAGCGACATGATAAACTCCGGTTCGTTTGAGCAGCATGTAATCTCTGCGCCTGTGCAGTCAATTTGCGCGAACAAACCGAACCTGTGCGAATTTGCAACTTAACCAACCCCCTGTTGTTTCCCATTCAAAGAAGCTAAATCGAGGGGAACAAATTGGGAGATATTGATGCAGGACGACGTGTTGGCAACGATTCAGGCATCCTCGCCCAGACGCTGGGCCGGGGTAGGGATGCTGACAACGGTCGGGGCGCTGGTGACGTATGTTGCCTTGGCGTCGCCGCCCGAGCCGATGTGGCAAGTGTTTTTGTTTGCTGTGGGTGGCGCATCCCTATGGCTGGCCTACCGCGTCTGGCATGCGACACAGGATTGCATAGAACTGACTCAATCCGAACTACGCACGGGCTCGGGTCAGATCATCGCAAGAATCGAAGATATTGAGACTGTCGATAGAGGTGTTTTTGCCTTCAAACCGTCAAATGGCTTTCTGGTTCGCATGCGCCACAAGATGTCATACAAATGGGCACCAGGGCTTTGGTGGAGGCTTGGTCGTAGGGTGGGCGTGGGCGGCATGACAGCTGCCGCCGAGGCCAAGTTCATGTCAGAGGCTTTAAACGTTATTATCGCAGACAAAGGGCGTCTTCGCTAAATTGCACGCCACTTCGTTTGTGAATCTCGGCCTGGTAAAGATGAAGTTTTCAAAGGTAATTCCAGTGGCGAAGTCCCAGCCGGGTCTAAATGTCGGAATATACTCGTTTGATGTCTCGACCAGAATGAGCGTGTCCTGATTGGTCATCGGCGGCAGACGGGTTTCGATTTCGTCGATGTTGTTGTTGTCCCACGATTGCTCAAAACCGCGTACAGTGGACCACCGCACATAGTGACGGTCATCGTCTTCGTCGAATAAGATAAGCGACACCCGCATTTTCATCTCAGACCGATTATTGATCATCTTGCCCGCCAAATCGTGAAGCGAGTCGAAATATGTATCGGTTACGGCTTGAGTTTCACGTGAGATTAAATCGCTGATTGTATAAGCGGCCTTAAGATTCGACGCGCTTTGACGAAACCCTTCGAACGCTGTGAAGGTGAACGTGATCGTCCACAACATAAGCGGGAAGATCATAAGCGCTTCAACGGAAAGAATACCGCTTTCATCGTTCTTGAAGCCTTTGATGCGGTTTTTTAAATTACTGAGTGTAGACATGATCTTACAGCGGCTCCTGTACAAATGCTGTCGTCGCGGTGACTGCGTAATGGCCAGTGTCATCGGGAACAACTTTTGCAATTGCGGACGCCTCCAGAATTGGATCGATACGCAAGCAGGCCCGCAAGATCATCAACTCGTTGGATTGCCCACTTTTAAAGTCCAGCACGGGTTTTGGATCTTCCGAGCTGTCAGTGCATGGAACTTTGTCCGAAAGAACGATACCTGTGAACGCATCTTGTTGGATCATCTGCAGTCGCAGGTTCCCAACACAGTCCGTGATGCCAGATACGTCACAAATCCTTGTCTTGATGTCGTCGTGGTTCCAGTTGGTACCAGTGCCCAAACGAATGTCCCTCACGATAAGGTCAACTCCGCGTTCCAACGCCGCGTGACGCATCGTGATTAACGACAGTTCGGCACCCGCGACAAGAAATGCCAAGAAAAACGGAACAAGCATGACAAACTCGATCGTCGCGCTCCCCGTCTCGGACCTACGAAACGGCCCGAGTTTCGACAGCATTCTGCGGATCATTGGGTCAGCCTCAATTTATGGATGGAAGAGGCGATGGATTCGAATGCTTTTTCAAGGTCGAGTCCACTAACATCATAGACGTGGCTGTCCGAGCTTGCGCAGTCTTTGAGCGTTCTGAAGCCCGCACGCGGTGCTTCAAATGCGATGCCATAGACAATAATACCTTGGTCTTTCGCTGCACCACACACATGTTTCGTGTGCTGGTTTTTCGCCGAAGTCTCTACTTTCGAGTAGGCTTTGGAATACCATTCCGCCCAACCGCTGGATTGCCAGTAGTAATTGTATCTGGCGTTCCAGGCCAATGAGACACGGTTAAACAGCTCGGGATAGGTCAGGCGAACCGCCGTTCCGGTTTCCTTGTTCAATTCCGTCTCAGGCTCGGGGTTTCCGAAGGGATGATCCGCCCAAGCGTTTTGCTGGGGCCAGAAATAGTTCGGTCGGCCCTCGGAGTGATACACGGTATACTCACCAGCATCGGAATTGTACCAAACGTCTGACATACCTTCGCGCAGCGCAGGATTGAGCATGTATTGGTCTGTGTTCTGACCGTCCGTCATTACGATGATTATTTTAAGAACGTTCGAGTCGTAGCTAGTCGGACGTGCCGAGAACTTGCCGGGAACAATTGTTGTCGATGGATATGCCGGGTCTTGTTCCGTCGACAGTTGCTGTACAATTGGCTGCGTGCTGGGGTCCAAAAGGGCAGTTCCCCACTTCACTCCGATATCAATCGATGTGTTCCCACCCGGCGTGAGCGATGCGATTTGCCCAAGGAGCTTAGGCATATTATCGGTCACAGGAGTGATTGCGCTGCCTGCGCGAACTGGGCAAACGGGCAGGGCGATTGAACCTTCGGAATAGGTGAAAGGATCGAAATGAGCCGTGCGTTCCAACCTGTCACCTACGTGCAGGTCGGCATCGCTGTACTGTTCCGGAATAAAGTTCACGCAATGCGAATAGCTATGCTCCTGCGTAACGTCGGTAAACTTGTCCAGAATTGACGCGCCAGCGTTGACCTGCGTTGCGTATGGTACGATTGAGATAGAAATCTCGCCATTGCCGGATTTGTCGAGCATAAGCTTGACAAATTCGGACGCTGCCTGCTGCAGAACCTTGATCTTGGATTCCCCAGGTGTCGCAGATGCTTGAGACATGGATCCGGAAATATCAACGACCAGCGAAATCTCTACCGCACCAATCGATTCTTCCGCTGCGCTGGTGGCCTTCATACCCAGTTCGGTTACTTGTCCGTAACGCAGGTATCGAGTCTCCATGACCGCTTCAGCAGACGCTGTTACTGATCTGGAACCAAAACCTTCGACCACTGTGGTAACGGCATTGAGGTTTCCCAGTCCAGCTTTGTCCATATACGCGTCTACAACGTCTTTGGCAGGAAGTTGCTGGTCAAGGTCAGCCGCGGCCAGGACAGCACGGTCCAAAGTGGATTGCAGGCTCGCGCGGTCGCGTTCATACTTCATGAATTCCATCGACATGCCTGTGACCGCAAGCATGAGAACCATCATAAACAAAACAAAGATAGTGAATGTACCATCTTCTTCTTTGGCAAACTTGCGAATTTCGGAAGCGCGACGCTTGAGTGTCGAACCGTTATTCTGAAGCGAGTATTTAATCATTTTGATGACTCCGCTCCGCACATGGAGTTCGTGCGATATGAAAAGAGATTTGGGTTAAATTTAATTTTCAATCATGGCGTGAATTGGGCGAAAAAGGCTTGGTTTTGGCCTTTTTACGCGTATTTCGGGTATAAAACTGTGCGCCGTTACCGTTCTGTCGATGAAATGAAAACAATTCATTAACTGTTGAGGCGATTGCCCGACTCACCTCGTTTGGTGACGTATTTGTTAACGAAATGATGAAAAAAAGTGCATTGTTTGATTGCAGCCTGACGCAACTGGTGCGACAAAACGTCATGACGTTACGTCTGGTATCGATACGGAGGAATGTATGACCGGCATCAAAGAACCCAGCTTTCGTGAGAGTGTTGATCTGATGTTCAACAGGGCAGCGTCACTAATGGACCTGCCGCCAGGGCTGGAACAAAAGATCCGGGTGTGCAACGCAACGTATACGGTTCGCTTCGGGGTGCGTCTGCGGGGTGAAATCCACACGTTTACTGGCTATCGCTCAGTCCACTCTGAACATATGGAGCCGGTCAAAGGTGGTATTCGTTACGCCACTGCCGTTAACCAGGACGAAGTTGAGGCGCTCGCTGCGCTGATGACCTACAAGTGCGCGCTTGTCGAAACGCCGTTTGGTGGATCGAAAGGCGGGTTGTGCATCGATCCGCGCCAGTATGAAGAGCATGAACTGGAACAAATCACGCGGCGCTTTGCTTATGAACTTGCGAAGCGTGACCTGATCAACCCGTCGCAAAACGTACCGGCCCCTGACATGGGCACGGGCGAACGTGAAATGGCGTGGATGGCTGATCAATACGCGCGCATGAATACGACTGATATCAATGCACGGGCCTGTGTGACCGGCAAGCCGCTGAATGCAGGCGGTATAGCCGGGCGGGTTGAGGCAACCGGGCGCGGCATTCAATACGCGCTGCGCGAGTTTTTCCGTCATCCCGAAGACATCGCCAAGGCGGGGCTGGAAGGCAGCCTGGACGGTAAGCGCGTTGTTGTGCAGGGGCTTGGCAACGTGGGTTACCACGCGGCGAAGTTCCTCAGCGAAGAAGATGGCTCTCGCATCGTGGGGATCATCGAATGGGATGGCGCGCTGTACAACCCCGACGGTATCGACGTAGAGGCGGTTCGGCAGTGGATCGTCAAACATGGCGGCGTCAAGGACTACCCTGATGCGACCCACTCGGCCGAAGGTGCAAGTGTGTTGGAAGCGGATTGCGACATTCTGGTCCCGGCGGCCTTGGAGGGGGTGATCAACCTGTCCAATGCCGAGCGGATCAAAGCACCGCTGATCATCGAAGCGGCGAACGGTCCAGTGACGGCGGGTGCGGATGAAATCCTGCGAAAAAAGGGCACGGTGATCATCCCGGACATGTATGCCAACGCTGGTGGTGTGACGGTCTCGTACTTCGAATGGGTCAAAAACCTCAGCCATATCCGCTTTGGCCGGATGCAGCGACGCCAGGAAGAAGCGCGCCATGAACTGATCGTCAGTGAATTGGAGCGTTTGGACCGTTATCTGGGCGAGGCCTGGTCGATGTCTCCGGATTTCAAAGCCAAATACCTTAAAGGTGCGGATGAGTTGGAACTTGTCCGGTCGGGCCTGGATGACACTATGCGCATTGCCTATCAATCCATGCGCGAGGTCTGGCACAGCCGTGATGATGTCGAGGATCTTCGGACCGCGGCCTATATCGTCGCAATTGACCGTGTGGCCAGCAGCTATCGGGCCAAGGGGCTATGATCACGGCCGGAGGGGGAGGGCGTTCCACCCCCTCCGCAACGCAAAACCCTGAACACGTTTTCCAAATGGTAATGGCGGGTCTGTCTATGGGCGGGTAAGCTGCGGTCAAACCAATGATTCCGGGAGACCTCAATGTTGCGTATCGCTATCGCTGCCGTTGTGCTTGCCACACCCTTGGCTGCAGCTGAAACCAAGGAACAAAGCTGCAAGTATCAGGCCGACGTCGTTGCCGCGATCCAGCAGGCGCGTCTGGACAGGGTGAAGGAGCGCGACGTTCCGAAGGCTGTGGCTGACAGTGGCCCGACCTGGCCCGAGAATTACAATGCCGCAATCCCACTGATTACGCCTTGGGTCTACGAACAGAAGATGCGAGACGTGCGCAAGAAAGATTTGGGCGCGGCCTGGTTGGAGCTGTGTTTGCAGCAGTAATCCACATTCCCGCATTTCCTTGTGGATAAGCCCACGCCATCCCCTTGGCGTGGGTTTTCATTTCTGGCAGGTTTGATCTATGTCTTTGCCCCCCGGATTTCTGGATGAGTTGCGCACCCGGCTAAGCCTGTCTCAGGTCGTCGGGCGCAAAGTCATGTGGGATCAGCGCAAATCTAATCAGGGCAAGGGGGATATGTGGGCCCCATGCCCGTTTCACCATGAAAAGACGGCCTCGTTCCACGTCGATGACCAAAAGGGATTCTATTACTGCTTCGGCTGTCACGCGAAAGGCGATGCGATCAGTTTTGTGAAGGAGACCGAGAATGTCTCGTTTATCGAAGCAGTCGAGATACTAGCGCGTGAGGCTGGGATGCCCATGCCCGCACGCGATCCCAAAGCGCAGGAAAAGCTGGACCGCCGGTCGCAACTGGCCGATGTGATGGAGCAGGCGGTGCAGTTCTTCCGCCTGCAGCTCAAGACCGGTGCAGGGGCGACTGCACGCGATTACCTTGCGGGCCGAGGGCTGGATGCCCAGGCGCTGGATCGGTGGGAGATCGGATTTGCCCCGGACGGCTGGCAGGCGCTGTGGGATCATTTGCGCGGTAAGAATGTGGCTGAGGATCTGATCCTTGGGGCGGGGCTGGCCAAGCCGTCGAACAAGGGTAAGAAGCCCTACGACACGTTCCGTAACCGGATCATGTTCCCCATCCGCGATGCGCGTGGACGCTGTATCGCGTTTGGCGGTCGGGCGATGGATCCAAATGACAACGCCAAGTATCTGAACTCTCCCGAGACCGAGTTATTCGACAAAGGGCGCAGTCTCTATAACCATGGTCCTGCGCGGCAGGCGTCCGGCAAGGGGCAGCCGCTGATCGTGGCTGAAGGGTATATGGACGTAATCGCGCTGGCCGAGGCGGGTTTTGGAGCATCAGTTGCCCCTTTGGGCACAGCCATCACCGAGCATCAGCTACAATTGCTCTGGCGTGTTTCCAATGAACCGATCATCGCGCTTGACGGTGACACGGCGGGTCTGCGTGCGGCGATGCGCGCCGTCGATCTGGCCTTGCCGTTGCTCGAGGCAGGAAAATCTCTGCGCTTTGCTTTGATGCCAGAAGGCAAAGACCCCGATGATCTGTTGCGGGCAGAAGGGCCGGGGGCCGTGCAATCGGTGTTGGAAAGCGCCATTCCGATGGTCAAACTGCTGTGGCAGCGCGAAACCGAAGGTAAGATTTTTGACAGCCCCGAGCGCAAGGCGGCACTGGATAAATCCCTGCGGGAAAAGCTCAAGCTGATCCGTGACCCGTCGATCCGATCGCATTACGGGCAAGAGATCAAGGATTTGCGCTGGCAACTTTTCCGTCCCCAGCGCCAACCACAGAACCGACAGTGGCAACCGCGTGGTAAGTGGCAACCGCCGCAATCGGCAACGCCGGGTGCGCGGGCGTCTTTCCTGGCATCGTCCGAGACCGCTGATATTCAACTGCGCGAGGCGGCCATTCTCGCCATTTCTATCCTCAACCCACAGGTCGTTGTCCAGTTCGAGCACCAGCTTGAAGACATGGAATGTCTCAACCCCGAATACGCTGCCCTGCGGGACGCCATTCTGCGCCACGCGATTGATGATCCGGATCATCTGAAAGACCACATTGTGGATTCTTTAGGTCACCAGCCCCTTGAAAACCTGCTGGCCCTTCGCCATGTCGCAGTGATCCCCTGTGTGTACAAACCGGGCGATGTTGAAAAGGCCGAGATGACACTGGCCGAGGAACTCGCAAAGATCAAAGCGCTCCGGGGGTTGGATGCTGAGATAGCCGAAGCGGCGGAGGAATTGTCTGATCTGGCCGATGAGGCGCTGACATATCGGCTGGCGCAAGCCGCTGAAGAGCGCAACCGAACAAGCCGCAGCCAGAACGAAGACAGGGCCGTTTTCGACATTGCCGACAATGGAGCGCGAATCAACCGCGACGAGAAAGACGCGTTCGAGGCAATCATGTCCGGTATCAATTTCGAGCGGAAACGCCGGTAAACTGGTGTTTTCATAAGGCACTGGAAAAGAAAAACGGGTAAACGGGTGGCCGAATCACTTCTAAGCGCTAATGATTCGGTTCAAACGAATCACCCATCCCTGCAGGAGCATTGAATGGCCGCCAAAGACACGACCGAAGATCGCAAATCCGAAGAGCAGGAACAGGAAATCTCGCTGGACATGAGCCAGGCCCAGGTCAAGAAGATGATCGCCGAGGCCCGCGAGAAAGGTTACATCACCTACGACCAGCTCAACCAGGTTCTGCCACCGGATCAGGTCAGCTCGGAACAGATCGAAGACGTAATGTCGATGCTGTCCGAGATGGGCATCAACATCATCGAAGATGAAGAGGCAGAAGAGGAAGAGAACAAGGGCTCGACCGAACTGACCACCACCGAAAGCAACCGTGAGGTTGCGTTGGCCGGGGCCGCCACCGAAAAACTGGATCGGACCGACGATCCCGTTCGCATGTATTTGCGCGAAATGGGATCGGTTGAACTGCTGAGCCGTGAAGGCGAGATTGCCATCGCTAAACGGATCGAAGCCGGCCGCAACACCATGATCGCTGGATTGTGCGAAAGTCCGTTGACGTTCCAGGCGATCACAATCTGGCATGACGAATTGCTGTCCGAAGACATTCTTCTACGCGACGTCATCGATCTGGAAACCACCTTTGGCAACCAGATGGACGAAGACGGCGATGTGGAAGAGCCTGTGGTCGACACGTCCGCTGTGCAGGCGGCCAAGCCTGCGAAAGATACCGGCCCCGAGCTGGATGCTGACGGCAACCCGCTGAACAATGACGACGATGACGACGACGATGATCAGGCCAACATGTCGCTGGCCGCGATGGAAGCGGCGTTGAAGGATCAGGTTCTGACCACGCTCGAACGCATTTCGACCGATTTCTCGATGTTGTCGGAAATGCAGGACAGCCGGATTTCAGCCACCCTGAACGAGGACGGCTCGTTTAGTAAAAAGGACGAAGAAACCTATCAGAAGCTGCGTGCCGAAATCGTTGAACTGGTGAATGGTCTTCACCTGCACAACAACCGGATCGAAGCGCTGATCGACCAGCTCTACGGTATCAACCGTCGAATCATGTCTCTGGACAGCGCGATGGTAAAATTGGCGGATCAGGCACGCATCAACCGTCGTGAGTTCATCGAAGCGTACCGGGGCCGCGAACTGGACCCGAACTGGCTGGCAGAGATGGCTGAAAAGCCGGGCCGTGGCTGGCAAATGTTCATCGAACGCTCGACCGCCAAGGTTGAAGAACTGCGCAACGACATGGCGCAGGTCGGTCAGTATGTTGGTCTCGATATCTCGGAATTCCGCCGCATCGTGCAGCAGGTTCAAAAGGGTGAGAAAGAAGCCCGTCAGGCCAAGAAAGAAATGGTCGAAGCCAACCTGCGTTTGGTGATCTCGATCGCCAAAAAGTACACGAACCGTGGCCTGCAATTCCTTGATCTTATTCAGGAAGGCAACATTGGCCTGATGAAAGCGGTGGACAAGTTCGAATACCGTCGCGGCTACAAGTTCTCGACCTATGCGACTTGGTGGATCCGTCAGGCGATCACGCGGTCTATCGCGGATCAGGCGCGGACGATCCGTATCCCGGTTCACATGATCGAAACGATCAATAAGCTGGTCCGCACGGGACGCCAGATGCTGCACGAAATCGGTCGCGAGCCGACGCCGGAAGAGTTGGCCGAAAAGCTGCAGATGCCGCTTGAGAAGGTTCGCAAGGTGATGAAGATCGCCAAGGAACCGATCTCATTGGAAACTCCGATTGGCGACGAGGAAGACAGCCAGTTGGGCGATTTCATCGAGGACAAGAATGCTGTGCTGCCGCTGGACAGCGCCATTCAAGAAAACCTCAAGGAAACCACGACACGGGTTCTGGCCTCGCTTACGCCGCGTGAGGAACGCGTTCTGCGGATGCGTTTTGGCATCGGTATGAACACCGATCACACCTTGGAAGAAGTGGGTCAGCAATTCAGCGTGACCCGCGAACGGATTCGTCAGATCGAGGCGAAGGCGCTGCGCAAGTTGAAGCACCCCAGCCGATCTCGAAAACTGCGGTCTTTCCTGGATCAGTAAGTCCAAAGGCGCCTCGTCCGAGGCGCCTTTTTTATTCGGTCTTCACGATGGCCTGTTCTCTTATCACATTGGCGGGAAATCACACGGGATGGGCGGCGTCCCTGTCTATATCTGTTTTGTCCACTCACGGGACGGGGCCGGGGCGAGGCTTTCGGGCTTATGACCCCCGGTCTCACCGCTGAAGGGGATGTTCGACGCGGGTCTTGAAAGCGCTTGGTGGTTGGCCAGTCCAGCGTTTAAAGGCGGTCGAGAAGGCGGCCTGATCTGCGTACCCGAGTGAAAATGAAATCTCTGACAGAGTCATCCGGTTGGTCAGGAAGGTCTGGGCAAGATCACACCTGAGGTCGTCCACGATGTCGCGATAGCTTGTGCCTTCTTCTTTCAGGCGACGGCCAAAGGTTCTAAGGCTCATTCCAAGGTTCGAAGCTATGACCTCGGCCTGTGGGATTGTGCCGGGCAGGGATCGGGTGATTAGCCCTTCGGTCCGAGCACGGATCGAGTGTTCGGGTTTCTTGCGTTCCGCCAGTAGGCGCTCTGCGTATTCCAAAAGATGCTCGCGCAGTTTGGGATCATAAGTCGGAACCGGCAGATCCAGTGCCGAAAGGGGCAAAACAATCTCAATCTTTTCCGATCCAAAGACCACCGGAAAACCTGCAAGTTTTTCAAAGCTTTTGATATGATCCCCAACCTCATGCTGAAACCTTATCTCAATCGGGTTCAGGTTGATCTGAGTCAGGTTCCGCATTCTTGCGAGGGCGGCGAAGATCAGAAATTCGGTGCGCCGGTGATAGCGGGCAAAACCCGCATCTTTCCAATCGGCTTCCAAAGTAGCGAAATTCCCGGCGATACGCAGACTAAGCGCGATGGCCGGGTCGATGATGCCGTGAAAGCGCGAAAGGTTCTCCATCACCTGTTTCAGGTCGCGTGAATACTTGCTGATATAAGCCGTCACGGTCGAGGCGGATGTGACCTCAAGCCCGGTACGGGCCGCAAAGGTAATGTCTTTGGTCGCGTCACATGCGAAGCGGACGAACAGGGCCTCTGTCTGAATACTGCAGGTTTCAACCGGTGGGGCGACATCCTGCGGCCTGAGGCCGGTTCGCTTCAGGACAGCCTTAGACAACTCTCCGTTTCCACTGTGACGATCCAGCGCCTGAATAATGAAATGTAGACGGCCAACATCCACGTCCATCGCGCAACAATACCTTACGATTACAAAACAATAGACAGCATATCATAGAATTTCGAATGACACTTGGGATTTTGACGGTCGCGACATCATGTGATGGCAGAAACGCAAAAGAAACTGGCCAGATCGCACATGGGTTTTGCGGTGTGAACACCCAGATAAGCTGTGTTGCCGGGTCAGCACCTTTAGGGGATGAGGTCAGAGCCTTCGGAGAAATCACCACTCTCTGCTCAGCGCTCCCCGGCACGCCCTCCTTCACAGATGTCGCATTGTTCAGGAGCTACAGATTTGACACCCTGTGAGAATGGCGGTCTCACGAATGTTAACGATATGCCGGAAAGTGCTGTAAGTTCAAAAGTCTACGGTCAAAACTTGATTGTGTTTGATGGCCAGTGCGTGCTGTGTTCGGGTTTCTTCAGATTCATGCTCAGACATGATCGGTCGCGGTGCTTTCTGTTCGCAACTGCCCAATCCCCGCTTGGGCAGAAGCTCTATCAAGAGCTGGACCTGCGCACGCAAGACTTTGAAACCAACTTGGTGATCGTGGATGGAGTGGTCTATCAGCATCTGGATGCGTTTGCCGCAGCTATGCGTCAACTTCCCGGAATGTGGCGGCTGTTGTCACTGTGCCGTTTCTTGCCCAATGCGCTCAAAAACCCTGCGTATCGTCTGATCGCGCGAAACAGGTATAAACTGTTCGGAAAATCCAGCACTTGTCTGGTGCCGGGGCCTGACATTTGGGCGCGATTTGTGAGCGATGGTTATTGATGATGAATGACCCGTTCTTGCAGGCATTGGGATCGGTCGAGTATTTACCCGCTGCGGTTCTTCGCCTGCACAGCACAGAAGGATTGTATTCCGGCCAATGTGATATCGAGCCAGGCAGAGGTGTGTTGGCGGCGGTTGCCACCTATCTGGCCGGATTTCCCCCTAGTGGAAAAGATGTTGCGGTCTCGGTTTCGATCCGCGACCGGGGCAAAGCAGTGTCCTGGGAGCGCGACTTTGGCGGGCATCGCACCACTTCGCACCTGACATACGATGAAAACCGGAAATGCGTTCGTGAAGACTTTGGTGCGATTTCGATTTGGTTGCGACCCGCTTGGCAGAACGATGCACTGCACATCGAAATTCATCGCTTGACCATCTTTGGTATTTTGATGCCCGCCTTTGCGTTGCCGCGCTCTCGCACGCGAGAATGGCAGGATGCACAAGGGCGATTCCGGTTTGATGTCTCAGCCCGGGCACCGGGTTTGGGATTGCTGATCCGGTATCGCGGGTGGCTCACGCCGGATCACACAATGCAGGGGGCTGGCTGAATTGGTCGTGAGGGGCACTGTGCAATGCAAGAAGCTGGACTAACCTATCTGGGACACACAATCAGGGAAGATTAACGATGAAAAAGTTATACACATTTGCCGCGTTGGCGACCGTTGCCTTTAGTGTTCCCATGGCCGCCGATGCTGCGCGGAACGGGTATCGTACTGAGCCGATCAACGCCACGGATTTCGAAGTTATACCGCGTGGGGATCAGCGCACAGAAGGCTATTGGTGTGCGGCTGCGGATTATGCGCGCCGGACCTTGGGGTTGGGTTGGCAAGACAGGATCTACGTGTTGCGCGGATACGGGCCCAGTGTCACCACCGGTCGCAGAACGGCAGTTCAGTTTTCGATCAAGCAACCTGAGACCGCCGAGGTGCAACCCAGCAGCTTTATTTCGTTCGGGTTTCAACCCGGCAACAGTGAATCTGTACAAGGTGCAAACTCACGGTGTAACTATCGGCCGTTCTTCAACGACTGATAAACCCACAGGATCGTCACGATGCAGACTGAATTCGTTGTGCACACCCAAGGTCCGGGGCTTTACGAATTCACGTCTGACATCCGGGAATGGGTGGATCAGTGGTCTGCCGATGGCGTTCTGACGCTGTTCGTTCGCCATACTTCGTGTTCCCTGCTGATCCAAGAAAACGCCGACCCCGAGGTTCAAACCGACCTTCAGGCGTTTTTCGAACGACTTGTGCCTGCGTCCGACCATCCGGCAATGTCTTACCTGCGGCACACATATGAAGGACCAGATGACATGCCTGCGCATATCAAGGTTGCACTTATGCCTGTGTCGTTGACGATCCCTGTGTCTCAAGGGCGGATGGTTCTTGGAACCTGGCAGGGGATTTACCTGTTTGAACACCGCACTGCACCTCATCAAAGACGTGTCGCCGCGCATCTGGCCTGACCCTTTATCTAGCGGTTGAAAATTCCGACTACCCAAATCCTAGCGGCTGCCCTATAGTTGTGGATAAGTAAGCCGCAGCGCTTACAAAAAGAGGCCGAACAAGGGACGAGGAGACGGCGGATGCGCTGCCCGTTTTGCGGAAATATCGACACTCAGGTAAAAGACTCACGCCCGGCAGAGGACCACGTGGCTATCCGCCGACGCCGGTTTTGCCCGGCCTGTGGAGGGCGGTTCACAACGTACGAGCGTGTGCAACTGCGAGATCTGGTGGTCATTAAAACCAACGGCAAGCGCGAGGATTTCGACCGCGACAAGCTGGAGCGTTCGATCCGCATCTCGATGCAGAAACGGCCTGTTGATCCGGAACGGATCGATCAGATGATCTCGGGCATCGTGCGTCGGCTGGAAAGCATGGGCGACACTGATATTCCGTCAAACAAGATCGGTGAGATCGTCATGGAAGCTCTGGCGCGGATCGATACCGTCGCCTATGTTCGCTTTGCGAGTGTGTATAAGAATTTCCAGGCGGCCGATGATTTCGAGGAGTTTGTCCACGAACTGCGCCCGCCGCAGCCTCCGACGGACGAGTGAACGAAACAGATAAGCGATTTATGGCGCTGGCCCTGTCATTGGGGCGGCGCGGCCAAGGGACGTGCTGGCCGAACCCAGCTGTGGGCTGTGTCATCGTGCGCGATGGCCGGATCATCGGGCGCGGTTGGACCCAACCGGGGGGGCGTCCGCATGCCGAGACCGAGGCGTTGGCCCAAGCCGGACAGGCCGCGCGTGGCGCTACCGTCTATGTAACATTAGAACCCTGCGCGCATCACGGCAAAACGCCGCCCTGCGCCGAAGCTTTGATTGCAGCCGGCGTCGCCCGCGTTGTGGCCGCCGTGGAAGACAGCGACCCGAGGGTGGCAGGGCAGGGCTTTGCCATGTTGCGCGAGGCTGGAATCGAGGTCGAAACGGGCGTTCTGGCAGAACAGGCGGAGCAGGATCTGGAAGGTTTTTTCTTAAAGACCGAACAGGGACGGCCGTTTGTGACCCTCAAACTGGCCAGCAGTTTTGATGGTCGGATCGCTACCTCAACCGGACACAGTCAATGGATCACCGGACCTAAGGCGCGGCGTGTCGTGCACGCGATGCGCGCCCGCCACGATGCGGTGATGGTAGGGGCAGGGACGGCGCGTGCCGATGATCCCTCGCTGACAGTGCGAGACCTGGGTGTCGCGCATCAGCCGGTGCGCGTGGTGGTGTCGCGTCACATGGACATCTCTTTGATGGGGCAGTTGGCACGCACTGCAGCGAAAACACCGGTATGGCTCTGTCATGCCCATCATCCTGATCCAGAGCGTGCACGCGCTTGGGAGGGTCTTGGCGCAAAACTTATCCCGTGCGCCTTGAAAGATCATCATATTGACGCGCTGGATCTGCTTCAGCAATTGGGGCAGGCCGGCCTGACAAGCGTATTCTGCGAAGGCGGGGCGGCTCTTGCGGCTTCGCTTTTGGCCGAGGATCTGGTGGACGAACTGGTGGGCTTCACCGCTGGGGTGACCATCGGAGCCGACGGGCTTTCGGCCGTTGGATCTCTGGAACTTAAGACACTGGACGAAGCACCAAGGTTCGAGCTGATTGAAACGCAGGTTGTGGGCGGGGATATCCTGCACTGCTGGCGCAAACCCTCGCTGTAGGATTAACGCCACAAATGCGCGTGGGTCGCAAACGCGCCCTGAAGTTTCGACAGCACTCGATTTACCGGCCCAGTGGGCACAGAATTCCCTTGGGCAAGACGCTCTACCGCCACTTCCACCGGACAGGGCTGGCCTGTGACGGGATCGAAGTAGCGGGGATAGTCGATCAGGGTTGCATGTACCAACCCCGTCAACGACGGTCTCGCACCGCGCCGAACTGGAACCGCCCCTAGATCGGTGGTCAGGCCCCAACCGGCATAGAACGGTGCGCCGAGGGTTGTAACCTTTACCCCGCGCAACAAAGCCTCGAACCCCAGAAGCGATGTCATTGTCCAGACTTCTTGGACATGGGGCAGAAGCGAGGCGGGATCTGTGTCAGCGACGACTATGTCGGCCAACGTCGCGGCGTCGATCCTGCCTTCGCGCAGCCCGGCTTCAACATCGGGGTGCGGCTTGTAGATCAGGATTGCGTTTGGATTGGCGTTGCGGGCAGCTTTCAGCAGATCCAAATTGCTGCGCACCGTGCTGGTGCCCAGCAGGACCGAGGCATCATCCTCAACCTGTCCCGGCACTAAAATACGATGCCCTTCGGGCAGGGCGGAGGCGGGCTGGCCCATATTGTATTTGCTCAATCCCTCTGCCAACAACCGCTGTATCAGGCGCTCGGCCCGCAATTCCTGATCCGGGCGCAGAGTTTCACGTCGACTGATCAGGTCTTCTAACTGGCTAGGTTTTGTCGGATCGTAGTAAATGCCGATTTCATCCGTCACCAACGAGAGTGGAGGGACAAGTTCTGCCCCCAAGCCACGCGACCTCAGAAACCCGTCTTCGACCCGCACCGCACCATCGGTGTCGCGTGCCTGATTGGCCCAGATCATATGTGGGCGCTCTGCAGTTTCGGGCTGTGCCGCTGTAAATCGCAGCTTTGCGTGCTGCCCGAATATCTGCTGCAGATGCTTGCGTTTCCACAGCCGCATACCAGAGGCAGTCCATCCGTTCCGGTCCTGCCGCCACGCGCGGGTTTGCGCTTCGAGCGTGTCCAGCACTGTTTCAAGTTCGCATAGTTTATCCCGAAAAGGATCGTACCATGTGGGGTACAGCAGCATAGCTGCAGCGAAAAGCTGCGCGCGGGTCAGGTTGCGTTGGCGGCGCGCAATTGGGTTCTCATCCTGTGTCAGGCCCCAGCCAGCGTAGAATGGCTGACCGAACACACGTGGTTTGTGCCCGGCCAGAACAGCCTCGAACCCCAGTTGTGAGGACACAGTGTAAACGGCAACAGCACCTTCCAGCAGGGGCCAGGGGCTGATCGGTGCGTTGAACAGCGAGATCCGATCTGAAAGGTCCTGATCGGTGAAATGCCCTTGGCGATGACCCGCCTGCGTTTCCGGGTGTGTCTTGATCAGTATCTGTGCGCCAGGGTTTTCTTCTTGCGCGACAAACAGCATTTCAAGAAAACGAGCCCGGTCCGCGCCGCTGGCTGTAACCGCAGCGTCGCCCACCGTTTGATCGACGACCAGAACATATCCGGGGTCCGGAGGGGTCAAGGCCAGATCAAAGGCGGAATATTTGCTGAGATGCAGTTCTTTGATCCGTTCGATTGCAGCGCGCGCGCGATTCAGCAGGGCGGTGTCGTCCAACGGCTCATTGATCAGAGTCTTTTCAAGGTCCGATGGGGCTGACGCGTCGAAATGCAGCCCCGAGCGATCTATGAATAAGCCCAGGGGGCTCTCTCCCTCGCGTCCCGGGTGCAACGATCTGAGGAATGCATCTTCGATCCGTACAACCGGCGCGTCGTGTTTTTCGGCGACCGTTAGGCCGCGATGTGCAGTTGGGCTGTCGCCCCAAACCCCTACGCAATCACCGCTTTTGGGAATGCCCAAACGAACGTCAAAGCCAGCAAGGGACAAGATCCGCGTCAGGCGCTTTTGCGTCAAAAAGCCACCATTATAGACAAACAGCCGGGTACGGCTGTCCCCGGCTGAGCTGTCCTCGTCGGGGATCATGCATCAGTTTCCGGTCAGTGTGGCAACGTTGGCAATAGGTGTCAGGCCGCCCGCGATAAGTGAGATCGATTTGCTCCACTGTGCGTATGGCGCTTCGGTCACATAGATTGTGTCGTCGTCGCGGATCACGAAATCCCGCGCGATGAACAGGCCGTTGGGTGCTGTCAGATTCAGCAGATAAATCATGCGTTGGTCGCCCTTCAGGTCCGCACGGCCGGTGATGCTGCGAGCCACGCTCTCGCGTTCTTTGCGCAGGATGAAGATACCTGTCGGATCCGAGGATAGCGTCAGCAATCCACCTACTTGGGCAAGTGCTTCAAGGGCAGAAAGGTCCTGGCTTTCAAAGGCCACGCGGGACTGGCCGCCTGTAGCGCCAAGCGCGATATAGGACCGGCTGTCTTCTTCCACCAGGATGCGATCGCCACCGCGAAGGGCCACATCAAGCTTGGGATTCCGATACAGGTCTTCGTACCAGACAGTGCCCCTTTGTCCGCCACGGATCAGTGTCACCAATGCAATGTCAGACGCCACCGAGACGCCCCCCGCCTGAGACAACATGCCCAACAAAGAGCGGGTCGGCCGTTGGATCGCGTATATGCCCGGTGCGTTTACTGTGCCGGTCAACGATACAGTGGACCCGTCGCCTGCAGCGCGCCGCACTTCGACCTGTGGATCCGGTGTCTGTTCCTGCAATTTGTTTGTGATCAGAACGCGCAATTGTTCCGGTGTGTTTCCGGCAGCCCGTAAGCGACCTGCATAGGGAACAAAGATGAAGCCTTCGCTATCAACCTGCACCTCTTCCAGCGCCGTTGCCGCGCCAGTTTCGGTGGTCAAAAGGCCGTCATCAACGTTTTCCCAAATGGTCAGGCTCAGAACATCACCGGGGCGAACCGTATCAGCGGTCAAGGTCTGGGCACTGCTGAACGAAGGGGAAAAGCCGAATTGTGGGATCGCGGATGTGGCACGTGTCACTCGATCATCGACCTCGACAACAAACGCGTTGCCACCGTTCTGCACAGCACCTGCCAGGATTTCGGTTTTGTTCGGTCCGGATTTCGGAAGCTGGCACGCGGCCATCAGGCCGATTGCGGCCACAAGGGAAACCCCCCGCATCCAACGCATAGGAGAGATCTTCACTGCCGGTGTCCTCAGTCTTTTTGTACTTGTGCGCAGCCTATCCGGTCAGACGCTCAACTTCCAGTCACAGCACGCCCTTGTCCTTCAACGATTTTCAACTGTGGCGTCCGCGCCGCGTTCTTGTTGAGGATCGCCTGATATGGATCATTCGCACTCAGCATCATGTCTACAGCACGCCGCAGAACCTGCCGTCGACCACGACGGGAATAGAAACCGCCTGGCACCTGACTGGTTTCCAGAAGGAACTGTCGATAACACCGATATGCCTCGCTATCGGGATGTTCAGGCGCTGCAAAAAAGGCAGCAATAGGCTGCTGAGACACGAATTCGGGTTTGTCGTAAACGGACCGTCCGAAAATCCGCAGTGGAATACCACGCCAAAGAACCTGCTGCCCGGCTGTTGAGTTCACGGTCACGGCTGAATTCGCGTCATCCAGAAGTTTGGCGAGTTTTCCGCCGGGGACATAGTGAACCCTTTCTTGGATACCGTGCTTTCTGGCGCATGCCATCGCGTGGCGGCGCAATGGTTCGCGGTGGTTTTCCAAAGGATGCTCCTTGATGACCAGCCTGTGATGTGCAGGCGCGCCCTGCGCAAAGCCCTCGATCACCTGATCCAGAAATTCGCACATGCCAGAATAGTTGGAATGTGCCCGGACCGAGCTGTCATGTCCCAATTGCAGCAGGACCAGGTGGTACGGATAACCACGCCATCTGACACGGGCTGTCGCAATACTGCGGCGAAGTCTGTGAAAAGGCATCAAAATCAGTCGCTTGAAGTAAAGCCTGAACTCAGTTGACACAGGCAGTTCCCGATGTCGCCGGAAGTTGCGATATCGCCCGTTCATGAACATGACGAACCAGTGGTAAAGGGCGCCATAGAAAATGTGCTGCCGCATGTCCCCCCAGTGTGATGGTGGCGGGGGCGTTTTGCTGTCCGCGTCTTCCAATGCTAGCCGCATCTGATTTGTGCCCAGTGACATGAGGTGCGAGTTCCCGTTTGACCCGTTCCGCTCATACGTCACCCACCAAGGACGCAGATAGCCTTCCTCAAACACATGAACGATTGCCCCGTGCGCCCTGGCAACTTGAACTGCATGCGCGTGTACTGGCCGTGTATCCCCATAGAGGACTATATCCGTGATGCCCTTTTCCGTGATGATCCCGGCAAGCGTTTCAGGCCAGGTCTCGGCTGCGTCGAGGAATGGAACATAGCTTGCCTTATCGGCCCAGAACGCTTGGTCACCAGCGTTGAACCCGACGCGCCAGACCTGAGCCCCAGTGGAACGCAGCATTTTTCCCAATGCGGAAAAAAACGGCCCATGTGGTCCCTGAAGAAATAGGAATACGCGATCTTTTGGATCTAAGGGCGTATGCTGCATTTGGACTGCTCGTTTGGCTTTATTGTCGAAACTATGCCCGTTTGGGCAAGGCGCGGCAAGGCAGGGCTTGCTCGCGCGGTCTGATAGGCTTACCTCGGCGGTGAGACTAGGACAGCGTAGAGACTGAGGGTTAACGGAATGTTTACAGGGATCGTTACCGACATGGGCACCGTCACCGAACTGGAGCAGAAGGGAGACCTGCGCGCCCGTATCAAAACAGCCTATGATACGTCCGGTATTGATATCGGGGCTTCAATTGCCAGTGATGGCGTTTGCCTGACAGTGATCGCACTGGGGGATGATTGGTATGATGTTCAGATCAGCGCTGAAACCGTGTCGAAAACCAACCTGGATACGTGGACTGTTGGCAAACGCGTCAATCTTGAACGTGCGCTAAAGGTTGGCGACGAATTGGGTGGCCATATCGTATCCGGTCACGTGGATGGCGTGGCCGAGGTGGTTGCCGTCGAAGACGAAGGCGACAGCACCCGTGTGACTCTGCGCGCGCCCAAAGACTTGGCGCGGTTTATCGCCCCAAAGGGGTCAGTGGCACTGAACGGAACCTCTCTGACGGTCAACGATGTGAAAGACTGCGATTTTGGTATCAACTTCATTCCGCACACCAAAGAGGTGACCACCTGGGGCGACGTTCGTGTTGGCGATCGTGTCAACCTTGAGATCGATACGCTGGCCCGTTACGTCGCGCGTTTGGCCGAGATGTCCTGATACGTCGCGTCGCGCCCGATCTGCGCCGTTTGCAGGCTGGCCTTTGGGGCCTGAGTGGTCTATTCCGCCGTGCAAACATGCCATCTGAAAGGCTGCCCCATGAGCTTTGAAACCCCCGGTCCGGTTGAGGCCCAGCTGCGCGATGCGATCAGCCCGATCGAAGACATCATCGAAGAAGCGCGCGCAGGCCGGATGTATATCCTCGTCGACCACGAAGATCGTGAGAACGAAGGTGATCTGGTCATTGCCGCTGAATTCGCCGATGCCGAGGCAATCAACTTCATGGCGACCCATGGGCGCGGCCTGATCTGTCTACCGATGACAGCGGAACGCGTGGATGCGCTGGGGCTGCCGATGATGGCCGTCAACAACTCGTCCCGGCACGAGACGGCCTTCACCGTATCGATTGAAGCGCGCGAAGGTGTCAGTACCGGAATTTCCGCTGCTGATCGTGCGCTGACCGTGGCTACCGCGATCAATGAGCAGAACACAATGGCGCACATCGCGACGCCTGGCCATATCTTCCCATTGCGGGCCAAGCGGGGTGGGGTGCTGGTGCGTGCGGGCCATACAGAGGCTGCCGTTGATATCTCGCGTCTGGCAGGGTTGAACCCGTCCGGGGTGATCTGCGAGATCATGAAGCCCGACGGCACCATGGCGCGTCTGCCTGATCTGGTTGAATTCGCTCAAGAGCACGACATGAAAATCGGCACGATCAGTGATCTGATCAGCTATCGCTCGCGCAATGACAATCTGGTGGTGGAAACTTCGCGTCAGACCGTCACGTCAGAATATGGCGGCGATTGGGAAATGCGGATATTCACCGATCAGACCCACGGCATCGAACACGTGGTCATGATAAAGGGCGACATCTCGACGCCTGAGCCGGTTTTGACCCGCACGCACGCGCTGCACGAAGCGCCGGATATCCTGGGTCTCGGGCCGAAATCTTCGCGCGAATTGCCGCGTGCGATGGAAAAGATCGCCGAAGAGGGGCGCGGTGTCGTCTGCCTGTTCCGGCAACCACGCAACTCACTTTACGCAATTGACGATGATGGCCCGCGAACCATCAAGCAGACCGGGCTGGGCGCGCAGATCCTGTCCAAAATGGGTATTCAGGACCTGGTGCTGCTGACCGACTCGCCTGAAACCGTGTATCTGGGGCTCGACGCCTTTGGTTTGTCCATCGTGGGCACCCGCTCGATTTTGAAGGAAGACTGATCATGGCTGAACAAGACAAGCATGGCATCCTGCCGACGCCCAGTTTCGACAAGCCGGTGAAGCTGTTGATCGTGGCGGCCCCGTTCTATCGCGCGATTGCCGACAATCTGATCGCCGGTGCCAAGGCCGAGATCGATGCCGCAGGCGGCACCTGCGAGGTTGTTGAAGTTCCGGGCGCGCTGGAGATCCCCACCGCCATCGCCATGGCCGACCGTCAGTGCAATTTCGACGGCTATGTCGCCCTGGGCTGCGTCATTCGTGGTGAGACCACGCATTATGAGACCGTCTGCAACGACTCGAGCCGCGCCATCCAGCTGATGGGTCTGCAGGGCCTGTGTATCGGCAACGGTATTCTGACGGTCGAGAATGATGAACAGGCCGAAGTCCGGGCTAACCCCGAAAAGATGAATAAAGGTGGCGGGGCGGCCGCTGCGGCCTTGCATCTGATCGCACTCAGCCGTAAGTGGGGCTCTTCCAAAAAGGGCGTTGGCTTCAAGCCGCCGTCCGAGTCCATCCTTGTGGCGGGCGACAACAACGGACCCACGACAGCATGACCCAGACAGACGCGCCGAAACCGGCCAACCAGAAACGCCTGATGAAATCCGCCGCCCGGCTTTATGCTGTGCAGGCGCTGTTCCAGATGGAGCAGTCGGGTCAGACAACTGAACAGGTTGTTAACGAGTTTCTGGATCACCGTTTTGGCGCCGTCTATGAGGGCGAAGAAATGCTGGATGGCGATATCAGCGTGTTCCGATCGCTGGTCGACAACGCGGTGAACTATCAGGCGCCGATCGATCAGATGACCGACCGCGCTCTGGTCGCAAAATGGCCGATCTCGCGCATCGATCCGACCCTGCGGGCGCTGTTCCGCGCGGCTGGGGCAGAGCTGACCCAAAGCGACACGCCACCCAAAGTGGTCATCACCGAGTTCGTTGACGTTGCGCGCGCTTTCTTCCCCGAAGGCAAAGAGCCCAAATTCGTCAACGCCGTGTTGGACCACATGGCACGCGAGGCTCAGCCCGAGGCGTTCTGACGCCTTTACCGTCGCCCTCCAAGCGCTAGACTTCTGATATCAGCGCGAGGAGAGATGCGATGCCGAAACTGATCCGTCTGTATATCACTCAAGTCGCTTGGGGTTTTGTTATATCGGCAGTGTTTGTCGGGGTTCTATTGGCGTTGAACGTGGCGAACTTGCGCAACCTGATCACGGGCTCGGAAATCGGTCTGATCGCGCTGATCATGATCTGGTTCATGAACGGTATCGTCTTTGCCGGGGTACAATTCGCCTACAAGATCATGAGCATGGCCGAAAAGCCCGGTGGTCCACGGCGTGGATCGCCTGTCGTGCATAGCTTCAAGCCTGCACTTGCCAAGCAGGAAGCCCGCGCAGAGCGCTGAAATTCAGGGGAAATTGCGGCGGGACCACCAGTCAACCGTGCGGTGTGATTCCCGAGGACCTGTATGTACAGGTGGGCGCCAGGTAATCAGGCCAGGACCTGAACAGAGCCAGCCCCCTCGGAATTGCTTAAGGCCACCAGAATGCTACCTGTCACAAGAAGGGCAGAACCCGCCACGCGTTTAACTAGGGTGTCTGGCGGGTTCGCACAAGGGGTCAGGCATCAACAGTTTCGTGCAAAGCCACGCGCATCTTGCCAAAGTGTTCGTCCCACCCTTTGTCCAAGGCCAGGATCAGTCCGAAGGCATCAGTACCCTGCGGCAAGCCTTCGTGCCGCAGATCAAGACGCGTTCCACCTGCCACAGGCTCCAAGGTCCATTTCACGGTGCTTACAGCATCGCCCATGGGTTTCACTGTGAACGTGTATTCAAGATACTTGGGAGGTTTAGCGACGCGAACTTCGCCCCAGATCAGCAAGTCTCCACTTGTGGTGCCAAACATCTCAAGCTTTTGACCTTCGACCAACGGCCGTTCCGGTTTGTGAAACCATTCTGCCAAATGGTCAGGGTCCGTAAGATAAGCCCATACGGTTTCCGGTTCGGCCCTGAGGAATATTGATTTCTTCAATACAGAATCGGTCATTTTGATTTCCTTTCAACAGCTTCCTTGAGAGAGTTGAGGCGGTCGTCCCAGAACTGGTCAAAATAGCTGAGCCAATCCAGAACAGGGGCCATCCCCAGTGGTTCAAGTCGATTAATGCGTTCCCGACCGCGCACTTCGACCGAGATCAAGCCACCGTCAGAAAGAACAGTCAGGTGTTTCTTGACCGCAGCTCGGGTCATGTCGAACCGGTCGGTCAATTGCCCGATTGTCATGTCCTGAACTGCAAGCAGTTGCACGATGTCCCTGCGAGTTGGATCAGCCAGCGCACGAAACGCGTTTTGAGTTTGGTTTTCCATAAGCACCCTCAAATGAGATACCATTTGGTATCATATTAATGCAGTACCAAAAGGTATCATGTCAAGTCTGAAGGGGTGCTTTACTTTTGTTCACTAATTGTTCACATTTGAGAAATGGTTTTGGATTTGCAGCCTGGACAAAAACTGGCGCGGGGTGTCGCGCGACACCTTGCGACGCATGGTTTTGTATCTGTTGAGGAATTTGTCCCGGCACGCGGTTTGCGCGTCGATGTGATGGGGTTAGGCCCCAAGGGTGAGCTTTGGGTGATCGAATGCAAATCCAGCCGGGCCGATTATCAGTCAGATTCGAAATGGCAGGGCTATTTGGAGTGGTGTGATCGGTTTTTCTGGGCTGTCGACACTGATTTTCCGGTCGATCTTTTGCCCGCGGAAACCGGTTTGATCATCGCCGACGCATATGACGCAGAAATTGTGCGCATGTCGCCCGAAGACAAATTGGCCCCTGCACGGCGGAAGAAGATGATCCAGAAGTTTGCAACAGATGCGGCACGTCGTCTGCACGCGTTGCGCGATCCGCGGCTTTAGCGTCAGCCTTTGACGGCCAGAGCGGCTTGGACAGCCGCGCGGATTTCATCGGCAATTTCTTCGGCTTCTTCCGGGTCGAAATCCATCGGAATTTCCACACCGTCTGCTTCGATGAACAAGCGTACCATACCCTGATCGGTTGGGCCGATTTGCAGATTCGCCTGAATGTCGCGTTCGGTATTGATGCCCATCTGTGCCTCCGAGACTGAGCATTCCTGCTAGCGCGCGCAGGGTTGAGAATCAAGTCACCTTTGCGGTCAGATAAATCATGGATGATGTCATACTCAGAACCTTTCAACCGGATGATGCTGCCTGGCTGGTCGAACAGCACGGTACGCTCTATGCGCGTGATGAAGGGTTTGACGACAGTTTCGCGCCTTTGGTTGCACGTATCCTTGACGAGTTCATCGCATCCCACGATCCCACCCGCGAAAAGGGGTGGATTGCAGAGCAGGGCGGGCGACGGCTGGGCAGCATTTTTTGTGTAGGTGTCGATCAACACACCGCAAAACTGCGCTTGTTTCTGCTTGTCCCCGAGGCTCGCGGTCATGGGGTTGGGAAACGGCTACTGGAAGCCTGTACAGGCTTTGCAAGGGACGCCGGTTATCAGGAAATGGTTCTGTGGACCCATGAAAGCCACAGGGCGGCATGTGCGCTGTACAAGGCTTTTGGGTGGGAACTGACAGACAGCAAACCGGTGCATTCCTTTGGGGTCGATCTTGTCGAACAAAGCTGGAAATTTCGGCTTTAATCCTCTTGCATTCCCCCGGCGCGTTCGGTAAATCGCCCCTCACGAGTGCCGCCTTAGCTCAGTTGGTTAGAGCGCTGGATTGTGGATCCAGAGGTCCCCTGTTCAAGCCAGGGAGGCGGTACCACTTCTCTCAAAACAGGTTTGTTTTTCACGCGACTGCACGCGTTGCGCCATTCGAATAGCTTTGAAAGTTGATGCGATGCGCGCGCTGAAGATCAGCGCGCGAGGTTTAGTTTGAAGCGCATCTTGGTTTGCCTGGCAGCTGGAAGATGTCGGTTCAAGCGCTTGTTGATCATGCCAAACCCCCAGACGATCACCAGTGTCAGCAGAATGAAATAGAACGCCAGAATCGGATAGGGAACGAATGGGTTGAACGTCTTGTCGGCAAAGTAGCTGGCGTAATACAGCGCGTCTCCGCGTTGTTGCCACGCTGGGAAGGCCGAGAAGAAAACCAGCGTTGTGGCGTGGAACAGAAAGATCGCCTCGTTTGTATAAGCAGGCCACGCCAGGCGCAGCATGGTGGGCCAGACGATCCGGCGGAAGCGAGCCCAACCTGTCATGCCATAAGCATCAGCAGCCTCGATATCGCCTTTGGGAATGGATCTGAGCGCACCATAGAAAATCTCGCCCGAATAGGCAGCGGTGTTCAGGAACAGCACGATCAGCGCCCCCAACCAGGCTGAGGTGAAGGCATCAAACATCGGGTAGGATTTCTTCAGCGATAGGAAGAAGAAATAGGCAAAGAAGAACTGGATAAACAAGGGCGAACCGCGGAACAGGAAGATGAACCATTCCGAAGGTTTGCGTAGCCACTTGTTTGTCGAGGCTTTGCCGACGGCCAGGGCGGTGGCCAGAAAGAACCCGGTGGCCAGTGCCATGATCCCGAAATACACATTCCAGATCATACCTGACCCGATCAGTGTAAACTGCTCGCACAGGGTGAAATCGTTCTTGGGCAGCAGACGCTCGCCAATGCCAAGAGAACGGAGGCCATAGTCCTGAATGGTCTGCAAGCAGCTCATGCCGTGGTCTCCTTGCGTAGCAGTTCACCGCCCGAGGTGGCCTGTCCGTGCGACAGCTTGCGCATCAGTTTTTCCAATCCAATCTCGGATACGCGGGTCATACCCAGATAGAAGATGAGCAGGAACAGGAAGTACCACATCCGCCAGTCTCCGTGCGGGTACTGGGTGAATCTGGAGGTTTTGGTGCCACCAAGCTCGCGCGCCCAATAGACGATATCCTCGATCCCCAGCAGGAACAGAAGCGGCGTCGCCTTGATCAGAACCATCCATAGGTTCGACAGGCCGGGCAGGGCGTAGACCCACATTTGTGGTACCAGGATGCGCCAGAAGGTCTGGCGACGGGTCATGCCATAAGCTTCGGCTGTTTCCAGCTGTGCGTGCGGTACCGCCCGCATGCCGCCGAACAGAACGTTTGCGGCGAAGGCTCCGAAAACGATTGAGAAAGTGATGATGGCCAGAAAGAACCCATAGGTTTCGTGCACCCATTCCGGCGCAGTCCCCAATGGCAGCTTGGCCGCCTGACACACGATGAAATCATTTCCCTGACGGATCGGGTCGGTCCATTCGGGGCACAGGATTTTATGCCGCGTCCATTCGAACGCCTGATCCAGGGCAATAACAAAAAACAGGAAGAATGCGATGTCGGGGACGCCGCGCACAATGGCGATGTACCCTTTTCCCAGCCAGCTTAGTGGTGGGAAATGAGAACGGGCTGCCATTGCACCCATAAAGCCAAACGCCAACGCAACAGGCGCGGTCACGGCCAGCAATCCCAATACCTTCAGGAAAGACAGGTAGAAGGACCAGTGGACACCGTTGGTCAGGTAACAAGAAAACCAACGGAATGTTCCGAGCGTGTCTGGATCAGCGCAGTAGGAAAACATGTAGCGTCTTTCGAACGTCGTGCCCGCGTTGCTGTCGGGCGAGGTTCGGCGCGACTGGCACGCCGAACCGCTTGATACGGATTAGTTTGTAACGACCGAACCGTCAGCGTTGTAAGTTGGAACGCCTTCGCCGAACCACTTGACGATCAGTTCGTTCAGCGAACCGTCTGCTTTCATCGACGTGATCGCTTCGTCGAACTTGCCACGCAGTTCGCCATCCGATTCACGGATGCCTAGGCCAATACCGCCGCCCAGCGGGACATCATCGCCTACGAAAACCAGCTCACCGCCCGATTCTTCGACGATCGGCACCAGAAAGTCCTTGTCAGCAAAGACCGCATCGGCTTCACCGTTACGCACGGCTGCGATCGTTTCTTCCGGGGTTGCGAATTCAACCAACGTCGCGCCGGATTCGGCTACGTGACCGGCCTGAATAGTTGCGGTTTGCGCGGCGACGATACCGCCGGCAACATCAACGCCTTCCGCTGCACCGACATAGGCCGAAGCCGCAGGCGGGAAGTAGTTCTGGGTGAAATCGATGACCTCGTCACGTTCGTCGGTGATCGACATGCCGGCGATGATAGTGTCGTAGTTGCCCGACACCAGGTTTGGAATGATCGAATCCCAATCGTTCTTAACCCACTCACACTCCAGGTTTGCGCGTTTGCACAGCTCGTCGCCAACCTCACGCTCGAAACCGTCGATCTCACCGGCGTCGTTGATGAAGTTATACGGAGGGTAGGCGCCCTCGGTGCCCATGCGGACGGTGTCGGCCATGGCGATACCGGCAGTCAGCGCCAGTGCTGCGGTGGACAGAATCAGTTTTTTCATTGGTTACTCCCCAGTTTGGTTCTGTATTTGAAGTTAAGCCGCCTGAGTGGCGGAGAGAAAGCCCCGAAGCCGTTCGGATTCGGGTGACGTAAAGATATCTTCGGGCGTGCCTTCTTCCTCGATCAGACCTTGGTGCAGAAACACCACGTGGCTTGAGATGTCGGCAGCCATTTTCATGTCATGGGTCACGATGATCATGGTACGCCCTTCGGCGGCCAGATCCTTGATCACCTTGATGACCTCTTGTTCAAGCTCGGGGTCCAGTGCCGAGGTCGGTTCGTCAAACAGCAGCGCTTCGGGTTCCATACACAGACCACGCGCAATGGCGGCACGCTGTTGCTGACCGCCGGACAACTGGGCGGGGTAGACGTCGCATTTGTCCCCGATGCCGACCTTTTCCAGATATTTGCGCGCACTGTCTTCCACTTCGGCCCGGTCACGGCCCAGAACGGTCACGGGGGCCTCCATCACGTTTTGCAGGATGGTCATATGCGCCCATAGATTAAACTGCTGAAAAACCATCGACAGGTTTGTGCGAATGCGCATGACTTGTTTGGGGTCGGCAGGGCGACGCGCATGGCCTTCACCGGACCATTTGACAGGTTCGCCCTTGAACAGAATCTCTCCCTGCTGGCTGTCTTCCAAAAGGTTGCAGCAGCGCAGGAGCGTTGATTTTCCCGATCCCGATGAGCCGATCAGCGAAACTACGTCGCCACGATGAGCTGTAATATCCACCCCCTTCAACACCTCGAGATTACCGAAGCTTTTGTGAAGGTTTTTGATTTCGATGACGGGAGCGGTTTCTGTCACGGGCAGTCCAGTGGTTGGTGGTGTTGGTGCGGTACTAGGACCGAAAAAATAGGTCAATGCAATGCGCAAATGACAGAATCAAGACCTCAAACGCCCAAAATGACTAAATGCGTTCGACAATTTGGTCAGCTGTTCGAAAGTAAGGCGTTTGGGGTCGGAGGGTTGGGAACAGCCAGGTAATCCGAAGCCTGAATGTCCACTAGGCCCCTCAGGGACAGTTGTTGCCGATCCGTGTCCTCTAGACCTTCAATGGCTGCGCGCACGGCAAGCGCGATTTGCGCAGCGTTTTGCCCTTGTGCGGTAATGTAGGGCAAAGTTGGGGTTGGCACGGTCCTCGTCACCTCTTGCAGGCGGTCATTCTGGTCGGTGTATTCCTGCAGCAGATGCCATGTCAGCGCATCCAAAGCGGCAAAGTCTGCTTTCCCCTCGGCCACGGCTTGCGCAGAAAGCGCGTGCCCGCCCGTCTCCAAAACTGCGGCGGGGCGCAGGTTCAACTGTGCCAAATGCGTGATTGGGGCCGCCCAACCGGACTGAGACACAGCCTCGTTATAGGCAAAGGTACCTTGTGTCAGATCTGTGAGGTCGCGGGTATCATCCCGACGTTTGACAAAAACCGAGTTGTAATGGCCAGCCGGGCAATCTGGCAGGCCATAATCTGGCGTTCCAACCAATTGCACATGACCATGCAGTCGGGTCCGGTACGGCATTCCGCATGTCTGAGCCAGAATCAGATTCGGATCTTGCCAGACCCCCCACATGTCCTGATCTCTGGTCAGGTGATCTGGGCCATAACCCAGATGATTGCGGATCAAGGTCCAGAACCGGTCATTGGCAGCTTGAAGCGCAGGCATGTCATACATGCCAAGCATTGCGATCACGATTTTGCAGCCCTTTGGCGCGCCAAGGCCGAATCCACGTCGCTTACACCCAAAAGGCTGACCACGAGACGCAGCAGAGAGTCTTCTTCGCCAGTGCGATGACCGTCAGCAAGCGCTACGGACCACAGGGCCTGGACCACGGCCAGCCGGTCCTCATAGGCGACAGCCTCTTTGATGGCACGGGTAAAGCGGACCGTGTCGGGGGCTTCTGCTTCCAAATCCTCGGCCTGCGCGCGCAGGGCGGCGCTTTCGAACGGAGACAAGCCATAGCGTTCCGCAGAAATACGGTCGATGCGCGCCATCTCGGAATCGGAATAGTCGTTGTCGGAACGGGCCAGACGCACCAGCAAGGCGGTCAATGCAAGGCGGGCGTCGTCGTCAACAAGCGGGTCGGGTTGAGGCTGCGTGAGCCTGGAAAGAAAGTCGCTGAACATGGGCTAGATATAGCGAGCGCCTAACTCACATCCAAGCGGCTTTGTACGCGTTCGCGTGCGGCCTTGCTGTCATTAAAGCTCAAACCCATGGCGACGCGGGCTTCTTCGACGATCTTCATCTCGCCTTCATCCGTGCTGCCATCGGCCAAAACAACTTCCCACAAAGCATCGAGCGCGGCCAGACGCTCTTTCAGGTCCGTCGTCTCCCGGATCAGCTTACCAAAAGTGTCGGTTTCGGGCGCAGCGGCATGAAGCTTTTCGCAAGTTGCCCGAACTTTTGCCGCCTCGATCGCATTATGCTGGTAAAGACGGGCTAGAATCTTGTCGATCAGGCTGATCTCTTCCAGTTTGTAATCCCGATCCGCCTGCGCCACACGTACCATGAGCGCGCCCAGGGCAAGCTCGGCATCCGGGTCGGGCAGGTGTTCATGTTGAGGCGGCCTGAGCGCCTGAAAGAATTTTTTCAACATAAAGTCAGGTTATTCCATATTTTGTGGTCCGCCAAGCGAAGACTACCTGCCATAGGTCAGAATGGTCACAAGATTGCCGATTGATCGCGTGTCCCTCAGAGCCGGTATCCACAGCTTGCAGTGTTCAACCGTAAGGTGAAGAAAACTACTTCGGAAGGCAATACTACCGAATTGGGCGCGGTTAGCCCTGATAGTTCAAAGCGGCCTGCGCCTGCTCGGTCAGCCACGTGATCATCTGACGGTAGGGCACCGGCCCATAGCTGACACGCGCCACGCCCAATTCGGCCAGTTTGGACGTTTCAGGTGTGCCGGGCAGGGCAATGATATTGACGGGCAGGTTGGTCGCCTCGCAAAGCTGGCCAATCATTGTTTCGTCTTTCAGGCCCGGCGCGAAAAATCCACTGGCGCCCGCCGTTTCATAGGCCGCGGCCCGCGCAATGGCATCCTGCAGCATAGCCTGGTCATGCGTGTCAGCCGGTGTCTTGAGGAAGAGATCGGTGCGCGCGTTGACATACGCGGGGATGCCTGCACTTTCACAGGCTTTGCGCATGGCTTCAACACGCTTGGCCTGAACCGCCATGTCATAAAGGCCCTCGCCACCGATGACCTGATCTTCGAAGTTGAACCCGACTACGCCGCATTCCAGCGCACGTTTCACGTTTTCCGCGACCCCCTGCAAAGTTTCCGCATAGGCCCCTTCAAAGTCCAGCGTCACCGGCAGATCGACGGCTGAGACAATGCGGCGGGCATTATCCAAAGCAGCCTCAAGGGGGATGTTCTGCCCGTCACTGAACCCTTGAGCCATGGCAACCGGTGCGCTTCCGGTCGCAATGGCCTGTGCGCCCGCATCCCGAACTGCGCCTGCGCTGCCTGCGTCCCAGATGTTGAAAAGGATGACCGGATCGCCTTTTTTGTGAAGGCTGGTGAAGGTTTTAGCGTCCTGGATCTGATCGGTCATCGGAACTCTCCTGTTGTGGTCTGTGCAACAGTTAGTCAGTTGAAGAGGACTGGAATAGAGTTTTTTCCATCCCACACGTCACTTTGAAGTGACGACACAGGCGCTGTGCAGATCCGTCAAATACCTGTGCCGTCTGATAGGTTGGTCAAAACCGTTAGGCTTGCTCTGACGCGCCAGATACGAATTTCGCGCTGAAATTCGCCTCACCCAAACGCTTCAGCAGGTTCAATTGAGTGTCCAACCAGTCTTTGTGACCTTCTTCTTCCAGAAGGATACGTTCGAACAGAGTACGCGAGCCGACATCCCCGACCTCGGCAGCCTGCAGCGCGGCTTTGGTGTAGAAATCAACGGCCTCGGTTTCATCCTTCAGATCCGCAGCGAACATCTCTTCCAAAGAACCCGCGGCCGCCGGAGTTTTCTGAAACTCAAGTTCAGGAACGCCACCAAGGAACAGAATTCGCTCGATGAAGGCGTCAGAATGCCCAATCTCCTCTTGCATCTCACCGCGCATCTTTTCGGCGAGAATGTCGAGGCCCCAATCTTCTAGCACATGGGCGTGCAGCTGATACTGATGCGCCGCTGTCAGTTCCATATGCAGTGCTTGTTGGAGGTTGGTGATGGTTGTTGCGTTGCTCATCGGAAATCTCCTGAATCTCTGAACTGTATCCAAGGCACGAAGCAGAAACTTCGCATCCTCATACAGTTAAGAGGTCAGCCCCCACAAAACAACGTGGGGGTGACAGACCGACACAGCGGGGGATTACACCAGACGCGAGGTGTCTTTTGCAGCGCGCACAAAATCGCGGAACAGCGGGTGCGGGTCAAAAGGCTTGGACTTCAGTTCCGGGTGGTACTGAACGCCGATGAACCAAGGGTGGTCCGACCATTCCACGATTTCGGGCAAACGACCGTCCGGCGACATGCCTGAAAAGTTCAAACCGGCTTTCTCAAGTTGTTCGCGATACTTGATGTCGACCTCATAGCGGTGACGGTGGCGTTCCTCGATCTGGGTGCTGCCATAGACACCGGCAACCTTGGATCCTTCGGCGAGAACCGCGTTATAAGCACCCAAGCGCATGGTGCCGCCTTTGTCGTCGCCGACCTTGCGTTCAACCTTGTGGTTGCCCTGCACCCATTCTTTCAGGTGGTAAACAACTGGCTCGAAACGTTTTTTTCCGGCCTCGTGGTCGAACTCCTCTGAACCCGCCTCGGTGATGCCAGCAGCATTCCGTGCCGCTTCGATCACCGCCATCTGCATGCCCAAACAAATGCCCAGATAGGGGACCTTGTGTTCGCGCGCATACTGAGCAGCCTTGATCTTGCCTTCGGTGCCGCGTTCGCCAAATCCGCCGGGTACGAGGATCGCGTGGAAGCCTTCCAGATGCGGTGCTGCGTCTTCTGTGTCGAATACCTCGGCATCGACCCACTCGATTTTCACCTTGACCCGGTTGGCCATGCCACCATGGGTCAGAGCCTCAGCAATCGACTTATAGGCATCCTCGAGCTGAGTGTATTTGCCGACGATGGCAACTTTGACTTCGCCTTCGGCATTGTGGATGCGGTCACTAACGTCTTCCCATTTAGCCAGATCGGGTTTCGGGGCAGGGCTGATCTGGAACGCGTCCAGAACCGCCTGATCCAGACCTTCCCGGTGATAAGCCAGCGGTGCATCATAGATGGTGCTCAGGTCTTGCGCCGCAATCACGCTGTCAGGGCGGACGTTACAGAACAGCGCCAGTTTCTCGCGTTCCTTGGTCGGGATCGGGCCTTCAGAGCGGCAGACCAGAATATCGGGTGCCAGACCAATCGAGCGCAGCTCTTTCACCGAGTGCTGAGTCGGCTTGGTTTTCAACTCACCCGACGCTTTGATGTAGGGCAGCAGTGTCAGGTGCATAAAGATACACTGGCCGCGCGGCTTGTCCTGGCTGAACTGACGGATTGCTTCAAAAAAGGGCAGGCCCTCGATGTCGCCGACGGTGCCGCCGATCTCACAGAGCATGAAATCGACCTCATCTTCGCCAATTGAAATGAAATCCTTGATCTCATTGGTGACGTGAGGGATCACCTGAATTGTTTTGCCCAGGTAATCACCACGGCGCTCTTTCTCGAGCACATTCGAATAAATGCGCCCCGAGCTTACCGAGTCGGTCTTACGGGCCGCCACGCCAGTGAAACGTTCATAATGCCCAAGGTCCAGATCGGTTTCGGCCCCATCGTCAGTGACAAAAACCTCGCCGTGTTCAAAAGGCGACATCGTGCCTGGGTCGACGTTCAGATAGGGGTCAAGCTTGCGCAGGCGAACGGAGTACCCTCGCGCCTGCAATAGCGATCCCAAAGCCGCCGAAGCCAGTCCTTTGCCCAAGGACGAAACCACACCACCAGTGATGAAAATAAAACGCGCCATAGTTTTTCGGCTGCTCCCGTGAGACGTCAAAATCAGCTGCCCGGCGGTTCCGAAAAACCGCTGCATCACGGGACTTCACGTATAAAGGATTCGCGCCAAAAGCGCAAGAGAACCGCAAGATGCTGTTGCAGTCCTCTTTTAGGTTTCTAGGTTTTGTGGATCAGTCCGCTTGCGGGATCAGTGGCGCGTTGTCGCCCTGTGCCGGTGGCAGAAGATCATCTGCCGACGGAATCGCCGGAGTGTTCTCTTCGGTTGAAGCCGGGGCCGGAACGCCCAGACGATCGATCACCGAACTGCCCGAGGATTTCTGTGCAGCCAGAATGGTCAGTGTGATCGAGGTCACGATAAAGCAAGCGGCCAGAATCCAGGTCAGCTTGCCCAGCGCGGTTGCCGCTGCGCGGCCCGTCATGGCGCCACCACCACCGCCACCCATGCCAAGGCCACCGCCTTCGGACCGCTGCATCAGAACAACGGCAATCAGGCCCAAGGCCAACAGAAGGTGGATGATGAGAACGACGTTTTCCATGGTGGTCCTGTACAGCGTGGCGTGTATCGCGTGGTACTTATGCAAGTTTGTCCGCGGGGGCAAGTCAGGAGTTGGCATCACGACGTGTGATATACCATATCACGGTAAAGGGACTGGACAGAACGCTGATGAGTGACGCAGGCTGCGGCCCATGCCACATGACGATCACGACCACCCGCACGCCCTGTTACCGCCGGAACCCGCGCTGCGCGTCAAAGCGCTTGAAACGATTCTGACCCGCAAAGGGCTGATTGATCCGGCGGCTCTGGATGAGATTATCGACACCTATCAAAACAAGATCGGCCCGCAGAACGGCGCGCGGGTTGTTGCCAAAGCGTGGAGCGACCCGGCTTTCAAGGCGGCCCTGCTGGAAGATGCCACACCTGTTGTGGCGGATCTTGGCTATTACGGTCGACAGGGTGAACACATGGTTGTTGTCGAGAACACTCCAGCCCAACACAACATGGTCGTCTGTACCTTGTGCAGCTGCTACCCATGGCCGTTATTGGGTATCCCGCCCGGCTGGTACAAGTCGGATGCCTACCGCGCCCGCGCCGTGCGCGAACCGCGCAAAGTGCTGGCCGAATTCGGCGTCACTTTGCCCGAGGGCACATCTGTGCGGGTCTGGGATTCGACCGCTGAGATTCGCTACCTTGTCCTGCCCATGCGCCCCGAAGGCACAGACGGGATGAGTGAAGACGAACTTGCCTCGCTGGTGACACGTGACAGCATGATCGGTACCGGCTTTCCCAGGGTGGCCTCATGACTCGCGTTCACGACATGGGTGGCCGTTTTGGGGATGGGCCGATAAATCCCGAAGCAGAGGATGCACCTGTCTTTGCCGAGGACTGGCACGCGCGAGCCTTGGCGGTGACGCTTGCCTCTGGGTTTCTGGGGCAATGGAACATCGATGTGTCCCGCCATGCGCGCGAACGCCTCTCACCCAAGGATTACACGCGGTTTTCGTATTATGAGAAGTGGATCTCGGGCCTGGCCGATCTATTGGTAGAGAACGGAGTGTTGACCCATGAAGATCTGCGGGGTGGCGGGAACGACGAACCGCACCCGCTGGCAGAAAAGATGCTGAAAGCAGAGGCCGTGTCCGCAGCATTGGCCAAAGGTGGTCCCGCAGACAGACCCTCCAATGTCGCTGTGCGCTATTCAATTGGAAAAGAGGTTGTCACGACTCGGCCCGCAGCAAATCGCCTTGTGGACGGTGGCCACACACGGTTGCCGATCTATGCGTCCGGCGCCAAGGGGCGCATCCTTCGCCTGCACGGCACACATGTTCTGCCCGATTCCAATGCGCATGGATTAGGCGAAGCGCCTGAACCGATCTATGCGGTGGCGTTCCCGGCATCCGAACTTTGGGTCAGTCCGGAGCATCCCGACGACGAAGTGGTGCTGGATCTCTGGCAAAGCTATTTGGAGCCCACATGAACAACTGTGTCACCCATACGGCCCCAGAGCCCGTTTTTGACCAACCCTGGCACGCGCAAGTCTTTGCCGTCACAGTCGCGCTGAACGAGGCGGGCCGTTTCGCGTGGTCCGACTGGGCGGCCCGTTTCGCGGACACATTAAAGCGAAATGGAATAGCCCGGGACCTGGATGGTGGCGACGATTATTTCCAGGCGTGGTTGGAAACCCTTGAGGATTTGCTTGCCGATCAGGGCGCCGCGCCACCACAGGATGTAAAAGCGCTGCACCGGGCTTGGGAGGACGCGTATTTGACAACGCCGCATGGGCAACCTGTGCATCTACGCTGACAAAAATTGGGGGCTCTGCCCCCGCCGCCCGTTCCGGGCGACTCCCCCGAGGTATTTTGAGCAGATGAAGTAGGGGATCCGTTCTTCATCTGGCCGAAAATACCTCCGCCGGAGGCATCGCGCGCCCGCGCGATTATCATCTGCGGCGAAATATCGGTTTCCCTGCCGTCTGAGCCCCGCTATACGAGCCGGGTTTGATTACTCAGCACGAAAAGGACCGGATATGGCCAACGTGGTTGTTGTCGGCGCTCAATGGGGCGA
The DNA here is from genome assembly GCF_013111185.1 of Ruegeria sp. HKCCD7303. GTDB lineage: Bacteria > Pseudomonadota > Alphaproteobacteria > Rhodobacterales > Rhodobacteraceae > Ruegeria. The sequence goes on along the minus strand of NZ_WVRE01000002.1, from coordinate 864,739 downwards.
CGAAGGAAAAGGCAAGATTGTCGACTGGCTCAGCGAACGGGCGGACGTGATCGCGCGTTTTCAGGGCGGGCATAATGCCGGCCATACGCTGGTGATCGATGGCGAAGTCTACAAGCTGCACGCGCTGCCCTCGGGCGTTGTGCGCGGCGGCAAGCTGAGCGTGATCGGCAATGGTGTCGTGTTGGACCCCTGGCATCTGGTCAAGGAAATCGCGACCATCCGCGCACAGGGTGTGGAGATTACTCCTGAGACACTGATGATTGCTGAGAACACTCCGTTGATTCTGCCGATCCACGGAGAGTTGGACCGTGCGCGTGAAGAAGCGGCCAGCAAGGGCACAAAGATAGGGACCACTGGGCGCGGAATTGGGCCCGCCTACGAAGACAAGGTCGGGCGTCGTTCCGTACGCGTCGCCGATCTGGCGGACGAAGCAACCCTTGAAGCCCGCGTGGATCGTGCCTTGCAGCATCATGACCCGTTGCGCAAAGGTCTGGGGATCGAGCCGGTTGATCGTGATGCACTGATCACTCAGTTGAAAGAGATCGCGCAGGAGATTTTGCCTTTTGCGGCTCCGGTTTGGAAAGTGCTGAATGAAAAGCGTAAAGCTGGCAAGCGCATCTTATTCGAAGGGGCGCAAGGTGCCCTTCTGGACATCGATTTCGGCACTTATCCTTTCGTGACCTCGTCCAACGTGATCGCGGGTCAGGCCGCTACGGGCGTTGGGATTGGGCCGGGTTCGATTGATTTCGTGTTGGGTATTGTAAAAGCATACACCACACGGGTCGGCGAAGGACCGTTCCCGACCGAGCTGGAAGATGCGGATGGTCAGCGCCTTGGTGAGCGCGGCCATGAGTTCGGAACGACGACAGGCCGCAAACGCCGCTGTGGCTGGTTTGACGCTTGCTTGGTAAAACAAACTTGCGCGACCAGCGGAGTAAACGGCATCTCGTTGACCAAGTTGGATGTTCTGGACGGGTTTGAAACACTGAAAATCTGTACCGGGTATGATCTGGACGGCGAACGTTTGGATTACCTCCCAACTGCGGCTGACCAGCAGGCGCGCTGCACCCCGATTTACGAAGAAATGCCGGGCTGGAGCGAGTCGACGGAAGGCGCGCGCAGTTGGGCTGATCTGCCCGCCAATGCGATCAAGTACGTACGACGGGTCGAAGAGCTGATAGAATGCCCCGTAGCGCTTTTGTCCACCAGCCCGGAGCGGGACGACACCATTCTGGTGACCGACCCGTTTGCAGACTGATGGCCGAAGAAAACAAACCAGGCCTGAGTTATAAGGCGCGCCGCCGGTGGTCGTTGGTAATCCTTGTAATTGGTCTGCCACTCTACATTGTGGCTGTGGTGACAGTTGTGAACTGGCTGGATCGCCCCCCGATTTGGGTGGAGCTTTTGGTCTACGTCGTCCTGGGCGTTCTTTGGGCTTTGCCGTTCAAGTTCATCTTTCGCGGTGTCGGGAAAGAAGACCCCGATCAGTCCTGAGCCACTTGAGATGTCGGCGCTTGGTTTGGCCAGCTGAGCACTGCGCGTGCAAACGCGCGGTACTCACTTGTAAATTCCTTGGCCATGCTGAACGGTGTAGGCCAAGGGGTCGTCAGCGTCGCCTCGACCTGACCTGGTACAAGAGTTAGCTCTGCGTCGTGTTTCGCGGCCAGGCGTCTCATTTTTTGGTTGGTCGCAAGGCAAAGCATGTGAACTTCCCTGATCCCTCGGTTCTGAGCGATTGTAATCAGACGTGACAACAAGGCATCGCCAATCCCCTGATCTTGCCAGGCTTTCTCGACGGTAAATGCGGCCTCGGCGACGTGGTGCCTATGATCAGGTATCAAACGCAATTCGCCCACGCCTCGAAGGCACGAATCTGGGAAGGCTCCGAATATGAATGCTGCATCTGCAAGAATGTCGGAGAGATAGTTTTGCAGCCCCTGCGACGGAACATGTGTGCCAAAGCGCGAATATAGTGCCTCATCATCCAAGCTGTTGAAATGGCTTTCTATCAAGGCCTGGTCGTATTTTCGAAGTCGTCGAATCATGATGTCTTGCATAGCAATACCTCTGTCTGAAACGGGTGTCATGACGAGATTTCTGCCGTGAGATTACACCAGAATTCTGCGACGCAGCATAAATTTTTAAGCATTTCCACTAACAGGAGTTTTTTCCGCCGCGCTTTGCCAAGACTGCAACAAAAAAGGGCCGGGAATTACCCGACCCTTTGTCTTTTGATGTTGTTGCAGTTAGCCGACTGCGCGCTCGTCATCTGGGCGGAAACCGATCAGATTGGAGGCCGCGAACCGGCCACCACCAGCCTTTTCGATTTTCCCATCGCGCAGCAGTTGGCCAAACGACCGCAGGCTTTCTTCGCGATTGAACTCGTCCTGCTTCAAAGAGCGGACTTTGTTCATCAGTTGCGGGCGCGAGAACTGTTCCTGGCCTTCGATGAAGGAAAGATAAGCTGCTGCTGCTTCCAACAGATCGGGCAGTGATTGTGCGCCTTGATCCTGTGCAAACTGCGCAAAGCCGCTTTCTTCCGATCCGGTATCTTCTAGATCCGAAGTGACGCGACGAGGCATGACAGGACCAGTTGGTTCGCTTTGATCGTCCACGCGCTGTTCGGCAACCAGTTTCAGCGGGGCCGGAGCGTCTGCTTCAGGGCGCGCGCTTGTAACCTTCACTTGGGGGCGGCGGGGGCTGACAACGGATTCCAGATCGCCGCGATACTCGGCGTCCTTCGAATGTGTAGCGGCTTCGTCGTCAAGCTCTGCTTCTGTCGCGGCAACCGCTGTGCGCAGGTGCGAATAAGTTTCACGCGCGTCGCTGCTTGAAGGATCTTCCATGTGCTCGCCGGTTTTGGCCATTAAGCGAAGGACATCCTGTTCGGGATCAACATCATCAGTCAGTTTTTGGCTCGAGCGTTCAGAAAACTCAGATTCGATCTCGGAAATCTCGCTCAGCAGGTTCTCTTCATCTTCTGCGGTCAACAACCCATGCGTCTGAGTGTCCTGATCATCCTGGGCAGTTTCGTCAGCAGTTTCGACCGTCACATCCTCGACGTTAAGGATGTTTGGAACGTCCTCTTCTTCGAGTTCTTCCTCGATATCTTCTTCCAGCTCCGCAAAGAGGGGTTCGGCAGGAAGTTTCGCCGCTTCGGGAGCGTCTTCAAGGTCATCGGCTTGCACGTGCTCGGGGGTCATGGGCACATGCAGTTCTTCGGCTTCCGCAGTTTGCTCTTCTGATTCAACAGTTGGGACTTCTGCTGCTTCAGCTTCTTCCATCTCGTCAGACGTTGTTGGCGCTTCGGCTGAAAGGTCATCTGTCTCTTCTGCGTCAGCCTCATCGATAACAGGCTGCTGCGGCTCCTCAGGCATTGGCGCCGCAGGTTCGGCAAAATCTTCTGCGTTCAATGCACCAGCTTCAAAAGCTGCGGCTACTGCGTCCACAGGGGGGGTGGAACTTGCCAGCAGAGATGTGTCTTCGTCTTCGGAATATGCTGATGGAGGAACATCCGAATGAGAGACAACTGCGCGAATGCGCTGCAGCTTGGCCGAGATGCTGTCAGCCGCTGGAGCAGGGGGTTCTCCGACTGGTTCCGCATCGGCAAGTCCGGCTGGGGCCGGATTGGGTGGCTCGTGAGTGGGGGTGTGTGCCATGGTCATCGCGCCGGCTTGCGGGGCTAGCTCCTGACGGGGGGTCTCAGGTGTCTGTGTGGCGCGCAAAAGAAGTCCGGATTCGTTCTGGCTGGCTTCCACCCGTTGGGACGCATCGCGTCTGGCAATGCGTGTCAGCATCTCGGCATCAGGTTGAGGGGGTTCAGAGCCGAAATAGCGGTCATCTGCTGCAAGATCGCGAAAATACTCGGCGATGGCTTTCATCGTCTCAAAGGAATCGTCAAATCCTTCCAAAGTGCAGGAGAAGGTTCCATAAGAAACGGTCAATACCTTGTTATTCTGTACCATCAGACGCACGTCCTTTACAAACTACGAGAGCCAGCTTACCCGGAATCGGGAGCACACACTGGCTCGGAACTTTCTGCATGAACCTATCATTTTGTGGTCTTAATGTGTCCAAATCCGGGAAAAATGGCCAATCTTAATAAAAATGAGATCATTGTACGCTCGATTGATCCAATTGGTCTGTTCGGAGGGGGATTTGTCGGTGCCGAGGACCTGAATCTGGTGCTGAATCGCGTCAAATCGGTTGTGGCCGCTGATGGTGGTGCAAAGGTTTTGACAGAATCAGGTCATATCCCGGATGCCGTTATCGGCGATTTCGATTCGCTGAGCGCGTCGACACAGGCAAAAATACCGACCGAGCGTCTATTCCCGATCCGCGAGCAGGATAGTACGGACTTCGATAAAGCGTTGCGCAGCACGCAATGTCCGCTGATTTTGGGTGCGGGGTTTCTGGGGGGGCGGCTGGATCATCAATTGGCCGTATTGAATACCCTGGTCAGGCGACAAGATCAGGCGTGTATTCTGTTGGGCGAACATGAAGTGGTTTTTCACGCACCGCCACACATCCGTCTGCCAGTTGATCCCGGCGACGTGGTTTCGCTGTTTCCTTTGCGCCCGGTTACAGGGCGCAGCACCGGGTTGGAATGGCCAATCGACGGGTTGAAATTCGATCCAGCAGGTCAAGTGGGCACATCGAACCGCGCGCTGGCAGAGGTCGAGTTGCATATGGACGGGCCGGGACTATTGATCATGATCCCGCGTTCTGCGTTGGATCCACTTATGCAGGTGTTTCTGTCGGAGCAGACCGGGCAGTGGCCCGCTCGCGAAGAATGACATAGAGCCCGGCAGCGATTGTTATCGTAATGCCAAGCGCGGCAAGCCCGTCAGGCAGGTCGCTGAAGATGACCCAGCCGATTAGGGTTGCAACAGGGATTTCCAGGTACTGCATCGGTGCCAGCGTGGCTGAGGGCGCATAACGCAACGACCAGGTCATCAGCAGGTGTGCAACGGTTCCCAAGACCCCGATCGCAATCAACAGCCAGTACATGTGCGGGGCAGGCAGGGTCACAGAAATCTCCCACACATCCAGATGCGTTCCGATCACCAGAACCGGGGCCAGTACCAGAGTCGCAAGAACACCTGATACCGCCTGTAACGACACAGGGTCTGTCTCTTTGGCGATTTGCCGTGTGACCAGCATAAACAGAGCAAACACAACAGCGACGATAAGGGGCAGCAGTGCAGGCGCGCCAACCTCGGCAAAGCTGGGTTGGATGACTAGAAGCGTGCCGATGAAACCTACAATGCAGGCGATCAGACGGCGTGCGCCAACCTCTTCACCCAGAACAAACTTGCCCAACAACAACATGATAAACGGCATAACAAAGGCGATTGCGATGGCATCCGCCAGAGGCAGGAACTGCAACGCGCTGAACATTGCGGTGATGCCAATGATGTGCAGAAACGTGCGGATTATCGTCAGTCGCAGGATGCGGCCACGCATCCGCCAAGGTCTGCCGGTCAGTGCAACCAGAGGGATCAGGATCAGGGCCTGAACTGCAAAGCGGACCGTTACCAGAAACCCCAGTGGGGTGGTCTCGCCCAACAGTTTGGCCATCGAGTCGCCCAATGGGGCAAGCAGGCAAAAGCCAAGCATTAAGACAATGCCAAAAACGGGACGATCCTGTGTCATGTCCGCGACGCTAGCCGTTTCACGGTACAGTGGAAAGGCTGGATGTTAGTCTTTCGGCAAGGGCTGAACCTTTGTGTAATCTGGCCCAATGCACGTGGGTAAACCGTCATCAAGGTGCAGCCAGCTCAGCTTTTCTTCGTGGGAAACATGCAGCGTGGGCTGCAGGTCATCAGGCACCTCTAATGTCGCCACGTACAGATGCAGCACATCCGACATCTTGGCCGAACGGAACGAGATCGGTGTACCGCAATGCGGGCAAAAGCTGCGCTCAACTCCGGGTGAGGAGTTAAAGCGCTTGGGTTCTTCCCCGGTCCAGCGCCATTGGCCGTCGCGGACGGCGAAGTAGGTGGTCATCGGGGCGGCGCATTGGCGACGGCAACTGTCGCAGTGACATGTCACGCAAGACAATGGCGAAGAGTCGACTTCGTATTTGATTGCGCCGCACAGGCAATGTCCACGCATTACGACCCCCACATTATTTAGCGATCAGCAGTTTGGCACGTTCACCGCCAATCCACCAAGCGAGGTTTCCTTATACTTCTCGTGCATGTCATGACCCGTCTGGCGCATGGTCTCGATTACCGAATCCAATGGCACGAAATGTTCGCCATCCCCACGCAGGGATAATGACGCGGCGGACACTGCCTTGATGGCTCCCAATCCGTTGCGTTCGATACAAGGCACCTGAACCAGACCCGCAACGGGATCGCATGTCATGCCCAGGTGATGTTCCAGAGCAATCTCGGCGGCGTTCTCTACCTGTTCAGGTGTTCCGCCCATCACGGCACAGAGCCCAGCAGCGGCCATGGCAGACGCGCTGCCGACCTCGGCCTGACATCCTGCTTCAGCGCCTGAGATCGAGGCATTGAATTTGACCAGCCCGCCTATCGCAGCAGCGGTCAGCAGGAAATCTTCGATATGGCTTTCCGAAGCGCCAGGCACGTGATCCAGATAATAGCGCAGCACCGCAGGCAGAACGCCGGCCGCACCGTTGGTAGGGGCCGTTACAACCTGCCCACCGGCAGCGTTCTCTTCGTTGACCGCCATCGCGTAGACGCTCATCCAGTCGTTGATTGTGTGTGGGGCGGTCAGGTTCATACCACGTTCAGCCATTAGAGCATCATAAATGCCCTTGGCGCGACGACGAACTTTCAACCCACCCGGAAGGATGCCGTCTGTGGCTAATCCACGTTCGATGCAGGCGTTCATGACCTCCCAAAGACGGGCGGAGCCTCTGGCAAAGCTGTCGGCGCAACCCCGCGCGATTTCATTTTCACGCTTCATGTCAGCAATACTCTTGCCGCTGGATTTTGCCATCTCCAGCATCTCGGCCGCGGATTTGAAGGGGAACGGCACCGGAGCGCCTTCGTCGGTTGCTTTGCCCTCGGCCAGTTCTTCTTCGGTCAGGACAAATCCGCCGCCGATGGAATAGAACACCTGTCGCAGGATCACGTCACCCTGTGCGTCCGTTGCCATCAGAATCATGCCATTGGCGTGCCCGGGCAGGGTGTTGTCATAGTCGAAAACCAGATCGGCTTTGGGGTCAAACTGTAGGGTTGGCAACCCTTCAGGGGTGACCGTATGCGTGCTGGCAATATCTGCCAAAGCAGCCTCGGCTTTGTTGTTGTCATAGGTGTCCGGTACAAAACCGGCCAAACCCAGGATTGTCGCCCGGTCGGTCGCGTGGCCGACACCGGTAAAGGCCAACGAGCCGTGCAGCGACCCTTTAAGACCGGAAAATTCAAACGGCGAGGCACGCATCATATCAAGGAAGCGCGCAGCAGCCACCATGGGTCCCATGGTGTGGGAGGAGGACGGGCCGATGCCCACTTTGAACATATCGAAGACAGAGAGAAACATATCAGATAGCTGAGCCTTCTGGAGGGGTTGGGTGAACAGGGGAGGTGAACGGGTTGGCCCCAAGACCTTCGGCCAAAATGGCCGAGCGGGTCGCCGGGCGTGTTTCAAGCTTCATTAACAGCGTTTGCAGGCAAGGCGTTTCTGTCAGCTGATACCAACTTCGGTCTGCCATAGCAGGGTAAAGCGCCATCCAGCGCATCATGCACGCGACATTATAGGTCAGAACGGAAGGGTGATCTGCACAGAACCAACCCGGCGCGCTTTTGGCCATTGCGTCCAGCAATTGAAGGTGACGTCTCAGGCGAGGATGTGTAGCGGCCCGCAATTTGTCGGCCTGCCGTGGGTCGATGTATTTCTCGGCATAAAACACGATACGCAGATCGGCGTGAAGCGTGTTGGATGCAAAGAACAACCACTTCAGAAAGCCTGCGCGTTCCGGGTCATCTTTTGCAGGGGCCCGCTGGCCATGTTGTTCGGATAGCCAAAGCAGGATGGCCGCTGTTTCAAAGATTGGCCCTTGCAGCGTTTCCAACACTGGGATTTGACCGTTGGGATTGAGTGCCCGAAAGGCTGTACTGTCCTGCGCATTCTGGCGCCGATCCACCAGGACCGTGTCAAAAGGCGCACCTATCTCTTCTAGCACCAGGCGGATTACCAGCGAGGCGTTATCAGGGATATAGTGCAGGCGGTAGGGCTTCGACATGGCGGCAACTTATAGCTCAAAGATGGTCTTGTAAGACATGATTGCGACGTTTCCGATAGGAAACGCGTAGTACTTTGGTATCTTTGAGTTCGCTGGGTCACAAATTGGGGTCGCAGTCACCCGAGGCTTTCCCTATAACTTCGGCAGGCCAACTTTGGAAAGCTGCCATGACCGGAGATCTATCGCCCATCGACACTGCAAAATACGTGGCCGCGTGCCGTGCGGCCGAGATGGTCGAAGACGGAATGCGTGTGGGCCTGGGAACGGGATCTACAGCCGCTTGGTTGGTACGCCGCTTGGGTGAGCGCGTACGAGGCGAAGGCTTGCAGATCAAGGGCGTGCCCACGTCGACCCGAACGGCCCAGCTTGCACGTGAGGTTGGAATCGAGGTCATTTCCCTGGATCAGGCCGGATGGTTGGACTTGACCATTGACGGCGCAGATGAGTTTGACGCGGACCTGAACTTGATCAAAGGCGGCGGTGGTGCACATCTTCAGGAAAAGATTGTCGCCACGGCCAGCGATCAGATGGTCGTCATCGCAGACGCCGGAAAAGAAGTTGAAACACTGGGCGCTTTCCCGCTGCCGGTCGAGGTGGTTCCCTTTGGCTGGCAAACCACGCGGACGCTGATCGAAGAAGCGCTGGACACAATGGATGTTCTGGGGACCACCTCTGCGCTGCGCATGAACGGTCAGGCCCCTTTTGTAACCGATGAAGGAAACCACATTCTGGATCTGCACCTGCAACGCATCGGCAATCCGCGCCAGATGGCGCTGATCCTGAATCAGGTGCCGGGTGTGGTGGAAAATGGTCTGTTCGTCGATATCTGCGACAAGGTCGTTCTGGGCCACGGAGATGGCAGGGTCGAACTGCGGGACATCAATGCAGGTACCATCCAACTGGACCAGTTGTTGAGCGGATCCCGCGATAACCTGTTTTCCGATGTTTCGGACTAAGTTTGATGCTCTTATCTCCGACAAGCGCCCGTGAATGTTTGAATTTTCTGTGCCCAGGGGTTGGCACCAGGGTTTTTGCGCCCAGATATCCAGAGGATTTTGCAAGTTGAACGAAGGAAACCGGCATGAGCTTTGACTATGATCTTTTTGCCATCGGCGGAGGCTCGGGGGGGGTCCGTGCTGCGCGTGTGGCGGCGGGTGAAACCGGTGCCAAAGTCGGGCTGGCCGAAGAAGACCGCTATGGCGGCACCTGCGTGATCCGGGGCTGTGTGCCCAAGAAGCTGATGGTCTTTGCCAGCGAATACTCGGGCATGGTGGGTGATGCACAAGCTTATGGCTGGGACATTCAACCCGGTGCATTCAACTGGAATACCTTCCACGGCAAGTTGGTGACGGAACTGGATCGGCTGGAAGGTATCTATCGTAACATCCTGAAAAACAACGGAGTGGAAAGCTTTGATCAGCGCGCTCGTCTTGTGGATGCGCACACAGTCGAATTGACTGATGGTACCCAAAAAACCGCTAAGCATATTCTGATCGCCACGGGTGGCCGTCCGGTCGTGCCTGATTTCCCGGGATCAGACCTGGCGATCACCTCGAACGAGATTTTCCACTTGGACAAGTTGCCTGAAAGCATCCTGATCGTCGGCGGTGGCTATATCGCCAGCGAGTTTGCCGGGATCATGAATGGGCTGGGCGTCAAGACCACCCAGTTCTATCGCGGCGCGCAAATCCTGCGCGGCTTTGATGAAGAAGCGCGCGGGTTGATCTGTGAAGAGATGCGCCAGAACGGAATAGACGTGCGACTGGGCACCAACGTGCTGGAAATGACCAAAGACGGGGACCAGATCCGCGTCAAGGCGACCGATGGCACCGAGGATCGTTTTGACGTCGTTATGTACGCCACGGGCCGTGCGCCAAATGCCGATAACCTTGGGCTGGAAGACCTGGGCGTTGAACGCGGTCGCAAGGGTGAGATTGTCGTAAATGAATACAGCCAGACCGCAGTGCCTTCGATTTACGCTATTGGTGACGTCACGGATCGGGTGAACCTGACACCGGTCGCGATCCGCGAGGGAATGGCTTTTGTAGAGACCGTCTTCAAAGGTAACCCGACACCTGTGGATCACGAACTGATCCCGACAGCGATCTTTACGCAGCCGGAATTCGGAACTGTTGGTCTGAGCGAAGAAGAGGCCGCGGCGCAAGAACCGATCGAAGTCTATGCCACGTCGTTTAAGCCGATGCAGAAATCGTTCGCGGGCGGAACGCAGCGGGTTCTGATGAAGATTCTGGTCAGTCAGGCCACACGCAAGGTTCTTGGCTGCCATATTGTCGCCCCCGGTGCTGGTGAGATGATCCAGCTTGCCGGAATCGCCGTAAAGATGGGGGCGACCAAAGAAGATTTTGACCGTACTGTCGCCGTGCATCCGGTGATGGCCGAAGAACTGGTGACAATGCGGCAACCTGTGCGCACGGCTTGATTTGCAACCGCGCGCACACAAGTTACAAAGGACGCCGTGATCACACGGTCAAACACAAGGGAACATGTACATATGGCGGGCAACAGCGGTGGCCCCTGGGGGGGCGGAGGCTCTTCCGGTGGCGGAGGAAATCGGGGAAATAACGGGGACGGGCGTCGCCCGCCCGAAGGCGATGGCCCGCAGATTCCCGAGATCGATGAGCTGATGAAGAAGGGCCAAGAGCAACTGCGCGTTCTGATGGGCGGTCGCGGCGGTTCGGGCAAAGGTGGCAGTGGCGGTCAAGGCGGCGGTGGTCCGGCCTTTACCAAGGGCACGATTGCAATTGGCGTTCTGGTCGCTGCAGGTCTTTGGGGTCTGGCGAGTTTCTACACCGTTAAACCGGAAGAACAGTCGGTTGAGTTGTTCTTGGGTGAATTCTCGGCCGTCGGTAATCCCGGTCTGAATTTTGCGCCCTGGCCGTTTGTTACCGCTGAGGTCATTCCGGTGACACGCGAACAGAACGAAGACATGGGCGGTGCCCGTGGCAGTGATGACGGCCTGATGTTGACCGGTGACGAAAACGTCGTCGATATCGATTATCAAGTGGTCTGGAACATCAATGATCCTGCCAAATTCCTGTTCAATCTGCGCGATCCACGCCAAACCATTCGCGCCGTGTCGGAATCTGCGATGCGTGAGATTATCGCGCAGAGCGAACTGGCACCGATTCTGAACCGGGATCGTGGTATTATCGCCGACCGCCTGCAGGAACTGATACAGGCAACGATGGACAGCTACGACTCGGGCGTGAACATCGTTCGTGTGAACTTTGACAAGGCTGACCCGCCGCAAGACGTGATTGCTGCCTTCCGTGATGTTCAGGCCGCTGCTCAGGAACGTGACCGCTTGCAGAATGTTGCGGACGCCTACGCGAACCGTGTGCTCGCCGAAGCCCGTGGTGAGGCTGCTCAGGTTCTGGAAGAGGCCGAAGCGTATCGTGCCCAGCAGATCAACAGCGCACAGGGTGAGGCCAGCCGTTTCAGCGCGGTTCTGGAAGAATACTCTAAAGCGCCAGATGTGACCCGCAAGCGCCTGTATCTGGAACGGATGGAGCAGGTTCTGGGTGACGTGGACAAAATCATTCTGGATGAGAACTCTACTGGTCAGGGGCAGGGGGTTGTACCCTATCTGCCGCTCAATGAGCTTCGCCGCAATTCCGGACAGGAGAGCAACTGATGCGTAAAACGACATTTATCCTGCCGGTCGTCTTTCTCGCGATTGTTGGCGTTTTATCTTCGATTTTCATCGTGGATGAACGCGAGCGGGCACTGGTTCTGCAATTTGGCCGGGTTGTCACGGTCAAGGAAGAGCCTGGTCTGGCGTTCAAAATCCCGTTGATCCAGGAAGTGGTGCGTTACGACGACCGCATCCTTTCTATCGATGTGCAGCCGCTTGAAGTAACACCTCTGGATGATCGGCGTTTGGTGGTTGACGCTTTTGCCCGCTACCGGATTTCAGATCTGGAGCAGTTCCGTCAAGCCGTTGGTGTTGGTGGCATTCCGGTTGCCGAAGATCGTCTGGACCGCATTTTGCGTGCTGAAACCCGCGAAGTTCTGGGTTCGGTATCCTCGCGCGACATCCTTAGCTCGGACCGTGCGGCGCTTATGCTGCGCATCCGTAACAGCGCCATCGCCGAGGCGCGAGCGCTGGGCGTCAATGTGATCGACGTGCGCCTGAAAGCGACTGATCTGCCGCAAGCCAACCTTGAGGCAACCTTCGACCGGATGAAGGCGGAACGGGAACGTGAAGCAACCGACGAACGCGCCCGCGGTAACGAAGCGGCGCAGCGTGTTCGCGCCCAAGCCGACCGGACCGTGGTTGAACTGGTCTCGGACGCCAATCGTGAAGCCGAAATCATTCGCGGTGAGGCCGATGCCGAACGCAACGCGATCTTCGCCGAAGCCTTTGGTAAAGACCCGGAATTCTTCGAGTTCTACCGCTCGCTGTCCGCCTATGAGCGTGCGCTGGGTGGCAGCAACAGCTCGATGGTGCTGAGCCCGGATTCCGAGTTCTTCAACTACTTGAAATCGCCCACAGGGCAGGCGACCCAGTAATGGGTATGATCCTTCTGGCTTTCGGGCTGGTGCTGATTGTCGAGGGGCTGGCCTATGCGCTGGCCCCTTCGCTTATCGAGCGTATGCTCGAAGCGTTCCGGTCAATACCTGAACAGGCGCGCCGTTTGATGGGGCTGCTATGCGTCATCAGCGGGTTGATCCTGCTTTGGGGCGCGCATCAACTGGGTTTTTGAGGCCAGAGCTTCACTTGGCGGTGATTTCCCCGCGATCCCGAGTTGCTAGCCCGACCAAACTGACTACATTGGTTGACAAGACAGACCGTGTACCGGCGGTTCTGGCAAGAATGTCAACAAGGAGAGCTCAAGTGCAGGCGAAAGCGCGCAGTGTATCCGTCCGGTGGGACGAAGTGAGTGTTTGGATGCGGCTGATGTGGCTGGCCTTTGCCGGTTCGCTGCTTTTGCTGGCGCAAACTGTTGCCGCACAGGCAAGGGGCGAAAGCCTGGCACCGTTGGCCGAAAAGATCAGCCCTGCGGTGGTGAATATCACCACGAGCACACTGATCGAAAACCAAACAGGGCCGCAGGGCATCGTGCCCGAAGGTTCCCCGTTCGAGGATTTCTTTCGCGAGTTTCAGGATAGAAACGGCGACGACGACAACGACGCTCCGCGCCGCAGCAACGCCTTGGGTTCGGGTTTCGTGATCTCGGAAGACGGGTTTATTGTCACCAACAACCATGTCATTGCCGAGGCCGATGAAATCCTTGTGGAATTCTTCCCGGGTGACGGTCAGCCCAGGAAAGAGCTGGTAGCCAAAGTCATCGGAACTGATGAGAAAACCGATATCGCTTTGCTCAAGGTCGAGGCGTCCGGTCCGTTGAAATATGTAACCTTCGGGGACAGCGATGTTGCGCGCGTGGGCGATTGGGTGATCGCCATGGGCAACCCGCTGGGGCAGGGCTTTTCCGTCTCGGCTGGTATCGTATCGGCCCGTAACCGGGAACTCAGCGGGTCTTATGACGACTACATTCAAACTGATGCCGCAATCAACCGAGGCAACTCGGGCGGTCCGCTTTTCAACATGGATGGTGAAGTGATAGGCGTGAACACTGCGATCCTGTCACCAAACGGTGGCTCAATCGGAATCGGTTTTTCGATGGCCTCGAACGTTGTTGTCAAAGTTGTTGATCAGTTGCGTGAGTTTGGCGAAACGCGCCGTGGGTGGTTGGGTGTGCGTATTCAGGACGTAACACCGGACATGGCCGAAGCCATGGGGCTTGAGAAGCCCGGCGGTGCCTTGATCAGCGATGTACCGGAAGGCCCGGCGAAAGAGGCGGGGCTGAAGGCCGGCGACGTGATCACCAGTTTTGATGGTGTCGAGGTCGAGGATACACGCGGTCTGGTTCGTCAGGTAGGCGAAACCGAAGTCGGAAAGGCCGTGCGCGTGATCGTGCACCGTGATGGCGGTACCCAGACTGTGCTGGTTACGTTGGGTCGTCGTGAAGACGCAGAACGTGCCGAAACCGGCGAACCGGAAGCTGAGGAGGCCCCGGTTGATGAGAATGCGGATATTCTGGGTCTTACCATCTCACCATTGACGGATACGTTGCGCGAAGATCTGGGCCTGGATGCGGATGCCGAAGGTCTGGTGATTTCTGACGTCGATCAGGCGTCCGAGGCTTATGCCAAGGGGTTGCGGGCTGGTGATCTGATCACCGAGGCAGGGCAGCAAAAAGTGGAAACCATCGGAGATCTGGAGCAGCGGATGGAAGAATCGCGCGAAGCTGGCAGAAAGTCTTTGCTGCTATTGGTGCGCAGGGGCGGGGATCCACGGTTTGTGGCGCTGAGCCTGGAGGAATAAGAGCAAGGGGCCGGGATAAAATCCCGGCCTTTTTCGTTGTTCGCCCGGTATTGTGGGCAGGAACACCAGCAAAAAAAAATGAGCCATACGCAATAGTTGCGTATGGCTCAGATACAGGGAGAGGTCAGTGGACAGATATCGGGGATGATTCTCTGACCTCCTACGGTAACAACTTCACCCTAGGTCATGTTGGAACGTGGGTCTGTGAACAAGATCACACCGACTCAGATCAGGTCGGATTCGGCTAACTCACGTAATGCTGCAAAGTCCTGAATCAGCAATCCGCCGCGGGACGCTTCCACGACATTGTCACGTTTCCATCCAGAGATTGTTTTGGACACCGCTTCTCGCGTCGCCCCGACAAACTCGGCCAGTTCGCTTTGCGACAGCGTAATGCGTTCGGACGGGTTGTCCTGCAAACCAGACAGTTGCAGCAGCCTTCGCGCCAGTCGAATGGGCATGGGCAAAAAGACCTGCTCGTTCAACTGAGACCCCATGTACCGCATCCGCAATCCGGCCAGCCGGATTAAATCCTCTGCGAGATCAGGATGTCGCCGGATCTGTTTCAAGACGTCATTGCGGCGCACACGCAGAACGCGCGAGGCTTCGGCCGCAGCAATGGTTGCTGTGCGCGGGCCATTGTCGAACAGGGCTATTTCGCCAAAAACTTCGCCGGGGCGCATAAGAGTCAGGGTCAGCTTGCGCCCGCTCATGGCCAGAAAAGACACTTCAAGCGTGCCGTCTAATATTGCGTAGAGCGCGTCGCCCTCGTCGCCTTGTTCAAAAAGTGTGTCGCCTTGGGCCAGGGAAATTTCGGTCGCTTGAGCCGAAAGCATTTCTCTGAGCCCGTCGGAAGCTTCGGAAAGGAAGCCGCTGTTGGGGAAGGCCGTCATGTATGCACCGATCTTGGGCGAGGTGAGTGAGTGGGTAGTCACTCAATTTCACATAGCTCGGCTCATTATCCAAGAATTTTGTTTGTTTTGGCGGACCTGGCTGATGTGACGGGAGCTATTTCTGTTCCGGGTCCTCCATATAGTGCTGCAACATGCTGAATTGCAGCATCAGAAAAGCCATTAGGGCAATGGGAAAGCCAAAGGTCTCGATCTTGACCCACATGTCGGTAGACATCGTGCGCCAGACAAGTTCGTTTGCGGCGGCCAAAACAGCAAAACAGCCACACAGTCGGCGGGTCAGAATCATCCAGCCTTCCTGCTTCATTGGAAGCAGTTCTTCCAAAACATAGGCGAGATAAGATTTCTTTTGCAACAGGCCGACGCCCAGGATCAGGGCAAACAGGCCGTAGACCAGCGTGGTCTTCATCTTGAAGAACCGCTCGTCATTGAACCAAGCGGTGAGGCCACCGAAGAAAAGCACCATGAATGCGGTGAATATTTGCATCCGGCTGAGTTTGCCGGTCAGGTACCACAGGATTGCCATGGCGCCCAGCATCAGGGGGACAAAGATGATCGTTGCAACGATAAAGCCGGAATACTCGACGCCACCAATCAGAAAACTATCATCGCGCAGGCGCAGGTAGATGAAGAAGAAGGCCAATGGGGGGCCAAGCTCGAGCACCTGTTTGAGAAACGGGTTGATGTCTTTTTTGCCTGTCATCTGTATATCCTGCTGTTTACCCGCCCATTTCAACTATTACGGCACCAAGTGCAATCAATGCCATCAGGGCAATACGCCGGGGGCCGACGGTCTCCTTTAACACAAGCCAGCCGATCAATGCCGCAAAGACGGTTGAGGTCTCGCGGAGAACCGCGGCCTCGCCCACTTTATCCAACCGGGTGGCCAACATGATTGCTCCGAAAGACACCGGAGCGATCAGGCCTCCTGCCAGCCCGCGCAACATCAGGGGGCCGACAGCTGGGCGGTCAATCATGGCGCGCCATCTGAGAAAGGCATAGATGGGCATGGCTGCGCCATCAATCATGAAAAACCAGGCCAGAAAGGTGAACGGGTCGGCGGTGGCGCGAATGCCGTAGGCGTCATACGTGGTGTAAAGCGCCACAAAGAGGCCGGTGATGATCGCCAAGACCAGCGCGATACCCAGCGTGTCGCGGTTGGTTTCCAGAAATCGGAAGTTGTATGCGGCCAACCCGAATATGCCGGCAAGCAGGGTTGCCACGCCCAGCCACTGCACTGTCGTGAACGTCTCGCCGAACAACAGATATGCGCCGATGACGGTGAACAATGGCCCGGTTCCGCGCACGACCGGATAGACAACCGTGTAGGAGCCTTTGGTATACGCCATGGCCTGAAGTGTCTTGTAGGCGATATGAATCAGCCAGACGAGCGCGAAGATCGGCCACATATGCGGTTCGGGCCAAGGCACCACAAAGAAGGCAAAAGGCGCGGCCATTAGGCAGTAACTGGCATCAATGGCCCCACGAGAAAGCCACGGATCATGACGCCCCTTTTGCAGAGCCCCAAACACGGCATGAAGGAAAGCCGCCATCAGGGCTAGTCCAAGCGCAAGCTGGTGGCCTGCTTCGGTCCCTTCCAATGAGATCAGCCAGTTACTCAAAGATGCCAACCTTTTGCTGGGCGGTGAGGCTGGGGGTTTTCCACCCCCAGACCCCCGAAGGTATTTTTAGCCAGATGAAGGGGCGGATCAGCCTTTGTCGAGACCGGTCAGGGCGGCGGCGAATTCTTCGGGGTCGAAGGGGGCGAGATCGTCGATCTGTTCGCCCACACCAATGGCGTGGATGGGCAGGCCGAATTTGTCCGCCAAAGCGACGAGTACGCCGCCTTTGGCGGTGCCATCCAATTTGGTCATGACCAATCCCGAAACGTCAGCCAGCTTGCGGAAAGTCTCCACCTGGCTCAGGGCGTTCTGTCCTGTTGTGGCGTCGAGGACCAGCAGGGTGTTGTGCGGCGCTGTGTCATCGACCTTGCGGATGACGCGGACAATCTTGGCCAGCTCTTCCATCAGGTCAGCACGGTTTTGCAAACGGCCTGCTGTGTCGATCATCAGCAGATCGGCACCTTCGGCCTGTGCGCGGGTCAGGGCATCGAACGCCAGACTGGCGGGGTCCGAGCCTTCTGGCGCGGTCAGCACAGGAACCCCGGCCCGATCGCCCCAGACTTGCAGTTGTTCAACGGCCGCGGCGCGGAAGGTGTCACCGGCGGCGATGACAACTTTCTTGCCCGCTTCTTTGAACTGGCTGGCCAGTTTGCCGATGGTCGTGGTCTTGCCCGAGCCGTTGACGCCGACCACCAGCACCACTTGCGGGCGTTTGGGATAGATCGGCAGGGGCTTGGCTACCGGCTCCATCACGCGGGCCACCTCTTGTGCCAGCAATTGCTTGATTTCACGTGTTGAAAGTTTGCGGCCAAAGCGGCCCTCGGCCATGTTCGAGGTGACGCGCAAGGCCGTGTCGACACCCATGTCAGAGGCGATCAGCAGCTCTTCGAGTTGCTCCAGCATGTCGTCATCGAGTGTGCGGCGTATTTCCGTTGTGGTGCCACCGCGATTGAACAGGCGGTTCAGGATGCCTTTGGATTCCGGTATCTCGGGTGGAGGCGCGACCGGCGTGGGATCGGCAGGGATTGGGGCGGGCGGCTCAACAGGTTGTGGCACCGGCGCGGGTTCCGGAACCTCGGGGACCGGTTGCGGTTCGGGCTTTGGTTCGGGGATCACCGGGTCAGGCGCGGTCGTTTCCTCGCCGCCATCTTCGACGATGGCTTCCAGCCCCTCTTCCAGGCGAGAGGAGGATTTGAACAGCTTATCCTTTAGCTTTGAGAAAAACGCCATGTAGTGTCTCCGCAGGTGTTCCCTTCACCTAATGCGGATTTGCGGCAGTTGCAAAGGGTCACGCGAATGCAAGGACAAAACCAAGCTGTGCGCCCCAATAAAGGGGCCAGACCAAATAGGGCGTTGCCTTGAGGGCCGGATGGCTTGGTGGCAGCAGGAACTTTTCAGTCGCAAGGACCAGATCGGACGCGATGAAGGCGATGGCGGCGGGAAAAGCCCACCGCAAAGCGCCCGTGTCCGGCAGTGCCAGAACAGTGATACCCATCCCAAGGATGATGGGGATATAGGCCAGAACAGGCCCTTTCAGATCACCGGCGTGGGGTGCAAGTGTCGTGGCCATGATGATGCCCAGAATGACGAGAGACCATACCGTTGCGGGCGCGTTCCAGATTAGGCCAGCGTTACTGGTCGGGTAGGTCATGAACAGCGTGATGTAAGCCAGATGTCCGCCGGCAAAGGCGGCAATGCCCGACATAAACGTGGCATCCGTTTCGCGCGATAACAGTGCGTCGCCCGTTGCGCATAAGATGAGCGCCAAAACCAGCAACCAGGGTCCGCCATTCAAAAAGGCGATCATGGTCAAGGCAGCCACGGAAGCGGTTTTCAATACCGTGCGCAAGGCTGAGGCCGGGCGCGCTGTCAGCGGCAAATAGCCAAGGGCACAGCCGAGAGCGATCCAAAAGAGTACGTTGGTCATGGGTCCCCCGACAGTTTCCAAACGACTTCATCCGAGGTGAATATTGAAATCAAGCGCTTACGTTGAGTTAAGGGAACTGTGATGAACCCAGAGGCAAAGGGTGAATGGCACAGCTTAAGCGCTTCTGGCAGAATGTACTTATGCTTAGATACTGGATGATTCTCGCAGGCTTTGCTGCGCAATCCGTTGCGGCCCAGACCCCGTTGTCTGGACCGGAATTCGATAGCTACACGCAGGGCAAAACTCTGTTCTACGGGTTCGAGGGTCAGGTATACGGGGTTGAACGGTATCTGCCGAACCGGCGTGTGATCTGGTCTTTTCTGGATGGCAATTGCAAAGAAGGCGTCTGGTATCAAAGGGACGAGCAGATCTGCTTTGTCTACGAAGACAGACTCGACCCTCAATGCTGGGTTTTTACGCAATCTGGCGGCGGTCTGGTTGCGCAGTTTGAAGGCAACCCGGAGGCAACGGAGTTATATGAGGCCGAAGAACTTGGCGAGGAAATGGTGTGCTATGGGCCTGAGGTTGGTGTGTGATCAGGGCACGCGCAGGTCTTCATAACTGATCATCACATGGTTCTGATAGGCACACCTTTCCGCCAGTGTCTCATAATACCGGCGCAGGTTTGGGAGCGCTGCGCGGGATATGTCGATATCGTAATAGCGATACAGAACGTGCCCCAGCTGAATGTCGGCCAAGGTCAGGTCGGTGCCGCACAGGAAGGCGTGTTGGGACAGTTGAGCGTCTGCAAGTGTCAGCTTGTTTTCCAAAGTGGTCACAGCTTGTTCGATTGCCTGCTGGTCCTGTTCCGCCTTTGGGATTCGGGTAACCTGCCAAAACACGGGCACGGTGAATGCCATCGCGACGTTAATCTTGGCCCATTCCGCCCATTTATCGACTTCGGTCTGGTGCACCGGATCGCGGGGCCAAAACCTTTGAGTCCCGTATGAATTGGCTAGGTAGCGGAGAATTGCACCGGTTTCCCAGAGGGGCGGATGGTCGCCATCGCGTATGACAGGGATGGTTCTGTTTGGGTTCAATTGATGGAATTCATCAGTGTCCAGCCCTCCGAACCCGTGTCCCAGATCGTGGCGGCGGCAATCCAACCCCAACTCACCGACACACCACATCAGGGCCTGAACATTCGATGACGTTTTACGGCCCCAGATGGTCAGCATGGCTTAGAACAGTGATCCCTGATCCGGGGCGTCCGGTTTGGGTTTCTTGGGCGTCGGTTTTGCCGTGGCGCCGGTGCTGAGAATGCCATCTGCGAACTCGATCTCAAGCGCCGCATGTTTGGCCGCCTGGGCTTTGGTGGTAATCACGTCGCCGTCCGCACGGACGACCGCATATCCCCGTTCCAAAGTGGCTTTGTAACTGAGCGTTTCGCGCAGGCGGTCGGTGGCCTCAAGTCGTTGCTGAAGGCGTTCCAGCCGCGTGGTCTGAGCGGTGTTCATTCGATCGTTAAGCCGGGCAAGGCTCTGCCGCTGCTGGTCGATCTCGCGCTGAATCGGGCGCAGAGACAGGCGTGACGACAGGTTGCGCAGTGACTCCTGACGCGTTGTTACCAAACCGCGTAGGGTCGAGGGGCGTAGGTGGGCCGACAGTTCGACGACTTGCAGACGGCGGTTTTGAACGCCACGGGTCAAGGCGGGTGTCAGGCGATCTGCAATCAAATCAAGGCGTTGGCGTGGGGTGTTCAACAGGGTTTCCGGACGCGGCAAGGCGCGGGACAGATCGTGCAGCCTTTGCGTTCGGCGTTGAACTGCATTCGTTGCCGCACGGGACAACCGCGCACCTTGCTCTCCGGTCCATGCAAGCAACTCCATGCGGACGGGCACGGCAAGCTCTGCTGCGGCAGTGGGCGTGGGCGCGCGACGATCCGAGACAAAGTCGATCAGCGTTGTATCGGTTTCGTGCCCGACGGCTGAGATCAGCGGAATGTCCGAGGCAGCTGCGGCGCGGGCGACGACCTCTTCGTTAAAGCCCCAGAGGTCCTCGATAGACCCGCCGCCGCGGGCGACGATGATCAGGTCGGGCCGGGGCAAAGCTCCGCCAGGCGTCAATTGGTTGAACCCTTCAATAGCTCGGGCGACTTCTGGTGCGCAATTCGCCCCTTGGACGGCCACGGGCCAGATTAGCACCTTACGCGGGAACCGGTCCCTGAGGCGATGAAGAATGTCACGGATCACAGCACCCGAAGGCGATGTCACCACACCGATGATATTCGGCAGATAGGGCAACGGCTTCTTTCGCTCGGGCGCAAACAAACCCTCGGCTTCAAGCTGTTTCTTGCGTTTCTCCAGCAAGGCCATCAATGCGCCTTGTCCGGCGACGGATACCTCATCGACATTCAGATTGTATTTCGATTGCGCGCCAAATGCGGTCAGGCGCCCGGTGACGACAACCTCCAACCCTTCTTCCGGCACAACAGACAGGCCGGAAATCTGCCCTTTCCAAGTTGTACAGGCCAGAACGTTCCGGTCATCTTTGATGTCATAGTACAAATGCCCGGAACGCGCTTTGAATACGCGCCCGACCTCACCCCGCACTCGGATTCGCCCGAAAGAGCCTTCGAGCGTCCGTTTCACCTCTCCCGAGATCTCGGAAACGGTGTATTCGGGGGTATTTTGGCCCGGAATCGGGTCATCAAGCAGATCGGACATTTCAGCGCCTTGTTTCAAATGCCGGGCCAGCTTAGAACGCCGCGCAGGCAAGGCCAAGCAGATCGGAGAGCATTCATGAACATCCTCATTCTCGGCAGCGGCGGGCGCGAACACAGTCTCGCCTGGGCGGTGTTGCAAAACCCAAAATGCGACCGTCTGATCGTTGCTCCGGGCAATGCCGGAATCGCTCAGATCGCGGACTGTGCAGCGCTGGATACTGAAAATGGCGGGGCTGTTGTCAGCTTCGCCGAAGAAAACGCGATTGACTTTGTGATTGTCGGACCCGAGGCACCTTTGGCTGCCGGGGTGGCTGATCGCTTGCGCGAGGCCGGAGTTCTGGTTTTTGGTCCCTCCGCCGAGGCGGCGAAGCTGGAAGCGTCGAAAAGCTTTACGAAGGAAATCTGCGACGCGGCCAACGCGCCCACCGCAGCTTATGCCCGGTTCACCGAAGCCGAACCTGCCAAGGCCTATATCCGCGAACAAGGCGCGCCGATTGTGGTGAAGGCTGACGGTCTGGCCGCAGGCAAGGGCGTGATTGTTGCGATGGATGAACAAACCGCACTGGACGCTATTGACGACATGTTCGGCGGCGCTTTTGGCGGTGCTGGTGCGGAAGTTGTCATCGAAGAGTTCATGGAAGGCGAAGAAGCCTCGCTTTTTGTTCTTTGCGATGGCGAGAACATTCTCTCTGTCGGGACGGCTCAGGACCACAAGCGTGTTGGCGAAGGCGATACCGGGCTGAACACGGGTGGCATGGGCGCGTATTCTCCGGCACCGGTGCTGAGTGCTGAGGTCGAAGCGCGCGCAATGGAAGAGATTGTGCGCCCGACCATGGCAGAAATGAAGCGTCGCGGCACGCCGTTTCAGGGAGTCCTTTACGCTGGGTTGATGATCAAGGACGGACAACCACGCCTGGTGGAATACAATGTGCGTTTTGGCGATCCCGAGTGTCAGGTGCTGATGATGCGCCTTGGTGCGCAAGCGATGGATTTGATGCATGCCGCAGCCGAAGGGCGGCTGGGCGATATGCGGGTGAACTGGGCCGATGATCACGCGATGACGGTTGTGATGGCGGCCAAAGGCTATCCGGGGTCTTATGAAAAGGGTTCGGTCATCATGGGGCTGGATGCTTTGCCCGAAGACAGCAGCAACATGGTGTTCCATGCCGGTACCAAGGCTGTTGAGGGTCAGGTGCAGGCCGCCGGTGGGCGAGTGTTGAACGTGACTGCGCGCGGTGACACGCTGCAAGAGGCGCGGGAACGGGCGTACAAGATGGTTGATGGTGTGAATTGGCCCGAAGGGTTTTACCGACGCGATATAGGGTGGCGTGCATTGGATAAGTGATCGGGCAGGGGGCTTTGCCCCCTCGGCCTGCGGCCTCACCCCCAAGGTATTTTTAGCCAGATGAAGAGGCGGATCAGCAGTTCAAGGCCTGTGCGAGGCTGTTGGGGCCTTTGAAAGGGCCGAGATCGATTTTGGTCCAGTCATTGTCATAGGAAACGCTCATGATCCGTGACCAGTCGGCGCTGGCCACGATCAGTTCTGGGCGTTCGCCGCAGGTGCGCAGGCCGCCCGAGATGAAATCCTCACCGATCTTGTGGTTGGTCAGACCGGGTATCGAAGCGATCTGGGTCAGGGCGTTGTCTTTGTAGCGCCAGATGCGCAGTGTTTTGGCAAGGTGCGGACGGCCGATATAGGCGATTTCGATATTGCCGTCTCCGTCCAAATCGGCTGCTCCGATTGGGGCGAGCCAGCGGAAGCGGGTGCCGATATGAGGTGTGGAGGCGATTTTTGCGCCGCTTGCGTTGTAAATGGCCAGCTGCGCGCCTTGTTGATCCTGAGATTCAACGACAATCGCTTCGAAAGTTCCGTCTGCATCAATATCGATAAGTCGTGGTGTGAGATCTTCGAAGACGCGATCTTGCGGCAGGCGAACGATTACGGTTTTTGGGTTTGAGCCGGTGTTTTGAACACGAAGTTCCAATGCACCATATTCAACAGTGTCGCCCAAGACCCCGTGCGCGTAGCGTGTGGTCGGTTCTGTGAATTTGGCCGCTTTGATTTGATCGGCAGCTGTCGCGGTGCCTAAGGTCGATCCCCAAAGGCACAGAGATGTCAGTGCGCCGCGTGTCCGACGCCACCAAAGGCGACGGGAGGGACGCGGCGCTTTGGAATGCATCAGATCTGTTTTTCTGGCATTTGCACGATCAGACCGTCCAGCGCGTCGGTGACCTTGATCTGGCAGGTCAGGCGCGAGCGGGCCGGGTCGGGCTCGTAGGCAAAGTCCAGCATGTCTTCTTCCATGTCATCCTTGCCCGGTATTTTTTCGACCCAGTCGGGGTGGACATAGACGTGGCAGGTCGAGCAGGCGCAGGCGCCGCCGCAATCGGCCTCGATGCCGGGAATGTTGTTGTCACGGGCCCCTTCCATGACGGTCAGTCCGTTGGCGACCTCGACAGTGTGTTCGGTACCGCCGTGCTCGACATAGGTGATCTTTGCCATTGCGTGCGTCTTCCTTTTGCGATGTTCGAATTCTTCCTTAGTCAAGGCATTTAGGTCTTTCCAGCCTCATTTGCGACTCCTGAGGCCGTGTCTGGACTTTCTTGGTGTTTGTTCTATTTTTGTTCTCATGCTTGTTGCCCCTGTTCATTCTGTGGTTTCCAGTCGGAACTGGCCACGCCCGCCATCTTGTTTGCCGTCAAATCAGTTGACAGCACCGCCCGAGGGCGCGCGCGTGGCCGTGGCCGGGCTGGTGATCCTGCGGCAGAGGCCGGGGACGGCCAAGGGGGTGATCTTTCTGACGCTTGAGGATGAGACCGGGATCGTGAATGTGGTGGTGTGGCGCAAAATCTACGAACAATTTCGCCGCGCGGTGATTTCAGGTCGCTTGCTTAAGGTGACGGGCCGGATGCAGCGGGCGCATTCGGTGACTCATGTAATCGCGGAAGAGATCGAAGATATCTCGGGCATGTTGGATATGCTGGTGCAGGGGGAAGGGCATTAAAGCAATCTGTGTATAGTACGGCCTCTGGACAGGGCGCTTTGCCGGTCATAGCTCGGATAGGATCGAAGCAGGAAAGAGGGCGCGATGGCAAACGGACATTTTCTGTGGACGGACCTGTCCACCTACGACATGCGCGCTGCCAGAGTGGACTATGCCGGAATATTCAATTGGGCATTTGGTGAAGAAGACACTTATGACTTTGCCACTATCGGCGGGCAGGAGGTGGCGGCCGTTTTCCCGATGCCGGATCGTTTGGCGAAAATGAACATGCCGTCTTTTTGGATGTCGTATGTGCACGTCGATGATCTGGACGCAAAGGTCGAACAAGCCCGGACACATCAGGGCGCCATCATCGAAGTGAAGCCTCAAACCTTTGGCGACGCGGCGCGTATCGCGCTGGTTCGGGATCCATCCGGTGCCGGGTTCACGATGTATGAGGGTCCAGACATACAGGCCGGAGCACCGGGTGCTGGTAAGGTCATAAGCCGTTTTCACCACGTTCCTGATATCAAACTGATCGCGCCGTTTTATGCGGACCTGTTTGGGTGGCGCTTTGAGAAGAGCTCGGCAAGCCCATGGCCGCGCTATGATATACGTCATCCTGACGGAAGCGTGGTTGCTGAGGCCGAAGAGGTGCCCGAGGCCATCCGCGGAAAATTTCGCTATTGGATGCCCTGTTTTGGCGTCAAGTCGGAGGACGATTCCATTCGGCAGATCAAAGTCCGGGATGGGCGTCACCATAATGACTTGCCAGAAGGTCGTGCATTGGTTTCAGATCGGCAAGGGGCTCATTTCATGATCCAGAATGTAGGTCAGGATACTGTTGCGGTCAGTGAAAGCCCACGTGCGGCGGCCCGAAGCACAACTGATGGTTTGGCTTGGAAGTCCCTGCTTGCGTTGGTTTGTGTCTGGCTTGCTGTGATTATGGATTTGCAGGTGTTTTGGGGCGTGCTGTTTCTGATCTGGACTTGGCTGGCGCTGAAATCAGGGCGTGCTGATTTTGTCGAGCCAATTGACCGTTCGAATCGACCGTTTATGTTTTGGCTGATCACGGGAACATGGATGGTTCTGAGTACCTGGGTGATACTCGCCTCGGTTTTCGGCGGCGGATGATCATGTTCACGCGGCGTGTACGCTAAAGGTAAATTTGATCTGGTTTCAGCAGGTTGGCACCTAAGCACAAAACTGCGCTTGGGTTTGCCCAAACGTGGTGTCTAATTCCAAAGCGCATAAGAGGCGTCTTTCCGCCAATCTGGTGCGTGTTGGTCGACTCTGTGTCACAGGGCAGGTAATTGCGTGTGTTGTTACGCCTCAGCCTGTGTCCGAGATCAGGTTTGATCGTGCACCACTCAACGTCTTGTCTGAGCCACTCGAGATGCCCAACGTAAAACAACATGGATCGTTCGAAAAAGCCGTCGTTCTGAATTGCAACCTGATTTCTGACCGTATTGCCGAACTCTCAGAGCTTGTGCGGTCCAAGGGGTGCATTCACGCCGCCAGAATGATCGAAGAAGCTCAGAACGTCTATGCGTTCGAGAAAAAGCACCTTGAAGCCGCTGAGGCATACCGATCAAAATTTAGGGACCTGCAATCGCTGTCGTTGGAAGAACCGGAAAAACAGCAGCACAAGATTCCGAATTTTCGATCAAGGCGTTCTGGAGTACCGAACGATTTCTTGTCCGATTTTGCAAAACGACCCGTCGACCAGGTCCAGGAAAAAGCAGTAGGGCGGCCAGCCCTGGTCCTGACATCCCGGATGCGCGTGGACGGAAGAAATGTCACAGCGCTGCGCAGTGGGAATCGTGGCAGCAAACCATTGGGATTCCTTGTAGAACCTGAGTTCAAGTTTCGCTGACTGACCGTAGTGCGGGCAAAGCTATCACGGCAGGTGATCGCGCTCTGAACCCAAGAGGCACAAATATGCCATAGGGTCGCCCCAAGGCACGCAGTGACCTTAGGGGTTGTTTTCGCACAGAACCTCCTCACCAACTCGAACTACGTCAAGCAAAAAGCCATCAATATCGTCGCGTCTCGTTCGATGGTTGTTGAAGGCACAGCGAAGCCCGTGCCTGCCTTGGACAGTTGTGTCAGACGCCACGGCAAGGCCGCGTTCCTGAAGCCGGAGCATAATCTCTGTGTTGAGAGTCTTCGCTGCACTCTCATCCGCCGCCACATATCTGAAGCACACGATGTTGAGGTCTACCGGAGCAACAAGTTCCAGCGTTGGATGAGTTTCTATCTGTTGCGCCATATAGCGTGCATGGGCGATGTCTTGTGAGATGAGGCGGCCAAACTTTGCGGCACCATGTTCCCGCAGCGCCATCCAAATCTTTAGAGCTCGGAAACCACGGCTAAGCTCTAGCCCGTAATCGGCAAGGAATTTTCCTGCGATCATCCCGCGTTCCTGCAATTGAAGATAGGCACCATGCATTTCGAAGGTCGCGAAATGAGCCTCGGCATCTTTGATCAAAACGGCTCCAGCCTCGAAAGGTGCGTGCAGCCATTTGTGAGGGTCGATTGCAACCGAGCCGGCCCGCTCCATCCCTTTCACAAGATGCGCGTGGTCGGGTGCAAGACGTAATACGCCGCCTATGCATCCATCCACGTGAAACCAAAGCCGCTCTCGATCACAAAGATCCGCAAGTGCGGTCAGGTCATCTATGGCTCCGGTGTTCGTGGTGCCCGCCGTCCCGATCACGCAAGCTGGCTGCAACCCCTTCGCACGGTCTTCAGAGATTGCGGCCTCGAGCGCGTCGAGTTGAATCCTCTGGCGGTCGTCGCTTGGTATCTCAACCAGCGCTTTTGAGCCAAGGCCGAGGGTTTCCAACGCCTTTTGGTGGCAGCTATGGACCTGATCGGATGCGTAAAACCGCAGCGGCTTTTCCAAAGCAGAAACACCTTCTTCGCGCACATCAAAACCGGCGGCCAGGTTACGGATGACCGTGTGCGCGATCAGGTTTGCCATTGACCCGCCGCTGGTCAGGGTTCCACTGGCGCTTTCAGGAAAGCCAGCGATTTCCTTTAACCAATCGACAACCTGCTGTTCTACCTGTGCCGCGCCTGTGTTCCCGCCCCCTAGGTTGCTTCCTTCTACGGCGGCAAGGAAATCACCCAATGCCCCGGTGAAGTTGCTTGCTCCCATGTACCACCCCCAAAAGCGGGGGTGAATATTACCCATCGGATAAGCACGTACGAATTCCCTATAGTCGCCATAGACCTGTTCCAATGTGCATGGGTCTTCCGGCAAAGCCTGTTTCAGATGCGCGCGGACATCATCGGGCATAGGTTGCCAAACCGGGCGTTCTCGCACCTGCTCTAGGTGGTCAATTGCTTCATCTATTATGACGTGCGCTAGGGCCCGTGCGGCGTTCCAGTCATCTGGATCAAGTGTTTCTTCTTTGATGTTTCGCATTTGCCGCCACCTCCCTCGTCCGAGGAAGAGTGCGTTAGAACCACTTTCAGGGCAACAACTCCGTGGTCTTGGCATTCAGCAAAAACGGTTTGCGTCCGCTCGCCCGCCGCTTGGTGCTTGATTAGGAATATGTGCTTGGTGCAGAGCGTGATTTGCAGAAGTGGCAAATCCTCAAATCTCGGTGTAGGCCTCGTAAGGGTTCAACACTCGCCATAGATCCTTTTCACCGCTTGAACAGAACACCTTGCGATTGCTTGTCCCTGTGATCGCCGCGCAGGTCTGCATACAACGCGCGACCGGCCTGAACGCCGGGACGGGCACCTACGGTTTCAAGCCAGCGGGCGAAATGGGGTGTGTCGTCGATCTTGTGCTGTTGCCCTTCCCACAGACTGGCCCAACCCCAGATCGACATATCCGCGATGGAATAGAAATCGCCTGCAACATATTCATTGTCCGCCAGCCGACGATCCAGCACACCGTACAGCCTGGCGACCTCGGCGCGATAACGGTCCTTTGCATAGGGCAGGTCCTGTGGTGGGTCCAGTTGAGGGGCGTATTTTAGAAAGTGATGCGCCTGACCGGCCATTGGTCCGACGCCGCCCATCTGCCACATGAGCCATTCTTCGACCGCGATCTGGTCCCGCTCGGTCTTGCCATAGAAGCGCTTGGTCTTGCGGGCCAGGTACATCAGGATCGCACCGCTTTCGAACACGGAAACGGGCGCACCGTCAGGGCCATCGGGATCGACGACAGCAGGCATCCGGTTGTTGGGGGCGATTTTCAGAAACTCCGGGTCGAACTGATCGCCTTTGCCGATATTGATCAGGTGAGTCTTGTAGGGCAGCTCCATCTCTTCCAGGGCGATGGACACTTTCCAGCCGTTTGGCGTGGGCCAGAAATACAGATCGATCATGGTCTCTCCTCAGGTTGAAAAGATCATGAGGGTTTCTGCGCAATCGGCAAGAGGGCTTGCGGCAGGCGAAGCGCAAAAAGCTGTGACTTCGGGCGATACCATCGCAGGGAAGGCCCGTCGGACCTTTGATTACAGATCTGTGACGACGGGCTTGTCGGGGTTGACGACTCTGCATGTGCGGCGTAAGGCCAACATCACAGACCACGTGGCGATTTGTTACCGGATTGCGGGCCACGCTAAACAACACCGCTAAAAGGTCAGGATGAAAGACCCCTTTCGCTTGGCCGCGTCTGGGGTTTTTTGTTTGCCTCTGCCAGAGGCTGAAAGGAATGAGATGAGCGAGAACTGGAACAAACGCACCCAAGCCGTCCATGGCGGCATCCGTCGTAGTCAGTACAACGAGGTGAGCGAGGCGATTTTCCTGACGCAGGGCTTCGTTTACGAAAACGCAGAACAGGCCGAGGCCCGTTTTCTGGAATGTGGCCCCGACGAGTTCATCTATGCGCGCTATGGCAACCCAACCGTGTCGATGTTCGAACAACGCATCGCGGCGCTGGAAGGGGCCGAGGACGCCTTTGCGACGGCGTCGGGCATGGCGGCTGTCAACGGTGCGTTGACCTCGATGCTGAAGGCTGGTGACCATATCGTGTCCGCCAAGGCGCTGTTTGGATCCTGTCTGTATATCGTCGAAAACATCCTGACCCGCTTTGGCGTCGACGTGACTTTTGTTGACGGTACTGACCTGGAGCAGTGGAAAGCGGCGATCCGCCCGGACACCAAGGCTGTCTTTTTTGAATCCATGTCGAACCCGACGCTGGAAGTGATCGACATCGCGTCGGTTGCGGAACTGGCTCATGCCGTTGGCGCCCTTGTCGTGGTGGATAACGTTTTTTCGACACCGGTCTTTTCGCGTGCGATCGAACAGGGTGCCGATGTCGTCGTTTATTCAGCAACCAAGCACATTGACGGTCAGGGCCGCGCGCTGGGCGGTGTGATCATCAGTACACGGGATTTCATCCGCGGCACGGTCGAGCCATACCTGAAGCATACCGGCGGTGCGCTGAGCCCGTTTAATGCTTGGGTTATGCTTAAGGGCCTGGAAACCATGGCGCTGCGCGTAAATGCACAGGCCGACAGCGCGCAAAAGATTGCTGAAGCGCTTGAAGGGCACCCGGCGCTGGAGCGTACCCTCTATCCCGGTCTGAAAACTCATGCGCAGAACGCGCTGGTGCAATCGCAGCTTGGCGGCAAGGGCGGCACAGTTCTGTCGCTGGACATCAAAGGCGGCAAAGACGCTGCCTTTGCGTTTCTGAATGCGATGACGATCCCGGTGATTTCCAACAATCTGGGCGACGCCAAATCCATCGCAACGCACCCGGCGACGACGACACACCAACGCCTGAGCGAAGCGCAGAAAGTTGAGTTGGGCATTTCGTCAGGACTCATTCGTTTTTCCGTTGGTTTGGAAGACGCAGATGACCTGCTGGCTGATATTCAGCAGGCTTTGGAAGTCTCGCAGAAATAACCAGTTCCAGCGCGCACCTTTATCGTCGGGGCATTACCTGACGTCCGAGTGCCGCTTGAAAACCCATTCGGACGGGGTGCTGTCCTGCCGATAGAACCAATAAAGGGCGCAAACCGTTGCAAATTGACGGTTTCGCGCCACTTTTTTCGATCCGGACTGCTAATGGCAACGTATCGGGATAGACTGGAAAACGAACCTCAGTCGTATATAGTCCGACGATCACTCGAGGAACTGCAGCCGATGAAC
Source organism: Ruegeria sp. HKCCD7303 (assembly GCF_013111185.1). Taxonomy (GTDB): domain Bacteria; phylum Pseudomonadota; class Alphaproteobacteria; order Rhodobacterales; family Rhodobacteraceae; genus Ruegeria. The sequence goes on along the minus strand of NZ_WVRE01000002.1, from coordinate 833,943 downwards.
GTTCACCCGCGCGACATTGATGAAACACCAGACCGTGAAAAAGCCGCCGAAGCCCTGAGTGTGCTGCGGCAGTGGGCGAAAATGGCGTCTGTGTCTGAAATCAGTCAGTTGGACCCGGCCATCGCGCGTCTGGTGCCGGGGGTGGCCGCTGTAAATTATCCTTCGCTCTCACGCGAGTACCCAGAGGATTTTGCAGTAGATGCAGCTTACAGGTCGTCATTGCCGGACTTGCAGAATGGCCCGTCTAGCCTGATCCGTGGGGCGAAACAGCAAATCCAGCATGTGGGCATCTCGAATTTCCGCCTTCCGATCCGGTTTCACCGGAAACAGGGCGATGACCTGACGCTTGAGACGTCGATCACAGGTACTGTTAGTCTGGAGGCCGAGAAAAAGGGCATCAACATGTCCCGGATCATGCGGTCGTTTTACAAACATGCAGAACGTACATTCAGCTTCGAGGTGATGGAAGCGGCGCTCGACGACTACATGACCGATCTGGACAGCTTTGATGCCCGCATTCAGATGCGGTTTTCTTACCCGGATAAAGTAAAGAGCCTGCGCTCGGGTTTGGAAGGCTATCAGTATTACGACATAGCCTTGGAACTGGTCGAACAGAACGGCGTGCGTCAAAAGATCATGCATCTGGACTATGTCTATTCCTCAACTTGTCCGTGCTCTCTGGAACTGAGCGAACATGCGCGGTCGATGCGCGGACAGCTTGCAACCCCGCATTCTCAGCGCTCTGTCGCGCGAATTTCAGTGGTTGTGGATTGCGACGCGGATTGTTTGTGGTTCGAAGACCTCATCGCGCTGTGCCGCAGAGCGGTTCCTACCGAGACACAGGTCATGGTCAAACGCGAAGACGAGCAGGCGTTTGCCGAGCTGAACGCCGCCAACCCGATCTTTGTCGAAGATGCTGCGCGCCTGTTCTGCGCCGAATTGTTAGCTGATCACCACGTGGGCGATTTCCGTATCGTGGCTAGCCACCAAGAGAGCCTGCACAGCCATGACGCTGTGTCGATTCTGACCGAAGGCTCAACCTTTGAGGTGCCCAGTCTGGACCCGAGATTGTTCACAACCCTGTTTCATGTTGGGTGAGTTCCCCGCTGTAAGCGGTTAGAATTTAATCAGGGATTACGTCGATCAGCGTTCTTTCGCCGCAATGCAGCAAAAATGCTGCAAATGCGCATTTTTTGCCTGTATGTTCGAAGGGAATGCAGCAGACGCATGCCTGCCTTCGGGAAGGTGTGCGTCCCCGAAAGGACACCGAGACGTGACACGCCTTGGACTGCAAGACCCCAACCGCCGCGCGGCGTGTCTGCGTGGGCAGGGTGCCTTACTCCAAAAACTCGGGCTGCATCGGTTTTACAGGAGAAACATGTAATGAATCCGATTACCCATTCACTGGAGCTTCAGGCTGCGGCATTGCGAGTGGCAGGCTATGCGATGGCCAACCAGATGAAGATCATGCAGATCATGACTCGGTCTGCGTTCGAGTTGCCAATGGCACCCGTGCAAACCATACACGCGGCTGCATCTGCCCCGGCACCGGTCACTGAGAAACCAGCCAAAAAGGCGGCGGTCAAAGCAAAACCAGCCGGAGCACGTGCGCTCAAAGCAGCGTCCAAGAAGACGACGCGCGCAAAAAAACCTGTGAAGAAGAGTGTTGTGGTGGCACCTAAGCCCAAAACGGTTGAGTTTTCCGCGAAACCACGTGCTGCTGCCACAATTAAGGTTGAACCTGCCGCCAAAGCCAAGCCTGCACCTGCGCCAAAACCGGCACCTCAGCCGAAAGCAGCAGCAAAGCCGGTTGCCGCCGCCACAAAGCCCGTTAAACCCGCTGCCCGAAAGGCGGCACCTGCAACGTCTTCTGTCGCCAAAACCGCTCCGGCAAAAGAAACCTCAGTCCAATCTGCAGCACCTGCGAGCAAGACACCTGCAGTTGAGCCCAAAAAGACGACCCCGCTTGAAAAAGCCGTTTCGACACAGGCGAAACCTGCATCGCGTACGCGCAAAGCCGCCGCGCCGAAACCCGCGCCTTCTGCGGCTCAAACGAAACCGGCACCGGCGGCTGAGCAACCTAAACCGCAGACGCGCAGAACTCGGGCTCCGTCCAAACCTCCGGCGATGCCTGGGACAGAGACGAAATCCGACACTTAACTCGGATCATCTGCTTGACACCGTCGGGTTGGCGCGCCAACGCTGCGCGTCATGATGGATCTTCGCCCGGTCGGATATGTGATTGGCTTGCTGGTCGCCATTCTTGGGGCGACCATGCTGTTTCCTATGCTTGCCGACATGATCGAAGGGCGTGGCGAATGGCATGTGTTCTTGGAAAGCGCGATCATCACGACGCTGACCGGATCAGTTCTGGCGATGAGCTGTTCCAACGGCGTGGGCGAGGGGCTGACCATCCGGCAGACTTTTTTGCTGACGACCGGCGTCTGGGTTGCGCTGCCGGTATTTGGTGCGATCCCGTTCCTTTTTGGTGAAACCGAGCTGCGCTTTGTCGATGCCTATTTTGAGGCCATGTCGGGGCTTACGACAACAGGCTCAACGGTCATAAGCGGGCTTGATTCGCTGCCGCAGGGGCTTTTGCTGTGGCGTGGTATTCTGCAATGGCTAGGCGGCATCGGCATCATCGTGGTTGCGATGGTTTTCCTGCCGGAATTGCGGGTTGGTGGTATGCAAATCTTCCGTTCGGAAGGGTTTGAAACCATGGGAAAAATCCTTCCACGTGCGCAAGAGATCGCTGGCCAGATTTCCCTGATCTATGTGTTTCTGACCGTGGTGTGTGGGTTGGTTTATGCCGCGCTTGGGATGAGTTTTTTCGACGCCACGGTCCACTCGATGACAACGATCGCGACGGGTGGGTTTGCTAACTATGACGCCTCATTCGCGACATTTGCGGGTCCGGTGGAATATGCGGCAGCGGTGTTCATGATTTTGGCAGCTCTTCCCTTCGTGCGGTATGTACAGCTTGCCAATGGTCACACCTCTTCCTTGTGGGAAGACAGCCAGATCCGCGCCTTCTTGGCGACTGTTCTGGTGCTAGTCATTATCATGACCGTCTTTCTGACATCGGTCTTTCCGCAACATTGGGAACAGGCGTTTCGCGAATCTCTTTTCAACATCACCTCGATCATCTCGGGCACCGGATATGCCAGCGTCGATTACATGGGGTGGGGCAGTTTTCCCGTCATGTTATTTTTCTTGATTGGACTGATCGGGGGCTGCGCCGGATCCACGGCATGTTCAATCAAGATCTTCCGTTACCAACTGCTACTTGCATCAATCAAAACTCAGATCAAAAGGATCAGGTCCCCGCACGGGGTGTTTGTACCGCTTTATGACGGGCGGCCCGTGGGGCGCGATGTCTTGACCTCGGTGATGAGCTTTTTCATGTTTTTCGTTCTGTCGATGGGCGTGTTGTCCTGGGCCTTGGCCCTGACCGGGCTTGATTTCATCACTTCAGTATCCGGCGCAGCGACCGCTTTGGCCAATGTCGGCCCCGGTCTGGGCAGTCAGATCGGACCGTCAGGCAATTTCGGGGGTCTCAATGACACGGCCAAATGGCTGCTGACAATCGGAATGCTGGTTGGGCGTCTCGAACTCCTGGCCGTTTACGCGATCTTCACCGTTCAATTTTGGAGAAACTGATGCAAAGACCCCTTGGCGCGCAAATCTCGCATATGCTCAAGGATCGTGGCGTGGATGTGATTTTCGGTATTCCTGGCGTCCACAATCAGGAAATGTATCGCGGCATCGAAGAGGCTGGTATCACTCATGTTCTGGCCCGGCACGAGCAAGGCGCTGGGTTCATGGCTGATGGCTACGCGCGAGCAACCGGTAAGCCGGGTGTCGCCTATGTCATCACCGGGCCCGGTCTGTGCAACATCATGACTCCAATCGGTCAGGCCTACAGCGATTCCGTCCCGATGCTGGTGCTGTCATCGTGCCTTGATGAAACGCACGCAGCGCGGGGTCAGTTGCATCAAATGAAAGACCAACGCGCAGCAGCTGGAACGGTTGCTGATTGGTCAGTACAGGCCGACTCCGCGACCGCTGCATATGGGTTGGTGGAACGCGCTTTTGAGGAATTCGAGCTGTCACGGCCACGTCCCAAACATATTCAGGTGCCAATCGCGCAGTTGGAGGCGGATGCCGAACCTGCACCGTTCCCCAACCAGCCTGCGTTGCGCACCAAGGCTTTGCCGCCAGACGTTTCGTCCGTTGTCTCGATGCTGAATCAGTCGCGCAGGCCCTTGTTCATCTTGGGTGGGGGCTGCAAGTCCAACGATTGGCGGCAGATTTTGACGCAGCTGGGGGCTACGTGCTTTACCACCTATGCTGGGCGCGGGTTGGTCGGGGCGAACTATCCGTTGGACTTCGGATCCATGCTGCCACGTCCCGGAAGCGCCGAGGTCATTGCCTCGGCTGATCTGGTAATTGTCGTTGGGGCGGAGCTTGGAGAAGTCGATTTATGGCGGCATGAGTTGGGGCATAAAGCACCGCTAATCCGTGTGGATCTGGATCCGGAGGTTTTGTCTGATCACCACCGCGCCGCCATCAAGCTGCAAGCAGACAGCCAGAGTTTTGCCCGTGCGTTGTGGCAGGCCACCGAGGACAAGAAGCCTGCACGTGGCTGGTCGGCCGAGGAAGTAGCCGAGGCCCGTGCAAGCTGGCGCGCCGAGGTGGACGCGGAACGGCCCGGAATCGTGCCGATCGCGGATGCTTTGCGCGAAGTTATGCCGGCCGACTCGATGATCTATTCAGATATGACCCAGTTCGCCTATGTCGCGAAAGAGGTTTGGGATATGGCTTATCCTCATCATTGGCATCATCCAACGGGGTTTGGCACCCTCGGTTATGGGTTACCTGCCGGGATCGGTGGGGCCGTGGCCAGACGCGGAAAGCCAACGGCAGTTATCGCGGGGGACTATGGGTTCCATTACACGATGCAGGAACTGGGCGTTGCGGTTGAGCTGGGTTTGTCACTGCCGATCATCTTGTGGGACAATGGCAAGCTGAAAGAGATTGAAGACAGCATGGTGCGCAGCCAGATCGCGCCGAATGCAGTCGTGGCCCGAAACCCGGATTTCTGCAAATTGGCTGAGGCTTTCGGAGCCTTGTCGGCGGCACCGTCGACATTGGCAGAAATGCAGAGCGCCACCCGCGCCGCCTTCGACGCACCGGTCCCGACGCTTATCCATGTGACGCCAGACATTCTGTGAAAAAGCGCCGCGCGGGTGCGCGGCGCTTGGAAACTTGCTGGTGGCTGGGGTTTATTCCCAGCAGTGCACCAGAACTGTCATGCCTGCTGCGCGACGGCTCAATTCATTGGGCGAAATCTGTGTGGTTTCTTCGCTGGACTGACCGGACACGCCAGCCTGAGTTAGGATTTCTGTCAGCCGCTCGCCCGTGGCCGCCAGACTGACCGAAGCCGGCAGGCTGCGCCCTTCGGATGGTGTGGGCAACAGCATCCCGACCACATTGCCGCTGTCATTGAAGATCGGGCCGCCTGCATCACCGGGCTGCGCGTTCAAGGCCAGGCGTTTAACACCTGTCTCACCATTCAGGCCACGCACATCGGCGACTTGCCCATATGTCAGAGTCGGGGCACCCAAAGCCCCTTGATATGAGAAGCCCGAAACCGCGACGTCGGATTGAAGACGCGGCAGGGCAGCGCTGAAAGCGGCCACGCTCATCGGCGCCAGCGCCTTGGTCGGACGCAAAACCGCAACGCCAATGTCGTTATCGGCCTTGGCAAGCTGCACCTCCTGATCCCCGTCCAGAGTGATCCGCGTGCAATTCTCGACGGCTTCCGAAACTGTCAGAACGGTTCCCTTTTCATCCGCAAAGAAACCGGAACGAGACAGGCGCGGTTTACGGATTTGCAGGCCGGACATCAGATCAATGCTTTGTGCGGCATCTGCACCTGCAGCAGCGTCGAGCACCGCGTCTGTGGTGGTAAAACTGGAGGCCATAGCCGAAAGAACCCGCAGGCGGCGCGCCTCGTCCCCTTCGGGCCAGACCAAAGTGAAGCCTTTGATCTTGCCGTCTGTCAGGCGCGCTTGCGTAAAGGACACAACACCATTGCCGCGCCCTTCAAGGGTAAAGCGGTCTCCTCTCAGCTCGCGCTGGCCGTTAAGCGGAACGATTTTCAGCGATTGCATGACCTCATACAAGGCGCGCAGCGTGCGCTTGTCGCCGTCCTGACTGATCAAGAGCATCTTTGCGTTCAGGTCAGATGCGCTGTTGAAGTGGGCAAAGGGGGCTTCATAGCGATCAAAGCGGACAGCATCCAAAGGCAGGTCCATCGTGATCCCAGCCGCGTCATCCTTGTATTGGGCCATCCCAACGCTTGTCAGTGGCGCATTATAGTCGTCTATCAAGGCTTTGCGCTGCGCAGTTGTTAGAACGCCGGTTGCCTCGTACCCATTGAAACGTTGCCAATCGCCCATTGAGCGGCGTGTTCCCTGACCGAAGGCCCCGTCGATGGTCGAGTTGTAAAACCCTGCTGCCTGCAACGCAGTTTGCAGATCCTTGCGCTCTTGCGCGGTCAGCAAACGTTCGGATTGCAGGGCCTGAGCGCGGGTTTCATCCGCATCCTGAGTGGGTGCGATTGTCAGGGTGTCTTCGGCCTGAGCAATCGGCGCGACGGGTGCCGCTATGGTGCCGCGATTCAGTACGTTTGCGCCGACGGGCCAAAATTGCTGCCCCAGTCCGCTGGAAAAGGCGATGAAGCTGTCACGGGGGATTTGACCCTCGGATCGATAGACCCTCAGCACCTGTTGGGCATCCGGCCGCGCATAGGGGCCGATCACGACCGCATACCATCCGCTGTTCAGTCTGAAGCCGTTCACATCCGGCAAGGCGCGGGCGTAAGCCTGCGCGCGTTCCTGAGCCTCTTGCAGCGTCGGCTGCGCTTCGATCTGAACCCATACGCCAGGGTCTTGCTGCGCGGAAGCGGCGCGCAGGCCGACCACAAGAAATAATAGAAATGCTTTAAATACGCGTGTCATTGTCTGCCTGTGTTCTGCAATGTTTGTGCTTTGGCGCAGAATACGCGATTTCAGGTGCCAATTGCCATGCCGCGAATACGGGGAATTTGCGGTGTGGCCGCGCAGATACAACCAAGCACCAAAGCCCCGTTGACGCCCCTTGGCCCCTTGCATAGGAAGGGCCAAACCGACCGGAACCGGGCGCAAGGATGCCCAGAGGGAATGCTATGACCGAACCGAACAGCGCACCGCGTTCATTTCAGGAGATTATCCTGCGGCTTCAGACCTATTGGGCCTCTAAGGGCTGCGCAATTCTGCAGCCCTATGACATGGAGGTCGGGGCAGGGACGTTCCATCCCGCGACCACTCTGCGGGCGCTGGGGTCCAAGGCCTGGGCCGCGGCCTATGTTCAGCCGTCGCGCCGTCCGACCGACGGGCGTTACGGCGAAAACCCCAACCGGTTGCAGCATTATTACCAGTATCAGGTTCTGATCAAACCCAGCCCGCCCGATCTGCAGGAGCTTTACCTGGGTAGCCTCGAGGCCATCGGCATCGACATGGACCTGCATGACATCCGGTTTGTCGAGGATGACTGGGAAAGCCCCACCTTGGGTGCCTGGGGATTGGGTTGGGAAGTCTGGTGTGATGGAATGGAAGTCAGCCAGTTCACCTATTTTCAACAGGTGGGCGGGCATGATTGCGCGCCCGTCTCGGGCGAGCTGACCTATGGTTTGGAACGTCTGGCCATGTATGTGTTGGGCATCGACCACGTAATGGACATGCCGTTCAATGATCCGCAGTCCCCCAGCCCGTTGACATACGGTGACATCTTCAAGCAAACCGAAGAGGAATACGCCCGCTGGAACTTTGACGTGGCCGACACCGAAGTTCTGCTGCGTCATTTCGAAGAGGCCGAGGCCGAATGCGCCGCCATTCTGGCGCAAGAGCATGACGATCCAAAAACCGGAAAGCGCATCATCATGGCGCACCCGGCCTATGATCAATGCATCAAGGCCAGCCATATCTTTAACCTGCTGGACGCGCGGGGCGTGATTTCGGTGACGGAACGACAGGCCTACATCGGCCGTGTACGAGCACTGGCGAAACAATGTGCGGATGCGTTCGTTCAGACCGAGGCGGCTGGGTTCCAAGCCTGATGGGCCAATCAGGCCAGCCCCGGCAACAACGCTTTCAGGCCGTCAGCGATCATACTGATCGCGATGGCCGACAAGATCATGCCCATGAAGCGGCTCATGATCACGCGCGCGTTGCCAGAAAGGCGTTCAGCCAGCCATGCCGCATTCCAGAACGTGATCAGCAAAAGGGCGACGACGCCAAGGAATACACCTGCAAAAACAATTGCTTCAACAGGTTTCTTCACGTGGTGTGCGTACAGGATCAAGGTCGTGATGGTTCCGGGGCCAACAAGAATGGGAAAGGCCAAAGGGTAAAAGGCGACGGTTTCAGCCGCGGGATATTCTTCTTTCTCGTCATCGGTTCCATGGTGCGAACTGCTTTCGTTGCCGTTCAACATGTTCAAACCGATCATCAAGACGACCAGACCACCCGCGACTCTCAAATGGTCAACCGTTATTCCGAACAAGCCCAGCGCCTGACTGCCGATAGCTGCAAACGCCCCGCCAAGGATCAGGCAATAGAGGGACGTCTTAACCGCAACCTTGCGCTGATCGGATGCCGACAGATTCTGCGTCACGCTCAGAAAGACGGGCAGGTTCGTCACTGGGTTCATAATGGCAAAAAGTGCGCCGAAAAATCCAACGGCAAGAGTGGATTCCATAAGGTTCGCCTCGGTTCGTTCTGTTCTGCGGAGAAACGTGGCCTATTTCTGAAACACTTGGAAGTACCTGCATAAGGGGAAGCATCGAAAGATGACTGGAAAAATTCTGGCAATCATCCTGCTCATGTCTGCGGCTGTTGCAGGCACTGGCATGTATTACCTTCAGGTCTACGGGTATTACTATGAAGTTGAGCCCATTCCGGGTGAGGATGTGTTTCTGTCGATCGACGCGGCCCAGCCCCCGGTGGCTATTTCGTATACATCCTTTCAGGCCATCGACGCAGACAGCTCTCCTATCCGGTATCGCGCCTGTTTTGAAACCGATGCTGCGCTGGAAGAGTTGCGGGCCACCTACCTGACAGCGGATGAGGCAAAGCCGCTGACGGCTCCGGGCTGGTTTGACTGTTACGATGCAGTGGCCCTGGCTGATGACTTGAAATCAGGCAAGGCGCAGGCGTTCATTGGTCAGAAAAACGTGCATTACGGTGTGGATCGCATCGTGGCTGTTACCCAAGAAGGCAAAGGCTTTGTTTGGCACGTTTTGAACAATTGTGGCGAAAAGGCCTATGACGGCACCGTCGTCGGAGAAGAGTGTCCTGAGCGTCCTGACAGCTGAATAACCTTGCTGGGCTGGTCCTGAAACCCGCCGCTTTTGCAAATATGACCGGTGTGACACGGCGATATGACCCATCTCCTATTGCCTTTATCGTGCTCCCCCTTGTATCCGCCTTCTTTGTGGATATCGCTAATGCCATCGTCATTCAGACGATCGTCAATTTCTAAGGACCGACAATGCCTGACCTGCTGATCGAACTGTTTTCCGAGGAGATCCCCGCGCGCATGCAGACCCGCGCCGGTGAGGACCTGAAAAAGCGGATCACCGATGGTTTGGTTGAGGGTGGTTTGACCTATGCTGGGGCCGCTGCCTTGACCACGCCGCGTCGCCTGACGCTGGCGGTCGAAGGCCTGCTGGCGGAAAGCCCAACGATCCGCGAGGAACGCAAAGGCCCTAAAGTTGGCGCGCCGGACAAAGCTATCGAAGGGTTCCTGCGTGGCGCTGGCCTGACCCGCGATCAGTTGGAAGAGCGCGACACGCCCAAAGGTGCAGTTTACTTTGCGACCATCGAAAAGGCGGGTCGCCCGGCGGCTGACATTGTGGCTGAGGTGCTGGAAACCACCATCCGCAACTTCCCCTGGCCCAAATCCATGCGGTGGGGCAATGGCCCTTTGCGTTGGGTCCGTCCGTTACATTCGATCCTGTGCATCCTGAATGATGAGGCAGGCGCGCAGGTCGTGCCGCTTGAGGTTGAGGGCATCACATCTGGGGACACAACCGCAGGCCACCGCTTCATGGCGCCGAACCGGTTTTCGGTATCATCGTTTGACGATTACGCCGCCCAATTGAAACGCGCCTTTGTCCTGCTGTCGCCCGACGAACGGGCCGAGCATATCTGGAACGACGCCCAGAACATGGCTTTTGCCGCCGGACTGGAGGTGGTCGAAGACAGGGGCCTGCTGGCAGAGGTCGCCGGGCTGGTTGAATGGCCGGTGGTGCTGATGGGGCAGATCGACGACGAATTCCTCGACCTGCCGCCTGAGGTGCTGCAAACCTCGATGAAGGAACACCAGAAGTTCTTTTCCGTGAAGAACCCTAAAACGGGTCGGATCGAACGGTTCATCACGGTTGCAAACCGCGAAACCGCCGACAATGGCGCGACCATTCTGGCAGGGAACCAGAAGGTGCTGTCGGCCCGTTTGGCGGATGCGAAATTCTTCTGGGAGAACGACCTGCGTGTCGCCAAATCGGACATCGCCCAATGGACCCGTGCGCTTGAGAATGTAACCTTCCACAACAAGCTGGGCACACAGGCCGAACGGATCGACCGTATCGCCGCGCTAGCCCGCGAACTGGCCCCGGTGACCGGTGCGGATACCGATCAGGCCGAGAAAGCCGCGCGTCTGGCCAAGGCCGATCTGAGTTCTGAGATGGTCTATGAATTCCCTGAGCTTCAGGGGCTTATGGGACGCTATTACATCGAAGCCGCAGGCGAAGACGCCGCCGTGGCCGCCGTGGCGCAGGAACACTACTCGCCGCTGGGTCCATCGGACGACGTACCGACTGCACCGCCGTCGGTGACCGTGGCGCTGGCCGACAAGCTGGACACGTTGACTGGGTTCTGGGCGATAGATGAGAAGCCGACCGGCTCGAAAGACCCGTTTGCGCTGCGCCGTGCGGCGTTGGGGATTATTCGGTTGGTGCTGGATAACAATTTGCGACTTCACTTGGACAGATACTTTGACAGTCAATTGGTGCGGGCGGAAAGCGCCTCAAACAATGCATTGAGGTCTGAAAGCATCAATGATCTGTTGGACGAAATTGCAGAGCATGGCGTATTTGGCGCGGCTTTCCAGACGTTTAAAGAGAAACTGGGAGAGCTGCCCAATAGCGATTTCCTGAGCCTGGAAAAGAAAATACCTGACACGTCAGACGACCTCCTCTCCTTCTTCCACGATCGCCTCAAAGTCTTCCTCCGCGACGAGGGCATCCGTCACGACATCATCGACGCCTGTATCGCGATGGATGGCAATGACGACCTCAACCTGTTGGTCAAACGCGCCCGTGCTCTGAACGCGGTGATCGCGACCGAGGACGGCGAAAACCTCGTGCAGGGCTTTAAGCGCGCCAACAACATTCTGACGCAGGCCGAAGAGAAGGACGGGGTCGAATACTCCTATGGTGCGGATGTGAAATTTGCCGAGACAGACAGCGAAAAGGCGCTGTTCGCGGCGTTGGATCAGGCGCAGGCGCAGATCGAACCGGCGTTGAAGGCCGAGGATTTCCCGACCGCAATGGCCGCCATGGCTGCGCTGCGCGGACCGGTAGATGCATTTTTTGAGGATGTACAAGTCAACACCGACAATGACATTGTCCGGCGTAACCGTCTGAACCTACTTAGCCAGATCCGGCAGGTCTGTTCCAGCGTGGCTGATCTGACCCGGATTGAGGGCTAAATAACTGGGCGCGCTGCAAATGCGCGCCCACAACACCCTTGCGCGAAAGGCGCAACCGCTTATGCTGCACGCAAACCAAAAGGTGCTGCAGTGCAGAATAATCCGCATACTACGCTCATAACGTCCGACGCTCCTGTCATGGCGAACACTCATGGCGGGCGGGCCAAGTGTTTGCAACGGCTGGTCCGCCTCGACCTACCGGTGCCGCGCACGGTTGCCCTGTCTTTTGAGTCCGTACATCAAATCGCCGAAGGCGAAATTCCGGATCTGGCCGCGATCCTGGAACAGTTTGACCCGACGACGTTGCTATGCGTTCGGCCCAGTTCCGAAGACCCGGATTGGGGCGGGCCCGGTGCGGTTCTAAACATCGGAATGAACGATGCGTGCTATGTGGACCTTTCCGAAACCATGGGGGCCGAGGCTGCAGCGGCGCTGTATCTGAGATTTGTGCAAAGCTATGCAATCCACGTGGCGCGTCTGGACCCCGATCTGTTCGATGACATCGAATTGGACGGGAGTGAAGGTCTGAGCCAGTCGTTGCGGGCCTATGAAGACGAAACCGATGAAGCCTTTCCACAGGATCGCGGAGAGCAATTGATCGGTGTTCTGCGGTCGATGGCGCGCGCATGGGATGGAACCTCGGCGCGCTTGTTGCGGCAGGCCAAAGGGGCTCCGGCGGATGCCGGGCTTGGGCTGGTCATTCAAGAGATGATCCCCGGTGTAGGGCAAGGGGAATGTGGTTCCGGTGTCTTGCAACTGGTCGATTCCACAACCGGGATGCCGCAGATCACCGGACGCTACCTGAGCCAGAGTCAGGGTCGGGATGCTCTGGGCGAAGACGTTGCCGCGCTGTTCTTGGAGAAAGACCCGCGCGGACCATCGCTTGAGGAAGTGGCGCCAAAGGCTTTTGCAGAACTCAAGGAACAAGCCGCTTTGATGCGCGAAAAGCTGCGCGAAGAGATGCAGGTTGAGTTCGTCATTCAAAATGGTGACGTACACATTCTGGACGGCGTGAGGGTGCAGCGCAGCGCCCGTGCGGCCATGCGGATCGCAGTGCGACTGGCCGAGGATGGCATAATTCCGCAGCAAGAGGCGGTCATGCGTGTGGACCCTCATGCGCTGAACGAATTACTGCACCGTCAGGTGCACCCTGACGCCAAGCGCGACGTGCTGACGACGGCCATCGGGGCCAGTCCCGGTGCGTCGACCGGCAAGATCGTGTTCACCTCGGCTGAGGCGCAGGCCAGTGCCGCGCGTGGTGAAGCCTGTGTTCTGGTGCGCCGCGAGACCTCGCCCGAGGATGTACGCGGGATGCATGCGGCCGTGGCTGTGTTGACGGAAAAAGGCGGGATGACCAGCCACGCGGCAGTGATCGGGCGCGGCCTTGGTTTGCCCTGTATCGTCGGCGCGTCCGACATGCGGTTTCAAACAAAGAAAAAGATGCTGACCGCTCAGGATGGGCGTGTCTTCAAGACCGGCGATGTTCTGACCATCGATGGCAGCTCGGGCCAGGTTCTGGCAGGGCAGCCTGCGATGCTCGAGGCGGCGCTGGACGATTGTTTTCAGACGCTTATGGCCTGGGCCGATGCAGAGCGTGACATTGATATTCGCGCCAATGCTGACACGCCTGCGGATGCGCAAACAGCCCGGAATTTCGAGGCACAGGGGATCGGCCTGTGCAGGACCGAGCATATGTTCTTTGATCCTGGTCGTCTGATCGTGATGCGCGAAATGATTTTTGCACAAACCTCGTCCGGTCGGGCGGCAGTGCTGGAACGCCTGCTGCCAATGCAACGCGAAGATTTCGTGCAACTTTTCCGGATCATGGAAGGTAAGCCTGTCTGCATTCGACTGTTCGACCCTCCGTTGCACGAGTTTTTGCCCACCACCCGCAGCGGGCAAAGGGAACTGGCCGAAGCGCTTGACTTACCAGTCTCGGATGTTGAGCGGCGGGTTGCGGCCATGAGCGAGTACAACCCGATGCTGGGCCTGCGTGGCGTCCGACTGGGTGTGACCGTTCCCGAAATCTATGACATGCAGGCGCGCGCAATATTTGAAGCCACGCTGGAGGCCCGCCAGAACGGTGCCGCGGTCGTGCCCGAGGTGATGATCCCACTGGTTTCGGCAAAGCGCGAGGTTGAGTTGGTCAAATCCCGCATCGACTCGGTCGCGGCGGCTGTTGCGTCGGAACAGGGGCAGGAGTTCGACTATCGGCTGGGCGTAATGGTCGAAACCCCACGCGCCTGTTTGCGCGCGGAAGAGATCGCCCCACAAACGGCATTTATGAGTTTTGGTACAAACGACCTGACGCAGATGACCTATGGCCTGTCGCGGGACGATGCCGGTCGATTCATGTCGGCCTATGTGCAACAGGGTGTCTTTGGTGAAGACCCGTTTCATGTCCTTGACCCCGATGGGGTGGGGGAATTGTTGAAACTGGGGGCGGAAAGAGGGCGCGCTGCAAAACCTGACGTGACCCTGTCTGTGTGCGGCGAACATGGCGGAAACCCCGAATCAATCGCCATTTGCCGGGATTTGGGGTTTGACTACGTGTCGTGCTCTCCGTTCCGGGTTCCGGTGGCTCGGCTGGCTGCCGCTCAACTGGCGATTTCGTCCAGACTTGGGGGTTGACAGGACCAGGTATCCCAAGGATTAGTGGGGTACATGGTCACTCGTGGGCGAAGTAATTCTTCGCGACGGGCGATTTTCCACTTGCTTTTTTCAAAAGGCTGGACCTTTGCGTCTGGTTGCGTTAGATGCCTCGTCGCGCCCGCCGGGGGAGGGTATGGCGCGTGAAGTGCCTGTGCGAGGTTATCTGATGCTACGTTATATACTGGCTGCTGCCACATTGGCGGCAACCGTGCTGCCAAGTGCGTCCTTCGCCGAGAGGGAAGCAACCGAAACCGCAAAGCAAGAGCTTGTGGCCCGTAACGAATTGCCTGGCCAACGGTTTCGCGATTATTTCCAGCTGTTCCAGCCGCGTAAAGCCGCTGAGCCTGTTGAAGTGACCTATTCCAAGGATTGGCTTGATCAGCAACCTAAAGCAGCTGGTGACGACAACTGGAAGTGCCTTTCCGAGGCGTTGTATTTTGAAGCGCGTGGTGAAAGCGTCCGCGGTCAGTTCGCTGTGGCTGAAGTGATCCTGAACCGTGTCAAAAGCGGTCGTTTCCCGGATTCGTTGTGCGGTGTCATCCGCCAAGGCACAGGGAAAAAATACCAGTGCCAATTCACATACACGTGCGATGGCCGCAAAGAGGTCATCCACGAACAGAAAGCCTATGAGCGCGTGTCGAAAGTGGCCCGTGCGGCGATTGATGGCGTCGCAAAAGAACTGACCGAAGGGGCAACCCATTACCACACCACTGCAGTTCGTCCATCGTGGTCACGTGTCTACAAACAGACCGCGCGGATTGGTGTGCATATCTTCTATCGCCACAACTACCGGACAGCGAGCAACTGATTGACGCACCCGCGCTGGAAGCTTGGTGGCGCGATGCAAGTTGCAGTCTATATTACGGGCCAGGAGGCCCGTAATGCTATTTACTCGAAGGCACATACTTAAAACTGCGGCGGCAGCGTCTCTGTTGCCGTTTGCGGCCCGGGCCGGATATCCGATGCTCGAGGCGCGCGAGGCGCAGCAGCGCGTTGCGCCCGACGGGTTTCCTGACACCACAGTTTGGAGCTTCGATGGCACTGTTCCGGGAACCACCATAAGGGTCGGGCAGGGCGCGCGCGTTCAGCGCCAACTGTTGAACGCGCTACCTCAGCCGACTTCGGTCCATTGGCACGGAATCCGAATAGACAATTCGATGGATGGTGTGCCGGGCCTAACGCAGGATGTGGTCGAAACGGGCCGTTCATTTGATTACGACTTTGTCGTTCCTGATGCGGGTACGTATTGGTATCACGCGCACAACAGGTCAATGGAGCAGGTTGCACGGGGCCTTTACGGGCCGCTGATCGTCGAGGAGGCACAAACGCCAGATGTCGATCAGGACCTGATACTGATGCTGGATGATTGGCGGTTAGACCCGGAAACGGCTCAGATAACAGACGATTTCGGCAACGGCCATGACCTGAGCCACGCAGGTCGGCTTGGCAATATCGTCACCGTAAACGGGTCGTTTGATCCAGCGTTTTCTGTGCAAAGACATCAACGGCTTCGATTGCGCTTGATCAATGCCTCTAACGCCAGGATCTATGATCTGGATATTGATGGTCTGTCCGGGTGGATCGTTGCTTTGGACGGAATGCCGCTGGAAACTCCGTTGGAACTGTCAGGATCGTTTCCACTGGCGCCTGCACAGCGTGCGGATCTGATTGTCGACGTTGTCACCGAAGGTGATACAGCAAGTCTCGTTAGTGTAGAAAGGGACGGTGCCTTTGGTCTGGCGCGTTTCGACGTTACAGGCGATGCTGCAAAGGCGCAAAGGCAGAGCGTGTCAGCATTGCCGCCTAATCCTTTGCCGGAAATCAATAATATTGAAGACGCGCCTTTGCACAGAATGGTTTTGCAAGGCGGCGCGATGCGATGGTTGGAAAGCGCCAGACTTGGTGAAACTGAATTGTCGGGGCAAGAGTTGGCGCAGCTTGGCCGGTTCTGGGCGCTAAATGGCCGTGCTGAACGCCCTGAGGATCCGTTTCTGGATGCAGAAATCGGCAGTCTACACCGTGTTGAATTCGTAAATGAAACGGCATTTCCGCACGCGATGCATTTGCATGGTCATCACTTCAGGCTGATTCTGGGTGATGGGTCGCTTGGCCCCTGGAGGGATACTGTTTTGGTTGGACGAGGGCAGACTCGTCAGATCGCTTTGGTCGCGGACAATCCGGGGGGCTGGCTGTTGCATTGCCATATGCTAGGACACGCCGCATCCGGTATGATGAGCTGGTTTCGGGTAACCTGACGCCGCAATCGGCGGTTGGAATGGCGTTTGTATAAGTGCTATAGGCCCCCGCAACGCCTATAGTAGGCATACTTTGCAACGAGCCCAAAAAGGCCTGACCTATGAGTTCTGAAATCCGCCTGGCATTCGCACACCCGTCCGAGAGATCCGAGGCAACCTCACCCCGGGGGCCGCTGGATCGGATTTCGCTGCGCGACCACATCGTCGAAGTTGAGATCGGTGCTTTTCAGGCTGAGCGAGGAACCACCCAAAGGATTTGTTTTAATATCGTGGTCGAGGTGCGCCCGCTGGCCGCCGATATTGACGACGACGTGGACCGCATCCTGTCCTATGATCGCGTCACCGAAGCAATTGCATTTGAGTTGGCCGCAGAAAGATTGAACCTGCTTGAGACGCTGGCCGAGCGTGTGGCCGAACGCATCTTGCTCGAACACCAAGCCGTAAGGGTTTTTGTTCGCATCGAAAAGCTGGATCGTGGTCCGGGGGCGTTGGGGGTCGAAATCGTGCGCGGAAAGGACTCGGTTCATCACGACGTGGTCGAGGAAGAACGCCCGCATCCGCGCCTTGTGTACCTGTCGAACGAAGCCATTTCTTCGGACAACCTGACCGGTTGGATTGACCAGTTGGAAAACCGTCAGCGTCCATTGATCCTGTGCGTTGGGGCGTCGGATTTGGCTGCGCCCCAAACTGGCCACGCGATGACGCAGCGCCGTATTGATTTGCTGGCCATTGAGCAGAATGCTTGGGTTCTGGCGGCACGAGATCACCGTTGTGTTGTGGTTTCGACCCGGACGGAACTGGATTGGGCGATGAAGAACGGCCAGATTTGCGTCTGGGCCCCGTCCAAGATCGTTTTGGACGCTGTGGATGGCCCGTCTGCCGCACCATCGGATGCAGTGGCCCTTGCGGCTTGGTTCGCTGCGACCTTTGAAGCGAGCGAGATGATGGTGATCGGCGGCGCATTGCCGACAGAGCCCAAAACGCCTTTGCGCGCCGTTGCCGTGGATCAGGCCCAGCTGTGAGCATCTACTACAGGCCACTGGTTCAAAATGGCCCGGCCCGCCCTGCAGGTGCCGTTCCGCTGGCAGGGCAATCGCTCTGGTTTACCCATGTTGAAGCTCTGCGGCGCGGGGGGGACCGTGAGATTGTTGCGGTATCAGAGGTTCCTTCAGACCATCTGGACCGTTTGACCCAGGCGCGGGCAGACATTGCAGGTCTGGACATGCAGGTGCCGCATATCATGGGCATTCTGAATGCCACGCCAGACAGTTTTTCGGATGGCGGCGTCCACAGCTCGGCGGAAGCCGCCCGTATGGCCGCCGCTGGAATGGTTACGCAAGGGGCGACCATTCTGGATATCGGTGGGGAATCCACGCGCCCAGGTGCAGATTTTGTTCCGGCCGAACAAGAGATTGCCCGCACCCGCCCTGTGATCGAAGCGATACGGTCAGAAACGGACGCTCTGATCTCAATCGATACGCGCAAGGCCAGTGTGGCCAAAGCTGCCTGCGATGCCGGGGCCGGGCTGGTGAACGATGTCTCAGGCTTTACCTTTGACGCTGATCTGGCACCGTTTTGTGCGGCGCAGGGCGCACCTGTTTGTGTCATGCATATGCAGGGCGACCCGGCCACGATGCAGGACAATCCGCACTACGACAATGTATTGCTGGATGTGTATGACTTTCTGGAGAACCAGATTGCTGTGCTGGAGGGCCTTGGCCTCAGCCGCGATCTGATCATTGTTGATCCAGGGATTGGCTTCGGCAAGACCGAAGACCACAATCTGACCTTGCTGCGCAATCTCAGCCTGTTTCACGGTTTGGGCTGCCCGATCCTGCTGGGCGTGTCACGCAAAGGTTTCATTGGTTCGATCGGGCAGGAGCCGCGCAAGACAGCGCGTACACCGGGATCAATTGCGGTGGCTTTGGCAGGATTGTCTCAGGGCGTGCAAATCATTCGCGTGCACGACGTGGCCGAGACCTCTCAGGCCTTGCGCCTGTGGGCTGCTGTCCGGTAATCCGGTCTCACGACAAATCACGGAGTGACACGTATGCGCAAGCTGTTCGGAACTGACGGGGTGCGGGGCACCGCCAACACGCATCCGATGACGGCGGAAATGGCCTTGCGCATCGGGGCTGCGGTTGGGCGTTACTTTCGCCGCGACGCGACAGGTGTGCACCGGGTTGTCATCGGTAAAGATACACGTCTGTCCGGTTACATGCTGGAAAACGCGCTGACGGCGGGTCTGACCTCGACGGGTATGAACGTGCTGCTTCTGGGGCCCGTACCAACGCCTGCTGTTGGGCTCATGACGCGGTCCATGCGCGCTGATCTTGGGGTTATGATCTCGGCCAGTCACAACCCGGCTGAAGACAATGGCATCAAGTTTTTTGGACCCGACGGCTATAAGCTGTCCGATCAGGCAGAGATCGAGATCGAAAAACTGATCGACGAAGGCGTCCGGCCCGCGCAGGCGCAGAATATCGGCCGGGCGCGTCGTGTCGATGATGCGCGGTTTCGTTATGGCGAGCGTGTGAAATCGTCCTTGCCCCGTGACGTGAGTTTGGATGGTCTGAAAGTGGTCATCGATTGCGCAAACGGTGCGGCCCACCGCACTGCGCCCGAGGTCCTGTGGGAGCTCGGTGCTGATGTCATTCCAGTTGGTGTTGCGCCCAACGGCAAGAACATCAACCTCAATTGCGGATCGACAAAGCCGCAACTGGCCGCAGAAACGGTTGTGGCCCATGGGGCAGATGTCGGCATCTGTCTGGATGGCGATGCAGACCGGGTTGTTGTGGTTGATGAAACTGGTCAAGTGGCCGATGGCGATCAGCTAATGGCATTGCTGGCGACGGCATGGAAGAAATCGGACCAGCTGAAGGGCGATGCCCTGGTGGCGACGGTGATGTCCAATCTGGGCCTCGAACGCCACTTGACAGGGCAGGGGCTGCGTCTGGAGCGCACGGCCGTTGGCGACCGCTATGTGGTTGAGCGGATGCGGGAAGGCGGGTTCAACCTTGGCGGTGAACAATCCGGCCATATCGTGATGAGCGATTATGCCACCACCGGTGACGGACTTATGGCCGGTCTGCATTTTCTGGCGGAAATGGTTCTATCGGGGCGTAAGGCGTCGGATCTGTCGAAACAGTTCGAAACGGTGCCGCAGTTGCTGAAAAACGTGCGCTATGCAAGCGGTCAAACCCCGCTGGAGGTTCAGAGCGTCCAGGCTGCTATTGCCGATGCCGAAGCGCGTTTGAACGGGCAGGGCCGGTTGCTGATCCGCAAATCCGGGACCGAGCCTCTGATCCGGGTCATGGCCGAGTGCGAAGACGACAGGCTGCTGACACAAGTTGTCGATAGCATCGTGGCCGAGGTCGAAGCTGCTACGGGTTAACGTCCGAGCAAAACCTTGCGCAGGCTGAACCATTGGCTGATCGCCATGCCGGTCAGGATCAGACCCAAGGCAATGTAAAAGCGCAGGGGCAGGGCCTCGGACAGGATCCATGCGCCGAACACCATCGACCAGATCGGCACTTGATAGTTCACCAATGTTAGGAAGACCGATCCGGCGCTGCGGGTGATCGACACGCGCAAGAGGGTGGCAAAAGCGGTTGGGACCAATCCCAACACAATCAAAGCGATCGTCGGGCGTGGCCCTTGCCACGTTGGCAGACCTTCGGTGACCAGCATTATGGGCAGAAGAAGCATAGCTCCTACAACCAGCGTCAGGGCAGCCAAAACCAAAGGGTCGACAGGTGGACAGCGTCGGGTCAGCACAGATGAGCTTGCGTAACACAGGGCTGCCGTGATGCAGGCCAGCTGCGCGAGGGGCTCTGCCCCTTGGCCCAATTGTGCAAGGCCGGGGCCGATCAGCACCAATGCGCCTGAAAACCCAAGGCACACCCCCAGAAAACGGCGCAGATTCAGGGGTTCATCCGAGAAGAAGTGGGCCAGCGGCAGCACCATCAGCGGAACAGCTGCCATAGACAGCCCTGCAAAGGCGGATGGTACAAACTGCTGCCCCCAACTCAGCAGCATGAAAGGCACGGCCGTGGACAGGACACCGATAAGCACAATCGAAGTGCTAAGAGCGGGTGTCAGAACCGGCAGTTTGCGACCGGTCACCCACATCAAAAGCAGCAGGGTCACAGCGCCCAGAGTTGTCCGAGAGGTCGCGACCGTGATCGGGCCGTAGCCTTCAAGCGCCATGGCCACGACCATGAAGGTCGCGCCCCAGATCAGGCCCAGCGTGAAGACACCGCTCCAATCCTGTTTTGTTGGCTGTTGCACCATCGGTTTTCCTGTCGGGGCTGCGTGAAACTGAAAAAAGGTTAATCTGACCGGGTGTTTATGTGCTGCGCCGCTTTTTTGTGCAAACGAAAAAGGGCGACCACCGGGGCCGCCCTTGTGCTGACAGAGGTCAGGCTTAGTTCTTTTCTTTGTCGACCATTTTGCCGGCCGAAATCCACGGCATCATGCCGCGCAGCTTGGCACCGGTTTCTTCGATTTGATGCTCGTCATTCGCGCGGCGCGACGCTTTGATGGTCGGCTGGCCAACAGCGTTTTCCAGCATGAAGTCGCGAACGAATTTACCCTGCTGGATGTCGTTCAAAACCTCTTTCATACGCGCTTTGGTTTCGTCGTATTTCAGGATGCGCGGGCCGGTGACGTACTGACCGTATTCGGCTGTGTTCGAGATCGAGTAATCCATGTTGGCGATGCCGCCTTCGTAGATCAGGTCAACGATCAGCTTCACTTCGTGCAGACACTCGAAATAGGCCATTTCTGGCGCGTAACCGGCCTCGACCAGCGTTTCAAAGCCGCAGCGGATCAGTTCGACCAGACCGCCGCACAGAACGGCTTGTTCACCGAACAGGTCGGTTTCGCATTCTTCGCGGAAGTTGGTTTCGATGATGCCCGAGCGACCGCCACCAATGGCCGAGCAGTAGGACAGGCCGATTTCCAGCGCTTTGCCTGTCGCGTCATTGTCAACGGCGACCAGGCAGGGCACGCCGCCGCCTTTGGTGTATTCGCCACGTACGGTGTGGCCGGGGCCTTTGGGGGCCATCATGATGACGTCGACGCCTTCTTTCGGCTCGATCAGGCCGAAGTGGACGTTCAGGCCGTGAGCGAACGCGATCGCAGCACCCGGCTTGATGTTGTCGTGGACGTATTTCTTGTAGGTTTCAGCCTGCAACTCGTCGGGCATGGTGAACATGATGACGTCGCACCAGGCCGCCGCTTCGGCGATGCCCATGACTTCCAGACCTTCCGCTTCGGCTTTCTTGGCCGAAGGCGAACCTTCGCGCAGGGCGATGACCAGATTCTTGGCACCCGAGTCACGCAGGTTCAGCGCGTGGGCGTGACCCTGCGAGCCATAGCCCAGGATGGCCACTTTTTTGTCTTTGATCAGGTTGATATCGCAATCGCGATCGTAATAGACGCGCATTTCGCCGGTCCTTTCTGGTTAGATTGCGGCGGTTTTACATGCCTGATCGCGTATTGGCGATAGTGTTGAGCTTGAGTTTTTGTGAAAAAGGTGAAGAATAATTCTTCAGAACTACAAAATGTGAAAAAATCATGCTTGATGACATTGATCGTCGCATCTTGCGTCATTTTCAGGCTACCCCAAGCCTGACCACTGCGGAATTGGCCGATCTGTGCCGGATCAGCGCTGGGGTCTGTTGGCGGCGGATTGAAAAGATGCAGGCTGCCGGGATCATACAAGGACAAGAGGTCGTGATTGACTGGGCTGCCATGGGCTATGCGGTCGAAGTTTCGCTTCGCGTTACTCTGGATAAGACACAGGCGCGTGCCTTTGACGATTTCACCGAAGCGGCGCGAAATGTACCGGAGGTGGTCGAGATCCAGACCTTTCTGGGTCGGGTGGACGTGCGACTGTCGGTCATTGCGAAGGATATGAACCATTACCAACTATTGTATCGCAACCGTATCCTGACCTTGCCCCATATCGCCGATATCGAGACGCTGATGCACATCGCGCGGGTCAAAAGCGATGAGGTGTTACCTGTATGATCGAGTTGGATGAAATTGATCGACGCCTGCTGCGTGTCCTGCAACAGGACGCGACACAGAGTGCCGGTGCCTTGGGTCGCAGGTTTGGATTGTCGCAACCGGCCACCTGGCGCCGAATCCGGCGACTGGAGGAAGCAGGAGTTATCAAGGGGCGGCGCTTGCGTCTGAACGCCGAGGCGTTGGGTTTCGGGGTGACGGTGTTTCTGGGTATCAAACTTGGCCGCAAAGGGCAGATCAATCTTGAGGACTTTGAGCGCGCCGTGAGTGCCATCCCCGAGGTCCAGACAGTCGAGCACGTGTTGGGCCTATATGACTATCGCCTGCGCGTAGTTGCGCGGGACCTGTCTGACTTTGAGCGCGTATTACGACGTCGAATCATGACGTTGCCCGGTGCAGGGGATGTTGAAGCAAACGTTTTGCTCAGCGAAGAACGCTTGCCTGGGCCCCTTGGCTGAAACGCCTCAGTATTTGGTGCGGATACAGTAGCCGGGATGATGTGTCATCCGGGCAAAGGTCAGCGGCTTGTCCTCTTTCCAGGTGGTGCGCTCCATCTGAATCATCGATGTGCCGGTCGTCGTCCCCATGAACTCTGCCAGTTTTGCATCGGCAGAAATGGCGCAGAATGCAACTTCAGCTTCGGTGAACGGCGCGGCATTCAGTAACCATTCATGTGGGCCCTGTGCGCACAGGTCGGCATCTTCCACTTCTGGAACTGCATCGATATTGATCCAGCGTTCTTCCAATTGAAACGGTCGGTTGTCCGCGTAGTGCATACAGGTGACATGCAACACGCGCTTGTCACGAGAAATATCTATTTGTGAAGACAGCCAGCGAGGGCTTTCCACCACGTTCCGCTCGACCAGAGCATACCGATAGGTTGCGTTCTGGCTTTCGATCGTCTGTCGTGCGAGTGAGAATTCAAGCTTGGCGTGTTTGCTGGGTTCTTTCTTGACCCGCGTTCCGCTTTTACGCTTGCGTTCGACGAACCCCTGATCGGCCAATTCCCTCAGGGCGCGGTTCACTGTGGCACGCGCGCAATTAAATTCGTCTGCCAACTGTGTTTCCGTTGGCAAAAGAGACCCTTGTGGCCAGACACGGCTTTCAATACGTCGTTTAACTTCGTCTCGAACGGACTGGAAGCTGATCCGCTTTTGTATAGTCACGGGTAGAATTATCCCTTCAAGTATAAAGTGTGTGCATCTGTTCAGAAGCAATTAGAAGTGTAAAGGGGAAGGTGACACTAGTTGGCGTCAAATGTGGTGGTGTTGGCGAGATTTGGCGCAGATTTGTACAAATCTGTGTGACATGCCGTAACGTCACTTTTTGTCGTGAAAGTACTTTACGGGCAAAGGCAAAACGATCAGGTTCTCGGAAGAGTTTTGGAAAGGATCAAGAATGCCTGCGTTGTTGGACACCGTTGACCCGAACGGACTTCAAGAGTTTTCGGTGGTATTCACCGATCGTTCGCTGAACCATATGTCCCAGAAGTTCCAGCAGGTCATGCGGGACATCTTGGACATGTTGAAGGGGGTATACAACGCAGACGGCGTTGCGGTCATTCCCGGCGGCGGTACTTATGCCATGGAAGCCGTCGCCCGTCAGTTTGCGCGGGGGACGGATGTTTTGGTGGTTCGGAACGGGTGGTTCTCGTACCGATGGAGTCAAATCATTGAAAGCGCGGCCCTGACGCAGAGTGCCACGGTTATGAAGGCGCGTCAGACAGGCAATTCCAGCCCGTCGCCGTTTGCGCCCGCACCCATTGACGAAGTTGTCGAAGCCATTCGGTCACAAAAGCCGGGTGTTGTCTTTGCCCCGCATGTCGAAACATCGGCAGGAGTCATTTTGCCGGATGATTACGTGGCCGCGCTGGCGAATGCGGCGCATGAGGTCGGAGCATTGATGGTACTGGATTGCATCGCATCCGGTTGCGCCTGGGTAGATATGAAGGAGACCGGTGTCGATGTTCTGATTTCTGCCCCGCAAAAAGGGTGGAGCGCATCGCCTTGTGCTGGCCTTGTCATGTTGTCCGAGCGGGGCGAAGCCCGGTTGCAAGAGACCAACTCCGACAGCTTTGCGGTTGATCTGAAAAAGTGGCGTCAGATTATGCAGGCGTATGAAAACGGTGGTCATGCCTATCATGCAACCATGCCCACGGACGCATTGTTGGCTTTCCGCGATACCATGGCTGAGACCAAAGACTATGGGTTCGAAAAGTTGCGCGCGGCGCAATGGGCGTTGGGAGATGGTGTGCGGGCAATGCTGAAGGACAAGGGCATCGTTTCAGTAGCTGCTGACGGTTTTGGCGCGCCCGGCGTTGTGGTCAGCTACACTTCGGACCCCGACATTCAGAGCGGCAAGAAATTTGCAGCGCTGGGGATGCAGATTGCTGCTGGCGTGCCCCTGCAATGTGATGAACCCGAGGGGTTCAGCACCTTCCGCCTGGGTCTGTTCGGGCTCGACAAGCTTTATGATGTGGACGCAACCATTGCGCGCTTGAAACGGGTGCTGGATCAGGTTCTGTAAACGAACCGGGCCTTAGCGGACGCCAAGGCCCATCTGCATCAGTGTCTTGCGTACGGGCGGCAGAGAATAGAGCGCGCTCAGCCCCATGGCCCGTGCGTCACGCAACGGACGCGCCTCGATCATCGAGGCGCGGTTCAACAGGTCGATGCCCCTGACGCGCATTTCGACCTCGGTATGGCGGGCCTTGTGGTATGCATCCAGCATCTGAGCATCGCCCAATCCTTCGGGACGGGCCTGTGCCAAATCCAGCAGACAGCGCAGATCACCCAAAGACATGTTCAACCCCTGAGCGCCAATCGGCGGCACCACATGCGCCGCTTCGGCCATAAGGGCAATGCGTTCGCCAGCCAGCCGCTCAGCAGACTGGCTGATAATAGGCCAGATCGTCCGGCGCGACGCCAACTTCAAGGGGCCAAACAACCCGCAGGATCGTTCGGTCATTGCGGCCTCAAATGCTTCAGGCTCGAGGTTCAGAAGGTCGATTGCCTTCGGACCACGCTCCATCCAGACAATGGCTGAGGACGGCTGCCCTTGCCAATCGGGTAAGGGGACTAGCGTGAACGGCCCGCCCGATCTGTGAATCTCGGTTGAAACGTTTTCATGCGGAATGGGGTGGGTGACGGCAAAAGCCAGCGCTTTCTGGCCATACCGTGTTGTGTGAACCGATATCCCGGCGGCATCGCGCATGGGCGAATTGCGGCCATCGGCGGCCAGCACCAGGTTACACCGAACGCGGCTGCCATCGCTCAGCCCAACGCGGGCTTCGGCGGTGCGGGTGAATAGGCTGGTCGTACCTGTGCCGGGGCGGAAATCGACATTGGGAAGTTCTGCCAGTCGCGCCACCATTTCCCGGCGCAGCAGCCAGTTGGGCAAGTTCCAACCAAAGGGTTGATCAGAAATGTCGGCGGCATTGAAATCGCGCACAACGCGCGGTTCGGGCACGTCACCGCCTGCGTCTACGATACGCATGATTTGCAAAGGCGCTGCATGAGCGTCCAGACGCGCCCAAAGCCCGCACTGTTCGAGCAATCCGTGCGCGGGCTGCAGAAAGGCAGTGGTGCGCAGGTCCGATCCGTCCACATCCCGCTCAGTGATCGGAGGGGTCGGGTCCACGCAGATCACGTCAAAGCCTGCTGTTCCGAAAACCGCTGCTGCGGTCAGGCCAGCGATGCCGCCGCCGGAAATCAGGATGTCACAGCTGTCAGTCATGGCGCCTCTCATCGGTTTGGGCAGAACCTAGTTCGGTTCGACCCCAAGCGCCAAGTGACATCCTGTCCCGTGCCTCAGCCCCGAGAAATCAGGACGAGAATCAAAAACATCACCGGCACCATCATCAAGGCAGGAATGAAGAGACCGGGCAGGCCGAACAACATGATGGAACAGCCCCACATGCTGAAAATCGCACCGGCGGTGTAATACAGATCTTCTGCCTTGCCATTGACCGCATCGCGGGCCAGCCATCCGAATACAGGGATTGCAAAGAAAAGGCGCTGCCAAATCGGCAGGCGGCCGGTCATCTCGATCGCGGTCATTGAGGTCTCCATCTGTTCGTCGCTGACGTGCATATAGGGACGAGGATGCAGGTGCAGAATGTGCGGATCGTCGCAGTGTGACAGCCTATCGCAGGCGAGCCAGAAACGCGGTCAAATCGTCCGTGTGATGGTGGATGTGATCTGCGTCATGCGGGTCAGGCGCCACGTGCACTGTGCGCATTCCCATCTCGTGCGGAGCCGCCAGATTGCGCGGATCATCCTCGAACATGGCGGCTTTTTCAGCTTGGATACCATCCTGGGCAAAGATGGCCTCAAAGGCTGCTTTTTCGGGCTTGGGCCGATAGCCTGCATGCTCAACGCCATAGATTGCATCGAACAACCCGGAAAGGCCGCGCGCATTCAGCACGCGTTCAGCGTAAGGGGCGCTGCCATTGGTGTAGACAATGCGCCGCCCAGGCAGGGCGCGTATGTGATCGGCCAGGTCTTCATCTGGGTCCATATGGCTCATGTCCACCTGATGGACTGCGTGCAGATACGGGTCGGGGTCCAGATCATGTTCGGCCATCAAACCGGCCAGCGTGGTGCCGTATTCGCGCCAGTAATGCGCCCGCAAACGGTCCGCCTCGGCTTGATCCACACCTATGGCCCGCATGACATAATCCGTCATCAGCACCTCGATCTGATCGAACAGACGCATGTGTGGCGGGTACAGGGTGTTGTCCAGATCGAACACCCACTGTGTGACATGAGAAAAAGCCGGTTTGACCATAAGCAGGGTGTAGGGCGCGGGCGCGGTGTTTTCAATGCTCTACTTGATCGTTCCCCCTTTGGACGGATAGACATGTCCGAACGAGGAGATAATGAACCCCATGAGCCAGACCCGATCCCCAACCAAGGATGCCTATAGCCTGATACTCGAAGCTATCGACGTGGGTGTCTACAAACCCGGTGATCGTCTGGTGGAAAGCGAGCTGGCCGAACGGTTCGGAGTGTCACGCACGCCGATCCGCGAAGCGTTGCAACGGCTCGAGACACAGTCACTGTTGGAACGGGACGGCCGGTCGCTGATCGTGGCGTCGCTGGATCACAACCAGATGGCCGAGCTTTACATCGTACGTCGGGAACTGGAGGGGTTGGCTGCAAGCCTTGCGGCCAAACATGCGACCGAAGAAGAGATCAAGGTTCTGCAGGAGATGGTCGTCGAAGATGACAAGCTGATTGATGACCCGTCGGCATTGTCGCGTGCAAACCGGCGCTTCCACGAACAGATCCATCTGGCGTCTCATAATCGCTATCTGGTGCAGCAACTTGATCTTGTGCATCGCACAATGGCGTTGATGGCAACCACCTCTCTGGCGGTGCAGGGGCGTGGTGAAATCGCCCAAAGTGAGCATAAGGGCATTGTCGAAGCCATTGCCGCAAGGGATGAAGAGGCAGCGGCTCGAGCGCTGAAGGATCATATCTCGATCGCGTTCATGACGCGCCTGAAACAGGACGCAAGCCTGCGCGACAAATAAGTATCAGGCCAGCGGCTGATCTTCGCTGGCTTGCCCATGTTGGGTTTTGTCCCAGAAGAATGGATTCGTTGCCAGCTCCCACAGAGCTTTGTAGGCTGCAACCACGCCCAAGGGGTAGTACAAAGCCATGGTGGGAACCCAGGGCAACAAAAAACGCCGCTCTCGTGCCGAAACGGCAAGACAGCCAACGCAGATATTCAACGCCTCAGTCGTCAAAAACAACAGCACCAGCGCCGTAGTCAGATTCTGTGGCAAAACGGGTGCCAGCGGATTGGAAAGCCCCAACGTTGAGAGCCAGAATACCCACAGAACAGGGGCCAGCAAAAACTGACCCAGCGTGCCTAGGAAAAACGCCTGAAGCCCCAAAAACTGCGCGGCGCCCAGATCGCGCAATAGTCTTTTTGCTGAGCGCATGTGCACAAGATACGTCACCATAAAGCCCTTGAGCCAGCGTGAGCGCTGTTTCACCCAAGGCCAGGCGCGAAAATTTGCCTCTTCATAAGTTGTAGTGTCCACCAGTTCGGTTCGGTATCCGGCCCGGCACAGCCGAACGCCAAGGTCAGCATCTTCGGTCACGTTGTGTGCATCCCAGCCTCCCAATTCCAACAGCTTGTCTCGACGGAAGAAAAACGTTGTCCCACCCAACGGGACGACAAGCCCCAAGCGCGCAATTCCGGGCAGAATGATGCGAAACCAGCTGTTGTATTCGATGGTGAAGCAGCGTGAACGCCAATTTGTGCGTGGGTTGTAGTAATCCAGACTGCCTTGAAGACACACGACCTCGGGCGGAGCCTGGGAAAAATGCGCGACGACCCGTTCGATCTGATCCGGCTGCGGTGCGTCTTCGGCGTCCCAGACACCCACATAGTCGCCGCGGCAAAAGTCCAAGGCATAGTTCATGGCGCGCGGCTTGGTGGTCAGCCCGTCCAATTCTGGCACCTCGACAATCCGCATCCAGCTGGGCAGGTCAATCTTCGCCAAAGTTGCGCGCGTGACCTCATCTTTTTCTTCCAGCACCAAGATAACGTCCAAGAGCGCCTTGGGGTAGGTCAGGCGTTTGAGCCGTTGGACAAGCGCATTCGCAATCTCGCGTTCTTTGTAAAGGGGAACCATGATCGAAACGCAGGGTTGTGGCAGGGTGACAGCTGCATCAGACGCTTCTGGCTTCTGACGAAAGCTGTGGCGCAAATAGGCAAAAGTACCGGCAAGGCGAAGAACAGCAAAGAGAATTAAAGTTCCCACAGCCGCGGCAAGCAGGGTCGCCAACACAAACCACGGGAAAGCAAAAAACAACGCAATAATTCCAAGCGCTGAAACAGACGGTACGATGCGCGACCCAATCGTCCAGTTGCGGCAACTCTGATCCGCATCAACCCGTGTTTCTGCAGCCTCTGCCAAAGGGCGCGAAAACTGTCGGGCAATAGTGCGGTCGATCTGATCAGAAGCCGCAAGAACTGGAATGATCGTGTAGTCGCAATCCCGCATGTTGTTTGTGACAGCTGGAAACCGATCCGGACGCGCTGTCGCAACCAACAGAAGCGGGCCCACGCGCATCCACGGAATGACGTTGTGTTTCAACCAAAAGCCAACTGGTTTCAGGTCGCACAGCCCCGGCATGGGCGGGATCTGTTCCAAGTTCGCAATCTGCCAGCCGGACTGGACAGACAGGGCATGCAAGATGTCTTGCCGGGTGGCAAATCCTTCACCCACCAAAATTTCGCCCAAAGGCGCGTTTTGCTGGGATTGCAAATGCAAGGCGTGGTCGAGTTCCGACTGCGTCAGAGTTTCGGCTTCTACCAGACAGGTGCCCAGCGGTTTTCGAAATCCGGGAGCGGGGATCGGAGAAGCGGCTGTGAAATTTTGGAGATTAAGCTCAACCATAAAAAGAACCCTGGCACAGTTACCCGTGCTCAGGGTTGTTCGATCAAGGTTAACGTGCCGTTAACACTGCAAAGCTTGAGAGTTATGCGCTCTGTTTTTTCTTTTCCATGGCGTCAGCGAAACGCTCGAACAGATAGAAACTGTCCTGAGGCCCGGGGGATGCTTCCGGGTGATACTGCACCGAATAAACGGGCCGATCTGTCATGCGAATCCCGCAGTTCGACCCGTCAAACAAAGATTGGTGGGTTTCCACAACGCCATCGGGCAGAGACTGAGCATCAACCGCAAAGCCGTGGTTCATCGAAGTAATCTCAACCTTGCCGGTATCCAGATCCTTGACCGGATGGTTGGCGCCGTGGTGGCCGTGGTTCATCTTGACTGTCTGACCGCCCAAGGCCAGTGCCAGCATTTGGTGGCCGAGGCAGATGCCGAAAACAGGCAGATCGGTGGTCTCCAGTACCTCTTTGATCATAGGCACAGCGTATTCTCCGGTCGCTGCCGGATCGCCGGGGCCATTCGACAGGAACACTCCATCAGGCTGATGGGCAAGCACCTCGGCGGCAGTGGCTGTTGCGGGCAGTACCGTTACATCACACCCAGCTGACGCAAGACAACGCAGGATGTTGCGCTTTGCACCATAGTCGACGGCCACAACCTTGTGCACCGGGGCTTCCTGACGCTGATACCCGTCAGGCCAGGCCCAACGCATTTCGTCCCAGCGATAGCTTTGAGCACAGGTCACATCCTTGGCCAGATCCATGCCCTCCAGACCGGCAAACCCACGGGCGGCTGCAACCAGTGCCTCGATGTCGAAATTGCCTTCGGGGTTATGGGCCAAAGCAACATGAGGTGCGCCTTGTTGACGGATAGCACGTGTTAAACGGCGGGTGTCGACGCCGCCGATCGCGATCCGTCCGCGACGGGCCAACCAGCCTTTGAGCTCCTCGGCCGATCGCCAGTTCGAGGGCTCGGTCGGATCCCATTTTACAACCATGCCTGCAGCAACCGGGTCGCCGGTTTCATCATCTTCGGGGTTCACGCCGACATTGCCGATATGCGGGAAGGTGAACGTCACGATCTGACCGGCGTATGACGGGTCTGTCATGATTTCCTGATAGCCTGTCATGGCTGTGTTAAAGCACAGCTCGGCCACAGTCTGCCCGGTGGCGCCAAAGCCATTGCCATAAAACAATGTACCATCGGCCAATGCCAGACATGCGGTGGGCTTGGACGGGGCGTTCTGGGCCATGGCGCGACTCTCCTTCAAGGTAAACCGGCGCATACCTAAGGGGGTTAGGCGCGTGGGTCAAGCCTGTTCAAATTTTTGGCTATTGTTGTTTTTCAAAGACTTAGATGTAATGGCTTCCTGTTGTATCAGGCTTTTTGTTTAGATATGGTCGGGGTTCCGTTGTCATGGGGATGGACAAACCAAATGGACATGCGATCACGGGTGAACACAGCCCTGAAGCAAGCAATGAAAGACAAAGCGGCCGAGCGTCTGTCGACGTTGCGGTTGATCAACGCGGCTATCAAGGACCGTGACATCGCCGCGCGCGCCTTGGACAATGAAGAGGCCAAGGGTTGCGGCGATGCTGAGGTACTTGAAATCCTTGGTAAAATGACAAAGCAACGCAAAGAAAGCGCCCGTGCCTATGAAGAAGGCGGCCGTTTGGATTTGGCCGAACGCGAGATGCAGGAAGTTGCGGTCATCGAGGAATTTCTGCCCAAGCAGCTGGATGATGACGAGGTGTCAAAGGCGATTCAGACTGCGATCACCGCAACCGGGGCCGGATCCATCCGAGACATGGGTAAAGTCATGGGCGAATTGAAGACTCGTTACACCGGACAGATGGATTTTGGCAAAGTGGGCCCGATGGTCAAAGATCACCTTTGCGCAGCGTCAAACGGCAACTGCTGAAAAAACAAAATGAACGATGACCTACTGCGCGACCCGTTCGCGCAGTCTTGTGCTTAGTTCGTCATAAAGCGTTATCCGCTCATCTTCCGATAAAAACGAACCGATCTCGACCTCGCGCCCATCACCGACAAGCGTGACATAGTGAGGGACGGGTCCACCTTTCTCGTGCATTTCTGTCCTCGCCCAAAAGCGGTTGCAGGACCATTCCTGTTGGTCTTTGCCGGGTGTGTAATGCACCAGATGCGCTTGCGTATCAGACAGCGTCAGAACCTCGAAAACGCTGCGTGCGCGATAGTTGGTCTGAATGGCCAGCCAAAGGCCAAATACCGTGATCAGAAGAAAGGGTAATAGCCCCCACAGAACCACGGACCCCAGCATGGCCAGCAAAGGGATAAGGCCAAACAGGAACACCGAAAGTATAGTGATCATAGCTCCGCGCGGAGGCAGAGAGTTATGCGGCCAAAGGCGCAGCTCTTGTTCCGTTTCGGATGTCTGATTCCATGTATACGGCATATCGGGAACATAGCGCAGGACTGTCTTGTGTCGACGGGTTTTGACTAGATGACGTGACCGACACGCGCCCAGGACAGGGCATCGTCCAAACGGTCATCTCCCCAGAACACTTCTTGGCGGACGACAAAACTTGGGGCGCCGAATACGCCCAGCTTCATAGCTGTTTCTGTTTCGGCTTCAAGCGCTGCGGTGACGTCATCACTGCGCGCCCGTCCCAGCGCCAACCTGGGGTCTTGCTGGCATCGTAAAAGGGCTTCGGACAAGGCGTTCTCGCTTCCGGCTTCAATCCCTTCTTCGAACCAGATACGGTACAGCGCCTGGGTAAAGGATTTACCCCAACCTTCGATCATTCCCAGCACGGCGACCTGATTGGCCAGAGCCAGGTCTGAAACAGGGTAGGGCGCAGGCAGGTTGGCGTGAATGTGGTACTTGGCGCAACGGCGCTCGATATCGCGCCACATATAGGCCGATTTGACCGGCTTTCCGGTAAACGGAATGTTCTGTTGGGTCGACATCACGGTACGCACGTTAAACGGCCGCCAGTTCACTGTGGCGTCATGTTCGGCGCACCACTCGTCCAGACGCATCACGGTTAGGTAGCTATAAGTACTGCCGATCGAGTACCAAAAGTCGATTTCAGGCATAGACGACCCTCCGGCTGTCTTGCACTGATATAATACCCGATTTTGTCCTGATTGGCGAACGTCGGGTCCGCGCAAAGAAAAACCCCGCCACTTGGGCGGGGTTTCTTTGGATCATGTTGGGATTAGTGCGCGTGGCCCTTGTCCCAGTCTTCCTGCTTGGGCAGCTGCTCGAACGTGTGTTCGGGCGGCGGCGAGGGCAGGGTCCATTCCAGTGTGTCGGCGTATTCGTTCCACGGGTTCGGACGCGTCTCTTTCGCGCCACGGAACAAAGCGTAGAACACGATGCCGAAGAACAGCAGGAACGAAGCGAACGAGATGAACGCGCCAATCGACGATACGAAGTTCCACTGAGCGAACGCTTCGGGGTAGTCAATATAGCGGCGCGGCATGCCTTGACGGCCCAGGAAGTGCTGCGGGAAGAAGGTCAGGTTGGCGCCAATGAAGAACATCCAGAAGTGAACCTTGCCCCAGAACTCGGAATACTGACGGCCTGTCATCTTCGAGAAGTAGAAGTACACGCCAGCGAAGATTGCGAAGACGGCACCCAAGCTCATCACATAGTGGAAGTGTGCCACCACGTAGTAGGTGTCATGATAAGCACGGTCGACACCGGCCTGCGACAGAACCACACCGGTCACACCACCAACGGTGAACAGGAACAGGAAGCCGAAGGCAAACAGCATCGGAGTTTTGAACTCGATCGAGCCGCCCCACATGGTCGCAATCCACGAGAAGACCTTAACGCCAGTCGGAACAGCAATAACCATCGTTGCCAGCATGAAATAGGCCTGCTGACGTAGCGACATGCCAACGGTGTACATGTGGTGCGCCCACACAACGAAGCCCAGAACACCGATCGCGATGATCGCCCAAACCATCGGCAGGTAGCCAAAGATTGGCTTGCGCGCGAAGGTAGCGATCACGTGGCTGATGATGCCGAAACCGGGCAGGATCACGATGTACACTTCCGGGTGGCCGAAGAACCACAGGATGTGCTGATACAGGATCGGGTCACCGCCACCAGCAGGGTCAAAGAAGGTGAAACCAAAGTTGCGATCCATCAGCAACATGGTGATCGCGCCTGCCAGAACCGGCAGCGACAGCAGAATCAGCCAAGAGGTGACGAAGATTGACCAGCTGAACAGCGGCACCTTGAACAGGGTCATGCCCGGGGCACGCATGTTCAGGAAGGTGGTGATCATGTTGATCGCGCCGAGGATCGAGGAGGCGCCCGATACGTGCACGGCGAAGATCGCAAGGTCCATGGACATGCCGCCCTCGGTCGTGGACAGCGGCGGGTACAGAACCCAGCCTACGCCTGAACCAAGCTGGTCGTTACCACCGGGGCTGAGCAGCGAGGCCACACCCAGAGAAGTACCGGCGACGTAAAGCCAGAAGGACAGGTTGTTCATCCGCGGGAACGCCATATCCGGCGCGCCGATCTGCAACGGCATGAAATAGTTGCCAAATCCGCCGAAAAGCGCCGGGATGACAACGAAGAACATCATCAGAACACCGTGGTAGGTGATCATAACGTTCCACAAATGTCCGTTGGGGGTACATGGGTCGGCCATGAAGCCTTCCAGGCACATGTACTGAACACCGGGGTGCATCAGTTCAAGCCGCATGTATACGGTCATCGCTACCGAGATCAGACCGGCCAGGGCCGAAACGATCAGGTACAAAATCCCGATGTCCTTGTGGTTGGTCGACATGAACCAGCGCTGGAAAAAGCTGCGCTCGTCTTCATGGTCGTGACCATGAATGGCTGCGTCTGCCATTATAGGTGCCTCCTGTTGCAACTGCACCGCGCAGTCGGACCTCTCCAACGCGCGGGATTCCTGCTGGTTTTAGATTGCGAAGAGGGTACCTTCAATGGCCGAGTTTGATCTGGATCAAGATTAATTGTCGCGGGCAGGGGGCTGTCACGCTGTTTTTGTGTCTCGAACAGCGCTTATCTGGGTATGTCTGCCCGGTTTTCAAGCCGCAGATGGTGGCCCGCAAGGGCGTTTGGCAGAGTTCCGCCTTGACCGTCATGGGCAGGCGTCTCAGAACTACGCCAACACCCGCAATCCGGAGACCTGATATGGCTGACTACGATCCCGACAACATCTTTGCCAAAATCCTGCGCAATGAGATCCCCTCGACCCGCGTGTTCGAGGATGATGAGACGTTGGCCTTCATGGATATCATGCCGCGTTCGGACGGTCATTTGCTGGTGATACCCAAATCGCCGTGCCGCAATGTGCTGGACGCCACGCCCGAGCAACTGGTTGCCGTGATGAAGACGGTGCAGAAAATGGCACAAGCAGCGAAGGCGGCATTTGATGCAGACGGAGTGACGATCCAACAGTTCAACGAAGCCGCAGGCGGGCAGGAAGTTTTCCACCTGCACTTCCATGTCCTGCCGCGTCATGAAGACGTGTCGATGCGCCCGCCCGGAAAGATGGGTGATTTCGACCAGATCGCGCAGCACGCCGAAAAGATCAAAGCCGCATTGTAAAGCTGAGTTTCAGTTATCCGCCGTAACGAATTTCGGACCTACACCCCATCAAAGGGCGCGGCGTTTAAGCGCGTATCAATCAGGGGAAAGAGAATTGCCGTTCCGATTTGGGGTCGGAACGGCAGACTCGTAACCAAACACTTCTCGGATTTCGAGGGCGAGCCCTGGATCACCGGTTAACATACCACTCACTCTTGATTGGCAGTTTCATACTACTCGTTAACGGCCCCTTTGTATCTAGTTGAGTTAAATAATGTCTAAAAAAAACGATAAACCCGGCTTAAACACGGTTAATTGCTTCAGGTGTCGGAAACAGAGCTAACCGCTTGAGCGTATTGTTTTGAAGCTCGCATGATATCACCGATTCGCTTTGCTGAGATACAGGGTGACTCACCCGTCATTCGAACCAAAGACATCCAAAAATGTCTTCTCTAACGCGGCATCAAGATCAGCCATGGTCACAGGAAGCCCCAGATCGACCAGAGAGGTCACGCCGTATTCGCTGATCCCGCAGGGGACGATTCCCGAGAAATGCTCCAGGTCTGGCTCGACGTTGATCGAGATGCCGTGAAAGCTGACCCATTTGCGCAGGCGCAGACCAATGGCTGCGATCTTGTCTTCCGCCGGCTTGCCCGTCACCGTGAGCGGCTTGTCGTCCCGCCGAACCCAAACTCCAACGCGTCCGTCGCGGATCTCGCCGTGTACATTGAATTCAGCCAGGGCCGAGATCACCCAGGTTTCCAATTGCTTTACAAACTGGCGCACATCCCGTCCGCGTTTGTTGAGATCCAGCATGACATAAGCCACACGCTGACCCGGTCCGTGATAGGTGTATTCACCGCCACGTTTGCTTTCATAGACCGGAAACCGATCAGGATCGGTTAGGTCCTCGATCTTGGCTGAGGTGCCGGCAGTATACAATGGCGGATGCTCCAGCAGCCAAACGCATTCTTCAGCGTTGCCGCGTGCGATTTCGGCAACGCGGGCCTCCATGAAGGCCACGGCGTCGTCATAGCTGGTCAGACCATCGGTGATTTTCCATTCCATGCCGGCCTCATATCTGTGCAAAGCGGTCAGGGAAAGGGGTCAGGCGGCCTCAGACAGACATCGTTGCAAGACTTGGGCATAGGTTTCGCTCCCTTGTGCCCCAGTCAGCAGGTATTTTCCGCCAAACACCATGGACGGCACGCCGGAAATACCCCGGCTGGTCCAGAATTGCTGTTTCTCGCGCACGGGGCCCGTGTGTTGGCCACTCTCAAGCGCTTGCCGAGCAGCTTCCGCATCAAGCCCGACTGATCGAACGGCATCCAGCAAAACCTCGGAGTCCGAGACGTCCTTCTGCTGGGTAAAATACGCATCAAACAGAGCAAGCTTCAGCGGGTGTTGCTGACCTTGCCCTTCTGCCCAATCCAGCAACTGATGTGCGGCAAACGTATTTACCATCCGGCTTTCGTCGCCGAAGTTGAACGTAAACCCCAGCTCTGCGCCAATCGAAGTGAGTCTGTCCCGCGCTTGCTGGCTTTGTTCGGCGGTGGTTCCGTATTTCTCCATGACATGCTCGCGCAGGTTTTGACCTTCGGGTGGCATATTCGGGTTCAGTTCGAACGGATGCCAGCGCAGCCGGGCCAACACGCCCATTTGCTGCAAGACCGTGTCCAATTGTTTAAAGCCAACAATGCACCACGGGCAAACCACGTCTGAAACGATGTCGATCTGTACAATGGGGCGGTTCTCGGTTGAGGTCATTTGCGGTTCCTGTCAGATCGGATGTGTGGTGATCATTCAGCTAGATAGGTCTGCTTCCGAGTAATTTAAACCAGAGCGTTTTTGCCTCTTCACATCGTGCGCGCCAACGTCTATACGCCGCTCTACCAAGTCACAGGTAGTGCGGTCGTGGCGGAATTGGTAGACGCGCAGCGTTGAGGTCGCTGTGGGGTAACACCCGTGGAAGTTCGAGTCTTCTCGACCGCACCATCATATCCATAAATTTATATTAAAATCAAAGTTTTAGAGCATATTATCTGAATATTAACCACCTATTTATCCACCTTTGGGCTGGTCCAGTCCGTGGACATTTCTTCGAGCGCATTCCGAATCTCACGCTCGATAATTTCTTGAATGTCCACTCTGTCGGTGATGCCTGTTAGCAGGTTTGCAGCGACTGCGGGTATCCTTAGCAATCGGGCTTTCACCCGGAAAACCATGTCGAACGCGGCTGCGGTTACAGTGTCCAATTCCAACAATTGACCAGACCGGACCATGTTCTCCGTTTCCGTACGAATAGCCAACGCGCGGTCTTTGCGTGCCCGTTCCTGCGCTGGATCAAGTTTGGCTTGATCCGATTCAGCCGTCAGCACAGGTAAAACTTTGTCCCGATAGGCCTTGTCCCGTATCCACTGACCGAGTGCTTCGAGTTCATAGTACCCGTGGGAGTTCTTTGGTGGTGGATATTCGCCATTCAGCAGCTTTCTAAATGTATCTACATGCATCCCAGCTAATCTAGCAGCGTCTTTCTGGTTCAGTCCCTCGACCGTCGGAAGAGTGTGTTTCATGTCTAACCTATTGAGAACATATGAGTATTAATTTAACATAATACATGGAGGTTGCTTGAGGTGCAAAGATGACAAAGCATTTTCGTTCCATTGAATTGGTCGTGGAAAATTCGACCAAAGTGGATGATCGCCGCGTGGCAATGGCCGTTTCGAGTGAAACGCCAGTTGCACGAGGTGGGTATCAAGAGGTGCTTGTTCATTCCAAGGAAGCAGTGGATCTCGAATTTATTACTTCCGGACGCGCACCGGTGCTTCTTGACCACAATTCCGAATTGCAGATCGGAGTGGTTGAAACCGCGTGGCTCGACGGATCGACGCTGCGCGCAAACATCCGGCTCGGTAAGAGCGGGAAGGCGAGCGATGTGTTGGCCGATATTCGTGACGGCATCCGCCAGAACGTCTCAATCGGCTACGCTATCGAGGAGGTCGAGGAAACCGGAGGGGAAATCCGCGTTACCAAGTGGCGTCCGATTGAAGTTTCGATTGTGAGTATCCCGGCTGACATGACCGTCGGTGTGGGGCGACACGCAACCGAAACTTTGCCCATTTTGGAGAAGAGAAACATGGGCAACACTACTACTCAGGAAAAACTGTCGGCCAAGGATGCCGCTCAGATCATGCAACTCGGTATGCGTCACGACATGGCGCAGGAAGCCGAAAGCGCCGTGGAGAAGGGAACTTCACTTACGGAGTTCCGTAACCTGGTACTGGATAAGCTTGAGACTGCTGAGCCGGTTTCCAACAGCTATGCTCCACCAACTTACGGTCACGAGTCAAAGCGTGACTTTGACCTAGGTCGGTTCATTCGTGGCAAGCTGTCGAACGATTGGAGCGAAGCTGAAACGGAGCGCCGGATATCTGCCGAACTGACACGGGAAACCCGTGGTTCGCGCGGCACGGTTGTGCCGGCTGAAGCGCTTGCTGTGCGGGCTCCGATGATGACCACTACAGGCGCGAGCCCCCTTGTGGATATCGAGCACCGTCCGGACCTGTTCGTGCAGTCGCTTGGAGCAGCGTCCACAGCCATTCAGGCGGGCGCTACGGTGTTGGGTGGGCTGTCCCGCGATATAAGCATCCCTCGCGAGACGGGCCGTCCCAGCGCGGCGTGGATAGCGGAGGGTGGTTCGATCAGTGAAGGCAATCCGACGTTTGACAACGTGACACTGTCCGCGACAATGCTAGCCGCGCGTGTCTCGTTCACGCGTCAGGCTTTGATGCAGGGGTTGCCTCAGCTCGACTATTTGGTCCGTCAGGGCATCAACCGGCAGTTCGCCATTTCCTTGGACGCAGCGGTCATCAACGGGTCGGGCGTCGTACCGGAACCAGAAGGTATCTTGCAGGCATCAGCTATTAACTCGTTTGCTGCCGCCAGTGCAGGTGCCGTCGCGTGGGGTGAGGTCGTTGACGCTTGGTCTCGTATTATGACCGACAACGTGGTTCCAGACGGCAATATGGCGTGGCTCGCGCATCCTGACGTAGCAAAGATACTGAGGACGACCTTAAAGGATGCTGGGTCCGGCCAGTTCGTTCTTGGGGACGAGCCATCAGTTGGCGACATGAACACGATCTCTGCTGGTCGGATCATGAACTCGGCAGCGTATGAGACGACGCATATGCCAGCCGACAAGCTTTTGCTCGGTAAGTTCTCAGACGTCTTTATTGGTCAGTGGGGCGGCGTCGACTTCGTGATCGACGAGGTGACAAACGCAAGCACCGGTGTGGTCAACATCTACGCCTATGCGTGGTTTGACGTGGCGGTGCGCCATCCAGAGAGCTTCTGTGTAATCACAGGTATCTAAGCACTGGAATAGACCGGCGCGAGCCGGTCTGTTCTATTTGACCTTATGCAAAATTTTTGCGATGCATCACACGACATTTCCTGGGTGCATTGAGTGACTGAACAAAAAAAGCCAATTTGGCGGCCATCCGTGATCGTCGCGATACTTCTTTCGTGGTTAGGTTTGGCGGGGTTGTCAGATGCGTTTGTTGAGTGGAAAGACTGGTTTGAATTTGGTGTAATGAACCATTGGAGAGCGTTGAAGACTTGGTTGCTTCAGTGGGTACCATTCAAGGTACCGTTTTGGTTTGTTGATTACATTGTGTTGTCAGCAGTTTTTAATCGCTCTTATTTATCCGCTGACGACTACACACCGTTAAAAAGCATTAGAAAGATTCTTGAAGAAGCCGACGCAGAATCGGAGGAAATGACCTCTGCTACGTTGTTTGTTGCAAAAGCACTAATAGCAATCTTGTTCATCCTTTTCGCAATTCTAGCTTGGCCTTTTCTATTGGTGAACATCACCGTGCAAAATCTATGTGGCAAGGCGTCACCTGTTCATCGTTCCGCGCTAAAAGCTTTCACTGTTTCGGTACTTACGTTCATCCCGATATTGTTCGTGCTTACCAACGAAATCTTACCCATGATGAATTGACGGTGAATGCTAATTCATCGGCTGTGATTTTGACCAGATATTCTCGTAAATTAAGATCTTTTCTGGGGCGATGCTCGGCTGTAGAGGCAAAAGGTATGTTGGTTTTTTGCCTGCATCTTTAATCGAACCACCAACAACCCAACAGTCCGAACCATCAATTATCACAAGCCTATCATGAAGGTCTTTACCCTTCCTGATCTCCGGACAAGTTATGTACTGAGCCTTGAAAGCTTCGACGTGGCCGACAACATCTTTCGAATACTTGCTGCAAAGCAACCTTATATTACAGCTATTTCCGACGGGGCTCAGGTAGGTATCAAATGCTTTGCCGTCTAAGTACGGATCGACAATGAATACCTCGTCTTGTGCACCCAAGATAATGCCCTTTAGGTCACGCAAAAAACTGTACTGGTGTTGTGCTTCGTAGACTTGGCCGATTTCTTCGTGCCCATCCAATTCGAGTTCAAGCCTTATTTCTTCGGCAGCTGCAAGCAAGTGTTGCCGAAATTGCTCTCCCACAACCATCCAGTACGAGACCATTGTGCTGCGTGTACCCTGAAATGCTATCTTGTGCTCAAGGCTAACGCGACTAAGCAAGGCTCCAATACGTGCAATCCAACGCTGCTCCTGTGAGTTGGCATCAGAAACATAACTCCCAGCAAATTTCGGTGCGTTTTCAAATTCGTGCATAAGCTTCATAAGAAGAACTTGCCGTTCTGCCGGGCCATCGCCCGCAATCCTTTTTTGAAGGCGTTTGAGATCATCATCCATAAGAGTTTTCCCTCGGCTCAGTATCGCATGGGATCAAAAAAGTCTAAAAATCTTAGCGAAGATCTACCGTTTGGGTTAGAAGTTCAAGTCATGTAATGGGGGTTTTACTCAATCATTATCAATATTTGTCGACGGTCTGTTCGCAAGGTATGTAGCTCAATGGAATTGGTCTGACGGCTCGCAAGTTGGGTCCCTCTGAGAGTTGTGAGGAGGGGTGGGTAACGCGCGACCGCAGATGATCGCTAGATACCACACCCTTTTGGTCCTTCTTCCACGTCAGTGATCGGTCGGCTTCATGATCGAGTTATCAACCCAATGATCTACACCCAGACCAAACACGCCGATCATGATCGCAACGGAACGGGCATTGCCTGCGACCCTGAACAGCAGTTCAGCAGCAATCCGCAGATGCACCATAGCAATGTGTTGCAGATCACTTCCTGTCAGTTCCAGACCTTGGCTTGTTTCGACCAGCGGCCTTGCCAGTTCAATCATTTCCTCTTGGCTTAGTTCACGTAACGGACGCGGCGGGTTCGGAACGGCTTCGGGGATTATTCCCGGATCTACTTCCATTGCACGGATCATTGATGGAACTTGTGTAAGGGTCTCTATAAGGATGACCTTCGGATCCAGACGGTATTGACCGGCAATGAAAACCGAGATTCTGGTCAGCGTTTCGCAAATCCGTTGCGCGGTGATTACGTCTTCAACCGGAACCCTACTAACTACGCCGTCCATGTACCCGCAGATTTCTTTTTCCCAATACCCGGCGGCTATATCGATTCCTAAGCATTCAAGTTCGTATTCTTTATCGAACTTCGCATCACGATAATCGCGGTTCATTTTTGGTTTCTCTTCGTTACTCATTTTGAAGTTCCTTCTGAATGTTTTGCCGCGTTACGTTGATGTCCACAGTTGCGGCACGAACTGTGGTTTCGTTTGAACCGCCCCCTGAAGGGGCGGGTTCGAACACTCGGGGGTATGGGGGTGTGCGAACACACCGTTCGAAGGGTGTTCGAAGCAAGTTTGAAGGGGTGTTCGAAGTCCGTTCGAAG
This sequence comes from Ruegeria sp. HKCCD7303, assembly GCF_013111185.1. Classification (GTDB taxonomy): domain Bacteria; phylum Pseudomonadota; class Alphaproteobacteria; order Rhodobacterales; family Rhodobacteraceae; genus Ruegeria. The sequence continues at coordinate 791,384 of NZ_WVRE01000002.1, read as the reverse complement.
GTCGATAAATGGTGTTCGAAGCGAGTTCGAAGGCTCAAAAACACTCTCATCACGCTTGCCCCTGTGGTTCCGGAAGTGCGAGGATGCTCTTTCTTCTGGAGGGCGGTCCGACTTCTGCGACGATTATCTGACCTGAACTCAAAAGCGAGTTCATTGCATCGCGGAACACAGCTTTAGTGAAACTTTGGCTTTCAGAGTGTTCAGCGAATTTCTTTGGGGCGAAATTCGGTCCGTTGTTAGGACCAACTTCGATGCCGTGCTCGATGTGCCAATTGAGCAATTCCAGAAACTTTTGTTTTGCGGCAACTTCGTGGTCAGCACTGTGGGTTTGATTGGGAACGAAAACCCCGTTGACGTATCGAACCGTGATCTCGGAGCCCGAACGCCCGTAGTTCAACTTCTTGTTGCTCAACCTGCGTATGTCAGGATCGGGTTCGTATTCGTTCTGAGCAATTCGTTCCAGATAGAGACGGGATCGGACCGAACCGTCCCAAGCAGTCGATCCGCTTAAGCCAGAACCGGAGCTTATTCCGCTTAAGGATGGGTGGGACAAGATAACCACAGCCGCGTTGTTGCGCATCGCTACGTCACGCAGCATCGAAACGTATCGGCGTGCCTGAACACGGTCGTTCTCGTTGCCGCCGAATGTGTCAGCCAGAGTGTCGATCACGACCAGAACCGGCTTAATCGACTCAACAAGGCTAACCAGGTTCGAGAACAAAGATGTCTCACGTAAACCTGTGTTGCCACACTGTGAGGCGAGAACCGCATCCTCACCAGCCCGATCAACTAAGTGCAGATCGCTTAATTGATCCAACGAAAGACCGTATTGCTGTGCAATAGGTGACAAACGGCGATGTTGTTCGTCGGCGGGATCTTCGGCTGACAGCACCAAGACCTTGCCCCTCCGAACCGGCCTTCCCAGCCACGGTGAACCGGTCGCTGTGGACACCGCGAGTTGTAGTGCGATGGTGCTCTTGCCGCCGCCGCCGGATCCGGAGAAAAGAGTTACGTTGTCACCCGGAATCCAGTTTTGGACGAGCCACGAACGTTCTGGAACTGGCTTGCCGTGAAAGCTACTTGCTGGAAAAGAACGAAGCAGATCTGTTTCCGTGCCGGGTAAAACGGCCCGTGGCTTGGTGTACACCGCATTTGCGAGCGCAGCGGCCCCTGTGACGCTCTTTGTACGGTAGTCTGTCCGTTCTAGCTTCTTCATCGACAGCGGCGGGCGGTTCTGTGCCATTGGTGACAACAACCACAGACGTTCCATCCGGGCTGTGTCTCGGCCCGTCCAGAAGGCAAGCTGTGACAAGAGCGCACTGTCGGCCCGAGAATAGTCGATCTCTTTCCCGTCGGTCTGGGATGGATACCATTTGTCGAGACCCGTACCGTTCCAGAGATCAACAAACCGAGGTGCATCGCCGAACGTAGCCGCAGCGGATCCGCGACTGTTGATTGCCATACTCAGCAACTCATTGTCGTCGGTCGGCCCGGTATATTCCGGCACCGCGCCGGTCTCAGGCAACGCTGTGGCCACAGGGCGGGGTTTCAGGTTCGCTTTGAGATCCGGGGTGATGTCGGTCATCTGCCCCTGAATAGCCTGACCGAGAATGATGTAGCGGTCCTTTTCGTAGAACTCATACTCATCCTTGATCCGATTATAGAACACCTTGCCGAGACCTTGCTCGGCCATACCCCAGAAGTGCAGACCGAGGCCGGATCTCGACATCTCGCAGTAGGCGCGATCACCAAAGATCCCGAACCACCTCATTGCCCGCTCATCGTACTGTCGCGTCACCGGATCGATGCATTTGTCGATATCTACGCAGACAATCGGGCTGTCCTCGGTGATGACATAGGCAAGCTCGAACCCCGTCTGAGCGGCCTTGTCGGTCGCTTCTTGCCACGACATCCAATTGTCCGGATTGAGGTGGTTGATGTTCTTGCCGTCAGATCCGACAGGTTCCTTATTCTGGTTTGTCAGAATGAATTGATTGTGTTCAGCCAACGGCGAGGCGCTATTGCACTGTGGATGCGGATAAGGTATCATAATACCACACTTTTAGGAGAGTGATTGAGGTCGGTCCGTTTGACACTGGTCAGCGGGCCGGTTTCAGTTCAGGGGGCTTAAGGCTGTTGTTCGAGGTGCGTAAAAATCTCGGAGCGACGCCACCGAGTTGATCCTCCGATTTTCACCGGTTTGGGAAGCACTCCCTCGTGAATGTACTTCCACACTGTGGACTTGCCGATGCCTAGCAAATCAGCAACTTCCTGATCTTTTAGATACTCTGCGGGCATAACAGACCTCTCCAGTAGTTTTTTTAGACTGACTGGAGTTTGAATGAGCTAGCTGAGAGTTGTCTTGGGACAAGTTTACTATTTCTGTCCCTTCGGAAAAAATTCATTGTCAGAACTCGGGTATTTTTAGAGCCTTTTACTGTAGCGCTTGAGTCTCTTTTTTACCGCATCAGGCTCTTCTTTGAACAGATCGGCAATCTTTCGGTAAGCTGCCGATTTATTCCCACCATTCTTGGCCATTTCGAGGTTGAATACCATTGTGAAGACTTGGTCTTTTTGATTTGAGCGCAGTTTCTGGCCCTTTGGATGGAATCGATCCATTAGGAGGTCTATTATCGCCTTAGGCAACTCATCATGCCCAAAAAAATCTGCTTTTTCCAATGCGTATATAAGGCAGATCATGTCCCCTGTGGTCTTGTAGTCATTTGCTATTAGTCCCATCAGACCAGCCTTCGATTTGCGGTCCATTTCTTCCCACGGAGTTGGTTTCCAAGGTTTATCAGCCATCACTTAGCCCCCACCACATGATCGGCCCATCTTTGCATCAGTTCGCGGCGCTGATCGATATAATCGGTCCTGCGATAGGCCCTTTCGACCTTGCCACCCACTTTATGTGCTAGAGCAGTTTCGGCGATCTCGCGGGGCGTGTCTGTTGCCTCTGCACACCACGTCCGGAAACTGGACCGGAATCCGTGCGGTCTTTCCGTCATCTCGCGCCGTTTCATGATGCCTGACATGGCAGCGTCAGAGATCACGGTCTTGCGGCTCCAAAAGAAAAACCCATTCCGTTGCCACAATGTGCGAGCCTGATCGAGCACGTCCTGCGCTTGCTGGGGCAGGGGAACCCTGTGTTCCGTTCCCGCCTTCATGCGCTTACCGGGGACCGTCCAGATGTCACCGTCAATCTCTTCCTCCTGACAGAACCGCACTTCGCTTGTACGAGCCGCTGTGAGGATCAGGAACTGCAAGGCAAGATTGCCAACAGTAGGTTCGTCCAAGCTGCTGTAGAAGGCTGGCACGTCTTCCCACTTCATTGACGGGATGTTTTGTGTCTCATGGCGCTGTTTGCCCAGCAACGCACGGGCCTTCATAGTCGCCTGTAAATCCACATCCAGATCAAGCGCAGCTGCATACTTCAACACGATCCCGAGGCGATCGATTGCCTTTCGGGCCGTATGGGCTTTCGTGTGCCAAATCGGAGCGAGGGTGTTCTTGATATCTTGTTGATCAATCTCCTCTATCGGCACACGACCAAGCTTGGGTAAAACATGCAGTGTCAGGGGTGAAAGCCAACGCCCCGCTTTACCATCACCCTTCAACTCAGCCTGACGAGCTTTGAATGCTTCCTCCGTGACACTAGCCAAAGTGTGGTCACCACGTTCCTGTTCTCGTCTGATACGAGCACGTTCCTTTATCGGGTCTTTGTTGGATCGGGCAACGCTACGCCAATGGTCCGCTTCGTCTCGTGCTTCAGCTAAGCTGACATCATACAATCCGCCCAGACCCATTTCTCTGCGGCGTCCATGAATCGTTACGCGCAAGAACCATTGACCGCCTCCGTCGTGCCGCTTGTGTAGCCACAGCCCTGCGCCGTCGTTGTATTTGCCCGGACCAAAATGCTTGATCTGGGTAGCAGTGAGTTTGTTTCTGGCACCCATAGTATCCACCCGATTATCCACCTTTGAAACGTAGAATAGGGTAGAATTGTATGCAATAGCTTGGATTAGGTGATAGACCTATTGCATTGATAATATGTAAAAATATAGAAGATTTGAGGTGGCTTAAGAAAACATGTCAACGCATCTCGACCGCACCAAACTCACAAAACACGTCAGTCTGATAATCACTCCGTCGGCTAAACTATCCTTGTTGGATGGTTTCCTTGGGATGTTTCGCGTGATGATCCGAACATCAGATATTAGGCGTGGTGTTAATTGGGCGTAGAACTTTCCTTGGCAGTCTGCTTTGTCTAAGGCGCTTGCTGCGCGCATTGCGGGCCGCAAAGAGTCCTTGATGGTTCAATGCAAGTATGACTAGATGAAAGGGTGATCTGGATGGAAACTGATCAAGTTGGCGAGGTCAAACTTCGGGATACGGCGCTAAGATTTCACATCTCTAATCCCCGTGATCATATCCAGCGTCGACATCTTTCTGGCCATCTGTACGAGTTGGAAGAACTGCTTCTCATCGAGAAGAATTTCCCGGCCGGGGCGTTTTTTGTGATATCGGATCAAACGTCGGAAACCATTCCGTTTTCGTTGGGAAATTTCTGAATCCTTCCAAAATTGTGCCATTCGAACCGAACCCGGTTGCGTGCGACATCCTCAAAAAAAACATTGTATTAAATGAACTCGAGTCAGTGTCGGACTTGTCCTGTGTCGAGTTTTGCGTGTCTGATGACGGCATAGTTGGCTTCACAATTGACTACCCAGTCAACAACCTGGGTGCGGGCCGGGTGAGTTCTCAAAGCGATGGTCCAAGTATCCGTCTTCGCCCAGGCGACGACATGATGCCAGAGAAAGTCGATTTTATTAAAACCGATGTGGAGGGAATGGAGTTAAACGTTCTCAGGGGGTTACGGGAAACTCTCTCGACAAGCCGCCCGGATATTCTGGTTGAAGTTCTTCAAGGTAGTTACGAGGATGCGCTTGAATTACTGCATTCGCACGGGTACCGCGTTTTGCATTCGATACGACGGTATGGTGTCAACCTTAACCTTTTGGCGCGCCCGCAAGAACGTGCTCTGTACGGTGTAGGTGCATGGGCAGATAGTGCTGCCACGCAAGCTTTGAGCAAACAGATCCATCCAGAACACAAAAAACGGACGATGTTCGTGTTTCGCACTCATAAGTGGACCGAGAACGAAGCCCGGCTTTATTCTATCTGGAAGAAAGCGGCTCCGGGACCTGTCTGTGTTGTATATGATGCCACAAATTCTGCACCGCCTGATTTACCCGATGAACAGGTTTTACGCGTCGACCAGACCTGGATTGAAGAAAATCAGCTGCTCGACATAAACAAGGTTGGTTGGCGGTTTGGTGACTACGCGCTGTATCGAGCGATGCAGGCCGCGCCTGACATTGATTACTTTCTGATTTCTGACAACGATCTGCTTCCGAACTGGCCGGACCTCAGGGACTTTTTTGCCGAGCTTGAGGCCTGTGATCAGGACTTGCTGACATCTGTACTGGTCGGAGCAGGGCCGCGTCGAATGGCGTCGATGCAGCATGAGATGTTTGATCAGTTTTCTCAAAAGATGTCCTGTCGTTTCGGGATATTGCGGGCAAGCCGTCGACTTGTGGAAAGTGCTCACGAATTCCGCAAGAAATATGCAGACGCAATGCGGCAAAAACCGATGCGGCCGTTTGCAAATGATGAAGCGCTGTTTGCTACGCTGGCGAGCAATCCAAAAGGTTATAGCGCTTCGACATTTGACGATGCCTTGCCAGGCGGTGTCACAAACTTGCTGTTGCGTGACGCCCAAAGCCCTGTTCCGATTGAAGGCGTTGAATACCGTACCATCGCGCGCACATTTGCTCATCCGGTCACCATCGGCTGAACCGTCAGCGTGCTTAATGCTTCGTACCCAATCAGTGTGAAGCTGTGTAAAAACTTCACTGCGCCGGGGCGGGCAGTTCTTTTCGTGCGATCTGAATGGTGGAGGCCAAGTAGATCGACGCTTGAGCGGTTTCTCTGACGCTCTTGAAAAGGGCTGTTGGGGGACGTAACAAAACCAAGCGCTTAGTTGGATCTGCGCTCGGTCGCAGCAAGCTAAATCGTACCGAGGTTTTGCGGTCAACAGTCACGGGATAATGAAAATGAGACTTGTCGTATCCACGATGAAAGACGAAGGGCCGTTTATTCTTGAGTGGATCGCTTACTATCTCTCGATCGGTTTTACGCATTTTATCGTTAACTCGAATGATTGTTCGGATGGGACGGATGCCATCCTGAAAAGGTGCGAAGAGCTTGGGTTCCTGGCGCATATTGATAATCCGGCTCCGTGGAAATTTGGACCTCAGGCATCGGCCTATGCCAACGCAATGCAACATCCCTGGTCGTCCGAGGCCGAGTGGATTCTCGTGTGTGACGTAGACGAGTTTCTGGATATCCGTATCGGGGACGGTACGCTGGACGACTTGTTTCGCGCTTTGCCACATGCTGATGGGTTTGCGGCACTGTGGCAGATGTTCGGGCACAACGGGATTGTTGAATTCGAGGACCGGTTCGTTGTTGAGCAGTTCACGCGTGCGGGCGAGCTGGGAATGGTCATGCCGCAGAATGTGCGCGCATTTAAGTCTTTGACCCGCAACAACGGGTCCTATCACGCGATCAATACACACCGCCCGCGCGGTCCTGTTCGGGGCAAGGCCGAAAATTTTGCATGGGTGGATGGTGACGGAGATCCTCTGCCGCCTGCCATGCGTCGGCGAGGCTGGGCGTACACGACAACAGGAGCAGCCTTCGGAACCACGTTGTTCCGAATGAACCACTATGCCGTCAGATCTATCGAAAGCTATTTGATGAAACGGCTTCGAGGGGATGTGAACACAACGGCTTTTCACCCAAAGATGGAAGCGACGGGGCGGGCCTACTGGCACATGCACTGCTTTAATGTGGTCGAAGAGCGGTCGATCCTGACAAAGCTGAGCCGCCTACGTGAGTTTCACACACGTTTGTATGAAGACAACGTATTGAGAGACCTTCATGAAAACGCAGTGAAGTTTCACAAGTCCAAGATTGCCACGATCCGTGAAACAGAAGCTGCCAAGGGCTTTGTTCAGAGGTATCGGAACTTTCGCAGCGGGCAGTATCTAAAAGCTCTGGATCTTGGTGTTCTGGAAGAAGCAAATGCTTCATTTGACATTGAGATGTACAAAGACCCAGCGGTTAGTTTTGCTCAGGTCGCCAAGTGGAACCGGATTGGTCAAATGGCAATTGCCGGAAACGCCAAGTCGATGAATTATCCGTGGTTTGTTCGCCTGGATTCCCTGGAAACGCCTTTGGATTTTGAACAAGCGGCAGCAGAACATTCCAAGATCACAGATCCAAAGCAGGTCGATCTACCGTTTGATCCCAAAGATACTGATTTGTTGCCGTCGCCCGCCAAAGAAGTCGAGCGAACGGCGAAGCAACGTCAGAAATTCCTCAAGTCGATCAGCGGCAAGAAGTCTTGGGTGCTGATTGGTCAGGTCGAAACAGAAATCGTGCAGGAAATCCTGGATTTGGGAACTGTGGCGCAACTGACAATTATTGCGCCTTGGGGCTTGTCGTGGAACGGGTTTGCTTGTGTGGACACAACGCAAGACGCTGATTTGCAGGCGCTTGACCGTGCATTTTATGCATTTCTCGAGTATTTCCGCGAACCCATTCTGTCGGGAAAGCTGCGTGTATACCGGGCGATGCCAGCCTTGATGCTGAAACTGTTCGAGGATCAAAGCGTTGGCGTCGTGATCATTCGCGGCGTCCGGGCAGAGCGTGTGATGCTGCAGCTACTGAGGCGAATAGACAGGGTTTTGGCACCAGGTGGAAGCATTGCTTTTACGTCTTATAGACGCGGCAAAGGTTCGTACTCGGGCATGTCCGCAGCAATTAACAGGTTTCTTGCGGGCAACGCTGCCAGCTATAGGATCACCAGCCTGGAACCACCGTGGCTTGGGATCGACAAATTACCTCCGCTCAATAAAGAATAAGCCAAGCTTCTGGCTCTTGCGCGGCTGACATGGTAGCGATCAAAAAAAGAATAAGGCTGGATGGACGCTGTTCGGTAGTGCCCGCCGCATAAGCAGAACGAGGTTGAGATGGCAAACGAACCCCAAATCATCGGTGCCGTGCCGGGGCATAAGGAAAAGCCTAAAGCCGACAAGGTTACCAAGCGCAAGAATACCAAGGAAGCGATCCGCCGCACGTTCTTGTCGCGCCTTCCCAAAGGGGGCGTAGCAGTTGAGATCGGTGTTTGGCAGGGTGAGTTCTCTCCGACCATTTTGAAACTGCTTGAGCCCAGTCAGCTGTTTCTTATCGATCCGTGGAAACACATCGGGGAAGAGTCGCACACCACTGCGTTTGTCGGCCGAACCGAAGATGAAAAGATGGAGGCCATCTTCCAGAAGGTGGTCAAATCTTTTGAAAAAGAGATCGAAGAAGGCAAGGTTGGCATTATCCGAGACTTTTCTGTCCCTGCGCTCGAATTGTTCGATGACGAAAGCATTTCGTTTGCCTATGTCGATGGCGACCACTCCTATGAAGGCGTGACTGCCGACCTCGTGGCGCTGTTTCCCAAGATCAAGCCCGGCGGGATCATGGCCTTTGACGATTACCACCGTCGCGGATGGTGGGGTGACGGCGTGATCCGTGCGGTGAATGAGTTTCTGGGCAAACATCCACGTGCCCTGCGTATCCGGGCTATTGCCGGCGCTCAGATCGCCATCGAAAAGATTGTGCCGCAGGATGACAGTAAAGGGCAAACTGGCTAAGCGGTAGGATCGAGTGACAACGATGGTCAAGCCTGAAAAAATTCTCATCACTGCGATGAAGAACGAAGGGCCCTATATTTTGGAATGGGTCGCCCATCACAAGGTGTTGGGGTTCGACAGAATAATCGTCTACACAAATGACTGTACGGACGGCACAAACCAAATACTGCGCCGTTTACAAGACTTGGGCCATGTCGAGTTTCACAAAAATCGCGTTGGAACAGGCGGTATTCATCGTTCCGCCCTTAGGCAGGCGCGCCGTTTGCCAGTGGTGAAAAACGCCAAATGGATTCACGTGGGCGATGCGGATGAATTTCTGAATATCCACGTTGGTAATCACAAAGTTGATGATCTGATCGAAGCAACGCCCGGTGTCGACGTCATCTCGATCCCGTGGAAGATTTTTTCCAACAACGGTCGACATGTGTTGCGCGATATGCCCATCACGCAGCAGTTCTTTGATGGTGAGTTGGACTATGAACAGGGCGGGGCCGGGCGCCGATTTGTAAAATCCATGTTTCGACAGGGCGATGTGTATCTACGCTATGGATTGCACAACCCTCATCCCAGAGCCGAGTTTCAGGCGGCCGTCTTCAGGTCGGTCCCAGGTGGCCACGCAAAGGAACCGGCACCCTTCGGCAATCACGTCGCACCTCCGTTTGGTTTCGAAGTCGCGCAAATCAACCATTATGCGGTTCGGTCCACCCAGGCTTATCTGGCCAAGCGCAGCCGGGGCAGGGCGAACCACTCGTCTCAGACCCTTGGAACGGACTATTGGGATCGTTGGAACCGAGGTGGTGCGCAGGACGCAACGATCTTGCGATACAAGGATGAGGTAGACGCCGTGTTGGAAGAGTTCCGCGCAGATGACCGCCTCAAACGGTTACACAGAAAATCGTTCCGTTGGCATAAGGCACTGATTAACGATCTTCTGAAGCAACCTGACTATCATGAACTGTACCAGAAACTGCTCGCCAAACCGGCTGTGGAATTCGTCAAGAAGGACCGTACTGTGCGGGAACGACTTTCAGCAAAGCCCATTCCTGTGCCCGATGAACATCGATCAGAATCCTAACAGACCCCCCCTCGGAGAATATTGAAATGGCTGCGGATCGCTCTCTGCCGACGATTGGGATGCTCTGGATGGAAGGGCGTCTGAGTTTTCTGGAACAGATGTGCATGTTGTCCTTTGTCGAACAAGGGCACAGAGTGGTTCTGTTTCACTACGGTCAGGTGGAAAACGTGCCTTCTGGTGTCGAATTGGTATCTGCCAACGAGGTGCATGAGCCGAAACAGTTCATTATGAACAATCAATTCAAAACACCTGTACCGCAATCTGACATTTTCAGACTTCAGTTGATGAAAAAGACGGACTTCCTGTGGTGTGACACGGATGTTGTGGCGCTGGCTTCGATCCCAAAAATAGATCATATCTTTGGCTATTACAACCGAGACACGATTTGCAATGCTGTGATGCGGCTGCCAGCCGACAGTCCGGCGCTAGACGCGTATATCGACTACAGCAAGGACCCGTACCCCATCCGCCCTTGGGTTGAAGGAGAAGAACGGGAAGAGCTGGAGCGCATGAAGAGTGCTGGAGAGTTGCCGCACGCTTCAGATCAGGAACACAGTGTTTACGGTCCGGGCGTTATGACCTGGTATCTGCGTCAACACGATGAGTTGAAGCATGCCAGCCCAATCCCCGTGTTTTATCCGCTACCGTTCCGTCAGGCAGGGCAAGCCAACGACATTCACGTTCGAGAATTCAGAGAGACCTATATCAAGGAAAATACTCTTGCCGTGCATTTGTGGGGCCGCCGAATGCGGTGGTGGATCGCCAATGGGATCAAACGGCATTCCTTCCTCGACAGGCGCCTGCGGAACTTAGGCATCCGCGCCAGCGATGCGCCTTTGCCGCGCCATGGCAGAAAAGGACCCAAGCCGATCGAGTTTCCGGCAAATTTGCCTGGGCTTCGCGCAACAACCGAAGATATTCGAAAGGCTACGGGTGGGGCAATGTCAACGGCCTTGCTGTCCGACCGGGAAGACTATCTGAAGGCAGCACAGGCCGAGTTGGACAAGATCACTGCTGGCAATCTCTTTGGTGTAAACGACCCACCGCCTCAGGGGTTTTTGCGAGGCTGGGATCACTACCGCAGCGATGCAGCGCGGCTGAATGCGCTCGCGTTGGCTATGTTCAATTTCGCCGAAAGCCATCGCCATCTACCCGATCTCTGTGACCCAAGCACATTTATGGAAAAGCTGTTGGTCATGAAGCTTTTGGGGGCTGTCCCACAAGCGTTCATCGCCGACAACGACATGGCTTTTGAAAGGCTGCCGGATCGCCTGACCGTGCCTAATCGAGTGTGGCATGCACATGTTCCGGGCTTGCCGGACAAGCTTGAATGCGAGCCTGGGCAGTATAGCCTGAAAGGCTCAGCCAGCGCATCGCACCAGATTTCTCTGTCGCTTCCAATGGACGATGCTAAGCGTAATGAGGCGAACGCTCAGATGGCGGCGTGGCACAAGACCAAAACGCCAGAGGGTTTTTGGACCGGTGATTGGTGGCGCGTTACCAGCAAGCCATCCTATTGGATCGAACAAGATCAGACTGTTGGTGAACAGTCTGTCACTGAATGGCAGTTCTGGGTAATTGCCGGGCGCGTGACTTTGGTGCAGGTAGATCGAGACAGCGCGCGCGGACGCATTCAGATGTTACACGACCGCGAATACAATTATCTGGCCCAAGAGCTTTTTTTCCCTAGCAGTTCGGATACAGAGCCGCAGCCTGCGCAATTCAATGACATGATTCAGATCGCTGAAACCCTGGCAAAAGATGTCGAATTCGCCAGAATAAACTTGTGCTTGGTCGGGGAAAAGATCTGCTTGCGCGAAGTTGCTTTGTCTCCAACTGCGGGAAAGCAGAAGATACGCTCAGATGCGCTGGATCAGCAATTGGGCGCTGCATGGGTCGGAACATCTTTGTTTCCAAACGCCAGTTAGCCTGCGTTAAAGATCCAGTAGGCGGATCAAATGTTGCTCAGGCTCATTCAACAGCAATCTCTTGGCGCAGCTTTCCGGTCGTTTTGTCAAAGATCAGAACACGGTTGTCATCCGTGACAACTGCATACCAGTTAGAGCCGATGGTCAGCGCCTGGGCCTTCGCGCCGTCCGGCAACTCGATCTGATCCGGAAGGGTGGGGGTGCGGTCCGATAGGCGGATGACAATCAGGGCGAATGTCACTAGAACCCCGCCAATCATCACCGCGGTCAACAACATGACCATCCGCCGCAGCAATCGCAGCTGCGGTGTTTCCTGCGGTTCTTGGGGTTCGGAAGGGACAGTCATGGGCACCCGCCAGATTGAGTTTCAGATCGCGGCTGATCCGCCGTCACGCCTTGATAAGGCGCTTTCGAGGGATGTGCCAGACGGTGAAAACCTGTCGCGCACCAGGTTGGCGCGTCTGATCGAAGAGGGTGCGGTTCAGATCGACGGGCGCGAAGCACGTGACCCTAAGGCAAAAGTCTCGGAAGGAGCACATATTACCATCGTCGTGGCCGAGGCCGAAGACAGCCATATCGGCCCCGAAGACATCCCGCTTGAGGTTGTCTTTGAAGATGCGGACGTAATCGTTGTGAACAAGCCCGCAGGCATGGTCGTGCATCCCGCGCCGGGTTCGCCAAGCGGCACTCTGGTGAACGCGTTGCTGCACCATTGCGGGGATGATCTGTCAGGTGTTGGTGGGGTAAAACGTCCGGGCATCGTGCATCGGATCGACAAGGAAACCAGTGGCCTTTTGGTGGTGGCAAAATCGGACGCTGCACACCACGGCCTGGCCGAGCAATTCGCAGCCCATAGTGTCGAACGGTATTACCGCGCCGTGTGCTACGGAGTGCCGGACGCAAACGATCCACGTTTGCGCGGTGTCAAAGGCGTCAGTTTCGAACCCGGCAACATCATGCGCGTGACCACGCAGCTTGCGCGGCACAAGACAGACCGTCAGAGGCAGGCGGTTCTGTTTCACGGGGGGCGCCACGCAGTAACGCGTGCACGGGTTGTTGAGAGTTTTGGTACACCCGCAGGGCTGGCCTTGATCGAATGCTGGCTGGAAACCGGACGCACCCATCAGATCCGTGTGCATATGGCTCATGCAGGGCATGGGCTAGTCGGAGACCCAGTTTACGGCGGCAAGCGCAAGCTGTCTGCCAAGGCGTTTTCGCTTTCGGCTGCTGAATCTGTCCGCGATTTCCCGCGTCAGGCCCTTCATGCAGCGGTTTTGGGCTTCGAACACCCGGTGACCGGCGAAAACCTGCGGTTCGAGGCTGACCTGCCGCAAGATATGAAATCCCTGATTGCAGGGCTGCGCAAACCAGTGTCACAATAAGCAAAGTCCCGTGAGAAAGAGTTTCTTATCTTCCCTTAACAGAAGTTTAATTTCAGACTGATAACAGCACCTCTTGAATAGGCAGGGTTCCTTACCCATATCCTATGTTAAAGACTTAAACATTTGTCGGAGGGACATCATAATGGCAAACTACGCAAATCTCCCCGCACCGACGCCCGAGGGCGGCCTGAATCGCTATATGCAGGAAATCCGCAAGTTTCCCCTGCTGGAGCCGGAAGAAGAATACATGCTGGCCAAGCGCTGGGTCGAAGAGCAGGACACCGAATCCGCGCATAAGATGGTGACATCTCACCTGCGTCTGGCAGCCAAGATCGCCATGGGCTATCGCGGCTATGGCCTGCCGCAGGCCGAAGTGATTTCCGAGGCAAATGTGGGCCTGATGCAAGCGGTCAAACGGTTTGATCCTGAAAAAGGCTTCCGGTTGGCGACCTATGCCATGTGGTGGATTCGCGCCTCGATTCAGGAATATATCCTGCGGTCGTGGTCATTGGTGAAGCTGGGTACAACCTCGGCTCAGAAAAAGCTGTTCTTCAACCTGCGCAAGGCCAAGGCTCGTATCGGCGCGTTGGAGGAAGGCGATCTGAGACCGGAAAATGTCGCTCAAATCGCCAATGATCTGGGTGTGACCGAAGAGGAAGTCATCAGCATGAACCGCCGTATGTCCGGTGGGGATGCCTCGCTGAACGCGACCGTTGGGTCCGAAGGCGAGGGCACGATGCAATGGCAGGATTGGCTGGAAGATGAAGATGCCGATCAGGCGGGTGACTATGAGGCGCGCGATGAATTGGAAGCCCGCCGCGAGTTGCTGACCGCAGCACTGGATGTTCTGAACGATCGGGAAAAGGACATCCTGACCCAGCGCCGGTTGATGGATCAGCCGGTGACACTGGAAGAGCTGAGCACGCAGTACAACGTCAGCCGCGAACGTATCCGTCAGATCGAGGTGCGCGCGTTTGAAAAACTGCAAAAGAAAATGCGGGATTTGGCCCGTGAAAAAGGCATGCTGGCAACCAGCTGACCGAAAAACCAGCCCGCAATCTCTGCGGGCTGGTTTGTTTCGCTTCAAACGAAAACAAAATCGTCTTCAGAGAGCTGACCTGGGCGAACACCAGTCAGTACGATGCTGTCGCCATCGTCCAATTCAATCTCTGTGCGCAAGAACCCACCAGAGATGTCGTCTTCGATATCTTCATAGCTGGTAATCCCGTCATATCCGGACAGATCAATCTTGTCTTTGCCAGCGCGAAAATCGAGGATCAAGTCGTCCCCACCTCCGTTCTCCATGACGAAAGTATCCTTGCCGCGTCCGCCGATCAGGATGTCATCGCCAGCACCGCCATCGATCAGGTCAGCGCCGCGACCTCCATAGATTTTATCGTGGCCATCATCGCCGCGCAAAATATCCTTGCCGCGCCCGCCAAAAACTATGTCATTCCCGTCGCCGCCAAGAGCTACGTCATTGCCTTTACCCGCTTTGATAACATCGCGACCACCACCGCCATGGATGAAATCCTGACCCTTCCCGGTGAAAATGAACTCGTCAGTGTCATCACCCAGAATGAAATCGGTATTTTGCTGACCCAGTATGCTTGATACCGATACCGGAAGCAGCACGCCGTCCAGCACGTGAATGATCCCATTGGACGCATCCACGTCAAATGCAACCAGGTTTGGGTCAGTAATAGCAGCGTCCGCATCAACCAAGCTCGGTGGTGACGTTTCCAGGTTCAGTTCAAGAGATGATCCCAGAAGGGTGTTAATCTCAGCACCGTTACCCAGCGCAACCACGGCGTCCTTGGTGAATTCTCCGTCAACCACATGGTACTTGAGGATATCGGTCAGCAAGGGCAAAGGATCTCCGCCACCAAGAAGCGTGAGTGCCTTGACGATAAAATTCAGCGCTTCCGCCTCGTCATCGCCCGCGAAGCCAAGGGTTTGGGCCAAATTTATGAACGCTGAATCCTTCGGTGCGAAGACCGTCAAATCCACTTCAGGGCTATCCAATGTTCCGACAAGCCCTGCTGCAATCGCTGCTTCACGCAATATGTCAAAGTCATCCGGGTTTTCGTCAAAGGTGCCCGGCGCGCCGCTGTTCAGGACAATCCCGGTTATGGTTTGCTGATCCTTGGTTGTCGTCTGCATATCCATCGTTTTTGGTTTCTCCCACCCAATTGGTTACGTCTGATCAAGACAAGCGGCAGACATAATTGCGCTGCGCACTTGTCGATATGTTTGCTACGGGCAGACACGGAAACGGATCAGGAAAAGTGAATAAGTGGCGGCGGGCCAGCTTGCATGCTACGGGAAAGGCGTGCTTTATTTCGATGACATTTTGAAAGCGTCACATCGTTTATTCTTGCGATGATTGAACAAATTGGCGTGGACAAATAGGGAGGGCGCGATGCAAAGACCTGTTCAGTTTGGCGTTTTGGGGGCCGCGAAATTTGCGCGGGAATATATGGCGCCAGCGATCCATTCCGCCTACGGCGCGCAGTTGGCGGCCCTGGCGACCTCTGACGCGGCAAAGGCGGACCCTTTTCTGTCTTTTTGCCCTGACCTCCAAGTTCACAACAGTTACGACGCGTTGTTGGCGGACCCAGGGATAGACGCAATCTACATCCCTCTGCCCAATCATTTGCACGTCGAATGGAGCCTGAAGGCCCTTGACGCTGGTAAGCACGTGCTATGCGAAAAGCCGATGACTATGCGCGCAGATGAGTTCGACGCGTTGATCGCCAAACGCGATCAAACCGGCCTGCTTGTGGCCGAAGCTTACATGATCGTGCATCACCCCCAATGGCAATTGGCCCGTGATCTGATCGCGGATGGGGCCATCGGGAATTTGGTGCATGTGACCGGTGCGTTCAGTTTTGACAATCGGGCGGATACCGGGAACATCCGTAACCGCGCTGAAACCGGCGGCGGCGGTTTGCGGGATATCGGCGTCTATGTGATCGGCGGTGCACGCTTTGCCACCAGGGAAGAGCCCGTGTCCGTACAATCTGCAATCCGTTGGCAGGATGACATCGATGTCTTTACGGAAATCCGGGCCCAGTTCCCGGGGTTCACCTATTCCGCCTACGTATCCATTCGCGCGCACCCTCATCAGGAAATGGTGTTCCATGGCGAGCAGGGCCTGATCCGCCTGACAACCCCTTTCAATGCCCGAGTGTTCGGCGAGGCACGAGTCGAACTGCATCGTCCAGGGCTAGAGGTTCAGATCACCCGTTTCCCCGGTGCGGACCACTACAAACTACAGGTCGAGGCGTTCTGCCGTTCGGTCCGCGAAGGGGTGGACTATCCCTGTCCACTGGAGTTTTCGCGCAGCACGCAAGAGATGATCGACCGCGTATTTGTCGGCGCAGAGCCGCTGTAACTTGCTAAGCGGCTCAAGCACCGGCTATCGTATCCTCCTGTGTTTCAGGAGGTGAGCCATGGCCGGAGGTTGGGCGCGTGACGGCGCGGTAAGCGAACAGATCGAAGCGTCGATTTCGGATGAGCTGGCGCGGATGCAGGCACAAAAGCGGCCTTTGGGGGAAAGCCTGACACATTGTGCGGAATGCGAAGAACCCATTCCCGAAAAGCGACGCATCGCACTGCCGGGCGTCAAACTTTGCCTCGATTGCCAGCAAGAACGCGATGGCGCGTTCAAATTGAGGGGTGGAGTGAATCGTCGAGGTTCGAAAGACAGTCAGTTGAAGTAATCGGAACAAAGCGATGCTCAGCACCAAACTGACGCAAAATGGTCTGGTTCTGGGATTCCTGGCAGCGCTCCTTTGGGGCACGCACAGCGTTATTGTACGTTATCTGACCAGCGATCTGGGCGGGCTGCAAATCGCTGTAACACGTCTGTTTGTCGCCGCTCTGGCGATCTATTGCATGTTACGTGTGATGCGGGTTTCAGTATCGATTAAGTTGGGCGATTGGAACTTTCGGCTCGCAGTCTTGTCGACGGTGATCAACTACATCCTATTCCATGTTGGCCTTGAATACACAGGCGCGGCAAGTGCCATGGTACTGGAGAATACTGCTCCGTTCTTTGTTCTGATTTTCTTGTATTTCTTTTCCGACACGCAGGTGACACGTGCAGATGTCTTGGCCACGGCGCTGGCAATTCTGGGAGTTTTCCTAACAGTTTACCGGGATTTTCAGGGCGGCGGAGACCCTTTTTATGGCGATCTTCTGGAAATCGGAGCCGGGCTAAGCTGGGCAGTGTTTCTAGTTTCCAGCAGCCGTGCAATGCGCAGCTCAAAATCAACAGAAGAGCGGTTGAACTTCCTTTTCGGTATTTTCCTGTGCGCGGGCGTGCTGTTGCTGCCGTTGGCAGCTTTTTTGTTTAAGCTGCCAACAGCCAACGACGTCTTGTTTTTGACCTTGTTAGGCGTCCTGCCTACCGCATTGGCCTATTACCTTTGGTATGAGGCGGCCGCTCGGGTTTCAACCTTGACAGCCACGTTGATGTTCGCGGCGTCCGTCGTATTTACTTTCATCAACTCAGCCTTGTTTTTGGGGGCCACAATCACTCCAATTGCGGCCCTTGGGGCTGTTTTGATTATCCTGGCCATATTCCTTACAACCAAGAACCAAAAATGATCAGCCTTCCATCGCCTCCAGCTCGTCAATAAAGCCAGAAATCATCGACAGGCCCTTGTCCCAGAACTTCGGGTCGCTCGCGTCCAATCCGAATGGGGCCAGCAGTTCCTTGTGATGCTTCGATCCGCCCGCGCGCAACATTTCGAAATACTTGTCTTCGAACCCGTCCGCTCCGCTTTCGTAAACCGAATAAAGCGCGTTCACGAGGCCATCACCGAAGGCGTAGGCGTAGACATAGAAGGGTGAGTGGACAAAATGCGGGATGTAGGCCCAGAAGGTCTCGTACCCGTCCATGAATTCAAATGCCGGGCCAAGGCTTTCGGCCTGAACGCTCATCCACAATGCGTTGATGTCATCCGGGGTCAGTTCGCCTTCGCGACGGGCCGCATGTAGCTTGCATTCAAAATCGTAGAATGCAATCTGGCGGACCACGGTGTTGATCATGTCCTCAACTTTACCGGCCAGCAGCACCTTGCGCTGTTCCGGGGTTTCGGCTTGATCCAGCATCTTGCGGAAGGTCAGCATTTCGCCAAAGACCGAGGCTGTTTCAGCCAGCGTCAGCGGGGTAGAGGACAGCATCTCACCCTGATCGGCGGCCAGCACCTGATGCACGCCATGGCCCAGCTCATGCGCCAGGGTCATCACATCACGTGGTTTGCCCAGATAGTTGAGCATCACATAGGGGTGGACATCAGTGACTGTCGGGTGCGCAAAAGCACCTGGCGCTTTGCCAGGCTTCACCGCCGCGTCGATCCAGCCCTTTGAGAAGAACGGCGATGCGATCTCGCCCATGCGTGGGTCGAAGGCATTGTAAGCGTCCATGACGGTCTTTTCGGCTTCGTCCCAATTGACGACGCGCGTGTCTTCCATGGGCAAGGGCGCGTTGCGGTCCCAGACCTGCATCACATCCAGACCGAGCCATTTGCGCTTCAGCTCATAATAACGGTGGCTCAGCTTGGGGTAGGCGGCCACAACTGCCTCGCGCAGCGCTTCGACCACTTCGGGCTCTACATCGTTTGACAAGTGACGCCCGGTCTGCGCGGTGGGCATTTTACGCCAGCGGTCGACGATTTCCTTTTCCTTGGCCTGTGTGTTGTGAACACGGGCAAAGGTTTTGATGTTGTCCTGAAACACCGATGCCAGTTCCCGCGCAGCCGCTTCGCGCTTAGAGCGATCCTGCTCGGTCAACAGGTTCAGGGTGCCTTCGATATTCAGCTCTTCGCCGTCAACGTCAAAGGTCAGTCCAGCTATGGTTTCATCAAACAGACGTTCCCACGCATCACCTACAACGCCCAGATCGTGCAGGAATTTTTCCAGCTCATCGGACAGCTGGTAAGGCTTCATCGCTCTGATGCGGCGGAAAACGGGCTCGTAGCGTGCCAAATCGGCATTGGCGTCGAAATGAGCCTTTAGCACATCGTCGTCGATACGGTTGAGTTCCAGAGTGAAAAAAACCAGCGGCGTGGTGAAAATCGTGATTTTTTCCTGCATGTCTGACAGGAACTTGGCGCGCTCGGAATCCGTGGTCAGTTGATAATAGCGCAGACCAGCAAAGGACATGATGCGTCCGGCAATGGAATTGATCTTTTCATTGCGCTGTACACAATTCAGCAAGCCGGCTGCGTCCAGCTCGGCCAGTTTGCCTTCGTAATCCGCGGCAAAGGCGCCGCATTCGCCTTCCAGCCAGCCCAGGTCACGCTCAAGCTCGGGCGCTTCTTCCGAGGTGTAGAGATCGCTCAGATCCCATTCCGGAAGGTTACCAAGGTTGTCGGCACCGCCCATTGCGTTTGCGTCACGGACGGGAAAGGGAAGGTCGCGCATGGATCACCTTTTGTAGATATCTTTTGCAAACATCTAGGGCCGGCGCGACCGGATCACAAGCGGACAGTCCTTTGAGTGGGCAAAGGGGCCGATCTTTTCAGCCCACGGCCTAGCCGGTTGGGTTGGACTGAAAATGCGCGGCCAGCTGATCCAGAACCGGACCGCGCACTTCCAGTGCCTCCATCAACACTTCATGCTCGCCATCCGGGATTTCGACAAGCGTGCCGTTTGGCCAGTTTTCCATACGTGTGCGTATCGCCTTGCGGTCGACGATCTGTTCGTGGCTGCCCAGAAAGGTCAGGCAAGGTGTGTCTGGGGCGGGGTGTTCCATCAGCCAGGTGCATTCGTCCAGCGACTCGCGCAGCCAAAGGTTTGAAGGCGCACCAAGCGCCAGTTCGGGATGGGCCTTTAGTTGATCCTGCATCATCTTAAACATCGCCGCATCGCGGGTCAGCATGTTGCCTTCAAACGGTTGCGACAGGACATAGCTTTCCAGGGTTGTGGTCGGAGGTGTCTTTTCACCAAGACCAAGCGCCGTACCCCAATAGGCTGTCACACGACTGAGGGGTTTCATAACCGGGGTGAAGAAAATACCCCACATCGGTCCGGTGAAAGCACAGGCGGCAAAGCACTTCTGCTCTATCACGGCGCGTAACCCAATAGCACCGCCCATTGAGTGTCCGATCACATTCCAGGGTTTCGGCAGATCCAGCGCACGGGCAAGATCTAGCGTCGCCTGAACGTCATGCTGGTAGTCTGTAAACTGATCGACATGGCCAATACGAGGGTTGTCCAGCAAACGGTCCGCCAGGCCCTGACCGCGCCAATCAACCGCCAGCATGGCAAAGCCGCGTTGGATGAACTCGGCTGCGGTGCTTCCGTATTTCTCGATATATTCGGTTCGACCGGGAAACATCAGCACCGTGCCATGCGCATCGCCTTCGGGTCGCCAATGACCCACACGGATTCGAATCTGGTCAGAAGTCATCAGCCAGTGGGCGCTCCCACCGGCGGGACCGCCGGCCACGTCTTCAAAAAAAGGGGCCGGCGTCAATTCCATCAGGCCAACACCGATGCGAGTTTCATAGCAACGCCCATGTCGCCATCAATGGTCAGCTTGCCCGACATGAACGCACCCGTAGGGTTCAGCTCACCGCTGAGGATTTGCTCGAACGTTTCGGCGTCAGCGCTCATTGTAACGTCCGCATCATCGTCACTGACGCGCGCGCCGTCTGCGTCCAACACGATTGCGCCCAGATCGGCGATAGCAAACTTGGCCGAGGCGTCGAATGCGCCGCCTTCCAGTTTTTCATTCAGCGCGGCTGCCGCCTTTTCAAGAATCTCGCTCATGCTTTTCCTCATTTTGTTAGTGCGCCGTGAATGGACATCCCCGGTCGCAACGCTACACTGACGATTGTTATGAGCATTGCAATCCACAATCTCAAAGGTACCGTTGCGGCACTTGTTGTCCTAGTCACGTTTTCCACCAGTTGCTTCGCGCAACAGGCGGATTTGCGGGATGAAGACGCGCTGCTGCAGCAACTGGCCCAATCCACGCCCGAACAGGCTATGGCTCTGGATCGGCAGTTGCAGGCGCTGTGGGCACAGTCCGGTTCAGCTTCGGCGGATCTGTTGTTGGAACGAGGGCGCGAAGCGCTTGAAAACGGAGACGTAGACGCCGCATTGGATCATCTGACAGCGTTGACAGATCACGCACCCGAATTTGCGGAAGGCTGGCATGTACGTGCCTCGGCTTTTTTCGGAATTGAACGGTTCGGAATGGCGGCTGCTGATCTGGAGCATGCATTGACCCTCAACCCCAACCACTATGAGGCAATATATGGGCTGGGTTTGATCTTTGAGATTATCGGAGAGCCTCAGAAAGCCTATGACGCGTATTCGCGGGCCTTGGCTATACATCCCCATCATGAAGAAGTAACCAATGCGGTGAATCGACTGAAGCCTCAGGTTGAAGGCGCAGCGCTGTAAGGTCTGGGGCAGGGGGCAATGGTGAGCGGGTCATCCCGAGTAGTGGCCGTATTGGGCCCGACAAACACAGGTAAAACCCACTACGCAATCGAACGGATGCTGGGATACCGCACCGGCGTGATTGGTTTGCCGCTGCGTCTGCTGGCGCGCGAAGTCTATGATAAGATCGTTGCCATTCGTGGCCCGTCGGTTGTGGCCTTGGTAACGGGTGAAGAGCGCATCGTGCCGCCGCGCACCCAGTATTGGGTCTGCACGGTCGAGGCCATGCCTGAAGGCATGGGGGCAGATTTCGTTGCGATCGACGAAATCCAACTTTGTGCCGATCCCGAACGCGGCCACGTCTTTACAGATCGTCTGCTGCGATCCCGTGGCACGAACGAGACGCTTTTCCTAGGCTCTGACACTATGCGCGGCCCCATCGCGGCGCTTGTTCCCGAAGTGCAATTCGTAAGGCGCGAACGGATGTCTCAACTGGTCTATTCTGGGTCAAAGAAGATCAGCCGGATGCCTGCACGCAGCGCCATTGTCGGATTTTCGGTCGACAATGTTTATGCCATCGCGGAATTGCTGCGCCGTCAGAAAGGGGGGGCGGCCGTTGTAATGGGGGCGCTCAGCCCACGAACGCGGAATGCTCAGGTTGACCTCTATCAAAACGGCGAAGTCGATTATCTGGTTGCCACCGACGCCATTGGGATGGGGCTGAACCTGGATGTGAATCATGTCGCGTTTTCATCTCTGACCAAATTTGATGGCCGCCGGATGCGCCCACTGGCCCCGAATGAACTGGCGCAGATTGCGGGCCGGGCCGGTCGCGGGATGTCTGATGGCACCTTTGGTGTGACGGGCGAGGCCCTGCCGCTGGACGAAGGTGTGGCGCAGGCCATCATGGACAGCCGCTTTACGCCGATGAAAAAGCTGAACTGGCGGAATGCCGCCTTGCGGTTCGGCTCCATCGACGCGCTGATCACTTCGCTTGAGGTCAGCCCAAATGATGAGCATCTGATCAAAGCGCGCCCTGCGGATGACCTGAACGCGCTCAAATCTCTTTCGCAAGTGACCGAGGTCGTAGCCCGCGCCAGCGATCCGCAATCCATCCGTTTGTTGTGGGACGTGTGCCGAATCCCCGATTTTCGCGGCATCAGCCACGCAGAACACGCCAGCTTGCTTGAAGTGATCTATGGTCACCTGCACGAGCGCGGATCGATCCCGGATGATTTTATGGCGCGGCAGATTCGCCGTATCGACCAGACCCAGGGTGACATTGATACGTTGTCCAAAAGGTTGGCATATATTCGCACTTGGACATATGTTGCGCAACGAAACGGCTGGGTCCGTGACGAATCGCATTGGCGTGACGAAACACGCACTGTAGAAGACAGACTGTCAGACGCGTTGCATGATCGTTTGACTCAAAGATTTGTGGACCGGCGTACATCTGTTTTGCTGCGCCGGCTCAAACAGAAGGAGGCCCTTTTGGCCGAAGTAAATGACAAGGGTGAAGTGACCGTCGAAGGCGAATTCGTCGGTCGTCTGGAAGGGTTCCGGTTTACACCGGACAAAAGCGCGCAAGGGACCGAGGCAAAAGCTTTGAAATCGGCTTCTTTGCAAGCACTCGCGCCGCAATTCCATCTGCGCGCCGATCGCTTCTACAATGCGCCCGATACCGAAATTGATTTCACGGATCAGGGTGGCCTGATGTGGGGCGAATACGCCGTCGGCAAGCTGGTTGCCGGGGCAGAGCCTCTCAAGCCAATGGTCGAGGTTTTTGTGGATGAGGCCGCAGGGCCGGATGTCGAACAGAAAGTGCAGCGCCGGTTGCAGCATTTCATCGACCGCAAGGTCGCTGCGCTGTTCGAGCCGCTGCTGAACTTGTCGCGCGACGAAGAACTGACGGGACTGGCGAAGGGCTTTGCCTTTCGCATGGTAGAAGCCTTGGGCGTTCTGCCACGCGGTCAAGTCGCGCAAGAGGTCAAGGATTTGGATCAGGATGCCCGTGGCGCGCTGCGCAAGCATGGCATCCGGTTTGGCCAATTCACGATCTTCATGCCGCTGCTGCTGAAACCCGCGCCTACACGCCTGCGTCTGGTGCTGTGGGGCTTGTCCAGCGGTTTGCAGGAATTCCCCGAAGCGCCGCCTCCGGGTCTGGTCACTGTGCCCGTCGCCAAGGACGCGCCGCAGGGCTATGACACTATGTGCGGCTACCGCGATGCGGGCGAACGTTCGATCCGGATCGACATGTTGGAACGTCTGGCTGACATGCTGCGTGCCGAAGACAGCCGGGGAGGGTTCGAAGCCAAGCCGGACATGCTGTCGATCACCGGCATGACGTTGGAACAATTCGCAGACCTGATGCAGGGCCTGGGCTACAAGGCCGAGCGTGGCGAGCGCGAAAAACTCAAACAGGCGCCGGTGGAAACATCTGCGACTGAGTCTTCTGATCAAGCCAGCGCGCAAGAAACGCCAACTGCAGAAGTTGCAACCGACGAGGTTGCAGCACCCGCCGAGGCATCAGACGAGGCCACGACAAGCACCGAGGCGGCAGCCGAGGCACCAGCGCCTGACGCCGCACCGGATGAGCCCGAGGTTGAGGTTTTCTATACCTTCACCTGGGGCCGTCAACGCCAGCAAAACCGTGGCCCGCGCCGCGAGCAGGGGCAGGGCAAAGGCAAGCCCCGTGGCAAACCCCAGGACGGTCGCGGCAAGCCGCACGGCAAGAAGGGCGGCAAACCTCAGGGTGCCAAGACCTTCTCGTCACGGCCTCCGAAAAAGGAAAAGGCCATTGATCCCGACAACCCATTCGCTGCGGCGCTTATGGGTTTGAAAGACGGCAACTGACACAAGATGGCCGAGGCCAAGCTGCGGATCGACAAATGGTTGTGGCAGGCGCGGTTCTTCAAGACCCGTAGCCTGGCAGCCAAGCAGGTCAGTGGCGGCCATGTCCGATTGAACGGAAACCGGGTGCTCAAACCGGCGCAAGCCGTGGCATCCGGAGACGTTCTGACCTTTCCCCAGGGCCGTATCGTGCGGGTTGTGCGTGTAGAAAAACTGGGCGAACGCCGCGGTCCGGCCCCCGAGGCGCAAACGCTGTACTTCGATATGACGGAAAAACAGGACGTGCCTCCTAAAAATCCGGGGTTCGAAGGAAAAGGTCGTCCAACCAAGAAGGATCGGCGCGCTCTTGATCTTTCTCGCACAGAAGATCGCTGATCCCATCTTGAAGAGCGGGCCAGACTGAATTAGCTAGTCGAACGAACCGCAAACGGGAATCCGCTCATGACCTATGTTGTCACCGAAAACTGTATCGCCTGCAAATACACAGACTGCGTCGAAGTGTGCCCGGTGGACTGTTTCTATGAAGGTGAGAATACATTGGTTATTCACCCGGACGAATGCATCGACTGTGGTGTTTGTGAACCGGAATGCCCGGCAGACGCAATCCGCCCGGATACTGAGCCGGGAATGGAGCAATGGGTTGAGTTCAATCGCAAGTTCTCGGAACAGTGGCCGGTGATTGTTACAAAGAAAGACCCGCTTCCCGACGCTGAAGAGCGCGACGGTGAAGAGGGTAAGATGGAGAAGTATTTCTCTGAAGCACCCGGCGAAGGCGGCTAAGCGATTCGCGAAGAAAGCGCACGGCACAGCGCGAAGATCTTGAAATAAAGCATTGTGCGCGCAGGTAATTCGAATATTTTCCTTTGGGTAAACTTTCGGGTGTCGTATTTTTGTGATATACTCAGTTTTCATATGATGACCGAGATTGGGATGCGCTCCGTAAGTATGCTCGCTTTGGAGTACTGAATTTATGACAGAAACGCCGCCTGACGGGGCTGAGACAGTCCCGGCACGTGGTGCTTTTGTTGTCTGTGTCCCGGTCCGTAAGCAAGGAAAAAACTGAATGACAAAGTCGAAAAAGCTTGAGTTCCGCCCCAACGACTATGTTGTCTATCCCGCCCATGGCGTGGGTCAGATCATCTCGATTGAGGAGCAGGAAGTTGCGGGTTTCTCGCTCGAGCTGTTCGTCATCTCATTTGAGAAAGACAAAATGACACTGCGGGTGCCGACCAACAAAGCAACCGAATCCGGTTTGCGGTCGCTCAGCTCGCCAGATGTCATCAGCCAGGCGATGAAGACATTGAAGGGCAAGGCCAAGGTAAAACGCGCCATGTGGTCCCGCCGCGCCCAGGAATATGAACAGAAAATCAACTCGGGCGACCTTATCTCGATTGCCGAAGTTGTCCGCGATTTGCATCGCACCGACGATCAACGCGAGCAGAGCTATTCCGAGCGTCAGCTTTACGAAGCTGCTCTGGAACGCCTGACACGTGAGGTTGCAGCTGTTTCCGGTGCTGGCGAAGTTTCGGCCGCCAAGCAGGTAGACGAAGTCCTGACCTCGCGCGCCGCCTGATTGCAAGAGAATCGTGATTAAGGCCGCTCTAATTGGGGCGGCCTTTTTCGTGGCTTGGTGATTTGCACAACTGTCGTTAATTTCACTGTGTATGCAGCATGATACAGGGTGGATATGAAGCAGACGGTGAAATACCTGTATATCGGGCACGACCCGATTTCGGTCTGGTTTCGTTATGGTCTGATCCTTTTCGATATTGTGTCGATCATCTTCTTTGTCGCCACCGCTCATTTTCCTCAGGGGTCGGGCGTCACGGTCGCAAGCCTGCTGATTGGCTTTGTGATTTTTTTGGATTTCTCAGCGCGGCTTTGGATCGCCAAGGACCGTTGGAAGCTGCTGCGCCAGATTTACACGCTGGCGGATATCGTTGTTATCGTCTCTCTGGTGCTTGATCCGTTCCTGACGGGCAACCTTGCGTTTTTGCGGATTCTACGCGCCTTGCGGTTGATCCATTCCTACCACCTGCTGCGGGACTTACGACGCGACAGCAATTTCTTCCGCACCCACGAAGACGCGGTGATCGCCGCCATCAACCTGATGGTTTTTGTCTTCGCAACTTCGACCGCCGTTCTGGTGTTCTTTATTCCCGCAGATTCGCAAACGCCCTATATTGACGCGCTCTATTTCACCATGGCTACCCTAACGACCACCGGGTTCGGCGATATCACCTTGCCTACGCCAGGGGGTAAGCTGTTCTCGGTTTTTATCATGGTGGTGGGTGTGGCGCTTTTTGTCCGGTTGGCGCAGGCGATTTTCATGCCTCAAAAGGTTCGCCACAAATGCCCAAGCTGCGGCTTATTCCGACATGACCCGGACGCTGTGCATTGCAAACATTGCGGCGGCACCTTGCGCATCGAGACCGGGGGCGCGTCTTAAACCAGCGCGGCGCAGACCAGCAGAAAGGTTATCTCGGACACCAATTGCGTGGCCCCAAGAATATCGCCGGTCTGGCCGCCGATCTTTTTCTTGGCGACAACGGCCAAAACTGCTGCGCTGGCTGCCGCAAAACCCATCGCAGGTATTGCATCCACACCCATAAGAAGCAGGGCGAGTGCCACCGCCAGAACAAGTGCAGCGATGACGGAAATCGTCTGGGGTTTTCCGACGGAATGGCTCAGGCCCGATTTGCGCGCGTGAGGTAATCCAGCCATCACTGCAGGCATCAACGCCCGCGAGACAATGCTGGCGGCTAAAACTGCGCCCACCGCATCAGCCGTCAGCAAAGCAGCGATAGCCGATATTCGAACCAGCTGAGACACGATCAGGGCAAGCACGCCGAAAGTCCCAATATGACTGTCCTTCATGATCTCCAACCGGCGGTCGCGGGTGAACCCGCCCCACAGGCCGTCGAACGTGTCCGCCAGGCCATCCTCGTGCATCGCCCCGGTTGTTGCGATCAGCGTGGCCAGTAAAAGACCGGCCGCCGCCAGAACAGGTAAACCCAGCGCCAGCGCGCCCCAGCCCACAAGGCATGCGAGTCCTGCAACCAGCAGACCGACAATCGGAAAGGCCCAGGTTGCCTGAGCTTGCCGAGAAAACACTGGATCCGGCAAACGCGGCAGGGGCAGGCGGGTGAGAAGGACCAGCGCCAGCCGAATATCCCGCAGAGAAAAGGGTTTCGTGTCGTTTTTATGCACGCCCGTGCCTTTCGGGGTCTTGTCGGTTTCGGTGCTTCGGTTAAACACACTGCACCACTCTGATGCAATGAGGCTTTTATGTTGCCTGAACTGAATGATTTGAATGCGTTCCGTGCTGCACTAGCTGCAGCTCCGGGTCCGGATGCCGCTGCGGTGCATGGCGCGGGTGAGCGTAACGGACAACTGACTAAACCGCCCGGCGCGTTGGGTCGGCTTGAGGATTTGGCGATCTGGTATGCGGGTTGGCGTGGGGATGCCCGCCCGCAAATTACCGCACCACAGGTCATCGTCTTTGCCGGAAATCATGGTGTTACGGCACAGGGCGTATCGGCCTTTCCGCCGGAAGTGACCGTCCAGATGGTTATGAACTTTGAACATGGCGGCGCGGCGATCAATCAGCTGGCCAAGGCAGCAGGTGCGACAATGAATGTGCATGCACTTGAGCTGGACAGACCCACTGTGGACTTCACCCAGGCCCCGGCCATGAGCGAAGAAGATCTGCTGAGTGCCTTGCGTACCGGTTGGCAGGCCGTTGATCCGAAGGCCGATCTGCTGGTTGTGGGCGAGATGGGTATTGGCAACACCACTCCAGCAGCGGCTATCGCCTGCGCACTGTTTGGTGGGGATGCCGAGGATTGGACCGGGCGTGGCACCGGTGTCGACGATGCAGGGCTGGCCAATAAAACCCGTGTCGTAGCAGAGGGCGTCGCGAAACATGCGTCAGAAGATGGCCTGGAGATTCTGCGCTGCCTTGGAGGGCGTGAGATTGCCGCGATGGCCGGGGCGATTGCCGCCGCGCGCGTGTTGCGCATTCCGGTCATTCTGGATGGGTTCATCTGCTCTGCTGCTGCGGCGTGCCTTTGGAAGCTGTCGCCTAGCGCGCTGGATCACGCTGTCGCGGGGCACCAAAGCGCGGAAGCGGCACATGGTGCCGTATTGTCTCGGCTGGGCAAAGACCCGCTGTTAAGCCTTGGTCTTCGGCTGGGCGAAGGATCTGGCGGGGCATTGGCGATCAACATCCTCAAAAGCGCCGTGGCCTGCCATTCAGGTATGGCCACCTTTGCCGAGGCTGGGGTATCCGACGGGTAATGACTTGCCTGACCCAATCGGGGTTTTGGGTCAGGCAGATTTCTTGGCGTGTTCTTCCGCCAGTTCGAGCAGCGCAGTTTCCAGATCCTTTTCCAGTTTCTGAGCGCGCTCGATGTATTTCTTGTTTTCGGCTGTTGGCAGGCCAGGAACCCACAATTCAGCCAAATCACGAACAGACGTCCTGTCGTGGTGGTAAAAGGTCTGTTCAGCTTGCGCGGCCTCATACTCACTCAGCCCTATATTCTCCAGTACATAACGGCCTGCGCGCAACGAGCTGTCGAACAGTTCGCGCACGATGTCGTTGGCACCAGCTTGGTACAGCTCGTACACGTGGGTCCGGTCGCGGGCGCGGGCGATGATGTGCAGGTCAGGGCGCTGTCGTCTGGCATAACTGACTAGTCGCGTGACTTGCTTGTGGTCATCCATCGCCGCCACGAGGACCGAGGCTTTTTCCAACCCCGCAGCGCGCAACAGTTCAGGACGCGTCGGATCGCCCAAAAAGCCTTTTACACCAAACCGGCGCATCAGCTGGACGGTTTCGATATCATGGTCCAGAACCACCGTTTTAAAGCCGCTGGCCCGCACCAGCCGGTTCACGATCTGACCAAACCGGCCAATGCCAGCAATGATCACTGGGCCTTTTTCGTCGATCTCATCAGGTTCAGGCTCTTTGGACGTATCGCTTATTTTTCGGGACAGAAGGTCATAGATGATGAACAGAAGCGGGGTGATCAGCATCGTCAGGGCAATGATCATCAGCAGTTTCTGTGACAGGTCAGGCGGGATAACGTTCTGCTGCGTCGAAAAGGCCAGCAGAACGAAACCAAATTCACCGGCTTGTGCCAACCCCAATGTGAACAGCCAATGATCTCGGCCTCGCAGCTTAAAGGCTCTACCGACCAGAAACAGGATGATGCCTTTTGCAAGGATCACAAGCAGTGCCAAGCCGATCAGGTCAAGCGGGTCATCGAAGAAATAGGCAACGTCGATCCCGGCCCCAACCGTGATAAAGAACAGCCCAAGAAACAGCCCTTTGAACGGTTCAAGGTCGCTTTCCATTTCATGGCGAAACTCTGAGCTGGCCAGCACGACACCCGCCAGAAACGCGCCTAAAGCGGGCGACAGCCCAACAAGCGTCATCAGGAAAGAAATACCGACCACAATCATAAGCGCCAGAGCGGTGTACATTTCGCGCAGGCGCGTAGCGTGTATAAATCGAAAGAGAGGTCGGGTAAGATAGACGCCTGCCAAAATGACAAAAGCAATTGCGCCAATCGTGACCAGTGTGACAGCCCAGCCCGGCAATCCTTCAACCAAGGACAGACTGTGATGACCCGCGTCATGCAGATCACCCGCCCCCCGATCAATCGAACCGTCTGCTTCGATGTGAGGCATCGCAGGTAGGGCGAGCAACGGAAGCATGGCCAATATTGGAATGACTGCGATGTCTTGCGTCAAAAGCACCGAAAACGTCGCGCGACCACCATTTGTCTGCATCAGACCTTTTTCAGACAAGGTCTGAAGGACGATAGCGGTCGACGACAGCGACAGGGTCAACCCAACGGCCAACGCAACGGACCACGGGTGGTTTGCATACATCGCCACCGCAGCAATCACCGCGGTTGAAAGAAAGACCTGTAGCCCCCCAAGACCCAACAATCGGTCGCGCATGTCCCAAAGGGCACGAGGTTCAAGCTCCAGCCCGATCAGGAACAGCATCATCACAACACCAAACTCGGCGACATGTTGAAGGTTTTCCGTTTCGGCCCCGACCAGCCCCAGCATCGGTCCAATGATAATCCCGGCGGCCAAATAGCCCAGCACCGACCCAAGCCCCAGCCTTGCGGACAGAGGCACCGCAATCACAGCCGCAGCCAGATAGATCGAAGCCTGGTATAGAAAATCGTCCATGAGTCTCCTCGTGAGCCCGTTCAGGTGGGCAGGGGGGCGTCGCGTTTTAGTTGGTCCATCACTATCTGGCTTTGGACACGGGCAACAGCAGGATGCGGCAGGATGACCTGATGGAGCAAGCTGTTGAGGGCGGAAAGATCGTCGCAATAGACGTGCAGCAGGTAATCTGCCTCTCCTGTCATCGTCCAGGCGCTGGTAATTTCGGGGCGGGTATCGACCATGCGGGCAAAGCTCTGGGATTGTTCGGGGCCATGTGTACCCAGATGAACCTGAACAAAGCCTTGAACCTGCAAGCCAAGTTTCAGCGGATCGAGCCGGGCGGCATAACCTGTTATATAGCCCTCGGCCTCAAGCCGTTGTCGGCGTCGACCTGCCTGGCTGGGTGAGAGATTCAGCATTTCACCCAGTTGGTGCGCGGTCAGATGTGCGTCCTTTTGCAAGGCAGATAGAAGACGTTTGTCAGTAGCATCCAGCACGTGCGGAGGAATCCCGAATTTTTTGCGATTCATGCGCGTTTTACGCGTCTACTTTGAGTTTACACGAAAACAATGCGCAGAAACAGCGTCTGGAAAGTCATATTTTTGAATCAGCAAAAAAACTTCCTGTCTTCAAAGGAGACGCGCCATGGGTCCTTTCCCGCACAACGCCCCGAAATCAGTGATCAGTGAAGAAAACCCCGCCGGAACCGACGGGTTTGAATTCGTTGAATTTGCCCATCCCGAACCGCAAGAACTGCGCGATCTGTTCGCCAAGATGGGGTTCGATCTGGTGGCCCGGCACAAGGACAAGCCGCTGGTCGAACTCTGGCAGCAGGGGGATGTCACCTATATCCTGAATGCTGATCCAGAGAGTTTTGCGGACAAGTTCGTGGCCGAACACGGCCCTTGCGCCCCGGCGATGGGGTGGCGCGTGGTCGACGCGCAAAAAGCATATGAACACGCTGTTTCAAAAGGGGCCGAGCCCTATGACGCAGATGACAAAACGATGGATGTTCCTGCTATCAAGGGCATTGGTGGATCGCTGATCTATTTCATCGACCAGTATTACGACACTTCGCCCTACAATCAGGAATTCGAGTGGATCAAGGAATCCAAGCCGCGTGGCGAAGGGTTCTATTATCTCGATCACCTGACCCACAATGTCTACAAGGGTAACATGGACAAGTGGTTCAAGTTCTATGGTGACTTGTTCAACTTCCGTGAAATTCGTTTCTTCGACATTCAGGGCAAGTTCACGGGGCTGTTCAGCCGCGCATTGACATCACCCTGCGGTCGCATCCGAATTCCGATCAACGAAGACCGGGGTGAGACCGGGCAGATCGTGTCGTACCTCAAGAAGTACAAGGGCGAAGGGATTCAACACATCGCTGTGGGCAGCGAGGACATCTATGCCTCAACCGACGCGATTGCCGAGAATGGTTTGAAATTCATGCCCGGACCCAACCGGGGCTATTACGAGATGTCGAAAGATCGTGTGACGGATCATGACGAACCGCTTGATCGCATGATGAAGCACGGCATCCTGATCGACGGTGAAGGGGTTGTGGACGGCGGTGAGACCCGCATTCTGCTTCAGATCTTCTCAAAGACCGTGATCGGCCCGATCTTCTTTGAGTTCATCCAGCGCAAAGGGGATGACGGTTTTGGTGAAGGCAATTTCCAGGCTCTGTTCGAATCCATCGAACGCGAGCAGATCGAAAGTGGCGAGATCTCTGCAGCCTGAAACTTACGCGAAACGCCGGGGTAATCTCCGGCGTTTTGACGCTCAACTGCGGGGCATCGAAAGCGTCACGTTACGGCCTTTTTTCTGATACCGCAGTTCGCTATCGCTTATGGCGATGACCTTGCCACCGTCGATGCGGTCTCCAACCTTCAGTTTCTTGTACCGGCCACTGGGCAGGCGGACCAAGGCACGGCGGTTGGCAGGCGTGCCATAAACGCCAATCAGGTTCAGCCTGCGCAGATTGATGGCGTTGTCGATAGTAGCCTGCCGGGCGACTGATGCGGTCGAAGGTATCTTGGGTGCCACGGTCTTGGGTTGAAAAGATTCTGCGTCGTCAGAGTTTTCAACAAGTGCCGCTGTTGATGCCAGAGTGGACGGCTTCGCGACGGTCGGTCTGGCAGCAACCAGTCCAGCCGGTCGCGGCTTAGGTCGGGGAACGCGCATAATGGCCAGCTCGGAAACAGGAACTTCGACCTCTTCTGGGGCTTCCAGGCCTGCAGGGCGCGCTTTGGGTCGTTTTCCGGCAAGTTCCGCCAGCGATTGGCCGCCCAGTTGCTGACGTTCGAAGGTCTCTTCAATGTCGCCGGGGCGCGGTTTGGGGCGCAAACCAGCCAGCCGTTGATCAACTTCTTCAACAACAGGTTCTTCTTCGAACCGCAGCGGTGCCTGAGGCGGCGCTTTGGAAGGGCGGCCCAGGTACACAGTGATCCCTTCGGGATTCAACGCGCCTTCGGGTGTGGGAACAACAAGTCCCCGGTCATCCAGATCGAAACGTGAGCCTGCAACACTGGGTAAATCGTCGCTCTGAAATGGTTCGTCCGTGTCGAAACTTGATGCGGGTGGTAACGCGACAGCATCTGTGGACAGATCAGACTTGTCGATGGATGTCAGGTACAGGTCTTCATGCTCAGCGATTTCCGGTTCTTGCAGAGGTGCGGGGGGTGATACGTCAATGCCAGTCTCGGCAAGGATTTCCTTTGGGGCGTCGGGGTCTTGAGCAATGGGTTCGACCGGTGTCGGAGCAACCTTGAGCGCCTCAAGGATCGCCGCGTCCGTAGGTGACAACTCTGGCTGTGCCTCAGCCTCCTCCGCTGGTGGTTCGGGGGGCGTGTTTTGCTGGGCGTCGACAGCTGCCACCTCAGGGTCTGGCTCAGGGGCGACCTCGGGGTCCGGTGCATCTGAATTCAGCTCAGCCTGCTCGGACGTTTCCTCTGACGATTCAGGAAGGAAGGTTTGTTCTGGCTGGACGACCGCGATCTCTGGCTCCGGCTCAGGAGGGGCCTCGGACGATGAGACTTCCGGTGCAGTAGGACTCAGTTCAGCCTGCTCTGGTTGATCCGTGGGTCCAGAAGCCAACCATGCGCCAAAAGCTCCGCTCAGAAGAACTACGGCAGCAAAAGCTGGAATGGCATACCGCTTGGAGGCAGGGCTTGAGGTGGCATGTGCTGCGGGGGACGTGTCAGGCGCTCGAAATGTTTCCGGCGCAACTGTGCCCGCAATAGGATGAGCGGGCAGGCCGGGGGTGTCTGCCTCATCGTGCGAATCCGCTTCATCGGGCTCTGAGGTCAGTGTTGCATGCGGCTGATCAGGTTGCTCTGTAAACACTGGCTCACGCGGGAAAGACCCAGCGCTTTCTTCGGCGCTGAACAGTGTCGGCACAAATCCATGGCCTGCGGTAAAGCTTCGCGCTTCGGCCAAAGTCTCATTGGCGACAACAGCGATATGGCTTGTGCTGCCGATTGTTTGGCTGTCGTAGCTGAGATCAGACAGGGCATACGGGGTCGAATCGGCCAATGCAGCCTCAATACGTGCCTCTCGCTCGTCGGGCGGTAACTCTCCGGTTTCGACGTCCAGAAAGCGCACCTGATCTGCTGGCAATACGACTTTGCAACTCAGATCGTTTTCCAGCGCAAAGGCCTTTTCCCGCAACGCCTGCATTTGTTCGGGCAGGTCCTCAGCATCCAGCGGAATCGAGCCGACAACATACCAATCGTCATCCGATTGGTGATGCAGAGTTATTCCGGTTGTAGAAAAAGAAAGCGCAAAGGCGGGTTTCATAATCCGGAGGAACCATAATTATCATCGTCAATGCAAACGACTTTGCATTCGCAGACCGACATTAAAGCAGGAACCCGCCGAGGGAAAGAAAAAGGCTGGGTCTGCTCTTGTATGGCGACGGTCCGCTAACCCATCTTAAAGTAGAACAAATTGGAGTGATAACCTTGAAGACATTCGCTTTTCTGGCCGCGATGATGGCAGCAACAGCCGCAGGCGCAGCCCATGCGGAAGAACGTCGCATCACCGTGGACGCCAGCGGGACGGTGCAAATCGCGCCGGATATGGCGACGATTACCTTGGGTGTAACAAACGAAAATGCCGAGGCCGGGGCGGCCATGCAGGCGACCTCGGACGCGGTTGCCAAAGTCCTTGCGCGGCTGGCCGATATGGGCATCGAAGACCGGGACGTTCAAACCCGAGATTTGTCGCTGTCACCAGTTTGGTCGGGACGGCATGGGCAGAATGGCGAAAAGCCCGAAATTACAGGGTTCACCGCGTCGAACCGGGTTTTTGTGCGGGTTCGCGATCTGACACAGTTGGGGACGATCATGGATGTGGTCATTCAGGACGGTGCCAATGATTTCGGCGGGCTGAGCTTTGGTGTGCAGGATCCCAAACCGCTTGAGGCGCAGGCCCGTGCGCAAGCCGTAGGAGAAGCCACCGCCAAGGCCGAGCAGTTGGCGCAGGCGGCCGGTGTCACGCTTGGCGCGGTCCAGACAATCTCGGAACGTGTGGCTGGTGTCCGCCCGATGGCCGAGATGCGCGCCATGAGCATGGCTGATGCGGGCGGGGTCCCTGTTGCAGGCGGAGAGGTTTCAGTCTCGGTCAGTGTCTCGATGGAATTCGAGATTTCGGACTAAGATAGTGCCTTCGCACGGGCCATCAGCGGTTTGCGTTGTTGGCCCGCTGCATCGAAATTGTCCGGTGAAAGCCAGGCTTCGAACGCATCCCGAATGCGCGGCCATTCGCTATCAATAGTCGAATACCACGCAGTATCACGGTTGCGTCCTTTGTAATGGGTCGCTTGCCTGAAAATCCCTTCAAAGCTAAAGCCCAGCCGCTCTGCCGCACGGCACGATGGCGCATTGAGTGCGTCGCATTTCCATTCATAGCGGCGATAGCCCAATTCATCGAACACCCGCTTCATCATCAGATACATGACTTCGGTGGATTGTGGTTTGCGCTGAAGCAGAGGTGAGAAGTGGATATGCCCCAACTCAATTGCGCCTGCAGCGGGCTCGATCCGCAGGTATGAGGCCATGCCGACCGGTACGCCTTCGCCGTCCAGAACGGTGTGAAACATCGGGTCCGCATCCATGCAGTTGGTGCGCGCCCAGTCTTCGAACTTTGCCTCACTGTCAAACGGGCCATAGGGCAGGTACGTCCAATTTCGACCATCCCTGTCATTGGCAAACGCCCGGAAAAGTCCGGGCGCATGCCTGTTCACGTCCAAAGGCACGACAGAACAGTACCGTCCTTCCATCGGAGTGTACGGCGGGGTCGGGCGCGGAAACTCGCCCGAAACCGGCAGGCCGATGGGCTGGCCAAGGTCGTTAGTGTCATGCCCGGCCATCGTCAGGCGCTTGCCTTAGCCAGAGCTTGATCAAGATCGGCGATCAGGTCGTTAGCATCTTCGATTCCGATGGACACGCGCACAACACCCGGACCTGCGCCAGCGGCTTCTTGCTGTTCCGGGGTCAGCTGACGGTGGGTGGTCGAGGCCGAGTGGATAATCAACGAGCGTGCATCGCCCAGGTTGGCCACGTGGCTGAAAATCTCGAGCGCGTTGACCAGTTTGATGCAGGCGTCATAGCCACCTTTGACGGCAAAGGTGAACAGCGCACCGGCACCGCGATTGTACTGCGATTTGACCCGGTCGTGATATGGAGACGAGGGCAGACCCGCATAGGTGACATATTCCACGCGGTCATCCGCTTCCAGCCAGGCCGCGATCTTCTGGGCGTTCTCAACGTGGCGTTCCATGCGCAGCGATAGGGTTTCGATCCCCATCAGCGTATAATGCGCGGCTTGCGGGTTCATTGTCATGCCCAGATCGCGCAGACCGATGGCAATACCATGGAAGGTGAATGCCAACGGACCAAAGGTTTCGTGGAACTTCAGCCCGTGATAAGCCAGCTCCGGTTCGCTGAGCGAGGGGAACTTGTCATTTGCCGACCAATCGAACTTGCCCGAATCCACGACGCACCCACCGGTGACAGTTCCGTTG
The DNA here is from genome assembly GCF_013111185.1 of Ruegeria sp. HKCCD7303. GTDB lineage: Bacteria > Pseudomonadota > Alphaproteobacteria > Rhodobacterales > Rhodobacteraceae > Ruegeria. Next base: position 754,755 of record NZ_WVRE01000002.1, on the reverse strand, counting down.
CCGGTCAGATACTTGGTGGTCGAGTGCACAACCAGTGTCGCACCGTGTTCAATGGGACGGCACAGGTAGGGCGTGGCCGAGGTGTTGTCGACGATCAGCGGAATGCCAGCTGCATCAGCTACGTCCGCCAAGGCACGGATATCGGTGACATAACCGCCTGGGTTGGCAATGGATTCGCAGAATACAGCACGGGTGTTTTCGTCGATTGCGTCCTTCACCGCGTCCAGATCATCTGTATCGACAAACTTGGCTGACCAGCCAAAGCGTTTAATGGTTTGGCTGAATTGCGTGACCGTTCCACCGTACAAACGGGTTGAGGCGACAACGTTGCAGCCCGGTCCCATCAAGGGGAACAGCGCCATGATCTGCGCCGCGTGACCAGATGAGCAGCACACGGCCCCAACACCACCCTCAAGCGTGGCCACGCGTTCCTGCAAAACCGCGACGGTTGGGTTGGTCAGGCGCGAATAGATAAAGCCCACTTCTTGTAGGTTGAACAGTGCCGCCGCATGGTCGGCGTCGCGAAAGACATAGGCCGTGGTCTGATAGATCGGTGTCTGGCGCGCTCCGGTCGCCGGGTCGGGGCGGGCGCCCGCGTGAATCTGCAGCGTGTCGAAACCGTAGGTGGGGCCGTCAGACATCTTGAAAATCTCCTGTTGGAACTTGTGTTGCTGAATCTTTAGGTGAATGCGCGCTTGCGCACAACGATCCTGTCAGCGCAGCCACAACCCTTTGCTTTTGATCGTGTTGCGAATGGCCTGTTCGCGCCGCGGAAGATTGTCCTGATCAAACAGAGCCCGGATTCTTGCGCCTTTCCCTTGCAGGACCAACTTTTTCAGCGGGTCATACTGTTTGAGGACCTTCTTGACCTTGTTCGGAGCCACAACGGCCTCCAGAACGTCGATCACATGATCACTTTCGCGGGCGTAGAGCAGTGGGAACAAGCGGTAGTGACAACTGACAGAGCCATCAAGCAGGCCTTCGGGCAGCGCATCCCGACCTCCGCCGAATGAATGTATCACAAGCGGAAGGGCAGCTTGATCCAGCCATGGATCAAGGTTTTGGCCCGTCAGTTCGGGTATGTGTTCATCTCGGATCGCTTTGGCATAGTCCAGATAGCGTTCACCAAAAACCCTCGGGCATTTGTAAAAGAAATAGCCTGCGTTGAAATACAGATACCGCCGCCAGTAATCATGGGGTTGGCTGACATATATTGAGCTTTCAAAATCCAGCCCGAACCGCTGATATAGCGCTCGCCAGATGCCGTCGAGGCCGGGGCCGTAGAGCGTTGGTTTTGGCCATGTCCCCTCAACCTTCAACGATGCGCCAGGACGGTCGAAGTCAAAGGGTACAGTTGTGATGTCACCGGTGATCAGCGTGTCGGTGTCAAAGAACACAAAGGGCTCATTTTCGGGCAAGGCCAAAAGGGCCTCGATCTTGTTGCCGTATGGGTAGCTTTCGCCAAAGACATGCGAATCAAAGGGAAGAACTTCGGCATCCAATTGCGTCAGCGCTTTGAGAACGTCTTCGTCCTTAATGCTGGGGTTCTGGTTCCAACGTGGTCCCGAATTGGGCGTGGCAATAAACAGTTTGCCTTCAAATCGCGGCGAGCTGTGCCGCAATGATGCGGCAAACAGCAGGGCTTCGTATTGCAGGCGATTATTTTGTCCGACAACAGCAATGTTAAATTTCTGTGTATTTGCCTGCATCTGCGCCCGTTCCTGATGTGTGCGCGATCCGGCACCCTTCGTCCCGGAGTACAACACCTGACCCGAACCGTCAAAAGCCGAAAGCTGAATGCACTGCCGGGTAATCTCATTTTTTCAAGGTGGTCATGTGAAACAGCTGAATTGAGCGCTGACCAAGGCACAAAGGCCTTTGTCATTGACGGCAGATCAACCGAAAATGACGAGATATTCGAGAAATGGATCGGTTGCACTTACCGCCTGGTACGCAAGCGCCGGCCATCGCGGCGCGCGGGTTGGGACCGAGTCCGATCATCTCATCACAATGACTGAGGTTTCTTAGTCTCAAAATTACACAAAGCCGGAGGAAAACCGGCTTTTTGCCCGGGTTTTTCACTTTTTTGACCTTTTGATAAATTTTACCAATTGATAAAAAATTTTTTTGTGGCAAGCTGAGGTCATAACAAACATATCTACAGGGAGTAGAGTGATGGCACAGGGCCAGATGGCACCCGGCATCGTCGCTGGGCGGCTTTCCAGCGATGAGCTGACCTCGAATTTCACCGATCTGCATCCGCCACTGGCCCCGCATGAGGCCGCCGTTGCCGCTGATCGATGCTATTTCTGCTATGACGCACCATGCGTGACAGCCTGTCCGACGGATATCGATATTCCGTTGTTCATTCGCCAAATTCAGGCGGGGCAGCCACAGTCGGCAGGGCGGACCATTCTGGAACAGAACATTCTGGGCGGCATGTGCGCTCGGGTCTGTCCAACCGAAACGCTCTGTGAAGAAGCCTGTGTGCGCGAGGCTGCAGAAGGCAAGCCGGTTGAGATCGGTAGACTGCAACGTTTTGCGACCGATGACATCATGGCCTCTGGCGCGCACCCATTCGAAAGGGCGGCACCTACGGGCAAGACTGTTGCTGTTGTTGGGGCAGGGCCTGCAGGGCTGGCTTGCGCCCACCGTCTGGCCATGTTGGGCCATGACGTCGTAATCCATGAAAGCAAGCCCAAGCCGGGCGGGCTGAACGAATATGGGATTGCCGCTTATAAATCGACCAATGATTTTGCGCAGGCCGAGGTGGATTGGCTGCTGAAAATCGGCGGGATTGCGATCGAGACCGGATCGGTGCTGGGCGACAGTATCTCGCTGGATGGCCTGCTTGAGAATTACAACGCGGTTTTCCTATCCATCGGCCTGGCTGGGGTGAACGCCCTGCGCGCAGGCGGTGTTGAAAAGGATGGCGTTCGTGCTGCGGTCGATTTCATCTCGGACGTGCGGCAGGCAGATGAACTGGTAAACCTGCCCGTTGGTCGCAACGTTGTCGTCATTGGCGGCGGCATGACAGCGGTAGATGCTGCTGTGAAATCTAAGCTGTTGGGCGCTGAACATGTCACCATTGCCTACCGTCGCGATCGCGACGCTATGGGCGCCAGCCGGTATGAACAGGACCTTGCCGCCTCGCACGGCGTTCGAATCCTGACCAATGTGCAGCCGGTTGCCGTGCATGGAAACGGAACTGCTGCTGAGATCGAACTGGAATATACCTCCAGCCAGAACGGTCAACTCACTGGAACCGGCGAGACAATCCGCCTACCAGCAGATCAGGTGCTCAAAGCCATCGGTCAGACGCTGGATGGCGCGCCTGAAGGGCTGACGCTGGACGGCAATAAGATTGCTGTCAGCGGGGCTGGACGCACCTCAATGTCGGGTGTCTGGGCTGGTGGGGACTGTGCGGCGGGGGGTGAAGACCTGACCGTGACAGCGGTTGCCGAAGGGCGGGATGCAGCGATGGACATCCACGCGACACTCGTTTCGTGATAGGGTGGGGTATTCACCCCATTCCTTTCGCTGCTGAGGTATTCTCATGTCCCAGATCGAACAAGCTGTTGCTCAACACTACACCACCGGTGCCCTGACCGAACGCGTCCGCGCGGCGCTTGAGGCCAGCGGTATTGACCCGGACGCGGCCACCGTTGCTGATCTGAAGGCAGGGGATGAGTTCCACACGGGCGGTGTTCTGGCGACCGATAACCTGTTTGCTCAATTGTCGCCGACCCATGCAACCCGCGTTCTGGATGTGGGGTGCGGTATAGGTGGCACCTCGCGTTATATCGTGGATCGTTTTGACTCGTCGGTAACCGGGGTCGATCTGACGCCTGAATTTGTGGAAACGGCCACCGTGTTGAGCGATCTGGTCGGGCATTCGGAAAAGGCCACTTTTCATGTGGGCAGTGCCTTGGACATGCCTGTGCCGGATGCGGGTTTTGACCTTGCAGTCATGATGCATGTGGGCATGAACATCGAAGACAAGGCCGGACTGTTTGCTGAAGTGTCGCGGGTGCTGGCCACGGGCGGAACTTTTGCCTTGTTCGATGTTATGGGCGGAGACGTGGACGAGCCGCTGGCTTTCCCACTCCCTTGGTCCACTTTGCCGGAGACTTCGTTCGTGCACGCGCCGGATGTGTACAAAGACGCAGCAGTGGCGGCGGGGCTGGAACTTGAGACCCAAACCGACCGCACCGATTTCGCGCTTCAGTTCTTCGAAGATGTCTTTGCCAAGATCGCTGAAAGCGGCCCCGCGCCGCTGGGGATCCACCTAATGATGGGCGAGACGGCGCCCGAGAAATTCCAAAACTACGTCACTAACCTCAAAGCCGGGCGCATTCGCCCGACCGAAATGATTTTCAAGAAATCCGGCTGAGCCGGGAAGGGAGAAGCCATGGCCGATCTGACGACAAACTTTCTGGGCATTTCCAGCCCCAACCCGTATTGGCTGGCCTCTGCGCCGCCCACCGACAAGGAATACAACGTCCGCCGCGCCTTCGAGGCCGGGTGGGGCGGTGTTGTCTGGAAAACTCTGGGGGCCGAGGGTCCTCCGGTCGTGAACGTGAACGGCCCGCGCTATGGCGCGATATACGGCGCGGATCGGCGGTTGCTTGGTCTTAACAACATAGAATTGATCACGGACCGGCCATTGGGAGTGAACCTCGAGGAAATGGCGCGGGTCAAAGCGGATTACCCGGATCGCGCACTGATCGCTTCGATCATGGTGCCCTGCGAGGAGGAGGCATGGAAGGCCATCCTGCCGCGCGTTGCCGAAACCGGCGCGGATGGGATCGAACTGAACTTTGGCTGCCCGCACGGTATGAGCGAGCGCGGAATGGGCTCGGCTGTGGGACAAGTGCCGGAATACATCGAAATGGTCACACGCTGGTGTAAGCAGTACTACGACCGCCCGGTCATCGTGAAGCTGACGCCGAACATCACCGATATCCGTAAACCGGCAGCTGCGGCAAAGAACGGTGGCGCCGATGCGGTGTCGCTGATCAACACGATCAACTCGATCACAAGCGTCAACCTGGATACGTTCAGCCCCGAACCCTCAATCGACGGCAAGGGCAGCCATGGTGGCTATTGTGGCCCTGCGGTGAAGCCGATTGCACTGTCGATGGTGTCCGAGATCGCGCGGGCCGAGGCCACGCATGGCCTGCCGATTTCCGGTATTGGCGGCGTCACCACATGGCGCGACGCGGCCGAGTTCATCTCATTGGGTTGTGGCACAGTGCAGGTTTGCACCGCTGCGATGACCTATGGTTTCAAGATCATCGACGAACTGACCGCCGGTCTGTCCGAATGGATGGATGAAAAAGGGTACAGCAGCATTGACGAGGTGATCGGTCGAGCCGTGCCCAATGTCACCGACTGGCAGTATCTGAACCTGAATTACATCGCCAAGGCGAAGATCGACCAGGACCAGTGCATCAAATGTGGTCGTTGCTATGCGGCTTGTGAAGATACCAGCCACCAGGCGATTTCGATGTCGGAGGACCGCGTGTTCGAAGTGATCGACGAAGAATGCGTGGCGTGCAACCTGTGCGTTGATGTCTGCCCGGTTGAAGACTGTATCTCGATGGTGCCGATGGCACCGGGTGAAGTAGATCCGCGCACAGGTAAAGAGGTGCAGCCGACCTATGCGAACTGGACGACGCATCCGAACAATCCGATGGCCAAGGCAGCCGAATGAACCGATTTGGAAAGATCATCAAGGGGCCGTTCTTGCGGCCCCTTTTTTCAAGGGGTCAAAAGCTTTCGGTACAGGGTGTCCACAAAAGGGTCGGCCCCTTCAAACGGATCCTCTTCCCCCAAGATCGCACGCACCTGAACTTCGAAATCTGCGTAGTGCTGGGTCAGCGCCCAAATCGAAAACATCAGGTGATAGGGGTGCACCCGCGCGATTTTGCCCTGATCCATCCAGCGCGTCAGGATCACGGTTTTTTCGTCAACCAGTTCCTTGAGATCCTTGGACAAAGCCTCGTGGATACGTGGCGCGCCCTGAACCAGTTCATTGGCAAAAAGGCGGCTTTCGCGTGGTAACTCCTGACTCATTTGCAACTTGCGCCGAATATAGGCCAGGATTTCTTCCATCGGATCGCCATCCTCGTCCAGATCGTGCAAAGGGGCCAGCCAGGTTTCCAGAAGACCCGATAGCAGTTCAGTATGGATCGCCTCTTTCGAAGGGAAATAGTACAGCAGGTTTGGTTTGCTCAGTCCGGCTTCGGCGGCAATCTGATCCACGGTCGATCCGCGAAACCCGTGTGCTGAAAACACGTTCAGGGCGGCCTCGAGGATCGCAGCACGGTTCTTTTTCTGAATGCGAGTCGGTGCGCGGTCTTTCGGCATGTTTTCAGCGTGTCTCTTTTTTCGACTATAGGCGCGGAATTCAGTGAAAATTCAAGCTGTGCCGCGCAATTTCTTGACTGATCTCGAACCCGTGATAGCGTGAGTTTGACCAGATGGTCAAATCAAGACACCAAAAGCGAGCCAAATCGCAAGCAAACAGGGAAGATGAACATGGCAGCTCCGGCGCAGAATCTCAGGATCAATGGCGACAGGTTGTGGGACAGCCTGATGGAGATGGCCAAGATTGGCCCCGGTGTGGCCGGAGGTAACAACCGCCAAACCCTGACGGACGAGGACGCCGAAGGCCGTGCTTTGTTCCAGAAATGGTGCGAGGAAGCTGGGTGCTCCATGGGTTTGGACCAGATGGGCAATATGTTCGCCCACCGCGAAGGGGCGGACCCTGACGCGTTGCCGGTCTATGTCGGTTCGCATCTGGATACGCAGCCGACCGGCGGGAAGTATGACGGTGTCTTGGGTGTTCTGGGGGGGCTCGAGATCATCCGGACCCTCAACGATCTTGGGATCAAAACAAAGCATCCAATCGTGGCGACCAACTGGACCAATGAAGAAGGCACGCGATATGCGCCCGCCATGCTGTCTTCGGGCGTGTTTGCAGGAATGCACACGCAGGATTGGGCGTATGATCGCGAGGATGCCGAGGGCAAAAAGTTTGGGGATGAACTGAACCGCATTGGCTGGCGCGGCGATGAGGAAGTCGGCGCGCGAAAAATGCATGCGTTTTTTGAGCTGCATATCGAACAGGGCCCGATATTGGAGGCCGAGGGCAAGGATATTGGCGTTGTCACGCACGGGCAAGGGCTGAGCTGGACCCAAATCACCGTGACCGGCAAGGATGCCCATACCGGGTCAACCCCGATGCCGATGCGTAAGAACGCGGGCCTTGCGATGGCGCGTATTCTCGAGAAAGTGGACGAGATCGCGTGGTCTCATGCGCCGCACGCAGTGGGAGCGGCTGGTCATATCGATGTCCATCCGAACTCACGTAACGTGATCCCGGGAAAGGCAGTGTTTACGGTCGATTTCCGCTCGCCCGAATTGGATGTGATCACGGACATGGAGAACCGTCTGCGGGTGGCGGCCGAAGACATTGTGGAAGACATGGGCTTGCAGATCGAATTCGAAAAAGTTGGTGGATTCGATCCGGTGAAATTCGATGATAGTTGTGTGTCCGCCGTACGCAACGCGGCCGAGCGGTTGGGATATTCGCATACGGATATCATCTCGGGTGCGGGGCATGACGCCTGTTGGATCAACCGCGTGGCCCCGACCGCGATGATCATGTGCCCATGCGTGGACGGGTTAAGCCATAACGAGGCTGAAGAGATCAGCAAGGAATGGGCTTCGGCTGGGGCGGATGTTCTGTTGCACGCCGTCGTCGAGACGGCTGAAATCGTGGAATAGGGGGCTCTGCCCCCGTCGCCCGATGGGCGACTCCCCCGAGGTATTTTTAGCCAGATGAAGCAAGCGGCGCAGACCGCATCAGGGAGTTTGAAATGAGCACTGTTATCAAGAACGGAACCGTCGTCACTGCGGATTTGTCGTACAAAGCGGACGTGCTGGTCGAAGGTGGTGTGATCACTGAAATCGGAATGGATCTGAAGGGCGACAAGGAGTTGGACGCCACCGGCTGTTATGTGATGCCGGGTGGGATCGATCCTCATACTCACCTCGAGATGCCCTTTATGGGCACCTATTCCAGCGATGACTTCGAAAGCGGCACGCGTGCGGCTTTGGCTGGTGGCACAACAATGGTGGTGGATTTCGCTCTGCCCAACCCCGGTGAAAGTCTGCTGGATGCGTTGAAACGCTGGGACAACAAATCGACGCGTGCGAATTGTGATTATTCGTTCCATATGGCGGTCACCTGGTGGGGCGAGCAGGTGTTCAACGATATCAAGACTGTGATTGAGACGCGTGGCATCAACACGTTCAAGCATTTTATGGCCTATAAAGGCGCGCTGATGGTGAATGATGATGAGCTGTTTGCGTCGTTCAAGCGTCTGGCCGAATTGGGTGGAACCGCAATGGTTCATGCCGAAAACGGCGACGTTGTGGCCGAGTTGAGCGCCAAGCTGTTGGCTGAGGGCAATACAGGACCCGAAGCGCACGCCTATTCCCGTCCGCCGCAGGTCGAGGGTGAGGCTACCAATCGGGCCATCATGATTGCCGATATGGCCGGGGTTCCGCTTTATGTGGTGCATACTTCTTGCGAAGAGGCACATGAGGCTATTCGGCGCGCCAAGATGCAGGGCAAGCGGGTGTGGGGCGAACCACTGATCCAACATCTGACCCTGGATGAGAGCGAGTATTTCCATCACGACTGGGAACACGCTGCGCGGCGGGTCATGAGCCCTCCGTTCCGCAACAAGCAGCATCAGGACAGCCTGTGGAACGGTTTGCAATCTGGAACGCTGAGCGTTGTTGCGACGGACCATTGTGCGTTTACGACTGAGCAAAAACGTTATGGCGTAGGGGATTTCACCAAGATTCCGAACGGGACCGGAGGGTTGGAAGACCGAATGCCCATGCTGTGGACCTATGGTGTGAATACGGGACGACTGACGCCGAACGAATTTGTCGCTGTTACATCAACAAACATCGCCAAGATATTGAATTGCTACCCTAAAAAGGGTGCGGTTCTGGTCGGCGCTGATGCTGATCTGGTGGTTTGGGATCCAAACAAGGCCAAGGTGATTTCGGCTGAGACGCAGCAATCATCGATCGACTACAACGTCTTTGAGGGTAAGGAAGTGCGCGGGTTGCCGCGGTTCACGCTGACCCGTGGTGCGGTAGCGGTGCATGATGGAGAGATCAGGACTCAGGAAGGTCACGGGAAGTTTGTGGCGCGTGACGCCAACACCCATGTCCATAAGGCTCTGAGCACCTGGAAAGAGCTGACGGCACCACGGCCCGTTGAGCGGACGGGTATACCGGCCACCGGTGTTTGATCTGTTTGGGCCGCTTTGCAGGCGGCCCTGACACCACTCTTTTCAAGGCAAAGTAATGAACACTGAAAGCACGACCCAGCCCGTCATCCAGGCAAGGCAGCTGGACCTGACGTTCCAGACCAACGATGGGCCAGTTCACGCGCTCAAGGACGTGAACCTGACAATCGACAAGGGTGACTTTGTCAGTTTTATCGGGCCGTCCGGATGCGGCAAAACCACGTTTCTACGCTGTATCGCGGCGTTGGAAACACCTACGGGTGGCACGCTGACTGTAAATGACATGACCCCCGATGAGGCGCGTCGGAAACGGGCTTATGGGTATGTGTTTCAGGCGGCGGGTTTGTATCCGTGGCGTACCATTTCCAAGAACATCAAGTTGCCGCTTGAGATCATGGGATATTCCGCCGCCGAACAGGATGAGAGGGTGAATAAAGTCCTGGAACTCGTTGATCTTGCTGGCTTTGGGGGGAAGTTTCCCTGGCAACTATCCGGTGGGATGCAGCAACGCGCAAGCATCGCGCGGGCCTTGGCATTCGATGCCGACATCCTGCTGATGGACGAGCCGTTCGGCGCGTTGGATGAGATTGTGCGCGATCACCTGAATGAACAGCTTTTGGCGCTGTGGGCACGGACCGAGAAGACAATTGGCTTCGTGACACACTCGATCCCCGAGGCGGTGTATCTTAGTACCAAGATTGTGGTCATGAGCCCAAGACCGGGGCGGATCACGGATGTAATCGATAGCCCTTTACCCAGAGAACGGCAATTGGACATTCGTGACACGCCGGAATTCATCGAGGTCGCGCATCGCGTGAGGGATGGGCTGCGGGCGGGGCATTCCTATGACGACTGAACTGAACGCAGATAAGATCAGACGCGCCGTGCCAAGTGACGTCAAGTCCTGCGCCAAGGTCGTTCACGACTGGGCGACGCAAACAGATTGGATGCCCGAGGAATTGCCGGTGGAAGAACTGGCGAACCTGATCCGGGATGCATTCGAAAGTCGTGAGATCTGGGTCGCCGGTGATCCGGTCGATTGCTATATGTCGGTTGATCCCGAGCAGCAGAAGATTGGCGCGCTGTATTGCAGCCGAACGGGGCAAGGCATCGGCAAGCGGTTCATCGATATCGCCAAAGAGGGAAGAGGGTTTCTTTGGCTGACGACCCACAGGCCCAACACCGCGGCGCAGCGCTTTTACCGCCGCGAAGGGTTTGAAGTGACCGTAGAGGAGCCTCCGGTACCGCCAGACACTGTGCCCGTCTATCGCATGGAGTGGCACGCATGAAGCAGGTCGTTGCCATACTCACAGTTGTCGCTGTAATCGCCCTGATTTGGTACGCGGCTTGTGTTCCGATGAATATCAAAGGTGTTCTGAGTGAGCTTGAGCGTGGCGGGGCCGAGGTTCAGCCGCCCACTGCAAGCGCGCGCCGCGACTTGGGCGAGTTTGGGCTGGTGGTAAACAACACGTTTGCGATCCCCGCCGCGTGGGAAAAGAAAAAACCCCGTTTGCCTTCGCCCCATCAGGTCGTGATTGAATTGTGGGAAACGACTGTCGAGAAGAAAATCACCTCGAAACGATCGTTGATCTATCATGGTTGGGTGACGCTCAGCGCGACGATGCTTGGCTTTGTGATCGGCACGGGGTTGGGCATCTTGCTGGCTGTGGGGATCGTTCATAGCCGCGTGATGGATTTGTCTGTCATGCCATGGGCCATTGTGAGCCAGACGATCCCCATTATTGCACTGGCACCAATGATCATTGTTGTCCTGTATTCGGTTGGCGTTCAGGGGATAATCCCCAAGGCCATCATATCGGCTTACCTTAGCTTTTTCCCGGTTGTCGTTGGTATGGTCAAAGGGCTGCGCAGCCCCGATGCGATGCAACTGGACCTGTTGCAAACCTATAATGCCAGCCGGTCGCAAGGCTTTTGGAAACTGCGCTTGCCTGCGTCGATGCCTTACCTTTTCACGTCGTTGAAAATCGGTATCGCGGCGTCTTTGGTCGGCGCAATCGTGGGGGAACTGCCGACAGGGGCCGTCGCCGGGCTGGGTGCTCGTTTGCTGGCTGGCAGTTACTATGGCCAGACGGTGCAGATTTGGTCGGCCTTGTTCGCGGCCGCCATTCTGGCTGCCTGTCTGGTTGGATTGCTCGGATTGGTTGAGCGGATGGTCCTGAAGCGGATGGGGATGGCGCAATGATGTTGGTTATCTTTGCTCTGCTGCTGTGGGCTTTTGGCTGGTGGTTGAACAGCCGCCTGGCCAGTGGACCGCAGGCGGACAGTCGGATCGTACGCTTTCTGGCGCCGGTGATTTTCGGGCTGACCGTCGTAGGTGCGTGGGAGCTGTTGGTGCGCGGACTAGAGGTTCCGTTGGTCATCCTGCCAGCACCTTCCGCCATCGCGCTGCGCTTTGCCGGTAGCCTTGACATTCTGTGGGCGGATTTTGTTCAGACAATTCTGAAAGGTGCGCTCAGCGGATATGTCATCGGCTGTGGATCGGCATTTCTTATGGCCATTGCTGTGGATCGGTGGGACTTCCTGCGCCTCGGTCTTTTGCCTGTGGGGAATTTCGTAGCAGCTCTACCCATCGTTGGAACGGCGCCGATCCTGGTCATGTGGTTCGGGTTTGATTGGCATTCCAAAGCGGCGGTGGTCGTTGTGATGGTGTTCTTTCCGATGCTGGTCAACACCGTGGCCGGGTTGCGTGAAGCCACGGCGATGCAGCGCGATCTGATGGAGACTTATGCCGCAACCTATTGGCAGAGTTTTGTGAAACTGCGTTTGCCTGCGGCGATGCCTTTCATTTTCAATGGGTTGAAGATTTCAACAACTTTGGCTTTGATCGGAGCCATTGTGGCAGAGTTCTTTGGCTCGCCAATCGTGGGGATGGGCTTTCGGATTTCTACCAGCGTAGGCCAGCTGTCGCTTGATATGGTCTGGGCCGAGATCGTGGTGGCAGCGCTTGCCGGCACCGCCTTTTATGGCCTCGTCGCAGGCATCGAGAAGGTCGTGACGTTTTGGCATCCGTCACAACGTGGATAAGAAAAGGAATAATTCAACAGACCTCGAAAACGGGGCAACCAAAAGCAACTAGGAGATATGAAGATGAACAAGCTACTTAGCGGGGCGGTTGCCGCCTTCAGTTTGGCAGCCACTACGGCGCTTGCGGCGGACGAAGTGACGTTGCAGTTGAAATGGGTCGGGCAGGCGCAATTTGCTGGCTACTTTGTAGCAGAAGCGAAAGGTTTCTACGACGAAGAAGGGCTTGATGTCACAATCAAACCGGGCGGTCCGGACATCGCACCGGAACAGGTTATTGCTGGAGGTGGTGCCGACGTCATCACCACTTGGATGGCCGCTGGTTTGGCTGCGCGTGAACGCGGTGTTCCGCTGGTAAACATTGCACAGCCGTTCAAAACCGGAGGGCTTCAGGTCAACTGCCTGAAGTCCACCGGCGTTGAAACGCCCGAGGATTTCCCCGGCCGCACCATGGGTGTTTGGTTCTTTGGCAATGAGTATCCCTTCTATGCCTGGATGGCGTCCTTGGGCATCGAAACGGATGGCGCGGACGAGAACGGGGTTACTGTTCTAAAACAGGCGTTTTCCGCAGATCCCCTGATTCAGGGGCAGGCGGATTGCATCTCCACCATGACGTACAACGAGTACCGCCAGATCCTTCAGGCCGGTATCACGCCCGAAGAGCTGGTGACTTTCAACTATCTTCAGATGGGTTTTGGGATGCTCGAGGACGGCCTGTATGTCATGGAAGAGAACCTGAGTGATCCTGAATTTGTCGACAAGATGGAACGGTTCGTTCGTGCCTCGATGAAGGGCTGGAAATATGCAGCTGAAAATCAGGAAGAGGCCGCCGAAATCGTGCTGGAATTCGATGAGACCGGCGCGCAGGAGCTGGACCATCAGGTTTACATGATGGGTGAGGTCGCAAAACTGATTGAAGGATCAGACGGTGCGCTGGATCCCGCTGACTACGAGCAGACAGTGAAAACACTGCTCTCGGCCGTTTCTGCAGAGAACCCGGCAATTACCAAGCAGCCCGAAGGTGCCTGGACGCACCAGATCACGGATGCAGCCTTGAACTGATCCAAGTTGTCAATCCGAACAATTTCAACGCGGTCCCGATTGGGGCCGCGTTTCATATTTCCTATGCCGGATTTGTGTCTGTACTCATTCGAAAAACAGAGTAGTATTTATCTGAAAATAAACGCATTTCGTACGAAACGCAGGCATCACGGTAGAAAATGCAAAGTTTTGCATCAGAATTCAACTCTGCAATTTCTCTGATCCTGCATGGGGACTCAGAGCTTTGGGCGATTGTGCTGTTGTCTCTGAAGGTTTCACTGTTTGCCGTGCTGATTTCCGCGCTGATTGGGATGCCTGTGGGGGCTGCTTTGGCCGTTGCCCGGTTTCCTGGAAGACGCATTTTGATCGTGCTGATGAATGCACTGATGGGGTTCCCGCCCGTGGTCGTGGGCCTGCTGGTCTATCTGATGCTGTCCCGTTCAGGCCCTTTGGGTGTACTGCAACTTTTGTACACGCCGACTGCGATGATTATCGCGCAAGTGGTGCTGGTCACACCAATCGTCGCGGCATTGACGCGGCAGGTGATCGAGATGCTGGCCGAGGAGTATTCGGAACAGTTGCGATCCCTAGGCGTGTCCAGGCTGGCTTCGGTTCCGGTTTTGTTGTGGGACGCAAGGCTGGCCTTGGTTACGGCCTTGCTGGCAGGCTTCGGACGCGCCATCGCCGAGGTTGGCGCGGTGATCATTGTCGGGGGCAACATCAACCACGTGACGCGCGTGATGACCACAACCATCGCGTTGGAAACTTCAAAGGGAAACCTCGCATTGGCGTTGGCATTGGGGGCGATCCTGATCGGGATTGCTGTGGCGGTGAACGCAATGGTCAGCGCCGTAAGCTTGAAGGCCGAGCAAGAGGGGTTGCGCCATGCGTGATGGCATCTGCAACTTGGTGAGCCGCCTTGAGGTCAAAGATCTTCGGATTCGCAGCAAAGGCCGTTCGTTGCTGGATGTGCCGTCGCTGGTTCTGGATGGTCCCGGACCAACCCTCATCCTTGGTCCGAACGGCGCAGGCAAAAGCCTGCTGTTGCGTTGTTTGCATGGTCTGATCGCACCGGATCGTGGGCGCGTCGTCCAGGACGGACTTCCGCTGAGCACGGCACAAAAGGCGCGCCAGGCTATGGTGTTCCAGCAACCGGTTTTGTTGCGTCGTTCGGTCTCTGCAAATCTGGACTTTGTTCTAAAGCGTCAGAGTATGGGGCGCACAGACAGAAAAAAACGCATCGCCGAATTGCTGGTCGAAGGGGGGCTGGACGGCAAGGCGCGACAGCCGGCTCGCTCACTTTCCGGGGGTGAGGCGCAGCGGCTGGCAATCCTGCGCGCCCTGGCGACTGAGCCCGAAACTCTGTTTCTGGATGAACCGACCAGTGCCCTGGACCCGAGCGCCACACAAATGATCGAGCGGATGATCCGGCGCGCCTCGGCACGTGGGGTGCGGATCGTTATGGTGACACATGACATCGGACAGGCGCGACGTTTGGCTGCGGATATTGTCATGATGCAGGGCGGTCAAGTGGTAGAACATGGGCCCGCGAAACAGGTATTGGATGCCCCCGAAAGCGAAGCATCGCGTCGCTATCTGGCGGGTGGGTTGGTTACTTAATAAGAAAAGACGGAGAACATGATGTTCCGGGCATTTATTCGGGCAGCAGCAGTTGCACTTGGCCTATCGGCAGGGGGGGTTTCAGCAGAAACGCCGTTCATTGTTGTTCAATCCACGACATCGACGCAGAATTCTGGACTGTTGGAACACATATTGCCGTGGTTCGAGGCTGAGTCTGGCATAGATGTGCGCGTTGTCGCGGTTGGAACAGGTCAGGCCATTCGCAATGCAGTCAACGGGGACGGGGACGTTCTGCTGGTCCACGCCAAACCAGCCGAAGAGAAATTTGTCGCGGACGGCTGGGGCGTTGAGCGAAAAGACCTGATGTATAACGATTTTGTTCTGGTCGGCCCAAAATCTGACCCGGCCGGTATTCGTGGAGGCACCGATATACTGGTTGCTCTGACGGCCATTGCAGAGGCCGAAGCCCCTTTTGCATCGCGTGGCGATGACAGTGGGACGCATAAGGCCGAGCTGGGCCATTGGTCGTCTGCCGGGCTTGATCCAAAGGGTGCTTCCGGCACGTGGTATCGTGAAACCGGATCGGGTATGGGCGCGACCCTGAACGTGGCCGGGGGCATGGACGCCTATACACTTACAGACCGGGCCACGTGGCTGTCTTTTGGCAACAGAGGCAATCTAGAGGTGTTGGTCGAAGGCGATCCGCGCCTGTTTAATCAATACGGTGTGATCCTTGTGAACCCGGAAAAGCACCAACATGTGCGGGCGGCATCCGGTCAACGCTTTATCGACTGGTTGACGGGGCCGGACGGGCAGGAGGCGATCGCGTCCTTCAGGCTGGAGGGACAGCAGGTGTTTTTCCCCAATGCCCAATAAGTTGGCCTGCAGCCAACACCTGCGGGGCGAGTATTTCTGAAAAGATGAAGCGGTTGGCGGAGGATCAGCCGCTGGCACCATTGTGATGGATCGTACCGAGGCCCGACAGGTCATAACCGCCGAATTCGCGGGCCCGTTGTGTGAAATGATCCGAGCGTAGCAGCGACATCAGTTTTTGCATCGGCGGATCGAAAAACGATCTGCGCCAGATCGCCAGGTCAAGCCTTTCGGAATGGGTGGGGACAAAGCCGAGGTTGTACAGCCCGGCCAAGGCACCCAGTCCAAAGCCTGCTTCGGCCTTTTGATCGTGCAGGGCAATGGCCAGCTCTTCCTCGGTGCGTGCGCGGCCGGGAAAAATGTTAAAATCGTCGTAAGTTAGGTCATGTGCTTCAAGTTGCGCATTGAACAAGTGCTGGCTGGCTGCACTGTCTTGCCGCAGGATGATGCGTCGCGATTTGAGGTCCTGGAACGATCTGATGTCCAATGCGCCCGGTGCCAGTAACAAACCGCGTTCTCGACGGGCGACTTCATAGAGGATCACCGGGGCTTCGCCCAATGAGTCGCGCAGGGATTTGGTATTGAACCCTCCGTCCTCGTGGATGTGCAGCACAGCGGCCTGCGCGCTGCGCTCGCTCAATCGTGTCAATCCGTCGAAAGAGCCATCATAATACGTTGCCAGCCCCGATCCGCTTTCGCGCAATGCCCAGTCCAGAAGGGGATCATGGCTGCCAGCAACGATCGGGGGCAGGGGCGGTTCCGCCACTTGAGGCCCAGACCGTGACGCGTTGAGCCAGGCGATGATCTCGGCCCGTGGGAACAAAAGCTTGCCCATGGCGCGCACACAAGGCACCTCGCCGGATGAGGCAAGGTCATAGGCTTTACGCTCGCCAATGCGCAAAAGATCGGCCAGTTCGCGGGTGGTCAGGTATTGAGACATTCAGTCCAGGCGCACCGCAGAACCAGATGTGCTGTCCGCGGCGCTGAACCCGATCTGGTCCAACGTCGTCGGGGCTGCAACTGTAATCACGACCATCGCGACAACCGCGGCTAAAAAGGCTTTCATAGTCTCCTCCGGTTCAGTTCTGGTCGTCCGTCGCACGGCGCAGAAAAGCGATCAGGTCGTCCCGGTCCTGCTGTTCTGTAATCCGTTGCATCGGCATCTTCGACCCCGGAATGTAATGATCCGGCCCCTTATCGAAAAGGGCATTTATTGTTTGTTCATTCCAAACAATATCAGAGTCTTGCAGCGTATCCGAGTACAAATATCCCGGCAGCGATCCGGCGGGTCGCCCAAAGATACCGTGCAGTGTTGGACCCGCCCGACGTTCGCTTTCGGGTGTCAGGCTGTGGCAGATCGAGCATTTGCGGGCGAATTGACGTTCGCCATTCTCCATTTCGTCGGGATCTTTCAGAAAACTGGGCTCGGTCGAAGCCATTTGCTGTTGATCCGACAGCGCACCCACGGGCCAGCTGTACATCGCCGCGTCTATGCCCCCTGCATGGATGTTCTGGCCATCATCAGAGAATGACAGCGCCCAGACCGGTCCGCGCAGCGTTGCGCGGAAATCCTGCGTGATGCGCCATTCGGTCGTGTCGATCATCATGATATAGCCTTCGCCGTCACCGACCGCCAAAAGGCTTCGGTCCGGGCTGAGCGCAAGGGCCAGGATCGGGCGGCGGTCCAGAGTGAAGTCGCGTTCTTCACCGGTTGTCAGATCGAGGATGCGCGTCACCCCGTCCACCGCGCCATAGGCGATCCAGTTTTCCTGCGCGTTGAAAATCAATTCGTTGATGCCAAATCCGTGCTCAACCAGCCGGTCCGTTTCTTCGCCGGTTGCGACATCCCACACGCGTAAGGACCCATCGACGCCAGCGGAAAAAAGCTTTGATCCATCCGGTGAAAAAGTGACCGCATTCACGCCACTGCCCGTGGGGCCGAACAGGGCGGGGGCAGTGCCATCGACGGGCCATAATCCGATTGTTCCGTCCCAACTGGCCGTTGCGACATGCGTTTTTGAGGCAGCCACAGAAACGATCTTGCCTTTGTGTTGGCCGACGATCTCTCCGCCCGGCCAGCGGCGGAGGGTAAAATCGTCTCCGGCGGAATAAATTGCTGTACCGTTGAAGACGACCGCGTTGACGGCTGCTTCGTGACCTTCCAGCCATTCGGGTGTCTGGTCCGACCATAGCCCGACAGAATTGTCGAAACTGGCTGTTGCGATCCGTCCATCAGGGGCCGTTGCGATACCCATGATCGGCCCGCCATGACCTTTGAGCGTGAAGAACTCCGCCCATGCGGGCAGGGGGATCAACGCACAGGCAAGGATCAGCCAGCGCATCTATTCGGCGGGTGAGGCCGCTGCCTTGCCAGCCTCTTTTTCCTGCACCTCTTCCAGCCACAACGAGTGGTGTTCGCGCGCCCATTGCTCTTCGACTTCACCAGTACCCATTGCATCAAACGCGCCCTCCATCCCGACCGAGCCGAGGTAGATATGCGCGATGATGATGGCGATGAAGACATAAGCGACCATCACGTGCCAGACTTGGGCGTATTGCATCTCTTCCTGAGGCGACATTTGCACGGGCAGGTTCAGACCAAGCGCCTGTGGAATGCCGGTGGCATTGGCAACCGAGAAGGTCTTGGCGAACATCGGCAATTCAAACGGAAACAGCAGCGACAGGCCGGACAGGCTGATCGAGACTCCCAGCAGTATGCAGGCCCAGAAGATGATTTTTTGACCTGCGTTGAATTTCTTGGCGGGTGGGTGGCTGTTTTTGCTGAATAAACCCCCACCGGCAGCCAGCCATTTCAGGTCTGTGCGGTTGGGGATGTTATGGGCAATCCAATTCACCGTGATGATGATCAGCCCCAGCATGAAGGCCCATGCCAGATTGTTGTGAAGCCATTTGCAGCCTTGCGCGATGGTTGCGAAACCTTCCTTGCCGAAGATCGGAATCAGGAAGTCGCGGCCATAGAGTGTCAGCAGGCCGGTGATCGCAAGCACGATGAATGATCCTGCAAACAGCCAATGCCCGAAACGTTCAAAACTGGTGAAGCGCAGAACGGTACGGCCGGTCTTTTCTCCGTCGATGCGAATCTTGCCTCGGATCAGGAAAAACAGAACGATGATGGCCAGCATTCCAGCGATGATGTAACCGCCATATTCGCGTAACGGCCCTGTGCGGAATTCCCACCACCAAATGCCGCCGTCTTGGATCAGCACACTGTCGGCAGGTCCGCGCGAGGACACGGTGACGTCCGCCGAGCCAAAGCGCAGCGCGCGGTATACATCACTGTCGGACGATACGCCGCTGGGTCCAAACTGGCCCAGAAGGCCTTCGACATTGCCTTGGCCAGTGTTTTCCGAGCGATAGGTGTTATCTACTTTTTCGCCGCGTTGACGCGCTTGAATATCCTCAAGCGTGGTCGCACCACCGGTCGAGGCGCGCTCATTCGTGGTGGCTGGTTCCCCAGCTTCGTTTGTTTGCGCAACGGTGGCCTGTGCCAGCCCAATGGTGAACAGCAATGCGATGAGTAAGCGGAACATCTGAACCTCGGTCAAAATCCCTGATCAGGCGACCCACGGATGCGGGTCGCCTGTTTGGTTCATCAAAGACGGTCCTAGCCGTCTTTCTGGTCGTAGGCGGTGCCCCAACCCCATGCGCCGGACCCGAAGCCACGGGCGACAACACGCTCGCGGTAGATGGCCGACACAACGTCGCCGTCACCAGCGAGCAGGGCCTTGGTGGAACACATTTCGGCGCAGATGGGCAGTTTGCCCTCGGCGATCCGGTTGCGACCATATTTGGCGAACTCTGCGGTCGAGTGCGTTTCCTCGGGACCACCAGCGCAGAAGGTACATTTGTCCATCTTTCCACGCGATCCGAAGTTGCCCGCCTGCGGGTATTGCGGCGCGCCGAACGGGCACGCGTAGAAGCAATAACCACAACCAATGCACAGGTCCTTGGAGTGTAGTACGACCCCTTCTTCATTCTGATAGAAGCAGTCGACCGGGCACACCGCCATGCAGGGCGCATCCGAGCAATGCATACAGGCCACCGAAATCGAGCGTTCGCCCGGGTCACCGTCATTGATCGTTACCACCCTGCGGCGGTTCACGCCCCACGGCACCTCGTGTTCGTTCTTACACGCGGTGACGCAGGCATTGCACTCGATGCAGCGTTCGGCGTCGCAGAGAAACTTTGCTCTTGCTGCCATGTTCTCTTCTCCTCCCTTACGCTGACCAGATTTTGCAAAGAGTCGCTTTGGTCTCTTGCATCTGGGTCACGGAATCATAGCCATAGGTCTGGGCGGTGTTGGTACTTTCACCCAGCACATAGGGATCGGCACCTTTCGGGTATTTCTCCCTCAGGTCCTCGCCCTGGAAATGGCCGCCAAAGTGGAACGGCATGAAGGCCACGCCGGCACCGACCCTGTTGGTCAGCATCGCCATCACCTTGACCTTGCCGCCTTCAGGACCTTCGACCCAGACCTGTGATCCGTCGCGAATACCAAGGTTGTTGGCATCGCGTGGATTGATCTCGACGAACATGTCCTGCTGAAGCTCGGCCAGCCACGGGTTCGACCGTGTTTCATCCCCGCCGCCTTCATATTCGACCAGACGACCTGACGTTAGGATTATCGGGTAATCCTTTGAAAAGTCGTTCTTCTGAATCGAAGCATAAAGGGTGGGCAGGCGATATGCGTGCCGGTCCTCGTAGGTCGGATAGTCCTCCACCAGGTCGCGCCGGTTCGTATAAAGCGGCTCGCGATGCAGTGGGATCGGATCCGGGAAGGTCCAGACAACCGCGCGGGCTTTGGCGTTCCCGAAGGGCGCACAGCCATGCTCGATCGCGACCCTCTGGATACCGCCGGACAGGTCGGTTTTCCAGTTGGTCTCTGGTCCCGCAACGGCGTCGATGGCTGCGCGTTCCTCGGCCGTCAGATCGCCATCCCAACCAAGGTCCATCAGCATCTGCATCGTGAACTCGGGATATCCATCCTGAATTTCCGATCCAACGCTATAGACCCCTTCGGCCAACAGGTTGTCGCCATCCCGCTCCACGCCAAAGCGCGCACGGAAGGTCAGGCCACCTTCGGCCACCGGTTTGGACATGTCATAGAGGTTTGGTGTCCCCGTATGACCCATCTCCGGTGTTCCCCAGCAGGGCCAGGGCAGACCGTAATATTCGCCGTCGTTGGGCCCACCAATGGCTTGCAGCGTGGTTCTGTCGAACGTGTGCTGGTTGGCCATATGGCTTTTCAAACGTTCTGGCGATTGACCGGTATATCCGATGGTCCAGAGACCCGCGTTGAACTCACGCGTGATGCTTTCAACATTGGGGGTTTCCGGATCGTCCATCTCGATATTGCGGAACAACCGATCCGCCCAGCCAAACTTGTTGGCGAACTTGGCCATAATGACCTCGTCCGGCAGGCTTTCGAACAGCGGTTCAACCACCTTGTCGCGCCATTGTAGCGACCGGTTCGATGCCGTGACCGAGCCACGGGTTTCGAACTGCGTACAGGCGGGCAACAGGTAGACGCCATCGGTGCGGTCATGCAGCACGGCCGAGACGGTGGGATACGGGTCGATCACGACCAGCATGTCCAGCTTCTCCATCGCCGTCTTCATTTCCGTCATGCGGGTCTGCGAGTTGGGCGCGTGGCCCCACAGAACCATGGCGCGGACATTGTTGTCCTGATCCATGTTGGCCGGGTCTTCCAGAACACCGTCGATCCAGCGGGAGACCGGGATGCCGCGCTCGTTCTGAAGCGGTTTATCCTTGCCTTCCTTGTCCTTGATCGTGGCGAACTGGCCCGCCAGCCATTCGGGATCTTCACCCCAGACACGAGCCCAATGACCCCATGCACCCTTGGACAGGCCGTAATAGCCAGGCAGGGTGTGGGACAGAACACCAAGGTCCGTTGCGCCCTGCACGTTGTCATGACCACGGAAGATGTTGGTGCCACCCCCCGAAGTGCCCATGTTGCCCAAAGCAAGCTGGAGCACGCAGTAAGCGCGGGTGTTGTTGTTGCCGTTGGTATGCTGCGTACCACCCATACACCAGATCACGGTGCCGGGACGGTTGTTGACCATGGTACGGGCAACGCGCTTGAGCTGCGAGCCGGGCACGCCGGTTACACGCTCGGTCTCTTCCGGGTTCCAATTGGCAACCTCGGTGCGAATCTGGTCCATTCCCCAGACACGGGTGCGGATGAACTCTTTGTCCTCCCAACCATTGTCGAAGATGTGCCACAGAATGCCCCAGATCAGAGCAACGTCTGTGCCGGGACGGAAGCGGACATATTCATCCGCATGCGCCGCGGTGCGCGTAAAGCGCGGGTCGCAGACGATCAGCGGTGCGTTGTTCTGCTCTTTCGCGCGCAGAACGTGCAGCAGCGAGACAGGGTGCGCCTCGGCCGGGTTGCCGCCGATGATGAAGATGGCCCGTGAGTTGTGGATGTCATTGTACGAATTGGTCATGGCGCCGTAGCCCCATGTATTCGCAACACCCGCAACAGTGGTGGAGTGGCAGATACGGGCCTGGTGGTCCACATTGTTCGTGCCCCAGTAGGCGGCGAACTTGCGGAACAGATAGGCCTGTTCGTTATTGTGCTTGGCTGAGCCCAGCCAATACACGCTGTCCGGCCCGGATTCCTGACGGATGTTCATCATGCCGTCGCCGATCTCGTTGATCGCCTCTTCCCAGCTGATGCGCTTCCACTCTCCGCCTTCCTTTTTCATGGGATATTTCAGACGACGTTCGCCATGGGCGTGCTCGCGGACGGAGGCCCCCTTGGCACAGTGTGCACCCAGGTTGAACGGGCTGTCCCAGCCGGGTTCCTGCCCGATCCAGACGCCGTTCTGCACTTCGGCAACAACGGTACAGCCGACCGAACAGTGGGTGCATACGGATTTGATATTCTCAACGGCGGTGTTGGCCGCTGTTTGGGCGCTGGCAGGCGTCACGGTTCCACCCGTGGCGCTGATCGCGGCAAGGCCGCCGATCGTCAGGCCCGAGCCACGCAGGAATGCGCGGCGATCGACGGTTTTCTCGCCGATCTGGGACAGGATACTTGTCCGCTGGGGGCGTCTCGCAACCCCGTTGGTCTTTTTCCTAAGCATTGTTTTCCTCCCTTGCTCGCCATGAGGATCACGGCTGGCTTGGTAACTGCGAAACCGACTTCAGGGCCAATCGCAA
Source organism: Ruegeria sp. HKCCD7303 (assembly GCF_013111185.1). GTDB lineage: Bacteria > Pseudomonadota > Alphaproteobacteria > Rhodobacterales > Rhodobacteraceae > Ruegeria. Next base: position 731,671 of record NZ_WVRE01000002.1, on the reverse strand, counting down.
CCGTCAGTCGGGTAAGTGACATCGTCCGGCTGGTACGCCGGGCGCAGTCGAGGCGGCTTAGAAGCGCGCGCTTTCCAGATAGGCGCGGGTATGCGCTGTATCCTGCATGCGGGTTTCATCCGTCGGCAGCTCGGCTGCTTCGGCTTGACCGCTCAGGCTGGCGGCGGCAACGGCAGCAGGCGCTGCGGTTCCGGCCAGTTTGAGGAAGTCGCGGCGCGTTGCGCCTTCTTCCTTGGTCTTGCTCATGGGCTTCTCCTCTCCCATTTGCGATTTAGCGCCAATTCAGACGCTGGCGAGTGGCGGGTTATGCCGCCGTCATTCGGAAGGCCTCGCGTTCGATTTCCATGAACACTCGACCGGCGGTGCCGACCGAGGCATAGAGAACCGACGCTTCGGCGGCTTCCAAATCCGAATAGAAATGCGCGGCCCAGGGGCCGATATGTTTGTTCCAGAACGCTTTTTGATCTTCCAGTGTGGCCGGTGATCCGAAGCGACCCACGATCATCCCGGCCATCATTTCCATAAGCGAGGCGATATTGTCTTCGGGTTCAAACACGTTTTGCGCACGGGTGATCCCGCGTACAGCCATGTCATTGCGCAATTGCGCCAGAGGTTTTTCGTTCAGGAACCCGGTCAGATAAAAACTGGCGTAAGGCAGCAAATCGCCACGTCCCAAACCAATGAATAGCGCGTTGAACTCACGCTCGGCAGCGGCGGGCTTGGTCACCTTGGCAACACGCGCCATAGCCTGAATGGCTTGGCCCAGATCAGTGTCGTCTCCGCTCAGCCCCGACATCTGGTCCAGAAGCAACTGATCAGGCGGGCCGGCCAAAAGCAAACCCAGAAAATTGTAAAAATCCGCGCGCAGCCGGTCTTCGGCTGAAATGTCTAAAGTCTGCGCGTTATCTGCGGTCATGGGTTATCCTTCGAATTCAAATCTCATGCGGCGCGGGGACGGGGGCAGTTCGACCTCTTCCTGCGTGTAGGCTTCGGCCAAATCCACTTCAGGTGTTGTGGGGGCGGCTTCTGTTTCTTCCATGGCGACCGAGGGTTCGGACATTGGTTCATCCTCCGAGGGGGTTTCCTCTTCGGTGTCGTCTTCACTTGCGGCCAAGGCCTCGACATGGGCCAGCATCCCTTTGCCCACCTGGTAGGCGGTCTGAAGGTTTTCGATCACACAAGCTGCGTCGGTATAGTCTTCGCCGTAATCAACCAGACCGTCCACGTTGGCCAGAACCGGATTCAGTCGCCACAACCGGCGCAAGGCCCGGCGACGCAACCGATCAGGCACCGCCTTGGCCATGAACCCCGTGACATCGTCGCCCGCCTGTAATTTATCCGGGTCAGGCAGGTTTAACTCGGCCAGAATGTCGGCGTCAGTCTTTTCTTCCAGTTCGGCGTGTTGTGCGGCTATGACGTGTTCTTCTGCCGCTATGACCTCAGCCTCGGCTTCTGCCTGTACGGCGGCCTTGCGACGGGACCAGAAATCGCGCGCCTGGGTCATTGCACAAGCCTCCGAGGTGCGCGGTAGACATCCGAGGCCTGTCTGATCCGTGGGTCGCCCTTGCCGTCCTCGACCAAATCCGTGCGTTTCTTGTCGCGGCGGCGCTTGATGAAAACTTCGTCTTTATGATGTTTGAGCGCGAAATCCCGCACCCAGGCAATCAGCCCTTCGGTCATGGGGATCTTTTCGACGATCTCTTCACCTGTGTCGGCATAGTCCTGCCCCTCAAAAGGCGAGGCCGTGATAAGCACCGCGTTCAAAGGGACGTCCCCCTTCAATTCATCCCGCAACACCAGATAAAGCGAGGGTTGTCCGTCTGACAGGTTGACCATGTAGGCTTCGGTCTCATCCGCCCAAAGGGTCAGGGGCAGGGTGGCTGCATGGTATTCAACCGCATCGCCTTCACGACGCAATTCCTGCCAATCGGCAGGACCAGCACCCGGCAAAACGGCTATGGCACGCCAACTCCATCGGGCCCAACGTGTGATCCCGGGTTTCTTGCGCACGATGACGCCAACTGGCATTTCGATCTGGCTTGCGGCCTTGGCCACTGGCTCCTCCCCGAAAGGCTCTCCCCTGCCTTTGCATGAACACTATGGTACACATTGTGTCTTTGTGCCAAGCCTGTGTCCTTAGACTTTGGTCGTATGTTTTGGTCGCAACTGCGTGAACGGAGCCGAAAACGCGTTTGTTTCCTTCGATTTTCTGCGCGAATGAGGGGTAAATAACTGCGCACGGCAGGGGGTTGAAGTTGCCGGGATGTGCGTACAGCCTAAGGTTCATGGGATGGGGAGAGCATCCCGCGGGAGGGAAAATGGGCACCAAACTACTGCTATGCGATTGCGCAGGAACTCAGGAATTGGATCCCGACAGGATCGAAAGCGCCTGTGGTGTTAGTTGTTCTAAGGTGCATACAGCGCTTTGCACGACCCAACTGCAATCTGCTGCCGAACTGATGCAAGACGGAGATACCGTGATCGCCTGCCTGCAAGAGCAGGACGTGTTCCAGTCCCTTGCCGAAGATTTGGATATCGACGTGCCTGGCTTCTTCGACCTACGCGACCGTGCGGGTTGGTCTGAACAGGGTACGGATGCAACGCCAAAGATGGCTGCACTGGCGGCTGAGGCGCTGTTGCCGCAGCCCGTCACACCCAGCGTCGATGTTATCAGCGAAGGAACTTGTTTCATCGTTGGCCCCGGCGCGGTGGGTTTTGATCTGGCTGAGAAGTTGGTGGGAACTTTGGCCGTGACTGTTCTGGCTACGGATCAGGCAGAGCCGACCTCGCGCGCTTTCGATGTGGTACGCGGACGGGTGAAGTCCGTGTCAGGGGCGCTGGGCGGGTTTTCACTGCGTCTGGACGCCGTGCAACAGGTCGTGCCGGGCGGGCGTGGTGCCTTTGCCTGGACCGAGCCCAGGAACGGAGCACAATCTGCCTGCGACATTATTCTGGACCTGACAGGCGGCGCGCCGTTCGTCCAGGCCCCCAACAAGCGCGAAGGGTATCTGAGGGCTGATCCAAAAGACGTGGTGGCCGTTGAACGCCTGGCTTTTGAGGCCATTCAGCTTGTTGGTACCTTTGAAAAGCCTTTGTACGTGAGATTGGAAGAATCCTTGTGTGCGCATTCACGGGCGGAACAGGTGGGTTGTACAAACTGTCTGGATATCTGCCCGACCGGGGCGATAACACCAGCGGGTGAGCATGTGAGCATCGACCCGATGGTATGTGCCGGATGCGGTGCGTGTGCCGCACTGTGTCCGTCGACGGCGATCACTTACGAGGATCCGACCGTTTCGGCGCTGTTGTCCCGGATGCACGTCCTGGCGCGCACCTATCGACGAGCAGGAGGGGCCGCGCCCCGGCTTTTGATTCATGATGCGCATGGGGCAGAGATGATCCGGTTGGCTGCGCGCTTTGGTCGTGGTTTGCCTTCGGATGTTATCCCGCTGGAACTAAATGTTATATCCGGTTTTGGCCACGCCGAGATGCTTGCCGCTTTGGCGCATGGTTTTGTCCGTGTGGATGTATTGCTTGCACCCACAACCGAACGGGATTCGCTGGACCACGAGATTGCTCTGGCGCGCGCGATCGCAGGCGCTGATGGGATTGGACTGATTGATGAGGCTGATCCGGACGCCATGTCTGATCTGCTCTATGGTCAAGACGTGCCGCAACCTTTGGCCGAACCGGTTCTTCCATTGGGGAACCGTCGACAGATCACACGCTTGGCCGCGCAGGCGCTAAATCCGCAGGCAGACACTCCATTGCCACTGCCCGATAACGCGCCCTATGGTGCGGTTGCGGTGAACACGGACAGTTGCACCCTGTGCCTCAGCTGTGTGTCGCTGTGTCCATCAGGGGCTTTGATCGACAATCCGGACAAGCCGCAGCTGAACTTTCAGCAGGATGCCTGCCTGCAATGCGGAATGTGCAAGACGATCTGCCCCGAAGAGGCAATCACTTTGGTTCCACAGCTTGATCTGAGCGATGCGGCCCTGTCCCAGCAGGTACTCAACGAAGAAGAACCTTTCGCTTGTGTTGAATGCGGTGCGTTGTTTGGGGTGAAATCCACTGTGGAGCGGATCATGGAAAAGCTTTCGGGCACACACCCGATGTTTGCCAGTTCGGATCAGGCGCGGATGATCCAGATGTGCGACAATTGCCGGGTTAAGGTGCAGTTTCAGCAGCAGGACAATCCCTTCCAGTCAAAGCCTAAACCACGGGTCGTTACGACTGACGATTATTATTCAGATAGAAAAGATCATTGAAGCTGCAGCGGAGCCCCCAAATCTGCGGCTTTCATCCGCGAGACAAACGCGAGGATTGCATCGAGATCGTCCAGAGTCATCTCAACAGGATGGATCGGAGAAGGGCGCTCGGGGTCAAATGGCGGCGTCAGTCCGTCGATCTGTGTAAACGCAGGATGGGGGTTGAGAGCAAAGAAAGCCTCGAACCGTTCGGACCAGTCCGGCATCGCGCGCAGGACGGCAAACGATGGGGTCGAGCCCAGCCCGTTCATTCGGTTTTTGGGTCCGATCACATGGCATCGTCCGCAATGGGTCATCGACAGTTCTTCGCCAAGCACGGAATTACCGTCAACGGTTTCCTCCGACTCAGTGACCGTCAGATCGAAGCTGGCGGTAAAGGGCGCGCCTTGTGCTGGCGCAAAACTTTCAACGGTGCGCTTTCCAATATCCGAACGCAGCCAATCGCGAAAGCGGGCCTGCCGCTTATTGTCTTCGATGGTCAGATGGTAGATCACATCATCGCGGGCAAAGACCGGATCGCCGGGCGGAGCGGGATTCAGGACCATAACACCTGTGTCATCCGCAATAACGCGAATCCCGGTCTTGAGAGAGAAGCGAGGAAGAATATGTTGCAACAGACCCGAGTCTTTCACCTCGGCCGGGGCCGCAAGGCCAATCGCCTCCTGAGACAAGGAGGGGGTGGCAGAGAACGTGAGGCTCAGGCACAAGAGGACAAAGCGCATGGCTCAGCCTAACGGGGCAGGGCGCGGTGCGTCAAATAAACTGAAAGAGACGGAGACACATGCAATGAGCGGCGACCAGAATTTGGTGACACGCACGCCCCTGTCACACGGGCATATCGAAGGGGGCAAGGCATGAGTGTTCGTGACGCGGTTCTGGCGAACCTGAAAAAGATCACTGACCCGGTGTCTGGTCAAGATATTGTCAGCGCAGGTATCGTGCGTGCGCTGAATGTCGAAGGTGATACCGTACGATTTGTGCTTGAGATTGATCCAAAGCACGCGGAAAAGATGGAGCCCGTGCGAGCGACGGCCGAGAAAGCCGCGCAGATGGTCGCCGGTGTGGCCAATGTATCGGCGATGATGACCGCGCATTCCGACAAGGCTCCGCCGGATCTGAAACCGAAACCCAAACCGTCGCAAACCGGGCCGCAGGCCGTTCCGGGTGTTGATCGGATTATTGCTGTTGCTTCGGGTAAGGGCGGTGTCGGTAAGTCCACTGTCTCTGCAAACCTTGCCTGTGCGCTGGCCGCTGAAGGACGGCGCGTCGGTCTGCTGGATGCGGATGTTTACGGTCCGTCGCAGCCCCGGATGCTGGGTGTGTCCGGTCGCCCGGCCAGCCCCGATGGCAAAACCATTCTGCCTTTGCGCAATCACGGCGTGACCATGATGTCCATGGGGTTGATGACCAACGAAGGTCAGGCTGTTGTCTGGCGTGGACCCATGTTGATGGGCGCATTGCAACAGATGATGGGGCAGGTGCAGTGGGGCGCGTTGGACGTTCTGATCGTCGACCTTCCACCGGGAACGGGCGATGTGCAGCTGACGCTGAGCCAGAAGTTCCAGGTGGACGGTGCCATCGTGGTCTCAACCCCGCAGGACGTGGCTTTGATCGACGCCCGCAAGGGGATCGATATGTTCAATCAGCTCAAAACCCCGATCGTGGGCATGATCGAAAACATGTCGACCCATATCTGCTCCAACTGCGGGCACGAAGAACATGTGTTTGGTCATGGCGGTGTTGCGTCCGAGGCGGAATCTCTGGGTGTACCGCTGCTGGGTGAAATCCCACTGCATCTGGACATCCGCGTGGCCGCTGACGGAGGCGCGCCCATCGTGGTCAGCAAGCCCGATAGTCCACAGGCCGAGTCGTTCCGCAAGATCGCACGCGACCTGATCTCAAACGGTTTCGCATGAGCCAGCCGGTCTTTCCCCCTTTGTTGACGGGTCACCCGGTTCAGGGTGGGGAAGACCCGTTTGACATGGCGCAGGCAATGGCCGCGCTGGGATGCGACGCGGGAACGGTCGTTTACAACATTCAGGCCGACCGTCTGCGCGTTGCCATCGTCTTTGCGCCTGAGGTGCCGTTGCAGGACGCGATGGCAATGCTGCCACTGTGTGCCGTAGGGTTTCAGAACGCGCTGGGCGCTCTAGCCCCGCCAGAGGTTGCTGTGCATTTGGGCTGGGACGGATTGATCTGCGTGAATGGCGCAAAATGCGGGAAGTTTCGGGTGACCTCTTCGGATGTATCCGCTGATCAGGAGCCGGACTGGTTGATCGTAGGTTGGGAACTGGCGCTGCTGCAAACCAGCGAGGCCCCGGGTGAAACACCAGATGTCACCGCGCTTTACGACGAGGGATGTGCAGACGTATCCGCCACACAATTGGTAGAAAGCTGGTCGCGTCATACTTTGACCTGGCTGAACCGCTGGCAGGAAGATGGTAACGCGCCGCTGCACGCTGAATGGATGGGTTTGCTGCGCGGTGTAGGAGATCCGCTGGATCATGGCGGTGTTTTTTTGGGTACGGATGAACGGTTTGGAATGTTGATCCGGGACGGATCCGAAACGCACCTGCGTCCCCTGACCGAAGTGTTGGAGAACGGAAGATGAAACTGGCCCGAGCAATTCACTTCGACGAAAGCGACATGAACGTGTTTCATTCTCCGGCGCGCACCGGGGAATGGTGTGTGTCTGGCGGGTTCGAGTTCTCGAATTGGAGCGATGCAGATCTTGAAGGCAAGGCGCGTCAGGCCTTTGCGAATGGCTGGCTGGGTCTTGAAACCTTTGGCCGCGTGACATTTGTGGCCGTGACGCAGATCGAACCGGCAGAGAAAGATCAGATCGCCCGCAATCTGGCCGACCATTTTGTGCAGTTCTATGGTGCGCCTTCAGTTGAGGCTGCGCTTGGCGTGGCGCAGGCGGAAGTCGATCATATGTCAGAGCTGTGCGAAGATCATGCGCCCAACACGCTGTTGACCGTGGCCAGAGAACTGTCTGAAACTGGCGTGCACGAAGCCTATCGTGTGATCACGCCGCAGGATGCGCAGCTTGAGGCTTTGGCAGTTCATGGATCCCTCGACGACTAGATCAGATCGACAAATCCGCCGAACTGGCCGCGTTTGAAGATCAAGCCTTTGCCGGTGCGGTACATTACCTGTTCCACTTGTCCCACGATGATCAGATGATCACCGGCATCATGACGGGCGTGCAAACGGCAATCGAACCGCGCCAAACATTGGGTCAATTGCGGGCGACCGGTCTCATCCTCAGTCCAATCTGCATGTGAGAAGTCTGTGCCGTCACGCGCAAAGAGCAGCGCCTGCTCTTGCTGATCCTGTGCCATCACATGAATCGAATAGTGTTCGCAGCTGCTGAAAGCGTCGAAACGGAACGATTCCTTGGCCAGACACCACAACACCAGCGGAGGGTCCAATGAGACCGAGGCAAAGGAATTCACGGTGATCGCGCGCGGTCCACCTTCGGTTTGCGTGGTAATCACAGTGACACCGGTGCCAAAACACCCCAGGGCCTCGCGAAAGGCCGGGCTTTGTTCCGGGGTGGGTATGAAAGTCTTTTCGGTCATTGCGCGCGTATTCCTTGGCCGCGCATCAGGTGCCACGCGAGGCTCGGATTGTCCATGAAAAGCTGACTGCTGCTTGCAATTTAAGCTGTCAGTTCAGGTCTTCCAGCAAGCGCCCGTGTTTTCGTGTTTCGATTATGACTTCACCGAAGGTCGTCATGCCGCGTGCCTGCAGAATCGGCAGCATCTTGACCAGCGCTTCGGCCGTGGCGACCGCATCGCCCAGCGCAGTGTGGCGCAGGGCCTCGGGGATCGTGATTTCCAGCCGTTCACACAGCGCGTCCAGCGTGTGTGTGTCGCTGGCTCCGAACAGCACGGCAGACAGCAGAACCGTGTCGAGGATCGGGTGATCCCATTCGACCTCCATCCGCTTGGCGTGACGACGCAGGAACGCCATATCGAAGGGTGCGTTATGCGCCACGATCACCGCGTCGCGGGCGAACTGATGAAATACGCGCCCGGCCTCAGTGATGTCGGGTGCGCCCTGAACCATACGGTCACTGACCTTGTGCACTTTGGTCGAAGCAGGTGGTATCGGAATGCCGGGATCCACCAGCATGTCCAAATGTTCACCCTGAACGATCTTGCCGTTGAGCACGCGCACCGCGCCGATCTGAACGATTTCATCTTTATGAGGAAGCAGTCCGGTGGTCTCGGTGTCGAAGACGACGAAACACAGATCCGACAAGGTGCGATTTTCAAACGCGTCATCCCCTGGCGTGTCGAGCAGCTCAAAATCGTAAACCAGAGGCCGCGCCTCATCAGGGGACATTTGGGCGGCACTGTCTTCGAAGACCAGCATGTAGCCGGGCGCGTCGCCCAAGGGCTTCATCCGCGCAGAATAGGTTTGCCGGCCATCTACGCTGTTCAGCGTGCAATACACGTCTTTGCCGGTTTTTCCCATTTTGGCATAGGCATCCGTCAGGCCTGTGGCCTCGATGTACTCGAAAAGCGACGCGTTCAGTCGAGGATGTGCAATCTGGGCCAGAACCTCGGCGGCCTGACCATCATACAGCACAATCTGATGCTTTGGGCTGGCCAGCAACATAGCGACCGGTATCTCGGTCAGCAGGGCGGTGAGACGTTGTTTCTCTGCTGCTAAGTACGCAGTTTCCGATGCTACGGCTTCGGCGGTTCGCATGGCGTTTGACGCGAGTTGTTCCGCCAGACCTGCCGCTGCGGGGGCCAGATCCCCCAGATAGCGCGCAGCCTGCATGTCCAGATCCGTACTGACCCCGGCATGCGCTCGGGCCCGTAATTGGGCCGACAGGCGTTCAATTGGCTTGGCAATATTGTCGTCAAACAGCAGCCAGACACCTGCGATCAAAGCCAGCAGCCCAAACGCGATTAGGATTTCTGCAAAAATGAAGTCACCCAAAAGGTCGGGATTTCCTGCGCGGGCATAGGAAATCCACAGCGCAACTGCGCTGATCGCAATCCCGCCGAATGCCAGCAAGCAGAAGAATAAAAAAATCCTGAGCCTAAGGCTCAAATTGGTGAGCATGATCAGACCCCGCAGGTGGTCTCGATGATTGGATCGTTGGCCTCGGCTGAAATCCAGTCCGCGTTAATCAACCGACCGTCATCAGCGAATTCAGCACCGTCTGCTAGATTGGCGCGGCTATTTTCAACACAGTTGACAGCTACCGGCACTTTTGAAACTGGAGCCCAGCGGCCAAAAAAGTATAGGTCGACAAGTCTTTGATCTGGAACATTTTCATTGCTGCGAACCGATATCGTGTCAATGGCGGCAAAACGATCGACGAAGGGCACCGCGTATGTCCAGGGGCGATAGAAAGCACGGCTTTCGACCTCTTGCACGATGGCCATTTCATCCGGCAGTTGATCGCGTGTGCGGTCATACCAGGAATACTCGCTGGCAATGGTCATGCCGATCATGCCCAGACCCGCCGCAACCGGAGTGGTCCATTTCGGCAAGCGCCCACCGGTCAGCTTGTTCAGCACAAGCACGACGCCCGCAAACGCGAAGCCCGCAAAGATAGTGCCGATCAATTCCAGAAACATGTGGTCTCTCCGTTCTAGGGGGTCTTAGCCCAGCATACCCTTGCCGTGGCCAACCGCCGATTGCATTGTTTTTACCACAACAAATGCATCGCGTAGATGACTTCGCTCAAAGTCCGAAAGATCGGACGGCGGCAGATAATTGTCGGGTTTTTCACCTGATTTAACCAGCCGAACCTGATGCTCCAGCCGGGTTTCAGCGATCAGGTCGTAAGCGTCCAGCAGATCCCGAGCCCCAGACGGGCTGAGGACACCGCTGGCCTCGGCCGCTTTCAGGCGGGCACGGGTGTTGGCTTCGGTCAGCTCGCCCTGCAACGTGTATATCCGGGCCAGATCTACGACGGGCACAACACCATTGTGTTTGAGGTCTAGCGTATTGCGGTGTTCGCCCGAGCGAATGGTGGCGAACCCGCGCAGCAGGCCAAGCGGGGGCGTGTGTTTCAGCGAGTTCGAAATCATATGCGCCACAAAGATCGAGTTCGCTCTGGCCGCTGCCAGTGTGTCGGCCTGAAGGTCGGCAAACAGCTCAAACGCGCCGCCGATAGGGCGCAGATCGAACATAACCGAGGCCAGCATCTGCGCCTCTGGGTTTGGCTTGGCGATCCATCCTGTGAAATAATCGCGCCAGACGCGCACCGGCTGACACCAGCGCGGATTGGTCGCCATCATGTCGCCGGGGCAGTAGAAATACCCGCAAATGTCCAACCCGTCCGAGACGAATTTCGCCAGCTTGGTGAAATAGGCCATGTCTGCGTCGGTCACATTGTCATCCAGCATCAGACAGTTGTCCTGATCCGATACGCCGGTTTGTTCCTGCCGACCTTGCGATCCGCAAGCCAGCCACAGATACGGAACCGGGGGCGGGCCCAGTTCAGCTTCGGCGAGCGCTAATAGGCGCCGCGTGGCTGTATCCGCGATATCGGTGATCAGTCGGGTGACAATTTCGTGCCGGTTTCCGCCAGCAACCAGTTGCACAAGAAGCTGCGGGATTTCTTCGGTCACGCGTGCCATTTCTTCGGCCGTGTCAGCCTGCGCAATGCGGCGCACCAGCTCGGCCGAGTTCACGGCCTGATAATGGGTCAGATCGGTCTGCGTCACGATCCCGACCAGCCGACCGCCTTCGGAGATCGGGATATGGCCAATGCCGCGCTCCATCATGATGTGCAGCACATCCGACCCGATATCGCTGGGCGACAATGTAACCGGGTTCGCGGTCATGATTTCAGAAATGGGCGTGGAGGCGGGTAGGCCGTCTGCAACGTATTTGCCCGAGATATCCCGCAGGGTCGCAATGCCCTGCAAGCTTTCACCGTCCGTGATGCAGAGCGACGAAATATGTTTGTCGCGCATGATCCGCGCGGCGTCCTGAACCGACGTGTCAGCGGGGCAGGTGGCCGGGTTATGCGCCATCAATACGTCGATCGAACTGGTAGCCAGGCTTTGCGGACCACTGCGGTCGCCACGTGTGCGGTCAAAGAACTTTGCCACAACATCATGGTTATCGATCAAACTCCGGACCAGATCCGGTGGCAGAACCATTAGAACTGACGGCGTATGCGCGCGGGCTTTGGTGGCGGCTTTGCCGTCTTTCAGCAGGCCCCTTTCGCCAAAGGAATTGCGCAGACCCAGATGAGAGACGATGGCACCGTTCTCATCGGTAATTTCGACCTGTCCTTCATAGATCACGAACACCCCGGGTAACTTGTGGCCCAGCTCATAGACCGAGGCGTCTTCCTCAACTTCCCAGACCTCGATCTGTTTGACGATCTGATCCAGGGCGTCGGAAGGCAACGCGTCATAGGGATGAACGGATTTCAGAAACCGGGCTATTTCGTCATGGGACAGGGGCATGTGTCGTCTCCGGTGTTCTGGTTAAAAAATCCCGCCCAGTGATGTGCTGGGCGGGAACAGTGGATCGAAAGACGCGGTCGAAGGCAAGAACCAACGACCGCATCAAGCTCATTTGTTCTGAGCTGCGCCCGCACCACGGGGAATGCGTACGCTTTCGACCAGATCCTTGATCTCCTGCGGAGTCTCTTTGGTCGCGCCTGCAACAACGTAGGCAACCGCAAAGTTGATCATCGCACCGATTGCGCCGAACGAGGTCGACTTGATCGGACCCAGCAGCGGGTCAGCATCGGTGAACGAGTTGGTACCCGGAATGAACAACCAGCCCTTGTGCAGGAAGATGTAGACCAGGGTCACAACCAGACCAGCCAGCATACCTGCAACCGCGCCGGTGTTGTTGATGCGGGTCGAGAAGATCCCCATCATCAGCGCCGGGAAGATCGAGGCTGCCGCAAGACCAAAGGCCAGGGCCACGGTTTGCGCCGCAAATCCGGGTGGGTTCAGACCCAAGTAGGTTGCGACAACGATGGCGACGGCCATTGCGATACGAGCAGCCAGCAATTCACCCTTTTCAGAGATTTGCGGGTTGATCGCACCTTTGACAAGGTCGTGGGACACCGCTGACGAAATCGCTAGCAAAAGACCCGCAGCGGTTGACAGAGCAGCCGCAAGACCACCGGCAGCGACCAGACCGATCACCCAACCCGGCAGGTTGGCGATTTCGGGGTTGGCCAGAACCAGGATGTCACGGTTGAACTTGGTCAGCTCGTTACCGACCCAGCCGTTTTCTTCCGCAATGGAAGCCATGGCTTCGGACTTGTCATTGTAGTACTGGATTTTGCCGTCACCGTTCTTGTCTTCCCAATCCAGAAGACCGGTTTTCTGCCAGGTTTTCATCCAGTCATAGCGCGGATCGGTGTCGATTTCCTCGACCGAGACAGCGCCACCTTCGATGCCACCATTGGGCCACATCATGTCGGTGATGTTCAGACGTGCCATTGCGCCAACCGCAGGGGCGGTCAGGTACAGCAGCGCGATGAAGACCAGAGTCCAGCCAGCCGACCAACGTGCGTCAGATACTTTCGGCACGGTGAAGAAGCGCATGATCACGTGCGGCAGACCGGCGGTACCGATCATCAGCGACAGCGTGAACAGAACCATGTTCAGCGTGTTCGAATGGTGGGCGGTGTACTCGTTGAAGCCCAGCTCGGTCACGATTGCATCCAGCTTGGTCAGCAGGGGCTCACCGCTTGCGGTGTCACCAAACAGACCCAGAGCAGGGATCGGCGTGCCGGTCAGCTGCAGCGAGATGAAGATCGCCGGGATGGTGTAGGCTGTGATCAGCACGCAGTACTGAGCAACCTGGGTGTATGTCACACCTTTCATCCCGCCAAACACCGCGTAGGCAAAGACCACACAAGCACCGATCAGTAGACCGGACGTGTTCGACACCTCAAGGAAGCGGCCAAAGGCCACGCCAACACCGGTCATCTGACCGATAACGTAGGTCACCGACGCAACGATCAGACAGATCACCGCAACAACGCGTGCGGTCTGGCTGTAGAAACGGTCGCCGATGAATTCCGAGACAGTGTATTTGCCGAACTTGCGCAGGTAAGGCGCAAGCAGCAGAGCCAGCAGCACGTAGCCACCGGTCCAACCCATCAGGAATGTCGAGTTGTCATAGCCGGTAAAGGCAATCAGGCCCGCCATCGAGATGAACGAGGCCGCAGACATCCAGTCCGCCGCTGTCGCCATACCGTTGGTGACCGGGTGAACGCCGCGACCGGCGGCGTAGAACTCCGATGTGGAACCCGCGCGGGCCCAGATCGCGATGCCGATGTATAGCGCGAATGATGCGCCAACAAACAGCAGGTTGATGGTAAACTGATCCATAATCCCCGCTCTCCCTTATTCTTCGTCTACGCCGAATTCGGCGTCCAGCTTGTTCATGCGCCAGGCGTAGTTGAAGATCAGCACCAAGAAGACCAGGATCGATCCCTGTTGTGCGAACCAAAAGCCCAGATCGGTTCCGCCAACGGCGATCCCCGACAGCAATGGACGCAGCAGAATGCCGAATCCAAACGACACCAGCGCCCAGATTGCGAGGCTGATGTAAATGAGGCGCAGGTTGGCTTGCCAATAGCCCTTATCGGCTTCGGACGCCTGCGCGGAGTTTGTTGAATGATCCGCCATCGCGGGTTCCTCCTTCGCTTCCTCGTTGGGCGGCCCGTGCCCAATTCCTCCAGTGACGCGGACCGCTTCTCGATTGTACCAAACGCCCCGTGACGTCCGGCAAAACTTCTCTGTTCCGCCAAGGCGGTTCATTGAAGTATTCTTTTAAGGATCAAGGCCTTGCGGCCGATCTCCTCCCCTTACTTCATCGCGCCGCTGACGATTTCCTCCAGGTCGCGGGCGATGTCTTCAATCTTGCCCATGGCGTTGGTGCGTTGCAGCACGCCATGGCCTTTGTAATAGGTGATCAATGGCGCTGTTTGCGCGTGATAGGCTGCCAACCTTGATGCCACGGTTTCGGCATTGTCATCCGCACGGCGCTTGAATTCAGTGTGACCGCACTTGTCGCATTTGCCGTCTTCGACAGGCTTTTTGAACGTGTCGTGATAGCCTTCGCCACAGCCGGCGCAGGTGTAGCGACCCGAGATGCGGATCACCATTTCAGCGTCTTCGACCTCAAGACTGATCGCGGCGTTGATCTTCTGATTGTTCGACGCAAGCAGTCCGTCCAGCGCTTCGGCCTGAACCGTAGTGCGAGGGAAGCCGTCCAGAATGACACCCTTGGCGCAATCTGGTTGCGCCATGCGGTCACGCAGGATGGCGATGACGATGTCGTCACTGACCAGATCGCCCGCTTCCATGACGGCTTTGGCAGCAAGACCAGCTTCTGTACCCGCCGCAACGGCCTCGCGCAGCAGGTCACCGGTGCTGAGTTGAACCAGCCCGAATTTCTCTTCCAGCATTCGCGCCTGTGTGCCCTTCCCGGCGCCCGGAGGGCCGAGAAGGATCAGAACGGCGGGAGTGGTGATCGTGGCAGCGTCCATCACGTCCTCACTTATTCGCACGGTTTTCGATCAGGTCTTCGACAACCGACGGGTCGGCCAGTGTCGACGTGTCACCCAGGCTGCCAAAGTCGTTCTCGGCAATCTTGCGCAGGATACGGCGCATGATTTTGCCCGAACGTGTTTTGGGCAGGCCAGGGGCCCACTGGATCACATCCGGCGAGGCAATCGGGCCGATTTCCGTGCGGACCCAGGTGCGCAGCTCTTTCAGCAGCTCATCCGAAGGCTCGCGGTCATTCATCAAGGTGACGTAGCAATAGATGCCTTGTCCTTTGATTTCATGGGGATAGCCGACCACGGCAGCCTCAGCGACTGCGGCATGAGCGACCAGCGCGCTTTCGACTTCGGCAGTGCCCATGCGGTGACCGGACACGTTGATCACGTCATCGACGCGGCCGGTGATCCAATAGTCACCATCTTCGTCACGGCGGCAGCCGTCACCGGTGAAGTAGTAGCCTTTATAGTCCGAGAAATAGGTCTTCTCGAACCGCTCATGATCGCCCCAGACGGTGCGCATCTGACCGGGCCAGCTGTCTTTGATACACAGAACACCCTCGACGCCGTTGCCCTCGATCTCGATACCCGACTGAGGGTCCAGAACGACAGGCTCAATCCCAAAGAAGGGCTTCATGGCCGAGCCGGGCTTCATTGCGTGTGCGCCGGGCAGGGGGGTCATCAAGTGACCGCCGGTTTCCGTTTGCCACCATGTGTCAACGATCGGGCATTTGCCCTTGCCGACGACGTCATTGTACCAGTTCCAGGCTTCGGGGTTGATCGGCTCACCCACAGTGCCCAGTGTGCGCAGATCGCTCAGGTCGCATTTCTCGACAAACTCGTTGCCCTGTCCCATCAGCGCACGGATCGCGGTTGGCGCGGTGTAGAACTGGTTCACTTTGTGCTTTTCACAGACCTGCCAAAAGCGCGAAGCATCTGGGAAGGTCGGAACGCCTTCGAACATCAACGTGGTCGCACCATTGGCCAGCGGGCCATAGACGATATAGCTGTGTCCGGTGACCCAGCCGACGTCCGCCGTGCACCAGTACACGTCGCCTTCGTGGTAATCGAAGGTAATCTCATGCGTCATCGAGGCATAAACCAGATAGCCGCCGGTGGTGTGCACAACGCCCTTGGGCTGTCCGGTTGAACCGGATGTATAAAGAATGAACAGCGGATCTTCGGCGTTCATCTCGGCGGGCGCGCAGTAGTCGTCCGCCTCAAGCGCCATTTCGTTGTAGTCATAGTCGCGTCCGTCGATCCATGTGGTCTGTCCGCCAGTGCGCTTGACGACAAGGCACTTCACTGAGTCCTTGCAGTGCAGCAGGGCGGCATCGGCGTTTGACTTAAGCGGTGTCTTGCGGCCGCCACGTGGCGCTTCATCCGCTGTGATCACAACCTTGGCGTCGCAGCCATTGATCCGCGCCGCCAGCGCGTCGGGCGAAAAGCCAGCGAAAACGATCGAGTGAATGGCGCCGATCCGTGCGCAGGCTAGCATTGCATAAGCGGCCTCGGGGATCATCGGCAGGTAGATGACAACACGGTCGCCTTTGCGCACGCCCAGCGATTCCAGAATATTGGCCATCCGGCATGTGCGGCGGTGCAGTTCGGCGTAAGAAATATGCTGCGCCGGATCATTTGGATCGTCCGGCTCCCAGATGATGGCTGTTTGGTCGCCACGTGTCTTTAGATGGCGGTCCAAGCAGTTGGCCGAAACGTTTAGCGTGCCATCGGCATACCAGTTGATCTTGACCGATCCGAAGTCGTAGTTGACGTCCTTTACCTGTGAGAAGGGCTTGATCCAATCGACGCGCTTGCCTTGCTCACCCCAAAACGTGTCGGGGTCAGAGATTGAGGCGGCGTACATGTCTGCGTATTTCGCAGCATCGACATGTGCACGAGCAACAGTGTCTGCGGATGGCGGATAGGTCTTGGCATCTGCCTGGGCAGCGGTGGTCATCTTTGAGGCTCCTCCCTCTGGACTGGATTACGTTGGGTCGTTTTTGCCCGATTGTTCAGCAAAGTCGATCCCGTTCCTCCCCGGTCAAAGTATTACCGGGTTCAGAAAATAAATAAATAAATTGCCGTAATCTTTGGATTTGTTTGTAAAGAAATTTCGGCGCGTTGCTTATTTTTGTAAAAATTTTCGGTCTAGATTGAATAAATTACTATTTAACAGAGACATAAATGTAACGATTACTCCTGGTGGTTTCGCGCGTTTCTACGGTCGGCAAACTTGGCCAGGTGTTCCTTGTGGTCTCGGATCTAGGAACACATGCGACCCTGAGGGTTGGCACATCCGAATGTTGGCGCTAGCTTCGTTGCAAGCGCTTCGGGAAGAGGCGCACCAAAGGGAGACAAAATCATGAAAAATATGTTGAGCGGTGCTGCCGTCGCCGCCTTGAGCTTTGCGTTTGTCAGCGAGGCTGCCGCGACCGAGTGGAATGCATCCGTCTGGGGCAAGCGCCGCGCATTTACGGAACATGTCGAAAAGCTTTCCGAGCTTGTCAGCGAAAAGACAAATGGAGAGTTCACGATCAATGTCAGCTATGGTGGCCTGTCCAAGCCACGCGAAAACCTGGATGGTATCGAAATCGGGGCCTTTGAAATGGCTCAGTTCTGCGCTGGCTATCACCGCGACAAGAACCGGGCGATCACCGTTCTGGAACTGCCGTTCCTTGGTGTAAACAATCTTGAAGAAGAGGTTGCTGTAAGCCACGCTGTATATGATCACCCGGCGGTCAAAGATGAGATGGCGCAGTGGAATGCCCGTATCATCATGACCTCGCCCATGCCGCAGTATAATATCGTGGGTACGGGCGAACCCCGCGACCAATTGGCTAAGTTCGACGGAATGCGTGTCCGTGCAACGGGCGGTTTGGGCCAAGCGTTCGAGGCTGTGGGTGGTGTGCCAACTTCAGTCCCGGCAACCGAAGCTTATAATGCAATGGAATCGGGTGTTGTGGATACAGTGGCCTTCGCCCAGCATGCACACTTGTCTTTCGGCACGATCAACGAGGCTGATTGGTGGACGGCCAACCTGAACCCTGGCACGGTGAACTGTCCCGTGGTTGTGAATATCGACGCCTATGAAGCACTGCCTGCCGAGCATCGCGAAGCGCTGGACAGCTCAATTGACGAGGCGATTGATCACTACCTGGCGAACTATGGCGGTCTGCTCGAACAGTGGGACAGTGTCCTCGAAGAAAAGGGTGTGCAGAAGGTGATGATCGACGACGCCGTGATCGAGGAATTCCGCACCAAAGCCGCAGATCCGATCCGAGAGAAATGGATTGCAGACATGACGGAACAGGGGCTGCCGGCGCAAGACCTGTATGATCTGGTTCAAACCACTTTGAAGCAGCAGCGCGGCGGTAACTGATCTTTTAGACCGGGTGCCCCGTCGGGTGCCCGGTTCACTTTCAAGAACAAGGAACCACCGGAATGGCAGGACAGGCCACGGTGCTGGAAGACGGTAGCCGTCTAAGCCAGCTGGACCGGCATTTGTTAAAGCTTGAACGCTTTCTTGCATTGATCAGCGGCATAGCGGTTTTCGGATTGATGGTTCTGGCCGTCGTTTCGGTCAGCGGGCGCAACGCGTTCAACGCGCCGTTGCCCGGTTATGTCGACTGGATCGAACAGGCGATGCCACTGATTGCTTTCCTGGGCATCTCTTTTGTGCAGCGCGACGGCGGGCATATCCGCATGGATATCGTCATCTCGCGGCTTCACGGCCGGGCCTTGTGGCTGTTCGAGCTGATCTCGGTCCTTCTGATCTTGGTGTTGATGCTGGCACTTGTGTGGGGCAGTTGGTCCCATTTCGACCGGTCCTTCGACTTTGGTGCGCCGCTCTGGAGCAGAGACAGTTCCATCGACATCGGTATTCCCTTGTGGCCGGCCAAGCTGTTAGCGCCCGTGGCGTTTTCAGTGTTGTGCGCGCGGCTGGTGCTTCAGGTGTGGGGCTATGGGCGTGCATTTGTGCTGGGACTCGAGACCCCTGTGGCGGTACCGCTTCTTCAGGATGCTGCGGCCCAAGCGGCGGCTGAGGCCGAACAGTTCGAAGGGCAGGACTAGAACATGGACACGATTGATATTGGCCTATGGGTCACAGGCGGTCTGCTGGTTCTGGTCGTTGCCGGCATGCGAGTGGCTTTCGCAGCAGGGCTGGCGGGATTGGTTGGGCTGGTCTGGATATTCTGGGCCAAGTTTGGCTATGACCCGGACCGGTTTGGCAAAGCCTTGACGGTTGCGGTCAAGACCGCGGGGCAGGTTCCGCATTCTAAGGTTGCAGCTCATACGCTCAGCCTGATCCCGACCTTTATCCTGATTGGCTATCTGGCCTACTATGCTGGCCTGACGCGCGCATTATTCGAAGCCGCCAAACGCTGGGTGGCCTGGGTTCCGGGTGGGCTCGCCGTGTCCACAATTTTCGCCACCGCCGGTTTTGCTGCCGTATCCGGGGCATCGGTTGCCACATCTGCCGTCTTTGCTCGCATTGCTATCCCTGAGATGTTGAAGGTGGGGTATAACAAACGCTTTGCAGCGGGTGTTGTCGCTGCGGGTGGAACACTGGCCTCGCTTATCCCACCCTCGGCCATTCTGGTGATCTACGCCATCATCGTCGAGCAGGATGTCGGCAAGCTGCTGCTGGCCGGATTCATACCGGGTGCGTTCTCTGCAATCATCTATGGCCTGCTGATTGTCGGGATTGCAGTGATCTTCAAAACCGTCGGTCCACCTGTTACTGGCTTCACCTGGAAAGAGCGTTTTTCCGCTTTACCAGGCGCCATTCCGATTGTGGCCGTGATCCTGATCATCATTTGCTTTGTCTACAACCCGTTCGGAGACAAAGCCTGGGGCACCCCTACGGAAGGCGGCGCAATCGGGGCCTTCATTGTGTTCTGTTTCGCCCTGTTTCATGGAATGCGCTGGAAGGAATTCAAATCCGCGCTTTTGGAAACGGCCAAGCTGACGGCCATGATCTTCTCGATCATCTGGGGCGTTCTGATCTATGTGCGGTTTCTTGGCTTCGCAGACCTTCCTGGTGCGTTTTCCGACTGGATTACCGGGCTTGAGATGTCCCCGATGATGATCCTGATCTGCATCCTTCTGGCCTATGCGGTGCTGGGCATGTTCATGGATGCAATCGGGATGCTGTTGCTGACATTGCCCGTCGTCTATCCAGCGGTCATGGCGCTGAACGGAGGTGAAACTGTGAGCGCAGCCGACAGCGCCTTTGGCATGTCCGGCCCGATGTGCGCCATCTGGTTTGGTATTTTGGTGGTCAAGATGGCCGAGTTCTGCCTGATCACGCCGCCCATTGGGCTGAACTGCTTTGTCGTGGCCGGGGTGCGCCCGGACCTGAGCGTTCAGGATGTGTTTAAAGGCGTGACGCCGTTTTTCATCGCCGATGCGATGACCATCGCATTGCTTGTGGCATTCCCGGGGATTGTTCTCTACCTGCCGTCGCTTGCGGGTTAGCAGGGGAGCGAGGCTCTGCCTCGCGCTCCGAGGTATTTTTGGGCCAGATGAAGCAAGGGATCCGATCTTCATCTGGCCGAAAATACCTCGGGGGAGGCGCGCGCAGCGCGGCGGGGGCAGAGCCCCCATGACTGCGTTTTACCCGGCTCGCATCAGCATTCCGAACAGATCGCGCGGATCATCCGGATCGGCCAGCATGTCCAAAGGCTCAAAGAAACCTGTGCCTTCAATCGCTTGTTTCACATAGCGCAGGGCCGAGAAATCTTCGATCGCGAAACCTACGCTGTCGAACAACGTAATCTGGCGATCATCTACGCGCCCTTTGGCGGTACCGTTGATGACCTGCCACATCTCGGTCACCGGATGATCCTCGTCCAGCGCCTGAATTTCTCCTTCGATACGGGTCTGTTCCGGGTATTCAACGAAAATGTCCGAGCGGAGCAGGATATCGCGGTGCAGTTCTGTTTTGCCCGGACAGTCGCCACCGATGGCATTGATGTGAACACCGGGGCCAACCATGTTGTCGGTCAGGATGGTTGCGTATTTTTTGTCTGCCGTGCAGGTGGTGACGATCTGGGCACCTTCGATGGCCTCTTCTGGCGTCGTGCAGGGAACAACAGTCAAACCCTTGCCCCGCAGGTTTTTCGAACATTTTGCGGTTGCGTTAGGGTCAGTGTCGTAGAGCCGGACTGTACTGATGCCGCACATTGCCTTAAATGCCAGACACTGGAATTCAGACTGCGCGCCGTTGCCGATCATTGCCATGGTGGTTGCGTTTGTCGGGGCGAGATAGCGCCCGACCAGTGCCGAGGTTGCCGCTGTGCGCAGTGCGGTCAGCAGCGTCATTTCGGTCAGCAGTGTTGGATAGCCGGTATAAACATCCGCCAACAGACCAAAGGCCGTGACCGTTTGCAAACCTTCCGAAGTATTTTTGGGATGGCCGTTCACGTATTTGAAGCCGTAGGCCTCACCATCCGAGGTTGGCATCAGCTCGATCACACCATGCGGTGAATGCGCCGGAATGCGTGGGGTTTTGTCGAAGCTCTCCCAACGTTTGAAATCGGCTTCGATCTGTGCGGCGATCTGCGTGATCATCTGTTCGACGCCGATGTGATGAACCAATCGCATCATGTTGTCGACGGATACAAACGGCACGAGGGCCTTGTCAGAAGGTTGGGTCATCAGAAACTCCGGGTGGGGCGGTCAAAGATGCGGCGGCCCATAAGTGAGGCGGCCAGATCGACCATAAGTTTGGCGGTGCGACCGCGTTCATCCAGAAACGGGTTCAATTCAACAAGATCCAGCGAACTGACCAGCCCGCTCTCATGTAGCAGCTCCATCGCCAGATGGGCTTCGCGCTCGGTCGCTCCGCCTGGAACCGTTGTACCTACGGCTGGAGCTATAGCGGGATCGAGGAAGTCGACGTCCAGCGACACGTGCAGCAGAGCGTTTTCTGCGCGCACACGTTCCAGAAAGGCCATCAAAGGGGCCTTGATCCCGTGTTCGTCGATGCTGCGCATGTCGGCCAACATCGCGTGATTCTGTTCCAACGCCAGCCGCTCAGCCGGATCGACAGAGCGTAGGCCGATCATGCCAACGCGATCCGTCGGGACCACCGCAGGCAAGGGCGGGAA
Source organism: Ruegeria sp. HKCCD7303 (assembly GCF_013111185.1). Taxonomy (GTDB): domain Bacteria; phylum Pseudomonadota; class Alphaproteobacteria; order Rhodobacterales; family Rhodobacteraceae; genus Ruegeria. Next base: position 709,763 of record NZ_WVRE01000002.1, on the reverse strand, counting down.
AGCGTCAAAACCCGGTCTTCCAGCAAAATATGCCACGGGAGTTCCGTGCAGGTTGCCGCTGCCTGTGCTGTCCGGTGTGTGAAAGTCGCTATGCGCGTCCAACCACAACACAAACAAAGGCCGATCCACCTGATCGGCGTAGGCTGCCATGCCCGCGACAGTGCCCATGGACAGCGCGTGATCACCGCCCATAAAGATGGGCACGCCCCGACCAGCGGCCGCTTGTGCAGCTTGGCTAAGAGCCCGAGTCCAGCCGACACATTCCGGCAGGGCAAAAAGATGCGGGTGTTCGGGCATGCCAGTTTCTTCGGGGGTCACGTCGCCCTGGTCCTGAACAGAATGGCCAAGATCGGTCAAAGCTTCTTGCAGCCCGGCCACACGATAAGCGTCCGGACCCATCCGGCATCCCTGACGACGTTTTCCAGCGTCCATTGGCGCGCCGATGAGAATTATTTTCTTCATGTCCATGTGTCCATTTAGGCTGGCAGAGTGTCTTGCGTGAAGGCAGCAAATTGCTCAAAATGGGTCGAGAAAATCCTTAACGAGAAAAAGATATGGACGATTTGGATAATAGACTGCTCAATGCGTTGCAACGTGATGCGCGTGCCAGTCTGTCCGAGCTTTCGGAAACGCTGGGTGTAACGCGCACCACGGTGCGCAGTCGGTTGCAGCGCCTGAAACAATCCGGAGAAATCGTCGGTTTCACTGTCCTGACTCGCAGGGATCTGGCGCAAAGCCCGGTACGCGGTTTGATGATGCTTGAGATTGAAGGGCGCGGGACAGAACGCGTCATGGCGCGGATAGCAGCCTTGCGGCAGGTGACAGCAATACATTCGACCAATGGCAGCTGGGATCTGATCGCAGAAATCAGTACCGAAACCTTGGCCGAGCTGGATGAGGTCCTGTTTCAAATCCGCCGCTTTGACGGTATCACGCGATCCGAGACGAATTTGCTGCTGTCCACGCGCAAGGGGCGGCTCTAGCACTTTGAGATGAAAACAATTTGTGTCAGAGTTTTAGGGCAGATGATGTCTGAATATTCAGCAGACTGTCTGGCGCGGCAAACAGGCAGGGACGTGCAGGATGACCACTTCGCAGAAAACTGACGAACCTCTGGCTGTGCATTGGGCGGAACGTATGACGGCGATGCTGGAAAAGCCTTGGCTGCGCATCGCAATACCCGTTGTGATCACCGCAATCGCCCTGACTGTTTTGCACGATCTGTCGGCGCATGTGAAATGGTCGGATGTGCAGACCGATATCGCTGGAACGTCATGGAAGCTGATGCTATTCGCGCTTTGCTGGACGGCGTTCAGCTTTCTTTCTCTGTCGCTCTATGATGTTTTTGCGGTGCAAAGCGTGGCAGAGGGCAAAGTGCCCTTGCCTGTGGCTGGAATGGCAGGGGCAAGTGGTTACGCCGTATCAAATTGCCTTGGCTTTTCCTACATCACCGGTACTGCGATCCGGTACCGGATTTATGCGTCGCTGGGGCTGGATCTGGGACGTGTGGCCGGAGTAATCGCGACCTCTTGGGTGGCGTTCTGGATGGGGCTGGTGTTGATACTGGGCCTGCTGTTGACCCTGCATCCTGACGGCATATCCAAGGTGGTGCCGGTCAGCCCGACGGTGGAAACAGCCATCGGGCTGTCGCTGCTGGGGGCATTGGTCGTCCTGTTTATTTGGCTGTCGCGCGGGGGCAGGCGGTTGTCCTTCGCAGGCGTTGGTTTCGATTTGCCGGGTGGAAAGCTTGCCAGCCTTCTGACGCTGGCCGCGATCGGCGATCTGTTTGGCGCGTCCATGGTGCTCTATGTTCTGATGCCGGACGATCTGGGGGTTGGCTATCCGTACTTCTTCACAATCTATATCGCGGCCATTGCTGTGGGCATCCTCAGCCACGCTCCGGGCGGGATTGGCGTGTTCGAGGCTACGCTGATCGCGGGGCTGGGTGCATCGGGGCGGTCGGATGTTATTGCCGCGCTGCTGCTCTATCGTGTGGTTTACACGTTTGTCCCGTTTGTTGTTGCGAGCCTGTCAATTGCGGTAGCGTCGGCGCTGACGCAACGCCAAAGGATAAGTGGGGCCGCGACCTGGGTATACCGGGCCATCCGCCCCATGGTGCCCATTGTTGCCGCCGGAGTCGCAGCGGTGGCCGGGGTGATCCTGCTGGTGTCAGGGGCGCTGCCTGCCGGTTCACAGAACCTTGGTGTTTTGAAAGACGTTTTGCCGCTGTCCTTTGTCGAAGCCTCGCATCTGGTAGGAAGCGCCATCGGAGTTCTGCTTTTGCTGGTGTCACGCGGATTGTTCCGCAAGCTCTACCGCGCTTGGATAGTTGCGATGTTGCTGATGGTGGCAGGATTCTTTGCCTCGCTTGCCAAGGGCTTAGACATGCACGAAGCGGTGTCGATGTTGGGAACGATAGGCGTTTTGGCCTTGTTCCGTGGCGTGTTTTACCGGGTCAGTGGGGCATCAATTTTCCGCCTGAACATCCCATGGCTGATCAGTGTCGTGGTGCTGCTTGCCGTGATCTTCTGGATCGGGCTGTTCGCGTATTCCCATGTGGAATACCAAAACGCTTTGTGGTGGGAGTTTGCATGGAATGGCGACGCCTCTCGCTTTTTACGCTCGAGCCTCGTTGTTGCCGTGATCGTTGGCGTGGTCGCTGTGAACTCATTGTTTGGGCGTGAGATCCCGACACCGCAACGCACCGAAATTCCCGAGGTCGTCGAGCGTCTGGTGATGGAGAGTGATGATACTGAATCCCAGATCTCGTTGACCGGTGACAAGCAATTCCTGATCTCACCGGATGAAACGGCCTTCATCGCTTACGCCGATACGGGCAACGCGGTGATCTCAAAAGGAGAGCCAGTAGGGGATGAGGCCGCTGGCCGCCAATTGATCTGGCAGCTTCGGGAAATGGCGGACCGTGAAGGAAAGCTGTGCGCGTTCTATAGTGTCTCGACCAAATACCTGCCGACCTTTTTGGATTTGGGCCTGTCGATCCTGAAAATTGGTGAGGTCGCGCGGGTGCCGCTGCAAGATTTCTCGCTGGACGGAAAGTCGCGCAAACGGTTCCGGCAGGCCAAGAACAGGGCCGAGCGGGAAGGCTATGTGTTCGAGATTATCCCAAAAGAAAAACTGGCACCGGTTCTGCCGGAATTACGCGAGATTTCAGATCATTGGCTCGAGCAAAAGGCCGGTGCCGAAAAAGGATTTGCGCTTGGAGGCTTTGACGATCAGTACCTGTCTTATTTCGACCACGCGGTATTGCGCGATGGAAACACAGGCAAGATCAAGGCGTTCGCCAACCTATTCCAAGGCGGCAACAAATCCGAACTGTCGCTGGACCTGATGCGGTATGAGCCGGACAGCCCCAGCTTTGTGATGGATGCACTGTTTGCCGAAATGATGGTTTGGGGCGCGGAACAGGGCTTTCACTGGTTCTCGCTGGGGGCCGCTCCGTTTTCAGGCATAGAAAACCGGCAACATGCCTCGCTCTGGAACCGGATCGGCGGGTTCGTTTATGAGCACGGCGAACAGTTTTATCATTTCGAAGGCTTGCGCAGCTTCAAGCAGAAGTTCGACCCGGAATGGAGCCCGAATTATCTGGCCAGCCCCGGCGGGTTGGCCGCGCCGCGTATCCTTTATGAGGTCAATATCCTGATCTCAGGCGGGCTGCGCGGTCTGACAAAGTAGGTTCAGTTCAGGCTGGCACCGGTTGGGGTTTTCTGCAGCAGATCCCCCCAGTCGGTACGATAGGCCATTTCGGCCAAGACGGTCTCGGGCAGAAACTCCTGATTTTGACGGATCTGCCAACCGCCGCCTAAACCTTTGTAAACCGCGACCAGATTGCTGGACACTTGCTGACGCGCTTCGATTAGATTGGCTTGTGAGCGTAGCAGCGCGGTTTGCGTGTTCAGAATGCGCGAATAGCTGGCAATGCCGTCCGTGTACTGGCTGACTGCAATCTCAGCCGCCTTGCGCGAAGCGTCGACGCTTTGCTGATAGAACCCAACCTGTTTGCGTGCCTGCGCATAAGCGACCATGGCGCTTTCAACCTCGGAATACGCAGTCAGCACGGTGTTCTGGTAATTGGCGATCAGCGCCTGATAGGCGGCATCCTGCGCGCGGACATTGTTCTTGATGCGGCCATAGTTCAGCACGTTCCAGACCACACCGGCGCTGGCCAGACCGGTGGTGCTGTTGCCACTGAACAGGTCGCGCCCGCCCGAAGCCTGTAGGCCAATTGCCCCCGACAGAACGAATTGCGGATACAGATCCGCCATCGCGATACCAACTTGCGCGGATTGCGTTGCTGCGGCCAGCTCCGCGGCCCGCACATCCGGGCGGCGGCGCAGCAGTTCGGCGGGTACACCCACAGCCACATTTGTCCGCGCGGACGGGATGCGGCCCGAGTTCCCCAACAAACTGGTCATCCGGGACGGCGTGACACCCAGCAGCACGGCCAGGGCATTCTTGGTTTGTTGCAGGTCACTTTCCAGCTCGGGCACCAAAGCTTTGGTGTTGTTGAGAAGGGCGGTAGACTCCTGCACGTCCAACTCGGTGGTGACACCGTTGTTGAAACGCAATTGGGTCAGATCTGCAGATTCCTGCTGCAACTTGATGTTTTCGCGGGCGACCGCAAGCGACTCCTGTAACGCACGAATATTGACGTACAAGGCCGCCACATCCCCGGTCAGTGTCACCAAAGCGTCGTCGTAATTGGCCACCTGAAGTGCCAGATTAGACCGCGCGGCCTGCACCCCGCGCCGCTGTGCGCCCCAGACGTCCAGCTCCCACTGGGCATCGAAGCCGACTTGCGAGGTCGAGAATTCGGTATCCAGCGGAATGATGCGGTTGATATCGGCAATGGGTCCAAGATTGTCGCTGATCTGCCGTCGCTGCAACGACCCGCCAATGGCCTGGGATTGCGGGTAAAGCTCACCAAATGCGATGCCCAACTGTGCACGGGCCTGCAACACACGTGCACCCGCAACCTGAAGGGTCAGGTTTTGCGCATAAGCTTCCGCAATCAGCTTGTTGAGGGTGGGGTCATTGAACGTCTCCCACCATTTCACCACGGGCGCGCTGCGCGATGTCAGGCCGCTTTGGCCGGTGCTGGGGGTGTTCACCTCGATCCATTGCTTCACGACCGGAGAGTTCGGGCGCACGAAATCCGGCCCCACTGGCGCACAAGCCACCAGACTAGCAGCGCAAAGGGCAGTTCCCAGCAACCGGCGGAGTGTCATGGCGCGCATCCTCAGATATCCAGCGGGCGGATGAAGTTGGCGAAGGAATAGAGGCGGATATTGATGCGCCTCAGGAACTCAAAGCTTTTGCCCATACCGGTATAGATCGCTACGGCCGCATGGCCACCAGCGGGGAAAGTGTGGCCTTCAGGCAAGTCGACCGTGATCTGTACGGCAATCCGACCGGGCAGTTTGGGCAGTTCAAAACCCGGCAGGCGGCCCGACGGGATGAGTTGCCCTTGCCGGGTGGCCCACCAGATCGCCTCGACCTTGCCCGTCAGGATTTCACCGGGATAGAGGTCCAGCGCTACTTCAACCTCTTGTCCTGGTTCGACAAATTTCAGGTTCTGTTGACGGAAGGTGGCAAGGATATAGGGGTTGTCTTCGGTCACGAAGCTCGCGATTGCGCCCAATCGGACGTCGCCGACAACCAGACCGGGACGTGCCTGCTGTGACACGATCATCCCGTTTTCAGGCGCATAGATGGTGGTGTTTTCCAGAAAGTACTCGGCCTCGGCCAATTGGGCCTGAGCCTGAAGAATACCCGTGTTCACGCCGTCAATCTGCGATTCCACAGCCAGTTGTGCCTTTTCCAGATTGGCCTGCGCTTGTTTGACGGCAGCCAGATCTTCGGTCACCTGCTCGTTCCAACGGTCCAGATCGTCTTGCCGCGCTCCGCCAGCGGGCACCAGGTTCTCATAGCGGGCTTGTTGGGTCTGCGCATAGGCTAGTTGCGCGTTTGCGCGTTCTACAGCTTCGGTCGACGCGATCACATCCTGTTCCAGGATTTTGGCATTCTGCTCGGCCGCGACCAGTTGGGCCTTTGCATTGTCCACCGCCAGAGAAAACACCGTGTCATCAAAGCGATAAAGCGGATCGCCTTTTGTGACTTGAGTGTTCGGCTCGACCAGTACCTCGGTCAATATTGTTGGCTGCGTCAGTTTGGGCACGATCTGTATGGTCGAACGCACCACGTGGCTGTCTGCCGAGAAGGGCTGAAAAAACCGAAGCGCCACCAGAAAGATCAGCAGCAGATGCGCGCCCACCCAGAACGAGACGATGCCCCAGGCAATATTGAATTTCAGAAGTTCCAGCTTGAAGAAGATGAGCCAGACAAAAATGATGTAAAAAAGCGTGATGCCGAGGGCAACGAACATAGGTATTTCTTTCCTTCGGCCTTAGCTTTTCTGCGTGTTGTCTGTCTCCAGACGATCCTTATACTCAGGTCTGACCTTGCCGCCCAGACGTTTGATTTCGTCGCGAATGGCGTCTTTCTCTTCATCCGGGCCCCGGCGAATGTCCACTGTAACGCCATCATGGAACGCCCACATAAAGGCGTGAACCCATGGAACCACGGCCAAAAACCCCATCCATCCCATGATCTTGACGGCTTCGGCATGCGGGTGATTGCGCTTGATAGCGATCCGCCCCGGAAGCCCCATGAGAAACAGAAACACACCCATCACCGCTGCAAGAAGCAGGATCAGCGCAACAAATGTCAGATAGTCGTAATAGCCTAACGGCTGCCCCAATAGTCCCATGCTCGTGCCTCCTCTTCGGGCGAAGGTTGTCTTATCCTCCGTCGTCCGCGTCCAGTTCGTCAATCAATTTGTAGCTTGTAGGCGGGTCAGCGCAGATGCCGGGGCCGCATTCCAGAAGGGTTGACCCGGCATTCAGCACAGCCAGCGCCAGCATGACGAAAAAGGCAGTTTTGGCCAGTTTGTTGCCTCCAAATTTCGGCTCTGCAGACGCGTCGTGGTCGTACTGACGCTCAAAAAACAGCATGACTGCCGTGCCCAGCAAGACGAGGAAGAAGGCGATTGCTGCCCATGTGTAATAGTGAAGCCCCAGAACCGGTGATCCGTAATGGCCTGTTCCGGGTACGATATGCAGCAGGATCTGACGGATCGAAACCGAGACCCCATACAGCGCAGCGATCAGAACAATCGCATAATGGTGGGGTCTTGCGCCGTATAGCAGGTTCAGGCCAAGCCCAACCCCCACGGCCACAAAACCGACCCGCTGCAACAGGCAAAGCGGGCAGGGCAGTTCATAGAGCGCAAATTGGTAAACATATGCCAGAACCAGAACGAGGCTGACAGCAAGCATTCCGATCGCATTGAGGGTTCGGGACAGTTCAGGTGTCATAACGGTCCCTTTACAGTTGAATGGTCAATTGGCTGGTGGCGTGGAATTTCAACCAATAGATGCTGAGCGCCAACGTGGCGAAAAACAGCAAACCCCCGGTCTTCGTCAGGTTGAAATAGTTGAGCCCCATTGTGACGGTAAACAGCAGAAACAATAACGCAATCATGGCCCGGTCCTTCCTTCCCGTGCACATTGTAATTACAGTGAATAGTGTCAGGTCGATCGGCATCTGACAAGCTGCGCAATTCACCCAAACGTTGAAGCGTGAAAGCTACTGCGCGCAGAGAACGACCTCTGTTTGCCATTCCCGACAGTGTTGCGGCAGATCACCCGGCAGATGAACGTCTGTGTAAATCCTGTCGATTTCGGACATCGATGTGATCCGCGCAGGGGCTGAACGTTGAAACTTTGAATGATCTGCCACCAGAAAGGTACGCCGGGCTTGTGCGATGATCGTTTGGCTGACGTGAACCTCTTGGAAGTCGAAATCCAACAGATCTCCGTCTCGATCCAGTGCCGAGCATCCGATGACGGCCAGGTCAAACTTGAACTGCTGTATCGTCGAAACAGTCAGATTGCCGATCAGCCCGCCATCCGAACGTCGCAAGACGCCGCCCGCCACGACGATCTCGCAGTCGGGGTTTTCAATCAGGATGTTGGCGACGTTCATGTTATTGGTCACGACCATCAGATTCTTATGGCTCAGCAATTGCCGTGCTACGGCCTCGGTTGAGGTGCCGATATTCATGAAGATTGAGGCACCATCCGGAATATCAGAGGCGCAGGTCTGCGCGATGCGGGTTTTGGCATCCGCATTCAGCGCGCGCCGGTCGTCATAACCGATATTGGACACGCCCGAGCGTAGAACCGCGCCGCCATGAACCCGGTCAAGTTTCCCGGCATCCGCAAGTTCCGTCAGGTCGCGCCGGATCGTCTGTACGGTGACGCCAAACCGCTCGGCCAACCCTTCGACCGTGACGCGCCCTTCAATGCTGGCGATGTCCAGAATGTCGGATTGGCGGAACGAAAGAGACATGGGGCAGATCCAAAGCAATGCGCTCTTTCGTTTTTGTTCTTTTCTAGGGAATTGGCAAGAAGGGCTGTGAAAATTTCATATCAGCGTTGCAAAAAGAAAATAAACGAACATAAACATTGACCATACGAATGGTATTCTGGCTAATACGCCTGATCAGGCCTTGCGAGGAATCAAGGGATATGCAGCCGACGGATAATCAGATCACAGACCTTTTCATCATTGGTGGCGGCATTAATGGCTGTGGCATCGCACGGGACGCTGCTGGGCGGGGCCTGTCCGTTATGCTTGCGGAAATGAACGATTTGGCGTCTGCTACGTCTTCTGCTTCGACTAAGCTGTTTCATGGCGGGCTGCGATATCTGGAGTTTTTTGAAATCCGGCTTGTTCGCGAGGCACTGATCGAACGTGAAACCCTGCTGCGGGCCATGCCTCATATCAGCTGGCCGATGCGCTTTGTATTGCCTTACCACGCGGATATGCGGTTCGATTCCGAGACACCGACATCGCGATTGCTTAGCACAGTTATGCCGTGGATGCGCGGGCGGCGTCCGGCTTGGCTGATCCGGTTGGGGTTGTTCCTCTACGATAATCTGGGCGGGCGCAAAATTCTGCCCGGAACCACGTCGCTGAACTTGCGCACGGCCGCAGAAGGAACCCCCCTACAGGATAGATTCGAAACGGCTTATGAGTATTCCGATTGTTGGATCGAGGATTCCCGCCTGGTGGTTCTGAATGCACGCGACGCTGAGGCGCGTGGTGCGCAGATCATGGTGCGGACCGAGGTGATTTCGGCCGAGCGGGTGGACGATCTGTGGAGGGTAACTGTTCGGGATCGTGACAGCGATCAGACCCGTGTAATTCAGGCCAAAATGCTGATCAACGCCGGTGGCCCGTGGGTCGGCGACATCATACAGACGAAGATCCGCGTGAACTCGCGCGAGGGCGTCAGGCTGGTACGTGGCAGCCATATCGTGACGCCCAGGCTGTACGATCACGACAAGTGCTATTTCTTTCAGGGTGAAGATGGCCGTATTATTTTTGCCATTCCCTATGAACAGGACTTCACCCTGATTGGCACAACCGATCAGGATCATCCGGATCCGTCCACCGCGCCGGTATGTACCGAGGCCGAGCAGGAGTATCTATGCGCCTTCGCTTCGAAATACTTCCAACGCGCCGTGACCCGCGACGATATTGTCTGGACCTATTCCGGCGTGCGCCCGCTGTATGACGATGGGGCCAGCAGCGCGACAGCAGCGACGCGCGACTACACGCTGAAAGTTGACGCTCAGGGTGGGGCACCGGTCCTGAACGTATTTGGCGGTAAGATCACCACCTATCGCAGGCTCGCAGAAAGCGCGTTGGAAAAGGTGGCTGAGTTCTTTCCAGACCTGCCCAAACCCTGGACTGCCGGAGTTGCCTTGCCCGGCGGCGACTTTCCGGTGGATGCCGTAGATGCCCTGAAAAGCAAACTTCTGGCGGAGTATCCTTTTCTGAACGCAGCATGGGCAGCTCGGTTGATCCGCGCCTATGGGACCGAGGCGCCCGCAGTTATTGCTGGCGCTAAACTAGCGTCTGACCTGGGTGAAGATTTTGGCGCAACCCTGACCGCGCAAGAGGTTACTTGGTTGATGGACAAGGAATATGCGCGCACCGCCGAAGACGTCGTCTGGCGACGCAACAAGCTGGGGCTTCGGCTAAACGACGAACAGATCGCGCGGATCGATGGTTGGATGGCCGAGCGCCGCGCCGCGTAACAGGGGCGCATGCCCCTTGGCGATCGACCGCTGTTATGCTAGCCATCGGGCACGGTCGGCAGACACCGAGGCGCCGCTGCTCTGTTTCAGAGCGCTAAACCTGCCTTTAGGACAGGATTGACATCGCAACACTCAGGGCGTTGCTTCGTCAGGTCAGCGGCCAACGAATGCGCAGAACGCCCGATATGGATGTGTGATGAGCAAGACACCAGTACCTTTGCATGTGGATGATCTAACCCCGTTTGTTCGTACCCTGGCCATCCAGTTGGGAGGGGCCAGCCCTTCGCACTTAAAACTGATGAACATGGTGGCACGCGCAGCCGGTTATCAGAATGTGCAACATATGCGAGCCGACAGCGCCGCCAGTCGCCGATTACAGGCGCGCTCGGACCCACCACCACCCAATGCGCGAGCAGTGGAACGCGCACTGCGTTTGTTCGATTCAAACGGCAGGTTGCAGCTTTGGCCTTCGAAACGTTCGGTGCAAAACCTTGCACTCTGGGCTGTTTGGGCCGCTTTACCCTCAGGTGCATCCTTGCATGAGGCCGAGGTTAACGCGTGCCTCAACGCTGAACATTCCTTTGACGATCCGGCCACCTTGCGGCGCACGATGATTTCTTGCGGGCTGCTTACACGGCGCAGGGATGGATCAGAATATCGCAGAATCGAGCAGGAACCTCCAGCCGATGCGAAACATGTGATCCACGAGGTTACCAGCCGTCGTCGCGCAAGATCACCCTAAGAAAAAACCCCGCCGTTGAGGCGGGGTTTTTGAGGCTCAGGTGGCAGTCTCGGTCGGGCCGGGATCGTTTTTGCTGCCCTTCAGCCATTCCCTCATGCTTTGCATGAGGGCATACAGCACCGGAACCACGATCACACCAATCAGCGTCGCCGCCAACATGCCGCCGAACACCGCCACGCCAATCGCTTTCTGGCTTGCAGCACCGGCTCCGTTCGCCGCCAAGAGGGGCACAACACCCAAGAGGAAGGACAGGGCGGTCATCATCACGGCGCGGAACCGCTGATGCGCAGCCTCGGTTGCAGCCTCTTTGATTGACAGGCCATTGGCGCGTTGCTCCATTGCAAACTCAACGATCAGAATACCGTTTTTTGAGGCCAGCCCAACAAGCATAATCATACCGATCTGCGTATAAAGGTTGATGTCACTGCCGACGATAGCGACAGCCGCAACCGCCCCAAATAGGGCCACGACCACAGATAACAGGATCGAAACCGGCAATGTCCAACTTTCGTACTGCCCCACCAGGAACAGGTATCCGAACAGGATTGCGAGGCCCAGGATAATGATCACCAGACTGCCTGAGGCCAGCTGTTGCTGCGCCGTACCGGTCCATTCGAACGTGTAACCAGGGGGCAGGGCGGTGGCCGATTCCTCAGTCATCACTGTGATAGCGTCACCACTGGAAAGGCCTGGTGCGGGCACTGCCGTCACTGTGGCCGAGCGAAACAGGTTATGTCGCTTCAACAGAACCGGCCCCAACACGTTTTCAACGTCAATCAGTGTGCCCAACGGAACCATATCGCCCTTTTGCGAGCGGACATAAAGGTTCGCAATATCATCGACATTGTCCCTATAGGTCCCATCAGCCTGTATCATGACGCGATAGACGCGTCCGAACAGGTTGAAGTCGTTGACATAATACGATCCAAGCTGTGCCTGCATCGTCTGGAATACCTCGGCGACGGACACATCCAGCGTTTTGGCTTTTTCACGATCCAGATCCACGAATAGCTGTGGAACGTTGGCCCTGAAGGTGGTGTAAGCCTGCCCAATCTCGGGCCGCTGGTTCGCAGCATAGACAAAGGATCCCACGGCTGAGGCCAGATCCTGAGGCGAGCCGCCGCCAGTTTGCTGTACCTCCATCTCGACACCAGCCGACATGCCCAAGCCCTGAATAGGCGGTGGGTTGAAGGCCACGATCGAGGCCGCGGATTCGGCATTGGAGATGGCAAGGACCTTGGCCAGGATGGCATCGGCGCTTAGGTCTTCCTCCTGCCGTTCGCTCCAGTTGTCGAGGTTCACGAAGATCGCAGCGCCATTGGTGATCGTGCCGTTCAGCAGCGAAAAGCCATTGACCAGAACCGTGCTGGCCACACCTGGGATTTCACGCAATTGATCGTCAAGGCGTGCAGTCACGGCCTCGGTCCGTTCCAGCGTGGCGGCGTCGGGCAGTTGGACATCAACAAAGAGATAGCCGTTATCCTCAAGCGGAATGAACCCGGCCGAGGTGTTCGACATGATCGTCCCTGTACCCATGCCAAGTCCAACCACAATGGCCAGCGCAATGGCCGGAAAAACCAGCAGTTTGCGCACAATGGCGACATAGCCGTTGCGCATTGTGCCGATAAAACCTTCGAAGACAGCCAGCAGCCCCTTGGGCGGGCCCGAGCGCGCACGCAAAACCAGCCCACAGAGTGCAGGGGACAAAGTCAGGGCGTTGATGGACGAAATCACAACCGCGGTCGAAATAGTGACAGCAAACTGCGAATACAATCGCCCCGAAATGCCAGGCATGAAAGTTACCGGTACAAACACGGCCAGCAACACCAGTGTGGTTGCAATGACTGGACCGGTGATTTGGCCCATCGCCTTACGCGTTGCCTCGGCAGGGGGCAGACCTTCGTCTGCGATGATGCGCTCTACGTTCTCGACCACGACGATGGCGTCATCCACCACGATTCCAATGGCCAGAACCAGCGCAAACAGAGAGATCGTGTTCAACGACATGCCGAAGGCCAAAAGGAATGCAAAGGTCCCGATCAAAGACACCGGGATTGCGACGGCCGGGATAATCGTGGCGCGCCAACTGCCCAGGAACACAAATACAACCGAAATCACCAGAATAAAGGTCAGGATCAAGGTCGAGACCACGTCACTCAGCGATGCCTCGACAAAATCGGTGGTGTTGAAGGGCACGTCATATTCCACGTCCGTCGGGAAGGAGCGAGACAGGCGTTCCAGTTCGGCTTCCACGCGCTCGGACACGGCCAGCGCATTCGCGCCGGGTGCCTGATAGATACCGATCACAGTAGCTGGAACGGCCTGGAAATAGCCCGAGGCCGAATAGAACTGCGCGCCAAGTTCAGTTCGGGCGATGTCTTTCACGCGCACGATCGCGCCATCTTCACCTGTGCGGATTACGATATCGCTGAACTCTTCGGCGGATGTGAGGCGACCCTTGGACTTGATCGTGTATTGAAACGTCTGCCCTTCGGGCACCGGAGGGGCGCCGATCGAACCCGCCGATACTTCTATGTTCTGTTCGCGGATCGCATTGATCACGTCGCCCGGCGTGATGGACAGAGCGGCCATCTTGTCCGGGTCCATCCAGATCCGCATGGCGTATTCCAGGTTGGTCAGAACGTCCGCCTTACCAACGCCCTGCACACGCGCCAGCGCGTCTCGCAGATTGATCGAGGCGTAGTTGGACAGGAATACGCTGTCATAGGTGCCATCGGGCGACGTCAACGTGACCAGCATCAGCATGTTGGTCGATGATTTCTGTGTGACCACACCCGACGATGTCACTTCGGCTGGCAGCGAAGACATTGCCTGCGCCACCCGGTTTTGTACGTTGACCGATGCGATGTCGGGGTCGGTGCCGACCTCGAAGGTGACATCCAGCGAATAAGATCCGTTATCAGACGATCTGGACGTCATATAGATCATGTCGTCCACACCGTTGACCTGTGCCTCAATGGGCGCGGCGACGGTGTTTTCCACCGTTTCCGCATTTGCACCGGTGTAAGTGGTAGAGACGTTGACCACGGGCGGAGTGATATCCGGGAACTGCGCCACCGGAAGAACCAAATAGCCAATGCCGCCCATGATGGTCAGCACAAGCGAGATGACAAGCGCCAGCTTTGGCCGGCTAATGAACAGGGCTGAGAACATCAGTTATTCTCCTGGCTGTTCAGAGGCAACGACCGCGTCAACAGCCACGCCGGGGCGAACGCGTTGAAGGCCCTCAACAATCACACTTTCACCTTCGCGCAGGCCTTCTTTTACAATGATGGCTGTGCCAACAGCGTCGCCGGTGGTGATGTAGCGTTGCTCAACCATCTGCTTGTCGTTGACCACCAGAACGAACTCGCCGCGCTGATCACGCTGCAAGGCGGCCTGAGGCACCAGAACTTGCAAGGTTGGCTCCAGCGCTTCGATTTGTACGGTCACGAAGGCGCCGTCCAGGATCAGACGGGCGGCATTGTCGAATTGCGCCCGGACCCTGATTGCGCCTGTCAAAGGGTCGATGCGGTTATCGACAAAGACAATTTTTCCGGTTTCATCCAACTCGCTTCCATTTGGCAGGATCACGTGAACATTGGGGCTTTGCGGGCTTTCCGCCAAAGAGGCCGAGTTTTCGCCATAAGATTCCAAAACCGTCGTGAATACTTTTTCATTGAGGGAAAAATTCACGTAAATTGGTGTTTCGCTAACGATATTGACCAATGGAGGGTTGGTTGGACCGACCACGTCACCAACGCTGGTCGTGATGCTGCCGATACGCCCATCAAATGGCGCATGGATCTGCGTATAACTCAGGTCAAGCTCGGCTTGTTGGATCGCGGCATTCGCTGCCTTGACCTCTGCTTCTGCAACCAACTCGTTGGCGCGCGCGATGTCGCGTTCCGACTCTGGTGTGGCATCGCGTTTGTAAAGTTCTTCCTTGCGCGCAAGATCGACTTTAGCGAGTTCCAGATTGGCCTCGGCCCGGTTCAAATCGGCCTTGCGAGCTTCAAGCGTCGCTTCATACAGGTCGGGTTCGATGGTGAAGAGCAGGTCTCCCTCTTTGACTGTAGCGCCATCTTCGACTTCCCTGCTGTTGAGAAACCCGTTCACTCGGGCCACGATGTCGACCTTGTTGATTGCCTGAGCACGCCCGATGAACGAGGCTTCATCCGTGATTTCTTGGGTATAGGCTGCCGCAATTGAGACTTTGGGGGGTGCGCCTTCCTCTTGTGCGACAACCGGATACGCCAATCCGAGAGACAACAGCAGGGACGCTGTGGCCAGAGGCCTGCTGATCCGGTTGGATGAGAAACGTGTTGGGAACATGGCGAAAGCCTCGTGCGTGACAGAAACAAATGATGCCGGGCCCGCCGTATTGGAGGCCCGAGTCGGAAGAACTTCGCATCAGGATGACTTTTTTGACATGGTTTCTCAAGCGTGATGACGCCTGAACCTGTTGGCACTGGTGCGAAAAATTACTTCGCTTTGACCATGTTAGGTGTTCACTTTGATCATGCCCAAAAGCAAAACAGGGGCCACGCGGCCCCCCGAATACTGTCAGCATGCAACAAGATTAGTTGCGTGTGCCAGCGAATTTTTCCTGCCAGTCTTCACGCTGCTCATCCAAGACTTTGGCGAACAGTACATCAGGCACAGTAAACGCGTGACCCGCAGGCAGCGCGTCCAATGCGGCGGCCAAGTCATCGGGCCATCCCGTGTCCAGCGTGTTCATCGCGCTGAGCATTCGGGCCGAGGTATCGGGAATGAACGGCGCGCTGAGAACAGCATAAAGGCGGATCAGGTTCAGCCCCAGACGCACCTGAGCCGCAGCTTGTTCCGGATCTTCCTTGAAGGTTGACCATGGGGCAGCGGCCTGAAGATATTCATTGCCCGCAACCCAGATCGCCCGCAATTCCTGAGCGGATTTGCGAACCTCCATTGTTTCCATGTGGTCCTCATAGGCGCGGACGCGGCGGGTCAACTCGTCGATCAGAGCGTTTTCGCGTTCGCCAAATCTGCCGCCTTCCGGCACTGCTTCGCCAAACTTCGAGCGGCAGAACTTGGTGATGCGGCTGACAAAGTTGCCGAGTACATCCGCCAGGTCCTTGTTCACCGATTGCTGGAAGTTTTCCCACGTAAACTCACTGTCGCTGCTTTCAGGCGCATGGCTCAGCAGCCACCAGCGCCAATAGTCGGCGGGCAGGATCTCAAGCGCCTGATCCATGAACACGCCGCGCCCCTGGCTGGTCGAGAACTGGCCACCATCATAGTTCAGGTAGTTGAAAGACTTGATGTAATCGACCAGCTTCCAGCGCTCGGATGATCCGGTGTCTTCATTGTGCGAGTTCGTGCCCAGGATGGTGGCCGGGAAAGACAAGGTGTGGAAGGGGACATTGTCCTTGCCCATGAACTGCACATAACGCACGTCTTCTGCGCCTTTGTCGGTGCGCCACCAGCGCTCCCAATCGGCATCGGTTCTACCGCTGGCATCCGCCCATTCCTTGGCACAGGCGATGTATTCGATGGGGGCGTCGAACCAGACATAGAAGACCTTGCCTTCCATGCCGGGCCAGTCCTGGTCACCCTTTTTGACCGGAACGCCCCAGTCCAGATCGCGGGTGATGCCACGATCTTGAAGACCGTCGCCATCATGCAGCCATTTCTTGGCAATTGATGTGGTCAGGACCGGCCAATCGGTCTTGCTGTCGATCCACGCATCCAGTTGATCCTTCATCGCCGACTGGCGCAGATACAGATGCTTGGTCTCGCGCACCTCAAGATCGGTCGAGCCACTTATCGCGCTGCGTGGCTCAATCAGGTCGGTCGGGTCCAACTGCTTGGTGCAGTTCTCGCACTGATCGCCGCGTGCGCGGTCGTACCCGCAATTGGGGCAGGTACCTTCGATGTAGCGGTCGGGCAGAAACCGACCATCCGCGTTGGAATAGACCTGTTTCTCGCTGACCTCACGGATCAGGCCGGCGTCGTCCAGCTTGCCTGCAAAATGCTGGGTCAGGCGCTTGTTCTGTTCACTGGACGAGCGGCCAAAGTGATCGAAGCTGAGGCCGAACCGGTTGGCGATATCGGCCTGAACCGCGTACATGTCAGCGCAGTATTCGGCCACGGGCTTACCGGCTTTGGCAGCCGCCAGTTCCGCGGGCGTGCCGTGTTCATCCGTGGCACACAGGAACATGACCTCATTCCCCCGGCCACGCTGGTAGCGTGCGTACAGGTCGGCTGGCAGTTGCGAGCCGATCAGGTTGCCGAGGTGCTTGATCCCGTTGATGTAAGGGATCGCCGAGGTGATGAGAATCCGAGCCATTTTGCGTGTCCACGTAACTGTCTGCGCGCTCGTCTACCTTATGTAACCCGCCAGCAAAAGGCCGGGTTTTGCGTGGATGTCCTGAAATGCCACGATCCAGTCAAAAAACGCTTTATCAATTGAGTAGCGATTGCAGTTAAACAGGTGTCTACACTACCCATAGGTTGAAAATAGAATCACGATCTCTTGTATTTTTATTATGACTACCCATATTGAGTGTATACAAAGGTATACAAAAACGAGGGCATATTCCTAATGTTCGACTTCTTGCTTGAGGGTGCATTTGTGCCCTTTACCATGGCGCTTGCGCTGCTGTTTGGCCTGCTGGCCCTAGAGCTGATTGCTCTGGTGCTGGGTGGAAGCCTGCTGGCAGGCGAGGGCGAGGTCGATCTGGATGCCGTGGACGTCCCGGATCTGGATGTTGCAGACTTCGATCTCGACATAGATGCTGACATTGATCTGGGCGAATTCGAACTGGCCGAGATTGAGACGGACGTGCCTGATGCCGCCGCTGCCGGGTCGATGGCATGGTTGGGGATTGGCAAAGTGCCATTCATGATTTGGCTTGTGGTCCTGCTGGCGGGTTTTGGTCTGTCGGGCATCGGCCTGCAATTGGCGCTGCGCGATTTGCTGGGTTTTGATCTGCCAAGCTGGATGGCTGCGATCCCGGCAGCTGCATTCGGTCTGTGGTTTGCGCGCGGCTTTGGTACCGTGTTCGCCCGCCTGTTGCCGAAGACCGAGACTGAGGCGATGTCCGAAAGGATGCTGGCCCGCCGTCGCGGCGTGATCTCGCAAGGGACGGCGTCTCGCGGACGCGCGGCAGAGGTGAGGGTGATGGACCGGTTCGGAAACACCCATCACCTGCGCGCCGAGCCGCTGCAAGACAAAGACATCCTTGAGCAAGGCACTGACGTTCTGGTGCTGCGCGACAGACGGCGGGACCGGTTCGTTCTGGTCGGCTTGTCGGACTAACCAAATTATCAACTCTTAAATCGAAGGATTTTGCATGGAAGTTTCATTCCTGGCGATTACGGTCGTCACCATTCTGGCCGTCCTGCTATTCATCGGCCTTGTACTTGGCCGCCTTTATAAACGCGCGACCCGCGAAGTGAGCCTGGTGAAAACCGGGGCGGGCGGTAAAAAAGTTATCATGGACGGCGGTGTGGTCATCGTGCCGCTGTTGCACGAGGTCAGCCCCGTCAACATGAAGACCCTCCGCCTTGAAGTGCAACGCAGCGGCGAGGCTGCACTGATCACTCAGGACAGGATGCGCGTGGACGTGGGTGTCGAATTCTACGTCTCGGTCATGGCGACGGAAGAGGGAATCGCGCGCGCCGCGCAGACGCTGGGCTCACGCACGTTTGACGTCGAACAACTGCGCGAGATGATCGAAGGTAAACTGATCGACGGTTTGCGCGCCGTGGCCGCGCAGATGACCATGGACGGGCTGCACGAAAACCGCGCTGACTTTGTGCAAGAGGTGCAGAACGCAGTGTCCGAAGACCTGTTGAAGAACGGCCTGTCGCTGGAATCCGTGTCGCTGACTGCGCTTGACCAGACGCCGTTCGAAGCACTGGACGAGAATAACGCCTTTAACGCTGTGGGTATGCGCAAACTGGCCGAGGTGATTGCAGCCTCGAAAAAAGAGCGCGCGCAGATTGATGCGGATGCCGAGGTTGAAGTACGCCGGGCCGCGATGGAGGCCGAGCGTCAGAAACTGCTGATCGAGCAGGACGAGGCACAGGCGCGGATCGAGCAGACTCAGAAGGTTGAAACCCTGCGCGTGGCGCAAGAGGCCGAGATTGCGGCGCGGACCGAAGATTCGGTGCGCGAAACCGAACGTGCCCGGATCGCCCGTGAAGAAGCCATCCGCGGGGCCGAGATCGAGCGCGAGCGCAAGATCCGCGATGCTGAGATTGCGAAAGAACGTGAGATCGAAGTGGCCGAGCAGGAGCGTCAGATCATCATCGCGCAGAAATCCGAAGAGGAAAGCCGTGCGCGTGCATCTGCTGACCTCGCCCGGGCCGAGGCGACAAAGGCGACCGAAGCCGTCGTGACCGCCCGCGAAGTGGCCGAGGCCGAACGCCAGAAACAGATCGTATTGATCGAAGCGACGCGCGAAGCGGAACGTCAGGCGACCGCGATCCGTCTGGCCGCGCAGGCCGAGAAAGAGGCAGCCGCAGACCGTGCCGAAGCGCGTCGTGAAGAAGCTCAGGCCGAAGCAGATGCGTTGAACATCCGTGCCGAGGCGAAGAAAAATGACATGCTGGCCGAAGCGGAAGGTAAGCGCGCCATTGTTGAAGCCGACAACGCTCTTTCTGCTGCGCAGATCCGCATGAAGGTCGATATGGCCAGGATTGAAACCATGCCGTCGATCATCTCGGAAATGGTGAAACCGGCCGAGAAGATCGATTCGATCAAAATCTATCAGGTTGGTGGGATCGGTGCCGGTGCTTCAGGCGGTGGCGCGGCCAACAGCGACAAGCCGGTGGTCAATCAAGCGTTGGATTCGATCATGGGCATGGCTGTGCAGATGCCCGCGCTCAAGAAGCTGGGCGAGGAGCTGGGTCTGTCGATGGAAAACGGTGTCGGCGGAGTAGTGAACGGCGCGCTAGAGGCGACGCCGGAACCCGCAGAAATGGTCGATGTTGTCGAGGAAGAAACGCTGCCGACTCAATAATATGCGAACAAACAACAAAAGGGCCGGGGATTTCCCGGCCCTTTATTATTCTTCCCGTGAGCGTTTCAGAAGGCGCCCGACGGTAAAGGATGTGCGCGGAGCGTAAACATAGTTCGTCCGCTCTTCTGGCGTTGGGCGAGAGCGCATCCGCGCAAGACCAAAGATGATCAATCCCAGATGTCCGACGGCCACAAATGCAAACAAAGCGCCGGGGCCGAACTGTTCGATCAGTGTCGAGGAAATATAGGGCGATGCAATAGCGCCCAAAGCGTACCAGAACATCAATGCAGCGGACAGCTCGACCCGTTCTTCACTGGTGGCAAAGTCATTCGCGTGGGCCGAAGACAGCGAAAAGATCGGAAAGGTCGTCAGACCAAAGAACCCGGCGGCCAGCATCACCCCAACCGTCCCAGCGCCGCTGGCGGCCATCGTGATCCCGCAGCTCAGTACAGCAGCGGCCGACAGCCAGATCAGAACCCAGCGTCGGTCATACTTGTCAGCCAGCCAGCCTAACGGGTATTGCGCCAGGGCTCCGCCCAAAACAAACGAAGCAAGGAAGAAAGCAATCTGGTCAATGCCCAGACCAACCTCTTGCCCGTAGACCGGGCCAACCATTCGGAAGGACGCAGAGCTGAGCGCTGAAACGATCACACCCGCGACGGCCAGAGGGGAACAGGCCCAAGCCAGCTTGGGCCGCAAGCGCTGTGTGTTGGGTGTTGGCGGCTGGTTCGCTCGGGTCAGCGTCAGCGGCAGCAGCGAGGCACAGCACAGGATCGCCAACAGGTTATAAGACACGTAAGATGCTGGCGGCAGAACCGCGATGATCATCTGTGCGCCAAGCGAGGCGCCCAGGTCAACAAGCCGGTAGGTGCCCATCGCCCGTCCGCGTGTTTCATTCGTGACCTTTGCGTTCAGCCAAGCCTCGATCACAGTGTAGCAGCCTGCGATACATGTTCCTGATGCGATCCTGAGGATGGCCCAGATATAGGGATCGTTGGTTAGGGTGTGGCCGATCAGCCCCATCGCGCCCAATGCAGTACAGACGGCGAAGGCGCGGGAATGTCCGACGCTGCCCATCAGTCGTGGGGCCCACCAACACCCTACGAAAAAGCCGATAAAATGAGCCGATCCCAGCAGACCGATCTGTTCGGTCGTGAATTCCAGGGTGATGCCGGATATGGCGTCAAGCGGGCCAACCCCGCCTGTCGACAGTTGCAATAGAATGGCTGAAAGGAAAAGGGCGGCAAAGGAAATAATGGTACGCATAGTGATCTCAGATTGGCGTCATTGCCGCACAATGCGCGCACCTATTCGACTTTATCGAGTCGTTTTTGCGCTTTGTGGATCAACTTGCACGACTGATCTCGGCGTGGATGTTCAGACCGACATTGTCCCGAACAAGATCGGGATAACCCGACGCGCCAAAATCATGCCTGTTCAAGGCCCCCGTCAGACCGATAGACAGGTTTGTCAGGTCGTCAACCGTAGTGCCTGCCTTGCGATAGAGATTGGCGTTCAGCGTGATGGGGCGCGTTACACCGCGGACGGTCAAATCGCCGGTTATGCGGGCCCCGTCCGAGATACGCCCTTGCGCGCCAAGCTCAATTTTTGTTGAGACAAAACGGATCGTCGGGTGCTGTTTGGCGTCCAGTACGCTGGGGCTAAGCATGGGCATTCGGGCAAAGGGCAACCGAGTTCTGGCCTTGCTGACATCCAGCACTACGGTGACCTGGCTGTTTTGTAGTTGGCGCGTATCGACCTGGACGTTGGCGAAGCGTATCGGCATGGATCCCGACTGCATCACGCCTGAAAGGTTGAAACTGAAGCCAACCCTGGTGTCCGTTGTCGACAGAACATAGGGGCTAAGTGCGGCAAGCGACGGTCGGGCGAAGGGCAGGGATGCAAGCCCGGCAAGGACAGTACGGCGGTTTACAAACGTCATGCCATGACCCTTTCCCGTCTGGGGCGGGATCGCTTGAGAAGCATCAGAACGATCGCGATGTTCAGCCCGTTCCAGAGAATACCGTTCACGAATGCCAGTTGGTAGCTTCCGGTGAGGTCGTAAATCCAGCCCGACATCCAGCCGCCAAGGGCCATGCCAAGAATGGTCATCATCAAAACAAATCCGACCCGCGCGCCTGCCTCTTGCGGAGGCATGTACTCGCGGACAACCAAGGCATAGCTGGGCACGATGCCGCCCTGGGCCAGCCCGAACATCAGGCTGATAAAATAAAGCGAGACCATCCCGTCATAGGGCAGGAACAAGAACAGCGCGATGCATTGCAGGACTGAGCCAATCAAAAGGGTCATGACCCCACCAAGGTGATCGGCCAGAAGGCCCGAGACCAAGCGGCTTACGACACCACCCAACAACATTAGTGACAGCATCTCGGCGCCCACCGCGGGGCCATATCCCAACCCGACGCAGTAAGAGACGATATGGACCTGCGGCATGGACATAGCTACGCAACAGCCAATGCCAGCCAAGCCAAGAATATATTGCAGTGTGCGAGGTGATACACCTGCACTGCGTGCGTTGATCTGGGCAGAGGCTTCGGCCGTACTGTGTGCCTCGACCGGGACCCGGCGGCGTAGGAGTAGGGACAGTGGGATAACGACGAGCAGTGTTAGAACGGCTAATGTCACATAGACCTGTTGCCATCCATCGCGCGCCAGAATGCCCGACAGCATGGTGGGCCAGATAGCTCCGGACAGGTAATTTCCGCTGGCCACCAACGCAACGGCAATACCGCGTCGTTTCATGAACCAATGCGATATATCGGCGATCAGTGGGCCAAATCCAATTGACGTGCCTAACCCAAGCAGAAGATGCGCGGCAGACAACAGCATGATATTTGGTGCCAGCGTTGCCAGCACATAGCTTAGGGCACTCAAGATGGCTGCGCCGATCAGGGCCATGGTTACGCCCAGCCGGTCTACCAACTGACCCAACCACATATTGCCCAGGGCAAAACCGATCATCGTAAGCGTGTAGGGCATTGAAGCTTCTGCGCGACCAGCGCCGAATTCAACCTCGACTGCGGGCATGACCACGATCACCGCCCACATCCCCACATTCGCCACTGTTGCAATGGCGAGTGTGATCAGAAGGCGAAGCCAGGAATAGCGGCTGTCGTGGATCGGGTGGCTCATGCGGTGACGCTAGGGTGCGGTAGGTGTTTTGACCAGTCACATCTTGCGTGAGCTATTTGTGTTCACGTCACAGCGTCTTCTGTTTCGGTGCGCTTCAGGTGTAAACCGGCGCGGGCCGCAGTCATGGTGGCCTGCCATGTGACCGGGGGCAGGGCGCGGGCCCGGCGGCGGGTCAGGGTCCAGCGTCTTGCTTCGCCCTGATGGGCGGCAGCCATGTGCCAGCGTGTCTCGACCCCTTGCGCGCCACCGTCACCGGGTGTCAGCAGCAGGCCAAGCGGAGCCCGCCCCATCGTGCCGCCCTGTTCGGCGGCCAGATGCATCCGGCGCACCGGTGTCAGATCCGGCGCGCCCGGCAGGTCGCCGATGATCAACGGGATCGCCCCGCTGCGCAGCGCCTCTTCCATGCACCACAACAGATCTTCGGCGCGGGTGGGGTGGACAAAGATGAACCGGGCCGGATCGGCAAAGGGCATCATCCCGTCCGGGTTCAGCTGGCCGGGCTCCCACGCGGGAGAGATCCACAGTACGGGCCCCTGCGCCTGGCCAGCCAGCCACATAGCAAAGCTGCGCCGGGCGGGGCCGCATGCCTCGTGCACGCGGCCCAGTTGCAGGGTGATCTGATTATGCAGGTTTAACCCCGGAGCAGCACGCGCGGGTTTTTGATCGAGAAGATGGGCAGACATGCGGGCAGATTAGCATGTTCTTATTTTGTTCTCAATGATCGAATGCAGCCCTGAAGAGGTCAGCGTGACAGGATCATGCGCCCGTCTGCGAAGTGGATGTTCGAAAACCGATGCAGGTAATCCATCCCCAGCAGGGATTTGTGCAGCTCACCCTCATTGACCCAGGCCGAAACGTTTTGATCGGTGATGGGGCCAACCGTCAGGGTTTCCAGCCGGATCGGAGCCGTGCGCACCTCGCCATTGGCAGTCAGGGCGCGCCCGAAATAATTCAGTTGATCAGGATTGATACCTGCACGTTCCGCATCCTGCGCGCTCAGAACAATCTGGCTGGCACCGGTGTCGACAAGAAAGTTGATCGGCTCACCATTCACCAAAACGGGTAGGTAATAATGGCCATCATAGGCGCGGGGCACCTCGATCGTCTCGCCTGAAACGGTCATCTGCGGGGCGGGGCCAACCGAGGACCGGATATCCTCCCACAGGCCGATGACGGCAATGACTCCGACAAAGATGAACACCCAGGCCATTACCTGCTGCAACGTCTTGTTCAGGGACTGGCGGTTTTGCGAGACGAACCAGAAAGCAACCGCCAGGCCAAGCACGACCAGATAGACCAGTTGTCCTATGTTGACGTCTTCCATTCGGGTATCCCCACTTCGGTCAGTACTACGGTATATGGGGGTTTATGCGGCAAAACCAAAGGCTTTGAGGCCATCCAGAATGAACTGTACCGAAAGCGCCGCCAGCAACATCCCCAACAGCCGGGTCAGAACGTTCAGACCGGTCTTGCCCAGAACGCGCGCCACTGCGCCGGATGTCAGATACATCACGAATACCATCGCCAGAACGACCAGCATGACGCCAATAACAACGGCAAGACCCTGAATGCCGGGCTGCTGGCCCGCAAGCAGGATCATCGTTGCAATCGAGCCGGGGCCAGCGATCAGCGGAATGCCCAGTGGGAAGACTGATGGGTCCGGGTGCTCCTCTTCTTCGGCGCTGCTTTCACGGCGTTTGGTGCGGCGCTCAAACAGCATGTCGAGCGCGGTCAGGAACAGCAGAACGCCCCCCGCAACGCGAAACGCCTCCATCGAGATGCCGACAAATCCTAGAAGAGCTTCACCGAAAGCGGCAAACAAAGCCAGAATGAAGCCTGCCGTCAGGCACGCCCGGATCGCAATGGATCGGCGCGTGTGCCAATCCATCCCCTGAGTCAACGCCACAAAGATCGGTGTTTGCGCAGGTGGGTCCAGGACAACGAAGAGCGTTGTGAACGCGGTAATTAAGAATGCACTGTCCATTTTAATTGCTGCTCCGTTGCAGTGCCTGCAGGATTTTCAGGGCGTCTTTCGACCGGTTTGAAGGCACATAGACATGATCGTGGTGATACCCAGCGACCATGTTTGCAGGAATGCCAGCCTGAGCCAGCGCGTCGGATACGGTTGCGGTCAAACCGACACCTTCCAGCGAAGAGTGAACCTGCAATGTGATGCAACGCATTGCGACGGCATCCTGCGGCGCCTGTGCGGTTGGCACGATGAGAGACAACCCCTCAGCCTCGACACAGCTCGCACGCGTGCCTTCTGGCCAGGGTTCGTTTTCTGACCAGACAACAAAGGCAAACTCACCAGGCTGTAAAACAGGATGCATACCGGCAATCATAGCGTTGGTATCCTTGATCGGTGTTGTCATGCTGTTTCTGCCTGTTCCAGCCGTTCTGCCGCAGCAACCCATAGTGCTTCGGCCTTTTGCATCGCCTCGGTCACTTCCGCGAATTTGCGGTTCCAGGTTTCCAGATCGTTGATCCTGTCGTCTTCATACAAAGCCGGGTCCGACAGTTTGGCCGAAAGCTTGTCATGCATATCCGTCAGCTTCTCGATCCGATCCTCGCATTTGCGCAAATCGGCCCGCAAGGCCAGCATAGCCTCGCGCGAGGGGCGTTTGGACTTGCTGACTTGCGGCTTTTCTTTGACCGGTTTGTCCCGCGCCAACAACAAAGATCGGTACGCTTCAAGGTCGCCGTCGAAGGGTTTGACTGTCCCGTCCGAGACCAACCAAAGCCGGTCCGCGACAAGGCTTAGAAGGTGCATGTCGTGGCTGACTAACACGACTGCACCGGAATAGGCGGTCAGTGCTTCGACCAGAGCCTCGCGGCTTTCGATATCGAGGTGGTTGGTCGGTTCATCCAGGATCAGCATATGCGGCGCATCAATCGTGGCGATCAGCAGCGAAAGGCGTGCTTTTTGGCCACCGGACAGACGACCAACCTCGGTTTCGGCCTGATCCGCGTTCAGTCCAAATCCAGCCAGCCGAGAGCGCCACTTGCCCGGCGCTTCGTCAGGACGCAGACGGCGCAGGTGGTCCAATGGCGTTTCGTCCACATAAAGCTCATCCACTTGATGCTGTGCGAAATAGCCGATGCGCAGCTTGTTGGAACGGCTCATCTTGCCCGCCATCAGGGGCAGGCGGTCAGACAAAAGCTTGGACAAGGTTGATTTGCCCTGACCGTTCTTGCCCAACAGGGCAATCCGGTCATCCTGGTCAATCCGCAGGTTCAGGCGGCGCAGAACCTCAGTCTCGCCATAGCCTGTCGCACCGCCCTCGATCTGGATGATCGGCGGCGACAGTTCTTCGGGTTCGGGGAAGGAAAACGCGCGCAGGGCGGCCTCTTGCGGGGTCGAGACAAGTTGAATGCGCTCGATCATCTTCAGGCGGGATTGGGCCTGAACGGCCTTGGACGCCTTATAGCGGAAGCGATCTACAAAGCTTTGCAAATGCGCGATGCGTGCCTTCGCCTTGGCGTTCTCGGATTCCGCCTGCGCCAGACGTTCGGCGCGTCGTTCGGCGAACTTGTCATAAGGCACCGCGTAATAAGTCAGCTTGCGGTCCTCGAGATGCAGGATCGAGCCGACAGCACGGTTCAACAACCCTCGGTCGTGGCTGATGATGATCACCGTGTGCGGATATTTGGCCAAATAGCTTTCCAGCCACAGAGCACCTTCAAGGTCCAGATAGTTGGTCGGTTCGTCCAGCAACAGCAGATCGGGCTGCGAAAACAACACCGCCGCCAAAGCGACACGCATCCGCCAGCCGCCCGAGAAATCGGAACACGGGCGCAACTGGTCTTCGTCGTCAAAACCCAACCCCTTGAGGATTGAGGCTGCGCGCGCCTCGGCGGACCAAGCGTCGATATCGGCAAGGCGGGTCTGGATCTCGGCAATGCGGGCCGGGTCATCCGCCGTCTCAGCCTCGGCCATCAGGGTGCTGCGTTCTGTATCAGCGGCAAGAACCGTGTTGATCAACGAGACGCCAGACGAGGGCACCTCTTGCGCCACACCACCAATCCGAGCGCGTTTGGGGACCAAGATATTGCCGGACTCCAGCGCCAGTTCCCCCCGGATCAGGCGGAACAGAGTGGTCTTGCCGGTACCATTCCGGCCCACAAGGCCAACCTTGTGCCCGTCTGGTATGGTCGCGCTTGCGCCGTCAAATAAAGGGCGGCCTTCAACGGCATAGGTGATGTCTTCGATCCGTAGCATGGGCCGCTCTTAGCAGAGGCGTGATGCCGCCGCCAGCGGCTTGGCATGTTCAAGCCTCATTCAATGTGTTAGCGCTGTGTCGTTTGCTTTTCTGATCGGTTTTTCCAATGCGCGCGGCCCAAACGCCCCCTCATCTGATCACGCTGATCTTTGCCACTGCGTTGTCGGTGCTGTCGCTGAACTTGTTCCTGCCGTCGCTGGCCCACATGAGCGAAGATTTCGGCGTGGATTACGGCCTGATGAACCTGTCAGTTGCCGGGTATCTGGCGGTTTCAGCCGTGCTGCAACTGATCATGGGGCCGCTGTCTGATCGCTTCGGGCGCAGACCGATACTGTTGATGTGCATGACCTTCTTCGTCATCGCCTCAATCGGATGCACACTGGCCCAGTCGATCTGGGTGTTCCTGGGGTTCCGTCTTTTGCAGGCCGCAGTGGTGGCCGGGTCGGTTCTGTCCAGCGCATCAATCAGAGACCAGTATCCGCCGAACGAGGCGGCCAGCAAACTGGGTTATGTGACGATGGCCATGGCTTTGGCGCCGATGCTTGGGCCGATGCTGGGCGGCGGGCTGGATGTGCTTTTTGGTTGGCGCTCGGGGTTTGTGCTTTACACGTTGCTGGGTGCAGGGGTGCTGGTTCTGCTGTGGTTTGACATGGGCGAAACCAACACGAACCGTTCTTCTACCTTTACTGCCCAACTGCGCGAATATCCGGATCTGTTTCGCGCCCGCAGGTTTTGGGGTTACGCCTTGTGTGCGTCGTTTTCGATTGGTGGATTCTATAGCTTTATCACTGGCGCGCCTCTGGTCGCGGCTGCCTGGTTCGATCTAAGCCCGGCGATGTTGGGTCTTGGGATTGGCATCATAACCGGTGGGTACATGGTCGGGAACTTCGTCACCGGTCGGATAGCGGCGCGGACACGCCTGACCACGATGATCCTGATCGGCCGGGTTGTGGCTTCGACCGGGCCATTCCTTGGATTACTTCTGTTTCTCACTGGCCTGGGGTCAGTCTGGGTGTTCTTCGGATCGGCCATCTGCGTTGGATTCGGCAATGGCCTGACCAATGCAAATGCCACTGCAGGGATCATGTCCGTGCGCCCTAAGTTGGCGGGCAGCGCAGCCGGGCTGTCTGGGGCAATGATCGTGGCGCTTGGGGCTATCCTGACCTCGGTGACGGGTGCATTTGTCAGCCCTGAAAACGGGCCCTTTCTGGTTCTGGGCATGATGTGGGCGTGCAGCTTTGCCGGGTTGTTGGCCGTAGTTTATGTTCGTCGTCTGGATTGGATCGACCCGCTGCCTGACACATTCTGAACCCCAAAGCGGCGAACGGGCCATCATAACACTTTTCATAAGCCAAAGACCGTGATACGCGGCGCGCGATGGATTTCGGCGCGGGCCCCGCGCCACATTGTAAGGAGAGGCCGATATGGCACTGGAACGCACATTCTCGATCATCAAACCCGATGCAACCCGCCGCAACCTGACTGGCAAAATCAATGCCAAGTTCGAAGAGGCCGGCCTGCGCATCGTCGCGCAAAAGCGCATCCACATGACCAAAGAGCAAGCTGGCAAGTTCTACGAAGTGCACGCCGAGCGTCCGTTCTATGACGAACTGTGCGAGTTCATGTCGTCGGCTCCGGTCGTTGTTCAGGTTCTGGAAGGCGAAGGCGCCATTGCAAAGAACCGCGAAGTCATGGGCGCAACCAACCCCGCAGACGCAGCCGCTGGCACCATCCGCGCCGAGTTCGCGGAATCGGTTGGCGAAAACTCGGTCCACGGTTCGGACGCTCCGGAAACCGCAGCGGTTGAGATCGCGTACTTCTTCTCGGGCATCGAACTTGTTGGCTAAGCCAACGCTTCTGCCAAATCATTGGGCCGCTCCAACTGGGGCGGCCTTTTTTGTTCAGATTTGCTTTAGATCTTGTGGTGCAACGCGCACGCCAATGGCATCCAGATCGGCGATCATCTTATTTTCCGGCGCGGCACTGTTGCCTGACTTTATGGCGTCAAAGCGTTGACGCAGGGCCTTCTTTTCTTCACCCTTGCAATCGTTCCACGGACGGCCCTGCAAGCCCATCACCAGCACGGAGTAACCGATGAAGTGGGCCTTAGTGCCTGCTTTGAGCAGGCGGGCATAGGCTTCATCCGGCCCGAGATCACGCAATTCTTCAGCCGAGTGAATACCCGCACGGGCGCAGGCTTGTTCGAAAGCCGGGCCAAGGTTTCGGATCGATGAAACAGGGTCGCTCATTCGTTCGTTTTACGTTTATCCCTGACCCCTGTCACCCGGGGATTACGCATGGTCAAAGCGGAATGTCTTGAAGTTTTTCCAAGCTTGAGATTGCATAAGGCTATGCTATCGCGGAGGGTCGAGTGTCAGAACACAAAAAGACCAGAGGTGGATCAACCGCAAGGAGGATGCCCGGGGCGTTTGAAGACCTGTTTTTTCTGCCCTCTGTGATGGACACGTCCGCTGTTGAAGCCGCCTTGCCGGGGTTCTCTGTTGTTGTTGAACAGGACAGCGAGGCCAAACCTTTTTCATTGCTGGATTGCCATGATCAATCTTTGCGGGCCAAGGGTTGGATGCTGATCGAAATCGGTGATGCGTTGCAATTGCTGCAAAAGGAACAGCGCCCATTGTTCCAGAACTGCTCAGGCAAGGGGCGGTTCATTCAGGATCTGCCGAGCGGTGAAGTGCAGGCGGCGTTGCGTGATTTTCCAAAGCTCAGAGCCCTCATGCAGATTGGGGCCGGTAAGTTAGAAGAAAAAAACTTTGTTGTGCTGGATGAATTGCAAAAGACCCAGGTCAGAGGGGTGATCTGGTCAATGACTTCAACCTCGGGGCAGGCCACGCTTGTCCGGCTTCAGAGGTTGCGCGGGTACGAACGGACATATCAAAAGGTCAGTACAGCCTTTGCCGATCTGCCAGACTGCGCGAAGGATGTTGAAGCGCTGTATGCCGGGTTGTTTCCTGGCATGGAGACCTATCGCGCCAAGCCCGATATCCAATTGGGAAGAGCGGAACCGTCCATCGAAGTCGCAGCAGATATTATTCACACATATCTGAAGGTTGCCCGGCAAAACGAAAGCGGTATGGTTGCCGACATTGATACAGAGTTTTTGCACGATTACCGTGTTTCGCTACGTAAGATCCGGTCTGTGATCAGCCTGTTCAAAGGCGTCTTTTCCGAAGATCAAACCGTCGAGCTTAAACGAGTGTTTTCAGATATTATGGCACCGACCGGGCGCATGCGTGATCTGGACGTGTATCTTTTGGAAAAAGATATGTATTTCAATCTAATACCAGAGCATCTTCATTCTGGTTTGCAAGCGATGTTCGACCGGTTCCAGTCAGAGCGCGGGCAAGAATTGTCGCGCTTGTCTCGCAGATTGCGCAGCAAAGCCTATGCCACCTCGATGAAGCATTTGATCGAAACGTTCGACGGCATCGGTCAACTGCAACCCGGGCCAAATGCGGATCGGGGCGCGTACGACTATGCCTGCGCGCTGATCTGGAAACGCTATCGCAAGGTATGCAAAATCGCACGCGGCATCACCGATGACACCCCGGACGAAACGGTTCATAACCTGCGCATCGACTGTAAGAAACTGCGCTATCTGATGGAATTCTTTGCACCTCTCTTTGACGCAAAGGGATTTAAATTGATCCTCAAGCCTTTGAAAAAGCTTCAGGATAATCTGGGTCTTTTTAATGACTATTCCGTCCAGCAAGAGGCTTTGCTGGCCTTTGTCTCTCAGCAAAGCAACACGCAGGGCCGTGTGGACGCCCAGGTTGGCCTGGCCGTTGGTGGATTGATTGCCGTGCTGGATCAACGCCAAAAATCCGAACGCAGCCGTGTGATCGCCAGTTTCCAACACTTTGACAGCCCCGAAACCCGAAATCTGTTCCGCAGTTTGTTTCACGACAAAGAGGAGTGAGGAATGAAGATCATTGCCTGCTACAGCAACAAGGGCGGTGTCGGCAAAACCGCGACCTCGGTGAACCTGGCTCATGCATATGCACAGGCAGGCAAGCAGGTTTTGCTGTGTGATCTAGACCCTCAGGGCGCGTCGGGTTTTTATTTTCGCGTGAAGCCGTCCAAAAAGTTGACGGACGCGCGGTTTTTCGAGGACGTGGAACGGTTTACCAAAGCGATCCGGGCCAGCGATTTCGAAGGATTGGACGTGTTGCCCGCAAATCTGACCTTCCGCGATTTCGATGTTTTCTTGTCCCGAATGCGCAACAAGCGCTCACGCTTGAAAAAGGCGCTGGTGTCCGCCGGCAGCGATTATGACGTGGTCCTTCTGGATTGTCCGCCGAACTTTTCCACCCTGTCTGAAAACATCTTCAAGGCGGCAGATGAAATCGTTGTTCCCGTCATCCCCACGACTCTGTCCGAGCGAACGTTTGATCAATTGGTACGCTTTTTCGACGAACACAAGCTGCGCAAGAAGAAGTTGCGTGCGTTCTTTTCGATGGTGCAGAAACGAAAGGTTTTACATCAGGAGACAATGGCCTCGATGCGCAAGCTATATCCTAAACGGTTTTTGCAAACGGCGGTTCCATTTGCTGCGGATATTGAAAAGATGGGTCAGCATCGAGCGCCCGTCAGCACCTATGCCGGGCGCAGTGCAGCCTGTGTGGCCTATCGGGCGCTGTTCGACGAACTGGAAAACGGAGTGGTTTCAACCCAATGAGCAAAGAAATCGAGCGCAAGTTTCTGGTGGCAGCCGCGCCGGACCTGAGCAACGCGCAGAAATCCGTTGTGCGACAGGGTTACTTGACCGCGCCTGACGACTCGACTGAGTTGCGGTTGAGGCAGAAGGACGATGCGTTTTTCCTGACACTGAAAGGCGGCGGTGGTCTGGTCCGTGTTGAGCGCGAGGCACAAATCACAGCGGAACAGTTTGAAACCTTCTGGCCCGAAACAGAAGGCCGCCGTGTCGAGAAAGAGCGTTACACCGGGCGTTTGCCGGATGGGCTCATGTTCGAGCTGGATATTTTTTCCGGTGATCTGGCGCCGTTACGCCTGGTTGAGGTCGAATTCGACTCGGAGGATGATGCCGAAGCTTTTGTACCACCTGATTGGTTCGGGGCGGATGTAACAGAAGACAAACGCTTTAAGAACAAGACGATGGCAACAAACGGTATCCCGATTTAGGGATTCTGCGCCAGATAGATCGTCGCCTTCAGCCCAGGATCACAATTTTGGGCTGCAAACCTTCCGCCATGCATATGCGAAATCGCTGCGACCAATGCCAGACCCAGCCCGGCGTTTCGCTCCGTACGCGCAGGGTCAAGCGTTACGAAAGGCAGTTGCAGGCGATCCAGTTCTTCAGGTGGGACGCCCGGGCCTTGGTCGCGCACGTGCAGACATGCAAAACCGTTTTCGGTATCCAGCGAAATCGTGATGGTCGACTCCGCAGGCGCATATCGCATCGCGTTTTCAAGCAGGTTGGACAGGGCCTGTGACAATAGAGGGCGGTGCCCTTCGATTGGGGGGGCTGAGCCAGTCACCTCGAGTGTTATGCCCTGATCGGCAGCCACCGGGTCGTAAAGTTCGACAACATCGCCGACGAGGTGCTGCAAGTCGATGGTTTCAAACTGTTCGCGCCCAAGCCCGGCTTCGGCGCGCGAAATCTCGGTCAGCTGTGCCAGCACGCGCAGCACGTGGTCAATTTCTGCCGTAGCGCGGGCGACATCGATTTCTCGTTCCAAATCGGTTTTTCCCGGCTCTGACAGGGCTTCAACGCGCTGGCGCAGGCGTGACAATGGAGACCGCAGGTCATGCGCGATGGAATTCGACGTGGTGCGCAGGTTGCTGATCAATTCTTCGATCCGATCCAGCATGTTGTTCAAAGTGCCCGAGACCTGGTCGAATTCGTCGCCGGTTCCGCGCAGGGGCATTCTTTTGGATAGATCGCCTGATACGATGTTTTCTGCTGTGCTAGCTATGTCCGAGAGGCGTGCAAAGACCAGGCGTGTAAACAGCCAGCCGGTAATCACGCTCAGCACAAAGGCAATCCCCAGCGCCAGTGCAACGGATCGGAACAAGACGCGGTCAAACTGCTGACGCGTGGCGGCGTCGCGCCCAACCAGAAGACGCTCTCCGCCGGGCAGGCGGATCGATGCAGCAGAGACCGGGACAAGCTGGTCATTGTCGGCGCGGCGAAGCTCCAGATCGACCCAACCACTGCCTGCTGCAACATTGACAGGCCAGGATTTCAGGTTGCCCACCAGCTTGACCCCAAGCCGGTCGGTCAACAGGTAAAGCGCGTCGCGTTCAGAGGCGCTTGGCAGGCGACGTTCGATTGCGGTGATCAGCCCAAGCAGACCTCGCCGTTCATATTCATCCGCCAACCCGGTCAGCTCGGCCGAGACGACCGAGCGTGTCTCGGCTTCAATGCTTCGGTTTGCGGTGACGTACACCACGGCCAGTACCGACGCAGTCAGAAAGGTGCTGAGAAACATGCTGGTCGCGACCAGCCGTGTTCTGGAATTGTTTAGGGAAAGCCAAAGGTTATCCATCGGACATCATGTAACCCGCGCCGCGAACGGTTTCAATCAGGGGGGCATCGCCGCCTTCATCCAACTGCCGCCGCAGCTTTGAGATATGGACGTCGACAACATTTGTGTTTGGATCGAAGTGATAATCCCAAACGCCTTCAAGCAGCATGGTGCGCGACACCACACGGTTCTTACGGCGCAGAAAATATTCGAGGATCTGGAACTCGCGCGGGGTGAGGGTGATCTCGTGCCCGGCGCGAGTAACCTTGCGGGTCAACAGATCCATCTCAAGGTCTTTGCAGGTGAGTGTCGGTGTTTCTTCGGATTCCTGAGGACGACGCAGCAGAGCCTCGATGCGGGCGTGCAACTCCTGAAAGGAAAACGGTTTGACCAGGTAATCGTCTGCGCCCGAGCGCAGGCCCTTGACCCGTTCATCCACCGCGCTCATGGCTGTCAGCATCAGGACGGGTGTTTTCAAACCGGCTGCCCGCAGTGACTTGATCAAGGACAGCCCATCCAAGCCCGGCAGCATCCGGTCCAGTACAATGGCGTCAAACCCGCCATCTGTGGCGTGATACAACCCTTCGCGCCCATCTGCGGCGGTTTCGACCACATAGCCTTCTTCGCCGAACCCTTTGGCGATGAAGTCCCTGGTGTCAGCGTCATCTTCCACGATCAACAGGCGGCGGCTCATGGTCTGGCTCCTTTCTATCGGGATTTAAACACAATATTCAGGTGATGCACATTGAATTCGGGGGATCTTGCCGGGTGCTGGGCACGCACCCGGCAAGCCCGGCAGACAGTGGACAATTCTGATCTGCCGGGTGAGGCGCGCCGAAAATCCCCATCAAGCGGCGCGCCCGGTTTCCTGATCAGGCGAGTTCGACTGCGACGAAGATCTGACTACCGCCGCGATTGATCAGCACCAGGGCCGGATCGGTCTTTTCGCTGTCCAGCGCCGCCTTCAAAGCATCGGGTGTGAACGTCTCTTGGTTGCCCAGTTTGACGATCACGTCACCACGCTGCAGACCGGCCTTTGCGGCGGGGCTATCGGGTTTCAGATCCGTGACGACAACACCGTCGACAGTCTCGGGAATGCCCGTCTCGGCACGTACCGTTTCAGTCAGCGGGGCTACAGTGACACCCAGTGTCGTACCTGCAACCTCAGCCTCGACCGGTGTATCAGGTTGGGCAGACGCTGCCTGATGCTGACCGACGGTCAGAGTCAGCGTTTCCTGCTTACCATCACGCAAAACCGTCAGAGTGCTGTCCGTGCCAACTTTGGTCGTGCCGACGAGAATGGGCAGGTCACTGCTTGAGTCTACGGCTTCATCGTTGAACGTCAGGATCACATCGCCTTGCTTCAGAACACCATCCGCCGGGCTGTCGGAAACAACATCGGACACCAGCGCGCCAGAGGAGGCATCGATACCCAAAGCGGCAGCAAGTTGTGGGCTGACGTTTTGGATCGAAACGCCCAACCAGCCACGGCTGACCTGGCCATCGTCACGCAGGTCGGCTGCGATATGCTGGACGATATTCGAAGTCACGGCAAAGCCCAATCCAACGGATCCACCGCTGGGCGAATAAATGGCTGAATTCACGCCAATAACTTCGCCTTCCATATTGAACAGGGGGCCGCCCGAGTTGCCCTTGTTGATCGCAGCATCGGTTTGAATGAACTCTGCATAGGGGCCTTCAGAGATGTTGCGACCTTTTGCCGAGACGATGCCGGTGGTCACTGTGGAGCTGAGGCCAAAGGGATTGCCGATGGCCACGACGTCTTCGCCGACACGGATGACATCGCTGTCGCCCAGTTCAACGGCCTGAAGCGCGGTGTCCGGGTCGATTTTCAAAACGGCGATGTCGGTCAGCGGGTCGGTGCCGACCACCTCGGCTTCATAGCTGCGATCATCACTCAGCCGAACGGTAACGGTAGAGGCGTTGTCTACGACATGATGATTGGTGACGATATATCCCGCCTCATCCAGCACAAAGCCCGAGCCTAAGCCCTGTGCCGGACCGCGCTGGGGTGCATTGAAACCTTCGGGCGCACCAAATCGCTTGAAGAACTCGCCAAATGGGTGCCCGTCAAAGTCGAAGTTTTGCCCAGGCGCTGCGCTAGGTACATTGTCCTGCTCCGCGATGATGGTCACCACCGAAGGGGAAACGGTTTCAACCAGATCAGCCAGTGCCTCGTCCGCCACGGACGGAATGGCTGTTGTCGCCAACAGCGCGGCCCCTAGGGCGCTGATGCCCATCCAGTTGGAGGTTCGGGGAAGTAAAAGCGATGATTTGCGGATGCTCATTTCTGTCTCCTGTATGTGTCGCGCAGATTCGACTGCGCGTTAAAGCAAGAGATGCAGCACCAGGATTGGTCTTTCCTGAGGGATACGTGAAGAAATCTTAATTTCGCCACAAAGGCGATGTTCTGTGACGGTCGACGTCAGACTGGATTCGTCGAAATTGACGGGTCGGAGTCGTGCGAATCGGAGGATTGTTGCTGAAATCGACGTCAAACTCTCAAAACCGTTGAATTATTTTTGTTTTGTTGACAATGATTGGTCAGCAGGATGGGGAAAATAGCTGCTCCCTCAATGGTTGTGTGTTTGAAGGCTGCTGGTCGGCCTTGACACCAAAAATGTAACGTGTGCGAGGTGAAATCGCGAATAAGTTTGCGCATAATCTCGAATCGTTATCTTGTGCATAAATTCGAAATCGCCCTAGGGTTGATCGTCGTAAATGGCGTTGTTGCCCAAAAACCATTCAGAGTTGAGCCAAGTTAACCATTCCCTCCAATTTTACATTGTTTTGAACGATCAGATCAGTGAGGATGAACATGCCCAAGTGAGGGGGAGCCAAAAGCGCTAGGGGGCGCTGCTGGTTCACTCGATCACCGAGAGTTTTAGCGGCGTGTTAACGAGGGGGTCTTGTTTAGGTTTGGCGGCTATTTAGTCAGCGTGCTTTGACGGCGCACTGGCCGGACTTTTGGGATTGAGAAAAGTGGTAGTCCTGTTTTGGGCAACGGCCCGGTCTTAACAGACCGGGCCGAGTTTATTCCGGGGCACGGTTTTTTTTCCAAACGTCCCAGTCTTGGGGTGTATCCAAGTCCAGCAACGCATTTCGGTCGGGCAGGCGGTGCAGGTACACTTTTTGTGCATGTGCCTGGACCACCTTTTGCGCGCCTTCATCGCCCCGTAGGCCCGAGAGTTGATCAAAGAGCGATTGGTCAAAGACGACTGGATGGCCCGGCTTGCCATTTGCAGTGGCCCCACGCCAGATGAGGTTTTCCGGGTGGGCATCGCGTGCCTGTAAAACCGCGCGCAGATCGACCTGAGTCAGGTTAGGCAGATCTGCGAGCAATACCATGACAGCTTCTGCACCCGGCGGAACATGTCGCATCGCCGCCCGTAAGCTTGCATTCATTCCCTCTGCGGCTTCAGCGACCGGCACCGGAAGAACGTCCAAACCCTTTAGCGCCTCATATCGAGGATGCGGTTTTGGGGGCAGGGCGACTAATACGGGACCTACAGCTCGCGCCGTGCGTGCGGATCGCTTCAGCAGCGGGGTGTCGTCGATTGGTTGCATCAACTTGTCCACGCCGCCCATGCGGCTGGATTGACCGGCGGCCAGCAGTATGATGGGAACATCAGTCATGCAGCCACCATGCCGCCGGTAAAGCGCAGTGTCATCCCCTCATGCGTGCCCCGTCCGGATCGAACAAGGGCGTCGAGATCACCCGGGCCTTACGCATCTGCCCCAGGATTTCGATTTCGACCTCAAGCCCGTCTGACACACGCTCAGAAGGCAAGAACCCCATCGCAATGGATTTCTGCGCGAAGTGAGAAAAGCCACCCGACGTGCAGAAGCCAACCACCGAACCGTCCAGCCAGATCGGCTCATAGGCGTTGACGTCTGCATCTTGTGCATCGACTTCAAACGCAACCAATGTGCGGGCGCTTCCGTCCGCGCGGTCTGCCTCGGCGGCGGCGCGGCCGATAAAGTCGCTGTTCTTGCGGAAGGAGATGAAGCGGTCCAACCCGGTTTCCGCAGCGGTGTAATCAGGCGAGAACTCTCGCATCCACGAGCCAAAAAACTTGTCCAACCTCAGGCTCATCATCGCGCGCATCCCAAAGGGAACCATGCCATGTGTTTGCCCGGCTTCCCACAATGCCCACCAGAGTTGTCGTTGGGCCATCGGATCGCAATAGATCTCGTACCCAAGATCGCCGGTATAGCTGACACGTTGAACGATACAATCGGTCATGCCAACTGTCATACGGCGGACATCGAGGAACTGGAAATCACTCAGATCGTCACGCGTGCAGGCGGCCAGCACCTGTGTTGCCTTGGGGCCTGCGATCTGAAACCCGTTCAAGCGGTCGCTGATGTTCTCGATGGATACACCTTCCTGCACATTTTGTAAGAACCAGCGCATGTGGAACGCTTGGCTGCCGTATGAGGCCGTAAGTCGAAACTCGTTTTCGCTCAGACACGACACGGTGAAATCGCCGATCAGTTTGCCTTTGGGCGAGAGCATCGGTGTCAGGGACAGGCGGCCGGGTTTTGGCATACGTCCAGCCATGATCCGGTCCAGCCAATCCCGCGCCGATGGTCCGGTGATCCGGTATTTACCAAAGTTGTGGACCTCGTTGATACCCACGTTCTCGCGCACAGCGCGCACTTCGCGACCTGTCGCATCGAACGCGTCAGACCGTCGGAACGATGGGGTCTCGAACCCCGGCTCCTCTCCTTGGGCAAAGTAGTTGGCGACTTCGAGCCCGTATTGCTGGCCCCAAACCGCGCCCAGATCACTGAAGATGTCGTACATCGGCGTTGTGCGGTTGGGACGCGCTGCGGGCAGTTCCTCGTTCGGGTAGGCGACGCTGAAGCGTTTCTGATAGTTCTCGATCACTTTGGGGCGGGTATAACCGGGGCTGATCCAGTCGCCGAACCGGGCCACGTCCATGGCAAACACGTCGCGTTCGGGCTCGCCTTCGATCATCCATTGCGCCAGCGTCAGGCCAACACCGCCGCCCTGGCTGAACCCGGCCATCACGCCACAAGCCGACCAGTAGTTGCGCATTCCGGGAACCGGCCCGACCAGAGGGTTTCCGTCGGGTGCGAAGGTGAACGGCCCGTGGATTACAGACTTCACACCAGCTTCGGCGAGAACTGGGAAACGTTTGTAGGCAAATTCGATGCTGTCGGTGATCTTGTCATAGTCATCAGGCAGCAGTTCATGGCCGAACTCCCAAGGTGTTCCATCGACGGCCCAGGGTTTACAGGGTTGCTCGTAAAACCCGATGCAAAGGCCGCGCCCTTCCTGCCGGAGATAGCTTTCGCCCGCCGGGTCCATCACATGGGGATGCTCGCCACCGGCGTCGATGATCGCCTCGATCTGAGGGATCGAGTCCGTGACAAGATATTGGTGTTCCATCGGGTGCAGAGGGAAGTAGATACCCGCCATCGCGCCCACCTCGCGCGCCCAGAGACCGCCTGCATTGACCACATGCTCCGTGTGAATCGTCCCCTTGTCGGTCACCACATCCCATGTGCCATCCGGGCGCTGGTTGGTTTCTCGCACCATGCAATGGGTTTCGATCGTGGCCCCACCCATCCGCGCCGCCTTGGCGTAGGCATGTGTGGTGCCCGAGGGGTCAAGATGCCCATCGAGAGGGTCGTAGAGCGCGCCGATGATGCCATCGGTATTGGTGATCGGGGCGATTTTTTTGATCTCGTCCGGCCCGACGATTTCTGTTTCCAACCCCATGAAACGGTGCTTGGCGCGCTCGGCCAGCAGCATGTCAAAACGGTCCTGATTGTCGGCCAGGGTCACGCCGCCGACGTGGTGCAACCCGCAGGACATGCCTGTGATTTCTTCCAGCTCTTTATACAGTCGGATGGTATAGCCCTGCAGCGCGGCCATATTGGTGTCGCCGTTGAGGGTGTGAAACCCGCCCGCCGCGTGCCAGGTCGATCCGCTGGTTAACTCGGAGCGTTCCAGCAGCATGACATCCGACCAGCCCAGCTTGGTCAGGTGATACAGGACTGAACAACCGACGACACCGCCGCCAATGACCACCACGCGGGTTTGCAGTTTCATAAAGACCTCCGATTGATTTCCGCCAGTGTGCGCAGGGCGCTACTGAGCGCAATGCCAAACGCGACAAAACTTGTCGTGGAAGTCATGCGCAAGGCTGGATAAACGCACCCAAGGTCGGTCACGCGCCCGTTACAGAATCAATCTAAAGGCGCTGCGACTGCACCTTCGTGAGACTCTCAGTTAGGAAATGAAATGAGTAAATTCGAACTCAACCCCCAAGCGTTGAGCCGCCGTGAGTTCATGGCGAAATCTGCGGCCCTGGGCCTGAGCGCGGCTGTAGCCAGCACCATTTGGGCTGAATCCGGGCTGGCGGATACGCCCAAGAAAGGGGGGCACTTTGTTCTGGGTCTGAAAGGAGGAGAAAGCACCAACACTCTGGACCCGGCCCTGTCGACGTCGCACGTGACTGCGAAGGCTTTGCGCGCCTTTGGCAACACTTTGACGATTGTCACCGCAGATGGCGGCATTGCCCCAAGCATTGCTGAAAGCTGGGAAGCGTCCGGGGATGGCAAGGTTTGGACTTTCCGCATCCGCAAGGGAGTAGAGTTCCACAACGGAAAGACATTGACGCCAGAGGATGTTCAACAGACGTTGGCGCGTCACTCGAACGAGGATGCTCAATCCGGTGCGTTAGGGATCATGCGTGGGATCGAGGATATCCGGGTCGACGGTGACTATGTGGTCGTCACCTTAACCACTCCAAATGCGGACCTGCCGTATCTGATGTCGGATTACCACCTGGTCATGCAACCGGGTGGCGGCATGGACAATCCGGCCGAAGGCATTTCGACCGGGGCATACAAGGTCGTCGCGGACGAACCGGGCGTACTCTATGGGTTCGAAAAATTCGCCAACCACTGGGATGACAGCGTCGGCCATTATGACAGCCACGAGATTCTGGTTCTGAATGATGACACCGCTCGTTCGGCGGCTTTGCAGTCAGGTCAGGTTCACGCGATGAACATCGTCCCACCACGGACCGCGAAACTGTTCGGGCGCGCGCCTGGCATCAACATCAACGCCACATCGGGCCGCGGGCACTACATCTTTGTTATGCATTGCGACACCGCTCCGTTCGACAACAAAGACCTGCGTCTGGCGCTGAAATACGCGATCAATCGCGAACAGATGGTCGAGAATGTATTGCGCGGCTACGGCTCGGTCGGGAACGATATACCGATCAATGAAGCCTATCCTTTGTTCGATGATACGATGGAACAGCGCGCTTTTGATCTGGCCAAGGCTTCCGAGCACTACAAAGCGTCGGGCCATGATGGCTCGCCTATCGTACTGCATGTCTCGGATGCCGCTTTTGCAGGTGCCGTTGACGCCGCGCAACTGTTCCAACTGTCAGCGCAAGAGGCGGGTATCCCGCTGGAGATTCAGCGTGAGCCCGCAGATGGGTACTGGTCCGAAGTGTGGAACAACAAGCCGTTCTGCGCGTCCTATTGGGGTGGTCGCCCGGTGCAGGATCAGATGTGGTCGGTTGGTTATCTTTCCACTGCCGACTGGAACGATACGCGTTTCAAAAACGAACAGTTCGACGCGTTGCTCTTGAAGGCGCGTTCCGAGTTGGACGAGACCAAGCGCAAAGAGCTCTATGGTCAGATGGCCCGGATCGTCTGGGAAGAAGGTGGTCTGATCAACCCGATGTTCAACCAGTTCATCGATGGCTACTCGGATAAGGTGACCGGCTGGGGCGCGCACGCCAATGGCGACCTTATGGACGGCTATGTCGCCAGCCGTACCTGGTTCGCCTGAGGTAGAGATTGCGACCGGTGCCCTGATTTGGGGCACCGGTTTTCGCGACGCCTTACAGCGGGCGGACTTTCAAAGCGGTGATACGATTGCCTTCGCGATCGGTCACTTCGAAGCGGAACCCGTGGAACGAAAACACCTGACCCACGACGGGGATCATTTGTGCTTCGTGTATGACCAGCCCAGCAAGTGTATTGGCCTCTTCATCCGGCAGTGACCAGTCCAGCGCCCGGTTGGCATCACGGATGGTCATTGCGCCTTCGACAAGGTACTGCCCGTCTTCGGTGCGGGTGACAGGCACTTCTTCATCAATGTCAAATTCGTCTGCGATTTCGCCTACGATCTCTTCCAGAATGTCTTCCAGCGTGATCAGTCCGCGCAAAGATCCGTATTCGTCGACCACCAGTGCAAAATGGCTGTGCATCCGCAGGAATTCACGCATCTGGTCGTCCAGAGTGGTGGTTTCCGGCACGAAATAGGGGTCATTGGCAACTTTACCGATATCAAAGCTGGCCAGACGGTCAGTGCCGCCATCGCTGCCACCGGCTTGCGCATACATCGCGCGGAAAAGGTCTTTGGCATGCACAACACCCACAATGTTTTCCGGCTCATCCCGAAAGACGGGAAGGCGCGTATGCGGGCTTTCCAGACATTGCTTAAGGATCGCTTCGGGCGCGGCGTCGGCGTCAATCATCTCGATATTCGAGCGGTGCAACATGATCTCTTCCACCGCGCGGTCACCCAAATCCAGTGCGCCCAGAATACGGTCGCGGTCTTCCTTTTCTACCACGCCTTCGGAATGGCCCAGTTGCAGGGCGCCGGCAATTTCTTCACGAACAGCCAGAATGTTGCTGTCGGGGTCGATCTGCACCCCAAACAGGCGCAAGACACCGCGCACCAGCAATCGCACAGCGGCAACGATGGGCGAAAACACCGTCACAACCACGCTGATGATTGGTGCAACCGCAGATGCAGCTTTTTCAGAATTGGTGATGGCGTAGGTCTTCGGCAGCACTTCGGCAAAGATCAGAACCAGCAATGTCATCACCAGTGTCGCCAAGGCCACGCCGCTTTCGCCGAACAAGCGTGTGAACAACGCCGTCGCCAGCGACGCCGCCAAAATGTTGACCAGGTTATTGCCCAGTAGAACCGATCCGATCAGACGTTCGTTGTCATCGGTGATCTCGAGCGCCTTTTTTGCCCCGCGTGATCCTTTGTCGGCCTGCGCCCTGAGTTTTCCGCGAGAAGAGGCCGTAAGCGCTGTTTCCGAGCCAGAAAAGAAGCCGGACAAGACGAGCAAAAGGAGGATAGCACCAGAGGTAAACCAGAAAGTGCTGTCGATCAGAGAAGGTGAGGGTTCCATAGGTCCTTGAGAGCTAGAGTTCTGCATCCGTTATGGGGATGCGACCCCGCCGGATCAAGGGCTTAGCCCTCGTCTTTCTTGGGGTCTTTGCTCAGCGGGTGATGCTGCAACACCAGTTCCGCCAGACGTTCGTCCAGAACATGGGTGTAAATCTCGGTTGTTGCGACGTCGGCGTGACCCAACAGGGTCTGGATCGAACGCAGATCAGCGCCATTTGCCAGAAGATGCGTGGCAAAGGCATGTCGCAACGTGTGCGGCGTAACCTTTTCGGGTGAAACACCACCGTGCACGGCCAGTTCCTTGACCAGCAGAAAGAACCTGTGTCGCGTCAGATGGCCCGATTTCCCGCGCGACGGGAACAAAAAGCGGGACCTTTGGCCACCTTTCTCAACGGTCTGCTCTTCGGCTTCATCCCGTTCGGTCAGCCAATCGGCCAATGCATTCCGCGCAGGTGGGGACAATGGCACCATGCGTTCCTTGCCACCTTTGCCCAGCACCAGCAGCATACGCGGATCGCCGCGCGCCGAGGAAACGGGCAGGGACACAAGTTCGGTCACGCGCATTCCCGTGGCGTAAAGCAGTTCCATCAGGCAAGTGTTACGCAACCGGTCCGACTGGGTGCGTCCGGTTTGGCGCGCTGCTTCAAGAAGGCGGTCCACCTCGGGCACACCCAAAGTTTTGGGAAGACGTTTCTGTCGCCCGGGACCTTTGATCTGAATGGCCGGGTTCACATCGTGCCAACCTTCCTCGAAGGCAAATCGATAGAGTTGTTTGATGGCCGAAAGACGTCGCGCTCGGGTGGAACGGGACAAGCCCTGCGCATCGCAGTCGATTAGGTAGGCTTCGATTTGGTCGCGGTCGGCCTGTTCAAACCCTGTGGCTCGGTGCTCCAGCCACGCGGCAAGATCTTTCAGATCACGCCCATAAGCCAGCAACGTGTTTGTCGCCGCGCCAAGTTCAGCCGCCTGCGCTTGCAGGAAGGTTGAGATCCATAGCTCGTTGGATGCTGGGCCGCCCATGGTCACCGCTCTTGCAGGATCAGCAGCGTCAGCGCGGCACGGCGGGCCGTGTCCTCAAGCCCCACCTTTCGGAAGGTTGCGATTGCTCCGGCCAGATCCACCAGATTGCCGCGCGCGCCATGGGCAAACAGTTGCATCGCTTCCAAAATGGCTTCGCCCAACTGACCGTTGGCTAACAACGCGTCGATGTCGCTGGGCACAGGTGCCAACCACTCGAATCCCTGCGCGACGGCATCTGCCAAGGGGGAAGGGGAAACAGCGCGTCCGGGATCGCCTTGCGCAAGTGCCGCAAGGAACAATGTGTCGGTCCCGTTGTTGGGCGTAGCAAGGGCTGCACGCTCATACATGTCGGACAACATGAGGATGCGCCAGCGCAGGTTTTCGGTGGCGGGCACCGGCAAAGTTACCTGCGACAAGCGCTCGGCAAAAAGGTCGGCAAAGGATACTTCAAGTCCCACGCTGCGCATCTGTTGCCAGACTGTAGGCAGAGTCTTTCCGATGGCGTCGGCATTGCCCGTATTCAGCGCGCTTTCAAATTGTTGGATGGCTGCGACACGATCCCAGACTGCACCAGAAGCAGCGGGATCACGTTCGGTATACAGGCCCAAGAGCTGATTTGGGGTCAAAGCACCGATCCGCGTCAACCGTTCTGCGGCTTCGATCTGAG
Organism: Ruegeria sp. HKCCD7303; assembly: GCF_013111185.1. Lineage (GTDB taxonomy): Bacteria > Pseudomonadota > Alphaproteobacteria > Rhodobacterales > Rhodobacteraceae > Ruegeria. The sequence goes on along the minus strand of NZ_WVRE01000002.1, from coordinate 665,031 downwards.
CCTTCCAGCCCGCGACGTCCCGCAGATCTGCATTGGCAAAAGCACGCGGCAAAGGGGCGGATGGCAGGCGTTCCCCGATGGCTTCGAACAGCCGGAAACTCAGCGGGTCCGGGTCTTCGGGCTGCGGCAAATAGGCTGCGCCCTCATAAAGCTCGGGGCTTAGAAACCGATCAAGAACAGCAAGTTCTTCGGGCGGCAGAAGTTCTAGTGCGTGCGCCGCTTCGAGTGTCAGCGCCGCAGACGCCCAATCCCCGCGACGTGCTTTGCAGAATATCTGCACCGCATAGTTCTGCGACAGATGAGGTTGGGCAATCAGGGCGGTGCAGCTGCGATCTTCGTCCCCGGTCAGCAGAGTTGCGTCAAACCAGCGTTGAAACCGCTCCTGGGTATCCGTCGGTCCTGCCAATTGCACAAGGGATTGTACAGGATCTGCTGCACCCAACTGCATCAGCCGATCCAGGCGGGCCAAAAGCAGCACCTCTTGCGCATCAGGCCCGGACGGGGCGCGGGATTCGGACAAGAGCAACGTGAACAGCAAGCGCTGCATGGCAGGATTGTCACGAACAGGGATTTTGGAGATTAGCTCAGCCAGGCGAGCGGGGTCACTGCCTTTCCAAAGGTCGATCGGCAGTCCCGTAACGGTGGACGAAACAAGACCCAACGGCCGCGACAGAGCCTCAAGCGACGTCACCTCGATGTCCGGTAATGCGCCGTTTTGGGCGACCGGGGGCTCTAGCAGAACGGTTCCGGGAAGGTTTTCGGGCGGATTCGACAGCCAATCGATGGCTGACAAAGGGTCCTGCGCCTGTGCCGATCCTGCCAGAAAGACGGCAAAAAGCGCCTGTTTAGTCGACATCCAGCACGACCGGTTCGCGGATTTCACTTTGGGGTGCTGAGAAATCCGCGCCAAAGAAAGGACCGACATAGGCATAAGCCACCAGCCCAATGAAACCCAGGCAAAGAACATATATCACGAATTTGATCAGACGGCCCATGGCCCCACGCTGCCTCAATTTTTGATTTTGGCCAAGTTATAACTGGCATTTTTCCTAAGATCACGTCATTCACAGAGAAATGAGCGAAATTAAGCATAACACGCACATCGCAGACGCACAGGGCAGGTTTGATCTGCACAAAACCGTGGTTTTGGTCGGGATGATGGGGGCAGGCAAGACTGCTGTGGGCCGCGCTTTGGCGGCGCGCTTGGGCGTTCCGTTTCTGGACAGCGACGCCGAGATCGAATCAGCGGCCAACATGACCATCCCGGAAATTTTCGAACGGGACGGAGAACCGTTTTTTCGGGCAAAGGAAGCGCAGGTTATCGGCCGCTTGCTGGAAGAGAAGAAGGGTGTCCTGTCCACTGGCGGCGGGGCATTTCTGCAACCGGGAAACCGGCGAACGATCAGCCAGCAGGGCGCCTCGGTATGGCTACGGGCTGACCTGAACGTGTTGTGGAACCGGGTGCGCCACAAGGACACGCGCCCGTTGCTTCGAACCGCAGATCCGTATGCGACATTAAAAGCCCTCTACGAGGCGCGCGTACCGGTTTACGCCGAGGCGGATTTGACGGTCGAGTCCGATGGCGAAACCTCGATCGAGAATATGGTGGACAGGGTTGTCGCAGCGTTGCTGGCGCGCCCCGATGTTTTGGAACAGAAGTAATGCATCAAACAGTACATGTGGATCTGGGCGACCGTTCGTATGATGTCGAGATCGGCCCGGATCTTCTGGCGCGGGCAGGAGAGTGGATTTCCCCACTATTGCCGCGCCCCAAAGTGGCCGTCCTGACCGATGAGAACGTGGCTGAGTTGCACTTGGACGCTCTGCGTGCGGGTCTCAACGCCGCCGGTGTCGAGATGACTGCCTTGGCCTTGCCTGCGGGCGAGGCCACCAAAAGCTGGCCACATTTTGAACGCGCGGTTGAATGGCTGCTGGCAGAGAAAGTCGAGCGCCGGGATGTGGTTGTGGCTTTGGGTGGTGGGGTCATTGGTGATCTTGCAGGTTTTGCTGCGGCTGTCCTGCGCCGCGGGGTCAGGTTTGTGCAGATCCCTACCTCGCTGCTGGCGCAAGTTGACAGCTCGGTTGGCGGCAAAACCGGGATCAATGCGCCTCAGGGAAAAAACCTGATTGGGGCGTTCCATCAACCATCGCTGGTTTTGGCCGATACCTCGGTCCTGGGAACCATGACCCAGAGGGATTTTCTGTCGGGCTATGGCGAGGTCGTGAAATACGGTCTGCTGGGTGACGCGGAATTCTTTGAATGGCTCGAGCAAAACGGCCCAAGCGTGTCCGCCGGAGACATGGCGGCACGCGTGCGGGCCGTCACCCGTTCAGTGCAGATGAAAGCCGATATCGTTGCTCGGGATGAAACCGAACAGGGTGATCGTGCTTTGCTGAACTTGGGGCATACGTTCTGCCACGCGCTTGAGGCGGCAACAGGGTATTCCAACCGGTTGCTGCATGGCGAAGGCGTCGCCATCGGCTGTGCGCTTGCGTTTGAACTGTCCTCGCGTCTTGGCCTGTGTTCGCAGGAAGACCCAAGCCGGGTGCGGGCGCATCTACGCGCGATGGGGATGAAAACCGATCTTGCTGATATTCCTGGAGACCTTCCAAGTGCCAACGCGCTGGTGGAACTGATGGGGCAGGACAAGAAGGTTGTGGATGGGCAATTGCGCTTCATCCTCGCGCGCGGCCTCGGTCAGGCTTTTGTTACGTCTGATGTTCCGAAAGACGCCGTTCTCTCAGTCCTGTCAGACGCTTTGGCAGCGGCGTGAAACAGGGTCCTAGCGGCCCTGAATCACCATGAGTTCACCGATATTCTCACGCGTGATATAGCCCACCATGCGCCCGCCATGGGTGACAACAGCGATGGCCGGAGCGCCTTTGTGAAGATGCTCCAGCACCTCTTCTAGCCCAGTGGTCAGGGTGACTGAGGGAATATCGGCATCCATCACCGAAAGCGCAGAGGTTGATCGGGGCTGATCGCTGGCCAGAGCGGCGAACAGGCGATCCCGGGTTACGAAACCCAGCAGGCCACGATCATCCTCCAGGACAGGAAATTCGTGCTGTGTCGTATGAATGACGGCTTGCGCCGCCGTGCTGAGCGTGTCGCTGGGGGATAAGGCGTGAAACTCGGTGATCATCGCGTCCCGGGCCAAGACGCGGCGGGCGGCGGACCGCAATGCAACATCCTGGCTTTCTGCGTTGGCTGCGATGAAAACGAACACCGCAATCAGGACAAGGATGGGGTTTGCGGTGCTAAGACCAAGAAAGCCAAGGCCGATGGCGACGATCTGGCCACCTATTGCGGCCAAACGCGTTGCCTTGACCCTGTCCATGCGCAAGCACAACAGGGCCCTGAACACCCGCCCTCCGTCCATGGGAAAGGCGGGGATCATATTGAAAGCGGCCAACAGCAGGTTGATATAGGCCAACCTGTCCAACAACCCGGTACCGGGCGAGTCGATCTGCGCAAAAGTTTCAAATGGCGTCCCTGCGCCAAGGGCAACAAGTACGATCCAGATGACAATATTCACAGCAGGGCCCGCAAGCGCCACATAGACCTCTTGCATGGGTTTTTCCGGCATGCGTTCCAGCCGAGCCAGTCCACCGATTGGCAGCAGAGTTATGTCAGGGGTTTTGATACCATAGCGCCGGGCCATGAGGGCATGGCCAAATTCATGCGCAACCACACAAGCAAAAAGCGCCAGAACAAAAATAAGGTTGTCTATGGCGGCGGGCAGACCGCCCGCGGAATAGGCTGCAAAGCCGACCCATGCTAAAAGCAAAAGAAAAGTGACATGGACCCTCAGTTCGGACCCGAGCAACCGGCCGAGAGAGAAGGACCATGTCATGTCGTGTCTCCGTTTCGATTAGAACGGAATCTCGTCGTCGTCGATTCCACCTGATGCAGGCGCTGGTGAGCTGGACGGGCCACCGTAAGGGTCGCCGTAACCGCCACCAGCTTGGCCGCCGCCATAACCACCGCCACTTCCGCCGCCACCTTCGCCACGGCTGTCCAGAAGGGTCAGTTCACCTCGATAGGGGCGCAGGACAACTTCGGTGGAATAACGATCCTGACCGGATTGATCCTGCCACTTGCGGGTTTCCAGCTGACCTTCGATGTAGACCTTGCTGCCCTTGCGCAAATATTGCTCGGCAATGCGGGCCAAAGGCTCTGAGAAGATGGCAACCGAATGCCATTCTGTACGTTCGCGACGCTCGCCTGTGTTGCGGTCTTTCCAGTTTTCCGAGGTGGCAATGCGCAGATTGCACACTTTGCCGCCGTTCTGAAACGACCGAACCTCGGGGTCGCGGCCAAGATTACCTACCAGAATGACCTTGTTGACTGAACCCGCCATGTAATTCCTCGTTCTGTTTCGCGTATATGCACCGAATCCGGCGCGGCTTGTTTCGTGTGACCCTATACGGCCTGCATCGTGGTTGAAACACAGTTGATACAACAGTGTTCAACAAGAGTCTTACTTTGATGTTTACCAAGCTTTCATTTTTGTCGGGAATACCTATACTCCGACTGGTTTCTGATCGAGCAGGATTGGCATTGATGCGTTCTTGGGTTGCTGGGTTTACTGTTGTCTGCCTTGTGCTGGCTGTTGCGCCCGTGCAGGCGCAAACGCTGTCCACCAAAAGCCGTAAGGATATTTTTCTGAAGCAATCCAAAGTTTTGGATTCACGCGCGGCCACTCAGTATCGGGATTCTGAGCGTCTCAAACCCAAAACGTCCCGCGCGCAGGTCAGCAAACGCTATACCGGAAAGTACCGGGGTCAGTATCTGGACCTGGCGAAGCAAGCTGCGAGGCTTCACAACATCCCCGAGGACTTGTTCCTGCGCCTTGTACAACAGGAAAGCGGATGGAATCCGCAGGCGAAATCTCACAAAGGCGCGCTGGGACTGGCGCAGCTGATGCCTCAGACCGCCGAGCTTTTGGGTGTAAATCCGCTCGATCCCAAACAAAACCTGGAAGGCGGGGCCAGATATCTGTCCTGGCAGTATCGCAAGTTCAAATCCTGGCCACTGGCTTTGGCTGCTTATAATGCGGGTCCCAAAGCGGTTGAAAAACATGGTGGTATTCCGCCGTATAAAGAAACGCAGAACTATGTGAAGGTCATCTGGGGCGGGTAAGCCCGGATGCTGCGACGCAGAGCGTCCAATTCTTGATTCCGTGCGGCTCGTCCAACTAACCTGAGAGGGTACCGCCCAGTAACTGGTGAGGCCCCTCATGCCTGTTGACCACCCGCAAATTCCCAAAGAAACACTGGCCAACTGGCAGCAACTGGTTGATCTGGTCGCCGAGTTGGCAGATGTGCCCGCGAGCCTGATCATGAAAACCGATGCGCCTGACCATGCGGTTCTTATCACCTCAGATCATCCCGAAAACCCCTATCCGGTCGGATTGACCTTCCAGTTGAATCCCAAACTCTATTGTCAGGGCGTTCTGCAGCGGGACGGAGAGCTGGTGGTCGAGGATGCCACCTGTGACCCGGTCTGGTCGGACAATGACGATCTGGAACACGGCATGACGTTTTACATCGGTCTGCCGCTGAAATGGCCCGATGGATCCGTGTTCGGAACAATCTGCGTTCTAGATCGCAAACAAAACCGCCGGGCATTGCTGTTCCGCGAAGGGCTGACGCAGTTTGCGCGCATGGTCGAGTCGGATTTGGCTTTGTTGCAAGAGGTTTATCTGCGCCGCGCGTTGGAAGAGAAACTGAATGAAACACTTGCGCAGCTTGAAACGCGGGTCTCGGATCGCACGCGTGAATTACAGGAAGCCAACACGGCGTTGCGCGTGTTGCTGTCCAGTCTTGAAGATGATCGCAAGAGCCGTGACATGGAGATTGTCGAACAGGTGCGTAGCCGGGTGCTGCCCTATCTGGATAAGGTTCGAGCGCAGTTGGCAGGTGATGAGGCGCAGAGTGTTTACCTCGACCTGGTTGAGAATAACCTGAACGAGATCACGTCGTCGCTGTCCGACAAATTGACAGATGCGTTTGCGGCGATGACCCCGACCGAGATGGAAATTGCCCAGATGGTGATGTTTGGAAAGACTACCAAGGACATCGCAAAGGCGCTGTCGCGCGAGACTTCGACAATCGACTTTCACCGCAACAACATTCGCCGCAAATTAGGCCTTGATGGGCGCGACCAGAACCTGCGCAGCCATCTTCTCTCAATTTCGTGATGGTGGAATATGGGGATTGCCCCCATATTCCACCCCTAATTTTCCGGTCTGAGCCAACATGCTTTGGCTTGTTACCCTCTGTGATGGGGTGCGGGCAAATCGCACACGTCCAACAGAGAGGTACATTAAATGGATCGCAAAGATCTGAAACCGACCATCCTGAACGGGGACAAGGATCACCTGGCACCTGGGCTTTCACGTCGATCATTTTTTATGGCCGCAGGGGCTGCCGGCGTTGGTGCGACGGCTTCAGTACTGGGCGCAAAACCGGCTGAGGCGCAGTCTCAAGCCTGGTTGCAACCGGGAAACAATAACCACGTCATCGATCTGCAGGGATCGACCGGGCAGGCCAGCACCGGAACGGTAGGGATCGACTATTACGGTCATTGCGCCATCAAAATCACGTCACCCAACGGGGCGACCGTTCTGTTTGACCCGTGGCGCGATGATCCATCAGGGGCGTGGGGTTTGTGGTTCCGCAACGAGTTTCCTCAGATCCCGGTGGATATCACGTTGTCGACCCACGCGCATTTTGACCATGACGCCATCGAACGGCCAAGCTCGACCATGGTGCTGGACCGGATGGTTGGCAAATTTGAGTTCGCCGATCTCAAGATCACTGGTTTTGCAGACAAGCACGCCTGCGTTGCACCCGGGTGGTATGATTGGACCAATGCGCTGGCCGAGTTCGGGGCAGAAGCCTGTCCGCCGAACAATGTGGGTCACATGGATATGGTGGTCTATCTGGTGGAAACCGGTGGAATTCGCACGCTGATCTGGGGCGACAATCGTCACAACCCGCCGCAGGAGTTTTGGGATGCCATTGGACAGGTGGATGTTCTGACATTGCCGGTGGACGGATCGGAACATATTCTCAGCTTTGAGCAAGGCAATGATATCGTTTCTAAACTTAAGCCCAAGGTTATCATTCCCACCCATTACCTGAACGAAGTCACATCCTACACACTGACCACGTTGCAATCGGCTGACGATTGGGTGAAGGGGCAGCAAAGCTACAAAATGCTCGAAAGCGCCAGCTTGCAGCTAGAGGCCGGTGACGTTGCCGGAATGAACCAAGAGTTCATGCATTTCGGCAACAATGTCATGACAGGCTGAGGAAAATCGGGACACCACTCACGCATATTCCTAAGCGCCGCCTGTCTCCCCGCAAAACGCGGCACTACCAGAAAGGGCCGGTCAATGACCGGCCCTTTCTAAGTCTTATTGGCAAGGTTACTCCGCAGCGACTTTGATCACCGGTTCCATCCGCGCCAGAATGTCTTCGGCCAGATGGCATTTCACCTGATGCCCATCTGCCAAGGTCTGCACCGGCGGAACATGCGACTCGCAACGCCCATCCGGCACTTCGGTTTTCCAGCGGCATCGTGTCTGGAACGGGCAGCCTGGCGGCGGGTTCATGGCTGAGGGAATATCACCTTCAAGCACGATATGCTGCTTCTCGACCGAAGTATCGGCGATTGGAACAGCGCTCAAAAGAGCTTCGGTGTAGGGGTGATAGGGCGGGGCAAAAACCTGATCGGTCGTGCCCAGTTCGACTACATGACCCAGATACATGACCATGACCCGGTCACTGAGATACCGCACGATGGACAGATCGTGGCTGATGAACAGCAAGGTGGTTTTATGCTCTCGTTGGATTTCCATCAGTAGGTCGGTCACAGCTGCCTGCACCGACACGTCCAGGGCCGAGACAGGCTCGTCCGCAACCACGATACGAGCATCACCCGCAAAGGCGCGCGCAATGCCCACGCGCTGTTTCTGACCACCGGACAACTGGCGCGGCATCCGATCCGCAAATGCACGCGGCAGCTTCACCAGATCCAGAAGCTCCAGCATCCGCTTCTTGCGCTCGGCCTCAGAGTTTCCAACCCCAAAAATCTCGAGCGCTCGAATGATCTGACGCCCGACGGTCATCGAGGGGTTCAAGGTGTCAAACGGGTTCTGGAACACCATCTGAACTTCGCCAACCGTCTTGGCATCCCGTTCTTCGATGGGCACCTGTTCGATATTCCGATTGTCCAACAGGATTTGACCATCCGTGGCCGTTTCCAGCCCCATGAGCACCTTGGCAAAAGTAGATTTGCCGCAACCGGATTCACCCACGATGGCCAGCGTCTCGGATTCATGTGCTTCGAAACTGAGCGTTTCGTTGGCTTTCACAACTTTCGTCTCGCCGCCACCGAACAGAGCGTTTGCCGCAACCTCATAGTATTTCTTGAGGTTGTCCATTTTCAAAACAGTCCGCCCGATTTCGCCTTTCTCTTTCTGTTCGCCTACCGTGATCGGTGCGTTCCAGTCGATCTCTTGGAATTTCAGACAGCGCGTATGGTGCCGGTCATTTCCTGGCACAGCCTCCATCAGAATGTCTTTTGCGTCGCAGCGCCCCTCTTCGAAGTAGTCGCAGCGCGGGCCAAAGTTACACCCCGGAGGCCGCTCATGGGGTAGGGGGAAGTTGCCGGGGATGGCCACCAGCGGACGCGAATTCTTGTCGGCCCCCGGCAGCGGGATCGACCGGAACAACGCCTGTGTATAAGGATGCTGCATCTCGTCGAACACATCCTTGATCGAGCCACGTTCGACCGCTTCGCCCGAATACATCACACACAGCCGGTCGCAGGTTTCCAGAACCAGCCCGAGATTGTGCGAAATGAACAGCATAGAGGTGCCGTATTTCTTGCCCAGATCCTTGACCAGCTCAACAACGGCGGCTTCGACTGTCACGTCCAAAGCGGTTGTTGGCTCATCCAGGATCAGCAGCGCCGGTTTCGACATCAGCGCCATCGCAATCACAATGCGTTGCTGTTGACCGCCAGAAAGCTGATGCGGGAAAGAATTCAGCATTCGCTCCGGGTCAGGCAAGCGCACATCCGTCACCACTTCCAGTGCTCGTGAATATGCTTCTTCCGCACTGACGCCTTCGTGGATCATCGGGACTTCCATCAGCTGTTTGCCGATCTTCATCGCCGGGTTCAGCGATGCCATCGGCTCCTGATAGATCATCGCGATTTCGTTGCCGCGAACATCGCGCAACTCTTCCGCCGACATTTCTGAAAGATCCCTGCCTTTGAACTTGATCGTCCCTCCGACGATCCGACCGTTCTTGCCAAGATCCTGCATGACACCCAACGCCACGGTTGACTTACCGCACCCGGATTCACCGACCAATCCCACAGCCTCGCCGGGCTGCACACTGACTGAGAAATCCATCACGGCGGGAATTTCCCGCAGGCGGGTAAAGAATGAGATAGACAGCTTGTCGATCTCCAGGATCGGGCCGTCATAATCCGCCATTTTGCTCATCTTGTTTACTCCTCACCAAATGCGGGGATCCCCTTCATCTGGCTAAAAATACCTCGGGGGTCCGGGGGCAGAGCCCCCGGCCTCGATCACATCAGTCCTTCAGGCTTTCTTCGCGCAGACCGTCAGCCAGCAGGTTCAGACCCAGAACCAGCGACAGCAGGGCAAAGGCAGGCGGAAGGGCAGGGTGCAGGTAGATCGACAGAAGCTTACGCCCCTCGTTGATCGTCGAACCCCAGTCCGGGCTTTCAGGTGGAAGGCCCAGTCCGAAGAAGCCCAAGGTTCCCAGCAGGATGGTCGTGTAACCGATACGCAGACAGAAATCGACGATCAGTGGACCACGAGCGTTGGGCAGGATTTCCCACAGCATGATGTACCACGGTCCTTCGCCACGAGTTTGCGCCGCCGCGACGTAATCACGGGTTTTGATGTCCAGCGCCAGACCCCGCACGATACGGAACACCGTAGGCGAGTTCACAAAGACCACTGAAACGAACACCACCAGAATACCGCCCGGAATGTCGAACAGATCCAGATATGTCGGCAGGCCCCAGATGCGATAGTCATCGGTATTAATCACATACCCACCGGTCGAAATCAGCGATAGGTACAGCCAGACCGTGATCCCCAGCACCGCCACCAGAAGCGGCGTCCGGAATTTCGGACGTGTATAGAACCGAGAGTTCAGCAAAACTGCCAGGAACAGGATCGGGAATACAAACAGCACCGCGGCCATATAGTTCGGTACCCCAGTCGCGACGATCTCGGGCGTTACCAGAAGGTAGAACAGCAGGATCACTGGGAAGGCAAGGATCAGGTTGGCCAAGAACGACAGGAACGTGTCCAGACGACCGCCATAATATCCTGCGGGCAGACCCAGAGTGATGCCGACCATGAAGGCAAACATCGTGGCAAGCGGCGCGATTTGCACCACGATCCACGCGCCCTTTACCATTCGGCTGAAGACGTCGCGGGCCAGATTGTCACCGCCCAGCAGGTACCAGGCATATTGCCCGTCTTCCAGATTTGGCAGAGGCGTGCCAGGTACCTTGTTCTTCATGCCCGAAAGCTGCGTCAGCGGGTCATGCGTCACAATCATGTCCATTGCGCCGAAGATGCCGGTAAACACCCAGAACATCACAAGACCGAAACCGATCATGCCGATGGGGCTGTCATAGAGTTTGCCGTACAATCCAAGACGCCGTTTAAAGGCGATGGACGACGCAAACATGATGATCAGTGCTACCCAAACAGGCAGGAACTGTTGCGACATCGCGCCGATGATCCCTGCATTGGTCCCCATAAAAATGCCCAGCAGCAGATACGCAACCGACAATCCGACGCTGGCCAGAAAGCTGTAGTGAAGCGCCGTTTGGATGAGGCCTCGCAGCCCACCGCTTGAACTGACAGAGCCATCCGAGTTTACGGTGATCTGCTGTTCAGGCAAAAAGATACTCGCGACGATCCAGACTATGATCGAAAGCGCCAGTGCGGCGAGTGCGAGCAACAGGATTGGATTCAGGAAGGCGATAGAGCCGGTCCAGGTAAGTGGTTCCATAATCTATCCCTCCTTAAGAAATGCGAATGCGCGGGTTAAGGTAGACATAGCCGATATCCGAAATCAGCTGAGTCAACAGAACCACAAAGACCGACACGACCGAGATCGCCAGCAGAAGCTGAATGTCGTTGTTGCCCGCCGCCTGAACCAGTGCCCAGCCAAAGCCCTTGTAGTTGAAAAGGGTCTCGACGATCACGACGCCATTCAGCAGCCACGGGAACTGCAGCATGATGACGGTGAAGGGCGCGATCAGCGCGTTGCGCAGCGCGTGTTTCATGACGATGTTGCTGAAGGACACCCCCTTGAGCCGCGCGGTCCGGATGTATTGCGCGGTCATCACCTCGGTCATCGAGGCGCGGGTCATGCGGGCGATATAGCCCATCCCGTAAAGTGAGATGGTCAGTACCGGCAGGAAGAAGTTCTCGAAAGTCGGGTTTTCCATCGCTGATGTCGCTGTTCCCTTGAACCATTTTAGTCCAACGGTCGACGAGGTGAAAATCGCGATGAAGATCACGCCCGACACGTATTCAGGCGTCGCGGTCGTGATGATAGAGAATGTCGACAGCGACCGGTCCAACGCGGATCCTTCGCGCATCCCAGCCAGAACTCCGACTAAAAGTGCAGACGGAACCATCAGGACCAAAACCCAGAACATGAGATAGCCGGTGTTGCCAAGACGGACGCTGACGATCTTTCCGACCTCATCCTTGAAGACAGTGGAATACCCCCAATCCCCTTGCAGGACGCCGCAATAGCGGGGCGTATCTTCTTCGGTCAAACCGGGACGCACACAGGTGCCCTGGAATGTGCCGTCTTCCAGTGTTTTGGTGAAGCCCGGCATCACGCCAAGCCACTGACCATACTTGATCAGCGTTGGCTGAAGGTAGCCACGATTCCCCAGCCATGTTTCGACCTGCTCGTCAGACATCCGCTGGTTGCCTTGCGTTTTGGCAAGCTTTTCAAGGTTCGGGTAGAGGTTGGTCAAAAAGAAGACCACGAAAGTCAGGCAGAGTGCTGTGAGTAGCATCACGCCAAACCGTCGGAGGATAAAAAGTCCCATGTTGGCCCCTGTTGTTCGGGTGTTCCGCAGATCAGTGGACCATTTTCTGGCCTCGGACATCCGACCCCGTGTCGGCAGGTCTGCGGCTGGAAAGGGGCGCCCAATCAGGCGCCCCTTGTGAGAAGCAGGCTGGCGTTAAGCGGCCCAGCCCCACTTGTAGTGATGATGTTCGAACGACACGTGCATGTCAGTACCGACCAGACCATCTTTCATATGGCGATAGAGCGCACGCCAATAGGGCTGGATGGTTACACCTTCTTCCTGGATCAAGGCCTCGCCCTTGGCGACGACTTCGCGGCGCTTGTCCGCATCTGCGATCGCCAGAGCTTCCGTCAGGATTGAGTCGAACTCGGCGTTGGACCAGCCAAATTCATTCCACGCTTCGCCTGTCCGATAGGCCAGTGCCCAGATTTGAACACCAAGCGGACGGTGGTTCCAGTTGGTCGAGCTGTAGGGGTACTTTGCCCAGTCGTTCCAGAAGGTGTTGCCCGGCAGAACGGTCCGCTTGACCTTGATCCCCGCGTCGCGCAGCTGCGCGGCCACGGCGTCGGTTGTGTTCCGGCGCCAGTCGTCGTCGATCGAGATCAGCTCATGTTCGAAATCGGCCATTCCGGCCTCTTCCATAAGGGCGCGTGCACCCTCAGGATCCACTTTCTGCGGTGGCAGTTCGTAATAATCTGGATGAATCGGGCCGACATGGTGGTTTTCGGCAGGCGTGCCGCGGCCACCAAAGCCCAATTCCAGGCAGACCGAATTGTCAACGGCCATTTGCAAAGCCTTACGCACGCGCTTGTCCGCGTAGACTTGCTTGCCATCAATTTCGGCCAGCTGGTTCGGCCGGATAACAATGGTGTTCATCGTGACCACTTCGGACTTCACATAGCCAAGTCCGTCCATCACGTCGATGAACTCGCCAACTGATTCATACAGCATGTCGACTTCGTCGGACTCCAGTGCCGCCAGCCACGCTGACGGGTCGGTTCCATAGTCGGTGTATACGATGCTGTCCAAAGCAGGGCGACCAAAGACCTCTTCTCCCCACCAGGTGTGATCTTCGTTGCGCGTCAGAACCGCTTTCACACCGACTTCCAGCTCACTCATCAGGTAGGGGCCCGTACCGACGTTGTTCAGCAGGTCAGTTTCGCTGAATGAGCTGTGTACGATCGCAGCCGGATAGTCAGCCATACCTGCGATCAGCGAGATATCAGAAGCAGGCAGGTTCAGCTTAACGGTGTTGGCGTCGACAACTTCGATCCCGCCTTCCACGGCCTGACCTGTATCTGCGTCAACCAGCGTAGCAAAACGACCAGCCATCGAGTTGGTTTCCGAACTCTTGTCACACCAACGTGCGATGTTGCGGGCCACGTCATCAGCGGTGAAATCATCGCCATTGTTCCACTTGACGCCCGAACGGACTTTCAGAGTGTAGACCGTTGCGTCTTCGTTGACTTCCCAGCCTTCCAGCAACATGCCGCGGAATGTCCCGTCCGAGTTGTACTCGACCAGATATTCCAGCGTCCCGCGTGAGACGTTCGCGATTTGCGACCAGTCATAAGTGCGCGGATCTTTCAGTGCGCGTACTTCTTGTTGAACGCGAATGGTTCCGCCTTCTTTCTTGGCGTCTTCGCCTTCGGCTTGAGCAGGAGCGGCAAGGCCGATCATGCCATATGCAGCGGCTGCGGTAACGCCCAGACCGGTGGCACGGGTCAGGAACTCACGGCGGCTCAGCTTGCCGTCACGGTATTCCTGTGCGTGCATCTCGGCCGCCCAGTGTACCTTGTCATTGGTGGTTACGTCATTCGTCATAGATGTCTCCCTGTGACATTAGATTTTGTTGATTGATTATGGTTCTACGCGACCCGGTTTTTACCGGTCGCCAGATTGAAGGGTTTTGATTTTTGGTTTCTGTGCATCCCCATGACGGTATTCGGCACCAGAATTCCGCCAACGTCAATGTTCGAATTCGTCATTAAACGTTCAAAAACGACATTCTCGCCAAGTTGAACACGTGGTCTGTCGTCATTAGACGGTAAAGATTCGAGCGCGGCCGTTGTTAAGGGTCACTTGTGGATTTGAAATAAAATCATTAAAAACAGTGTCTTGACGGCGCTTAAGGAGATCATCCCAGCAACGTTAATGTGCTTAGTATCATGGTGAGATTTCGACGTGATTCCATTCTTTCATGCGCGCCCGAAACCAGGTGCGCTGACGCTTAGCGAATTGCCGTGTCGCAATCGTTGCGCGTTCACGAGCCTGATCCAAGGTCATTGACCCGTTCAGGTAGGCCCTGAGCTCGGGTACGCCGATGGCTTTGCACGCGGGCAAGCTGGGGTCAAAACGATCCTGCATGGCGCGCACTTCCTCGATGGCACCTTGATCCAGCATCTGATCGAATCGACGCTCTATTCGCGCCAAAAGCCAAGCCTTATCAACGTCGAAGACAATTGGCACGGTGTCCCTTAGGTTCAAAACCGGTGGTGGCGTGTCGGCCTGCCAAGACAGCAGGCTTCGTCCGGTGGCGCGTTGGACTTCCCAGGCGCGTTGCACGCGAGCCCGGTTTTGTGTGTCCAGACCGGATCGCGTGTCGTTGTCAATTCCGTCGATTAGCTCTTGCAGCGGTATCTGGTCCGCCTCAGACCGGATCGCTTGGGGTGTGGCCGGGATCTGTGCCATGCCCTCGGTCAACGCGGTAAAGTACAAACCGGTGCCGCCCACGATGATTGGGCGCTTGTCCCCGGTCAGCAAAGGGATCACCTCGCGCAGCCAATGACCTGTTGAATAATCCTGATCATATGCGACATGACCATAAAGGCGATGCGGGGCTCGGGCCTCTTCTTCGGCGGATGGTCGGGCAGAGACAACGCGCCAGCAATCATAAACCTGGCTGGCATCCGCGTTAACGATCACACCGCCAAACCGTTCGGCAATCTCAAGCGCCAAAGCAGACTTTCCTGACGCCGTCGGGCCCGCAATCAGCACCGGTTTGTCGTCGGGGATGGCGGGTAAGTGTCGAAATAATTGCGCTGTTGATTGCTGGGCCATGTGCGGTTGCCTCGATCCTCACCAACCGCATTGAACCTGCGGAGCTTTTGCTTCATTTTGCGCCGGAAATTAACCCCGTGCCAGCCCGGAGCGCAATATGAGCCTTTCCCCTTCATCAGAAACCGCAGAAACCCCGAAAACCAAGTATAACAGAGTTATGCTGAAAATCTCGGGCGAAGCATTGATGGGGGATCAGGGATTCGGCTTGCACCCACCAACCGTTCAGCGCATCGCGCAAGAGGTGAAATCGGTTCACGATCTGGGCGTTGAGATCTGCATGGTCATCGGCGGCGGCAATATCTTCCGTGGCCTGAGCGGATCAGCTCAGGGCATGGAACGAACCACGGCAGATTATATGGGCATGTTGGCCACGGTTATGAACGCGCTGGGAATGCAGTCGGCACTGGAAGAAATCGGGGTGTTCACGCGTGTGATCTCGGCCATTCGCATGGATGAGGTGTGCGAGCCCTACATTCGTCGCCGCGCCGTGCGCCACCTTGAGAAAAAGCGGGTCTGTATTTTTGCAGCCGGAACCGGTAACCCGTATTTTACTACGGACACCGCCGCCACCCTGCGTGCCAATGAAATGGCGTGTGAGGCGATCTTTATGGGCAAGAACGGTGTTGATGGCGTATACGACAAAGACCCCAAAGAACATGCTGACGCGGTACGCTATGATACCGTCTCATACGATGATGTGCTGGCTAAGCGACTGCGTGTTATGGATGCCTCGGCGATTGCGCTGGCGCGGGACAACAACCTGCCCCTGATCGTTTTCGGCTTGGATGAGCCCGGTGGTTTCCGTGGCATTTTGGCGGGCGAGGGGACGTACACCAAAGTTCAGGGCTAAATCCCGTTCCAACGCGCGATGTAAACCTCGGGTTCTTTCCGGGGTTTTCTTTTTTTTGCAGCGACTTGACGGTTATGGAAGCGGCTGTCTAAGTACTACTGCTCTTTCTTATCAAAGAGCTGCCGTGTGGTGCGCCTTTCTTCGGCGTAACGACAGGCTGGGCTGGAAGACCTGCCATGATTTCTGAGGTGTCTGGAAACATGAGCGGGCATCTCATTGATCTGACTGCAAAAACTAAGGAGCAAAGAGGCATGAGCTCTCTTGATATCGATTTTGTTCGGGCGCAATTCCCAGCTTTTTCCGAACCCAGCTTGCAAGGTCAGGCTTTTTTTGAAAACGCCGGTGGGTCGTACACGTGTCAACCGGTGATTGACCGACTGACGCGGTTCTACACGCAACGCAAAGTTCAGCCTTATGCGCCTTACGAGGTCAGCCGTTTGGCAGGGGCCGAAATGTATGAAGCACGAGCGCGTATGGCCGCAATCCTGGGGGTCGACACCGATGAGCTAAGTTTCGGCCCTTCGACCACGCAAAATACCTATGTTTTGGCGCAGGCGTTCCGGCAATGGATGAAGCCCGGCGAAGCCATCGTCGTGACCAATCAGGATCATGAGGCAAATTCTGGCCCTTGGCGTAGATTGGCCGATGAGGGGATCGAAATTCGCGAATGGCAGATTGACCCTGAAACCGGTTCGTTAAAGCCCGAAGACCTTGAAAATATGCTGGACGAAAGGGTGCGTCTGGTCTGTTTCCCGCATTGTTCAAACGTTGTAGGTGAGATCAATCCAGTGACGGAAATCACCGCAATTGCCCACGCGGCAGGCGCGTTTGTCTGCGTTGACGGCGTTTCGTACGCCCCGCATGGTTTTCCGAATGTTGGTGACCTTGGGCCAGATATCTACCTGTTTTCGACTTATAAAACCTATGGCCCGCATCAGGGCTGCATGGTCATCCGACGCACAATAGGAGAGTTGCTTCCCAATCAGGCGCATTATTTTAACGGTGACGTTTTGTATAAACGGTTCACCCCGGCCGGTCCGGATCACGCGCAGATCGCTGCCTGTGCGGGCATGGCGGATTATGTGGAATTGCTGAGTGCGCACCATGGCGGGCCGATCTCTGATGCCGCCGCACAAGGCGCTTTTGTACATGACCTGATGCGCGGTCAGGAAGTGTCCTTGCTGCAGCCGGTGCTGGACGCGGTCAAGGATCGCAACGCAGTGCGTTTGATCGGCACATCTGACGCCACTCGGCGCGCGCCAACAGTTGCGATGTCGTTAAATCGACCGGCTGAAACTGTTGCCGCAGAGTTGGCGCAACACGGCGTTATGGCAGGTGGCGGAGACTTCTATGCCGTGCGCCCGTTGCAAGCCATGGGGGTTGACCCGGCACAGGGCGTGCTTCGGGTCAGCTTTACGCATTACACATCGCAACAGGAAATTGATCAACTTTTAGAGGCGCTTGAACGCGTTTTGTGATCCATTATCCCTGAGCCTTCGTATACGAAGAAAACAGCAGGGCAAACATGGCACACGGGCAAACTCCGATCATTATTTGGTTCCGGCGGGATCTGCGCCTGTCGGACCATCCAGCCTTAACAGCAGCGGCTGAGAGTGGTCGCCCGGTTATTCCGGTCTTTGTTTGCGATGACCTTGTTGGACGCCTGGGTTCGGCACCAAAATGGCGTCTTGAGTTAGGATTGGGCGCGCTTGCCGAGGGATTGGCGCGACTGGACAGCCGTTTGATCCTGCGAAGCGGGGATGCGCTGGCTCAATTGCAAAACATAGTGGCAGAGACCGGCGCCACTTCGGTCTATTGGTCGCGTTCTTATGATCTGGCCTCGATTGAGCGTGACACAGAGATCAAGGCCGCGTTGACCGAGCAAGGTGTGACAGCCAAGTCCTTTGCCGGGCATTTGCTGTTTGAGCCTTGGACAGTCGCAACCAAGGCCGGTCAGCCCTTTCGCGTTTACACCCCCATGTGGCGCGCGGTTCAGGGCCGGGACGTTCCTGCGCCCGCTGCGAAGGTGACGCGTTTGCAATCACCTGACACCTGGCCTGCAACTGAGGATCTGAACGCGTGGCAGATGGGGCGTGCAATGAACCGGGGCGCAGCCGTTGTGCGACCTTTCGTTCAACCTGGCGAGCAGGCCGCCCGCGATCATCTGGACGAGTTTCTGGACCGCGTTTCAAAGTATTCCAGCCAGCGTGACCGGCTGGATCAGGACGGAACATCGAACTTATCTGAATACCTGTCGCTGGGCGAGCTTGGCCCGCGCACGGTTTGGCACCGGGTCCACCAAGCTGCTTTGATGGGGGTTTCGGGCACCGAGGCTTTCTTGCGTCAGTTGGTGTGGCGTGAGTTTGCCTATCACCTTATGTACCACACGCCGCATCTGCTAAGCGACAATTGGAAGCCAGAATGGGATAGTTTTCCGTGGAACACGGACCCCGAACATCCGGACGTTATTGCATGGACACAGGCCAGAACCGGTATCCCTGTGGTCGATGCTGGTTTGCGCCAGATGTATGTGACAGGCCGGATGCACAACCGGGCGCGGATGATCGTGGCCAGCTATTTGACCAAGCATCTGATGACACACTGGAAAATCGGGATGCAATGGTTCGAGGAGTGCCTGATCGACTGGGATCCGGCCTGCAACGCGATGGGATGGCAATGGGTGGCGGGTTCTGGCCCTGATGCCGCGCCGTTTTTCCGGATTTTCAACCCTCAGACGCAGGCTGAGAAATTTGACCCGGACGGCGCTTATCTGAGGCGCTGGATTGCCGAAGGCCATAGAAAACCCAGCGCAACGGCCCGTTCCTATTTTAAAGCGGTCCCCCGGTCCTGGAACCTGCACGAGGACGCAGACTACCCAGCGCCAGTTGTTGCTTTGGCAGAGGGTCGAAGCCGCGCGCTTGGCGCTTATGAAAGCCGAAAAACCCACTAAGGAATTGAAAACTTGCCAGAAACAAAATCGCGGCCTAGCTTAATATCGACACCGCAAAGGGGAGAGCGGATGATCCTGACGACGACTGAAGGGCAAAAAGACTTGCCCAGATATTTTGCTCAAGTTTTCAAGATGCTGACCAAAATGGAATACGGGCGGCTTGATATCGTTTTACCCGATGGTCGCACATTCCGCGCCGAAGGAGCCAAGCCGGGGCCGGTTGCTGAGGTCCACGTTCATGACGGCGATATCTTTGCGCGCCTGGTACGAGAGGGCGAGTTGGGCTTTTCCGATGCCTATCTGGATGGCCACTGGAGCACGCCCGACCTGCGCTCGTTCATGGACCTTGTGCATCTGGGATCCGAGACCGTGTATGACGGGTTTACCGGCAAATTCCTAGTGCAAGCCTACGAGCGGCTTCGGTTCTGGTTGCACCGTAACAACCGGACGCAGGCGAAAAAGAACATCTCGTACCACTACGATCTGGGCAATGATTTCTACAGCCTTTGGCTGGATGAAACCATGACCTATTCCAGTGCGATTTTCGAGACCGGGCAGGAGAGTTTAGAAAAGGCACAGACCGCCAAATATGCAAGCCTTGTGGATGAGATGGGCGTCAAACCCGGCGATCATATTCTGGAAATCGGCTGCGGCTGGGGTGGGTTTGCGGAATATGCGGCCAAAGAGCGTGGTCTGCGTGTGACCTGTCTGACCATCAGCCAGGAACAGTTTAAATTCGCCAAGGAACGCATTGACAACGCAGGATTAAATGGTCAGGTGGAGTTCAAGTTGCAAGACTATCGCGACGAAAAGGGCTTGTATGACGGTATTGCTTCAATCGAGATGTTCGAGGCAGTGGGTCAAAAGTACTGGCCGGTCTATTTCGAAACTGTTCGTGACCGGCTGAAGCCTGGCGCACAAGCGACATTGCAGATCATCACCGTGGGCGATCATCGCTGGGACTATTACAAGAACGGTGTTGATTTCATTCAGAAATATATCTTCCCGGGGGGTATGTTACCGTCCCCCTCGATCCTGCGGCAGCAGATCGACCAAGCCGGATTGAGCGTGGTTAAATCCAAAGAGTTTGGCAAAAGCTATGACCTGACACTGCGCCGCTGGTACGAGACGTTCAATTCCAAGTGGGACCAGATCGCTGAAATGGGTTTTGATGAGCGTTTTCGCCGCATGTGGAATTATTATTTGACCGCATGTGGCGCGGCCTTTGACACAAGCAATTGTGATGTGACACAGATCACCATAGCAAAACCAAGTTAACGAACGGACCGTCATATGCCCACTGCCTCGCGTCTTGTTGCCGCTGTTTGCCTTGTCGTGCTGGCCTTCATCGTCTCAGGGATGATCATCGACAATGGTGAAGAGGGTAAGGACTATGGGTACTTTACCTATGTAAACATGGCGCTTGGCGCGGCCTGTGGCTGGACAATCATGGGCAAGCGCGCCGGACGAGGATGGACGGCGGGCATCAACAACGGCCTGACAGGTGTGGCGTCGTTGGTATTTTGGGCCTTGTTCGTACAGGGCTGCTACGAGATGTTCCGCCTTGCCATGCGCAATAGATATGGCGGTCCGTTTGAGGCGGTCATGGCCATTTTCCAGATTGGTATCGAGTATGGCAAGTTGCTGATGGTCCCCGAAATTTTGATCGCATTTGCCGTTGGAGCAGTTGTCGCTGGTCTGGCCACTGAACAGGCCCATCGCCAATGGCGCTGATGCGAACTGCCACCTGAGAGATTGAATTTGTCTGATTTGTTTTTCTACGGAACGCTTCGGCATTTACCCTTGCTTGAACGCGTTCTGGGACGTCCGCTACAAGATATTTCCGTTCAATCGGCGGTTCTGCCTGATCACGCTGTTCACGCAGTGAAAGGGCAGGATTTCCCGATGATCCTGCCTTTGTCTGGCGACAGCGCGCATGGCGTGTTTGTTCAGGATTTGTCGTCTGAGGATCTGGCCAGGTTGGCATTTTATGAAGGAGCGTTCGACTACGACCTGACCCCTGTGACAGTTGATCTGCACGACGGAAACAAGCGTGAGGCAAAGGTCTTTTTTCCCGCACCCGGTAGTTGGGAACCGGATGGACAATGGTCTTTGCAGGGATGGGCAGACAGGCTGGGTGACATCACGGCTTTGGCCGCTGAAGAAGAGATGGCGTATTTTGGCAGGATCGAGCCAGAGGTGATGGCAGGTAACATTCGCGCCATTCAAACCCGGGCTTGGGCCAAAATTCTTGCGGACAAACGGCGCACAGGCGACCCAAGAGATACAAATAAGGATGTCATCGTGCATCGTCACGATCGCGCCTATGTCAACTATTTCGGGATGGAGGAAGTCGACCTTCAACACCGCCAGCATGATGGTTCAATGGGGCCTGTGCTGCATCGGGGCAGCTTGATGCAAGGTAGTGCCGTGTCCGTTCTGCCCTACGACCCGGCGCGGGATACGGTGCTTGTGGTCGAACAATTCAGGCCACCCGCTTTTTTGATTAACGACCCCGAACCGTGGCTTTGGGAGGCCGTGGCAGGGATGATAGACCCGGGCGAAGAACCCGAACAGGCCGTGCATCGTGAAGCGATGGAGGAAGCCGGTGTAAAATTCGATCGGTTGGAATACGCGGGTGGGGCCTATTCCTCAAGCGGGTCATCCACCGGCTTCATGTATCTGTATGTCGGATTGGGAGATTTGACCCATACGACAAACACCGGCGGTCTCGATACCGAAGGCGAAGACATTCGCAGTCAGATCCTGCCTTTCGACGCGTTCATCGACATGGCAGACCGTCATGTTTTCAAGGACGTACAATTGGTTGCTCTGGCTTACTGGCTGGCCCGTCATCGCGACAGGCTGCGTGTATGACTATCACGCTTGTGGTCACGGCGGCGCGGCTGTAAATCTTCTTCGATACCAAACGACAAGAGGGCGCCATGCGCATTGCACGAGACCTTGCCGACGCAGTCGGGAAAACACCGCTGATCCGGTTAAAGCGCATCAGTGAAGAAACCGGTTGCGAAATCCTGGGGAAGGCCGAGTTCATGAACCCTGGCCAGTCCGTCAAGGACCGTGCGGCGCTGTATATTATCCGGGATGCGATTGCGCGGGGCGAATTGAAACCCGGCGGAACAATTGTCGAAGGGACAGCAGGCAACACGGGGATCGGCCTGGCCCTGGTCGGAGCTTCGATGGGGTTCAAGACAGTGATTGTCATCCCTGAAACCCAGTCCGAAGAAAAGAAAGACATGCTGCGTCTGGCAGGCGCTCAGCTTGTGCAGGTTCCTGCCGCGCCTTACCGCAACCCCAACAATTTCGTGCATTACTCGCGCCGTTTGGCCGAGAAGTTGGCCAAGACCGAACCCAATGGCGCGATTTGGGCCAACCAATTTGACAATGTGGCCAACCGTCAGGCGCATGTGGAAACAACAGGCCCTGAAATTTGGGAACAGACGGACGGCAAGGTCGATGGTTTTGTCTGTGCCGTAGGATCTGGTGGAACGTTGGCCGGCGTGGCCGAGGCGCTGCAGCCCAAGGGTGTTAAGATCGGTCTGGTCGATCCGATGGGGGCAGGGCTTTATTCCTATTATACCACCGGCGAAATCGCGATGGAGGGGGGCTCGATTGCCGAAGGCATCGGTCAGGTTCGCATCACAAAGAACCTGGAAGGGTTTAAACCGGACTTCGCATACCAGATGAGCGACAACGAAGCGCTGCCGTATATCTTTAACCTGCTGCGCGAAGAAGGTCTGGTCATGGGGGGCTCGACCGCGATCAACATGGCCGGTGCGGTACGTCTGGCCAAAGAATTGGGGCCGGGCCATACCATCGTTACTATTCTCTGTGACTATGGCACACGCTATCAGTCCAAACTGTTTAATCCGGAATTCCTGCGTGAAAAAGAATTGCCTGTGCCGGATTGGATGACAGAGGCCCCCCGTAGTATTCCCGGCGTATTCGAGGACGTGTGATGCTGGCACAGGTCCGCCTGTTTTTGGTCCTGGTATTTTTGTGCCTTGTTGGGTTCACAAGCAGCGCGAATGCGCAGTTGACCGATCGGCAAAGCGAGTACTACCAGGGGTGGCTAAGAACGGCGGACCGAGCTGAATCCGTGATCGAGGCGAACCGCGCCTCGGACGCGGCGTTAGAGAATTTACGTTCCGAAATAAACAATTACAGGGACGACTTCAATCGAGCACGCGGAGCAAATACTGACCGTATCAACACGTTGCAAAGTCAAATCAAGGCTTTGGGTCCAAAACCCGAAGGGGACGCGCCCGAGCCTGAAGACATAGCTCAGCTTCGGGCCCATCTTGAAGAACAGCTAAACAGCCTCCGTGTGCCGCGTATCATATCTGAAGAGGCTTACAGCCGTGCAAATGGGCTGATCAGCGAAATAGACCAAATCCTGCGCACACGGCAAAAAAAAGAATTCTTTGAGCAGGGTCCATCGCCGATAAACCCGTCACACTGGGGCCCAGCATGGGTGGATATCAAAGAAGCAATCCAGAGCCTGACAAATGAAACGGTAACCAATCTGCGATCAGACGTCGTACGTGAACAGATTCGTGATCGCGGACTGGCGATCTTTGTATTGTTGGTCATTGCGGCTGTACTGCTCATCTTTGGTAAACGTTGGTCTGAACGGGGTGGGGATTATTTGAGGTCCCTGGCTGGTGCCGGTACGGGTGTATGGTCTTTTGCCATATCCCTATTTCGCATTCTGCTGCCTTGGGTTGGGGTGTTGGCCGTGGTCGTAGCAATCAGCCTCACCGGCGTGACCGGGTTGAGGGGAAGCTTGCTTCTGGAAAACGTCCCTTATTGGGCAGCGATCATTTTGTTTTATGACTGGATTGGTCGTCAAGCATATGTGATTGGGGCGTCACAAGGGTTCAAAAGGTTGTCTGCTGCGCGAATTTCCGAACTTCGCGTGTATATCGATCTACTCGCTGTGCTGTTGGTTCTGCACGGAATGGCGCTTTTGTTTGAACGTATTGAAAACGTTTCCGACGCGACCCGTGCCGTCGTAAGTTTTCCGATTATCGTCGCAACAGCGTTGTTGCTTTTGCGAATACGCCAGATTCGATCAACAGACAGCTCAGATCAATCTGCTGCAACCGGCTCTGCGGGTTTCAGTCAAGTCGTAGAGTTCTTGCGTCGGGCGTTGTTCCTCTTGGGCATCAGTTCTCCTGTCCTTGCGATCTTCGGGTACACCAATGCCTCTGAAGCCATCGTGTTTCCAGCGGTGAAAACACTTGTGCTGATCGGCGCGCTGGTCATCCTGCAACGATTTATCAGTCAAGTTTACGGTTGGATCACCGGGCAAGGAGACGCGGCGCGGGATTCGCTGTTTTCGGTATTGGTTGGATTTGCACTGGCCATCATCGCGTTGCCTATTCTGGCGATATACTGGGGCGCGCGTAAAACTGATCTGCTGGAAGCATGGTCGCGGTTGCTGCTTGGATTTGACATTGGTGGCGTCACAATCTCTCCCACCAATTTCCTGACCTTTGTTGCTGTTTTTGCGATCGGCTACACCCTGACGCGACTGTTGCAAAGCGGCTTGCGCAATTCGCTTCTTCCGAAAACCAAAATCGACCCCGGTGGTCAGAACGCAATTGTATCCGGGTCTGGTTATGTCGGGATCACGATAGCCGCGCTGATCGCAATCATGGTGGCAGGCTTTGATTTGTCATCGCTGGCCATTGTTGCGGGTGCACTGTCTGTTGGGATCGGCTTTGGCCTGCAAACGATCGTGTCCAATTTTGTGTCGGGCATCATTCTTCTGGTCGAGCGCCCGATCTCGAAGGGGGACTGGATCGATGTGAACGGGATGATGGGTTATGTCCGTGACATCTCGGTTCGGTCGACCACGATTGAAACCTTTGACCGAACCGATGTTATCGTTCCGAACTCGGATTTGATCAGCGGCGTGGTGACCAACTATACACGTGGCAACACGATCGGACGCGTCATCGTTCCTGTGGGCGTAGCGTATGGCACTGATACGCGACAGGTTGAAACCATTCTGGGCGAGGTTGCTAATAACCACCCGATGGTTTTGGCCAACCCTGCACCCAGCGTTGTTTTCCAAGGGTTTGGTGCGGATTCCCTGGATTTCGAGATCCGCGCAATCTTGCGTGATGTGAACTGGGTATTGTCCGTGAAATCGGACATGAACCATGAAATCAACCGCAGATTCGCAGAAGCCGGGATTGAGATTCCCTTTGCTCAGCGAGATGTTTGGTTGCGCAATCCTGAAGCTCTCCAACCTGCTGAAAATGAAAAGCAGGGGCCTGTTAAGCCTGAGCCAAGCACGCCAAACACTCTTTCGAACAGGCCCGTGGATATGACAGAGGCTGATTTGGATCCCGATACCGGGGATGAGGTGTGATTGCGTAACTGCTGCCTCTGAACGGGCAGGTATTTGCGTTGTGAAAGCCGCGTGAGAACTGAATAACTTATTTGTTCCGTTCCCGATTTTTCGCCACATTGGGGCCTTGCAAATCTAACCGCATTGGTCCAAATAACGCCGACACGGAGAGGTGGCCGAGTGGTCGAAGGCGCACGCCTGGAAAGTGTGTAGGCGGGAAACCGTCTCCAGGGTTCGAATCCCTGTCTCTCCGCCATAACCTTCCTAAAATTGACGGCAGTAGGCGAACTGGTGCTGGTCGAGTTGTTTCACTGTTGGCAAACTTCGAAACTTTCGTGATGAACGAACGGGTGGGAGCGGTCATTAAATCTCGGCGCTTGCGTTTGCTACATCTGCTGCATTGATCCCTTGAAGTTGTTCACCCGCTGAAACCTGTGGCGGTTCTGGTTTGTATTCCCCAAAAGTTCTCCGTCGGCCGGATCGGGTAGATCATAAACGTTAACAAAAATATCAAATTGATATAGACTTGTGGTGTTATTGATCAGTAACGCGCGGGTATTCGTGTGGCACAGACACTTTATGAAAAGTATGGCGGCTTCAAAACAATCAGCCGCGTAGTAATGACCTTCTATGAGATGGCATTGGATTCTGACGAAATCGGCCATTACTTCGAAGACATCGATATGCCCCGTCTGATCGACCATCAGACGAAGTTTGTGTCTTCGTTAATCGGCGGTCCTGCATCCTTCAACGACGACAGAATTGAAGCTGTTCATCGGCATCTGAACATCTCGCACGATGAATTCGACGTCATGGCGGAACTGTTCGGCGATGCGCTGAGCGTTCATGGCATGTCGGACAATGACATCAAAACAGCGCTGGCTGCAATTGAGGGCAAACGGTCCATCATCGTCGTCCGGACAGCGGCATGAGCATACTGGCAATCAATGAGCAACTGTTGCGTGCCATTGGTGTTGGTGTCGCCGTGGTTCGTGCCTCGGATCTGGAGTTTGTGTTTCACAACGGACCTTTCGCGGAATGGTTTGGGGTACCAGAAGAAGGCAATACGCTTACAGACATTCTGCCGGACCTCGACTCCAAAGAGCTGGAGGATGTCAAACAATCTGGCCTTAGGTATTCCGTCGAACTTCAGATCAAACCAAAACGCCGAACGTTGATCTTTGCGGTGGCAGTGTCTCTGGCCAATGGTCTTTCTGAACAGGTGCTGATTGTCGAATGTCAAAACATCACGCGCATTCGCGAGTTGGAAAGCATGATCGACAGCTATTCCACTATGGTCGAGCGCAATACCCGAGAACTTGAGCGCGAAAAGGAGAGGGTGGAGCGTCTGTTGCTGAACCTGATGCCAAAAGCTGTGTATGAAGAATTTAAGACCTTTGGTGTCGTGACACCGCAGCTGTACCAGCAGGTTTCGGTGGTCATGCTGGATTTTGTCGGGTTCACCGATTTTGCTGCCAAAACGGATCCGACCGTGACCCTTAGTGAGCTGAACGATATTTTCACAGCCTTTGACCGCATCGTCGAGCAATTCGGGTGCGAGCGGATAAAGACAATTGGTGACGCTTATCTGGCGGTGTCCGGCATGCCTGACCCAACCCCGGATCACGCCACGGCCGTTGCACATTGTGCCGTACGTTTTCTGCGTTATCTGGAGCGCCGGAACGAAAGCCACCCGCATAAATGGCAGGCCAGGATCGGTTTGGGGATGGGGGCTGCGGTCGGATCGGTCGTCGGTATTCAAAAATATGTCTATGACGTTTTTGGTCCGGCTGTGAATATTGCTTCCCGCTTGCAAGTATTTGCCAACCCGATGAATATCGTGGCCCCGGAAGAGATGAAATATGCGCTGATCGACGAATTTCAGGTTTCTGACCTTGGGTGTGTCGACATCAAGGGTATCGGCGAGATGGACCTGATCAATGTGACCTCAGGTCTGAGCATGCCACAGGGCAACAGGTTGCTCTGACCTGTTTCAGTCGTCCTGCGGAATGAGGCCAAGACCGCGCAGGTAAATGCCAATTCCACTTTCCAACAATTCTTCGGGTGGGAAAGGTGAAGTCGCGCCCGTGTTGCGCGCGAACAGTTCAACAACACCGTGGCTCATCGCCCAGATATGAGCGCTGAACATTGATGCAGGTGGGCGTTTTTCTGGCGGAATATGTTGAGACAGGTCCGCCGCTGCTTTTTCCAAAACCGATTTGGCGCGATTGGCCGCCAGCGAGAGCTCGGTCGTCCGGTTTAACGAAATCCCACTCTCGAACATGGCGATGTAATAGCCGGGGTTCTTGCGGGCAAAGGCCAGATAGGCGCGTCCGGTTGCCTCGAATGCCGCCAGCGCTGACGGTTGCCCCTTGTCATAGGCATATTGCATGAGGTCAGCGAACATCTCGAACCCTTGCCGCGCGGCCTCGGCAATCAGGTCCTCGCGCCCCTGAAAATGGCGATATACAGCTGCGGGCGTCACTCCGGCGGTTTTTGCGGCTTCGGACAGAGTGAAACCGGTCGGGCCTTTTACTTCGATCAGGGACAAGGCGGCCTCGACCAAAGCCTGTTTCAGGTTCCCGTGGTGATAACCGCGTTTCGTCATCCAGCCCTCAGTTGTTTTGATTCAGTGTTAAAAAGCAACGAGATAGCGCATACATGTGCGACCGTCCAACCTTTGCCACCATATGGACGCGATGAAACGAGGGTTTATGCATCCCAAATATCCGGGCCACCGCAAATCTTTGGATCAATCCTTCCGATGCTCTTTTTGTCTTTCTCATCATAGTCCAACGCGTGCAGCACGGTGCGAATGGCAGCGAGACGTGCGCGTTTTTTGTCGTCTGAACGTACAATCGTCCAAGGGCATACGTCGGTGTGCGATCTGGTCAGCGTTTCCGAGATCGACTGTGTATACTCATCCCACTTGTTCAGCCCCGCCACATCGATCGGGCTAAGCTTCCACTGTTTCAGAGGGTCTGTTTCACGCGCCAAAAAGCGGTTCAGCTGCTCTGCACGCCCGACATTGAGCCAGAACTTGAAAAGTTGAATGCCGTCATTCGCCAGACCCATTTCCAGCGGCAAAACCTGACGGAAAAACCGCTCACGTTCCTCCTGTGTACAAAACCCGAAAACATTCTCGACGACACCCCGGTTGTACCAGCTTCGGTCAAAGAACACGATTTCGCCCGCAGCAGGCAAGTGAGAGATATAACGCTGAAAATACCATTGGCTGCGTTCCGCGTCTGAAGGTTTGGCAAGTGCTACGTTGCGCGCGCCGCGCGGGTTCAGGTTTTCACGGAACCGTTTGATGGTGCCACCTTTGCCGGCGGCGTCACGACCTTCAAAGATGATCGCCACCCGCTGGTCGGTTTCTTTCACCCAGGACTGCATCTTGACCAGCTCGATCTGGAGAAGATCCATCTGATCGTCATAGTCCTTGGTCTTCATTTTCTCGCGATAGGGGTAAGAGACGTTCAGAATATCCCCTTTTCCTGATTTTTTGATTTCTTCCCGCACCGCTTTGGGAGCGTCTTTTTGATAATATCTTTCGATTGAACCTTTTTCGGACCGGGCCATATGTCACCTCGCGATAAAATCCATATCTTACTATGGATTAGAGCCCTGACTAACGCAAACCTGCGCGCTGTGCCGCACGATCTATTGCGGCTGCAACTTCCGGGGCGGCGACCACCTGTGGCATATGTCCGATACCGGGCAACTCGATAAGTTCGGCCCCGGGAATCTGGTCGATCAGGCGTTCTGAATGCCATTCAAGACCAACCGTGTCGTCGGCGGTTCCGTGAACGATTTCCGTCGGCGCGGAAATCTCGCTATATCTTGGCTGTAGGCGTGTGATCTCATCCAACAGATTGGCGCGCTGTTTGGCGTTTGCGTGCATCGAACCCTGCCGGATCGTTAGCCCGGGACCGAAGTGTTCGGCATATCCCTTGGGCGCTGATTGCGGTGCAAACACTTTGTCCAGCGCTTGGGTGACATACCAGTCGGGTATGAACGAGCTGATCAGGGGCAGGGCCAGCGCATTGCCTGCGGTGGTTGAGGCCAGCCGGTTGAACCCATCCAAAGGTGTTTCCCACGGGATAGCAGCGGGGGCGATCAGAACAAGGGCCGAGATGTTATCAGGACGCGTCACAGCCCAGGCAAGCGAGACCGACCCGCCATAGCTTTGGCCTGCAACGATGGGTTTATCCGCCCCAAGCTGAGCCGCTGCACGTTGCAGAATATCTGCTTGTTCGATGATAGTTTCACCGTTGGGGTTAAAGCTTTCAGAATAACCCAGACCAGGACGATCAAACACGATGACACGGAAGTTCTGCGCCAGAATGGGGGCCAGCGCGAAGGTCATGTCACGTGTGTTCCCGCTGGATCCGTGGATCAGAACGACATCCGGGCCTTCTCCCATGACAACGGCATGAACGGCGATGCCGTCGACATCCAGGAAATGACCTTCTGGCGGAAAGGCTGCCTCGGCCATCGCCTCATTCCTGGCGCTGCGCCAAGCGGTCAACACGGCCAGGCCTAAAACGATAAGACCAATGGATATCAAAGCTTTACTTGCCAATTTTACTCATATCAAAAGGTGTGGACTGATAGATCTCGTTGATCCAGTTGCCATACAGCAGATGCGCATGGCTGCGCCATCGGTTCTGTGGCGTCTTAGAAGGGTCATCATCCGGGTAGTAGTTGACCGGCACGTTGATTGGCGTGCCATTGGCAACGTCCCGGTCATATTCCTGTTTCAACGTATCGCTGTCATATTCGAAATGGTTGAAGATATAGAGTGCACGGTGCTCGGGATCTTCGACCAGACAAGGGCCCACGTCATCGCTACCCAGAAGAGTATTCAGACCAGAGGCGCGATCAATTTCATCTTGTTTCATTTCCGTCCAGCGGCTGACCGGGATCACACAATCATCCGAGAACCCACGCAAGAACGGCGAGGCCGGGTTCAGGTTCCGGTGGCGGAAACAACCAAAGGCCTTGGCATCCAGCATGTGTTTACGCACGCCGTGGAAATGGTTGATCATCGCCATACCGCCCCAGCAGACACCAAAGGTGGAATGAACATTCGTTTGCGTCCATTCGAAGACCTTGCTGATCTCTTCCCAATAGGTGACGTCGTCAAATTCCAGATGCTCGATCGGCGCACCCGTAATGATCAGACCGTCAAACTTCTGGTCTTTGACCTCCTGAAAGGGGTGGTAAAACTCCGACATGTGTTCTGCCGCAGTGTTCCTGGTACGATGTTCCGTCATGCGGATCAGGGACAGGTCGATCTGCAAGGGCGTCGCACCAATCAGGCGGGCGAACTGGTTTTCCGTCTGGATTTTCTTGGGCATCAGATTCAACAACCCGATGCGCAAAGGTCGAATGTCCTGACGCATGGCCTGATCTTCATCCATGACCATGACGCCTTCTTTCGTCAGGACGTCAAAAGCAGGAAGATCAGATGGGATTTTGATGGGCATGTGTTAGACTTCGAAGAGAATAAGGAAAACTGCTAGTTAGGCGTTCTTGGGCTCGGTCTCAAGGGTGCGCTCGATCAACTCATCGAAATCAGCCGCATCGCGGATCTTACCAATGTCATCTGCGGCAATCGTCACGCCCCAGTTTTTGGCCATCGCCTCATAGCGAGGCTGTCGGTGCGCCAGAGCCTGTGCATAGGTCCAGCGGACAAAATCATCGGGGTTTACATCGGATTCTGCGCACCCTTTTTGATCCAGATACTCGGCCCATGTGCGGGTCAGAAAGTCGGCTTGATAAGACATGGGTTTGGGTGCTTTATCGAACCGGCGTACCAATTCGGTTGTGTGTCCTTCATCACCCTTCAGCCAGATCATAAGAGTGTGACGGGACAGCTCTGACAAGATCTGATCCTTGGGGTCTTCGGGGTCGACCCATTCGCAGATCGAACCGCCCGTATCACAAATAAAATGCGGGTATTCATACAAACGTTCAGCACGATCGATGAAATACTCGGTGTCAAGAAGGGCGTGAATTTCAGCCAGGCGGAACTGTTCCTGTCTGCGACGGTACTCTGGCATCTCAAGCCCACCCAGAGCCGGATTGCCTGGTTTGCCAAGATAGGTGGCAACTGGGGTCAGGTTTTCGAACGAAATGTTCGAGCCGATAAAGATCGAATCCGACAACAGCAGTTCTCGTAGAAACGGAACCTTCATAGCCTCGGCCTTGGCGTTGTCGGTGATGTATTCGCCCATGTATCGTGTGCCGATCCGGTAATCGATCGAATAGTGGAACCAGTTCCCAGAATCCCTGAGGATGTTAGAGACATAGGTCTTGCCCAGGCCAGACATGCCAAAGAACAGCACTTTCTTGCGGCGGGCGGTGCGCCAGTCTTCGGCGGAGGTGTAAATCATGGTGAGCTGTCGTCCCTATTTTTGCCTTTGCTAAATCGGGCAACGGACGACGTCAATCACGACGGCCAGAGCGATTGAGTACCAAAAGACCCGTGGCAAGAATGCCAAAGCCCAAATAGGCATTGGGGGGCAGGGCTTCACCGCGCAGTAATGACCCCAGAACGATGGCGACAGGGGGAATAACCAGTGTCACCAACATCAGATTGCCACTGCCGGCCATGGCCAGAACACGGTAGTACAGCAGATAGGCCCCGGCGGTTGCAACGATCGCATAATATGCGATGGCAGCCCAGGTGACGGCTGGCAAAACCAGACTTGGCCAGCCGTCGATCATAAGTGTCAGCGGAAGGACCAAAATGGTCGATCCCGTCAACATGCCAGCCGCAGCAACAATCGGTGGGAGGTCGGACAAAGCGTATCGGGCCCACGCGGCCGCAAAGGCGTACGAAACTGTTCCTGCCAGTACCGCAAGCTGCGCTGTGCTTTGCAGGCTGAACCCAATGAAGTTTTGAATCCCGATGGCAATCGTGACGCCGATAAAGCCTAGACATACGCCAAACAGACGCGACCTTGTCAGGCGTTCATCGCGAAAAAACAGTGCTGCAACCAGCACTCCAAAAACGGCGGTTGTTGCGTTCAGAATCGCGGTCAATCCGGTGTCGATGTAGAGCTGCCCCCAAGCCATGAGGCTGAAGGGGATGGCATTGTTGAGCAGCCCCATGATCAGAAACGCACCCCAAACCCGAGGCGCACGCGGCACTTTGTGCCCTTGGGCCCATACGACAAGCCAAAGCACCAGCATGGCCCAGAAGGTGCGATGCAGAACGGACGTCATGACTGGAATCGTGTCCAGCGCGATTCGGATCGAGACAAAGGACGCGCCCCAGATGATGCCAAGCAGTAAAAGCTCGACCCAGGCGCGGGGTGAGAGGTGTTTTTGAGCACTCATGGCGTCACTGTCTCATCCAGGGGCTTATACCGCGACCCGGTTCTTGCGAAAAAGCCCCGCTGAAACAGCGGGGCTTTGACATGTACTGAGATGGTGGCGATCAGTTCAGAGCGTATGTGATCTGGAACCCAACACTCCAGGCGCTGTTGCCTGTGAATGTTGCGCGCGCACCGGGACCAGCGCCGTCTGCTGTTGCGTCGCCAATATCCGTATAGCGAATGCCGCCAGAAATCTGTGCATTCTCAAGAGAGTAGGTGCCGCCTACGCCGATGCTCCAGAAACCATCGGTCGGACCGAGGTTTGAAACCGGGGTACCTTGAGACGACTCGTAGCCAAGAGTCACAGCGCCGGAGAACTCTTCCGAGAACTGGTAGCCCAAACCCAGCGAGTAGGTGAAGGTGGCATCGTCATAGTCAACAAGGTTGCTGGTCGGTGGATAGTTTGGCGGGTTGTAAACCAGCTGTGGCCAGTCGACCCAACGTACCGATCCGAACAGCAAGGTTTTGGGGGCAACACCTGTCTGGAAGTCCAGATTGATGGACTGGGGCGTTTCAATTTCGCTGTTGGTGTTGAAGGTTGCAACCGTTCCCGGAGGAATTGGGGGAATTGGCGGTGGGTTCAGAGATTCTGTCTGCGAAAGATCATGGCTGATCTTCGAGTTGTAGGTCAGAGAGACGCGGGCCGCGATCTCAGGCTTTTCCCAGGCTACACCGATTACGTACCCAAATGCTGTGTCGGCGTTCGTGTCTACGTTATAGCCCGCAGCAAGTGGTACGGTGACTGACGCTTTTACGCGCTGCGCACGAATGCCGCCGATGGCACTAAAGCCTCCGTCGAACTTATAGCGCAACAATGCGGTGATCGCATCCGTGTCCGCCGTTGCCCTCAGAACGTCCGACCGACCACCGGGAATTGGGTTGATCGACAGTGGATAATTAGCTGCATATTGGATGTCAGCGCCAAAAGGCTGATCATACATGATCGCGAAATCAAGCTGTTCGGTCAGCGCCGCCTTGTAGCCCAGGTGCGGCGTAAAAAAGTCGTTCGCCACCTCGCCAGAGTCTTGAGGTTGACCAATGTTTGGACCTGCTAATGCAGGCATTGTTCCGGTCACGCTTGGATTGGTATATCCAAGACGGAACTGCACGACCGAGCCTTCTTCGAAAATCAAATTGATCCCCTGACCGCTTCGGTCAAGGCCACCTGCATGGGCTGTCGCGGCCCCAACGCACAGCGCGCAGGTTGTGAGTAATGTTCTTTTCATTCTGTCCTCCCTGTAGGTCTCCTGCGGGTTTTATTGGCGACTGTAGTGAGTGAATAGATCGCCTGCCCGTTGTATTCCGCACGATACTTTCTTTTTGGTTACTTTAAGGTCAACTGGTGACGGAGCGTTACTTGGTTCGACTCATGTTTGAAGTTGTTGCCAAATTGCTACGATTTTCAGACCAAGTATTTAAAAAGATGCCAGAGAAAATGACCGCAGCACCGATTAGAACCCAATGGTCGATGGGTTCGTGATAAAGGATCATGCCAACGACCGCTATCGTGGGAAGCCGGGCAAAGTCGAATGGAATGACGACGGTGGCCGGGGCAATGGCCAGCGCATTGGTGATGCAGAAATGGGCCAGCAATCCGGCCAACCCTACAAGTACAAGATAAGGGGCCGTGGTTGCGTTCGGCAGTGAAACCTGACCATCGAAACCCGCCGCTACAGCCCCCAATACAGCCTGCATGGCCGTTAACCAGAAAACGATGCACCCAATGCTGGCGAATCGTGTGAGTTTCTTGGTGGTGATCGTTGTAAAGGCAAAGAAAATCGCCGACAGCGCCGCGGTAACAAGGCCGGGGCTCAGCGGTGCCGAGCCGGGTCGGGTGACGATCAGAACGCCTGCAAATCCGATAAGCGCTGCTACAATCTTAAGCGGGGTCAGGCGTTCTTTGAGAAACAGAGGGGACAGCAGAATGACCCAGAGGGGTTGCGTAAATTCCAGCGCAAAGACCTGCGCCAACGGGGCCACCGCAAGCGCATAGAACCACAGGTTTTGTCCTGTGAAATGCAGTGTGTTGCGTATGGCGTGCAATCCCAAGCGTTCCGTTGAAACCTGCGTCCAGTTGCCTGTGACGGTTAAAACGACAGCCACGGTAAAGAAACCCACGATGCTGCGGTACATCATGATCTCGAAAGTGTCGTGGGTCAGGCTCAACTCGCGCCCGGCAACGGCCATGGATGAAAAAGAGGCAATGGCACCGGTCATCCAGAGTGCAGCTTGAAGTGTTTTTGCTTGTGGCTGTGTCACGATAAATCTGCTGATCCGGGTGCGCCTACACAGCACTCTTAGGCATTCCGAATGTCAACGGGTCAATGGTCGTTTAGGTATGGAAAAGCCCAAATGCGCTACAATAAAAACAATACCGCTGGGCGACAGCAGTTAAATAGCATAACTCACAGAGTTTACGCGGTTTTCCAAAACCCGATCTACTGCGCATCGGCTCTGGTTGCAGGTGCATTCGATTTGCAGAACGTGGATCAAAGCGATCAACGTATCTGCAAATCCGAATTTCCCAACACTATTGGTCCTGAGTGTTGAGTAGAAAACGCCCGTGCTCAATGTGGCTGGTTTATTCCCACTCGATTGTTCCGGGCGGTTTCGATGTGATGTCATAGGTGCATCGGTTGATGCCTTTGACCTCGTTTATGATCCGCGTGGCGGTTTCGCCCAGGAACTCATGGCTGAACGGATAGTAGTCAGCGGTCATACCGTCGACTGAGGTGACGGCCCGCAACGCGCAGGCATAGTCATAGGTACGACCGTCGCCCATGACACCCACGGTGCGTACAGGCAGGATGGCGACAAACGCCTGCCAGATTTCGTCATACAAGCCATGCTTGCGAATCTGGTCGATATAAACGGCATCGGCCTCGCGCAGAATTTCCAGCTTCTCACGGGTGATCTCGCCGGGGCAGCGGATTGCCAAGCCCGGTCCGGGGAAGGGGTGGCGGCCGATGAAGCTCTGCGGCAGTCCGAGTTCACGGCCCAGTGCGCGGACTTCGTCCTTGAAGAGTTCACGCAGCGGTTCGACCAGTTTCAAACCCATCTTTTCCGGCAGGCCACCCACGTTGTGGTGCGACTTGATGGTCACCGAAGGCCCACCCGAGAAGGACACCGACTCGATGACATCCGGATAGAGCGTACCCTGAGCCAGGAATTCAGCACCCTCGATGGTGTCGGCGTGTTTCTGGAACACGTCGATGAACAGCTTGCCGATGATCTTGCGCTTGGTTTCCGGGTCGCTCTGACCTTCGAGTTCGCCCAAGAACAACTCGGTTTCGTCTGCATGGATCAGCTGAATATTATAGTTGTCGCGGAACATGCCCACGACCTCTTCGGCCTCGTTTTTACGTAGCAAACCGTGGTCCACGAAGACACATGTCAGCTGATCCCCGATGGCTTCGTGGATCAGGATCGCCGCGACCGAGCTGTCGACCCCGCCGGACAGACCGCAGATGACCTTCTTATCGCCGACCTGTTCGCGTATTTTGCGGATCATCTCTTCGCGATATGCACCCATGGTCCAGTCGCCCTTGAAACCCGCCAGCTTGACGAAATTCTCGTACAGTTTAGCACCTTTGGGCGTGTGGTGGACCTCGGGGTGGAATTGCACTGCATAGAAGTGGCGCGATGCGTCAGCCGTGATGGCGTAAGGCGCGTTGGGCGAGGTGCCAAAGACCTCAAACCCAGGCGCGATTTCACTGACGTGATCGCCGTGGCTCATCCAGACCTGCTCATCCCCATCGACGAACCAGCCGTCCAGAATATCCAAGGTGTTTTCAGGGGTGACAAAAGCCCGACCAAATTCAGCAGTGCCGTGGCCGCTTTCCACCTTGCCGCCCAGTTGATGCATCATCACTTGCTGGCCATAACAGATGCCCAGAATTGGTACGCCATAGTCGAAAATCTCTTGCGGTGCGCGAGGCGAACCTTCGCGTGTCACGCTGTCGGGACCACCCGAGAAGATCACGGCGCGCGGGGCCATTTCCCGCACGAAATCCATCGTGACGTTCTGATATGGGTGGATTTCGCAGTAGACATTCAGCTCACGTAGGCGGCGGGCAATGAGCTGCGTCACCTGGCTGCCGAAGTCGATGATCAGAAGGCGGTCATGGGATGTCTGGGTCATGCCTGCGCCTTAGGGCAAGCCCGCTCAATTCGCAAGGGCGACATCCAATTCCTGTGGATTTTCAGGACCGGAAAAAAGCCAATTGTAAAAGTTTTGTAACAAAAATATGACAACCGGATGGAATCCTAGTCTGGATTCGTCTGGATAAGGATCATGAATTGCCGATTTCGATAGAAATTGCTGCGTTGAATCTGGCGCTGGCGTTGTTTTGCGGCGCATTGATCGGGTCGGAACGGCAAGTCCGACAGAGGATGGCGGGTTTGCGCACAAACGCACTGGTGGCCCTGAGCGCTGCGGCCTTTGTTGTGTTTTCTGCGCTGTTTCCGGATGAAGTCAGCCCAACCCGAGTGGCGGCACAGGTCGTATCCGGTATTGGATTTTTAGGGGCTGGGATCATCTTTCGTCACGGCTTCACGATCCACGGTCTGAATACGGCCGCAACCTTATGGTGTTCGGCGGCGGTTGGAATGATGGCGGGGACGGGGGCTTGGCTGTTCGCTTTGATGATGACGGGCTTCGTCATTTTCGTGAACCTGGGTCTCAGGCCATTGGTAAAATGGCTCAAGCGTACAACACGGGCCGGGGTTCCGTTGACGCAAGAATTCAAGATTCTGCTGCAATGCAAGGAAGAGACGCAGGCCGATGCGCGTGTCGCGGTTCTGAAGGCTCTGGCCCAAAATGACATTCGAATTGTGGGGTTCGAAAAAGGAGACGGCGCAGACGGGTCGCAAACAATCGCGGTTTTGGTTTCGATGGAAGACCACCCCGAAGAGCTTCAGCACAAGGTGGTTGCGCCACTTATGCTGGAACCGAGTATCGAGAGTATTGAGTGGGATAGCGTTTCGGAAGCCTGATGAACTTTGACGTGATGTTCACCGCCAAGTAGGGTGGCAATGTCGCTTTTCCCCCTAGAGCGCCGCAATCCCGATGCCTGCGATTCGGTAAACCTGTATCTAAAGCTTCAATCTAACCAACCAGACGGGATTTTCTCATGGCAGAGGCAAACACCCGGCGCAGGGCAAGAGGTGGCGGTGGCGCCGCCCGCCGAGCCGAGCGCACCGCAGTCAGAATAGAGACCGCGAAATACATCGAACGTAACATTCCGAATTTCGAGGTCCTTAATGAAGAGGCGCTTGAAATCATCGAAAACAACGCGGAAACCGTGTTGGAAGAGATCGGTGTTAACTTCGTCGACAACCCCGCTGCGATTGAACGTTGGCGTGAAGTCGGTGCCGATGTTGATGGGGAACGTGTTCGCATCCCGCGCGGCCTTGCGCGCGAGTTGATCAAGACTGCTCCAAGCCAGTTCACACAGCACGCCCGCAACCCCGAGAAATCGGTGGTTATCGGCGGTCGCAACATGGTTCTTGCTCCGGTCTACGGACCTCCGTTTGTGCGCGATGCGCAAGGTGGCCGTCGTTATGCGACCATGGACGACTTCAACAAGTTCGTGAAACTGGCCTATATGTCCAAATGGTTGCATCACTCGGGCGGTACCGTATGCGAACCAACCGACATTCCGGTGAACAAGCGCCACCTGGACATGCTGAAGGCGCATATGACGCTGTCTGACAAACCCTTCATGGGCTCGGTGACCGACCCCAGCCGGGCTCAGGACTCGGTCGAAATGTGCGAGATCCTGTTCGGTAAGGAGTTCGTGCAGGAAAACACAGTGATGACTTCGCTGACCAACATCAACTCACCGATGACCTTCGACGACGTGATGATGGGCTCGCTTGAGGTATATGCCCGCAACAACCAGGCGTGCATCATCTCGCCCTTTATCGTGGGCGGTGCGATGGCTCCGGTTTCGGTTGCCGGTACCCTGACGCAGGTTTTGGCCGAGGTTATGACAGGTGTGGCTTACAGCCAAATTGTCCGTCCAGGCGCACCTGCAATCTTTGGCGCATTTGTCTCGTCGATCGACATGAACTCGGGCGCGCCCACCTTTGGCACGCCTGAAGCAGCCCACATCACCTATGGTGCAGGCCAGTTGGCGCGTCGCCTGAACCTGCCATACCGGTCGTCGGGCTCGTTCTGCGGGTCGAAGCTGCCGGACGCTCAGGCCGCTTATGAAACAGCAAACTCGCTTAACATGGGCCTGTTGTCTGGTGTGAATTTCATGTTGCATTCCTGCGGCTGGCTGGAAGGCGGCCTGGTGGCCGACTTCGAGAAGTTCGTCATGGATGCAGATCAATTGGGCGTTCTGCATTCGCTGGCCAAAGGTATCGCATATGATGACAACGCGCAGGCCATGGACGCGATCCGCGAAGTCGGCCCAGGCGGTCACTATCTTGGCTGTGCCCACACCCAGGCGAACTTCAAGGACGCCTTCTGGAAATCCGAACTGCTGGACTACAAACCTTATGAAACCTGGCAGGAAGAGGGCGCACGGGATACGCGCACGCTGGCAACTGCGCGGGTCGAACATTTGCTGGCCAATTACCAGCAACCGCAGATGGACCCGGATACAGCTGCGGCGTTGGAAGCCTATATTGCTGAGAAAAAAGCTTCCATGCCGGATGCATTCGCCTGATTACTGAAAAGCGTGGGCGCGGCTGGCCTGATACAGCTGCGCCTCACCCAACAATGCAATAAGCAAGTCCAGATGACGCACCAGTGAATAGGCAGCGTCGTCGTCTTTGCGTTGTGCATTCACTTCCTTTTCCATCTCTATCAAACGAAGCAGCGCCTGACCTGAACCCGGCAGCGAACCGTATCCCAAGATACGTTGCAGATGCCGGTCCCGATTGTAATCCTGCGCCCCGAATTTGGCGGCCCGCGTCAGCATACGTGGACGGCGAAGGGTTGTGATCATCGTCATCAGGTCCTGCATGTGGTGTATCCCTTTTCGTGAAGAATTCTGGGGGCTTTGTGACACAACCTAAGCGGGTGTTGCCTGAGTATCAGTCTGGCCGAACGATGGTTTCACGACTGTTTATCTTTTTGAATCAAATCTGGTTCGTGCCTTGGGCGGTTAACGAACGAGTAACGAATGGACCTCTAGTTAGAATTGGTTAACCCGCATTCCGAGGGCGAAAAGTGACAGTTTGTTTTGTCGACGAGGGCAAATAAAGATGGAAAACAACATGGCTTTCACCATTCCGGCATGGGTTCCAGAAGGGGCACAACGATACCTTGCCCATACCGAAACCGGCCGCTCGATCCGCGACATTGCGCGGTCAGCCGGATGCCATGCTTCAACGATCCTCAGGCAAATTCGGCGTATTGAGATGCGTCGCGATGATCCGTTGGTGGATGCGGCTTTGCAATCGCTTGCTGAAACGCATTTTTCGGTGTCGTGTGAGGGCGGCAGGTCCTTTGCTGCGCAAGACGAGGCGGCAAAGGAAGAGGAGTTCGAACACGAAGCCCTACGCAT
Source organism: Ruegeria sp. HKCCD7303 (assembly GCF_013111185.1). Taxonomy (GTDB): domain Bacteria; phylum Pseudomonadota; class Alphaproteobacteria; order Rhodobacterales; family Rhodobacteraceae; genus Ruegeria. Next base: position 624,760 of record NZ_WVRE01000002.1, on the reverse strand, counting down.
CCTGCGACGTCTGAGCGAGGCCGGATCTGTGCTTGCAGTGGCTGAGGAAATGGACAAGGCCGTTGTTGTCCGCGACACGGGCGATAACGCGGCAACCAGAACAGCGGTTGTCGATTGTAAAATCGCGCAGGCACTGGCTTTGAAAGACTGGATTGCCTGCGACAATCCGGGGCGTATCTCGCGATATCGGATCACGACGGCGGGGCGAACAGCGCTGAGCCACTTGATTGCGCAGGCAGAGAATAAAGCCCGGTCCGGGACAGAACCGGGCTTTGCCGAAGCGCAAAGCGGGTTTCAGACCAAACCGCTCGGTAGTTCCGCGCAGGGCGTCAGTCGCATTCGCTATAGCGCCACGGAAAGCCCCTTGACTGCGTTGGCCCGGCGCAGGGACAGGGACGGAAAACCGTTTCTGGACGACACGCTTGTCAAAGCGGGCGAACGTTTGCGCGAAGATTTTGAGTTGGCGCAAATCGGACCTCAGGTCACGCAGAACTGGGATCGTTTCCTGACGGCTGGGGGGCGAAATAATCACGACAGCGATGCGCATGGGGGGCGGGGCTTTTGCGACGCACGCGATCGTGTGGCACGCGCGTTGTCTGATCTGGGTCCAGGGCTAAGTGATGTTGCCTTGAGATGCTGCTGCTACCTTGAGGGGTTGGAGTTGGCAGAGAAACGTATGGGGTGGTCTGCCCGGTCCGGCAAAATTGTCCTGCGTATCGCCTTACAGCGGCTCAAACGGCATTACCTGGAACAAGCCGAACGCGACCGCATGATTGGTTAGCGTCACTGAAAACGCCAAAGGCCCGCCGAAAGCGGGCCTTTTCATATTCAAACAGTGGTTCAGGCCAGTTCCGGCTCGACCGCCTTTTGCAGATGTTCCATCAGGTTTTCCGGCGACGAGACGCCGTAAGGATCGTCGGGGCAGTTGTCCATCAGGCCGGGCTCTTCGAACCAGGCCTCGACCACGCCATCATTGACGATGGCGGCATAGCGCCACGAACGCATGCCGAAACCCAGATTGTCTTTGTCGACCAGCATACCCATCTTGCGGGTGAACTCTGCCGAACCGTCAGGGATGACTTTGACGTTTTGCAGACCCTGGTCCTGCGCCCATTTGTTCATAACGAAACTGTCGTTGACGGACATACAGTAAATCTCGTCAATTCCGTTGGCGGTGAAATCAGAAAAGCCTTTCTCGAATCCGGGCAATTGGTAGGTCGAGCAGGTCGGTGTGAACGCGCCCGGCAACGAGAACAGGATCACACGCCTTCCAGCAAAATAATCGGCGGTTGTCTTGTCTTCCCAGCGGAAGGGGTTCGACCCCTCGATGTTCTCGTCACGGACGCGGGTGTGAAAGGTCACGTCAGGCAGTTTTGCGCCAGATTTCATGTTCAAGCTCCTGTGATTCACTTGTGATTTTTTCGTGAGTTAAAACAGTTCTAAATCGCATTCAATCGGGGAAATGCTGCAGTCGCGAATTCTTTGGATGCGTGTTAGTTTTTGAAATATCGTATAAAAACCATTAGTGAGGTTGGTTTTGCTGCGGTTGCTTGGATACGGTGCATAGCGGCTATGCGTCGCTGGTGTAACGCTGGTAACAGGTTTATGTTATACGTAACAAAAGTTGACCCAAAGTCAGGACATCTGCCCGTGCGAGATCTCAAGATCCCAGAACAACGCCATCCGGAAAAAGCGCATCGTCCGGATAACACACAACCCAAAAAGCCAAACTGGATCAGGGTCAAGGCGCCGGGTGGCAAGGGCTATGCAGACACGCGAAAGATCATGCGTGACAACAATCTGGTGACGGTATGTGAAGAAGCGGGATGCCCCAATGTTGGCGAGTGCTGGAGCCAGGGTCACGCTACCATGATGATCATGGGCGAGATTTGTACTCGGGGCTGTACCTTCTGCAATATCGCGACCGGTCGTCCTGACGAACTCGATGCTTTTGAACCCGGTCGCGTGGCGCATGCGGTGGAAAAACTGGGGCTGAACCACGTTGTCATTACTTCGGTGGACCGCGACGACCTGAACGATGGCGGGGCTGAACATTTTGCTCAGACTATTCGCGCTGTGCGCCACCGTTCTCCCAAAACCACGATCGAGATTCTGACGCCGGACTTCCTGAAATGTGAGCCCGAGGTGCTTGAGATTGTGGTTCAGGCAAAACCGGACGTGTTCAATCACAACCTGGAAACCGTACCGGGCCTTTATCCCGAGGTGCGTCCGGGCGCTCGGTATTTCCATTCATTGCGTTTGTTGCAGCGCGTGAAAGAACTGGATCCGTCGATCTTCACCAAATCTGGTATCATGGTCGGCTTGGGCGAAGACGAACAGCAGGTTCGTCAGGTTATGGACGACATGCGCGCGGCGGATATCGACTTTTTGACCATCGGTCAGTATCTGCAACCGACCCCGAAACATCATGGCGTGGATCGTTTCGTCACGCCGGAAGAATTCGCTTCTTACGAAAAAGCGGCGTATGGCAAGGGCTTTCTGATGGTGTCGGCTACACCGTTGACCCGGTCATCGTACCACGCAGGTGACGATTTCGCCCGTCTGCGTGCCGCACGGCAAGAGAAGTTGCAGCAAGCGTGAGCCCGGAACTTTTTGCACGGCTCACTGGCTTGCGTCGTGAGTTGCATCAGAACCCGGAACTTTCGGGGCAGGAGGGTGAAACTGCTGCCCGGATCGCCGATCTGTTGCGCAACGCCAAAGCTGATCATGTGTTAGCCGGAATCGGGGGCCACGGCGTGGCCGGTGTGTTTGAAAGCGGTCGTCCGGGGCCCACCGTGGGTATCCGATGTGAATTGGACGGGTTGCCGATTCAGGAAATGTCTGACCTGCCTTATGCTTCAAAAACAAAAGGCAAAGGGCATCTTTGTGGACATGACGGCCATATGACGATTGTGCTGGGCGTGGCCGATGCTTTGAAATCCCAACGCCCGACATCTGGCCGCGTTGTTTTGATTTTCCAACCTGCGGAAGAGACCGGCCATGGGGCCATTGCGTTCCGCGCAGATCCCCAGTTTGGAGAGATTTCGCCTGATATCATACTGTCCCTTCATAACCTGCCGGGATTGGAGCTTGGCACCGTTGAGCTTTGCACTGGCCCCGCAAATTGTGCCTCGCGCGGAATGCAGATTGTATTGACAGGCAAAACCTCGCACGCGGCCGCGCCTCAGGATGGGGTGTCGCCTGCCGGTGCCCTGGCCAAACTGCTGCCTGCATTGGCGGGGTTAGGGGCAGGCGGCGACCTGGATGATGACTATGCCCTGACCACGGTCACGCATGCCAACTTGGGTGAGCGCACAGTGGGTGTTGCGCCTGGGCGCGCTGATCTATGGGTGACATTACGAACAGTCTCAGACCGGCGGATGACGCGACTGATGACTGACGCCGAAGCGATGGTCCGTGAGACCGCGCAGGCCGAAGGTTTGTCGATCGAGATTACCTATGACGAGGTGTTCGAAGCCTGCGTCAATCACCCAGAAACGGTCTCAATCCTGAAGCAAGCCTGTGTTGATCAGGGCATTGCCTGCACGCTCGTGGAGCAGCCACAGCGATTTTCAGAAGATTTTGGCCAATTCGGCAAAAGCGCAAAAGCCGCGATGTTCTGGTTGGGATCGGGTCGGGATCACCCACAACTGCACAATCCGGACTATGATTTTCCAGATGCGTTGATACCCGCAGGTGTTGGGATCTTCCTTAACGCCATTTACGCTATTCTTGGAAGGCGATCGTCAGTTTGAATTCACTCAGTTGGCGAGATCACCAACGATTCCAATCGCTTCTATGACTGTCTTCGTGTCATCTGATATCGACAAAATCTCGTCGTCCACCCGAATATATCTTTGACCCGGGCCCAGTGGCTTGAGCTTCCAATTGTCGAGATCGTCAATGTAGTCAAATCGCAAGTCATCCGGCAACTTTTGGCCGCGCGTATATCTTTTGATTTGGCCGGGTGGCACCGCCTTGCCGTTTGACTTGATGGCTTTTTCCACCTTGTTTTTGTTGGCCCCTTGCCCTTTGCCTTTGTTGTCCTTTGCAGCCCCTGCACTGGCTAGGGCCACGATCGCCATAACAACACCAACTGTCGCGACAATACGCTTCATCAACAGACCTCCATTGTTTTAAGGAACACTAGAGGAAAAGACGAGCTTATGTCTATTTATATTCTGATAATGGAATGGCTTGTTCGGAATCCGCCCAGCAAGCGGTGAGTGATGGACAACCTATTAACCCGTAAACCGTACCTTGCCGATAAAGGGCAGGTTTCTGTTCCGCTGCGCGTAGTCGATGCCGTAACCGACTACAAATTCGTCTGGAATCTCGAATCCGATCCAGTCTGACCGGAAATCCACTTCACGACGACTGGGCTTGTCGAGCAGGGCGATTGACTTCAAGCGCGCAGGCTTGCGGCTTTGAAGCAGTTTTATGACGTGATTCAGCGTGTGACCGGTGTCAACAATATCCTCCACAACCAACACATCGCGTCCTTCAATAGCGCCGCGCAAATCTTTGAGAATTCGAACTTCTCGGCTGCTTTCCATAGCGTCTCCGTACGAGGATGCCTCAAGGAAATCTACCTCAATCGGCAAATCCAATTCACGTACTAGATCGGCGATGAAGACAAAACTGCCGCGCAACAAGCCCACGACAACCAGCTTGTCGGTGTTGCCGAATTCTGCTGTGATCTCGCGACAGAGTTCTTCAATTCTGGCAGCGATGGCCTTGGCCGAGATCATCTCATCTATCACATATGCGCGGTCAGTCATCGCAGCCCCCTTGATCTTTGGCGCGCAACATACGACATGACGCGCCATTGTCACCTGCAAATACCGGACGCCATGCCTATCCATTCAGAAACTCGTCACCTGCCATATACCGCCCAGCAGATGTATGATCTGGTGGCTAACGTGGCCAAGTATCCGCGGTTTCTGCCGTGGTGCGCTGCAGCTCGTATCCGCAAGACATATGCTGTGGGCGAGGCCGAAGTAATGGAGGCCGACCTGGTGATCTCGTTCAAAGTGTTCCGCGAACGATTTGGGAGCAGGGTGACACTGTTTGCAGACCAGAAGAAAATCGATACCGAATATCTGGATGGCCCCTTCAAATACATGAAGTCCGACTGGCAGTTCGAGGACGCACCGGATGGGGGCTGCAACGTCTCGTTCCATGTGGATTTCGAGTTCAAGAATGCGATTCTGCAGGGGATCATTGGCGTTGTGTTCAACGAAGCCATGCAACGGATCGTGCGCGCGTTCGAGGCGCGGGCCCAGGAACTCTACGGCTAGGTCTTTACGCGGCAAGGGCGCACGCTAGACTGCGCTCATGAAGGATTTCACAGCATCATTGGCCGCTTTTGCGGCTGGCCCGATTTCAACGACTTCGCAGGCGCGGATTGTCACATCACTGTCTGTTCTGGATTGGGTGGCCGTAGGACGAGCGGGTGCGAACGAACCTGTCTCATCCATCATTCGCAAGATGGTTTTGGACGAGGGTGGCAAGGCACAGGCCCATCTTTTTGGCGGCGACGCAGCGCCAATGCGCGGCGCAGCGCTTGTGAATGGCACCGTGTCTCATGCGCTGGATTATGACGACACGCATTTTGCTCATATCGGGCATCCGTCTGTGGCCATCTTGCCGGCAGCGCTTGCTGTGGCCGAGTGGGATGATCGTATACTGGTCGATTTGCTCGAAGCCGCTTTGATTGGGATGGAAACCTCAATTCGTGTTGGCCTGTGGTTGGGTCGGGGCCACTATCAGGTCGGATTTCATCAGACAGCCACGTCCGGTGCATTTGGGGCCGCCGTCGCCGCAGGGCGATTGTTGGGCTTCGATATAAATCAGATGCGATCCGTTCTGGGGCTGACGGCGACCCGGGCGGCCGGGCTGAAGGCTCAGTTCGGGACGATGGGAAAGCCTTATAACGCAGGTCTTGCGGCGTCTGCCGGGACAGAAACTGCCTTGTTGGTGCATCACGGGTTTGAGGCCAATGCTGATGCACTGGAAGGCCCGTTTGGATTCGGCGCAACCCATCAGGGCGCGTCGGATTTAAGCGCGCTGGATGGTTTGGGTGATGAATGGTTGTTCGAAAGCGTAAGTCACAAATTCCATGCCTGTTGTCATGGCTTGCACGCCGCGCTGGAAGCGGCGCGTGAACTGGACATCGCCGAGCCTGAAGTGGCCGAGATCAAGATCAAAACCCATCCGCGCTGGATGAGTGTGTGCAATCAGCTGACACCTGAAACCGGGTTAGGTGCCAAGTTTTCATACCGTACAGTCATCGCGATGCAGGCACTGGGGTATGATACGGCTTTACCGGGCAGCTATACGGACAAGGTTTGCGCCGACCCGCGGATTAAGTCATTGCGTGACCGCATCACGGTTGAAGCGGATGAAAGCTTGTCAGAAACGCAAGCCAATCTGGCTTTGTTGCGCCGCGATGGTATCCGCCGTGAAGCAACCCATGATCTGCTGACCCCAATGTCGTTGTCTGACCGCGAGGATCGCGTGCGCGCCAAAGCGGCCAAACTGATCGGAGCGGATAAGGCGGACGCGATCTGGTCGATGCTGCGCACCGGAGGTCGAGCCCGCGATCTGGCCGCCAGACTGACAGGTTAAACCACGCGCCAGTGCAATGGAAAGCCGGGGTCAAAAACGGTAACGGGCCCGTCTCCGGTGTCGATCTTGTCGGGGTATTCGACTGGTTCGCCCTTGGTCAGCGTAATGGTGCCTTCGTTCACGGGCAGTCGATAGAACGCGGGTCCATTCAGCGAAACAAAGCCTTCCAGTTTGTCCAATGCACCTTCGCGGTCGAACATCTCAGCCACCAGTGACATGGTGTTGGTTGCCGTGAAGCAACCCGCGCAACCACATGCCATTTCCTTGTTGTCATCCGTATGCGGCGCGCTGTCGGTGCCAAGGAAATAACGCGGATCGCCCGAAGTCGCGGCTTTCAGCAACTCTTGGCGGTGCTCTTCGCGTTTGGCGACGGGCAGGCAATAGTAATGCGGTTTGATTCCACCGACGAGAATATGGTTTCGATTGATGATCAGGTGATGCGCCGTGATTGTCGCGCCCAGGTCTGCCTCATTGGCTTTAACATACTGAACGCCGTCGCGGGTCGTGATATGCTCCATCACCACGCGAAGGCCCGGAGTCGCCTTTCGGATTGGGTCCAGAACGCGATCGATGAACACAGCCTCTCGGTCGAAGATGTCGATCTCAGAATCCGTCACTTCACCATGCACGCAGAGCGGCAAGCCAATCTCAGCCATACGCTCAAGCACGGGGCGGACATTGTCGAAGTTCCGCACACCCGAATGCGAATTGGTTGTGGCCCCGGCAGGGTACAGCTTGACCGCTTTGACCAATCCGCTTGCATGAGCAGCAGCCAGATCGTCCGGGTCCGTATCCTCGGTCAGATAGAGGGTCATCAACGGCTCAAACGACATTCCGTCGGGCAGCGCGGCCATGATGCGGTCGCGATAAGCCGCGGCGTGCGCGCCGGTGACAACCGGGGGCACCAGATTGGGCATGATGATCGCACGGCCAAAATGGCGCGCGGTTTCGGGCAGAACGGCCTGCAGCATGGCGCCATCGCGCAAGTGCAAATGCCAGTCGTCGGGGCGGCGGATCGTGAGGGTATCGGTCATGGCTTTCCGCTAGCATAGCTGTTGAAAAAGACCAACCGCGACCGCGCTCATTGGCAAAAAAACTTGTCAACCAACCCGAACGTCGTAGCTGTGTCTTGGCGTGAGGTCTTGACGCACAGGTCTGTGCGTGAACTGTTTGAACGCTAAGGAGAGAGGGTTCCATGACGCAACCAAATTCAATTGACGCCGTGCAGCAGATGTTGGGAGCCCAGGGCTATGTATGCGGACGCGCCCTTGCGACGGTTGTTTTCCTGTCGCTGAAACTGGGCCGACCTTTGTTTCTGGAAGGTGAAGCGGGCGTTGGGAAAACCGAAATCGCCAAAGCCTTGGCCTCGGGTTTGAACCGTCGCCTGATCCGCTTGCAATGCTACGAAGGTCTGGACGCCTCTTCTGCCGTCTATGAATGGAACTTTCCCGCGCAGATGGTTGCGATCCGCACGGCTGAGGCGTCGGGCGGGGCGGATCGGGGTGCATTGCAGTCCGAACTGTTCTCAGACGAATACCTGATCGAACGCCCGTTGTTACAAGCCATGCGGCCAGACGAACATGGCGCGCCGGTCCTGCTGATTGACGAGCTGGACAGGACCGATGAACCTTTCGAAGCCTTCCTGTTAGAGGCTCTCAGTGATTTTCAGGTCACGATCCCAGAGTTGGGCACCGTTAAAGCACCAGAGCCGCCCGTTGTGATAGTCACGTCAAACCGCACGCGCGAGGTGCATGACGCCCTCAAACGCCGCTGCCTTTATCATTGGGTCGACTATCCCGATTTCGAGCGCGAGATCGAAATCCTGCACGCCCGCGCACCCGAAGCCGCGGATGCCCTCAGCCGGGAAGTTGTGGCCTTTGTTCAGCGTTTGCGCACCGAAGATTTGTTCAAGAAGCCCGGCGTGGCCGAGACAATCGACTGGGCCAAATGCCTGTTGGCGCTGGATGTGATGAACCTGAGCCCTGAGGTGATCGGCGACACGCTGGGAGCAATCCTGAAATACCAGGACGACATCCAGAAACTACAGGGGTCCGAGGCGAAGCGCATTCTGGACGAGGCTAAGGCCACCCTCGAACCGGCCTGATGCTTCACCTTTTCCCAAATACTCCGGGGGTATGGGGGCAGAGCCCCCATGGGTGCTGATGGCAGAACAACTCCCGCTGGAAATACCGGACAACCCGAAGCTGGCCCAGAATATCACGCACTTCGCCCGTGCTCTCAGAAAGGCGGGTTTGCCAATCGGTCCGGGGCGCGTGATTGATGCTATCAACGCTGTGCAGGCGGCAGGGTTTACCGAGAAACGGGACTTTTACTGGACGCTGCACGCCTGTTTCGTGAACCGCCCGGAACACCGCACGGTGTTTGCGCAAATCTTTCGAATGTACTGGCGCGATCCGCGATACATGGAACACATGATGGCCATGATGCTGCCCGCCATTCGCGGCGTTCAGGAAGAGCGCAAGGCCGATGCCGGTGAAAAACGCGCAGCCGAGGCGTTGCTGGATGGCGTCGAACAGGATCTGCCGGAACCCGTCATACAAGATGAGGGCGAAACCGAAATCGAGATTGACGCTACTCAGACAGCATCATCCGAAGAACGTTTGCGCAATCTCGATTTTGAGCAGATGAGCACGGCCGAAATCGCGCAAGCCAAACGCGTTTTGGCACGGATGACCCTGCCGGTTAAACCCATCGAGTCGCGCCGTGGGCAGGCCAGCCATCTTGGCCACCGTATCGACCGTGCCCGAACGTTGCGCGCGGCAATGCGACAAGGCGGCGAGCTGCGCACTATAGCCAGGCTTCAGCCCAAGCCGCGCTGGCCTAACCTTGTCGCGCTTTGTGATATTTCTGGATCCATGAGCCAATACAGCCGGATCATCCTTCATTTCCTACACACGGTGTCCAACGCCAAGGGGGCGGGGTGGGCCAAGGTTCACGCCTTCACATTTGGCACCCGTCTGACCAATATAACGCGCCATCTTCATCAAAGAGATGTGGACGCAGCGCTTGCCGCCGCTGGGTCCGAGGCGCAGGATTGGGAAGGAGGCACACGCATCGGCGACTGTTTGCACCAATTCAACCGCGACTGGTCCCGTCGTGTCATGGGGCAAGGGGCGGTGGTTCTGCTGATCACGGACGGTTTGGAACGGGGCGACCCGGAGATTTTGCAGAAAGAGATTGAACGCTTGCATCTGTCCGCAAGACGCTTGATCTGGCTCAATCCGTTGTTACGTTGGGATGGGTTCGCCCCGAAAGCACAGGGCGTTGCGGCAATGCTGCCACACGTGGACAGTTTCCGGGCAGGACATTCGATCGCCTCGCTCGAAGACCTGGCCGACGTGATCTCAGAACTCGACGACCAGGGTCAGAAAGCCCGGCTGATGGCCGCGCTTTCCGGTTAGGCACTTACGACAGCTGTTCTGCGTTGCACTTGCGCGCCATTTCCATGGCTTTGTATGTGCCAGTCAAGTCGACCGTGAACGCATACGCGGTTTCGGGGAACACGATCATGACTTTTTTCTTGGCCAGATCATCAGCGAATTGGGGGTTGTCAGACAGAACGTAACCGCCCGAATAGCCCTTGGTGATATTACCCTTCATTCCGGTGGCTTCACCCAGATAGATATTGTCGCCAATCAGGATAGCGACTTCTTGCGTTTCGCCCCGTTTGATATCGGTGTCGGCTTTGGTGAACACACCGACATAGCCAACGCCGCGGTCTTCGGTCAGACCCATCTGAACGACGTTTTCCGCATCGTCCACAGCCTCGATCAGGCAGGATTTCTTTTCATTGTCGATAAAGACCTTCCAGCCTTCGACTTCACCATAGCGTTCGAACGTATCAGCCCATGCTGCGGTCGCGGTCAAAAGACCAACCGCTGCGCCCAGTGTTAAAAAACGTTTCAACTGCTTGTCTCCGATATATAAATTTTGGATACACGGTCTGGCAAAATACCAGTTGCGTGGGCAGGCTAAAACGCGGCCTCCAAACAATCAATCCTATGATTTATTGAATGAGGCCGAGGTTTATCCGGGTTCGGGAAACAACCGGTATAGACCATTTGGCAAGACGGCGGCGCTTTTCATCGCGCCAATCCTGCCTATGTTGGAGTCGGACGACATCTGGAGGGTCTGATGGAGCGATTCGACAACAGCCCGGAAACGGCTCTGGACTGGCACCGCAGCGGGCGTGGCGCGGCCTTGGCTACAGTTGTCGAAACCTGGGGCAGCGCGCCACGGCGTGTGGGATCGCAACTGGTGATCGGTGGAGACGGGCGGATTGAAGGCTCGGTTTCCGGCGGTTGTGTAGAAGGTGCGGTGATCGTTGAAGCGCTTGAAGCCTTGGACGAGGGCGAAGCCCGGCTTTTGGAATTTGGCGTCAGCGATGAGGACGCCTTTGCTGTGGGGCTGGCCTGCGGCGGAACGATCCGTGTTCTGGTCGAACCCATTGGCAAGGTCCTGCCCGAGCCCATGCTGGCAGAATTGGTCGCAGCCCGTGCTGCGCGCGCGCCCGTGGCGTATGAGGTGAACACAAATACTGGACACAGGGCCTTACGTCGCAACGCCTACGCTGATCGGTTGCGCATGGACCGGTCCGGGTTTGAAGAGGACGGCGAAACCTTTGTGGCCGTTCACAACCCGCCTTTGCGGCTGCTCGTTGTGGGTGCCGTCCATATCGCACAGGCACTTGTACCGATGGCGCGCATTGCGGGCTATGATCCGGCCATCATCGATCCGCGCGATGCCTTTGCATCCAGCTCGCGCTTTCCAGGGGAGACAATCTTGACTGATTGGCCGGACGAAGCGGTGGCCAAGCTGGGGCTGGACGCACGCACCGCCATTGTCTTGCTGACCCATGATCCCAAGCTGGACGACCCGGCGCTGCAAGCGGCACTTGATGCAGGAGTATTTTATATCGGCGCTCTGGGCTCGACGCGCACCCATGCCAAACGGGTGGATCGCATGAAAGCCGCAGGGTTCACTGAGGAACAGATTTCCAGAATTCACGGCCCGATCGGATTGGATATTGGTGCTGCGGGACCTGCAGAAATCGCCGTTGCTATTCTGGCTCAGATGACAGCGGTCTTGCGGGGCAAAGCATGAGGTTTGGCCCGGTTCCCGTAGCGCAGGCCGAAGGGGCCATTTTGGCGCATTCGGTGACGGCAGGCGAGCGTAAGCTGCGCAAAGGATTGGCATTGCAGCCCGAAGATATCGTGCAGTTGACGCAAGCTGGGCTAAGCGAAGTCATTGTCGCACGGCTTGATCCCGGTGACTGCCATGAGGACGAGGCCGCACGGGCTTTGGCGGCGGCCCTTGCGCCTGATGCTGCCGCAGCCAACCTGCGCGTGACCGAGGCGTTTACCGGGCGGGTCAACCTTTTGGCCGATGGACCGGGGGTGGCCGTTCTGGATGTCGCCGCGCTCGAACGGTTCAACCAAGTCAATCCGATGATCACAGTGGCCACGGTACCCCAGCATCAGCAAATGGGACCAGGAGGTATGGTGGCGACCATCAAGGTTATCTCTTACGCTGTGCCCGTAGAGGATGTCCAACGCGCCGCCGCTTTGGCACAGGGCGCAATCCGTTTGGCGCGTCCGGTTCACCAAACAGCCGGACTGATCGTGACGGACATTCCGGGCGGGCCACCGAATGAGAAAGGGATTGCCGCTATTCGGGGCCGGGTCGAGTTGCTGGATATGGAGCTGAGTGATGTGCAGATCGTTCCGCACAGGGTCGATGCTCTGGCCAAAGCGGTTTCGCAAAGCGATGGCGATGTTTTGATGATCCTGACAGGGTCTGCGACGTCGGACCCGGAAGATGTGGCGCCGTCGGCTGTGCGTCTGGCTGGCGGGCAGGTGGATCGCTTTGGAATGCCGGTGGATCCGGGAAACTTGCTGTTTTTGGGCGCCTTGCGGGATCGCCCGGTCATTGGATTACCAGGCTGTGCGCGTTCTCCAGCCTTAAACGGTGCCGATTGGGTTCTGTCTCGGATCGCGTGTGGAATTGAGACTACGGGTGCTCACATAGCAGCGATGGGGGTTGGCGGGCTTTTAAAGGAAATTCCGACCAGACCGCAGCCGCGTGCCAAACGCAAAACCTAGACGTATTGACGTGCGCTGGCCGCATCTCAGCAAGGTTGTCAGAGCTTCCTGAGCTTTGGCAAAACACCGGGCCGCCAATAAGCCCCCGTGTCTTCCCGTGCTTTTTGGTACTGTTCCACGCGTGCCCGGGCGTCCTTGCAACCGGCCTCGAACAAATGCCCGAGCAAACATTCCAACACGGCCATCGCGCCGGAAAAGCTTGAAAATGGGTGCAAAGTTCGGGTGCTGACAGACAGGATTACATCCGGTTCGACCCCGGGCGCGATCACCTCGCTATCCGACAGCAACACGATACGCATGGACCGGTCGCGGGCAAAGCGCATCGATTGTATCGTATCGGCGGAATAGGGATGGACGGTGATGGCAAACAGACAATCTTCAGCCGTGGCTTCGACCAAATCGTCAATGGCTGAGCCCATGTGACGGGGCACCAGCTGCAATCCGGGATGGGCCATGCGGCCTGCGTAGTGAAAGTAGTAGGCCAGGGCGTGGCTGGACCGTGTCGCCGTCACGTAACAGCGCCGCGCGGAAACCATGTGCCCAATGGCTTGTTGTGTCAGATGCGGATCCATCAGGCGCAAGGATCGCGAAACCACATTCATCTCGTTCTGAGCGAATTTGACCTGCGCCAGATGAAACGGGTCTTGCCCCGACGGAGCCTCCAACCAGCCTTGCCCCAGCCGGTCTTCACTGTCAGTTGTCAGAGCGCGGCGAAATGGTTGGCGAAATGCGTCGAAGCTGTCAAAGCCCATGCGCTGCGCAAGCCGTACCAACACGTTTGAACTGATGCCGATTCTGTCCGCTGTTTTACGGATAGGGTTCAGTCCAAAGTCGCCAGGATGATCGACAACATACTTCGCCGCGACCTGCATTTGCGCAGGCATCTGATCAATCTCGCGCCTCAACTGATCCGTGAGTGCCATCAGGGTAGGGGTCATGGTTAAAATAAAACATATGTTTTCTATAGCGTAAATTGAAAACGTATTGAGTGGGGGCTAGCTGCAACCTTGTAAGAGGAAAGAACAGATGAATCCCATCCCTGCCGACGACAGCAAAACCCACTATATTCTAGTCGCGCCCAATGGCGCGCGGCGCACTAAAGCAGATCATCCTGCCCTTCCGGTCACGATAGATCAGATCGTCGAAACCGCGTGGGCCTGCCACCTTGCAGGGGCGCAGGGCATTCATGTTCATGTGCGGGACGCGAATGGTCAGCATTCGCTGGATGCTGGATCGTATCTGGAAACGATCGCCGAGTTGCGCCGCATCGCGCCGGGGTTGGATGTTCAAATAACAACCGAAGCGGCCGGAGTATTTGACGTTCCCGCGCAGCTGGCCTGCTTGGAACAGGTGCGTCCAGACTGGGCCTCGATTTCGGTACGAGAGATTGCGCGCGACCTCAACCTTGCACCGCATGTCTATGCGCTCTGTGCTGATCAGGGAACGCGGGTTCAGCATATACTTTACGATGCAGAAGACGCGCGGCTGTTGGACCAGTGGCAGCAGGATGACATTGTTCGTAAGGATCAGACGGACCGGCTGTTTGTTCTGGGACGCTATAGCGAAGGTCAGCAATCTGTACCGGCAGATCTGGATGCCTTCCCGAAATGTCAAAACTATTGGATGGTCTGCGCGTTTGGCGCACAAGAACACGCCTGTCTGGCCGAAGCAGCGCGGCGCGGGGGTGATGTGCGCGTTGGATTTGAAAACAGCCTGACGGGGCCGGATGGCACGCCGTGGGCGGACAATGCCGCTTCGGTCGCGGCTTTGGTTGAACTGCTTGGAAAGGCCAGAACATGAGTCACGTATTCCCACGCCACACCAAATCGGACCTACCCATCGCAGCAGGTGGGGAAGGCTGCTATCTGATCGACGCCCAAGGCAAGCGGTACCTGGACTGCGGTGACGCGGCCGTGTCTTGCCTGGGGCATTCCAACCCCGCAGTGATCCGCGCCGTGCAGGATCAGGTGGAACAGATCGCCTTTGCCCACAGCGGTTTCATGACCTCTGAACCGGCTGAGGCGCTGGCGGATCTGTTGATCCAGCACGCGCCGGGCGATTTGGACCGGGTCTATTTTGTATCGGGCGGGTCTGAGGCAACCGAGGCGGCAATCAAACTGGCGCGTCAGTACTTTCTCGAGACCGGTCAGCCCGAGCGTCGGCATGTCATCGCGCGAAAACAAAGCTACCACGGCAACACGCTGGGCGCTTTGTCTGCCGGGGGCAACGCCTGGAGGCGTGCTCAGTTCGCACCGATGCTGATTGAGATGACGCATATTTCGGCTTGTTATGAATACGCCGAAAAACCTGAAAGTGAGGGTAGCTTTGACTATGGTCAGCGCGTTGCCAACGAGCTTGAGGCTGAAATACTACGCCTGGGTCCGGACACAGTTATGGCTTTCATGGCAGAACCCGTGGTCGGTGCAACCCTGGGCGCGGTTCCGGCTGTTGAGGGGTATTTCAAACGTATCCGGGAAATCTGCAACCAATACGGGGTGCTGTTGATCCTGGATGAGGTTATGTGCGGTATGGGGCGCACAGGCCATCTGTTTGCCTGCGATCATGACGATGTTGCGCCGGATATTCTGTGCATCGCCAAAGGTTTGGGGGCCGGGTATCAACCGATCGGAGCTATGCTGTGCACCGGGGCGATATATGATGCAATTCGGGATGGGTCAGGTTTTTTTCAACACGGGCACACCTATATCGGTCACCCGGTTGCTACGGCTGCTGCACTCGCGGTGGTCCGTGAACTGACGGAACGGGATTTGCCAGCCCGAGCCGGGGTCATGGGAGACAAAGTGCATTCAGCCCTTGAGGCTGCGTTTGGACAGCACCCGAATGTCGGCGATCTGCGTGGGCGTGGCCTTTTCCGCGGGATCGAGCTGGTGTCCGATCGGGGCACCAAAGCTCCGTTCGATCCGTCTTTGGGCATTGCCGGAAAGGTGAAGAAGGCTGCAATGGCTGAAGGCTTGATCTGTTATCCGATGGCGGGGACACGGGATGGACGTAACGGAGATCACATTCTTCTGGCACCACCTTTTATCATCGGAGACGCGCAGATTGACGAACTTGTCAGCAAATTGGAACGGGCGTTGAGCGCAGTTATCTAACGGCGGTAGAAACGAAAAGGCTCTCGCGGTACTTGCGAGAGCCTTAGATCTTTCAGCCGGTGTTTGGCCTATTTCTGAGGAAGTGGGCCGATCATCATGATCATCTGACGGCCTTCCATCTTTGGCATGTTTTCAATCTTGCCAAGGTCTTTGACGTCCTCAGCAACACGCTCCAGCAATTCGCGTCCCAAGTTCTGGTGCGCCATTTCGCGGCCACGGAAACGCAGGGTCACTTTGACCTTGTCGCCGTTTTCAAGGAACTTGAACACGTTCCGCATCTTTACGTCATAGTCATGGGTGTCGGTGTTGGGCCGGAACTTGACCTCTTTCACCTCGATGACTTTTTGCTTTTTACGGGCTTCGCTTTCGCGCTTTTGTTGTTCGTATTTGTATTTGCCGAAGTCCATGATCTTACAGACCGGTGGGTTCGCGTTGGGCGAAATCTCGACAAGGTCAAGACCGGCATCTGCAGCAAGTTGCATGGCTTTGGCGGGATGAACCACCCCGACGTTTTCACCTTCGGCACCAATTAGCCGAATTTCGGGGGCACGGATTCTGTCATTGACGCGCGGGCCGGTGTCACGTTGAGGCGGCGCGTTGTGAGGTCTGCGAGCTATGGGTTCATTCCTTTGATGATTGCAGAATTTCGAGCCCGGAATTTAAACCGGGCTGCGCCGCACTTCAAGCGGCATAAATACAGGTTGCAGTGAAAAAACTTGTTTTATCGGGTGTTTTTCGCGTTCGAAGCACCAAAGCTTCGAACGCAAATTGGTATTATCCGACAAAGGCTTTCTCGATCACGAATTCCTTTGGCTCGGAATTTGCGCCTTCGCGCAGACCAAACCCTTCAAGGATTTCCTTGATGTCCAGGTTGAAAGCCAAGGAACCGCAAACCATTGCGCGGTCGGTTTCAGGCTTGATGCCGCCTTCGATGCCCAAATCGGCAAACACGGTGCCGTCCTGCAGCAGGGTGGTGATACGGCCCATCTTGGGGCTGTCTTCCCGCGTGGTGGTTGGGTAATAGCGGATTTTGTCAGCGAACCCTTCGCCCATCAGCTCGGACAGCAATTCATCCTGACGGATGTTTTCGATCAGTTGGCGGCCATATTCCAGTTCCGCGACTTCGCGGCAGGTGTGGGTGATTATAACCTCGTTATAATCCTCATAGGTCTGCGGTTCACGCAGTAGCGAGGCAAATGGCGCGAAACCGGTGCCGGTGGCAAAGAACCACAGGCGTTTGCCAGGCAGCAGGGCGTCATGCACCAGTGTGCCAACCGGCTTGGGGCGTAAAATGATCTGATCGCCGGGTTTGATATGTTGCAGCTTCGAAGTCAGCGGGCCGTTCTGTACCTTGATGGAATAGAACTCCAACTCTTCATCCCAGGACGGCGACGCAATCGAATAGGCGCGCAGCAAAGGTTTTCCGTTGTCGCCCAGCAGGCCGATCATCACGAATTCACCCGAGCGGAATCGCAGCGAGGCAGGGCGCGACACCTTGAAAGAGAACAGGCTGTCAGTCCAGTGCTTCACCTCGGTGACAGTCTGGGCATCTGGCAGTACGGGGGCCTTAACGGCGGTTGCTTCACTCACGGATTTCATCTCTGTCATCATTTCACTGCCGGCCAGCTAAACCGACATCTCCGTTTAATCTTTGATCCAAGTCAGGAAAAGGGGACAGATTGCCCCCCTTGTATCACAAGCTTGTGCGTGCAGTCTTATCCGCGCAGGCGGGCCTGATAGTTATTATCTTGCCAATTGGCGCGGGCCAGCCATTGATCTTCGGGCTGTCGGTCCGCAAGCGTATGATCTATTTCAACCTCGTCGAACCCGCTGCGACGGGCCATGGCGTATTGGTCTGCCAGAACATGGCCTTTGGCGCGCAGGCGGCCTGTATACCCTTTCAGGCGTAGAACGCGTGCAATTGTAAAGCCGCGCCCATCCGCAGAGGAGGGGAAGTCCACACGCACCATCTTGGCGCTGCCCAAACGGTCAATCAGCTCATCCGGGTCGGTGTCCGAGGCCACATCAAGGGCCACTACGTCATTGGCGGCATCATCCAGGGTGACAAAGCCGTCGGTCCAGTCATCAGGCGAAAAGCCCTCATCCGTTACGATTACGTTCATGTTTTCTCTCCGATGCGGATCATTTTGCCATCGACAAAATGGATGCCACATTCTTCCTTGTTCTGATCGCGCCAACGTCCGGCGCGTGGGTCTTCGCCCTCTTTGACCGGCGAGGTGCAGGGCGCACATCCGATCGAAGGGTATCCTTTGGCCACCAGCGGGTGCCGGGGCAGATTGTTTTCGTCCATATAGGTGCGCACGTCTTCGGGTGCCCAATGGGCAAGCGGGTTGACTTTGATCCGGCCCGTGCCGTCTTCGACTTCAAAAAACTCGAGCGCGGCGCGTGTGCCCGACTGAAACCGCTTGCGTCCCGTGATCCAGCCACAATAGCCCGACAGGGCTTTTTGCAGTGGGAAGGTTTTGCGCAGGTTGCAGCAGGCATCTGTATCGCGTAGGCGCAGAGCACTGTAAGGGTCGTCTCGTTGAACGTCTTCTTCATCCGCACGAATGATCTTGACGTTCTTCAGGCCCAAACGCTCGCTGACCTCATGTTGGTATTCCAGCGTTTCAGTGAACAGCAACTGAGTGTCCACGAACAGCACCGGGGTCGCCTTGTCGACCACCGCTGCCATATGCAGCAAGACCACCGATTCCGCACCGAAGCTTGAGACAAGAGCAAGATCGTCGATTTCCTCGATGGCACCATGCATGACATCATGCGCAGAATGGTGGCGGAACCGGGCGTTCAGGGCTCCGACCTTTTCGGTCAGTTCGCTGCGGTCTTTGCCCAGTTCCGTCTGGATCAGATCAAGCGGCATTCGCCCGAGCCTCGGGGTAGAGGGCTGCCTTAAACGGAGCCATGCCAACTCGGCGATAGGTCTCCAGGAAAGTTTCTTCGGCGCTCTCCCGCTGGTTCAGATAGGTGTCGACGATGCGCTCTACGGCGGGCACGATTTCACTATAGGCAAAGCCCGGACCCGTGCGGTCGCCCACGGCCGCTGTCTCGGTGCCGTCGCCGCCCAGAGTGATCTGGTAGTTTTCAACGCCCGCGCGATCCAGCCCCAGAATGCCGATATGCCCCACGTGGTGGTGACCACATGCGTTGATGCAGCCCGAGATCTTGATCTTCAGGTGACCGATATCATGCTCCAGCTTCAGCTCGTCAAACCGGGTCGCGATTTCCTGCGCAACCGGGATCGATCGTGCCGTGGCCAGCGCGCAGTAATCCATGCCGGGGCAGGCGATTATGTCGCTGATCAGGCCGATATTGGCGGTGGCCAGTTCGTATTCCTTCAGCTTCGCGTGGATCGCAGGCAGATCCGATTTGTGAACATGCGGCAGGATCACGTTCTGCTCATGGCTGATACGCAGCTCGTCATACGCGAACTCTTCGGCCAGATCGGCCATTATGCGCATCTGCTCGGCCGTTGCATCGCCCGGCGTCGCGCCGTGCTTTTTGATCGAGATCGTGACAATCGCGTGGTCTGCGTTTTTGTGCGGCGCGATGTTGGTGTCGACCCACGAGCGGAAAACCGGATCGTTGGCGTAGGCGCTTTCAAAAGACGCAACCGAACCTTCGCGGAAGGCAGGTGCCGCAAAGTGATCCTTGATCTCTTCGAGAAGGTTCATGTCAGCACCCTTGAACTGCGGGCGGACCTGCAGGAAACGCTCGTTGACCTTGGCGCGGATGGCGTCGATGCCGTGCTCGTGCACGGTGATCTTGATGCGTGCCTTATATTTGTTGTCACGGCGGCCGATCTGGTTCCAGACGGACACAACGGATTCCAAATAGGCCAGCAGATCGTCAAAAGCGACAAAATCGGACAGTTCTTTGCCGATCATTGGCGTACGGCCCAGACCGCCACCAACAATCACACGGGCCCCCAGAACACCGCCACGCTCGACCAGTTGCAGGCCGATATCATGTGCCTTGATGACGGCACGGTCATTTTCCGAACCGGTAATGGCAATCTTGAACTTGCGCGGCATGAACTGGAATTCCGGGTGGTCGGTCGACCACTGGCGCAGAAGTTCTGCATAAGGGCGCGGGTCCGCAACTTCATCCGCGGCTGCGCCAGCAAAATGGTCGGCGGTCACATTGCGGATGGTGTTTCCCGAGGTTTGAATGGCGTGCATGCCAACTTCGGCCAGCGCGTCCAGCATATCCGGCACGTCGTTCAGCTTGGGCCAGTTGTACTGGATGTTCTGACGGGTGGTGAAGTGGCCATAGCCCTTGTCCCACTTTTCGGCCAACAGCGCCAGTTGGCGCATCTGCGCGCTGGACAGGGTGCCATAGGGGATGGCGACGCGCAGCATATAGGCGTGCAGTTGCAGATACAGGCCGTTCATCAGGCGCAGGGGTTTGAATTCGTCTTCGGTCAGCGAACCGTCAATGCGGCGCTCGACCTGCGCACGGAATTGCGCGTTGCGCTCTGCCAGAAACTCGTGGTCAAACTCGGAGTAGCGATACATGTCTAGCTGTCCTTGGTTGCAACCCCGAACCTTGGGGCCATAGAAGGGGAGAGAGAGGGCCTAAGTTCAGGCCCGGGGCTGCGGGGAAGTTTCCTGTTTGCCGTGGGCATAGTTGGACGGACCAGTCCGGCGGAAATCTTCCCGAAAATGTGTGGGCTCAGGGCCGTTTTCGCCTGCAACAGCGTCAGCCAGATATGCACCCACAATCTTGCTGGCCTGCCGGGCGGCGTCCAGCAGACGCACCTGTGCATGCGCTTCGTCAGTGATCAGTTCGGCATCAGACAGATCACGCGACCAGCGGTCATCTTCGGTTTGATAAATCACGTCGCCTTCCAGCAAATCATTTGCGGTGACGACTTTGGGGGTAAAAGCGCGGGCCATCAGGCAAGCTCCTTATTGAATTCGGTCACAGCCTGCGCCGCTTCTCGCGGGGCGAGGCCATAGAAAGTCAGGGCCGGGCCGTTCATTTCGGCGGCGGCCAGATCGGTGGGCAACTGGTCCAAAGTGGTGGCCAGAATGCGTTGGTCAGGGCGCGAGGCGTTCTCGATCAGGGTGACGGGTGTAGCGCGATCTGCACCGTGCATGATCAGGCGGCCTTGAATGAACCGGGCCGACTTCTTGCCCATGTAAATTGCAGCAACCGACCCTGAGCGCGCCAGAGCGGCCCAGTCGTGATCAGCAAAGCCTTTCATGTCGTGCCCGGTCAGAAACCGTACCGAAGAGTTGCGGCCCCGGCGTGTCAGGCTTTGCCCGATGCTTGCTACAGCCGCAGACGCAGCGGTAATTCCGGGAATGATCTGCCAGGAAATACCCGCAGACTGAACCGCTTCGATTTCTTCATCCAGCCGACCAAACACAGTGGGGTCCCCTGATTTCAGGCGCACCACGCGGTTACCCTTTTGGGCACAGTCCACCAAAAGCGCGTCGATATCGCTTTGCTTCCAGGACGGACCAAAACCGGCCTTGCCAACATCAACCAGCTCGGCGTGCTGGCCTGCCATGTCCAGAACAGGTGCGCTGATCAGGCGGTCATGCAAAACGATATCAGCCTGCTCAAACGCGGTGAGCGCCTTGAGCGTCAGCAGATCGGGATCGCCGGGGCCAGCGCCGACAAAGTCGACATGTCCTTTGGATCTGATTGTGAGCATGTCCTGCATTGGATCGTCTCGGGTGTAGTTTGACTTGATCAGCAATATAGGAAATATTCCCGTCAAAGCGCCATATGGGCGTCGAAATAAGAACATTAGTTCCACATACTTTGAAAAATGGAACGAAAACCTCGAATTGGAAGGAATACTGGAATGTCGGTTCGAATAGACGAAACGGATCGGAAAATTCTGGCCGAGCTGCAGCGTGATGCGGGTCAGTCACTGGACGAAATTGCGGCCCGTGTGGGCAGTTCCAAGACCCCGGTCTGGAATCGAATCCGTAAGCTGAAAGGGGCAGGTATCATTGGGCAGCAAACGGTTTTGCTGGATGCCGAAGCGCTTGGGTTCGAGGCGACATTCTTTGTTTTGATACGAACCTCAGAACATGAAGCCGAGTGGCAACGCAAGTTCCTGAAAGCGTTGCGCGATCACCCCGAAGTGCAAGAGGCACACAGGCTGGCTGGCGACATCGACTACATCCTCAAGGTCAGGGTCAAGAATGCACGTGCCTATGACGTGTTCTATCAATCGCTTATCTCTGAAGTGCGGGTCCACAACGTGACGGCGCTTTTGTCGATGGAGGAAATAAAATCCACAACAATGCTGCCGTTGAACGCGTTGGTTGAAAAGGCATAAAAAGGCAAAGGCGTTAAAGCGGCCTCAGATTTGCACCAGAACCTGTTGCAAGCCATGAAAATGGTAACTTTCCGAATAGGCCGGAGGTGCGGCCAACCGCAAGTTCGGGCAGCTTTCGAACAGAATTGGCAGAGCGATGCGTATTTCCAACCGCGCCAAAGGCGCACCAACGCAGAAGTGGATCCCGCCACCAAAGCTGGTGTTCACATCGATGGACCGCGTGGCGCGGAAAGCGTTCGGTTCTTGCCAGACAACGGGGTCGCGGTTCGCGGCCCCCAGCAACAAAGCAACCTGATCGCCGCGCTTGAAGCTATGTCCAAAGGTCTCGACATCCTCGTAGGCATAGCGCGTAAACATGTGCAAGGGCGGGTCATAACGCAGGATTTCTTCGATGGTTGAGTCAATCTTGTCTGGTCGTAAGACGCTTGGGTCTGTTTGCGTTTCCAGTAAGGTTTTGACCCCATTCCCCAAGGAGTGCACCGTCGCTTCATGACCGGCATTCAACAGCAGAATACAGGTCGCGACCAACTCCTCGCGTGACAGTTTCTCGCCTTCTTCTTCTGCAACGATCAATCGTGTAATCAGATCGTCACGCGGGTCACGCCGCCTCTGGTCGATATAGTCTTCCAGAAACGTGGTGAATTCCTGCGCCGATTGTGTAGCCTTGTCTTCGGTGTCCCGCGTTCGATTGGCTTGGTACATTGCCACCATGTCGTGCGACCAGCGCAGCAAGTCCGGTGCCATTTCTTCGGGTACTCCCAGCAGACGACAGATCGTAATCACGGGGACCTGAGTGCAATAGGCATGCAAAAGGTCAAACGGCTCTTGTGGGAAGTCCCGGATCAGATCGTGACAAAGGGTTTCAATCGAAGGCTGCAATGCCGAAATCGCCCGCGAGGTAAAGGCCCGCATGACCAGCGCTCTCAGGCGGGTGTGTCTCGGCGGCTCGGCTTCAAGCAGCGAATGAGCTTCGACTGACAACCACGGGGCCAGATGGGCGGGGCCTTGCGTAGCACATTCGGGTGGAACTTCGCGTCCGAACCGACGATCTTTCAGCAAGGTGCGGACGGATCGGCAGGATACAGCGGCAACCATGCCGTAATCAGTCCAATAGAACAGATCTCCGGCTTGTCGGGCTGTGTCATAAAACGGATAGGGGTTCTGGACGAAATCCGGGTCCGTCGGGGATTGTGAGAGAGACTTCATGCGACGCACACTTGCCACGCGGCGCGTTGAATGCAAGACCCTGTATATGCACAGAGTTTGGGTCATCGCCGGTTTTCTGCTTGCCGTTGGGGTACTGTCCGGATTCGTCTGGTCCTATGGCTACCGTCAAGCTTTGTCTCAGCTGAGTGAAAAGGCCGAGGCCGATCTTGAACTGGCGGCTGACCGGCTGAGCACGCAAATGCAAGTGTATCAAGAACTTGCAGTGCTGATGGCGACCCATCCGATTCTGCATGAATTGGATCAACCAGCCGACATACGACAAGCTGAGGCAATGCTGCTGGACATTGCTGACAAAACAGCAGCAGTCAACATGATGTACCTGGACCGAAAAGGGCAGGTCTTGGTTTCAGCGCAACCGGTGTCTCAGCTTAACATGGCCGAACACCCCGCTTTCCGTCGGGCGATGCAGGGGGCCTTGGGCAGCGCGCATGAGGTTACGCCAGTTGGAGATGATCGGATCTACTCCTACGCTGCGCCTGCTTTTGGCCCATTTGGTCAGATCAAAGGTGTACTGATGGTTGTTGCCGATGTTCAGGATGTGGAACAGACATGGCGTGGCAGTACCGAGGCGGTTTTCTTTGTTGATGCAGAAGGCGTTGTGTTCATTTCGAACAGGTCGGACCTGCTGTTCTGGTCTCGCGAGGAAGGAGAGGCGGGGCTTACTCCGCCGAATGGCGCGACCGTTGATTTTGCATCAACGCGCGTTGGTGGGCACGAGCTGTGGCAATTGAACTGGGGGCGCTATCTGCCGCGCGATGCTTTGCACCTTACCCTCGAATTGCCGGTACTCGATATGACTGCCGAAGTATTGGTGGACGTAGCCCCAGCCCTGCAACTTGCGCGGCTTCAGGCAGCAGCAGTCGCAGCGATCTGTTTGGCATTTGGTGCAATGCTTTTTCTTGCGATGGAACGGCGGCGGACGCTGGCCGAAGCCAATGCGGTTCTGGAAAGCCGAGTGGCCAAACGGACCCTCGACCTGACGGTTGCAAACGACAGCTTGCAAAAAGAAGTCGCGGAACGACAGGAAGCCGAAGCGGCCCTACGTCGCGCACAGGCGGATTTGGTTCAGGCCGGAAAGCTCAGCGCGCTTGGTCAGATGTCAGCAGGGATCAGCCACGAACTGAACCAGCCCCTGATGGCGATCCGGCAGTTTGCGGACAATGGCACAGCTTTCCTGGAACGCGGAAAACCTGAAAAAGCGGCCGAGAACTTGGGCCGTATTTCTGAAATGGCTGCGCGCATGGCGCGGATTATCAAGAACCTGCGCGCCTTTGCTCGCAATGAAAGCGAACCTATGGGGCGGGTTGATCTGGTGCAGGTTCTGAACACAGCCGTTGAACTGACCGAAGCCCGGCTGAACACGGAAAACGTCGCCATGGATTGGCAACCGCCAAACGCGCCTGTTTACGCTTGGGGTGGCGAGGTAAGGCTTGTGCAGGTCTTTGTGAACCTGATCAACAACGCCGCAGATGCGATGAGCCAGCAGGATGAACGCCTTATTCAAATAGTGATCAATAATGGCGAGAGGCTTTCTGTCACTGTGCGTGACATTGGCCCAGGCATCGAGAACACGGAAAAGCTGTTTGAACCGTTTTACACCACCAAGGCCGTAGGTTCGTCCGAAGGAATGGGGCTGGGGCTTTCGATTTCTTACGGTCTGGTTCAGAGTTTCGGTGGAAACATTCGCGGGACCAATGCGCCCACTGGCGCGATGTTTACTGTGGAACTGGAATACTATCGGGAAGACGAGGCAGCATGACCCGAAGAGTTCTTTTGGTCGACGATGATGCGGCCGTACGCGAGGCTTTGGCACAAACGCTTGAGCTGGCGGATGTTCAACCAACAACGGCAGGCTCATTTGTCGCGGCCAAGGACCATATCCGAGCGGACTTTCCCGGTGTCATCATCTCGGACATCCGTATGCCGGGTCGGGATGGGTTTCATCTGTTGACCTACGCAAAAGAGGTCGATCCCGATCTTCCCGTCATTCTTCTGACCGGCGAAGGGGATATTCCCATGGCCGTTGATGCAATGGGTAAGGGCGCGTTCGACTTTCTGGAAAAACCCTGTGCCGCGTCCGATCTGCTGGTTGTGCTGGAGCGTGCGTTCGCAGCCCGAGCCGAGGTTATCGAGCAGAGAGCAATGAGATCCGAACTGGAACGTGGAGACCCGGCTGCACGATTGCTGTTTGGCCTGTCGCCCCAGGCAGAGGCGTTGCGAGAAAGGGTTCGCGCCGTTGCGCCCACACAGGCCGAAGTTCTGGTGACTGGCCCTCCGGGCAGTGGCATCTCAAAAGTGGCTGAGGTTGTGCACCTGATGTCCTCAGTCGGGCAGGGGCCATTTGTGAAAAGACCGGCCTCGACGCTCAGCCCCGAAGATCTGGCCCGCAGTTGTGAGGATGCAGCGGGTGGGTCGTTGTTTCTTGATGAGGTTTCGGCCATGCCGCAGGCCACGCAATTTGCAGCGCTTGAACTGATCGAACAAGGGCCGGGTGGTCGGATCATTGCTGGCACCACCGCTGATCTGTCTGTCTTAAGCGCCGACGGCCGTTTCAATGCCGATCTTTTCTACAGACTGGACGTGATGCGTGTGCGTATTCCGTCGCTGGCAGAGCGGCCTGACGATATTCCCGTAATATTTCGTCACTATGTGGCTCAGGCAGCTGAACAGGCCGGAATTCCGGTTCCTGAAATCTCATCGGAACATCTGGCGGCGTTGATGGCCAGCGATTGGCCTGGGAATGCGCGGTCCCTTATGTCAGCCGCCATGCGCTTTGTTCTGGGGATGCCGGAAGAGGTCGCACAGGCCACAGATCTGGGCCTCAGTGAACAAATGGCGCGCGTTGAACGATCGCTGCTGATCGCGGCGTTAGGGCGTCATAATGGAAAGGCGTCAGATGCGGCAAAGGCGCTGAAGCTTCCGCGAAAGACCTTTTATGACAAGCTGGCGCGTTACCAAATTCGTCCCGAGGATTACCGCAGGTAATCCGACCAGCGAATGTACGCTGGGTAGTGATTCGCATGAATGATTCGAAAATTGTGCGGAAATCCGCACAAGCAGCATTTTTGGCTGTGCGGATTTTCGCACACAGAAGAATAGGTGATTCTGCTTTGTGTGTTTGATGCCATGTAAGGCTTTGTAAACGATTGATTTTAATGCTCAGCCGCGCGTTCAGAGGGAAAAGTTGTTTGGTTGCGGCCGAGTCGCTTCACTGCACGCCATACGGCGCCAACCCGGCGCTGATCGCTTGTTTCTTGGAAGTCTGGGAGGAAAACAGATGAAGATTTTGACAACAGCTGCAACGGCTCTGGCGCTGACGGTCACCGCAACTGCGGGCATGGCGGCCTGTGACGACGGTGAGATTGTTGTGAAGTTCGCGCATGTGACGAACACCGATAAACACCCCAAAGGTATCGCGGCCTCGCTGCTGGAACAGCGCGTCAACGACGAGATGAACGGCGTGATGTGTATGGAGGTCTATCCCAACTCGACCCTGTATAACGACGACAAGGTGCTTGAGGCGATGCTGCAAGGCGACGTTCAACTGGCTGCGCCGTCCTTGTCCAAGTTCGAGAAATTCACCAAGCAGTTCCGCCTGTTCGACCTGCCATTCATGTTCAAGAACATTGACGCGGTGGATGCGTTCCAGGCCTCGGCTGATGGTCAGGCGATGAAGGACAGCATGCAGCGCCGCGGCCTGCAGGGTCTGGCATTCTGGCACAACGGCATGAAGCAGATGTCTGCGAACAAGCCGCTGGAAGATCCGTCAGACGCAAACGGCCTGAAGTTCCGCGTGCAGTCCTCGGACGTGTTGGTTGCGCAGATGGAAGCGATCGGTGGCAGCCCGCAGAAAATGGCGTTCTCGGAAGTTTACGGCGCGCTGCAGCAGGGCGTTGTGGACGGGCAGGAAAACACCTGGTCGAACATCTATGGCAAGAAGTTCTTTGAGGTTCAGGACGGCATCACTGAGACCAACCACGGTATCATCGACTATCTGGTCGTGACCTCGGTTGACTGGTTGGACAGCCTGGACCCCGAAGTGCGTGATCAATTCCTGACCATTCTGGGCGAAGTCACCGAGACTCGGAACAAAGAAGCCTTTGCCGTGAACGAAGCGGCCAAAGCCTCGATCACGGACGCGGGGGGCATCATTCGTGAGCTTAACCCCGAACAGCGTCAGGCCTGGGTCGATGCGATGAAGCCGGTTTGGGACAAATTCGCCGGTGATGTGGGTCAGGACAAGATCGACGCCGCACAGGCCATCAACGCCGGTTTCTAAACCGGATCGAGGCCGCGCGTCAGGGGACTGGGGAGTAATCGACGCGCTGGCCGGGCGGGCTGACATAGCCCGCCCTCATACACTCTCTCATCATCAAAAAATGCGGGGACAGAAAGATGTCTGGTGCGAATTCCGGCCAAGGCGGGCTGGTCGACCATATCGAAGAAACCCTGATTGCGTTGCTGTTGGGCCTTATGACGGTCGTAACATTTGCCAACGTGATTGCACGGTTTGTTTTCAACTCAAATATCCTATGGGCTCTGGAACTGACGGTTTTCACCTTCGGCTGGCTGGTGCTTCTGGGTGCGTCTTATGCAGTGAAAAAACATGCGCATCTGGGTGTAGACGCCATCCTGAACATGCTGGCCCCAGCGCCGCGCCGTATTTTAGCTCTGATTGCGGTGGGCTGCTGTCTGGTTTTTTCGCTGCTTCTGCTGAAAGGCGCCTATGACTATTGGGCCGTCTTTGCCGATCTGCCGCCCACATCTGGGCGCTGGTTCCCTACGGGTTTCAATTTCGACGCCCGCAGTCAGAGCTTTTATGAGGTTGACGACATCCCGATGGTCGCTCCTTTGCGGTTCCTTGAGGACCTGATCAACTACGGCGAGTACTACGAAAAACTACCCAAGGTCGTACCGTATCTGGTTCTGCCGGTTTCGATGCTGTTGCTCGTGATCCGGTTCGCGCAGGTCGCTGTTCAAATTTGGCGGGGCGAAACCGACCGCCTTGTCGCCAGCCACGAAGTCGAGGACGAGATCGAAGAAGTCCGCGCTCAGCAAGGGATGCATGACTGATGGACGTTGTACTTTTATTCTCGATGGTCATCGGACTGCTGCTGATTGGTGTTCCGATTGCGGTTGCGCTTGGCCTTAGCTCGACCTTGTTCCTGCTGATCTATTCAGACAGCTCGTTGGCCTCGGTCGCAGGTACTTTGTTCGAGGCGTTCGAGGGTCACTTTACCCTTCTGGCGATCCCGTTCTTCATTCTGGCCTCGTCTTTCATGACAACCGGCGGCGTGGCGCGGCGGATCATCCGATTCTCGATTGCCTGTGTGGGGCATTTGCCCGGCGGTTTGGCAATTGCGGGCGTGTTTGCCTGTATGCTGTTTGCCGCACTTTCGGGGTCGTCCCCGGCAACCGTTGTGGCCATCGGTTCGATCGTCATCGCCGGGATGCGGCAGGTGGGCTATTCCAAGGAATTTGCGGCTGGTGTGATCTGTAACGCGGGGACACTTGGCATCCTGATCCCACCCTCGATCGTGATGGTTGTGTACGCGGCAGCCGTTGAGGTGTCGGTCGGGCGGATGTTCCTGGCGGGTGTCATTCCGGGCCTGATGGCCGGTCTTATGCTGATGATCACAATTTACGTTATGGCCAAGGTCAAGAACCTGCCCAAAGGCGATTGGAATGGGTGGGGAGAGGTCTTTACCTCGGCCCGCGAAGCCGGTTGGGGCCTGTTCCTGATCGTCATCATTCTTGGCGGCATCTACGGGGGTATATTTACCCCGACAGAAGCCGCTGCTGTTGCCGCTGTCTACGCGTTCTTTATCGCCAGCTTTGTCTACAAAGACATGGGGCCGCTCAGCACAGAAGAATGTCAATCCAACCTGTCATTGCTGAAGAAGCCATATGCGCTGGTGACGGCGTTCTTCCACCCGGACACGAAGCACACGCTGTTTGAGGCGGGTAAGCTGACGGTCACGCTGCTGTTCGTCATTGCCAACGCGCTGATCCTGAAGCACGTGCTGACAGATGAGCAAGTGCCCCAGCATATTGCAAGTGCCATGCTGTCGGCGGGTCTGGGGCCGGTCACTTTCCTGATCGTGGTGAACGTGATCCTGCTGATCGGCGGTCAGTTCATGGAACCCTCGGGTCTGCTGGTCATCGTGGCCCCGTTGGTGTTCCCGATTGCCATCGAACTGGGCATCGACCCGATCCATCTGGGCATCATCATGGTGGTGAACATGGAGATCGGGATGATCACGCCTCCGGTCGGGCTGAACCTGTTCGTGACTTCTGGCGTGGCCGGGATGCCGATGATGGGTGTTGTGAAGGCGGCGCTTCCTTTCCTGGCAGTCCTGTTCGTCTTCCTGATCATGGTGACGTACATACCGTGGATATCGACCTTCCTGCCCAACACCTTCATGGGACCGGAAATCATCACCAACTAGCGGGCCTGACCCGTATCGCCGGGCGGTTGCGACTGCCCGGCCTTTTCATGCCTTGAAACCGCCGCACGGGCGCTTATTTGAAAGGCAGAGGACGACCTCCCCAACACGGGTAGATCATGCGGGACGACCCGCTTTGACAAGAGGTCATCTCATGGCATGGATCATGCTGCTTATTGCTGGAATTCTTGAAGTTGTCTGGGCGGGTGCAATGAAGCAATCCGCCGGGTTCACGCGGCTTTTGCCGACCGCGATCATGGGAGTGTCCATGATCGGGTCTTTCGGTTTGTTGGCGCTGGCGATGCGTGAACTGCCGCTGAGCACCGCCTATACGATCTGGGTTGGTATCGGCGCGGTGGGGGCTTTTGTGGTGGGGGTTACCTTGCTGGGCGAGGCGGTGACGCCGCTTCGGGTTCTGGCAGCGCTGCTGATCATTGCCGGAATTGTCACCATGAAGCTGGCCTGATCCGTTGACGGTCGGGGCGTCATTGGGCAGGCTGCCGGTACACGCCCCAACCAAGGATTTTCCCCATGTTGACCGAGACCGACAGCCGCCTGCTGCGCATCGCCTTTGACGAGGCGAAAGCCGGGTATGAT
Organism: Ruegeria sp. HKCCD7303; assembly: GCF_013111185.1. Classification (GTDB taxonomy): domain Bacteria; phylum Pseudomonadota; class Alphaproteobacteria; order Rhodobacterales; family Rhodobacteraceae; genus Ruegeria. Next base: position 594,306 of record NZ_WVRE01000002.1, on the reverse strand, counting down.
GAGGGCGGCTGTCCCATCGGCTCGGTCCTGGCCCGTGGGGGCGAGGTTGTGGCGCGCGGACGCAATCAAAGAGTTCAGGGCGGTGATCCGATTGCCCATGGCGAGATGGACGCCTTGCGCAAGGCCGGACGGCAGAAAACCTATCGCGACACGGTGCTGTATACGTCGCTGTCGCCCTGCATGATGTGTTCGGGCACCATCGTTCAATTCGGAATCCCGCGCGTCGTGATCGGTGACACGAAGAACTTTGGAGGCAACGAAGACTTCCTGCGCGAGCGCGGGGTCGAAGTGGTGATAGCCGACGACCCCGACTGCATCGCGCTGATGCAACGATTTATCGAAGAAAAACCAGAGCTTTGGGCCGAGGATATTGCCGAATAACGACCGAGGTCAGATGCTTTCCAGCGCCTGAATAATGCCCGAGAAATCCGCAGCCTTCAGACTGGCCCCACCGACCAAAGCGCCATCCACATTCGAGACAGCAAAGATGTCGGCCGCATTGCTGGGTTTGACGGACCCGCCGTAAAGAAGTCGTACTGACCGGCCCACGCCTTCGCCAAAACGACGTTCCAGCCGGGCGCGCATGAAGTCGTGAACCTCGCCGATCTCTTCCAGAGTGGGGACCTTTCCAGTGCCGATCGCCCAGATCGGCTCGTATGCGACGATCAGGTTTTCGCCGGTGGACTGATCCGGGATCGAGCCGGACATCTGCCCGCCGATAATGTCGAGCGTGTTGGCCGCCTCACGCTGTTCCAGACTTTCGCCGACGCAGATGACTGCCTTCAGGCCCGCATCCATTGCGGCGCGGGCTTTGGCGCGTACATCCTCGTCATGCTCTCCGTGATCCACGCGCCGTTCGGAATGGCCCAGAATGACCGAAGTCGCACCGGCATCCAGCAACATATCCGCGCTGATGTCGCCGGTATGAGCGCCAGAATGGCCTGAGTGACAGTCCTGTCCACCAACCGTAACCGCCGATTCTGCCACTGCATCAGCGGCGCGGTGAAGCAATGTCGCAGGGGGGCAGATCAGAATATCGACCGAGGCTTCAGAATAGCTTTGCGACAGCGATGCAAGCTCGCTCAGCGCCGAGCCGGTTCCGTTCATCTTCCAATTTCCAGCCGCCAGCTTGCGCCGCATATCGGTTTCTCCCTGCGTATTCGGTTGTTTAAATCACCGGATAACATCGTTGTCCTCGCCATACAATTCCGGTTACAAGCTCCACGGGTGATTGGCAGGAATGTCGCAAATTCTGGGAGAGCGCCATGATCGACAACCTCGACTTGAAAAAGCTGGACGCCCGAGACGCTTATGAGCTTTCCCGCCTGCGCCAAGCCGTTGGTCAGGTCGGGTTTTTGACCGTTTGCAACACGGGCCTGACGGCTGACCGCATCAACGACGTAATCGCTGCCTACCAGTGTTTCTTCCGTTTACCGGAACACCAGAAGCGTTTGGTGGACATGGCTGCAACGGGATCCAACCGAGGTTGGGGTGCGTCACAGTCCGAACAGGTCGACCCAACAGTTAACCCAGACTTCAAGGAAGTGTTCGATTGCGGATACGAACTGCCGCTGGACAACCCCTACCGTGCAAAGAACCTAAGCGTGTACGCCCCAAATCAATGGCCCGAGCAACCCGTTGCTTTCCGTGAAATTGTACAGGCCTATTACGTCGATGCCTGTGGTGTAGCGATGCGTGTGCTGCGTGCGATTGCAGTGACGCTGGGACGGGAAGCGGACAGTTTCGATCAGGCATTTGATACGCCAATGGCTCTGCTGCGCGGCAACTACTATCCAAAACGGCCCGCCTGGGCCGGAGAGCAGGATTTTGGTATTGGCGCGCATACAGACTATGGCTGCCTGACTTTGCTGGCCACAGACGGCGCTGCCGGGCTGGAAGTGCGGATGCCTGATGGGGCATGGGAAAAGGTTCAGGCCGAACCGGGCGTGTTTATCATCAACTTTGGTGAGATGCTGGAATTTTGGACAGCAGGGCAGGTGAAGGCGACCGAACACAGGGTTGTTGGCGGATCGCACGAGCGAATCTCGGTCCCAATGTTCTTCAACCCGTCTTTTGACACCAATGTCGCGCCACCTGGGTCAGGCCAAGTGATCTCGGCCGGTGATCATCTGACCAAACGGTTCAACGAAACCTATGTTCACCTGCAAACCAGTTAGGACTGCGACGCGAGGTTTGCGTCGAACTTTATTGATTCACCGCAGCCGCAGGAATCAACAACGTTCGGGTTCTTGAACTTGAAGCCTGCTTCCAACAGGGACACTTCGTAGTCGATCTCGGTTCCAAAAAGGAACATCTGCGCCATCGGTGCGATCATCACGCGCGCTCCGTCTTGCTCGACCACCTCATCATGCGGATCTGCCTGGTCTACATATTCCATGGTGTATTCCATGCCTGCACAGCCGCCTTTCTTGACGCCAATGCGCAAACCAGCATGCCCGCCCGAATTCATCAGGCGTGTAATCTGCTCTGCGGCTTTGGGCGTCATGGTCACAGCCTGTTTGCCGGGGATGCCGAACATGTAAATCTCCGTTGTCACGCGTCATTCCCAATTTAGGGCTCAAACGCCTCGGGCTCAAGGTCACGAGTGTTAAAGAGTGCCTTTTGGCTAAACCAACTTGGTATTGGCTTCCTCCTTGAAACCTTGCATTAAACAGGAAAGCGGGTTTAGCTTTGCTGGAATGGGTGCAACGTCCCGTGTTCCGGAATTCATATTGCAGCAGAAAGATCATAAATATGAATGACTTGATCCGTTTTGTTAAGCTGGTTTTTCAAGGATCTACTCTTACTTTTCTGCTTACCAGTTTAACTGCAACCGGTGCGTTGGCTATCACAGATGCCGAGAGGCACCCGGTAAACTGTGCGACAGCGGCAGGTGATCTGCGCGCTATTCAGGCCGAAAAGGAACATGCCGAGACCAAGCAGCTTGAAAGCATCGCTTCGATCACGCCCGCCGGTGCTCTGCTGGGTCTGGTTACAGGAACCGAACACAAACACCTGCAAATGTTGTCTGGTGATTACATCAATGAACTGGATGCCCGTGCCGCAGAGATCAAAGCAACCTGCGATCTGGAGTAACTGTGTTCGCAGACATGTTAGTCGCGGGTATTTAGTTTACATAAAGCCCAGTTCCAGACGAGCTTCGTCCGACATCATCTCCATACCCCAGGGCGGCTCCCAGGTCAGTTCAACGTCAACTTCTTTGACGCCGGCTACGGGTTCAATCGCTTCCACGATCCATCCGGGCATATCACCGGCCACTGGGCATCCGGGCGCAGTCAGGGTCATGATCACCTTAACTGCGTTATCCGCAGTAATATCAATCGTGTAGATCAAGCCGAGGTCATAGATGTTGACCGGGATTTCAGGATCATAGACCGTGCGGCACGCCTCAACCACGGCGTCGTACAACGGGTGTTCAATTGTTGACGGCGCAATCAGCGGTGTGCCTTCAAACTGTTCGCTCGGGTGAGTCATCTTTGCCTCGGGTCAGTTGCCTGAGTGATTATATAGGGAATAGCCGTATCAGCGTCCAGTGGGGGCGTGGCGCTCAGACAAGCGCCACCGCGATTCAATCATTGATATCATGTTTGAAGGTTTTGACTTGACCATGCGGCAGCGCAAAGAGCTTGCGCAAGACAAGCCACGCGACAAGCGACAGCACCGCAAAGATCAACGCAAGGACGTGAGGCGACATTGTCAGACCCGGAATGATCAAGAGAAGACCCGTGATTGCTGCGCCAATTGCGAAACCAAGAAAGATGAATCCCGGCAGAACAATCTCGAGGATACCGAGCGCCAGTGCGGCCGCCAGCCAAATCCACCATGTCAGCCAGAAGGGGTCTGCCATCACTTTCCTCCTTTGAGCATTTTGAACGCATCGCCAAAGGCTTCAAGGGCGTTCGCTGGCACAACAATGGTCTGTTTGCCAGACCCGTTGCCCAGCGCATTTAGGGCTTCAACCTGCTTCAAAGCAACCTGATACTGGGCGGCCTCGATACCGTTGTCCTGAATGGCCTTGGCCACGACGCCCGTAGCATAGGCTTCAGCTTCAGCCTGAATGCGGCGGGCTTTGGCGGTTTGTTCAGCGGCATAAAGTTCAGCATCAGCGTGCAGTTCAACGGCGCGTTTCTGACCCTCGGCCTCGGTCACTTGCGCGCGGCGGGCACGTTCCGCGTTCAGCTGTTGCAGCATGGCATCGCGGGTCGCTTGATCCAGATTAACATCGAGAATCTCGGCGCGAGTCACTTCGATGCCCCAGTCATCGACTGCGGTTTCAACGCTTTCCTGGATGCGCGTGATCAATTGCGCGCGGTTCGACTGAACCTCGTCCAGATCCATCTTGCCGATTTCGGCGCGCACGATCCCGGCGACAGTGGTCGCAATCGCGCCGTCTACGTCGCGGATGCGGTAAACCGTCTTTTCCGGTTCAAGAATGCGATAGAAGACCGAGGTGTCGATCTGCACCAGCACGTTGTCCTTGGTAATTGCGTCCTGCGTCGCATTCGGCAGTTGGCGTTCCAAGATCGAGATTTTGTGGCGTGCAACATCCAGAAAAGGAACGATGAAATTGATTCCGGGGCCAAGCACCGAATGCAGTCGGCCAAACCGCTCAACCACGTATTTTTCGGACTGCGGTACAATCTTGATGCCTTTGAGAATAACGACAACCACCAGCACAGCTGCCAGCAGGTAAATGATGTTTGACGAAAGCAATCCGATAATCTGATCTTCGGTCATTCTGTCCTCTTATTATTGTGTACTATGGTATACATTTGGGGATTGAGTCGCCCGATTTCAACTCTGGTATGAGTGGGTTGGAGCGTTATGCAAATGCCTGAACGCGTGGGCGCGGCCCGGAATATTGTGGCTGTGACCGGTTTGCATCCCACGGCGTTTGCGGTATCGGGCGGGGATGAAACTGATTATCGACACAGATCCCGGCGTCGACGATGCAATGGCCATCGCGTATGCTGCCGCCGCGCCAGAAATTGACCTGATCGGTCTGACAACGGTTTTTGGCAACACGTATGTGCACCAATCCAGTCGCAACGCGCGGTTTTTGCTTCACAAGCTTGGGTTGGACTTGCCTGTGGCCGAAGGGGCTGCGGTGCCGCTGGGGGCGGACACGCACGCACCGTCGGAGCATGTTCATGGCCCCGAAGGTTTTGGTGATCTGACCGAAATCCCGGAGATTGGACAGAACCACGCGTTGCCAGCAGCCGAGTTTCTGGTTGAAATGGCCCGAGCCCATAAGGGCGAACTTGTGCTCTGCGCCGTGGGTCCCTTGACTAACATTGCAAAGGCAATGCGTCTGGACCCGGAATTTGCAGGCAATCTGCGCGAATTGGTGATCATGGGAGGCGCGGTCTACTGCCCTGGTAACATTACCCAATACGCAGAAGCCAATATCTATCACGACGCTCTTGCCGCTGAAGAGGTCTTTTCCGTCCCGGCCAACACTGTTCTGGTCGGATTGGACGTGACCTTGAAGACGCTTTACGAAACGGCGGACTTCGAAGCATTGGCACAAAAGTCACCCGATATGGGGGCGTTTCTGCGCGACATCTCTCGGTTCTATCTGAAGTTTTACAAAGAGATCGGGGGGCTGGAAGGCTGCGGCCTGCACGATTCAACAGCCGTGATTGCGTGTTCCCATCAAGCCCTGTTCGATATGGTTGAAACCGGGCTGCGGGTTGTCACCGAAGGCGATCAAATGGGGGCGACACAACCAGATCCTGAACGACCCGCGATCCGGGTGTGCCGCGATGTGGACGGGGCAGGGGTTGTACGTCTGTTCACGGACCGCGTGGTCTCGTTGCCCTGACGGGTTGCAAAGACGGAACGGATCGGGCAAAGCCTGCCCGGTTCGGCGATCCGAGGCGATGACATGACGCAGAAATTCTCATTTGAGCTTAAGGCAACAGACGGCAAGGCACGCACGGGTGTGATCAGCACGCCGCGAGGAGAGGTGCGGACGCCAGCCTTCATGCCTGTGGGCACAGCCGCGACGGTCAAAGCGATGATGCCCGAAAGTGTGCGCGCCACCGGGGCGGATATTCTGCTGGGCAACACCTATCACCTGATGCTGCGTCCAACAGCGGAACGGATTGATCGTTTGGGCGGGTTGCACAAGTTCATGAACTGGGACCGCCCCATTCTGACCGACTCGGGCGGGTTTCAGGTCATGTCTTTGGCAGGGCTGCGCAAGCTGACCGAAAAGGGCGTGACCTTCAAATCTCATATCGACGGATCAAAACACGAACTGACGCCCGAGCGGTCAATGGAGATTCAGCGCTTGCTGGGCTCGGACATTGTGATGTGCTTTGACGAATGCCCCGCGCTGCCTGCCGACCGGGATCGCATCGCCGAGTCCATGCGGTTGTCGATGCGATGGGCAGAACGGTCGCGTGACGCGTTTGGGGATCGTCCGGGTCACGCCCTGTTCGGCATTATGCAGGGCGGTTTGGAACAGGACCTGCGCGAAGAAAGCGCAGAAGCGTTGAAATCTATTGGTTTCGAAGGCTACGCGGTGGGCGGCCTGGCTGTGGGTGAGGGGCAGGAGGCCATGTTTGGCTGCCTCGATTACGCCCCCGATTTTCTGCCTGAAGACAAACCGCGTTACCTGATGGGTGTTGGTAAGCCAGACGATATCGTCGGCGCCGTCGCGCGTGGGATCGACATGATGGACTGTGTGTTGCCGTCGCGTTCGGGCCGCACGGGGCAAGTGTTCACACGTCGCGGTGTGGTCAATATCAAGAATGCCCGCCATGCGGATGACCCGCGTCCGCTGGATGAAAACTGCACATGTCCCGCTTGTTCCAACTATTCGCGCGCGTACCTGCACCATGTTTTCCGCGCCAATGAGATGATCTCGGGCATGTTGCTGACCTGGCACAACCTGCATTACTTCCAAGAGATCATGCAGGGGATGCGAGATGCGATTGCTGCGGGCACGTTTGTCGCCTGGCAGGCCGAGTTTCATGCGCAGCGTGCGCAAGGTGATATCGAACCCTTGTAACCTTCCCCTTCGGGTGACAATTGCGTGGCTTTCCGGTAGTCTAGTGCCACTTCAAGCAATGCCATTTTAGTCTGTGACCCGGAGAGTTTATGATGTTTCGCCTTATTCTCGGCGCAGCAATTTTCTGCGCGACACCTGCCATTTCAGATGTCTGGACCTTCGAAACTCCGTCCGAAAACATTCAGTGCTCGGTCGGGGAAAGTGCTTCGTCCTCGGATATACAATGTACGATCATAGAAAAATCCGGCCCACCTGCGATGCCACGCCCCGCGAATTGTCAATCCGACTGGGGGCATGATTTTCTGATGTTCGACACTGGCCAGGTAGAGATGTTGTGCCAGCCGCTGAATCGTAACAAAGACGGATATGACCGTGCGGAATATGGGGTCACTGGTCAGTTCGGAGGATTCACCTGCAGTTCTTCGACAAAAGGTCTGGAATGTCGCAACCAAGACGGTCACGGGTTTTTCCTGTCTCGCGCAGTACAGCGGGTGTTCTGACCTTTGAAGTGAACGTCGCCTATGCTTGTCGTGCTAATTTCGGTGGATATGTTCCTTGGACGTCTTGCAGTCCCGAAAACCTCGGTTCATGCTGAAACACGATACACGGCGGTAAGGTTGAAAAAGGGCGATGAGGCCCCACCTTTATCGTCCAAGACAGGAGATGGCCAAATGTTGCCTCGATGAGGGACACGTGCCGTCTTGCCAACGATAAGGATAGAGCATGCAAGAGCCTCTGAATTCCTCATACCCCGTCCTGCCGCTGCGCGACATTGTGGTGTTCCCGCATATGATTGTGCCGCTCTTTGTGGGCCGCGATAAATCGGTCCGCGCTTTGGAAGAGGTGATGCAGGATGACAAGCAAATTCTGTTGTCCAGCCAGATCGACCCCGGCGTTGATGATCCCGATGAAGAAGGGATTTATCGCGCAGGCGTTTTGGCCAATGTGCTGCAACTGCTGAAGCTGCCCGACGGCACCGTGAAGGTTCTGGTCGAAGGGCAGGCGCGTGTGCAGATCACTGAGTTTCTTGAAAACGAAGAGTTTTTCGAGGCTCGGGCAGAATATCTGACCGAAATCCCCGGCGACGTTACGACAACCGAAGCCCTGTTGCGTACCGTTGCGGATGAGTTTGAACGCTACGCCAAAGTGCGCAAGAACATCCCCGAAGAAGCGCTGGCGGCAGTGGGGGAAACCACCGAGCCTGCAAAGCTGGCCGACCTTGTGTCGGGCCACTTGGGCATCGAGGTCGAACAAAAGCAAGAGCTGCTGGAGACCCTCAGCGTCAGCGAACGGCTTGAGAAAGTCTATGGTCTGATGCAGGGCGAAATGTCGGTTCTGCAGGTCGAGAAAAAGATCAAGACCCGCGTCAAATCCCAGATGGAGAAGACACAGCGCGAATATTATCTGAATGAGCAGATGAAAGCCATTCAGAAGGAACTTGGCGATGGCGAAGACGGATCGAACGAAGTCGCTGAGCTGGAAGAGAAAATCGCCGAGACCAAACTATCCAAAGAAGCGCGTGAAAAGGCCGAAGGAGAGCTGAAAAAGCTCAAGAACATGTCGCCCATGTCGGCCGAGGCGACCGTTGTGCGCAACTATCTGGATTGGATTCTGTCTTTGCCGTGGGGCACCAAATCCCGCGTCAAAAAGGATCTTGGGCGCGCGCAGGACATTCTGGATGCCGATCACTATGGGCTTGAGAAGGTCAAGGAGCGCATCGTCGAGTATCTAGCAGTTCAGCAGCGTTCGAAAAAGCTGAAGGGCCCGATCTTGTGCCTTGTTGGCCCTCCGGGCGTGGGTAAGACCAGCTTGGGTAAATCGGTTGCAAAAGCCACGGGGCGCGAGTTCATTCGCATCTCGTTGGGCGGTGTGCGCGACGAATCCGAGATCAGGGGCCACCGTCGGACCTATATCGGTTCGATGCCGGGTAAGATCATCCAGGCGCTGAAAAAAGCGAAAACCACGAACCCGCTGATCTTGTTGGATGAAATCGACAAGATGGGTCAGGATTTCCGTGGTGATCCGGCCTCGGCAATGCTTGAGGTGCTGGATCCGGAACAGAACAACACTTTCATGGACCACTATTTGGAGGTCGAATATGACCTGTCCAACGTGATGTTCCTGACGACTTCAAACAGTTACAATATGCCAGGGCCTCTGCTGGACCGGATGGAGATCATTCCGCTGGCCGGTTACACCGAAGAGGAAAAGAGCGAGATCGCGAAACAGCACCTGATCGAAAAGCAGGTCAAGAACCATGGTCTGAAGGCCAAGGAATTTGAGCTGACCGATGAGGCGCTGCAGAAGATCATTCGCACTTATACCCGCGAAGCGGGTGTTCGTAACCTTGAACGTGAAATCGCCAAGGTGGCGCGGAAGTCGTTGACCAAGATCATCAAGAAAGAGGCGGAGTCGGTCACCGTAACACCAGACAATCTGGATGATTTCCTGGGTGTGCCAAAGTTCCGTTATGGTCTGGCTGAGCAGGACGATCAGATCGGTGTCGTGACCGGCCTGGCTTGGACGTCCGTGGGTGGCGATCTGCTGCATATCGAGGCGCTGAAACTGCCTGGTAAGGGGCGGATGAAGACCACAGGTAAGCTGGGCGATGTGATGAAGGAATCCATCGATGCGGCTTCGTCATATGTGCGGTCGATTTCACCTCAGATCGGGGTGAAACCGCCAAAGTTCGACACATTGGACATTCACGTTCATGTGCCGGATGGGGCGACGCCCAAAGACGGCCCTAGCGCTGGCCTGGCGATGGTGACATCGATCGTGTCTGTGCTGACCGGCATTCCGGTGCGCAAGGATATTGCCATGACCGGCGAAGTTTCGCTGCGCGGTAATGCAATGCCGATTGGCGGGCTGAAAGAAAAACTGCTGGCGGCTCTTCGTGGTGGCATCAAGACCGTTCTGATCCCGGAAGAGAATGAAAAGGATCTGGCGGACATCCCTGACAATGTGAAGGAAGGGTTGGAGATCATCCCTGTAAAGCACGTCTCGGAAGTTCTGAAGCAGGCGCTGGTGCGTAAGCCTGAGTCGATCGAGTGGGACGAAGCGGCAGAGGAAGCAGCCGCTGCGGCCGCCGCTTCGGCCAAATCTGCGGATGCTTCAGCCACAGCGCATTAAATTGCATAAATAGAAAACGGAAAAAGGCAGAGCAACGCTCTGCCTTTTTTACAGCCCGACAACGGGCAGCTTTGGATCAAGTATCTCTTCTTCCGCTATGTATTTCATGAATTTCTCGTCAGACAGCGCTGAACGTATCGCGAGGGCGAAGATGATCGCGGAAAACACGACACAAAGCAGAATATCCCACCCAAACGGGATCTGCTTCAAAGACCCGGTGCCGAATTGACCCAGAAATGAGATTAACCCGAGTCCGGCAAAATAAGGCATCAACCAAACGGCTTCGGTCAGGTCCATTTCATCAAGGCGCCCTCGGAACCGGATAAGCAGCAGAATTTTTCCAACGATAAGCGCGATCCCAAGGCGCCAGACAGTGTCCCAACCGCTCCAATAGACAATCAGGGTTGCAATGGCGAAGGCAGTCAACGCGACCAGACGCACCGCTGGGATGCGGATTGAACGGGGTTGGTCTGGCAGCAGATCCCGTAGGCAAACGACGGCGATTGGGCCAACTGCGAATGACAAAACAATAGCGGCACCGTTCAGGGCGATGACGGTAGTAAAGGGAACGGTCAAAAGGAACAGAGTCCCGATCAGAAAATTCAACGCCAAAGCCCATACCGGAACCCCAAACGAAGACAAGTTTTGCAAACGTTTTGGTAGAAAACCGTTTTGGGACAGGGCAAGGGCAATACGGGCATTCGACCCGGTTGCGACCAATCCGTTGCCAAAGGGGCCAACGACTGATCCGACATTCAGCAAGCTGATGAACCAGACCAACCCGACCGACATGATTACAGCGTCCAATGGGCCTTCGCCCCCAAAGCTCAGTTGCGACCAGCCATTAGCCAGCAAAGATGGATCCAGCGCGCCGATAAAAGCCACTTGGAGGCCAAGATAGATTGCGGCGCACATGATGATCGACAGGACGAGGGAGGTGGGGATTGCAAATTTCGGATTTCGCACTTCTCCCGCCATATCGACCACATGACGAAATCCTATGAACGAGAAAATGACACCGCCGGTCGAAACTGCAGCCATGATTCCCTGCAAGCCATAAGGTGCAAACCCATCCGGATGTGTAAAATTGTCAGCGTTGAAACGGTTGGAAATTAGTAGAACAGACAGAACGACCGGAATAGCGATCTTGGCCCACGTCAAAGCGGCATTCACATGTGTGAAAAACTTGACCCCAAGCGCGTTGACGGCAACGAAAAGCAGCATGAATACAAGGGCCGCAAATATACCCGCGCCTGTCAGGTCGCCTGTATCGGCGGCATGCAGCCAGGGCGCGTATGGCGCGAGGTATTTCAGCATCGCCTCCACTTCGATGGGGGCAGTGGTGTTGTAGCCAATCCAAGCCGTCCATCCCATGGCCATTGAAACGATATTGCCGTGTGAAAACTGCGGAACCCTGGCAATCCCACCCGGAATAGGCAGCATGGCTGAGATTTCTGCGAAAGTGATTGCCAAAATGAACATCGCAGCCGCGCCGATCACCCACGAGAGGATAGCCGCAGGTCCGGCATGCTGAACCGCCAGAAGGGGGCCGAACAACCAGCCCGAACCGATGATTCCTCCAACCGAAATAAAGGTTAGTCCGATCAGGCCGATGTCTCGCTTTAGCTCTGCCATAACGACCCCTGACTTTGCAATCGGCACACGGTTCGGCCGATGAAGCACGATAGTCGCCGAGGTCGCGCGCTGGCAAGCCCCTCAATTTCAAGCGTAATCTGCGAAAAGGAATGGTGGGTGATAAGAGATTTGAACTCCTGACATCTTCGATGTGAACGAAGCGCTCTACCACTGAGCTAATCACCCATGGGACGCGTTGTTATCTGTCCTGTGGTTCGGCTGCAAGCGAATTTGACGTGGGTCTGCGCGCGAAAATCTGCGGGTAAACAAAAATCTGGATTCTGACAAAAAACTTCAAAACGCCGCTTGACGCTGCCCGAGCGTAGCCATAATACACCCCAACGTTCAGCAATGAACGTGCAGCGGGCGGTTGTAGCTCAGTTGGTTAGAGTACCGGCCTGTCACGCCGGGGGTCGCGGGTTCGAGCCCCGTCAACCGCGCCATCGCTGCTTACCTTGGCCCAGGACAAGGGCCACGAAAATAGATGCGCGGTTGTAGCTCAGTTGGTTAGAGTACCGGCCTGTCACGCCGGGGGTCGCGGGTTCGAGCCCCGTCAACCGCGCCATTTTCCTCTTACTCTCAACCGATCGGCTTAAAAGCTTCGCAGCGAAGATCCCGATTAAGCAGCTGCGGTTTGATTTGCTCGGCTAAAACTCGTATGTTCACTAAATGTTCTAACTTTTCTGTTGGAGACTCAGGCAAGCTCGCCTATCTCTAAACCACTTGTTTCTTGGGGGCCGGAAATGGCTGAGCTGAAGAATATCGAGGTGCGCGGCGCGCGCGAGCATAACCTCAAAGGCATCGATGTTGATATCCCTCGGGATCAGCTGGTGGTGATCACCGGCTTGTCTGGTTCGGGCAAGTCCTCGCTGGCTTTTGATACCATCTATGCCGAAGGGCAGCGTCGCTATGTTGAAAGCCTGTCTGCCTATGCGCGGCAGTTCCTCGACATGATGGAAAAGCCCGATGTCGATCATATCAGCGGTCTGAGTCCGGCAATCTCCATTGAACAGAAGACAACGTCCAAGAACCCGCGTTCAACTGTTGGGACGGTTACGGAAATCTATGACTATATGCGCCTGCTGTTCGCACGCGCTGGAACCCCCTATAGCCCGGCGACCGGACAGCCGATCGAGGCGCAGCAGGTACAAGACATGGTCGACCGGATCATGACGATGGAGGAGGGCACGCGAGGTTACCTGCTGGCCCCCATCGTGCGAGATCGCAAGGGTGAGTACAAAAAAGAATTCCTGGAGTTGCGCAAGCAAGGCTTTCAGCGCGTCAAGGTCGATGGTGAGTTCTACGAACTGGATGAACCGCCGACGCTGGACAAGAAATTCCGCCACGACATCGATGTCGTGGTGGATCGACTGGTTGTCCGAGAGGGTATGGAGACCCGCTTGGCCGACAGCCTGCGCACAGCCTTGGATCTGGCTGACGGTATTGCGATTCTGGAAACTGCCCCGCGTGAGGGTGACCCAGAGCGGATCACCTTTAGCGAGAACTTTGCCTGCCCGGTCAGCGGGTTTACCATCCCCGAGATCGAACCGCGCCTGTTTTCCTTCAACGCGCCATTTGGGGCTTGCCCCGATTGTGATGGCTTGGGGGTCGAGTTGTTCTTTGACGAGCGGCTTGTGGTGCCCGATCAGTCGCTGAAACTCTATGACGGGGCCTTGGCGCCGTGGCGCAAGGGTAAGTCTCCGTATTTCCTTCAGACCATCGAAGCCATTGCACGGCATTACGAGTTCGACAAGAACACACCATGGAAAGACCTGCCCCAGAAGGTGCAGCAGGTGTTCCTGCGCGGCTCTGGCGATGAAGAGATCCAGTTCCGCTATGACGAAGGCGGACGCGTTTATCAGGTGACGCGCAGTTTCGAAGGCGTGATCCCGAATATGGAGCGCCGCTATCGTGAAACTGACAGCGCTTGGATTCGCGAGGAATTTGAACGGTACCAGAACAACCGTCCATGCGGCACATGTGAGGGGTATCGCCTGCGGCCCGAGGCGCTGGCGGTCAAGATCGCGGGCCTGCATGTCGGGCAAGTGGTGCAGATGTCGATCCGGGAAGCTCTGGCCTGGATTGAGGACGCGCCGAACCATCTGAGCGCCCAGAAGAATGAAATCGCGCGCGCCATTTTGAAGGAGATTCGCGAACGACTTGGGTTTCTGAATAATGTTGGTTTGGAATACCTTACGCTTTCGCGTTCAAGTGGGACACTGTCGGGCGGGGAAAGCCAGCGTATTCGTTTGGCTAGCCAAATTGGCTCGGGTCTGACAGGAGTTCTTTACGTGTTGGACGAGCCTTCTATCGGCTTGCATCAGCGTGACAATGACCGGTTGCTGGGAACGCTCAAGAACCTGCGGGATCAGGGCAACACGGTAATTGTTGTAGAACATGACGAGGAGGCCATCCGAGAGGCCGATTATGTGTTCGACATTGGCCCCGGAGCGGGTGTGCACGGGGGGCAGGTCGTCAGTCACGGTACGCCGGCGGACATTACGGGTGATGCTGCCTCTATCACCGGGCAATATTTGGCCGGGACCCGGGAAATCGCGGTTCCGGCTGAACGGCGCGCGGGCAAGAAGCAGAAAGTGACTGTGGTGAAAGCCACTGGTAACAACCTCAAGAACGTCACGGCTGAATTTCCCTTGGGCAAATTTGTCTGTGTGACAGGGGTGTCTGGCGGCGGCAAGTCCACGCTGACGATTGAGACGTTGTTCAAAACCGCATCGATGCGCCTAAATGGTGCGCGACAGACTCCAGCGCCGTGTGAGACGATCAAGGGGCTTGAGCACCTGGACAAGGTTATCGATATCGACCAACGCCCGATCGGGCGAACTCCGCGTTCGAATCCAGCCACTTACACCGGGGCCTTCACGCCGATCAGAGACTGGTTTGCGGGTTTGCCCGAGGCGAAAGCGCGTGGGTACAAACCTGGTCGTTTCAGTTTCAACGTTAAGGGAGGCCGGTGCGAAGCCTGTCAGGGTGACGGTGTCATCAAGATCGAAATGCACTTTCTGCCTGATGTCTACGTTACCTGCGAGACGTGCAAAGGCGCGCGCTACAACCGCGAGACCCTTGAGATCAAGTTCAAGGGCAAGTCCATCGCTGATGTGCTTGATTTGACGGTGGAAGACGCGCAGGAGTTCTTCAAGGCTGTGCCGTCGATCCGCGATAAGATGGACGCTTTGGCCCGCGTTGGGCTGGGCTATATCAAGGTCGGTCAGCAGGCCACCACGCTATCCGGTGGCGAGGCGCAACGCGTGAAGCTGTCCAAGGAATTGTCGAAACGGTCAACCGGGCGAACGCTCTATATCCTAGATGAACCGACCACGGGTTTGCATTTTGAAGACGTACGCAAGCTATTGGAAGTGCTGCATGAGTTGGTCGATCAGGGGAACACGGTTGTTGTGATCGAGCACAATCTGGACGTGGTGAAAACTGCAGATCACATCATCGACATTGGTCCCGAAGGCGGCGATGGCGGAGGTGAGATAGTGGCTACGGGCACACCCGAAGATGTCGCCACAGTCGAGCGCAGTCATACCGGTCGCTATCTGAAATCGATGTTAGACAACGCGCGCGTTGCTGCTGAATAGGCTTAGCGCCTTCAGATCAGTTCAGAATATCGGCAACCGCACCGATCAGGTTCAAGACTTTGCGTGTGTCTGGGTCGACCCGGTACACGTAGTCACCCGCGCGAATGTAGGAATAGTTTCGGTTCAGCCCATAACGGTACGGATTGTCTACCCATCGATAGTCGTTGCGGATGAAATCGCCGTTCCGATAGATCTTTTTTGCTTGCCCGGGAGGCACGCAAGGAATGGACTTCTTGGCTAAACCCGGTGGGCAATGCCCGTTTTTGTTTTTTGCCACGGCTGTAACAGGTACAAGCGTCATCGCCACAAGCATCGCTGTAGTCACCAGGTATCTTGTCATGTCACTTTCCCTTGCGAACAGGCTGAAGACGCCTCGGAACATGACTGGATAGATGGCCCCTTGCCGATTGTCTGTCAAATGGCTGGGCAAGAGGCCGCCGAATTGCCTATTCGCGCCCTCGTTTTTCAAAGCGTGGCAGCATCGCGCTGAAGTCGCGGCCCAATCCGTCTTCATTTTCAACAAATTGTTCATATAGCGAAGTCGCGACCTGACCCATCGGTGTATCCGCATCAGCGCTGTCTGCTGCTTGCTGGCTGAGACGCAGGTCCTTTAGCATGAGCTCGGCGGCGAATCCGGGCGTGTAGTCATTGTCAGCAGGGCTTTGCGGGCCAACGCCGGGGGCAGGGCAATAGGCATTCATCGTCCAGCTATAGCCTGACGATGTACTGACGACATCGAACATCTTTTGCCGGTCCAATCCCAGTTTGTCTGCCAGTGCAAAAGCCTCGCAGGTGGCAATCATGGTGACGCCAAGGATCATATTGTTGCAGATCTTGGCGGCTTGTCCGGCCCCGGCTTCGCCACAGTGAACCGCTTTTTGTCCCATGATCTCGAACAGCGGTGCAGCTTTGGCGAATGCGGCTTCCGATCCGCCGGCCATGAACGTTAACGTACCTGCCGCTGCACCGCCGATACCGCCGGAAACCGGCGCATCCACGGACAAAAGTCCGGCTCCCATAGCCTGATCCGCAACCGCACGCGCGCTGTCCACGTCAACCGTCGAGCAGTCGATTAACACAGCCTCTTTCGACATGGCGGGAATGACCTGATCCGCAACGGCCCTTAGAATAGCGCCGTTTGGCAGCATGGTGATGACCGCATCAGCACCCGCGACCGCGTCAGACGCCGTTTCGACGTGGGTGACACCTTCCACGGTGACGCCAGCCGTATCAAACCCCAGAACCTGATGCCCGGCTTTTGCCAGGTTGGCCGCCATAGGCGCGCCCATATTTCCCAGCCCAATGAAACCGATCTGCATCTTTTAGTCCTCCTCAAATGTCAGGGTATCCGCGCCCAGCGGTTGCAGTATTTTCGAAACGGCCGTCAAAGGGACGTTCATATCGGCAAACTGCCAGTTCGGGCTGCGGTCTTTATCGATGATTTGCGCGCGGATACCTTCCAGAAAGTCACCGTGTTCCATCGACCGGTGGGTGAAACGGTATTCCAACTCCAGGGCGCGCCGTATGGACAAAGTGAGGCTGCGCAGACGGTGCAGCATTTCAACCGTACAGGCCGTGGAAAGGGGGGCGCTTTTTCCCAGAGTCGCTAGGGTTTTCTGTGAAAACTCGTGGTCGCTGTTGCGCAGGCTTGTCACGATGTCGCCTAGTGTTTCGCCCGAGAAATGCTGATCAATGTCGGCCTGCAACTCGGCCAGTTCTCCGGCGGGTGGTGTTTCGGCATGTTGTGAAATCAGTTCTGCGTCGCCAGAGGCTTCAAGCATCTCAATCAGATCGGACCAGTGCGATTGAGGGATGTAATGGTCCGCGAACCCTGCCAGAATTGCATCCGCAGGGCCCATTCGGAACCCAGTCGTTCCCAAAAACTCGCCCAACCGACCGGGGGCGAGGGCCAGCATGAGCGAACCGCCGACATCCGGTACCAAACCAATCGAGCATTCTGGCATCGCGATTTTGGAGCTTTCCCCGACAACGCGATGGCTGCCATGGCACCCGATGCCGACACCGCCGCCCATGGTAAAGCCCTGAAGAAAGCTGATGACCGGCTTGGGATATTCGAAGATCATCGCATTCAGACGGTACTCGTCACGCCAGAATGTCTGCCCATAGGCATAGTCGCCCTTGGTCCCGGTTTCGTAGAGCTCGGCGATGTCTCCGCCTGCGCAAAAGGCTTTTTCACCTTCGGCGTCCAGAATGATCAGGTCAACGGCATCGTCTTCGCGCCAGTTGCGCATCGCCGCGTCGATGGCCATGCACATCTCGTAGCTCATTGCGTTCAAAGCATGTTGGCGGGTCAAGGTGATGCGTCCGGCACGGCCTGTGATGCGGATTTCAATGTCTGACATGGGGCCCTCAGCGGTTGGCAAGCATCTGACGCGATACGATCACACGCATAATCTCATTTGTGCCTTCCAATATCTGATGCACCCGAAGATCGCGCACAAGCTTTTCAATGCCGTAGTCGGCAAGATAGCCATAACCACCATGCAGCTGCAGGCACTGATCCACCACCTTCGATCCGGTTTCGGTCACGAATTTTTTGGCCATGGCGCAGAACTTAGTGGCGTCGGGCGCGCCGTTATCTAGTTTCCAAGCGGCTTGACGCAGAAAGGTCCGTGCGGCTTGTAGTTCAATCTCCATATCTGCCAGGCGGAACTGAAGGGCCTGGAACTGGTCGATGGATTGGCCAAACGCCTTGCGTTCGGACATGTATTGCAACGTCATATCCAAACCGGTCTGCGCGGCACCAAGGGAACAGGCCGCGATGTTCAGTCGCCCGCCGTCGAGGCCCATCATGGCATATTTGAAACCGTCGCCTTCGCTGCCGACAAGATTGCCTGCCGGGATTTTGCAATCATCGAACTGCACCTGCGCGGTGGGCTGACTTTTCCAGCCCATTTTCTCTTCCAGTGCTCCAAAGCTAAGACCCGGAGTTCCGTCCTCGACATAAACGGTTGAGATGCCCTTGGGGCCATCCTGACCGGTGCGCACCATGCATACATAGGCATCGGAGTACCCACCGCCCGAGATGAATGCCTTGGTGCCGTTCAACGTATAGCCTTCGTTCGTGCGTACGGCGCGTGTCTTCAAGGACGCTGCGTCCGAGCCGGAACCGGGTTCGGTGAGGCAATAGCTCAGCACCGTGTTGAGGCTGAGAACATCGGGCATGATGCGTGCCTTGAGGTCTTCATCCGCAAAATTGTCCAACATCTTGGCGCACATGTTGTGGATTGACAGGAATGCCGCGACCGAAGGGCAGGCCATCGACAACGCCTCGAATACCAAGGTGGCATCCAGGCGGGTCAGGTTCGAACCGCCGCTGTCCTCGGATACATACAAAGCCCCAAAGCCAAGCTCGCCGATCTGTGGCCACAAGGTTTTTGGAATGGTGCCATCGGATTCCCACTGCCGCGCAAAGGGTGCGATATTTTCCTGCCCAAACGAATATGCCATGTCGAAAATGGCTGTCTGTTCCTCGCTGAGTGCGAAATCCATGGCGTTCCCTCCCGTCGGCAATGAATTGAACGGTTGTTTATTTCCGAATTCTTACAGAAATTTTGCAGGTTCAACAATGGGGCGCAAAACGCTGGAGCAGTCTAGAGATCCGCGTGGAATTCCTCGATCAGATGGCGCACGACTGCTTGCCCGGGATCGTCCCCGCGCGCGACGGCCTCGGCGTGGACACGGCGTTGACGGGTGGCCGAAGTGCCGTTTTCGGCGATCTGCCGTAACCGCGCAAGTTCGGTCATCGTTCCAAGCGCTTCGGTGTCTTCCGCCAACAACCCCATAAGGTCGCCGATCAGTTCGGACATCGGCTTGACCGAGCGGTCGCCGAAGTCAATCAATCCTTCGCCCACGCCATAACGCTGCGCACGCCAACGGTTTTCTCCGATCAGGAAGCGATCATATTGCCGCCAACGCAGGTTGCGGTCTTTCAGTCGACACAACATTCGGGTCAGTGCCTGGACGAGTGCCGCCAGGGACAACGTGTGCTCCAGCCGGGGTTGCACGTCCATGATCCGGGTTTCAAGCGTAGGGAAACGATGCGACGGGCGCAGGTCCCACCATATCTTGGTCGTGTCCTCGATCACGCCCAGTTCGACGAGTATACCTGTGGTGCGTTCATACTCAGCCCAACTGCCAAAAACTGGGGGCAGGCCGGTTCGGGGAAGGTTGTCGAACACGGTCAAGCGATATGAGGATAGGCCGGTATCTTCGCCGTTCCAAAAGGGTGAGGATGTGGACAAGGCCAAAAGATGGGGCAAAAAGTAAGACAGCTGCGGCATCAGATCGGCGCGCAGGGCGGGGTCTTCGACCCCCACGTGTACATGCATCCCGCAGATCAGCATCCGACGTGCTACGCCACCTAACGCGTGTTGCAAGGCGTCATATCGTTCCTTGCGGGTGTGATGTTGATCTTTCCAATTGGCGAAGGGATGACAGGATACAGCGATCGGGGACAGATTGTATTCGGCAGCTCGTTTCGACACGCAGGATCGCAGGCGTTTGAGGTCTTCCCGCGCCGAGGCTATGGTTGTGTGCGGGCGCGTGCCGACTTCAATCTGACATTGCAGGAACTCGGGGCTGACCTGACCTTCGAAATCATTCTGGCAGGCCTCCATCAGCGCTCCGGGGGCCTCTGACAATTGCAGGCTGTCGCGATCCACCAGAAGATACTCTTCTTCAATGCCCAGTGTGAATTCTTGCTGCATGGAGCCCCCTTTGGCTGTCGTAAGTTTCAGTGAATACGGAAATTTGCCTTTTGCCAAGGGTTTGCCCGGCTTGTCCTTGCACTGGTACGGGCGGCAATTGTAAGGAACGGATCAGCACAGAACGTGGAGCCAACGCCGTGAAACCCAGAAAATTCCCAAAGATCAACGCAGCCTTGGATGAGTTGGGAGTGAAACTGGTTGATACAGTCACGGATCAAGATGAACGTGCGAGGCTTGAATCGTTTGAGGCCGCCGGGGGGTTGACGCGTCCGGCCTATGCCTTGTCACCAGGCATGGAAGGGTTCGACATCTCGCAATTGGTGGCGGAATATAACCGTCACAAGGCGGATTTACAGGCGTTAAAAGACCCTGCGCGTACTCAGACCGGCTATCGCACGGGTAACGGTTATTACGACAGCCCGGATGCGGATGCCCTGTATCTGATGATCCGCCGCTTTCAGCCCAAACGCGTGATCGAGGTGGGGTGCGGGAACTCAACCCGCGTGACCCGGCAAGCGATTATTGACGGCGGGTTGGACACCACGATCACTGCCATTGACCCATACCCTCGTGCCGACATTGCCCATGTCGTGGACCACTTCGAACAAAAACGTCTTGAAGAAGTTGACCCATCGCTTTTTGCCGAGCTTGAAGCCGGAGATGTTCTGTTCATCGATTCAAGCCACGTTGTGCGGATGAGCAATGACGTCGCCCATCTGTTCTGCCGCATCATTCCAGCGCTGAAACCCGGTGTGGTCATTCATGTACACGATGTTTTTCTGCCCTACGAATATCCCAAGCGTTTCTTCTATGATTGTCCGGGCTGGGGCGAGCAGTACATGCTGCACGCATTGTTACAATCTGGTTCGTATTCAATGCTTTGGCCGGGTTATTACCTGCAACAAGACCGCCCTGATGCGGTCGCTGCGTTGCCTTTTCTGACAGAAGGGCGCGCGCAGAGCATTTGGGTTCAGCGCAAAGAAAATTGATCTCAGAGTGATCCAGTGCGGCAAAAGGTCCGTAACCCTTTCCATAACACGCTGGAGAGGAGAAGACAGCTATGTTCCGTCGCACATTCATGGGCGCAGCCGCCGCACTTGCATTTGCCATGCCGCTGAAGGCGCAAGCCGCAGACATCGTCGACACTGCCGTTGCTGCAGGTTCGTTTAACACCCTGGTCGCTGCCGTTCAGGCTGCGGGTCTGGTAGATACCCTGAAAGGCGATGGCCCGTTCACCGTCTTTGCCCCGACGGATGAAGCATTTGCTGCTCTGCCCGAAGGCACCGTTGAGTCACTTCTGCTGCCCGAGAACAAGGATCAGCTTGTGTCGATCCTGACTTATCATGTGGTTCCGGCCAAAGTCATGTCTGGTGACATCGCTGGCAAACGCGCCAAGGTTTTGACCGTTCAGGGCGAACGCTTGAGCGTAAATGCGAAAAATGGCGTAAAAGTAAACGATGCCAAAGTGGTACAGGCTGACATCGAAGCCAGCAATGGCGTCATTCATGTGGTCGATGCAGTGATCCTGCCGGAATAATCTGCACCCAGAAGATACCAAAGCCCCGGCGATTGTCCGGGGCTTTTGCGTTTTACGATCAGCAAATCAGACCAGACGCACCTGAGTCCCAATCTGAACAAGCGGATACAATTCTTCCACGTGTTGATTGTAGAGTCCGATACAGCCGGACGAGCTCTGACGGCCAATTTTGCGCGTGTCATGGGTTCCGTGAACAAGGTAGGCTGGCCAGCCCAGATACATGGCGCGGGTGCCCAATGGGTTTCCGGGGTCGCCACCTTCCATCCGAACCGGCAATGACGGATCCCGCTCGCGCATGGAAGCAGTCGGCGTCCAGCTTGGGAATTCGGTTTTGCGTACGACTTTTGTGTAACCGCGTTTGGTGAGTTCCTCACTCATCGGAACCGAACTTGGGTAAAGCTTATACGTTCCGTCCGGGCTCCAATAATGCACGGCGCGGCTTGTGATATCGGCCAGCAGGCAGCCAACACCAAGCTCATCAAAGTGATCCTGCCAGTTCTGTTGCGAGAACGAGGACACGTTGCGGCGCACTGGCAATTGCGTGCTGATGGCGTCTTCTGTTTCTGGGAAAGCATCTGTGCTTTGTGCCCGAACAAGGGCAGGGGTTGCCACCAATGATGCTGCGCCCAACAGGGCGGAACGACGGGTCATACGGGAATGGGACAAGACTGCCTCCGATAATTTCACTGCTCGGTACACACTTCCCGACAAAATATTTTGCTTTGATGAGTTTTTCCAGAGTATCAAAGCTGAATTTCTCGTGAGATTGGCACGTGAGCCTGCTTATCGGCGGAAAAATGCAAAACCCGGCCCAAGATAAGGCCGGGTTTGTCAGCGTAATGATCGTTCCAATCAGTCCATGGCTTTGAAGTTGAACTCGCCACCTTCTTTGATGCCCGACGGCCAGCGCGAGGTCACGGTTTTGGTTCGGGTGTAGAATTTGAAGCTGTCAGGGCCGTGCTGGTTCAAGTCACCAAACATCGATTTCTTCCAGCCACCAAAGGTGTGATAGGCCAGCGGAACCGGGATCGGCACGTTGATGCCAACCATGCCGATATTGATCCGGCTGGCAAAATCACGCGCGGTGTCACCGTCACGGGTGAAAATCGCGGTTCCGTTGCCATATTCATGGTCCATCGCCAGCTTCAGCGCCTCTTCATACGAACCGGCGCGTACGGTGGACAGGACCGGGCCAAAGATTTCCTGTTTGTAGATGTCCATGTCCGGGGTGACATGGTCGAAGAGGTGGGGGCCAACAAAAAAGCCATCTTCATAGCCCTGCAGGCTGAAGTCACGGTTGTCGACAACCAGCTTGGCGCCTTGCTCAACACCCGAGTTGATCAGACCTAGGATGCGTTCTTTTGCGGCCCCGGTGACGACCGGACCCATATCGACATCATCACCGGCCGTGTAAGGGCCGACTTTCAGCTTTTCGACACGCGGGATCAGCTTTTCGATCAGCTTGTCCGCAGTTTCTTCACCAACGGGAACCGCGACCGAGATTGCCATGCAGCGTTCGCCTGCCGCTCCAAATCCGGCACCAACCAGAGCGTCAGCCGCCTGATCTAAGTCAGCGTCGGGCATGACGATCATGTGGTTCTTGGCACCGCCAAAACACTGGGCGCGTTTGCCGTTGGCGGTTGCGCGGCTGTAGATATATTGCGCAATCGGGGTAGAACCCACAAAGCTGACACCCTGGATGATTTCGCTGTCGAGGATCGTATCAACGGCTTCTTTGTCACCGTTCACGACCTGGAACACACCTTTGGGCAGACCGGCTTCGATGAAGAGTTCAGCCAGCATCAGCGGAACCGACGGGTCACGCTCGGACGGTTTCAGGACCACGGCGTTCCCACAAGCCAGCGCCGGTCCAACATGCCAAAGCGGCATCATGGCGGGGAAGTTGAAGGGCATGATCGAACCCACGACACCCAAAGGCTGGCGCATCGAATACATGTCTATGCCGGGGCCTGCGCTGTCGGTGAACTCGCCCTTAAGCATCTGTGGCGCGCCGATGCAGTATTCAATCACTTCCAGACCGCGCTGCAAGTCGCCTTTGGCATCGGGGATGGTTTTACCATGCTCGCGGCTTAGCGCTTCGGCCAGCTTGTCCATGTCGCGGTTCATCAAGCCAACCATGGCCATCATGACGCGCGCACGTTTCTGCGGGTTGGTTGCGCCCCATGCGGGCTGGGCCGCTGCTGCCGCTTCAATTGCTGCCGTGGTTTCTGCCGCGCTGGCCATTGGGCATTTGTATTGAACTTCGCCCGTCGCCGGGTTGTAAACGTCGTCGAAACGACCGGATGTACCGGCGACCATTTCGCCGTTCAGGAAATGGGTCAGATCTTGCATCAATAGCTCCTCCGATAGATTTGCGCGCAGAATAGGCTTGCAGAAATCCCGCGAACAGAGGCAATGTCTCAAAGGAGTTTTGCAAAAATGCAAAAGAGTGTGAGATGACCCCAAACTGGGACGATATGCGGATTTTTCTGGCCGTGGCACGCGAAGAAAGCTTGTCTTCTGCTGGTCGTATCCTGAAAATTGATCCTGCCACTGTCGGGCGTCGTGTGGCGCGGCTCGAATCCACTTTGGATTCTTCGTTGTTTACCAAGTCCCAGCAAGGCTATGTTCTGACACCGGCTGGGCAACGTCTTTTAGAGCACGGGCTACACGCCGAAGAGGCGATGCGTGCCGCTGCCGGAGCTGTCACCGGACCGACCAAATCACTCAGCGGACAAATCAGGATCGGCGCACCGGATGGCAGCGCCAATTACCTGCTGCCGCAGGTCTGCGCAAAAATCAGCGATGCGAACCCTGATCTGGACATTCAGATTCTTGCACTTCCGCGGGTAATCAACTTGTCCCGGCGCGAGGCGGACATGGCTGTGACAGTCAGTGCGCCAACAGCCGGCCAACTGCGTGTGAAAAAGATCAGTGACTATAAACTGCATATGGTTGCGACCGAAAACTATCTGCACCGACATGGTCCGATCCGCTCTGTCACAGACCTGAAAGGGCACAGGTTGATCGGCTATATCCCCGACATGATCTTCGACCGCGAGCTGGATTACCTGAACGACATTGGTATTGACCGTGTCGCGCTTGCATCGAACTCGGTCTCGGTCCAATTGCGGCAGGTCACGCTGGGAACCGGGGTCTGCGTGGCCCATGA
Organism: Ruegeria sp. HKCCD7303; assembly: GCF_013111185.1. Taxonomy (GTDB): domain Bacteria; phylum Pseudomonadota; class Alphaproteobacteria; order Rhodobacterales; family Rhodobacteraceae; genus Ruegeria. Next base: position 569,459 of record NZ_WVRE01000002.1, on the reverse strand, counting down.
TTTCACGCTACCCTTCCATCCCGATCTGCGGAAAATCCTGACGGATCAAGTGAGTTTGACGCGCAGTTTCTATCTTGTGCGGCATGAAGGTGACCAACGCAACGAACGGTTGAACCGCTTTGCCGAAGCTCTGACGCGCGGCATTCGCGAGGAAGTGCTTCGTTTGGAAGCAGTGGCCGACGCTTGACAGGTCACGACAATCGCGCAACGCTTTGGAATAAGTGTGATTATTTCCGGAGGTATTCTTCATGCTAGTACAGGCCATCCTGAAGTCTAAGGCGACCGATGGTGTCGTGACCGTGGCGTCGACAGCGACTGTCTCAGAGGCCTCGAAGATTCTTGCGGAGAAGCGTATCGGTACAGTCGTGGTTTCCGACGATGGTGGCGAAACCGCTGCAGGTATATTGTCGGAACGTGACATCGTTCGAGAATTGGCGGCCAGCGGCAGTGGCTGTCTGAACCAGCCAGTAAAGTCTTACATGACGCAGGACCTTGTGACAGCGACGCGTCAGACCACAGTTGAGGACATCATGTCACAAATGACGGAAGGGCGTTTCCGCCATATGCCGGTTGTTGAAGATGGCAAACTTGTTGGCATCGTAACGTTGGGCGATGTGGTGAAGGCCCAGCTTTCCGAATTGGCCATGGAAAAAGACGCTTTGGAAAGCATGATAATGGGCCACTAGCGGCCAGAGCTGCCAAAGCAATCACTTGCACCTGCAGCAAAGTTGTGTTTGCTTGCGCAGAAATTTTGTTGCGCAGGAGGGCGTGATGCGGGTTGGATTGTATCCTGGAACCTTTGATCCCATCACAATGGGCCACATCGATATCATTCGTCGGGCGGCAGCTTTGGTCGACAAGCTGGTCATTGGTGTTGCCATCAACCGGGATAAAGGACCTTTGTTCTCGTTAGAAGAGCGCGTGGCCATGATTGAAGCCGAATGTTCCCAGCTTTCTGAACAGACCGGGACCGAGATTGTCGCGCATCCGTTTGAAAACCTGCTGATCGATTGCGCGCGGGATGTCGGGGCGCAGATCATTGTGCGTGGCTTGCGCGCTGTTGCCGACTTTGAGTACGAATTTCAGATGGTTGGAATGAACCGTGCATTGGACGATTCAATCGAGACCGTCTTTTTGATGGCAGAAGCGCGCCATCAGGCAATTGCCTCGAAACTGGTCAAGGAAATCGCCCGATTGAATGGGGACGTGTCGAAGTTCGTCACGCCCCGCGTCAACGCCGCGCTGAAAGAACGCTTAGGCTAGGGTGCCCATTGCTGCGGCCGTGTCCAGCATCCGGTTCGAGAAGCCCCATTCATTGTCATACCAGGCCAGTACGCGAACAAGTGTGCCATCGGTGACTTTGGTTTCGGCCAGCGACACCGTCGAGCTGTGCGGGTCGTGATTGAAGTCAACGGAAACCAGCGGCCGGTTTTCAGCAGCCAATACGCCGGGGATTTTTGCTGCGGCATCGATGAACAGCTGATTTACCTCTTCTTCGGTGGTTGGGCGGGATACTTCAGCCACCAAGTCAACGACTGAAACGTTCGGGGTAGGGACGCGGATCGCCTGACCCGTCAGTTTGCCTTGCAGTTGCGGCAGCACCAAGCCAACGGCGGCAGCCGCGCCGGTTGTGGTGGGGATCATCGACAACGCCGCGGCGCGTGACAGGTAAGGGTCTTTTCCAACTAAGTCATGTACGGGCTGGCTGGCCGTATAGGCGTGGACAGTCGTCATATTACCATGCTTGATGCCAAGCCCCGCATCCAGGGCAGCAGCGACCGGCGAAAGGCAGTTGGTGGTGCAGGATGCGTTCGACACGACCAGGTCTTCGGCGGTCAGTTCGTGATCGTTTACACCAAACACGACGGTCTTGATGTTGCCATCACCGCGGGCCGGGGCCGAGATCAGAACCTTTTTCGAGCCGTTTTTGAAGTGACGCTCAGCGGCCTCTCGCGTACGGAACACACCGGTGCATTCCAGAACGACATCAATATCCGACCAAGGTAGGTCTTCGGGGTTGCGTTCGCTGGTCAGGCGGATCGGCCCACGACCAACGTCCAAACCTGCGTCGCTGAGTGTAACCGGGTTGGCGTAGCGACCATGCACGCTGTCGAACTCAAACAGATGTGCGTTCATGTCAGGTTTGCCCAGATCGTTGATCGCCACGATTTCAACGTCTGTGCGACCGCTTTCCATCACTGCGCGCAGAACCCCGCGCCCAATCCGTCCAAATCCGTTGATGGCAAGTTTCAGGGTCATGGTCTGCTCCGTCGGAAAACCTATATCAGATTAGTTAGCGCTAACAACTCCAGATCAGCGAAAGAGTCAAGAGAAACCTCGATCAGCGCCAGAAGGCGAGCCAGTCCAAAAATTCGTAGAGCTTCTTGGCAAGGAACAGCAGGTGGTCGCCGCCGTACAGGGTCATATCCAGCATTGCGCCCCCAAGCAGTAGGATGCCGAGCCAGATGGCGATAAGATTGGTCATGGCCGTTCCGAACAAAAATGCCCGCCCAGATAACCTGAGCGGGCATTAAGGTACAAGCGAAGTCCGAATGGTCAGTTAAGACGCCCCATCGCTACGGCCACGTCGGCCATACGGACTGAGAAGCCCCATTCGTTGTCATACCAGGCCAGAACACGGACCAGGCGATTGTCTACAACGCGGGTCTGATCCGGTGCGAAGATAGAGCTTTCTTCGGTGTGGTTGAAATCTGTTGAGACCAGCGGTGCGGGCTCAAAACCTAGTACGCGCTGCATTGGGCCTTTGGCAGCTTCTTCGACGATAGCGTTGACTTCCTCGACGGTTACATCGCGCGCGGCACGGAAGGTCAGGTCTACAGCAGAGACATTCGGAGTGGGGACGCGGATCGCGGACCCGTCCAGACGGCCTTTCAGGTTCGGCAAAACTTCGCCCAACGCCTTGGCGGCTCCGGTCGACGTCGGGATCATCGACATAGCTGCGGCACGGGCGCGGTACAGGTCGCTGTGGCGACGGTCCAGTGTCGGCTGGTCGCCGGTATAGGCGTGGATGGTGGTCATAATGCCGTTTTCAATACCGACGCCTTCGTCAAGTACCTTGGCCAACGGGGCCAGGCAGTTGGTGGTGCAAGAGCCGTTCGATACCATGTTGTCATTGGCGGTCAGCGTATTGTGGTTCACGCCGAAGACGATGGTCTTGTCGACATTCTTGCCCGGAGCGGACAGCAGAACCTTTCCGGCACCGCGCTCAAGGTGGGTTTTCGCCTTGGTGCCGTCGTTGAACTTGCCTGTGCATTCCAGAACGACGTCGCAGCCTTCCCAGTCCAGCTCGTTCATGTCGTAGGTTGAGAACATCTGCATCGGGCCGCGACCCAGATCCATCGTGTTTCCGTCAATGGAGACTTCGCGCGGGAAACGCCCGTGAACACTGTCGTATTTCAAAAGGTGCGCCGAGGTTTCCAATGGGCCGGTGGCGTTGACTTTGATCACTTCGATGTCGTTACGCCCCGAAGCGGCGATGTGCGACAGGGTGCAGCGGCCAATACGGCCAAAACCATTGATACCGACCTTGATGGTCATATGACGTCTCCAGATGCGCTTGCTTTGTGGGCCATATAGCGGCGAAATGGGAATCTCAAAAGGGCAAAAACGGCATATTTTTAAGGTGTTAGCGCAAACCTGCGCCGATTGCGCTAACGCTTGCGCTAGCTGAGAGATCAGGTAGGGTCCCGGTGCGGCAGGTGACAGGAAAGGACACGCGATGAGCGGACTGTTGGCCCTTTTGGACGATGTGGCGGGAATTGCCAAAGTGGCGGCGGCTTCGGTCGACGACGTGGTTGCGGCGGCAGGTAAGGCCGGGGCCAAGACTGCCGGGGTGATCATCGACGACGCGGCGGTCACGCCCAAATATGTTCAGGGGTTTGCGCCTGCGCGAGAGTTGCCGATCATCTGGCGCATTGCGCGCGGGTCGATTTTCAACAAGATCATATTGCTGCTGCCGGTGGCGCTGCTACTGGCCAACTTCGCGCCGTGGCTGATCACACCATTACTCATGATTGGAGGGTCTTACCTTTGTTTTGAAGGGGCCGAAAAGATATTCCACGTCCTGTTCCCCCATGGCAGCCACGCCATTGAACAAGACATGGACGTTCGTGACCCCGGTCACCTCGAGGAACAAAAGGTCAAAGGCGCGATCAAGACGGACTTTATCTTGTCGGCCGAGATCATGACGATTGCTTTGGCGGCGATCGAAGCGCCGAACCTGTGGATGCAGGCGGCGACTCTGGCCGTTGTTGGGATCGGGGTGACGGTGGCTGTTTATGGTTCTGTTGCGCTGATCGTAAAAATGGATGATGTCGGGCTTTATCTGGCGCAAAACGCACCGACCCCGATTGGTCGTGGTCTTGGCCGTGGGTTGGTCAAAGCGATGCCCGGCGTGATGAAAACCCTGTCCATTGTTGGGACAGCAGCGATGCTGTGGGTCGGCGGGTCGATTGTGATCCACGGGATGGAGGTGTTAGGCTTCGGATGGTTGGGCCATCACATCCACGATTGGGCCTACGCCATTGGTCATTCGGTTTCCGATCAATGGGTTGGCGCAGTTGAGTGGATGTCCAAGGCCACGATGGATGGCGTATTTGGTTTGGCTTGGGGATTGGTTTTGATCCCGGTGGCGACCAAAGTGATTGGGCCTTTGCTTTCGAAGAAGTCACAAACACATTGAAACCCAAATGAAAAGGGCGGCCTAAGCCGCCCTTTGCTTGATCAGATGCGTCTGTTTTACAGGCCCAGCAGTTCTTTGACTTTGGCTACGGTTGCTTCGGCGGTGATGCCGAAATGCTTGTAAAGCTCTCCTGCCGGGGCTGAAGCACCAAAGCTTGACATGCCGATGAACCCGGCTTTGGCCTCGCGACCACGCTCACCCAGAAGCCAGCGATCCCAGCCTCCGGCGCGAACGGCGGCTTCGATGCCGACGCGAACCGCACCGGCAGGCAGAACGCGTTTGCGGTAGGCTTCGTTTTGTTCAGCGAACAGTTCCATACAGGGCATCGAGACAACACGGGTTCCGATGCCCTCGGCTTCGAGCATCGCTTTGGCTTCCATCGCCAGGGACACTTCGGACCCGGTCGCGATCAGGATGGCCTGACGTTTGCCTTCGGCTTCAGCCAAGACATAAGCACCTTGTGCAACAAGGTTCTTGGTTTTGTGCTGGGTCCGCACGGTCGGAACACCCTGACGGGTCAGCGACAGGACCGAGGGGCTGTCCTTGAAGGTCAGCGCCAGTTCCCACGCTTCAGCCGTTTCAACCGTGTCAGCGGGGCGGAACACATAGGTGTTCGGCGTTGCGCGTGAGATGGCCAGATGCTCGACCGGCTGGTGGGTCGGGCCGTCTTCGCCCAGACCGATCGAGTCATGGGTCATCACGAAGACCGACGGGATTTTCATCAGGGCCGCCAAACGCATGGACGGGCGGGCATAGTCGGTGAAGGCCATGAACGTGCCGCCATAGGGGCGGATGCCACCATGCAGCGCCATGCCGTTCATCGCAGCGGCCATGCCGTGTTCGCGAATACCGTAGTGGATGTAGCGTCCTTTGCGGTTTTCCGGCAGGAACACACCCATATCGGCCGACTTGGTGTTGTTCGAGCCGGTCAGGTCAGCCGAGCCGCCAACGGTTTCGGTCATGATCGGGTTCACGACGTTCAGTACTTTTTCTGACGAGGCGCGGGTAGCCAGCTTTGGTTGATCTTCCGAAACTTGCTTTTTGAAAGAACGAATGGCGCCAGCCAGCTTTTTAGGGGCTTCAAACGCGTAGGCACGGTTGAACTCGGCCTGCTTGCGTTCAGAAAGTTGCGCGAAACGCTCCTCCCAGGCCGCTCGTTCAGCAGCACCACGTGCGCCAATGGCTTCCCACGCGGATTTAACATTGGCCGGGATTTCAAATGCGTCATGCGGCCAGCCATAGCCTTCTTTGGCGGCTTTCAACTGATCCTGATCGGTCAGAGCACCATGGCCTTTCGATGTATCCTGTGCTGCGTGACCCAAGGCGATGTGGCTTTCGCATGCGATCATGGTCGGCTTGCTGGACTTCTTCGCGTCCACAATCGCTGCGTCGATCGCATTTGGATCGTGGCCGTCAATCTCGATTACATGCCAGCCTGAGGCCGCAAAACGGCGCACCTGATCAGTGCGGTCGGCTATATCGACGGTACCGTCGATGGTGATGTTGTTGTTGTCCCAAAAGACGATTAGTTTGCTCAGTTCGTGGCGACCGGCCAGCGTGATCGCCTCTTGGCTGACGCCTTCCATCAGACAACCGTCGCCAGCAATCACATAGGTATAGTGATCGACGACCTTCTTGCCGTACTGCGCGCGCTGAATCTCTTCGGCCATGGCAAAGCCCACGGCGTTCGAAATGCCCTGACCCAGCGGGCCGGTTGTGGTTTCAACACCGTCGATCAAAAAGTTTTCCGGGTGACCGGCGGTTTTTGCACCCAATTGGCGGAAGTTTTTGATCTCTTCGAGGGTCACGTCAGCGTGGCCGGTGAGGTACAGCAGCGAGTAAACCAGCATCGAGCCGTGTCCGGCGGACAGGATGAACCGGTCGCGGTCCGGCCAGCTTGGGTTTGAAGCGTCGAATTTCAGGTGCTTTTCGAACAGTACGGTCGCAACATCGGCCATGCCCATGGGCATACCGGAATGGCCGGAATTGGCGGCGGCGACGGCATCAAGGGTCAGAGTGCGGATGGCCGCAGCTTTGTCCCAGTGTTCGGGGTTGGCTTTGCGCAGCGCAGTCAGGTCCACGGGCGTTGTTCCTTTGGGTTTGAAGCAGATTGCGGGCTCAATACCACTCAGTACCCAAAGTGCAAGCGGAACCGGGGTGAATCGGGCCGCACTGCATGAAGAGCGGAGCTCAAGTGTTTGAAAGCAAACAGTGGGTATTTTCTGTCGCATTCCGCTAGACTGTCTGCAGGCGGGATTCGGTTTTGATTCGGATCGCATCGAAACAGAATGAACCTTGATAAAGAGGTGACAGGGGCATGAGCCAGATAGAAGACTTACAGCACCGCATAATTGCCGCGATGGACCGTATTAGCGTGGGGGTCGAGGCATTGGGCGCTGAATCTCGGGGCACCGGGCCGGATGACGGACTTCAGACTGCGCTGGAAGATGAACGCATTGCCAACGCGCAACTTCAGGAACGGCTGAAATCTCTGAAACAGCAGCACGAAGAGCAAATGGATGGCTTACGCGCTGATCTGGAAGAGCTGCGTGCGGCACCGTCTGACGGTTCGGAAATCGACGCACTGCGCGCAGAGTTGGAAGAAGCCCGCGCCAAGATCGCCTCGGTCGAGGCTGCGCGCGCCGAGCTGGCCGAAGCCAAGGCGGCACTGGACAACAGCACCGAGTTGGACGCATTGAAAGCCGAAAACGAAGAAATGCGGGCAGAGCTTGATGGAAAGGAAGATCCCGAGCCACTGAAAGCCGAGTTGGAAGAGCTGCGTGGCATGTTGGATCAGGCTAAAGCAGTGGAGGCTGAAAACAGCCGCCTCAAGGCCGAGTTAGAAGACACGGAACGTGTCGGTGACCTGAGCGCCGAGTTGGAAATGCTGCGTGCTGAACGCGCAAGCCATGGTGCCGCAATGTCTCGTTTGGACGACGATCTTCAACGTATGCGAAAGGCAAATGAACAATTGCGCCATGCCGTTGACGAGTTGCGCGCGGCCGCAACTGAGGGCCTGACGGATGCAGAGCTTCTCAACAAGGCCACGGTCGCCGAACTTGAAGCCACGCGAGCAGCGCAAGCCTCGGACGCGGCCGAGGCGCAGGCCGTTCTTGCGCGTCTTGAGCCGCTGCTGTCGCAGGCGAAACTTGTAGAAGGTGAGGTAGAATAATGCCCGAAGTGACCATAAATATCGGCGGTCGCGGCTTTGACGTCTCGTGCAGGGACGGTGAGGAGCCCTTTCTGCATTCCGCAGCCAAAATGCTGGACGATGAAGCCCAGGTTTTGTCCGATCAGATCGGCAGGATGCCTGAATCCCGCATGCTTTTGATGGCCGGGCTCATGCTTGCTGACAAGACTGCAGCAACGGAAGACAAGGTCAAATCGCTTGAGGCAAAGTTGGCCGAGGTCGAGGCCCAGCTTCAGAACCTCAGGAACGCTCCTCCGCCGGAACCAGAACGCGTCGAAGTGGCAGTTGTTCCGCCATCTGTCACCGATACACTGGCAGAGCTGGCCGCGCGGGCAGAAGCGCTTGCGGCCGTTGTCGAGGAGAAGAAAGCCTGATGACTGTGTTGCGAAACGCCTTGTTTGCGGCTGCACTGGCTGTGCCTGCGACTTCCGCTTTGGCAGAGATTGACATTCTGTCAGTCACATTCACTTGCGAAAACGGAATACCCTTGCCGGTGACCTATTTCAACGCGTCCGACGGTTCAGGCGCTGCGGCGACGATCGTGGACAATATTCTGGTTGCTATGCGCCAAGTGGAAAGCGGGTCAGGTATCCGCTATGAATCCAGCGGAGATCAAGGAACCTATATTCTGCGCTCAAAAGGCTGGAAGGCATCGATCAGCTATTTGGCGGCGGGCGCCGCCAATGAGCAGGCAATTTTTCAGGACTGTTCCAGCCGATAAGCAGGCTTACGCGTTTGCTTCACGAATTTTGTCGGCTGCATCTTTGTTGTAGCCGACACCGTTTTCGTCAAACAGAGTGTCCAGCTCACCCGACAGGGTCATTTCGGTGATGATGTCGCAACCGCCGACAAATTCGCCTTTGACGTAAAGCTGAGGTACGGTCGGCCAGTCAGAGTAGTCCTTGATACCCTGACGAACTTCCTCGTCGGCCAAAACGTTCACGTCAGCGTAGTCAACGCCCATATAGTTCAGCACACCGGCCACGCGGGAGGAGAAGCCACACTGAGGCATCTCCTTGGTGCCTTTCATGTACAGCACCACATCATTGGCTTTGACGGTTTCGTCGATCTGGGTCTTCACATCGGTCATTTCGCGTTTCCTTCAAAGATCGCGTCTTTGGCTGTCGATTACTACTTGCCGCCACGCGTGTCGTCGTTTGTTTTCTTTACTAGATTTAGGTCAGTTGCTTCCATTCCCAATGGTGGTTTCTCATTAGGTTGGGGCGGTTGCCATCCACCCATTGATTTAAGCACATTCCTAAGAAATTTATTATTCCGGTACTTTGGTGGTCAGCGCCAGCGCGTGCAGTTCACCATCTGGGCCGTCCATTTTGCCTTTCAAGGCCGCGTAGACAGCGCGCTGCTGCTGTACGCGGTTCTTGCCGCGAAAGCTTTCGTCCACGACCATGGCGGACATGTGAACGCCATCGCTGCCGCCAACCTGAATTTCCGCGTTGGGAAAGCTCTCGCGCAGCAGGGTTTCAATTTCGTGGGCGCTCATCGGCATGTAGGTTTACTCCTAAAGGTCTTTATCAAGATGTAGAGCGGTGGGGCGGGGCGTGCAAGATGGCACGTGCGGACAAATCCGGTAAATCCTGCGCCTTTTTAGACGCGCAGGATTTCCGTATTTGGGACGAGAAGAAGCCTGTATTTTAAGCCACGGCCGCGGCAAAGCTGGTGCGGAAGGTCTCTGTAAGCTCGGCCAGCGGTGCCTCGGAACTGCCGACCTTCACGCAATCACCTGTAAATCGACCGACAGAGACCAGCGGTACACCGGCTTGGCCGGCTGCAATCATAAGTGCCTCTGCCTGGTCAAAGTTGCAGGCGATCAGATAACGCGCCTGATCTTCGCCAAACAGGAATTCGGTTGGGGCTTCGTCGAGATGGACACCAACGCCAGCCGCTTCAGCCAGTTCGAAGGCGGCCAATGCAAGACCGCCATCGCCAAGGTCGGTACAGGCTTTGATCATCTCGCGGTTGGCGCGAATGAAGTCACCGTTGCGCTTTTCAGCATCCAGATCAACACGCGGCGCATCACCGTCTTCACGGTTGAACACCTCGGCCAATAGTGCGGACTGGCCCAGATGGCCCTTGGTTTCACCGATGACCAGGGCGACGTGACCCTCACGGACTTCATTGCCGATAATCTCATCTGAATGGTTCAGCAGGCCAACCGCACCGATTGTTGGGGTGGGTAGGATCGCCTGACCATCGGTTTCATTGTAAAGCGACACATTGCCCGAAACGATCGGCATATCCAACGCGCCAACGGCGGCACCGATGCCTTGAATGGCACCGACGAACTGGCCCATGATTTCGGGCTTTTCGGGGTTTCCGAAGTTCAGGTTATCAGTGGTGGCCAGAGGTTTGGCACCAACAGCGGTCAAGTTGCGATAGGCTTCGGCAACAGCTTGTTTGCCGCCTTCAACCGGGTTTGCGCGTACATAGCGCGGTGTCACGTCTGAGGTAAAGGCAAGCACCTTGTCGGTGCCGTGGACACGCACCATGCCAGCGCCCAGACCCGGTGTGCGGGCGCTGTCCGCCATCACCATGGTGTCGTACTGTTCGTACACCCACTGCTTTCCAGCGTAGTTGGGCGAAGAGAGCAGGGCGCGCAGCCCATCGATCGGGTCGATCTGAGGCACATCGGCCAATTCTTCGGCAGCAGGCGTCGGCTCCCACGGACGGTCATATTCTGGCGCGGTGGAGGAGAGCTTGGACAAGACAAGGTCCGCCTTGACTTCGCCGTTATGCATGATCAGGAAGCGGTCTTCGGCGATGGTTTCACCGACGATGGCGAAGTCCAGATCCCATTTTTCGAAAACAGCGCGGGCCTCGGCCTCAAGTTCCGGCTTGAGAACCATCAACATACGTTCCTGAGATTCCGACAGCATCATCTCATAGGCTGTCATATTCTCTTCGCGCTGGGGTACGTTTTCCAGATCGAGGCGTACGCCCAGACCACCCTTGTCACCCATTTCCACGGCAGAACAGGTCAGACCCGCCGCGCCCATATCCTGGATCGAGATCACTGCTCCGGTCCGCATCAGTTCGAGCGTCGCTTCCATCAGGCGTTTTTCGGTGAAGGGGTCGCCAACCTGTACTGTCGGGCGCTTTTCTTCGATGGTGTCGTCGAATTCAGCAGAGGCCATCGTCGCGCCGCCAACGCCGTCTCGACCGGTTTTAGCGCCCAGATAGACGACGGGCATCCCGACGCCGGACGCGGCGGAGTAGAAAATCTTGTCGCTGTCGGCCAGACCAGCAGCAAATGCGTTCACCAGACAGTTGCCGTTATAGGCCGGATGGAATCGGACTTCGCCGCCGACGCATGGCACGCCAAAACAGTTGCCATAGCCGCCGATGCCTTCGACCACGCCATTCACCAGCTGACGGGTCTTGTGGTGGTCGGGTTCGCCGAATGACAACGCGTTCATCGATGCAATGGGGCGCGCGCCCATGGTGAAGACGTCGCGAAGAATGCCACCAACGCCCGTTGCCGCACCCTGATAGGGTTCGATGTATGACGGGTGGTTATGGCTTTCCATTTTGAAAACAACAGCCTGACCGTCGCCAATATCAACAACGCCTGCGTTTTCACCAGGTCCGCAAATCACCTGAGGCCCCGATGTAGGCAGGGTGCGCAGCCATTTCTTGGACGACTTGTACGAGCAATGCTCGTTCCACATCGCGGAAAAGATGCCCAGTTCGGTAAAGGTCGGTTCACGCCCGATGATCTCGAGGATCATGTCGTATTCCTCGGGCTTGAGCCCGTGTGCAGCAATCAGATCGGGTGTGATGGCGGGCTCTTGCATCTTCTGTCCTGTGTCCAAGTGGGCCGAGATTGCGCGCCTTGTAGGGCAAGCGCGCGCGTGTGGAAAGGGTCAAGACGGCGCAGGCTGCGTCTTTCAAAGAAAAACGGAACCGACGGCGACGCCGGTTCCGTATGAAAGCACCGAAGCTTTGGTGCAGATCGCAGGAACAAACCGCGAAGGTTACGCCTGTCCCTGGTCCTTGTTGAGTTCAGCTGCCGCGGCGGCACCAACAGCTGTTTTCTGTTCGGGGGTCAGGTTTTCAGCATCATCCAGGCCCGGGATTGCAACGCGCACCTCACGGCGGGCAAAGTCGATGCCGTTCTCCTTGAAGGCGGCCTTGACCCGGTTGAAGATTTCCTTGCGCAGGGTGAACTGCTTGCCCGGCTTTGCCATGAACTTGCCGCGGATGATCATGCCGACATCGTCAAAGTCGAACACGCCCTGAGACTTGAAGGGCTGAAGGAAACCATCCTTGTGAGTTTCGTCTTCCATCATCTCGGCACCGATCTTCTTGAAGATCTTTTTGACCTTGTTGGGGTCAGTGTCGAAAGGCACGGTGAACTTCAGCTTCATGATCACCCAGTCGCGACTGAAATTGGTCAGTTTCTGAATCTCACCATAGGGAATGGTGTGAACGGGACCGCGGTGGTGGCGTAGTTGCATCGAGCGGATCGAGATTTTCTCAACCGTGCCCATTGTGCCGCCCACATCCACATACTCACCTACGCGGAAGGCATCGTCGATCAGGAAGAAAATCCCGCCCACGATATCGGCGACCAGTTTCTGTGCGCCAAAACCGATGGCCAGACCCAGAACACCGGCACCGGCCAACAGAGGTGTGATGTTGATGCCCAACGCACCCAAAGCCAGAAGAACAAAGATAACGGCAATGGCTACTTGTGCAGTAACGCGTAGCAGTGGCAGAACAGTAGCCAGACGTGATCCGCCGGAACCTCCGCCTTCACCGGCTTCTTCATCCGGGCTTTGTTCGGCGGCTGTTTGTTCTTTTGCGAGGCGGCGGTTTATCCAAAGTGAAACGATTTCGTTCAGGATGTACCCGACCGCGATTATAATAAAGAACTGGATCACTTTGCTGCCGGACTCAGTTCCACCGCCTGCGATTTCCTGGAGGTCAAGGTCCCACGCATTGGCGATCATAAGAATGACCAAAACACCGGCCAGAACCCGCCCGATACGAATGTAGCTTCGCTTGGTGGACTTATAGGCGCGTTCTGCGACAGGGCCGTCGCCAAGCATAGGTGGTTGAAGGTGACGTACCAGGCCACGGATCAGCGTATCCAAAGCAGGAGCGATCAGCAGCCAGAACATGGTGACGAAGTGTGCTCCATGTGCCAGAAGGCCAAATACCACAGGGTTGTTCTGCGCTGCGAGATACTCGACCAGCAGCCAAGTGCCGGCGGAAACACCGATAGCAATGTAAGGGTAGAGCCTCGCTACCTCTTCATCAAACCGTGTACGATCAGGGTCTGAACCACGCATCATGTCGGACAATCCATCACGTGCCGTCCAGGCAATCACCGCGATGTAGATGTGAATCGCTGTATTCAGCCAGAAACCCAAACGGGATTCACCCGGTGGGACGCCGTTGATGGCGTTGAAGTCCAAAATGAACATGGTGAACCCAATCAGCAGGAATAAGCCGATCAAGTTGCGATGCAGGTAGCTCGCCCAGTGGTCGCTAACATTGACCATACGAAGATCGTGCTGTTGCGGGGCTAGAATGAAACGCGAAATGGCTGCACCCAAACGAGGGAACCAAATTAGGAAGAAAACAAATGGTGCAGCCTGCGCGATCTGAGGCTCGTCCAAAAGCCGACGCCCTACAAAAACCAGAGTGTAATAAAAGACCAGAAGGCCAAGAAACTCACCGCAAAAGCGTTTGAACAAATAGGTGGCCGCACCTCGAAGGTTTGTAGAAGCATCTCCATCAACTACTTTAAGCCATCGGCGCGTCCACAGCCCAACGATCTTCTCGGCGGCAAAACCAACCGCTAGGGCGATGAAAGTGAAGCCAAAAAGACTAACTAGCCCGCTGGACCCAAAGCTACTTCCGAAATTCGAGAATGCTTGAACCTGAGCTGAAATTAACAGAGGGATCTTTCTGATAACATCCATCCAGGACGCGGCCATGGTGCTAACGGTGTCCGAGATGGCCTGAAATATACCCTTTTCGGTCGTGCCACTTTCGGCCCGCTTTTCTGCAACAGCATCAAGCCGCTCCAACAGAATCGCGCGCACCTGGTCGTCAGACATCCGCGCAACAAGGTCGTCGACCTGTTCGGGTGTCAGATCTTCGGGAATCGTCACTGAGGACGGCGTGCTGGTGCCTTGTGCCAGAAGTGGGGTCGCTAAAAATAAAGCGGAAATGATCGCCAGCATGAGGCGGAGTGGGTGGAACATTGATTTTCCCTCGAACACGAAATTGTTTCGTTTTTTGGGGATCATATGCCTATGCGTGTATTTTTCCCAGAGCTTTCGCTGGCTAAATGCTTTTGGCCGCGCAAAAAAAAGGCCGAGCTATAAGCTCGGCCGTAGTCCAACAGGGAGGTATGAAGATGATGAGCGTTTCAGCATCACCGCCTTCGAGTGCTCATTTAGGTGTCAGTTTGTGAAGGTTCAAGGAGTTTAACCCTGTTAAGACCTCATGCCCGATATGCTATGGGTGCATATCTAGAGTTTACCCATCTGTTTCAATTGCTTGCGCTGCGCAATGATCTCATCCTGAACGAAATCACGGAACGCGCCGACGCGCTTCGAATGCCTGAGCTCTTCGGGATAGGCCAAGTATACAGGAACATCAGCGGTTTCGATGTCGGACAGTACCGGCACCAGATGCGGAAAATCCTGCGTTACATAATCAGGAAGAACCCCAATACCCAGATTGTGCAGAACGCCCTGAAGTACTCCGAAATAGTTGTTCACGGTCAGTAACGACCCTGGATTGTAGGTCATCAGGTGGCGCACCATCGCTGCGCTGGCTCCGACTTGCGGTGCTGCGGGGGTTTGGCAAATCAGTCGATGGTCTTTGATTTCGTCCAACGAATTCAACGTTCCACCATGAGCCTCGATATAGTCCTGCGTCGCGTACAGCATCATTTGCACCGTCATCAAACGCTTGCGAACCAAGTCGGCTTGACTGGGTTCTTTCATGCGAATGGCGACGTCCGCCTCACGCATGGGAAGGTCCAAAACGCGTTCTTCCAGCATCAAGTCGATGTTGAGATCGGGGTACTGCTCGTACAGTTTAGGCAGGCGCGGGGCCAGCCAGAGAGTTCCGAAGCCGAATGTGGTCGTAACCCGCAGGACGCCAAAGACCTCTTCTTCGCTGTCCCGAATGCGCGCGGCTGCAGCATCCAGCCGTTTCGACATTGCGGATGTGGCGTCAAACAGCAATTCACCTTGTTCGGTAAGAATCAGTCCCCGCGCATGACGATGAAAAAGGGTCGCATCCAGCGATTCTTCCAATGCACGGATCTGTCTGCTCACGGCGGATTGAGACAGATTGAGCTTGTCACCTGCGTGGGTCAGGCTGCCTGCATCGGCCACTGCGTGAAATATTCTAAGCTTGTCCCAATCCATCACCGCAACTTTCGTTATCCTTTTGGATGCCTATATGAAAGAGGTGACAAGTTCCACATTCAAAGGGCGAAATCGTTACTTATCAGTGGATAAATCCTATACAGGTCAGAAATTATGACCTAAAATGCATCGAAATGAAGCACACTGATCTGACGAGGGGAGACGTCTGATGAGTCAGCCACAGATAACGTTAAACGACCGGTTTGATCTTGAGAAAAACCCCGTTCTTTTGAACGGAACTCAGGCGCTTGTCCGGTTGATGCTGATGCAGAAAGCAAGGGACCGGCAAGCGGGCCTGAACACGGCGGGCCTAGTTACCGGTTATCGAGGTTCGCCCCTTGGTGCGGTCGATCAGCAGATGATGCGCGCCCAAAAGCCGCTGGCTGAAAACGATGTGACGTTTCAGTTCGGATTGAACGAAGATCTGGCTGCAACTGCGCTTTGGGGCAGTCAGCAGGCGGGATTGCGCGCGGATGGCAAGTTCGATGGCGTTTTCGGGCTTTGGTACGGCAAAGGTCCTGGCGTTGACCGGTCCGGCGACGTTATGCGCCACGCGAACATGGCCGGAACGGCCAAACATGGCGGCGTCCTTATGGCGATGGGTGATGACCATACCGGTGAAAGCTCGACGGTTTTGCATCAGTCCGAATGGTCGCTGGTTGACATGTATATGCCGATTGTCAGCCCCGCTGGCGTTCAGGAAATTCTGGACTACGGCATATACGGCTTCGCACTCAGTCGCTTTGCTGGGGTCTGGGTCGGTTTGAAAACGATGAAAGACACAATCGAGGTCACTTCGGTTGTGGATGGCAGCCCGAACCGGATGCAGGTCGTTGTGCCTGAATTCGACATGCCGGAAGGTGGGTTGAACATTCGGTTGGGTGACACTCCGCACCTGCAGGAAACGCGCGTCATCGACTACAAAAGGTTCGCGGCCGAAACGTTTTCCCATGCCAATAAGCTCGACAAGCGGATGTGGGGCAAACCCGGTGCCAAGATCGGCTTTGTGGCTGCAGGCAAGAACTGGCTAGATCTGACACATGCTCTTTCGCTTTTGAATATCGACGAGGCCGAGGCCGAACGGCTGGGGATCACCACTTACAAGGTGGGGCAGACTTTCCCGTTGGATATGGCCGGGTTCCATGACTGGGCCGAAGGGCTGGACCTGATCGTGATCGTCGAGGAAAAGCGCAAGCTGATTGAGGTTCAGGTCAAGGAGGCCATCTTTGACGATCGGCGCGGCCGCAGGGTTTATGGCTGGTACAAAGGTGGGGCAGGGGCGCTGCACCGGGAAGAACTGTTCCCGACGCGTGGTGCGCTTGATCCGATCATGATCGCCGAAAAACTGGGTGAAATCCTGATCGAAGAGGGGCGCGAAACCGATGGTATTCGGGCTGGGCTGTCATCATTGTCCGAAGCGCGTCGGGCCGATAACGCGCAGGAAATCGCGACACGGCTTCCGTATTTCTGCTCGGGCTGTCCGCATAACAGTTCGACGAAAGTGCCTGATGGCAGCCGCGCTTATGCCGGTATCGGCTGTCACTACATGGTTCAGTGGATGGACCGCGAGACGACAGGTTTCACCCAAATGGGCGGTGAAGGCGCGAACTGGATTGGTGAAGCTCCGTTTTCGACCACCAAACACGTGTTCCAGAACCTTGGCGACGGCACTTATAACCATTCGGGCGTTCAAGCGATCCGGGCGGCGTTGTCTGCAGGAACGAACATCACCTTCAAAATCCTGTTCAACGACGCGGTCGCCATGACCGGTGGGCAGGACAACGAAGGCGACCTGACCGCAGAACGGATCGTTGCAGAGGTCAAAGCGATGGGCGTCCGTGAGGTCGCTCTGGTTTATGACGAAAAGGAAGACGTTAACTTCAAGGCTCTGCCAGCCAGCGTTCAAACATATGAGCGCGCGGATCTTATGCAAGTGCAGGAGAAATTCCGCGAGATCGAAGGCGTTTCGGTCATTGTCTATGTTCAGACCTGCGCGGCTGAAAAGCGCCGCCGTCGCAAGCGGGGCACGTTCCCGGACCCGGACAAACGAGTGTTCATCAACACTGATGTCTGCGAAGGCTGTGGCGATTGTGGGGTGCAGTCGAACTGCGTATCGATCGTGCCGAAACAGACCGAACTGGGCCGTAAGCGAGCCATTGATCAGTCAAGTTGCAACAAGGACTTTTCCTGCCTGAACGGGTTCTGTCCCTCGTTCGTGACACTTGAGGGTGCGAAAATCCGCAAAGAGGCAACGACCGAGATCGATCTGCCGGACCTACCAATGCCCGAGCTTCCCGAGATCAAGGGAACGCATAACGTGGTCATCACGGGTGTAGGGGGTACTGGCGTCGTTACCCTTGGCGCAATTCTTGCTCAGGCGGCGCAGATCGATGGCAAAGGCGCGGGCATGATGGAAATGGCGGGCTTGGCGCAGAAAGGTGGTGCGGTTCATATCCACTGCCGTCTGGCCAATCGCCCCGAAGATATCAGCGCGATCCGCGTTGCCACCGGTGAAGCCCACGCCCTGATCGGCGGCGATTTGGTGGTTTCCGCCGGGGCGAAGACCTTGGGCCTGACGCGCACCGGACGCACCGGCGCAGTCGTAAACAGCCATGAAACGGTCACGGGCGACTTCACACGCGATACGGAATTCCGCATTCCAGCCGATCAGCTGGAACTGGCCTTGCAGGCGCGGCTGAAAGAAGATGTCTCATTGTTTGACGCAACCGATCTGTCGCGCGCCGTGATGGGGGATTCGATCTATTCCAACATGATGATCTTTGGCGCGACCTGGCAGCGCGGGTTGTTGCCCGTCAGCCATCAGGCGATCTTTGACGCCATTGAGTTGAACGGAACGGCGGTCGAACGAAACAAGCGTGCGTTTGATATCGGCCGCTGGGCGGTGCTGCATCCGGATGAGGTACAGTCCATACTGTCCCCAACCGTGGCGGAGATGCCGAAAACGCTGGACCAGATCATCGAGTTCCGTGCACAGCACCTGACCGAATACCAAAGCGCCCGGTTGGCGAAACGGTATCGTAAGTTGGTTGACAGCGTTGAGGACGCTGAGGTGCGCGAAGCAGTCGCAAAGGGTTATCACAAGCTTTTGTCATACAAGGATGAATACGAGGTTGCCCGCCTTCTGCTGACCAGTCGGGAAAAGGCGGCGGCCGAGTTTGATGGCGATTTCAAGATGACGTTTCATCTGGCGCCGCCGATTTTCGGAGGATCGGGCAGCAACGGCAGGCCCAAGAAGCGCGCATTCAGCGAATCTGTCATAGGCCCATTGAAGCTGCTGACAAAGTTGAAGGCGCTGCGCGGCACACCGTTCGATGTCTTCGGGTATTCGTCCGAACGCAAAATGGAGCGTGCTTTGATCCGGCAGTACGAAAAGGACATGCGCGAAGTGTTGCCGTTATTGTCGCAGGACACACGTGATGCGATCTCTGCCTTGGCTCGACTGCCATTGGATATCCGTGGTTTCGGACCTGTTTTGCAGGAAAACGAGGCCAAGGCAGCCAAACGGCGCGAGGAGTTGCTGGCATCCATCCGCAGCGGCGGGCCCGAGTTGCAGGCAGCGGCGGAGTAAATCGTCACAAGGGCGTCACGATAGCTAGGCAAAATTGTTACTTGCACCTATTTTGCAGGCAACAAACCGGAGACCCACATGCCATCGCGTCGTGATGCCGTTCGTGACATTTCTTATGCCCATTCTGCCGAGACCAAAGGCGGGCGAATGGTTATTAAGCTTATGGAGAATACGACTGGCCGTATGCGCCTGATCAAACGCGCCGACGGATACGAAAAAGACGTTGCCAACGGGCGCGACTTTTGGGCCGTTATGGTCGAACGCTATGGGCTGACATTGGATGTTGTGGGGGGATCGCTTGCAAACATTCCGACGGATGGCTCCCTGATCCTGATTGCCAATCATCCCTATGGCATTCTGGATGGTCTAATAATGGGTCACATTCTGTCTGAGGCGCGCGGAGATTTCCGAATTCTGGCGCATCGCGTGTTCCGCAAGGCTGAAGATCTGAACCGCATCATCCTGCCCATTTCGTTTGATGAAACGAAAGAAGCGATGAAGCTGAATTTGGAGACTCGCAAAACGGCTCTCAACTATCTGGGCGAGGGTGGGGCGATTGGCATTTTTCCGGGCGGGACAGTCAGCACCGGGGTCAAGCCGTTTGCGCACCCTATGGATCCGGGCTGGCGTGGCTTCACGGCTCGAATGGTGGCGAAATCCAATGCAACGGTTGTGCCGGTTTTCTTCGACGGGCACACATCGCGCTTGTTCCAGATCGCAAGCCATCTGCACAACACCCTGCGTATGGGTCTGCTCATCAAAGAATTCAAAAAGCGCGTCGATACCCCTGTGAAAGTGGTGATCGGAGAGCCTATTGGGCGCGATGTTTTAGACCCGCTTGGCAAGGATACGCGCAAGATGATGGATTTCCTGCGCAAAGCCACGTATGAGCTGTCTCCGAAGCCGTTGGAGTCCTATGACTACGGCTATGAATTTGAGGAACGGCATCGCGCCTGAAGGGGCTAATGGCAGTAGGTATCTTTGATTCCGGTTTGGGCGGTCTGACCGTCCTGAATGCCGCGCAGCAACGGCTGCCCGACGTGGATTTCCTGTATTTCGCGGACAGTGCGCATGCGCCCTACGGTGTACGCGACGCCGAGGATATCTATCAGCTGACCCGCAAGGCCGTGCACGAACTGTGGAATCGCGGGTGCAATCTGGTGATTCTGGCATGCAACACCGCAAGCGCTGCCGCCCTGCGCAGGATGCAGGAAGAGGGCGTGCCCGAGGGTAAGAGAGTGCTAGGCGTCTTTGTTCCCTTGATCGAAGCGCTGACCGAGCGGCAATGGGGGGACAACTCTCCACCACGCGAAGTGGCCGTTAAGCATGTGGCCTTGTTCGCGACGCCTGCCACTGTGTCCAGCCGGGCCTTTCAGCGGGAACTGGCATTCCGCGCGATTGGCGTGGACGTCGAAGCGCAGGCCTGTGGTGGTGTGGTTGATGCTATTGAAGATGGCGATATGATCTTGGCCGAGGCGCTGGTGCGGAGCCATGTTGATGCGTTGAAACGCAAAATGCCGGACCCGCAGGCCGCAATTCTGGGCTGTACGCATTACCCGTTGATGGCCGAGACGTTTCAGGCGGCCCTGGGTTCGGATGTTCAGGTCTTTAGCCAAGGGGATCTGGTGGCCGAAAGTCTGGCCGATTACCTGCAACGTCACCCCAACATGCTGGGCGACGGCGGCGGTGGTTTTCTGACCACGGGCAAGCCAGGGTTTGTCAGTGACCGAGCGACGCAGTTCCTCCGACGACAAATATCGTTCGAGGCGGCCTGATTTAGGTCAAGGACGCACTTCCCCGAATTTTCTAGTTCAAAGACCGTCACATCGGCGGTCGTGATATGTGACACACGTAAAGAAGAGGTCTGACATGACCCATAAAATCGCAATTCTGGGCGCTTCTGGTTACACCGGCGCTGAACTGGTGCGGCTGATCGCCGAGCACCCGAACATGGACATCGTTGCTTTGGCCGCCGAACGTAAGGCTGGGATGAGTATGACGCAGGTCTTTCCGCATCTGCGGCACATGGACTTGCCGGATCTGTGCAAGATTTCCGAGATCGATTTTTCCAATGTTGATCTGTGTTTCTGTGCTTTGCCGCACAAAACCAGCCAAGAGGTGATCCGGGACCTGCCGAAAGACTTGAAGATCATTGATTTGTCAGCGGATTTCCGGCTGCAAGACCCGGATGAATATGAGAAGTGGTATGGCAACCCGCACAGCGCTTTGGAACAGCAGGGCGAGGCCGTTTATGGCCTAACTGAGTTCTATAGGGATGAGATAAGGTCGGCGCGCTTGGTCGCCGGTACAGGCTGCAACGCCGCGACAGGGCAATATGTGCTGCGGCCGTTGATCTCGGCCGGGGTTATTGATCTTGATGACATCATTCTGGACCTGAAATGCGCAGTTTCCGGGGCCGGGCGGTCGCTCAAGGAAAACCTGCTGCACGCTGAATTGAGTGAAGGGTACAATGCCTATGCGGTCGGCGGTGCACACCGGCATCTGGGTGAATTCGATCAGGAATTTTCGAAGCTGGCCGGGCGGACAGTGCATGTGCAATTCACACCGCATCTGGTCCCGGCTAACCGGGGCATTCTGGCAACGACCTACGTCAAGGGCGACCCGCAAAGCGTCTATGAAACGTTGGCAAAGACCTATGTGGATGAGCCTTTCATCCAGATGCTGCCGATGGGACAGGCGCCGTCGACCCATCATGTACGCGGGTCGAATTTCTGTCATATCGGTGTGGTGGCTGACCGGATCGAACGGCGCGCGATTGTGATTGCCGCGCTGGATAACCTGACAAAAGGTAGCAGTGGCCAAGCCTTGCAGAACGCCAACCTGATGTTAGGTGAAGATGAAACTGTGGGTCTGATGATGGCCCCTCTATTTCCGTGAGGACGGTATGAAAACGCTTAAGAAACGTCGTCGAGTACAAGTCATTTTGGTAGCGGTCGTTGCCTTGGTGGCATCGACGGCGTTGATTGGGTGGGCCTTGCAGGATGGCATCAATTTCTTCCGTTCGCCCAGCGAGGTAATTGCGGAGCCGCCCAAACCGACCGAGGTGTTCCGCATAGGCGGGCTTGTTGAAGAAGGCTCGATCATTCGTGGGCAGGGCGAAACCGTTCATTTTGTGGTTACGGATGGGGGGGAGAGTGTCCCGGTCTCGTTCACGGGCGTTCTGCCGGATCTGTTTACCGAGAACCAAGGCATGGTTGGCACCGGAAGCTACGTAAACGGCGTGTTTGAAGCAACTGAAATCCTTGCCAAACATGACGAAACTTACATGCCGAAAGAGGTAATGGACGCGCTGAAAGAGCAAGGTGTTTACAAAGAAGCGGAAGGCAGCTGATCGTCGGGCTTCTCGGGCAAATGTAGCCATTGAACAAAAGAATAAAGGGCGTTGCACGTGTTCAAACTGCAGCGCCCTTTGTCGTTTCTGGATGTTAACAGGTTTGTCGGACCGTTGCCGCGATTGTTAAAATTGGGGGATGTCATGCAAACGGTTCGGCAGATCGCAGAAGACATCGTTGCACGAGAAGGCGGGTTTGTGGATGATCCGGACGACCCCGGCGGTGCCACGAAATACGGTGTGACCATTCACACAATGCGACGTCTGGGATTGGATTTGACTGGCGATGGTGCTGTGGATGTTGCCGACGTGCGGTTGCTCACGCGGCAAAAAGCGGTCGACATCTTTGTTCAGCATTACTTTGATAAGCCACGTGTTTCGTCGTTGCCGAATGTGCTGCACGCTTCGGTCTTTGACATGTATGTGAACGCCGGATCTCAGGCAGTGAAAATCTTGCAACGACTTTTGCGAGACATGGGCTTCAATGTGGCAGTGGATGGCGTGATTGGTCCAAAGACCGCAGCAGCTTGTGTAAGTGCAGCCCAGCCGGACCCATCCACACTGCGGGATGCATACGGGATTGCGCGGCGGAATTACTACTTTCGTCTGGCGGATCGACGACCGGCGTTAAGAAAATATGCGCAAAGCCGGTCAGGGGGCAAAGGTGGCTGGATTAAACGCGCCGAAGAATTTCTGTCGCACCGCTATCACATGTCAGATGACGCGTTTCAAAGAAGGGTGGAAGCATGGGATTGATCTCGGGCGTCTTGGCGCTGTTGTTTGGGAATGGACGCAATGGGGTAAGAGAAACCGTTGAGCTTTACCGCGAAAACGCCGAAGCAGGCGCGCAGAGAGGAGCCGAGGTTCAAGCGCAAGCCATGTTGCAATTTGGTGGTGAATTCCAAACTGCGCAAAAAGGTTCATTTGACCGGTTTATGGATGGTGTGAATCGACTGCTACGTCCGGCTTTGGCCTTGGGGACGCTGGGGTTGTTCATCGCGGCCATGGTCGATCCGCTGTGGTTTGCGGCTAGGATGCAAGGCATGGCTTTGGTGCCGGAACCTTTATGGTGGTTGTTGGGCGTTATCGTTTCCTTTTACTTTGGAGCACGGCATCAGGTGAAGATGCAGGAGTTTCAAAGGGATATCGGTGTTTCAATGCTGCGATTGCCTGCCGTCCTGAACAATATCGAGCAGTTGCGCGCCCTGCGAGCCGACAGCCCGGGGGCTGCGGATCCTGGCCCGGATTCAGCTTTGACGCAAGACATCACGCGCCCTGATGCCAACCCTGCGCTGGAAGACTGGCGCAAGCGTCGTGGGACCTGACCCGCGACACTATGTGCCCCCGGATCTGGCGAAAGTTATTGGCCCCCGGATTGGCCCCGGAGTATATTCCGGGGCATGATTACAGAACTCGGCCACTTTGCCCTAATTCTCGCCTTCTTTGTCGCAATCGTGCAAAGCGTGGTGCCCCTGATCGGTGCCTCGAAACGTTGGACCGGATGGATGGCATTTGCCGAGCCTTCGGCCATTGTTCAGTTCCTGCTAACGGCATTTTCCTTCGGTGCTCTGATCTGGGCTTTCGTCGTGTCCGACTTTTCCCTGAGGATCGTGGTTGAGAACAGCCACTCGGCCAAGCCGATGATCTACAAGATAAGTGGGACATGGGGGAACCACGAAGGGTCCATGTTGCTTTGGGTGCTGATTGTCACCTTGTTCGGTGCGATGGCTGCGTTTTTTGGGGGCGGTTTGCCGCCAACGCTTAAGGCACGTGTGTTGGCCGTGCAGTCTTCAATTGCTGTCGCATTTTTTGCCTTCATTTTGTTCACGTCAAACCCGTTTGACCGGCTTGCAATTGCGCCGTTTGACGGGCGCGACCTGAACCCACTGCTTCAAGACCCCGGTTTGGCCTTCCATCCACCGTTTCTCTATCTCGGATATGTGGGGCTGAGTATGGCGTTCAGCTTTGCCGTTGCCGCCCTGATCGAAGGCCGCGTCGACGCCGCATGGGGGCGGTGGGTGCGGCCTTGGACACTGGCAGCATGGGTCTTTTTGACGATCGGGATCGCGTTGGGGTCCTGGTGGGCGTACTACGAACTCGGCTGGGGCGGTTTCTGGTTCTGGGACCCGGTTGAGAACGCCTCTTTCATGCCGTGGCTTCTGGCAGCCGCGCTGTTGCACTCGGCTATCGTTGTGGAAAAGCGCGAGGCGCTGAAAAGTTGGACCATTTTGCTGGCAATCATCGCATTCGGATTTTCACTGATCGGCACATTCATTGTGCGGTCTGGGCTTCTCACGTCTGTTCATGCCTTTGCAACCGATCCCGAACGTGGCGTGTTTATCCTGATGATCCTGGTGTTCTTTATCGGCGGGGCATTGACGCTGTTTGCCGCGCGCGCCCAAGCGATGGAGGCCAAGGGTGTGTTTGGTATGGTCAGCCGCGAAAGCGCTTTGGTGGCGAACAACGTGCTGCTGGCTGTCAGCTGTTTTGTTGTGTTCGTAGGCACCATGTGGCCGATGGTGGCTGAGATGATGTTCGACCGGAAGCTC
Source organism: Ruegeria sp. HKCCD7303 (assembly GCF_013111185.1). Lineage (GTDB taxonomy): Bacteria > Pseudomonadota > Alphaproteobacteria > Rhodobacterales > Rhodobacteraceae > Ruegeria. The sequence continues at coordinate 544,665 of NZ_WVRE01000002.1, read as the reverse complement.
TCGGTCGGTGCTCCGTTCTTCAATGCGGCGTTCTCTCCGTTCATGGTGCTGCTTGGGTTGATCCTGCCGATTGGGTCAATGTTGCCTTGGAAGCGGGGAAGGATTGGCAAGACCGCGTGGTCGCTGCGCTATGCCTTTGGCCTTGCGCTGGCAATTGCTCTGCTGGTTTGGGCGATGCAAACCGGACGCAGCGCGCTTGGGCCGGTTGGGCTGTTCCTTGGGGCCTGGATCACCTTTGGTGCAGCGCTTGATTTGTGGAGCCGCACAGGCCGCAATGGCAGCCTTAAGCGCCTGTTCCGTTTGCCGGGCGCGGATTGGGGAAAAGCGGTTGCTCATACCGGTTTGGGCGTCACCATCTTCGCGGTCGCTGGTCTGACTGCGTGGGAGGCCGAAGATATTCGCGTGGCGCAACCCAACAAGCCGTTCGTGGTGGGGCAGTTCACGCTGACCCTGCAAGATGTGCGGCAGGTTGAGGGGCCGAACTATTTCTCGACCACGGCAGATGTCCTGGTTGAAAAGAATGGACGTCTGATTGGCACCCTGCACCCGGAAAAACGCGACTATCCGGTGGCGCGTATGCCCACGACTGAGGCTGCGATCGACTATCGTTTCCTGGGCGACCTTTACGTTGTGATCGGCGATCAGCAGGCCGATGGGGGCTGGGTCATGCGGACCTATATCAAACCGCTCGCAAACTGGATCTGGGGTGGCTGCATTCTAATGTCGCTAGGCGGTATCCTAAGCCTATGTGACAGACGATTCCGTGTTGCGGCTGGGGCCAGAAAAACCCCGGTTGGCGGAGTGCCCGCAGAATGAAACGCCTTGTACTGATCCTAATGCTGCTGGCGACACCCGTGTTTTCGGTGCAGCCCGACGAGGTGCTGGATGATCCGGTCCTCGAACAGCGGGCGCGCGACCTCAGCACTGGCCTACGCTGCCTTGTTTGCCGGAACGAGAGCATCGACGAAAGCAATGCAGATCTTGCGCGTGACTTGCGCCTGTTGCTGCGTGAGCGTTTGGTCGCGGGTGACAGCGATGAAGAGGCAATTGCCTTTATCGTAGATCGCTATGGCGAATACGTTCTGCTGAAGCCGACGACCAGCGGTTCGAACCTGTTTCTTTGGCTCGCCGGACCCATCATGTTGCTGATTGCAGCCGGGGTCGGGCTGAACTTTCTGCGCAACCGCGCCAAAGCCCACGCTTCAGTTGAGAGCACGACGCTGAGTGAGGACGAAAAGGAACGCCTGCGCCGAATTCTTGAAGACTGACGTTTGGTTCTGCTTTTCCCATCCCGTTTGGGTCAGTAAGTGTGCAAAAACGCAAGGCGCGACGGGAGGGTTTTCATGAAATACGAAACGGTTGTTCTGGATATTTCTGACGGGCTGGCAGTTCTGACATTGAACAGACCTGACAAGATGAACGCTCTGACAACTCAGATGCGAGCTGAAATCACTCACGCAATGAAAGATGCGGCGACCCGAGCCCGGTGCATCGTGATCACCGGCGCTGGACCTGCTTTTTGCTCGGGACAGGATTTGGGTGATGCGTCGTCAACCGGCAAGATTGATCTGGAACGTTCGTTGCGGGACGAATATGAGCCGATGCTGGAGACGATTCACAGCTGTCCGGTGCCAACGATTGCGGCCGTGAACGGAGCTGCGGCTGGGGCAGGAGCCAACCTTGCCCTGTGCGCGGATGTAGTGATTGCTGCCGAGAGCGCCTATTTCCTGCAGGCCTTTGCTCGGATCGGGTTGCTGCCCGACGCTGGCGGAACCTGGTTCATGCCACGTCAAATGGGGCTGGCCAAGGCGATGGGGGCGGCTTTGTTTGCTGACAAGATCAGCGCACGGCAGGCAGATGATTGGGGTCTGATCTGGGAGGCCATCCCTGATGAAGACTTCGCTGCGCATTGGCGCAAACGGGCGGAATACCTGGCCAAAGGTCCGACCGCCGCCTATGGCGCGATCAAGCAAGCTGTTCGTGGGACATATGAAAACACCCTGCCTCAGCAGCTTGCGACCGAAGCGCATCTGCAAGGCGAATGCGGTCGCTCGCGCGATTTCGCCGAAGGTGTGGTGGCATTCATGGAAAAACGCCCTCCGAAATTCGAAGGGCGCTGAATAGGTCGAATTTAGGCGCGGCGGCGGCGGCGCGCTCGGCGCTCGGGTGCAGCATCATCGCCGGTTCCGTCCGAGGCCGAAGTAAACGGACCAAGCGCATCAGTGATTTGTTCCAGGGTGGGGCGCTCGCCGCGGGATGTGGTGTCCAGCGCCTCGCGCATCTTGCGCAGGTGATCGGGCATGGTCCCGCAGCAACCGCCAATGATCGTGGCACCGGCGTCGCGGGCCATAGCGGCGTATTGGCCCATCAATTCGGGTGTACCGTCATAGTGGATGTGGCCATCCACGTATTTCGGAATGCCCGCGTTACCTTTTGAGATCAGAGGACGTTCCGTGCCCTGTGCGCCAAAGCCCAGAACAGTGCGCAGAATATCTGATGCGCCGGTTCCACAATTGGCTCCGAATGCGATGGGCGGGTTTGGCAGCGTTTCAACCAGTTGCGCCAGATCAGCCGAGGTGACACCCATCATTGTGCGACCCGCTGTGTCAAAGCTCATGGTGCCACACCAGGGCATATCGGCCAGCGCAAACGCTTCGGCGGCGGCGCGGAATTCTTCGGGCGCGCTGATGGTTTCGACCCACAGCACATCCACACCGCCTTCTTTCAGTGCTGCGGCTTGTTCGTGGAACATTTCCACCGCTTCGGAATGAGACAAACTTCCGACGGGTTCCATGATCTCGCCGGTCGGGCCAACGGATCCAGCGACCACAACGGGGCGTCCCGCCTTGTCCGCAACTTCACGCCCAAGTTCCGCACCGATGCGGTTCAGTTCGCCCACGCGATTCTGTGCGTCATGCAATTTGAGCCGCGCCGATGTGCCACCGAACGTATTGGTCAGGAAAAGATCGCTGCCCGCATCGACGGAACCCTGATAAAGGGCTTTGATTTTTTCGGGAGCGTCCACGTTCCAAAGTTCAGGCGCATCGCCGGATTGCAGGCCCATGTTGAACAGGTTTGTTCCAGTCGCTCCATCCGCCAGAATGGCATCATTGGTGTCCAGAAGCTTGCTCAGCGCATTTGTCATTGGGGTATTCCAGAAAAAGGCGCAAATCGCCGTTAAAAAATAGAGACGCCCCATGTCACACGACAGGGGCGTCAAATCAAATTCATAAAACTCATGAAGATCATGAGTCAGGCGCTAATCGTTTAGTCGGTCTCGCTCAGAACCTGCGCTTTGGCCTCTGGCAAAAGCTCGGCCATTTTCGCCCGAATTTCGTCATCCGAGGACAAGCTACCCAAATCGCCTGAAACCTTGCGCACAACATCCTCGTGCCCGGCTTCTTCAAAATCGGCGATTACAACCGTCTTTGCGTATTCTTCGGCATCGGCACCGGTTTTGCCCAGTTTCTCTGCCGCCCATAGGCCCAGTAGTTTGTTGCAGCGGGCCTGGGCCTTGAACTGCATTTCTTCGTCATGAGCAAATTTGGCTTCAAAGGCGTTTTCGCGTTCGTCGAACGTGGTCATTGGGTGAGGACCTCTTGGGTTACATCTTGTTTCCTGATGATATGACCATACGACGTCCCGTGCGCAAGGTATTTGCGCTGCGTCAAAGCCTCTCGGGTACATGAACTTGCGAGAAAAGGGGGCTTGCACTATGAGGACGCCAACGAGAGGGGACTCAATCCCTCTGCTCAGACTGGAAAGGTCGCTTATGGCGCGTCGCAAGAAAATTTACGAAGGTAAGGCCAAGATTCTGTATGAAGGTCCCGAACCGGGCACAATCGTGCAGTATTTCAAGGATGACGCCACCGCGTTCAACGCGGAAAAGAAGGACGTTATTGACGGCAAAGGCGTATTGAACAATCGCCTGTCCGAGTTCTTTATGAACGGCCTGACCCAAATCGGTATCCCGAACCACTTTATTCGCCGCCTGAACATGCGCGAACAACTGGTGCGCAATTGCGAAATCGTTCCGTTGGAAGTGATCGTTCGAAACTATGCCGCCGGATCGATGTCAAAACGTCTGGGCATAGCAGAAGGCACTCAACTGCCGCGCCCGATCGTCGAATATTGTTACAAGGACGACGCGCTGGGTGATCCTCTGGTTACAGAAGAACATATCGCAGCCTTTGGTTGGGCCAGCCAGCAGGACATGGACGACATCCTCAGCATTGCTCTGCGGGTGAACGATTTCATGAGCGGCGTGATGCTGGCAGTTGGTATTCGGCTGGTGGACTTCAAGATCGAAATCGGACGCGTGTTCGACGGCGACTATCAGCGCCTGATCGTGGCTGACGAAATCAGCCCCGACAGCTGCCGCCTGTGGGATATTGAGACCGGCCAGAAGCTGGACAAGGATGTGTTCCGCCGCGATCTGGGCAATCTGACCGATGCATATTCAGAAGTCGCGCGCCGGTTGGGTGTGCTTCCGAATACCAATGTCACCAAGCCGACACTGATCAACTGATCCGTTCCGGAGACTTATGTTTCAACTAAACTGCGCTGCGGCAAAAACCGCGGCGCAGTTTGGTTTTTGCGTTATCGGAAGGTTCATCTCTTGGTGATTAACCGAAAGAGTCGCTTCGCTTGATGACAACTGCGGCAAACTGCTTGGGAAACAGGGTTGTCGAAAACGGTCAGGCACGCTATCCCCCGCGCAACGAAATGGGCCATGGATTGCGGCCCGAAGGTGGAGTTGCCAAAATGAAAGCACGGGTGCATGTGATGCTCAAGAACGGGGTACTGGACCCGCAGGGCGAAGCTGTTCGGCACGCATTGGGCGCAATGGGCTTTGATAAGGTCGAAGGTGTACGTCAAGGCAAGGTGATCGACCTTGAACTGACCGAAGGTGCAACCGAAGCGGATGTCACCGAAATGTGCGAAAAGCTGTTGGCCAACACGGTCATTGAACGCTACGAGATCGAACTGGTCTGACCGAATGCGGGCCGCGCGTCTGATCACCTATCGCCAACCACTTGAGGTTACGACGGTACCCGACCCCGAACCCGCCGAAGATGGTGTTGTGGTTCGGGTTTTGGCGTGTGGCGTGTGCCGATCCGATTGGCATGCGTGGTCAGGCGCGGACCCGGACGTAATCCTTCCGATGACACCCGGTCACGAATACTGTGGCGAGGTTGTTGCGGTTGGCCCCCGCGTCACCCGGTGGCGGGTTGGCGACAGGGTGATTGCTCCCTTCATTCTGGCTTGCGGACATTGCGCGGATTGTGCGCAGGGGCATCAGACAATCTGCAACGATCAGATTGTGCCTGGGTTCACCTGCGATGGCGCCTTTGCCGAATACATTGCTGTAGCCCATGCGGATGCTAACCTTACATTGTTGCCCGACAGCATTGCGCCCGAAGTGGCGGCCGCCCTTGGGTGCCGGGTGACGACAGCATGGCAGGCATTGGTCGGACGGGCGCAGGTTCAGGGTGGGGAATGGATTGCGGTCTTTGGTGGCGGTGGCGTTGGAATCTCGACCCTGCTGTTGGGCAAGGCCCTTGGTGCACGGGTTGTGGTGGTCGATATCGCAGACGACAAGCTGGATTATGCCATGTCTCTGGGCGCGGACGCGGTCGTGAATGCGACGACCTGTGATGCGTCGCAAGCCGTGAAGGACATCACTGGCGGCGGCGCGCACGTTGCAATTGAAGCCTTGGGCATTGAAGTGACGACTGTCTCCGCGATGCGGTCCCTTCGCAAACTGGCGCGCATGGTGCAGATCGGAATGCCTGCGGGGGATCACACCCAGATGGCACTGCCAATGGATGTGCTGTACTCTGGCCAGCTTTCTGTTTTCGGTACACGGGGAATGCCAAGCTGGCGTTATCCGTCCTTGTTGTCGATGATCGCAGGGGGCGGGATCGACCTGAGCCCACTGGTCACGCGTAAAATATCTCTCAACCAGGTAAGCGCTGAGCTTGCCGCCTTTGATCATCCGACCCCTCCGGGCGTTGCGGTGGTTACTGATTTTGTCTCGTAGGAGGGCCCGCCATGCGCGCAGCCGTAATCGTATTCCCCGGATCCAACTGTGACCGAGACCTCGCCGTCGCTTTTGAGCAGGCCGGTTTCAAGGTTGATATGGTCTGGCACAAAGACGCAGCGTTGCCCGACAGTGTAGATATCGTGGGCGTACCGGGCGGCTTTTCGTATGGCGACTATCTGCGCTGCGGGGCCATCGCTGCCAAGTCACCGATCTGCAAAGCGGTTGTGGATCATACCGAACGTGGTGGATATGCAGTTGGTATCTGTAACGGTTTCCAGGTTTTGACAGAAACGGGTATCCTGCCAGGCGCGTTGCTGCGCAATGCCGGGCTGAAGTACATTTGTAAATCAGTGGGCCTGAAGGTTGAAACCAGCGATAGCGTGTTTACCGCCGGCTACAATGCGGGTGACGTGATCGGCATTCCGATTGCGCATCACGACGGCAATTACTTTGCGGACGACGAAACGCTGTCGGCATTGCAGGATCAAGACCGTATCGCGTTCACCTATACCGAGAATCCCAACGGTTCGGTGGGTGATATTGCAGGCATTCTGTCGGAAAACCGCCGTGTGCTGGGAATGATGCCGCACCCCGAACGGGCCGCTGACGAAGGTCACGGTGGCACCGACGGGGCGGCGCTGTTCCGCGCATTGTCGGGCGTGTTTGAAGCGGCGTGACTTGAGGTCACGCGCGCCCGCGCGTAACGTCTGGACATGAACTCGGACGTGCGATCAGCCTGGTCAAATCTGTTGAAACCGTTTCGTGGTGCGCCGCTGGGCTGGCGGCTGCGCCTGTCTGTGCTGGTGTTGCTAGTCGCAACAATCGCAACGGTCTGGATTACCAACCGCCTGTTGACTGACAGGTTCACGGAATCCACCCGAAACCGGGCTGAACTACGGCTGGCCTTGTATTCCGGAAACTTGCTCAGCGAATTGCGACGAAACTCAATCGTGCCGCAGTTGCTGGCTCGTGACCCAACCTTGATTTCCGCCCTCCAATCCAGTGACTACACGCTTTCAACGCAGCGGTTGATCTCTTTTGTAGAAGAAATCGGCGCCGCATCCTTGATGTTGCTGGACAGCGACGGTCGGACAGTCGCGGCGACCGATCGGAACAGACTAGGCGAAGGGCACAGAAATACCGCATATTTTGTGGACGCCGTCCGATCGAACGCGACAATTTTTTCCGTCATTCCGAGAGAATCCGGCGGATACAGTTTTGTGTATTCCCGGCGACTGGAAAATGGATCGGAAATTCTGGGCGTCATCGTTGTTGAGGTGGATCTTCAGAAATTCGAGCGCGCATGGGCCGGTATATCAGACGCGGTGATGGTCACGGACAGCACCGGAACGATCATCCTGTCCACCGAGCCACGTTGGCGCGGCTTGGAAGAAAGCACGGCAATGCTGCGCCAGCCGCCGCAGGGCGCAATTCAACGCGCCATTCGGGCCACAACCGACTGGACGGCTTTGCCACCTGACGCGTACCTGCAAGGCGAGGCGGTGATGCGGATGGAAACACGCATCCCGTTCCGGGGTTGGCAGATGACATCTTTCACCACCTTTGAGTCGATCCGCGAAAAGGTGAACAGCGTTCTTGCGCTGGAAATCATGGGTTTTGCGATTCTTCTGGCGCTGACGTTCTATGCGCTCAGCCGTCGGGCCACCTTGCGCATGGCCCTGTTTCAGCGCGAGTCGGCAGAGCTTCGCGCATTGAACGCGCGGCTACAGCGAGAAATTGCTGAGCGGGAACGGGTTGAAAAGACGCTGGATTTGGCAGAACAGACCCTCGCGCAAAGCTCGAAATTGGCGGCGTTGGGCGAGATGTCGGCTGCGGTCAGTCACGAGCTCAATCAACCTCTGGCTGCAATGAAAACATATCTCGCCGGGGCGCGTCTGTTGTTGCGGCGCAACCGACCGGAAGAGGCGCTGGCCAGCTTTGGGCGCATCGATGGCCTGATCGAACGGATGGGTGCGATCACGCGCCAGCTTAAGTCTTATGCACGCAAAGGGGCGGATGCGTTTTCGCCTGTAAATCTTGGTGAAGCGCTGGCCTCGGCCTTGTCTATGATGGAGCCCCAACTGCGTCAGCGTCATGTGAAGATCACTCAGATCCTGCCGGAAGAACCTGTGATGGTGATGGGGGACCGGATGCGGATCGAGCAGGTGATGGTCAACCTCTTGCGAAATGCGCTGGATGCCACCAAATCAGTAGCAGAGCCGGATGTGGAAATCATCCTGGCGGCGGGCGACATGGCGGTCCTGACCGTGCGCGACAACGGGCATGGTATCGAGGATATCGAGAACCTGTTCGAGCCGTTCTATACCACCAAACAGCCTGGAGATGGCGTAGGTCTGGGGCTTGCTATCTCGTCTGGGATCGTGAACGACCATGGGGGACGGCTGACTGCGCGCAATGCACAATACGGCGGCGCGGTGTTTGAAATGCAGTTGCCAGCACTGGGAAGCGACGGCCTTGAGGCCGCGGAATAACGAGGAATGACTATGGCACAGGCCATGAAAATTGCCATTGTGGATGACGAACAGGACATGCGCCAGTCGATCAGCCAGTGGCTTGCTTTGTCCGGATATGACACTGAAACCTTTGCCAGTGCGGAAGATGCGCTCAAGGTTTTGGGGCCGGATTACCCGGGGATCGTGATTTCGGATATCAAAATGCCGGGGATGGATGGCATCCAGCTTCTGAAAAAATTGATGGGCGCCGACAGCACCCTGCCTGTGATCATGATCACCGGACATGGTGATGTTCCAATGGCGGTCGAGGCGATGCGTGTCGGTGCGTTCGATTTCCTCGAAAAGCCATTCAATCCCGATCGCATGTCCGAACTGGCCAAGCGCGCCAGCAATGCCCGTCGCCTGACATTGGACAACCGTGCACTGCGACGCGAGCTGTCGGGTGGCACGCAGATCATGAATAAGCTGATCGGTGCCAGCCCGGTGATGGAGCGGTTGCGAGAGGATATTCTGGACCTTGGGCAGGCCGACGGACATGTGTTGATCGACGGCGAGACCGGAACCGGCAAGACGCTGGTGGCGCATGCGCTGCATGCGGTGGGCAGCCGCGCGGGCAAGAAGTTTGTTTTGGTATCCTGCGCAGCGCTCGAGGAAGATGCGCTGGCCAAACGGTTGTTTGGCCCGATGATGCCCGAGGATGCGCAATTGCCCGCAATCGAAGAAGCGCGCGGTGGCACGCTGGTGCTGGAAGATGTTGAGGCGCTGAGCGATACGTTACAGGCCAAGCTGCTGAGCGTGATGAACGAGCAGGGCACGCCTGCCGAGACCCGGATCGTTGCGATCTCGAATCTGCAGGAAGCGGGAAAAACCTCTGAGGATGTTCTGCGCCCTGATCTGTTTTACCGACTGGCCGCGTTGCGGATCACGATGCCGCCACTGCGTCAGCGAGGTGAGGACATTCTGACCCTCTTCACGCGCCTCAGCGAGCAGTTTGCCGAGGAATACGGTTGTGATGCGCCTCAGGTCAGCGCTCAGGAAGCAGCGCAACTGTTGCAAGCGCCCTGGCCGGGCAACGTGCGCCAATTGATCAATATTGCCGAGCGCGCCGTGCTGCAATCGCGCCGTGGATCGGGAACGATTGCGTCGCTGTTGATGTCGGACCATGAAGAGATGCAGCCGGTGATGACCACCGAAGGTAAGCCGCTGAAGGAATATGTCGAAGCGTTCGAGCGGATGCTGATCGACAATACGATGCGCCGCCACAAAGGCTCGATTGCGTCTGTTATGGACGAACTCTGCCTGCCGCGCCGGACGCTGAATGAAAAAATGGCCAAATATGGTCTTCAGCGTTCAGACTATCTTTAAGTGACGCGAATGGGGGCGCTGCCCCCGTCGCCTTTGGCGACTCCCCCGAGGTATTTTTAGCCAGATGAAAGGGATCCGCCCGCGCGCATTTTGGCGGAATGCAGTTTGCCCATTGTCTTTTCCACAGGGTTGCTTTTATGGTGTGCGAACGGGCCAGGCGAATTTGACGCCCATAAGACCCGAATTTTTGAGTTTCGCTGCTGATCTGTTGATGAGGATCAAGCCCTCGCGGTTCAGCAGGCCGATTGTGCCCCGAACGGGGCAGTGTAGTACCTGAGCCCAGGATCCTTGGGCGAAAGGAATAAATGGGCAGGCAGCGGTCAGACGCGCCTGTCGGAGAAGAACCGCGATGACGCGCGCGCAACGATTGAGAGAACGGGCAGGGGGCCACAGCGCCAGACCTTGCCGCGCGCCGTCCGAAATCGCCCTGACAAGACACCTCCCCAAATGCGCCTGTCCGCCTGGACAGGTCAGGACAACGCGTTTGGCGCGGTGCACCAAGGAAAAATGGCTAAGAAAATGCTTATCGATGCCACCCACGCGGAGGAAACCCGCGTCGTGGTGGTCGACGGAAACAAGGTTGAGGAGTTCGATTTTGAGTCCGAAAACAAACGCCAGCTTGCTGGCAACATCTATCTTGCAAAAGTAACACGGGTTGAGCCGTCGCTTCAGGCGGCATTTGTCGACTATGGCGGGAACCGGCATGGATTCCTGGCGTTTTCGGAAATTCATCCGGACTATTACCAGATCCCCGTCGCCGACCGTGAGGCATTGATGGAGGAAGAACGCGCCTACGCCGAGGCGATGAAGGCGCTTGATGAAGCCGAAGAATCCAAGCCCAAGAAGCGGCGGTCTCGGTCGCGGTCCAAGGCGGCCGATGTGAAATCGGACGATCCGGTTGAAACGATGGAAGTTTCATCCGAGCCGACTGGTATGGAAACCATCGATCTGGCCGACGGCGAAGATACGGATGCAGAGGTGCCTGAGGGAACCTCGCCCATGGAAATTGTCGCCGAAACACCGGTAGAAGAGCCGGAAGACAGCGATGCGACCCCGTCGGACGCTGTATCTGACAACGCTGAGCAAGCGGCTGTTGTTGAGGTCGATGACGCGACTGATGAAGCTGAAGGGGTCAACGACGCTGCTGGTGAGACCACCGAAGAGCCTGCTGAAGCCTCGGATGAGGCGTCAGCAGATGTCGTAGATCAAGCCGAGGAAGCTTCGGACAAAGCGAATGAGGAAGCGGCAGAGGCTTCGGCTGTTGAAGATAATGATACCTCGGCTGAAACCTCCTCAGACTCCGACGATGATCAGGACGCGGATGAAGAAGGCGCCGAAGGCACGGGGGCCGATGCGTCCTCGAAGGATGATTCAATTGAATCCGTAGCGGATGAGGATGACAGCGAAGACATCCGTCCACCGCGCAAACCTCGCCCGCGTCGCTATAAGATTCAGGAAGTTATCAAGGTTCGTCAGGTCCTGCTGGTGCAGGTGGTCAAGGAAGAGCGCGGCAACAAGGGCGCTGCACTGACAACCTACCTGTCTTTGGCCGGTCGCTATTGCGTATTGATGCCGAACACTGCGCGCGGTGGCGGTATCAGCCGCAAAATCACCAACGCCGCCGACCGCAAGAAACTGAAAGAAATTGCCGCGGACATTGATGTCCCGACCGGGGCCGGTTTGATCATTCGTACAGCGGGCGCCAAGCGCACCAAGTCCGAGATCAAGCGCGACTACGAATACCTGCAGCGCTTGTGGGAGCAGATCCGCGCCCTGACACTGGAATCGATTGCGCCTGCAAAGATCTATGAAGAAGGCGACCTGATCAAACGGTCGATCCGTGATCTTTATAACCGCGATATCGACGAGGTCCTGGTCGAGGGTGAGGGCGGATACCGCATCGCCAAGGACTTCATGAAAATGATCATGCCGTCTCACGCTAAGAACGTGAAACGGTATGAGGATGCCCTGCCTCTGTTCGCGCGGTATCAGGTCGAAAGCTATCTGGCAGGGATGTTCAACCCGACGGTTCAGCTGAAATCCGGTGGCTACATTGTGATCGGTGTCACTGAGGCTTTGGTGGCGATCGACGTGAACTCGGGTCGGGCGACCAAGGAAGGCTCGATCGAGGAAACCGCGCTGAAGACCAACCTGGAGGCCGCCGAAGAAGTTGCCCGTCAATTGCGTCTGCGTGACTTGGCCGGTCTGATTGTCATCGATTTCATCGACATGGACGAGCGCAAGAACAACGCAGCGGTTGAAAAGCGTCTGAAGGATAAGCTGAAAACTGATCGGGCGCGTATTCAGGTTGGCCGGATTTCGGGCTTTGGTCTGTTGGAGATGAGCCGTCAGCGCCTGCGCCCTGGTATGATCGAGGCCACGACTCAGCCATGCCCGGCCTGTCATGGAACCGGCTTGATCCGTTCGGACGACAATATGGCCCTGTCGATTCTGCGTCAGATCGAAGAGGAAGGAACCCGCCGTAGGTCGCGTGAGGTTCTGGTGCGCTGCCCTGTCAGCATCGCCAACTTCCTTATGAATCAAAAGCGCGAGCACATTGCACAGATTGAGGCGCGGTACGGTCTGTCGGTGCGGATCGAGGGTGACGTTCATTTGGTCAGCCCCGATTTCTCGATGGAGAAATTCAAGACCGCCAGTCGGATTGTCCCGGAAGCCACTGCGCCTGTTGTATCCGTCGATGCATCACTGATGGATTTGGTGGATTCGTCGGACGAAGAAGTCGCCGAAGACGAAGTTGCCCAGGCAGAGGAGGAATCCAAGCCCAAGCGCAAGCGCCGTCGTCGTCGCCGCAAGAAGGGCGGGGGCAATGGGGATGCGACAGAGCAATCCAGCGACGGCAATGACGACGAGACACAGGAGGCTTCTGAGGGCGAGGCCACCGATGAAGAAGCTGCGACTGAGGTTGTCGAGGCAGAAGCCGCTGACGAAGAAAAACCTGCCAAGCCCAAGCGCAAGCGCGCGCCACGTCGTCGGAAGAAAGACGTAATAGCAGAAGAAACGGTCGAACAGGCTGAAACAGCAGTTGCCGAAGCTGAGACGGTAACGGATGCACCTGCGGCTGAAAAAGTTGCCGAAACCCCTGAGGGCGACGTAACAGAGGTCGCTCGGGAGCAAGGCGTGGCGGTTGATGCGGCATCTGAAGCTGCGGTTGAAGAACCGGTGATTGCCGAAGAGGCCAGCGTTGCGGATGCGGCCGACAAAGCCATCGGTGCGGATGCAAACGTCGGAGAACCCGCTGCGGATGTAGAATCAACCGCAGCAAAAGCGGTTGAAGAACCTACTGCGAATGAGGTTGAGCCCGCCGCAGAAGCGCCAGTGGAAGAAACGCCCGAACCCGTGCTGGAAACCGTAGCGGAAGAACCGGAACCGGGACCTGCCAAGCCGAAACGGCGCGGATGGTGGTCGTTGGGTAAATAATGAAAGGCGGGCTGATGGGCCCGCCTTTTTTCGTTGGGGCAGGGGTTTTCAGACAGATTTTTGAATCAAATAAATCTGATGCGCCCCATCAAGATCTTGCGACAACAATGTATGCCCAGCCTCGGCGCAGAAATGCGGGACATCGACGATAGCCGCCGGGTCATCGGCCAAAACACGCAGTACGGCCCCTGCAGGCAAGGATTTAAGCCGTTTGCGGGCTTTGAGGACGGGCAGAGGACACAAAAGCCCAAGGGCGTCCAACGTTTCTGTAATCTCGGTCATGTCATTCGGGATAGGACCAAGTTGAAATATTGTCCAGATTCCAACCACGAGGATGTGACTGAATGGCCCCGTGACGGATCGACCTTCATCACTTATGTGCAGAGACATGTTCGGAATTGAAATCATAGACGCGGGATTGATCCCCGCCATGTTCGTCGCCCTTCTGGGCGGCTTGATCAGCTTTCTATCGCCTTGCGTGCTGCCCATTGTGCCGCCCTATCTGGCGTATATGAGCGGCGTCACAATCAACGAGATGCAGGATGAAGCCCGCGCGCGGCGTAAGGCAACCCTGTCGGCGTTGTTTTTTGTGATGGGGCTGTCGACCGTCTTTCTGCTTTTGGGCTTCACCGCGTCGGCCTTTGGGGCGTTTGTTCTGCAAAATCAGGTGCTTTTCGCCAAGCTCTCGGGCGCAGTGGTGATCGTGTTCGGTCTGCATTTTCTGAACGTATTCCGAATTCCGTTTTTGGACCGCGAAGCGCGGATCGAAACAGGTGATTCCGGTGGCTCGGTCTTTGGCGCCTATATTCTGGGTCTGGCGTTTGCTTTTGGCTGGACGCCCTGCATTGGGCCTCAGTTAGGTGCAATCCTTTCGCTAGCAGCAAATGAGGCGTCAGTGGCGCGTGGTACAGTGTTGCTGGGCGTCTATGCGGCAGGCTTGGGCATTCCATTCCTTCTGGCGGCCATGTTCCTGAATCGCTCTATGACCGTTATGAACCGCATCAAGCCTTACATGGGCACGATCGAAAAGGTTATGGGCGGCTTGCTGTTGTTCGTGGGTATCATGTTGATCACAGGCCTCTTTACCCGGTTCAGCTGGTGGTTACTGGAAACCTTCCCGGCTTTGGCAAATTTTGGATGAGCCGCTGACCCCCTTACCTTGACCTCAAGCCTGCGTTAACCTGCACGACAGAAGGTAAGGGCATGAGCAGTCAGACAAATCAGCCTCGGGTGCGCAAACGTCGGGTGTTTTACATACCCGGTTATGATCCCTTTCCGCCCCGACGATATCGCGAGTTGTATCGGTCTGAGTCACAGGCCCAAGCCGAGATTTCCGGCTACGAGATTTCTGTCTCAGCCAAGCAGCGGTCCGAAGTTTTTGGCTGGCGTGTCACCTCGGTTCAGGATGGTGAACGGGTGCACACGGATGTCGATGTGCTGGTCTGGTCGGACATCGTGCGGGACAGCATGACGGGATCGATCCTGTCCACCTATCTGCAACTGGCTCGAACCGCTTGGACCTACATCTCAACGGGTACTCTGCGTCGGTTGATGGGGCTGAGGAAAGGGCCGGTGATTGCTGCGCTGTATCCGGTAGGCATGCTGCTTTTGCAACTGCTGGCCGCGCTGCTGGTTGCGTGGGCGACGGCGAAACTGCTTGCCCCAATGGTCGGGCCGTGGGCTTTGGTTCCGGTGGGTGTCCTAGCTTATGCCGTGTTGCGTTGGTTTCGCACAATCGACAACCGGCTGTTTGCCTATTACCTGATGCATGACTACGCGTATTCTGCGCAGTTGAAGGGGGAAACTCCGCCGCAGTTGCAGGCGCGGCTGGACACATTCCAAGACCTGATCAAAGACGCTTTGACTGAAAAGGTAGACGAGGTTTTGGTGATCGGCCACAGCTCTGGCGCGCATCTGGGTGTGTCGGTGCTGGCCGATCTGATCCGCGATTGTGGCGTGTATGACCGAGGCCCGGTTTTGTCGTTTCTGACTTTGGGGCAGGTGGTTCCCATGGTTTCGTTCCTGCCAAACGCACACCGTTTACGCGCGGATTTGCTGTTTCTATCCCAGCAACCCACCGTGGCATGGGTCGATATAACCGCACCCGGCGATGGCTGCGCCTTTGCGCTATGCGACCCGGTTGCGGTCAGCGGTGTGGGCAGCCCAGAAAAGAAATGGCCCTTGGTTTTGTCCGCAGCGTTTACACAAACACTGTCACCTGAGCGCTGGAAGGCGGATCGCTGGCGGTTCTTCAAGCTGCATTTTCAGTATCTCTGCGCCTTTGACCGTCCGGGTGCATACGATTATTTTCGGATCACCGCGGGCCCCCAAACCTTGGCTGCACGATTTGCCGGGCGCGCGCCTTCACCGTCACGTATTGATCAGCCCGTTTCAAAATACACTACGGTTCACGCATGATCCCGCCAAAACCGACCCCACGCCCAGACAAAGTTTCGCTGTGGCAGTATCTGAGACTGTTTCGGAAAGACCTGCTTTCAGCACAGCCCCAACGGCTCTATCGCGCATGGATGGCGGAATTTCGAACGCCGTTCTTTATATCTTACATGATCAATCAGCCGGAACTGGTTGATCTGGTTTTGAAAAAGAGGCCCGAAGATTTCCCGAAGTCTAACCGGATCAGCGAAGGTTTGCGGCCGCTTTTGGGTGAGTCTGTATTTCTGACAAACGGTGAGGCATGGAGGCGACAACGTCGTATCATTGATCCAGCGTTTGAAGGCGGGCGGTTAAAAGACACGTTTCCAGCGATGCGAGATGCCTCACAAGCCTGCGCCAATCGGCTGCATTCGAGTGTTGGAACGGAGGTTGAAGTAGAGGAAATCACCAGCCATGTCGCCGCTGATGTCATTTTCAGAACACTGTTTTCGGTGCCTATCGAACATGAAATCGCAGCCGAAGTATTCCAGAAATTCCGCGCCTATCAAAGGCGGCAACCGCTTTTGAACCTTGCGGCTTTTTTGCCTCTGCCACGTTGGGTTCCTCGTCTACATGCCGGCGACACGCGGCGGAATGCGCATGATGTCAGGCGTTTGATCCAGAAACTTACAGCGGATCGCGCTGCGGCCATTGCTGATGGAACGGCACCAAACGATCTGGCCACAAAAATCATGACAACACCCGATCCCGCCACGGGGAAGTGTTTTGAAACCGACGAGATGATTGATCAGGTCGCGATCTTCTTTCTGGCGGGCCATGAAACCAGCGCTTCGGCCCTGGCCTGGACGCTTTATCTGCTGGCGCTGTACCCCGACTGGCAAGAGATGGTCGCGGAAGAGGCACAGGCAAACCTGGACCCGTCCTTTTCGACCATGTCCAGGCTGAATGTCATCCGAGATGTGTTTCGCGAAGCGTTGCGACTTTATCCACCGGTGCCAATGATGGTTCGAGAAACGCAATGTCCTGAACAGTTTCGCGATCGAGAGGTTCCGAAGGGTGCACAAATTGTAGTCAGCCCGTGGCACCTGCATCGGCAAGAAAGGCTTTGGGACAATCCCGACGGGTTCGATCCCTCGCGCTGGAAGACAGAGAACGGCAAAACATGTCAACGCAATGCCTACATTCCGTTCTCTGCCGGACCAAGAGTGTGCACTGGGGCGGGGTTTGCGATGGTTGAGGGGCCCTTGATCCTGTCGATGCTGTTGCGCCAATTCAAATTCGAAACAATCCCCGGAAAAACACCGGTTCCGGTGGCGCATCTGACCGTTCGGTCCAAGGACGGGATATGGTTGAGGTTGGTTGAGCGCTAACAAACTACCATCGTCCATCGCCGTGCTGTATGCGAGGAATGAAATCGGAATCATTCTTGAACGGGAAATCATTATGTCCAAAGCAGAACAGCGCGCGCAGATGTCCAACGGAGCAGGCTTTATCGCCGCACTGGATCAAAGCGGTGGATCGACCCCAAAGGCGCTGGCGCTTTATGGGGTGGACGCGTCGGCTTACGCGTCGGAAGAAGAGATGTTCGGCGAAATCCAGAACATGCGCGCGCGGATCATTCTGGCGGACGATTTCACCAAGGACAAAGTGATCGGTGCGATCCTGTTCGAACGTACGCTGGGTGAAGAAATCGACGGCCGCAAGGTTGCAGATTACCTTTGGTCGGTCAAAGGCATCGTTCCGTTCCTGAAAATCGACAAAGGTCTGGAAGAGACTGCCAATGGCGTCCAGATGATGAAACCGATCCCGGGTCTGGCCGAAACGCTGGCCAAGGCAGAGGGTGTGTTTGGCACCAAGGAACGTTCGGTAATTCATGAAGCCAACGCCGAAGGCATCGCTGCCGTTGTGGCACAGCAATTTGACGTGGCCCGCGAGGTTGTTGCGGCAGGGATGGTTCCGATTGTCGAGCCCGAGGTCAACATCAACTCGGAAACCAAGGCCGAGGCGGAAGAGATCCTGAAGGCAGAAATCCTGAATAACCTGGATCAGTTGACCGAGGGGCAGGACGTCATGTTGAAACTGACGATCCCGAGCACGGCAAACCTTTATGATGAAGTGGCTGATCACCCGCGTGTCGTGCGCGTCGTTGCTTTGTCAGGTGGGTATTCGACCGAACAAGCGTGTGATCTGCTGGGTCAGAACGGCAAGATGATCGCGTCGTTTTCGCGTGCGCTGACTGAAGGTCTGTCGAAACAGCAATCTGATGCCGAGTTCAATACAGCTTTGGGTAGCAACATAGATAAAATCTTTAAGGCATCGGCCTAACATTCAGAAATAAAAGATAAAAGCGGCGCAGTTGCGCCGCTTTTTCTGTTTCAACCGTGCGTCTGAATTCCACCAGTTGAAATCAACACAGTGTAAGAGAAGTATAGACTTCGGCCTTGTGCGTGCTTCAGGACGCGGGGCAGGTGCCGCGATCAAATTTCTGGGCCGCACCTTTGACCATCATATCGTATTTCAAACTGTCGTAGTTCACCACAAATGTGACGACCTGTCCGTCCTGCATCAGCAGAAATGTCATCGATTCTCCGACAGGGTAAATTGCAGCCTCGCCTTCAAGATCACCTGTGGAAATGAAACCTTTGTCCGAACCGCCTGACCTTTTCAATGTAACGTTGCTGCCATCTACATCCGAGACACATTCCAACGAAAAATCATCGTTGTGTAGTGTGCTCTTGGCCAAAGCCGGAGTGGCCGCCATCGCTGTTATTGCGAGCACGCAGAGGTATTTCTTTGCCATTTCGAGTTCCAAATTTGGGGGTTTTCTGTTCGCTCGGTCCGGCAAAATGGGCAATCATTATGACCGAACCTGGCGTGCAGGTGCCTGTTATTTGCGCCAGGAATGAGGCGTATGTTTGAACTTAAAGTGTTGCCAGGAAAACAGGATGGTTTCTGGCAGGCCGAAGGGGAAACTTTGGAAATTAAGCTCATATATGCGGATTGGCGGGATCAATCTTGGCGCTGGCCTTGACAATCGGTGTCTCTGAATGAAACCTCTTAAGGGTTGGGAGACAATGGAAAATTCAAAGAGTTGTACCTGTTGCGGGACGGGCCGGTTTGTATTATCGGCACGCTTCCCTGAGCAGGACGACTTATTTGGGTTCCAACTGCCAGATAAAAAAGTGGGAGTTAACACATGAAAAACAGCAGCAAACTGAGCCTCGGCGCGTTTGTGACCGCAGCCATGATGGCGCCGGCCGCATATGCGGAAGAGTTCATCACAATCGGCACCGGTGGCGTAACCGGCGTGTATTACCCGACAGGGGGCGCAATCTGCCGTCTGGTGAACAAGGGCCGCAAGGAACATGGCGTGCGCTGCTCGGTCGAATCGACCGGTGGTTCGGTCTACAACATCAACACCATCCGCGAAGGCGAGCTGGAGTTTGGTGTGGCGCAGTCCGACTGGCAGTACCATGCCTATAACGGCACCTCGAAGTTTGAAGAGGCTGGCCCGTTCGAAAACCTGCGTGCGGTATTCTCGGTTCACCCCGAGCCGTTCACCGTTGTGGCCCGCGCAGATTCCGGCATCACCAATTTCGAAGATCTGAAAGGTAAGCGCGTCAACATCGGCAACCCCGGTTCCGGTCAGCGGGGCACAATGGAGGTTCTGCTGGGTGAAATGGGCTGGACCACGGGCGATTTCGAACTGGCGACCGAACTGAAGGCGGCTGAACAGTCGGCCGCACTGTGCGACAACCAGATCGATGCGATGGTTTACACCGTCGGTCACCCTTCGGGTTCGATTCAAGAAGCCACCACCGCGTGTGACTCGGTTCTGGTGAATGTCAGCGGGGAAGCTGTGGACAAACTGGTCAACGACAACTCGTTCTACCGCACCGCAACCATTCCCGGTGGCATGTACCGTGGATCTGACGGCGACACGTCGACCTTTGGTGTGGGCGCAACCTTTGTGACTTCGGCGGACGTGTCGGAAGACGCTGTGTACGCGGTTGTCAGCTCGGTCTTCGAGAACTTCGATGACTTCAAAAAGCTGCACCCTGCATTTGCCAACCTCAAGCCTGAAGAGATGATCGCGGACGGCCTGTCGGCACCGCTGCATCCGGGTGCCGAGAAGTACTACAAAGAAAAAGGCTGGATTCAGTAAGCCAGACCTGACGCAGGGTGCCCTCGGGCGCCCTGCACGCAACCCGTGTTAAACGGGGTTCCAAAAGGCCGAAAAAGGCCGTGACGGGGAGACATTGCATGAGTTCCGACACACAATCCAATCGTCCGCTATCCGAAGAAGAGCTTCAGGATCTGGTCGCATCTTCCGACGCCGGTGGGCGTAATCCAGTCGGGAATGTAGGGATATTTCTGGCCATCGTGGCGGCGATCTGGTCGATTTTTCAGGTTGTTCTGGCCTCGCCGATTTCGAACTATGTTCTTCCCGGAAGCGTTGTGAACAACTCGCGTCAGTTCCATCTGGCCTTTGCGATGTTCCTGGCCTTTGCGGCTTACCCGGCGTTAAAATCAAGCCCGCGCGGTTATATCCCGATCCAGGACTGGATTATGGGTCTTTTGGGCGCGTTCGTCGCACTTTACGGCTATTTCTTCTATGACAAGATCGTCAATGCGGGCGGCCTGGCCGATGATACGGACAAGTGGGTCGCTCTGGGCGGTTTGCTGTTGCTTTTTGAGGCCGCGCGTCGTGCGCTTGGCCCAGCCATGGCGATCATCGCGACGATCTTTCTGGCCTATGTTTTCTTTGGTTCATCCGAATACGTTCCCGAGGTGATCCGCTGGAAGGGCGCGAGCCTGAAAAAGGCCATGAGCCATATGTGGATCACGTCCGAAGGCGTGTTTGGCATCGCACTTGGCGTTTCCACGAAATTCGTCTTTTTGTTCGTATTGTTCGGGGCCTTGTTGGATAAGGCCGGGGCAGGGAACTATTTCATCAAGATGGCCTTCGGGGCGCTTGGCCATCTGCGTGGCGGTCCTGCGAAGGCGGCTGTTGTGGGCTCGGCTGCTACTGGCCTGATCTCGGGTTCGTCGATTGCCAATGTTGTAACCACCGGCACCTTCACCATTCCGTTGATGAAACGGGTGGGCTTTTCCAGCGAACAAGCTGGCTCGGTCGAGGTTGCGTCTTCGGTGAATGGCCAGATCATGCCACCGGTTATGGGCGCTGCGGCCTTCCTGATGGTGGAATATGTGGGCATCTCGTATGTCGAGGTCATTACCCACGCCTTCCTGCCTGCTGCGATTTCCTACATCGCTCTGGTCTATATCGTCCATCTTGAAGCGGTTAAGCGGAACATGCCAACTCTGGGCGACCGGGATGTGCATTTGGCGCGGACCGTAGTCGGCATGTTGTCTTTCTTCTTGGTGTTTGCCGGTCTGTGCTATAGCTCGCAATTTCCGGTGGATGCGGTGACCAGTTGGGCACCTTCGGCGGCGGGATTGATCCTCAGCCTGATCGTTTGCGCGATCTATGTTGTGCTGCTTTATCTGGCCGCTCAGGTGCCGGATCTTGAGCCCGACGATCCAAACGCCAAAGAAGTCACACTGCCGGTCATTGCTGACATCTACAAGGCAGGTCTGCACTATCTGTTGCCGATTATCGTGCTGGTCTACTTCCTGATGATCGAACAGAAATCTCCCGGTTTGTCGGCCTTTTGGGCAACCGCGTTACTGTTCGTGATCCTGCTGACGCAAAAACCGCTCAAGGCGATCTTCCGCGGCGAAAGCGATGTGTACAATCGCTTTATCGACGGTGTGGCTGACCTGTGGCAGGGCCTGATCGACGGGGCGCGGAACATGATCGGGATCGCTTTGGCCACCGCCACGGCGGGTGTGATCGTGGGTACGGTGACGCTGACCGGTGTAGGACAGGTTATGGCCGATCTGGTCGAGTTCCTTTCGGGCGGCAATCTGATCCTGATGCTGATCATGGTCGGTATCCTCAGCCTGATCCTGGGCATGGGCCTGCCGACCACGGCGAACTATATCGTCGTCAGTTCGCTGATGGCGGGCGTTGTGGTCGAACTGGGTGCGCAAAGCGGGCTGATCGTTCCTCTGATCGCCGTCCACCTGTTTGTCTTTTACTTCGGCATCATGGCGGACGTGACGCCGCCTGTGGGTCTGGCCAGCTTCGCGGCCGCTGCTGTCTCGGGCGGGGACGCGATCAAAACCGGCTTCACTGCGTTCTTCTACAGCTTGCGCACCGTGGCCTTGCCGTTTGTGTTCATCTTCAACACGGACCTGTTGTTGATCGATGTGACATGGGTCGAAGGCATAATCGTCGCCATATTCGCGACCATAGCCATTCTGGTCTTTACCGCCGGTACAATGGGTTACTTCCTGACGCACAGCCGGATCTATGAGAGCATCGCGCTGATCTTTGTGGCCTTTGCCTTGTTCAGGCCGGACTTCTTCATGGACCGCATTTCACCTCCGTTCCAGACGGTTGAGCCTGCTGCGTTCGAAGAGACAATCGGTCAGGTTCCACCCGGTACAGAGATGCGGCTTGTGGTGTCCGGGCCTGACTTCGATACGCTTGAAATGGTGGATACAACCGTTGTCGTCACCGTGGGCGAAGAAGAAGGTGGTGCTGCACGGGTGGAGGCGATGGGCCTGCTGCTGTTCCCCGAGGACGGTCTGGTTAAGTTGGAAGAACCGCTGTTTGGCACACCTGTTGCGGACGATTTGGGCAACTTCGACTATTATGGGGATGAGGCCGTGCGTTTGACCTCGGTCAGCCTGCCATCCAGCCAGCCACCTAAGCAGTTGATCTATATTCCCGCGATGGTTCTTCTGGGCCTTATCGCGCTGTTGCAACGCGGCCGCGCCGCAAGACAAGAGGTGCTTGCATGACACATTCGGTTCTGTGTGCCATTGACATCAGCAATGGCGAGATTGATGTGCCGGTCCTCCAAAAGGCGGCTGCTCTTGCGGATTTGGAAGGCGCGCAGTTGGATGTTGTGACAGTGTTACCGGATTTCGGTGAGAGCTGGGTGTCGGGTTTCTTTGAGCCCGACTTCCACGACAAAGCACTGGAAGAGGCGCAGACCACTCTGACCGCCCTGTGTATCAAGGCTCTTGGGGCAGAGCGGAATGAGCATATTCGCCACGTCGTCGCGACAGGAACGGCCTATCAGGAGATCCTGAAAACTGCTGAAAGCGCTGGATCAGATCTGATTGTGATCGGCGCGCATAAACCGGATTTCAAAGATTACCTTCTTGGCCCCAATGCCTCGCGCGTGGTGCGACATTCGACGGTTTCGGTTTACGTCGTGCGCTGAGCCGATTGCGTAGCTTGACGTTTCAATACCCTGTCATCTCAAGGTATCCGATACCTTCTTGACTGCCGGTTACGGTGACAGGGCCTTCCCAATACTCAAAGCGGGTTCCCATCCATGCGTTGGGGGTCAGGGCTGAGACCTCGATTTCGACACCTCGATCCGGCAATACGACGCGCCACTGTGTTGGAACCTCGCGCCCTGCGACCTGATCGGTTCGCAGTGGGGTCAATTGGACAGTGCCGTTGGGGATAGCTTCGGTGCTGCCATCGGCATTGATCCATGTGGCCGAGGTGAAATCCCCACGCCCCCCACGCAACCGAAAAGCCATCATCTTGTCGCCCCCCTCGAAGCTGAGCGAAAACCAATCCCATCCGCTTTGATCTGCGGCAAGCGGCTGCGAAGACCACTCGCGGTCCAGCCACCCCTGTCCGGTGACGCGTACATCACCGCCCTGCAGTCTAAGGACACCTTCAACCGCGTAAAAGGGCTGCGAATAATAATAGCTGGCTTGACCATCGGCTGACTTCACGGAATAGCCAGCATCACCGTGAAACACTAATGGCCCTTGAGCAGTCAGTGACAGGTCATAGCCAAAATCCTCTCCGTTGGCCGTGAGAGTCAGGGTGTCGAAATCTGGACCGGCCATACGCCATTCGTCGATCCACGCCTCAAAGGGTTGAGAAATTACGCCTGCCTGACCGATCCCACCGCGCGAAAGACGTTCGGCAAAGAAATGCCCGTCGGGCGTTGTTGTGGCTGCGTGACCCATCCAGATTTGTGGACTTTGCCAGTCATCCGTCTCAAACGGCTTCAGTGCTGACCGGAACAGGGTCCACTGAATTCCATAATCGCGCCCGTCCTCACCTTTGAGGTTGGCCGTCAGATACCACCATTCAATCCGATAAGAGGGGTGAGGTCCGTGATCTTTCGGGAAATCAAACGCATACCCCGCTTTGGGCACGTCAAAGCCCTCGGCGGACCCACCCAATCCGGCATACCCCTGGGCCCAGAGCGGTAGCGGGAAAAAGGTCATCAAGCAAAGTAGAAGGGTTTTAACGTTCATTCGCGAACACTCTCAGCAAATCAGCAGGGGGTAGGCGCAGCATTCGTAATGCGGGCAGGGCGGCAGCGATAAGCGCAGCCAGCAAGGTCAGCACGAACAGCCACAGCCAGTCCCAAGGGAACAAGAACATCGGCAGACGCCAGCCAAACGCTTGTACATTGGTCACCGCCAGTAGAACCCAGGCCAGAACCAGCCCCAGCGGCAGGGCCAGACAGGCGGTCAGTGCGGCCAGCAGCACGCTGCGCAATAGCTCCAGCCGCGCCAATTGCGCCCGATTCAGCCCCAAAGCCCAAACCGGGGCGATTTGCGGCAGTCGTTGGGTCCATAGGGTCAATAGGCTGGTCAGAATGGCAAAACCAGCCACGCCAAGGGTCAGAACGTTAAGCGCCGAGGTCACAACAAAGGTCTTCTCGAAAATCGCACGTGATTGCGCCTTCATCGCGGCTTGTTGCACGACCACGCGCGGCGACAGGGCAAACTGTTCCCGTACGTTTTGAGCCATCGCAGTCGCGCCCTCTGGGGGCATTCTGACGCCAAACCGCCGCATCTCGGCCCCTGGTGCGATTTGGTCCAGCTGCGCCATTGACACGATCGCCTGCCCGGTTGGGTTGCCGTAATCGGAATAGACGCCAGCAATCGGCAGATAGTGTTTAGAGGACAGTTTCAGTTCATCACCAGGCCAAAGAGACGCGCGGCGCGCCAGTTGTTCGTTGATAAGCACTGCGTTTCCGGCCATCACGTCATCCCAAACGGAGTAGGTTGAGGCAATCAACGGCCAGTGCTGCCGGTACACGGGATCATCGACCACGCCGTATAAGAAAAGAGGACCCGTTTCATGGAACAGTTCCACGTTTCGGATCGGCAGGATGGCATCGACTTGTGGGCGTAACCAAGTGGTGATCTCGCGCGCTTGGTCTTCATCTCGCGCGGTCACGTAGAGCTCGGCCGTCAGTCGTTGGTCCAGCCAGCCTACAAATGTTAACCGGAAGCTGGAAACCATTGTGCTCACGCCGATATTTGCCGCCAGCGCCAGCAAAAGCGCCATCAAGGCCAATGACAGACCAGGCAATTGCGCCCGCATATCAGACCAGACCCATTGCGAAACAGGTTCGCGCGCCGTGCGAGCCAACGCAGACAGCGCCGTGGCCAAAAGAGCGGGCAGCAACAGCGCGGCACCTGTCAGAAGCCCAGCCAGCAGCACGAACCCTGCAACCAGCCCTCCGACACTGATGTAAGCGAACGCCCCGCCGACGACCAGGATCAGACCAAGCGCAGCGGTGATGTGGCGTGCGCGGGAATTGCTCTGCCACGCTTGAACGCCCGGTCCTTCGAGCAAAGGCATGTTGGACAAGCGCCATAGCGCATGGCCGCTGGCCAGCAACGTCCCAAATACGGCCATAGCGAGCCCGGCCAAAACCCATTTAGGTTGGAGCGTAAGCTGTCCTGTTACAGGCGCACCATAAAGCCCGCGTAGGGTGGCCGCGACGTCTGGCAGCAGCGCTCCGGCCAGAAAGAAACCCAACAGCAACCCAAGGCTGCCGCCAATCAGGGCCAGCACGGTCAGTTCCGTCAGGATCAGCCAAACCAAACGCCGCATCGAAACGCCCAACGCACGCAAAGTGCGGATCATCCCACGCCGCTGGGCAAAGGCCAGACCAACGGTGCCATTCACTATGAATAGACCAACGGCAAAGGACAGTAGGCCAAAGGCTGACAAGTTCAGGTGGAAACTGTCGGTCAGCCGTGCGGTGTCAACTTGTGTTGTAGGGCTAATCCGCTTTAGCTCGGGTGCGATCTGGTTCAAGGGCAAACGATCACGTGGTTGGTTCGGCAACACGACCAGCCTCGAGATTGCGCCCGGTTGGTTCAGAAGTCGCTCGGCCACGCCTATATCCGTCAGGATAACGTCCGGGGGCAGGGCCGATGTGATTAGAACAGGCGGAAGGTTAGTTTGCCCTCTCAGCAAAGGCTGTAATTCCGGGGATGCAAGTAGGCGACCTGGAGCGGTAAGCATGTCGGCGGGCTCGGTCGCTTCTGCGCTTTGTTCCGCTTCGGTCACGGCGGGTAAGGCCGGATAGGCTACCATGTCCACGCCCATCAGGCGCAAGGTTCGCCCACCGACGCGGTAGGGGCCTTCAAGTACGGCGGCAACCTGCCAACCCGCACGACGCAGTTCGACATAGCGGGACATCGGAATAGGCCCCGAGGGGTCACGCAGTTCGTCAAATTGCCCAACAGCCAATTGCGCATTGGCACGGGCATAGCTTGCGCGCGCCTCAGCATTGATGGCTTGGACGGCTGACCACAAACCGGTGGCCAAAGCGATGCCGATCAGCAAAGTCGCCAATTGCAAGCGATGTACCCGCCAATGGGACAGCAACGCCTGAACAGTGGCCCATGTCATTGGATACGCCCGCCACTCAGCTTGACCTGGCGATCCAATCGACCGGCAATTTTCTGTGAGTGCGTCACCAACAGAAGCGCGGCGCCGGTATCTGCCACTAGCGACAACATCAAGTCCAACACAGTTTCGCTGGCGGTTTCGTCCAGATTACCCGTTGGTTCATCTGCTAGCAACAAATTGGGACGCGCGGCCATGGCCCGCCCGATGGCGACCCGTTGTTGTTGACCGCCCGACAGGTTTTCGGGGAAGCGGCCCAGCAAATCGGATAGGCCTAACCGTTCGGCGAGATGACTGTTCCAAGTGGTATCTTCTACACCGGCAAGACGGGCGTGAAACGACAGGTTTTGCGCAACGTTCAGAGACGGGATCAGATTGAACTGCTGAAACACCAGCGACACTTGATTCCGACGTAATCGCGCCCGGCCAGCGTCATCCAGCGTGGACAAACGCGTCCCGTCCAACGTGATCTCACCACCGTCAAAGCTGTCTAAAGCTGCGGCAAGGTTCAAAAGGGTACTTTTCCCGCTTCCGCTTTCACCGGTCAGGGCCAGCGTTTGACCTTGATCCAGATCCAGTGAAACATCGCGTAGCACCGGTCGTCCGCCGGGATAGGTTTTCTGGACACGGTCGATGGTCAACAACATGATCTGCTTTCTTTTCTTCCAAGAATTTGCGGCGGAAATCCAAACTGTCCAGTGCAGACCATCACCCGGTTCCATTCGCCGCAGGTGAACTTGGTATTGGCCGGGGTTGTGCCTTGTAACTCAAAAGGTCATTCTGCCCTGAAGATCCACTGCCGTAAATCAGGATGAAAAACATGACGTTGCTGCATCAGATCATTTGGGGCAGTACCTTTCTCGGGCTCTGCTTTGTGATCGAAATCCTGTTGCTGACCTGGTGCACCGTCACGATTATCAATTGGGACAAAAAATGGGCGGACAAAGGTGTGTATGTCGGAACCGCTGCGCCCATTGCAGTATCTTTGGCGTTCATCGTCGCGACGCACACGATACAGGTCTGGATTTGGGCGATCGTGTGGGTACTGCTTGAGGTGCTGCCGGATTGGAATACGGCCATTTATTTTTCATTGGTGACATTCACGACATTGGGCTACGGCGACATCGTGCTGGGTGAAGGGTTGCGTATCTTTGGCTCTTTCGCGTCGGTCGCCGGACTGTTGGCCTTTGGTCTGTCGACGGCTTACCTAGTCGCAATGATGACACGGGTCTTTCAGGAAAAGTTCTTTTCCTAAAGGATCGGTGCAAACAACCGTGCCAGGGGAGAGCCAAAGCGAATGTGAGCAGGTTGCTGGGCCAGCGTGCGCGTCAGTTCATAACTGTTCTCGAAATCTGCTTGCAGCATGTCTGCGACCCGGTTCGCGGCCCTGACATCAAAGAACAGGGCCATCGCCTCGAAATTCAGCCGGAATGAGCGGTTGTCCAGATTGGTGGTGCCTACCGCCGCAAGCGTGTCATCAACCACAAAGGCCTTTTGATGCATGAAGCCGTCGGTATAGCGAAAAATACGCGCGCCGCAGTCACGGACCTCGTCAAAATAGGCGAACGCGGCCAGCCAGGGTAAGCGGTGGTCGATCATGTCCGGTACCAGAATTCGTACGTCCACGCCGCGCATTGCCGCGTGTTGCAGGGCAGTCGTTACGTCGATATCCGGCACAAAATAAGGCGAAGCGATCCAGAGCCTTTCCTTGGCTGCGGCAATGGCGGCAAAAAACATCATCGCACCGGTTTCCGTTTCATCACCGGGGCCGGTGGCAACCAATAAGGCGTTCATGTCTTGCTCGGCCTCTGAGCCCGCCCAGTCCAATTCGTCGATCAGATCTTCGTTACGGGCCCAGTGCCAGTCTTCGGTGAAGATCAGCTGCAGTTGGCGGACGATATGGCCGGTCATTTTCAGATGCGTATCGCGCCAATGACCGAAATGCTTGTCCTGTCCCAGGTATTCCACGCCAATGTTGTGGCCGCCTATGAATCCGGTTTCCCCATCGATGACCACGGTTTTGCGGTGGTTTCGATAGTTGAGTTGAAATCGGAAATTGGGGCCGCGCTGATCCTTCGGATTGGCCACGTCAATCCCGGCCTCCTGAAGTGCCCCAAGATAATCCGAGGGGAGGCCGTAACTGCCCACTGCGTCGGCCATGAAACGGACGCGCACCCCGCGTTTCGCCGCAGCGATCAGCTTTTCCTGCAGCCTCAGCCCCAATTCATCAGCGCGCACGATATAAAATTGAATAAGGATATAGCTTTTGGCTGAGTCAATGGCGTCAAAAATCGCATCAAATGTGGCTTGCCCATCAATCAGCAGCTCGGCCCCGTTCCCGCGTGAAACTGGTAAATGCGCCAGAACTTCGAACGGGCGCGGGTTGATCGACATGCGCGACGGATCGGGTTTTGAATAATCGGCGAAGGTTTTGATGCCTTCGACAACGCGTTCGCTTTCCTGACGTGCGATGCGGTATCCGCGAAAGCGATGGTGGCCTAGAAACAGGTAGGCGGGCACTGCGATAAAGGGGGCTGAGGCCAGAAACACGACCCACCCAACGGCACCTTGAGGGGTCCGCGCTGTTTGCGCAGCGCGGACGACAAACACCGCTGCCGTCGCATAGAGGGCAAAGACGACGGCAGAAACAAGCAATGTCCACATAGGGTTAAGGCTCCGGGTTTGTCAGTTTGCCCCAGTGTAGACCCGAGTCCAATCCTGCGCCATATCCACAATGACCCAACCCATATTCGGGCCTTTGTCCAGCCCGTCAGCCAACTTGCCAACAAGGCCTTCACGATCATAAGCCCATTCGCGGTCTGCATCTGTGTGGTGGATCAGCACGCCCAGTCGGGGGCCGTCACCAGCGGTCACCCACTCCATCATCGCAAAATCACCGTCCGAGTTGCCCCCGGCCAGAATCGGGCGCTTGCCAATTGTGCGTTCGATGTTGATGGGTTTGCCTTCTTTGTCATCAATGAACGCGATTCCCGGCGCCTTGACGATCGTCGGCTTGCCATCAATCACCTCATAGCTGGTGTTACCATAAGTGCCCAAAACCTGATTGGGTGGAATGCCATAGGCTTCTTCGGCAAAGACACGCATGAAATGCAGGCCACCGCCTGAGACGATATAGGTAGTGAACCCTTCATCTCGCAAATAGCGCAAAAGTTCTACCATTGGTTGATAGGTCATCTGGTCATAGGGCAGGCCGGTATCCGGGTGGCGCTCGGTGGCCAGCCAGTTCGACACGGAAGATTGAAACGCGTCGACGCTGCTGCCTGAGTGCGAGGCGTTTACGACTTCAATCAGGGCGTCATGGCCGCCTTGCAGAACCGTGGCCAAATCCCCTTCGGCCGCAGCTTTCAAAGCAGGCGTTGACAGGATCGATGGGTCTTGCTCGGCCATTTCTGCAAGACGGTCCATGGCATAGATGAACTGGAAATATACCGGCTGCTCGGCCCAAAGCGTTCCATCATTGTCGAACACGGCAATCCGGTCGGATAGGGTAACATAGTTGGGACTGTCTTGGCTGGTCACGCCGTCAACAAAAGCGACAATCTGATCTTTGGCATGACTATTGGTCCAACTAGGCAGCGGGTCGGCAAGCAGTGACAGCGGGGCGAAGGCAAGAACTGCGCTGAGAACTAGGTATCGCATGAATTGCTCGTTTAGTTTCAAGAAAAAAAGGGCCGCCATCGAAGTGGCGGCCCGGTTTGGATTTACACGCGACTTAGTTGTTTGTCGGTGTCGTCAGCTTCTCCATAACCTGATCCAGGTTGAAGCTTGCCGCTTTCTGGCGCGGTGGGAATTCCTCGAAGGTTGAGAGGAAATTGCCCACGTATTGCTGTGCCGGCACTAGGAAATACGCGCGATCCAGCAGCCAGTCATAGTAGGTGTTGGACGTGCGATAGGCGCGCTCATACGGGTCGCGACGCAGGTTCACGATCAGCGGGATGCGCAACTCGGTCCAAGGTTCAATCCATGCGCGTAGCGTGGCCCAAGCTTTCTGCTCAAGGAAGATCAGCTTCCAGTCGTCGTAGCGCAGCGCTGTCAGGTCGCCGTCATCCGAGAAATAGAATATCTCGGCGCGCGGGCTTTCTGTCGTCTCACCGGTCAGCAGGGGCAGGATGTTGTAGCCATCCAGATGCACTTTGTAGTCACGCCCCATGCCGGACGAGCTATAACCTGCTTTCAGCTTTTCCTTGATGTCAGGATCGCCAGCAACCGCCAGATAGGTCGGCAACCAGTCCATATGGTGCACGATCTCGTTCGTAACCGATCCAGCTTCGATCTGACCGGGCCAACGGACCATTGAAGGAACGCGCCAGCCGCCTTCCCAGTTGGTGTTTTTCTCACCCCAGAACGGTGTGGCCGCGGCATCTGGCCATGTGTTCATGTGCGGGCCGTTATCGGTCGAGTAGTGAACGATGGTATTGTCGGCAATGCCAAGTTCGTCCAACAGATCAAGCAGTTGTCCGACATGCATGTCGTGCTCGATCATGCCGGCGGTGTACTCGTCCGCAACGCCACCAAAGATTTCGTTGGCCTGTTGGCGCATTTCATCTTTGACGTGGGTGCGGAAGTGCATGCGCGTACCGTTCCACCAAACATAGAAGGGTTGACCCTGCTCATGCGCACGCTTGATGAAGTCGATTGCCGCAGCAACAGTTTCATCATCCACCGTTTCCATGCGCTTGCGAGTCAGCGGACCAGTGTCCTCGATCGTGCCGTCCGCCTTGGACTTGATCACGCCACGCGGACCATACGCTTCGCGGAACGTGCGGCCATCGGCCAGAACCTGATCGCCGGGATAGTCTTCGTTTTCCGGCTCTTCCTCAGCATTCAGGTGATACAAGTTCCCGAAAAACTCATCAAAACCGTGGTTTGTCGGCAGATGCTCATCTTTGTCACCAAGGTGGTTCTTACCGAACTGACCGGTTACGTAACCATGGTCCTTCAGCAGGCCTGCAATTGTTGGATCTTCGACTTGCATACCCAGATCGGCACCGGGCAAACCCACTTTCGACAGACCTGTGCGGAACACCGACTGACCCATGATGTACGACGACCGACCGGCGGTGCAGGACTGCTCGCCATAATAGTCGGTGAAGATCATGCCCTCTTTCGCAACGCGGTCGATGTTTGGCGTCTGGTAGCCCATCAGGCCCATTGTGTAGGCCGAGATGTTCGACTGACCGATATCGTCACCCCAAATAACCAGGATGTTGGGCTTTTGATCCTGTGCCCATGCGGGCAGGGCCAGTGCAACAGCGACCGAAGCTAAAGCGAATTTGCGTATTGTGCTGCGCCAACTTTCTGTAATCGAACGAGGTGGTGACATAGTTTGCTCCTGAACTGACCGGGTTTTAATGACCCGTTGAAGTAAAAGTAATGGAAGGCGATCATTATCTTATTAGATCGTCCAACAAGGTATTGATTCCCGGAAGGAAAAATTCGCATTACGTCGAGAATCGGATAGCTTTACCTTAGGCTATGACAATGTCTTGAAACCTATCATATGATGAGATTGAAGAATACTAATGTTTGATAATCCGCATGATAGACAGCGATTGTTGGGCTCTGGCTGGTTTGGTGCGCGTGGGGCGCGGTTTCAGGCGGATCTGCTGGCCTGCGGGATAGGAAGAAACTTCAAGGCGGACGAAGCGCTTTACCTGTATGGTGATTTGGCCAATGGGGTTTATGCGGTTCTGGAAGGTGCGGTTCAAATCACGGCCCCCGCTGATGATGGTCAGGAATTCGTTGTTCACAAACAAGGCGGTGGGTTCTGGATCGGTGATCTGGCTCTGTTTGCCGAAGCCAGCAGGCTTGTGAGTGTCGTGGCCACCCAAACCACGCGAACGCTGTTTTTCCCGTCGTCACGGTTGGACAGGCTGGTCGACGACAATCCCGATTACATCCGTGATTTTTACGCTTTGTCGCATGAAAACATGCAGACTGCTTTGCGTATCATGGCCAATCTTGCCGTGACAGGAACGGAAAAGCGTCTTGTTCTGCGCTTATTGCACTTGGACGAGGGGACGGCGAAGTCCGATGGGTGGATCGTGATATCCCAGGATGAGCTGGCCGCAATGGTGGCCGTGTCCCAACCGACGTTGCATCGCAACTTGCATCGTCTCGCGGATTTGGGGCTGATCGAGCTTGGGTATGGACGCGTGCGCCTGAAGGACCGACGGCAGTTGATTGCCTCATGTCAGTGCTAAGCTCAGGGGTTGAGCGGCGGTAACGGGTTCGTTGGCGATTGCGCGGATTGCTTCAATGACGCGAGCGCCGACAACGCCGCGGCCCAATCCTCGGTCTTGGTGTCGGGGTGCGCCGAGTATCTGGCGGCTCCAATCTGGGCGAGGTGTTGGTCCAAACTGGTGGTTTGACTGGCCATATCGCTGCGGGACTTCCACATTTCCAAAGCTGTGTAAGCCGCTGCAATATCACGATTTTGCAGTGATTTCTTGAGTTCACCCAACGCATAGTCGGGCGAAGCCAGGAACGCATCCCGACGAAGCTGGCGCCAGCGATCGATCCGCGGGCGCAGGAAACGGATAGTAAGCCATAAGAACAGCGCAAAAGCCACCAACCATACGACGAACCTAATAGTGGTTTCTGTGTCTGGCGGCTTCCATTTCGGTCGGGCCAGTGTCAAGTCGACCGGGGCAATGTCGATAGTTTCGACCTGGTCGCTGTCCAGATTGTACCAGCGGATCGAGACCGGAGGCAGCTGCGTCTGACCGCCTTCCTGAGCCAGGTAAACGACCTCATCCACACGCTGCCCGGATAGAACACCCCTGTCTTCATTTTCAGTAAAGCGTGGCTCTTTGGGATAGGCTCGCAGCAGCGATTGCGGGCTGTCCGGGATCAATTCGGGCACCAGAAAAGGCGTTGTTCCTGAGATCTTGGCGGTCAGGCGGCGCGTGATTGATCCACCATTCTCCATATTTTTGTCCCCGTCGATCTGCTGATCTACCGTAAGACCGGTTGCGATGATAAGCGGATCCAGGTCGCGTGCGCCCTCTGGGACCACGGCGTTTAGGGTCAAGTCCGGCAAGGGCACGCTGAACTGAACCGGCGCATTTGTTTCGGGGTCGGCAAAGGTGACCACGACGTCCTGCGCACCAAACGCAATTTCTTCTGCGCTCAGAGGATAGAGGCGATAACTGCGTTGAACGCCGGACCAAGTTTCGCCTTCGACGGTTTCACTCACTGGTCCCGAAGCACGTTCCGGCAGGCGCACCAGCAGGTTCTCTTGCTCAAGCGATGGGAACACCGGAGGCGAGGGCATGAATGTTGGCACTAGCACCTTGATGCGCACAATTGCGGGTTGCCCAACGATAACGGGTTCCGTAGGTGTTTCGGCGGTCACCTGTGGCTGGACGCCGGTCTGGGCGAACAGTTCAGTCGGAATTAGAAGCATGAGAAGAGCGAGGTATCTCATTGCTGCTGCTCCTGATTTTCCAACAGGAACCGGTTGCGAAGAAAATCCTGCATGTCGGTATCAATTGTGCTGATCCACTGGTCAGCGGACATGGCCTGCGATCCGTCTGTCGGAGCCTGAATTGTCGTCTGTTCACCACGCCCGGCGTCGTTGTCAAAGACCGTGTCATCAGCCCCGATCCCGGCTTCTTCACCTGTATCAGACTGTTCGCGCGTGGTTTCAACATAGTCGAGGATCGCTTTCGAGACCTCGAGGTTATGCTGCGCTTCTGGCCAATCCGGCCGGCGTTCCAATGCGGTTTCAAAGGACGCGATGGCTGGACGATACTCGCGGTTTCGTATGCGCGCCATACCTTCGGAAAACGCGGCTTCGGGCGTATCCAGCTCGGCAAAGATCGCAGCAGCTTCGGGATATTGCCCGGCCTTTAGGCGTGCATAGCCTTCCTGATATGGGTCCTGAAACAACTCGGCCGCTTCAGCATAGCGCTTTTGGTTCATCGCGATTTGGCCCTGTTGGTCCGGGGTCAAGAACCAATCCCGCCAGCCATCGGCATAAGCCGGGCCAGACGGGGACCAAATGCAGAAGGTGAGCAGTATCAACCGGATCACCCAACCTCTGCGAAACCAAAGCAATGACAGAAAGGCGGTTGGCCAGGCCAGCAACCATCCTTTGTCTTGCCAGTCTAGGCGGTCTTCATCATCCAGTGAGGCTGTGTATGCTGATTGAATGTGACGCTGTAAGCGATTGATATCCCGATCATCGCTTGAGAACGGAACCACAGTTGTCCCTTTCAAGCCGTCGAGTTGCGCGATGCTGTGACCATTTGGCAGCATGGTCAGAAAGAACACTGGCATGGTGGCGGTCTCGAAACCCGACAGTTGTGAGGGGTCGAGGTCGTCCAACACAAAAAGGACAGCGCCGGGCGTTTCGCTATCGTTCAGAACCGTCTCGGCCAGCGTCAGCGCATTAGCGGCTGCATCCCCCTGTTTAGGCATAATGGTGGGGGTGAGGCCCTCT
Source organism: Ruegeria sp. HKCCD7303 (assembly GCF_013111185.1). Taxonomy (GTDB): domain Bacteria; phylum Pseudomonadota; class Alphaproteobacteria; order Rhodobacterales; family Rhodobacteraceae; genus Ruegeria. The sequence continues at coordinate 509,716 of NZ_WVRE01000002.1, read as the reverse complement.
AGCAGCGGGCGCAGGATATTGGCGTCTTCGGTCAAAGGTGCGACGCGATGCGGGGTACCGGCATATGCGATCAAGGCAGTTCGGGCACCCACGCGCGCATTGATCAGATCGGTGACTTTAAACTTGGCGCGATCCAGACGGGACGGGGCCAAGTCTGGTTCTTCCATGCTGTCGGTCACCTTCAGGGCGATCACCAATGGAGCGGCGTTCGCAACCAGCGGGTTGGGTGCCCGTGACCATGTTGGCCCCGCAGCAGCCAGTGTGACCAAAATCGCCGCAATCATCGCAACGTCAATTGGATAGAGGCGTCTCGCATTGTCAGCCCCCAACTCAAGCGCAGCGGCAAGGTGCGGTGCAATACCGGACATTGCTTGAGCACGGGTTTTTGGCGTGGGGCGGATCAACCACCACAGTGCTGCAATCGGTATGAGGAGCAGGAGCCAAGCCACTCGAATAAAATGGAAATCTGCAAAAACGCCAATCATGCTGCACCTCTGCGCCGTTGGGCAACGTGTTGGAAGGCCAGTGTCATCAGCATCAAAAATACGACCAGCCCAAGTGGATAGTGCGCAAGGCTTTCACGTGGTCGGTAGCTTTGCGTTTCCACAATTCTTGGGTTGAGCTCATCAATGCGGGCGTATGTTTCGGCCAGCGCTTCCTGATCATTGGCAAAGAAATACGCTCCACCTGTTCTGTCTGCGATATCCTTTAGCGCATCCAGGTCGACCCGATCCTCGCCCGACGCGTCTGGGTCGCCTACGCCGACCGTATAGATGACAACGCCTTTTTCCGCCGCGATAGCCGCCGCATTGACTGGCGTCATGCGGCTTGAGGTGTCAGCGCCGTCGCTCAAGACGATCATCAGACGTTGGTCAACCTCGCTGGATTCAAACGTGCGGATACCCAGTCCGATGGCATCCCCAAGGGCTGTGTTCGGACCGGCCATACCTACTTGAGTTTGGCCCAGAAAGCCATTCAAACTATTGAGGTCTTCGGTAAACGGGGCTTGCACAAAGGCGCGGGTGCCAAAGATGATCAGGGCCATCCGATCGCCTTGTCGTTCCGCAATGAACTGGCGCAAAACATCCTTAACCGCAGCAAGGCGTTGGGTCGGCACACCGTCGGACGAGGTGAAATCCTTCTGGTTCATTGAACCCGAGATATCCAAGGCCAGAACCACGTCTCGGGCAGACTTTTCAATCACGATCGGCTCTCCCAGTTTTTCCGGCCGGGCCATTGCGATGATCAGAAGGCACCAGATCACAACGACGGTCACAGTCTGGAAGACTGCACGGCGCGGGATGACAGACCCTGGCCGGGGCTCGACGCCAGCAGCCTTTGCAACATGGCGGAAAAAAGGAATGCGGATCGAGCTGCTTTTCTCGCGGTGAGGCGGGGCAAGCCAGTACACCAACGCGGGAAGCGGCAGCAGGACGAAAACCCAAGGCGCGGCAAAGGAGAACATTACGTACTCCTTTCGCGTTTGTGGGACCTGATCCATTGCTGTGCCAGCTTCGTCAGTTCGGGACTGGCGGGTATGGTCGTGTAGGGTGCTGCAGTAAGTACGCGAGCCTCTACATCAGAAAAATGTGTATGGTCAGAGGTTTGCGTCAGAAAACTGATCCACTCGTCTCCATGCAGGGCAGCAACCCGGCTACGTGGAAAGGCAACAAGTGCTGCGCGGCGCAGAATCTCGGCGATCTTTGCGGGATTGTCTTTCGCCACCGCCAGTTCAGTCAGCGCCTCGCGCCGATAGGCATTCATCCGTCGATGGCGAAGATACGCATGAGCACCGAAAGCGATCAGCCCTGCAACAAGGACGCCAAGAACGACCCATCCCCAAGTCTGCGGCACCATGGAAACCGGGCCCGGTGCCGGAGCGGGTTCAAGCATGTCAAGCAGATCCACCAGTGATTTGCCTTCGACGTCAACACTCATCTGCGGCCTCCGGTATGACCAAACAGCATGAGCAACTGGTCGAGAGTTGGTTGCGCGGTTGTCAAAGGCACGATGGGAAAGCCATAGCGGCGCGACCAAGTTTGCAACTGTGCCAACCGATCTTCCATCGCTTGACGGATGCGGTCCGACAAACCCGTGTCCGCGCTGTCCAGTTCGATCTGCTTGTCTCCGTCCGATACAGTCAGCCTAAGGTTGGGAACCAATTCACGAGAGCTTGGGTCTGAAATATTGAACAAAATCAGATCATTTGACGCGGAAAGTTCACGTATCAATATCTCGGAGCTGTCATCCAGCCCATCGAAATCCGAAAAGACGCAGATCAGTGTGTTGGTATGCGTAATCTGGGCGGCCTGTTTCAGCACGGCGTTCAAAGTCACGGTCGCGTAGGCGCTCTGCGAGGCGCGCAGACTACTGTTCAGCGCACCCACGGATGCCAAAAAACGCATCAGCGCGGCAGGCCGCCGTTGCGGGCGATGTTCCGCCAGATCAGTGTCGCCAAAGACGAGCCCTCCGACCCGGTCGCCTTGGCCTAGCACACTGTGGGCGGAAATTGCTGCAGCCTCAGCCGCGATGACCGACTTCATATAAACTTGCGTGCCAAAAAACATCGAAACACGCTGGTCGACCAGCAAAAGGGCCGGGCGATCGCGTTCCTCGGTATAGACCCTAACGTGGGGTTTTCCTGTGCGAGCCGTGACTTTCCAATCGATGGTGCGGATGTCGTCGCCGGGCAGATAGTTGCGTAACTCTTCAAAGTTCAAACCGCGCCCGCGCAGGCGCGAGGCGTGCCGTCCGTTGAGAATAGAACGGGCGGGTTGACGCGGCAAAAGGCTGATCGCGCGCGACTTTGGCCCCAACCTTAGAAGGTGGTTCGCATCCACATGGATGCGCGGGTCGTCGCGATATGCGGCGGTCTGTGACACGCGGCGTTCCTTAGCTATCAGGGCAGCGCAACAAGCTGCAGGACTTCCGAGATTACATCGTCGGCGGATTTCGCGCCGCCTTGCGCCTCGAAGCTTAGGGTGATGCGATGTCGGAATACGTCATGGGCGATGGCGCGTACGTCGGCTGGGTCTACATAATCACGCTGGTTCATCCAGGCATGGGCGCGTCCGCACTTGTCCAGTGCCAGCGAAGCGCGCGGGCTAGCTCCGATGTCTATCCAACTGGCCAGTTCCTCGCTCAGCGCACCGGGGGTCCGTGTGGCTTGCACCAGATCGGCCATGTAACGGTCCATCGCGTCTGAAACGTGCATCTGCCCGATCTCGGCGCGTGCGGCAAATACGGCGTCCTGAGGGATCGTCGGCGGCGCATCCTTGGCCCCGCTTTGGCCCGCCGCAATCTCTTCTCCGCGCACTAGTCGGATTACTTCTACTTCGTCTTCGACTGGGGGGTAAGTGATCTGGACATGCATCAGGAAACGGTCCATTTGCGCCTCGGGCAAGGGGTAGGTACCCTCTTGTTCGATCGGGTTCTGCGTTGCCATAACGATGAACAACGGTTCCATTTTATGTGTGGTGCCTGAGACAGTTACCTGCCGTTCTTCCATTGCCTCAAGCAGTGCTGCCTGAACCTTGGCGGGTGCGCGGTTGATCTCGTCCGCAAGAACGATATTGGCAAAGATCGGGCCAGGCTCGAACCGGAAGGTTCCGCCATCGTCGGTTTGCTGAAAGACCTCGGTGCCTGTGACGTCCGAGGGCAAAAGGTCGGGCGTGAACTGGATGCGGCTGAAACTTGCGTCCAGATTGCGGGCCATCGCCTTTACCGCGCGGGTTTTGGCCAAACCGGGCAGTCCTTCGATCAGCAAATTGCCGTTGGCCAATATCCCGATCAACAAGCGGTCGATTACGTCTGTTTGTCCGATGATGGATTGCCCCATGCGGGCCTTGAGATCATTTATCTGATTAAGTGCATTCATTTGGCTGGTCCAATTGGCGTCCACTTTCGGCGTTAGCAGCGTGGTTGTTCAGAAAAGGGCTGAGAGCAGAAAAACTGTCGTGACGCCCGTAAGTTAGCAGTGTTCCTTCGGACGATCTACCGAGAAATCCGCGCGGTTAATCGGCGCAAGTCCTGTTTCAGTTCTTCTTGGATCGGCCCGAAATTAGGAGCGTCCCGCAGCGTGTCCAACCAGTGTGGGGGTGGGTTCCGGCCTGCCGACCGGTTCCAGGTCAACGCGCGCAGAATGGTTTGGGTGTCCGTGTCTAGTCTATCGGGAATATAGAACCCGTTCAGCGTCGCCCACACTCCGGTCCACAACCGCCCGACGGACCACGGATTGTAACCACCGCCGCCCAACACCAGAAATCGGGGTGCGAGCTCCTTCAGCGCGGCGACCGCGTTCCAGTGCGAAGAGCTGGATAAGGTCAAACGCGACAGAGGATCCTCGGTCACGGCATCCGCACCGCATTGCAGGACGATGGCCTGCGGCTTGAAGGCTGCCGTGGCAGGAAGGATCAATTCGTCCATGATCGCGCTGAATTCATCGTCGTTCAGGCCTCGGGCAACCGGAAGGTTGAAAGCGGCCCCGCCTGCGTCATCGTCTAGTGTACCGGTAAGAGGCCATCGCCGCGCTTCGTGCATGGAAATCATACGCAGGTTTGTTGAACCATGAAACGCAGCTTCGACCCCGTCACAATGATGGGCATCAATGTCGATATAAACCACGCGGTCGAGACCAGAATTCAGCAGCGTCCGGATCGCCAGCACCGGATCGTTGAGATAACAAAACCCGTTGGCCCGATCAGCCAGCCCGTGATGCGTGCCACCGGCCGGGTTGAAAACGATACCGCCATCTCGGATGAGTTCCGCTGCAAGCATAGAACCGCCAGCCGCTGTGGCTGGGCGTCGGTACATTTCGGGAAATACGGGGTTCGACAATGTGCCCAGCGCATAGCGTTCACGAGTTTCATCCGAGACGTATTGATCCTGTTCCGCCTTTTGTAATGCGGCGATGTAGTCCGGGGTATGAAATGTCTCTAACGCGCTGGGTTTGGCGCAGGGGCTGACACGATAGTTTTCGGGCGTCAACCAGCCCAACGCGCGGCAGAGGTCAATGACGGTTGAAACTCTTGGAATGGCCAACGGGTGCTTCGATCCGTAAGTCGAGTTGCAATAAATTTCTGATCCAATGAAAATTGGGCTCTGCATGGCTTAGCGGGCAGGGACCTGTTGATCATCTTCGCCCAATCTGCCGTCCAAAGACATCATGATGGCAACCGGGCGCAGCGCTGGAATATGGCTGAAGACTATCAAAATACACACTGTCATCGGCACGCTCAGGAAAGCGCCGATCAGACCCCAAACGGTTGTCCAGAAGGTCAGGGCCAGAATAACCAGAAATGTCGACATGTTCAGCGAACGGCCCAGCATGGCGGGATCCAGAAAATTGCCGATCAGGAATTGCAATGTCCCACAACCCAAGACGATGACCAGAAACGGACCGATGGTCTCGAACTGAACCAGTGCGATCATAGCAGGAAAGAACACCGCGATGATCGACCCGATGGAAGGTATGAAGTTCAAGGCAAAGGTCAGGACAGCCCAGGTTTCTGCATATTCCAGACCCAGGGCCCGGAACACGCTATAGCTGATGCCTGCGGTAATCAGGCTGATCAGGGTTTTGACGCCAACATAGCGCTGGAGACTAATCGAGATTGCGTCCAGCATGGTTGAAAACTCAGCACCGGTTTTTGGGTCACCTGCGGCCAGTTGTATCTTTTTGCGAAAGGCCAGACGCTCGGCCATCAAGAAGGCGACATAGAGGCTGATGAGAAAGAACTGGTTCAACAGCGATGTGGCGCTGCCCAAAAGCAGGCGACCGACGAAATTCATGTCGATATTGACCAGATTGTCCCGAATGAATCGGGTTACGTCATTGCCCACCAGCCCGGTGATTCGTTCAACCGCGCCGTCGAACTGGTTCTCATATGTGCTGATCGACCGTGCAAATTGTGTTGCCTGACTGCCAAGCACGTACATAATCATGAACAAACCGGCCAAAACCACAGTGACACCGGCAATATTGGCCACCCAAACGGGTGCGCGGGTCAGGGCCGACACCCGATCGCTGAGCGCAAGGATCAGGACGTTGATCAGCAACGCCATGGCCAACGGGATCAGAAAAGCCGCGCCCGCGTAGAGACCCACAACAATCAGCGTTGCAATGATGCATGTGTCGCGGACAACAGACAGACGTAGCCTGGGTCGAACATTGGTGTCATTATGATCCGGGGTCATTTACCTTCCTGCATGTTCGACGCTGATTGGGCCGTTTCGGTCATTAACCACACAATCCTGCACGCGGCGCTGTTCGGATGCAATGCGTTCCCGCTCGCGCCTGACTGCTTTTGTCAATTTGATACCGATGACGGGTTCTGTGTTTTATTTCGGCAGGTTAGGGTTGCAGGATGACCAATTCCGCGAATCCTCTGTTTGGCCGTCCTGTCCAGGCCCTGTGGCTGGCGCTCCGCCGCTTTGGCAACAAGAACGGAGCCGTCATGAGCAGTCATGTCGCCATGTCACTGATGATGGCGCTGTTTCCGTTTGTACTGTTTACAGTTGCCTTGGCCGGTTCCCTGTCGCAGGGCTATGTGACTGATGAGTTGATCGAGTTGATTTTTGGCGCTTGGCCCAAGGACGTCGCTGACCCCATTGTGGCCGAGCTGCGCGCGGTTCTGGCCGGGTCGGGCACGGGTGTCATTACTTTGGGTGGTCTTCTGGCAATCTACTTTGCCTCGAACGGCGTGGCAGCAGTGCGCGCCGCCATGAATCAAGCCTACCACGATCAGGACAGCTGGCCGTTTTGGAAAACCCGGCTGTTGTGTCTGGTGCTGGTTATCCTAGGGGGTGCAGCAATTCTGGTCATCGCCGCCGTGGAGGTGATACTGCCAGTCTATACCAACTTGGTGGCTGCACATACTGATGTGGCAGTGACGCAGTGGCTATCGGTCGATCGCCTGCGCTGGACTTTTACCGTGGGCGTTCCTGCAGGCACGGTCCTTTTGGCGCATCTCATACTGCCGACCCGTCGGCACAGACTGACGCAAATCCTGCCCGGTGTGATCCTGACGCTGACCTTGTGGGCTGCCGGAGGATGGGCGTTTTCGATCTATATCAGCCAGTTCGCCACCTATAGCGCCACATATGCAGGGTTGGCGGGTGCCATGGCCGCGTTGATCTTTTTGTATCTTTGCTCGGCGTTGCTGATCCTTGGTGCTGAATTCAATGGTGCGTTGATGGATCTGAAAAACGCAGCAGATGGGGCCGTGACATGAGGCGTGTAGCTCTTTCAATTTGCCTGATGCTGGCAAGCGAGGCACAGGCCCAAAACTATGTTGGTTCGGAACAATGTGCTGACTGCCATCAAGCAGAAGCCGCAGCCTGGGCAAGTTCGCACCACGCGCTGGCCTGGACAGATGTGGATCACGGCGCGCTGGATGCAGATTTTGACGGTACGCGATTTGACCTTGATGGGATGACAGTCGCGTTCGCGGAAGATGCTGGCAGATATTCGGCCCGTGTCACCGAAAAGGACGGCGTAACAAAAGGCTATGACGTGCATTCCGTCGTCGGGATCGAACCGTTGCAGCAATACCTGTTCGAAACCGAAGCTGGGCGTCTGCAGAGCTTTGACGTGGTTTGGGATACCGAGCGCAAGCAATGGTATCATCTGTATCCTGATCAGGATTTGCCGCCCGATGACGGGTTGCATTGGACGGGCCCTTACAAGAATTGGAACAGCCGCTGCGCCGAGTGCCACGCCACGGGGTTTGAAAAGAACTATTCCGCGGAAACAAAATCCTATTCGTCGCAACAAGTTGAAATCGGCGTCGGGTGCGAGGCCTGTCACGGTCCCGGCTCAGCCCACATCGATTGGGTGAAGGGGCAGGGCGCTTCCGAAAATCTTGGACCTTCTGGTTTTTTGATCAGCTGGGGCAAAGGCCAGACCGAGGCAGAAATTCAGCAATGTGCCGGGTGCCATTCCCGGCGTGAAGCGCATGGCGATGGAAACCCTTTGCCCGGCACACCCTTTCACGATGCCTATAATCTAGCGCTGTTGAGACCCGGATCGTACCACCCGGACGGGCAGATATTGGATGAGGTGTATGTTTACGGCTCGTTCCTGCAATCCAAGATGTACGCGCAAGGCGTCGGGTGTATGAACTGTCATGAACCCCACAGCGCAAAGCTGAAGGCGGAAGGAAACGGTGTTTGCACACAGTGTCATTCCCCGGCAGGGAACCCGGACTTTCCGACGCTTACAGCAAAGGAATATGATACGCCCGCGCATCATAATCATCCTGAAAACAGTGACGGCGCGCAGTGCAAAAGCTGCCATATGATCGAAAGGGTCTATATGGGCGTCGATTGGCGCCGCGATCACAGCTTCCGCATTCCACGGCCTGATTTGGGGCTGGGCGTCGATGCCTGCACCGATTGTCATGAAGAAAAGGATCAGGACTGGGCGGCCAATCAGATCGAAGGGTGGTTCCCGGATGACACTCATCGTGGCCCGCATTTTGGGACGGTTTTCAATGCCGCTGCTGAGGGCAGGTTGGGCACGCCCGAAGGTTTGCTGGCCGTTGCGATGGACCCCTCCAATGCCGGAATCGTGCGGGCAACAGCGGCCTACTTGCTGCAACCCTTCGCTTCCCCGGACTTGGCCACGGCGACTGCGTCATTGCTGCAAGACGACGACCCCCTTATCCGCGCCAACGCAGCCGCCCTGCAGCGTCAGGCCAACCCGGTTGAGCAGGTTCAGAGATTGGAACCTTTGTTGTCGGACCCCCTGCGCAATGTACGTATTGCTGCTGCGAAAGAGTTCCTGACGATACCACCGCAAGCACTTACACCTCGGCAACAATCGCTGGCCGGGCAGGGTATGTCAGAATGGCAGCAGGCGATTGCGAACCGATTGGATTTCCCGGAAACCCACCTTGTTCTGGGGGGCATGGCTTTGACACTGCGCAATGCGCCTGCCGCCGAACAAGCCTTTCGCGAAGTCGTGACTTTGGATCCGCAAAGGGGCGAGGCGTGGCCCATGTTGGTGCAGCTGGCGCATATCAATCGCGGTCCCGGCGCCGCGCGCGCTGTTCTGCGTGAGGCGCTAGAGCTGTTGCCCAACGACCCGAACCTTCAACAATTGTCGCAACAGCTTGGTCCCTGATCCGGCACATCCCCGCCCGAATTGCTCCATTTTCACGGCAAAATTTCACGCTAAGGACGGGATGAGTGTGCTGTTCAGAGGTGAAACATGTCTAAAAATGCGAAAAAGCGACCAACTGCGGTTGTCAGCTCGGTTACACTTGCCCAACGCATAGAAGAGCTGCGTGGGCGCGCACCGGTATACGTGTCACATGGGGAAGCGTTGATGTTGCAGGGTATGGCCACCGCTTCTTTCCGCGTGCAGCGCCTGACCGAAGAACGCATTCGTCTAGAGGATTAATCTCCGCCGCGAAACCCTGTTGCCACAACAAATTTTTCGGAACTGTCCGAGCGTGAAGCAGGCGGTTTCACGTTGGCGACTTTCTGGAATTTCTGCTTCAACAGCTTTTGCAAATCGCCCTCGGCGCCTCCGGCCAGAACCTTGGCTACGAAGGTGCCGCCGTCTTCCAACACATCAAACGCAAAGTAAGCCGCCGTTTCGCACAAGGCCATAATGCGCAAATGGTCCGTCTGTTTGTGACCCGAAGACGCGGCGGCCATGTCTGACATCACAACATCGGCCTTGCCACCCAGCCACTCTTTGACCTTTACGTCGGCGTCGTCTTCCATGAAGTCCAGAACATGGGCGGTTGCACCAGCAACGGGTTCGACCTCTTGCAAGTCTACGCCCAAAACTGTGCCGATCCGTTTACCGCTTTTCTCGCCCAGCGCGTTTACGCGTTTAACCGCGACTTGCAGCCAGCCTCCGGGCGCACAGCCCAAATCTACGACCCGCGCTCCCGGTACGAGAAACCTGAATTTATCGTCCAGTTCCAGTATCTTAAATGCAGCGCGACCGCGATACCCTTCGGCCTGTGCACGTTTCACATACGGATCGTTCAATTGCCGCTCAAGCCACCGGGTCGAGCTGAGCTTGCGCCCGCGCGCGGTTTTGACTTTGACCTTCAGGTCGCGCTGGCCGCGGCCTGAGGTGTTTTTCCCACTCGGTGTCTTCGCCATCAAAACGGTCCGTCTTCCAATACGCCGTCCGCGCTCATCTGCGCATAGAGCAGACCTTCACGCAGCCCACGATCCGCCACGGAAAGGCGGTCGGTGGGCCAGCATCTAAGTAAAGCCTGCAAAATGGCCGAGCCGGACATGATCAGAGCTTGCCGGTCATCTCCAATTCTGGGGTCCCGGCGTCGCCCGTGAGGGCCGAGTTCTAAATACCCGCGGATAACTTTGTCAATCTGATCGCTGGTCATGCGCAGACCGTCCACTTTAGTCCGGTCATACCGCTTGAGCCCAAGGTGCGAGGCTGCAACGGTCGTCACAGTGCCGCTGGTTCCGACGATCTGAAACCCCTCACGTGTCTGTTCGTCTTTATAGGGTGCGAAGTCAGCAAGGTTTTCTTCAAAAAACCAACTCATCAGTGCGAAACGGGCCGCGTCGTCTTCAACGTCGTTGAATTGATCTCGTAGGGTGGCGACACCCAAGGGAACGCTGATCCAATCCACGACTTTCGCCGCTGGAAAAGGGCTGTCGGCCGTATGAAAACCATTGTGAAGCCGCATAATCGCAGCCGGACGATCACGGCGTGGGACGGACGAAATGTCGATCCAAACAAGCTCGGTCGAGCCACCACCAATGTCCACGACCAACAATTGTTCAGTCTTGGTCGAGACCAACGGAGCACAGGAAATCACCGCCAGGCGTGCTTCTTCTTCGGGTTGGATGATCTCAAGCGTCAACCCGGTTTCCCGCTTCACCTGCCGGATGAAGTCGCGCGAGTTCTTAGCGCGACGGCAGGCTTCGGTTGCGATCAAACGCATTCGATTGACCTTGTTGCGTTTCAGCTTTTGCTGGCAGATTCTCAATGCTTGTACGGTGCGAGCCATCGACGCCCGCGACAGCCGTCCGGTGCGTTCCAGACCCGCGCCCAACTGCACGGATTTGGAGAAGCTGTCGACCACATGGAACCCGCTCCCCTTGGGTTGGGCTATCAACATGCGGCAACTATTTGTCCCCAGATCCAGTGCTGCATAAAGGGCATCCGGATCGGGTCTTGCCGGCGCGGGGCTTTCGACCGCCTTCGGGAACGCGCCCGCACCTTTGGGACGCTTGGGCGCCATTCGTCACGCCCTCCGATTTTCGAGTTAACTTGACCCTAGGCGGGGGATTGCCGACGTGCAAGTGATTTCAATTTTGAAATTAACGTCAGTGTCACATGTCGTTCATACTGAAATGCGATTTGAGTGCCCGAACCCGATTTTGGGATTCTTTACTAGCTTACAGCCAGATACGGAGCCTGCCATGAATGATGAGCGTCCCCTTTCCTTTGACGAATTCGATGAAGTCGTAAATCCACGCCCTGAAGAATGCGAATTTGATCGTGTTGTCGAACGCGCATTGTCGCGTCGCGGTTTTCTGGGCGGCGTTCTTGCCATGGGAAGTTTTACGGCTGTTGGCGGTGCACTGATTCCTACGGGCGCACGCGCGGCAGCCGACCGGTTCTCGTTTGAAGCGATTCCGGTTTCCACTGCAGACGATGTTGTTGTTCCTGCAGGCTACAAAGCCGAGGTTATGGTGCGTTGGGGCGACCCGCTGTGGTCTGACGCGCCCGAGTTCGATCACGCGACCCGTGGCACCGCTGCCAGCCAAGAGCGTGCATTTGGCGACAACACTGACGGTCAGGACGTGTTCTTCCACGATGGCCACGTGCTGCTGGTCGTAAACAACGAATATACCAACCGTGACATCCTTTGGGGCAACAACCCTGATGCCAAGGCGGCCTCGGACGACGATGTGGCCAAGGGTATGATGGCGCACGGCGTGACTGTGGTCGAGATTGCCAACACGGACGGTACATGGGGCATCGTCAAAGACAGCCCGTACAACCGTCGTATTACACCGCAGACCGATATGACGATCACCGGCCCTGCGGCTGCTCATGACTTGATGAAAACCGCTGCGGACCCGACAGGCACCACCTCGAAAGGGACCTGGAACAACTGCGGCAATGGCATGACGCCGTGGGGCACCTACCTGGCCTGTGAAGAAAACTTTAACGGCTACTTTTCGGCAGAAGATGAAAACCACGAGGTTAGTGCAGAACTGAAGCGCTATGGCGTCTCGTCGAAAGATTGGGGCTATGGCTGGGCCAAGATCGATGATCGGTTCGACGTCTCGAAAAACCCCAACGAACCGAACCGCGCCGGTTATGTGGTCGAAATCGACCCAACTGACCCAAATTCGACTCCGCGCAAGCTGACCGCTCTGGGCCGATTCAAGCATGAAAACGCCGAGTCGGTGGTGAACAATGACGGTCGTGTTGTTGTGTACATGGGCGACGATGAACGTGGCGAGTTCCTGTATCGCTTTGTTTCGGATGGCGTTTACGCCGCTGGAGTTGACACCAATGCCTTGTTGGAAAACGGCACCTTGTCTGTTGCCAAGTTCAATGACGACGGTACGGGCGAATGGCTGGATCTGACGCCCGAGACGACCGGTTTGGCTTCGCAAGCTGAAATCAGCATCCACACTCGTCAGGCCGGTTCTGCCGTAGGCGCGACCACCATGGATCGCCCGGAGTGGGTTGCTGCAAACCCGAACGTGGCCGAGGTTTACTGCTGTCTGACCAACAACAAGAACCGGGGCGTCAAGCCGAATGCCGGTGGTGATGACACTTCGGTCAACGGTCCGAACCCGCGTGAGGCCAACAACTACGGCCAGATCGTGCGCTGGCGTCCTGAAGGTGGTGATCATACCGCCTCGGGCTTTGCTTGGGATCTGTATGTGCTGGCGGGCAACCCCAATGTGCATCAGGATGCCTACGGAGGGTCTGACAACGTTAATGCCGACAACATGTTCAACTCGCCCGACGGTCTGAAATTCGACAGCAATGGCCTGCTGTGGATCCAGACCGACGGCAACTATGGCAATGAAGGCGACTTCGAAGGGCAGGGCAACAACCAGATGCTGGCAGGTGACCCGGTCACCGGTGAAATCCGCCGTTTCCTTGTCGGCCCGAATGAGTGTGAGATCACCGGCCTCAGCTGGTCACCGGATCGCCGTACCATGTTCGTGGGCATTCAGCACCCGGGTGAGGATGGCAACAGCCACTGGCCCGAAGGCGGTGATGCAGTTCCGCGTTCGGCGATCATCGCGGTGACTCGCGAAGATGGTGGTTTGGTCGGCTAAACCGCACTGACCTTTGAAATACCGCCCTGGACGGATAACTCCGTCCAGGGTTTTTGCGTTTTATGCAGCGCTTTCATAGTGACGTTGAGAATTATGATATGCGCGTCTGCCGTTTGTTTGTGTAAAAGCGCCCTTGGCTAGCTTTGGTAAAAAGGTCGCTGGAAAAGCGTCGTGTGTCGAAAACCGACCGACCAAAGCTAAGTTTGAAGTTTAGAACCGGCCCATCGGGTTAGGAGGAATCACAGCAATGCCTGACGTCACAATCGTGTATTGGCGCGACATTCCCGCTCAGGTCATCGTCGGCAAAGGCCGTCGTGGCGCAAAGCGGCAGTTGGAAGAACGGTTCGAGCAAGCCATCGACCGGGCTGCCATGAAGGTGAACGCCAAGGACAGTGATGCCTACCTGGCCGAATGGCGCAAAGCCGCACCCTTTGCAGTAGATGGCGATCCCGCCGAGATTGCCGAGACCGAGGCGGTGCGTCTGGAAACAGAATACGATCAGGACCGCGTCAAAGCGCTGATCGCCAATGACGGTTGGGCGTAAGCCCAGATTTTAAGGGAGGCCGAAATGGCTTTGCTGAACTTCAAAAAACGTGATGCGGTCGAAACCGGCCCTGTGAACCCAACCGTCGAAGCCTTTTTGCAGGGCTATTCGATCGAGGTGATGCCGCGTACCGCTGAAAAGGTCGACGATTTCCGCGCTTTGCTGCCTGAAGGCACACGCGTCTATATCGCTCATATCGAGGGCACCCCGATTGAGGACATGGTCAAGACCGCCAAGCGCATCGCGGCCGACGGCTATCAGGTGATGCCGCACTTCCCGGCGCGGATCATCAAAGACGCGGCGACGCTGGAAAACTGGATTTCCATGTACCAGGGCGAAGCGGGCGTTGATCAGGCGTTGCTGCTGGCCGGTGGCGTTACCAACCCGCATGGCGACTTCGACAGCTCGATGCAATTGTTGGAAACCGGCCTGTTCGACAAGGCTGGCTTCAAGCGCCTGCACGTGGCCGGTCACCCGGAAGGCAACAAGGACATCGACCCCGATGGCTCGACCAAGAACGTGGACGATGCTCTGCGCTGGAAGCAGAAGTTCAACGAAACCACCGATGCCGAAATGGCGCTGGCAACCCAGTTTGCCTTTGACGCTAAGCCGATTATCGCATGGGCTGACAGCCTGAAAGGGGCGGGTATCGATCTGCCGATCCATATCGGCATCGCGGGTCCGGCAAAGCTGCAAACGCTGATTAAGTTTGCCATCGCGTGTGGCGTTGGCCCGTCGCTGAAGGTTCTACAGAAACGCGCTATGGACGTGTCCAAGTTGCTGCTTCCTTATGAGCCGACTGACGTGATTACGGAACTGGCCGAGCACAAAGCGGCCAACCCGGATTTCAACATCACCAACGTGCATTTCTTCCCGCTGGGTGGAATCAAAACCAATGCCAACTGGGCGATCAATAACGGCGGCGCTTCGGCAAAGCCTGTAAACTCCTAAGGAACGGACATGACCCGTACAGTCGTAGAATCAAAAACAAAAACCGCCGTTCTGGGCTTTGACGAACCGTTCTGTGTGATCGGTGAGCGGATCAACCCGACCGGCCGCAAAAAGCTGGCGGCCGAACTGGAAGCGGGCGATTTCTCGACCGTTGAGAAAGACGCGCTGGCGCAGGTGATGGCGGGCGCAACCGTTCTGGATATCAACGCAGGCGTTGTCTACAACTCGAACCCCAACCCGAACGAGACCGAGCCGCCGCTGATGCGCAAGATCGTTGAACTGGTGCAGGGTCTGGTCGAAGTGCCGCTGTGCATCGACTCGTCGGTTCCGGGTGCCTTGGAGGCCGGTCTTGAGGCGGCTGAGGGTCGTCCGCTGCTGAACTCGGTCACTGGTGAAGAAGAGCGGCTGGAACTGGTTCTGCCGCTGGTCAAAAAGTACAACGTACCGGTTGTGGCGATCTCGAACGATGACACCGGTATCTCGGAAGACCCCGATGTACGCTTTGACGTTGCCAAAAAAATCGTTGAGCGTGCTGCTGACTTCGGCATCCCGGCACATGACATCGTGGTAGACCCACTGGTTATGCCGATTGGAGCTATGGCGACTGCCGGTCAACAGGTGTTTGCTCTGGTCCGTCGTCTGCGCGAAGAGCTGGGCGTGAACACCACCTGCGGTGCCTCGAACATCTCGTTTGGTCTGCCAAACCGTCACGGCATCAACAACGCCTTCCTGCCGATGGCAATGGGCGCTGGCATGACCTCGGCCATCATGAACCCGGTCGCGTTGCCGGTGACACAGAAAAAGATCGCCGAGAAGAAAGAAGCCGTGGCCGCAGCTGGCATCATTCTGCCTGAAGGCATGGATGACGAAGCATTTGTACAGATGTTCGGTTTGGGTTCGACCAAGCCGCGCGCTGGCAAAGAGATGGAGGCCATTCGGGCCGCCAACCTGCTGACCAACAACGACCCGCATGGCGGCGAGTGGATCCGGTTCAACAAAGCGCCTGACGAAGCCGGTGCCGCCGGTGGCCGTCGCGGTGGTGGCCGTCGCCGCCGCGCCTGATCGGATCTAATTTGACACCAAAGGCCGGGCCCAGTGCCCGGCCTTTTTGACTCTGATCAATGTCGATTGCGCAGAAGGTTTCACAATAGCCAGATCATTCGCACAAAGATCAGGTGGCACCATGAGTAAACATCATCCCCCGAAACTTTCGGATGCAGACCTGACTAAGCGTCTAAACAAGAAGGATTATTTTGATCAACTGATCGATTTACAAGCCAAGCTTGCCAGAATTCAACAAGCTTATCTTTTTCATGGCCTCAAGGGCGTTTTGGTTTTTGAAGGGTGGGATGCTGCAGGAAAAGGGGGAACTATTCGCCGGATCAGCCAAGCGCTGGACCCGCGAAGTTTCAAGGTTTGGCCCATCGGTGCCCCGCGAAACTACTACCTCAACCGGCACTATCTTTTGCGATTTTGGGAACGTTTGCCGCCTGCGGGCGCGATCTCGGCTTTTGACCGCAGCTGGTACGGTCGGGTTCTGGTCGAGCGGATTGAAAAACTGACACCGGAAGAACGGTGGCGCGCGGCCTATCAGGAAATCAATGATTTTGAACGCATGCTCGTCGATGACGGCACGCGGATCGTGAAGCTGTTCTTTCACATCTCACAAGAAGAACAGATGCGTCGCTTTACCGAGCGGCTGACAAACCCTTTGAAACGCTGGAAGCTGACGTACGAAGACTTTCGAAATCGCGAAAAGTGGGATGTTGCTGAGGTTGCCGTTGACGAAATGCTGGCGCGCACCTCGACCGAGTTGGCCCCATGGCACGTCATACCTGCGAACAACAAGAAACACGCTCGTATCAAGGCGATGCAAGCCATTGTTGAAGCGTTTTCTGATGGTGTTGACCTGAACCCTCAGCACTTGGACAAACGGACCTTGGAAGCTGCCGGAGAAGCGCTTGACGTAGACCAATCGTTGATCGACAGCCTGCGCGCCCGGACTGAGTGATAATTTCGCCTGATCTGTCTCGCGCCGGCTTGAACCTCTGTCATTACTGGTGATATCTCAAAAGGCGCGGCGGGTATGATGTAATGGTAGCCTGTCAGCTTCCCAAGCTGAACGCGCGGGTTCGATTCCCGCTACCCGCTCCAGAGCACGCCACGGCCATGCGGAGTCTAACGGATCTGGTTTTCCTTTGCCCCGGTCAAAGAATCTCGCGCAACCAAGCGGGTGGACAGTTCAACGGAACGTCCGGGCGCGCTTGTTTCAATCATATGTATCAATTCCAATGCTGCTTTTTGACCCATTTTACGATGGGGGACATGAACCGTTGTCAAAGTAGGTGAAACTATACAGGCCAATTCGATGTCATCGAACCCGGTGATCGAGATTTCGTCAGGCACGCTTAGTCCCATCTCTTGCGCTTGGCGCATTGCGCCCACGGCCAGAACATCATTGCCACACAGAACCGCCGTCGGGGCAGGGGTTTGAGACATGAGATTCTTGAAAGCGTCGGCACCGCTTTCGATTTCATAAGTGGTTTCCACTACGATCAGGTCGTCTGGCAGCAGTCCGCTTTCCGCCATCGCGTCTTTGATGCCCGCGATTCTCAACCGAGCACGGTCGTTGCCTTTGCTGATGCCTGAAATCGTGGCGAGACGTCGATGCCCAAGCGCGATAACTTGTTGTGCCAGGGTTTTCATCGCTTGCCGGTTGTCGAATCCGACCGAAGGTGTGCGGTTGCTTGGGTTGAAAGACCAAGCAACCAGCGCTGGTATCTTTTGCCGTTCCAGATAGTCATAGATCCGTTCTTCACGGTCATGACCGATCAGCAAAAGCCCGTCAGCGCCGCGCGCAACCAGAGTTCTGATCTGCTCTTCCTCGGCTTCGGGTTTGTAGGCAGAGCTTGAGACAAGCAGCGTGTAACCGCGTTTGTGAATCTCTTCTTGAAACGCCTGCAAACCGCGCGCAAAAATGGAGTTTTCCATCGTTGGAATGATTGCACCGATTGTGAAAGACCGCTTTGCCGCCATCACTCGGGCTGCAAAGTTTGGCGTATATCCCAGTTCATCAACCGCGCACAAAACACGCTGGCGCGTCGTTTCAACAACGCGTTGCGGATTGTTCAGACAGCGCGACACCGTGGCGGTGGAAACACCCGCCGCCTTGGCAACGTCATCCAGCGTCGGTGCGGATCGGTGCTTTGACATTTTCAAACTCTTAGTTCCGTTTGCCCTAAGTTATGCGTTTTTTGGGTGTGATGAAAGTGGTTATGTAAGCGCTTGCATTTATCATGTAAGCGCTTACAAATGAATTTGAGAGCCGATTCTATTGGGAGCCCCGAATATGTTTGTCGCTGCATCTGCTGTCGTTTTTGCGATCTACTTCGCCAACGTCGCCCTTGGTGCCTATGCGAACAGCGCGTTTCTTGGGGACGTTGGAGAGATGTTGGTTCTGTTCGCGGCGTCGATCTTGTTCGTTGTCGCAATTCTGAAAAAGGAAGCTGACCGCGACGCAACAAACGGTAGCTGAATTTTTGCTTGGGAGGGCAATTCATGAACAACGACAAGACCGAACTGGCGTCAGCCGAACGCCGTAATTTTCTAAAGCTGAGCGCAAGTGGTGCGTTCACAGCTGCCTTGGTAGCCGGGGCAGGCGGGGTGTTGTGGTCGTCGGAGGCCGCAGCGCAGACCGCTAAGGAAGAGCGCGAGCGCGAGCAAGCTGCAGACCATGTGATGACGGTCGCCACGGCCTACGTTCTGGGCGCCTCACGCAGCTATCCAATCATGCAGCTGGACCTGAAAGAGAACATCCAGAACGCCACTAATGGCAAAGTCTATGTCAAACTGGCACCGGGCGGGCAGTTGGGTGCTGGCGGTTCCCTCGTTCAGAAAGTGCAGGGCGGGACCATTCAGGCGGCGCAGCATTCGCTTTCGAACTTCGCGCCTTTTGCGTCGACTGTTGACCTGATCAACATGCCGTATCTGTGCGGTTCGAACCAGCGTTTTACCAATCTTGTCCATTCTGACACGTGGAAGAACGAAGTTCATCCCAAGGTCGAAGCTGCGGGCTTCAAGGCCCTGTTCTACGTTAACATTGACCCGCGTGTTGTCGCGGTTCGGCAGGGTGGCAATGCGGTCATCACGCCGGGCGATATGAGTGGCATAAAGTTCCGCGTTCCCGGCTCTAAGATGCTCCAGCAGTATTACCGTATGGTTGGTGCCAACCCGACGCCTGTTGCCTGGGGTGAGACGCCTTCGGCCATCAAGCAGGGTGTCGCGGATGCGCTTGACCCCTCGGTCGGGGCGCTGTTTGTCTTTGGCTTCAAGGACATCCTGAGCCATGTAACCTTCACACAGGCGGTTCCGGACAGTCAGGTTTATTCCTGTAACCTCGAGTGGTTCAACTCGATGCCCGCTGATGTTCAGGAAGGCATCATGTGGGGGTCTGAAATGACTGCGCATCAGAACCTCTCCAAAGTTCCGTCAGCACGTGCATACGCCATGGCCGAGTTGAACAAGGCAGGCGTCCAATTCCACTCGCTCAGCGAAGACCAACTGGCCGAATGGCAGGATGCGGGCGGCTATCAGAACGCCGATTGGGATCCGTTCAAGACCGAACTGGCCGGGTCGATGGAAAACTTCGAAAAGCTGGTCGAAGCCGCCGGAACGCAGGGCAAATACTACGTTCACGACGCCTAAGGCGCTATCCGTGGACGCCATCCGGGCGTCCACGATTGTTTTCTGCAGTCAGTCTGTTATCGGCCCGCCACGACGGGCGAGGGTCTGGCTGTGCTGTCGCCGGAGGATCAGATGGCCATTCTTCAAAACATTGACCGAAACGCAGAGCGCTGGTTGTTGCTGGTGTTCTACGTGATGCTGGTGATCACCATGGCGATCGAAGTGCTGCGGCGTGAGATCTTCGCTTACTCCTCGATCTGGGGCGAAGAGATCGTGCGCTATTCCTTCATCTACCTCGCCTGGATCGGGGCCGCCGCTGCGGTCAAGGAACGTGCGCATATCCGAATTGACGTCATCATGCATTACCTTGGACTGCGCCCCAAGGCGTTGCTTTATATCTTCGGCGATCTGGTGATGTTCGTCGTGGCCGTGATCGCGCTCTATTGGTCTTACGAGGCGGTTCATGTCTCAGCCAAGTTCGGCTCAGTCACAGATGGGTTGCGGGTTTCCAAAGTCTGGTTCCTCATGGCCGTTCCAACTGGGTTTGCGCTGATGATCTGGCGGCTGATCCAATCCCTGATACGCGATCTGAAATGTCTGCGAGACGGCACCCCCGTCTTCGAAGGCGACAAGCTGTTTGACTGAGGAGAAATTGAATGCTTTGGAATTCCCTCAATCAAACCGTTGAACTCGGCTGGGATTTCTATGTCCCTGTAATTCTTTTCGTTGCTTTGATCGCCATGGCCGTGCCTGTATGGGCCGCTATTGGGTCGGCAGCTATTGTAATGCTGATCATGTCTGGCGACTTGCCGCTAAGCTTGGTGGGCGAAAGCCTTTTCACCGGTATCGATGCATTCGCGCTGACCGCTGTGCCCCTGTTCATCCTGACCGGAGACGTTCTGGTTCGTACAGGATTGTCGCGCAAGTTTCTGGACGTGGCCGAGGCGCTGACCTGCTTCGCCAAGGGCGGGTTCGGCTCGGCCACCGTGCTTGTCTGCGGCATGTTCGCGGCGATCTCGGGCTCGGACGCGGCGGGCGCTGCTGCCGTGGGCCGGATGACCATCAACCGTCTGGTCGAAAGCGGGTATCCGCGCCCTTATGCCTGTGCACTAGTAGCCGCCGGGGCCTGTACCGGCATCCTGATCCCACCCTCTATCGCATACATCATCATCGGCCTTGTGCTGGGTATTTCCGCCTCGACACTGTTTCTGGCCGCTCTGATCCCAGGACTGGCCATTCTGGTATCGATCCTGATCACCAACATCATCATGAATCGTCTATACGCCTATGAGGGCGGCGGCATGATGACTATGAGCGAATGGCTGTCCAACTTGGGCAAAGCCCTCAAATCAGGCTGGTACGCTTTTATCGTGCCGGGCATCATTTTCTACGGCATCTTTTCGGGCCGACTGACGCCGACCGAGGCCGGTGCGACCGCCGTGGTGGTCACCATCATCATGGGGTTCATTCTGCGCACGCTGACGCTGGCTGACTTCCCGTCCATGTTGGTCAGCTCGGCGAAAGTGAACGGGGTGATCCTGCCCATCATCGCTTTTTCCGCGCCGTTGGCCGAAGCGCTGGCAATCATGGGCGTGCCCCAGGGGTTCGTGGCCTCGGTAACGTCGCTGACGGATGATCCTTATCTGCTGATCCTGTTGATGATCGGCATTCTGATCGCTGCGGGGTGCGTGATGGAAACGACGCCCAACATCGTGATCCTGGCACCGATCCTGAAACCCTTGGCCGACAATATCGGTATGAACGAGATCCAGTTCTGCATCATGATGATCACCGCGCTGGGTGTTGGTTTCATCACGCCACCGCTGGGTCTGAACCTGTTCGTTGTGTCTGGCATTACCGGCGAGTCGATTCTGAAGATTGCCGCCCGGGCCGTGCCTTTCGTATTGACTATGCTGATCGTGGTGCTCTTGATCGCCTACGTACCAGCTGTCTCGACCACCTTGCTTCCTGAAATCTACCAATAGGACCTTTGCAACATGCCCCGTGACTATCTGAAAAAGGCAACCCTGACGGCGCAGTCTCATGCGACCGAGGTGCATGATACGGTCAAGACAATCCTGTCTGATATCGAGACCGGAGGCGACGCCAAGGCATTGGAATACGCCGCCAAATTCGACAAGTTCGACGGAAATGTCCTGATGACCCAGGACGAGATCGACGCGGCCATAGCGTTGGTGCCCGAGAAACTAAAAGCCGATATCCGCTTTGCCCATGACAATGTGCGTCGCTTTGCCGAAACACAAAAAGCCACTGTGTCGGACGTTCAGACCGAGATCGTGCCCGGAGTTGTGGCGGGACAAAAGGCCATACCCGTAGATGCGGCAGGGTGCTACGTGCCCGGCGGGCGCTACAGCCATATCGCCAGTGCGATCATGACTGTAACCACGGCCAAGGTTGCCGGGTGCCGCCACATCACCGCCTGCTCTCCGCCCCGTCCGGGCGAAGGGGTCGCGCCAGCGATCGTCTATGCGGCCCATATTTGCGGGGCCGACAGTATTCTGGCGATGGGCGGCGTGCAGGGCGTGGCCGCAATGACCTATGGTCTATTCGGCCTTCCACGCGCAAACATCCTTGTTGGGCCGGGCAACCAGTTCGTGGCCGAGGCCAAGCGCATTCTTTACGGCAAAGTCGGTATCGATATGATCGCAGGACCAACTGACTCCCTGATTCTGGCCGATAGCAGCGCAGATGCACATGTGGTCGCCACAGACTTGGTCAGTCAGGCCGAGCATGGGTATAACTCTCCGGTTTGGCTGGTGACGGATGATCGTGCTCTGGCTCAGAAAGTCATGGACCTGGTGCCGCAGCTGATCGACGATTTGCCCGAATTGAATAAGGAAAACGCTGCAGCCGCGTGGAGGGACTATGCAGAAGTCATCGTCTGCGATAATCGCGAAGACATGGCTGCGTGTTCCGATGAATACGCCCCCGAACACCTGACCGTGCAGGCCGAGGATCTGGATTGGTGGCTGGACCGGCTGACTTGTTATGGTTCGCTGTTTTTGGGTGAGGAAACTACTGTATCCTACGGCGACAAAGCCACCGGAACCAATCATGTTCTGCCGACCTCTGGCGCGGCCAGCTATACCGGTGGTCTGAGTGTCCACAAATATATGAAGATCGTGACGTGGCAGCGGGCAACACGCGAAGGGTCCAAGCCCATTGCCGTCGCCACCGCGCGGATTTCTCGGTTGGAAGGGATGGAAGGGCATGCACGCGCCGCAGATGTGCGTTTGGCCAAGTATTTCCCGGATGAGCAGTTCGATCTGACCGCAGATGGATGACCCGCGCGCCTTGTTTGACCTGACGGGCAGGGTGGCTTGTGTCACCGGCGCAAGCTCGGGGCTGGGGCGGCAAGTGGCACACGCGCTTGCAGCCGCAGGCGCGCAGGTTGTTGGCGTGGCTCGACGCCAAGATGCGTTGGCGCAGCTGCAAGCCGAGATTGGCTCTCGGGCCGCTTCGGTGGAAGCCGATGTTGCTGATCGTGACGGAATTGAGCACGTGGCGGAAGCCGTCAGTGCCAAGTTCGGCGCGCCCGACATTTTGGTACATGCGGCTGGGCTAAACACGCGTGAGGTCGCCGATGATGTGACGCCAGAAGGGTGGGACGCCACGCTGGCGGTGAACCTCAGCGCACCGTTTTTTCTAAGTCAGGCCATGGTGCCTGCGATGAAAGAAAAGGGGTGGGGGCGCATTGTCAATTTTGCTTCGCTGCAAACAACGCGCGCCTTTCCCGGCGGTATCGCCTATGGCGCAACCAAGGCGGGGATCGGGCAATTGACCCGGGCGATGGCCGAGGCATGGTCGCCCTTTGGCATTACTGCAAATGCCATCGGACCGGGGTTCTTCCCCACAGAACTGACGCAGGCCGTGTTCGATGACCCCGAGCGTGCCAAGCGGAATGCGGCGCAAACCTGCATCGGACGCAATGGTCGGATGCAGGATATCGACGGACCGATTCTTTTCCTGTGTTCACGGGCCTCGGACTATGTGACCGGGCAGGTTTTGATGGTGGATGGGGGGTTCACAGCCAAATGAAAGCACTGGTTTACAAAGGTGTAGAGCAGATGGAGTTCGGGGATGTGCCGAATGCAGTACCCGATGCATCTGAACATCTGATCCGGATTGAAGCCGTAGGCATCTGTGGATCAGACATGCACGCGTATCTTGGCCATGATGCGCGGCGACCGGCTCCTTTGATCCTTGGCCATGAGGCCGCCGGGGTGATTGTCGAGGGTCTTCGCGCAGGAGATCGCGTGACGATCAATCCGCTGGTGAGCTGCGGTCAATGTCCAGCCTGCGTGGCAGGTCGTGAAAATCTGTGCCCGGATCGTCAGATCATTTCAATGCCACCACGCGAAGGGGCCTTTGCGCAGTTTGTCTCGATGCAGGACAGAAATCTGGTTGTTGTACCGGATCATGTCTCGTTTGCGAAGGCCGCTTTGGCCGAACCACTGGCCGTCAGTTGGCATGCGGCGCGGCTGGCGCTGGAAGCGTTGCACCCGGCGATGCCCCGTCGCGCTCTGGTCATTGGCGGCGGCGCGATCGGGCTTGCCGCCGCATTGGCCTTGCGTGCGATGGAGGTCGAAGATGTCACAATTGCAGAACCCAATGCCTTGCGCCGGACTTATCTGCAGAAGGTTGAGGACTTCAAAATCGCGGACGCTGCGATTGGAAACTTCCCGCTCGTTATCGACGCTGTGGGATATGCGGCAACACGATCCGTCGCATCAGCTGTCGCAGACCCCGGCGGCGTGATTGCGCATGTTGGTCTTGGCGAAGACACCGGCGGTCTGGACGTGCGTCGCATGACGTTGCAAGAAATCACCTTCATCGGCACATACACCTATACGGCTAAGGATTTCCGCCAAACGGCAGAAGCGATCTTTGACGGACGGCTTGGTGCGTTGGACTGGGCAGAGGAACGTGCCCTGGCCGACGGAGCGCAGGCATTTCGTGATATCCGCTCTGGTGCTGTGGCCGCTCCCAAGATTATCCTGAGACCCTGGGCATAGTCCCGCCAGATTTGGAGGCCTCGATGTATAAAAAAGTTCTTGTCCCTATGGCATTGGATCACGGCATATCGCAGCACACGCTGGAAGTTGCACGTGCATTGTCGGAAAACGGGTCCGACATAATCGCGTTGCACGTTTATGAAATGCCGCAGGGGTCTGTCAGTGCCTATCTGGACAAATCCCTTGTCGCAGAAGGTTTTGAACGAGCGCGACTGAAATTGCTTGAAAAAGTCGAGGGCCTTGAAGGGGTGAAGTCCGAAATCGTCAAAGGCCATACGGCCCGAACGATCATTGATTATGCCACAAGCCAGGGTGTCGATTGTATCGTCATTGGTTCTCACCAACCGGGGTTGAGCGACTATTTCCTAGGATCGACAGCTTCACGCGTTGTTCGTCACGCGCCGTGCGCCGTGCATGTGCACCGCGGTTTGACTTGATTTCTGGCATTGACGGCCATTGAACTTGGAAGTTCTGCAAGGAACGACCGGCTAACGTAAGCCGGTCGCTCCAATGCATGATTACCCGCGACGCCGACGGCGACGACCACCACCGGCTTCGGCGTCGGCACCGCCGGTGTTGAAGCTTGGGTTGGGCAGCCTGACAACCTGCGCCAGTTCCGGGAATGGATCAGTTTTGTGTGGAATCGCGTTGGCCGCGACAAAATGATCCTGGAACTTGGGTTCAATGGCGGTTTCAATTTTCGTGATCTTGCGTACGACGCGTTCAATCTCAGTCCGCGCTGCGATATTGCACAGTGCAATACGTGCGCCGGTTCCTGCGGCGTTGCCCGCGCTTGAGACTTTCTCAAGCGGCGCATCCGGTATCATGCCTAGTACCATTGCGTGTTTGGTTGAGATATGCGCCCCAAACGCGCCGGCCAAAACCACACGGTCCACACGGTCGACATCCATTTCATCCATCAGCAGGCGTGCACCGGCATAAAGAGCCGATTTTGCCAGCTGGATCGCGCGGATGTCGCCTTGGGTGACGGTGATACGCGGGCCACCTTCGGCGCTGGCATCGTGGATCAGATAGGCATGGGTTCGGCCTTCGGGGACACAGCGTGCTGTGCCAGTCTGCTCGGCCGAGCCAATCAACCCGCTTTCGTCCAGCAAGCCTGCAATGCGCATTTCGGCAACGGCTTCGATGATGCCGGAACCACAGATGCCGGTGATTCCTGTGGTTGCGATATCAAGGTCAAACCCGTCCTCATCCGACCATTTCTCGGATCCGATCACGCGAAAGCGGGGTTCTTTTGTGACTGGGTCGATCTCAATCCGCTCAATTGCGCCGGGGGCTGCGCGCTGGCCCGAGCTGATCTGAGCGCCTTCGAATGCAGGTCCGGTGGGCGACGAACAGGCCAGAACGCGGCTGGTGTTGCCCAACAGGATTTCCGCGTTGGTGCCGACGTCCACAATCAATACCAGATCTTCGGATTTGCCTGGTTCTTCTGACAACGCCACGGCGGCGCAGTCCGCGCCCACATGGCCTGCAATACAAGGAAGGATATAAACCTGCGCGCGTGGATTCATGGTCGTCAGATCCATGTCACGCGCGGGCAGGGACATGCTCTCCGAAGTTGCCAGCGCAAAAGGTGCTTGCCCAAGCTCAACCGGATCCAGCCCTAACAGCAAGTGGTGCATGACCGGGTTACAAACAAATACGGTTTCCACGATCAGGGATGCGTCGATCTCGGCCTCTTGGGCAATTGAGGTCGTCAGATCGTTGATCGCTTCGCGTACGGCCTTGGTCATTTCCTGATCGCCACCAGGATTCATCATCGAATATGAAACGCGGCTCATCAGGTCTTCGCCAAACCGGATCTGCGGGTTCATCAGACCCGAGGACGCCTTGACCTCGCCGGTTTCCAGGTCGGTCAGGTGGGCCGCAATGGTGGTCGAGCCGAGGTCGATCGCCAAGCCATAGAGCCCGCCTTCATGCAGGCCCGGCCAGATTTCGACAATTCGGGCAACGCTGTCGTTGTGGCCCTTGTGAACGGCCACTGTGACCTCCCATTTGCCTTTGCGCAGAACGGGCTGAAGCTTGGACAATAGCGATAGATCGGCTGTGACAGCTTCGATCTTCCATTGTTCGCGCAGGGTACGTTCCAAACGCTCAAGATCCCCGGTGGGCGAGTGCATGTCGGGTTCTTCGACGACCACGAAATACAAGCGTGTCGCGGGATCCATGGTGATAGAACGCGCCGCCGCAGCCTTGCGTACAACTTGACGATGCACCTGGCTTTCGGGCGGGACGTCGATCACCACATCGCCTTGCACCGACGCCTGACACCCCAGACGACGACCCGGTTTCAGACCACGTTTATCGTCATAGCGCTGTTCAACCGCGTTCCACTCGCTCAGCGCGTTTTCGGATACGGTGACACCATGCTTGGGAAATTCGCCATAGCTGGGTGTGATCTGGCATTTAGAGCAGATCCCACGCCCGCCACAGACCGAATCCAGATCCACACCCAACTGGCGGGCCGCAGTGAGAATCGGGGTCCCGACGGGGAAGTGTCCGCGTTTGCCAGAAGGCGTAAAGACTACAAGAGGATCGGTGGTCATCAGTGACATACCTTTTCATATTCGCGCGTATGGGGCGCAAGATATGATGTTGAGCGCAAAGGGAAAGGGCTATCAGCGGCACGATTTGCTCAGCTAGCGGCGTTTTCTGCACAGCGATGGCTCAGAGTTGCGCTGGGGGGCTTTCCCTTTGGTTAAATCCATGCGATAGGGTCGCCGTCAAACGGGCTTTTGCATGGGGTTTTCAGATGCAGATTCGTGAGGCACTCACCTTTGACGACGTTCTCCTGGTTCCGGGCGCATCTTCTGTGCTGCCGGCAACGGCGGATACCACCACGCGGGTGACGCGTGAAATCACAATGAACATCCCGCTGCTAAGCTCAGCTATGGATACTGTGACCGAAGCCCGCATGGCCATCGCCATGGCACAGGCAGGTGGCATCGGGGTCATCCACAAGAACCTTTCGGTCGAAGAGCAGGCCCGTGAAGTGCGGCGTGTCAAACGGTTTGAATCGGGCATTGTTTATAACCCGGTGACATTGCGCGCGGATCAGACGCTGGCGGATGCACAGGCCTTGGTGGAACGCTATAACTTCACCGGCTTCCCTGTTGTGGATGCGGAAGGTCGTGTCGTGGGTATCGTGACCAACCGTGACATGCGCTTTGCAACATCGGACGATACTCCGATCAAGGCGATGATGACGGCTGACAATTTGGCCATGCTGCAAGAACCCGCTGATCTGGAAGAAGCCAAAAGCCTTATGCGGGCACGACGCATCGAAAAGCTGCTTGTGGTTGACGGCCAGGGGAAACTAACTGGCCTTCTGACGCTGAAGGACACAGAACAGGCCGTCCTGAACCCCACCGCTTGCAAAGATCGGCTTGGTCGTTTGCGAGTGGCTGCTGCAACTTCGGTGGGTGATGCAGGATTTGAGCGGTCCGAACAGCTGGTTGATTCCGGCGTCGACATCATTGTGGTCGATACGGCGCATGGTCATTCTCAGGGTGTTCTGGACGCCGTCAAACGCGCGAAAACCCTGTCGAATGAGGTTCAAATCATTGCAGGAAACGTCGCCACGGGCGAGGCGACCAAAGCGTTGATCGATGCGGGTGCTGATGCCATCAAGGTAGGTATCGGCCCTGGGTCGATCTGTACGACGCGCATGGTGGCGGGTGTTGGCGTGCCTCAGTTGACTGCTATCGGAGATTGCGCCGCCGCAGCGGGTGACGTTCCGGTCATTGCAGATGGGGGCATCAAATTCTCGGGCGATTTTGCCAAGGCAATTGCGGCGGGGGCCTCCTGCGCCATGGTCGGCTCGATGATTGCAGGCACCGATGAAAGCCCGGGCGAAGTGATTCTGTATCAGGGTCGTTCGTTCAAATCCTATCGTGGGATGGGCAGTCTGGGTGCCATGGCACGTGGATCGGCTGATCGTTACTTTCAGAAGGACGCAGCCAACGACAAACTGGTACCGGAAGGCATCGAAGGGCAGGTGCCCTACAAAGGGTCGGCCAGCGCTGTGATTCATCAACTTGTGGGCGGTTTGCGCGCAGCGATGGGGTACACGGGGTGTGCGACCGTTGAAGAGATGCGCAAAAACTGCAGCTTTGTCAAAATCACCGGTGCAGGCCTTAAGGAAAGCCACGTGCATGATGTTCAGATTACACGCGAAAGCCCCAATTACCGGGTGATGTGATCTTCTGACCTGTTGCATGCGGCGCCCAGATACGGGCGCCGTTTTGCGTTCACTAACACCTTAAGGAAGTCGACATGACCCCGGCAGCTCGTGTTCAGGCCGCGATTGAAATCCTCAACGAGATTCTGGACGGTGCTCCGGTTGAAAAAGCGTTGACCGGATGGGCCCGTCGCAGCCGTTTTGCGGGCTCAAAGGATCGCGCGGCAGTGCGGGATCACGTTTTTGACGCCCTGCGATGTCAGCGGTCCTTTGCAACACTTGGTGGCGCCGACACTGGACGCGGTTTGATGATCGGAGCGATCCGGGCACAGGACGGCGACGTTTCCGCAATGTTCACCGGCGACCGTCATGCTCCTGAACCGGTGCTACCCACAGAGACGCCACGCGCCTTCCGGTCCGACGCCGAACGGCTTGATATTCCCGAATGGCTTTGGCCTCGATTTTTCGCCTCGTTAGGGCCTGACACACAGGCGTCGGCCGAGGCCTTGCAGTCTCGCGCGCAGGTACACCTGCGGGTGAACCTGCTGAAAACTGACCCGGTGTCTGCGATTGCCGCACTCCGGGCGGATGGCGTTACGGCTCAACCGCATCCGTTTTGCACAACGGCTTTGGAAGTGACTGATGGCGCGCGGAAGATCGCGCAAGGTAGGGCCTATCAAGATGGGTTGGTGGAGTTGCAGGATGCGGCCAGTCAGGGGGTTGTTGCAGTGCTGGATCTTCAGCCAGGCATGCGTGTTCTTGACTATTGCGCCGGGGGTGGCGGCAAAGCGCTGGCTATGGCCGCGCATGAGGGGGTAGAAGTCTTCGCCCACGATGTAAATGCGGGGCGCATGCGTGACCTTCCCGCGCGAGCAGAACGCGCGGGAGCCAACGTCAAGATATTGACTTCAAAAGATATTGCTGAACACGAGCCCTATGACATCGTGCTGGCTGATGCACCCTGTTCCGGCAGCGGATCATGGCGGCGTGCACCTGCTGGAAAGTGGTCGTTGACCGAAGAACGCTTGCATGACCTCACGCTTGTTCAGGCAGGTATTCTGGAAAGAATTTCCCCCTTGATCCGATCAGGCGGCGTTTTGGCTTACGCTACTTGCTCGGTCCTGGCTGACGAAAACGGGGCTGTAGTCGATGACTTTTTGCAGCAAAACCCCGAATGGACA
The DNA here is from genome assembly GCF_013111185.1 of Ruegeria sp. HKCCD7303. Classification (GTDB taxonomy): domain Bacteria; phylum Pseudomonadota; class Alphaproteobacteria; order Rhodobacterales; family Rhodobacteraceae; genus Ruegeria. The sequence goes on along the minus strand of NZ_WVRE01000002.1, from coordinate 479,818 downwards.
GAAACGTTCCGCAAATCATGGCAGGTCACACACGGGTCTGATGGTTTTTTCACCGCGCACTTGACGCGCTGACCTTTCGGCAAATAACAACCTTAGGTAGAAGTTCGCTTTTCGCGTTTTGTTAAGCGCGCGTTAACCATTTGTGCTGTTACTGCCGATACCTTTGCCCTTGAGCCTTTTTAATGCCTGATACTGCCGCTTTGTTACGCGACCCTACTGCTGCCCATCAACCCTCAGCGATGCGCGTAGGATCGTTGCTGGTGTTGGCTTTATTAATCACGATAGCACCTTTCACAGATTTGGTGCCGCCCAACTGGGGCGCAGGCCTGAAAGTGGCGGGTCTCTCTCTGCTAGGTGTTCTGCTTTGTTTCGTAGCCAAAAAACAGGTGGAGCTCAGATTCGAACTGCGTAGCATTTCCATTATGCGCTTATTTTCGGAACTAGAAGATGCTCCGGTTCTAGTTGCTAACGGGTATGGTGATATTCTGCTTGCCAATACGCACGCACAAAGGCGGTTTGGTGCCGAAGCCGAAAAACCACTGACCTTGTGCCTGCGGTCGACATTTTCGAACCCGCAAGCAGTTTTGTTCAGGCTGCAATCTCAGGCACATTTGAGCGACCGTGCATACGAGGAATTTCCCAGCAATGCCAACATGATGGCTGTAACAGTTTTCCGATTGAGACCCGAGGTATATTGCTGGCGCTTTCAGGAATGCGACGACAAAAGCTGCCGAGAGTTAACCATCCCGGTTCTCTCCGTTGGACGCAAAGGTGAAATCCTGCAGTTCAATTCTGTCGCCGAAAAGATGTTTGGGGCTGATCTTGGCGATTTTCAGGACCTGTTTTGTGGTGGGGCGCCAAGTGTGGGGGCGATCAACCAGGTTCGAACTCGAAATGGTGTGGATTCGGTTGCCGTTGCCGAATTGTCCTCATCCGGGTCGCATCGGCGATTGGGATTGATCCCTATACAACTGTCTTCACCTCCCGGGGCAGGCGCGTCGATTGAGGATCTGCCAGTGCCAATCCTTAACTTGTCTTCGGATGGCACAATTCTTGACACTAACAGGCTGGCTGCAAAGCTCTTGGGGAAAGACAGCCTCAAGGGAACCTGCATCAATGAAATTATGCGGGGGCTGCGCATTCCACTTCGCGATTGGCTGGCGCAAACGGCTTCGGACGAAGACGTGCCGCGATCAGAGTTCCTGCAGTTGATCCGGGATGACAAAGAGGTCTTTGTGCAAGTCACATTGAGCAAAGCTGCCTTAGAGGGCAAGGCGGGTCTGATTGCCGTCTTGAATGATGCCACCGAGCTGAAAACACTGGAGGCGCAGTTTGTCCAGGGCCAGAAAATGCAAGCCGTGGGACAATTGGCCGGCGGCGTCGCGCATGATTTCAACAACCTGTTGACGGCAATCTCGGGTCATTGCGACTTGTTGCTGCTGCGGCATGATCAAAATGACCCAGACTATGGAGATCTGGTGCAGATCAATCAGAACGCCAACCGCGCAGCAGCATTGGTCAGCCAGCTCTTGGCGTTTTCCCGGAAACAAACGCTCAGGCCCGAAGTTCTTGATCTGCGCGACACGATTTCGGACCTCATTCACCTTTTGAACAGATTGGTGGGCGAAAAGGTTCAGTTGACGCTCAGCCACGATCCAGTTCTCAAACCGGTGCGCGCTGACAAGCGGCAATTGGAACAGGTTTTGATGAACCTTGTGGTCAATGCCCGAGACGCGATGCCTGATGGTGGCGAGATTCGCATTGAGACTGAGGTCATGCGTCTGTCACACCCTCTCAGCCGAGATCGTGCAACGGTGCATCCCGGAGAATATGTAACGGTAAAAGTGGTGGACAGCGGCTCAGGTATACCGGCTGACAAGCTGCAAAAAGTGTTTGAGCCTTTCTATACAACGAAACGCACGGGTGAAGGCACTGGGTTAGGGCTTTCGACCGTTTATGGCATTGTGAAACAAACCGGAGGTTTTATCTTTGTCGACAGTGTGATGGGGCGTGGTACAGAGTTCACGGTCATTTTGCCGATTTGCACCGCCGCTGACGAGGTCGAAGAAAAAACTTCTGACCAACCCGACCCACAAAGCACGCGGCAAGGCGAAGGGGTTGTGCTTTTGGTCGAAGACGAAGCGCCGGTACGCGCCTTTGCAACGCGTGCATTGCGTTTGAAAGGGTATACGGTGCTTGAGGCGGACTCGGCGGAAGAGGCGCTCAGGTTGCTTGAGGATACCACTTTGAATGTGGATGTCTTTGTAACCGACGTGGTTATGCCGGGTATGGACGGGCCAACTTGGGTGCGCAAAGCGCACGAAACACGCCCGGACGCGCGGGTGGTGTTTGTCTCGGGCTATACCGAGGGCGCGTTCGGCGAATCTGGACCGGGTATCGCTAATTCGACATTCCTGCCCAAACCGTTCTCACTTAATCAACTGACCGAGGCCGTTTTTCAACAATTGAACTGATTACAACGCCGCATCGTGGATCGCAAATTCGGCGGCGAACCTGTTGCGGAATCGGCTTTCCGTATCTTTTGACAAGTTCAGGTTTGCGGCAGGCGACACGTTTTCAAGCGGCAAGTCGATTTCCATGTTTAGCCGTGTCTGCAGGAATTCCAGAATCCGGGTTTGGTTTTCGTATTTGAAGATATGCGTAGCACCACGACCGTTGCTGCGGGTGCGGAAGAACTGGCTTTGGCTGCCAACATCGGCGAACTCGGGACGCTTGTCTTGCATATAGGCTTGGACGAAAGCGTCGAAACTAACATCATGTGTGGAATGAGGGTGTCCAATCAGGTCATCGCGGTTGCGAAACCGATACCAGCTGCCCAGCCAATCGATGGGTTCACGGACGACAGCCATTATTTCCATTTCTGTATCGTACATTTTCAGGAAGATGTTCTGAAAAAAACGATCAAATCGGCGCACCGGCGCATGTTTCAACTCAGGAGGATGTGTCACAACAAAATCCGCGCGGTCACGCAATGCACTGTGATACGCCGTGCTGCCGGTTTTTGGAACGGCAAGAAAAGCCAGACGTTCTTCATAAAAAACAAGCATATATCGCGTTCCGCTTCAATCTGATCCTCTGAGCAGATTGTCGTAAACGACTCTTTAACACAATTGCAGAAGAGTGAGTTCTGTAAGTTTTAGTTGAAATGTTCTCTTTTTGGTCCCATAAGGAACAAGAGGCGAACAAAGCAGCGATTGCCGCCCGATCAAGGGTGTGACAAAAGGGAAGGCGACAGGACAATGGCGGATCTTCTGACAATGAGCGACAAGAAAAACGCAGACAAGCAAAAGGCGCTCGACAGCGCACTGGCCCAGATCGAACGGCAATTCGGTAAGGGTTCGATCATGAAGCTGGGCGAAGGTGCCAAGCAGGATATCGAAGCAAGCTCGACCGGCTCTCTGGGACTGGATATCGCGCTGGGAATCGGTGGTCTGCCAATGGGGCGGATTGTTGAAATTTATGGCCCGGAAAGCTCGGGCAAAACGACTCTGACGCTGCACTGTATTGCCGAACAACAAAAACGTGGAGGTGTGTGCGCCTTTGTTGATGCAGAGCACGCATTGGACCCGCAATATGCTCGCAAACTGGGCGTCGATTTGGATGAGTTGCTGATCTCGCAGCCGGACACTGGTGAACAGGCACTGGAAATCACCGATACGCTGGTGCGTTCGGGGGCGGTCAACATGGTCGTGGTCGACTCGGTGGCCGCTCTGACGCCGAAATCCGAGCTGGAAGGCGATATGGGCGACAGTAATGTTGGCGTTCAGGCCCGTCTAATGAGCCAGGCGATGCGTAAGCTGACGGGTTCGATCAGTCGTTCGAACTGCATGGTGATCTTCATCAACCAGATCCGGATGAAAATCGGCGTGATGTTCGGCAGCCCGGAAACCACCACCGGTGGTAACGCGCTGAAATTCTACAGCTCGGTGCGTCTGGATATCCGCCGCATCGGTGCGATCAAGGATCGGGATGAGGTTGTCGGCAACCAGACCCGCGTCAAAGTCGTCAAGAACAAGGTTGCGCCGCCGTTCAAACAGGTCGAATTCGACATCATGTACGGCGAAGGCATCTCTAAAATGGGTGAGCTGCTGGACCTCGGTGTCAAAGCAGGCGTGGTTGAAAAGTCAGGCTCATGGTTCAGCTATGGCGATGAACGGATCGGGCAGGGGCGTGAAAATGCCAAGCAATACTTGCGCGACAACAACCGGATCGCATTTGAGATCGAAGATAAGATCCGCGCCGCGCATGGGTTGGATTTCGATATGCCTCCGGGTGCTGCTGAGGATGACGATATCCTGGAAGCTTAAAGGCCGCAGAACGGAGCAAGATCATTCGGTGGGTTTCGTTTCAAACAGAATAGGAAACTCCTGTAACAAGGCGGTCCATAGGATCGCCTTGCCGCATTCTGGCACACCTCTGCTGTGGACACTTTTCTGACAGGGGGATAAACCTGCGGAGACCAAGATTTATGTGCGCCGAGAGAGCCCAATGCCAACCCTGAACGATATCCGATCGACCTTTCTGAATTACTTTGAAAAACAGGGGCATGAGGTTGTGGCATCCAGCCCGCTGGTTCCACGCAACGACCCAACGCTGATGTTCGTGAATTCTGGCATGGTCCAGTTCAAGAACCTGTTCACTGGTTTGGAAACCCGCGACTACACACGTGCCACAACCGCCCAGAAATGTGTGCGGGCCGGTGGCAAACATAACGACCTCGACAATGTGGGCTATACCGCGCGTCACCACACGTTTTTCGAGATGCTGGGTAACTTTTCCTTTGGCGACTATTTCAAGCATGAAGCAATCCCGTTCGCTTGGAACCTGATTACCAAGGAATTCGGCATAGACAAAAACCGCCTGCTGACCACCGTCTATCACACCGATGACGAAGCGTTTGAGATCTGGAAAAAGGTCGGTGTTCCCGAGGACCGCATCATCCGCATCGCCACCAATGATAATTTTTGGCAGATGGGCCCGACCGGTCCCTGCGGACCGTGCACCGAGATTTTCTATGACCATGGCGATCACATCTGGGGAGGCCCTCCGGGATCGGCCGAAGAAGATGGTGATCGTTTCATCGAAATCTGGAACGTCGTCTTCATGCAGAACGAGCAGTTCGAAGATGGTTCGATGGTCGAACTGGACATGCAGTCCATTGACACTGGCATGGGGCTGGAGCGGATCGGTGCGTTGTTGCAGGGCAGCCATGACAACTATGACACTGATCTATTCAAAACCCTGATCGAGGCGTCTGCAGATGCGACCGGCGTGGATCCCTATGGGGATCAAAACGTGCATCACCGCGTCATTGCGGACCACCTGCGATCGACCTCGTTCCTGATTGCCGATGGCGTCATGCCCAGCAATGATGGGCGCGGTTACGTTCTGCGGCGGATCATGCGCCGTGCCATGCGCCATGCGCACCTATTGGGGGCCAAGGATCCGGTGATGCACCGCCTTGTTCCAACGCTGGTGCAGCAGATGGGCGGGCATTACTCGGAACTGACGCAGGCCCAGCCCCTGATTGAAGAGACTTTGTTGCTTGAAGAAACTAAGTTCAAGCAAACACTGGATCGCGGCTTGAAGCTGTTGGATGACGAGGTAGCCGGGCTTGCCGAAGGCGCGCCTTTGCCAGGGGCTGCGGCCTTCAAACTCTATGACACCTATGGCTTCCCGTTGGACTTGACGCAGGATGCGCTGCGCGAGAAGGGTCGCGCCGTGGATACCCACGGGTTTGATTCTGCGATGGCAGAGCAAAAAGCCAAGGCGCGGGCGGCTTGGGCCGGGTCCGGCGAAGCTGCAGATCAGGCCGTGTGGTTTGATGTCTTAGATACGGCAGGTGCGACAGATTTCTTGGGCTACGAGACCGAGAAGGCCGAAGCGCAGGTTGCCGCGTTGGTCGTGGAAGGCACTCTCGTCGATGCGATCAAGGCCGGTGGCAGCGGCTGGGTTGTCGTGAACCAGACCCCGTTTTATGGCGAGGCCGGTGGTCAAATCGGTGACACCGGAGAATTGCGCCGCGTTGATGATCGCGACGACCTAAGCCGCGTGGATGACACCAAAAAGTTTGCCGATGGCAAAGTCTATGCGCATAAGGTTACAGTCGAAAACGGCACACTCTCCAAAGGGGACGCGGTCGAGCTTGAGGTCGATCACGCCCGCCGATCCGCCATTCGGGCCAACCATTCGGCCACACACCTGCTGCACGAAGCGTTGCGGGAGGCGCTGGGGGATCATGTGGCGCAGCGCGGCTCGCTGAATGCGGCGGATCGCTTGCGGTTTGACTTCAGCCATTCCAAAGCACTGAGCCTTGAGGAAATCCAAAAGGTCGAACGCGAAGTGAACAGCTTCATTCGCCAGAACTCAACCGTCGAAACCCGGGTCATGACACCCGACGACGCGCGCGAACTGGGGGCGCAGGCGCTGTTTGGAGAGAAATACGGCGACGAAGTACGTGTTGTCTCGATGGGCAAGGCCCCGACCGGCAAGGGACAGGATGGTGAAACATGGTCGATAGAACTGTGCGGCGGTACTCATGTGCGCCAGACAGGGGATATCGGCACTTTTGTGGTACTGGGCGACAGCGCCAGCAGTGCCGGTGTACGCCGGATCGAAGCGCTGACCGGGGACGAGGCCAACCGTTACCTCTCGGCCCAAGATCACCGGCTTGCTCAGGTGGCGCTGGAACTGAAAGCGCAGCCAGATGACGTGGTCGCCCGTGTGAAAGGACTGTTGGACGAACGCAAATCCTTGCAGAACGAAGTAGCTCAACTGCGTCGCGATCTGGCAATGGCCGGAGGCGCCGGACAGGGCGGCGGGGCTGATGCGCGTGACGTCAACGGTGTAAAATTCCTGGCCCAAACGCTCAGCGGAGTTTCGGGTAAGGATCTTCCCGCGCTGATCGACGAACACAAGGCCCGCCTGGGGTCGGGTGCAGTCCTTCTTATTGCAGATACGGGAGGCAAGGCAGCGGTTGCAGCCGGTGTAACGGAAGACCTGACCGGGACCGTTTCGGCGGTAGATCTGGTCAAAGCTGCTGTCGTCGAATTGGGCGGCAAGGGCGGTGGTGGCCGACCGGATATGGCCCAAGGCGGCGGCAAGGACGCATCGAATGCAGAAGCCGCAATTGAGGCCGCGGAACAAGTAATGGGAGGTTAAGATGGCAGCACTCTGGATCGCGCATGTAACGGTAACGGACGCCGAGGCATACGGAAAATACGCTGAACTTGCCGGACCAGCCATTGCCAAGCACGGTGGTGAATTCATAGCGCGCGCCGCACGGTATGTTCAGCTGGAAGGAAAAGAGCGGCCCCGCAACGTGGTCGCCCGATTCCCTTCTTTGGAGGCAGCGGTCGAGTGCTACAACTCAGACGAGTACCAACAGGCGCTGAATCACGCCCGAACCGCCAGTGAACGAGAGTTGGTCGTGGTCGAGATCACCGAATAAGTGTAGAACATAACGCTGTTTTGCTGGTTTCAGCAGTTTTCAGCTTAATGTTGGGTATCGAGCCCTTAGAGCAGCCTGCATTTGCAGGCTGTTTTTTTATTCTACTTTATTACAAAATCTTACGTCGCCTTCTTAATGTTTTTTTCCGCGTGAGTTTTCCAGAATTGTGGCGACTCTATCCAATTTCCCACCCGAAATTGTCAAATTGTAGAACGAATTTTCGCCCTTTTTCTTTTGCAGGTTCTCTATGATTGCGACTGAGGCCCGTTCAGCGATAGGTTCAAGAAGTGGAATATAGTCCTGCGGTATCGGCAATCATACGAATGATACTGAACCAGGGAATAGGCATGACATCATTGATCAAAACGACCAACGAACAGATTGCAAAGGTTTTGACCGCTGCCGCGTGTGTCATTGGCCTTGGGGTCGTGTTCCTGGCTTCGCCTATTAGCACAACAGATGCCCAGGCGTCGGAAGGGCGCTTTATTCCTGCTGTTGCTTCTTCACCGCCACCGTCCGGAGCGATAAACCTGTGTGATCAGTACCGTTGGGCATGTACGGCGAAACGTTCGGCGGCCCTGTCCAGTCAACAAGAACTAAAGGTTGTCGAACAAATAAACCGGCGGGTGAACAGATCCACCCGTGAAATTACTGATCAATCTCAATATAAAACTCGCGAACGGTGGGCGCTGCCGACGGCCCTTGGGGGTGACTGCGAGGATTTTGCGCTTCTGAAAAAGCGAGAGCTGGTTCATGCCGGTGTCGATCCAAACAAACTTTTGATCGCCACAGTTTTGGACACGCGCCGTATCCCACATGCGGTTCTGGTTTACCGGTCGGATCAAGGAGATCTTATCCTGGACAACCAAACCAATCGCATCAAACCCTGGGCAGCTACACGTTACCTGTTTCTGCGGATGCAAGACCCGAAACGGCCCAGTGGATGGGTCGGCATCTACGGGCACAGCTAAGGCTAGTGTGTATTTTTAACTTTGGGTATTTGATTCACGGGCGCAAGGTTATTACGCGCCCGTAATCTCTTTTTAGCTCACCTTGGTACTTCGAAATTTTGCACCAACCAAACCGGCAACGACAAATATTTATTCGTCAAAAAAGCAGGCCTTCGAATAAGGTTCAGCGACCAAGTTAGCTTGCGATCACCGCAACTCTTCGCCGGGTTCTTCGCCACCGGGTTCTTCGCCACCGGGTTCTTCACCACCAGGCTCTTCGCCACCGGGCTCTTCACCACCGGGTTCTTCACCACCAGGCTCTTCACCACCAGGCTGTTCGCCACCGGGCTGTTCGCCCTCTGGCTCGCCCCCACGTGGTCCTTCTCCTCCTGGAGTTTCTCCTCCGGTGGTTTCCGGACTTCCGCTCGGACCAGATGGGCCCGGCCCGCCAGTAAGGCCTGTATCTTGGCCTTCATTTGCTGGACCATCCCCCGCTCTCTGATCGGAAGCGCCGATTGATGCTGTGGGGAGGTCAGTCAGCAAATCCGCAAGCGGCGAGCACTCTGCGCCCAAGCGTGCAACGATCTCCTGAAAATCAGCCCGACGCTGGATATAGCGCAGCATCGCGGATGTAACTGAATCGCATTCGCAGAGCACTCCAGGAGAACCAGCAGACTGGCGCGCCGTTTTGACAGTACACGCCCCACTTGCAAAAGCTTCGGTTACAGGAGCGACCACAAAAGTCGTGGCGGCTAAAAAAACTGGTAACTTAAGGGAACGAAAAACCATCATTAACTCCTTGGAACTCGGTACCTATCACGTGCATCCCTATGCACCATTATTTTGGTCGTGTGAGTGAAGATCATCACACTTCGGGCACATTTACACCTTGAGATCGACTTAATCGCAATATGTGGGAAGAGAGAATGGAGCAAAAATAATGCAATTTAAGGTAGAAAAGCACATGTTTTCAAGAAAAAGCCGGGCGTTTTGCCCGGCTCTCCGAATTTCGTTTTTTGACCCATAGGAAGCAAAAATGCCACAGTATCGCCATTGTTTCCCATTTGGGCCGATACAGGCGCAGGTTGATCAGGCCGATTTCGCCATTCGTTTGCGTTCGTGCGGATCCAAAAAGCGTTTGCGCAGCCGCACAGCGTTCGGCGTCACCTCGACCAATTCGTCGTCATCGATATAGGCGATGGCTTCTTCCAACGAAAATTGAACGTGAGGCGTCAGGCGTACTGCATCGTCCGAACCGCTTGCGCGGACGTTGGTGAGTTTCTTGCCCTTGAGCGGATTGACTTCCAGGTCGTTGTCGCGCGAATGCTCTCCGATCACCATGCCCTGATAGACGTCGGTCTGAGGGCCAACGAACATGCGGCCGCGCTCTTCCAAATTCCAGAGCGCATAAGCCACGGCCTGGCCGTTTTCCATCGAGATCAGAACGCCCGCGCGACGGCCCGGGATTTGACCTTTATGTGGGGCCCAGTCGTGGAACACTCGGTTTAGAACACCTGTGCCACGTGTATCCGTCAAAAACTCGCCGTGATACCCGATCAGACCGCGCGAAGGTACATGCGCGATGATGCGTGTTTTGCCAGCACCGGCAGGGCGCATTTCGACCAACTCACCTTTTCGCGCACCTGTAATCTTTTCGATGACCGAGCCAGAATACTCATCATCCACGTCGATTGTGACTTCCTCGATCGGTTCCAGCCGCTGGCCGTTTTCTTCGCGGAACAAAACCTGTGGGCGCGAGATACTAAGTTCGAAACCCTCGCGGCGCATGTTCTCGATCAGAACACCCATTTGCAGTTCGCCGCGGCCGGCAACTTCGAACGCTTCACCGCCCGGCGTGTCGGTAATCCGGATCGCAACGTTCGACTCGGCTTCTTTCATGAGCCGGTCGCGGATGACGCGGGACTGAACCTTTTTACCGTCGCGGCCAGCCAACGGAGAGTCGTTGATACCAAAGGTCACGGTGATGGTTGGCGGGTCGATGGGCTGCGCGGGCAGCGCCTCTTCGACCTGCGGCGAAACCAGCGAATCCGCCACGGTTGCCTTACTCATGCCTGCAATGGTTACGATGTCACCAGCTTCGGCTACGTCGATGGGCTGTTGCGCCAAGCCGCGGAATGCCAGGATCTTCGAGGCTCGGAAGTTTTCGATCAGCGTGCCGTCGCGGCTAAGCGCCTTCAGGCTGTCACCCGCCTTCAAAGTTCCGCTTTCGACGCGACCGGTCAGAATGCGGCCGATGAACGGGTCGCTGCCAAGCGTCGTGGCCAACATCCGGAACGGTTGGTCTTTTTGATCGACCTGCTTGGGGGCAGGGACGTGATCGACGATCAGATCGAACAGTGCGCTCAGATCCTTGCGGGGACCGTCCAGTTCCATATCCGCCCAGCCAGAACGGCCCGAAGCATACATGGCCGGAAAATCCAGCTGGTCGTCATCGGCGCCAAGGTTGGCAAACAGGTCGAAACATTCGTCCAGAGCGCGGTCAGGCTCGGCATCGGGTTTGTCGACCTTGTTCAGAACTACGATCGGGCGCAGACCTAACGCTAGCGCCTTGGAGGTCACAAACTTGGTCTGCGGCATAGGGCCTTCCGCGGCATCGACCAGCAGAACCACGCCGTCGACCATGCTGAGAATCCGTTCAACCTCGCCACCGAAATCGGCGTGACCGGGGGTGTCGACGATGTTGATGCGGGTGCCATTCCATTCGACGGATGTTGCCTTAGCCAGAATGGTGATTCCGCGTTCGCGTTCCAGGTCATTACTGTCCATGGCTCGTTCTGCCACAGCTTGGTTTTCCCGGAACGCACCGGATTGTTTGAGAAGCTCATCCACCAGGGTCGTTTTGCCGTGGTCCACGTGAGCGATGATTGCGATGTTGCGCAGGTCCATGAGAGGTCAGCCTTTGAACGGGAAGTTGTCGCGCGCATAACGCGGCGCGGCAAAATATACCAGCCCTAACCGCAGATCAGTGGCCAGCAGTCTTCGAAAACAAGTGAATGATCAGAATTCCGGCCAGAATCATGGTCAGTCCAAGTATTGCAGGCCAATCCAGCTTTTGACCGAAAACCACAAACCCGATGAGCGCGATCAGAACAATGCCCAGGCCGGACCAGATTGCATAGACAATGCCCACGGGCATGGATTTCAGGGTTAGTCCCAGCAAGTAGAAAGCAACACCATACCCCAAAATGACAAGAACGGACGGCCAAAACCGGGTGAACTGCTGGCTCGCCTGTAGGGCGGTTGTGCCAATGGTTTCCGCCATAACGGCCAGCAACAAAAACAGATAGGCTTGAGGCATTGCAGTCTCGCGGGGCTATAGGGTTTCAGCACCTCGAACACAGAATGTGTGGACAAGGCAAGGTCAGTCTCAAAGTTTAACTTCCGTCGGGTCAGGTATACCTTACTGTTATCAGCCTAGAATAAGTGTAAGATACTCCACATATTTTATTAATTGTTAATGAGTTTTTGTTTGATGACGACATTCGCAAAGTCGATCGTTTTTGTTTCTGGTCTGATAGTGGCAGTTGGGTGGCTTGCTGACGGGGGGTCCGTCGAAAATGAAGCAGCCGGTGTGGTTCAACAGTTTGATGGTAGCCGTGTTTTTTAACGCCACTCAGAACTAAGAAGGGAAAAGGAGCCTTTGGGCTCCTTTTTTCTGTTATGCGTCTAACGGCGTCGCTTCGAAACTTTGGAAAAATGCCGCAAGTTGCGGGTGAAGCCAGTTCCATAGTTCAGGTGCTCCGGCCGTAATGGAGGGTTCAACCCGCGCTTTGAGCTGGGCGAGGGTAACGTTGTAGTCCGCCCACGACCCACCACCGTTTTCCAGATTGGCTATCGGTGTTTGAAAACGATCTACTGCCTTTGCGAACCTTGCGTCTGTACTCTTGGCGGCTTCGAACTCGAGCCACATATCCGTGAAATGCGCCTGCTGCATGTCCGGTAATAAGCCAAACAATCGCTGAGCTGCGGCCTGTTCCTTGGCTTCTTGTTCGGCGTGATTCACCTGTCCGTGAATAGGGTGATCTCCGGCGTCGATCTCGACGATATCGTGCAGAAGAAGCATCTGAAGCACACGATCCACGTTAATTTCTGATTGCGCGTGCTCAGCCAAAACCCAAGCGTAGAGCATAATATGCCACGAATGCTCGGCAGAGTTCTCGAACCGATCCCCGGCCATCAGACGCGACGCACGGACAACCAATTTCAGTTTGTCTGCCTCGGTCAAAAACGCGATGCGCGTTGAGAATGCGTTTTCTTCGGTTGGTGATCCGGCCAACAAGGCCGTGGCATGGTGATAAGCAAGCGGGAAAACCTGTGAAAGATAGGCCGCGCGACCGCCATCCAGATTGGCCCGTGCAATTTTCACATGGTCCGGGTGAGGGTCCGAAGCGCACAGAACCTGAAACAGCGGCTGACACCGATCCAGGATTTTGGCAAATTGCGCGTCTGGTGTCTGATCCGATTCGAATTCCTTCCACAAAGATAGGAATTTCTGCGTCTGATCCCGCGGCAGTAACCCAAACAGTTCTGAGGCGGCTGCCTGTTCCGCCTCAGCCAGATGATCCCAGTCGGTTTCCAAGTGAATAGGATGGTCGCCAACCACAATCTCGACCAGATCGTGTAACAGCAACATACGGATGACTCGATCAATTGATACATCTGGCCCCGCCAAGGGGGCCATGACCAAGGCCCAAAGCGCCAGATGCCAGCTGTGTTCGGCAGAGTTTTCAGGCCGGGACTGATTGAGCAGGACATTTGCCCGCTCAACCATCTTCAACATGTCGGCCCGTTTTAAAAACGCAATTTGTGCCGACAACCGTTCCGTCATTGTTTTTCGATCGCTTTTTGTTTCGAGCGATGCGCAGCCAGGCGTTTGATGACAAACTGCCTGGCTTTGCGTTCCGCCAAGCGCACGCGGATTTCGGTCAAGTAGGCCTCTTCCAGCGATTGTGAAGCGGCCCCAAGAACTTCGCCGACCTCGACAAAGAAACGGTCTTCGCCAGTTTCGTCCATAACCTTCATCGTGTCTTCAGCCAGTTTGGCCGCAAGAGTTGTGATGGTGTCGGACATTAGCGGGTGTTCTCGGTCAGGCGACGTTTCACATAGTCACTGACATCGGTGATCAGCGTGTCCATGTGGCGATCCTGGAAGAAGTGGTCTGCGCCCTCGACCTCGGTGTGGGTGATCGTGATGCCTTTTTGTTCGTGCAACTTGTTCACCAGTGACGTGGTATCCGCCGGTGGGGCCACGCGGTCGGCTGATCCGTTAATGATCAGGCCCGAAGACGGGCAGGGCGCCAAGAACGAAAAGTCGTACATGTTGGCTGGGGGCGATACACTGATAAAGCCGGTAATCTCGGGACGGCGCATCAGCAATTGCATTCCAATCCATGCCCCAAACGAAAACCCTGCGACCCAGCAGTGTTTCGAATTGTTGTTCATGGATTGCAGATAATCCAGCGCCGAGGCCGCATCGCTCAGCTCACCTACACCCTGATCATACTCGCCCTGACTGCGGCCAACGCCACGGAAGTTGAAGCGAAGCACGGTGAAGCCCATGTTGTAGAAGGCATAGTGCAGGTTATAGACCACCTTGTTGTTCATGGTCCCGCCAAATTGTGGATGCGGGTGAAGCACGATTGCGATCGGTGCGTCTTTTTCCTTTTGCGGGTGGTAGCGGCCTTCCAGGCGGCCTTCGGGTCCGGGAAAAATCACCTCGGGCATGTGTGCTTTGGTCCTGTCTTTTTCGTACGGGTGCCCGGATATACTTGACGATAATCGTCGGACACCTTAGAACGGTTCTAATTACATAACGTTGCGCGTCAGCGCTGTCAGTCGGAGATACGCACTGGCAGCGTCGGCGTCAATGATTTCGCGCAAATCCTGCTGAGAAGGGGCTAAATATGAAGCTGTCGACCAAAGGCCGATATGCGATGGTTGCCTTGGCGGATATTGCGTTGCAGCCAACAGACCGGCTTGTAACCCTTGGCGAGATCTCAGAGCGCCAGGATGTGTCGCTGCCTTATCTGGAACAGCTCTTTGTCAAACTTCGTCGCGCCGAGCTGGTGTCTTCAGTCCGTGGCCCGGGCGGCGGGTATCGTCTTGCGCGTCCCGCGTCGGAAATCCGTGTGGTCGAAATTTTGGCAGCAGTGGACGAAACGGTAGATGCTTTGCAGAAAGGGGCCGGGGCCTCTGGTGCGTCTTCAGGCAGTCGGGCGCAATCCCTGACCAACCGCCTTTGGGAAAGCCTGAGCGCACATGTCTATGTGTTTTTGCATCAGACGCGCCTGTCTGACGTGATTAAGAACGACCTGGCTCCATGCCCCGCAGTGCCGAGCCTGTTCTCGGTGGTGGACGAGTAAGACGAAAAGGCGGCACCGTCATATGAAATCTGCTGGCAAAAAGATGCATCCATGAATCGTGTTTATCTGGATCATAACGCAACAACACCACTGCGCCCTGAGGCACGAGAGGCGATGATTGCCGCGATGGAAGTCTGCGGAAATCCGTCCTCTGTTCATGCCGAGGGCCGAGCTGCAAAGGCACTTGTCGAACGGGCGCGTGCACAGGTTGCAGCTGCTTTCGGTGCTGATGGTGCGGATATCGTTTTCACTTCGGGTTCGACCGAGGGCGCGGCATTAACTTTGGCCGGGCGCAATTTGCATGGTGCCGCAGTTGAACATGATGCGGTAAGGGCTTGGATCCATGAGGATCTTCCGGTTTCTGCGGCCGGAGAGGTTCTGGTTGAGACACCAGAGGCTTCAACCGTTCAACTGGCAAATTCCGAGACTGGTATCGTTCAGACATTACCGCCCGGATTGGCTGTGACAGATGCCACGCAGGCATTTGGAAAGCTGCCGATTGCGTTTAATTGGATGTATGCCCAGATGGCTTTGGTCTCGGCGCATAAACTTGGCGGACCCAAGGGTGTTGGCGCCGTCGTGATGAAGCGCGGTACCGACCTGCCAGCTCTGATTAAGGGCGGAGGCCAGGAAATGGGGCGCCGCTCCGGCACTGAAAATGTCATTGGAATCGCTGGCTTCGGAGCCGCAGCTGAAGCCGCAGCACGTGACTTGGCGGATGGCGTTTGGGAGCAAATCGAAGAATTTAGAAATATTCTAGAAAACGCTCTTGAGGGCGCTGTAAAATCACCTATTTTTGTCGGGAAAGGGCGGCAACGCCTGCCGAACACCCTGTGTTTTGCCTCGCCGGGATGGAAGGGTGAAACCCAGGTCATGCAGATGGATCTGTCGGGTTTTGCGGTCAGTGCGGGCTCTGCCTGTTCCAGCGGCAAGGTTCGTGCCAGCGCGGTGCTCACCGCAATGGGTTTTGACGAGGTGACAGCCAGCAGCGCAATCCGCGTTTCGCTGGGCCCTCGGACAACGAAAGAAGATGTGCTGCGTTTCGCCGAAACGTGGCTTGAAAAAGAGAAAAAGCATCGCGCGCGGGCCGCGTGATCTGACGGAGGGTAAGTTATGGCCGCTTTGGACCAGACCCAGGTGAAAGAGGGTGTCGATCAGGAAACCGTGGATGCGGTACGCGAGGTCGGAACCTACAAGTACGGCTGGGACACTGATATTGAGATGGAGTACGCGCCGAAAGGTGTGAACCCGGATATCGTCCGTCTGATCTCGGAGAAGAACGAAGAGCCAGAGTGGATGACCGAATGGCGCTTGGCCGCGTTCGAGCGCTGGACCAAGATGAACGAACCAAAATGGGCGATGGTCAACTACCCTGAAATCGATTTCCAGAACCAGTATTACTATGCGCGTCCGAAATCGATGGAAGAAAAGCCAAGGTCTCTGGATGAGGTCGATCCCAAGCTGCTGGCCACATATGAAAAGCTTGGTATCCCACTGAAAGAACAGATGATTCTGGCTGGTGTCGAAGGCGCTGAAGACGCGCCTGCCGAAGGGCGCAAGGTTGCTGTGGACGCGGTGTTCGACTCGGTTTCTTTAGGTACGACCTTTCAGGCCGAACTGAAAAAGGCCGGGGTGATCTTCTGCTCGATCTCGGAAGCGATCAAAGAACACCCCGAGTTGGTCAAGAAATATCTTGGGACTGTCGTCCCAGTTTCGGACAACTTTTATGCGACACTGAACTCGGCTGTGTTTTCGGATGGGTCTTTTGTCTACATCCCGCCGGGCGTTCGGTGCCCGATGGAGCTGAGCACCTATTTCCGCATCAACGCCGAAAACACTGGCCAGTTCGAACGCACGCTGATCATCGCTGACAAGGGCTCGTACGTCTCTTATCTGGAAGGCTGCACTGCGCCCCAGCGTGATACGGCGCAGCTGCACGCGGCTGTTGTCGAGATCATCGTCGAAGAAGACGCCGAGGTGAAGTATTCGACCGTGCAAAACTGGTTCCCAGGGGATGAGAATGGCAAGGGTGGCATCTATAACTTTGTGACCAAACGCGCCGATTGCCGGGGCGATCGTTCCAAAGTCATGTGGACACAGGTGGAAACTGGGTCTGCCGTGACCTGGAAATACCCGTCCTGCATCCTCCGCGGCAATGAAAGCCAAGGCGAGTTCTACTCGATTGCGATTGCCAACAACTATCAGCAGGCCGACACCGGCACCAAGATGGTTCATCTGGGCAAGAACACCAAATCGCGCATTGTGTCCAAAGGCATCAGCGCAGGTAAAGCGCAGAACACCTATCGCGGTCTGGTCTCGATGCATCCGAAAGCTAAAGACAGCCGGAACTACACGCAGTGTGACAGTCTGTTGATCGGAGATAAATGCGGCGCGCATACGGTTCCGTATATTGAGGTCAAGAACAACTCGTCCCGCGTTGAGCATGAGGCGACGACGTCGAAAGTGGATGACGATCAACTGTTCTATTGCCGTCAGCGCGGCATGGACGAGGAAGAGGCCGTTGCGCTGGTTGTGAACGGGTTCTGCAAGGACGTATTGCAGGCGCTGCCGATGGAATTTGCCATGGAAGCGCAGCAGCTGGTGGCGATCTCGCTTGAGGGGAGCGTCGGCTAACAATGCGCCCGCGTTCCAAGATCAAACGGTTTGTTGACCGCACGGTTGCCAAACTATTTGTCAGCTTATGCGGCCCGTTCGTGCGGTATTGCGATGCCGGCGGTCAATTTCTGTTGTTCGAAGTGTCCAATCCACGTGATGTGATCCAAGGACGTCATTTTTGGGGTGATGTGTATGAGTTGGGTCTGCTCCAAGACATATCGCGCTATCTGCCGAAAAACGCGCAAATCGCTGATATTGGAGCCAATATTGGTAACCATGCAGTGTATTGGGGGCGCGTGTGTGCAACTAAGATCGTACGTGTGATCGAAGTTAACCCGGACGCTATCGCCATCTTGAAGCGCAACATCAAGCTTAACGGCCTGGAAGATGTTGTTGACAGTTCGAAATTGGGTGTTGGAGCAGGGCGCGAGGCTGCGTCTGGCTTTGAGCTTAAGCCAGAGGCGGGCAATCTAGGCGGCACGCAATTGACACTGGGATCTGGAAATCTGCGGGTAGAGCCCGGTGATACGCTTTTAGAAGGTATGACACCGGATCTGATCAAGATCGACGTTGAGGGCATGGAGCTGGACGTGTTGGCAGGGTTGTCCCGCACGGTGGCTGCGACGCGCCCCATCATCTTTGTCGAGGTAGATCACAAAAACCGCGCGTTCTTTCAGAAATGGATGGCCGAGCAAAACTACGAAACTCTTCGGAGCTTTGGGCAAGACCGCGACAATGAAAACTTCCTGATCGTTCCGGCCGAAAAGGCCGACACGTTCAAATCGAAATGACACCCGCGCAAGATGACGCGCGAATAGAGATGAGAGCCGAGGAAAATATGCTGGAAATCAAGAATCTGCACGTGCAGCTTGAAGAAGAAGACAAGCAAATTCTCAAAGGTGTGGACCTGACGGTTGAGGCCGGCAAGGTGCATGCGATCATGGGGCCCAATGGGTCGGGTAAGTCGACGCTCAGCTATGTTCTGTCCGGTCGCGACGGTTACGAGGTGACCGAAGGCTCGGCCACGCTGGACGGCGAAGACCTGTTGGAAATGGAACCGGAAGAGCGCGCCGCTGCGGGTGTATTCCTGGCGTTCCAGTACCCGGTGGAAATTCCGGGCGTTGGCAATATGACCTTCCTGCGGACTGCAGTGAATGCGCAACGCAAGGCACGTGGCGAAGAAGAGCTGTCGGCCGCCGACTTCCTGAAAGAAGTGCGCGCGAAGGCGAAAACTCTGAAGATCGACGCTGACATGTTGAAGCGTCCGGTCAATGTTGGCTTTTCGGGCGGTGAGAAAAAGCGCAACGAAATACTTCAGATGGCCATGCTGGAACCTAAGATGTGCATCATGGACGAGACAGACTCGGGCCTTGACGTGGATGCGATGAAGCTGGTGGCCGAAGGTGTGAATGCCCTGCGCGATGAAGGCCGTGGTTTCCTGGTGATCACGCACTACCAGCGTCTTTTGGATCACATCAAACCGGACGTCGTGCACATTATGGCCAATGGTCGTATCGTCAAGACCGGCGGTCCGGACCTCGCGCTTGAGGTCGAAAACAACGGTTATGCTGACATTCTTGCCGAGGTGAACTGATGGCCTTGCCCGAAGCAAAACAAACCGCAACCGAGGCGCGGCTATCTGCGCTGACCATGCCTGACGCAGGTTGCACGCGTGCCGCGCGCGAAGACGCTCTGGCACGTGTGCTTGAAACTGGCCTGCCTAACCGTCGCGACGAATACTGGAAATACACCCAACCTGACACTTTGGTGTCGCCCGAAGCGATGCCTGCTGCTGTCTTCTCAGATGATGAGCCGTTGGTATTCAGTGAGTTCGACCGGCTGAATATCGTTTTCGTGGACGGTGTATTCAGTGCCGAGGAATCGGATGATCTGTCGATGGAAGGTGTAAGCATCGACCGGCTTGAAGACATCTGCTGCAAAGACATTCACTGGGCCAAGGACCTGTATGGCGTTCTGGAAGCCCGCGGTCAGGTACCGGTCCAGCGCCCGCTGGCAGCGCTGAACACGGCATTTGCGTCGGATGGTGTTGCCATTCACGTGACAGGCAAACCGTCCAAACCGATCAACCTGATCTATCGCCACGCTTCGCCGACGTCAGACGCGATCCTGCATCACGTGGTTCGGGTGGAAAGCGGGGCCGAGGCGACCATCCTTGAAACAGGTCCAGCAGCCTCGCGCTTTAACAAATGCATGGAAATCGACATTGCCGACAAGGGTACGCTGCATCATGTCCGTGCACAGGGCAGGGACCATGAGCGTCGCGCGGCGACCCATATGTTCACACGTCTGGGCACGGAATCGGTCTATAAATCCTTCACTTTGACGGTGAATGGCGTTCTGACCCGCAATGAACAGGTTGTAGAACTAACCGGCGACGATGCGGTTGCGCATGTGGCGGGGGCCTGCGTTGGCGATGGCGAGTTTCACCATGACGACACAGTCTTCATCACGCATGACGCAGTGAATTGTGAAAGCCGTCAGGTGTTCAAGAAAGTGCTGCGCAACGGTGCGACCGGCGTGTTCCAAGGCAAGATTCTTGTGAAGGAAGGGGCTCAGAAAACCGACGGCTACCAGATCAGCCAGTCGCTGCTTCTGGATGACGACAGCCAGTTCCTAGCCAAACCCGAGCTTGAGATTTACGCCGATGATGTGGCGTGTTCGCATGGCTCGACTTCGGGCGCGATTGATGAAACTGCGCTGTTTTACCTGCGTTCGCGCGGAGTTCCGACCAAGGACGCGACCAATATGCTGACACTTGCATTCCTGGCCGAAGCGGTGGACGAAATCGAAGACAGCGCGTTGGCAGAAGCGATTGTCAGCCGTCTGGAGGGGTGGCTCGCCCGCCGCAACTGATGGCTCTTTCGTCAGATATATTGGCGACATACCGGGGGCCGGGGCGCGTTGTGCGTCGGCTTCTGGATTTGGGGCCTCGTGAAGACCGCGCGCTAGTGTTTGTCATGGGCTTTTGCATCGTCGCGTTCATTGCGCAGATGCCAGGGCTCGCACGGCAGGCTCATCTGGAAGGTGTTGAACTGAATATGTTGCTGGGCGGTGCGCTGCTGGGCACCGTGTTCATCTTGCCGTTGTTCTTCTACACGCTGGCTTTGGTCTCGCATTGGGCCGCGCGCCTTGTTGGCGGAAAGGGCTCTGCTTATGGGGCAAGGCTGGCCCTGTTCTGGGCGCTGCTTTCGTCTGCACCGCTGGTTTTGCTCAACGGTCTGGTGGCCGGGTTCATCGGACCCGGACCTGCTTTGTCAATTGTAGGCTTCCTGTGGGTTGCTGTTTTTGTCTGGTTCTGGTTATCCGGTCTCAGGCAAGTACAAAGGGCGGCTGAATGACTATTCCACCACTAGGTCCACTGGCTGTTCTGACGCTCAGACGGCCTGCCGAAGCGGCCCGTCAGATTTTGGCCCTGGATATGGGGCGAGAAGCAGTCTGGCTAAGCTTTTTCCTTGTGGTGGTCTTCAATTGCCTGATCCAACTCAGCACTGATCTGATCATCCCGACACCGGACGCCCAACTGACCCCCGAGGCAGAAAGCATCCCATTCATCCTGATCCGATCAGCCGGTGCGATGCTATTGAGCGTTGTCGCCTTTCTGTTGGTCGGGCGGGTGCTTGGGGGAAATGCAACGCTTTCCGGCCTGTTGACCCTCATGATCTGGCTGAGTTTTCTACAAAGCGGTGCTTTGCTGGCTATGGTCATCACCAGCGTGACAATACCCGCCCTGACGCTTTTGTTGCTGCTGGCGACCCTGGGGTGGAGCCTGTACATAACGCTCCATTTTTTAAACGAGGCGCATCAGTTCGGCTCACTCGGCAAGGCTTTTGCCGTGGTCCTGCTGGCCGCGATCGTCGCCTTGCCCATTGTTCTGATGTTCACCCCAACCGGACCTGTCTAGGAAATACGCTTATGTATGATGTGCAGAAAATCCGCTCTGACTTTCCGATCCTGTCGCGTCAGGTCAATGGCAAGCCTTTGACCTATCTGGATAATGGCGCTTCGGCTCAGAAGCCACGGGTCGTCATAGACGCTGTGACGCGGGCGTATGCCGAGGAATATTCCAACGTCCATCGCGGTCTGCACTACCTGTCCAACCTTGCGACCGAGAAATACGAATCCGTGCGCGGCACCATCGCCCGCTTTCTTGGCGCATCTAATGAAGACGAAATCGTCCTGAACTCGGGCACGACCGAAGGGATCAACCTTGTCGCTTACGGCTGGGCAATGCCGCGCCTTGAAGCCGGGGATGAGATCGTTCTGAGCGTCATGGAACATCACGCCAACATCGTGCCCTGGCATTTTCTGCGGGAACGGCAAGGCGTTGTTCTGAAATGGGTTGATGTGGATACAGAGGGTGGGCTGGACCCTCAGGCCGTGATTGATGCGATTGGCCCAAAGACCAAGCTGGTCGCGGTGACCCAGTGTTCAAACGTGCTGGGTACTGTCGTGGATGTCAAAGCCATCACAGATGGCGCCCATGCCAAAGGCGTTCCGGTTCTGGTCGATGGCAGCCAGGGTGCAGTCCATATGCCGGTGAATGTCGAAGAGATCGGCTGTGATTTCTACGCGATCACAGGTCACAAGCTCTATGGTCCCTCAGGTTCCGGAGCGATCTTTATCAAATCTGAACGCATGCAAGAAATGCGCCCCTTTATTGGCGGCGGGGACATGATCAAAGAGGTCAGCAAAGATCAGGTCATTTATAACGATCCACCAATGAAGTTCGAAGCTGGCACGCCGGGTATCGTTCAGACGATAGGTTTGGGCGTGGCCTTGGACTACATGATGGATCTGGGAATGGCGAACATTGCAGCTCATGAATCCAGCCTTCGCGATTATGCCATGCAGCGATTGATGGGCTTGAACTGGTTGCAGGTTCAAGGCACGCGCCCCGACAAGGCCGCTATCTTCAGCTTTACACTGGACGGGGCGGGGCATGCCCATGATGTGTCGACCATCCTGGACAAAAAAGGCGTCGCTGTTCGCGCAGGTCATCACTGCGCCGGGCCACTGATGGACCACCTGGGTGTAACTGCAACATGCCGCGCCAGTTTCGGTCTGTATAACACCACGGAAGAGGTCGACATTCTGATCGATGCCCTTGAATTGGCACATGATCTTTTCGCCTGACTTTGATCCGAAACTGGGCGCAACGGGCACGATTTCCAGTTGCACCCAAGTCGGATCAAGGTTAGCTAACGACCAACGCACCTGTAGCTCAGCTGGATAGAGCGCTGCCCTCCGAAGGCAGAGGCCAGAGGTTCGAATCCTCTCAGGTGCGCCACTTTCTTGCATGTTCTCAACCACTTTGAACGGATTCTAAGTACAGTTTCGTCGGATATTGAGAACGCCCGCAGGCACACTCTTCGAAGTGTAATTTTTTATCAGCACATTTTGCTATACACTTTCCCGATGGGGTTGGTTCGCGTCACCTTTGATGGAGGAAAGAACGTGCAAGTCATCTCTTCAAAAAAATTGTTTTTCGTTGTGGTCGTAACAGTAGCGGTTTTGGGCTGTACTGTTATTTCGGGTTATTCCCTCCCCAGCGTTATAAGCTGGATAATAGTCGGAGTGGTGCTTGCATTCATCCTTGGCAAGCTGACCGACGACGATCCAAACAGCGACGATGAAGCAGAGAGCAGCGATGTGTCTGTGTCTAATGTTTATTCTGATGTCGAAAAGGAAAAGGCGCGTGAGTCTGGCAGCTCGACCGCCGAGGCTGCATCCAGTAGCGACTCGGGTGACGCAGGCGGAGGAGGTGGAGATGCGGGGATATAGCAGGTAAAACCAGTTTTCCTGCTAAAGCGTTTCAGAAACGCGAAAACCGTTTGGTGTGCGCTTTAACCACGCCAGCTGCGAACGACTCCGCAATCCATATGAACGAAATTGGAACCGTAGTATTGGCCGACACCACCTGCGCGGCACGAGATAGCTGCTTTGGCCATCTGCGAGACCGAGCGCGAAGCTAGACGCAGGTCAGCAGCCTGACCTTCCATATGGAGCGATTTGCGCGCTACGCGACGCGACCGGGAACGCAACATAGCGTTGGTCTGCGGAGAGCGATAGCCGGACAGCAGCATATAAGGTTCGTTCACATCCAAAAGGTTGTGTGATGCTGCCATGATATCAATCGCGCGTAAATCGATGGATTTTACCTGATCTGTACGCCAATCACGCATGAAGTGGTTCACTTCTTTAACAGCGTCCTTGATATACTTACCATCGACCCAATAAATCATATCCAACCGTTCGCCCGTGCGACCGGAATACATACGAATGCGACGAATATCGCCGCCGCCACGCAAAAAGCCCGCTGCATTGGAGTAGGTGGGAGCTGCCGCGACTGCGGTTGCTGCAAACGCGCCCAATAGGGCACGCCGGGTCAAGCCCGAGGAACTGCTCTTTGTCATTTTTGGTTCGTCCCGTACTGTTCCTGCCTGCGCACGATGTTACGCGCGCCGTATTAATTTTTTCCCATCCCAGATGCGATTTTTATGACACAATCGAAATCGGTGGCCAAGAAGTGTTTCAGATTCACCATTTCAAGGGGGAAATTTCGGCAGTTTTTTGCGCAAATGACACAGTACTTCTTAGAAACTGTGCAACTGCGAAGCTTTCGCCGACAGGCCGATGCAAACACGCATCAGCCACCAACAGAAGCGATTGAATAAGGTATTTGTGAATAGACAAACTTTGCCGCCCAAATCCATAGTTGTTTGACGCACATATCCCAAGTCCAAGCTATTGAATACTCAAGGCCCTATAATGTTTTCTGTTTTCCGCACCAGTACCAGTATCCTTCTCACCGCGTGTTTTACCGCGACGGCAAGCTTTGCGAACACGGCTTCTGACCCCGCGCCGAACACCGCGTTTCAAATGGCAGTTGCGGAACACACTCCGCAGACCTCGAACATAGCCGAGTTCTATCGCACGAATGGGTTTTCACCCATTTGGGTCGGTGAAACGGTTGAGCATGCAAGTCGTCGTACCGCGCTGATAAATGCGTTGTCCAAGGCCCAAATGCACGGTCTGCCACAGGCGGATGCAACAGTCGCAGCCTTGATAGAGAAAATGGAGCAGGCCCGTTCAGTTCGTGATCTTGGTGCGGTTGAGGCAGAACTCAGCCGGGCTTTTATCGAATATGCTGACGCGCTTTACTCGGGAACTGTTGAGCCCGGACGTGTGGACGATGGCCTTGTTCGGACATTGAAACGTCGGAGCGCGGCCGAGCATTTGGCCGGTTTGGCTGATCAAGGCGCGCAATATCTGGAACAATTGCCGCCCCAAACGCGTCAGTACCGAGCACTGATGAAGCAAAAGCTGCTGCTGGAGGACCTGGTGAATCAGGGAGGTTGGGGCGCAACTGTGCCCGTTTCCAAACTGGAATTCGGTGACACAGGACCGAATGTTGTTAAACTGCGCAATCGTCTGGTGATGATGGGTTACATGAAGCCATCGGCCAGCCCGTCTTTTGACGACGCACTGCTGGCTGGCGTTCAGTCGTTTCAAACTGCACATGGGTTGGAGCCTGACGGCGTTGCGGGCAAGGGAACAATCACCGAGTTGAACCGGCCAGCATCGGACCGTTTGAAAGCTGTTCACGTAGCGCTCGAACGCGAACGCTGGTTGCCAAGGGAACGTGGCACGCGCCATATCCTTGTGAATCAGGCGGACTTTTCAGCCAAAATTGTCGATGACGGGCAAGTCACGTTTGAAACCCGTGCGGTGATTGGCAAAAACACCCATGATCGCCGCAGCCCCGAGTTTTCGGATGTGATGGAGCATATGGTGATCAACCCCAGCTGGTATGTGCCGCGCTCGATCATAACCAAGGAATATCTGCCGAAACTGCAATCCAATCCAAATGCGGTGGGTCACATAGAAATCACCGACCGCAGCGGTCGTCAGGTTAATCGCGGGGCGGTGGATTTCACTCAGTTCACGGCGCGAAACTTCCCGTTTGCGATGCGCCAACCCCCCAGCAAAAGCAATGCGCTGGGTTTGGTGAAGTTCATGTTTCCCAACAAGCACAACATCTATCTGCATGATACGCCTCAGAAAAGTTTGTTTGCGCGTGAAGTGCGGGCGTTCTCACATGGCTGTATCCGTTTGGCGCAGCCTTTCGAGTTTGCGTATGCGCTGCTGGCAAAACAAGAGGAAGACCCCAAGGCGTTCTTTCACCGTGTTCTCAAGACCGGCAAGGAAACCAAAGTTGAACTGGATCAACATGTGCCGGTGCATCTGATCTATCGGACGGCCTATATCGGCCCCAAGGGTCAAGTGCAGTATCGTCGCGACGTCTATAACCGCGATGCCAAGATTTGGGACGCTCTGCAAAAGGCAGGGGTGGCCCTGCAAGACGTTCAGGGGTAAGCACGGGTCAAATCCTGCCAAAAGGAAACCCGTCATGCAGTTTACCGTTCAACACATTGCTGAAGCTCTGGGTGCAGAATGTCAGGGCGATGGCGGCCTTACAATTTTGCGTGCCGCCGAACCCGGAGACGCGGGTCCAACAGATTTGGCGATGGCGATGTCTCCGAAATATGCCGAGGCACTTTCGGGTGGAGAGGCACGTGCTGCGGTTCTTTGGGAAGGGGCCGATTGGCAAGCGTTGGGTCTGCGCGCGGCCATCTTTGTCACGCGCCCTCGCATGGCCATGGCAGGCATTACTTCGATGCTTGATCGCGGGCAGGGGGCCGAGCCGGGCATTCATCCGTCAGCCGTTATTGATCCAACGGCAGAGATTGGTGCTAACGTTTCTATCGGGCCTCTGACAGTTGTTGGTGCGCGCGCACGGATTGGCGAAGGTTCCGAAATCGGCGCGCATTGCACGATAGGCATCGATGCCACGCTAGGAAAGCGTGCGTTACTGCGCGAAATGGTCAGTATTGGGGCCCGCGCGCAGATCGGAGACCGTTTTATTGCACAACCTGGTGCGCGGATCGGGGGCGATGGCTTCAGCTATGTCACCCCCGAAGTTTCGGGTGCTGAGAATGCGCGAAAAACAATGGGCGATCAGGGCGAAGCCAAGGCACAAAGCTGGCTGCGCATTCACTCTCTGGGGGCGGTTGAGATCGGAGATGACGTCGAGGTTGGCTCGAACTGCACGGTCGATAACGGCACGATCAGAAACACCCGGATCGGGGACGGCTCGAAACTGGATAATCTTGTCCATGTCGGTCACAACACCCGAGTCGGACGGGATTGTCTGCTATGTGGGCAAACCGGCGTGTCCGGGTCTGTAGAGATTGGGAACAATGTTGTCCTTGGTGGCCAAACCGGGGTCGCCGACAACATTTTCATAGGCGACGGCGTGATCGCCGGTGGGGGTACCAAAATCCTGTCTAATGTCCCTGCTGGAAGGGTTATTATGGGCTATCCGGCGGTCAAGATGGACACCCACACCAATATCTATAAATCCCAGCGCCGACTGCCTCGTCTGGCCCGCGACGTCGAGGCACTCAAAAAGGCTGTTTTCAAACAGTCCTCAAGCGACTAAATCATCGACAGATTGAAAATCAGGGGATCGACATGAGCATCAGCGACCGCGTCATCGCAATCATTGCAGAGCAGGCCGTGCTGGAGCCATCGGATGTGACGCCCGAAAGCACGCTGGAAGATCTGGGCATCGATAGTCTGGGTCTGGTCGAAAGCATCTTTGCAATCGAGGAAGAGTTCGACATTTCAGTCCCGTTCAATGCGAACGAACCAGAAGCTAACGATTTCGACATTTCCAATGTGGCTGCGATCATCGCCGGGATCGAACAGCTTGTGTCGGAAAAGGTCTGACCTGCTCTCATGAAACGTGTTGTCATTACCGGCGCAGGTACGATCAACTCTCTGGGCCATTCGGTTCCCGACACTTTGGAGGCCATGCGCGAAGGGCGCTGTGGCATTTCGGAACTGGAGTTTCGCGACGTCGAACGTCTGGCCATCAAGATCGGTGGTCAAGTTCGGGGGTTCGAGGCGGAAGGGCGGTTCAATCGTCAGCAGATGTCCTTGTACGACCGGTTCACTCAGTTCACTCTGACTGCTGCCAAAGAAGCGATTGACCAGTCGGGTATTGAGTTTCACGGCGAATTGGCCGCCAGATCCGGTGTTGTACTTGGCACGGCGGGCGGGGGCGTTTCGACCTGGGATGACAATTACCGTTCGGTCTATGAGGATGGTAAGAACCGGGTTCACCCGTTTGTTGTTCCAAAGCTGATGAACAATGCGGCTGCCAGCCACGTGTCCATGGAGCATAACCTCAAAGGCCCCAGCTTTACGGTCTCGACCGCCTGTGCCTCTTCCAACCACGCCATGGCGCAGGCCTTTCAGATGGTACGCAGCGGGGCCGCCCCGGCGATGATCACAGGCGGGTCTGAATCCATGCTGTGTTTCGGCGGGATCAAAGCGTGGGAAGGTTTGCGCGTGATGTCCAAGGACGCCTGCCGCCCGTTCAGCGCCAACCGCAACGGAATGGTTCAGGGCGAAGGGGCTGGTATCTTTGTTTTCGAAGAATATGAGCACGCGCGCGCGCGCGGCGCGGAGATACTGTGTGAAGTTGTCGGTTTTGCGATGTCGTCGGATGCAGCAGATATTGTGATGCCAAGCAAGCAAGGGGCTGCACGTGCAATGGCGGGCGCTCTGGCGGATGCAAGGCTGAACGCCAGCGATGTCTGTTATATCAACGCCCACGGCACAGGCACTGCAGCCAATGACAAAACCGAATGTGCAGCAGTCGCAGATGTGTTCGGACCGCACGCGGATGATCTGATGATCTCGTCCACCAAATCCATGCATGGACATTTGATTGGCGGCACCGGAGCGGTAGAGCTTCTGGCCTGTATCATGGCGCTGCGGGACGGTGTCATTGCACCAACCATCGGCTATGAAGAGCCGGACCCGGAATGTGCGTTGGACGTGGTGCCGAATGAAGCTCGTGAAGCAAAGGTTGACGTTGCTTTAAGCAACGCGTTTGCGTTCGGTGGGCTGAATGCCGTCTTGGCTTTGAAGCGCGTCTGAGAATACCTGACGCTCAGTTTTGAAAGGCCGCTTTGTGACAAAGCGGCCCTTGTTGCATTAAATCAGTTTTGCAAGACTTCCAACTGATCATATCCACTGGTGAAACCGGCCAGCGACATTTCGATTTGCAACAGTTGATTGGGGGCAAGGATGGAAACCATAGATATGGTGGCCGTGCTGCCCGCCTTCATTGCGTCGATGTCACCTTGCGTGAAACCCAACTGAGCAACGCAGCCAACCGGGTTGCAGTGATGATAGTTGTATCGCTTGCTTGGTGCCCCATCGATGGATACGGCGATCTGCGCTTGCAGCAAGGTCTCCAACGGCACGATCAGGCTGGCACCAGCCACGGCTGCAGCACCCTCGGGAAGCTTGTTGATCGAGATTTCCGCAATGGGTTGACCCTCGGCACCTGAAAGAATTTGACGCAACAAACAAGGGTCATTGTCTGCTTCGGTCTTAAGGCAGGTAATGTTCCAGTCGCCACTTGTTTCCTTAACGTATTGCTCGCCAACACGGGGGCCAGTTTCCCCCAGGTCTAGCTCTTGCGCCGCTTCGGTCTGAGGTGTCTCGGCCTGTTGTTGGGTTTCGTCAGTGGATTCTTGAGCGTTGACCGCACTGCTCAGAAAGACGGCGGCCAGTACGTTCGCAGAAAGAAGGTGCTTGATCATGAATGCCTCGGTTTGATGATTGCGCTTTTTGCCTCATGTAGCATTGTTCTGAACCGGTGTCAGGCACTAACAGACCCGCCCTGATCAACGTGAACAAATTCTTGCTCTTACGGCG
This sequence comes from Ruegeria sp. HKCCD7303, assembly GCF_013111185.1. GTDB lineage: Bacteria > Pseudomonadota > Alphaproteobacteria > Rhodobacterales > Rhodobacteraceae > Ruegeria. Next base: position 450,582 of record NZ_WVRE01000002.1, on the reverse strand, counting down.
GAAAAGGGTCCTTCGGCCATAAAGAAAGGGAGCCGTTTGATCAGCTCCCTCCCTCAAAAGGTTCTCCCCGTCGGACTGGCCGACTTATTTATGCGCAAACCCTACGAGAGCGGCGCTGGTGGGTCAACAGCTATCCTGAAAATTTAATCTGCCAATCAGCACATACACATGTATTGGCGCAGACAAAAAAGCCGTGCCCGAAGGCACGGCCAGTCGACAGGGAGGAAGTCTGCCCCACGTGATCGGAGCCTCCGCAGGGCAAAATGACTATCGCAGTCAAAGGTTAACTTTGTATGCTGGACACGGATCGGTGAACTATAAGGCAGTGTTAATGGGCAAAATTATTTTTTTGGGCGGCGGTGGCGAAGGGTATGGCACTCCGCAGGAATTGGCGTTGAACTACGCAAACCGCCACGGCTTGATCGCCGGAGCAACCGGAACGGGCAAAACCGTAACGCTGCAAATCCTGGCTGAAGGGTTCTCGCAAGCCGGCGTTCCGGTTTTCCTTTCGGACATCAAGGGGGACCTGTCTGGTCTGGCCTTGGCCGGAAGTCCGGCACATAAACTGCATCAGGCATTTCTGGACCGCGCTGAACGTATCGGGTTTTCGGATTTCAACTATTCTGCCTGCCCGGTGACCTTCTGGGACCTGTTTGGCGAACAAGGCCATCCGGTGCGCACGACGGTCACGGAAATGGGGCCGCTGCTGCTGTCGCGTTTGATGGAACTTAGCGAAGCGCAAGAAGGTATTTTGAACATCGCGTTCCGTGTGGCCGATGAAGAAGGGATGCCGTTGCTGGATCTGAAGGACCTTCAGGCGTTGCTGGTCTGGATCGGAGAGAACCGTGCGCAGCTATCCTTGCGCTATGGCAACGTGTCGACATCCTCGATTGGCGCAATCCAAAGACGTTTGCTGGTGCTGGAAAACCAAGGTGGCTCGAAACTGTTTGGCGAACCTGCCCTGGATCTGGCCGACCTTATGCGCACGGATGATAACGGGCAGGGCATGGTGAACATCCTCGCCTCTGACAAATTGATGGGCTCGCCCCGGCTCTATGCCACTTTCCTGCTCTGGCTGTTGAGTGAATTGTTCGAAGAACTGCCCGAGGTCGGCGACCCCGAGAAACCAAAGCTGGTCTTTTTCTTCGACGAAGCGCATTTGCTGTTTGACGATGCCCCCAAGGTTTTGGTGGACAAGGTAGAACAGGTGGCGCGTCTGATCAGATCGAAGGGCGTTGGGGTATATTTCATCACGCAAAACCCGGCGGATATTCCTGAAGACATTCTGGGCCAACTGGGCAATCGCGTCCAACACGCCTTGCGCGCCTTCACAGCGCGAGACCGCAAGAACCTGCGTATGGCCGCCGAAACGTACCGAGAGAACCCGGCTTTCGACACCGAAGCCGCGATCCGAGAGGTCGGGGTCGGAGAGGCCGTGACCTCGATGCTGCAAAAGAAGGGCGTTCCGGGCATTGTCCAACGCACCTTGATTCGTCCTCCGGGATCTCAGCTGGGGCCGATTTCTGGCGCTGATCGCAAAGCGATTTTGGCGGCGTCCCCGATGGCAGGCAAGTATGACAAAGGTGTGGACCGAAAGTCTGCATTTGAAATCCTGCAGGCTCGTGCCGATGCGGCGGCAAAATCTGCGGAACAGGCAGAAGCAGACGAGGTGCTAGAGGCTCAATCACCAATGGAGCGGGAGTTTTCTGCAGCTCGCAGATACTCAGGCAGCAGGGTGGGGCGATCGTCTTCTCGTGTGCAGCGCAAGAAAGACACGTTTGCGACGGCGATGACCGAAGCCGTCATCAAGGAGCTAAAAGGAACAACCGGGCGACGTATCGTGCGCGGTATTCTGGGTGGTTTGTTCAAAAACAGATAGCGGCGCGGCGCCCAAAATGGGCGCCGACACAGTTATTTCAGGCGACGTTGACCCTCTTGTCGGCAATAGGCATCTGCTTGGGGTACCGACATCTTCGTCGCTGGAAAATCGATGGCGCGATCCCAGGTGACTCTATCCTGGCGATACAGCTGACAAGTCACTACGCCCTGGGGCGTCTGTACCTTAACAGGTGCTGTTTCCAGGTCTTCTGGTCTGGGGATGCAGGCGGCTGTTGTAACGACAACAACCGAAAGTAGGAAAACAGTTCCGAAGCGTGGTGCTTTCATTTTTTACTCTTATCAACACGTTTGAATGATCGTTTTAGATCGGCTTGAGCGGGTGTGAGTGCCAGCAACAGACCGCAGAAGAAAAACATTGCGGTGGGTCCGTTTATTCAAAAAAACGCCAAGAATCAAGAAACCGCGCCGAAGTGCCGGCGCGGCTTCACGAAATGGTTATGGATCAGCCCTATTTTTCGGGGATCAGGCCCCTTGGGCTGAATCTGAGAACAATCAACAGGATAAGACCCATAGTGAACAAGCGCATATGGGCAGCGCTTTCGACCAGATGCGCTTTCAGCCAACTTCCATCCGGCATACCTGCGGTGATCAGGTTCATCAGCCATAGGCCGATTGGTTCAACCTGAACCCATAAAAACCAGATCAGAAACGCGCCAAGAACGGACCCGAAGTTGTTTCCCGATCCGCCAACAATCACCATTACCCAAACCAGAAAGGTAAAGCGCAGAGGCTGGTAGGCGCTTGGCGTCAACTGACCGTCCAGCGTTGTCATCATCGCCCCTGCGATCCCGCAGATGGCCGACCCCAGAACAAAGATTTGCAGATGGCGGCGGGTCACGTCCTTGCCCATCGCCTCGGCTGCGACCTCATTGTCGCGGATCGCGCGCATCATACGGCCCCACGGGCTTTTCAACGCCATCTGGGCCATCCACAGCAAAGCCAACAGGACGATCAGGAACAGCAGCGAATAACCCAACTTGACCGAAAGGGTAGAGGCCGTGACCGGGTCAAGCCCGAACCATTCCGCGCGCGCCAGGAACGCTGGGTCTTGCTGCAACTCAACTTCGTAACCGACGACAGGAGACGGGCGCGGGATACCGTAGACGTTTTTCACACCTCGGGCCAACCAGTCTTCGTTCTTCATGACGGCGATGATGATCTCGGCAATGCCCAGCGTCGCAATGGCCAGGTAATCCGACCGCAGACCCAACGCCGTCTTGCCGATCAGCCATGCAGCGCCCGCCGCAAGCAATCCACCGGCAGGCCAGGCCAGCAGAACCGGAAGGTTCAGACCGCCGATATTGCCTGCAATCGCGGGATCAATGGCTTCGACAGCTGCAACATTGGGATCAAAAACTGCGCGGTAGACAAAGAAGCCCACGACCAGAACAGCGATGATGGTAAGGGTTTGCGCCCGGCCTTTTGGCATCTTGGTCGCCACCAGAACAGCAGCCACAACGGTCGCGGCCCCCAACAGCAGTGACAATACAATCCCGTAACCGCCAGCGCTCCAGGCCCCCGGGGTGGGCGGTGTTGATACCAGAACCACGGCCAGACCGCCGAGCGCGACGAAGCCCATCACACCCACATTAAATAGGCCCGCAAAGCCCCATTGCAGGTTGACCCCAATGGCCATGATGGCCGAGATCAGCCCCATGTTCAGGATCAGGATGGCGGTGTTCCAGCTTTGAGTGAACCCTGTCAGTAGGATCAAACCGGCGACAACAGCAAAAAGCAGCGTGTTTTTGACAGACTCGGTCATACCGCTTTCCCCTTGAACAGGCCCGTGGGCTTAAACAGAAGCACAATCAGCAGAATGATGAAGCTGACGGCAAATTTGTAGTCGGTGGACAGGAACTGGACCAAGCTTGAGGGTTCCAAGTTTTCTGGAGCCAGGTAGGTCAGCACCTTCTTCCACGCATAGGTGATGGTCACCTCGGAAAACGCGATGATGAAACCACCTGCGATGGCACCCAGAGGATTACCAAGTCCGCCCACGATGGCCGAGGCAAATATCGGCAGCAGAAGCTGGAAATAGACGAAGGGTTTAAAGCTCTTGTCGAGACCGTAGAGCACCCCGGCCGTAGTCGCTAATGCAGCGACGATGATCCATGTGATCATCACAACACGCTCGGGGTTGATGCCGGACAACAACGCCAGATCTTCATTATCCGAATAGGCTCGCATGGACTTGCCTGTGCGGGTCTTGTTGAGGAACCAGAACAGCAACGCCACGGCGACAACAGCCACAATCACGGTGATGCCCTGAGAGGTCTTGATCGCAAGCCCCTCACGCAGCCCAGTCAGTGCCTTGAAATCGCGCGCCGAGATAATGAACCGCGCACCGTCCGAGAATCTCTGATCATCTGGCCCAATGACAAAGCGGACAAGGCCGTTCATGATGAACATAACGCCCATCGAGACGATCACGAGGATCACCGGTTTGGCCTTTTGTTCCCGGTAGAACCTGTAAACCAGCCGGTCGGTGATCAACACCAGAACGATACAGCCCAGAATGGCAAAGGGCAGGGCCAGCAGAGCAGTTGGCAGAGGTCCAAAACTGACCCCGGCGGCCTGTAAGCCCCACGTGACCAGAACAGCGATCATTGCACCAAAGGCCATCGTGTCGCCATGGGCAAAGTTCGAAAACCGCAAGATGCCGTAGATCAGCGTTACCCCCAAAGCACCCAGCGCCAATTGGCTGCCATAGGCGATTGCGGGAACAAGGACGAAGTTGGAGAGCGCCACAAGGGCGTTGAGGAAGTCCATTAGCTATTTACCTCGCAGCGGCCAAGGCCGGTCAGGCTTATACCTTTGCCTACAAAGACGTGGGTCGTGTACGCGACAATCCCATCAGCGAACAAGCTGAAGGTGTAAGATGCTGATCGATCAGAATCCCAGCCGTGTGCGGTCATCAAGTCATCTGTCACTTGCTGGACCTTCAGCAACGGCAACCTGTCATCTCCAAGGTCAATACGAAGCTGGTTGTCTGGCAAGGTTACAAAGTCGAAATCAACTCCGAGACCCGTTTTGGTTGTCTGACATGCATCGACATTAACACACGTGTATTCCAGCTTACATCTCGTGACGTCTTGTGCGGTGGCCGCACCGGTAGTGGCAGAAAGAACTGCTACGAGGGCTAAAACTTTCATCCTCACCCCCCCAAAAAACTCTTACGAACCTCAGGATCGACCAGCAGTTCTTTGCCCGTGCCGCTATACGCATTCCGTCCTTGAACCAGAACATAACCCTTGTCCGCAATCTCCAGCGCCTGACGGGCGTTCTGTTCGACCATCAAGATCGGCAGCCCGGTGCGCGATACCTCGATGATCCGGTCGAACAGCTCATCCATCACGATGGGCGAGACACCGGCAGTGGGTTCGTCCAGCATCAAAACCTTCGGCTGAGTCATCAGCGCGCGACCCACGGCGACCTGTTGGCGTTGACCGCCTGACAGCTCTCCGGCGGCCTGATTGCGTTTGTCGCGCAGGATGGGGAAGAGATCATAAACCTGTTCCATTGTCTCAGTGATATCGTCACGGCGGATGAACGCACCCATTTCAAGGTTCTCTTCCACCGTCATGGACGTGAAGATATTCGAGGTTTGCGGCACAAAACCCATACCTTTGATCACCCGGTCCTGCGGTGACAGCTTGGTGATGTCTTCACCGTCCAGCCGCACCGAACCGGCACGTACGTCCAGCATGCCGAACACAGCCTTCATCGCCGTGGACTTGCCCGCACCGTTGGGGCCAACGATCACCGCGATCTCACCCTTGTCGACGGCAATGGTGCAGTCATGCAGGATGTCCGGACCTTTGCCGTAACCGCCGGTCATTGTGTCGCCGATCAGAAAAGGGCCGCCGCCAACGTAACGCGCTTCACCGCTTGCTGAATTCGCTGGCATCATCGTACCAGCCCCGTGCGTATTGGTGATAGAGGCGTCCTTGTTCCCCTTGTCGTCGTGATAAGGATTGTCGCTCACGCGCCTGCCTCCAGCTTGTCTTTATTCTTCAGGCCGGTGCCCAGATAAGCTTCGATCACGTGCTCGTTTGCCTTGATCTCGTCCAAAGTGCCTTCGGCCAGAACCTTGCCCTCGGCCATACAGATGACCGGGTCACAGATTTTGCCGATGAAATCCATGTCATGTTCGATGACCACGAAGGTGTAGCCGCGTTCCTTGTTCAGGCGCAGGATGGTGTCGGCGATGGTCATCAGCAGGGTACGGTTCACGCCTGCGCCGACCTCGTCCAGGAACACGATCTTGGCGTCGACCATCATGGTGCGGCCAAGCTCCAGCAGTTTCTTCTGTCCGCCCGAAACCTGACCGGCCTTGTGATCGGCCAGATGCTCGATGGTCAGAAACTCTAGCACCTCGTCTGCCTTAGCACGCAGCGCGCGTTCTTCATCCGCGATGCGCTTACGGCCAAACCAGGTGTTCCACAGCGATTCACCCGATTGCGCACCGGGCACCATCATCAGGTTCTCGCGACAGCTCATCGATGAAAACTCATGCGCGATCTGGAAGGTGCGCAACAGACCTTTGTGAAACAACTCATGAGGGGGCAGGCCGGTGATATCCTCACCATCCATAAAGACCTTGCCGCTGGTTGGCGGCAAAACGCCCGCGATCACATTGAACAGAGTGGTTTTTCCTGCACCGTTCGGCCCGATCAGGCCGGTGATCGACCCTTTTTGGATTTCCAGCGATGCCCCGTCCACCGCGTGAAACCCGCCGAAATGCTTATGCACGTCTTCGACGACGATCATGTTATCCCCTTGCCTTTGCCCCGTGAAACGAGGTGCAGCCTTTTGTCATTGAAACAGCCCGGACACAAGGACCGGGCTGCTTGTTTTTATGGTTTTTAACGTTGGATCAACGGAAGTTGACGGTCTTGTTTTCGCCGTCGGTCACTTCGATTTCGCGATAGGAACCCGCGCTTTCACCGGGGCCGATCAGCTCAACGCCAGACGCGCCGACATAGTCGATGTCTTGACCAGCAGCCAGCAGTTCCAAACCCTTGGCCAGCTCACCCGGATAGATCTTTTCACCCGGAGCGTTAGCGACGTCCAAGACTTTTGAACCATAATCGGCCGGGTTGGTTGACCCTGCGGCCTGCATCGCCAGCATGAACAGCGCGGCCGCGTCATAGCTTTCGGGCGAGTAAGGTGACGAGCCGTCGAAGCCAGCGGCTTCTGCCATGGCAAAGTACTTCTCGGCACCTTCACCGCCGGATCCGGCGATCTGACCGAACGAACCATTCAGGTCGGGGCCAACATTTGCAGGCAGCGAGTCACCGATCATACCGCCTGGCAGGCCGAATGTATCAAAGGCACCGCTGTCCAGTGCAGACTGGATGATGCCCAGACCACCCTGGTCCAGATAGCCTGCAACGACCAGAATGTCACCACCGGCCGAGGCCAGCGCGCCCACTTCAGCCGAATAGTCGGCCTTACCGTCTTCGTGTGCCGCAACAATCGTCACTTCGCCGCCCGATGCCTCGAAAGACGACTGAATCGCGTCCGCGAGACCCTTGCCATAGTCGTTGTTGGTGTAGGTCAGAGCAATCGAGCTGATGCCGCGGTCATTCAGGATGTCCGCCATAACCTGACCTTCACGCGCATCCGACGGAGCGGTGCGGAAGAACAGGCCGTTATCCTCCATGGTCGACAGGCCGGGCGAGGTGGCCGACGGCGAGATCATAACCATACCATTCGGAATCGCGACGTTCTGTAGAATCGCACCGGTCACGCCCGAGCAGTCACCACCGATGATACCGGCGACACCATCCGCAATCATGCGCTCACCGTTCGAGGTGGCCAGACCGTTGTCGATACAGCCTGTATCGGCACGCATTCCGGTGACGGTTGCACCATCCAGCAGCTTGCCGGACTCGGTGACTTCGGCCATCGCCATTTCGGCGCCAGAGCCCATTGCCGGTGCCAGCGATTCGATTGGGCCGGTAAAGCCAAACAGCACGCCCAGCTTCACATCCTCGGCCATGGCGGTTCCCGCAAGCAAGGCGGTGGCTGCAGTAGCAGTCAGCAGCTTTTTCATATGTTTACTCCCTGTATTGAACGTCTTTGTTCTGGCCTCGACCCTAGGCAAGCTGTTTGGAAAAGAAAAGTCCTAACGCAAACGTGTTTTTACCGTTTGGGAAACTAACTGTTTTGTTAGAAACTCTTCCGTGATTGCCGCCGAAAGGGGCCGACATGCTTCGCATTGTTACACTTCTGTTTTTCACGCTCAATGCGTTCTCAGTTGCCGCACAAACCCTGTCAACGTCCGCCGGAGGCATTGAACTGACCAAGATGGTAAGCGGTCTCGATACGCCCTGGGCCGTCGGAGTCTTGCCGGATGGGGCGTTCCTGATCACCGAGCGGGACGGAGATTTGCTGTTTGTTCAGAATGGTAAGGCGACCACTGTGCGGGGCGTTCCGAAAGTTGCCGCCAGAGGACAAGGTGGGTTGCTTGATGTGACGGTTCCACGCGATTTTCGACAAAGCCGCGAGGTATTTCTGAGCTTCTCAAAGCCTCAAAACGGGGGCGCTGGCACTGCCATTGCCGTTGGGCGGCTGTCGGAGAACGGTAAACGTCTGACCAACGTTCGGGTGATCTACGAAGCAACACCCGGCGGTTCCGGCGGGCGGCATTTTGGCAGCCGCATCGTCGAAGCACAGGATGGAACGTTTTTTGTAACCATTGGCGATCGCGGCCAGCCCGACAACGCACAGGACCGGTCTTCTCCGATGGGGTCGGTCATTCGGATAAACCGGAATGGATCGATCCCTGTAGACAACCCTTTTGTCGGGCAATCAAACATCAAACCTGAAATCTGGTCCTTCGGCCACCGCAACCCGCAGGGAGCTGCACTGGACGCGCAGGGGAGGCTGTGGGTTTCGGAACACGGCGCTCGCGGAGGCGATGAGATCAACCAACCCCGCGCGGGCCGCAATTACGGGTGGCCGGTCATTTCTTACGGCACGCATTATTCCGGCCAAAAAATTGGCGAAGGTACGTCCAAAGCCGGCATGGAGCAGCCCGAGTTGTATTGGGATCCGTCCATCGCGCCTTCGGGTTTGTTGGTGTATTCCGGCAAACTCTGGCCCCAATGGAAGGGGAATATCTTTGTCGGGTCTCTGAAATTCGACTATATCGCGCGACTTGCCGGAAAGTCTCTGCGTGAGGTCGAACAGATCAAAGGGCCGGAAACCGAACGTGTGCGCGATATCGTTGAAGCACCGGATGGTTCGATCTGGTTCATTTCAGTCGGGCAGGGCGCGGTGTACCGCATGACCCCGCAGGGCTAAACCGACAATCGCGTGCTCTGCGCGCCACGTTCCCGGTAGGGTGTCGTATTATAATGTGCCCTGTAGCATTTCGAGAAATGCGAAGGGCTGGCGAACCCACATGCAAGCGCAACGTTGATGACGCTCATATCCGTCTGCATAAGAAGATTCCGCGCTTTGTGCAGTCGCAGTTCCATGTAGTAGCGTTTAGGGGAACGGCTGAGATACCTGCGGAATAGACGCTCTAGCTGGCGGGTCGACATGCCGACATCTTTGGCCAAAATAGAAGGCGAGATTGGCTCTTCGATGTTTTTTTCCATCATCAAAATGACCTGGCTCAGCTTTGGATGTCGCACGCCGATCCGCGTCGGTGTCGACAAACGTTGCGTGTCCTGATCAGTACGAATGGACGAATAGATCATCTGGTCCGCTACGGCATTGGCCAATTCTTCGCCAAAATCATCCGCAATCAGTTTAAGCGACAAGTCTATCGAGGATGTGCCGCCAGCAGTTGTCATGCGGTTGCCGTCAACCTGAAAAACCGATTTCGTCAGTTCGACCTCATCGAATTCCTCGATAAAACTGTCAGAGTTTTCCCAGTGAATCGTCGCCTTCTTGTTGTCCAGCAACCCTGCCTTGGCAAGCGTATACGCGGCAGTACACAGACCACCGATTCGAAGGCCGCGCCGCGCCTCGCGACGAACCCAGTTCAGGACGCGTTTTGTGGTCGCTGTTTGAACGTTTACGCCTCCGCAGATGAGGACGACATCATCGCGCTGCAGTTCTTCTAGATCCGTGTCGAGTTTGAACTCGGTTCCAGCCGAGCATTTGACCGTGCCGCCGCCTTCTCCAGACAGTGTCCAAGTATACAATTCCTGGTCCGCCATGCGGTTTGCGATCCGCAAACTATCAAGAGCCGAAGCAAATGATAGCAACGAGAACTTGTCCAGAAGAACAAAAACATAATGGCGCGGGATGGCCTCAGCGTTTTCCACTGTGACTGCCTGGCGTTGCACTTGCATGGCGGGTTGTCCTTACTTTGGCACTGAATACAGCCTTATCCAGCGACATATTTAGAGTTCACCATGATCAAAGCTTGTTTGCGCCGTCAAGAGGCGCAAATGGGATATGGTCACTCTTCAAAGCATTTTGTATAGAGGCCACCTGAACACTTCAGCGGAGATCAAAGCTATGACCGAATGGCAAAAATCGAACTGGCGCAACAAGCCCCGGGTTCAGATGCCAGACTATACCGACTCGGCCGCTCTGGCCAAGGTCGAGGCCCAGCTTTCACAGTATCCCCCGCTGGTCTTTGCCGGTGAGGCGCGGCGTCTCAAACAACATCTGGGTGCCGCCGGTCGCGGCGAGGCCTTCCTGCTGCAAGGTGGGGATTGTGCTGAAAGCTTTGAACAATTCAGCGCGGATGCGATCCGTGACACCTTTAAGGTGATGCTGCAGATGGCAATGGTTCTGACCTATGGCGCAAAAGTCCCGGTGATCAAAGTCGGCCGCATGGCCGGTCAGTTCGCCAAGCCGCGCAGTGCACCAACCGAAGTTGTGGATGGTGTGGAACTGCCCAGCTATCGTGGTGACATCATCAACGAATTGGCATTCACACCAGAAGCGCGCATCCCGAATCCTCAGAAGATGCTGCAAGCCTATACACAGGCTGCTGCCACTCTGAACCTGCTGCGGGCTTTTTCGACCGGTGGATTCGCGGACATGAGCCGCGTTCATTCGTGGACCCTTGGGTTCACAGATGAACAGGACGTGCAGAAGTACTCCGAGATTGCCGATCGTATTCAGGACACCATCGACTTCATGGAAGCGGCCGGGATCACGGCAGATACCACACATGAATTCTCGACCGTCGAATTCTATACCAGCCACGAAGGGCTGCTGCTGGAATATGAAGAGGCGCTGACGCGCCTGGATTCGACCTCGGGCAACTGGCTGGCTGGTTCTGGTCACATGATCTGGATCGGCGACCGTACACGTCAGCCCGACGGTGCGCATGTTGAATTCTGCAGCGGAGTTTTGAACCCGATTGGTCTGAAATGTGGTCCGACAACGACCGTGGAAGACCTTAAGGTTCTGATGTCCAAACTGAACCCCGAAAACGAAGAGGGTCGCCTGACCCTGATCGCGCGCTTTGGTGCGGGTAAAGCAGGTGAGCACCTGCCGCGTCTGGTCAAAGCTGTGAAGGAAGAAGGGGCCAAGGTCACCTGGGTTTGTGATCCGATGCACGGCAACACGATCAAATCGGCGACCGGTTACAAGACCCGTCCGTTCGACTCAGTCTTGCGTGAGGTGCGCGACTTCTTTGGCGTACATCAGGCCGAAGGCACCATCCCCGGTGGCGTGCATTTTGAGATGACCGGTCTGGATGTGACCGAATGCACCGGCGGCGTGCGCGCGGTGACCGAAGAAGATCTGTCAGATCGCTATCACACCGCCTGCGACCCGCGCCTGAACGCGTCACAGTCGCTGGAACTGGCCTTCCTGGTGGCAGAAGAACTGACAAATCTGCGCCGCAACGGCAGCAAGCGCGTCGCTAGTTAAGCGCGTAAAAACAGATTTAAACAGCGGGCCTTTGGTCCGCTGTTTTTCGTTTCAGGAAACGCTAATCGTCCCGTGACACGATCAATCGCAAATGCTTGGCAGGGTGTTTGAATTTTCCCTCGACTTCCGCAAACCCATGGGCCGGCGTTGGTTTCACTGGGATTTGGACGTGAATGTCAGACACCATTTTGATCCGCGTATCCGAGATTGAAAACCGCCGCGGCGTTTTTCCAATTGCCCCGTCAGCGATCATGACGCCCAGAACGCGGCTGACATCGCCCAGATCACTTTTCAGCGGCAGCAATATCATTCGGGCTTGCATAGGCGTGCGACCAAGTACTCCACCCGAAGTCATGCCCAACTCGGCAACAGCAGGGGCCGCGAACACTTGTTCCAGAACATCCTTAATGCCTGCGCGGTCATCAGGCTGGAAGAACGCAGTCAACGGCATACCCCGCACTTCCATACCCGCAAGCGCGTTCAAATGGCTTCCGGCTAGACGAAAACGGGCCAAGCCAGGCGCAATGCGCTCGAGTATAAACGTGTATTCCAGGATATTTTCCAGACCGCGCGGGTCAATCTGGGACCGCATCGGGACACTGTCACGATTCAGTAATGCGGTCCAATACGCCTCGGCCTGGCGGATCGGCGAAAGGCTGCGCCCATTGTCAAAGCGATCCATTGCGACGATCTTTCCAAATTCTGACCCGGAACCAATCCCGAATAAGGTTTTCATCTTCTTTACCCTTACGCCAAAAGGCTGCCATTTTTCTAAAATGCAACACATCGGGAGCAGCGGCAGCCTGCAAACCATTGCTCTGGGCAGTTTGACTCGGGTTAAATCAATTTTGGAGCAATTCTTTAACGAATGGTTAACTCGAACCAAACAATTGCGCTTTCAGCAAATACTTGCCCTGCACCGGTCAATGGCATTAGGTGCGACATGAGTGAGACGCATCAGGGCCAAATGAAGGGGCGGGTATGATCAGATCCATGACCGGGTTTGCCTCGGCACAGGGGCAGCACGGGCCACATAGCTGGACGTGGGAACTGCGCAGTGTGAACGGCAAGGGGCTCGACATGCGCCTGCGCGTGCCGGATTGGCTGACCGGGCTTGAGGCCGCGCTGCGGGCAAAACTGTCCAAATCCCTCAGCCGCGGGAATGTTACTCTGTCGATGCGCCTGAACCGCGAGGACTCGGCCCCAGAACTGGCTCTGAACGAGACAGCCATGAACGCTGCGCTGACCGCTCTTGAGCAGGCAGAACAGATGGCCTCGGCGCGTGGCATAACTCTGGCCCCATCGCGTGCCTCAGACCTGTTGGCGTTAAAGGGAATGCTGGATGCGGGATCGGATTCAGATGATCCGGGGCCACTGGTTGCCCACCTCACGGCTGAATTTGACGCTCTTGTCGACGCGTTCTTGGATATGCGCCGAACAGAGGGCGCCGCGTTGGCAGCGGTTCTGAACACGCAACTGGATCAGGTCGCCACGCTGACCGCGAAAGCGGCAGAACTGGCCGAACATCGCAGGGATAATATGGCACAGGCCTTGCGGGAAAATCTGGCGCGGGTGCTGGACAATTCACAAGGCGCCGACCCGGAACGAGTTGCGCAGGAATTGGCCCTGATCGCAGTTAAGGCCGATATCACGGAAGAAATCGACCGATTAACAGCACATGTCAAAGCCGCGCGCGATCTGTTGGGGAAAAACAGTGCCGTCGGCCGCAAGCTGGATTTCCTGATGCAGGAGTTCAACCGCGAAGCCAACACACTGTGTTCCAAAGCCCAAAGCTCGGATCTGACAGCTGTTGGGCTTGAGCTAAAAGCGGTGATCGATCAAATGCGCGAGCAAGTGCAGAACGTAGAATAAGAATGGGAACATCTGACATGGCGGATCGCCGCGGCCTTTTAATCATCCTGTCTTCTCCGTCCGGGGCAGGCAAATCCACGTTGGCCAAACGGCTGATGGCCTGGGACACAGATCTGGAATTCTCGATCTCGGCCACGACCCGCGCACCGCGTCCCGGTGAAGAACATGGGCGCGAGTATTTCTTTCTGTCAGAGGACGAGTTCAAGCAACAAGTGGCCGAAGGGCAGATGCTGGAGCACGCCCATGTTTTCGGGAACTTCTACGGTTCACCGGCGGAACCCGTGCGCAATTCGATCAACACTGGCAAGGATGTTCTGTTCGACGTTGATTGGCAAGGTGAGGTGCAGATCAGAAACTCTGACCTTGGCAAACATGCCCTGTCGATCTTCATTCTACCACCGTCGATCCCCGAACTGCGCCGCCGTCTTGAGACACGTGGTCAGGACAGCGATGACGTCATTGGCAAGCGCATGCTCAAAAGCTGGGATGAGATCAGCCACTGGGGCTATTACGACTATGTCCTGATTAATGATGATCTTGAGGCAACCGAAGAAAAGCTGAAGACCATTGTCAGCGCCGAGCGAATGCGCCGTATCCAGCAACCAAAGCTGCAACAGCATGTGCGCAAATTGCAAAATGAGTTCGAGGGCCTGTCATGACCGTTTACGCCTTGGGAGATCACGCACCGGACTTACACGAGGACACATGGGTCGCGCCCGACGCCAACCTGATTGGCAAAGTGGTGTTGGAGCAGGGTGCCTCGGTTTGGTTTGGCTGTACGATACGCGCCGATCACGAAGAAATCCGCGTAGGCGCGGGAAGCAACGTGCAGGAGAATTGCGTCATGCATATCGATGCGGGCTTTCCTTTGACCATCGGGGCAAACTGCACGATCGGGCATAAGGTCATGCTTCATGGTTGTACAATTGGAGACAACTCACTGATCGGTATGGGCGCGATCATTTTGAACGGCGCAAAGATCGGGCGAAATTGTCTGATTGGGGCAGGGGCCCTGATCACCGAGGGCAAAGAAATTCCAGACAATTCGCTGGTCATGGGTGCGCCGGGCAAAGTTGTGCGACAGTTGGACGAGGCATCGGCGCAACGCATCACACTCAGCGCACTTCACTATCAGGAAAACATGCGCAAGTTTCGCAAAACTTTAAAACCTGTCTCGTAAGGCGTTCGGGCCAATTGAGTTTTAAGTCATGTCCACCGAGCTGTTAGACGAATTTGTCCAAGCGATTCCGATGCCCGCGCTGATGGTGGATCAGACGGAACGGATCATTGCCGCCAATACCGATGCAAAGACTCTGCTTGGTCAGAATATCGTCGGACGCCACTTCGCCACGATCCTGCGGCAACCGCAGGTATTGGAAGCCATTGAACAAAGCCTCCAAACCAAAAGCACAAAAAAGACGCGCCACCTGTCCAATGACGGCGCGCAGGATACGACGTTTGAGGTTGATTGCCGCTATATGAACGGTGTTGGCGCGGTATCAGGTGGGGCTGTTTTGGCCTCATTTCAGGACATCACCCATCTGGAACACGCCAGCCAGATGCGGCGGGATTTTGTGGCCAATGTCAGCCACGAGTTGCGCACCCCGCTGACCGCGTTGATGGGCTTTATCGAAACCTTACGTGGCCCGGCGCGCGATGATCCAGGCGCGCGGGAGAGGTTTCTTCAGATCATGACGGATGAAGCCAACAGAATGAACCGATTGGTTGGCGATCTTCTGTCTCTCAATCGGGTCGAAAGCGAAGAACGCGTCCGACCCATTGAACAGCTAGAACTAACGGGGCTGTTACAATCCATTCTGAACTCAGTGCGCCCTCTGGCCGAGGACGCAGGCGTGGCCTTGGTACTCGAAGCGCAGGACGGACCGGTGTCGGTCACCGGCGACAGCGACCAGTTGCGTCAGGTTTTCACCAACCTCGTCGAAAACGGCATAAAATACGGGGGCAGCGGCGGCAACGTGACAGTACGCGTTTTGTCCATGGAACGAGACACTGCGCTGAGGGGGCCGTCGGTGCGGGTTCAGGTCATCGACAAAGGCCCCGGCATAGATCCGATTCATCTGCCACGTCTGACAGAGCGATTCTATCGCGCGGACAGCCACAGATCCCGGCAACTGGGGGGAACAGGGCTTGGGCTTGCCATTGTCAAACACATCGTCAACCGGCACCGGGGACGGCTAAGAGTTGAGAGCGAATTGGGAAAAGGCTCTGTTTTTACGGTGATTTTGCCACGGTGACGCGTTGCCAGAGCGGACTTTAAAAACCGCCGCTTCGCCCAGTCGGATCACTTTACGACAAGTAAAGCGTTACAAAACGCATGTTGTCATAAAACCGTTACACACTTGTCACAAAAGGCTTACGCATGCGGCCTAGGGGTTCGCGCAGGATCATCATGGGGGTGATCAAACATACCTTTTCAGGGAGACTGAAATGTCCTTTGTAAAACTGTCGGCTTCTGCGCTGGCGATTGCTGCCGTCTCGGCAACCACTGCTGCTGCCCGTGACAACGTACAGGTTGCCGGTTCGTCGACCGTTCTGCCTTATGCTTCGATTGTTGCTGAACTGTTCGGTGAAAACACCGACTTCCCGACCCCGGTTGTAGAATCCGGCGGCTCTTCGGCCGGTCTGAAGCGTTTCTGTGAGGGTGTTGGCGAAAACACCATCGACGTTGCAAACGCATCGCGTAAAATCCGCGAAAAAGAAATCAAAGCCTGTGCCGAAAACGGCGTGACCGACATCATGGAAGTCCGCATCGGTTATGACGGCATCGTATTTGCCAGCCAGCAGTCGGGCCCTGCCTTCACTGCGTTCGAGCCTGCCGACATTTACAACGCCATCGGTTCGAAAGTCATGAAAGACGGCGCATTGGTCGACAACAGCTTCAACAGCTGGGCCGAGTTCAACGCCGATCTGCCGGACGTTGAAATCGCAATGTTCATCCCGGGCACCAAGCACGGCACCCGTGAAGTGTTCGAAGACAAAGTTTTGCTGGAAGGCTGCGAAGCCACTGGTGCCATGGAAGCCATGGTTGCAGGCGGCATGAGCGAGGATGACGCCGAAGACGCATGCCTGGACGTCCGCACCGACGGTAAGTCGGTCGACATCGACGGTGACTACACCGAAACTCTGGCGCGTATCGACACCAACCCCAACGGCATCGGCGTGTTCGGTCTGGCGTTCTATGAGAACAACACCGACAAGCTGAAAGTGGCCACCATGGGCGGTATCGCACCGTCGACCGAGACCATCGCGTCGGGTGAATACCCTGTGTCGCGTCCGCTGTTCTTCTACGTCAAGAAAGCGCATATCGGCGTGATCCCTGGCCTGAAAGAATACGCACAGTTCTTTACTGCTGACGAAATCGCAGGCGGTTCCGGCCCTCTGGCCAACTACGGCCTGGTTGCAGATCCTGAGCTGGCCAAGACCCAGGACGCCATCGCTAACGAAGTTACCATGGGTTCGGGAAGCTAATCCCGCCTTTGGCTTGAATAACCGGGGGCGGCAACTTATGCCGCCCCCAACTGTGTTTTCCGAAATTCCCAGCCAAGACCTTACGGGGGTGTCATGCCGATACTATGGCTCTTTCTGATCGTGCTTGCGATCGCCGCAGTCGGTTATGTGTCAGGACGCGCACGCGCCTTGCAAAGCGCCGGTGGAGACAGCAGGAACCTGCACTCGCTGCCAACTTACTACGGTGCAAATGTAGCCCTCAAGGCCGTTGTCCCCGCCTTTGGTCTACTGATCATTTGGCTGCTGGCACAGCCACTTTACGTGTCGTCTCAGGTTTCCGAAATGATCCCAGAGACTTCCGTCAAAGAAGGCTCGTCACTAAGCCTGGTTATGGCTGAAGTACGCCGCACGGCGGACGGGCTGAACAACGCTGTGGCCGCCGGCGTACTTTCGGAAGATCAGGCCCGCAACGCGCGCGCGGACGTAACCGACGTGACGCAACGCCTGAAAGATGCCGGGCAGGTGGTGACGTCCGAGATCACTCAGCCAGTTCTGCGAGCTGCACAAAGCTACCGCGCCATGAACTCCACCGGTTACGCGATCATGACGGGTGCGGTCATTCTGGTGGCTCTGATTGGAGCCGCAATCAGTTGGTTTCAGACACATTCCGACTACCGTGCCCGCAACGTGGTCGAGCAGGGGATACGCTTTCTGCTTCTGGCTGCGGCATCTATCGCGATTCTGACGACCATCGGAATCGTTCTGTCGCTGGTCTTCAACACGTGGGAGTTCTTCAAGCTCTATCCCGCGTCTGACTTCTTCTTTGGGACAACCTGGGCGCCCAGCTTTTCGGGCCGCGGCGGCGCATCGGATCTAGGGATCATTCCTCTGCTGTGGGGCACGTTCTATATCTCGCTGGTGGCTCTGCTGGTGGCTGTTCCTATCGGACTGTTTGCCGCGATTTACCTCAGCGAATACGCCTCATCCCGCGTGCGCTCTGTCGCAAAGCCGCTGCTTGAGGTTCTGGCCGGGATCCCGACCATCGTTTACGGTCTGTTTGCCCTGTTGACTGTCGGCCCGCTTTTGCTGGACGTGTTCGGCGATAACGGTTTGGGCTGGATGAAGGCAGGTACAGCCGTAATGACCGCCGGTATTGTGATGGGGATCATGCTGATCCCATTTGTTTCGTCTCTGTCTGACGACATCATCAACGCGGTACCTCAGGCGATGCGCGACGGATCTTACGGTTTGGGTGCGACCCAATCCGAGACCATTCGCCAAGTTGTTCTGCCAGCCGCATTGCCCGGTATCGTGGGTGCGATCCTGCTGGCGGCATCGCGGGCGATCGGTGAAACCATGATCGTGGTTTTGGGGGCAGGGGCCGCCGCCCGGCTCAGCCTCAATCCTTTTGAAGCAATGACAACCGTCACCGCCAAAATCGTCAGTCAGTTGACCGGCGACGCGGACTTCGCCTCGCCCGAGGCGCTAGTCGCCTTTGCCCTTGGCATGACCCTTTTCATCCTCACGCTGGGGCTCAACGTTTTTGCCCTCTACATCGTGCGTAAGTATCGGGAGCAGTACGAATGACCGACGCAAGCATGGACAGCCCGAACACGACCCGCCACGCGACTTCTTTGATGGCCACGGATGCACGGACAAAGAAGCGAGCGAATGCAGAAAAACGCTTTCGGGCCTACGGCATCGTTGCAATCGCGACCGGGCTTTTCTTTCTGATCGTGCTGTTCGCTTCGATCCTTTCGCAGGGCATCCCAGCCTTTCAGCGTACCGTCGTGAGCGTCGAGTTCACACTGTCGCCGGCACAACGCGACGAAGCGGAAGGCACTCTGTTCAAGACCAAAGCCTATTCCGACCTGTTTATCGGTGCGCTGAACGATCAGTTGACCGAAAGCGGTGTCACCGTCGATTTCGATCAGGACGCGATTGAGCGTCTTTTGGGTAAAGTGGGTGGCACGATCCGCACCTTTTACGCGGACAACCCAGACAAACTGGGGGAAGCGGTACAGTTCGATCTGGCCGCCTCAAGCCGGGTTGACGGATACTTCAAGGGACGCGTTTCACGTGACACCCTGCAAGACAGCCGCTTTCTGCAACTGAGCGACTTGGATCTGGTTGATGCGCTGAAAGAGGCGGGGATCATCAAACAGGCATTTAACTGGCCCTTCATTACAGGTGCAGACTCGGGCGTGGACAACCCCGGAGGGGCGGGCATCGGCGCTTCGGTTGTTGGTTCGTTCTTCATGATGCTGGTGGTTTTGGCGCTGTCATTGCCCATCGGTGTCGCGGCTTCGATTTACCTTGAGGAATTCGCACCGCAGAACCGATTTACTGACCTGATTGAGGTGAACATCTCGAACCTCGCCGCTGTTCCGTCGATTGTGTTCGGTATTCTGGGTCTGGCCGTGTTCATCCAGTTTATGCATCTGCCGCAATCGGCGCCCTTGGTCGGTGGTCTGGTGCTGACCCTGATGACGTTGCCGACAATCATCATCTCGACCCGCGCTTCGCTGAAGGCAGTTCCCCCGTCGATCCGTGACGCGGCGTTGGGGGTAGGGGCCTCGAAAATGCAGGCCGTGTTCCACCACGTTCTGCCGCTGGCCGCACCGGGTATTCTGACCGGCACCATCATTGGTCTGGCGCAAGCCCTGGGCGAGACCGCACCGTTGCTTCTGATCGGCATGGTGGGCTTTGTGGCCCGCGGATATCCCGATGGCTTCGTCGCTGGCTTCACCGAGCCGAACTCGGCCATGCCAGCGCAGATCTACACCTGGGCCGCGCGCGCCGATGTTGGGTTTTATGAGAAAGCCTGGGGCGGCATTATCATCCTTTTGATGTTCCTGCTGACCATGAATATCATCGCAATCATCCTGCGCCGCCGCTTTGAACGCCGCTGGTAAGAGGGGGCAACAATGAACGATATGACACGAGTGGAGAGAGCCGTGGACTCCAAAGACATCAAGATCAACGCCAAAAAGGTTCAGGTCTATTACGGCGACACTCACGCCATCAAAGACGTGGATGTTGCGATTGAAGACAAGACTGTGACCGCCTTTATCGGCCCGTCGGGCTGCGGCAAATCCACGTTTCTGCGCTGTCTGAACCGGATGAACGACACCATCGACATCTGCCGGGTCGAAGGCGATATCCTGCTGGATGGCGAAGACATCTACGACAAACGCGTTGACCCGGTTCAGCTGCGCGCCAAGGTGGGCATGGTGTTCCAAAAGCCGAACCCGTTCCCAAAATCGATCTACGATAACGTGGCCTATGGTCCACGCATTCACGGTCTTGCAAAGAACAAGGCAGAACTGGATGAAATCGTTGAAAAATCCCTGCGTCGTGGCGCGATCTGGGATGAGGTAAAAGACCGCTTGGACACGCCCGGCACAGGTCTGTCGGGTGGTCAGCAACAGCGTCTGTGCATAGCACGCGCCGTTGCGACTGAACCCGAAGTTCTGCTGATGGACGAGCCATGCTCGGCGTTGGACCCAATTGCGACTGCGCAAGTTGAAGAACTGATTGACGAACTGCGCTCGCGCTATTCGGTGGTGATCGTGACCCACTCGATGCAGCAGGCTGCACGGGTCAGCCAGAAAACCGCCTTCTTCCATCTGGGAAATCTGGTCGAGTTCGGGGAAACCGGACAAATCTTTACCAACCCTGTAGATCCGCGCACGGAAAGCTACATCACCGGCCGTATCGGCTGAGTTCAGGTATTTGACAATGAGCGAACAACATATTGCATCCGTATTCGATCGCGATCTCGAGGCGATCCAAGCGCATATCATGAAGATGGGCGGCCTTGTCGAAGCCGCCATCATGAGCGCCGCGCGCTCGTTAGAGACCCGCGATGTGGAACTGGCGCAGCAAGTGCGGCAAGGCGACAAAGCCATCGATGCGCTGGAAGATATCATCGACGAAGAAACCGCGCGCCTGATCGCACTGCGTGCGCCCACAGCCAGCGATTTGCGGTTGGTTCTGTCTGTCCTGAAAGTCTCGGGCAATCTTGAGCGGATCGGTGATTATGCCAAGAACATCGCCAAACGCACCACGGTCCTGGTCGATGCGGGCGAGATCAACGGAAGTGCCGCAGCCCTGCGCCGCATGGCGCGCGAAGTCGAGCGGATGCTGCGCGATGCGCTGGATGCCTATATTCAACGCGATGCGGAACTGGCGACCGATGTCATCAACCGCGATGAAGATGTCGACCAGATGTATAATGGGCTGTTCCGAGAGTTTCTGACCTTCATGGCCGAGGATCCGCGCAATATCTCGTCCTGTATGCACCTGCATTTTATCGCCAAGAACATCGAGCGTATGGGCGATCACGTCACCTCGATTGCCGAGCAGGTGGTCTATCTGGTCACCGGAGAACGCCCAACCGAGGCACGGCCCAAGGCCGACACAACGTCGCAAACCGTGTAGGAGACGACCGAGATGTCCGCAGATCAACCGACAGTTCTGGTGGTTGAGGATGAACTGGCGCAACGCGAAGTGCTGGCCTACAACCTCGAAGCAGAAGGGTTTCGCGTCTCGAAAGCCGCCAGCGGCGATGAGGCCATGCTGCTGGTAGACGAAGATTGTCCGGATATCATCGTTCTGGATTGGATGATGCCGAACCTCAGCGGGATCGAAGTTTGTCGTCGCCTGAAAAGTCGTCCCGAGACACGTTCGATCCCGATTATCATGCTGTCGGCGCGCACGGAAGAAGTCGACAAAGTGCGTGGTCTGGAAACCGGTGCGGACGACTACGTGGTGAAACCGTACTCTGTTGTCGAATTGATGGCGCGCGTTCGCACACAGCTTCGCCGGGTTCGTCCGGCAACGGTTGGGATACGTCTGGAGTTTGACGACATCGTTCTGGATTCTGAGACACACAAAGTCAGCCGAGACAGCAAACCTTTGAAACTCGGTCCAACAGAGTTCCGTCTGCTTAGCACCTTCATGGAAAAGCCGGGCAGGGTCTGGAGCCGCGAACAATTGCTGGACCGCGTTTGGGGCCGAGACATCTATGTGGATACCCGAACTGTTGATGTCCACATTGGACGGCTGCGCAAAGCGTTGACGCAACATGGCGGTGAAGATCCAGTGCGGACCGTACGCGGCGCAGGGTACGCACTCGGATGAGCTGAAAGGCTTTTAAACCAAGAGCTTGCGAGCACTTGTTGACGGGATGACAGCATCTAAAAACCTTTCATAAATAATGCGTGTAATAGGTATTATGGTAAATAGTCACTAAGGTTGCTTAACCGTACGCATGTATTCAATGTCGATGTATTCCAACCGAGCGTATAGGAACGAAAATGGACCTTAGAAACAAAACAGTTGTCGTAACCGGTGCTGCGCATGGCATCGGTCGTGGACTGGCCAAACGTTTTGCCGATGAAGGTGCGCTTGTCGTGTGTTCCGATGTCGACGATGCCGGCGCGCAATCTGTGGCGGATCAGATCGATGGCCATGCATTTCCCTGCGATGTGTCCAACGAGGATCAAATCAAAGCACTGATAGAGTTCTCAGAAGACACTGTGGGTCCGATTGATTTGTTTTGCGCAAATGCCGGAATTCTGACGCTTGGCGGATTCGACGTTCCAGATGAAGACTGGGAGCGGATTTGGAAAATCAATGTGATGTCACATGTTTGGACAGCGCGGCATCTGGTTCCACGTATGATCGCTCGCGGTGGCGGATACATTCTGACAACCGCCTCAGCGGCCGGCTTGCTGAACCAACCAGGAGCCGCTCCGTATGCTGTAAGCAAACACGCTGCCGTCGGTTTCGCAGAATGGCTTGCACTGACATACAGATCACAAGGTTTACGGGTCTCGGTATTGTGCCCACAAGGTGTCCGGTCAAAAATGACCGAAGGACATGACGTGTCGGTTGCATCCATTGACGGTATGCTCGATCCCAGTGACGTCGCCGGAGCTTGCGTCAGAGCTATTGAGCAAGAACAATTCTTGGTCCTGCCGCATCCGCAAGTTCTGGATTACATGCAGCACAAATCAGCCGATTATGACAGGTGGTTATCGGGAATGGGTAAACTAAATCAAAAATTTACCAGCGACCTTTAGCCTTTTTTCTGAACCCTGCGCATTAACCCTTCCTGAGCTACAGAGGCGATCAACGTTCCGTCCTCGGAATAGATAGAGCCGCGGTTAAAACTTCGTCCCTGCCCCGTCCAGGGCGAATCCATTACATAGAGATGCCAATTCTGAAACTGAACAGGCGCATGAAACCAAAGCGCGTGATCCAGACTTGCGCCGTTGAACTCTCCGGTAAACCAGCTCAATCCATGTGGGCGCAAGCCTGAGGACATGAGGTTCATGTCAGAGGCATAGGCCAGCAATAGGTGCTGCGTAATTTCGTCCGCCGAAGCCGCAGCAGCCATGCGAAACCAGGTTTGGTTCCGATCATCCGACACCTTCGGCGTGAACGGATCCAAATGGTCCACATCGCGCACTTCGATCGGACGTTCTCGCAACAACTCGCCGCGTAGGCGCTCGGGCACTCGGTCAACATAAGACTGTCGCAACTCGGAACGGGACGGATAGCTTTCCGGCGCGTTCATAGTTGGCATCGGGTGCTGATGATCCCAGCCTTCGTCCTGCACGTGAAACGAAGCTGACATGTTCAGGATCTGCTTTCCGTGCTGAATGGCAACCACGCGTCGGGTTGTAAACGAACCTCCATCTCGCGCCCTATCAACTTGATAAATAACGGGCTTTTCAGGATCACCCGGACGAATGAAATACGCATGGAGGGAATGACACAGACGGTCTTCCACAGTTCGATATGCAGCGGCCAGAGCCTGTGCAATGACCTGTCCGCCGAAAATGCGTGTTTGTGTTTCACCCCCGGACCCCGTACCACGGAACAAATCGACTTCGAGTCGTTCAATGTCCAGAAGATCCAGTAAGATGCGTTCTGCTTCGGTCATGTTGTGCTCGCATGATCATTTGCTCGACCACCGGGTATCAGGCAGACAGAAATCATCCAATCATGGCCGCGTGAACCAGCGCTTTAAGCTCGGCCCGCGATGGGTACGAACTGGATGGCGACAATTGCGTAAAGAAAACGGCTGTCAGGTCATTCTGCCAATCAATCCAAAAGTAGGTCGAGGCCATACCGCCCCAACTGAAATCCCCAATCGAACCGGGCACCCGCACACGTCCGGGGTTCAAAACCACCGACCCCGCAAGGCCAAAGCCCATCCCCTCCATCGGCTGTTCCGCAAAACTTTTTGGACCCATCGATGCGATATCACCCGGTAAGTGATTGCGCATCATGAACTCTACGGTCTTGGATCCAAGCAAACGGTGGCCGTTCCCAGTGCCGCGATTGCGCAACATATCTGCAAACTTGGCGTAATCATCCAGTGTCGAAATCAAACCGCCGCCGCCTGATAAAGTCGTCGTGCTATTGAACGGCGATCCGTCATAGCTGTCGACCAATCGCAAGCTGTCGCCGCCCTGATCTGCTGAATTAAGCGCCATCGCGTCCCCTGCCAACGGTGTATAGAGCGACGCAAATCGGTCCCCTGCCCCAGGTGGCACCGAAAACCCGGTCTCACGCATGTCCAGCGGTTCAAATACGTGCTGTTGAAAGAATTGATCCAGCGTCTGACCTGATACCACCTCGATCACACGACCCAAAACATCTGTGCCGACCGAATACTCCCAACGCGCACCGGGCTGAAAGGCCAAAGGAAACCGTGCCAGATCCCGGACGCGATCTTCCAAAAGCCCTTGATCAGGCTTGAACATAAGATCCTGTTCATCCATGGCTTGGGGCAGAATTCCGGGGTTGAAGGGATAGCTAAAACCACTGGTATGAGTCATCATCTGATGCAAGCTTGGCGATGGAGCGTCTTCCGTCTGCTCCAAAGTTTCAGCTCCTGCAACAAGCGCGCGCATTTCTTTGAATTCAGGAAGGAAATCAGACAGCGGAGCGTCCAGATGAAATAACCCGCGCTCAGCCAGAATCATCAGGGCAACCGATGTAATCGGCTTGGTCATGGAATAGATGCGCACCAGTGTATCGCGTTGAAATGGCAGGTTGACTTCCCGATTGCGCAGACCGCTTGCGTGATAAAAGGCTTCGGACCCGCTTTGCCGCAACAGAAAAGACGACCCTGCGTATTTTCGTTGCTCAACATAGCGGTCCATCCAGGCCCGAATATGATCCAATCGCGACGGATCAAAACTTACGTTTTGGTGGGGCATTCGACCTCTTCCATCTGGTTTCCGTGCTGAGTGTGTCGGTTTAAGGGGCGAGTTAACAGAGAATTTTTTTACTAGTAGGTAGCTTCCCCAAAGACTTCGCAAGCCCGCGTTGCGATGAAGTGTTAAACTGAGGCTGGCCTGGATTCGAAAGGGCTGACAGAGTCAGGTATCACCAGACCACTGGAAAGGAACACCATGACGCAAAGCATAGATTTTGTTTATGATTTTTGCAGCCCAAATGCCTTTTTGGCGCATAAAACGTTGCCAGAGCTTTCGGCACGGTATGATGTTAAGTTCACTTATGTCCCTGTCCTACTACCTATCGTGTTCAAAGCGACCCATAACCAAAGCCCGTTTCAAGCCTTTTCCGAGAACCGCCAGAAAACAGCGTATCTCACGCATGACCTGCACCGCTTTGCGCGTCGGCGTGGATTGAGTTTTCACATGAGTCCGCATTTTCCGATGAACACAAAATTCGCGATGCGCGGCGCGCATTTTGCAAGGGGAAAATCTTGGGAAAGTAAATACATAAGCGCGGTTTTTGATGCGATTTGGGTGCACGGGCAAAAGGTCGATGAGCTCGCCGTGCTGATCGACATCTTGCAAGAGAACGAACTGCCCGTTCGCAAGATCCGCGAGGCAATGAGCGATCCTGACGTCAAACAGGACTTGAAAGATCAAACCAAAGCCAACGTGCGACGCGGAGTATTTGGTGTTCCAAGCCTGTTCGTCGGGCCCGAGATGTTCTTTGGCAAGAACAGTCTGCCCAATGTCGAAGTTGAGCTTCTAATGTCAAACGGCGTGTAAAACCTGTAACTTACAGGTTTATGTGAAAGTGCCGTGAAGCGCTTTCAGACCGTGCTGCGCGAACAGGGGAACATAAGCGCCGTATGCCTTGGCTCGCTCTGGGTCAGAGGCATTTCCATCCAGCGCGCGTTTATAGACACCTTGCAGAATTCCAGCCATGCGAAAGAAATTGAAAGCTAGGTAAAAACCGAAATTTTCAATTCCATCCAAACCGCGCCGCTTGCAGTATTGGGCGACAAAGGCCTGATCACTGGGCAAGCCCAGATTGCCGCGATCAACTCCGGCCAACCCGCGCCCTTGTTTTCCCGGAGGCAACTGCCACTGCATAATCACGGCTGCCAGATCTGCATAGGGATGCCCGATCGTTGACAGTTCCCAATCCAATACGCCGATACAGTCAGCGCTTTCAGCTGCGAACATCAGATTGTCTATACGATAGTCACCATGCACCAGCGTTCGCTGCCCGTCATCTTGCTGTACAGAGTTTTCAAGCTCGGAGGCCAAGGCATCCATGTCTTCGATCACCGAAGTCTCTGACGCACGATACTGTTTGGTCCAGCGCGAGATCTGACGCTCATAGTAATTGCCAGTCGGCCCATAATCGGACAACCCCACGGCATCGATGTCGACCATGTGCAACTGGGCAAGAACCCTGTTCATCTCATTCATCACGGCCGCGCGCGTTTCGTTGGTTTCGCCCTGCAGCGTTGGTTCGGGAAAAATTCTGCCGTGCAGACGCTCCATCACGTAGAAGGCCGAGCCTATGACGCTGTCGTCCTCGCACAGAAGAAACATCATGGGCACGGGCACTTGGCTGCCTGCCAGCGCGCTTTGAACTCTGAACTCGCGGTCTACGGCATGTGCCGATTTCAGAAGAACGCCAGGTGGCTTTCGCCTTAGCACATAGGTTTTGCCCGGCGTTCTAAGCTCAAATGTTGGATTGGACTGCCCAACTGAAAACTTTGTCGCCTCTAACGGACCTTCGTAACCAGAGAGATTTGCGCTGAGATACCTGTCTACCGCCGCAAGATCCAGATGGATGTCATTGCTCATGGCTTGCCTTCCAGTCACAGGGCTTCTGCAAAGATATTTCCGGCTGTTACCACATTGATTCCACCCGAAACCGGGATCACCGCACCGGTTACGTAGCTGCCGCCACGCCCGCACAGAAACAGCATACATCCTGCAATGTCTTCGTCGCGCCCGACCCGGCCCAATGGAACCGATTTGCCAACCTTTTCGCGTGTACCCTCGTCCGCCGTGGCAAACGCCGTCATACGAGAGACAAACGGTCCCGGCGCCAGCGCGTTAACCGTGATGTGGTATGGCGAAAGCTCTTTGGCCATGATCTTGGTCAGATGCAGAACCGCAGACTTTGAAGCCGAATAGCTGTACGCTCCGTCCCCCATGGGCACTTCACCCATCACAGACCCCACATTGACTATTCGGGCAGGATCATCGGCCGTTCCCGACTTCATCAGTATAGGCAAAAGCCGTTGGGTCAGCTCGAAAATCCCCGTCACATTGACGGACATCACCTTGCCCCACGCGTCATAAGGAAACTGGCCCAGCGGAGCACCCCACGACACACCGGAGTTATTCATAAGAATATCAAGTCGTTCGGTTCGGTCTTGAATGTCAGAAACAAGGCTGGCGATCCCTTCCTCGCTTCCGATATCTCCGCTAAACCCCTCGGCGCTGCCTGGCGCATCCAATGCGTTCAGTTCAGCGGCCACTTCGGCGCAGGCATCCCCTTTGCGCGACGCGATCAGAACACGCGCCCCCGCCCTGACCAGCGCCTCGGCCGCCATGCGCCCGATCCCTGTCGCGCCACCTGTGACCAGTGCAGTCTTGCCCTCAAGAGAAAACAGGGTGTCTGGCGTCATGATCGTGCTCCTCGTTTTTGTTCCCGCCTGTTAGAGCCTGCGCTGACCCGCTTAATGCCGTTACGGCAGTCAGCGGTCGTTCACGTTGACAAACCCATGTTCGGCACCAAAACTTCCTAATCACAAGTTACAGGCAGAACAGAGGTCTTATGCAAGCGTTACTCAGCGTCGCACCGGGCGGACCCGAAACACTGAAGCTTACCACCCTGCCCGATCCGCAGCCCGGTAAAGGGCAGCTGTTGGTAGACGTAAAAGCGGCCGGCGTGAACTTCCCGGATACGCTGATCATCCGGGATCTGTATCAGATTAAACCGCCCCGCCCATTTGCACCCGGCGGCGAAATCGCAGGTAAAGTGCTAGCCCTTGGTGAAAACGTCACGGGGTTCAAGATTGGCGACCGCATTTTGGCGCTTACAGGGCATGATGGGTTCGCGACCCACGCAACGATCCGTGCCGACAGCGCCATCAAGATACCTGATGCGATACCGTATGATGAGGCCGCTTGTTTCATTTTCACCTATGGTACGTCCTATCACGCACTGAAGGATCGGGCGAACCTGAAGACTAACGAAACTCTATTGGTTCTGGGGGCATCTGGTGGCGTCGGATCCGCGGCTATCGAACTTGGAAAAGCCATGGGCGCCAGAGTGATTGCCGGCGTCTCCTCTGCCGAAAAGGCCGAGTTTTGTCGCCAGATTGGCGCGGATGAGGTTGTCATCTACCCACGCGATTTGAACAAAGACGCGCAGAAAGCCTTTTCAGCCGAGGTCAAGAAGATCGCCGGTCCCAACGGCGTGGATGTGGTGTATGATGCTGTGGGCGGTGCATTGGCTGAACCGTCCTTACGCTGCATGGCCTGGAATGGACGCTATCTTGTGGTCGGTTTTCCCGCAGGTATTCCGCAGATCCCTTTAAACCTTCCGCTTTTGAAGGGCTGTCAAATCGTCGGCGTTTTCTGGGGCGCTTCTGTCTTCCGTGACCCCAAAGGCCATGCCCAGAACGTCGCGGATCTGTTCGCCTTTTATGCTTCAGGACAAATAAAGCCTCGTATCAGCGCGCGGTTCCCACTCGAACGCGCGCATGAGGCGCTCGAGCAGATGTCGCAGCGCGCGGTTCTCGGAAAACTGGTTGTCACAATGGGTTGAGCTGAACGCGAAACAACCACCTTGCGCGAGGGTTTGCACCAAAGTCGCAAATTGGAATTTGTAATGTAATGTCAGGTGGACAATCCGGCCTTTTGCTGTCTATGAACCATTAATGGGGATTGTATAGATATGCATAAAGTTCTGGTATTAAACGGACCTAACCTCAATCTACTTGGCACACGTCAGCCTGAGGTCTACGGCAGTACGACTTTACATATGATCGAGGAACGCTGCCGTCAGCATGGCGCGTCCGTTGGGCTGGACGTGTCGCATTTACAGTCCAACCACGAGGGCGTCTTACTTGACGCAATCCATGCCGCGCGCGGTGTGCAGTCTGGACTGATCCTGAATGCGGGCGCTTATACGCACACGTCGATTGCCCTGATGGATGCCATTGCCTCGGTTGAGCTGCCTTTGGTCGAAGTGCACCTGTCCAACATTCATGCCCGCGAACCCTTCAGGCACAAGTCTTATATCGCTCCGGTGGCACTGGGTCAGATTTGTGGTTTCGGCGCCGAGAGCTATATCCTGGCGTTGGACGCGCTGGCCGCGCATTTGAAGGCAGGTGACGCCGTATGACCTTGAAGGAATACCTGCGTTTTGTCAGCTATACCAAAACCATGGAAGACCTGTGGGATGCGCATTGTCGCCAGATGTCCCAGTATGGGTTCGAACGTCTTATCTATGGATATACGCTTTACAGAACTGCGACGTCTTTGGGCGATCCCGAAGACTTTGTAATTCTGACCAATCACAAGCGCGCCTATGTCGACGGATTTCTAAAGGACGGCCTGTACTTTCATGCCCCAATGTTGAAATGGGCATTGGACAACGAAGGCGCTGCAAGCTGGAAGATGCTCCAGGACATGAACTCCAGCGGCGCTTTTACGAACGAAGAACGCAAAGTGTATGAGTTCAACAAGTCCATGGGCGTTGTGGCTGGCTATACAGTCAGTTTCAACTCAGTCTCCATGCGATCGAAAGGCGCGATATCCCTTTCGGCAAAGTCCGGGATGAGCCAGGAAGAGATTGACTCGATCTGGGAAGAGCATGGCGAAGACATTCTGTTGATGAACAACGTCGCACACCTGAAAATTCTTACATTACCGTTCAACCCGCCAAACCGCGCGCTGACAAAACGGCAGCGGGAAGCCTTGCAGTGGGTGGGTGATGGCAAGACAACGCAAGACATCGCTTTGCTGATGGGGCTGACATCGGCCACGGTCGAAAAGCACCTGCGACTCGCGCGCGAAGCGTTGTCGGTCGAAACAACGGCGCAAGCTGTTCTCAAGGCATCGCTACACAATCAGATGTTCATAATGGAAGCCTGACCGCTAGATTTTGACGCCATCCCGCGTCAGTTTACCCTAGGTAAGGAAATCACTACTTTTCAGATCTATCCTAAAAGTTGCAAAGTGAGAGTGTTCCGTGAGTGGTGGCTTTAGCCAGGGAACATTCGATTGGATCTTTGCAATAACAGAGCTCTCCAATCACTCTGACAAAGGGGCGTTTATTCTTCCGCGTACCAGTGTCGGAATTTTGGGGGGCCCCGACCATCCCCATCAAGCGGGGCCCTCCATTTCATTCTCAGACAACAAAAAAACGTTCATCGCGACTGATTTTGCGCGAACAAAAAAGGGCTACGCACAGCGTAACCCTTTCGTTTTGCAGAGATAAGGCCCCAAGCGGAACCTTTCTCAATAACGTGCTTAGCCCTGAGCGGCCTTGGCAACCTCGGCTGCGAAGTCTTCTTTTTCGACCACGATGCCCTCGCCAACTTCCAGACGGATAAAGCCAGTGATGGTTGCGCCCGCTTCTTTGGCCGCTGCTTCAACGGTCAGGTCAGGGTTCACAACGAACGACTGGTTCAGCAGGGTCGATTCGGCGACGAATTTCTTCATACGGCCTTCGATCATCTTCTCGATCACCTGCTCCGGCTTGCCGGATTCGCGGGCGATGTCCATCTGAACCTGCTTTTCTTTTTCGACAACAGCCGGATCCATGTCGGCCTCAGACAGAGCAGCGGGGTTCACAGCTGCGATGTGCATCGCAACCTGCTTGCCGATGGCTTCGTCGCCGCCCGACAGCGCAACCAGAACGCCGATTTTGCCCATGCCGTTGGTGGCCGCGTTGTGAACGTAGGACACAACGGTGTCGCCCGACAGTTTGGCCATACGACGCACCGACATGTTTTCGCCAATGGTGGCGATCTTGTCGGTCAGGGTGTCGGCAACGTTCTTGCCACCCAGATCAGCGGCCAGCAGTGCCTCGACATTGTCGACGCCTTCCGCGGCGTATGCGATCTTGCCAACCATTTCCTGGAACTCAGCGTTCTTCGCAACGAAGTCGGTTTCCGAGTTCACTTCGACAGCAACACCGTTGCCACCGTTCACGTGAACTGCAACCAGACCTTCTGCTGCGGTACGGCCCGATTTCTTGGCCGCCTTGGCCAGGCCTTTGGTGCGCAGCCAGTCAACGGCTTCGTCCATGTTGCCGCCGGTTTCGGTCAGCGCTTTTTTCGCGTCCATCATGCCTGCGCCGGTCGAGTCGCGCAGTTCTTTAACCATTGCTGCTGTGATTGCCATCTTTGGCTCTCCTCAATTCAAACGGAATTGGGGCAGGTCATACCCTGCCCCATATGTCATTTACGTGACGGGCAGCTTACGCTTCGGCAGGTGTTTCTGCTTCGGCGGGGGCTTCTTCTGCAACGGCTTCTTCAACCGGAGCTTCTTCGAAGGCACCCAGATCAACGCCAGCAGCACCCATCTGAGCGGTCATACCGTCCAGAGCGGCACGTGCGGCCAGATCACAGTACAGCGCGATTGCGCGGGCTGCGTCGTCGTTGCCGGGGATGATATAGTCAACGCCGTCGGGCGAGCAGTTGGTGTCGACAACAGCCACAACCGGGATGCCCAGCTTGTTGGCTTCGGCAATGGCCAGCGCTTCTTTCTTGACGTCGATGACGAACAGCAGATCCGGTACGCCGCCCATCTCGCGGATACCGCCCAGCGAAGCTTGCAGCTTGGCCTGGTCACGTTCCATGCCCAGACGCTCTTTCTTGGTCAGGCCTTCGGCGCCCGATTCCATTGCTTCGTCGATCTGGTTCAGACGGTTGATCGACTGGGAAACGGTTTTCCAGTTGGTCAGCGTGCCGCCCAGCCAGCGGTGGTTCATGTAGTACTGAGCCGACTTTTCAGCAGCATCTGCGATCGGCTGAGCTGCCTGACGCTTGGTACCAACGAACAGAACGCGGCCGCCTTTGGCAACGGTGTCACGAACAGCCTGCAGAGCCTGATCCAGCATCGGAACGGTCTGGGTCAGGTCCATGATGTGGATGCCATTGCGCGAGCCGTAGATAAACGGGCCCATGCGGGGATTCCAACGCTGTGTCTGGTGACCAAAGTGAACGCCAGCTTCCAGCAGCTGACGCATGGAGAACTCGGGAA
Organism: Ruegeria sp. HKCCD7303; assembly: GCF_013111185.1. Classification (GTDB taxonomy): domain Bacteria; phylum Pseudomonadota; class Alphaproteobacteria; order Rhodobacterales; family Rhodobacteraceae; genus Ruegeria. Next base: position 417,967 of record NZ_WVRE01000002.1, on the reverse strand, counting down.
GAGCCATGCTATTTTCCTTTTCCGGTTTACGCCTGGGCGGGGGTGAAAGAAGCGGATGCTCCAACCGGCGGTCTTGATGAGGATGTCTCCCTCAAAAAGCCCAAACCCCGCCTGCGGGTTTGAATGGCGCGCGTATACGGCAGGTTTGGAAGCAACGCAAGGGCCAATTGCCCTTATTTCTCAAGCAAAGCCAAAGCATGGGCGTGCCTGACGGCATCTTCACAATGCGCTGCCAACGCTTTGCGGTTTTCAAAATCGCTTACCTTTGCCGGAGCGTGATAAATCAGTTCAACAGAACCTTGCCTGTGCGCGCCAAGTGTCTTGAGCAAATGCGGGCCGAACTCCATATCGCCCCACCAGCCGTAAAACCGTTTGGGCTGCCCTTTGGGCGCATGAAAGACGACGGAAACCGGTTGGATATACATGAAGTCGCGCAGCTCATCCGTAAAGAACGCAGCGAAAAGCGTTGTTTTAAATGGCAAAACACGCAATCCATCCGTCGAAGTGCCTTCGGGAAAGAACAGCAGCTTGTGTCCCGCTTTCAGGCGGGTTTCGAACAGTTTGGTCTGTTCTTTGGCTTTTGCACGGTCCCGTTGGATGAACACGGTGCCGGTGGCGCGGGCCAACCATCCGATTCCGGGCCATTTCGCGACTTCGGCCTTCGACACAAAATAGACCCTCTTACGCGCGTTCAGGGCAAAAATGTCCAGCCAAGAGGTATGATTGGCCACCACCGCCCCCTGCTCTTTCATTAACACGCCAGAGGATCGGAACCCAATGCCGAGTATCCGAAACGCACTGCGGCACACAAATTGCGTGATGAACGGCGTGACGGGTCTGCGCACTCCGCACAACGGATACTCAACCATTCGCACGGTTAAAAGCACGATCAAACCACCAAAGACCAGAACGGCCAGCGGCAGCCCTCGAAGGATTACCAGCAGCCACCCCATCACTCCAAGTTCGATCGGATCGGGTGCGTCCTCACTGTTCCAGAGTGCGTCGTTCACGGGTGTCAGGCTCCACCATAGATGCGACGCTGCCGGTCGTTCATACGAGCAGTGTCTAGGATCAGGCACACATCGGTGGTGTTGAATTTGTGATCGATAAAGGCGCCCTCGCCTACGAAACCGCCAAGTCTCAGGTAAGCTTTGATCAAAGCAGGCACCTGAACCATGGCCGCCCGTCGGTCCAAGGCGTCCTTGGCAACCAAATCCATGGATTGAAAAACGTCAGGCTGCGCCCGCACCCGCAACTCGGGAGGGGCCAGATGGTTGTGATGCAACATGGATAAAGGTTGCGCCAATGCGGTGACATCCGTGCCGTGGAAACTTGCGACCCCAAACAGCACTTCGATCTCACGTTCAGTGACATAGGCCGCTAGCCCGTTCCAAAGATGATACATGGCGGTGCCGCCACGATAGTCGGGATGCACGCAGGACCGACCCAGCTCCAGCAACTTGCGGCCACTGCTTTTCAACACCGTCAGATCATATTCATCTTCTGAATAAAACTGGCCCACTTCCGCGGCACGTTCACCCGGCAACATCCTGTAAACACCAATGATTTCACCAGTGTTGTCGTCATATGCCAACATGTGATCGAAATAGGGATCAAACCGGTCTTTCTCTAACCCTGCCTCGTGATCGACCAAGTCGCCACCACCACCCAGTTCGCGCACGAAGACGTCATAGCGCAGGCGTTGCGCAGCTTTTAACTCCGCCTCGGTCTCGGCCAGCTTGACGGTAAAGGTTTTGCCTGTATCCGGCATAAAGGTGGTATCCGCTTTCTTTTCGCCGCTGATACCTCAGTTGATCAACCGAAGGCAACAACCGGTGGTTTGCCCCATGTTGTTAACCTTTCCTAAACCAGTTTCACGGATCAAAGACCGGCATCAGGGCGATGCGCGTTCCGTCGATTACCACTTTCCCCTGCTCGCGAAAGTTCACGGTGATCTTGCCTGCGATGTTGGATTGAACCTGTCCAACGCCCCATTCGGGAAAATCCGGGTGGCGGACAAACATGCCCGGTGCAAGAATGGCATTCATGTCTGTCATGCTGGGCTCCTGAATCCGGCGGCAGATACAGCAGGAGGTACGCATGGGCGCTTCGGACGTCAACCTGGCCGAGTTGATCGGCTCTCGGATCTGCCATGATCTGATCAGCCCAATCGGGGCCATCACCAACGGGCTTGAGCTGTTGGATATGGTTGGCGCTGTGCAAGGCCCCGAGATGGAGCTGATCTCGGGCAGTGTGGGCAGTGCGGGCGCACGTATTCGCTTTTTCCGGGTGGCGTTCGGGTCGGCCAGCGAGCAACCACTTGGGAGAGCCGAAATCACTGAACTGCTCAATGATGTCGAACGCGCAGGTCGTGTGCGGGTCAACTGGAACCTGACCGAACCTGTGCCACGCAATCAGGTCAAACTCGCCTTTTTGGCACTGATGTGTTGCGAAAGCGCGATGCCGTTGGGTGGCACCGTCGATATCACAAGTCTGGGCGCGAATTTGACGGTGACCGGCACGGCAGACAAGCTGAACGTGGACGGCGACCTATGGAAAAACGTGGTCACAGGACGTTTTCCAAACAAGCTTACGCCCGCGCAGGTACAGTTTGCCCTGCTGCCGGAAACAGCCAAGGCGATTGGACGGCGCGTCGCGGTTGAAACCACCGCAACGCGCGTTTCGCTCAGGTTTTAAGCCCGGGTCGTTCCGTCCCCACGGACCAGATACTTGAAACTGGTCAGTTGCGCCGCGCCCACCGGGCCGCGCGCATGCATTTTGCCTGTGGCGATCCCGATTTCCGCGCCCATTCCGAACTCACCGCCATCTGCAAACTGGGTGGAGGCATTGTGCATCAGTATCGCACTGTCGAGACGTTCAAAGAAACGGGCCACCGCCGCATCGTCTTCGGTCATGATGCAATCAGTGTGGTTGGACCCAAATTGCTGGATATGCGCAATCGCTGCGTCAATATCTGCCACGGGTTTGGCTGCAATCACGCTATCAAGGAATTCCTTTCCCCAATCGTCTGACGTCGCGGCCTGTGCACCATCTACCGCCAAAGCGCCTTCGGCGTGAACCTCGACTCCAGCGGCCAGCAGCGCCTCGATCACATCGCGCCCCAGTGTTTCAACAACGTCCTGATGGATCAGCAAACATTCGGCGGCCCCGCAGATGCCTGTGCGGCGGGTCTTTGCGTTCAACACAACATCGAGCGTCTTTTGCGGATCAGAAGCTTTGTCGATGTAAATATGAACAATGCCTTCGAGGTGAGCAAAGACCGGCACACGGGCCTCGCGCTGAACCAGACCCACCAGCCCCTTGCCACCGCGCGGAACGATGACATCGACACAGTCGGTCAGGGTCAACAACTCCTGCACCGCCGCGCGATCCCGAGTGGGCACCAGTTGAATGGCGTCCTCGGGCAAGTTGGCCGCTTTCAACCCTTCGACCAGACACGCATGGATCGCGGTCGAGGAATGAAAACTCTCGGACCCACCGCGCAAGATGACAGCGTTGCCGGACTTCAAACACAGAGCACCGGCATCAGCAGTCACATTGGGACGGCTCTCATAGATCACGCCAATGACGCCCAAAGGTGTACGGACCCGCTGAATTTTCAATCCAGTGGGGCGCTCCCATTCAGCCAGAACTTCGCCCACCGGGTCCGCCTGATCCGCTACGGTGCGCAGCCCGTCGACCATGCCCTGAATACGGGCCTCATCCAGCATCAGCCGATCCATCATCGCCGGGCTCAGGCCCTTTTCACGGCCAAACTCCAGATCTTTTTGGTTCTCTTCGATTATCTTCGCACGATTGGCCCAAACCGCATCCGCAGCGGCAATCAAGGCAGCGTGTTTACGCTCGGCGCTTGCAAAAGCCAGATCACGCGATGCGTCTTTGGCGCGTTTCCCAAGATCGGCCATCAATGCGGGGATGTTGTCAAAATCTTTCATGTCGCGTGCCTTTCAGGTCGTCTTTTCAGTGCTTACAGAGCCAGATCATCCCGATGGATCAAAGCTGCGCGACCCGGGTACCCCAAAGTCGCTTCAATTTCAGAAGACCTGCGCCCTTTGATCGCGTCCGCTTCTTGTGCGGTGTATCGGCTGATGCCCTGAGCCAGTCGCCGTGCTTTGGCGTCAAGAACGGCAACAGGATCACCGCGCCCGAAATCGCCAGTAACTTCTAGAATACCCGCAGGCAGCAGGCTTTTGCCATTGGCCAGAGCGTTGGCAGCCCCGTCATCCACGGTGATCTCTCCGCGTGGTTTCATCGCAGATATCCAACGTTTGCGGGCGGCATGCGGGTCCAAGGTGGCAGTAAACCAGGTTGAACTTGCTCCATTTTCAAGCATTTTCAAGGGGTTCAAAACCGATCCTTCAGTGATGGCCATTGCGCAGCCACCGGCGGTGGCCATCTTGGCGGCCAGCAGTTTTGTCTTCATCCCGCCTTTGGACAGGCCTGAGCCCGCATCGCCTGCCATGGCCTCGATCTCGGGCGTGATGCGATCAATTTTCTCGAAGCGCGTGGCCGAGGAATCCTCGCTCGGATTGCCCGAATAGAACCCGTCTACATCGGACAGCAGAATCAGTTGATCGGCCCCAACCGTCACTGCAATCTGAGCGGCCAGGCGATCATTGTCACCATAACGGATTTCGTCCGTAGCAACGGTGTCGTTTTCGTTCACGATCGGAACCACACCAAGGTTCAACAAGGTCTTCAATGTGGCACGTGAGTTCAGATAGCGGCGGCGGTTCTCGCTGTCTTCCAGCGTCACAAGCACCTGCGCCGTCGTTATCTGGTGCGGCGTCAAAGCCTCCTCATAGGCCCGCGCCAGACGGATCTGTCCCACTGCGGCAGCCGCCTGTGATTTCTCCAGAGGCAACGTAGCCATCGGCAAGCCCAGCACACCGCGACCCAACGCAATCGATCCGGAAGAGACCAGGATTACATCTGTCCCCTGCCCCTTAAGCCAGGCCACGTCCTGCGCCAACGAGTTCAACCAGTCAGACCGAAGCAACCCGGTATCGCGATCCACCAACAAAGCAGATCCGATTTTTACAACAAGACGGCGGGCTGAGGTCAGGGTTGCCAAGGCTGCGCCTCCTCAGCGGGTTTCCGGCGCACGCGATTGTCGTCAATCTGTGCCCTCAACGCACGCAGAACCTCGGTCACGCCTAGATGCGCGACGCCCGACATGGTCATGACAGGGCCACCCACGGCCTCTTCCAGTTCGGCTTTGACCAGTTCACGCTCTTCATCGTCCAGAGCATCGACCTTGTTCAATACGGTGATCCGGGGTTTTTCAGCCAGCTCACCGCCATATGCTTCAAGCTCGTGAATAATAGTCCGGTAATCGTCAGCGACTGATTCAGAGGTACCATCAACCAGATGCAACAGTACGGCACAGCGTTCAACGTGGCCAAGGAACCGGTCCCCGATGCCACGCCCTTCATGTGCGCCTTCGATCAGGCCGGGAATGTCGGCAACCACGAATTCAACGTTGTCGACCCCAACAACACCCAGATTGGGGTGCAGCGTGGTGAAGGGATAATCCGCAATCTTCGGGCGCGCATTCGATGTGGCTGCCAGAAAGGTCGACTTGCCCGCATTGGGCATACCCAGCAACCCCACATCCGCGATCAGCTTGAGCCGCAGCCAGATGGTTCTGTCGATACCGGCCTGTCCCGGATTAGCCCGGCGTGGTGCCTGATTGGTAGCGGACTTGAAATGCAGGTTTCCGAAACCGCCATTGCCGCCCTTGGCCAGCAGAACCCGTTGCCCAACTTCGGTCAGATCACAGATTACGGTTTCTTCGTCTTCATCCAGAATTTCGGTACCAACGGGCACGCGCAGAAGGATATCGTCTCCGTCCTTACCGGTACGCTGCTGGCCCCGGCCTGGCTGGCCATTCTTAGCAAAGAAATGCTGCTGATACCGAAAGTCGATCAGGGTGTTCAACCCGTCCACAACTTCAGCCCACACAGACCCGCCTTTGCCGCCGTCCCCGCCATCAGGTCCGCCGTATTCGATGTATTTTTCGCGTCGGAAGCTGACGCAGCCGCTACCTCCGGCCCCGGACCGGATGTAGACCTTTGCAAGATCGAGAAATTTCATGGTCTGTCCCCTACTGCAAAGGCCCCATCGGCCACAAGTCAGAGTTTTTTACTGTATGTCCAGGTGGGCACATTCGCATCACGCGCCACCGAATAGCTTTCCGCATCGCCCAGATACTGGAACCCGCAATGGGTCAGCACCCGAGCCGAGGCGGGATTGTCCTGAAAAACACTGGCAAACATGGTCGCGTTCTGCAGAGGGTTGGCATTGACCAATGCTTCAACGGCCAAAGATGCAATGCCCGTGTTCCAATAAATAGGCGCAACCCAATATCCAACCTCGGACTGGTTCCGATCCAGTCGTTTCAGTGTGATCAGACCGATCAGTTCCGGGCCACCGTCTTTTATTGCATCCATAACCCAAACATCTTCGTCCCGGTCTTCTGCCATCGAACGCGTCACAAAAGCCTCGGTCGAGCCGGGCGCCAGCGGGTGCGCGATGCTTGTGGTCATGCGTGCCACGCGCTCGTCCCCCGCGTAGTGCTCGATCAGTCCCATGTCCGAACGGCGCAGCGGGCGCAGATCGAACCGCTCGGTTTCTATGACCGGCTGATTTATTATTGCTTCAAGCTTCATTGGTGTGTTCCTCCTCCGAACAACACAAAAAGGACGGACGCAACCGTAAGCCCGGCCAACGTCCACATTAGATATTTTTCCGCAGGGCGACCTTCAACCGAATGAGCAATTCTATCGCCTGCGAAGGTCCAGATCGGGTGCAAGACGACCTGGCAGATAAACAAACAAAGAGCGATCGTGAACGTTGCGTCCAAACTGGACGTGCCAGCCGCGACGAAACCAGTAAACCCAGCAATGATCATGGCCCAGGCCTTGGGGTTCAGCGGATGCACGATCAGTCCGGCCCAAAAACCCGGCACCGAACCACTTGCTCCATTTCGCGACAAGCGAAGATTGGCGATCTTCCAGGCCAACCAGCACACATAACCAGCAGAGGCGTATTTCAGCGCGGAAAACACAAATGGCGCTTGTTCCGCAATTTGCATGAGACCAAAACCCACCGGCCAGATAATCAACTGCTTGCCTAGCACGACACCTGCAACAAACGGCAGGGCCGCCCGGAAACCATAGCGCGCACCTGTTCCCAACAGAACCATATTGGCCGGTCCCGGCGTGCCCACCTGTGAGGCGGCGAAGATTAGAAAACTGGTGGTTGCGACGGGCATCGGTTTTTTGGGATCACAACTGCGTTAAAACGAAAAAGGGACCGGCATTTTCTGCCGGTCCCCCATGAATTTTTTATTAACCTTCTGGGTCTCGGCTTACTCTGCGGCCTCCGCCACTGGCAGGACCGAAATGAAGGTGCGGTTTTTGAGTCCCTTATGGAACTTCACGGCGCCATCGGTGGTTGCAAAGATGGTGTGATCTTTGCCCATGCCTACGCCTTCGCCCGGCCAGAACTTAGTGCCGCGCTGACGTACGATGATGTTGCCTGCGATGGCTGCCTGGCCACCATACAGTTTCACGCCAAGGCGGCGACCAGCTGAGTCGCGACCGTTACGGGAGGAACCGCCAGCTTTTTTATGTGCCATTCTCTCTCTCCTTAGCCTTGAGCCAGCTCTTTGGCTTGCTCAACCCATTCGGGTTTCACTTTGATGGTGTCGATAGCAGCAATCTGCTCGTCCGACAAGGCGGCCAGAGCGGCAAAGCTCTCGATACCGGCCTCAACCAGCTTTTTGGCGGCGGCAGGACCGACACCGTTCAGCTTGGTCAGATCGTCAGCGGCAGCAGCAGCGGCGGGTGCCTCTGCTTTGACTTCTGCTTTCTTGGCAGGCTTTGCAGCAGGTGCCGCTTCGCCAGCCGGAGCAGACCCGGTTGCAGCTTTGATGCCCGACTTGTCAGCGCCCGACGACAGGATGTCGGTGATCTTTACCAGTGTCAGTTTCTGACGGTGGCCAACGGTACGCTTCGAGCTGTGCTTACGACGGCGCTTGACGAATTTGATGACCTTGTCACCTTTGATCTGTTCGATCACTTCGGCCTGTACGCCCGCGCCTTCAACGAAAGGTGCACCAACAACCGGAGCGTCGCCGCCCAGCATCAGAACATCGTTGAATTGAACTTTTTCACCTGCGTCGGCAGCCAGTTTTTCAACGCGGAGCACATCGCCCGCCTGAACCTTGTACTGCTTGCCGCCAGTCTTGAGGACCGCAAACATGCGTCTTTCCTTTTCATACCCGCGTTCTGTGGTCCCCTTTTCGGGTGTTGCTGGCTTAAGCCACCTCGAACAGCGCGCCCTTCTCGGGCTGTGTGACTGACCCTTTCGACATATCTTAAGGGTCAAATAATAACGATACCCGGCGCGGATGACCGGCCGGGATGCGCGCTTATCCATAGAATAGGCGGGAAAGTCAACACCAAAGCAGCATCACAACTCAGAGGCCCTGAGAGTGCGCGCAACCGCTTGCCCCAATTGGTAAGAAATATCGTTGAACATGCGGTCAAAGCCCTCAAAAAGCGCGTCGTTCAGAGCTTGCCCAGTTTCCGTTCTTGAAAAGGCGATGTTCTCACGCATCTGCGCCTCGTCCAACGGACGATAGGCCAGCAACAAAAACGCATAAAGCCAGGCTTCGGTGTCTTCGGTCCGGCTGTCCTTTTGCGACAAAAGCTCGGCCAACAGGCCCTGCGTGTCGGCGCTTGAATCAACATCAAGCCCGCGAAAAAAGTTGTAGTCCGATGTCAAAGAGCCCTGAACGTTCTTTTCAATCAGTTCGTTCACTTCGATATATTCCTCGACCAAAGCAAACCTAGCTGTTGCGCGCTCGGTTGCTGCAAACGCATCACGGGCCATTTCTTCGATCGTGGGATCCGACATGGCCTGGCGGGCCGAGTTTTCAAGCGTCACTATGGTCCGACCAAGGTCGCTTTCAAAAAACACAATGGCCTGATCAAGTTGCGTGTCCGACATGCCGGTCTCAAACGCTTCGGTCAAATGGTCCTGCATCCAGATCGGGTCATAGATGTCTTGCACTTGGGCCTCAAAGAACGCACCCCCCGCATTGTTCAAAAGCGTTTCATCGAGATTTTTTCGGTGCTCCTGTCCTTCAAGCACCAAAATCTCCATCACCTCAGCCAAATGCATTGCCTGCGCCAACCGATCGATCTTTTCGTTAGCCGATGCAGGCAATCCTAAAACGGCAAGGGCCAAAGCAAGCAAAAGACGCCGCATCAAATATCCTGAGCGGGATGCAGATCAGCCATCCGCGCGGCAAGAACCTCGAAGCGCCGGGCCATGATCTCGAATTGAATGACATTCAAAAGCTCATAGACTTCCTGCATCAACGGCTGTTCCAGCGCTTCGACATATGCGTTGACATCCTCGTCCGAAAAGTCCTGGTACGTATAAGCCGCGCCTGCAAGGCTGGAGAGTTGCAGAGACTGGCGCATCGCAGGTTCATTTCTTTTCAAAAGCTCCCGCAAGCCTTCCGCATCCGTCTGCAATTCGATCACGCCCGATGCGCTGGCGGCCAGAAGGAAGCGCAGCTGTATTTCCTGCCACGCCCGAAGCGCTGTGCCGGTCGAATCAATCGCCGCATTCATACGCTTGAAGCTTTCGACCCTCTGAGACCCGTCCTTGATCAAATCCGAAATGATCTGCTGGCCTTCCAATTGCTTGGCCTCGTCGTCTTCATTCATGTGCGAGTCGTTTTCGACCGCAACCAGACGCTGCCCCAGATCGGACGCATAGAATTCAACCGCATGTGCCAAGGCCTTATCGGTTAGCGTTTCCTCAAGAATGGAAACAGCTGTCTCATGCATGGCATCGACATCGAATACTTCATCTGTCAGGCGTGCCCAATCCGAGCCGAACCCGTCCGGGTCAATGCCAAGCATCTCAGGCGCAGAACGAGAGCTGAGCGTGATGCTTTCCAGCGCCACATCAAATCCGGTTGTGGTCAGAAACGCCTCGATCCGGTCCCGGTTGGCCGCAAACAGGGGCGCGACCGCCAAAACAAGCGTCAAGGCTGCCAAGAAAAGCAGAGATGTTACGCGATGTGCAAGCTGTGTCATGGCAATTAGAGTAGGCGTTTTCCGCCCGCAGGCAACGGAAAAACCCGGCTTTGACAATTTCTGGAATTTTCTGCTTGCACCCCTGCCCGTTCCTTACTAAATCCCCCCCTCACAGACCCCCGCGGAGAGGTGCCGGAGTGGTCGAACGGGGCGGTCTCGAAAACCGTTGTGGGTGCAAGCCCACCCAGGGTTCGAATCCCTGTCTCTCCGCCACTGCTTCAATGGCTTAAAAACTTGTCCTGGTCGAAATCCTAAAAACGCTGTTCGTCCGTTTGGCATTGCTCTCACTTTTAAAGAAATTAGCACCTAAATTGGAATTGAGGCTACGGCCTGGCTACGCAAAAAATAGCCGCAAGACGAACAGATAATCGGGGCTCGCATTTCAAAGGTATTTTTTGCCTGGTTTTTGCTGAACCGTGAACAGTTTTCACCCAAGCGCTACCGCGTCATCTAAAAATCATTCGCACGTGAAATATTGCTCCGTAGACTCAAACACGCGTGTCCAGATTTCCTCGTTGCCGCAACCCTGTTTCTCTTAGTGCTTCAACATTGAGGGCCGGTATGATGCCTAAGGTTATGAACCGGCAAGACGACGAGCGACACGCCGGTCATACCCCCTATCGGTCCCACGAGCTATGAGAGATATTCCATGTTGAACGGCCATCTTCTGGCATCGGGATCATCAGGCGAAACCCAACAACTAAATACGCTTGAGCACCAGTAACTGCCATGATACCAGCTTAAGCACTAAAAAACGAACGAGATATTCTTTGGAATACACGTGAATTACCAAATTAAACTCAACCCGCAAAAATGACATCCATTCGCACCAGTCGCGTTCAAGAACCAAAGATCGATCGCCTGATTGTCCACTTTGGCATGCCGAAGACCGGCTCTAAAGCTCTTCAAAAAATAATTCGAAGAAACGTGTCCGATGATCTTGCTTACCCTCTTTCACAAGGGCGGTGGCATCGGTCAATTCACGACGCACTTCTAAAAATGGACGATGGCCCGCTCCTTTCAAGCTTAGAAGAAGTCGCTGGCACTCGATTGGCGATAATCTCCTACGAGAATTTCTCCGCGCTACCTGACGAAGCGCTGAAGATACTCTCTGACCGCGCCAGAACGGCAGCAAACGAGACCTGGGCAATGCTGTTTTTGAGAAAGCAAGACGAATACGCGGAAAGCTTAATAAACCAAATGTGGAAGGCGCACAAAGTTTCCTGGGAAAAGGCAAATAAGGTGCAAAGTGATTTGCTCGAGGGCAAATTGTCGTTAGATTACGAAATGATACTCGATAGGATTGGGGCAGGCTTCAATCGTGTAGTTCCCTTGGTCTATGACAAATCAATTTCCTCGCATATCTCTTTTTCTAAGGCTGTTGGAGTAAAGCTGGATGCGCCAGCGAGTTTGACAAGCGGACGCGTCAACCCCGCACTTAGCGCTGTCGAACTTGAGACAATGCGCGAAGTAAAGCGTCTTGCAGGTAATCACGAAAAACTTTCTGACATCGTAACGGCGACACGACGCGCTTTTAATTCCAAAGCTGAGGATCCCAACGCTTCGTCAATGATTGACGGGCCTGCAACTTGTCTAAGCGACGAGCAGCGTGAAACAATAATGAATCGATACGCAAGTTCTAATGAGCGTGTGCGTGAACGTTGGTTCCCAAACCGAGCGGAGCTTTTTCCGAATAGCAACAAACTTCGGGATAACTCTACCGAGCGTGTTCGCAAACGTTGGTTCACAAATCCTGCCGGGCTTTTTTCGAAAAGTAATGCGAACCCGGACACAACTCACGCGAAACCAAGGCTTGATGTGGTGAGCCGTGTACAGCGCGAATTTGACTTATAGACAAACTAGGGTCGGGCTAAATTAAGTCTGGCTGTCGAAGGTAGCCGCTATCGCACACATATTGGTTTGATTAAATCCTTCGCAAAATTCATTATTCGCAAGTCATAAACGGAAGCCAGTTATCGACCTACGTGGTGAACTTTCCCCATCGATAAACGGTCGACGCTGACGACGCTGGCTTTTGAAAATGAAACCAGATCCCAACCAATTGGTAGGTCGAAAAAGGGAAAGTGGTTCGTATGCTTGGAAAGTTAATCGCTTTGGCGGTTTAACCCACATCTGTTGACTTTGTCCTACGTGAATTACTGCACGCCCCTTTCGTGGCGGTCACCTTATTGTCAGCAAAAGCATAGCAGACTAAACCTTTTTGACAGCACCGAAAACCGTTTTGGGTGCAAGCCCACCCAGGGTTCGAATCCCTGTCTCTCCGCCACTCCCCGGCTTGGCCTTGAATTCAAAAGTTGTGCAGAGAATTGCTCTGGCTTTTAGTGGGGCAAGCGGATGGCTGCGCAATTGCAATGCGCGATTTCCCAAAGCAGCGTGATGTTGCCGTATGCAAAGCCTTGTATCAGCGTAGGCTGGCTCAAACCTCTATTCTGCTGAGAATTCAAAGGAATTCCCCTTTGTCATTGCGTTAGTCTTCAGGCATCCCGGCGACACAAATTCAAAGGAGATTCATATGTCGCGCACTCTTATTTTGGCCGTCATCATCGCTGTAATCGGCGTTGGCGGCTACTATTACCTCAACCAACCCGAACCTACTCCGGCAGAGCGTTTGCAAACAGCCGCAGAGGAAGCTGGCGATGCCTTGACCGACGCTGCCTCTGACGCTCAAGACGCTGTGTCAGAGGCCGTTAAAACCGCAACGGAACAAGCCTCTGAGGCGGCTGCATCAGTGGCCGATCAGGCAGCCGAAGCGGCATCGTCGGTCGCGGATCAGGCGTCAGAAGCTGCGCAACAGGCGGGCGATCAGGTCGCCGCGCTGACCGATCAGGGGCAGGAGTTGCTGAATTCCTGGATTCAGGAAGGCAAGCTAAACCCAGCCAATTTCGACTATGACGGGATCATGGCTTCGCTGGAAGAAAGCACTCTGGCGGCCGACCTGAAAAAGCAGGCGATCCAGATCGTAAACGATATCAAAGCGTCGCCTGAGACCATCGCTCAGAAAATCCAGGAACTGACCAACCTGTTGACACAACAATAAAATACTTGGGGTCGACCTTGTGGTTTGGCCCCACCCTATGGGCGCATCTTAGGTGCCCCCACGTTATTTCGGCATTGAATTGACGCCCCGAGCGGCTTTTGATTGGCTCATTCCAAAGCTCGGCACGCGCCACGCCTGTTAAGGGTACGTGTTTAATACGGCGATTTCGACTTCAGATTTGTTGAGGATGACCAAATGACAGAACTGCCACAGACCATGTTTGCCACTCTATTAAAACATGAAGGATATTCTGGCACATCCAGCGGGCCAGCCATATCTGACGCAGCCGAATGGTTGGAACCCGCAGAGATACCCGTGCCACAGCCTGGCCCTGGTCAGGTTCTGATCAGATTGAGAACCGCATCGGTCAACCCGTCCGACTTGCATTTCATCAAGGGCGAGTACGGCCAACCTCGCGTAAAGGGATCCCCTGCAGGTTTCGAAGGATGCGGTGATGTTGTGGCCACCGGAAAAGGTGCCGAAGCCCTGCAAGGTCAGCGGGTTGCCTTTGTTGCTGCCGGATCGGGGGCCTGGGCGGAATATGTTGTCACGCAGATGCAAATGTGCATTCCGTTAAGGCCGGATATCTCGGACGATGACGGGGCCGCGCAGATCGTCAATCCGCTGACCGCGATGGCGATGGTAGACATGGCCAAGGCCGACGGCGACGCGTTTGTCGTGTCTGCCGCAACCAGCCAGCTTGGAAAACTGATGTGCAGCCTTGGGCGTGATCTTGGGCTGAAACCCATTGCGCTCGTGCGGCGCGCGGAGACCGTTGAGACGTTGAAAAGCCTCGGCGCTGCCGAAGTCCTGGTGACGACAGATTCAGATGTTGTTGAGCAATTTGCCGGACTGAGCACGTCCATGAAGCCACGCGTTTTCCTTGACGCCGTGACTGACCAACTGTCGGAACAATTATTCTGCGCCATGCCAAACCGAGCGCGTTGGATCACCTATGGCAAGCTTTCGACCGAAGCGCCGACGCTCACCCAAACCGGCCAGTTGATCTTTATGGGCAAGCGGATCGAAGGTTTTTGGCTGACGCAATGGATGATGTCGACGCCACCGGCCGATCAGATGCGGGTGGTGGCCGAGGTTCAGGCGCGTTTTGCAGACGGGCGCTGGAAAACAGATGTTTCTGAACACCTTACACTCAGAGATCTGGTGCCAAATTTAGCCAATGCGCTGAAAAAGAGTGACGGAAAGGTGATAATCACGCCATAGTAGAAGAACCCCACGCACCCCGAAGACTTGCGTGAGGCTGACGGCACCTGTTGCTCGTTGGAGGGAGGACAGTTTGGATAACGCACAGCTGCTGATCAGCGGACTGGCGAATGGCTGCGTCTATGGCCTGATCGCACTTGGCTTTGTTCTGATCTACAAGGCGACCGAAGCGGTGAATTTCGCGCAGGGTGATTTCATGATGCTGGGGGCCTTTGTGACTATCGGCCTGACGAATACTGAATATATGGGCCTGCCCTTCTGGCTCGCCCTGCCGATCTCACTGGGGATTATGGGTGCCTTAGGCTATCTGCTGGATCGGCTGATTATCCGTCGATTGTTCGGTGAAAGCCAGACCGCAGTCGTCATCCTGACCATCGCTTTGGGGTTCGTGATCCGCTTTGTTGCGGGGTTGATCTGGGGGCACGAGCCGCAAACGCTGCAAAACCCGCTTGCCGGTAAAGAGGTCCGCTTTGGCGGTCTGGTTCTGGGGATGGAAGATGTGGCGGTGATTGTTGTTACGATCCTTCTGACCGGGGCGCTTTATGTCTTCTTCAGCCGCACAAAACTGGGCCTTGCGATGCAGGGCGCGTCGCAAAACCAATTGGCGGCCTATTACATGGGCATTCCGGTCAAACGCGTTCAGGGCTTTATCTGGGCACTGGCCGGGATCGTTGCCGGGATCGCCGGTATCCTGTTTGCCGCCAAGGGAGCGGTGGACCCGACCACCGGTTTGCTGGGCATCAAGGCCTTTGCAGCAGCGGTCATTGGCGGCTTTGGCAGTCTGCCGGGCGCATTGGCCGGAGGGCTGATCGTCGGTGTGATTGAACCCTTTGCCAGCCGCTATATTGCCGCGGGTTATAGCCAGGTCGCGCCCTATGCTCTGCTGCTGGCCGTGCTGATTTTCCGGCCCAACGGGCTGTTCAGTCAGGTTCGGGTTAAAAAGGTCTGACTCATGCGGATCGTGTTTAAAACCAACTACATGCAGGATATCCGGCCTTGGAAAGACCGGTATCAACTGTGTCTTTATCTGATCCTTCTGGCCGTCGTTGCAGCGGCCCCATGGTGGCTGGACGCATTCTATCTGGGTGAACTGACAAATGTTTTAATCTGGACCATTGCTGGGCTGGGCCTGATGATCCTGACCGGCCATACCGGGCAAGTCAGTCTGGGACATGCCGCTTTTCTGGCTTTTGGCTGCTATGCCAACGTTGCACTGATCGAAGCAGGGGTTCCCTTTCTGGTCGCTTTCCCACTGGCAGGAATACTGACTGGCATCGCGGGCGTGACAGTTGCCATCCCTGCCTTGCGCCTTCACGGTATCTACCTGGCCATCTTCACCATGGCCCTTTCGATCCTGATGGATGACATCATCGTTCTGTCTGAACCCATCACTGGAGGCGTCGCAGGCAAGTATGTCGGCGGGGTCGAGATCTTTGGCCATTTGGTAGATCGCTGGGGTACGCCGGATCTGTTCTTTTGGCTGGTTCTAACCGTAACGGTTCTAGTCACCTTGGGCTATATCAACCTGCTGCGAGCACCGCTGGGGCGCAGTTTTATCGCTGTGCGTGACTCAGAGGTTTCGGCTCAGGCGATGGGCATCGACATTGCGCGCACCAAAATGATCTCATTTGCCTTGTCCTGTGCTGTGACGGGCTGGGCCGGGGCTTTGATGGGGCTTTTTGCCGGTGCCTTCAACAATGAAACCTTCAGTGTTCTGATCTCGATCCAGTTGCTGATGATGATCGTGATTGGCGGACTGGGGTCGATCCACGGGGCATTTCTGGGTGCGATCGTGATCGGGTTCCTGCCGCAATTCCTTTCGATCTCTAAAGAATATGTCGGAGCCTTGTTCGGAGGAAACACAGTCGCCATTCCAGGCCTGGAATTCGGAATCTTTGGCATGATCCTGATTGCCTTCATCCTGTTCGAACCCATGGGCCTTTATGGTCGCTGGCTAAAGATCCGCACTTGGTTCGAGTTGTTCCCCTTCTACCGCAAGGACATGTTCAAACGGCAAAAATCTTATCTAAAGACAGAGCGTCTAAGATGAGCCTGCTGGAGTTTGAAAACGTAACCCTGAAGTTCGGCGGCCTCACTGCGGTCGATAACCTATCGTTCGAAGTGCTGGAGGGCGAGGTTTTTGCCATCGTCGGCCCCAACGGTGCTGGCAAATCGACTGTATTCAACCTGATCTCGCGGTTCTACGAGCCCTACGCCGGGTCGATCCGGTTCGACAGCCATGATCTGCTACGTGTCAAACCCTCGGGCGTTGCAACCTTTGGCGTGGCACGGACGTTCCAGAACATCGAACTGTTCGAGCACGCAACCGTTCTGCAAAACCTTCTGGTTGGGCGGCATAGGCATCGACAAACAAATCTGCTTTCCGAGCTTTTGTTCCTTCCGTCCGCCCGACGGCAGGAAATCGAAAACCGCGAGAAGGTCGAAGAGATCATCGATTTCCTCGATCTTCAGGCCTATCGCGACAAGATGATCGCAGGGCTGCCCTATGGCGTGCGAAAAGTGGTTGAGGTCGCGCGCGCACTGGCAACTGATCCCAAACTGCTGTTGCTGGACGAACCCGCCTCAGGCCTGTCGGTCGAAGAAACCAGTGACATGCGGTGGTGGATCGATGACATCCGGCGTCAGATGGGCATCACCGTGCTGATGGTGGAACATGACATGGGCCTGGTCTCGGGCGTGTCAGATCGGGTTTTGGCCATGGCAGACGGCGCTGAACTGGCATTGGGCTCTCCGGCGCAGGTGCAGGCCCACCCGGCTGTTATCGAAGCGTATCTGGGAAAAGTTTCATGACCGAGCCGATCCTGAAAATACGCAATGTCGAAAGCTTTTATGGCCCCATCATGGCCATTCGCGGGGTTTCATTGGATGTGCACAAGGGGCAGATCGTGTCGATCCTCGGGGCCAATGGCGCGGGAAAGACGACGCTGATGAAAACCGTGTCGGGCGTGATGGACCCGGAAAAGGGACAAATCACCTTTGATGGTCAAGACATTCAGGGGGCCGAACCACATAAGGTCGTGCAACGCGGGATCGTGCATATCCCCGAAGGGCGCGAGGTCTTTCCCCTTCTGACTGTTGATGAAAACCTCAGCCTTGGTGCCTATTCTCGCAAGGACAAAGACCAGATCGAGCAGGATCGTGAACTGGTCTTTAGCTATTTCCCCGTCCTCAAAGATCGACGCGGGCAAGAGGCTGGCACACTGTCAGGCGGTCAGCAGCAAATGTTGGCGATCGGACGTGGGCTGATGGCCCGTCCTCGCATCATGTTGCTGGATGAGCCATCACTGGGCCTGTCGCCGATGCTGGTGCAAGAGATTTTTGAGATCCTCAGGCGCCTCAACCAAGAACAGAAGATGACCATGATGCTGGTCGAACAGAACGCTCATGCGGCACTGGATCTGGCCCATCATGGCTATGTGATGGAGGTTGGACGCATCGTCATGGACGGTAGCGCCGAGGCTTTGTTGAAATCCGAGGACATTCAGAACTTCTATCTTGGTGTGCGTGAAGACGGCGCGCGGGAAAACCGGCGCTGGAAACGGAAAAAGACGTGGAGGTAAGACGGATGGATGCCAGCCCCCTGCCCCCGCAGACCACAATCAACGGCGTGCGCTTTAACGCAACAACAGGTCAAAGGCCGCTGCGGGTGGACGGCTGCATCACCATAAGCGAGCTGTTTCAACACCGCTGCGCCGAGCTGGGCGAACGCACCGCGCATCGGGAAAAAGATCTAGGCATTTGGAGATCCTATTCATGGGCCGATTACTGGCAACACGCCAAATGGATTGGTTTGGCGCTACGGAAACTGGGGCTGGAACGGGGCGATGTGGTCTCGATCCTATCCGAGGATCGCAAGGAATGGGCGTGGTTCGACATGGGTATTCAGGGCGTCGGGGGGATAGCCTCGGGCGTTTACACCACCGATTCCGCCAGTCAGTTGCAATACCTGATCAATGACAGTGGCAGCAAATTCCTGATTGTCGAAGATGAAGAACATCTGGACAAGTTCCTGGAAATCGAAGCCGAAGTTCCGGACCTGATCAAGGTGATCATTCTGGAAGACGAAGGTCTGCACGACCTCAAGCACCCACGCTGCATGATGATCGACGACCTTTACGCGCTTGGCCGAGAGGCAGAAACAGCCGATCACGGGCGGTTCGAGGCCGAAATCGCGCTGGCGAAACCGCAGGATACGGCGCTGCTTGTCTATACCTCTGGCACCACAGGACAGCCCAAGGGCGCGATGCTGAGCCACGAGAATATCCTTGCTGCCATTGAATCCGGCGCGCGGGCCTTACCGGTTCTTGCCAGTGATGAGCAGCTTTGCTTCCTGCCGCTGTGTCATATTCTGGAACGGGACGTGTCGGTCTATTTCCCGCTTGCGGCCCGCTGCACTGTGAATTTCGCGGAAAGCCCGGAAACCGTATTTGCGAACCTGCAGGAGGTCTCGCCCTCGACCTTCACGGCTGTGCCGCGCGTGTGGGAAAAGATTTATGCGCATGTGCAAATTCTGACGCAGGAGGCCACACCGTTGGGGCGCGCGGCCTTTGGGATGGCATTGAAAGCAGGCGCTCGCCGCGCCGAATACAGGGCGGCAGGGAAACACGTTCCGATCGGTATCGCGGTGCAGTTCTGGATATGGGATCAACTGGTTCTGAAGAACCTGCGTCGTATGCTGGGCATGGACCAACTGCGTCGTGGCGGCACCGGAGCTGCACCGATTTCGACTGACTTGCTGAAATGGTACTGGGCCATCGGAGTACCTTTGGTCGAAGGTTTTGGGATGACTGAAACCGCCGGGTTGGCCACGCTCAACACCGTTGAAAGCAACAGGATCGGGACCATCGGCCAAGCCGTCGAAGGCTGCGACATCCGTATCTCAGAAGACGGTGAAATCCAGCTGAAAGGCATGAATATTTTTCAGGGATATTGGCGCAACAATGCCAAGACGGCCGAGACATTTACCGCTGACGGCTGGCTGCGCACGGGGGATATGGGGCATGTCGACAAGAACGGTTACGTCACCATAACGGGCCGCCTTAAAGACATTATCATCACCGCGGGTGGTAAGAACATTACCCCGGCCGAGATCGAAAGCCGGTTGAAGTTCAGTCATTATATTTCTGATGCGATCCTGATCGGTGACCGGCGAAAATACCTGACGGCCCTGATCATGATTGATCAGGAGAATGTCGAGAAATTTGCACAAGATCAAAAAATCCCGTTTTCTAATTTCGCCTCACTCTGTGCCGCGCCTGAGGTATGCGATCTGATCGGTGCCGAAGTTGCAGCCGTGAATACCCAGTTTGCACGGGTTGAACAGATCAAGGATTTCCGGCTGATCGACGTGCTTTTAACAGCCGAAGACGATGAACTGACCGCTACGATGAAGCTGAAACGGGGTTTGGTGGAAAAGAAACACGGACATCTGATTGAAGACATGTACAGTTAGACAAGGGAATTTCGGGAGGAGAGAAATGAGAGAGTCATTCAAACTATTGGCTGTCGCCACGGCCTTGACCGCCTCGGCGACCATAGGTTTGGCGCAAACCCAAGGCGTAACCGACGATGAAATCGTGATCGGGTCGGTCAACGATCTGAGTGGTATCTTCGCAGCCGTGGGCGTTCCGGCCACCAAAGGCGCAAATGTTGTGTTTGACCGTGTCAATGCAGCCGGAGGCGTGCACGGGCGACAAATCCGCTTTGTCGTCGAAGACAATGGCTATCAGATGCCGCGTGCAATGCAGGGTTACAACAAACTGCTGAACCGGGACAAAGTGTTTGCGATGCTGCAATCACTGGGCACACCGATGAACATGGCCGGCTTCAAACTGCTGGATCCAAAGGGAATTCCGAACGTTGCCCCCCTGACGGCGGCGCGGCAGATGTTGCAAGAGCCTATGCGCAACAAGTTCACCTCATTCTCGACTTACTATGATCAAGCCCGCATTGGCGTGAAATACCTCGCAGGTGAATTTGGATCACAAACCGTTTGCACGATGTACCTGCCTACCGATTTCGGCGAAGAAATTCTTGAGGGCAGCCAGGCCGGGGCTGAAGAGGCCGGGATCACATTTGGATCCGAGACCACTCATAAACCAGATGAGACCGATTTCGTGGGTTCGCTCAGTAAACTCAAGGAAGAAGGTTGTGACATTGTCACGATGGCGCTGGGCGTTCGTCAGGCGATCACTGTGGTGGGTACTGCCAAGAAGATGGGCCTGACGGATATGAAATTCCTGGGCACCTCGGCCAGCTTCCTGACAGTCGTGGCGCAGGTTCCCGGAGGCGTGACCGACGGCTTCTATGCCGCCGCCTCGTGGCAGGATCTGTGGGCCCGCGCCGATGAGCCCGCCCCCGCCGCGTTCATCGAAGAGTACAAGGCCGCCACGGGTGAAGATCCGGTTGGGTTTGCAATGCTGGGCTATTCCGCCGCCGAGATGATGGTCAAAGCGCTGGAGGCCGCAGGTCCTGATCTGACCCATGACAGTTTCATCGAGGCCATGGAATCGCTGGACTATCAGGACGATCTGGTCGGCAACCACATCACCTATGGGCCGGATGATCATCAAGGCGCGGATACCGTGTTCGTCAATGTTGTTGAAAACGGCGCGTGGAAGCTCGTCTACGAAGAATAAGTCGCAGTAAATGCAACGAAAAAGGGCTCGCAGATGCGAGCCCTTTCTTTTGGATTGTCCCGGCGATTAACGCTTCGAGAACTGGAACGAACGGCGGGCTTTGCGCTTACCGAATTTCTTACGTTCCACAACGCGGCTGTCGCGGGTCAGGAAGCCTGCGGCTTTCAGAGCGCCACGCAGGTTCGGATCGTACAGTTGCAGCGCTTTCGAGATGCCGTGCTTGACCGCACCCGCCTGACCGGTCAGGCCCCCGCCTTTGACGGTTGCGACAACGTCGAATTCACCTTCAACACCAGCAACCTGGAACGGCTGGCGCAGGATCAGCTGCAGAACCGGACGCGCAAAATACTTGTCCTGGTCTTTGCCATTTACGGTGACCTTGCCGGAACCCGGCTTGATCCAAACGCGGGCAACAGCGTCTTTACGCTTACCGGTGGCGTAGGAGCGGCCCAGCTCGTCACGTACGGGTTCACGCACGATGACTTCTTCGGCCACGGTTTCAACGCCTGCGACGGCGCTCAGCTCTTCGAGAGTATTGATCTGATCAGCCATCGGTCATTAGCTCCGGGTGTTTTTCTTGTTCATGGACTTAACGTCCAGAACTTCGGGCGCTTGCGCCTCGTGGGGATGCTCGGCACCGGCGTATACGCGCAGGTTGGTCATCTGCTGACGCGCCAGGCGGTTGCCCGGCAGCATGCGCTTGACCGCCTGGGTCACAACGCGCTCGGGGTGTGCACCCTCAAGGATCTGCTGCTTGGTGCGCGATTTGATGCCGCCCGGGTGGCCAGTGTGCCAGTAGAAGTTTTCTTCGCGCTTCTTGCCGGTCATCTGGATTTTGTCAGCGTTGATCACGATGACATTGTCGCCCATGTCCATGTTCGGGGTGAACGACGCTTTGTGCTTGCCACGCAGGCGCATGGCGACGATCGAGGCAAGACGGCCCAGAACAACGCCCTCGGCGTCGATCAGGATCCACTTCTTGTCGATGTCTGCAGGTGTTGCAGAAAAGGTTTTCATGGCAGGATAGTCCTGTTTGATGTGAAAGACCGCCCCAAGACAGAGCGGTCCGAATTCGATGGTGGGGTTCTATGGGGTGGCCGCGCGCACGTCAAGCGCAGTAAACCTGTTTTTTACTAGGCAAAACAACATCTTAAAAAATAGGTATTATTTTACCCCAATCTAAACGCTGATTTGCTCGGGTGGATTGTCCAGTAACGCACGCAGCCGAAGCATTGCGTCCTCGAACCGTTGCAACGAGACATGCCCGTTCATTGCAATGCGAACCGCATTTGGTGCACGGCCATCGCGCAAAGCGAATTCGTCCGCCGAACGCAATTGTATTCCTTCACGCTCTGCCGCCCGGCTGAAGGCCGCTGCCCGCCACCCAGATGGCAGGTTTAGCCAGACAAACGGTACGTCTGGTGCCCACGTGAGGTCAAAACCACCCAACGCGTTCACCGTAACGCGTACATATTCGCCCATTCGGGTTCTGACATCTTTGGCGATCTGCCGCGTACGGGGATCAGACAAAAGCAATCGGGTGAGCTCTGCCAACGGCTGCGCCAGCCCAAAATACCCGTACTCTGCCGAGCGTCTCAGATCCACACTTCGCTCTTTCGGGGCAATGGCAAACCCGACGCGCAGTGATGGCGTCAGCACTTTTGAGATCGACGATACATGCCAGCCCCGCTCGGGCGCCAAGGCACGATAGCTGGGCTCTTTAGCCTCACCCATGCGATAACAGTCATCTTCCACGATCTGCACATCGAATTTTCGCGCAACTTCAACCACTTCTTTGCGCCGCTCAAGCGGGGTGTGCAGCGCGGTCGGGTTCTGCACCTCGGGTGAAACGCAAATCGCCTGCGCGGGTGTCTGCCGCAAAACATGTTCCATCGCGGTGGGGTCGATACCCCATTTATCCATCCGAATGCCAACCACCTCAGCCCGCATCAATTCACCGGCGCGGCGAAAGCCCGCGTAGGACAGGTCTTCGACCAGTACGACCGGTTTGGGACCTTGAAGAATACTTTGAAACACAAGACACAATCCGTTCTGACCGCCATGAGTCAAAACGATGTCGTCATCTGTCAGCGGACCCAACGGCAAATCCGACAACCAGTCGACCACGGCCTGGCGCATTGGCTTGTAGGCATCGCGGGTTGGATAGTTCATAAATAATGCGGGATCGGACTGCGCAACTTTCTGCAAACACTCCCGTATCAACGACACCTGCCCCATATCCGCCAATCTTGGACTGAACAGGCTGACGTGATTGGCATTCTGTGCTTCGGCCAAATGCAACTGACGTGACCAGACATCATCCAGAATCGGGGATTTCGGAGGGGCTACAAATGTACCACGTCCGACCTCTGCTTGTAACAAGCCTTCATCCGTCAAAATCGTATAGGCCCGTGCAACAGTACCCGGTGTGATCTGCAATCGATACGCCAGTTCGCGCACCGGCGGCAGCTTAGATCCGATGTCTAACGCTTTGCTCTCAATTGCTTTTCGTATTGTGTCAGCAACCAAAGTATACTTTGGCCCCTTGGCTTTCGGCAACTCTTCCGGCCAAATTGTATCCATTACAATTCTTCCTTTGATTTTGACACAATATTGAATGTATCAACATCTTGTACCGAATATCACTGCTTTGTGTCAATACAATTTGAAAGGAACTCTGAGATGACACGCACAATGCACAACCCCGCCCTTATACTGCTGAACGCCAGCCCTCGGCTGCCGCTGATCGCTGTGCTGGCCGTGCGGTTTGCGGCTGCGGTCACTCAATGGGAACGCCGCCGTCGCAGTCGCGTCAATCTGGGCAATCTGGATGATCGGCTGTTGAAAGATGTTGGCCTGACCCGCACGCAGGCGGACCGTGAAGTAAAACGCTACTTCTGGCAGATCTGAATCATCCCCAGTCCCAATTATTGGGACCTCTTCCTGGGCCGGGGCCAGTCCCCGGCCTTTTTTAGCCGAACCGCGCCGCGGCCGAGCCTGCCGGTGGAATGGAATACGTCATGCTGGCCCGCGCAACCGGCTCGTCCATGCCTTCGGAATAGATCAAAACATCGCCGACGGCCAATGTTCGACCTAACTTAAGCAATCGGCAAGTCGCAATCAGATCGGCGCCACCTGCGGGTTTGCGAAGAAAATCCAGCGAACTGCTGGTCGTCACCGCCAGGGATTGCCGCCCTTTTCGCGCCAAAACCATAGCGTACACACTGACATCCGCCAGACCAAACATGGACGGGCCAGACACTGTGCCCCCGGGGCGCAAGTGCCGGTCCTGGACCACAAGGCGCATGGTAATGTTTTCTTCGGCCAGTTCTTCGACAACAAAATCCTCATGAACCTGAGGAAACACCTCTTTTAGGTATTGCGACAGTTCATCCCTGTTCATTGCCAAAGCCATACTTTCCCTCCTGCTCTTCCCGACCTAGAGTTGGCCCAACTTGGGATCGGAGGGCAAGATGGCAATTCTGGAACGTAACGACACTGGCGCGGTGGCACGGCTTACAATGAACGCGCCCGAGCGGTTGAACGCGCTGAGCGAAGAGATGCTGGCTGCGCTTCAGGATGAACTTGACGCTTTGCGCGATGACAGGTCCATCCGCGCAGTGATCCTGTCAGGCGCTGGAAAGGCTTTCTGTGCCGGGCACGACCTGAAACAGATGACGGCCGGGCGTCAATCTGAGGATGGCGGAAAAGCTTATTTTCAGGATCTGTTTGCACAGTGCGCCCGGATGATGATGTCGATCCAATCGATTCCTCAACCCGTAATCGCTCAGGTTCATGGAATCGCCACTGCCGCCGGGTGTCAGCTGGTTGCGACCTGCGACATGGCTGTCGCAGCCGAGGGTACGCGCTTTGGCGTGAACGGGGTCAATATTGGGTTGTTCTGCTCGACTCCGATGGTGGCGCTCAGCCGTAACATCCCCAGAAAGCAAGCTTTTGAGATGCTTACGACGGGTGCGTTCATTTCAGCCGAAAGGGCCGCAGAACTTGGGCTGATCAACCGCGTCGTTTCGGAATCGCAGCTGGACCATGAAGCCAATGCATTGGCTGAGCTTGTAGCCTCAAAGCTTGGCGTTGCCGTGAAAATCGGAAAAGAGGCGTTTTATCAACAACTTCAGATGCCCCTGGATCAGGCCTACACCTATACCGGAGAGGTAATGGCGCAGAATATGTTGCACCGGGACACAGAAGAAGGCATTTCCGCCTTTATTGAAAAGCGCCCCCCCAATTGGACCCAATGAGGCAATTGTTTTGCACATTTTTTGCCACTGTTTTGATTTTTGCACTTTTCAAAACGGCGACTCTGTGGCAAAGCTGGGTCGAGGCTGAGGCCTCAGGACACTTTTGGGTCGCCGTGGGCGGAAGGTCCCTCCAGCTGGTCTCTCTCACCAGCGCTGACATTCCCGCACCGGCGACCCCAAGACCCCCCTTTAAAATTAGCGAAACTGGCGCTGGCTGAGTTGCGCCCGATTGTGGTCTGTCCTATGTGGCAGCGCATGACACAAGTTTTGCACATTGTAGGCGGCGGCATGGCCGGATCCGAGGCGGCGTGGCAAGCGGCGGAAATGGGCGTTGACGTGGTGATTCACGAAATGCGCCCAACCGTTGGTACCTTTGCCCATCAAACCGGCAATCTGGCTGAAATGGTCTGCTCGAACTCGTTCCGGTCAGATGATGACGAACAGAATGCTGTGGGCCTGCTGCATTGGGAAATGCGGGCTGCCAACGGGCTGATCATGACAACGGCCGACGCCCATCGCCTGCCCGCAGGAGGGGCGCTTGCGGTGGATCGTGACCCTTTTGCCGAAAGCGTCACCGCAAAACTCCGCGCCCACCCACGCGTTTCGGTCACGGATGAAGAAGTGACCACCCTACCCGATGACGGCCAATGGATTTTTGCAACAGGGCCCTTGACCTCGCCAGCACTGGGCGAAGCGATCCGCTCGGAAACTGGTGCCGAGGCGCTGGCCTTCTTTGATGCCATTGCGCCCATCGTTTATGCCGAGAGCATCGACATGTCGAAGGCCTGGATGCAGTCGCGGTACGACAAAGGCGAAACAGAAGAAGAGCGCACAGCCTATCTGAACTGCCCGATGGACCGTGATCAGTACGAGGCGTTCATCGACGCACTTCTGGCTGCTGACAAGACCGAGTTCCACGAGGGCGAAACAGCCGGTTACTTTGACGGCTGCCTGCCCATCGAGGTCATGGCAGAACGCGGGCGCGAAACCTTGCGCCATGGTCCTATGAAACCGGTCGGCCTGACCAATTCACATGCACCGGACGTCAAACCTCATGCCGTGGTGCAGCTGCGCCGCGACAATGCACTGGGCACGTTGTTCAACATCGTGGGTTTCCAAACCAAGATGAAATACGGTGCCCAGACCGAGGTGTTCCGCATGATCCCCGGCCTGGAAAACGCCAGCTTTGCTCGCTTGGGCGGCATTCACCGCAACACATTCATCAACTCACCCACGTTGCTTGACGCGCAGATGCGACTGAAATCCAAGCCGAATATCCGGTTCGCCGGGCAGATCACGGGCGTCGAGGGCTATGTCGAAAGCGCCGCAATGGGTTTGCTGGCAGGGCGTCTGGCAGCAGCAGAAATACTTGGGCGTGATCTGCCGGACGTGCCGCAGGACAGCGCAATGGGCGCTTTGATTCATCACATTACCGGTGGGGCCGAGGCCAAGACCTTTCAGCCGATGAATGTGAATTTTGGTCTATTCCGTCCGGTGGATGGTCTGAAAGGTGGGCGGCGAGGCCGGAAGGACCGGTACAAAGCCTATACGGACCGCGCCAAGTTGGAATGGAGCACCTGGTTGGAGCATTGCTGACTGGACGCACAATACGGTCTCGGCCTAGCATGCAGGTATGACCGACAAGTTCCTAGACAGCACCTACAACCTCGACACACCACAAGAAACAGAATCGCACTACAAGAACTGGGCGGCGACCTATGATAAAGAGGTCGAAGATCATGGATATGTCACGCCAGGTCGCGTGGCGGCGGCGTTGTGGTCTGCCCACCCCCACCCTGAAACCCCGGTGCTGGACTTTGGATGTGGAACCGGAATGTCCGGTCAGGCTTTGCGCTCAGTCGGGTTCGAGACTATCGATGGCATGGATCCCACTCCCAAAATGCTGGAAGAGGCAAATGCTAAGGGTGTGTACAGAAAGCTGACCGGCTTCGATATCACCAAGCCAGCTCCGCTCAAACGTGGTGCATATTCGATTGTCACAGCCATCGGTGTCATCGGTAAGGGCGCTGCCCCGGCAGAGACAATCGACGCTTTGATGCATGCTTTACCCAAAGGAGGGCTGTTTGCGTTTTCTTTGAATGATCACGCGCTGGCAGATCACACTTTCACCTGCCGCGTTACGGATTGGGTCGACATGGGGGCCGCACGTTTGCTATTTCGTGAACATGGGCCGCATCTACCCGGAATCAACCTTAACGCAGACGTGTATATAATAGAAAAAGCGTGACTTTCCTGACGCGCTTTGCGCCATCTCCAACCGGGCCACTTCATCTGGGCCACGCTTATTCCGCATTGATGGCCAACGACATGGCCAAAGCTGAAAGTGGTCAGTTCCTGCTGCGGATCGAGGATATCGACCAATCCCGTTCGCGACGGCATTGGGAGGATCAGATATATGATGATCTGACCTGGCTGGGCCTGAATTGGCCACGTCCTCTTATGCGCCAATCGGATCGCATGGCGGTTTACGATGCCGCCCTGGATCAACTCTGGGCGCGGGGCTTTCTGTATCCCTGCACCTGCAACCGCAAAGATATTGCCGCTGCAGCCAGCGCTCCGCAGGAAGGCGCACCGCTGCACGGGCCTGACGGAATAATCTATCCCGGGACCTGTCGTAAATTCAATGCAAGCAAAGATTTAACCCAACACCTTCGCCCAAAACACGAAGCTGTACGGCTGGACATTTCCAAGGCTTGTCAAGCGATTCAGGAGAGGTCCAGACTTCAGTTCACTGAACTCGGTTCCGGCCCCGACGGGGAAACAGGTGTAATCACCTTCACTCCGGATGAGATGGAAACAACCGTCGGAGATGTTGTTCTCTCCCGCCGCGACATGGGCACGTCTTACCATCTGTCCGTTGTCCTGGACGACGCGGCGCAAGGAATCACGCGTGTTGTTCGGGGTCGGGATCTGTTCGAAGCGACCCGCATCCATGTTCTGCTTCAGGTTCTATTGGATTTACCAACGCCCGAGTATTTTCACCACGATCTGATCCGTGATGATGCAGGCAAACGATTGGCCAAGCGCGACGATGCGCGTGCGATCGCAAAATATCGCGCTGAAGGCGCCAGCCCCGCTGACATTCGGCGTATGGTCGGGCTTTGATCCGGCGCGCTTATTCCATCGGAGCCATCAATTCTGTCTCGGCCCCGTCACGAACAGCAGTATAAAAGCAGGTCCGGCGATTTGTGTGGCAAGCAGCCCCGGTCTGACGCACCAGTACCAGAAGGCAATCGCGGTCACAATCGATCCGAAAATCCACAAGCTCTTGTGTGTGGCCTGATGTTTCGCCCTTGATCCAGAAAGACTGACGAGACCGCGACCAATAGGTCACCCTGCCCGTTTCCAGCGTCTTTTCAACGGCCTGAGCATTCATCCAGGCCATCATCAGAACCTCGCCAGACGCGTCATCCTGTGCGATTGCGGGGATCAGGCCCGCCTCATTATATTTTAATGTCGATGGGTCAAATATGACAGGCTCAGTCATCTCGAAAAACCTTTTGCATCCGGTGGGCTGGCCACTATGTATGAGGAACACACGACGAGGGAAAGCCATGAGCGGCGAGAACGACCTGATAAAGCTGTATTCCGGGCGCATTCTAGCGCTGGCGGCAGATATTCCGCATCTTGACCGTCTGGACGACCCAGATGCAACGGTCAAGAAACGGTCACCGCTGTGCGGCTCGACCGTGACAGTGGATGTCAAGGTTCAGGACGGCCGGGTGCGTGCCTTTGGTCAGGACGTCAAAGCCTGCGCCTTGGGTCAAGCTTCTGCCGCGGTCGTGGGGGATGCGATCATTGGCGCGACGCGTGCTCAGGTCGAAGCTGCTCGCGATCAGTTGGCTGCAATGCTGAAAAAAGATGGACCTGCCCCAGATGCTCCCTTCGACGGGCTCGAAGTCCTTATGCCGGCACGGGATTATAAGAACCGGCACGCCTCGATCCTTCTGGCGCTGGATGCCACAGCCGAGGCCATGGCACAGGCCGAACAGGCCCATTGCGCATAAACTTGGCAAATTAAAGTAAACCTATTCCGCCTCAGGTCAGATTTCAGGAGGAATGGGTTAGAACAAACTGCGAGAGCATTTCGTCACGCTTTGGGTTGTTATTGACCCGATCGGGATAATAGCTGTGTTTGTCGCGCTCAACTCTGTCCTGTCCGCGCTGCTTGGGATCTTCAAAACTGGTCTGCTGTAAAAAAACCGCCGCTCCTTCCGGGCGAAAGGGCGGCGGCAGGCATTGCGTGTCTCGTGTGGGGTCCGGTTCACCGCGCGGGGCCGAGGCATGGCCCCTCAAGGGGTTTGGGACAGGCAGGTCACCCTTGACTGAAATGGGGATGACAGCGCGGTTTTTTCGGCACGAGATCGCAGGCAGAAAGGCTTAGAAACCAACCGGCAGGTGCAAAGCTACCATCAGGATCACGACCAAAGACATCACGCCAACCGCATCCTGAAAAATGGTCGATTGCGCGCGGGTGAAAGCGGTCTTGATCTGGGTCAGCATAGGGTCACCTCCGGTCAGAGCTTTAATCCTTTGTTGACCTTTTGTTCTCATATTTAACCGAGTCGGTAAAGAACTTTTTAAGAACATTTGTGAACTTTTTAGAACACTTCACCTAACCCACTGAAATTAAACGGATAGCCTGATCTTGTTTCATCAACCACAAAAGAACACGCGCGGCACGGCCCCGTTCCGACGTCAGTTTCGGGTCTGCATTCAGCAATGCGCGCGCATCTGATTGGGCGACAGCCATCAACCCGGCCTGACGTTCAAGATCGGCGATATGGAACTTAGGAAGGCCGGATTGTGCGGTCCCGATCAGATCCCCGGCCCCGCGCATTTCAAGATCGGTTTCGGAAATGCGGAACCCATCCTCGGTTTCACGCAAAACCTCCAGCCGTCTGCGCCCACCTTCGCTGAGCGGCGGTTGGTACATTAGCAGGCAGGTTGAGTCCGCATCGCCACGCCCCACACGCCCTCGCAATTGGTGTAACTGCGCAAGCCCGAAAATCTCGGCCCTTTCAATCACCATGATCGTGGCATTGGGAACATTGACCCCAACCTCGATCACAGTTGTCGCCACCAGAACCTTGGTGTCACCGTTCTGAAACGCGCTCATCGCCGCGTCTTTGTCAGTGGGCGGCATCTGCCCATGGACCAGCCCCACAACGCCTTCCCCCAGAATAGCGCGCAGACGTTTGAACCGTTCTTCGGCAGCGGTCAGGTCTGAAACCTCGGATTCATCAACCAATGGACAGACCCAGTAACACTGTCGCCCCTCTTCAATCGCGCGGCGAAGATGCGACACGACCTCATCCATACGCTGCGTGCTGACAATCGCCGTTTTGATCGGTTTTCGCCCGGGCGGTTTTTCGTCCAGAACCGAGACATCCATATCCCCATATTGCGCAAGCGCCAGGCTTCGCGGGATTGGAGTTGCCGTCATCACCAGAACGTCGGCACCCTGCCCTTTTTCCGACAGTTCCATCCGTTGCCGAACACCAAAGCGGTGCTGTTCATCGACGATGGCCAAGCGCAGAGCCTTGAACTCCACGTCACTTTGAAACACCGCATGGGTGCCGACCAGTATCTGAATACTACCTTGTTTCAGCGCCTCAAGCTTGGCACGACGCTCAGCACCCTTATCTCGCCCCGTGAGCAGTTCCAAAACCACCCCGGCCTCTTCGGCCAGCGGGCGCAACCCTTCCAGATGTTGGCGCGCCAGTATCTCGGTCGGGGCCATCATCACACCCTGCCCGCCTGCTTCAACAGCGATCAAAAGCGCCATGAAAGCCACCAGGGTCTTGCCTGCACCCACATCGCCCTGAAGTAGACGGTTCATCCGAGCGTCCGAAGCCATATCCGCCGCGATCTCTTCGATCGCGCGGCTTTGGGCCCCGGTCGGATGATAAGGAAGGCTGGCCAACACCTTGGATTGCAACCTCCCGGTCGCGACACTAACAATTCCACGAGATTTACGTTCCCGTTGGCGGGCCAATGCCAGGGTCAACTGATGCGCAAATAATTCGTCATAGGCCAAACGCTGCCGCGCGGGTGCAAAGGGAGCGACATCATCTGCCCCCTGCGGATTGTGACCGGCGCGAATGGCTGAAGCCCAATCCGGCCAATTTTGTTGCGCCACCTGAGCGGGGTCGATCCATTCCTCAAGCTCAGGCGCCCGCGCCAACGCGCTGCGACTGGCCTTGAACGCGGTTTTCTGGGTCAGCCCTTGTGTCAGATGGTAAACAGGTTCAAATTCCGGGATCTCTCGGGCCTTTTCTACTGGCAGCATATGATCCGGATGCACCATTTGGGTCATACCGTCGAACAATTCCAACTTACCGGAAATCACCCGGCGCGATCCCTCAGGCAGCACCTTTTTCAGATAATCTCCGCGCGCATGAAAGAAGACCAACTGAAAATCGGCCTGACTGTCTTCGACATGAACACGATAGGCCCCACCCTTACTGCGTGGCGGGCGATGCGTGCCCACAGTGACCTCAACTGTCAACGTGGAAGGCAAATCAGCGCCTTGGATCGTATCACGCCTACGACGGTCAACCACTGCGTAGGGCAAACCAAACAAAACATCGCGCGGACTTTCCACGCCGGTCTGCGCCATGACTTGCGCGGTTTTGGGACCGACACCATCGAGCGTCTCCAAATCCGCAAAAAGCGGAAAAAGCTGTTCCGGCCGTCCGCTCATGCGCCTTCGATCAGCTGCAACCAGCCATCCTCGTCCAAGGTTTCGATACCCAGTTCTGCGGCCTTTTTGGCTTTCGATCCGGCACCCGGTCCTGCAACCAAAATATCAGTTTTCTTGCTGACAGATCCCGAAACTTTCGCACCCAATGCCTCGGCCCGAGCCTTAGCTTCAGCTCGCGTCATCTTTTCCAGCGTCCCGGTAAACACCACGGTTTTTCCTGCCACCGGGCTGTCCGATGCGGGTGCATCCGGAGCAATGACAGTCAACTCCTGTCGTAGCGTATCAAATGCGCGCCTCTCTTCCTCATTTGCAAAAGCATCTGAAAGGGAAAGGCCAAGCGTCGCGCCGATCCCATCAATCCCGATCAGATCAGCCCAGGCTGCATTGGCCTCTGAAGAAACGCAGGCCGTTGCGATAGCCGCATCACGCACTTCCTTGACGCGGGCACGACGGCCCTCGGTCGCCGCTGTCGCTCGTTCCGCATCTTCGGCCTCATCGGCTTGCCGCTGCGCCAAAGCCGCCGGGCGAGCAGCATCCAACGCCTGCGCCATGGCATCCCACTCACGGTAATACAACGCCAAATCGCGCGCGCCAACTTCGCCCACATGCCGAATACCCAAGGCAAACAGTAGGCGCGCAAATGGAATTTTGCGTTTTTCGTCAATCGCAGCAAACAGATTTCCGGCCGAGGTCTCGCCCCATCCATCCCGGTTTTTCAACCGGGCCAGATTACCGTTGTCGCGCTGTTCCAATGTGAAGATGTCAGCAGGGGTGTTAATCGGAAGGACCGGGTCATCGTAAAACATTTCAATCTGTTTTGCGCCCAAGCCTTCGATATCAAACGCCTTGCGAGACACAAAATGTTTTAATTTTTCTACCGCTTGCGCCGGACAAATCAAACCGCCCGTACAGCGGCGCACGGCATCGCCTTCCTCGCGAATAGCCGCACTACCGCATTCAGGACATTCTTGCGGAAACGGAAATGTCTCAGTGTTCTCAGGGCGTTTGGTCAGATCGACATCGGCAACTTTCGGGATCACGTCACCCGCGCGATAAACCTGTACCCAGTCCCCGACACGTATATCCTTGCCTTCTCGGATCGTACTGCCCTTGGCATCGCGCCCGGCAATGTAGTCTTCGTTATGCAAAGTGGCATTCGAAACCACAACGCCGCCAACTGTCACTGGATGCAAACGGGCCACGGGGCTGAGCGCACCAGTGCGGCCAACTTGAATGTCGATTGCCTCTAGCCTCGTCCAGGCCAGTTCGGCGGGGAACTTATGCGCAATTGCCCATCGCGGCGTAGTAGAGCGAAACCCCAAACGCGCCTGAAGCGACAAATTGTTGACCTTGTAGACAACCCCGTCAATGTCATATCCCAAGGTGGACCGTTGCGCCTCGATTTCCCGATAGTGCGCGATCATCTCTTGGGTCGTCTGACATAGGCGCGTCAGTGTATTTGTCGAAAACCCAAGAGATTGCAGTCGCTCAATCGCACCCAATTGTGTGTCTGCCAAGGGTTCGGACACCTCACCCCACGCATAGGCAAAAAACTTTAGGGGTCGGGATCGCGTGATTTCCGCATCTATTTGCCGTAAAGACCCGGCCGCTGCGTTACGTGGATTGGCAAAGGGCTTTCCACCTCGTTCTGCTTGCCGCGCATTCAGCGCCTCGAAATCGGCATGAGACATATAGACCTCGCCACGGACCTCAAGCACTTCGGGCGCGCCATTCAACTGCTGAGGAATATCCGAGACGGTACGCGCATTCGCCGTCACATTCTCGCCGACCTCACCGTCCCCTCGCGTCGCGGCCTGAACAAGTTGGCCGTTTTCATAGCGCAAGGACAGCGACAGACCGTCGATCTTTGGTTCAGCCGTGAAAGACAATGGCTCATCGGAGCCCAGACCCAGGTACTTTCGAATCGATCTGTCAAAATCGGCCACGTCCTCGTCATCGAAGGCATTGCCCAGCGACATCATTCGAACAGCATGCGTTACCTTCGAAAACCCGTCCGCTGCCTTGGCGCCGACTTGGTCCGACGGGCTGTCGTCACGTTTGAGGTTGGGAAATCGCGCCTCAATCTCAGAGTTTCGGCGCTTCAACGCATCGTATTCCGCATCCGAAATTTCAGGCGCGTCTGACCCATGATACAGCGTGTTTGCCCGAGACAGCACAGCCGCAAGGCGCGCCAATTCGGCGCGCGCTTGGTCTTCGGTCAGATCAGATATGGAATTGGAGTTGCTCATGGCCTCGCCCTGTCACGCGTTCTTGGACCTCAGTGATAGGGCGAGGCCATGGCCAGGTCCAGACGTGCTGAGCCGTGAGTGTAAAGTGCCGCCCTGGACCACCAGCGGCACGGGTGGTTCCAATCAGAGGCCGACAGCCATCCGCGTCTCGTCGAGAGTATTGCTTTGCGGATCGCGCAGCACATAGCCACGCCCCCAGACGGTTTCGATATAATTCTCGCCGCCGGTCGCATTGCTGAGCTTTTTGCGCAGTTTGCAGATGAACACGTCGATGATCTTCAGTTCAGGTTCATCCATGCCGCCATAGAGGTGATTCAGGAACATCTCTTTGGTAAGGGTCGTGCCCTTACGCAAGCTAAGCAGTTCAAGCATTTGATATTCCTTGCCGGTCAGATGAACAGTCTTTCCGTCCACCTCAACGGTTTTGGCATCCAGGTTTACCGCAACTCGACCGGTGTGAATGATGGACTGCGAATGCCCCTTCGACCGGCGGATAATGGCGTGAATACGCGCTACCAGTTCTTCGCGGTGGAAGGGTTTGGTCAGGTAATCATCCGCTCCAAAACCAAAGCCTTTGATCTTGCTTTCAGTGTCATCGGCCCCTGACAGAATCAGAATCGGTGTCTCAACCCGTGCGATACGTAACTGGCGCAGCACCTCGTTCCCGTTCATGTCCGGCAAGTTCAGATCCAGCAAAATTAGATCGTAATCATAGAGTTTCGCCAGATCGATTCCTTCCTCGCCAAGATCCGTTGCATAGACGTTGAGGTTTGCATGCGTCAGCATGAGCTCAATGCTTTTAGACGTGGTCGGATCATCCTCGACAAGAAGTACGCGCATTTTTTACTGCTCCAATTCGGTCAACAATTCCAATTAAAAATAAACCTGAACAAGAATGGTTAATCTGACGTTACCGTTGAATCAGTTTTTCACACTCTCCCTTAGGTTGTCGATATTTTTTTAGGGCTGTGGCTTTCAGTGCGTCGGCACCATGTTCCGCAACAAGAGACACCCAGCCATTGAACTCCTCATCACTGATCCCGTAATTTTTCTTGGCATCAGACAAGCTGATCAGGCCGTAAAGCACGCCACGCACAACCAAAATCTTGCGTGAGGCCACCCAACGCCGTGTATCAGAAGGTGGCAGATCAGCGCGTGTCAGAATGGTACCGTCAGGCAATGTCACAGACCGAGGGCCTTCCACTTTGTGCAAAAACATCTTTCAACCCTTTTCTTACTGCATCACAGCTGACATCAGGCTACTTAAGAGCGCGTGAAACCGCCCCTTGAGAATGTTTAGAATTTTCTTATATTCCGGCGGTCTTCCTTAACCCGAAACGGAACTGATCATGGCCCTCGATACCGAGACCCCGCTGAACTCGCTTGGTTTTGCAAAGCCGCCTTCGGAAACGCGGGTGGTCGTTGCGATGTCGGGTGGCGTCGACAGCTCGGTTGTGGCGGCCTATCTAGCGGATCAGGGCTATGACGTTGTGGGGGTTACGTTGCAGCTTTATGACCACGGAGCGGCGCTGGCCAAGAAAGGCGCGTGTTGCGCTGGGATCGATATCCACGACGCGCGTCGTGTGGCCGAAGAACGTGGTTTTCCGCATTACGTTCTGGATTATGAGAACATCTTCAAAGATGCTGTGATCGACGAATTCGCCGACAGCTATCTGGCGGGAGCTACCCCTGTGCCCTGCATTCGCTGCAATGAACGGGTGAAGTTCAAGGATTTGCTGGAAACCGCCAAAGATCTTGAGGCCGACTGCATGGCCACCGGCCACTATATCCAACGCAAGATGGGTCCCAACGGACCCGAGTTGCACAGCGCCGAGGATGCGAACCGCGATCAATCTTATTTCCTGTTTTCGACCACACCGGAACAGTTGGATTTCCTGCGTTTTCCTCTGGGCCACCTGCCGTCCAAGGACGCAACGCGTGAAATGGCGGCGCAATACGGGTTGTCCGTTGCGGACAAACCCGACAGTCAGGACATTTGCTTTGTGCCAAATGGCAACTATGCCAGCGTGATCGAAAAGCTGCGTCCCGGTGCGGCAGAGCCGGGCGAGATCGTTCACGCGGATGGCCGCGTTCTGGCACAGCATGATGGCGTGATTCACTACACGATCGGTCAACGGCGCGGTCTTGGCATCGGCGGCCTGACTGAGCCGCTTTATGTCATCAAACTGGACGTCGACAAGAAACAGGTCGTTGTCGGCCCCAAGGAGATGCTGGCCACCCGTGTCGTTCCGGTACGCGAGATCAACTGGCTGGGCGATGAACCTTTCACCTCGCGCGACGAATGGCATCTGTCAGTCAAAGTCCGCTCGACCCGTCCCCCGCGTGAGGCGATTGTTAGGCCCCTGTCCGACACCACAGCCGAGGTCGAACTGCTGACACCCGAGGAAGGTATTTCACCAGGTCAGGCATGTGTGTTTTATGCAAGTGAAGGCAGCCGCATTTTTGGCGGCGGCTGGATCTGGCGTGGATACTGAACAAGTTATTGAAATAGCAGATCGCACAGGATATTTCGGTTTCAAAGTAATACCTTAACCGGAATACACAATGCTTAGACTCTACCGTTTTCTTATTTTGTTCCTGGCTATTCCAGCAATATCGCTGGCTGAGAATGCAGAAGAATGGACCCTGAAAGCGCTGCTTGATGAAGCAGACGGCTGGCAGGCAAGAATACAATGGCGCGATTTCTATGTCAGCCTACGCCTTGAGGACGACCGGGATACACGGTGGTGGTTCAGGTTGGACCACCCGGAGCCGGTCGGCATTGATTCAAACCACTTTCAAACCAACCCGGGGCTACAGTTCGGCACCGGGCTGTTTGGGTCCGAACCTGCGAACGCTTACGATCATGATTTTTTGAATAAACTTGCAGACAGCGACATGCTCGACCAGGCCAATCCCGAGGCTATTGCCAGCTTTGATCGACTTGCTTTTTTTGATGAATACGACACCGAAATACTGACCATCCCTGCAAGCGTCTGCGGTGGATGCGCTCGACCTGACGCCTACACCGGAGCCGTCACGATCAGGGTTCCGTTGAGCGATGAGCAGATCCAAATCCTGCGTCACTCGACATATGCAAAATTTTATTACTACAAAGTGAAATCCAAGTTGGAATGGGATGGAGGAAAGACCAGCTTCACTGTTGATCTCGTCGAAGAAGATGGCGATCTGCCTGATGCGATCGACCATCTTTTGCGGATCGCGGACGATCCCAGCCAAGCACCGGAAAAAGATCAACGAGGTTTCTTCGACTCACTGGACGATCAGTATGACGACACTCCGGATGCCACCCCCATCACTGCGGCCAATGGCGTTGCTCATCCTCCAGAAGACGGAATTTATACCCTTCACCCCGGCACATTTGCCTTATGCGAAACTTCGGATTGGGTATCGCATTTTCAGTCTTCAATCGAACTGCAACTCGGTGCCGACGGGCAAAAGGATCGCCATTCAAAGCTTGCTGAACTGGCGACAGCAAATGAATGCAATATCCTGACGACCTATGACCAGATCACCGTGTCCGCCATCGACCATGATGGGGACAGCGTGGCCATTGCGTCTGGAACATTGGAAGGTTGGGTTTTCAGGGAAATCCTTGCAACCGCGAATTAGGCTGAGACCGGTTCGACCTCTGCTTCGATCTGGATCTGAAGGGCATCGTTGAAGCGGTTGAACGCTCCACAAAGGGCGATGCGCCAGGTCAGCTCAACGATCTGCGCATCACTGAACCACTCCCGCAGGTCCGATACTTCGGCGTCCCGCATCCGACCGGATCGTGTTGTCACGGCCTCTGCATAGCGCACCACGGCTTTGTCACAAGCGTCCAGTTCTGGATGATCCTCAACGTCCGGCAGACGCGCAGCACCCTCGGGACTTAGGCCCGCGACGGTCAGCATCGGTGTATGATGTGAAACACAATAGTCGCAGGCGTTTAGCTTGGATACCGTCACCATCGCCAGTTCAAGCGCGCGCTGGGGCAGATTCTGTTGTTCGCGCAATGTGGTCAGCATTCCCGTCACATGTTCCAGAATCGAAGGGCAATAGGCCGCAACACGAGCCCAATTATCGAACGGCCCATATGCGCCCAAAGCCGAATGAGACGCGCGTGCCTCTTCGGTCATTTCTTGATCCGACAATGGGGGAATGCGGGTCATAGCAAAGCTCCTTTTTCGACGAGGATATCGCAGCCCCGTGTCGGTGCACCACCCGGATAAGGATCACATATGCGATATACGGCGTATCCTCTCTCTGTCACATAACATCCGTGGGCGAATTAAAGAGAATATAGAGACCAACACAGACCATGATGTACGGCGCGATCCGATCCAGACGTGCGACGCGAGGGCCGAGGCTTTTGGCGCGGGGCGCACCCCACGTCGCAACGGCGACCAGACCGGTGGCAGCCACTACTGCGCCAACCAGCGCAGCAACGCGAAAAGTGGGCGCAGAGTCCGCCAGCAGAGGGGTCATGACCGCGAAACTGTCAATCGAAAGACTTAGGAAAAGCGTCACTACCGAAGTCACGGCCGCATTGGAATCCGCGTCCTGCGCTTCGGCGTCACGATACTGTTTCCAGATACCGCGGAAACCAAAAACCAGGGGCACGATGCCCAGATACCCGATCCAGAACGGGACACCGCTTTGGTTCAGACCAAGCGCGACGGTCATCGCCAGGGTCAGAACAAGGGTTTGAGCAACCGCAAAGCCAATGATGGCGCGGCGCTGTTCCATCACCAAAATCAGACCCAACAAGACGGCCAAATTGTCGAGATTGGTGGATACCATCGCGATCCCGGCAGACACCGCGAACAGCGCATGGTCAAGCATAATCGACCTGCATTCTATCCAACACAGCCCGCGCGGCACGCAAACCGGGGGCTTCGCCACTTCGGCCCAATCGGTCCATGGTCAGACCCATGGCAAGCTGCTGCGCATCCGGGGCGTTGATCACATTGCGCAAGGCGTCGGCGATCTTTGCTGGTTCGCAGTCATCCAGCAGACATTCCGGCACAGCGCGCGTATCTGACACCAGATTAACCAGAGTTACGGTGTCCAGTTTGACCATCCGTTCGGCCATCTTCTGTGTCAGCCAGTTGAGTTTGTAGGCAATGACCATCGGCGTATTCTGCGCAGCAAGCTCAAGTGACACGGTTCCCGACGCCGCAAGCGCCAAACTGGCCGCGCCAAACGCGGAACGCTTATTGGCAAGCGTTTGATCCGCGCCTTCATAGCGCGGGTCCAACACTACCGGGTCTCCGGGCCAGCCCGCGACCCGCTCTTTAACAAGCTCGGTTGTCGCGCCAACGGTCGGGATCACCACGCGGTAGCCCGGATGAGCCTCGATAAACAGCCGCAATGCACCGCCAAAGGACTCTGCCAGCCGTTCAATCTCGCCCCGACGTGATCCGGGCAAGGCCAACAAGATCGGCGCATCCCCCAGATCAAAGCGGTTCCGAAACGCGGCGATCTCTTCCGGCGTGGCAACAGGCTCGCTGGCCACGGGGTGACCGACAAAATCGCACTCCATCCCTGCCCGTTCCATATACGGCGGCTCAAAAGGAAGCAGCGCCAGCACATGGTCAATAACCTTGGCCATCTTATCGGCCCGCCCCGGCCGCCAGGCCCAGACACTAGGGGCGACATAGTGAACTGTGCGGATGTTGCTTGCGGCCTTTACAATCTTGGCAACACGCAGGCTGAAATCCGGACTGTCGATGGTGATCAACACATCCGGTTTCGTATCCAGCACGGCCTGCGCGGTCTCGGAGATTCGGCGCTTGAGGTGAAAGAACTTCGGCAGAACTTCGACAAGGCCCATGACTGAAAGCTCGGACATGGGAAACCGGCTGGTCAGACCCTGCGCCTCCATCAGCGGGCCACCGACCCCGTCAAATTCCACATCGGGGATCAGAGTTTTCAAGCCTGCCATCAACGCGCCACCCAGCCGGTCGCCCGAAGGTTCTCCGGCGACCAGAAAGACACGCATCAGGCCGCCCGCTCGCGGATGTATAGGAACAGACCCAGACGGTTACATTCTGCGATGACCTGCTCTTGCCGCAGTACAAGCACGCCGCCTTTTTCCAATACGATTCCAGACAACCCGGCCGCAACCGCATCGGTGACGGTATCGGGTCCGATGGCCGGTAGATCGGCGCGCCGGTCCTGATCGGGTTTGGGCCCTTTGAACAGTATTCCTCCGCCCGCATCTGGTCGTTGGGTCAAAGATTTCAGCATCCAAGCGGTGCCGAATATCCCTTCAATCGCCAGGGCCTGGCCATTTAACACAGCGCAGGCTTGCCCTGTATCTGCGGCCCCCATTGCACGCAGAATACCTGAAGCACGGACCGCATCGGCCATGTCGGCCTCGGAGGGTTGCGCATCCGTCAGACAGCCCAATGGAGGAAGCAACCCGGGCGCAATTTCGTGTGCGGCCCGCATTTGCAGCCCTGCATCTTCAAGGATCCCGATGACCGCACGCAACGCGCCGTCATCTCCGGACATGATTGCCTTTTGGATCACCGGAACCAATGGTAGCGTCGCGGCGTCAATGCGGCTTGGGTCGATAGGCGGGCGCTGAACCGCACCGGCCAGACAAATCTGCGTCACGCCCCGCGCCTTCAGATCGGCGATGAAGCTGCCCAGCTGTTCCAGCGGAAACACAATATCCGCCGTCAAATCGTCAGGTAGAAACCCTTCCATTGCGCAGATCAAAGGTCGTTCGGTCAACTGTGCCACCACTTCGGTCGGCAATGCCCCTGTTCCCGCAATCAACGCCAGCATGGGTTTATTTCCCCGGTGTCAGGAATGAGCGATCACTGTGGCCGGTGACAAAATCGACGATCCGCTGCACGTAATCGCTTTCATTGCCTTCGCCGATCCGGCTGGCGCGGTCCATAAAGGTTCCATCGCCTTCGGACAGTTCCTTGAAGGCCGCGCGCAGCGCCGAGATATCCTCGCGCGAAACACCCTTGCGTTTCAGACCAACAAGGTTCAAGCCGTCCAGCTCACCACGTGAGGCCTGCACCAGACCGTAGGGAATAACGTCCTTGGGCACCATGGTCAGCGCACCAATGATTGCTCCGCGCCCGACGCGCACCCATTGATGCAGCCCTGAAATGCCGCCGACAATCACATCGTCTTCCACGATACAGTGACCAGCTGCCCCTGCGTGGTTGACCATGATGACGCGGTTGCCGATCTGCACGTCGTGGGCCACGTGAACGCCTGCCATCAACAGACAATCATCCCCGATGCGCGTGACGCCGCCGCCACCGTCGGTGCCGGTGTTAATCGTCACATGTTCCCGAATCCGGTTACGTTGACCGATTTCCAGGCGGGTGTTTTCGCCACCGAACTTCAGATCCTGCGGGATTTCACCAATCACCGAGAAATTGAAAATGACGGTGTCTTCGCCAACCGATGTATCTCCGGTCACAACCACATGAGATTTAAGCTCGACCCGATCCGCCAGTTTGACCTGCGCGCCGACATAGCAGAATGGACCAATCGTACAGCCCTGCCCGATCTGAGCGCCCTCTTCAACAATTGCGCTGGGATGGATTCCACTCATGTTGTTTTTTCCATATCCCAATCAACATAGGCCGAAAACTCGGCCTCGGCTGCTACTTCTCCTTCAACCGTGGCCCGACCGCTGAATTTGAACAGCTTGCCGCCTTTTTTACCGCGCACTGTTTCCACATGCATTTCCAGAACGTCACCTGGCACTACCTTGCGGCGAAACTTGCACTTGTCGATGCTCATGAAATAGATCAGCAATTCAGTATCGATGACATCCATGCCAACACCCAGCATCACACCCGCAGTCTGAGCCATGGCTTCGACGATTGTGACGCCCGGCATGATCGGTGTGCCGGGGAAATGCCCCTGAAAGTGCGGCTCGTTCATAGTCACGTTCTTGATGCCGCGCGCCGACTGATAGCCCGAGATGTCCACCACCTTGTCGACCAGCAAAAACGGATAGCGATGTGGCAAGATCCTCTGGATCAGCTGAATGTCGGCGCTTTTGGTTTCCGTGGTCATTGATCAGATATCCCGTTTTGGATGTTTCTTTTCCGCGTGGTTAGCAATACAGCAACCCAAGGGCAAGCAACCCTATTCGCCGTTGCCCTCTTGGAGGGAACTGCCATCCCCGATTGCAGCGTCGATACGGGCGATGGCTGCGTCAGTGATGTCGGTGGTGCTGACGACCACATTGGATCGTTCGATCATTACGCTGGCTCCAAATTCGCGCAGCAAGTCCACAAGGATGGGGCGGACGATCTCGAAAAAGGTCTGTTGCGCTTCTTCACTGCGCCGCGCCAAGGCATCCAGCTTGGCGCGCTGGCCTTCGCGATGAGACTGAACCTTGGAGTCAAAAGCCTCGGCCAATGGGCGGAATTCCTCAGCCGGCAAGGTCGCGCGCTGTTCCGTCAGTTCTTTTTCTTCCTGGCTGAGCTCAACCACAATCCGTTCGTTTTCTTCCGCAAGCAGGGCACTTTCTTTTTCGACCTCTCGCCGCACACGCTGACCGAAGGCCGACTTGGAAAACAGTTCTTCGCTGGACAAGGTAACGACACTGGCTTGCGGTACGCCGAGTTGTTGTGCCGAAACCAACGGTGCAGTCAAAACAACCGACAAAAGACACAGGGCCCCGAAAGGGCCCAGTGCTGTTCTCATTATCTTATCCAACATGTCTGATCAGAACCGAGCCTGAATCGTAAAGTCAAAGTTCTGTTCCTTGTCGAAGCTCTCTTTTTTCAGAGCCTGCGAGAAGTTGAACCGCAACGGTCCGAACGGTGTGTCCCAGAGAACAGCGATGCCAATCACGTGGCGGATCGAGCCGTTTGCACCGACGATATTCGCACCGGCGGTGTTGACGTTGTCGATGTCATAGAGGTTACCGACGTCGTAAAAGACACCGCCGCGCAGACCCAATTCTTCGGGCAGGCCAAGCGGGAAATCGCTTTCAAAGCGTGCAACCCAGTAATAGTTACCACCGATGGCGTCATCCTGACCGTTGGACAGATCCCGTGGGCCAAGACCTGCAGGCTCGAATCCGCGGAACGTATTGGGCCCCAGCACAAAGCGGTCAATCGTACGGCTGAAATCGTTCCCCCGCCAGTGCAGCGCACCCAGCTCCATCGACGCCCGCAGCACGACCTCTTCGTTCCAAACGCGGGTTTGTGCGATGCCGCGTGCGGTGGTTTTGAAGTATTTGTTGTCGCCACCAAGACCCGCAGCATCAACGCCAACCTCGAACAGAACGCCGGAATTCGGGTCCAAACCACCGCGACGGCTGTCATACACGTAAGACACACCCAAAGAGCTGGACGTT
The DNA here is from genome assembly GCF_013111185.1 of Ruegeria sp. HKCCD7303. GTDB lineage: Bacteria > Pseudomonadota > Alphaproteobacteria > Rhodobacterales > Rhodobacteraceae > Ruegeria. The sequence goes on along the minus strand of NZ_WVRE01000002.1, from coordinate 374,294 downwards.
CGCTTACCCTGAGCGATTTCCGACGAAATAACCGCACCGTTCACTTCGTTGTCCTGCTGGGTCATTTCACTGCGATCCCAACCATAGCGCAACCGCAGCGACGACAGTTCCCCGATGGCATAGGTCAGTTGTGGGGTGAAGAACAGCGAGCTGGTATCATAGCTGGCAAAGCCCGAGTTTGTTCCCGACAGCCCCAGCCCCAAGTCAAAACGCAGCTTACGGCCCAGCAGATACGGCTCTGTAAAGCTGATCGAATACTGCTCGGAGTCCTGGGCGGTCGAAATCGTCAGACCTAGGTTCTGACCACGACCCAGGAAGTTGGATTCATTCAGACCAATCGCGATCCCGAAACCGTCCGTTACCGAGTAGCTACCACCAAGACTAAGCGAGCCTGTGGGTTGTTCTTCTACATCCACATCCAAGATCACCTGGCTGGGCGAAGACCCTTCGCGCGGCTCGACATCTGCGGTGGCGAAGAAACCCAGAGCATTGATCCGCTCAGCCGCCTGACGAATTTCGCGCGGGTTGAATGGGTCACCCTCGACCGTGTCAAATTGACGGCGGATGACGCGGTCCAGCGTGGTGGTGTTGCCTTCAATGTCAATCCGTTCAACAAATATGCGCGGACCTTTTGTCAGGACAAACTCCACATCCAGTGTCAGGTCGCGATCATTGCGGGTGATGCGCGGCTCGACCCGCAGGAAGTCCACGCCCTTCTTGACGCCCAAACGTTCTTGCCGGGCAATCGAGTTTTCAATCAGCGTGGGCGTATAAGTCACACCAGGTTTGATCTTCAGCGCATCTTGATATTCTGCGGCGTTGACGCCGGGGATTTCACTGACCGTAGTGATCTTGCCGAACGAGAACTTTTGCCCTTCTGTGACGTTCATAACCAGAAAGAACGCATCCCGTTCACGCGTGAATTCGACATTGGCGCTGTTCACCCGGAAATCGACGTAGCCACGCGACAGGTAGAAATCGCGAATGACCTGTTTGTCGAACTCGATGCGGTCGCCAATAAACGTATCGTTACGGAAGAAGGTCCGAAGGAACGTTGCTTGCTTGGTCTCGAGAACCCGGCGCAAACGGCGGTCCGAGAATGCCCGGTTGCCAACAAAGCTGACACGCTCAACTTCGATGGTTGTGCCTTCCGCGACTTCAAAAACCAGATCGACCCGGTTGTCACTGCGGCGGATGATCCGTGGAATGACCGTTGCGGCAACCCTGCCCTGCGCTGAGTAAACTTCGGCAATCAAATCCGCGTCTGCTTCTGCCACCTGAGGGGTAAAGACTCGGCGCGGTTCGGATTGGATGACGTCCAACAAAACGTCATCTTTAACCCGAGCGTTTCCTTCGATGCTGATCTGGTTGATCGTGGGGTATTCCTGAACTTCGATCACCAGAGTAGTGCCACGCGGCGTCAGCTCGACTGTTTCAAATACACCACTGTCAAGCAATCGCTGATAGGCATCATTAATCTGTCCGGCGGTGACTGTTTGGCCCGGTTCGATTCCGGTTCGGGCTATAATTGTGCCGGTTTCGATCCGACGGTTGCCCTCAACCTGGAAGGAGTTGATCGTGAAGTTTTGCGCCTGCGCCGCGTTCGGAAAAGCCGTCAAACTCGCTGCAACAAAAAGGAAAAGAACCGTTAGCGCCTGCCACAAAATATTGTTTGTCGGCATTTGCCCCCCGCAGGATGTGCCCGCGTTTCGCCTGTCAGTCATTTTGTGCTCTACCCAGAATTTTAGAACTTTATTGCTGAGTAACGGGATTAAATGAGCTTGTCAAAAGGCGAAATAGAAGCATTCCACTACGAGGGTGGACCAGAAGCTGCCAGCATTTCGGTAAGAATCAGAATCCCGCCAGATAGATCCCGGCCAGATAAGCTGCACCTGCCAGCGCCAGCGCTGTCATCGCAAAGCTCAACAACACGTCACGGTTCAGCATGAAAAGCAAGCTGAACCCCTGGTACGATTTTTTAAGCGCTTTGGTCATGGTGATACCCTTTCGACGCAAAGAGCATAGTCCCGAAATAAGGCAGGAATGCGGCCCAAATTAGCGCCTAACGCCACAATCAGCAGAACAGATCGTTGCTAACCGAAAACAGCATCAGAGTCAGGATAATAGTGATGCCCAGCCCCATGAGAATTCTCAATGCGCCGTCGCTGGGTGGTTTACCTACGACGGCTTCGTAGGCGTAGAAAACCAAGTGGCCGCCATCCAGTGCCGGAATCGGGAACAGGTTCAACAAACCAACGGCTGTCGACAGCACTGCGATAAAGAAGATAAAGTTCTGCGCCCCCTGGCTGGCCATCGCACCCGAGGTTTCGGCGATTCCGATTGGCCCGGAAATGTTGCAGGTGCTGATCGCTCCCGTCACCATGTGCCACATACCGGACAAAGACCCTTCGATGATCCGACCTGTTTGAATGACACCGCCGCGCAGTGAATCCACAAGACCGGCGGGTTCAGTAGCGGGTTCTAACATCATTCCACCGATGATGCCGATCCGCCAATGGGTGACAAACCCACCTTCCGGTTGAGGCTCGTCCGTGCGTCGAGGCGCAAGTGCAAACTCCAGATCGGATCCGTCTCGCCATACGTTCAAAAGTAGAACGCGGCCATCCGAGCTTTCGACAAAGTCCTTCAATTGATCAAAGGCAAAGATCGGCTCGCCATTCACGGCAGTGATAACATCGCCCTGCTCAAGCTGGATATCCATTGCGGCGCTGCGCGGGGCGACCTGCCGGATAAGTGGTGGAAACATCCAAGGCGCCTGAACGTCCAGCGTTTCGCCGTCTCGGATTACTGTATAATCCAGAACTGGTTGCACCGGCAGTGCATCGATGAAATCCTGCCATGCCCCTTCTTCATCATAGTCCGGCGTAGTGATGCCCGAGATCGCGATGATCACATCACCTTCACGCAGCTCTTGCACCGTCCCTGGCAGAGGTTGCAATGAACCCACGGTCAACGGTTCGCGCGAAACACCCTGCGACCAGAAAATCATGCCAAAAACCAGAATGGACATCGCAAAGTTAAATGCCGGGCCTGCCGCCACTGTAGCAGCCCGCGCCCACAAGGGTGCCCCGTGCATTGTGCGCCGCAACTCTTCAGGGTTTTGAGTGGCGATTTCGCCCATCGCCTCTTCATCTTTCCCTGACGCGGCATTGGCATCGCCCAGGAACTTCACGTATCCGCCAAACGGCAACAATGCGATCTGCCAGCGGGTACCGCGTTTGTCTACGCGGCTCCAAAGTACAGGGCCAAACCCGATCGAGAACACCTCGGCATGGATACCAGACCAGCGCCCCACAATGTAGTGGCCGTATTCATGCACGGCCACGATAACGGACAACGCGATGACAAAAGCCACAATCGTCCAAAGAAGATTGCCAAATTGAGGTATCAGCGAAAGTACGTCCAAAATTCTATCCTGCTCGTTCCACCACGGTGTCATCGACCCATTGACGTGCCAAATGGTCCGTTTGATGCACGTTATCAAGGGTCATCGGGGCATCAATAAGGCCGTCTGATGCGTCAAATCGGTCAAGAACGGCGGCCACGGCATCTGCCATATCCAGAAATGAGATCCGGCGCGCAATAAAATGATCCAGCGCTCGTTCCTTGGCTGCATTGAACACCGCCCCCGCCAGACCACCGCGCTCCATTACATCCCACGCCAGTTTCAAAGCCGGGTATCGCTTCAGATCAGGCGCTTTGAAGTTCAATTGTCCGATCTTCGCCAGGTCAAGCCGATCCACTGGAAGATCGCGTCGTTCTGGCCAATGCAAGGCGTAGCCGATGGCATGGCGCATATCCGGTGCTCCCATATGGGCCATCACAGCCCCATCGCGGTACCCGACCATTGCATGTACGATGGATTCAGGGTGCACCAAAACCTCGATCTGCGCAGGCGAAACAGAGAAGAATTCCCTTGTTTCAATCACTTCTAAGGCTTTATTGAACATCGAAGCACTGTCGATTGTAATGCGCTGTCCCATGTCCCAGTTCGGATGGCTGGACGCTTGTTCCACCGTGGCATTGACCAAATCTTCCATCGGCCAGTCCCGGAATGCTCCACCGCTGGCCGTAATGATCACGCGCTCAACGGCAGTGATGTCTTCTCCGACCAAAGCTTGAAAAACGGCTGAATGCTCGCTGTCGACCGGCAGCAGTCGCGCATCATGAGCCTTGGCCGTCTCCATGACCAGAGACCCTGCGCAGACCAGCGTTTCTTTGTTGGCCAGCGCCAGCGTTGAACCTTGTTTCAGCGCCTCAATCCCCGGCGCAAGCCCTGCTGAGCCCACAATGGCTGACATGATCCAATCCGCTGGGCGCGTTGCAGCCTCGGCAATGGCGTTTGCGCCAGCCGCTGCTTCGACCTCGCTGCCAGTAAGCGCGGCGCGCAGATCGTCCAACTTGTCTTCATGTGCCGTCACCGCCAGATCGGCCCCTAAACGGCGCGCGTCATTGGCCAGTTTCTGAATATTCGCCCCACCTGTCAGAGCCACGACATCATAGTCGCTTGGCGCGCGTGAGATCAGATCGATCGTGTTTTGCCCAATCGATCCTGTGGCCCCAAAAATAGAAACCCTGCGCATTACATCCCACCCGGCGCGTAAAACAGCCCAGCTATAAGGACAAACAAGGCAGCGCCCATCATGCCGTCAAAGCGATCCAGAAAGCCGCCATGGCCTGGGATCAGGTTTGAACTGTCCTTGACCCCAAACTTTCGTTTGACTGCACTTTCGATAATATCACCAGCTTGACTGGCCATTGAAGCCAATATCGAAACAACAACAAACGCGAATCCGAAACCGGCATGGGCCGCAAAGGCCACCCCGACGCAGGCGGCGGCAGCCCATCCACCCACTGTTCCCGACCATGTTTTCTTAGGGCTAACTTTGGGCCAGAACTTAGGTCCGCCGATCATTTTTCCAACAAAGTACCCTGCGACATCCGTGGCGACGACCACGGCAATCAGCCAAACCATCCAACTAAAGCCAAAATTCTCGCGGACCGAGATGAACCCCAACCCGGCGCCGACAATCCAGACAGCAAACAGCCCATAAAGGATCTTGGATCGGCTCACCTGCCCCATTCCCACCAAGGCGGGCGCGACAATGACAGGTAATGTGTACAGAGGTGGCAGATGGTAACTCAGCAAAACCGCAGCGCTTGTCAGGACGCCAAGCTGAATGGCCGTACCCTGGCTTTTTGGATCGATCATCCGAACCAGTTCCCAGGTCATTAAACCGCAAGCTGCAGCGATAAAAGTTTCAAACCAAACACCGCCCAGCCACACCTCGACCGCGCCCACCATAACCAGCACGACTGCAGAAAGAACCCGTGCTGTCAGGTCAGACCATCGGCCTTCGCTCATGCCAGCACCGCTCCGAACCGGCGCTCTCTCGAGCCATAGTTGCGGCATAGCGCTTCCAGTTCGGCGGCCGTAAAGTCCGGCCACAAAGTATCGATAAACTCGTATTCCGAATAGGCCGACTGCCACAAAAGAAAGTTTGAAATACGCGCTTCGCCACTGGTGCGAATAACAAGGTCCGGATCAGGAAGAACACGCGTATCCAGATACTTAGGAAGAGTTTCTTCGTCCACCTCTTCAGGCTTCAATCGCCCCTCGGCAACATCACGCGCCAACCGTTTGGTGGCGCGCGCCACCTCATCACGGCCACCGTAGTTCAACGCCACCGTCAAATGCACGAGGTCGTTGTCCTTGGTTTCCTGTTCCAAAGCATCCATCAAATCGGTCAGCTTCGAATCCAACCGGACGCGATCACCGATGAACCGAACGCGGATTCCGTTGTCCGCAAGTGTCCGGGTTTCTTTGATGATGTAGCGACGAAACAGGCTCATCAGACCTGCAACCTCAACCTGCGTCCGCTTCCAGTTCTCGGTCGAAAAGGCGAAAACAGTCAGATACTTGATCCCAAGGCCAGGACAGGCCTCAACCACCTCTCGCACACGCCGCGCGCCCGCATGATGACCATACAGTCTGGGGCGGCCACGCGCCTGTGCCCAACGACCATTGCCGTCCATGATGATAGCCACGTGGCGTGGGCCGGAAACCGGATCGATTTGGGGATCTTTGGGCATCAGTCCAGCTCAGACCTGCATGATTTCAGCTTGCTTGGTCTCAAGCGCAACATCAACGGCCTTGATCATTTCATCCGTCAAATCCTGAACTTCGCTTTCCCAAAGCTTCTGGTCATCTTCCGACATTCCATCCGCCTTGGCTTTTTTGATCTGGTCCATACCGTCGCGGCGCACGTTGCGGATCGAAACCCGCGCGCTTTCCGCATATTGCCCGGCAACTTTACCCAGCTCGCGGCGGCGTTCTTCATTTAGCTCGGGAATCGGCAACATGATGATGGTGCCGTTCAGCTGAGGATTGATGCCAAGTCCGCTTTCTCGAATGGCTTTTTCCACCTTTCCCACCAGTGACTTGTCCCAGACATTTACAGTCACCATACGCGGTTCGGGCACGTTCACTGTGCCCACTTGGTTGATCGGCGTCATCGAGCCATACGCGTCAACCATGATAGGTTCCAGCATGGAAGCCGATGCGCGCCCCGTGCGCAGCGAGGCAAATTCGGTTTTCAGATTGGCCATGGCGCCATCCATGCGGCGCTTGAGATCGTCGGTGTCCAGTTCGAAGTCGTCAGACATGCTGCTCACTCCCCGTATTCAGGTACTCTTTCGATGGGTCTTACGCCATCGCAAATGGGATGTATAGCAATCATGATCGGGAATTGTATCAATGGCCAGAGGCGCTGCGACCATTTTGTACCAAACCTGCGACCTCAGACCTGGTCGGAATCATCCGTCCAGGTCTGCTGGAAAGCTCGAACCTAAGCGTTTACATCCACTACGACGCGACCCTTGACCTGTCCTTTCAGGATATCGGCACCCAGTTGAGGTAAATCTGACAACACAGCGGGTTGGATCATCGCGTCCAACTTGTCCATCGGCAGATCCGTGGCGATCCGTTTCCAGGCGCGCAGCCGATTGTCAAAGGGCTGCATTACACTGTCGATGCCCAGCAGGTTCACCCCACGCAGCAAGAATGGAATCACTGTCGCCGGCAATCCAGCCCCGCCAGCCAAACCAACTGCCGCAACAGAACAGCCGTATTTCATCTGACCCAGAACACGCGCCAACATATCGCCACCCACTGCATCCACACAGCCAGCCCAGGTTTCACTTTCCAGCGGGCGTTTGGTGGTCTCATTCAGGTCTTCGCGCGGCACAATGGTCGTCGCGCCCAAGGATTTCAGATAGTCCCCGGTTTCGGGCCGCCCGGTTACTGCGGCGACCTCATATCCCAGCTTGCCCAGAATTGCCGTGGCCACCGATCCAACACCACCTGCAGCGCCTGTCACCAGAACCGGTCCCCGATCCGGGGTCAGTCCATGATCCTCCAGCGCCATCACCGCAAGCATCGCCGTAAACCCGGCGGTACCCACAGCCATGGCCTGCCGCGTGTCCAACCCGTCAGGTAGTGGGACCAACCAATCGGCCCGCGCATTGGCTTTCTGAGAATAACCGCCCCAATGCGCCTCACCCACACGCCAACCGGTTAGAACGACCTTGTCCCCTGGCTTGTAGCGATCATCTGACGAAGCCTCTACCGTACCGGCATAGTCAATGCCCGGAACGTGCGGGTAGGACCGGACCAGCCCGCCGCCTTTAGGAGACAGGCAGAGCCCGTCCTTGTAGTTGACCGTCGAATACTCGACAGCAACGGTGACTTCACCATGCGGCAGATCATCTTCCGACAACTGCTTGACCGATGGGCTCGCCAAACCGATTTCTTCGTCCTTCTCCATCACAAGAGCATTGAACATATCTCAATTCCTTTCGTGTTTCTGCGCCCGGACCAGTTCTTCACCTGGCCCAAAATACCTCGGGGGAGTCGCGCAGCGACGGGGGCAGCGCCCCCAACCCCCGTGTCAAATCCAGAAATGTGACTGCACGGTTGCGTGACGCATCCCGTCCGGTGTCTCAACATCCAGTTCCGTTCCCGCGTCCCAATGGCTCAATCGCACCATGCCAATGGCTACGTTGGTCTTGAAGTCAGGGGACCAGGTCGCCGAAGTCACCTGCCCGACCCATTTTCCATCCGCGTAGAGACCCCAGGGCCTATCGCAGCCCGGCACAGGATCGCCCGCGATGGCAATAGGCCGGATTTGCTGAATGGGCCCCTCTTTGGCCACACGCAGCAATGCATCGCGGCCAATGCAGCCGATTGCGGTATGCGTGTTGCAGAACTTGCCCAAGCCACACTCGTGCGGAGTGTTATCATCCGTCATGTCATTGCCATAGGACAGCAAGCCACCCTCGATCCGTTCGATCAGGTTTGGACAGCCGGCACGCACCTCAAGGTCTTCTCCTGCAGCGAATAATGCATTCCAGAGGGGCATACCAATGTCGCTGCCCTCAACATAAATCTCGAATCCGCCCTGTTTGGAATAACCCGAGCGCGCCACGGCCAGATCGCGTCCCTCAAACTCGAACATGTCAAACTTGAAAAACCGGATATCCCGCACGCGGTCGCCAAATACGCGGGCCATGAGTTCGTCCGCCTTGGGGCCCTGAACAGCAAGCGGCGACACATCCGGCTCGTCCACGAGAACATCCAGACGGTATCCCACAGCGATCCCTTTGACCCAAAGCAACAGGTCACTGTCCGCAATCGAAATCCACCAACGATCTTCGGACAGCTTCACAGCCACCGGGTCGTTTAGCATTCCACCTGTTTCATCGACGATCGGCACATAGAAACACTGCCCCGGCAACATCCCACGCAAATCTCGCGGAGTGAGCATCTGCATCAGGCGTGCGGCATCCGGCCCGCGTAGTTCGACCTGTCGCTCACACGAGACGTCCCACACCTGCACATGGGTCTTCAAATGCCGATAGTCGGCCTCAACGCTTTCGAAAACAGTAGGCAATAACATACGGTTATATACCGTATATCCTTTGACCCCAGCAGCTTCGACCCCATCCGAGAATGGCGTGCGCCTCAAACGGCGCGAAGGAGATATTTGCGGCATTCAATCCTCCTGCGGCATGAAGACAAGATCACTGACCGGCGCTTCAGATCCCGCCTCAGTCAGCATCTTGTGCACTTGTCCCCGGTGGTGGGTTTGATGATTGAACATGTGGATGACGCACCGCGCATAGGGCAAAGTAATGTCAGCCTCCTTCGCGGCTGAATACCACGTGAACGGACCCGTCAGAGGTTCGTCGCCCAAGCTGTCAGCCCATCGGATGATGCGGGCGTCAATCTTTTCTCGCAGGGGCAGCCATGCAGACAGGTCGGGGCACAGATACACACTTTCATGAATACCGCCGCCCGCGCGGTGAATGTTGCTTTCTGGCCCGTCCCCCTTGTCAAAGCGGGACATCCAGATCCAGTCCCCCCAGAGCAGATGGTTGGCGGTACCTAGGATCGAACCAAAAAACGCTCCGCGTTCAAGGATCAGCTCCTCGTGACTCAAAGCTTGCATAAACTCCGACAACTGCTTGTTTTGCCAATGATTATACTGCGCCATCTCACGTGCATAAGCGCCGGTGATCATTACTTAGGCCCATGCCAGTCAATCGGACAAATCTCGGCTGACTTACCGCCAAAATCCCAAACCCGGCCGTAATCACGCACTTTCGACTTCGTGCCCCGCGCCACGATAATATCAGGGCCCATCCAGTATTTCGAGTTCGAAACCATGACAGGATGCTCTGGGTCCTTGCCTCCAAGCATTTCGATCTCGCCCTGTATCTTGCGGCCAATCATGATGCGGCGCTTGGTCCCGTCGCGTTCGATCTGCACAGGGGCACGCTCGGCCCCGATGATCTCACTCACCAGCATGGTAAACAGCCCGGTGGTTCCCCCGGCCTGCCCGCTGAAAATCTGAAGCAAACCGTTATACGCCTTTCCGCTGGCGCGCTCGTCGACATAGGCCGCCACTTTCCACTGGCCTTCGCCCATACGGCCCGGGATATCGACCAACAGACCGACATTCAGCCCAGACAGATCTTCGCCCTCATAGTGCCCTTCATCGATGATGACGCCCATCCAAGCATGGCAATGGCCCTCGGTCGGAGGATGCGCACCCAGCGACACAACACAGGGGCAGAATACATCGCACGAGCAATTCAGGATCAATTCGCCCTTGATCGACCATTCCGTTGGGCTCATTTCGCGCCGTTTCGGGTTTGGCATCCGGCTGTCAATCCGCTGACTGATGGGCAACCGATCGGCTTCTGGTTTTCTGTTTTTTGCCATTGGCTTAACCTCCGTAGCTAATTGGATAGACGAGCAGGACGAGACCGCCCGCAATTAATGCAAACCCCATGGGCCGCGTGATCGCGTGCCCGATTTGGGGGAGTTTCTCCAAAACCATGAACAGTGTCGCGAGACCCATCCACAACAAGCTCATGACACCGCCCACAAATCCCAGCGCCATAAAACCCCAACAGCAGCCGACGCAAAACGCGCCCAGGCCCAAACCCATGCGGACCCCGCCCGCGAAGCCGGTTTTCCAATGGCCCAGGAAATAGGTCATCGGGGCATGACAAACGCCGTGGCAGACCTCTTTCGCGCGGGTGAACTGAAAGGCCCCCACTGCAATCATCAATCCGCCTGCAATCCAGCCGGACTTGGCGATGCCCAGCATATCGACCGCACCGCCAAACAGCAAAGCCAGCTGAATCCCGGCGATCAGAGCCGCAAACCCAACCCACACGATCGAGTACCCCGCCAGAACACCCAGCCAACCCGCACGGCTTCCATTGGCGCTGCGGATCAGGTCGTCATAGCTGCGCAGGGTTGGTACAAGCGTGGGCAGCATCATAGCCGCCATCATGATCGCCCACATTGAAAACAGCGGCCCAAACTCGGCCATGGGCATATACATGTCCATGCGCGGATCCATGGCCGCCATGGCCTGCCCCATGGGTCCGGGGCGACCGATCAGATCAAGGTCCATGTCCCGGCTCATCGAGAACATGACCCACCACGCCCACAGGATCAGAACATAAAAGCCCAGCCACATTCCGCTGCGCAGCCAAGTACGACTCACTTCAGCCTCCCGACTCAACTCCCTTGCTTTTCAAATGTCAGACTTTTAAATGTCAGACAAATAAAAATTTGCCCAAGGTCCTCTGAACATGAAAACCGCCCCCCGAAAAACCGCTGACCTGTCCGCCCAGATCGCTCAAGCCATTCGGGATGCGATTGTGTCGGGTGAGCTTATCGGGGACGCCCGCTTGCCGTCAGAGGCTGAGTTGTCCGATCAGTTTCAGGTCTCGCGCCCTACCGTGCGAGAAGCGTTAAAACGGCTGGCGGCTCAGTCTTTGATCCGCACACAACGTGGCGCATCGGGTGGCGCGTTTGTAAACCGTTTGAGTTTTGAGGACGCCTATTCACAGCAAGTTACAACCTCGACCCTGTTGCTATCGATGAACGCCGTCAGCTTCGATACCGCATGCGAGGCGCGCTATGCACTGGAAAGGGCTTGTGCGCCTTTGTCCGCCCAGCGACGCACAGCGGATCAACTGGCCACCATGCGGGCGGAGATCTTTCGCCAGTCGCAACCTGGCCTTACGGATGAAGCGTTTTGCGCCTCGGATGTCACATTCCACCGTGCGTTGGTGGATGGTGCGGAAAATCCCGTTTTGTCTTACCAACTGGCCGGAGCTGTAGAAGCGATGCAACCGTTGATGAACATGATCACATTCACCGCGCGGTCTCGAGAGGCGATAATAGGACTACATACAAGAATAGTGGACGCGCTTGAGGCCCAGAATGCGGATGCCGTAGACGCCGCGTTGGTGGATCTGGAGCATTACACCCGACAACTGGCCCAGGACGTGGCCGATCGCAAACGTAAACCGGCCTAAAGGCCAAACTTGCAACGCAACCAGAACGAAAGGCAGACGAGCAGGTAGAATGTCACCCGGCGACAAGACCGGAACTCTCAATATGAATTGAAGACCAATGACTTACGGGAGGACGTTATGAATACAAGACCGGACCCAACCTTTTATCCATCCGCCAAACTGGCAATGGAGGGCCCCACCGAAACGCTTGCTTTCACCTTGATGCTAAGCCCTGATTTTTCGCAACCAGACGGGCTGGCGGTTGTGAATGTCGATCCGACATCTGACGACTTCGGAAAGATCGTGCATCAGGTAATAATGCCTGAGAAAGGTGATGAGTTTCACCATTTCGGTTGGAATGCATGTTCGTCCGCCCTGTCGCCGCTGACCGGGCACGCGTTTCTAGAGCGACGTTATCTAATCATCCCCGGCATTCGGTCCAGCAGGATTTACGTCATTGACGTCAAAAACCCGCTTGAGGCGAAGATCCACAAGATTATCGAACCCGAAGAAGTCTTTGCAAAGACTGGATATTCACGCCCGCATACGATCCATTGCGGGCCTGAGGGCATCTATGTCAGTACTCTGGGCGGCGGTGGCGCGGATGGTACCGACGGACCTCCGGGCATCTTCATTATGGATTGCGAAAGCTTCGAGATCATCGGGCGTTATGAGATCGAGCGTGGCGTGCAGGACAAGCACTATGATTTCTGGTGGAATCTACCGCGCGACTACATGGTCAGTTCCGAATGGGGTCTGCCGCCGCAATTCGAGAACGGTATCGTGGCTGAGGACCTGCTGTCGAATAAATACGGCCATCGCATACATTTCTGGAACCTGCGCAACCGGACCAATATCCAAACCATCGATCTGGGAGAAAATCACCAGATGGCGCTGGAAATCCGCCCGGCCCATGATCCGGTCAAGCAATACGGGTTCTGCGGGGTTGTTGTCGATACTACCAACCTGCAAGGTGCGATCTTTACATGGTGGCGCAATGATGACGGCACATTCGAGGCCAAGAAAACCATCACCATCGATCCGCAACCAGCCGATCCCGATGATCTGCCAGATCTGCTCAAAGGGTTTTCGGCAGTGCCACCGCTGGTCACTGACATCGACCTGAGTCTGGATGACAAATACCTCTACGTCTCGTGCTGGGGCACCGGTGAGATGCACCAATATGATGTCTCGGACCCAATGAATCCGACCCTGGCTGGCAAAGTAGAGATTGGTGGTATCGTCAAGAAAACCAAGCACCCGAACGGTCAGGATTTCGGCTATGGTCCGCAAATGGTTGAAATCAGCCGTGACGGCAAACGCGTCTATTGGACCAACTCGCTCTATTCCACCTGGGACGATCAGTTCTATCCGGGCGAAGGCGGCGCGGCGATGGTCAAGGCGGATGTTGGAGAGAGCGGTGGACTGACGCTGGATCCGAATTTCTGGGTGGAGTTCCCCAAAGGCTATCGCAGCCATCAGATAAGGTTAGAGGGCGGAGACTGTTCAACCGACAGCTTCTGTTACCCGTCGGTCTGAATTGGAGGTCTTGATGACATCAACGGCTGGCCTCTGGCTGGCCGTTGTTCTCAGCGGCGCCTATCACGGGTTGAATCCGGGCATGGGCTGGCCGCTGGCTGTTTCTTCCGCCTTGATGGAGCGACGCCCGTCTGCGCTATGGCAAGCGCTGGCGGCATTGGCAGGCGGGCATTTTGTGGCCATGCTGGGGGTCTTGCTGCCTTTCGCCCTGATGGCGGTTCTGGTCGACTATCAGAAAGAAATCCGAATTGGTGCCGCGTTGATCGTGATCGGGATGGGTTTATACATCGCGATCACCCGTCGTCACCCCCGTTTCCTGTCACGGATTCCCCCCAGCAAGCTGGCTCTTTGGTCCTTCCTTGTGGCCCTCGCGCATGGGGCCGCGCTTATGCTGGTTCCAATCTATCTGGGGCTGTGTGCCGTAGATGAACTGGATGCTGGCCATCAAGCGATTTCTCAGATCATGACAACAAACACCCTGCTGGTTCTGGGCGTCGCCGCGCTGCACACTGCTGCCATGGTTCTGGGCGGCGGTCTGCTGGCCTTTGCTGTCTATCGCTGGCTGGGCCTGCAGGTTCTGTCGCGCAGTTGGTTTAACCTCGAACTCATCTGGGCGATAAGTCTGATATTGGTGGGCGGTCTTGGTCTTTGGTCGGCGCTTGGTTGATCTTGTACTTTGATTTGAAACGCGCTTTGTCTGCGGAAAGACAAATACGGAGCTTCCGAATGCAGGACCAAACCCGCCCAACCGAAATGCTGCGTCTCGGCAGAAGTGACGATTGGCAAGCCGCCACCACCCATGCCTTTACGCGCGAACTGTCGGACGGCACCCTGCCCGAGGACAAGATGCGCTGGTACCTTCAGCAGGATTATCAGTTCGTCGACGGCTTTGTGCGCCTGCTTGCAAGTGCAATTGCGCATGCCCCGACCCTGGGCGACAGCGTGCCTGCCGCTCAGTTTCTCGCGGTGATCACAGGCCCCGAGAACACTTATTTCCTGCGTGCGATGGAGGCTTTGGGCACAGAACCCAGCACCCAGCCTGCCCCTGCCACACGGGCGTTTCAGGACCTGATGGCCGAGGCCGTGGCCTCGGGCCGTTATCAGAACATGCTGGCGGTGCTGGTCGTTGCAGAATGGGTTTACCTTAGCTGGGCCAGCCCGGAAAACCCACCCAAAGACGACCTGCCCTTCTGGTTTGCCGAATGGATCACGCTACATGCAGGTGAAGGATTCGAAAGCGTGGTCGAATACCTGCGTGGACAGCTGGATAAGGTTTGGCAAACGCTGAATACGGCAGAACAGGCCGAGGTCACGCGTTTGTTCCATCGTGCGGTCGAACTGGAACGCGATTTCTTCGACGCCGCCTACGCGGCCTGAATCACAAGGGGGCTGGTATGGTCACAACATTGAACGTCATCGCTGCCTTGCTGACCGTTGGGTTCGGCGCGTTTGGATTTCTGGCCCCGGCCCACACTGCGTCGGCCCTTGATCTGGCCCCGACCAACAGCACGATGGGCTTATCTGAGATGCGCGCCTCGGTCGGAGGGCTGTTTGTCGTCACCGGACTTGCCGTGATCTGGCTGAATAACCCGATGGCCTATGTGATGCTGGGCGTTGTTTATGCTGGGGCGGCATTGGGCCGGTTCGTGTCGATTGCACTTGATAACCCACCTCTGACCAAGGCGTTGATCTTTGGGGGAATCGAGCTGGTTCTAGCCGTTTGGCTGATAGCTGCAAACATTAACAAGACAACTTAACCAATTGGGGTTACTACATAGATCTGGATGCAATCGGAGTTTGCATCTCTCCATCTCCTCACCTATATATGGGATGTCCTTCGGGACTATGGACATAAACGCGCTCGTAATAAGCGGATCGGACCCGGGGGCGGTACCCGGCGGCTCCACCAACCATCCTTCGTTTGGGGATTTTGGGGCCGAAATAGGATCGACGAACGTCTAAAGGGGTTAGCTTTGTCTCGGCTGTCTGCCACCGTTATCGGCGAAACTAGTACAATTGCAAACGACAATCGTGCTCCGGTTGCAGTTGCTGCGTAAGCAGTAACAAGACCGAAATCTAAGCCCTTGCGCCTAGCCGCGTAAGGCGGGGTTCGCAGGTACCTGGCAACAGAAACCTGCATTATTCCCCGAAATGTCTGACGTTATTTCCCTTTTTAGGGCGCATTCAGAGTTTGTTCATTTCTGAGTGTCATCGTGCCCTCACTTGGACAGGAGAGCTGGAATGACAAATTCAGAGATACTCAGAAAGTGGTATTCCGAAGTTTGGGAACACGGAAACACCGAGGCAATCGATCAGTATTTTGCACCTGAAACAATGGCCGAAGGGTTGATTCCCGAAATGCAGGTCGGGGCTGATGACTTCCGCGATCTGGTCACTGCTTTCCGCCATATTCTGGGCGACATCAAGGTCGAGCTGCCCAAGATCATTGAAAATGGGGATTGGGTGTCAGCCATTTTGAATGTTCGCACTTTCCGCGCCGATAACGGCGCGCCTTTGGAGGTCACCGGTCAGGTGATGGCTCGGTTCAAAGGCGACAAGATGGTTGAAGCCTATAATCACTTTGATTTCATCTCGTTCTTTGAAGAGTTGGGCCAGTTCCCATCCGACACCCTGCCCGTGTGCATGACAGGGCAGCGTCTGGACTGGGCCTGACCCCAAACCAATCTTGACCCCAATCGCGCTTGCACGTTAGCAAGCGCCATGGGGTCCAAGTGCGAACACCCAAGGCGGTGCCGCAAGTTTCGCATCTTTCGACACTTGCAGGATTTCATGTTGTGACTTGGCCGCCCGATACTACACAGCAGATCCTGATAGCCTTGAGTGTTTTCAACGGCTCCAGTTTCGGGATCGGGTCAAAGATTTCGGATCTTGCGACGTGAGCAAGACCATGACGCCGTCGATTAAAGACCTCATCCGGGTTTTTGGCAGGATCGGGCTGCTGTCCTTTGGGGGTCCGGCTGCGCAAATATCCCTGATGCATCAGGAACTTGTCGAGCGCCGACCATGGCTTGATGAACAGACCTACCTGCGCGCCCTGTCACTTTGCATGTTGCTACCGGGTCCGGAGGCGATGCAACTGGCCACCTATGCCGGTTGGCGCCTGCGCGGCGTAACAGGCGGGCTGATCGCCGGCAGTTTGTTTGTCTTGCCCGGCGCTTTGGTTATTGCGGTATTGGTAGCGCTATATTCCACGTTTGGCGATGTTCCGTTGGTCCAATCCGCATTTGTTGGCATCAAAGCAACGGTTATAATGATCGTCTTGCAGGCGCTGCGCAATCTCTCGCGCAAAGCCTTAATGGACAAAGACCACCGCATAATCGCCGGACTGTCTTTCGCTTCCATTTTTCTGCTGAACCTGCCTTTTCCCTTGATAATTCTTGCCGCTGCGCTTTGGGGATATGCGACGTTTCGTGGCCCAACGGAACCGCCTGGCCCAGTTCAGCCATCGCACCTGAAGCGATCACTCAAAACAGTTGCTATCTGGTTGCCGCTTTGGCTTGGACCATTGGTCGCGCTGACCCTCAGCGGGCATCAACTGCTCAGCGATTTGGGCTGGTTCTTTGCGCGACTGGCCGTCGTCACCTTTGGCGGCGCTTATGCGGTGCTGGCCTATATGACGCAGACGGTTGTGGATCAGTACCACTGGATCAGCACAGATCAAATGATCGACGGATTGGGTCTTGCGGAAACGACACCCGGCCCCCTGATCCTTGTCACCCAATTTGTTGCAATGCTTGCCGGTGAACTTAGCGGAGGCTTCAGCTTGGCGTTGGCGGCCGGTGCAGTTGCGCTCTGGGCGACTTTTGTGCCCTGTTTTCTATGGATCTTCCTGGCCGCCCCGTACCTGGATCGGCTTGCCACGCGACCGCGCCTGTCATCGGCCCTCAATGGCATCACCGCCGCTGTTGTCGGCGTGATTCTCAACCTTTCCGTGTGGTTCGCCCTGAACGTTCTATTCGAATCAGTGCCGAACATATCCTGGGGGCCGCTGGCAATACCTGCCCCACAGCTTTCCCAGCTAAATTTTACTGCATTAGGCTTAACCGCTCTGGCTGGGGTCTTGATATTTCGACTAAAATTGGGGATGGGCACGGTGTTGGCCCTGATGTCCATCGCAGGGCTGGTCACTCACAATATCTGATCAATCCGGTCATACCCGCTCTTTCGTTTCCGAACAAAAGCCCTATGCTGGGCATAACCACTTTTGAGGATCACACATGTCGCAAGGCATCGATTACGGCAACCTGATGCACTCCGCCATGCGCGGGCTTATCAAGAAAGTGCTGACAGATGTTTCCGAAACCGGATTACCCGGTGCACATCATTTCTTCATTACCTTCGACACGCGCGAGGACGGTGTGGATATCGCCGACTGGTTGCGCGAACGTTATCCGGAAGAAATGACGATTGTCATGCAGCATTGGTTCGAAAACCTCGAGGTTGGTGAGACCGGCTTTGCCATCACTCTGAATTTCGGTGATGCGCCCGAACCGCTTTATATCCCCTACGCCGCGATCAAGACGTTTGTTGACCCCTCTGTGGAGTTCGGCCTGCGCTTTGAGAGCCCTGAGGACGATATGGATGACGATCATATCGCAGAAGAGACGATTGAAGTCGAAGAAGAAGAACCACACCACGACGCAGACGTCGTGTCACTGGACAGCTTCCGCAAATAGACCTCAACCCCGCCACGCGCGGGGTTATTTCTTTTGTAGGAAAGTCTCGACCGACCGTGATTTCACACCTTCGATGAAGCGAGAGAACGACAAGTTCAACCCGCCTTCTGCAAGCGTACGATCGTATTGCTGCAATTCGTACCCGCCATCCAAATCAATGAACAAGGAATAAACTGTCAACGTATCACCAACGATTCGACCCCAAACAAAAGGCTCCCCTTTCATCGGGTCCAACGGCACTTCGTGGCCAAACACATTGCGCTTCATTGCGGCTGAAAACAAATCCCCACGCCCCGAAGGCACAAAGTCGATTGAGAACTTTTGGTTCTTTACACGCCCGTCCAGCTTATAGGTTGTGGTACGCCAGCTCACATTAAAACCGTCTTCGGTTTCGAAAATAGAAACGCTCATATCCCGCGGGGTAGAGGTGCCATCAGCATCCACAACGTTTGCAGACCCAATGTAATCCCCGACAAACGGCGCAATGTCCGCCGCGCGCGCGGACACGCTGAACACGGACAACCAAACCATGCACACCGCAAAGACCGCGACGGCTTTGGCTAGTGCAAATCTATGGAAATTTGGCATTTTGTCCTCCACGGGATTCACCTTTCTATTGTAGCTCAGAGGGGGCTGCGCACAATGGCACAATCCATCTCTTTCTCATTAAAGTGACGCACCCCGGCACCTATACCTTTGGTACGCCTGAGTTTAAGGTGCGCCCAACTGGCCGATTGCGTCATGGCTTTGCTGCGGCTAAACGGCATACAACTGCATACCAGACGGAGTGACAGATGTCTCAGACCCGCACCGAATCCGACAGCTTTGGCCCGCTAGAGGTCCCTGCCGACAAGTATTGGGGCGCACAAACGCAGCGTTCGATCATGAATTTCCCTATTGGCTGGGAAAAACAGCCCGTCGCTATCGTACGCGCGCTGGGCGTGATCAAAAAAGCCTGCGCCATGCAGAACAAGGCCACTGGCAAGCTGGACGCCAAGATCGCCGACGCAATCATACAAGCCGCAGGTGAAGTGATCGAAGGCAAGTTTGACGACAACTTCCCGCTGGTTGTCTGGCAGACGGGTTCGGGCACGCAATCAAATATGAACTCGAACGAGGTCATCGCAAACCGCGCCATCGAAATTTTGGGTGGTGTGATTGGTTCAAAAGACCCAGTGCATCCGAACGATCACTGCAACATGGGTCAATCTTCGAACGACACCTTCCCCACCGCCATGCATGTGGCAACCGCGACCAGCGTGCGTGACGTGCTGCTTCCGGGGCTCGAGAGACTTGCCTCGGGGCTGGAACAGAAGGCCGAAGAGTTCAAAGACATCATCAAGATCGGTCGGACCCACACGCAGGACGCGACGCCTCTGACGCTGGGACAGGAATTCAGCGGTTACGCTCATCAAATCCGTCAGGGAATTGCCCGCGTTCACGCGGCGATGCCTGGGATTTACGAACTGGCGCAAGGCGGTACCGCTGTTGGCACAGGACTGAACACCCAGCACGGTTGGGGCGAGGCCGTCGCTGGACATATGGCCGATATCACCGGCCTGCCCTTCGTCACCGCGCCAAACAAGTTCGAAGCATTGGCGGCCCATGACGCCATGGTCTTCCTGTCCGGTGCTTTGGCGACGATTGCAGGCAGCTGCTACAAAATCGCCAATGATATCCGTTTCCTGGGCTCCGGCCCGCGGTCGGGTCTGGGCGAATTGATCTTGCCCGAGAACGAACCCGGTTCGTCGATCATGCCCGGCAAGGTGAACCCGACACAAGCCGAGGCGCTGACACAGGTCGCCGCCCACGTAATGGGCAACAATGCTGCGATGACTTTCGCAGGCAGCCAGGGTCATTTCGAGTTGAACGTCTACAACCCGATGATGTCTTACAACCTGCTGCAGTCAATCCAACTGCTGGGTGATGCCTCTGACAGCTTTACCGAGCGGATGTTGATGGGCATCAAAGCCAACGAGCCGCGCATCGACAAGCTGATGAAGGAATCGCTGATGTTGGTCACGGCGCTGGCGCCTACAATCGGCTACGACAATGCGACTACCGTTGCCAAGACGGCGCATAAGAACGGCACAACCCTCAAGGAAGAGGCCATCGCGCTGGGTTTTGTGGATGAGGCGACCTTTGACGCCGTCGTCCGCCCGGAACAGATGATCGGTCCGAAGGACTAATGGGCAAGCCGGTTAACCTGAACCGGTATCGTAAAGAAAAAGCGCGGGCTGAAAAGAAAGCCCGCGCGGATCAGAATGCTGTCGCTTTCGGACGCACCAAGGCCGAGAAAGAAATCGTCAAGTTCGAACGGGACAAGCTGAAGCGCGAACTCGACAAGCGCGAGTTAGACGAATGAGCGGCCGCCCAATCAAACGCTCTCTGACACTCAAGGGTCACCGAACATCCGTGTCGCTTGAAGATGAATTCTGGCGAGCTTTCCGCGACATAGCTGCTGAAAAAAGTATTCCGATCAATGTTTTGGCCGCTGAAATTGATGTTGAACGCGATCCTGAAACTGGCCTTGCTTCGGCCATTCGGGTGTTTGTTCTGAAATGGTATCAGAACAAGGTTTGAGGCATATGTCCGGCTTCGCCTTTGGCCATGAAGTTAAAAACGTGCGGTGAACAATTGAAGCGCAGCGCCGTAATTGTTTCCCTGTTCCCCTGACTCGTTTTCTTGGACCGCTCAGATTTTAGGCGTTGAAGAAAACCACACCAAATCGTTGCCGCTTCGTTTTTTGCACCCAAGTTTTCGCAAGGCAGATCAATCGCGCGTTTCAAGGCAGCGCATCAAAAGCCATGACAACAAAGCGACGCAACTATCTGATCACGAGAAACAAATAGCAGGTTAAAAGAAAATGTGGTGCCCAAGGAGAGACTCGAACTCTCACGCCCGTGAAGGCGGGGGATTTTGAATCCCCTGCGTCTACCATTCCGCCACTTGGGCCACGGACACTGGATTAGCGCCCAAGCGCGGGAAGGTCCAGAGGCAAAAAACATCCCATATTCCATTTGTTTCAATCTGGGCGGTTGACGGTCCGTCAGGTGCATGGTTTGCCTTCTTGGGGCCGCTAAACGGGATTTGAGTACTGTATATGTTACGATCGCTTTATGACTGGACCATTCGTCTGGCCGAACACCCTCATGCCCTGTGGGCCTTGGCCATCGTCGCCTTTATCGAAAGCTCGTTTTTTCCGATTCCTCCTGACGTCCTGATGATTCCGATGATTCTAGCGCGTCCATCGCGCGCCTGGTTGATTGCGACCGTCGCGTTGGTGGCTTCGGTGTTGGGCGGGATGCTGGGATATGCGATTGGAGCGTTTTTCTATGAAAGCATCGGCCAGCCCATTCTGGAATCCATGGGCAAGGCACACGCGATGGAAGAATTTAACACCCGATTTAACGATTTCGGGTTCTGGGCTGTGCTGGCTGCGGGCGTCACGCCCTTCCCCTACAAGGTCATCACCATCATGTCCGGCTGGACCGGAATGCCGCTGGGCACCTTCATCGCCACATCGATTCTGGCGCGTGCCATGCGATTCTTTCTGGTTGCCGGCCTGCTTTGGGGCTTTGGCGAACCGATCCGGGACTTTATCGAAAAGCGTCTGGGTCTTATGTTCACGCTGTTCATCATCCTACTCTTTGGCGGGTTCGTGGCGGTTAAATATTTATGACAAAACAATCCGGACTTGTGGCTCTGGCCACGATTGGTTCAGCAACCCTTTTATTGGCGGCGTTCGGCTTTCAGCATTTGGGCGGGCTTGCACCGTGCAAGATGTGCATCTGGCAGCGCTACCCGCACGCAGTGGCTATCGCGATCGGTGCGGTCGCGCTGGCATTGCCAAGATTTAGTATCCTGCCGTTGCTGGGTGCAGCTGCGGCTGCAACAACCGCGGCCATCGGCGTTTTTCACGCTGGCGTCGAACAAGGCTGGTGGGAAGGCCCCAGCAGCTGCACCTCGGGCGATATCAGTGGGTTGAGCACCGATGACCTGTTCGATCAGATCATGAATGCGCCGCTGGTGCGATGCGACGATATTCCGTGGGAGATGTTCGGTATCTCGATGGCAGGGTGGAACGCCATCGCTTCGGCAGTGCTGATGCTGATCTGGATCGCGGCCTGGCGGGCACGCGCTTAAAACTCGTCCAGTTCCGCATCCCAATACAGGAAGTCGATCCAGCTTTCGTGCAGGTGGTTGGGCGGGAACTTCCGACCGATATTGCGCAGAGCCTCAGCATCAGGCTGACGCGGCGGTTTGCGCAATGTCATCCCCGCCTGACGCAGCGATTTGGACCCTTTGCGCAGATTGCACGGGCTGCATGCTGCCACCACGTTCTGCCAGCTGGTCACGCCGCCTGCCGCGCGTGGGACCACGTGGTCAAATGTCAGGTTATCGCGGCTGCCGCAGTACTGGCAGCGGAATTCATCCCGCAAAAATAAATTAAAGCGCGTGAAGGCCACGCGCTTTCTGGGTTTTACATAGTCTTTCAAAACAACGACCGAGGGTATTCGGATCTCGGTGCTCGGGCTTCGGACGACCTCGTCATATTCGGCCACGATGTCGACCCGATCCAGCCAGGCCGCTTTGATCGCCTCTTGCCAGGGCCACAATGACAGCGGGTAGTAGGACAAGGGGCGGTAATCGGCGTTCAAAACCAGGGCCGGGTGTTGTTTGAGCATACCCGGCTCTCTTACAAATTCGGTCCTGAAATCTCCGTCCATCACAGAATCGCTCCTCGCTCTCGGCTGCCCGTTTGTGACACCAGAGCGGAGAGCACCCGCCCCGGCCTTAAGATAACTATATATCGTGTTAAAACTCTGACAAGCCCTGATTTTCCACAATATGTCGCAGACTGGGTAAGCCGAATCTGTGACAGTCACATGACAGTTATCCACAACTTGCACCGGGTGCGTCCTTCGGGCTATGGGCGGGTCATGTCCTGGTTCATTCGCTTCAACAAACCTTATGACGTGCTGCCACAGTTCACGGACCGCGCCGATGCCGAAAGCCCGCGCAGCACGCTGTCCGATTTCATCGACCTGCCTGGCGTTTATCCCGCTGGTCGTTTGGATCGTGACAGCGAAGGTTTGATGCTGCTGACTGATCACGGAAAACTGCAGGCTCAGATATCAGATCCAAAGCACAAGATGGCAAAGACCTATTGGGTACAGGTCGAAGGCATCCCTGATGAGGCCGCCTTGAAAGCGTTACGGAACGGGGTTGAGTTGAAGGACGGCCAGACGCGCCCCGCAAAGGTACGGCAGATTGATGAGCCCGAGGGGCTCTGGCCTCGCATCCCACCTATCCGGGAACGAAAAAGCGTACCCGACAGGTGGCTGGAACTGACCATCCGAGAGGGCAAGAACCGGCAGGTGCGGCGCATGACGGCGGCGGTGGGCCTGCCAACCCTGCGCCTGATCCGCTATCGTATCGGAGACTGGACACTGGATAATCTGGGGCCCGGTCAATGGGACAGCCTGCCGATGCCCACCTTGAACACCGCTCCGCAACGCAAACGTGACCGACGTCCGCGCCGGTGACAAAACCCGCCCTTTTCTGTTATACTTGGGGCATGAAAATCACGCCAGATATCCCGGCCCCTTCGGCCATTCTGGAGGCCGCGCTTTACGCGGACGATCTGGATGCGGCGGAACAGTTTTATAGCGAGGTTTTAGGGCTTGAGCGTATTCAGCGCATCAACAACCGCCATGTATTTTACCGCATCGGCAGATCTGTTCTGCTTATCTTTAACCCCGACCAAACAGAACAGCCGCCCCTTAACCCTGACATGCCTGTCCCACCTCATGGTGCGCGCGGCCCCGGACATGTGTGTCTTGTTTTGTCACGCGATGAAATCACAGTGATGCGCAAACACCTGCTGGATTGGAACATCCCCGTGGATGCCGAGTTTGACTGGCCCGGCGGTGCACGGTCTTTGTACGTGCGCGACCCGGCGGGAAACTCGATCGAGTTTGCCGAAGCGCATCTTTGGTCTTGATCTTGCACGGAACGCCAAGGCGTTCCGCTGATCTGGATGGTAAAGTTAAAGGCTCAGCTTGTCGCGCATGAAAGCCAGCGCGACGCTCAAACCATCGGGGGCAATGCCATGGCCGGTGCCTTTCATGACATGCGCGTAGATCTCTTTGAAATCCGCAGCCTGCAGGGCTTCAGCGGCCTCTGGCAGCGATTGCGGTGGCACGACGTCGTCCGCATCACCATGCACCAGCAGGACCGGCATCCGGCTGACAGCTTCGTCGGGCAGAAGATCGGGTTCCAACAACCGGCCAGAAAAGGCGACGATCCCAGCCACGGGGTCTTCGCGGCGCGGCGCAACGTGCAGGCTCATCATAGTGCCCTGGCTGAAGCCAAACAGCACAACCTGCTCGGGCAGTACATCTTCGTCCACCATCAGGGCGTCCAGAAAGGCGTTGAAGTCCTCAACCGCCATTTCCATACCCCGGCGCGACTCTTCTTCGGACGACCCATCGATCCAAGGAATCGGGAACCACTGAAAGCCGTTCGGCATCCCCGGAATCTGCTCGGGTGCATCTGGGGCTACAAACAGAGTATCGGGCAAATGCTCGCCCAACGGATCGGCCAACCCCAGCAGGTCGGCGCCGTTTGCGCCATAGCCATGCACGAACACCACGACTGATCGCGTGTCACCCGAAACAGGCTCTTTCCTCAGCGCATTCAAAACCCGTGTCATCTGATCCCTTCTCTTTGTTTATCAACCCGGTAATAGGCCCACAGCACCCGCGCCGCAACCGAGCGCCACGGCGACCACGCTTGTGCCATTTGGCGCAGTTCCTTGTCCGTGGGGCGTTTGGGCAGGTCATAGAGGACACGCGCGGCCTCTTGCAGCGCCAGATCACCGGGTGCGATCACGTCGGCGCGGCCCAGGGAAAACATCGCATAAATCTCGGCCGTCCAGACGCCGATCCCGGACACCTGCGTCAAAGTTTTAACCACCTCGTCGTCAGGCGCGTCGCGCAATGCTTTGAAGTCAATGCGCGCCTCAGCCAACGCCCGTGCATAGCTGATCTTCTGACGGCTTAGACCCACGGCGCGCAGATCTTCATCTGTGGCCCACATAATCTTGCGTGGACCGGTCAGTTTCGCGTCCTGTAACCGTTTCCAGATTGCACGCGCGGCAGCTACGCTGACCTGCTGGCTGACAATAGCGCTGAGCAGTTGTGCGAAACCATCGGGGCGGCGGCGCAGAGGCAAAGGGCCAGTTTGTTCGATGGCATAGGCCATGCGCGGGCAAGTTTGCGCCAGCCATTCGGCGCCTTCGGCCACGCAATCTGGCGTTTCGATGATGCGGCCTACGGACATGCGGCCTCCCTGCTCGGTGTTCATGGGCACGTTAGGCGCATGTGCCGCAGATGCAAGCCGCTTGTACCCCAAAGGCTTAGCCGATAACCATTCGCCCATGACAATGACCTCAACCCTTCCAGACGACCGTCAGGCCAAGCGCAACGTAGCTGTTTTGGTGGCCGCACAGGCCATTCTGGGTGCACAGATGCCCATTATGTTCATTGTCGGAGGGCTGGCAGGCCAGTCGCTGGCCTCAAACCCTTGCCTTGCGACATTGCCCATTTCCTTGATTGTTCTGGGTTCCATGCTAGCGGCCACGCCGATCTCGGCGATCATGCAGAGCTGGGGCCGTCGTGCCGGATTCCTTGTTGGAGCAACCGCTGGCGCGTTGGGTGGGCTGATCGGAGCTTACGGCTTGTTCCTTGGCTCTTTCCCTATCTTCCTTGTTGGCAGCCTGCTGACAGGTATCTACATGAGCGCACACGGATTCTATAGGTTCGCTGCGGCGGACACAGCGTCAGACGCGTACCGCCCAAAGGCCATTTCATACGTGATGGCCGGGGGACTGGCTGCGGCGATTATCGGCCCACAAATCGTGAAACTCACCTCTCAGGCCTATGTCATCCCGTTTCTCGGCACCTATCTGGCTGTGATCGGGATTAACGTTCTGGGCTCTGCCCTGTTCTTCTTTCTCGACATCCCAACGCCGCCAAAACCCACTGAGAACGAACCCAAAGGACGTTCTCGGCTTGAGTTGCTGAAAACACCGCGTATCGCTGTGGCGATCATTTGTGCGATGGTGTCTTACGCCCTGATGAACCTTGTGATGACCTCGACCCCGCTGGCCGTCGTTGGGTGTGGATTCTCGGCCAACGACGCAGCGGATATCGTTACAAGCCATGTGTTGGCCATGTACATCCCCAGTTTCTTTACCGGTCATCTGATCGCCCGTTTCGGGGTTGAGAAGATCGTGGCGCTGGGCCTGGCCATTTTGGCAAGCGCCGGGGTTGTTGCCTTGCAAGGGGTTGAACTTGGGAACTTCTTCCTCGCGCTTGTTCTGCTGGGTATTGGGTGGAACTTTGGCTTTATCGGCGCAACGACGATGCTGGCAGATTCGCATGACCCGCAAGAGCGTGGCCGGATGCAGGGCCTGAACGACCTGCTGGTTTTCGGAGGTGTCACATTGGCCTCGCTGGCCTCAGGCGGGTTGATGAACTGCTCGGGCGGCTCTGCGATCGAAGGCTGGACAGCGGTTAACCTGGCCATGGTTCCGTTGCTAACATTAGCGGGTGGCGCGTTGCTGTGGCTGGTGCTGCGTCCCGCCGACCCGGAACGGGCCTGATCACCAGCGCCCACTGCTGACCGTCCACATCAGGGACAAGCGTTGCCGCATTTCGCCCGGTATCAAACTGCCAGAAGCAACACGTTCAGGCCGCGCAACAGCCTCTTTCAACGCCCATTCAGCCAACCACCCTGCCGCAAGCGCTGGACGGGCTTCGACAGAGATCGCAACCCGGTTTGCCCGGGCCTTGTTAAGACGCTCCAGCGCAGATTGCGCAAGGGTTTGCACACCTTCCGGGGTGCCGTCCAACAAAGGTATCCGACCCCTGTTTTCCAGCTCGGGGGTCGCGCGAAGCCAGTTTGCAACACCAACCGCATACCCATAGTCGCGCAGAACATCCTCATCCGCCATACCCAGCGCCTGAGCGGAAGCCACAAACAAAGACCCCGAACTGTGGTCGATATAGGCGTCGAAATGCTCCTGATCTTCAAACGGATCACGGTATATATCCCAACGCCTTACGGCCACGTATTCATCCAGAACACCGGCCAGATGCGGCGAGAGCACACGCGATAAGGGCGTTACAACTTCATGCCGTCGCACAGTGGCGCCTTCGGCAATCTCTTGCAAAGCGTCACGCCACCATTGCAGCCGCATCTCGGCTATCATCGGTTCCTGTGAAACCCAGGGCGCGCGCGCCACTTCGACGTTCAACGCGTATAACGGGAACAGAACGACACGGGCCGCCACCGGGGCTGCCATTGCGGCACGGAACCGGTCAGGATCAGCCCGTTGTACCAGCGCGGCACAGGCTTTGACATCGTCGTCAAAGACCACGCTCACTCAGCTGCTGCCTTCTGCGGATCGCAATCGCGCACCAGTTTCCACTGAATCGCATCCAGCAAAGCCTCGAACGATGCATCGACTATGTTCGCGCTGACGCCCACGGTAGACCAGTGCCGCCCCTGCCCGTCTTCGCTGTCGATGATGACACGCGTGACCGCTTCGGTCCCGCCTTGTGTGATCCGCACCTTGAAGTCGACCAGTCGCATATCTGACAGGACTTGCGAATACCGCCCCAAATCTTTGGCCAAGGCTTTGGCCAGAGCGTTCACAGGCCCCCGGTCACTGCCGGAACCATCCATGGACTCGCTGACGGACAGCTTCTTTTCACCGTCCACTTTCACTACAACAACAGCCTCGGACAGGCTGACCATCTTGTTGTACTTGTTCTTCCGCCGCTCAACCGTGACCTTGTAGCGTTTGACTTCAAAGAACTCGGGCAGTTGTCCCAGCTCGTCCCGCGCCAACAGTTCGAAACTGGCTTGCGCAGTATCATAGGAGTACCCATCCGCTTCGCGCGTTTTGATCCGTTCAAGGATCCGACCGAGCGCGGGATCACCCGCCTCAACGCACAACCCGGCTTCGGTCAGACGTTTGCGCAGGTTCGACTGCCCGGCCTGGTTCGACATTGGAATGATGCGTGAGTTGCCCACACTTGCAGGCTCGACATGTTCATAGGTCGATGGGTCCTTGAGGATCGCACTGGCATGCAGTCCGGCCTTATGCGCAAAGGCAGACGCCCCCACATAGGCCGCCTGCTTGCTGGGAACCCGGTTCAGAACGTCATCCAACATCCGGCTGATACGGGTCAGCCCCGCCAGAGCATCCAGGCTGACGCCGGTTTCAAACTGCGAAGCATAGGGTTCCTTCAGCAGCAGCGTCGGGATCAAAGCGGTTAGGTTGGCATTCCCGCAACGCTCGCCCAAACCGTTCAGGGTGCCCTGAATTTGGCGCGCACCTGCTTCTACGGCCGCCAGGGAACAGGCCACCGCGTTCTCGGTGTCGTTATGTGTGTGAATACCCAACCGATCACCGGGCAGACCTGCTGCGATCACGTCTGATACGATCCGCCCAACGTCCGACGGCAAAGCGCCTCCATTTGTGTCGCAAAGGACCACCCAACGCGCGCCAGCGTCCAGCGCGGCGCGGCAGACCGCGACCGCATAATCCGGGTTGTCCTTGTAGCCGTCAAAGAAATGTTCGGCATCAAACAGCGCTTCGCGACCCTGCGCCACGATATGTGCGACCGAGGCACGGACGTTCTCGACATTGTCCTCAAGCGAGATCCCCAGCGCATGGGTCACGTGATAATCGTGCGATTTGCCCACCAGACAGACGGCCTGCGTGCCCGCATTCATCACGGCTGCAAGCACATCATCATTCTCGGCCGAGCGCCCTGCCCGCTTGGTCATTCCAAACGCCGTCAGACGGGCTGAGGTCTTCGGTGCAACCTCGAAAAACGCGCTGTCGGTGGGGTTCGCACCGGGCCAGCCGCCTTCGATATAATCCACTCCCAAAGTATCCAGAGCCTGAGCGATCTGCACCTTTTCGGCGGTGGAGAACTGAACGCCCTGCGTTTGTTGCCCATCGCGCAGGGTGGTGTCGTAGAGGTAGAGGCGTTCTTTGGTCATAAGACCTCCTCCAACTTGGAGGCATCAAACCCGGCACCGGGCACCAGTTCCACACCTTCCTTGCTCATGCGCACTTCAAGCCCTGCCGCGATATACGCGGCCTTGAGGCGGTCAACTTCCGAGAAGTCCTTGTTCTGCATGGCGGACGCCCGTGCGTTGGCCAAACGGTCAGCATGTGCAGTCAAGTCAACAGATGCCGTATCCGCCCACGCGCCCATCTCTGGCAGCAACAGCCCCAGCAACTGCGCGCTCGCCAACAGACCCTCTGCGTCACCGTCCGATGCAAGACGGTACAACTCGGTCATTGCACCTGCAGTGTTCAGATCATCGCTCAGTGCCACCACCACCGCAGGTGCCGCGCTGGCGGCGGGCTCGACGCCCGCTGTCAGCGCCCGCCACTTGCGCAACGTCGCCTCAGCCTCACGCGCCTTTTTCTCAGTCCAGTCCATCGGCTTGCGATAGTGGGTCTGCAGAAACACGAACCGGATCACCTCACCCGGCACGCCTTGTTCCAACAGATCGTGCACGGTGAAGAAATTGCCCAGCGATTTGGACATTTTCTTCCCTTCGACCTGCAGCATCTCATTGTGCAGCCAAACCCGCGCAAACTCACCTTGCGGGTGCGCGCAGCAGCTTTGGGCGATCTCGTTCTCGTGGTGCGGGAACATCAGGTCGTTGCCGCCGCCGTGAATGTCAAAGCTCTCGCCCAGCAACTCATAGCTCATGGCCGAGCATTCAATGTGCCAACCAGGACGCCCCCGACCCCACGGGCTGTCCCAACCCGGCAGTTCGTCGGTTGACGGCTTCCACAACACGAAATCCATCGGGTTCTTTTTGTAGGGTGCCACCTCGACCCGAGCGCCTGCGATCATGTCATCGACCGAGCGGCCCGACAGCTTGCCATAGCCCTCTTTCCAACTGTCGACGGCAAACAGCACGTGGCCCTCGGCGGCATAGGCATGGCCCTTAACGATCAGATCCTCGATCATTGCAATCATCTGGTCAATGTATTGGGTCGCACGCGGCATCTCGTTGGGTTCAAGAGTTCCCAAAGCGCCCATATCGTGCAGATACCAGCCGATGGTTTCGTCGGATCGTTCCTGTACCAACTGCTCTAACGAGCCTTCCGCGCCCGCCTTTTTACGCGCCAGCGCGGTGGCGTTGATCTTGTCGTCGACGTCGGTGAAATTGCGCACATAAGTCACGTGATCCGCGCCATAGACATGACGCAGCAGGCGGTACAGCACATCAAACACCACCACCGGGCGGGCATTGCCCAGATGCGCGCGGTCATAGACCGTCGGACCACAGACATACATCCGCACATTTTCAGGGTCGATCGGCACGAAGTCTTCCTTCGTCCGCGTCCGTGTGTTGTGCAGCTTGATCGTCGTCATCGGTCGGGCTCCTCAGAAACAGCATGTGCTTGCGCGTTGGCGCGGGCTTAGCAACTTGTCTCAGGGATGAAAACGAAAGAAACCGGCCCGCTTGATAAATCAGCAGGTAATGCAGCAGATAATGATGCAGGTCATCGGGTTCATGTCCTTCGGTTAGCACGGGTTGATCTTCAAGCCAAGTATTGAGTTTGCACGTCGCCTCAGTCACCGTCCGGATCATGGACCGAGATTACGTCAACACGATTTGCAAGGAATTCCCCGGGGCCGCGTTGTCGGACCCCTGGGGCGGCGGGCACGATGCGTGGAAAATCGGTGGCAAGATGTTTGCCTGCATCGGTACAGCGAACGATGGTGTTTCCGTCAAAACACCCGATGTGGAAACGGCCCAGATGGTGATTGATGCCGGTGTGGGCGTGAAAGCCTCCTATTTCCACCGCAGTTGGGTGCGCCTTCCGTTTGATGCTGATCCTCAGGAATTGCGCCACCGCCTGACGGTGTCATACGACATTGTCCGGGCATCGCTGACTAAAAAGCTGCAAGCGACATTGCCGCCGCGAAGCTGATTGACAAAGCTCTGCCGCTCTGTCCCATTCAGCCAAAAGCTATCCCGGAGCAGTGGTATGAAACTCTCTAAACGCATCACGCAGATTACAGGCGGCGGCAGCGACGGCTGGGACGTGTTCTATCGGGCCCGTCGGATGCTGAGCGAAGGTCAGGCCGTGACCGAGTTGACCATCGGCGAACATGACATCCGCACCGATCCATCGATCCTGCATGCCATGGACCTGTCCGCCCGCGAAGGACACACGGGTTATGCCATGGTGCCCGGTACAGATCTTCTGCGCGACACGGTGGCGGCTCGGGTGCAAACGCGGACGGGCGTCCCAACAACGCGCAACAACGTTTTGATCACACCCGGCGGCCAGTCTGCGCTGTTTGCGGCCCATATGGCAGTTTGTGATCCCGGTGATGTGGGGCTGTTCCTAGATCCCTATTACGCCACCTATCCC
Organism: Ruegeria sp. HKCCD7303; assembly: GCF_013111185.1. Classification (GTDB taxonomy): domain Bacteria; phylum Pseudomonadota; class Alphaproteobacteria; order Rhodobacterales; family Rhodobacteraceae; genus Ruegeria. The sequence goes on along the minus strand of NZ_WVRE01000002.1, from coordinate 342,665 downwards.
GGAACAATTCGTGGGGTCGGAGCAGTTGCCCGCGCAATTCAGACCGCAGCAGAAGACGCCTTTCAGCCCTGCGCCGAACGGATCGATGCTGCGGCTGACGGTGCTGTTTCGCTTTTGATCAACACACCAAACAATCCAACCGGGGTTGTTTATTCCCGCCAATCGCTTGAAGACGTTGCCGAAATTTGCCAGCGACGCGACCTGTGGCTGATCTCGGATGAAGTCTATGACACGCAGGTTTGGCAGGGTGAACACCTGTCGCCGCGCGCTCTACCCGGTATGGAGGATCGGACGCTTGTCATTGGCTCGATGTCCAAATCCCATGCCATGACAGGATCGCGCTGTGGTTGGATTGTCGGCCCCGAAGAGGTCATCGCCCATCTGATCAATCTGGCCACCCACACAACCTATGGCGTACCAGGCTTCATACAGGACGCGTCCAGTTATGCTCTGACCGCAGGACACGAGCTGGAGGAAAAGATCGCCGCCCCGTTTCGTCGTCGACGTTCACAGGCCGTGGCGATTCTTCAGGATCAATCCACCGTTGGCCTGGTGCCCGCACAGGGGGCGATGTACCTGATGCTGGACGTGCGCAAGACCGGGTTGTCCGGGGAAAGTTTTGCCAATGCTTTGTTGGACACGCACAGCATTGCCGTCATGCCCGGAGAAAGCTTTGGCTCAGCCGCCGCCGGGCATGTTCGGGTGGCCATGACTGTTGAAGACAACCGTTTCGCTAGCGCACTGAAAACGCTGTGCTCTTTTGCCGAACAGCTCGCGCAGCGTCACGCTGCGGAATAGTATTCAAAAACGAAACGTTGTTCGTAAATTGAAAACGTTGGAATCCAGACTGCCGCTGGAACGGGTGACATCGTCGAAATTTTGCCGCAACGCCTCGCCGCTGATCACAAAGTTTTCTCCAATCGGGTACGCCACGCCGATGCCGTAAACCGCTGCCGTGTCGCTGTCGACCGAGGTTTCAGCCCGCGCCGCCCCGATAACCACATAGCCAAGCGCGTTGCCGAAATCATATCCACCGCGCAGCTTCAGACGAGTCATGCTGTCCAAACTGCCTTGGGACGAGCCCAAATCCAACGAGAGCCGGTTGTATTCCAGCTCACCACCCAGGACAAAATTCCCAAAGTCCTGATCATAACCAATATGCGCACCAAAAGCGGTGTCATCACCGCTGGAGCCGCCCGGTCCATCCGCATCCGCATATCCAAAGCTGAGGCCCACATAACCACCTGTCCAATCTTCGGCAAAAACCGGGCCTGCGCTGGCGAGACAGGTCGCCACGAACAGGACAGAAAGAGGTTTTTTGCACGGGTACAAAATTATGTCGCTCTTGTTTCGATCTAAAGACGCAAACTTATTCTAATCTGCGTTTCGCTTCATCAGAATTCAATTCTAGGGTCACAAAACTCAAAAGTAAGTGAATGCAGTATAACAGAATTCTTCCAAAACGGGAGAAAATCTGCCCGATCCTCCTTTATCCGGCAGCAAACCGTCACGATGAGCTGCAAAAACCAACAAAGGTCGTAAACAGGACAGATTGTGTCGTAGTGTTTTGGAAGGCTAAGGCCAGAAGTTGAGAACCCGAATGACAGACCACGACTGGAAAATCAGCCTGATCAGCCGCACCATTGGTGCGGATCGTGGACGTGCCGCTCGGGGACGGCCGTAAGGGGATATTCCGCGCCCCAAAGCATCACTCAACAACCGGATCAAGACATGAACGACCAATCCCGCAACACGTCACGCAGCGGAGGCCGCGCTGCACGCCGTGCCGCCCGCGCAACGGCCCTGCCCGACCATCTTCGCCCCGTGCGCCCTGGAATGAAGGGCGGAGTTCTAAATGTTCTGACGCAGGCACAAATTGAACGTATTCACGAGGCCGCACTGACCGCGCTGGAAACCATCGGTCTGGCTGACGCCCCGCAAAGCGGTATCGACTACCTTGTAAATGCAGGCTGCACCTTTGGGGACGATGGACGCATTAGATTTCCACGCGCTTTGGTCGAGGACACTATCGCCAAAGCTAACCGCGCGGTTACATTGTACAGCCGTGATGGCAAAACCGATCTTGAGCTGTCAGGCACCAAAGTTCACTACGGCACTGCCGGCGCTGCCGTGTCCATGGTCGACGTGCATGGGCGGGAATACCGCGATTCAACTGTGCAGGACCTACACGATGCCGCGCGAATCTGCCAGCAACTTGATAACATTCACTTTGTTCAACGCCCTATGGTTTGCCGCGACATCGCCGACAACCTGGAAATGGACCTGAACACGATCTATGCTAGCTGTTCCGGCACTTTCAAACACATCGGGACATCGTTCACGGAACCCAGCCACGTCGCGCCCGCGATGGAGATGATCTACATGATCGCGGGTGGTGAGGATAAGTACCGCGAGCGGCCATTTGTATCGAATTCGAACTGCTTTGTGGTTCCCCCCATGAAGTTCGCCACTGAAAGCTGCGAAGTGATGGAGGAGTGCATCAAGGCCGGAATGCCTGTCCTGCTTCTTTCAGCCGGGATGGCCGGTGCCACAGCGCCGTCGACCATAGCCGGAGCCATCACTCAAGCGACCGCCGAATGCCTTGCCGGACTGGTTTACGTAAACGCCGTAAGTCCCGGAGCACCAGCCGTTTTTGGCACCTGGCCCTTTGGCTTGGACCTTCGGACAGGTGCGATGTCCATTGGGTCGGGCGAACAGGCGTTGCTGACGGCTGGATGCGCACAGATGCACCGGTTCTACAACCTACCCGGCGGAGCAGCAGCCGGAGCGTCGGATTCCAAACTTCCCGACATGCAGGCCGGGTGGGAACAGATGTGCTCGAACGTAATGGCGGGTCTGTCCGGTCTCAACATGGTCTACGAAGCGGCGGGCATGCACGCCTCTTTGTTGGGTTTCTGCTTTGAAAGCCTGATCCTCAGCGATGACCTGATCGGTCAGGCGCAGCGCTGCGTGCGGGGCATCGAAGTGAACGATGAAACCCTAGCTCTGGACCAGATGGCCGAGGTCTGCATGGGCGGCCCTGGTCACTATCTTGGAACGGAAGCTACGCTCAGCCGGATGCAAGCTGACTATGTCTATCCGGTTTTCGGCGACCGGTCTTCGCCAAAAGAATGGGTTGAGCTGGGCAAGCCCGATCTGATCGACAAGGCAACGGCGCGCAAGGAAGAAATTCTGTCTGCGCCATCCGAGGCCAAGTTCGATCCGCTGCTGGACATGGAACTGCGCGAAAAGTTCAAAATTCATCTGCCCACTTAGTGAGCGGAAGGGCGGCCCGAAACCAATCGGGCCACCCACGGATTTATCCATCGCTTGACGGAAGCAGCCCTGCCTCTTGCGCAACGGCCACTTCGTCAGCGTCCAACGCGCCATCACCATTGGCGTCCATCGCCGAGAAGGTATCGGCGTCTACATTCGGTGCGACAGCCTGAACTTCCTCGATGGTCAGAACGCCATCGCCATTGGCATCGGCTGTAGATTGGGCCGAGACCAGTCCCGGCAAGGTCAGAGCAGCGATGTAAATTCCAATCAAATACTGCGGTTTCATTTTTGGTGCCTCCTGATAGGTTGGTTTTGTTTTTGTCCGGACAAGCCCCAGAAACAACAAAGCCTCGCACCACGTCACCCCGCATAGCGCGACCAGCAGGGATTCGCGCCAATCCTTGCGTGTTTGACCGAGTCGGCATCGCAAAGTGCCGCCGAGCAAAATTCCGCCAGACCTGTATCGGCAGGTCTTGCCACACGCGCCGCGCACGATCTGGCGAAACACCGTTTAGAACAGCGACCGCGCGAAAAAAGAAAGGGGGCCGAAGCCCCCTGTCAGTTTCGCCTTCCAGGCTCATATCGTTGACCGCCCGGTGTTTTTTTGCCTGCGGCCTGGACTGCGCATGGGACGAGCGCACCCGCCCCGTGAAAGAGTGGGAGGGAGCAAATATTCCGCCCCACCCTGTTCCCGGCCAACACGGGCATGTCAGCCGAGTGGAGAAAGGTCATCAGGTAAGTCTTACGTCCTTTCTCCGTATTCGTCGGGGTCGGTTACCTAGGGCAGCGTCCGACCCCTACGCCCCGGGGTGCCAGGGCGTTAAAACTTAGCTACACCCGCTTGTCGCGCCGCAGGTGTTGCACTTCATGCAGGTGCCGTTGCGGACAAGCGTGTAGTTTCCGCATTCACCGCAGGGGTCACCTTCGTAACCCTGCATCTTGGCTTTGGTGCGGGCGTCCATTCCCGTGGCCACAGCATTTTCCGCAACGGGTGCCTCGAAAGCAGCGGCCGTTTCAGCCATACCGCCCAAGTCTGCCTGACCCGCATTGAACACGGCCAGATCCTGAGGCAGACGTTTGCGCAGATAGCCGGTCGAGCTGATTTGTTTCAGCACTTCCAACGACTTGGACGCAGCGCTTTCACTGATTTCCGAGATGTTCGATACACCTTCCTCTTCGCCCCGACCCAGATCGTCAAAGGTCGCGCCTTCTGGCTTCACATGGGCCAGATCGGTGCGGTCCAGGTAGGACACGGCCAATTCGCGGAAGATGTAATCAAGGATCGACGTCGCATTTTTGATCGAGTCGTTGCCCTGCACCATCCCTGCCGGTTCGAACTTGGTGAAGGTGAAGGCATCGACGAACTCTTCTAGCGGCACACCGTATTGAAGGCCGACCGACACGGCGATGGCGAAGTTGTTCATCATCGCCCGGAAGCCAGCGCCTTCCTTGTGCATGTCGATGAAGATCTCGCCCAGCTTGCCGTCTTCGAACTCACCAGTCCGCAGATAGACCTTGTGGCCGCCCACGATTGCCTTTTGGGTATAGCCCTTGCGGCGATGAGGAAGTTTTTCGCGATGGCTGCGGATCATTTCTTTGACCACAACCTTCTCGATCACTTTCTCGGCCAGAACAACGGCTTTTTCCTGCGTCGAGCCGCTTTCCAGCACCTCAGCCGCCTCGTCGTCATCCTCGACCAGCGCCGCTGCCAGAGGCTGCGACAGTTTCGAGCCGTCACGATAAAGCGCGTTGGCTTTCACACCCAGCGACCAGCTGAGTTCGTATGCCTTCTGGCAGTCCTCGATGGTCGCATCATTCGGCATGTTGATCGTCTTCGAGATCGCGCCCGAGATGAAGCTTTGCGCCGCCGCCATCATGGTGATGTGGCTATCAACCCCAAGGAAACGCTTGCCTTTCTTGCCGCACGGGTTGGCGCAGTCGAAGATCGCGTAGTGCTCTTCCTTCAGGTGCGGCGCGCCTTCCAGTGTCATGGTTCCGCAAACGTGGTCGTTGGCCGCGTCGATATCCGCTTTGGTGAAACCCAGATGGCGCAATAGGTCGAAGGTCGGGTCATTCAGCTTGGTCGCTGGAATGCCCAGAACGCCGGTGCAGAAATCCTCGCCCAGCGTCCACTGGTTAAAGACAAAGCGGATGTCGAAGGCGCTTTCCAGCGCGGCGTCCACCTTGGCCAGTTCATTGGGGCCAAAGCCATGACCGGTCAGCGAGGTGTGGTTGATCCCCGGCGCGTTGCCGATGGTGCCATGGCCGACTGCATAGCCCACGATCTCTTCGATCTGAGATGACGAATACCCCAGCTTTTCCAGCGCCGACGGCACCGAGCGGTTGATGATCTTGAAGTAGCCGCCGCCCGCGAGCTTCTTGAACTTGACCAGAGCAAAGTCCGGCTCGATCCCGGTTGTGTCGCAATCCATCACCAGACCGATGGTGCCGGTGGGCGCAATCACAGTGGCCTGTGCGTTGCGATAGCCGTTCTTCTCACCCAGGCTCAGCGCTTCATCCCAGGCCGACATGGCCAGATCGACCAAACGCTTGTCCGGGCAGTTACCGTGATCCAAAGGCACTGGCTTCACGGCCAGTTTTTCATAACCCTCGGTAACCCCCTGCGACGCGCGGCGGTGGTTGCGGATGACGCGCTGCATGTGGTCGGCATTGCGCTCGTACCCCTTGAACGGTCCCAGCTCACCAGCAATCTCGGCTGAGGTTGCATAAGCCACTCCAGTCATAATCGCGGTCAGCGCACCGCAGATCGCACGGCCTTCATCCGAGTCGTAGCTGTAGCCCATGTTCATCAGCAAGCCGCCGATATTGGCGTAGCCAAGACCCAGCGTACGGAAATCATAGGACAATTGTGCGATTTCCTTCGACGGGAACTGCGCCATCGTTACCGATATTTCCAGCGTCAGGGTCCACAGACGCGAGGCATGCATGTAATCCGCCGCCTGGAACTCACCATCCTTCAGAAAGGTCAGCAGGTTCATCGACGCCAGGTTACAAGCCGTATCGTCCAGGAACATATATTCCGAGCACGGGTTCGAGCCGCGAATCTCGCCGTCCTCGGGGCATGTGTGCCATTCGTTTACTGTGTCGTGAAACTGGATGCCTGGATCGGCACAGGCCCATGCGGCGTGACCGACCTTTTCCCACAGGTCACGTGCTTTGACGGTGCGGGCGACCTTGCCGTCGGTGCGGTTGATCAGTTCCCAATCGGCGTCCTTTTCGACAGCGGTCAGGAACGCATTGGTGACGCGGATCGAGTTGTTCGAGTTCTGACCCGAGACCGAGCTGTAAGCTTCGGAATCCCAATCTGTATCGTAGGTCGGGAATTCAATACTGTCATGGCCCTGCTTGGCGTAATCCAGAACACGCTTGATGTAAGTTTCTGGGATTGCAACCTTTTTCGCTTCGCGCACCGCCTTTTTCAAGGCGTCGTTTGCGTTCGGATCATATGCGTCGTCAGCAGATCCGTCCCACGAACGAATGGCCTCGAAAATACCGTTCAGCATCTTCTCGTGCATCTTCGATCCGGCAACAATCGAAGCCACTTTCTGCTCTTCGATCACCTTCCATTCGATGAACTGCTCGATGTCCGGGTGATCCGCATCAACGATCACCATCTTTGCTGCTCGACGGGTTGTCCCGCCTGATTTGATCGCGCCAGCAGCGCGGTCGCCTATCTTGAGGAAGCCCATCAAGCCCGAAGATTTGCCGCCACCTGACAGCGCTTCGCCTTCTGCGCGCAGATGGCTGAAGTTGGTACCGGTGCCCGAGCCGTACTTGAACAGGCGCGCCTCGCGCACCCACAGGTCCATGATGCCGCCTTCGTTCACCAGATCATCGTCGACAGACTGGATGAAGCACGCGTGCGGCTGCGGATGTTCGTAGGCGGATTTCGATTTCGTCAGCTTGCCGGTTTTGTAGTCGACATAGTGGTGCCCCTGCGCCGGACCGTCGATCCCATAGGCCCAATGCAGACCAGTGTTGAACCACTGCGGGCTGTTCGGAGCAGCACGCTGGGTCGCCAGCATGTAACGCATCTCGTCAAAATAGGCGCGCGCGTCTTCTTCATCCGAGAAATAGCCGCCTTTCCAGCCCCAATAGGCCCATGCACCTGCCAGACGGTCGAACACCTGCTTGGACGAAATTTCTCCGTCAAACTCCGCACCTTCGGCAGGTACCGAACGCCACAGGAATTCTGGAACGTCCCTTTCTTTGACCTTTTTCAGCTTGCTGGGAACACCTGCCTTGCGGAAGTATTTCTGAGCAATCACATCACTTGCCACCTGCGACCAGCTTGCGGGCACTTCGATGTTGTCCAGACGGAAAACAATCGTTCCATCCGGATTGCGGATTTCAGACGTTGCAGACACAAAATCCAGGTCCGAGTAGGCATCCTGATCTGGTTTGGTGAATTTTCTTTCAATCTTCATGTCCGCAGCCCTGGTTAAATTCCGCCCAATGTTCAGTTCCCGACACCAAATCTTGTGTTGCAGGGTGCCGCCCACAACGCCCAGAGTCTTACGGACAAGGGTATCGTTCGCTGTCAAAGACAGCGGAAAAACCGCAAAAACGGCGCACTTAAATTAGATGTGCTTTCCGACCCTCGCCTGCTGCCTCTTCCAGTTTGAACACCAGATATTGTGGCAATCTCTTCGGCTCATACAATTTGACGTATGAACCCATAGAAGGTCAACGCCCTTTTTCCGTCTTTTTTGAAATCTTTTTTGTTGACCTGAGAACGTTTCAAGTCCGCCACCCAATTGCGCGCGATTCCTCCACAGGATCATCCACGGCAAAATTCCGCCGAAACCTTTAAGTCTCAAAACGAATTCCCGTTTTTACCAGCATAGTTATCCGTGTTTGATCAACCAAGACGGTGCCGATTAAGCTGGCTGGGAATCAATTGCATTTCCTCGCAACCCATCGCGTTCACGAGTCGCCAGTTCGTTCAATTTTAAAAAGGTCCAACCCGATGAAGCTGTTAGCCTATAGCCTGATCCTGATCTGTATCGTGGCCTGCGCACCACAAGATGTGCCCATTGCATCACGCAGCGCACAGTTTGACACCTATCCCCAAAGATTGTTCGAAAGCTTCGAAACCAGTTGTACCGGGCCGGGGGAATCTTTTGAGAAAACAGGTAACCAGAAGTTCGAGTTTTACGAAATTCTGCCTGCAAAAGCATCCGCCTTTTTGATTCTGAACTATGACGGCAATCCACAGGACCTGCCGCAAAGCGTCACGCGCTTAACCTCGACCAAGAACACAGCGGGATACCGCGTGGATGCAAACGTGTTCTTTGAAGTTCCGCAGAAAGACGGATCCGTGATCGAAGTGCCTTTGGAAAGCCCCACCCTGGATCAATCGATCAGCAGGCTGTTTCAAGCCATGGGCGGATTGCCCTCATGATATTGAGGAAGTGGTCGGGGCGGCAGGATTCGAACCTACGACCCCCTGTACCCAAAACAGGTGCGCTACCAGACTGCGCCACGCCCCGGACCGTGCGCCTTCCTAACGATGCCAATCTGATTTGAAAAGCCCTAACAGGGCCAAATTGCAGGACCTTGCGAAAAAATTTCATGCTGCATCTGCGTGCCCGGCGTAATTGAATAGCGTGCGGACAGTCCGGCGTTGATTTCCAGCACTGCAAATACGGAATCTCCGCCTTCGATTGGGGTCAGATCACCGGGAATCGCCCCCTCATGCACCCGAGTAACTGTGCCAGTTCGATCCACGAAGATCATATCCAGCGGAATCAGTGTGTTCTTCATCCAGAAAGCTACGGGTTGCGGCGGGTCAAAAACAAACAGCATCCCGGATCGATTCGGAAGTGACTCGCGAAACATTAACCCTCGCGAACGCTCTTGCGGTGTCACCGCCAGTTCGATGTCAAATCGTACCGTCGCCGCGTCATTCCGCAAAGAAACCTGATCAGCGCGACACGCGGCAAACGCCCCACCTGCCCAAAGCGTAAAGAACAGGGTCAGAAGCGTCAGAAACCGTCCCATGAGAAATCAGCCGTCCAGTGCGGCTTCCCAAGCCAGCACCTGAGCTGCCATCCGGCCTCTTTTGCCATCAATTACACGCATGGCCAACGCTTCGCCCGGTTGAAGGTCAGCGAGGCCTGACCGGCGCAGAACTTCTATATGAAGGAAGACATCTTCGCCCCGACCAAAGACGTTCGCAAAACCGAATCCCTTGCCTTTGTCGAACCACTTAACCCGTGCCGCTTCCAACGGGGCCTCGGCAATAACCACCGGGTCCAGTTCGGCAAAATCGGCCAACATCATCGAGTCGGTTCGTTCCGGAGGATCAATCGCAACGACCTCAACCGCCTGAACACCACGGTCCGTGCGATGAGTCATGATTTCAATCCCCGCGCCATCGGCGACAGAACTCTGGCCGAAATTGCGCAACACATTCACGTGCAACAGGATGTCCGGACCACCTTCGTCGGACACGACAAATCCGTACCCCTTGGCGGGATCGAACCATTTAACGTGTCCACGAACGCGATACATATTGTTCAGGTCTTCTGGCACGGTTTTCCCATCGCGAATTTTAGCCGTTCGTTAAGGGTTTGTTGTTTATGGGAATGGCAGGCAATTTCAAGCTGAAAAAACTGTTTATTTTCGGTCTGTTGCATTTCACGACACGTGAACGTCATGGATTCAACCTTTCCACATGCCATACCGATCCCGGCTCATTACGCTTCCATCTGAACCGGTCATGAAGGCGGAATGCCCCGTCGGCCCAGAATTCAATTTCAGTAGGCGTCAATCGGTACCCGCCCCAAAACGGTGGGCGGGGGGGATTCGGACCCAGCTTAGCAGTCACCTTGGCCACCTCAGCCATCAAGGCTGTACGGCTTGATAGGGGTTGAGATTGCTTCGACGCCCAGGCCCCCAAACGGCTCTTCAGCGACCTCGATGCGTAATATTCATCCGCCTGAGGCCCATCTTCGCGGGTGATTGTACCACGAACACGCAATTGTCGCCGCAAAGATTTCCAATGCATGACAAATGCGGCCTTCCCGGCGGCATCCAGTTCGGTGGCCTTTGCGCTTTCGTAGTTCGTATAAAACACAAACGAATCCGCTTCGATTTCCTTGAGCAGAACCATACGCGCGTTCGGCAAACCATCCGAGTCGACGGTGGCCAGCGCGATCGCATTGGGATCGTTCAATTCTGTCTTTTCAGCCTCGGCAAGCCACCGGCCCGCTATTTCAAACGGATCGGAGCCAGCAAATATGCCATCACGCTCGGTCATTTCCATCCCCTGGAAAGTATTAAAGACGAACCTAAGGCGAGAACCCGCTGCGAGCAAGAGCGCACGGCCTTGAAGCAACGCTACCAATGGCATAAACCAACTCAACACATCGCGAAGACAGGCGGAGAACCACACATGTCAAATCAGTTGATGGCCGGCAAACGCGGCCTCATCATGGGACTGGCCAATGACAAATCAATCGCATGGGGAATCGCCCGCGCCTTGTCCGATGCCGGGGCCGAGCTTGCTTTTTCCTATCAGGGCGATGCTTTGAAAAAGCGCGTCGACCCGCTGGCCGCCCAATTGGGCAGTGAAATCGTTCTGCCCTGTGATGTCAGCGACGAGGCGTCGATCGATGCGCTATTCACCGCGCTGGAAGAAAAATGGGGCAAACTGGACTTTGTGGTTCATGCCATCGGCTTCTCTGACAAAAATGAGTTGCGCGGACGTTATGTCGATACCAGCCGGGCGAACTTCAAACTGACCATGGATGTGTCGGTCTATTCGTTCACCGCCGTGATGCAACGCGCCGAAAAGATGATGGGCGAAGGCGGCAGCGCCGTCACCCTGACCTACTATGGTGCCGAGCAAGTCATGCCGCATTACAATGTAATGGGCGTCGCCAAAGCCGCACTTGAAGCGTCGGTAAAGTATCTGGCCGAGGATCTGGGCAAAGACGGCATCCGAGTCAACTCGATCTCTGCCGGTCCGATCAAGACGCTGGCGGCCAGCGGCATCGGCGATTTCCGCTATATCATGAAGTGGAACGAATATAACTCGCCCCTGCGTCGCAACGTGACCATCGACGATGTGGGCAAGTCAGCCCTTTACCTGCTGTCTGATCTGTCCAGCGGCGTGACCGGAGAAAATCTGCACGTAGATTCGGGTTATCACATTGTCGGCATGAAGGCCGTCGATGCACCTGACGTGGAAAAGGGCTGATATCATGAGCGCCAAAGACCGCCTGCCCCACGAAAAAGGCTTTCACATCAGCTGGGATCAAATCCATCGCGATTCGCGCGCTTTGGCTTGGCGGCTTGACGGGCAAGGCCCTGAAAATGGTGCCTGGCGCGCAGTGGTGGCTATCACGCGCGGCGGTATGGCCCCCGCGATGATCGTCAGCCGCGAATTGGACATCCGCACCGTCGATACGATCAGCGTGCGGTCTTATCACCATCAAGAACAAGGCGAGGCCGAAGTTTTGAAGGCACCCGACGCGGATCTGATGGGCGACGGAACTGGCGTTCTGATCATCGACGACCTGGTAGACAGCGGTAAAACACTGGAACTGGTCCGCAAAATGTACCCCAACGCGCATTTCGCGACGGTTTATGCGAAACCCAAGGGCCGCCCGATGGTAGATACGTTCATCACCGAGGTCAGTCAGGACACGTGGATCTTCTTCCCCTGGGACATGGCGTTGCAATATGTCGAACCCTATCGTGGGACAGACTAACCTCTTTTCTGCTCTCAAATACTTAGAAGCGTGAGGCGGAGCCTCGCATAAAGACTGGCACACCATGACCCAGACTCGCACAAGCGCCACTTTCCCTCCTCCGGTGATGGAGGCGCGACGATGGGTCGAAGGTGCCAACTTTCCTGCAGACCGCCCACTGATCAATGTCAGCCAGGCCGCGCCGGTTGACCCGCCTCCGCTTGCTCTGCGACAGGCAATGGCAGATTTTGCCGTGCAGGAAGACAACGCGCATTTATATGGGCCGGTCTTGGGGAACGACGATCTTCGCACAGAATTGGCGGCCCAGATCAGCGCGCACTACGCCGGGCGCGTTGACGCGTCTCAGACCGCCATCACCTCGGGCTGTAATCAGGCATTCTCGGCCGTGATCTCGGCAATCACCGATGAGGATGATGAAGTGATTCTGCCAACGCCATGGTATTTCAACCATAAAATGTGGTTGGACATGGCTGGGGTGAAGGCTGTGGACCTCCCAACCGGAGATGACCTGCTACCCGATCCAGAGAAGGCGCGCGCTCTGATTACCGAAAAAACACGCGCCATCGCCCTGGTCACACCGAACAACCCCGGCGGCGTGGAATACCCTTCCGATCTGGTCCGCGCGTTTTTTGACCTTGCACGCGACTGCGGTCTTCGCCTGATCGTGGACGAAACCTATCGCGATTTCGATAGCCGCAGCGGCCCGCCCCACGATCTGTTCCAACAACCGGCTTGGGATGAGACGCTTGTTCATCTCTATTCCTTCTCTAAAGCCTATCGCCTGACAGGCCACCGAGTTGGTGCGATAGCCACAAGCCGTTCTCTTCTGGCCGAGGTCGAGAAATTCCTCGACACTGTTGCCATTTGCCCTGGCCAAATCGGCCAGTTTGCAGCCCTATGGGGGATGCAGAACCTATCACAATGGCTTGCGGGTGAACGAGACGAAATTCTCGACCGCAGAGCCGCAATTAAAGATGGAATGCCCGCCCTTGAGGCCCAAGGATGGCGTCTTTTGGGGCTTGGGGCGTATTTTGCTTACCTCGAACACCCTTTCGATATGCCGTCAGACGAATTGGCACGCCGTTTGGTGACTGAGGCAGGCGTGCTGCTGTTGCCCGGCACCATGTTCATGCCCGCCCATGACCCCGCCGGAAAACGGCAAGTCCGTGTAGCATTCGCCAATCTGGACCGTGCGGGATTGGGTCAATTGTTCGACCGGTTGCAGGGCCTGTCCTTCTAAGCTTGCCCCTCGGCGGTGTGCGTCGTATTCAGGGCCGCAACCGACAGGGCAGAACGCTGCCGCAATAACAAGAGGGCACCATGGCCGCAGGCGCTAAAAGTCTTTCTAAAACCTTTGTCTGGATTCTGATGGGCCTGCTGATGCTGGGCCTTGCGGGATTTGGCGCCACCAATCTCAGCGGTACGGTCCGAACCGTCGCACATGTGGGTGACGAAAGCATCTCGGTCGATGAGTATGTGCGCGAGTTGCAGCGCGAAATCCGCGCGGTTGAGGCACAAACCGGCCAGCCATTGCAGATGTCGCAGGCACGCGAGTTGGGGCTTGATCAGAATGCCCTCGCCCGTCTGACGGCATTGGCGGCATTGGACAACGAAGTCGGCCAACTGGGTATTTCCATCGGGGACGAGAACCTACAGCAAGACATCGTCGCGATCCCGGCCTTCCAGGGTGTGGACGGCAGCTTTGACCGTGAAGCCTATCGTTTTCAGCTGGAACAGATCGGCATGACCGATTCCGAGTTCGAAACAGATTTGCGCAAGGAATCGGCGCGTACGATCGTTCAGGGCGCGATCATGGGCGGCGTCGAAATGCCAGCCACTCTGACGGATACGATGACGGATTACATCGGCGCCCGGCGCAGCTTTACGGTGGCCACCGTCGGGACCGAAGCATTGGAATCCTCGATTGCCGATCCGACCGAGGCGCAGATTCAGGCTTATTATGATGAAAACGGTGCTCTGTTCACACTGCCCCGCACCAAGCAACTGACCTATGCGATCCTGTCCCCTGCGATGCTGATCGACAGTGTCGAGGTGGATCAGGACGCCCTGCGCGCGCTCTATGATAGCCGGTCTGCTGAGTTCAACCAGCCCGCACGCCGCTTGGTTGAGCGCTTGAATTTCCCGGACGAGGCAGCTGCAAGCGAAGCTAAGGCCCAGCTTGAGGTGGGTGGCACTACCTTTGAACAGCTGGTCCGCGACCGCGATCTCGAATTGAACGACATCGATCTGGGCGACGTGACGCGTGAGGATCTGGGCGAAGCTGCGGATGCTGTATTTGCGGCCGATCTGGATGCTGTTGTTGGCCCGTTGCCGTCGGTATTTGGTCCGGCCCTTTTCCGGATCAACGGATCTCTGGCAGCCAACAATGTGCCCTTCGAAGAAGCTGAACCGGCCTTGCGGGAAGAGCTGGCGGCCGAGCGTGCGCGCCGCCTGATCGAGGCGCAGTCCGAAGATATCAACGACATGCTTGCTGGCGGCGCTACACTGGAAGAACTGGCGGATGAGACCGAAATGGAGCTGGGTCAGATCGACTGGACCCGCGAAAGTTCAGATGAAATCGCCGCCTATGACGGGTTCCGCGTCGCAGCCGAAGCTGTGCAGGAAGGTGATTTCCCGGAAATCGCATTCCTCGAAGATGGGTCGATCTTTGCCCTGCGCCTGAACGAGGTTCTGCCGCGTCGCCCCGAGCCGCTGGACAGCGCGCGTGATCGCGTGGCCGCCGCGTGGCTTCAAGCCGAAACAAACAAGGCGCTGGAAGAACGGGCCAATGCGGTTCTGACACAGCTTGCAACAGATGGTGACTTTACCGCCACCGGCCTGCCCTTCCGTGTTGAAAATGCCCTGACCCGCACGGCGTTTCTGGATGACGTTCCTGCGGATTTCATGAACGAAGTGTTTCAGATGGAACCTGGCGAATTGCGTGTCATTGGTGGCAACGGCGCAGCGTTGCTGGTGCGCCTGGATGAAGTTCTGCCTCCGGCAGATACAGACGAGCTTCGCCAACTGCGTGAAGCCCTTTCCGCTCAGATGAATCAGGCCCTGTCACAGAATATTTTCAACGCTTATGTGCGCGATGCACAGACACGCGCGCGTCCGGTCGTCGACCAACAGGCGCTGAATGCCGTGCAATCGAGCTTTTAAACGAGACCGAAATGGCACTGACACCCGAATTCGACACCTTCGCGCGCGCTTATGAAGCGGGCGAAAATCAGGTGGTCTACACACGGCTTGCCGCTGATCTTGACACGCCCGTGTCACTGATGCTCAAGCTGACGGGCGCACAGAAAGATGCGTTCATGCTGGAATCCGTAACCGGCGGCGAAGTTCGTGGCCGTTACTCGATCATCGGTATGAAACCCGACCTGATCTGGCGGTGTCGCGGTGACGCGTCCGAGTTGAACCGCTCTGCCCGGTTCGATTCCGAGGCGTTCTCGGCCCAAGACGGCAACCCGATGGACAACCTGCGCGCTTTGCTGGCCGAAAGCCGCATCGACCTGCCGGATGACCTGCCTCAGGCTGCAGCCGGGCTGTTTGGATATTTGGGCTATGACATGGTCCGGCTGGTGGAATACCTGCCAGACGTAAACCCTGACCCTCTGGGCCTGCCCGATGCGATTATGCTGCGCCCTTCCGTCATCGCCGTGTTGGATGGTGTTAAAGGCGAAGTGACCGTGGTTTCACCAGCTTGGGCCAGCGACGGTCAATCCGCCAAGGCTGCGTATGCACAAGCCGCCGAACGTGTGATGGATGCGGTTCGCGATCTGGAACGTGCGATGCCTGCGGAAACCCGCGATCTTGGGGACGCGCGCGAAGTTTCACCGCCCGTGTCGAACTTTACCAAGTCCGGCTATATGGAAGCCGTTGAAAAGGCCAAGGAATACATCCGCGCGGGTGATATTTTCCAGGTTGTCCCGGCGCAGCGCTGGACGCAGGAATTTCCGCTGCCACCCTTTGCGCTCTATCGGTCGCTGCGGCGCACCAACCCGTCGCCTTTCATGTTCTATTTCAACTTCGGCGGCTTTCAGGTTGTGGGTGCAAGCCCCGAGATTCTGGTGCGCGTGTTCGGCAGTGAAGTCACCATTCGTCCCATCGCCGGAACCCGTCCCCGTGGCGCGACGCCGGAAGAAGACAAGGCAAACGAACTGGATCTGCTGGCCGACAAGAAAGAGCTGGCCGAGCACCTGATGCTGCTGGATCTGGGCCGCAACGATACCGGACGCGTGGCCAAGATTGGCACGGTGCGCCCGACTGAAGAGTTCATCATAGAACGTTACAGCCACGTAATGCATATTGTGTCAAACGTGGTGGGTGAACTTGCCGAAGACAAAGACGCGCTGGACGCGTTCTTTGCCGGGATGCCAGCGGGCACAGTGTCTGGCGCGCCCAAAGTGCGCGCGATGGAAATCATCGACGAGCTGGAGCCCGAAAAACGCGGCGTCTATGGCGGTGGCGTGGGGTATTTCAGCGCGGGCGGCGACATGGACATGTGTATCGCGCTGCGCACCGCAATTGTGAAAGATCAAAAGCTTTATATTCAGGCAGGCGGCGGCGTTGTTTATGACAGCGATCCAGAAGCCGAATTCATGGAAACCGTCCATAAATCCAACGCGATACGACGCGCTGCGGCGGATGCCGCGCGTTTCACCGGAAACGGAAACAGCTAAACGCAAAAGGGCGGCAGATCAAAAGATCGCCGCCCTCATTTTCTGTTTTATGCCAGTCACTGTACCTGTTTCATCATGACCGCAGAAATCGGCGCCATGGCGACGCGGCTGCCACGGTCTTCCAACCCCCAAAGCAACAATGCTGAAATCGTTTCGGGACGGACCCGCCCCAACATGACCACAGCACCTTCCTGCCCGGCGCGGAACGCGGCCTGATCCAGAAAACGACGCATGACCTTCGAATCCTGACGCGCACCATCGATGTCACGGAACACGACACCCGAAGGGGTTCCGTTTCGGGCCGCGAGTTTTTGAACGGTGTTCAACCCATTGTCCTGCGTGATCAATCCCCGGCCAGTTCCGGCAGCAATTTCCGCAACTTGATCGGCCAACTTGCGATTGCCGTGAATGCCGCTGTCTACCCCTTCCAGAATACCAACGGTTTCGGGCAGAGTATCCAGCCAGACCGACAGGGACACCTCGGCGTCCTGAGCGGTTGCGGCCTCAGGCAAATCAGCAAGCGCCATGACTTCGAACCCGGCCGCGCGGTGCCGCGCCATTTTTTCCGCCGCATCAGGATCGGACGGGTTAACGGCAAAGCTGATTGGATAGGGAAAGTCTTGCAGCGCTTCGACACCAAACGCGCCCTCATCATCGATCAGAATGATGGACATCAAGGGCTTGGCCTCGGGGTTTTCGAACTTCGCGGCATAGCGTTCGATCGGCTTGCCCGCTGGTGCCGCTTCTTCTGCCGAGGCTTGCTCGACCACTGGCTCATCATCCCGTTCGGTCAAAGGAACAACGCGTTTTCCAATCGTTGAGCTGACTGGTACTTCCTGTTCGCCGCCGATCTGCGGCAATGCCGCGATACGCGGCAACTTGCGCGGAAGAATTTCTTCATCCCCTTCCACCGCAATCGGACTGCTTTCAAACGGATTTACCTCTTCAGTGTCCACCGTCGTTTGAGGCAATGGGTCTTGTTCCGGCTCGACAAGCGCGACTTCGGTTGTCTGGGGCTCTTCCACGGGAGGGGTCGGTGTATCGTCGATTACGGCTGGCTCTGCCTCGTCCTGCGGAGCCGCAGGTGCAAGGCTGGGTTCTGGCGGCGCTGCAGGCGCTTCGGTCACAACTGACACTTCAGTCGCAACCGCGGCCTCTGGTTGGTCCACGGCCTCAGCCGCTGCGCCCACTTCTGGTTGCGTGTCCGAAGACGATTCAAGCCCGGACAAGTCAGCCAGATCCTCGGTTGAGTCATCGGCGGCTTCCAGCCCACGCGGAGCCAATTCCACCACATCGGCATCGGAAACCGCTTCGGCCACCTCAGTCGGTGCTTCAGGTGCTTCGGAAATTACCGGAGCCGGTGCTTCGGTTACAACAACCGGCGTATTGACCATCGGCGTCTTGAGCGACACGATCACGCCCAGGATCAAAACAACGATCGCCCCGGCGACCATTCCTCCGAAAAATCCGCCCATTTTTTCTGCCTTTCGCCTCTTTTCTCTGCCTCGTCCAGCTCTGCGCCATCTGGTGTGGCGCTCGGCCAATTGAACGCGTCAGAAACGGTATGTCCTCTTGACGCTGCCGCCCAAGCCTGAGCATGTATGTGCGGACATTATACCGTGGCCCGGGGCTGCATCGCCAGCCTGAAATGCCCAAGTGAAGATAAGTGCCCATATGCTGCTGCTGATCGACAACTACGACTCGTTTACCTACAATTTGGTACATTATTTAGGCGAACTTGGTGCCGAAATGGTTATTCGCCGAAATGATGCGCTTGATGTACAGGAAGCGATGGCTATGAACCCCGCCGGTATCCTGCTAAGCCCCGGCCCCTGCGACCCGGATCAGGCCGGGATTTGCTTGGCGCTGACTGAAGCCGCCGCAGAAACCAAAACACCATTGCTGGGGGTTTGTTTGGGGCATCAGACCATCGGTCAGGTTTTTGGCGGCAAAGTAGTGCGCTGTCACGAGATTGTTCATGGCAAGATGGGCACGATGCAACACACCGGAAAAGGTGTTTTTGCTGGTCTGCCCTCACCCTTTGAAGCGACCCGCTATCATTCGCTGATTGTTGAGCGTGAATCCCTGCCCGACTGTCTTGAGATCACGGCTGAATTGGAAGACGGCACCATCATGGGGCTGCAGCACAAGGAACTGCCCATACATGGCGTTCAATTCCACCCGGAATCCATCGCCTCCGAGCATGGCCACGCCCTGCTCAAGAACTTCCTACAAGAACTGAAAGTCCCCGCATGAGCGACGCGCTGAAACCGCTGATCGGAGCTTCGGCCGATCGTCCATTGACTCGTGACGAAGCTGAAAAAGCCTTTGCCATCCTGTTTGATGGCGAAGCCACGCCCAGCCAGATCGGTGGGCTTTTGATGGCCATGCGCACACGTGGTGAAACCGTCGATGAATACGCCGCTGCCGCCGCTGTGATGCGGGCAAAGTGCAACGCCGTCAAAGCTCCGGACGGAGCGATGGACATCGTGGGCACAGGCGGCGACGGCAAAGGCACACTGAACATCTCGACCGCGACGGCTTTTGTGGTTGCCGGTGCCGGTGTCACCGTTGCCAAGCATGGCAATCGGAACCTCAGTTCGAAATCAGGAGCAGCCGATGCCCTGGGTCAGATGGGCATCAACGTCATGGTTGGCCCCCAAGTTGTTGAAGATGCTCTAAAAGAAGTTGGAATTGGGTTCATGATGGCACCGATGCATCACCCGGCCATTGCCCACGTAATGCCATCACGCCAGGAACTGGGCACGCGTACAATCTTTAACATCCTTGGCCCCCTGACCAACCCCGCAGGCGTCAAGCGGCAATTGACCGGCGCGTTCAGTCGCGACCTGATCCGACCAATGGCCGAAACGCTTGGTCTGCTGGGCTCAGACCGCGCGTGGCTGGTGCATGGATCGGACGGGACGGATGAACTCACGATCACGGGAATCAGCTGGGTCGCTGCGCTGGAAGATGACACGATCAAAGAGGTCGAACTGCACCCCGAAGACGCAGGTCTGCCGGTACATCCGTTCGAAGACATTATCGGCGGCACACCAGAAGAGAACGCCGTCGCATTCCGCGCTCTGTTGGACGGTGCCCCATCCGCTTATCGCGATGCAGTACTGTTGAATTCGGCTGCCGCTTTGGTCGTCGCCGAAGCGGCAAGCGATCTGCGCGACGGTGTCGCCATGGCCGCCCAAAGCATCGACAGCGGCAAAGCCAAAGAAAAAATCGCCGCTCTGGCACGCAAGACACAGGAAGCCGCATGACCGAAACCGTTCTGGACAAGATCAAAGCCTACAAACTGGAAGAGGTCGCAGCCGACAAAGCACAGAAATCCCTGGAAACACTGGAGAGCGAAGCACGGGCCGCATCGGAAACCCGTGGCTTTGCCACAGCTTTGCAATCCGCGTCGCGGCAAGGCTATGGCCTGATTGCCGAGGTCAAGAAAGCCAGCCCGTCCAAGGGTCTGATCCGTCCGGATTTCGACCCGCCTGTACTGGCCAAAGCCTATGAGGGTGGTGGTGCTGCGTGTTTGTCCGTGCTGACCGACACCCCAAGCTTTCAGGGCGCAAAGGAATATCTGACGCAGGCGCGCGAGGCGACTTCGCTGCCCGCTTTGCGCAAGGATTTCATGTATGACCCCTATCAGGTGATCGAAGCCCGCGCCTTGGGCGCCGATTGCATTTTGATCATCATGGCTTCGGTCAGTGATGATCAGGCGGCTGAACTGGAACAAACTGCCTTTGATTGGGGTATGGATGTTCTGATCGAAGTGCATGACGAAGCGGAACTGGAAAGAGCCACCCAGTTGAAAAGCCCGTTGATCGGCATCAACAACCGCAATCTCAAGACCTTCGAGACAACATTGGACACCACGCGACGCCTGTCCAAGCTGGTACCAGCGAACCGCACAATTGTTTGCGAAAGCGGCCTGGGAACACCGGATGATCTGAAGGACATTGCGCGCTATGGTGCACGGTGCTTCCTGATTGGTGAAAGCCTGATGCGGCAGGATGATGTTGAAGCCGCCACGCGTCATATCCTGTCCAACCCTCTGATCCCCGGAGTGATGTGATGCCGCTGACCCATTTTGACGCTCAAGGTCAGGCGCATATGGTCGATGTGTCGGACAAAGACGTGACAGACCGTGTCGCCGTTGCTGCCGGGCACATTAGGATGGCGCCGGAAACCTTTGAAATCATTTCTGAAGGCCGCGCGAAAAAGGGCGACGTTCTGGGCATCGCCCGTCTGGCGGGCATCATGGGCGCAAAGAAGACGCCCGACTTGATCCCGTTGTGTCACCCTCTTCCAATCACCAAAGTGGCGGTTGAACTGACCCTTGATCCTGATTTGCCGGGTGTTCAGATCGAGGCCACGGTCAAGACCTCGGGACAGACCGGTGTTGAGATGGAAGCCCTAACCGCAGTCTCAACCGCGGCTTTGACAGTGTATGACATGACAAAGGCCGTCGATAAGGCGATGGAGATTGGCGGAATCCGCGTTCTCTTGAAAGATGGCGGTAAATCAGGGCGTTACGAGGCGAAATGATCACAGTCGAAGAGGCGCGCGCCCTGCTGTTCGATCTGGTGGGGGTTTTACCTTCGGAAGAGGTTCCTCTGGCACAGTCCGCCGGGCGTGTATTGGCGCGGGATGTTGTGGCGGGGCGGAACCAACCGCCCTTCGCGGCATCGTCGATGGATGGATATGCCGTAAAGGCCGCCGAAGTTGAGCTGCACGCCATGTTCAAGGTGGTCGGAGAATCCGCGGCTGGCCATCGCTTTGATGGCCAGGTCGGTCCCGGTCAGGCGGTGCGCATTTTCACCGGTGCGCCAGTGCCCGAGGGCGCGGATTTTGTGATCATTCAGGAAGACACAGATCGACGTGGTGACCTGATCACGATCACCGACGAACCCGGCCCCAAAACCAATATCCGGCCAGCTGGCGTAGATTTTGAAATCGGCACATCCATTTCAGCACCACGTTTGATCCGGGCCGAAGATGTGGCTCTTATGGCCGCAATGAACACTCCCCGCGTTACGGTTGCGCGCAAACCGGTGATTGCACTTATCTCCACCGGCGACGAGTTGGTGATGCCCGGAGAAGAGCCGGGCCCAGATCAGATCATTGCCTCCAACACATTCGGTTTGCAGGCGCTGCTTGAAGGTCTGGGTGCGTCGGTACGCGTTCTGCCCATTGCGCGCGATACCGTTCCCTCGCTTGAAACTGCATTTGGCTTGGCGCACGGGGCCGATCTTGTCGTCACAATCGGTGGCGCTTCGGTTGGTGACTATGACCTTGTCGCAGATGTCTCGCAGGGTTTGGGGATGGAGCGGTCGTTCTACAAGATCCGAATGCGTCCCGGAAAACCACTGATGGCCGGTCGTATCGGCGAAACGGCTATGGTGGGCTTGCCCGGCAACCCGGTCAGCGCCATGGTGTGCGGGTATCTGTTTCTAGCACCGATGGTGCGCCGGATGCTTGGCCTGGACGACGTGGTTCCGACTTTCCGTACAGCGCAGCTCACGGCTCCCTTGTCGGAAAACGGACCGCGAGAGCACTACATGCGCGCAGTTCTAAGCGACACGGGCATCGAAGCCTCTGCAGATCAAGATAGCTCGCTTCTCAGCGTTCTGGCTCAAGCAAATGCGCTTTTGGTCCGACAACCGCACGATCCCGCCCGTGAAATCGGGGAAACGGTTCAGTACCTGCCGATCTGAGATGTTCTCAAATCCGTTGACACAAAACGTGAACATGCGTAGAACAAAAGAAAACGCATGAGCGACGAGGTGTGAGCGATGCTGACCAAGAAGCAATTGGATTTGCTGGAATTCATCCACAAACGCGTGCAGGCGGACGGTGTTCCGCCCAGTTTCGACGAAATGAAGGCCGCGCTTGATCTGCGGTCGAAATCCGGCATCCACAGATTGATCACCGCTCTGGAAGAACGCGGGTTTATCCGCCGCCTTGCCCATCGCGCCCGCGCGATTGAGATCGTGAAACTTCCCGAAAGCCTAGGTGGCGAACCCACAGCCGGGTTTACGCCGCGGGTTATCGAAGGTGACAAACCGGAAGGTCGCCGCCCCGCGAATGTGGAACCCGTTTCAGTCGACGCGCTGGAACTGCCGGTCATGGGTCGGATTGCGGCTGGTGTTCCCATTGAGGCCATCAGCCATGTCTCGCACCATGTCGCCGTCCCCGGCCCCATGGTCTCCGGCAAGGGCGAGCATTACGCGTTAGAGGTTCGTGGAGACTCGATGATCGACGCGGGTATCAACGACGGTGATGTAGTGGTGATCCGGGAAACGTCGACAGCAGATAACGGCGACATCGTGGTTGCCTTGGTCGAGGATCAGGAAGCGACGTTGAAGCGGTATTTCCGCCGGGGCAATGCCATCGCGCTTGAAGCTGCCAACCCGGTCTACGAAACGCGCGTTCTGCCCGAAGAAAAGGTCAAGGTTCAAGGCCGCCTTGTTGGCTTGATCCGGACTTACTGATCCTGCTTGGACGGAAGGTCCCCGGTCGCGTTTGGGGACCAAAGCCTTTGCCCCGTTAGCTCGGCACTTGATATCAGCTTTCCGTTTAGAACAGACAAGCTGCCGGTTTCGTACAAGCGATCGGGGTCAAAGACCCCGCACGGCCCCTGCAAATTCAGAGCCACAGCAGAGACGATGATCTGGTTTGCCTTGCATTCGTCAAACCCGTTTGCAGCCCTTTTGCCAGTCAGGTGGATAATCTCCTGATCTTTCATCAGGTAGCGCTGGATTGCGTTCGTCTCGGGCCATCTGAGCGCGGCCTGAACCTGATCGACACCATCCCCGTCATTCTCAAGCCAAACAGTTGCGACAAACCCGCTGCCTTTGCCTTTGCTCAACGCGCGCCCCTGTTCCGTCATCACGCCGACCAAACCTCCGGTTTCGGCGATCAGGGCGTCGGGGCGTTGCCCCGCAGTCCACAGCAGAAAGCCCGCCAAAATCGGGCACATCCCAATCCACTTTGCGTGTCCCTGCCACAGCGCGATCCACAAAACGCCCAGGGCGATAACAGGCAGAACGTACCACGGCGGGCTGACCACATAACCTTGTGCGCCATGCAGATTCGAAACCCAATGTGACACCGTCAAAATCCACTGCAATGCCCACCCCATCACTGTCAGGGGAATCGTCTCAAGCCCCAGAGGAGCCAATAGCGCGGCGACAACCGCCGCTGGAACAACACACAAACCCATAACCGGAACAGAGAGCAGATTTGCCAAAAGACCGTAGTGCGACATGGTATTGAAATGCGCGGCACCGATCGGAGCCGTCGCAAGCCCGGCAATGGCCGAGGACATCAGCACGCCAACCACCGGCTTAATCCATTTCGGTCCAGGCAAGGGACCCACTTCGCGCAGCGCCCCGAACACGGCGACCAGAGCTGTGGTTGCTGCAAATGACATCTGGAATCCCGGACTTAACAGGGATTCCGGCCTGAGGAGCAGAACGATCACCGCCGCAACCGCCACGGCGCGGAGAGAGATCGCCCGGCGGTCGATCAGCACCGCTCCCAGCATGACCGTAACCATGACAAAGGCACGTTCGGTCGCGACATTTCCGCCGGACAACATCAGGTAGACAGTCGCCGCGCACAAGGCGCAGACAGCGGCAACTTTTCGCACAGGCAAGCGCAGCGCAAGCGCCGGGAGTAACGACAGACAGATGCGGCAAGCCACAAATACGAATCCCGTCAGCAGCCCCATATGCAGCCCCGAGATTGCCAGCAGATGTGCAAGGTTCGATGCGCGCAGCGACGATAGCGTATCTTGCCCCATACCACTGCGATCCCCGGTGGTTACTGCTGCTGCAAAGCCACCAATTTCACCAGGTAGTATTTCCTTCACGCGCTGCGATATGGCCATTCGGATTGCGGTTATCCGAACGCCCTCGATCCCGTCCGAAGCTGGTGCGATGGTAAGAACAGGAACGCGGGTGTACCCCACCGCGCCTAAACTCTGGAACCAGGCGTGACGGCGGAAATCGAACCCGCCGGGTTCTACGGGCCCTTGTGGTGGAGACAGATGCGCCGTCGTCATAATCCTCTGCCCCGGTGCAATAGGTCCGGTTGGGGCATGAACAGAAAGACGGACGCGCTGCGGCCTTCGCTCCTGCGGCACGTCCCCTATGCGCACCTGATCAAGCGTCAACCGCAACGCATCCGAGGCAGACCGATCCATGGCGACGACCCTCCCCTCGATAGGGCCATAATACCGCCATGACAGAACCGGTTCTGCCACCATATGGGCGCGAACACCTGCCAGGCAGAAACCAGCAGCGATCAACGCCCCCCCGATGGCCAACGACCCCACCCCCGGCGCAAGCCAGCGGCGCGCAAAGGCGAAAGCCAAGCATAGACAAACCAGACCAGCGTAGGCCGGCATGGCAGGTTCTGCCCGGATGCCGAAATACAGGCCAATCCCGGTTGCCAGCATCACCGGCGTCCATGGGAACATGTACCCAGTCTGGTGCAGCAGCGCGGCCTCAACCCGTGCAAGAACACGCATGGTTGCCCCCGTCCTTCGGGCTCGTTAGACAGGCGTCAAACTATGCCAGATACGGTTACCAAAAGGTTAATCCCCACCATGTCCGACCAGGTCGTCACCCGTTTTGCCCCTTCACCTACAGGTTTTCTGCATATTGGCGGCGCGCGTACCGCGTTGTTTAACTGGCTTTATGCACGGGGTCGTGGCGGCAAGTTCCTGCTTCGGATTGAAGACACCGACCGCGAACGCTCGACACCTGAAGCGACTGCCGCGATCCTGCAAGGTATGGCATGGCTGGGTCTGGACCATGACGGCGACGTAATCAGCCAGTTCGAAGGGGCGGCCCGCCACGCCGAGGTTGCGCATCAATTGCTGGCCGAAGGCAAGGCTTACAAGTGCTTCTCGACACAGGAAGAAATTGCTGCCTTTCGCGAACAGGCGCGGGCCGAAGGTAAATCAACCCTGTTCCGCAGCCCGTGGCGCGACGCTGATCCGGCAACACATCCTGATGCGCCATTTGTCATTCGCATCAAAGCCCCGCAAGACGGAGCGACAGTGATCCGCGATCAGGTGCAAGGCGATGTTACCGTTCGAAACGATCAGCTGGACGACATGATCCTGCTGCGATCGGATGGCACGCCGGTCTACATGTTGGCGGTGGTGGTCGACGATTACGACATGGGCGTCACCCACGTTATTCGCGGCGACGATCACCTGAATAACGCGGCACGCCAGATGATGATTTACGAGGCGATGGGCTGGAACGTTCCAGTGTGGGCACACATCCCGCTGATTCATGGACCCGACGGCAAGAAACTGTCGAAGCGCCATGGCGCACTGGGCGCGCAGGAATACCAGGCCATGGGCTATCCCGCGGCTGGAATGCGCAATTACCTGGCGCGTTTAGGCTGGAGTCACGGTGATGACGAATTCTTCACGGATGCGCAGGCAAAAGAGTGGTTCGATCTGGACGGAATCGGTAAAAGCCCGGCCCGTTTCGATCTGAAAAAGCTGGAAAATCTCTGCGGACAGCATATTGCAATCTCAGATGATGCTGCGCTGCGGCGGGAAATTGAAGATTACCTCGCGGCAGCGAACCTTCCTGCTCTCACTTCGACACAATCCAGTGATCTGGAACGTGCGATGTATTGCCTCAAGGATCGGGCGCGTACTTTCCCAGAACTCCTTGAAAAAGCGCATTTTGTGCTAACCCAACGCCCAATTGTCCCGGATGAGAAGGCGGAGAAGGCGCTGTCATCTGTATCCGATGGTATACTGTCGGAATTGACGCCGCAGCTGCAAAATGCTAGCTGGTCCCGGAACGAACTGGAGGAGGCCCTGAATTCCTTTGCCGAGTCAAAGGAGCTCAAGTTCGGCAAGCTGGCGGGTCCGCTACGGGCCGCACTGGCAGGCCGGGCCGTTACACCTTCGGTTTTTGACATGATGCTGGTGCTAGGGCGGGATGAAACCTTGGCGCGGCTTTCTGAGGCAGCGAAATAAACCCAATCTTCATAGTCGGGTAACGCTGCTCCGCTAACACCCGGATTGCGCGTTCGCGCGCAATCGTTGCCCGTATCGCCGGAGGTCTGTCCGGCGTGCGCATGATTGAAGAAGGGACGACTATGACTGACAGCAACAAAACAGCCACTCTGACTGTTCACGGCAAAGAATACGAGTTGCCAGTTCATTCCCCGACCGCCGGCCCTGATGTTGTTGATATTCGCAAGCTATACGGACAAGCCGGGGTTTTCACCTACGATCCAGGCTTCACCTCGACCGCTAGCTGCGACAGCACCATCACCTATATCGACGGCGAAAAAGGTGAGCTGCTGCATCGGGGTTATCCGATCGACCAATTGGCCGAGAAATCGCACTTTCTCGAAGTTTGCTATTTGTTGCTTTATGGGGAACTACCTGCGGCAAAGGATCTGGAAAAGTTCGAAACCACGATCACCCGTCACACCATGCTGCACGAGCAGATGCAGTATTTCTATCGCGGTTTCCGCCGAGATGCGCATCCGATGGCCATCATGGTCGGTGTTGTCGGGGCAATGTCGGCCTTCTATCACGATTCGACCGATATCTCGGACCCGCACCAGCGCGAGGTTGCCTCGCACCGTCTGATCGCCAAGATGCCGACAATTGCGGCCTGGGCCTACAAATACCACATCGGTCAGCCGTTCGTTTACCCGCGCAACGACCTGGACTACGCGTCGAATTTCCTGCGCATGTGTTTTGCCGTTCCCGCCGAGGATTATGAGGTCAACCCGATCCTCAGCCGCGCGATGGACCGGATTTTGACTCTGCACGCGGATCACGAACAGAACGCTTCGACCTCGACCGTGCGTCTGGCATCGTCCTCGGGTGCGAACCCGTTCGCTTGCATCGCAGCCGGTGTTGCGTGCTTGTGGGGTCCTGCCCACGGGGGCGCCAACCAGGCATGTCTTGAAATGCTGGAAGAGATCGGCACCGTTGATCGCATTCCCGAATATATCGCCCGCGCCAAGGATAAAGACGATCCGTTCCGTCTTATGGGCTTTGGTCACCGTGTCTACAAAAATTTCGACCCGCGTGCCAAAGTGATGAAACAGTCGGCAGACGAAGTTCTTGACCTGTTGGGCATTGACGACAATCCCAAGCTTCAGGTCGCTAAAGAACTGGAAAAAGAAGCGCTGGAAGATCCGTATTTCGCCGAAAAGAAACTGTTCCCGAATGTCGATTTCTATTCTGGGATCATTCTTGAGGCGATGGGCTTCCCAACATCCATGTTTACGCCGATCTTCGCTCTGTCGCGCACAGTAGGCTGGGTCAGCCAGTGGAAAGAGATGATTGCCGATCCTCAGAACAAGATCGGTCGCCCGCGTCAGCTGTATCTGGGCGAGACACTGCGGGATTACGTGGATATCGAAAACCGCTGATTCTCCAAACTTCGACAAATATTTAAGACCCTGGTTTAACCAGGGTCTTTTTTGCAATCGGGCATTTCGAAATCAGTATAAGAAATTGCTTTTGCGATATTATTCAGCGGTCAGCCCAGGGATGTATTTAGGCTTTAGAACAAGCTCATTTGATCCCCGGGTTGCGGCGGAATTTCAAAAAGATCGCAACGTAGAGGGGCAGATTTCACAGAAAGCCCTAACCGCTTGCAAGCTTTGGAAAACCTTTGGGCAATAATTCCGGCGTACTCACCCTCACCCCGCATTCTGTGGCCCCAGCGCGGGTCATAGTCCCGCCCACCGTGCATGTCGCGCAGCTTGGACATCACTTTTTCCGCCCGTGCCGGTTGGTGTTCGGCCAGCCAATCCTGCCACAACTGCGACACCTCACGCGGCAATCGCAGCATGATCCAACTGGCGGCATCTGCTCCTGCCTCCTGTCCCGCCTCAAGCAGGTTCTCTAGTTCATGATCCGTCAGGCCGGGCACAATCGGAGATGTCATCATACGCACCGGAACCCCGGCCTCGGTCAGTGTGCGGATCATGCGCAGACGCCGCTGCGGTGACGGTGCACGAGGTTCCATCCGACGCGACAAAGCGGGATCCAAAGTGGTCAGCGAGATCCCTACGCGCACCAATCCACGGCTGGCCATTTCAGTCAGAATGTCCAGATCCCGCTCGATCAAAGCGCCCTTGGTGACAATTGCAACCGGATGGTTGAACTCGTGCAACACCTTAAGGCAGGACCTTGTAATCAGGCGATCTTTCTCGATCGGCTGATACGGGTCCGTGTTTGTACCTATAGCCAGCGGAGCGACCTTATAAGACTTGGACGACAATTCATTTCGCAGAACACAGCTCATGTTGGGACGCGCTGTCAGGCGGGTTTCGAAATCCAGCCCTGCGGACAATCCCAGATAGGCATGACTGGGCCGGGCAAAACAATAGACACAGCCATGTTCACAACCGCGATATGGATTGATGGATCGATCAAACGGCAAATCCGGAGACCGATTGTACGTAATCGCACTGCGCGCCACCTCGTCCCTTGTTTCGGTGCGCAAAGGCGGTGGGGATTCGTCAATCTCCCACCCATCATCGGTGGCTACGGTTGCAAAACGCTCGAACCGACCAGTGGCGTTCGAATTAGTTCCTCTGGCCTTTATGGTTGGTACAACAGTCATTTTGGCGCTTTGTTCTATTTTTGTTCCCACCTGGAACATAAACCTGCGCCCGGGTTTGTACAAGTCTCCTCATGAAAGCGCCCCAAACAGCCGCGATCAAACCGAATGCACGATTATCATGCGGATTTTTCATTCGAGCCACGTGATTTTTTGACATATAGGTCGGTCCCGAAACGACCGACGTCGCAATCGTCACAGTCAGAATGCGACGTTTTGGCCAAAACGGAAAAAATGCCACCACGGGCCGATGGCCCGCCCAGCACAGGGAATACCCCATGTCCGACGAAGAAGACATCATCCTGTCCGAACTGAACGACGACGAACTTGTCGAGCAGATGTTCGACGATCTCTACGATGGTCTGAAAGAAGAGATCGAAGAAGGAACCAACATCCTGCTGGAGCGTGGATGGACCCCCTATGACATTCTGACCAAAGCTCTGGTCGGTGGCATGACCATTGTGGGCCATGACTTCCGCGACGGCATCCTGTTTGTACCCGAAGTTCTGCTGGCCGCCAACGCCATGAAGGGTGGCATGGCGATCCTGAAGCCGTTGCTGGCAGAAACCGGCGCGCCACGCGTTGGCAAGATGGTCATCGGCACCGTCAAAGGCGACATTCACGACATCGGCAAGAACCTCGTGTCGATGATGATGGAAGGCGCAGGGTTTGAAGTTGTTGATATCGGTATCAACAACCCAGTCGAAAACTACCTGGAAGCGCTGGAAACCGAACAGCCTGACATTCTTGGCATGTCCGCGCTGCTGACGACCACAATGCCTTACATGAAAGTGGTTATCGACACGTTGGTCGAACAAGGTGTGCGTGACGACTATATCGTTCTGGTTGGCGGTGCCCCGCTGAACGAAGAGTTTGGCAAAGCCATCGGCGCAGACGCTTACTGCCGTGACGCGGCTGTTGCAGTGGAAACTGCAAAAGACTTTGTAGGCCGCAAGCACAACCAACTGGCTGGCTAATCCGCCTTACATTTTCACAAAAGGGCCGCCCGATTGGGGCGGCCCTTTTTCATTTAGAAGCTCGGGCTTATATCTTTGGAACAAGCGCGACCGCTAAGTTGCGCAGGTCTCTGACCACAACCTATTTTGGCGGGACCAAACCGAAGACGTCGGCAGTTTACGATCAGAGGTCGGAACAAGGCTTGCCGGCAGGTCAAATTCATCCTCTTCTGTGAGCAACCCCAGAGGACGCCACACAATGTCAAACGACGCTCTGCCTGATGATGCCAGCCTAACGACCAAAGGCTACACCGACACCGAATCTGGCCGTATCCTGCTGATCGCATGTGGGGCGTTGGCCAAAGAGATTCTGGATATCAAATCGCGTAACGGCTGGGATCACATGGCGCTGACATGCCTGCCTGCGATTCTTCATGTCCACCCGGAACGGATCACGCAAGCTGTGGAAGACGCTGTGGCCAAGCACCGGGACCAATTCGACAAAATCTATGTGGTCTACGCAGATTGCGGGACCGGCGGCCTGCTTCAACAAGCCTGTGAAAAGCTGGGGGTCGAGATGGTCAAGGGCCCGCATTGTTACTCGTTCTTCGAAGGCAACCAAGCCTTTGAGGCGCGCGGCGAGGATGAGACCACGGCCTTTTACCTGACCGACTTTTTGGCCCGGCAATTTGACGCCTTTGTCTGGAAACCCTTGGGTCTGGATCGACACCCAGAGCTGCGGGATATGTATTTCGGCAACTACACCAAACTGATCTATCAAGCGCAGATCGACGATCCGGACCTCACGGAACGTGCGCGAGAATGCGCGGACAGGATGGGTTTGGAGTTCGAGCGGCGCTTTACCGGCTATGGCGATTTGGAAACCACGCTGTCAGATTGGGCAAACCGTCCGACCTGACCTTACGCGTTTTCCTGGGCCACCTGCCGTATGCGTTCGATCATGGCACGAAGGCCGTTGGACCGTTGTGCAGACAGATGATCATTCAGC
Organism: Ruegeria sp. HKCCD7303; assembly: GCF_013111185.1. GTDB lineage: Bacteria > Pseudomonadota > Alphaproteobacteria > Rhodobacterales > Rhodobacteraceae > Ruegeria. The sequence goes on along the minus strand of NZ_WVRE01000002.1, from coordinate 311,357 downwards.
CCCAAACGCGCCAGTTCTGCTCCAGCATCAACCTTGGGCACTTCGGCTACGGGCAGACCATTATACAAGGAGCGCAGGACAGCAATGAGCCCTCGCACGATCAGCGCGTCGCTGTCGCCATCGAATTTGAAAACACCGGACTCGATCATCGGATGCAGCCAGACTTGGCTGGCACACCCGTTCACTTTTGTTGCTGGAACTTTGAACGCGTCATCCAATGGGTCCATCGCCTTGCCCTGTTCGATGACATGGCGATACCGGTCTTCCCAGTCCTCCAGAAACTCGAAATCCTCGACAATGTCTTCAAAGGCGGGCGTGGCCATGGTGCGGCGATCCTTTTGGTTTCGGTACCAACTGTGACCTATGCCGACGACCACCTGCTGTCCAGCCCCGCGGTGGCTTTTCAACGCGAGGAATTTGCGCTAACCCATTGCCTGTATTCGTGTGAAAAGCTGTGGGTCCATGCAAAAATCTCTGTCCGTTCTTATCATCGCCACGCTGACCTTGACTGCATGCAGCGGCTGGCGTGATTCTCGGGTGAACCCGTCGAATTGGTTTGGCTCAAGCAGATCGGTAGAAGCTGAAACGCCGCCGGACCCTAACGCAGCTGACGCTTTGGTTCCTCAGCAAAGACAAGGCACGGGCCTGTTTTCGCGCCCGAATATCGCGGACACCAGCATTCCAATCGGTCAGATTGACGAGCTGCGCATCGATCCCACCCCAACCGGTGCCATCATTTATGCGTCGGGAACGGCTGTCCGTCAGGGCGCATACAATGCCCGCCTGGTTCGTGTGAACTCGGAAGAGAACGAGAAAAACGGCACAATGGAATTTGAGTTCCTCGTGAACTATCCCAGCGCGCAAACACCTCAAGGATCCGAACGTACCCGCATGGTGTCGGACGCTGTGAATGTCAGTCGTCAGGATCTTGAAGGCATTCGACTGGTGCGTGTGGTTGGACAGCAGAACGCGTTAGAGTCGCGACGGCGCTAAAACCTTCTAAAGCGACACAACCTTGACCGCCTGCCCTTTAGCAGCCAAAGCGATCTTGCCTTCGCATAGCTTCAGCGCGTCTTCGCCGAATACTTCGAACCGCCAGCCAGACATCGCGGGCAAGTCGCGCTCGCCAGCGGCGATCTGATCCAGTTCAGAGCTGGTGGCGATCAGTTTAGCGGCTACGCCGGAGCTCTCTGTCTTGGATTTCAGAAGAACCCGCAGCAAGTCGGCCAATGCCGGGTTGACCTTCAGCTTATCGCGCGACGTATCGACCTTTGGCAGCTTATCCGCCGGGCAATTCACCCCGCGTTTTACAGCCGCCAAAATACCTTCGGCAATCGCGCCCTTTCTTGCCTCGCGCAGCAACAGCCGCGATCCGCCCAGATCCGAGGGCGTTTTGGGTTTGGTTGACGCCAATTCGATCAGTGCATCATCCTTGAAAACCCGATTCCGAGGAACGTTGTTTTCCTGCGCATAAGCTTCGCGGAACTGGGCCAATTCCCGCACCACGGCCAGGAACTTGGCCGAGTTTGTCCGCGTCTTTACCCGTTTCCAAGCCTCTTCCGGGCGGATGTCATAGGTGGTGGGTTGCGTCAACGTCCGCAGTTCTTCCCCTACCCAATGGCTGCGCTTTGTCTTTTCAAGTTCAGCCGCCAGGTGTTCATAAATCTTGCGAAGATGGGTGACATCAGCCAACGCATAAGATTTCTGCGCGTCTGTCAGCGGACGCCTAGACCAGTCCGTAAACCGAGAGGTCTTGTCGACGCCCTGTTTGCAGATTTTGCGCACCAATGTCTCATACCCGACTTGTTCACCAAAGCCGCAAACCATCGCTGCGACTTGTGTGTCGAACAAAGGATTGGGGAACACACCTGCCTCAACCCAGAAAATCTCAAGATCCTGTCGAGCGGCGTGGAAAACCTTGACGACATCTTCGTTGCGGAACAGCTTGTACAGCGGTTCCAGCGATAGCTCATCAGCCAAGGGATCCACCAGAACCGCGCTATCTTCGTCTTCGGAAGGGACCGCCAATTGCACGAGGCAGAGTTTGGAATAATACGTCCGCTCGCGCAGGAATTCAGTGTCGACAGTGATATAAGGATAGCTTGCGGCGGCCTTACAGAAGTCGGCCAGCTCTTGCGTCGTCGTCAGGGTTTTCATGCGCCGTACTAGTATCGCTCTTGGTTTTGTGACTGCCCGTTATTTTCTTCGTCCCGAGCGTTACCGACGACCATAGGCCGAATATCGGGCGGGTGTAAATCACCCAGAGCGGGTTCAGGGCAACAGGACGGGCGACCTGTTGCCTTCTGCGTAACGGCGCAACACTTCGGGGTAGAGCACATGCTCCTGAACCAGGACTCGCGCAGCCAGCGTATCCGGCGTGTCACCCTGCTCAACAGGCACACGAGCCTGGCCTAAAATCGGGCCATCATCCAGCGCTGCGGTGACTTCATGAACCGAGCAACCATGCTCGGCGTCCCCGGCCTCAATTGCACGAGCGTGCGTATGTAAGCCTTTGTACTTCGGCAACAAAGAAGGGTGGATGTTCAGCATCCGCCCCTGAAACCTGGACACAAAATCCCCCGTCAGCACGCGCATGAAACCCGCCAGACACACAATGTCCGGCTGTGCCTCTTGCAAGGGCTTCAAAAGCTCGGCCTCAAACGCGGCGCGGTCCCCTTTGAACGGGCGGTGATCGACCACTGCGGTCGGAATGCCACGGTCTGCAGCTTTTTTCAGCCCGCCCGCCTGCGCATCATTAGACAGCACCAAACAAGGCCGCGCCGGATGGTCACCGATCATGCTATCGACCAGCGACACCATGTTCGACCCGCCCCCGGAAATCAGGATCGCGACGCGCTTGTGGCTCACAGCAGTTTGCCCGAATAGGCAACGCCGGGCGTCTCAGTCACGGTGCCGATCCGTGCAACGGTCTCACCGGCGTCTTTTAGCAAGATCGACAGCTCATCCGCTTTGTCTGCTTCGCACACGACAATCAGGCCAACACCGCAATTGAAGGTCTTGAGCATTTCGGCTTCGACAATACCGCCAGTTTCCGCCATCCAGCTGAAGACGGGCGGCAATTGCCAGCTGTCCAGATCGATCTCGGCCCCCAACCCCTCGGGCAACACACGCGGCAGGTTTTCGGTCAGACCACCGCCTGTAATGTGCGCCAGCGCGTGAACACCACCGGCGCGGACAGCAGCCAACGCCGGTTTGACATAGAGGCGTGTGGGCGTGAGCAAAGCCTCACCCAAGGTGCCAGCGCTGAAGGGCGACGGCGCGTCCCAGCCCAGCCCAGACAGCTCAACCAGTTTACGCACCAGCGAATAACCGTTGGAATGCACCCCGTTCGAGGCCAGGCCCAGCAGCACATCACCCGACTGAACACCAGCGGGCAAATCCGCACCACGTTCCATCGCACCAACCGAGAACCCGGCCAGATCAAAGTCACCATCGGGATACATGCCCGGCATCTCAGCCGTCTCGCCCCCGATCAACGCACAGCCGGATTGCGCGCAACCCTCGGCAATGCCTTCGATGATCCGCGCTGCCGTGTCGGTATCCAGCTTTCCGGTGGCGAAATAGTCCAGGAAGAACAGCGGTTCGGCCCCCTGACAGATCAGGTCGTTGACGCACATGGCCACCAAATCAATGCCAACCCCATCCACAACGCCAGTATCAATTGCAATCCGCAGCTTGGTGCCCACGCCATCGGTTGCCCCAACCAGAATGGGATCCTGATACCCCGCTGCTTTCAGATCGAACAATGCGCCAAAGCCACCCAGCCCGCTCATCACGCCGGGGCGGTTGGTCCGTTTGGCGGCGGGCTTGATCCGATCGACCAGAGCATTGCCCGCGTCAATATCCACGCCTGCATCGGCATAGGTGATTCCGTTCTTACCCGCTGTCATGGTCGGTCCCTCATGAATGCTTTGCGGGCGGGTTAGTCGATTGTGCATCATGTTGCAACGGTCAGGCTTGACGCGGGCGTTCACCGTGATAGGCAAGACGCCGTGGCGGGCCTGTAGCTCAATTGGTTAGAGCAGAGCGCTCATAACGCTTTGGTTGCGGGTTCAAGTCCTGCCGGGCCTACCAAGATCACCGCTATGTTATTGTTTTATATAAATAATACACCGGCGGGGTACGATATGCGGCTCAAAATGAAGCAGCCACATATATAATGTACTACCCAACGAACTCAGTAGTTTTTATCGAATCCACCTCAAACCACCCTGGCCGTTTTTCCAGTGCCGGAATGTCATTTCTCTCCAGCCACTCTTTGATAGCCGCCCTATGGTTTTGGGGTTTCGCCACGCATCGGCGAGAACGCAGATCCACGAGCTGAGCTTTGTAATCTTGAATACCACTGGATTCTTCGATTCAACCCGTGGGCTTTTGCCCAAACATGCGCTGCCGCTTCCCAATCTGGAAGCGACCGTGACTAGGTCATGTTGACAAATGGCGGAGCCATATGCGGATTGACGTGATATCGACGAAGCCGAGGAAGCTTTCAGCAGTTTTGTCGTAACGTGTCGCGACACGGCGGGCATTCTTCAGCTTGTTGAAGCATCTCTCAACCAGGTTCCGTAGTCGATACAGTGGGCGATCAACACCGACGCGCTTCTTTCGCGACTTCCGCATTGGGATCACAGGTTGGATATATCGGCTGCGCATTTGGTCGCGAGTGCTGTCGGCATCGTACCCCTTGTCCGCCAGCAGTACTAAAGGTTCCGGCAGATTGTCGTCCATGATGAGATCGAAGCCAAGATAATCGGACGTCTGGCCAGGTGTGATGTCAGTTCTCATCGGCAGACCGGCCGCATTCACCCGGAGATGGATCTTGGTCGTAAAGCCACCCTTTGAGCGACCAAAACCCTGTCGCGGAGTCCCCCTTTAGCGCCCGCTGCCTGATGATGGGCGCGAACCACGGTACTGTCGACCATTTGTAGGGCATCTGGAACGATCCTGCTCTCGATCAGCGCCTCCAGGATCTGTTCCCAGAGGCCGGCAAGTGTCCAACGCCGGAACTGTTGATAGACACTCGACCATTTCCCGAACTCTTCAGGAAGGTCCCGCCACGGCGCGCCGGTACGTGCTATCCAGAAAACGCCGTCAAGAACAAGGCGGTGGTTGGTAGGTTTTCGCCCATTCGGGGCGCGAACGGAAAGAATGAACTGTTCAAAGAACGCCCACTCCTCGTCCGAGATCAAATCTCGTGCCAAGCTGGTCTCCATCGCAGATGTTAGCTTGAATCATGCCCAAAGCCCGATGTGAATCCCTTTTGTCAACACGACCTAAACACTTTGCGGGGAATAATATGATGGACATTAAAAGTGTATTCACCCATGGATAAATGCTTTCTGGTTCAAATATTCTAGAGAATTAAGTCAGATATCAGAGCGTGCCGACACGGCAGCGAACAAGACCCCAGCCCTTGTCGACGCCCGCAGCTTTCAAACCGGCAACGAGATGGTCAGACAAAAACAAGAGCTTGGGTACCAGCGGATCAACCCAAATATCAGGACCATCCATTGCCTCCGGCACAACGACGAGTTCAGATTCGCGACTGCTTCTGGGCAGATACCGGATTCCGTTTCCGATGTTATCGAGAGGCGAACGAATATCACCTTCTGGCCCTAGAGCATCGTAGTTGCCCATGGAGCGTTTGTTGCCCACGTTCAGAAAATAATATGGCTCGGATGTGGTCAGATGGGACTCGGTCGAATCCATCAGCTTCAATGGGTGAAAAACAGTATTGCCCAGATCAAACTGCTCCAATACCGCCTTTGTGAATTCAGACACCAAGGGATAGCCACCGCCACTAATGAACGGTGCGGTGTAATATTCAGCTTTGGAGTTAAAGTACCAAACCTCGCCAACCTGTTCTTTTGTCAGGATATCCCCCCGCTTCCAACCAAGAGCGGACTCCTGAACCATCCTTTTTGACCATTCAACATGGTCCGCCGAGCGCTTTTCCCTCCAGCTTAACCCAAACTCCTTGCGAAGGATGGACTGGATCACACCGCTGCGATTCATTGTCGTCGCAATCCACACACAGGGCTCGCCATCTGTTTGTCTGGTTTAATTTGACATCGTTACCTCACTTCCTGTTGCGTGGTTTTAATTCTCGGACAGCATTATTCTTAAAGAGAATTTCTGAACCGTTGCATCCACGCTGTCACACTCAAACTGCCTATCAAAGCGGCGATCAAGTAGCGACTTCCATACCGTCACGGTTGTGGGGTGTTGGTATGGGTATTAGGTGACACATCCTAAGCCCAGCCCCACAATTCGGAGCAACCTGCGGCCTGTCTGCGAGTTAAACCTCGGGCGCTAGTATTTAAGAAACTCTTCTACACTATCAGCCAGCCACCAAGGACTCTGCGTTTCATAGAACGCGTGTGTCCCGGCTGAATTTGGCAGGTTTCGGATCGTGACCAGATAGTCTGCAAAGTCGATCGGAACGGACCAATGTGATGCGTCATACAGCATGGCCAAGTATTCGTCCGCAGTTGGTTCGAAATAGTCCTGATCCGGATCTGGCGGGCCATAAACTTTCGCAAACTCGGCCTGGAAGTAATCTAGAACATATGAGCAATAGATCACCTGATTTGCTCTGACCTGAACTGGAATTGGTGCGAATTCGTCTGCGTCTTCTTTGACAAAATGCTTTAACTCAAACGCCATACCCTGGATCACTTCTTCCTGCATCCAATTGCTGCAGGTGTCGCCAAGCGCAATGAAGCTGGCCATACGTTCGAATTTTCGGTCTTCGGCTTCCCGCGCGAATTGCGTAATCGGAACAAGAGCAAACAATGAAGTGACGGTAACGACTATTTTCTCGATATTGCTGAGAGCTGCTTTAATCATTTTCTCTGAACCCCACGTCGTTAGAAAACTGGGGTCAGAATTACATGCTTATACAAAAGCACAAAATTGCATGCATTTTTTAGCAACAAGGCGTGTTGCTATCGACCTATGATAATATCCGCGCAAAGACCGCCCAAACGCTCGCTTTTTGCCAGGCGCAATGTACCGCCATGCGCACGGGCAATGTCCGCCACAATCGCCAAACCAAGACCTACTCCGCTGCCCTTGTTCTGATTCCGTGCCGGATCAAGCCGCGTGAAAGGCTTGACCGCTTCGGTGCGTTCCTCGACTGGAATACCCGGGCCATCATCTTCGACACGGATACGCATGGACTTGGGATTCAGTGTCAAGCTGACGTCAGCCCGTGATCCATAGCGCACCGCATTTCCGATCAAATTTTCAACGGCCCTGCGAATGGCCATAGGGCGCAGCAGCACTGCCCCCTGCCCCTCAACCCCAATCAGCTCGGCCTGATGCCCGGCGCGTTTGGCATCCTCCACGATCTGGCGAATGAAAACATCTGGCTGCACCTCTTCTGGGGAGCCTTCCGCAGCTCCGCGCGTGAAATCCAGAAACGCGTCAAGCAGGGACTGCATTTCCGTCACATCCTGCTGCAAAGGCGCGGCCTCGTCTTCGGGCAGCATAGACAGTCCAAGTTTTAATCGCGTCAGCGGTGTGCGCAGATCATGGCTGACACCCGACAGCATTAGCGTCCGCTGTTCGATTTGACGTTCGATCCGGGCGCGCATGTCCAGGAACGCATTTCCTGCCGCACGAACCTCGATGGCGCCGCCGGGTGTATAGGGCACGACCCTTCCACGCCCAAAGGCCTGCGCCGCATCGGCCAGACGTGTGATCGGCCGCAATTGATTGCGCATATATAGAAAGGAAATCGAAGTCATGATCACGGCGAAAAATACCATTGTCACGATCAACTGATGCGGCGCGACTGGGGACAACCTGCGCCGATCAAAGGTCAGCTGCAATACCCCAAGATGTGTCTGCAAATACACCCGCGCTTCGCGACTTGTCGGCAAGGCGACAGCCACTAGATCGGGCAGGTTTGACTGAAGGTCGGACTGGACCTGTGGCGCGATGAAATCATACCAGCGCCGCGCCCCAATCATCGGTTCTTCGTTCACGTCAAGAAAACGCGCCTGCATTTCAAGGGCCCGCAAATCGGGGCGCACAACGGCCAGAGCGTCCTGCTGCGTTTCGGCATCGGCGATCATCGTCGTGATCAAAGTCACTTCGCGTGACGCCGCGCGGGTCATCTGCCCGGTAACGTCTTCCAGATGCTTTTGGATAAAGGCAATACCCACCACTAGCAGCAGCACGATCACCGGAAGAACCAGAATTAGGGCTGCCCGGGCGTAGAGGCTGCGAGGCAGATAGGGTTTGAGCCATTGCGAAGACATGGGCTAAACCTAGCGGGCCGTCCGGATAAGAGAAAGAGCACAGAATGCAGGCACCTGACGATTTCAACCCACCCGCAGGTGTTGCGGTCGATCTGCAACCCGGGTTGCGACGTATTCTGGCCCCGAATCCCTCAGCCATGACTTATCGAGGCACCAACACCTACTTGCTGGGAGACCGAGACATCGCGGTGATCGACCCTGGCCCCAAAGACGAGGCCCATCTGAACGCTATTCTGGATGCTCTGACTCCTGGGCAGAGAATCAGCCACATCATCGTGACGCACACGCATCTGGATCATTCACCGCTTGCCGCCCCACTGGCGAAGCGGACAGGCGCAGCCATCTATGCCTTCGGCGGACCAGAGGCCGGGCGAAGCGATGTCATGACCCGTTTGGTCGCGCAAGGTATGACAGGGGGCGGCGAAGGGATCGACACCGCGTTTCGTCCTGATGTTGAGGTTGCAGACGGCGAAGTCATTGAAGGAAATGACTGGCAGTTGGAGGTCATCCACACCCCGGGTCACTTGGGAAATCACATTGCGCTCGGCTGGCAGGACACCTGTTTCACAGCTGACCACGTGATGGGCTGGGCCAGTTCTTTGGTCTCACCCCCGGACGGAGATTTAACGGACTTCATGGCGGCCTGCGACCACCTGCGCGCCCGCGCCTGGTCTGTTTTTTATGCAGGGCACGGCGCGCCAATCACAGACCCTGCCGGACGTCTGGATTGGTTGATCCAACACAGACAATCCCGCGAGGCACAGATTCTGACGGCTCTGGAACAGGCAGATGGCACGGCCCGGCAGTTGGCCGAGCGTATCTATACCGAAACACCCGCCGCCCTGCTGCCCGCCGCGGAACGCAACGTCTTTGCGCACCTTGTTGATCTGAATGGGAAAAACAGGGTCCTTTCGCGCGGAAAAATGTCTGCCTCGGCGGTTTTTCATCGCGTCGCATAACAGGTCAAAATTTTTTCATGCTTCGCGCGCTTCCCCTCTGGACGCCGGGAATCCGGGTTGCTATACGCGCCTCAGTTCCGGCGTAGCTCAGCGGTAGAGCAGTTGACTGTTAATCAATTGGTCGTAGGTTCGATCCCTACCGCCGGAGCCAATAATCCTGACAATCCAAGAAGTTGACAAATAGATCGGTCGAGAGCCCGTACTTTCGTCCACTGCTATATCAGTTTCCGTTTTCCGGCGCTCTTTGGATTATCAAATCAATTTCCACTTCAGTCGTCGCTTCAGGGTACCGTTAGCAGGCGAATAACCCGAATAAGGCGATCCGCCGGGATTTGCATGGGCTCTACCCTAAATATAGCCATGCGGCCGACAAGTTCTGGTGCATCTAGAAATTCTTCCGCTGCTTGCATTCGCGGTCGATCTCCATAGTCGTCAAAAAGAAGGGTCACGGGCCGTGTAATATTGAATGCGGTGGCCAAAGCACAGCCGACTCGAAACCGGCCATCGACGAGCACAACATCCGGATGCTTGAACCCCTCGCTCTGCCAGATTGACAAAGGATATCTGGGATACCGTCCTGATTTGTCTTGATTTGCCGGAAACCCCCATTTCTTGGTGTCACCGATATCAACCCAGGATATATTAACTTCGGTCCCGGTGTTGGGTGGGTTTTCGCGAAACCAGCGCCTCATTTTTCGGGTCCAGCTTCGGTCACTTTCTACGCTGAACACAGTTTTGTTTTGCATTTCTGAGGCCAAAACAGTCGATCCGCCAGAGCCGTATTCTAGAATCACAGAGGCCGCTTCGTAGTTTTCGCGCAGCACATTTTGCGCGTCTTCCGGCATGGTTAGAACAGGTTTTTCAAGTTCGTTCACTTTCAATGCGTTCTCCTGTTGAATTCCACGATTCAAGCCTAAAGTCCGACAGTTTCAGCGAGTGGGATCAACCGTACTAAGGCGGATTAACACGTATTCCCGTGCAAGTTTCGCTGTAGCGACCGCAACGAGACCTTTTTCGGGAACATGCTATGCCCAGACAGAAGCCACACCAGATTTTGGCGGCATGGCGCTCTTCAAAACACAAAAACGCGCAATTTGATAGCAGCATTTGCACAGTCTCAGCGCCGCCCTGATCCCTCCTGTTTGACAAGTTTTTGGACCTCGCTTTGTTGCTGCTGAATTTTTCGAAAAAACTTGCGGCCTGCACTGGACGACCGGGAATTCGATTGCTATACGGCGCGAACCGTTCCGGCGTAGCTCAGCGGTAGAGCAGTTGACTGTTAATCAATTGGTCGTAGGTTCGATCCCTACCGCCGGAGCCATCTTCTCCCTTAACTGAAGTTAACCCGTCAGGGCGTCTTCGAAATCCGCGCGCAGGTTGCGTTTCAGGACTTTCCCGGTTGCGTTCAGCGGCAGTGCATCGACAAAGACCACCTTGTCCGGGATTTGCCACTTGGCGATCTTTCCATCGAAGAAGCTCAGCAATTCGTCTTCGCTTGGGTCTGCCCCTTCAGCCTTTACAGCAACCAGCAGCGGCCTTTCGTCCCATTTCGGGTGCGGCACGCCCACCACGGCGGCGGTTGCAAGCTTGGGATGCGCGACTGCGATATTCTCAAGCTCAACGGAGCTGATCCATTCTCCGCCGGATTTGATAATGTCTTTGGATCTGTCGCGGATGGTCATATAGCCATCCGGGTCCAGCGTGGCGACGTCGCCGGTGGCAAACCAGCCATCCTGAAGAAGTTTCTGATCTTGCAGCATAAAATAGCTGTCCAGAACCCAATGCCCCCGCACCATCAGATCGCCCTGAGTTTCGCCGTCATGCGGCAGATCATTGCCATCATCATCGACGATTTTCAGCTCGACCCCAAAGGGCGGCCTGCCCTGACTCAGGCGGATTGCGTGCTGTTCTTCAAGTGGTAGCTCAAGATGCTTGGCCAGAGGGTAGTTTGTTGTGCCCAGCGGGCTCATCTCGCTCATGCCCCAGGCATGCACAGTGTCGACCCCATAGGTTTCGCGGAAGGTTTCGATCATCGAAGGCGGACAGGCCGCGCCCCCGATCACAGTTCGATCCAGGCTTTTCAACTCGGTCCCGCACTTGGCGGCATGGGCCAGCAAACCTTGCCAAATGGTCGGCACACCCATGGCCAGGGTCACACCATAGGTGTCGATCAGGTTGACCAGCGCCTCGCCGTGCAAATCCTGTCCCGGCAAGACCATCCGCGACCCCGACATGGCACAGGCATAGGGCGATCCCCAGGCGTTGACGTGGAACATCGGCACGACGGGCATGACGACGTCCATCGCAGAATAACCGATCACATCCTTTGTGTTCGACGCAAAGCTGTGCAGCAGGGTCGACCTGTGGGAATACAGCACGCCCTTGGGATTGCCCGTCGTGCCCGAGGTATAACACAGGCTTGATGCCGTGTTTTCATCCAGATCAGGCCATGTGAAGCCAGCATCTCCTGTTTCGATCAGTTCATCATAGAACACTAAACCGGGGATCTGTGACGCTGCCTCTTCATTGCGTGGGCCCATGAGGACAAAGTGCCTGACTTCGGTAAGCGCATCGTGCAGCGCTGCAACCAACGGGATGAATGTTGCATCAAAGAACAGCACACGATCCTGAGCGTGGTTGATGATATAGGTCAGTTGCTCGGGGAACAGGCGCGGATTGACCGTGTGGCAGACATAGCCAGCGCCGGAGGTTGCATAGTAAATCTCAAGATGCCGCCGGTTGTTCCAGGCCAGAGTTCCGATCCTGTCCTGTGGCTCTAATCCCAGTTTTGTTAGCGCTGATGCCAGGCGTCGGGCGTTCATCGCAATCTCAGACCAGTTGGTCTCGGAAATCGTACCGTCTGTTTCGACCGAGATTATCCCGGTTTGGCCGTGGTAGCGTTCTGCATGATCAATAAGTGACGAAATCAGCAGGGGCTGCGTCATCATCTGTCCCAGCATGGACATCCTCCCGTCGTTGGCGGGGTCTTAGATGACCCCTGCCTTATCCATCTGACATTAACAGCTAGGGGCGTGCCCCATTGCGTCAATCCAGTCGTTTCCTAGGAAGGAACCCTGCCAAGCATTTAATTGTCTGACAATAAAAGAATGCCACCCACTAGTGCAGCAGGCTGCGTTTTGGGGCGTTAATCCCGGTGTTTCAACGCATAGGCGACCAGCGCAGCGGTGGATGCGTCCTTGCCTTGGGCGCTTTCTTCACCGTCCACAATGGGGCCAAGCGACGTGGCCAGCTCCTTGCCCAGCTCCACCCCCCATTGATCGAAAGAGTTGATACCCAACAGCACACCTTCGACAAACACCCGGTGCTCATACAGGGCAACGATCTGACCCAGTACGAATGGTGTGAGTTTCTGATAAATCAGAGTGGTGGACGGACGATTGCCGGGGAAAACCCGATGTCGCGCCTGCCGCTCCAGTTCCGCACCTGTCAGCCCGTTTGCCGCCATGCGGTCTCGGGCTTCGTCCAGTGACCGGCCGCGCATAAGGGCTTCGGACTGCGCCAGACAATTGGCCAAAAGCAAGCGGTGATGATGGGTCAGCTCGGGTTCGTGCCCTTCGGCCGCAACCATGAATTCGCATGGGATAACGTCCGTACCCTGGTGAATCAGTTGGTAGAAGGCGTGCTGACCGTTCGTGCCCGGTTCCCCCCAGACCACAGGGCCCGACGGAACAGTCAGGGAAGAACCATCCATCGCCACCGATTTGCCGTTCGATTCCATTTCCAACTGTTGGAAATAGGCTGGCAGCCGCAATAGCCGCTGATCATAGGGCAGCACGGCGCGGCTGGCATGGCCCAGAACCTGACGATGCCAGATACCGACCAGCGCCAGCATGACGGGCACGTTCTCAGCCCAATCCGCCGAGCGGAAATGCAGATCCATCGCCTGCCCACCACGCAGAAACGCGTCAAACGCGTTTGAGCCAACAGCGATCATGACCGGCAGGCCCACTGGCCCCCAGACCGAATAGCGCCCACCGACCCAATCGGCGAAACCGAACACATGCGCCTCGGGAATGCCAAACGCCTGCGTCTTGTCCAATGCGCTGGATACGGCGGCAAACTGCCGGGACGGATCGCCTCCGCCTTCGGACATCCAGGCGCGGGCCGTGCGCGCATTGGTCATTGTCTCAATGGTCGTGAAGGTTTTCGAGGCGACAATCACCAAAGTCCGTGTCGGATCCAACTGACGCAGCGTGTCAGCGATATGCGCGCCATCCACGTTCGAAACATAGTGCAGACGCGGCCCATCATGATACGGAGCCAGCGCATGTGTTGCCATGACAGGACCAAGATCCGACCCACCAATGCCGATATTGACCACATCGGTAAAGCTGCCCCCTGCCCCCGCAATCGCACCACCGCGCACTTCCTCGGCAAAAACCCGCATCCGTTGCAGCGTGTCCAGAACCTCGGGCATGACGTCCCGACCATCCACGTCGACCGGCCCACCGTCCAGATTGCGCAAGGCCGTGTGCAGCACCGCGCGCCCTTCAGTTTCGTTGATCTTTTCGCCCGCAAACATCGCATCGCGCCGCGCCGCAAGACCGGCGTCTTCGCACAGTTGGATCAGCCCCGCGCGCACGCTTTCGTCGATCTGCGTCTTGGAGTAATCAAAATGCATATCCCCGGCCGAAGCTGAAAATTCCACAGCCCTGTTCGCGTCCGCCTCAAACAGGTCCAAGATACGGCGGTCCGCGTCTGCCAATGCCTTCAAAGCGTCCAGTTGCATGTGTTCACTCCGACCAATGGACAGTCATACCGCTCAGCACAGCGGCGATTGGTGCGTCTTCCGGTGGCAGCGACATGGCTTTTTCCAACGCGTCGCGCTTGGTCTGACCGTAGATAATCAGGTGCTTGGACAATGCCCCATCCAGGACCGGCGCGGTCAGGGAAATGCGCGCCTCGGGCTGCACCTCGGTGCGCGCGACGGTTAATGTAGGCGCATCACTGCCCAATGCCTGAGCCAGCCCTTCCATACCCGGAAACAACGAAGCCGTATGCATGTCATCACCCATTCCAAGAACCAGAACCGACAACGGCAACACCGGCGCAATCAGAGATTCGATTTCGGGCAACGCCGCCTCGGGTTCCGCACCGGGTACATAGAGCGGAATGTAATGCGCAACAGACGCCCGGTTCGTCAGCAGTCTTTCGCGAATCAGACGCTCGTTGGAACGCTCGTGATCGGCAGGTACACACCGTTCATCTGTTGGCAAAACTCGCACACGGTCCCACGCCACGTCCGCTGCACAAAGGCTGTCAAACACTGGCCCCGGCGTTGTCCCACCGGGAACGGCCAGCGCAACAGTGTCATGATGCAACAATGCAGCCTCCAGATCGCCCGCCAAAGCATTTGCCACGTCGATGGCCAGCATTTCGCGGTCTGCATATTCCTGAATATTCATGGCTTGATTCCTTGCCAACGGCGACCATCTCGTTTCATCAGCAGCTCGGCGTCGCCCGGCCCTGTGCTGCCGCTGTCATAAGGTTTCGGCACGTCGCCGCGCGCCAGCCAGCCAGCGATGATTGGATCGGTCCAGGCCCAGGCGGCCTCGACCTCGTCCCCGCGCATGAACAGCGTCTGGTTGCCCCGGATCACATCCATCACCAACCGTTCGTAAGCATCTGGCGGGTCCTGATTTTCGGGTCCCAAGGCTTCGGCAAAGCTCATGTCCAGTGGGACATCGACCAGACGCATCCCACCCGGCCCCGGTTCCTTGATCGTCACCTTCAGGGTGATCCCTTCATTGGGTTGCAAACGGATCGACAATGCATTGGCGTGCCGTCCGGCTTCTTCCCCGAAGATCGAATGCGGCGCGTCCTTGAACATCACATTGATCACCGAAGACCGCGCCACCAACCGCTTACCCGTGCGCAGATAGAACGGCGTACCAGCCCACCGCCAGTTGCTGATGTGGGCCTTCAACGCTACATAGCTTTCGGTGGTTGAACGCGGATTGCCAACGCAGTCTCGGTATCCCGGACCCTCGGGCCCTGCAGCGAACTGGCCGCGCACAATGTGATGCGGCTCTACCTGGTCAAGCGCCCGGATTACCTTGAGTTTCTCGTCGCGCACCGCGTCGGGATCAAATTTGGCCGGAGGTTCCATCGCGATCAGGCAGAGCAATTGCATCAGGTGGTTCTGCACCATGTCCCGCATTGCGCCTGCGCGCTCGTAATACTCCTCACGCCCGGAAATCCCCACGGTTTCAGCAACCGTGATTTGAATGTGGTCGACATATTGGCTGTTCCACAAGGGTTCGAACAGCATGTTGCCAAAGCGCACAGCCATCAGGTTCTGCACGGTTTCCTTGCCCAGATAATGGTCGATCCGGTAAATCTGGCTCTCGTCGAAATGCGCAGCCAGCGTGGCATTCAGGGCCCGCGCACTGTCCAGATCATGGCCAAACGGTTTTTCCACCACGATGCGGGTGTCGTCCGTCGCCAGATTATGCGCCCTGACCCGCTCGGCCAGCGGGCCGAACAAACTTGGACCAACCGAGAAGTAGAACGCCCTTATGCGGTCCGATGACAGCTTTTGGCCCAGAACATCCCAGCCTTCTGCTGTCATTGCATCCAGAGGCACATAGTCAACCCGCTGCAGAAACCCGGTCAGCGCCCGGCTGTCCTGCGCCCGCTTCGGCGCATGTTGGCGCAAAGAATCGGCAACCATCTCGCGAAACTCTTCCGCAGTATGGTTCGCCCGGGCTGCTGCAAGGATTTTCGTGTCATCATGCCATTGCCCGGCACAGAACCTACGATACAGGGCAGGCAGAATTTTCCGCTGCGCCAGATCACCAGTGCCGCCGAAAATAATCAGATCAAAAGGATCAACAGGGATGACGCGTGAAACCATAAGCTGTCCTTAACCCGACCCAACTTGCATGTCCAATGTTAGCGCAACCAAAAATGAAAACTCAAAGATCATCAAAACTCTGTTAGAACCGCCGCGTCACCCTTACCAAATCCCCGACAACACGCTAGTTCGAACCAAAGATTTCAGCAAAAGCCGGACGCGGGAATGAAAGACAATGCCCCTCAGCTTGCCAATATCGGCAAGTTCCAAGACAAACTGGTGACAGCAGACGGGCAGACCCGCGCAACAGTTTCACTGACCCAGCCAGACACGCTTTGGTTTAACACAGGTACGCTGTGCAACATCGAATGCGTGAACTGCTATATCGCTAGCAGCCCGACCAATGATGCTTTGGTCTATCTGACCGCGGATGAAATCCGTGATTATCTGGACCAGATCGACGAGCGCAATTGGCCCGTGCGCGAGATCGGCTTTACCGGCGGCGAACCCTTCATGAACCCCGAGATGATCGAGATGACTCGTGCCGCGCTGGAACGTGGGTATGAGGTCTTGATTCTGACCAATGCGATGGCCCCGATGATGCGCCGCAAGATGCGAGAAGGATTGTTGGAGTTGCAGAGCAAATACAACGACAAGCTTACGCTGCGCATCTCAGTCGATCACTACCGCCCCGACCTGCATGATGAAGAGCGCGGCAAGGGCAGTTTCGACAAAACCGTTACCGGGATGGAGTGGTTGCGCGATCACGGTTTCAACATGGCGATCGCAGGCAGGTCGGTGTGGGGAGACACGGATGCAGAAAGCCGCGCTGGTTATGCTGCGTTCTTCGCCCGGCATGACTTTGACATCGACCCGAACAATCCAGCTCAGACCGTTCTATTCCCCGAGATGGACGAATCCGTGGAAGTGCCTGAAATTACGACGGCGTGCTGGGGAATTCTGGACAAATCCCCAAATGCGGTGATGTGTGCCAATTCGCGCATGGTGGTCAAACGCAAAGGTGCGGATCGCCCTGCCGTTCTGGCCTGCACGTTGCTGCCTTATGAGCCCGAATTCGAGATGGGGCACAGCCTGGCCGAAGCCGAGGCGGATGTTCACCTTAACCATCCCCACTGCGCCAAGTTTTGCGTTCTTGGCGGCGCAAGCTGCTCGGGTTGATCAGTTCAGTTCGGGCGACTTCCAGAACTTGGTGCCGGACGCACCTGCCGACACGCGCCATCCTTTTTTGCTGAGCACAAAGAAAGAGCGCCCATCGCTAAAGCGCACGGTTTCGCCCTTTTTGTCTTCTCCATACATGGCGCCGGTTTCAGCCGTCGCGTCATAGCCATGGAGAATGAAGTTGTCCAAATCTGAAGGGCTTTCGAACAGGATCACAAACTTGGTCTCAAAGCCGCCAATGCCAATGGCCGCGCCCACACCACCCGTGCCCATGTTCATATAGGTGTGCTGACCAGTGTCTTTTGAAACGGCCACACCGCGCCCATACCCTGCCGATACCGGAAACACCGAAATCTTGCGCGAGTCGAAGGCCGCATAACCTGCGCTGACGTCATAGAGTGACTGCGCTTCGGGGTTTTCGGCAAGCAACTGATCAAGGATTTCTCCTGCCATCACGTCCAGCTTGGCACGCGTTTCTTCCGGCGTTGCTTCGTTGGACAGCAAGTCCGACGTGGAATCGATGGTTTCATCGACGACCGCAGCGCCTTTGTTGACAGTATCACCGACGCTTTCCGCGCCGCGACCGATCGCTTCTGCGGTGTTTTCAGCACCCTTCTTTATCTTGTCCAGAACGCCTTCGGCACAAGCGGGACCACTTAGGCAAAGCGCCGCAGCAAAAAGAAAGGCTTTTGTCATGGTTTGTTTTCCTGTGGCAGCAACAGATTGGCCGTCACCTTACCCGACTTGCCTTAAATGAAAACGGGTAATTCAATGGTCAGTCAGGCATTACCGACCACTCAATTCACGCGAAACTCGCCAACCATGTTACGCCACTCACCCGGTGCAATCATCTTGCGGTGGGTGAATTTGACCGAATGCAGCGGACCTTCAATCTCTCGCTGCCAGAAATCGATGAATTCGAACAGTTTCGGATGATCCGGCGCCAGGTCGTAGTCCTGCCAGATGAACGTGTTTAGTACGTGGATATAGTCGGGCATATGGTAGAAGAATTCCGCCGTTGTCAGACCGTACCCCTTTAGCATCAATTCGGTTTCGCTTGGGTTCATGCGGACCTCTGGTTTGTTGCAAGGTCTCTTCAGGCTAGCACAGAAACCTTCTAATTCTTGGATAACAATATGTTACCGGGACGTTACCGTGGTTTTTCGCACTCAATGCGCTGCTTGCTTGCACCTTATGTGCCGGGTCTGATAAGGTGCATCCACAAGATATAGACCCAAGCCAAAGATCGGGCAGTTTACGTGAGCGATACGCCAGAAATTCCTGAAAACATGGACGAAACCCCGCCAGAGCGCCCAGTGTATGACGGCCCGACGGTCTCCATCGAATCCGAAATGCGCACATCCTATCTGGACTACGCCATGTCGGTCATCGTATCCCGCGCGATCCCGGATTTGCGTGACGGCCTGAAGCCGGTGCATCGCCGGATTCTGTATGCGATGCACGAAACCGGGAACACCCATGACAAAGCCTACCGCAAGTCTGCGCGCCCGGTTGGCGACGTAATGGGTAAGTACCACCCGCACGGGGACTCAGCTATCTATGACGCGCTGGTGCGGATGGCGCAGGATTTCTCGATGTCGCTGCCTTTGCTGGACGGTCAGGGCAACTTTGGTTCGATGGACGGCGATAACCCAGCGGCCATGCGTTATACCGAAGTGCGGATGGACAAACCGGCTGCCGCACTGCTGGCTGATATCGAAAAAGAGACGGTTGATTTTCAGGACAACTACGACGGCAAAGACAAAGAGCCAACCGTTCTGCCCGCGCGTTTCCCGAACATGCTGGTCAACGGCGCCGGTGGTATCGCCGTGGGTATGGCGACCAATATTCCGCCTCACAATCTGGGGGAGGTGGTCAACGCCACGCTGGCCCTGATCGACGATCCTGACCTGACCTCAGAGCAGTTGATTGAATACGTCCCCGGCCCCGATTTCCCAACGGGTGGCGTCATGCTGGGCCGATCTGGTGCGCGCAAGGCCTATCTGGAAGGTCGCGGCAGCGTCATCATCCGCGCCAAGACTCGTGTCGAAGAAATCCGCAAGGATCGCTATGCGATTGTCGTGGATGAGATCCCGTATCAGGTAAACAAAGCCTCGATGATCGAAAAGATCGCCGAAGCGGTGCGCGAGAAACGTATTGAAGGCGTCAGCCACGTGCAGGACGAATCCGACCGCAACGGTGTGCGTGTCGTGGTCGAACTGAAGCGCGATGCCACGCCCGAGGTGGTTCTGAACCAGCTTTATCGGTTCTCTCCGATGCAGACTTCCTTTGGCTGCAACATGCTGGCGCTGAACGGCGGCCGACCCGAGCAGTTGACCCTGCGCCGATTCCTGACGTCCTTCATCGACTTCCGCGAGGATGTTGTTGCCCGTCGGACCGCCTACGACTTGCGCAAAGCGCGCGAGCGTAGCCACATTCTGTGTGGTCTGGCCGTGGCCGTGTCGAACGTGGACGAGGTAGTCGCCACGATCCGATCCTCGGCAGACGCCGCCGAAGCGCGCGAAAAGCTGATGACCCGCCGCTGGCCTGCTGCTGAGATCGAAGGTTATCTTCGTCTGATCGACGATCCTCTGTCCAAGATGAACGACGATGGCACCTATAACCTGACCGAGGTTCAAGCCCGCGCAATTCTGGAACTGCGCCTGCAACGTTTGACCCAGTTGGGTGTCAAAGAGGTCACGGACGAGCTGGAAGAACTAGCAGCCAAGATCAAGGAATATCTGGATATTCTTTCCTCGCGCGAACGCATCATGTCGATCATCGGTGATGAGCTGCGCGACGTCCGCGAAAAGTTCGCTGTCGACCGCCGCACCGAGATCGTCGACTGGTCCGGCGACATGGAAGACGAGGACTTGATTGAGCGTGAGGATATGGTCGTGACCGTAACCTCAGGCGGTTACATCAAGCGCACACCGCTGGCCGATTTCCGTGCTCAGAAACGTGGCGGCAAAGGCCTGTCGGGAATGCAGACCAAGGAAGAGGATGTCGTCACCAACCTCTTCGTGGCAAACACGCATACCCAACTGCTGTTCTTCACCACCGAAGGCATGGTCTACAAACTCAAGACTTGGCGTCTGCCGCAGTCCAGCCGGACCGGCAAAGGCAAAGCCATAGTCAATATCCTGCCAATTCCTACCGGTGTATCTATCGCCGCGATCATGCCTGTGGATGTGCCGGATGAAGAGTGGGAAAACCTCCAAATCGTCTTCGCCACCAGCGCGGGTGACGTACGTCGTAACCGACTGTCGGATTTCACCAATGTCCGCCGCAACGGCAAGATCGCCATGAAGCTGCCCGAGGGCGTTGAACTGGTGAATGCCCGCATCTGTTCGGAAGATGAAGACGTTATGCTGGTCACCAATTCAGGCCGTGCAATCCGCTTCCGCACCACCGATGTACGTGTCTTCAACTCACGTGAGTCCACCGGTGTGCGCGGCATCAAACTTACCAATGGCGACCGCGTTGTGTCGATGTCTGTGATCCGGCACTTTGAGGCCGACCCGGATGAACGCGCAGCTTACCTCAAGATGCGCCGCGCCGTGGCTGGCATTGCCGATGACGGTGAGGTGGACGAAGACGAAGCCGCGCCGGGCTCGATTACGCAGGAACGCTATGCTCAGATGTCGGCAGCCGAGAACCTGATCCTGACCATCACCACTGGCGGCGCAGGCAAGCTGAGCTCCAGCCATGACTATCCTGTTCGCGGACGCGGCGGTATGGGCGTCGCCGCCATGGACAAGGCGATGCGCGGCGGTGAGCTTGTGGCGTCCTTCCCGGTCGAGATCGATGACCAGATCATGCTGGCCACGTCCAAAGGTCAGTCGATCCGGGTGCCGGTGGATGGGATTTCCTTCAGATCCCGCAGCGCGGGCGGAGTGCGGGTCTTCAACACCGGTAAGGGCGAAGAGGTTGTCAGCGTGGCTTGGATCGCCGATCAAGGCGAGGACGAGACAGAAGAGTAATCGTTCCAACCTTTGGAAATAGAAAAACCCGAGGTTCGATGACCTCGGGTTTTTTGTATTCGAAAAGTCTACACCGCACGAATGAACGCGTGGTGGAGAAACCTTGCCTAAGCCGCTTTGCGCTTTTGGCGACGTCCGTATGCGAACAGCCCACCAATACCTCCAAGCAGCAGCCACCCGGCTGCTGGCAGCGGAACAGGCGCGATCGTATACTGACCATAAAGCGTTGCGTAGTTCTGCGCCTCTTCCACCGTACTGAATCCAGTAGAAATCGTGTTACCACCGTCCTGTGAAAAGCCAAGCACCGAGAACACATAATTCTGTCCACCAAAGGTGAAGTTCTGAGAACCAAGTGTGTTGGCAATTGTCACAACATCGTTGCAAGGTGTTGGATCCTGAGGACAATTTGCCGATCGATTCAAGGTCTCATTATGTGTCAGTGAAAAGGTTGATGACACCAGAGGTCCGCCGCCGATCTGAAGATCGACGACAAGATCGACCGAACTCAGTACGTCCCCCGGAATCGGAAAGTTGAGGTGCGTGAACTGTCCCAGGTCAAAAGCTGTGTCCGGCGAAAGATTCAATATTGGTGTTCCCGTCGGCGTAAAATCATAACCACTTGGGTTACTGCCACCGCCCCAACGCAGCGAGATCGTAGAACCAGAACTGCTTTCCGTAATACCAGTCGTTGGATTCACGTTCTGCCATGAAGGAGAAATAGCTGTCACACTCAACGCCGAGGCGGCGCTACCAGCCAACACCCCAACTAAGGCAACCGCGGCCACATTACGTTTCAGTGCCATGTGTTTAACCCCTACCCTTGAAACACTTTTTACAAATTCGCACTCCAACTAGAGTGCTACATAGACTTGAAAATACGTAGTATCCCGGACACAATTTGGCCACCCTTTTTCCTCATTTAGGGTAAATCCCCTCAACATTGTTACCTATGTTGAAACGGTGACGCTGACTGGAAGTATTTTCAGCTTTCTATAATACAATTCCTTACACCCCAAAAATCGATCCGGGCCTATCTTATAAAGGCCTGTCAAGCGTGAACACCAAGTCAATGATGCCTCACGTACTGGATCGCGATATGGTGTCACACGCGCGGTATTGACGTCGCCAACGGCAATCATCTCTGGAACGGTCCGTCTAAGGTGAAATACGAAAAAAATCACCGTTGTCGCGGCCGCATTACCAAAGAAATCCGGCCTTTCTGCACGCAGTCCGGAGACCGAATTCTCAGGTCACAGCCCGTACAAAGCCCCAAACTTCTTTTCCAGATACGCAAGCAAAGGCTCTGGCCCCGGCTCTACACCGCTGGCGCGTGCAATGACATCGCGGGGTGCATAAAGCCCGCCATGTTGTTGAACTTGTTCGCGCAACCAGCCCGTCGCACCCGAGGTGTCACCCTCGGCCAATCGGTCATCCAGCCCTGGCACTGCCGCACGCAGCGCCTGAAACAAGCATCCTGCATAAACGTTGCCCAGCGAATAGGTCGGGAAATACCCGAACAATCCAACCGACCAATGCACGTCCTGCAAACAGCCATTCGAAGGTTTGTCGACCGCATAGCCGAAGTCGGCTTTAAACCTGTCATTCCAGGCGGCCTCGAGCTCGCTCACTTGCAGGTCTCCGGCCATCAGTGCGCGTTCCAGATCAAAGCGCAACATGATGTGAAGGTTGTACTGCACTTCATCAGCCTCGGTCCGAATATAGCCGTTATGAACACGGTTTACCGTAGCGTAAAACGACTCCGCGTCAGCGATACCGAAATCGCCGAATGCCTCAGTCATCTGTCCGAACAGCCACCCAGTAAAGGCACGCGAACGACCCAATTGGTTTTCGTATATGCGGCTTTGACTTTCATGCACGCCCATTGACACGCCGTTCCCAAGCGGGGTCAGCAAATAAGCTTTGTCGATACCCTGTTCATAAGCGGCGTGGCCGACCTCGTGTATCGTGGAATAAAAGCAGTTGAACGGGTCCGTTTCACTGGTTCGCGTGGTGATGCGCACATCCAGCCCACTGCCCGAGCTGAACGGATGCACCGCCTTGTCAACACGGCCATTGTTCAGATCATACCCAAAAGTCGTCGCCAGCTTTTGCGTCAGGCGCATCTGGGTCCGTTCATCAAAACTGCCATTCAGGGCTGCCGGTTCCGGGCGATCCAATACTGCGGCGCGTAGGGCAACCAAACGTGGGCGCATCTCATCAAAAATGGCCGCAATCTGCGTGCCGGTCGTGTAGGGCTCGTAATCTTCGACCATGGCGTCATAGACGTCCCCGCCCTGCGCAAGGGCTTCGCCCTCCTGCCGTTTGAGTGACACGACCTCTTCAAGCACCGGCAGAAAGGCCGAGACGTCTTCATCCGCCCGCGCCTGCGCCCAAGACCCCTGCGCAGCGGATGTCACACGGGCGATCGCTGTTGCCAGATCAGCAGGCACTTTCACCGCACGCTCATAGGCCCGGCGGATTTCACGCAACTGGGCCTTACCCACTTCGTCCTGTGGCGCGGCTTGCTCAAGCCATTCCGCCACACGCGGATCGGACCGGCGCGCATGCAGCACCGCTTCGATTGCGGCCATTTCTTCGGCACGTTGCGGGGCAGCCCCACGCGGCATGACGGTTTCCTGATCCCAACCCAGCCGCCCGGCAATCTGGCCCAAAGCCGAGGTTTCACGCTGAAAGGCCATGAGTTCATTGAAAGCGGTCATTGGATCAAACTCCGCGCAGGGATGTTGCGATGGGATAAGCGGTCAGGAACCGAGCACGCAGGATCAGGGTCCAGACGACAACGGCCATGAATTGGTGGAAGATCGCGATCTGCCAAGGTGCGCCATAGACCACGGTCACGATGCCGACGACAACCTGCAACGCCAGCGCGGCAAAGGCGGCATTGAAGGCAAAACGTGTCTGCGGATGCGCGCTGGTTCCACCCCGACGCCAGACGATGAAGGCGAAGATGAACAGCAGATACCCCGCACAGCGGTGAATGAACTGCACCAATCCGGGACTTTCAAAGAAGTTCCGCCACATCGGCTCCAACGCAGTGGCATCCGGCGGCAACACTTGCCCGCCAATCAAGGGCCAATCGGTGTAGGACCGCCCAGCGTCGATCCCAGCAACCAGCGCCCCAACGAGTATCTGTAAAAAGGCGAAATGCATCAGACCGGTGGACAGCGAGAATAGTTTCGCCTCTTTCGCGCGGCGCGCCTGCATCAGGTCGCGTTCTTCGCGGCCCAATTCAAAGATGTACCACGCCAGAAAGCCCAGGATCACAAAAGCCAGACCCAAATGTGTGGCTAGACGATAACTGGCAACGGCGGTCATGCCCTCACCCTGCGTCACGCCTGAGGCGACCATCCACCAGCCGACCGCACCCTGAACACCGCCTAACAGGCCCGGAATCAACAGCTTACCAGTCCAGCCGGTTGGAATTTTGCGCGCTGCAAGAAAGCCAAAAAAGCCAATGGCCCAGACAAGTCCGATCACGCGGCCCAGTTGACGATGGCCCCATTCCCACCAGTAGATGAACTTGAAATCATTCAACTCCATCCATTGGTTTTGGATGCGCCATTGGTCGATCTGCTTGTATTTATCGAATTCCGCTTGCCAGTCCGCCTCATTCATCGGCGGGATGGCCCCGGTGATCGGACGCCATTCCGTGATCGAAAGGCCGCTGTCGGTCAGGCGTGTCAGGCCACCAACCGCAATCATCACGACGACCAGGGCAAACAGGATCATAAGCCAAACGCGGATCGCCTGACGCGCGCCGCCGCGTCCCCGGTCGATCATTCCCGGTTGCACGGCTTGTTGTTTTTCGGTGTCCGAGACCTCTTCGAAGATGCTGCGCTTACCGCTCATGCTGTCCTCATGTCCTGATTTTGTCGCAAGCTAGGGCTTGGTGGAAGATAGGTCCAGCCTCAGCTATTGTCTTTCCAGCGGACCATCTGCCGCATGATCCCATGCAGCATCTGCACATCGGCGCGTGTCATCCGCATCCGCGACCACAGATTACGTAGATTAACTTTCATACCCTCTGCTTTTTCAGGGGGATAAAAGAACCCGGCCTCTTCCAGACGATCCTCGTAATGCTCGACCAGTTTTTCCACTTCGATCCCTGTGGCCCAGTCGCCCTTGCCCAGATCGGTGGCCTCATGCACCACGTCTCCGGTCTGGCGCATCCACTCATAAGCGGTCAGCAACACGCATTGCCCCAGGTTCAGCGAGGCGTATTCCGGGTTCACCGGAACCGAGATGATCGCGTTGGCCTTTGCGATGTCCTCATTCTCAAGCCCTGCGCGTTCAGGACCGAACAACACGGCGACTTTTTCACCTGTTGCGACTTTCTCAGCCGCGATCTGCATCGCACGTTCTGGGCTGTAGACCGGCTTGGTTAACCCGCGCTGTCGGGCTGTTGTTGCGAAGACAAACGTGCTGTCAGCCAGCGATCCTGCCAGATCGTCAAAAAGCTGCGCCTCATCCAGCAACCGCCCTGCCCCGCTGGACATGGCCACGGCCTTGGGATTCGGCCAGCCGTCGCGTGGGGCCACGATGCGCATACGGTCCAGACCAAAATTCCACATCGCGCGCGCGGCGGCGCCGATGTTTTCGCCCATCTGCGGGCGCACGAGCACGAAGGATGGCTGAGATGTATCGCTGGGCATGGCTGTCTCCGAAAAGTTCCGCCCGCTCTAATCCGACGGCGTCAACAGGGCAACCCGATCCTTTTCTTCTGTTTCCAAATACCGCCTCGGCAGGCATAAAAGTTTGCTTCCCCGCCGCAATCCGCTAAACCGCGCCAAAGACCAAAAACCGAAGGACGCGCCCATGGACACCCCCGAGCAGCCGCAGATTTACCTGATCACGCCTCCGACCATCGAGTTGAGCACCTTCACAAACAAGCTGGCAACGGTACTGGACGGGGCCGACATCGCCTGCATCCGCCTGGCGCTGGCCGGAAGCGACGAAGACACAATCGCCCGCGCGGCCGACGCTTGCCGGGAAGTCGCCCATGCGCGTGATGTGGCCATAGTTATTTCGAACCACGTGCTGCTGGCCCAGCGTCTGGGTCTGGACGGGGTGCATCTGGACGACGCGGCTCGGTCCGTCAGGGCTGCGCGCAAGGAATTGGGCGCGGATGCAATTGTTGGTAGTTTCTGCGGTGCCTCCAGCCATGATGGCATGACAGCAGGTGAAAGCGGGGCCGATTACGTGGCCTTCGGACCTGTTGGCACGGCCACGTTGGGCGATGGTACCCGCGCAGAAAAGGACCTGTTCCAATGGTGGTCCGAGATGATCGAAGTTCCGGTTGTGGCCGAAGGTGGGCTAGGGCCCGACCTGATCCGCGACCTTGCCCCCTGCACCGATTTCTTCGGAATTGGGGACGAAATCTGGAACAGCGACGATCCGCTTGGCGCGCTTAACACTCTGACAGCAGGGATGTCCTAACCCTGCATCAACGCAGCATCCAGGGCTCGGCCAGCCAATACACCCCGAGCCCTGCAATCAGGATTGAGGCCAGAACTGCAATCCGGCTGCGGGTCCTATGCGAACCGCCAGCAAACAAAAGCGCCAGTCCAAACGCAGCCGAGGCAGCCAAAACCAGCGGCACCAAAACCCCAGCCCCAAACCCCAACAACGCTGGAAGCTGATGGTCCGGCGGCACGCCGATAGCCCTAAGAGCCCTTGCCAAAGCCAATCCAAACACTGTTCCGCCAGCAAACACCGTCAACAGGCGCGCGACCTGCAACCGTCGTGCCACGAGGTTCCACAACGCCAGCCCGATGACGAACGCCGTCGGCGCGTGTAAACCAACATAGGTCGGCACGTTCAAAACGTCGTAGACAGCCAAGCCAAGCCCAACGAACACGCCAACTGACAGAAACACCACCTGCGCCACGACTGCTCGCAAGGACAAGGACAGAAACACAAGAACCAGGGCAAGCAAGCACGGTGTGAACGGCGTGTTTATGACGTGATCGATCCCCAACGCAAAAAACGTCTGTAGTGTCTGTTGCGGCGTCAAGGATGCCCCTCCGCGCAATGGTATGAGAGGGCTGGTTTCACCAGCCGCCAAGTAACTGGTATAGGGGGCCGCAACGCCCTGCTGCCGCAGCACAATCGGCCCGCCATCAACCGGCCAGCGCAGTTTCAGGTTCGAAGCTTGATCCGGAAAAGGTGCTGTTAGCAGCAGTTTGGTAACACGCGCTTCTTCCTGACCACCGCCTTCAGAGACAACCACGCGTTCCAAAGTCAGTTTCAAACGCTCGGGAACCTGGACTTCGACGTCCTGCACCCACGTTTCAACAAACGCTCTGATCTGTGGCTCCAGTTCCGATGCCGCCATCTGCCGCAGTGTCAGATACTGCGGATCCCCGGAAAGAACTTCATGCCGTGTTGGATCAAACCCAAGCAACAGTGCTTCAGCATTCAATCCAACCTCAAGGAACAGCTTTTCATCAGCGATCCAGAAATCAATCAACGTAGGTTGGTCAGATTGCGCCCTCACCGCGCTTGAAGAAAGGAACGCAAAGACGAAACAGGTAAGTACAAAGAGGGCAAAGACACGAAGGATGGCCCGAAATACACGGCCGTTCATAAGAAACGCTCCGGAAAAAGAAACAAATCACCAATCATTGTGGTCAATTGTTCCCGTGCAGGTCTCTGATCGCAAGCGCAAAAGGCGTAAATGCCGGGTGGTTCGGGAATATCTGACGGTGGTTACGTTCTGACTTGCACGGGCATCACCGCTGCGGCATGACATCCCCATGACTCAGACCAGCAATATCCTATGTATCGGATCGGTCCTGTGGGACGTGATCGGGCGGTCGGCCAGCGCAATGCGGCAAGGTTCCGACGTGCCGGGGCGGATCACGCGCCTGCCTGGCGGCGTTGCTATGAACATCGCCATGACGCTGGTGCGCTTTGGTATGACCCCCACTTTGCTGACAGCCATCGGGCGCGATCCCGAAGGCGATGAACTTGTCCACTCTTGTTCGCGTCTTGGTATGGTGACGGATCACATCTACCGCTCACAGGATTTGCCGACCGACCGCTACATGGCGGTCGAGGGTGCGAACGGGCTGATCGCAGCCATTGCTGATGCGCATTCACTGGAAGCGGCAGGCGCAAAGATCCTACGCCCTTTGATGCACGGACCTTTGGGCTATGAAAACCAGCCATTTGAAGGCCCCATTGCACTGGACGGCAACCTGACGCTGGACCTGCTGGAAGAAATTGCCCAAAGCCCTGCTTTTGCCCGTGCCGATTTGCGCGTGGCCCCGGCCTCACCCGGTAAAGCCGAACGGCTGCTGCCCTTCCTCAAGCACGCCCGCGCCACGCTTTATGTCAACCTCGAAGAGGCTGGCATCCTGTGCCAGCGCGAATTCACCGACTCCGAATCCGCTGCCAAGGGGCTGCTGGATCGCGGTGCGCTACGCGTTCTGGTGACTGACGGCGGAAACTCAGCCACCGTCGGCAGTTCCGACGAAATCCTGACCCAAACACCCCCGTCCGTTCTGGTCACCCGCGTGACCGGTGCAGGGGATACCTTCATGGCGGCCCATATCGCCTCAGAATCCGGTGGCGCATCCAGTGATGAGGCCCTGACCCGCGCTCTGCACGCCGCTGCAACCTATGTTTCCGGAGAAACCCCACTGTGATCGACATTCAATACTCAGCCGAGGTCCGCGCCGCCAAAGACGCAGGCCAACCCATCGTCGCGCTGGAAAGCACCATCATCACCCATGGAATGCCTTATCCGCAAAACGTCGAAGTTGCGGCTCAGGTCGAACAGGACATTCGTGATGCGGGCGCAGTTCCGGCAACCATGGCGGTGATTGAAGGCAAACTGCACGTGGGGCTCGAGCCCGACCAACTGCAATGGCTGGGCCAGGCGCAAGGTGTCGCCAAGATCTCACGTGCGGACATGGCAGCTTGCATTTCGACCGGGGGCACCGGGGCCACCACCGTCGCCGCCACGATGATCGCCGCGCATTACGCCGGGATCGAGGTTTTTGCCACCGGCGGCATCGGTGGCGTGCATCAGGGGGCTGAGACGACGTTCGACATTTCTGCCGACCTGCACGAACTTGGCCATACTCCGGTCACGGTGGTTGCTGCCGGGGCCAAAGCCATCCTTGACCTCGCCAAAACGCTTGAAGTGCTAGAGACTTTGGGCGTGCCTGTCATCGCATTTGGGCAGGATGAATTTCCAGCGTTCTGGTCCGCTAAATCGCTGTTTGCTGCGCCCCTGCGCATGGATAGTGCCGACGCCATCGCCAAAGCCCACGCCATGCGCCGCGCGCTAGGTCTGCCCGGCGGACAACTGGTTGCCAATCCAATCCCTGCCACCGATCAGATTCCGGCCGAGGAACTGGCTCCCATCATCGCCGAGGCTCAGGCCGACGCAGATGCCCACCGCATTAGCGGCAAGGCCGTGACCCCATACCTTCTGCAGCGCATTTTCGAAAAAACCGAAGGCCGCTCGTTGACCGCGAACATCGCGCTGGTCCGCAACAATGCACGTCTCGCTGCCAAAATCGCGCAATCGCTGGTGCATCAGGGCTGACGCAGCCCTATTGTACCAAAGCGAGGGATTGACTACCTAAACCACGGAAACCATTCGGAACTGCTCACTCGGACCTGCAATGAACACACCTTTCGACGAAGAGCCCCACCGCCGCCCCGGCCTGCTGTCCCGGCTGCGCGCATCCTTTCTGACGGGCATCGTCGTCATTGCACCTGTCTGGTTGACGGTCTGGCTGATCTGGTCGGTGGTCGGATGGATCGACAGCGCCGTACTGCCGCTTGTGCCGCAACAGTTCCAGCCGGAACAATATGTTGGCATCAACCTGCGCGGCGTGGGTGTGGTGATCTTCCTGATTTTCACGGTACTCGTTGGCTGGATCGCCAAGGGAATACTGGGCCGTTCACTGATCCATTTCGCCGAAGGTCTGGTCGATCGGATGCCCGTCGTGCGGTCGGTTTATTCCGGGATCAAGCAAATCTCGGAAACGGTCTTTGCTCAGACTGAACGGTCATTTGAAAAAGCCTGCCTGATTCAGTACCCGCGTCGCGGTATTTGGGCCATTGGTTTTGTATCAACAAACGCGCGCGGTGAGGTCAGCAAACGCGCTGAAACCGGGGGCGAACTGCTCAGCGTTTTTGTGCCAACCACGCCCAACCCAACCTCAGGCTTCCTGCTGTTTTTTCCCGCCGAAGACGTAATATTGCTGGATATGAGCATTGAAGATGCCGCGAAACTGGTAATCTCGGCAGGTCTCGTTTACCCCAACGAAAAAGATCCGACGCAGCCGCCCGAGTGATTAGCCAAACATTGCGGGCAGATCAACCGTACTGTTCTGCCCCAAATCCGCTTTGTGTTTGACAAGAAAGTCATCCGCTGCCCTTCGCCCAGCCTCTTTCAACTTGTGCAGGATGACCGGGTTGGGCACGGTTTTGGTTGCTACAGACAAACTATTCATCAATTCGTTATCCGCAATCATGTGAACCAGTACGCGGTTCATTTCCCCGGGTTTCAGTTTTCCCTCTTTCAGCAAACGCTGCACAAAACTGATCGCCCTGAGTTCGCGAAACAGGGATGAGTTGAAGCTGATCTCATTGATCCGGTTCTGGATCTGCTGCGGTGTGACAGGCACCTCATCGCGTTCCAGCGGATTGATATTAACGATAACCACATCGTCGGGCAGATCGTCATTGAACAACGGGTAAAGCGCTGGGTTCCCCGTATACCCACCGTCCCAATACGCCTCGGTCCGCTCGGTTTCAGGATCGTATATCTCAACGGCCTTGAACAAGGTCGGCAAACAGGCCGAGGCCAGAATGGCGTCGGTTGAAATTTCATCACCCGTAAAGACGCGGATTTTCCCGCTTCGCACGCAAGTGGCACAGACAAACAGGCGCGGGCCTTCATCTGCGCATACTTCGGCGAAATTGAACCGATCAACCACCGCCTCCAACGGATTGCTGTAAAACGGACCATAGGCGTAAGGCGACACCATTCGGGACCACGCCTCGCCTATGGAATAAGGGACTGAATACTCCATAGCTCTGGAAATCGCTGCAGGCTCCACTCCTCGGAACCAATGGGCCATACGCAAATCGCCAATCGCACCCATACGCGCCCACACCGCATCCAGACTTGCGCGTGCGCCGTCGCGCCCGGCGTGCACCATACCCGACTTGAACGCTGCCCCGTTCAACGCCCCCGCTGACGTCCCGGTAATGGCCGCAACCTCGACGTCTTCTTCATCCAGAAACCTGTCGAGCACACCCCAGGTGAACGCCCCATGCGCCCCGCCGCCCTGCAATGCCAGATTGATCCGTTTCATGCCTCGGCCCCTTCATCTTTTCAGAAATACTCCGGGGGTATGAGGGCAGCGCCCCCATGGAACCTCAAAGTGCGGTCCAGCCACCATCGACCGAAATCGTTGTCCCGGTAATCTGAGCCGCCGCGTCCGAGCACAGGAACTGCACGGTGCCGCCCAACTGTTCGACAGTGGCGAATTCCTTCGAAGGCTGCCGTTCCAGCAAGATATTCTTCACAACATCTTCACGGCTCATGTTGTATTCCTTCATCGTATCCGGGATCTGCGCCTCAACCAGAGGTGTCAGAACATAGCCCGGACAGATGGCGTTGCAGGTGATCGGCTCTTGCGCGGTCTCAAGCGCGACGGTCTTGGTCATCCCAACCACACCATGCTTTGCAGCAACATAGGCCGCCTTGTAAGGCGAGGCGGTCAGACCATGAGCCGAGGCAATATTGACGATCCGGCCCCAACCCGCCTTACGCATCATCGGCAGTGCAGCAGCTGTGGTGTGGAAAGCCGAGTTCATATTGATCGCAATAATGGCGTCCCATTTTTCGGTCGGGAACTTGTCGATCGGAGAGACATGCTGAATGCCCGCGTTGTTCACCAGAATATCGCAGGCCCCTGCCTGCTCGATCAGTGCACGGCACTCATCGCCTTTGGACATGTCCGCTTTGATGTAGCGCGCGTTGGTTCCGGTCTCTTTCGCTATCTCTGCGGCCAGCGCATGATCTTCATCCCGATCGGTAAAGGAATTCAAAACCACGTTGGCCCCCGCCTTGGCCAACTCGCGCGCGACCCCCAGACCGATGCCTGAATTTGATCCTGTAATGATTGCCGTTTTGCCGGAAAGGCTCATGACCGATCTCCCTTATGCGATGTCCTGGCGCACCATGCCATGCTGCACCTGCAAAGAAAACGGGGAAACTATGGAAACGATACCCAGGTCCTGGACATCCCGATCTGCTCAAAAAAAAACGCCCGCACGAAGCGGGCGTTAAGTTATTGAGGCAGGTTTCATACAGGCAAGAAACCTATCGAGCAGTAAGACCTTTATAAGCAATTCTATGCCTTCGTCCAAGCTAAAAGTTTGATAATAAGAAAAATCATCACTACGGTGATCCCCAACAAAATAAGGCCAGAGCAGGATTGTTTCCAAAATGAGCCCGGATTTTCTCCGACCGTTTCGACAATTTGCGGCGGGAATCGCCAGCATTTTTCTCACGTCTGTCGCCCATGCAGA
Source organism: Ruegeria sp. HKCCD7303 (assembly GCF_013111185.1). Classification (GTDB taxonomy): domain Bacteria; phylum Pseudomonadota; class Alphaproteobacteria; order Rhodobacterales; family Rhodobacteraceae; genus Ruegeria. The sequence continues at coordinate 278,548 of NZ_WVRE01000002.1, read as the reverse complement.
ATCGTCTCATGGCATAGCTATGTATGGGGAACCGGCCCTACCACCGGATTTTGTGTCTCTCCCCTACGCCAATCCAGATGCGCCCAAAGGCGGCAAAGCGGTGTTCGGAAACACCGGCGGCTATAACAGCTTGAACCCGTTTTTGCAAAAAGGCACCTCTCCGTGGCAATTGCCGTTTTGGACCCATGAAAGCCTGATGGGGCGGTCTTGGGATGAACCTTTCACGCTTTACGGGCTGTTAGCCGAATCAGTTGAGGCAGCACCAGACCGGTCCTGGGTCGAATTCACCCTGCGCGAAGAGGCGCAGTTTTCCGACGGCAGCCCTGTTACGGTCGAAGATGTGATCTGGTCCTATGAGACCCTAGGGACCGAGGGTCATCTGCGCTATCGCGGGCTGTGGGGCAAGATCGACAGCATTGAACAGACCGGACCGCGCTCGGTTCGGATTTCATTCAACGAACCAGACCGGGAACTGGCCTTGCTGGCTGGGATGCGCCCCATCCTGCAAAAGGCGCAATGGGAGGGAAAGGATTTTGCAAACGCCACGTTGCAGGATATTCCAATCGGCACCGGCCCTTATGTGATCGACGATTACGAAGCAGGCCGCTATGTGAACCTGCGTCGAAACCCGAACTATTGGGGTAATGACATCCCGTTTCGCCGCGGCACCATGAACCTCGACGATCTACGGATCGAGTTCTACGGCGACGGCTCTGTCGCATTTGAGGCGTTCAAAGCCGGAGAGCTTTCGGCTGTACGCGAATTCAACGCCGACAAATGGACCAAGCAATACAACTTCCCGGCCGTTCAGCGCGGAGATGTGATCAAGACCGAAATCCCCCATGGCAAACCGTCCGGGATGACCGGCTTTGTGATGAACACTCGCAAACCACCGCTGGACGATTGGCGGGTGCGCGAGGCGCTGACCCTTGCCTTCAATTTCGAATTTATCAACGACACTGTCACAGGTGGCGCGCAGCCGCGTATTTCGTCGTATTTCTCTGGATCTGATCTGGCGATGCAACCCGGACCTGCCCCTGCACCAGTGCAGGCTTTGCTGGCACCTTTCGAAGCAGACCTTACACCCGGCACGCTGGAAGGCTATGAACTGCCGCAAGGTGATGGATCAGAACGGAACAGGCGCAACATTCGCAAGGCCGTCAAGCTTCTGGAAGACGCGGGCTGGACCGTTCAGGATGGTGTGTTGAAAAACGTGGAAGGCCAGCCGTTCAAGATTGAAATGGTGATCAGCCAGGGCAGCCTGAATGTCGTGCAGGACGTCAGCACAATTGCCGAGATTTACGCCCGCGCCTTAGAACGTCTGGGCATCGAGCTGGTGGTCGAAAAAGTCGATGACGCGCAATACACCTCGCGCATGAACGAGCTTGATTTCGACATGACGCCTTTCCGCCGCGCTCTGTCCTTGTCACCAGGAAACGAACAAAGGTTCTATTGGGGCAGTGAATACGTCGACACACCGGGCACGCGCAACCTGATGGGTGTATCCTCGCCTGCCGTTGACGCGATGATCGATGCCATGCTGGCATCTGAAACGCGCGAAGACTTCACAACAGCCACCCGCGCACTGGACCGCGTCTTGACTGCCGGCCGCCTTGTGATCCCGATCTGGAGCTTTGATGTCGGGCGCATCGCGCATGTCCGCGAGCTCAAGTTTCCCGACACGGTGCCGATCTATGGTGACGGTCCGCAGTACATGCCCGACGTTTGGTGGTACGACGCGAATTAAACACTCTTTAACCAACCGGGGTCAGCTGAACCCGGGTTGGTTCGATTTGCCTGGTGAAAATGCACGGGGTTTGGCAAATTTCTGCTGATCACACCTTGCGGCACCCGGCGCCCATTTGCCGATCGCTGCACACCGGAAGATCGTCACAATCACACAAGTCTGCCATTTGACGTTCACAAAGCTCGTTGAGGTCTATCAATACTTGGTGAGTAAATCGAGGCGCCGTTCAAAATCCTTTATTTACTGGGCAAAACGTGTATACACCCTGTACTTACTAGGTCAGGTGCAGAACTGGCTTCACGCATTTCGGCACTGCACCTGAACAATCCGGCAATGCCGGACAAAGCATAACCGGGCCCGCCACCACTCACACCAAATGCAGGCCCGTCCGCCCGTTGCGGATGTTTCGCAGCGGGCAACAAACCTCTGATCAATCGCGAAAGATAGGTGCGACATTTTGTCATGTCTTACCTTGCGGCAGCCTTTCCGTACCCTGATGTCGGGGGAGAGCAGTCCTAATGGCTACAAAAGGAAAGCTCATAGATGATGAACTGGACGGATCTTACACAAGACTGGAGCGCGGCCTACGCACGTGCAAAACGGCGCTTTCCGAACTTGCGGGATCAGGACATGATGCGCGTTTCTAAGGATCGAAAGGGGTTCGAAGCCTATCTGGCCGAGCGCCACCAACTCACAATTAACGAAGCGCATGAAGAGGTCGAAGATTTCCTGTTTACCGAAGGCCTGAACCGCGAATTCGCTCACGCGTCTTTAAGCAAGTGATGTGACCCAAAGGATCGTCGCATCTTCGTCACTGACGGAGATCACATTGTGACCCATGCTGCCATCGTAATATGCGCTGTCACCACGGCGCATTTCGACGGGTTCATAAAACTCGGTAAACAACCGCACGACACCGGTGAGGACATACATGAACTCTTCACCGTCGTGACGTACCCAGCCTTCAAATTCCTCCATTGACCGCGCCCGTACACGCGCACGGTAGGGCAGCATGTGTTTCTTGGTCAGCGTCTCGGCCAGCAACTCATGTTCATAGGTGGCAGTTGCATGGGCTGCCCCATCGCCGGATCGTGTCACGGCCATACGGCCAATCACCTGATTGCGTTGTGGCGGCGTAAACAGTTGCGGCACTGATATTTCCAAGCCAATCGCCAACTTCTTGAGCGCATCATAGGTAGGCGACATCTGCCCATTTTCTATCTTGCTGAGGGTCGAACGTGCCAATCCCGCCTGCGTGGCGGCTTGTTCCAAAGTCCAATTCCGCGCTTTGCGCAGCTCGCGCACCCGTGCGCCAAGGTCCAGTGGTTCGACTTCGGTATGATCACCTGTGTCACGGGCAATTCGGATCAGGGATTTGGGATCTTGAGTGCTCATGCCCCTCTCTATAGGCCCGGTCCGCCGCGCTTGCAACGCGGCAGGCTCCGCGATAGCCAAAGGCCATGTTGTCCATCTTTGATAAAGGGGCGCCTGAGCCCTGCCCCACACCTTTCAATCTGGCGGCGCATGTCCTGGGCCAAGCGGATCGCATCCCCGAAAAGGTTGCCCTATCCGTGCTGCGTGAGACGGGCGCTCAGGATTGGAGCTTTCGCGATCTGAAAGCAGCCGTATTGGGGACTGGCGCAGGGTTGTTGCAAGCAGGCTTGAAGCCCGGCGACATTGCGTTGATGCGGCTGGGCAATACAGTGGATTTCCCGATCGCATATCTTGGCGCAATTGCAGTGGGCATCGTTCCTGTGCCGACATCGTCGCAACTGACCGAGCCTGAAACGGCCAAAATGATCGCGGAACTTTCCCCAGCGGCCGTTCTGCGCGACCCCGACGTTGCCTGCGCCGCGCACCCCAATCAGATTGGGTTGGATGCGTTGAATTCCATCCGAAGCCTGCCTGCAGCCCATTTTGCCATGGGCGACCCCGAGCGAATGGCCTATGTCGTCTACACCTCTGGAACGTCAGGCAAGCCACGTGCGGTGGCCCATGCCCACCGGGCAATCTGGGCGCGGCAGATGATGGTCGATGGCTGGTACGGTCTGCGCGACACCGACCGATTGTGCCACGCGGGCGCGTTCAACTGGACTTATACGCTGGGCACCGGGTTAATGGACCCGTGGACCATTGGCGCAACGGCCCTGATCCCGGAACGCGGCACCAGTATTGACGCGCTGCCCACCTTGTTGCGCCAGCACCGTGCGACGATCTTTGCTGCAGCCCCCGGAGTCTTTCGGAAGATGCTGCAAATGTCCGAACACATGGAATTGCCCGACCTGCGCCATGGCTTATGCGCGGGTGAGAAACTCTCGCGCGCTCTGCATGAGAAATGGGTTTCCAGCACCGGCACCGATCTATTCGAAGCCTACGGCATGTCCGAATGCTCGACCTTTATTTCCTCAAGCCCGACCCACCCCGCGCGTAGCGACGCGCTGGGGCAGCCGCAACCGGGGCGTCGCGTGGCGATCCTGGGGACGGATGGCCCAGTACCACAAGGACAGGAAGGCACCATCGCCATACACCGCTCGGACCCCGGTTTGATGCTGACCTATCTTAACGCACCCGACGAAGCTGAGGCGCGGATGCAAGGCGACTGGTTTCTGACCGGAGATCAGGGCGCAATGGCAGTGGACGGCCAGATCAGCTATCTGGGCCGCGATGATGACATGATGAACGCCGGCGGCTATCGCGTGTCGCCAGTCGAGGTTGAAGCCGCCCTGTCCCGCTTTCCCGGCATCACGCAGGTCGGCGCAGCGGCAATTGAGGTCAAACCGGACACATTTGTGATAGCAGCCTTCTATACCGGCCCGGAAAAGCTGGACGATGCGGCCCTGCGCGCCTATGTCGAGGCCAATCTGGCGCGCTACAAGCAACCGCGCGCCTTCATCCACCTGCCTGTCCTGCCAACCGGCGGCAATGGCAAACTTCTGCGCCGGGCGTTGCCGGCCTATTTCGAGGCACCAAGCAAATGACCCAGACCGTCAAACTCGACATCCTGTCCGACCCGATCTGCCCTTGGTGCTATATCGGCAAAACCCATTTGGACAAGGCTTTGGCCAATGTCCCTGATCACCCCTTTGTCATCGAATGGCATCCGTTTCAGCTGAACCCCGAAATGCCGGATGCGGGCATGGACCGGCGTGAGTATCTTGAACGCAAGTTCGGCGGCAAGGACGGTGCGGTACGGGCCTATGCTCCGGTGGTGGAGCATGCAGAGAATGCGGGCCTGAAGATCGACTTCGAAGGCATGAAGCGCACGCCCAACACGTTGGACGCCCATCGCCTGATCCATTGGGCCGGAATCGAAGGCAAACAGAACGCTGTCGTCGATGCCTTGTTCGATGCATATTTCGTGCAAGCCCGTGACATCGGTGACCCCGAAGTGCTGTCTGACATCGCCGACAGCGCCGGTATGGACGCCGCCGTCGTCATGAAATTGCTGAAATCTGACGCCGACCGCGAAGATATTCGCAACCGGGACAGCCATTCGCGTGATATGGGCGTCAGTTCGGTCCCCACCTACATTGTGGCCAATCAACACGCTGTTCCAGGGGCGCAACCCCCTGAGATGTGGGAAAAAGTGATCGCCGAGATCATGTCTCAACTTGAGGCCTCCTCTGCAGAATAGCACAGAGGTCTGTGCGAATTTCCAGTCTGGCTTAACCTGATCCGCCGTGATAGCGCGAACAGGTTAGGAGTTCTTCATGACCAACCGCATGTCGAAGGCGGAATTCATTGCGCTAATCGCAATGATGTTCGCCACTATCGCCTTTTCGATCGATTCAATGCTGCCCGCCCTGCCAGAAATCGGCGCGCAGCTCAGCCCCGATGACATCAATCAGGCACAGTTGATCCTAACGTCCTTTGTGCTGGGCATGGGGATTGGCACATTCTTTACCGGTCCGATCTCGGATGCGTTGGGGCGCAAACCCGTAATTTTCGGCGGCGCAGTTCTTTACATTGCGGCATCTGCGGTTGCGTGGGCCAGTTCCTCGCTCGAGCTGGTTCTGATCGCACGTGTTGTGCAAGGTTTAGGCGCAGCTGGTCCGCGGGTCGTGGCTATGGCTATTATCCGAGACCTTTATTCCGGTCGTGAAATGGCCCGAATCGTATCAATAGCCATGATGATCTTCACGCTAGTTCCAGCCATCGCACCAATGCTGGGTGCGGGTGTGATCGCCCTGTTCGGCTGGCGCGGCATCTTCGTCTCTTTCATCCTGTTTGCACTGATCGTTGTCAGTTGGATGGGTGTTCGCCTGCCCGAATCCCTCGCCGCAGAAAACCGTCGCCCCTTCCGCCTGCCCCTGATGATCGCCGCCGTGCAAGAGATGTTTGCCCACCCCACAGTGCGTCTGTCGATCTTTGTTCAGACACTGTGCATGGGGATGCTGTTTACTATGCTTACCATGGTGCAGCCGGTTTATGATGTGATTTATGATCGGGCCGAAAGCTTTCCCTTCTGGTTCGGCTTCGTCGCCCTGATGTCAGGGTCGGCAAGTTTGCTGAACGCTGCATTGGTCGTGCGTGTCGGAATGCGACGTATGGTGACATTTGCCTTTGGCGCTCAGATCGCCATCACATCGCTGGTCATTCTTCTCAACATGACGAACCTGCCGCCAAACGCCTCATTTGCGCTGTTCGTCTTTTGGCAAACCATGGTTTTCTTCATGGCTGGCATGACAATCGGCAACCTGAACGCCATCGCAATGGAGCCTATGGGCCATATTGCAGGCATGGCAGCTTCGGTGATCGGGGCAATTTCGACTGTGCTGGCAGCCGTCATCGCCGCCCCGATCGGATTGCTGTTCGACGGTTCCATCGCACCTTTGACTTTCGGCATCCTGACCATGTGCGTTCTTGCCTTCGGCCTCATGCTGCATATGGGCCGCTTGGAAGAGCGCCTGCCCGCCTGACCTGTGCAAGCCGTTGGAAACGCGCTACCCTCCGCTCAAGCTGAGGGGAGGGTTTTCAATGAGCGACTACTACGATCTAGGTACATACACCTGCCCAGTTTCCACTTCGAACCCCGAAGCACAACGGTGGTTCGACCGGGGCCTGAACTGGACCTACGGTTATAATCACGAAGAAGCCGTCGCCTGTTTTCAACGCGCGGTCGAGCATGACCCCCAATGCGCCATGGCTCATTGGGGTGTGGCCTATGCGGCGGGTCCGAATTACAACCTGCCCTGGGACTTACAGGACGACCGAGGACGCAAAAAGGCACTGACGCTGGCCCATGACGCAATGCAGAAGGCTTTGGAAAATGCCGATAACTGCACGCCTGTTGAGCAGGCTCTGATCCACGCTCTGCCCGCACGTTACCCGCAATCCGATCCAATCGAGGGCATGCACCAGTGGGATCATGACTTTGCTGACGCAATGCGCGCGGCATTTGCAACGCACCAAGATCACCTCGACCTTCGTACAATCTATGTCGAAGCGTTGCTGAACCTAACACCATGGCAGATGTGGGATCTGAATACCGGCCAACCCGCAGAAGGCGCAGCCACACTTGAAGCACAAGAGGTGCTTGAATGGGCCATAGCCAACGATCCCGACGCAATGTCGCATCCTGGCTTGTTGCATCTTTACGTCCACCTGATGGAGATGTCGCCAACGCCAGAAAAGGCACTGAAAGCCGGGGATGTTTTGCGCACATTGGTACCGGATGCGGGCCATCTCGTGCATATGCCGACGCATATCGATGTGCTGTGCGGCCATTACCAAAATGTGGTGCACTGGAATGAAAAAGCCTCGGAAGCTGACTTGAAGTATTACGAACGTGAAGGCGCGTTCAACATCTACACTGGCTATCGTCAACACAACTATCACTTCGCGATTTACGGTGCCCTGTTTCTGGGACAGATCGAACCCGCCCTGCGCGCCAATCAGGGCCTTTGGGATACAACGCCCGAAGAGATGCTGCGTATCGAAAGCCCGCCCATGGCTGATTTCTTCGAAAGCTACATGTCCATGGGGCCGCACATCCTGATCCGGTTTGGCCGCTGGGAAGAGGCCAAGGCGCTGGACCTTCCCTCCGATCCGGACCTTTACCGCACCCTGACAGCCACGACCCACTACGCCCGCGCCATCGCTCATGCCGCAACCGGCGATGTCGTCCACGCCGAAGCTGAAGAGAACCTGTTTCTCGCAGCCAAGGAATGCGTCCCCGAAACCCGCAGACTGCACAACAATCGTGTGGTCGATCTGCTCGAGATCGCACAGGAAATGCTGCGGGGCGAGATCGAATATCGCAAAGGCAACTTCGAAATCGCCTTTGCTCATCTACGTCGCTCGGTCGAGTTGGACGACACCTTGCCCTATGACGAACCCTGGGGTTGGATGCAGCCCACCCGCCACGCGCTTGGGGCATTGCTGTTTGAACAAGGCCATATGGCCGAAGCCGAAGATGTATATCGCGAAGATCTGGGCTTGGGCGGTGCGCTAAGCCGCGCCTCTATCCACCCCGACAATGTGTGGAGCCTGAAGGGGTTGCACGATTGCCTCATGGCGCGCAACGAACAGGTGGAAATCCGCCAAATCAAACAGCGGCTCGACATGGCATTGGCACGAGCCGACCGGATGGTGGCGGCCTCTTGCTTCTGTGCGCAGGCCGCGATGCGTTATTAGTGGGATAGATCGCGCTGCCGCGCGATGCTTCCGGCGGAGGTATTTTTAGCCAGATGAAGCGGGGATCCGTCTCTTCATCTGGCCGCAAATACCTCGGGGGAGATGCGCGGAACGCGCAGCGGGGGCAGCGCCCCCTGCCCACATCTCAACCGGCTTTGGCCTTTTTCTTTTGCGCGACCACTTTTTCAGCAAGGTCGCGGGCGATCGCAAAGGCACCTTTGATCTTGTCACTGTCTTTCTTCCAATCGCGCCGCACAACGATCTTGTTGTCCTTGACCTTGGCCATACCACGCTGATTCTGGATGAATTCGACCAGCCCCTGAGGCGAAGCAAACTTGTCGTTGTGAAACTGAATGGTTGCGCCCTTTGGGCCGCCATCCAGCTTGGCAATCCCGGCGCGCTTGCACATCGCCTTGATGCGAACGACCAGCATCAGAGTGTTGACCTCTTTTGGCAGTTTTCCGAACCGGTCGATCAGTTCGGCGGCGAACCCTTCTAGCTCCACCTTGGTCGAAAGCGAGGACAGGCGGCGATACAAGCCCAAGCGCACATCCAGATCGGGCACGTAATCCTCCGGGATCAGAACCGGCACGCCCAAATTGATCTGCGGGGCCCATTGATCGTCGGCATCCGACAGCCCCTCCATCTCACCTGCCTTGATCTTGGCAATCGCCTCTTCCAGCATGGATTGGTAGAGCTCGTACCCCACGTCGCGCATCTGGCCGGACTGTTCCTCACCCAGAAGGTTACCTGCTCCGCGAATGTCCAGGTCTTGCGACGCTAGTGTGAACCCCGCCCCCAGCGTATCCAACGAGCCCAAAACGCGCAGGCGTTTTTCAGCCGTGGCGGTCAGCTTCTGACGCGGCTTGGTAGTCAGGTAAGCATAGGCACGAGTCTTCGACCGCCCTACCCGCCCCCGTATCTGATAGAGTTGCGCAAGACCGAACATATCCGCGCGGTGAACAACCATTGTGTTTGCGGTCGGAATATCGAGCCCGCTTTCGACAATGGTCGTGGCCAGCAGCACGTCATATTTGCCGTCGTAAAACGCATTCATTCGGTCGTCGAGTTCACCCGCTGCCATCTGACCATGCGCCACCACATAAGTCAGTTCGGGCAGTTGGTCCTTCAGGAACTCTTCAATCTCCGGCAGGTCCGAAATACGGGGTACCACATAGAAACTCTGACCGCCGCGATAGTGTTCACGCAACAGCGCCTCTCGGATCGTGACGGCATCGAACTCGCTGACATATGTTCGGATGGCTAAGCGGTCGATGGGAGGCGTTCCGATGATCGACAGATCGCGCACGCCGGTCAGCGATAATTGCAGCGTCCGAGGTATCGGAGTCGCGGTTAAGGTCAGCACGTGAATGTCGCTGCGCAGTTGCTTCAGACGTTCTTTGTGACCTACGCCGAAATGCTGTTCCTCATCGATGATCAGCAAGCCCAGATTGTTAAACCGAATGGTCTTGGCCAGCAGAGCATGGGTGCCGATCACAATATCCACCGTTCCGCGTGCCAGCCCATCACGGGTTTGCTGAGCTTCTTTCGCGGACACAAACCGCGACAGCTGCCGCACTTCCAGCGGAAAACCGCGGAACCGTTCCTTGAAACTGGCCGCGTGTTGGCGGGCTAACAGGGTTGTTGGTGCCACGACGGCCACCTGTACGCCGGACATGGCCGCCACAAAGGCGGCCCGCATGGCGACCTCGGTTTTGCCAAAGCCCACGTCGCCACAGATCAGGCGATCCATTGGGGCACCAGAATGCATGTCTTCCATCACATCCGAAATGGCCCGCAGCTGGTCATCGGTCTCCTGATACGGGAAGCGTGCGCTGAACTCCTCCCACGCGTGCGGCGGCGGGTCCATCACCGGAGCCTTGCGCAGGGCACGTTCAGCGGCGATGCGGATCAGTTTGTCCGCCATCTCGCGAATGCGTTCTTTCAGCTTGGCCTTCTTGGCCTGCCAAGCGCCACCACCAAGACGGTCCAGCAAACCTTCGTCATGGCCGTATTTCGACAGAAGTTCGATGTTTTCGACCGGCAGGTACAGCTTGGCTTGCTCGGCGTATTCCAGCAGCAGGCATTCGTGCGCGGCGCCTGCGGCTGTAACGACCTCCATCCCCATATAGCGACCGATCCCGTGGTCCACATGCACCACCAGATCACCGGGGCTAAGAGATTGGGTCTCGGTCAGGAAGTTCTCGGCCTTGCGCCGCTTCTTGGGCTGGCGGATCAGGCGGTCACCCAATACGTCCTGTTCGGCGATGACTGTCAGGCCAGGGGTTTCAAACCCGTGCTCCAGTGCCCAAACAGCAAGATGCAAACCGCGTTTACCGATGCGGGTGCCGTTCGTCACCGGGATGGCCTCGGCCAGACCTTCATCTTCGATCAAACCGGTCAGACGTTCGCGCGCACCTTCTGAATAAGAGGCGATCAACACAGGGCCTTTGTCGAGCTTGGCTGTGATATGGCTGGCCAAAGCGCCAAACAGGCTGATGTTCTCCTGCTGACGTTCCGGGGCAAAGTTGCGCCCAATTCGCCCGCCTGCGTCAATGACACCGGGCCCAGATGCCTGCGGCAAAGGACTGAACTGCATCACCCTGCGATCTGCAACTGCGGCCTCCCACGCGGCATCGTCAAGGTACAGCAGCCCCGGAGGCGTCGGTTTATAAACCGTGTCCATGCGGGACCGGTTTTCCAGCGCCAGACGCCGGGTTTCGTATTGATCGGCAATCGTATCCCACCGCGCCAGACGCGCTGGTGTGACCTGATCATCCAAGGTGATTGTGGCGTTCGGCAGATAGTTAAACAGCGTCTCAAGCTTGTCGTGAAAAAACGGCAGCCAATGCTCGATGCCCTGATGTTTGCGACCGGCACTGACCGCTTCGTAAAGCGGATCATCTGTACCTGCCGCGCCAAATTCGATGCGATAATTCTGACGGAACCGGGTGATAGCGGCCTCGTCCAAAATGACCTCGGATACAGGCGCAAGTTCCACTACATCCAGCTTTTCAGTGGTGCGCTGAGACACCGGATCAAAGCGACGCGCACCGTCCAGAACGTCTCCGAAAAGATCCAGACGGACAGGACCGGATTCGCCCGGGGGGAAGATGTCGATGATGCCGCCGCGAATGGCATAGTCGCCGGGCTCCATCACTGTTGGGCTTTGGGTGAATCCCATACGCACCAGAAAATTCCTGAGCGCGGTCTCGTCGATGCGCTGATCAACACGCGCGGTAAACGCCGCCTCGCGCAGCACCTCGCGCGCGGGTACGCGCTGGGTCGCGGCATTCAGCGTGGTCAGCAGTACGAATTTCTGCGGCATCTGATGGACCAGTGCCGCCAAAGTGGCCACTCGTGCCGCTGAAATATCCGCGTTCGGCGACACACGGTCGTAAGGAAGACAATCCCAGCCGGGAAACACAAAAACCGGAATGTCGGGGGCAAAGAAGGCCAGCGCGGCGCGCATCGCCTCCATCCGTTTGTCATCTCGTGCGACATGGGCCACCGGTCCGTTGCTGCGGGCGATTTCGTTCAGCACGAGCTGCGCGTCAAACCCTTCGGGGGCACCGCCAACTGTCACGTGGTTCGGAGCCTTCATCGCCTCGCCTTTCAGATTTTTCTACCCAAGAACGCCAATCGAGATGTTCTGATACATGCCCCAGAAAGAAGTGACCAGTATCGAGATCATGCCGATGATCTGCGTGTACAGCCTGCAGCGTGAAATGGTCTTGGAAACAGTTTCCAGCGTCAGTTCCTGCCGGCGCAGACGTCTTGCTTGCGATATGTTCACCAGCAACACCAAAGTCATTGGAAACGCCAACAAAAACACCGCCTGTGCAAACTCTACGTCATAGTAGAAACCCAGCATTGCCAAACCCGTGAGCATAAAGCACGCAAGCGCCAGGAGGATGGCACCCGACATATCTACGATCAGCAAAATCCGGTTCGTGTGAATGCGCACAATGTCCAGAAGGTCGATTTCAACCTGCCCGCCAATCCGACGCGCACGAACAACCAAATCATACGGAATGCCCATCACCCAATGACTGGCGGATGACCAAAATACCGCCAGCACAATCCAATACCACAGATTCGAAAAGCTGCGCATGTCAATGAGTTCAAAGATCGAAGAGTACCAGTCCAAACCCAACCCTTTATTCAAACCACTCAGGGGGGTTCATCGCGGTGGCGCGTCCATTGATACCCTTGAGACCTTTGTGAATTCATGCCACCCAATGCACGAATGTTCAAGGAGAACGCGCCATGAAACCGACTATTGCCCCCTACCCTATGACCCGCTTTCGGCGGGCGCGTCAGTCTGAGGCAATTCGCGGGCTGGTGCGAGAGAACACGCTGACCACGGATGACCTGATCTGGCCGGTCTTTGTGCGCGATGGCGACGGAATTGAAGAACCGGTGCCCTCGATGCCGGGTGTGGTGCGCCGGTCGGTTGACTTGATTGCCAAGGCTGCGGTCGAAGCCCAAGCGCTTGGGATACCTGCGATTTGCGTCTTTCCCTACACAGATTCCGCACTGAAGACTGAAGACTGTGCCGAAGCCTGGAACCCGGACAACCTGTCCAATCGCGCCATCCGCGCAATCAAAGCGGCTGCCCCCGACATCGCCGTGATGACCGATGTTGCGCTGGACCCCTACAACATCAATGGCCATGACGGGTACGTTGTCGACGGTGAGATTGTCAACGATCAGACCGTAGAGGCATTGGTCAAAATGACTCTCGCTCAGGCCGAAGCCGGTGCTGACATCATCGGCCCATCAGACATGATGGACGGTCGGATCGGAGAAATGCGCCGCGCGCTGGAAGGTGCAGGCCATCACAACGTAATGATCCTTAGCTATGCAGCAAAATACGCCAGTGCCTTTTACGGGCCTTTCCGAGATGCCGTTGGGGCCTCGGGCGCACTGACGGGTGACAAGAAGACCTATCAGATGGACCCGGCCAATTCGGACGAGGCTCTACGTTTGATCGAGCGTGACCTGTCTGAGGGCGCGGACATGGTGATGATCAAGCCCGGCATGCCTTATCTGGACATCTGCCGCCGTGTGAAAGACGGCTTCGGCGCGCCGACATATGCTTACCAGGTATCCGGTGAATACGCGATGATTCAGGCGGCCGCGCAGAATGGCTGGATTGATGGAGAGAAGGTGATGCTGGAAAGCTTGCTGGCCTTCAAGCGGGCCGGATGCGATGGAATTCTGACCTATTTCTCGCCGCAGGTTGCGCGCATCCTTCAGGGCTAAAACCCCAAGGACTCGCAATTTTTCGCCGACGAACTGGCGTTGGCGAGCAGCTTTCCCGTGACACATGGGGCCAATCGGCGTATCCTTGCCCACAAGATCGGGTTCACCCGACAACATCAGGCACAGTTACAGAGATATAAAAACCATGAGCAGTTCCCCTTCCCCCCGACTGAGCCGTCGCGGCTTTGCCTTTGGCATGGCAGGTCTGACCCTGACGGCTGCCTGCGGCAACGGCGTCGGCAATTCGAACGCGGCAACAATCGACGCCCGCGTGGACGCCACGCTTACCGAGATGTACGCGAAATATCCCAACACGGTTGAGATTGCGAACAAAGCCAACGGTATGTTGGTCATGCCCCTGATAACTGACGCCGGGTTGATCATTTTTGGCGGTGCCTACGGGCAAGGCGCGCTGCGCATCAACGGGGCGACGGTCGATTACTATTCCGCAATCTCCGGAACCGCCGGCCTGCAATTTGGTGCGCAGCAATATGCGCATGTCCTGTTCTTTATGACCGAAGATGCGCTGAACGATTTCCGCCGTTCCAGCGGATGGACAGCCGGCGCCGATATTGGCTATGTGGTTGACTCAACTGGGAATTCTTTGTCCACGGACACAACTACACTGCGTACGCCAGTGCTGGCGGCGGTCTTTGGTCAGGCCGGTCTGAAATTCGGCGCGACCATCGAAGGCACGAAATACACGCGCATTATTCCATAACCAAAATTACCACTTCCCCCGCACATGGCACCCGTCGCAGCACAACACTGCGGCGGGGCAATTATTTAAAAGCGTTTCCAAGCAGGTTCTTGCCGCGTTCCTCTTTCGGTCAGACCGACCATCCTCTAATCTCTGCGCAACCTTATTCCAAAAGATAATATGGGGCAGTAATGGGTCTTGTTTTCCGCTGGCTGGTGCGCATCGCGTCGGGTCTGATTATTCTGATCCTCGCCGCGATAGGCCTTGTCTATTTCCTGGCAAGCCAGTCCCTGCCGGATTACGACCAGACCCTTGAAGTTGATGGTCTTACCGCCCCTGTCGAGATCGTTCGCGACACCGCCAACGTGCCGCATATTCTGGGCCAAACCGATCCGGATGTGTTCTTTGGACTGGGATATGCCCACGCACAAGACCGGCTGTGGCAAATGACTGTGATGCGCAGGACTGCGCAAGGCCGTTTGTCCGAAGTCTTCGGGACACGCACGCTGCGCATCGACAAGTTGCTGCGGCGACTGGATCTCTATGGCCTCGCCCATCGCTCGGTCGAGATGCAGGATGACTATACCAAAGCCGCCTTGCGGGCTTATGCCGCCGGGGTCAATGCAAGGCTTACCGAAATCAATGAGGAGGCTTTGGGTCGCGGTGCGCCGGAAATGTTCCTGTTCAACGCCCCCGTCTCGCCCTGGCAACCGGGCGACAGCATTGCGGTCATCAAGCTGATGGCTTTGCAACTTTCAGGCCACCTGAGTGATGAGGTTCTGCGCGCCCGCACCTCTTTGATATTGAACAACCCCGAGCGTCTGGCCGACATCCTGCCTGACGTCCCCGGTCCTGGCATCGCGGCCCTTCCGGAATATGCGTCCCTGTTTCCCAATCTGCCGCGCTACGCCGCCGGTACTGAAATACCCGAAACACCTCTCTCACCGCTTCCCAAACGCGGCTTGGCCGGAGCGTCCAATGCTTGGACCGCCGCCCCATCGCGGTCGGCAAGTGGAGGCACTTTGCTGGCAAACGACCCGCATCTGGGTTTCACAGCCCCCGGTGTGTGGTATCTAGCCCATCTTGATCTTGAAAAAGGTGGTGTGATCGGAGCCTCTATACCCGGTGTTCCTGCCATTATGACCGGACGCAGTGACCGGTTGGGATGGGGGCTGACCTCGTCATATCTGGATGATCAGGACCTGCACATAGAACAACTGAACCCGGACAACCCAGAGGAATACCTGACCCCCGATGGCTACAAAGAATTTCTGACCCGCCCATCGATCATCGCCATCAAAGACGAGGCGCCAGTCACACTAACGCTGCGCTGGACAGATAACGGCCCGGTGCTGCCCGGCACGGATTACAAGCTGGAGACCATCACTCCGCCCGGCCATGTGGCGTCTCTGTCCTGGACGGCGCTCAGCCCGCGCGACACTTCGATGACCGCTTCTATGGCGCTCATGAATGCGGACAACGTGCGTCAGGCCATACAAGCGGGCGAGCAGTTCATCGCCCCATCCCAGAACCTGTCTCTGGTCGACCGGACTACAATTGGGATGAAGTTGATCGGTGCCATGCCCAGCCGGGATCTGCAAAACCAAAGCCGCGGGCGCATCCCAACGCCCGGCTGGATCGAGGCAAACCGCTGGCAGGGCCGCCTGCCCTATGCGGACAATCCGGAATTTGTCGCACCGGTCGGTGGCATTTTGGGCAATACGAACAACAAGATTATCGACCGTCCTTTTCCCAACCATGTCTCTTACGAATGGGGCGACACACAGCGCGTGCACCGTTGGGATCGCCTGATGCAATCGCGTGAGGTGCATACGCGCGACAGCTTTATCGAAGCGCAACTTGATACCGTCAGCTTCACGGCGCGGTCCCTGCTACCGCTCATCGGCGCAGACCTGTGGTTCACCGGTGCCTCGGCCCCCGAGGGCACACCGGAACGTCAGCGCCAGATCGCCTTGTCACTGCTGGCAGACTGGAATGGTGAGATGAATGAACACCTGCCCGAGCCGTTGATCTATGCGGCATGGTTGCGCGCTCTTCAGATCCGCCTGATCGCGGATGAGCTTGGGCCACTGGCCAGCGAATACAAACACGTCGAGCCGCTGTTCATCGAACGCGTTTATCGCGACATCGACGGAGCAAGCGTCTGGTGCGATGTACGACAAAGCGCCCCGGTTGAGACGTGTACCGAAATGGCCCGACTGGCGCTGGACGACGCCCTGATCTGGATTTCTGAGCGCTATGGCAGCGCGTTGGAATCCCTGCGCTGGGGCGATGCGCATCAAGCCACGCATGATCACCCGGTCCTGGGCGACGTGCCTGTCCTGCGCTATTTCGTGAACATCCGCCAATCGACCAGCGGTGGCGACAATACGCTGCTGCGCGGGCGCACGTCAGGCGAAGGCCCGGATCCGTTCCAGAACGTACACGGTGCGGGGTATCGCGGGGTGTACGATTTTGCTGATCCCAACAGCTCGGTCTTTATCACTGCGACCGGTCAATCGGGGCACTTCCTGTCGCGCTACTACGACGATCAGGCGCAGCTATGGCGGCGTGGCGAATATATCCCGATGTCATTGGACCTTGATCTGGCCCGCGCTGCAGCGGTTGGCGTGACCAATCTGATCCCGCGATAATCCGCCTAATCGGCAACTCCTCGCCCCGGTTTCCGGGGCGTCGTAGCACCTTGAACCTTTTTCGCCTATGATCATTCCACCGATTATGTGGGACCAAAGGGGGGCGAATATGGCCAGTATTCGGGATACATTGAACAATCTCGCGCGGGATTACGCAATTGCCTGGAGTTCCGGTGACCCCGATGCAGTTGCCGGTTTCTTTGCACCTGATGGGCAAATCACGATCAATCGGGGCGACCCCATAGAAGGGCGCGCAGCGATTGCCGATATGGCTCGTGGCTTTTACGCCGACTTTCCTGATCTAGAGGTCCGCTGCGATATGATGCGATGGGCCGGATCTCACGCTATTTTTGTTTGGACTCTAGAGGGGAACCACGCCGAAACCGGCAATCACGTTGTGGCGCGCGGTTGGGAAGAGTGGGAATTGACGTCAGACTATCTTGTAAAGTCTTCGCTGGGCTGGTTCGACGCAGATGACTATCAACGGCAGATTGACGGCAAATAGCTTAACGTGTCCGATCCGCAGCCGTTTCTATCGTGTAGTTCCTGGGTATTCCCTGCGTGACCTGAAACCAGTCTGACGCCTTGGTTCGCACCTGATGGGCGTCAAAGGCCGCTTGCGTTGCAAACACTTCCGACACCATGAACCGCCCGGGCGTTGTCTGATCTTCCACAACTTCGAAAGACATACAGCCCTCTTCCGCGCGTGTAAGAGCAATATGGAGCGGCAAAGCTGCCCGCACGTCTTCAAGCCGGTCCTGCGGTACATCGATAAGGCCGTTCAAGAACACTCTTTGATCTGAATTTTCCGTCATAGCTGACCTTTCCACCTTGTTCAAAGCGACGCAAACTGCGCGGCTTGCTTGTCTGTCCACAAAACGGTCAGGCGGAACCCTTCTTCGGTTTGATCCTCACCCTGGACAACGTCCTGACGGAACAGCCACGCCCGCTTGTCCCCCTCGGCATAAGACAGGTCCAAGACAACCTCGTGCCGTGCACCCTGAAGCAGTGTGGCGATCTCGGCCAACAGCGGGTTAACGCCTTCGCCCGTTACTGCCGAGATTGAGAATATCGCCGGGTCCCGTTCAGCCCGCGCCAAAGCGGCGTCTTTGTCCTCGGGGTTGAGCAGGTCGATCTTGTTCCAAACTTCAAGCCGTGGACGTTCTTCATCGACACCCAATGAGGTCAGGATAGTCTCAACATCCTGGGCCTGCGCATCCGTTTCTTCGTGGCTGATGTCACGCACATGAACGATCAGGTCCGCGCCCAGCACTTCCTCGAGGGTTGCGCGGAAGGCCGCCACAAGCTCGGTCGGCAAATTCGAGATAAAGCCCACCGTGTCCGACAGGATCACCTCAGGGCCATCAGGAAGCTGGACGCGACGCATGGTTGGGTCCAGCGTGGCAAACAGCATGTCCTTGGCCATCACTTCGGCACCGGTCAAGCGGTTGAACAGGGTCGACTTGCCCGCGTTTGTATACCCCACAAGGGCAACGATTGGATACGGCACCTTGGCGCGCGCAGCCCTGTGCAGGGTACGGGTCTTGACCACTTTCTGCAGCTGACGCCGTAGTCTGACTAATTGTTCGTCAATGGCGCGGCGGTCGGCTTCGATCTGGGTTTCACCGGGTCCGCCAACGAATCCCAGCCCACCCCGTTGCCGTTCAAGGTGGGTCCAGGCCCGGACCAATCGCGTGCGTTGATAGCTGAGAGCCGCCATCTCGACCTGCAGCACCCCTTCACGGGTGCGGGCGCGATCGCTGAAAATTTCAAGGATCAGCCCGGTTCGGTCGAGTATCTTGACCTTCCACGCCTTTTCCAGATTGCGTTGCTGCACGGGCGTGACCGGCCCGTCGATCAAAACCAACTCGATTTCACTGTCATGCAGCCGTTCGGCCAGTTCCTCGATCTTGCCACTGCCGAACAAAAGCCCCGGTTGGGCACGTTGCAGGCGCACAATCTCGGACCCAATCACATCCAGATCGGGTAGCGCAGCGGCCAGTGCAACCGCCTCAGCCAGCGCTGGTTCGGGAACACGGCGCTGTTCATCTGATTTGATTTCGGGATGCAGCACCCAGGCTCGGGTGCGCCTCCGGTCATGTTCCATCAAGAGGCGTCTTCGCCCTCATACAGATTGATCGGTTGTGATGGCATGATGGTCGAAATCGCGTGTTTATAGACCAACTGCGACTGTCCGTCGCGGCGCAACAATACGCAGAAATTGTCGAACCAGGTGATCACACCTTGCAGTTTCACGCCATTGATCAGGAAGATCGTTACCGGAACCTTAGCTTTCCGTACATTGTTCAGGAAGGCATCCTGAAGATTCTGTCTGTCCGAAGCCATATTTTTATAATCTCGCCATTGTTCTTGCTACGCGCTGCGGACCAACGCGCTCCCTCCGGGCGAGTATGGAGTGCCGCGCAGAGATATTCCAGATGAAAAATAAGGTGGTAACGTTGGCCGAGCGTTGTGGTTCAATCCCGCCACAGCGACGGTGTTATCAATGCAATAATTGCAAGCGTTTCCAGACGACCAATCACCATCGCTGCACAGAGCGTAAGTTTTGCCCCTGCGGACAAATCAATCAGCCGGATCGGGACATCCGTCGCCAGCTCGATCAATGGGCCTGTCGTCGTCAGGGTGGCAACGCTCAGCACCATTGCCTGTTCAAATCCGGCCCCCATCGCCGCCAGCAAAAGATTGAACACCGCCAGCGTCAGAGCGAAAAGCATCAAAAAGATCCAGGCGATAAAGGCTCCGTCGCTCTGAATACGCCGGTTGCCGCCCCCGACACCGCTTACGGATGAGGGATAGATCAATCGGTCGATCTCGCGCGCACCGTTCAGGTACAACGCAAAAACCCGCAACAGCTTGACGCCTCCAGCCGTGGTGGCGACCCCACCGCCAATCAGCGCAAGTCCCATCAGCAACAACCCCGGCGTGCCAAGACCCGACAATTGTTGCGCATCGTTCCAGTTCGCACTTTCGAACCCGGCAGTGGTCAGGAAGGCCAACACGGTGAACAGCATACCCCAAATCACCTGCAACGCCTGAAGTGGAGCGATTTGCCCACCGATCTCGGTGACGCCGGCCACCACCCGGAAAAACAATAAAAGTGCAACTGCCAGAACGGTCATCAGGCCGATACGAAACTCGGGGTCTCTGTCCAAACGAGAAAACCCTGTGGCGGCAGTATCGGTCGAGAAGGTCAGGCGCGAAAGGGCAAAGAACAGGAACAGAAACAGGATCGCTTCACCGGTAAACCCGGCCTGCGCCCCCTCCATACCACCAACCGGAGAGATACCGGACGTGGCCATCACCGACATTGCGTGGCAAACGGCGGTCAAACCGGCCTCACCCGCGATCATCAGAAGAACCCAGATCGCTACAGTCAGCCCGGCGTATACCGGTGTCAGCGTCCGCGCTACACGCAGCAAACGGCCGCGCGGGTCCACGCGTTCGCTTTGCGCAACACCTGACACCGGCCGACCGGGCTGCCCCTTGGCTGTTACCTCGAACCCGCCAAGGGACAGCGGCGCCAGAATCGCAGCGGCCGCAATCCACATCAGCAAGCCACCCATCCAACCGACCAGCGCACGCCAAAGGTGCAGCGGCGCGCTTAGCCGGTTGTAGTCAGGAAACAGATCAGCCCCGGTCGTTGTAAGCGCGCTGACCATATCGAAATAGGCGTTCAGAAATGTGGTCGTGCCAAGCGCATCATGGAGCGGTATCGCCAGAAAGATCGGCAGGATGGTGAAACAGGCTAGCATCACCGCTAACTGCCCCAAAGTCCCCCGCCGTGGAATGCGATTGGACGAGGCCATTGCAATTATTGCGACCAGAAACAGGCCCAGAAGGCCCGAGTAAAGAAAGGACCGCGATGTATCGTGATCATCCAGCACCAGAGCATAGACTGCCGGAATCCACATGGCCAGCGACACGATAGCCCAGATCAGCAAGAACAACGGTAAACGCCGCAGAATCCCAACCTGTTGTGTCCCTGCGCGCGCCATCAGAAGAAATCGATTGAGACCTGCATCAGACGTTCGACCTCGGGCACGTCCTTGGCCATGGCAAAGATTGCGACCACGTCCTTTTCATCAATCCGCAGACTGCCCGTCGGACGCAGAACCTCGTCTCCTTTGCGCACGGCACCAACCAGCACACCCTCGGGGAAATCGATATCGCGCAGTTTCTGCCCCGCCATCGGAGAGGTCGACAGAACCTCGGCCTCGATCACCTCGGCCTCGGCGTCACCGATGGAATAGACCTGTCTAACACGCCCGTGCCGGATATGGCGCAGGATCGAGCTGACGGTGGTAGCGCGCGGGTTAATATAAGCATCAATGCCCAACGGTCCCATAAGGGCAACCATGCTGGGATCGTTGATCAGCGCAATCGCAAGCGCACAGCCTTCGGCCTTGGCACGCACGGCAGCCAGCATGTTCGTGCGGTCGTCATCCGTGACGGCCAGCATCGCATCGGCCCGGTCGATCCCGGCCTCGCTCAGCAAGCCGGAATCCAAACCGTCCCCATGCAAAACAATCGTCCGCTCCAGCGCTTCGGCGGCGATCTCGGCGCATTGGCGGTCGCGTTCGATGACCTTTGCGCGCACGCGGCTTTCGCGCTCCTCCAGCGTTCTGGCCACCTCCAAACCGACATTGCCACCGCCAACGATCACAACCCGATCCTGTCGCTTTTGGGCTTTTCCGAACACTTCCATGGTGCGGTTCACGTCGTTTACATTGGTAAAGACGTAGCATTCATCACCGACGAACAGCTGATCCTCGGATTCAGGCGCGAATAGCGTACCCTCGCGCCGAACACCAACCACAATCGAACTGAGCGTGGAAAACAGATCAGTCAGTTGCCGGAGCGGCGTATTCACAATCGGGCAATCCTCTTCCACCCTGATGCCCAGTAGCTGCGCCTTGCCGTCCATGAAAATCTCGGTGTCAAAGGCCGACGGGGCAGACAGGCGGCGCATGGCCGCGGCGGCCACTTCGCGTTCCGGGCTGATCACCACATCGATGGGCAGGTGATCGCGGCGATAAAGATCCGAATGAATGGCTTCCAGATAAGATTTCGACCGAAGGCGCGCGATCTTGCGCTGGATCGAGAACACCGAATGCGCCATCTGACAGGTGACCATGTTCACTTCGTCAGAATGGGTCGCGGCGATAATCATGTCGGCGTCACGGGCCCCTGCCCGCTCCAGCACGTCAGGGTAGCTTGCAAACCCTGCAATGCCCTGTACATCCAGCGTTTCCGTCGCCCGGCGCACGAGGTCGGGATTGTTGTCCACGACCGTTACGTCATTCAGCTCGCCCGAAAGGTGCCGCGCAATCTGCCAGCCAACCTGACCCGCACCGCAAATGATGACCTTCATGTTTCTGGCCCTTCTGCCTGAAAGGATTGAATGACAGATGCCCCTAAAGCGGTCAATTGAATTGTCATCCCAGCGCAGCTGCGGCAAGATAAGCATATGAAAACGCTGTTTCCTATGCTTGCAACCCTAATGGTGCTGTCCTCATGCGGCGGGCCGCTTTCGCTCTATTACCGCGAAGGGGCAACCGTTTCCCGCCTGCAAAAAGAGACGACACAGTGTCAGCTAAAGGCAGTACAAGAAGTGCCGGTTGCCAATCAAATCCGTCAAAGCCCGCCAACATACTGGCCCGGTCGCACCTATTGCGACGGTCGGGGACGGTGTTACCAGTCACCGGGATGGTGGCAGCCGGGCCGGGTTTACACCGTGGATGTGAACCAGGGCCTGCGCAACACGGTCGAGGCGCAGTGCATGGCGCAAAAAGGGTTCCGCCCCGTCAGCCTGCCAGCCTGCAAGCAAAACGTAAAATCAAGCGTACCTGCAACGCGCACAACAACATTGCCGCCGCTTACGACGCAATCGTGTTTTGTCAAATTCGATGACGGGTCTTTTCAAATCATTTCGCCCGGTCAGTCAGGCTGACCGCGTTTGTGCCGCGCGCTGGCGGGCCAGCGCGATATGCGCAAGGATCGCGATTGCATAAATTCCGATCACACTCAACAGCATCCCGGCCTCATCCACGCGCCACAAAACCGCCAGCAGAACTGGTGTACCCAGCAAGTTGCCCGCGTTTCCCATCTGCGCCATTGCCCCATAGCTAAGCGCCTGCGCCTCGGCCGTTTGGTTCAGGATCGGCACTGCTGCAAAGCTGCCCCCCTGTACGAGTCCCAACACGGCAAACAGCAGAACGCATACTATCTCCAGCGGCAGACCAAGGAAGGCCCCGGCAATGGAAAAAATGCCCAGCCCGAACCCCAGATTGATCACCGCGACGCAGGGCATCACATTCAATAGGACGGGAACTGCTATCCAACTCAGGACAATTCCAGCCAGTGGCATCAACCCGGCGACGTGCGCGCTGATTTCTTCCGACAAACGACCCGGCAGGATGGCCAGCAAAGACACAAAGGTCAGCGTATAAAAGAACCACCCCACTGCCGGGGCTGACACGAACGGAGAGCGATAGGTGCGAAGATGAACGTTCAGCACTTCTGTCCACTGCCAGGGTTTGGTGTCAGAGGCAAATTGCACGCGCATCCGGCAGATCAGGATCACGCCAGCTACTCCAAGCATCAAGAAACCATGCAGCAGGAAGAACGTGGTCAGACCAAAAGCGGCGATCAGCGGCAATCCGATCCACGCATTCAGCGCAAAAGCGACGCCAAAGAATGTGCTCCAAAGGACCATCGCAATGTTGCGCGCCTTGCCGGTTGTGATTTGTGCGATCAGTGTGGGCGCAGCGACGACAATGGCCAGATGTGAAAGCCCCTCGACAAAGCGACTGGCCAGCATGATGTAAAACCCGGGCCATGTCGCCTGAAACATCGAAATCGCGCCACCGAGGCACAAGCCGAAGATCAAAAGTTTCAAGGGCCCAACCCGCCCCACGATGGCCCCGGACAAGGCCCCAAGCAAGGCTCCGATCAGGCTGATGATCGACAGCAACCATCCCATGGTTTCGGTGTGATCAGGATACAGTAAGACAAGCTCGGGAAACGGAACTGCAATTTTTGCAAATTGCGTCGCCGCGCCCAGACCAGCAAGCCAGAGAAGAAGAACCTGAAATATCTGTATCATAAGCCGCTTCTACTGCGCGCAACAGGATCAAGGAACGCATAAATTATGCAGCCTCAGTGTCTGGATCCGCTGACCAGACGAACAGGCGTGCCGTCAGACAGATACAGACGTTCCCAGATGATTTCGCCCGCGCTGATGCGAATGCGGTCATGGACAGCTTCGGACGTTAGGAACGCCTTTGGTGCGGGCGTATGCATGTCCCACCATCCGTCGGCGTCGAGTTCAGCCTCGGCCGCCTGTATTTCATCCGTTGCAAACTGCCACAGAGATACTCCCAACAGCGCGCTTTGGCTGGTTTTCCAATCGCGCGCCCTGCTGGCCGAATAGGCAAGACACCTGTGGCTCGCCTCTTCCACCAAATGCAAACAATCTGACGAGCTCATGACCAACCGCCGCAATGCGCTGTCATTAGCGCGGACCGGTCCAAGGGCCGCAAAGACGGCCTGTTGGGTCTCGGGCGGCGGTGTCTGACCGCCTCGTTCCCACCGCGAAATGGTTGCCTGATCCACCTCCAACAATTCAGCCAGATGAGCTTGCTTGAACCCAACCGACCGGCGCAGCCGTTTCAGGCGCTTTCCGAACCCCGGATAGCCGCGGGTTTCAAGCCGATTCACTGCTCTCAAAACACTCATGGCCAGCCCAGCCGTCCCGGCGGATTACTCTGCCGGTTCCGGCTCATCGATTTGCGCAACACGTGCACCGGACTTGTTCGACGTCACCACGCCCAGCGACTTCAGCTTGCGGTGCAGCGCGCTGCGCTCCATCCCAACAAAGCTGGCCGTGCGGCTGATATTGCCGCCAAAGCGATTGATCTGGGTCAGCAGGTATTCGCGCTCGAACGCTTCACGCGCCTCACGCAGTGGCAAGGTCGCCAGCGCACCCGACAGAACGACGCGGCCCGAATCTTCGGTCTTTTCCTCTTCGCTTGGCAGCTCGCGCGCTTCGATCGGGCCGGTTCCGTCGCCCAGGATCAAAACCCGTTCGATCAGGTTCTTAAGCTGACGCACATTCCCCGGCCAGGTCATCGTCTGCAACAGAGCGACGGCTTCTTCCGACAGTTCACGGATCGGCAAACCTTGGGTTTCGTTACACATTTCGATGAAATGCTGGGCCAGAACCGGAATGTCCTCGCGGCGATCTTCAAGCGAAGGAACCGCAACCGGCACAACGTTCAATCGGTGATACAGCTCTTCGCGGAAACGCTCGGCTGCGATTTCTTCGTCCAGATCCTTGTTGGTGGACGAGATAACCCGCAGATCCACACGCACCTTGTCGGAGCCGCCCACACGCTGAAATTGCTGATCCACCAACACCCGCAGGATCTTGGATTGCGTGCCCAATGGCATATCCGCCACTTCGTCAAAGTACACCACACCACCATGGGCTTCTTCCAGCAATCCGGGTTCAACGCCACGCTCGGCGGATTCCCGGCCAAACAATACCTCTTCCACGCGCTCAGGCTCGATCCCGGCACAGTTCACGGTGACAAAGGGCGCGTTTGCGCGGTTGGAATGCGCATGGATATAGCGCGCTGCGATTTCCTTGCCCGACCCGGCAGGACCGCTCAGCATCACGCGACCATTTGATTTGGTCACTTTGTCCAGCTGACCCTGCATGGCCCGGAACGACGCGGATTTGCCGATCATGTCCGAGTTGTTGACCTCTTTGCGCTTGAGCGACGCGTTCTCGCGACGCAGGCGAGAGGTCTCCATCGCGCGGCGGATCACCACCATCAACTGGTCAATGTTAAAGGGCTTTTCGATAAAGTCGTATGCGCCCTGCTTGATGGCGGCGACAGCGATTTCAATGTTGCCGTGTCCGGAAATGATCACCACCGGAACATCCGGGTTGTCGCGTTTCACCGCTTTCAGAATGTCGATCCCATCCATGCGGCTGTCCTTCAGCCAGATATCAAGGATCAACAGCCCCGGCGGTTCGGAATTGATGGACGCCATACACTCGTCCGAGTTGGCCGCCAGCCGGGTTGAATAGCCTTCGTCCTCCAGAATGTCGGACACCAGCTCGCGAATATCGCGCTCGTCATCTACGATCAGAATGTCACTCATCTTTGGCCTGCTTTCAGTTTGTTGGTTCTAATTGCCTGCTTCTGTGGCGCAACGGTCGAGGACATATTGGCCCCCGGCAAACGGATTACGGCCATCGCGCCAAAATGGTCCTGTCCGTCAAAGACGGGCGCGTCCTCAAGCGTCAGCGCTCCGCCGTGTTCTTCGATGATTTTCTTGACGATGGGCAGGCCCAGCCCGGTCCCTTCGTCGCGTGTAGTCACATAGGGTTCAAACAGTCGCGCCCGATCCTCGGGCAGACCGATCCCGTTGTCTGCAATCGTGATGACCGTACCGGCATCATCACTGGAAACTGCCACTTTTATCTGTGGCTTGAGATTATCCGGTGCCCCTTTTTCTTTAAGGGTACCAATCGCTTCTCCGGCGTTTTTAATGAGGTTTGTCAGGGCCTGATGCAACATCGTCGCATCCAGGTCGGCCATGATGGGTTGCTTCGGCAAATCCGCGTCAATCTGCACGTCCGGTTGCCCTGCCTGTTGCAAAACAACTGCTTCACGGACGAGTTCGACCACGTTTTCTTCGCGGCGCTCAGGCTCGGGCATCCGCGCAAATTTCGAGAACTCGTCCACGATACGGCGCAAATCGTTGGTCTGGCGCACAATGACACCTGTCATCGACTCGAGGCTTTCGCAATCCTCCTCGTCCAGCTTGCGCGCGAACTTGCGTTTGATGCGTTCGGCGCTCAGCTGAATCGGGGTTAATGGGTTCTTGATCTCATGTGCAATACGGCGGGCAACGTCACCCCAGGCCGCCATCCGCTGCGCACTGACCAGATCGGTCACGTCGTCAAAGGCGACCACATAGCCTTCCAACCCACCATCTTCGCCGCGACGGATGGCCATCCGCACTAAGAGGTTTTCCAGACGTCCCTTGCGTGTGACTTTAACCTCGCCCTGAACAGCCTCTTGCCCGCTGTCTTTCAGGCTTTCGAACAGAGGCAGAAACTCTGGCACCGCGATGCCAATGGCCAGGTGCTCTTCTCCCCGCGACCAGTCCAGCAACCGTTCGGCCGAGCGGTTCACAAAGGTCACGCAGCCCTCAGGGTCAACGCCGACAACACCCGATGTGACCGAGCTGAGTACCGAGTCGAACAGGCGACGGCGGCTTTCGATTTGCTGTGTGTTTTCCAGCAGCGTGTCCCGCTGCCCTTTCAGTTGCCGGGTCATCTGGTTGAAATACCGGCCCAGCATGGCGATCTCGTCATCGCTGGCCTCTTCTATAACCTGAACGCTCAGGTCCCCGGCCCCGACCCTTTGGGCCGCCGTGGTCAAACGCCCCACCGGACGTGATAGGCGTTCGGCGAACCACATCCCCAAAGACATCGCAGCAAGGATCAGGATCAACGCAAAGCCCAGATACAGCAGGCCAAATTCGAACAGCACCCTGCCCCGCTCGCTTTCCAGCTGTTGGTAGAACTGTGCCGTTTCCTTGGTGTCATCCAGCAGGGTCAGCAACTGCCCATCCACTTCGCGGCTGACATAAAGGTAACGGTCCAGATAGGCTGTCAGAGGCACAAGCGCGCGGAATTCATTGTTTGGCCAATCAGCTATGATCAGCAGCCCTGTGTCAGTGGCCTCAGCCATCTGTTCCGAAGTGGGTGCTTCGTAGTTGAACAGATATGATCGATCGCCGCGCGATTTGATCTCGCCACTGCCGTCGATGACATAAGCTTCCCGCAATCCGCGTTGAATTTGGGCCTGCCCCTGCGCCAACACTTCGCGCAATTCGGCGTCCGAGATGTAGAAATCCAGCGAACGCGCATTGTCCAGATACCGCGCCAGCACCGAGGCGTCCTGAACCAACCCGCGGCGGTGTTCTTGTTCATACGCTTCTGCCGCTGTCAGGGACGATCCAACCACTTGCCGCACCCGGTCCGAGAACCAGCCCTCGAGGCCGATATTCACAGTGAGCCCGGCAAAAATCGCTACGGTTACGGTAGGCACCAGCGCCAGCAGAGTGAACGCCCCAATCAGGCGCAAGTGCAGGCGCGAGCCAGCCGACTTTGCACGCCGCGCAGCAATCAGGCTACCCACCTGCCCCAGCACCAGCGCAGCGACAACCAGAACGTAAACAAGATCGGCCAGAAGAATCAGGCGCAGGGTCGGTGCGGTCGAACCAAGGTCAAAAGGTCCGATCACAAGATAGGTGGCAAGCGCCAGCACTGGCCCTAAAAGGACCAGCCCAAAGGTACCGAAATTGCGCAGTTTTCGTGATTTACGCCATCGACTTATCGATGGGATCATCCCGCTCTGTGCTCGGGTTGCCACCGTCTGCCCTCATCCTGATGTGCCGCGTTCGCGGCTTACCGCCATATATCGTGATCTTTTCCCGACAGATGCCGGGATGCCACGGTTTGTGTGGCGATATTACATCAGTTTGCGACGGCGTGTCACCTGAATATCGAGGTCAGTAATCTTTTTTCGCAACGTATTTCGGTTGATCCCCAGCAAATCGGCACATTTCGCCTGATTTCCGCCGGTTGCGTCCAGTGCAATTTCGATCAGCGGTGCCTCAACCTCACGCAAAATGCGCTGATACAGACCCGGCGGCGGCAAAATATTGCCGTGCAGGTCAAAATATCGACGCAAATGTCGCTCGACCGAGGTCGACAGTTTTTCACGCTCTCCGCCACTGAGAACCGGTTCCGCTTCGGGCTGGCTGCCCAGAACCATTTCCACTTCAGCCTTCGAGATTTCATCCGCCCGGCTTGTCAAGCTCAGCCTGCGCACTGCGTTTTCCAACTGCCTTACGTTACCGGGCCAGGAATAGCGCCGCACCAATTCTACCGCTTCGGGGCTGAGCCAGCGCTTTGCACCGCTTTCACGCTCTTCGCGGGCCAGAAAATGTTCCGCTAGCAGCGGAATGTCATCCACCCGTTCACGCAATGACGGCACATGAATGGTGGCACCGCACAACCGGTAATACAAATCCTGACGAATGCGCCCGGTTTCCATCCCTTCCGTCAGATCCGACTGGCTTGTGGCCATGAAACGCGGAACATGATCGCCAGGTGTATCCATCATGCGCACGATACGGGCCTGAACCTCATCTTCGATATCTGCGATTTCATCGATCAACAGCGTGCCGCCGCGAACCCGCGCCAAAACACGCGCGGGTCCTTCCAGATCCCGCAACTCCGCCGCCGTAACTGTAACAAAAGGTAATGTGCGCCGGTCCGAGAAGTCATGAATAGCACGTGCAATCAGGGACTTACCTGTTCCACTTTCACCGGAAATCAGCACCGACAAATCGGTGTTCATTACCCGTGCGACCAACCTGTACAGGGCCTGCATCACCGGGGTGCGCCCGACCAAAGGCAATTCGTCCGGACGCTCGCCATCTACATGAGCCGTTTCGGGCTGTACCCGTTGCTTTTGATCCAAGGCCCGCGCGGTTCGTTTCATCAAGTCAGGTAGATCGAAAGGTTTCGGCAAGTAATCATAGGCGTCCGCCTCTGCCGCCTGAATCGCCGTCATGATCGTGTTTTGCGCCGAGATCACGATGACGGGCAGTCCGGGACGATCTTCGGCAATCTTTGGCAGCATTTCCAATCCGTTGCCATCTGGCATGACCACGTCCGAGATCACCACATCGCCCTTACCTTCCCCAACCCAGCGCATCAGCGTGGTCAGCGACGACGTTGCATGCACCTTGCACCCTGCACGCGTCAGGGCCTGTGTCAGAACGGTGCGGATCGTGCGGTCATCATCCGCAACCAGTACGGTGCCATCCATTAGGTGGTCTCCTTTTTGTGCTCGGCGACCTCGCGCGGCGCGCGGCGCAGCGACAGTTTGAATACGGTTCGCCCGGGAACGGACTCGGCTGAAATCCAGCCGTCATGGTCCGATATGATCTTACTCACCAGCGCCAGCCCTAGCCCGGTGCCATTTTCCTTGCCCGAGACAAAGGGGTCAAAAATGTCCCCGCGAATGTCCTCGGGCAACCCTGGTCCATCGTCGATAATCTCGATCTGCAAAGGCAATGAATGACCAGACCCATCGCTGCGGCGCAGACGGAAGGAATGTTCGAAGTAAGTCCGAAGCCGGATGGTTCCCCCCTGCGGCCCAGCAGCTTCGGATGCGTTCTTGAGCAGGTTCAGAACCACCTGCAACAATTGATCCGGGTCTCCGAAGGCCAACGGCAAGGACGGGTCGTAATCTTCAATGATCGTCATGTCCGCGCCAAACCCCAGCAAGGCTGACCGGCGGGCGCGATCCAGAACGTCATGGATATTGACTGGTTTGAAGTCGGGTTTCTGCAAGTTTCCGAATTGTTCAACCTGCTCCAGCAGCTTCACAATTCTGCGGCTTTCCGCCACGATTAAGTCTGTAAGTTCTAAATCTTGCGCCGGGATATTCATGCTCAGCAACTGCGCGGCGCCCGTGATCCCGGCCAAGGGGTTCTTGATCTCGTGGGCCAGCATCTCAGCCATGCCAATGGCCGATTGCGCGGCCGATTTGACCGTGTTGCCCCGTGTCATCCGCCCCGACAATTCGCGCGGCGAGATGATCATGATCATCGATCCAGGATATCCAACCAAAGGCGCGATCTGCAACGCGCATTGCAACGGTGCGCGGTTTCCTGATCCGGCGTCTACATCGTTGACAAAAAGCGGCGTACCATAGGTGCGCGCGCGCTCGAAAGCCTCTTCAAGCGGTGCATCTACGGCGATCTGATCCCACACGGGATGGCCGATCACAGCCTTGCGTGACGCGTTCAGAAACCCTTCACCTGCGGCATTTACATCGGAAATGCGATCGTCCGGATCAATGATGAAGGCCGGAACGGGCAATGAGTTCCAGATGCTGGCGTTCGAGTTCATGCCGCCACCTCGTCTGTTTCACTCAATGCGTCGGCCAACAGGCGAAGCACTTCTTTTGGATCGCGCGACGTCAGAACAGCCCGCCGTAAAGGCGGTGGTGTCGCGGCCTCATCCATGTACCAGCCCAGATGTTTGCGGGCGACGCGCAGCCCCAGATCTGCACCGTAGAAGGACAGCATCGCTTGATAATGCGCCTGCACCATGTCGATCAGATCCCCACCAACGGGAATTTCTGGGGCCTTTGCCCCGTAAAGGTCGTGACACATCTGCGCCAAGAGCCAGGGCTTGCCCTGCGCGCCGCGCCCGACCATCACCCCATCTGCACCGGACTGATCCAGCGCAGTCTGCGCGGAAGCGGTATCCACGATATCGCCATTGGCGATGACTGGAATCGACACAGCCTCTTTCACGGCCCGGATCGCCCGCCAATCGGCATGCCCTTTGTAAAACTGACACCGCGTGCGCCCGTGAATCGTGACCATCTGAATTCCGGCGTCCTGCGCTCGTCGCGCCACGTCTGGTGCGTTCAGCAGAGAGTCGTCCCAGCCTAGCCGGGTTTTCAAGGTCACCGGCACATCAACGGCACTGACCACGGCTTCGATCAGGGTCAGTGCGTGATCCGGCGTTTTCAGAAGCGCCGAACCAGAATAACCATTGGTCACTTTCTTGGCGGGACAGCCCATGTTGATGTCGATCACCCGCGCGCCCCTGTCGGCCACCTGACGGGCGGCTTCGGCCATCCAGTGCGCTTCACGCCCGGCCAATTGCACGGCAGTGTTTTCTACGTCCGCAGACAGTTCCGCACGTTCGCGCACGCCAGGCTTGGCTTGCACCATCTCCTGACTGGCGACCATTTCGCTTACCACCATGCCGGCACCAAACCGCATCACCAGATCGCGAAACGGGCGATCAGTGATTCCGGCCATCGGAGCCAGAAGGACCGGTGATGTTACTTCTTTTTCAGCGAGGCGCAGAGTCAACGTGCTTAATCCTTGGGCAGTTGCGGTTTTGATATCGAATTCCGCGCATATGAACAACAAAACGGCGCGAAACAAGCCCGCAAAATCATCACATGCCTAATTTTTAATCGTTTTACCTTGGGTGATTGCCTCTGCTTTCACCGCCGCCTAAACACAGCCCAATACGAAGGAGCGCCCGAGACATGACTACAGCCGCCATCATAGTCGCCGCAGGGCGCGGGTTGCGCGCCGGAGGTGGCGTACCCAAGCAGTGGCGCATCCTTGCGGGCCGTCGCGTGGCAGACTGGACGATCGAGCGGTTCCGCGGACAGGTGGATCACATCGTACTTGTGCTTTCAGACGAAGACACCCCCGCATGGGAAGAGTTTCGCAATTCAGATCTGATCCTCGCATCTGGCGGATCAGATCGCTCAGGCTCAGTAAGTAGCGGATTGAAGGCCCTGGAAGGTCTGGGTGTGCAACATGTTCTGATCCACGACGTGGCCCGCCCTTGTGTCTCGTCGCGCATCATAAAGGACGTTTTGAACGCGCTGGAAACGCACCAAGCGGCTGCCCCGGGGCTTGCTGTCACGGATGCGCTGTGGGTTGGGCGGGATGGCGCTGTAACGGGCACGCAGGATCGCAATGGCCTCTATGCTGCGCAGACACCGCAGGGGTTTCACTTTGACGCCATCACAACCGCACACGCAGCCCATTCGGGCGGGGCTGCGGATGATGTGGAGGTCGCCCGTACGGCGGGCCTTGATGTATGCATTGTCCCCGGCGACGCAGACAATCTAAAAATCACCCGACCCGAGGATTTTGCCCGGGCGGAACGGATAATGGGAACGGATATGGATGTAAGGCTTGGCAACGGGTATGACGTACACCGTTTTGGCGAGGGGGATCACGTTATCCTGTGTGGTGTGAAGGTGCCTCATGGGCGCGGATTGCAGGGACATTCAGATGCGGATGTCGGGATGCACGCCGTAACCGATGCGATCTACGGCGCTTTGGCGCAGGGTGACATTGGTCACCACTTCCCGCCCTCAGATCCGCAATGGAAGGGTGCTGCCAGCGAGATTTTTCTGCGCCATGCGGTCGAGCTGGCCGGGCAGATGGGATACCGCATTTCGAACGTCGATTGCACCTTAGTCTGCGAGTATCCAAAAATCGGCCCTCATGCCGCTGCCATGCGCGCTGAAATGTCTAAAATCATGGGGTTAAGCGCAGATCAGGTCTCGGTCAAGGCCACCACATCTGAGCGTTTGGGCTTTACTGGTCGCAGCGAAGGGATCGCCTCGCTCGCCACAGCCTGCTTGGTGAAACAATGACCACGGCACAGGTGATCGGTACGGTCGGCGGTGTCGGATATTTGCGCCCTGCCCCCGGAACCTGGGGATCCTTGGCGGCGCTGCCGATGGCTTGGATATTGCACACGCTGGGTGGGTTTCCCCTGCTGGCACTTGCAACACTGGCCGTTTTTGTTGGCGGCCTTTGGGCAACCCGCGTGATGACCGAGGGCCAAGATGATCACGACCCGTCAGAAATCGTCGTTGATGAGGTCGCAGGCCAGTTCATCGCGCTTTGGGCGATTTCTTACCCGTCTTGGGCCCATGGGATCAACATTACCGCCCTTTGGCCCGGTTGGGTGGCTGGGTTCATCCTGTTCCGCCTGTTCGATATCACCAAGCCCGGCCCCGTTGGCTGGGCCGACAGGCGTGGCGATCCGATGGGCGTTATGCTCGACGACGTCATCGCAGGCGTTTTCGCAGCCATCGGCGTGATGATACTGGCGGGAATAGCACACGGAGTACTGGGTCTGTGAACGTGAGCGAGCTGTTGGATTTTGCCAAGGCGCAGGGCGTGATGATCGCCACGGCTGAAAGCTGTACGGGCGGGATGGTGGCTGCGGCCCTGACCGATATTCCCGGCAGCTCCGCTGTGGTTGACCGGGGCTTTGTCACTTACACCAACGCAGCCAAACAGGACATGCTGGGTGTTTTGGCCGAAACGCTGGCCGCGCATGGCGCAGTGTCAGAGGAGGTCGCCCGCGAGATGGCAGACGGAGCCCTGCGTCATTCTCAGGCGCAGCTAGCCGTGTCGATCACCGGCATTGCCGGACCGGGCGGGTCCGAGTTCAAGCCAGAGGGGCGTGTGTGTTTTGGACTGTCCCGAGACAGTAGAGACACTCGAACCGAAACCGTTGAATTTGGCGCATTGGGGCGAGATGCGGTCCGGCTGGCAGCGCGTGATCACGCGTTAGATCTACTTAAAGATGGCCTTTCCTAAACGCCCATTCCTTAGGCAAGATGCCTGAAAAGCCGCAAAAACTGTCATCACTTGAATAAAAGGCGACATTTTAAGCGCCTTTAACAACTCTGCCTCTTTTTTCCTCACCTCTCCTCCGTTTCAAGGCTGCGCACACACTCACAAGGCTTCCGAGCGCCGATACAAAGCGTTCCGAACCAAACGCAGGGGAAAGGAGAACGGCCCATGAATGGAGCCGATACAGCCTGGATCATCGTTGCAACCGCACTGGTCCTTTTCATGACATTGCCAGGTCTTGCCCTGTTCTACGGCGGGCTTGTACGTGCCCGAAATGTACTCAGCGTGTTCATGCACTGCTTCTCAATCGCCTGTTTGATGAGCATTCTGTGGCTCGTTGCGGGCTACTCGATCGCCTTCGGCCCCGGAGAAAGCGGGGTTTGGGGTGGTCTGGGCAAAGCGTTCCTGAACGGTGTGGATGCCGACAGCCTTGCAGGCACCCTGCCCGAGATCCTGTTCTTCGCCTTTCAGATGACCTTTGCGATCATCACACCGGCCCTGATTGTGGGTGCCTATGTCGAACGCGTTGGCTTTGGGTTTGTTCTGACCTTTTCCGCCCTCTGGATGCTGCTCTGTTACGCGCCGGTCGTCCATTGGATCTGGGGCGGCGGCATGCTGGCTGATGGCGGCATTCTGGGCGAGATCGGCGTACGCGACTTTGCGGGCGGAATCGTAGTCCATGAAACCGCTGGTCTGGCCGCTCTGATCATCGCCGTCATACTTGGCCCGCGCCGCAACCGTACCACACCCCCGCACAACCCCGGCTACGTCATGGTTGGTGCTGCGATGTTGTGGGTGGGTTGGTTCGGCTTCAATGGCGGATCACAGCTGGCCGCAGATGGCGGCGCCGCAATGGCCATGACCGTCACGCATCTGTCCGCCGCAACCGCGTCGCTGACCTGGGCACTGTGGGAACGTATCCGCTTTGGCAAGGCTTCCATGGTCGGTCTGGTCACAGGCACCATTGCTGGTCTGGCTTCGATCACACCGGCATCCGGCTTTGTGGGTCCGGTACAAGCGCTGATCATCGGTGCGGTCGCCGGTGTCCTGTGTCAGGAAGCCGTCAATGTCATCCGCAACAAGCTGAACATCGACGACACGCTAGATGTATTTGCGGTGCATGGCGTCGGCGGCATTTTCGGCACCATCATGATCGCTGCGTTTGGCCTTGGCACATGGACCGCGCAATTGGGCGGGTTGATGATCGTGGGTGTCTTTACGGCAGTTGTTACGATTGTGTTGGTGAAGGTGGTTGCACTTCTCACCCCGCTTCGCGTAGACGCCGAAACCGAGACAAACGGGCTCGATCTTTCGGTACACGGGGAACGCGCCTACGACATGAGCAGCTAAGCCCACCTTGGCGCTCTGCCCGAAAGGGCGAAAAGCGGACCTCTTGGGGGTCCGCTTTTCTTTTTTGCCCTCTCGACTCCGGCCCAACGGTCGGGCTATCAGCCCGCAACGTGTTTTCAGCCCCGAGGTTTGCGCCATGATCCCCAGTTCCTTTCCCGACAGCACCGAAATCGCCCGCCTGACCGCGCGGATGCTGCTGGAGATCAAGGCCGTCCATTTCAACTCGCGTGAGCCGTTTACCCTGGCAAGCGGACTGCCCAGCCCGACCTATATCGACTGTCGCAAGCTGATCTCGTACCCGCGCATCCGTTCGACACTGATGGATTTCCTGACCGTGACCGTGATGCGCGAGGCCGGGTTCGAGGCGTTCGATAACATCGCCGGCGGCGAAACCGCAGGCATCCCCTTTGCCGCCATGGTTGCCGAGAGGATGGCGCTGCCGATGACCTATGTGCGCAAGAAACCCAAAGGCTATGGCCGCAACGCCCGGATCGAAGGCGCGATGAACGAAGGCGAGCGGGTGCTGCTGGTCGAGGATCTGACAACCGACGGTGGCTCGAAACTTTCCTTCGTGGACGCGATCCGCGAAACCGGCGCGACCTGCGGGCATACTGCGGTGATCTTCTACTACGGCATCTTTCCCGAAACCGAGAAAACACTGGGCGATCACGGTGTAAAGCTGCATTCGCTTTGCACTTGGTGGGATGTTCTTGCCGAGGCCAAGGCGCAAAAGGCCTTTGACGAAGAGACCCTTAGCGGCGTCGAGGCCTTCCTGAATGACCCGCGGGGGTGGCAGGAAGCGAATAAAAGCTGACGTCGCGAAATCAATTTTCTGAGCGGAAACAGTAGCAGGTCCGCGGACTTAATTCGCACTACATGTTGACGTACAGCCCCGTCATGCTTCAAGATGATGGGGCCCGGAGATATTCACAGCATATCCCCAGAAAACATACAATTTGCCCCGACTCGCAGGGCTAAGCTATGGACCATGTCCCAAGGGACGGTGAGAGCAGCAATGAACGAGATCAGCAGTATCGAGCAAGCAGCGGCACAGATTCAAAACGCAGAAACCATGCCGCATTCCATTGAGGCTGAACAGCAGCTTCTGGGCGCGATCCTGACCAATAACGACCTCTATGACCGGGTCGCCTCGATCATCGGGGCCGAGCATTTCTATGATCCGGTTCATGCCCGGATTTATGAAGTCGCCGCCGCCCGCATCGCTAAAAACGCGCTGGCCTCACCGGTCACACTGAAATCCTTCATGGGCGAAGATGAAGGCTTGAAGGAGCTGGGCGGCCCGGCCTATTTGGTCAAGCTTGCCGGTGCCTCGATCAGCGCCTTTGCTGTGCATGACTATGCCCAGATGATCTATGACCTCGCCATTCGGCGCGAGTTGATCCGACTTGGCCGCGACATTTCAGACAAGGCAGCGCGGGTCGAAGTCAGCAGTGAGCCAAAAGAACAAATCGTCGAGGCCGAGCAGCAGCTCTATCAGCTATCCGAGCAGGGCCAGACCGAACAAGGTTTTCAATCCTTCCTGAAGGCGGTCACAGAAGCCGTCAACGTCACCAATGAAGCGTACCAGCGCGGTGGTGGAATGGCGGGGATTTCCACCGGTCTGGCCGACTTGGACAAACAGCTTGGGGGCCTGCACCCCTCTGACCTGATCATTCTGGCCGGGCGTCCGTCGATGGGGAAAACCTCGCTGGCGACGAACGTAGCGTTCAACGTGGCCAAAGCCTACAAACGCGGACAGAAGCCGGATGGCTCGGAAGGCGCGATTGACGGTGGTGTGGTCGGGTTCTTCTCACTTGAGATGAGCGCCGAGCAGTTGGCGGGCCGTGTGCTGGCCGAAGCGTCCGAGATTTCCTCGCACAAGATCCGTCAAGGCGATATGACCGAGGCCGAGTTCCGCCGCTTCGTGGACGCGGCCAAGGAATTGGAAGCCTGCCCCCTGTTCATCGATGACACCCCGGCACTGCCGATCTCGCAGCTTGCCGCCCGTGCGCGTCGGCTCAAGCGGACGCATGGTCTGGACCTTCTGGTGATCGACTATCTGCAGCTTTGCCGAGGTATGTCCGACAACCGCGTGAACGAGATTGCCGAGATTTCGATGGGTATGAAGGCCATCGCCAAAGAACTGAATATCCCGGTCATCGCCCTGTCACAGCTGAGCCGTCAGGTCGAAAACCGCGACGATAAACGCCCGCAACTGTCCGACCTGCGGGAATCGGGCTCGATCGAGCAGGATGCCGATGTGGTGATGTTTGTGTTCCGCGAGGAATACTACAAGGAACGCGAAAAGCCCGGTGATCACGAGCTGGAAAAGATGGAAGAGTGGAAGCAGGCGATGGAACGCCTGCACGGCAAGGCCGAGGTCATTGTCGGCAAGCAACGCCACGGTCCCATTGGCACCGTCGAGCTTTCGTTCGAAGCCCAGTTCACACGCTTTGGCAATCTGGTCAAACCCTGGCAGCAGGGTGGCGAGATCGAAGGCTACTGAACAGGCGGTCTCTGACTTTTCCTGTTCCTCCGGCCGAAGCGATGGCGCATCAGCCACGCTGTGTTAGAACCGCTGAACAAAGCTTCCACAGCAACAGGTCTGCATCGCCGCCGGCGCTGCGGATTATGGCCGGCCATATCCCAAGACAACGGCCGCAAAAGAAGCTGGTGGCGCGCCATGTTCACAACAACAAGACAATGCTCGATTATTCTCTGAACTGGCGACAGGTCCTTTCGCGTACCGCACGATTCCCCTCACCAAAGCGATGGATTGTTCAATGCGGGCACGCAGCGCGACGGGCCTTTCAGCGGTGTCAGATCCTGACCATCCAATGACTGCCCCAGCCATCCGTGCGGATGGCTCAGCGCCAGCGGCGGTTGCGCGGTTGTCTCAGAGATCTGACCAAAGCCGGTTTTGCAATAGTACCCGGGATCGCCATAGGTCAGCGCCACATCCACACCAGCTGCGCGCAGGCAGTCCAACCCGTAAGAGATCAATGCCTGCCCCACGCCAGTCTTTTGATTGTCTGTCCTAACCGCCATGGGCGACAGGATGAATACGCAACGCGCGTCCTGCGGAAACATGATGCGCGAAAAGATGGCACAGCCCAGCAGTTGGCTTTCGCTATGCGCGGTGCAGACCAACAGGTCCTTTGATGGCGTGCTGTCGATCAGGTCTTGCACAAAGGCACCAATGACCACGCCTTCACCCGTGCCTTCAGACGCCGCAAAAACATCCTCGAAAAACTGGGCCACATTGAAGGGGCTATCAGCCAACCCGGTCGAAAACTTCATGACTTCCTCAATTCTCGCTGCTTTGTCATTGACTGAACAATGATGGAACGATCATTCTCGCAAGATCGCTTTAACACCAATGTGAAAACAATCGCAAAGCGAACCATTCACAGCGAAAAACCGCTAAAACGTCATGGTTTTCGGCGCCATCTGATGATTGGCAACATCGTGCAACGGAATACGCAACAGAAAAGCACCATTCCCTCTTGACCTTGGACAGCGCGATGTCATGAACAGTGCCATGAGTACTGCACGTTTGACGATCAATCTTCATGCGCTGGCCAGCAACTGGCGCGCGCTTGATGCGAAGACCGGGGTTGAAACCGGAGCCGTGGTCAAGGCCGATGCCTATGGGCTGGGTGTCGGGCCTGTCAGTGACACGCTGGCCGAAGAAGGCGTTCGCAAATTCTTTGTTGCCGCCTCCGAGGAAGGTGCTGCCGTGCGCGAGGCCGTGGGACCTGGCCCGATGATCGGTGTCTTTTCTGGGCATATGGAAGGCGACACGGATCTGCTGCGCGCGCACGACCTGACGCCTCTGATCAACTCGGCCGAACAGTTCCAGCGTCACCTGCAAGCACTCCCTGACCACACATTCGGCATTCAACTGGACAGCGGCATGAACCGTCTGGGGCTGGAGCGCGCAGACTGGGCCGAATTGCGCCCAAAGGCTGAGGCCTTGAACCCGGCGGTGGTCATGTCTCATCTGGCCTGTTCGGACGAGCCGGATCACCCGATGAACCATCAGCAGCTTAAGACCTTCCGCGAGATGACCGACGGCATCACTGCCCCGCGTTCGCTGGCCGCAACCGGAGGCACCTTACTGGGGCCAGAGTTCCATTTCGATTTCTGCCGCCCGGGTATCGGCCTTTATGGCGGTCTGCCGTTTGCTGGGGCCAAGCCGGTTGTCACCGTCGATCTGCCCGTCATTCAGGTACGCCAACTAGAGGTGGGCGAAACCGTCGGCTACGGCAACAGCTGGGTCGCACGCCGCCCGTCACGTATCGCGACCGTCGCGGCGGGCTATGCTGATGGCCTGCATCGTGCCATCGGCGGAGGGATTGACACTTTTGCCGGAAACCAGCCTTGCCCGGTGGTCGGCCGTATCTCGATGGACCTGATCACGGTGGATGTTACCGACTTGCCGAACGACCCGGAACGCCTGCGCATTCTCAACGGCCACCAGACTGTCGACGATCTGGCTGAAGCTGCCGGAACAATCGGTTACGAAATACTGACATCTCTCGGCAATCGCTATTCGCGGGGCTACGTGGAATGAACCCAATTTCCGCGCTTGGGGGGCTGGGCCGGGCTGTACTGAGCCTGATGGCAGCCTTTGGCCGCGTGGCCCTGTTTGCGCTGGATGCCATCTCGCATATCCTGCGCCCGCCTTTTTATCCGCGCGAGTTCGGAATGGCCTTGCTTAATATCGGTTGGCTTTCCCTGCCCGTGGTCGGCCTGACCGCTATCTTCACCGGCGGCGCGCTGGCGTTGCAAATCTACGCCGGCGGCGCACGTTTTAACGCCGAAGCCGTGGTACCCCAAATCGTAGCCATCGGTATGGTGCGAGAGCTTGGCCCGGTGCTGGTCGGCCTGATGATTGCTGCCCGCGTAACTTCTTCCATCGCTGCAGAGATCGCCACGATGAAAGTGACCGAGCAAATCGATGCTTTGGTCACGCTGTCGACCCATCCGATGAAATACCTGACCGCTCCACGCGTGTTGGCTGCGCTGATCACCGTGCCCGCACTTGTCGCGGTGGGTGACATCATCGGCATTGCCGGAGGCTACACGGTTGCCACTCAAAATCTGGGCTTTAATCCGGCGGCCTATCTGAAAAACACGGTCGATTTCCTTGAAGCCCGCGACATCGTCTCGTCTTTGGTCAAAGGCGCAGTCTTCGGCCTGATCGCGGCCATCATGGGGTGCTATTACGGTATGAATTCCGGTCGCGGTGCACAGGGCGTAGGCCGCGCCACCAAAGGCTCGGTCGAGGCCGCAGCCGTGCTGATCCTGGCCGCAAACTTCGTTCTCACAGGGGTATTCTTCTCGCTATGATCCGGATGGAGAACGTACATAAAGCCTTTGGTGACAACCGCGTATTACAAGGACTTAACCTTGAGATCCCCAAGGGCACTTCGATGGTCATCATCGGTGGGTCGGGCACCGGAAAATCGGTGGCTCTGAAATGTATCCTTGGCCTGATCCACCCCGACAGCGGCATGATTTATGTGGACGGAAAAGACGCCAGCAAAGGCGACCGCGACGCGTTTCTGGCCCGGTTCGGGATGCTGTTTCAGGGGGCCGCCCTGTTTGATTCACTGACCGTCTGGCAAAACGTTGCCTTCCGCCTGCTGCGTGGTTCTCTGAAACGTCCGACCGAGGAAGCGCGCGAAATCGCTATCGAAAAACTGCGTCGTGTGGGCCTGAAATCCGACGTCGCCGACCGTTTTCCGGCCGAGCTGTCAGGGGGGATGCAAAAACGTGTGGGCCTTGCCCGTGCTATCGCCGCCGAGCCCGAGATCATCTTTTTCGACGAACCCACCACTGGTCTTGACCCGATAATGTCCGGCGTGATCAACGATCTGATCCGCGAAATCGTGACCGAGATGGGCGCCACCGCGATGACCATCACCCACGACATGAGCTCGGTCCGCGCGATTGCCGACAACGTCGCTATGCTGCACGGAGGCGTCATCCAATGGACCGGTCCCGTCGGGCAGATGGATGCCTCGGGTGATCCCTATGTCGAGCAGTTCATCAGCGGGAGTGCAGAGGGGCCGATTGAGGCGGTTCGGTAATCAGTGAAATGACTTTTCTTGTCGCCTCCGAATTCGTTAGAGTCTTTGGAATTTCCTACGTAGCAGGCCTGGTGATCACCACATCCGGGATATTCCCAGGATTTGGAAAGACCATTTTTTCAAAACTCAAATACGCTGAAGCAGAGGCTCGTATTCGCCGCCAAAAATTAGGATGGGGTGCGCCCGAAGCACCAGATAAGGAGGTTAGTACCAAACAAGTCTTGCGTATGCTTCCCGTTACTGTCCTTCTTATCGGCCTCACGATTTACGGGTTTAGATGGGTGGAGAATGCTCAAATACCTGCGTTAAATTTCTTGCTGGGTTCGGCATCGCTAGTAATGGGATTGTTTCTTAGAAGACAGTTTTTACGAGACTGGTACGGATCCAGATTAAAACTGGATTTCGCTTGTTTTTTGATTGGATTGTTTTTCTACTTACAACAGATTTGAAGAATGACCCTCCGCCTCGCCACCCTCTCGCTCCTGATCCTCTACCCCATCGCGTGGTTTGCCCCGCTTATGCGCGCGGGGTTCCTGCCGATTTTCGGTCTCAGCGAAATCAGCGTCATCACCGGGCTCCAATCCTTGTGGAAATCCGACATCTTCCTCGCGCTAATCGTGACCATCTTCGCCCTCTTCGCCCCCTACATCAAAACCATCGGCACCGCGCTGATCCAGTGGAACCTGCTGGACGCCCGCGTCCAAACCGCGCTGAACATCCTCGGTAAACTGGCCATGGCAGACATTTTTCTGATCGCGCTTTACATCACATTGGCCAAGGGCATCTCTTACGCCACCATCGAAACTGCGTGGGGTCTTTACCTGTTCACGGCCTGTATTCTGGCCTCGATCGCGCTTGGCCATATTACAGAGATGACATCTGGTTCACGAAAAGCTCAGACCTAATTGATTGAAAACACATATCTAAGTATCATCTTTATATTTCGAGCAGTTAAGATTTGTAGTTTTCGGGTCCGCAGCGGATCGCCCTAAGTTGTTTGATCTTCCTCCGCTTCGGCCCGGTGTGTTCCGGTTTGAAAAAGGAGTTCGACGACCATGGCCGCCCTCCACAACATCACATTGCAATGTCAGAATGCCTTTTTAAGATTGACTTTTTTACTGATTTGCATGGCGGCCCTGCTGGCCGTTTCAACCACGATGTTATCCGCTGCGGGCGTGTTGCCCTGGCTTTCGATGCAGGCCGGATTCGGCGACGGACCGGCGACGGATGCCGGGATGTTCATCCAGATCGGGCTGACCGCACTGATTCTAATGCTGGCATTCTACCTGCCCGCAAACGCACGAATGATGGCCCTGGAAAACAACCACCGCAAATTTGCCCTCGATATGCATGACATCGCGAACGCGTATCAGATGGCCCATGCCGCTGACCGAGGCGGGCTGTTCATGATGTCCTCCGAGTTCGACGCGGTCAAAGAGCGTATGGCGTTTCTGCGCCAGCACCCTGACCTGCAATCGCTTGAACCAGAGATTCTGGAACTGGCTGCACAAATGAGCCAGATCAGCCAGGAATTGGCCGAAACCTATGGCGACGCGCGGGTCGAACGGGCGCAGATGTTCCTGCAACAACGGCAGCAAGAGATTGAGCTGTTCCAGCAACGTTTGGAAGAGGCTCAGGTCATCCAAAACGAATTGCGCCAATGGACGCGCGATGTGGAAATGGAAGAGACCATCGCCAAGTCGCAATTGGCACGCTTGCGGGATGAACTGTTCGAGCTGTTGCCCGAACTGTCGACTCAGTTGCAAACACCACGCAAAGACAGCGCCTCAAAGGCGTCCAGCGTGGTTGCAATGTCTCCCCCTCGGGCGGCGGAATAGGCGCGTCAGCGCCCGCTGTGGGCGATGGCCCATCCGGGCCTGAGGCCGCAGCGCGCCACCGGCGGTGAGGA
This sequence comes from Ruegeria sp. HKCCD7303, assembly GCF_013111185.1. Lineage (GTDB taxonomy): Bacteria > Pseudomonadota > Alphaproteobacteria > Rhodobacterales > Rhodobacteraceae > Ruegeria. The sequence goes on along the minus strand of NZ_WVRE01000002.1, from coordinate 234,867 downwards.
AAGCCTGCAAGGGCTTGAAGAACCGCCCAAGCTCGGGCACCAAAGGCCGCATGGCAAAAACGACTTCTTTCTCCTGCTCGGCCTGCGGAGCAACACATACGCGGTGGTCCGGACGCTGCGACGCGTGCGGCGAATGGAACACCATCGTTCAGGACGTGCCCCTTTCGGCTGGCCCGACCAAGAAATCCCTCGGCGGCAAACGCGGCCAGTCCATTGCACTCACGGATTTGTCGACCGAGGAAACCCCGCCGCCCCGCACCCTTTGCGGGGTCGAGGAGCTTGACCGGGTATTGGGCGGTGGTCTGGTCCCGGCCTCTGCCCTTCTTGTGGGCGGAGATCCGGGCATCGGTAAATCCACGCTGCTGTTGCAGGCTGCTGCCCGGTTTGCGCGTGCTGGCGTCAAAACCATCTACGTCTCGGGCGAGGAAGCCAGCGCTCAGGTCCGGATGCGTGCGCGTCGTTTGGGTTTGGAGGATGCTCCGGTGCAACTGGCCGCAGAAACCAACCTGCGCGACATCCTTACGACGCTTGAGGCCGAAAAGCCCGGTCTGGCGATCATCGACTCGATCCAGACCATGTGGGCCGACAATGTGGACAGCGCGCCGGGCTCGGTGTCACAAGTCCGGGCCGCAGCGCATGAACTGACCACATTTGCGAAACGGCACGGTGTCTCGATCATAATGGTCGGCCACGTTACGAAAGAGGGCCAGATTGCCGGTCCCCGCGTGGTCGAACACATGGTCGACACGGTGCTGTATTTCGAAGGCGAGCGCGGCCACCAGTTCCGCATCCTGCGCGCCGTCAAGAACCGCTTTGGCCCGGCGGACGAGATCGGTGTCTTCGAGATGACTGGCAAAGGGCTGGCTCAGGTCACGAACCCCTCTGCCCTGTTCCTGTCGGAACGAGGCACGCCCAGCCCCGGTTCAGCTGTCTTTGCAGGCATCGAAGGCACCCGCCCCGTTTTGGTCGAATTGCAGGCCCTTGTCGCCCCTTCGCCCCATTCCCAGCCCCGCCGCACGGTCGTTGGATGGGACAGCGGGCGGCTGGCCATGATCCTTGCCGTGCTCGAGGCGCGTTGCGGAATCCCGTTTGCAGGCCTCGATGTCTATCTAAACGTGGCAGGAGGGCTAAAGGTCACCGAACCCGCCGCCGACCTCGCAGTTGCCGCTGCGTTACTCAGCGCGCGTGAAGACACCGCCCTGCCCGCCGACACCGTCGTTTTCGGAGAAATCTCGCTATCTGGGGCACTTAGACCTGCCCCGCAGACAGAAAACAGGTTGAAAGAAGCACAAAAACTTGGTTTCACAGCGGCAATTGCTCCGGCAGGTGGCAAAACCGGCACTGTGGCAGGTCTGTCACTCACCCGACCCTCTGATTTGGTTGGGTTTGTTGGCGAAACCTTCGGAGCAGGTTAAAGTCGCGCCCTGAGGGGCAGAAAACGAACAGGCGAGGGCCATGGAAGGTTTTACAATAATTGACGGGGTCGTCGCCCTGATCATCGTGGTGTCGGGCATATTGGCCTACTCACGTGGCTTCATGCGCGAGGTTCTTGCAATCGCAGGCTGGGTCGCAGCGGCCGTTCTGGCGTTCATCTTTGCCCCACAGGCCGTCCCACTGGTCAAGGAGATCCCCGTTGTCGGAGATTTCTTACGCGACAGTTGCGAGCTTTCGGTCATCACCGGCTTTGCTGCAGTCTTTGCCGTGGCGCTAATCGTGGTCAGCATTTTCACGCCGTTGTTTTCGTCACTGGTGCAACGCTCGGCCTTGGGGGGGCTGGATCAGGCGCTTGGTCTGTTCTTTGGTATCGCGCGCGGCATTCTGCTGGTTGCGATTGCCTTCTTTGTCTACGACACCGTCATGACCGGCCAATCTTACACGATCGTTGACGAAAGCCGCTCGGCCAAGGTGTTCGAACAGTTCAGCGGTCAGATCGAAGAACAAAATCCCGAAGCCGCTTTGGGCTGGGTTACGGCGCAATATGAAGAGCTGGTAGCCAGCTGCACTGCAGATAACGCCCAGCCTGCAACAACGGCACCTGCCGAAGGTTAAGCGCCCTTTCGTTTGGTTTTCACTGAAAAGCCCGGTCTGGCCCGGGCTTTTTTCATGCCGGTCAGTTGAAACCTTCGCCACCACATACGGTGCATCGGATGGTTTTCAGTCCGAAACAGCCATCGCACCGGCTAAAGATGGGTTTACCCAGAATATCGCGACCTTTGGCAACTTCACCAGCACCGTTGCAGATCTGACAAGGCGCACGCCCCATGCCCCGGCAGCGATGACACCGTTGTTTGATGCGTTCCTGCTTGTTCTGTTGAGACTTATGCTGCCACATTCGGGTCCTCTGTGTGCTCTACTACTCCAAACTTGCGGATACTCCTTAGCATGACAGCATATATGTCTGTGCATGTCATCACCTTCGTCACAACACGACTCCGGCGAATATTTCCGCCTGCGGCAATAGGTGAGTGTGATCCTTTGATGACAGCCCGGTCATTAGGCTTTATGTGGAGGCCAACCCGCCACGGAATCGGAGCCACCGATCTTGTTCTTTCTGTATGAATGCGCGCTGGTCGTGATGATAGTCGCCCTATTGGCGTCAATTTCACCTGCTACCAAGACATCCGCATACGCTTTGCAGACGGCCCGTCTCCGAAAAGCGGTCAGTCCTCAGATAAAATCGTCATAGAAGTTGGAGCCCCGTAAATGTGTGGGATTTTGGGAATCGCAAGCCGGACACATGATGTGTTTGCCGAGATCTATGACGGGCTGCTTATGCTGCAGCACCGGGGTCAAGATGCCTCGGGGATCGTGACCTTCAATGGCGAGTTTTTCCGGGAAAAGAAGGCCAACGGGTTGGTCAAGGACGTGTTCAATGCTCAGGACGCCGAAACCCTTCTGGGCCATGTCGGCATGGGCCATGTCCGTTATCCCACCGCAGGTTCGCTTAGCGCGGCCGAGGCGCAGCCGTTCTTTGTAAACGCGCCTTATGGCATCTATCTGGTTCACAACGGCAACATTACCAACACTGCCGAGCAGCGCGAGAAGGTTACCGGCAAATACAGCCGCCATCTGCGCACCACCTCAGACTCCGAGATTCTGTTGAACGTCTTGGCCGACAAGGTGGCGGACGCGATCAAGGTAAACGGCAATGCGGAACCCATCCGCAACCTGTTTGCAGGTGTGAAGATGACGATGGAACGCGTTCAGGGCGCCTATTCCGTGATATGTCTGGTCGCGGGCGTCGGGATGCTGGCCTTCCGCGATCCGTTTGGGATTCGTCCTCTGTCGGTTGCAAAGCGCGAGGTCGATGGCCAGGGCGATGACTATGCGTTTGCCTCAGAAGACGTAGCCTTCGGCATCAACGGCTTTGAAAAGCTGCGCGATCTGCGCCCGGGTGAAGCGATCTTGATCGATCTGGACGGCAACATGCACGAATTCCAGGCCGTCGAAGGCAAGCTGACGCCCTGTATCTTTGAATACGTGTACCTCGCCCGTCCTGATTCACTGCTGGACGGGGTTTCGGTGTACAAAACCCAAATGCGTATGGGGCAGACGCTGGCCAAGCAGATTCAGGAGTCTGGTCTGGAAATCGACCGGATCATCCCTGTACCGGATAGTGCCCGCCCCGTGGCATTGGAAGCAGCCAAGATCACCGGAATCCCCTATCGCGAAGGTCTGGTGAAAAACCGTTATGTCGGGCGCACCTTCATCATGCCTGGCCAGGCTGAACGGCAGAAATCCGTTCGCCGCAAGTTGAACGCCGTTCCGCTGGAATTTGATGGCCACAGCGTTTTGCTGATCGACGATTCCATCGTGCGCGGCAATACCATCAAAAAAATTGTGCAGATGTGTCGCGACGCGGGTGCCAAGAAAGTTTATGTCGCAAGCGCCTCGCCCCCGGTAAAATACCCCAATGTCTACGGCATCGACATGCCGACTAAGGCCGAGTTGATCGCAAACGGAAAAGAGATCGAGGAGATCCGCGAAGAACTGGGCGCGGATGCTCTGTTCTATCAGCATCTGGATGACCTGATCTGGGCCGCCAAAGAAGGCAACCCCGAGATCGACGCCTTTGACTGTTCGTGCTTTGACGGCAATTATATCACCGGCAGCGTCAGCGAGGATTATCTGGACAATCTGGAAAACAGCAGCCGCGTCAGCCAGAAGCGTGCAGACATGCAGGTGCCCGGCGGGTCGTGGAACGCGGCAAAGCTGGCTTCTGGCTAAACGGGTTCACCTTTACCCCCCGGTGCTAAGGGCGGATGATTCGCTTTGGTAACGTGACGACAGCATTCAGTTCGGGCCGTTTCGATGAGTGGTTTTTTGCCACAACTCAGCGGTGAATGCCGTGTGATCTCAGGGGCTTTTTCGTAGGGCATTTTTTTCTCGATGACATCTGTGTGTGATGCGCTTTTGCTTGCGCTTTGGTTTTGGTAGTTGGCCCACACCACTCACTAAAAAGGGGTTTGGGCTACGGTCCAGGCCGCAGATCATGTCGAATGCAACAGTCAAAAGCGCGGCCACCCAGCGGGGCGCGTTGAAGAAGAACTCCGTGTCGGTCCTTGGCGTCTTTGGACCAAAGGCCGAGATGCGGGCCCTCATGCGACTTTCGTCGGGACGAGTAAAAGAGGTCAAAACCGGCAGTCGGGTTGCTTCGGGTACGGTTGTTGCGATTGATGAACATGGCATTATGCTGCGACAAAGCGGCCAGACCAAGCGGATCACCATTCCCGGCAGCTAATCGCGACTTGACGCCCCGCGCGCAGGGGTTCAAACCGCAGCCATGACCGATCAGACCAAAATCGCCCTTATCACCGGGGCCTCTCGCGGGTTGGGCGCTGCCCTGGCCGAAGCGTTGGCGCCCGAATATCATATCGTCGCCGTTGCCCGCACCACCGGCGGGCTGGAAGAGCTGGACGACAGGATCAAGGCCAAGGGTGGGTCGGCAACGCTGGCCCCTATGGACATCACCGATCCAAATGCCATGGCAACCTTGTGCAGAGGAATTCACGACCGTTGGGGCAAGGTGGATCTTTGGTTGCACACAGCGATCCATACCTCGGCCCTGACACCGGCTCATTTCATTGATCCCAAAGAGTGGGCAAAGGCCGTTAACACCAACGCCAATGCGACCTCGGTTCTGATTCCCTACGTTACGCCCCTGCTGGGTGAAAACGGCCACGCGGTGTTCTTTGACGATCCGAAGGTTGGTGAAAAATTCTATGGCATCTATGGGGCCACCAAGGCGGCGCAGATGGCTCTGGCCCGTAGCTGGGCCGCGGAAACCGAACGCACCGGTCCGCGCGTTTCAATTGTCGAACCTGCACCGATGCCCACCGCTGTACGTGCAAGGTTTCATCCCGGAGAAGACCGGGATGCGTTGAACAGCACGGCAAGTGAAGCCGCGCGCATTCTGGCGCTGTTATAGGAAATGGCCCTATCGGGCCATGCCGCCGGCGGAGGTATTTTTAGCCAGATGAAGCTGGGATCAGGCGATATGGACGCCATTGCGCCCGGCCAGATCGACGAAGAACTGCCATGCGACACGGCCCGAGCGCGAACCGCGCGTAGCTTGCCATTCGATCGCTTCAGCCCGCAGGGTATCTGCATCGGCTGACACACCATAGGCCGCGCAATACCGGTCAATCATGGCAAGGTATTCGTCCTGATCACAGGGATGGAAACCCAACCAAAGACCGAAACGGTCGGACAGCGAGACTTTTTCCTCAACCGCCTCGGATGGGTTGATGGCGCTGGAGCGTTCGTTTTCGATCATATCCCGTGGCATCAGATGACGGCGGTTCGAAGTGGCATAGAACACCACGTTCTCGGGTCGGCCTTCGATGCCTCCATCCAGAACGGCCTTGAGCGACTTGTAGTGCTGGTCATCATGACTGAACGACAGGTCATCACAGAACAGGATGAACCGGTACGGGGCGGGGCGCAGATGATTCAACAGGCGCGCGACTGAAGCCATATCTTCACGCTGTAGCTCTACAAGTTTCAGATCCGGGTGATCCGTGCTGAGCGTGCCGTGGACGGCCTTTACCAGGCTGGACTTCCCCATTCCCCGAGCGCCCCACAACAACGCGTTGTTCGCTTTGTACCCGGCAGCAAACCGGCGTGTGTTGTCGAGCAAGGTATCGCGCGACCGGTTGATGCCGACCAATAAGTCCAAATCGACGCGGTTGACCTGCTCCACCGGTTCCAGACGTTCTGGTTCCACATGCCAGACAAAAGCCGGTGCCGCGTTGAAATCCGGCGTTGCCAGAGGCGCCGGTGCCATGCGTTCCAATGCAGCGGCGATGCGGTTCAAAGCTTGGTCGTCCATCGGGTCCTCCGGTCAATTCTGATGGGTTCAAAGCATGTTCTGATTGACGCAACAAGGCCAACCAACGAAAAAGGCGCGCCCAGATGTGGCGCGCCTTTGTTGTTTTCTCAGCAGATTACTTCTTGTCTTCGAACTCCTGCATAAGGTCTTCATCCGCTTCGGCCTCTTCATCGTCGTAGTAGCCGTCGGCGCGCAATTGTTCTTCTCGCTTCCGTTCAACCCGGGCTACCAAAAAGATCGAAATTTCGTAGAGACCATAAACCACAACAAAGAGGATGATCTGAGTGATCACGTCAGGGGGCGTGACAATGGCCGCTAAAACCAGAATGCCTACGACGGCATATTTGCGCACGGCACCCAGCCCTTCGGCGCTGACCAGTCCCGCCTTGCCCATGAGGGTCAAAAGAACCGGCAGTTGGAAGCACAGTCCGAAAGCCACGATGAACTTGATCGTCAGGTTCAGGTATTCCTGTGCTGAGCCCTGGAAAACAACGCTCAGGGGTGCAGGAGTTGCACCTTCTGCTACGGCTTCACCTTCGGCGCCGAACTGCTGAAACCCAAGAAAGAAATCATAGGCCAGTGGCGTGACGACATAGAACGCAAAGCTTGCGCCCAGAAGGAACATGAAGGGCGAGGCCAGCATAAAGGGCAAAAACGCGTTCTTTTCCGACTTGTAGAGACCAGGCGCCACAAAGCGCCACATCTGCATCCCTATATAGGGAAACGCCAGAATAAACCCGCCCAGCAACGAGACCTTGATAGCCACAAAAAAACCTTCCTGCGGCGAGATGAAAATCAGGCCGCAATCCTGTCCACGCTCGGTCAGAACCTCGCACAGGGGATTTGTCAGAAAGTTAAAAAGCGGCGTGGCCACGGTAAAGCAGATGATCATACCGACCAGAAATGCCACGACACAGTGTATCAACCGTGTGCGCAGCTCGGCCAGATGCTCGATCAGGGGCGCCGAGGTATCTTCGATCTCGTCGGTCTTGCTCATGTCTTGCTTTCAGTATTCAGCGCGGCTTCGGCCTCTTCCGCCTTGGCCAGTGCGTCGGCGGCTTCCTTGGCTTTGCGCTCGGCAGCGGCACGTGCTGTGGTGGCCTGAATTTTCTTGGCCTGCTCGGCCCGTTCTGCCGCCAGTTTGCCGGTTTCGCTGTCAGGATCGAATTTAGTGGGATCGATGCTTTTTGCCATGTCCTGCGCGGCTTGTTTGACACCGTCCACGGCAGAACCCACAGGATTCGCGGCGGCGTTGAGACCTTTCTTGATCTCGTTCACGCCAGCCTGATCCGCAGCCTCGTTCATGGCGCTGCTGAATTCGCGCGCCATGCCACGGGCTTTGCCGACAAAACGCCCGACATTGCGGAACAGCACCGGCAGGTCCTTCGGCCCCACAACGATCAGGGCGACGATGCCGATGACCAGAAGTTCGGTCCAGCCCAGATCAAACATCTGCGCTTACGCCTTGTCTTTCTCGGTTTCGGGGGTCACGTCCTTGGCGATCTCGGACGCATCCTGTTCCAGCTCTTCCGTTCCGTCCTTCACGCCTTTTTTGAACGCGGTGATGCCTTTGCCAACTTCGCCCATCAGCGAGCTGATCTTGCCGCGACCAAACAGAACCAGAACCACAACGGCGATCAGCAGAAGACCGGGAAGGCCGATATTGTTGAGCATGTCTTTTCTCCTTTTTCGTCGGCGCGAATGAACGCCGGGAATATGAACTGGCTCTGTGTTTACGCCCGGAGGCTTTTTGTAAAAAGAGATCAGAAGCGGATTGAAGGCAAAATTTGATGTGATCTGAAAGAATCTAAGGGCTCGTATTTCTCAACTGACAGGTTTATGTCAGTTGGGTACGCATAAGTAGACGGTATCGAAACCTGGTCAACGGAGACCCAAATGACCCATGTTGCTGAAATCGTCACCTTCACCCTCGCCAATGGCACTACACCGGAAGAGTTTGTGAAGCTCAGCCAAGCCTCAGAAGCCTTTGTGCGCAGCGCACCGGGCTTTGCCAACCGCCAGTTGAGCCAGGGCGAAGACGGTCGCTGGACTGACTATGTCATCTGGACGGACATGAAGGCGGCCAAGGACGCCGCCGCACAATTCCCACAACAGGACTTTTGCGCCGGTATGATGGCGGCCATCAACCCTGAAAGCATTCAGATGCGTCACGAGAATGTGCTATGGAACATGACTGCCTAGGCGCAGTCTGGGCGGCGTGACATGCGCCGCACGGATCGCCTATTTGATATCATCCAGATCCTGCGCGACGGCAAACTGCACCGTGCGAAGGACATTGCGGACCGGCTTGAGGTGTCGGTCCGCACCATCTATCGCGACATGGACACGCTGGTGGCTTCGGGTGTTCCGGTCGAAGGCGAGCGCGGCGTAGGCTACATGGTGCGCGAGCAGATTACTCTGCCCCCTTTGAACCTGACCCCAGCCGAGCTTGAGGCGCTGAACCTTGGCATGGCCATCGTGGCGGAAGCTGCCGACCCGGAACTTAAAGCCGCCGCCAACGCGCTGGCTGACAAAATCGACGCGGTTCTACCGACGCAGGTTGTGGCCGAAGCTGACACGTGGAAATTCGCAGTCTACCCCTTTGCCGATGCCGCCCGCGGGCTGGCACATATGGCCCCGATCCGCGCGGCCATCAAATCACGCCAGAAACTCCGCTTGTCCTATCGCAGAATCGACGGGGTTCTCACCAACCGCACTATCCGCCCGCTGCACATGGAGTATTGGGGCCGCGTCTGGACCCTCACGGCCTGGTGCGAGCTGCGTCAGGGTTTCCGGGTCTTCCGTATCGACCTGATCGAATCCGTCTTACCTCTGCCGGAAGTCTTTGCCGATGAACCTGGCAAACGCCTGAGCGACTACGACCCAAACGATTGACAGGTTTCATCTTTTCCTAGTCTTTGCGCGAAAAGCATGGCCCGAAACGGGCTATTTCCCTTATTTCAGGTAAGGCTCTGGATCGACTGACTCGAACCCTTTGCGCACTTCAAAATGCACATAGGCATTGTCTCCGCCCCTCAGCTGCGCAAGCTTTTGGCCACGACGTACTCGGTCGCCTTTCTTGACGGTGATATCATCGACATTGGCATAGACTGTCAGCAGATCGTTCTTGTGCTTGACCACGATGATCGGAACCTGATCCGCGTCCGCCGTAATTGCCGCAACAGTGCCCGCGTCGGCCGCCGTCACCGCCGTGCCGGGTGCTGCTGCGATGTCGATACCTTCATTCTTGCCTTTGTTATACCCACGAATGATGGTGCCGCTTACCGGCAGAGACAAAGCTGAAGACCGCGTATTGGTCGGGGCTTCAGCCGTCACATCGGGGGCCTCGGCCAGCGGCGCGACATCTTCTTCAGGCAGAGGCTGCGTTGCGCTTGGCGGCGTCGGCGTGGGCGAGCCCTGCCCCGGCTCGGTCACTTCCGTTGCCGCAACAGGTGCTGCGGCAGCAGCGCTTTGCCTTGGCGCTGGTTGGTTCTTGACCGGGATCAGCAGAAACTGACCTTCGCGCACGGTGAAATCTGGCCCCAACCCGTTCCATTCCGCCAAGGCTTCAACCGGCACCTGATAGAGCCGCGAGATGGTATAGGCTGTCTCGCCCCTCTTCACCTTGTGCCGAACCGGCTCCGGCCCCGAGGTCACTGGAGCCGGGGATGTCGCTGGTTTCGCAGGTTCCAACGTCGTTGTCTGAACCGAGTTTGTATCCGGGGCCTGATCGATTGCATTTCCGGCCACCGAGGCGATATCCACTCCGCTTCCTGCACCCACTGACCGCGGCAGCGCCAGCACTTCGCCTTCGCGCAAGGTGTCGGTTGTCTGCAGACCGTTAAAGCGTGACAATTCCTCTTCCGGCAGGCCCACCCGTGCGGCTACGTCCCGCACCGTGTCGCCTCGTCGGGCGACGACAACCTGATAGTTAGGATAGGTGATCACGCCCCGACTGTCCGGTTTGGGCCGCGACGTAGTGGCCGACAGCGCCGCATCGGTGGTCGAGAACCCGCCGACTTGCCCGCGCAAATCATAGTCCAGAGGCCCTTCACACCCGGCCAGAACTGCCACAGCGACCAGTCCGGTTGCACAGCGGCGCATAGATGATTTGGATACTGCTTTCATAATTCTGTCCTCAAAGCCTGCCCCTGTTTTCCGGGGTTCCGGCGACCAACTCACAAAGCCTGTTACTTCTCGTCCTTCCCAAGTCCCTCAAGCAGAGGCACAAAACGAACTGACGTCAATTCATCATAGTCCAGACCGGTTTCAGTGCGTGTCACTTTGATCAACTGCTGCACCGCATCCGACTGCCCCACGGGTAAAACCATAATACCCCCGATTTTAAGCTGCGCCAAGAGCGGGCCCGGAGGGTCCTCGGCTGCGGCTGTCACAATGATCCGATCAAACGGTGCCTGTTCCGGTAAACCGAAGGATCCATCAGACAACATGGCGGTGACATTGGTCAGGCCCAAATCGGTAAACAGCTTGCCCGTTTCGCTCACCAGCCGCCGGTGACGTTCGACGGTATAGACACGGCGCGCCAGTTTCGACAGGATCGCCGCCTGATAGCCCGAGCCGGTTCCGATCTCGAGCACGGTGTCCCGCGCCCGCACATCCAGCGCCTGTGTCATCAGCCCGACAACCGAAGGCTGGCTGATTGTCTGACCGCAGGCGATTGGCAGCGGCATGTCCTCGTAAGCGCGATCCGCAAACAGGCCAGTGACAAACCGCCCCCGATCCACCTGCTCCATAGCCGCTAAAACACGCGCATCGGTCACGCCCCTTTTGCGCAAGGCAAAGAGGAACTGCATTACGGTTTCGGGGTCCAGTCCGCTCATTCGACTGCCTTCAATGCCTCCAGCATGTCATGCGCGGTCAAGTCGGCGCGCATCGGCGTGACCGAAATGTAACCTTCCAAATTGACCGCCGCATCGGTGCCCGGCGCCGTCGGGTTGTGCTGATAACCGCCCTTGATCCACAGGAACCGCCGCCCCGAGGGCGAACTGTGTGGCTCGACCGAGAAATGTGTATCACGCCGGAAACCCTGTGCCGCTACGCGTGTGCCCAGCACCTCATCTGCCGGAACGGGTGGGAAATTCACGTTGTAGAACAAGCGGTAATCACCCTGCTCTACCGGAGTGGCATCCAGAATACGCCGGACCAGGTCGGCGCCAAAGCGCGCAGCGCCCTCAAATGGATCATCCAACCCCAGGTTACGTGGGCCGAAATACTGAGACAGTGCAATTGCCGGCACGCCTTGCAGCGCCGCTTCCATCGCACCACCAATGGTTCCTGAGTAAAGTGTGTTCTCAGCCGAGTTGTTGCCCCGGTTTACGCCCGACAAGACCAAATCCGGCGGGCAGTCCACCATTACATCATGCAACCCAGCCAATACACAGTCCGCAGGCGACCCTTCGGCCGCATAGCGTCGCTCGCTGAGCTTGGCGATCATCGTGGGATGGGTATAGCTAATACAATGCCCGACCCCGGATTGCTCGAAGGCAGGCGCAACCACCCAAACTTCGCCATCCGGTCCGGCAAGTTCGGCTGCGATTGCCTCAAGCGTGATCAAGCCCGGAGCATTGATTCCGTCGTCATTGGTCAGAAGAATACGCATGTGCTCGATTTACCCCCGCGTTTGGCCCTTGATAGACCCCGGTCTGCGTTGCGGCAAGCGACGCGGGCCTGCATTCTGAGGCTTTCGCGCACCACTCAGGCGGAAATCGTCAGATCAGCTTTTGCTGTCAGGGAAAACAAAACATTTGTCACGGCGAATGGTCAGCCACATAACGCGACCCGGCCCCGGTACAAAAACATTTGGAACCGTCGCCTTGAGGATTGAGCCGTCGTAATGCATGCGGAACTCGACAAGGCTCTCATTTCCCAAAAAACGCGCGCGCTCGACTACACCCCGCGCAGCCACACCATCTGTCGGCGTGGGCAAAGGTCCCTTTCCGTTGCGGTCAAAATCCAGTTTGACATGCTGCGGGCGGAATACAATTTCGACATCCGTTCCGTCCGGGATGCCGGGCGCAAGAAACTGACCAAACGGCGTATCAGCCAAAGCCCCATTCACTTGCGCCCGCAACACGTTGACATCACTGAAAAAGGCCACGGCGGCTTTATCCGCTGGTCGGGTGTAAACGTTATAGGGCGCGCCTTGCTGCACCACCTTACCACGTCGCATCAGCGCAATCTCATCCGCCATGCGCATCGCCTCTTCCGGCTCGTGCGTGACCAGCAGAACGGCAGCGTCCTCTTCCTTGAGGATAGACAGCGTTTCGTCCCGAATGCCATCACGCAGGCGGTTGTCGAGGCCGGAAAACGGCTCGTCCATCAACATGATCCGGGGGCGCGGCGCCAATGCGCGGGCCAGTGCCACACGCTGCTGCTCCCCGCCCGATAACTGATGCGGAAATCCGTCGATGAAGCGCATCAGGTCTACTTTACGCAGCAGTTCTTCAACCCGGGCGCGTTTTTCATCCTTGCTGCCCTTCAAGCCAAACGCCACATTATTGGCCACGCTCAAATGTGGGAACAGCGCGAAATCCTGAAACATCAAGCCAATCTCACGCCGTTCCGGCGGCACCCGGAAAACCGTGTCGCAGATCAGCTTGCCATCTACGTATATCTCGCCCGAGTCCTGCATCTCGACCCCGGCGATCATACGCAGCGTCGTGGATTTGCCGCAGCCCGAAGGCCCCAGCAAACACGTCACCTTGCCCGCCTGCACGGTCAGCGACACATCATCCACCACAACCCGCCCTTCGAACCGGCGGATAATGTTGCGAATTTCCAGACGTGGAGGAGTTACGTTACCTGTCACCGATGGACCCCAATTGCCTTTCCCGATCAAATCCATCGGGCTTAGGCGGGGATAGCAACCCCGCCCCTCAGGTGCAAGGGATCAGCAGCAACCACCGCCCGAAGATGCTGTCTCACCCACGGCTTCGAACGGGCTTTCGCCACCGCAGCCTTCGAAGATGCCGTAATGGGTCGAGAAATCACCGATAAAATCAAAGTGCCGCGCGAAACGCGTATCCTGCAACATCATCCACGTGTTGCCACAGACCGGAAAGACCTTGCCGGTTTCGATGATGTGGTGATCGTCCAGAACAAACTCATGCGGTGCGTTGGGCACGGTGCCCTTGTAGACCACCGCCTGCCCATAGTCTTCGCAAGCCGGCTCCAGCGCGGGTAGTTTGAACAATCGATACGTGGCCGACAGGAACTTAAGCGGTGCCACACGTGCTTCGAGCACGGGATTTTCGATAGTCAACGGACGGTGAGTCTCGCGTCGTGGATCACCGAAACCGGCCTTACGGGCCATCGACAGGAAATCATTCCAGTACAACGCGCCCGACAGGCATTCGCCGTACAGCACTTCATCCTCGGCCATCGCCTGCGGGATACGGCGGTCTGCGTAAACGTCCGAGAAGTACATCTCGCCACCCTCTTTCAGCAGCCGATACGCTCCGCGCAGAACCGCATCCTTGTCGGTCGCCAAGTTGATCACGCAGTTCGACACTATGATGTCGAACGATCCGGGCTCCAAATCCAGCTCATCCAGCTTTTCGATATAACCGTGATGGAATTCTACATTGCTTTTGGCGTGGCCAAAGGCTTGGGCGTGATAGTCCTGATGCGCACGGGCAACGTCCAATTGCTCGGGCGTCATGTCCACACCGACAACCCGCCCGTTTTCACCCACCATAGCCGACAAGGCATAGACGTCACGCCCCGCGCCGCAGCCCAGATCTAGGATCGACATGCCCTCGAGATCCAGAGGCGCGATCAGACCGCAGCCGTAATACCGGGTCAGCACGTCGTCATGGATTTTCGAAAGGATCTTTTTGACATGATCCGGCATGTCATCAGGCGTACAGCACGCGTTGGTCTGCAAGTCCGCGCTGCTTTGCAGGACCTCACCATAGTAATTCTGCACCGACTCGTGCTTCATCGCAGTCTTCCCCTCAAACATGGTTTCTTCGCAGGTAATGCAGCAAGCCGCGCCAAGCAATCCAAAGCCTTTGCTTTTGACAAAAGCGTGAGTGTTTCTTTTCAGGTCGAGCCCAGCAATTCGAAATCCACGCCCGCGCGGACCTTGCCGTTCACCTGCACCTCAAGCCGATGTGCACCGGGTACCAGTTTGAACGTTGTGGCGTCGCCTTTCAGCTTGTGTCGTTTGCTCAGGTGCAAGTCGCCATTTTTAAGCGACGCCTGTTTGAGTTTGTGCACTTTGGCTGAGATTTTTCCACCAGGACGTTGGAAATGAACGATATAATCCACCAGAACAGGCTGCTCGCCTGCGCCGGTCAGGGCAACTGAAAACTCCAGCGCCCCGCCTATCCGGGCCTCTGAGGTCAGATCCACTGACACCGCCACCTTGGCCTCAGGGTCATACCCCAAAACCTTCATCGCCTCGGGGTGTCCTGCTTTGACCAGTCCGCGCAACGTATGTGAGGTCATCCAGTCCAACTCAGCCACGTTCTGCCGTCCATCAGCGCGCCACTTTTCCAAGCGTTCCAGAACCAGATCAGGGTTTTTCTTGGTGATGTCGTTCAAATGATTGGCCACAGACCGGGTAACATAGCGTGTGCCGTCCCCGTGCAGCCGGTCCAGCAGCGGCAGCGGATCTGCCAGATCAAGACCAATCCCCTGTCCCCAAGGCAACCGGGGCCGCGTGCCCTCGCTCACCAACCGGCGCACATGATAGCTGTCATGGCTGCACCATGTCTGCATTCGCTTTAGTACGGCGTCTGGATCATGGTTCAGAAACGGGCGAATGGCCCATTCCATGGAAAACCGCTGGGTCAACTCTTCCAGCACATCCAAAGCCAGATCAACGTGATCCAGCCCGATCTCTGCAACCCACTCGCCCAACGGTCCAAAAATGAAATCCCCGAAATCATCATCTGTCTTCGAGGGGTCCAAAGGCGGCGGCAAAGCGCGCAGGATGACAGGGGCAACCGCTGGTAAATCGCCCGGCACTGCCTGTTGCAGGCAGTCTGAAATCCACACCATTCTCTCTTTCAGTTCCAGTTTCAGCAGGCGCGACATAACCTGCGCATGAAACGCCTCGGCATCAAAAGACGCGTCAGCTGCATCAAACAACCCCGCGAGATAGCGGGTTTTTTCCGCATTAAACAACTGGTCTTTTAAAGAGAAATTCTGAGCCATCTTTACATCGTCATGTTTCCGGCGCCACCGTCCAGCAGAATGTTCTGCCCAACTATGAAACCCGCCTGTTTCGAGCAGAGAAACGCGCAAGCAGCACCAAATTCCTGCCGTGTGCCGTAACGACGTGCAGGGATAGTGGCGGCTCGATTTGCACGCGCTTGATCGATCGAAATACCTTGTTGCGCAGCGACACTGCCATCCAAAGAATCCGCCCGATCGGTGGCATGAATGCCCGGCAACAGGTTGTTGATATTGACCCCAAAGGGCGCAACCTGACGCGACGTACCCGCCACGTATCCAGTCAGACCCGTACGCGCTGCATTCGACAAACCCAAGGCCGGGATCGGAGCACGCACCGACTGTGAAGTGATGTTGACGACACGCCCCCATCCTTTGTCGATCATTCCGGGCAACAGTGCTTTCATAAACGCTATTGGCGTTAGCATGTTGGCATCCAACGCCTCAATGAAATCATCACGATCCCAGTCTGACCACAGCCCCGGAGGGGGACCACCTGCATTTGTCACAAGAATATCAACGCCCTGCGCGGCTTCGATCACCTGGGCCTGACCCTCGGCAGTTGTCACGTCACACGCGACGGCTTGCACCTCGACGCCGTGCTCTGACCTAAGTCGCGCGGCCTCAGCCTCCAACGCGTCAGAACCACGGGCGTTCATCACCAGATCAACGCCCGCTTCTGCCAGAGCCTCTGCGCAGCCCAGCCCCAATCCCTTGCTGCTGGCGCAAACCAGCGCGCGCTTTCCTTGAATTCCCAGATCCATCGGATCCTCCCTGTCAGTCATTGCCGCATGTCTAGCACCGGCCAGACAGGGAAGACCAGAAACGGATCGTTGATCAGTAAAAGAACTCTTCTCGCACGATTTTGCCGTCGGCCACGTGGTAAACGGCCACCTCGCGCATATCAAAGGCTTCGCCGGTTTCTTTCACAGTGCCCTGCACTTCGAAAATCACGGCAAAACGGTCGTCACCATGGGGAAACGGGTCACTGACGGAAGCCCCTGAGACTTCATGGGCACTTTCCCACCACTCATGCTTGCCACGTATGGCTTCCACACCGTGGGTTTCGCGCCCCATTCCCTGAAAATCCTGCCCTTCGACCGAAACAGCATCCGGAGCGTATAGCTTTGACAGGTTTTCCTTGGCGCGATCCTCACGGCATCCGGCGACCAGTTCGTCTGCAATCTCTTTCAAATTCATTGATCCTCTCCATTATTTGTTCACTATATGTTCTTATTGCCATACCCTCACGATTCGAACCACCCCCTTTGTCTTGCTTCGGCAGGTTTCCCCGCATATACGCGCGCTCATGCTTGATACCTCGAACCAACCCACCCTGCCGCCCGAGATTGCCCGCCGCCGGACATTCGCCATCATCTCGCACCCGGATGCGGGCAAGACGACGCTGACGGAAAAGTTCCTGCTTTACGGGGGCGCGATCCAGATGGCCGGTCAGGTGCGCGCCAAGGGCGAGGCACGGCGGACACGGTCTGACTTCATGCAGATGGAAAAGGATCGGGGCATCTCGGTCTCGGCATCGGCGATGTCGTTCGACTATGACAATTTCCGCTTCAATCTGGTGGATACGCCCGGTCACTCGGACTTTTCCGAGGATACCTATCGCACGCTGACTGCGGTGGACGCGGCCGTCATGGTGATCGATGGTGCGAAAGGTGTGGAAAGCCAGACGCAGAAACTGTTCGAGGTTTGCCGTCTACGCGATCTTCCGATCCTGACCTTCTGTAACAAGATGGACCGGGAAAGCCGCGATACGTTCGAGATCATCGACGAGATTCAGGAAATGCTGGCCATCGACGTTACGCCTGCGGCCTGGCCGATTGGCGTGGGCCGTGATTTCATCGGCTGTTACGACATGCTGCGCGACCGTTTGGAACTGATGGACCGCGCAGACCGCAACAGGGTGGCGGAAAGCATCGAAATCAACGGGTTGGACGACCCGAAATTGGCCGAACATGTGCCCGAGCATCTTCTGGAAAAGCTGCTGGAAGAGGTCGAGATGGCGCGTGAACTGCTGCCAGCACTTGACCCGCAGGCGGTTTTAGAAGGTCACATGACCCCGATCTGGTTTGGTTCGGCGATCAACTCGTTTGGCGTCAAAGAGCTGATGGAAGGTATCGGTGCTTATGGCCCACAGCCGCAAGTTCAGTCAGCTGAACCGCGTCAGATTGCGCCCGATGAAAAGAAAGTCGCAGGCTTTGTCTTCAAGGTTCAGGCCAATATGGACCCCAAGCACCGCGACCGGGTAGCCTTTGTCCGTATGGCTTCAGGTCACTTCAAACGTGGTATGAAACTGACGCATGTGCGGTCCAAAAAGCCAATGGCGATCTCGAACCCAGTGCTATTCCTTGCATCCGACCGCGAACTGGCGGAAGAGGCTTGGGCCGGGGACATCATCGGCATCCCGAACCACGGCCAACTGCGCATCGGTGACACACTGACCGAAGGCGAAGCACTGCGCGTGACCGGTATTCCATCGTTTGCGCCGGAACTGCTGCAGGGCGTGCGTGCGGGCGATCCGATGAAAGCCAAGCATCTGGAAAAAGCCCTGATGCAGTTTGCCGAAGAAGGCGCGGCCAAAGTGTTCAAACCCTCGATCGGGTCGGGCTTTATCGTCGGCGTCGTCGGCGCGCTGCAATTCGAAGTGCTCGCCAGCCGGATCGAGATGGAATACGGTCTGCCCGTTCGGTTCGAGGCGTCGCAATTCACCTCGGCCCGATGGGTCAGCGGTGACAAGGCCGAGGTCGAGAAGTTCGTCGACGCCAACAAGCAGCACATCGCACATGATCATGACGGTGACATCGTCTATCTGACGCGCCTGCAATGGGACATCGACCGAGTCGTGCGCGACTATCCGGCTCTGAACCTGACTGCGACAAAAGAGATGATGGTGTGATCCAACTGGCTGATTGCGCAGCCGAACCAGGCTGTGCAATCCTGCGCGCATGAGTGACGACGAACTGACCTATCCCGGTGGTCTGCCAGACATGCTGGACAGCTATGAGAACCGGCGCAGTCCGTTTCAGTTCGGCGCCCTCACCCTGCCTGATCCCGACGTCGATCTGGATGATCTGGCCGAACGCACGGTTCCAGACAGCGCCACCGAAGTGCCGGCCGGACGCAGCACCACATGGGATCGCAAACGCGCCCAAATCGCACGCGAATTCGTCGGCCAGTCGGAATTGGCCTTCCTGAACGCGCAATTGATTTCGAACCTTAGAAAACGGTCTTTTCCTCGCCACGCGCCAACCCTATTCTGCCGGTTGTGGGACGAACAGTCCGATCACCTGCTGGCCACACTCGACCTGCGCTGGCTGGTGTCTTCGGTTCAGACATTTGCGGACCACGGCCAGACGGCGACACAGCGCGAGGTGGGTCACGCGTTGCGGATGCTGTTTGGTCTGATGAAGCTTTACGAGTTTGAACGCCTATTCTCGGGCCTGGCCCCGGATACACCCTTTCGGTTCGAGGACAAAAACCATGTGGATTTACCCTTCGAAATGAAGGGTTTTTCCTTTGAAAAAGGCGGGTTGGACATCAATCTTATCGCCCCAATTTGGACCCGAGCGATGCACGACCCGACCATCGCGCCGTTGGTCGATCATCTGATGACGGAACTCAACAAAGACCCAGGCGGTGTCTTTCGCCGCCTGCAACGGATGCGCGACGCGCGCGCGACGCGCGCATGAGCACCTGGGGCATCGTCTCGATGGTTCGGGGCCCGACCGAGAACGTACTGCGGTTCGTGGCCCATCACCTCGAACTGGGCGCGGACTTTATGTATATCTACATGGACGAACCCAACCGGCGCACCTTTCGGGCGCTCAGGATGCACCCCAAAGTGCGCGTGCGGGTCTGCGACGATGCGTTTTGGGAAAAGCGAGGTCGCGCAAGGCCGGAAAAGCATCAGGTCCGTCAGACGGTTCACGCGACATTTGCCTATCGCAACACGCCCCTGGATTGGCTGACGCATATCGATGTAGACGAGTTTCTTTGGTCCCCGACCCCGATCGCCGAAGTGCTGGGCAACGTGCCGCCCAACCTCAACGCCGCACGCGTCCGCCCTATGGAAGCCCTGGCTGGCGGTGACGATCTTTATAAGGCACACATTCCGCAGGGGTCCAACCGCGAGGCATTGGTCGAAGCGATTTACCCTACCTATGGCGCGTTTGTTCTGGGTGGTTTTCTCAGCCATGTGCAGGGCAAGCTGTTCGTTCGCACTGGCCTGAAATACCTGAACTTCCGCATCCACAACCTGTTTCAGAACAAAAAGCTACTGCCTTGCAAATACGAGTTGCCCGAGGTCGAGCTGTGCCACCGGCACGCACCGGATTGGGACCACTGGATCGGACATTACCAGTTTCGTATTGATCGCGGCTCGTATCAGGCAGGCATGGCACCCAACGTACCGCGCGAACAGGGTGGTTTGAACAAAAATGAATTGCTCAACTGGATCGAAGCCGAACAAGGCAAAGACGGGCTGCGCGCGTTTTACGATGAGATGAGCGGAGCAGACCCCGAAGTCCGTGCCCGTTTGGAACAGCACAACCTACTGCGTCACCGCCCATTGGATCTGGACGAAAAACTGGAGAAACACTTCCCCGGAACCTGCTGAATTGTTGCGGAAAATCCCGCGAACATTTTGCGTGCCCCGCATTAAGCGGACTTCATTTGACCCTGACCTACGTTTTTGTTATGTCCGCCCCAAGCCGAACAGGCGCATTGCGCGCATGGCCATCCGGGCCCGGCACATCTTTGACGCGCGGGCCAGGTCAAGTGTCCGCAAAAACCGGACTTACATGACAAAGTTTAACGAACTGAACCTGAACCCAAAGGTCCTCAAAGCCATTGAGGAAGCCGGATACGAAACCCCCACTCCGATCCAGGAAGGTGCGATTCCACCTGCTCTGGAAGGTCGCGATGTTCTGGGGATTGCGCAGACCGGCACTGGCAAAACCGCCAGCTTTACCCTGCCGATGATCACCCTGCTGGCCCGTGGTCGCGCCCGTGCACGCATGCCGCGTTCGCTGGTGCTGTGCCCGACACGGGAACTCGCCGCGCAGGTGGCCGAGAATTTCGACACATACACCAAGCACCTGAAACTGACCAAAGCACTGTTGATCGGCGGGGTCAGTTTCAAGGAACAAGAGGCACTGATCGACCGTGGTGTTGACGTTCTGATCGCCACGCCGGGTCGCCTGCTGGACCATTTTGAACGCGGCAAGCTGTTGCTGACTGGTGTTCAGATCATGGTGGTGGACGAAGCCGACCGGATGCTGGACATGGGATTTATCCCTGATATCGAACGGATCTTTTCGCTGACACCGTTCACGCGCCAGACCCTGTTCTTCTCGGCCACAATGGCTTCTGAGATCGAGCGTATCACCGACACATTCCTGTCCGCCCCTGCCCGGATCGAGGTTGCCCGTCAGGCCACCGCATCCGAGACCATTGAACAGGGCGTCGTCATGTTCAAGGGCGGTCGCCGCGATCGTGAGGCCAGCAACAAACGCAAGGTTCTGCGTGCGCTGATCGATGCCGAAGGTGAGAAATGCACCAACGCGATCATCTTCTGCAACCGCAAGACAGATGTGGATATCTGCGCAAAATCGCTGAAGAAATACGGCTATAACGCCGCCGCGATCCACGGTGATCTGGACCAGTCGCAGCGCATGAAAACGCTGGACGGCTTCCGCGATGGGTCGCTACGCCTGCTGGTGGCCTCGGATGTCGCTGCGCGTGGCCTGGATATTCCTTCGGTCAGTCACGTGTTCAATTTCGACGTACCTGGCCATGCCGAGGATTACGTTCACCGCATTGGTCGCACCGGTCGTGCCGGGCGCGAAGGCAAGGCCATCACTATTTGCTCGGGCCGCGATGAGAAGGCTTTGGATGCAATCGAAAAGCTGATCCAGAAAGACATCCCGCGCATCGACAATCCGGTCAAAGAAGAGCCCAAGCCTGAAAAACCCAAGTCTGAGAAACCGAAGCCCGAGAAAAGGGCCAAGGAACAGGAAGGCTCGAAGGACAACCGGAAAGAGCGCGAACCGAAAGGACGCGGTCGAGGCCGCAAGGCCGATAACGGTCCGGTTGTTGTGGGGATGGGTGATCATCTGCCCAGCTTTATCGCCCTTAGCTTTGATGAGCGTCGTGCTGGCTAAATTGCCAGCACCAGCGCCAGTATCGAAAGCCCCAATAAGGTCATTCCGGCGATCTCTCGCCGGGTGATCGTTTCGCGGAAGAACAATGTCGAGGCCATCAAGCTGAAAAGCAGTTCGATCTGCCCCAGCGCTTTTACATACGCTGCGTTTTGCAAAGTGAACGCCCAGAACCAGCAAAACGACCCGCCCAAACTTGTCAGCCCGACAAAGACTCCAGTAGATCGCGTTTGCCAGACTGCGATCAACTCGGACCGATCGCGCCACAACAGCCAAAGCCCCATGCTGAGGAACTGAAACGTCACAACGGCAGCCAAAGTGACCAATGCCCTGAACCATGCGTCCAAGTCGCCCAGTTGCAGCGAGGCGCCGCGATAGCTGACGGAGGAAAAGGCAAACAAAACACCCGAACCAAGCCCCAATTTTGAGGCCCTGTTGGTCAGATGCCGCCACAATGCCCCGTCACCACCGGGTGTTTTCGACAGCAGTAGAACTGCGGCAAGACCCAACAGAATAGCCACCAGCGCGCCCGCTGACACGCGATCCCCCAGAACTAGAAAGCCGACAATCGCGGTTTGAATCACTTCGGTTTTCTTGAAGGTGATCCCCACCGCGAAGTTGCGCTGTTTGAACAGCGCCACCACACAAATCGTCGCAAGTATTTGCGCCGTCCCGCCGATCACCACGTATATCCAGAACAATGGGCTGAGCGTTGGCAGGATTGCCCCCGTTACCTGCAAAGCGACCAGCAACCCTGCGACGGCCAACGGCATGGAATAGGCAAAGCGCGCAAACGTTGCGCCAGCCGCAGATAGTTTCACGCTGCTCAGCGATTTTTGCAGCATGAAACGCACAGTTTGAAAACTGGCGGCGGCGATGGTGACAGGGATCCAGAGACTCATGCCACCCGTTGTGTCGTCAAATCAGGACTTTGGCCAGAGCGGATGCGGCACGGGGTCTTTCGCGCGCCACAAGTACTGCCGGAAAATCTGCGCATAAGACCGGTATACATATGCCTCATTACAAGCCAGATACTTGTCTTTTCCGTCCCGATACAGTTGTGGTAAGCGATACCACGGGGCGCTTGGGTTCATGTGATGAACTACGTGCAGGTTATTGTTCAGAAACAGAAATGCCAGGGGTCCCCGATCTTCGATGATGACTGTACGCGCCCGGGATTTTTCATGCGCGCGGTGCTCAAGGAACGTACGGATTTTCAGCAGCCCCAGCCCGATATAGGCCGAGATCAGATAGGCCCAGACCGGCATGGCCGACTGGGCAACAATCCACAGTACCACCGCCACACCCGGCAGGTGCAATGCCCAGGCCAAGAGGATATCCTTGTCCCAGTGCCGCGCCCCCTGCCATTCGTCGCGCAGAAACAAAACCTGACCGATGGCCGGGCCCAATAACATGCGGCCAAGCAGAGTGTTGTTGATCGCCAGCAGCACTTGTAAACTGCGCGGCAATGTCGACCAGACCTTGGGGTCCAGATAGTTCGATTCCGGATCGTCGTAGGGGTCCGTCAACGCGGCATCTTGATGATGTGCCAGATGCAGATCCCGAAAGCGGTTGTACGGGATGAAAAGCGTGAGCGGCAGCACCATCAACGCCTCATTCAGCCATTTGGCTTGAAACGGGTGCCCGTGAAGGACCTCATGTGTCAGTGACGAATGCAGGGCCGCAACCAGGCCCAAGGCCAGCACCGCCAACCACAACGAAACATCCGTCAACCAGAACAACCCCGCAAGCCACGCCGCATAACAGGCCATGATCAGGAAAAACGTGCCCCATTCAGGGGATTGGGATGTGGGTCGCTTAGCCATTGCGCCCCCACGAGATGCCCGCCCACACCCTTTCGTAAATCACGTACATGGTCAGACCAATGGCGGTGTTCACCAGCGCCACAACCCCGCCTACAGTGGCCGAGCCCGTGGCAATCAGCCCTACAGCGGTCATGGTGACAAGCCCCATGACATTCCAAACGATTGCTTTCACGACAGATCTTCGCCGCGTTTCCATTCCGACCCTCAGTCTTTTTGCTTTTTTCAAAGAGTTACAAGTCGGTGGTTATTCTGAAAATTCTGAATATGATTAACAAAATTCATCAATTATGATATTTATCACCATATGCAGGAAAAAATAGACAAACGAGATCGCGCCGCGCAGTTTCGACTGCGACTTGCCCGCGCGATGGAACAACGGAACATCAGTCAAAGCGCGCTTGCGCGTGACATAGGGGTTGACCGCTCTACCGTATCGCAGCTTTTGACCGGGCATGGCGCGCGCCTGCCCAATGCGCATGTGGTCGGAGGATGCGCGGCTGCGCTTGGCGTTTCAGCCGACTGGTTGCTAAGCCTGTCCGACAGGCCAGAAAGCGCGGCCGAGCTTCTGGCCGGTTCCCTAAGCTTCACCGAAGCACCCCGCGCGCTGGTAGATGAAAAGATTTTCGAGTGGCACAAAGAAGCGGCCGGGTACAAGCTGCGCTATGTCCCAGCCACGCTGCCTGACATGCTCAAGACCCGCGCTTTGCTGGAATGGGAATATGCCCCGCATCTGGGGCGAACGGCGGATCAGGCGATCGGCGCCTCCGAGGACAGGTTGGCCTGGATGCGCAGTGCGCAGTCGGATTATGAAATCGCCATGCCGCTGTTCGAAATCGAGAGCTTTGCAAGCGCCACAGGGTATTACAGCGGCCTTAGCACGCGGGTACGGCTGGAACAGATCGACCACCTTCTGACACTTTGCGATCAGCTTTACCCCAGAATGCGGATCTATCTGTTTGATGCCAAAAGACTTTATTCCGCCCCGGTGACGATATTCGGCCCTCTGCTTTGCGTGTTCTACGCAGGCAGTCACTATTTGGCGTTTCGCGACCGGGACCGGATCGAAACATTTACCCGCCACTTCGATACGCTTGTACGCGAGGCAGACGTGACCGCCCGCAGCTTTCCCAACCATCTTCGGCAGCTCAGATCCATGATTTCAGAAGGCACATGATGCAGGCTTTGGAATACTGTGCTATGGTCCCTTGGCGCGAACCTTCGGGCATTCCGATCACAGACGGAGGACCACAGGAATGGACGCATTACAAACCGCTCAATACGCACGTGCCCTTTATGCCGCTCACGGAGACCGGGCCGAGGCCGAAGCTGCGCAGAAAATGCGTGAATGCGAGGCTGCCGGAAATCAGCAGGAAGCACAGGACTGGCAGGCCGTCCGCCAGAGCATCCGCCAGATCAGGGGGCCAAATCAGGGCTAAATCATAGTTTCGGGTCAGGATTGACCGTGTGGCCATCCACCGCGATGACCTGACCCGACACCAGCCGCGCCGCATCTGACGCAAGGAAGACGGCCATATTGGCTATGTCCTGCGCTTCGACAAAGCGCCCCATGGACGTACCCGAAGCATAGCCTTGGTACACCGCGTCGCGGGTCATGCCTTTGGCTTCTGCCTCACGGGCCAGAACACCCTCCATGCGCGGGCCTTCAACTGCGCCCGGGCAGATTGCGTTTGCGCGTATCCCATGCGGGCCCAGTTCCATCGCAAGTGTTTTCATCAATCCAATCACCGCCCATTTTGCCGAGGCATACGGCGCACGAAACGGATAGCCGTACTGACCTGCCGTCGACGAGGTCAGGATGATGCTTCCCGCCCGCGCCGATTTCATCAATGGCGCGGCATATTTGGCCGCCAGAAAAGCACCGTCCAGATTAACCGCAATGCAGGCGCGCCAAGCATTCAGATCGATGTTTTCGATTGCCTCGGTTGGCCCTGCTATTCCGGCGTTGGCACACAGGGTGTCCAGCCCGCCTGCCTGAGACATAGCATCAAAGACGCCGCGCATATCAGCCTCATCCGACGCATTGGCGCAATGCGTCGTCCAAGGATCGGGCACAGAATTTAGCGCTGCCTGATCGATATCTGTAACCCAGACATCATATCCAGCCGCATCAAACGCCTCGGCCATGGCGCGACCGACACCGGACGCGCCAGCCGTTACCAACACCCTTCGGCTCATGAGGGCTTCCGAATAGCGGCCCCCGCGCCTTCGGGGTAAGGCAGCACGGACTGAGCTTCGGCAATACGCGCCATCGCCGCTTCGATTTCAGGGGACGGAGAGCTTGGACGCCGGGTCTCAAGACTGACATGCAGCAAGAAGCTTTCGCCTGTGGCCAGCAGTTTGTCGCCTTCATACATGCTGTGGAACACATGCAGCTTCTTGCCCTGCCCCAGCAACATCTGCGTGCGCACCTCGATCTTTGCACCCGCGTTGACCTCATCGATGTAACGAATGTGGTTTTCGGCGGTGAAGTAACTGCCGCCCGAGGCGATATAGCCTGCATCGCAGCCGATGATCTCCATGAAGCGGTCCGTGGCGGCGGCAAAGGCCTCCAGATACTTCGCCTCATTCATGTGGCCGTTATAGTCCGTCCAATCCAGCGGAACGGCGCGGGACAGGGTCAGGATCGGCTGGCTCAGGTCCGCCTGATCCAATGTCGGCAAGGCACCCGGTTTCAACAGCGCATCATGCTGGTTCAGCACAGCGCCTGCCCCGTAATTCTGTGCCTTGAGGGCCCGCATCATGCCCACAAGATTATTGTCGCGAATGCGCTCCAGCTCGCGTATCGAATACATCCCAGATTGTGCATCGGACTGGTCCGCGATCATATCGACCAGCTCATCAGTGAACTCGGGCACATCCATCAGCTTGGTCCAAGGCCATTTCAACGCCGGACCAAATTGCGCCATGAAATGCCGCATCCCGGCTTCGCCGCCTGCCACGCGATAGGTCTCGAACAGGCCCATCTGCGCCCAGCGGATGCCAAAGCCCATGCGGATCGCCTCATCCACCTCTTCCGTAGTCGCGATACCGTCTTTAACCAGCCACAGTGCCTCGCGCCAGACCGCTTCAAGGAACCGGTCGGCGATGTGCGCGTCGATCTCTTTCTTGATGTGCAGGGGGAAAAACCCGACCGATTTCAGCAACTCCTGCGCGCGTGCGACCATTTCGGGAGGGTTCCTATCGGTGGGCACCAACTCGATCAGCGGCAACAGGTAAACCGGGTTGAACGGATGCGTTACGACGATCTGTTCGGGGCGCAGCGCGCCCTCTTGCAATTCCGAAGGCTTAAAACCGCTGGTCGAAGACCCGATGATCGCGCCCGGATCGCAGGCCTCTTGCAGACCTTTGTAGACCTTCAGTTTCAGGTCCAAACGCTCCGGTACGCTTTCCTGAATCCAAACCGCACCTTCTACGGCGTCGGCCATTTCATCGTGAAAACTCAATGCGCCTTCGGGCGGCAATGGCACATCGCTCAGGCCTGGCAGAGACCGCCGCGCGTTGTCCAGAACTTCGCCAATTTTGCGCTCGGCCTCAGGGTCCGGGTCGAACACCCGAACAATCCAGCCATTCAGCAGGAACCGCGCGGCCCATCCGCCGCCAATGACCCCACCCCCGATGATTGCTGCCGTTTTTGTCATATCGTCCTCTAATCGATACAGATCACTTGCACCTGCCCCGCCTCATCAAAATGCGAAACGCATCCGAATTTTGGCGTGACGGCACTGCATTGTTTGGTGTCCGACAGGCAGAACCCTGCACAATCGGAGGCTATTTTGCAGGGTGCCCCGGCGTCGGGCAAAGGTTCAAAGCAGATATACTGCCGGAGTCGCCCAGCCACCTCATATCTTCCGCCTTTGGCTTCGCACTGCTGGCGGGCCAACTCAACCTCTGTGGCTTGCGCTGCCCCTTCGCAGGGCAGGCATGCCATCAGTAGCGCCGCGCATATCACAACAACCGATCTCATGGTTATCATCCTTTTGCTGACGCTCCAGAGCCTTCGACCATGCCAGCGGCCGCAAGCAAATCATCCCTTTGGCGCGCGTTTCTCCAATCCCAACTTCTCACGCACTTCCTGCGGCCCAATAACCCGCGCGCCCATATTCTCGATGATGGTTCCCGCGCGTTCCACCAACTGCCAGTTTTCGGCCAGAACACCCTTGTCCAGCCACAAGTTGTCCTCGAGACCCACGCGCACGTTGCCGCCGGCCAGAACCGTCGCCGCAACGTAAGCCATCTGGTTCCGCCCCAATGAGAATGCGCTGAAGGTCCAGTCATCGGGGACATTGTTCACCATCGCCATGAAGGTGTTCAAATCGTCCGGCGCGCCCCACGGCACACCCATGCACAGCTGAACCAAGGCGTTGGGCTCCAGAATCCCCTCTTTCACCAACTGCTTGGCAAACCACAGGTGGCCGGTGTCAAAGGCTTCGATCTCGGGCTTCACGCCCATATCCGTCATCATTTGCCCCATAGCGCGCAGGGCTCCAGGCGTGTTGGTCATGACGTAATCGGCCTCGGCAAAGTTCATTGTGCCACAGTCCAAAGTGCAGATTTCGGGCAGACACTCGGCAATATGCGCAACGCGCTCCGACGCACCGATCATGTCAGTACCCGCTTCATTCACCGGAAACGGGCTTTCAACACCACCAAACACGATGTCCCCCCCCATCCCCGCAGTCAGGTTCAGAACAACGTCCACGTCGGCGTCGCGAATCCGGTCTGTGACCTCACGATACAGATCCAGCCGACGGCTTGGCGCACCGGTTTCGGGGTCACGCACATGGCAATGCACAACTGCAGCTCCAGCCTTAGCGGCAGCAATCGCGCTGTCGGCAATCTGCTGCGGCGAGCGCGGTACATGAGGGCTGCGATCCTGCGTTCCACCCGAGCCGGTCACGGCGCAGGTGATAAAGACATCGCGGTTCATTTCCAGAGGCATGGCGTTTTCCCCAAGTTATACCCGGTTTTGACCTGAGTTTTCCCCAGGCTTCTCCCCGGATTCCGATTTGCGTTACTTTCAACTCTGACGCAGCCTTGGGAAAACAACTTGGCAGAATGCGAATCGAACTTGATGCAATCCGCAAAAAACATACTGCAGCCCGAACATCGCGCCCTGAAAACGGCGGTGCTGGTACTTGATGACTGCAACACGCTCAGCTTCGCCTCGGCGGTCGACCCAATGCGCGCGGCCAACCGTCTGGCCGATCGCCCGGCCTTTGACTGGGACTACGTGACAGCGACACCCGAACCGGCAATGCTGACCAGCGCCTTGCAAGTGCCGGGTATCCCGCTGGCACGTCTGCAAGGCTGTGACCTAATGATCGTTGTGGCCGGGTTCCAACTGGCCCGTCACGCCACCCCCAGCCTGCTTGCGGGTCTGCGCCGGATCGCAGGTACTGGCGCAACAATGGCAGGCATCGATGGCGGCCCCTGGCTGCTGGCCGAGGCCGGGCTGCTTGACGGCCACGCCGCCACCACCCATTGGGAAGACCTGGAAAACTTCGCCTCGCGTTTCCCCGAAGTGGACGTGCGCCCCGACCGCTTCACCGTGTCTGACACCCGGCTGACATCCGGCGGAGCAATCCCGGCGGTCGAGATGATGCTGCACATCATCGCCGCCCGCCACGGCGCGGGGTTCGCAGCGCGCGTTTCAGGCTTGTTCCTCTACGAAGGCGCACCCGACCCTGCCAAACCGCAAAGCCGCACTGGCGCACCACACCGCCACACAGCTTTGACCGCCAAGGCCAATTCACTGATGCAGGACTCTTTGGATGACCCCTTGCCGCTTGCGTGTATCGCAGATCGCCTGGGCACCAGCCCGCGCACCTTGCAGCAACAGTTCCGGTTGCGCCTGAACACCACGCCACAGGATCACTACCTGCAACTGCGCCTGGCCGAAGCGCGTCGCCTTGTCACTGACACCGACATGCCCTTAATGGATGTAGCACTGGCCACGGGCTTTGCCTCACAATCCAGCTTCGCCCGCGCCTTTCGCACCGCGCACGGCCAGTCCGCCCGCGACCTCAGGCAAGAGCGCACACACCCCACCCATCACTGACCGGATCCAACTTCATCTGGCTAAAAATACCTCGGGGGAGCCGCCGAAGGCGGCGGGGGCAGCGCCCCCTGCCCTCAGTACGGCATCGGATGCGCCTTATGGGCTGCATCCAACTCTACCAACACATCATCTGACAACGTCAGATCTGCGCCAGCCAATACGTGTTCAAGCTGCTCAACCGTAGTTGCGCCAAAAATAGCCGACATCATGAATGGCCGTGTACGACACCAAGCCAATGCCGTATGCGTCGGATCCAAACTGTGACGCGCAGCAACGTCCAGATAAGCGGCGACCGCATCAAACACCCGATCAGACTTGCGCCCGCCCAGTTCAGGTGAAAGCGACATGCGCGAACCGTCCGGGACTGCCCCACCCTGATACTTACCCGTCAGCAAGCCGGTACCCAAAGGCGAGAACGCCATCAGCCCGACATCTTCATGCACGCATAGCTCGGCCATATCCGTGTCGAACAGCCTGCAGAGCAGCGAATACTCGTTCTGAATCGACGCCACACGCGGCGCGCCCATCTTTTCGGCCAGACGCACCCACTGCGCCGTGCCCCATGCACTTTCGTTGGACAGACCAAAGGCGCGGATGTTGCCCTTGTCGACTTGAGCCTGCAGAGCCTCCAGACACTCTTGCATATTCTCCAGAACACCTTCTGTATTGTGCCCGGTTGGCGCAAAGTCCCAGTTCTGTCGGAACATGTAGCTGCCGCGGTTCGGCCAGTGAAACTGATAGAGGTCGATGCACTCTGTCTGCAACCGCTTCAGCGACCCTTCAATCGCTTCGGGTATCGTCTTGCCTGTGATCGGCGCACCGTCACGCACAAAGGACAAACCCTCACCGGAATGCTTGGTCGCCAAAATGTAATCCCCACGCCGCGCTGCATTGGCTGCGTTCCAATTGCCCAGAATCTCTTCGGTGCGCCCGATCGTTTCTTTTGAAACCGGGTTTACGGGATACATCTCGGCTGCATCCACAAAGTTGATGCCGGCATCCAGCGCCATTTCCATCTGCCTGTGCGCATCGGCTTCGGAGGTCTGTGTGCCAAAAGTCATGGTTCCAAGACATAGGTCGCTCACCATAATTCCAGTACGGCCCAAGGGCTTCATTTGCATCTTTCAAATCTCCTGAAAACGGCGTCGCCCGTCAGGCTTCGGCCTTCTTTTCCCACCGTCCGGATTCTTCCGACCAGTATTGCGCCGAACACCCCGCAGCGGTCAGCGATTTCCACTGCCCCCGCGCATGTTGAACGGCTATGTCGTCATTGCCATCGAACAGAATGCACACACGTTCCATCGCGGTGACTTCTTCCGCCTCGACCAGCGCTCCGTCAACGGCCATGACACAGGACGCGCCATTGGCAGCTTGCGAACCCGTGGTCAGCAAAATCGGCTGCTCTGCGTCATGGGGGCCACCTTCGCGGCCATGCGGCAAAAACCCGTCTTCGGGCCCCAGCCACAGCTTTTCATCCAGCCAGTCCATCCGCGCAGGGTCGGTGCCCCGCACGGCAATCTTCCACCCGGCCTGCCGCGCCTTGTCCAGCAGCACCGGCAAGGTGTGTTCCAGCGGCTGGCGGGTCAGGTGGTAGAAATAGACAGCGCCCATCTGCTTACTCGAAATTGTCCTGCACAAACCGGCTCAGCGCGCGAACACCCCAACCGGTGGCGCCTTTGGGTGCATAAGATGTCTCAGCGGAAACCGAGGCCACCCCCGCAATGTCCAGGTGAATCCAGGGCGTTTCTTCTTTGACGAACCGTTGCAGGAACTGCGCGGCGGTAATCGACCCCGCAGGCCGACCACCCACATTCTTCATGTCGGCAATGCGCGATTTCAGCAACTTGTCATAGGAATCGCCCAACGGCATCCGCCACGCGCCCTCGTCTTCGGCTTTGGCCGATTTCAGGAAGGCATCACAGAACGTGTCGTTGTTTGAGAACACACCGGCATTCTCGTGCCCTAGCCCGATGATGATTGCACCTGTCAGAGTGGCCAGATCTATCATGCCAACGGGGCTGAACCGTTCTTGCGCGTACCACATGACGTCACATAGAACCAAACGACCCTCGGCATCGGTATTGATGATCTCGACCGTATCGCCTTTCATCGATTTGACCACATCGCCGGGGCGCGTGGCATTGCCTGAGGGCATGTTCTCGACCAATCCAACCAGACCAACGACATTGGCCTTGGCCTTGCGCTTGGCCAGCGCGCGCATGGTTCCGGCGACAACACCTGCGCCACCCATATCCATGGTCATCTCTTCCATACCGCCCGCGGGCTTCAGCGAGATACCCCCGGTGTCAAACACCACACCTTTGCCAACCAGAGCCAGCGGCGCATCGCCCTTGTCACCCCCCTTCCAGTGCATGACGACCACTTTGGACGGGCTGTCCGAGCCCTGCCCAACGCTCAGCAATGTGCGCATTCCCAGTTCCGCAAGTTTGTCTTCGTCCAGAACTTCGACCTCAAGACCCAGTTCCTGCATCTCGACCAGACGATCGGCGAATTCGGTGGTTG
Source organism: Ruegeria sp. HKCCD7303 (assembly GCF_013111185.1). Taxonomy (GTDB): domain Bacteria; phylum Pseudomonadota; class Alphaproteobacteria; order Rhodobacterales; family Rhodobacteraceae; genus Ruegeria. The sequence continues at coordinate 202,731 of NZ_WVRE01000002.1, read as the reverse complement.
TCAGAACATTTGCGGGCTCGTTGGTCAGATCCCGAGTCATCCGTACACCGTCAGCAATTGCGTAAAGCGGGGCAAATTCGGCCTCGGCTTCGTCCGGTTTGGAATGACTGATCGTGACCGTGCCCAAGCTGTCGCTTTCTTTGGTCTTGTGCGCGTCAAAGTCGTAGCTGCGCAAAGCGATGCCCAAAGCAAGTTCGTCAGTGCGCACCTGATTGCCGACCATCAAAAGCATGTCCTTGCCGCCCGCCAGCTTGGCCAGCGCTGACCCTGCCTTGCGCGCTTCGTCCGCTTCCGGGCGGCGCGGCAGCACCAAAACGTCCAGCGCCTCGGCGGCCATTCCCGCGGGCCAGGCCAGCGAGATCACATCAGCGGCTTTGGCTTTTTCGAACGACCCACTTTCGACCAATCGCGCCACTGCCCCTTTTGTCAGGCGATTGGCCCGACGGGCAGCGGGGTTCATCTTGCCGTCGGACGGAATGATGATGACCACCCGGCCTTCGGCCTGCGCCATCGCATCTAAGTCGAACTCTTGAAAGAGGATCGGTACCAGACTGCTCATTGTAAACTCCTCAAACTCTGTTCCCCAAGACCTAGCCCGCGTAGCACCGCTTGACCAGATAGCAGTTTTCCCCGGGCCTCAATTGCATTAAGGTCTCGAAAAAATAACCGGCAGGCTCGGGGGAGAAAGACGTGGCACGAGAGGGCAGGCATAAGCCGTTGCGCAGGAATTTCCGCGCGCGCGCGGACCGCCCGTATGCCCGTTCTGCAAGCTTCGCGGGGTGTTGCCCGTGATCCTCGACCGTTATTTCGCCCGTCGTTTCATGCAGAGCTTTCTGGTCATTGGCGGCATCTTTCTGACCCTGATGATTCTCATCGACCTGATCGAACAGATTCGCCGGTTTGACGATTACGACCTGTCTTTTGGGCAGTTGCTGCAACTGACTCTTCTGAACACACCGGCAGCGATCAGCGAAATGCTTCCCCTGCTGATCATCCTGTCTACGATCGCTCTGTTCGTCGGGCTTGCGCGCACTTCAGAACTGGTGGTGACACGCGCGACCGGTCGCTCGGGTATTCGTGCGCTGGTGGCACCTGTGCTTCTTGCGCTGATCATCGGCGCGCTGGCCGTAGCCTTGCTGAATCCGATTGCGGCCGCAACTTCAGAAGAATTCCAACGCCTTTCAGATTCCTACAAGAATAACGGCAGTTCGGCCCTGTCCATCAGTAGCGAAGGGTTATGGCTGCGCCAATCAGCGGAAAACGGTCAAGCGGTGATCCATGCGCGCGGAACCTCTAACGGGGATTCGCTTGGGTTGGACGATGTGACCGTGATTACCTTCGCCCGCGATGGCAAACCCACCCAACAGATCATCGCTGATCGAGCCGAGTTGGAAGATGGCAGGTGGGTCTTGTCCAACGCCAAGATCTGGACCATGCAGGAAGGGCAGAACCCCGAAGCCAGTTCCGTTGTTCATGACCGCCTGGAACTGCCGACTTCGCTGACCCGCCAGCGCATATTGGATACGCTCGGGCAACAGGATTCCGTGTCAGTCTATGACCTGCCCCAACTGATCGCGGACCTGCGCGAGGCCGGCTTTTCGACCAAGCAATATGAGGTTTGGTTGCAAGTTCAACTGGCACGCCCATTCTTTCTGGTCTCGATGGTCCTGATCGGAGCAGCCTTCACCATGCGCCACGTCCGATTTGGCGGCACCGGAATCGCGGTGCTGACAGCGGTCTTGCTTGGCTTCGCCGTCTACTTCGTTCGCAACTTTGCGCAAATCCTTGGGGAAAACGGACAATTGTCCACATATATCGCTGCCTGGGCACCGCCCTTTGCCGCTATTCTGCTCTCATTGGGCCTACTGCTTCACGCGGAGGATGGCTGATGCGGCGCCTCCTTTATGTTGTGTTGACTAGTGCAGTGACGCTTTCCGTGCCCGCTGTACTTGTGGCCCAATCCACCCCGACACAGGCACAAGACACACAGGCTCAGGAACAGCCAGCGCTGCTGGTGGCCGACAAGGTTTTTATTACGCCTGAAAGAAAGCTGGTAGCCGAAGGAAATGTCGAGGCCTTTCAGGGCGACATCAAACTGTCTGCCCAACGCATCACATATGACCGAGAAACAGGCGAACTGACGCTGGACGGCCCTATCCGCATCGATCAGGGCGGTCAGACAACGTTGCTTGCGGATTCGGGACAGCTGGACAGCGGTATTCAGAACGGTTTGCTGGTCGGCGCGCGCATGGTCTTTGAACAACAGGTCCAGATCGCATCTGTTCAGGCAAAGCGAACAGCCGGGCGTTACACGCAATTCAGCAAAGTCTCGGCCACCTCTTGCCATGTCTGCGCCAATGGCAGGCCGCCAATCTGGCAGATTCGGGCCCGCCGCGTCACTCATGACCAATTGGAACGGCAGTTGTATTTCGAAGGCGCGCAGCTTCGGGTGTTGGACTACCCTATCTTCTATTTTCCTTATCTGCGACTGCCCGACCCCACACTGGACCGCGCGACCGGTTTTCTTGTGCCATCGATCCGCAGCACGTCGCAGTTGGGAACAGGCGTGCAGATTCCGTATTTCTTCAAACTCGGGGACCACAAGGACCTGACACTGACACCTTATGTATCAGGCAAAACAACAACGTTGGGCTACAGATACCGCCAGGCCTTTGTGAACGGGCGTATTCAGCTGGAAGGCGCCTATACGCGCGATGACATTCAGCCAGACCAGGATCGCGGCTACCTTTTCGCAAACGGTTGGTTCAACCTAAAAAATGATTTCCGACTGACCTTCCAAGTGCAAACCACTTCGGACGACGCGTATCTGGTGGACTACGGCCTTCCTGACCCGGACCGTTTGCGAAGCGAAGTTGCTTTGGAGCGGATCAAACGTGATACTGCCTTCAAGACAAGCCTGATCTACTACAAAACGCTTCGAGAAAGCGAAAACCAAAACGAGATTCCGTCGCGTGTTTTCGATCTGAATTACGAAAAGCGTTTCTTTCCCAACGCGTTGGGCGGCGAAGTGCGATTGGCCTTTGTCGGCCATGCACATGAGCGTACCAGCGACGTGGATGTAATCGGCCGCGACATCGCCCGCGCCACGTTTGACGCCGAATGGCTGCGCAGCTGGACCTTCGCTTCGGGCCTACGCGCCGATGCAACTCTGGGCGCGTCCGTCGATACGTTTAACATTCGAAACGACAGCAACTTCCCCTCGCAAGTCACGCGTTCTACCCCCAGAGCTGCCCTGACCCTGCGCTATCCCACGACGCGACGCGAGCAATCCGGCGCAGTTCAATTCCTTGAACCCATTGCTCAGATCGGATGGACGCATGTCTCGGATACGGATGTGCCAAATGACGAGAGCACCTTTCAGGAGTTTGATCAGGGCAACCTGCTTGCGCTCTCTCGTTTTCCAGCAGAGGATCAGCGCGAAGATGGCGCGACCGGAGTCGTTGGTCTGAACTGGGCCCGTTACGGCGTGGACGGCTGGCAGGCCTTGGCCACCGTGGGTCAAGTGTTTCGGGCAGATGCCGATCCGAACTTCACTCTGACTTCGGGGTTGCAGGGCACCACATCAGATCTGCTGGTTGCCGGACAGATCAGAACCAACAATGGCTGGTCACTGAGTGGGCGAGGACTGATCGACAGTGATTTCAGCTTTGTCAAAGCTGAATTGCGCGGCGCATGGTCGAACGAGTTCGCGAGGATTTCCGGCAGCTATGTCTGGCAGGAACCCGATCCCGCCGAAAACATCGTCGATGAGATATCGGAAATTTGGCTTGTAGGCCGGTATCAGGTCGACGAGAACTGGCGGACAAATGCTCTGGCCCGCTATGATCTTGGCCAATCCGAACCGATCCGTCTGGGTTTGGGCGTGACATACCTCAACGAATGCGTGCAGGTTAACATGTCTGTAAGCCGGCGCTTTACTTCAACATCTACTATTGAGCCTTCGACAGAATTCGGCTTTACCCTGTCACTGACAGGGTACTCCGTCGAAGGCGGTGGCAAGACATACAAGAGAAGATGCAGTTGATATCAGGTTTCTCCAGGTTTCTTCGTTCCGGTTGGCTTAAACCGGCCGCGCCGGTTCTCACCGCCGCAGTTTTTGCAATTGCGGGCTCGCAGGCCGTGGCACAAAGCCTGTTTTCTCCTGCAATCCGGGTCAACCAAGACATCGTAACCTGGTATGAACTGGAACAACGCCTGCAATTTCTGAACGTGTTGGGCCTGCCTGGCGGCAGCGAAGCTGATGTGCGAGACGCTCTCATTGATGCGAAACTGCGCCAACAGGTCATGCGCGAGGCCGGCGTGCAGGCCACCCCCGAGGCCGTTCAACTGGGCATCGACGAATTTGCGTCGAGGGGCCAGTTGTCATCAGAACAGTTCTTGAAATTGCTGGGAGAATCGGGCGTCGATCCAGAGACGGTTCGCGACTATGTGGCGGACCAGCTGGCCTGGCGCGACTATATCAGCTCACGCTATCTGTCTCAGGCCCGCCCCACTGAGGATGAAATTGACCGCGCTCTGGGGCAGACCGGAGGCGGTGGCCTTCAGGTCCTTTTGTCGGAAATTATCATCCCGGTGAACCAGCAAACCGTTGCTCAGACCGAGCTTCTGGCTCAGGAAATCTCGCGCTTGGAAGGCATTGATGCCTTTTCAGCCGCCGCCGCACAGTATTCGGCCGCGGCCACCCGCGATCAGGGCGGTCGGCTGGAATGGTTGAACATCACCGACCTCCCCCCCGCCCTGCAACCGGTCATCCTGCGTCTGCAAAACGGCGAGATTACCGAACCGATCTCGCTGCCCAATGCTGTGGCCCTGTTCCAGATGCGTGGCCTGCGTGAAGTTGCAACTTCGGCAGCTCCAATCTCGACGCTGGATTATGCAATCTATTACATCGCCGGAGGGCGCAGCGCCGACGCTCTGTCACAAGCCGCACGCCTGAAGGAAGAGATCGACACCTGTGATGACCTGTACGGCATCGCCAAAGATCAGCCCTCCGAAGTATTGGAACGCATCGACGCCGCCCCTTCCCAGGTACCGCGTGACGTTGCCGTCGAATTGGCCAAGCTGGACCGCTTTGAGGTATCGACCAACCTCACCCGCAACAACGGCCAGACGCTGATGTTCCTGATGCTGTGCAACCGCACGCGCGATCTGGGTGAAAACACCTCACGCGCGGATGTGGCAAACGCCCTAGCCCAACAGCGCCTTCAGGCATTTGCCGAAAGCCTGGTGGAACAGCTGCGGGCCGATGCCGTCATCATTCAGGAATGACACGTCCGATTGCGCTCAGCTGCGGCGAACCGGCCGGGATCGGCCCTGAAATCGCTGCCAAAGCCTGGGCCGAGCTTCGCGGCACTTGCCCGTTTTTCTATATCGGAGATGTCAGCCACCTGCCTGCTGACACGCCTGTCGCGCAAATCGAACACCCATCTCAGGCCGTTGCCTCCTGCGAGCAGGCACTGCCGGTCCTGCAATTGGATTTCCCGGCCCCCAACGTGCCCGGCCAACCCGACCCCGCCAACGCGCCCTCGGTGATTGATGCCATCGAAACGGGTGTTGAGTTGGTCAAAACGGGCGATGCAGCCGCGCTTTGCACCGCGCCTATCCACAAAAAAGCTCTGATCGACGGGGCTGGGTTCACCTATCCCGGCCATACCGAATTTCTCGCGGCCCTCTCTGGCACGAAAAGGGTCGTGATGATGCTGGCCAGCGATCAACTGCGGGTCGTGCCCGCCACTATCCATATTCCACTTTCTCAGGTCCCTGCGGCCCTGACCCCTGACCTACTGCGCGAAACGATTCAAATCACTGCGCGTGGCCTGCGTGACCAGTTCGGAATCGATAGCCCACGCATCGCCATCGCTGGCCTCAACCCCCACGCAGGCGAAGGTGGCAAAATGGGCACCGAGGAAGGCGACTGGATTACTTCGCTTATAGCTGAACTTGATCCGGACGGAGCAACTCTTACAGGCCCCCACCCAGCAGACACTTTGTTCCACGCGGCTGCTCGCGCCCGCTATGACGCGGCCATTGCGATGTATCACGATCAGGCCCTGATCCCTATCAAAACGCTGGATTTCGACCTTGGCGTGAACGTGACACTCGGTCTACCCTTCATTCGCACCTCCCCGGATCACGGCACCGCACTGGACATTGCCGGGAAGGGCATCGCTACACCCACCAGCCTGATCGAAGCTCTGAAACTTGCCCAACGCATGGCTAATGGCACTTGACCCTTCACCTGGCTGAAAATACCTCCGCCGGAGGCAAAAAATCTCTGGAGTACTCCCTCCACCTTGCGTCACGGTAATTGGATCATGAGCGCTATCGACAATCTTCCCCCGCTGCGCGAGGTCATCGCAACCCATCAGCTTTCAGCACGCAAATCGCTGGGTCAGAACTTCCTGCTGGACCTCAACCTGACCGCCAAGATCGCCCGCCAGGCCGGGGACCTGACAGAATGTGATGTGCTGGAAATCGGACCTGGCCCCGGCGGCCTGACACGCGGGCTTTTGTCTGAAGGCGCGCGCAAGGTCGTGGCAGTGGAAAAAGACACGCGCTGTATCGCTGCCCTGAACGACATCGCCGCCGCCTATCCCGGACGGCTTCAGGTCATCAACGGCGATGCGCTGGAAATCAATCCGCTGGAATACCTTACGCCGCCGATCCGTGTTGCCGCCAACCTGCCCTATAACGTGGGCACCGAATTGCTGGTCCGTTGGCTAACACCACCTGAGTGGCCACCATTCTGGCAAAGCCTGACGCTGATGTTCCAACGAGAAGTGGCTGAACGCATCGTCGCGCAACCCGGCAGCAAAGCGTACGGCCGTCTCGCCATCCTCGCCCAATGGCGGGCTGAGGCGCGCATCGCCATGTCGCTGCCCCCGGGCGCGTTCACTCCACCGCCCAAGGTGTCCAGCGCCGTGGTTCACCTGTCCGCCCTGCCCGAGCCCCGCTATCCCGCCGATGCTGCCACCTTGTCCCGCGTTGTAGCTGCGGCCTTCAATCAACGCCGCAAGATGTTGCGAGCTTCATTGAAGGGCGTGGCCTCCAATATCGAAGACCGTTTGCTGGCCGCAGGCATACAACCCACGGAACGCGCCGAACAAGTCCCGCTGGAAGCATTCTGCGCGCTGGCCCGCGAAGTTCAAAAGACCTGAAAACAAAAAAGCCCCGGCTCTACCGGGGCTTTTGTTCAAACCGCTTTTTTGCTTATTCAGCCGCTTCCGGTGCGTCCCCATCGGTTTTGGGGGCATCTTCCGCCGCTGGCGCCGGTTTGGGCTTACGTGTGCGCGGTTTGCGCGCAGGTTTTTCCTTTTTCTCCTGTGCCGGAGGTTCGGCGCCTTTGCTTTCCGGTGTCTCGACCAGACCGCTTTCCGGCGTTGCCTCGGGCGCCGCAAAATCCATCACATCCGGCTGCGGCGCTTCGGCCGGGTCGGCCTGACGGGCGGCTTCGCGTTCCTGCCGTTCGGCGCGTTCGCGATCACGCTCTGCCTGGCGTTCGCGGTTTTGGCGCTCTTGCTCTTCCCGGCGGGCTTCCATTTCGCGCTGCGCTTCACTCAGCATCCGAAGATAATGCTCGGCGTGCTGCTGAAAGTTCTCGGCGGCCACGCGGTCATTGGACAGTTGCGCGTCACGAGCCAATTGGTTGTATTTGTCAATGATCTGCTGCGGCGTGCCACGCACCTTGCCCTCGGGGCCCGAGCTATCAAAAACACGGTTTACGACGTTGCCGCCGGAGGGACGATTGCGGTTATTCTTGGCCCGCGAGCGGGATTTGGAAGATCTCATCTTACTTTACGTCAGCCTTGTCAATTCGCTGTCGAACCACCCGTTTCTTGCACTGCTCTGAGGCGTTTGCCGTGACGGGATCTCGACTTTTTTGGGCTTGGCGTCAGGGGTGAGCTGCAACAGCATCAACCTCGCCGACTAATCCTGAGTAAACATGTCCTGAGCGCGCAGACAAGAGGAATCTCGGGTTTTCACCAGCTTTTTTAGTCTGGGCAGCGCTTTTTGGTCGCAATCTCGCCGATCAACCCGGCATTTTTGCGCCAACCACACGGTCGCGCCCATCCAGATCAGGGATCACCCGGACATCAACAAGCCCCGCCGCATCAAACAAAGCGCCAACTTTTTTTGCCTGCGTTGGGCCAATTTCCACAAGAATCCGCCCACCCGGCAACAGGAAATCCGGGGCCGACGCAGCGATCCGCCGATAAGCGCCCAGCCCGTCACCTTCGTCGGTCAAAGCCATGCGTGGTTCGTGCTCTTTCACCTCCGGCGACAGATCAGCCATTTCCTCGACCGAGACATAGGGGGGATTGGAAACAATAAGGTCAAATTGACCATCAATGTTCTCAAACCAGTTTGAACGTACAATATCAACCCGCCCCTCTACATGATGCTCAACGGCGTTGGCGCTGGCCTGGAGACAGGCCGCCTCGCTCAGATCGACCCCAACACCTGAGGCACTGGTGCGCTCGGCCAACAACGTGATCAGAATGCACCCCGACCCCACACCGAGGTCCAGAACATGATCAAACGGCGCGCTCAGGGCTGCTTCTATCAAAGTTTCAGTTTCGGGGCGTGGGTCCAGCACATCTCGGCTGACCCAAAATTTGCGCCCATAAAACTCGCGCTCGCCCAACAAATGTGAAACCGGCACCCGAATGGCGCGAAGCGAGATCAATTGGTCATAACGCTCGGCAATCTCGGGCTGCAACTCTTCCGGTGCAATCAGTGTTACCCGGCTGGCTTCAATACGCGCCGCGTGGGCCAGCAGCAGGCGCGCATCCCGGGCAGGATCATCCACGCCAGCCGCCCGCAAACGGGCCGTTGCCGCCAACATGGCCTGTGCCGCTGTTTGCAGGCCGGTCATTGCGCCATCTCGGCCAACAGCCGCGCCTGATCATCAGCCGTCAACGCGTCGATAACCTCATCCAGATCGCCCTGCATCACCTGATCAAGCTTATAGAGCGTTAGGTTGATCCGGTGATCCGTCATGCGACCTTGTGGGAAGTTATAGGTGCGAATACGTTCCGAGCGGTCGCCCGAGCCCACCTGACTGGCCCGATCTGCCGAGCGTTCACTGTCGATCCGTTGCCGCTCCAGATCATAGAGCCGCGTCTTCAGAACCTGCATGGCAATCTCGCGGTTTCGATGCTGAGACTTCTCGGAACTCGTTACAACCAACCCCGTCGGAAGGTGCGTGATCCGTACCGCCGAGTCGGTGGTGTTCACGTGCTGCCCGCCCGCGCCCGAGCTGCGCATCGTATCGATTCTTATGTCATTTGCGTCGATCTGAATGTCCACATCCTCGGCCTCCGGCAGAACCGCCACGGTTGCAGCCGAGGTATGAATGCGCCCACCGCTTTCCGTCTCGGGCACGCGCTGCACGCGGTGCACACCAGATTCGTATTTCATCCGGGCAAACACATTGTCGCCCTTGATATGGGCCACGACCTCTTTAATGCCGCCCAAATCCGAAGCCTGTTCCTCGATGATCTCAAACCGCCAGCCCCGCGCCTCGGCATAGCGCTGGTACATGCGCAAGAGGTCGCCTGCGAACAAAGCGGCCTCATCCCCACCGGTCCCAGGACGAATTTCCAGCATCGCCGGGCGCGCATCGGCTTCGTCTTTTGGCAGCAGCGCCAGCTGCAGGGCTTGTTCCGCCGCCGGAATACTGGCCCGCAACTGAGGGATTTCCTCCTCGGCCAGTTCTTTCATATCCGGGTCGGCCAGCATCGCCTCGGCCTCGGCCAGATCCGCGACCAGCTGACGCCAGGCCATGATCTGATCAACCACCGGCTTGAGGTCGGAGTATTCCTTGGCCAGCGTCGCAATATCGCCCCCCGACGCGCCATCGGCCATGGCTGCTTCGAGGTATTGAAAACGCTGGGTGATCTGTTCAAGACGTTCTTCAGGGATCATCCGGGCGGTGTCTCTCATCCCGGGGCTTTGGTCAAGGGCAACGTCATGCTAAGCTCGCTGTCATGAAACGGATTTTGCTTGCTTTACTGCTGACATCCACGCCGGTTTTCGCCGATTACGTCGGCCCGGACGGTAAAACCCGCGATTGCTATTGCACCGATACATCGGGGTCTCGCATCGAGTTGGGCGAGATGATCTGCCTGCAGGTCGATGGTCGCATGTTCACCGCGCAATGTCAGATGTCGCTGAACGTTCCCATGTGGCGAGAGGTTCAGGAAGGGTGCCTGTCATCAAGGTTGCAAATTACACCCCTTGGAAACGCAGCACCGGACGGGGCGTCTTAAACCACAGGCGCAAAGTCACATCTGTTTCAACCACCCATCAACCCGCGCCTTGTTCACGCCAAAGTCTTTGCGCCCAAACCGCAAGCGCCCATGAACGCGCAGAGAGTTGCCGTCCTGCTGAACCGTGGTGTAGTCGGGAAAGCCGATCCATTTCGTGCGGGTGATATAGGTGATCATGCCCGCATCGACAGAACCTGCCAACACCGATGTGCGGGGCGTGGCGCGGATGATCTGGTCCAGCCGCTGCAACCCGTCTGGACCGGTTTCGACAACGCGCACCACACCGCCGGGCAGGTCCTGATCCACGGGTGCGACCGGCGCAATGTTCCAGTGCGCGGGGTCGGATGGGGCCAGTCGGATATAGGCGCCCAGCCCGATCACAAGCGCGAATACCCCCCAAAGAACCATCTTTTTCATCCCGCATTATCCTTTTGGAGAAACCCTATGCGGATCAAGCGCCGGGACAAGCCATTCCGCCCCGCTTTACCGTGACGTCACCCCCGGTAGGATGCACAGCATCTCGTATATCAGGTTCGCCGCTGTAAGCGCCGTGTTGCCCGACGGATCATAAGGCGGAGAGACCTCGACCAGATCACATCCCACCACGTTCACCCCCTGCAGCGCATGGATCAGTTGCAGTGCTTGTGGTGTTGTCAGCCCCGCAATCTCGGGTGTGCCGGTGCCCGGAGCAAAAGCAGGATCCAGGCTGTCGATGTCATAGGTGATATAAACCGGTTGCTCGCCGATGGTCTTGCGAATCTGCGAGCCGATTTGGGTCAGGTTCTGCTGCCAGAGCTCCCAGGCGGGAAACTGGCGAAAACCCCAATCCTTGGCCTCGGTAAAGTCTGAGGCCGCGTAGCCAGATCCACGAATGCCGATCTGAAAGGTTTTGTCGGGAACGATCAGCCCCTCTTCATACGCGCGGCGAAAAACGGTGCCGTGGGTTTCCTTTTCGCCAAACATCTCTTCATTCACGTCCGCATGGGCATCCACATGCACCAGCGCCACCGGCCCGTGCTTTGCCGCAATCGCCCGCAGGATCGGCAATGTGATCGAATGATCTCCCCCCATCGCGACCGGGATCACATTTTTTGCCAGTATCGCATCATAGCTTTCTTTGATGATCCTCAGGCTGTCCGACAATGAGAAGGTATTGATCGCCAGATCGCCAATATCGGCAATCTGCAGACTTTCGAACGGGGCCGCAGACGTGGCCATGTTATAGGGCCGGATCATCGCGCTTTCGCTGCGGATCTGTTTCGGGCCAAATCGTGTGCCCGACCGCCACGAGGTGCCGATATCCATCGGAATCCCCAGTACCGCTACGTCCAGCCCTGCCAGTGAAGCGGCCTGCGGAAGGCGCATAAACGTGTTCGGCCCCGAAAATCGCGCCAAGTCATTGCCACTGACCGGTTGGTTGAATTCTGTCATGCGCGTGCCGCCCCATCCTTTTTTTCACGTCTTCCAGCACATACCGGAAGTATGGCTAACCGGAAGTTAACGGGTACCCAAACGGGTTTACTCTTTCGCCTTTGCCAACTTGTCCCAGCCCAGCAGGCAGATGATCTGCGTCGCCACATGCGCCCCGGCAATCGCTGTTGCACCCGACGTGTCGAAAGGCGGAGAGACCTCGACCACGTCTCCGCCCTTGATGTTAATCCCGGCAATGTCGCGCAGGATGATCTGTGCCTGAATGGAACTTAAGCCGCCCCAGACCGGCGTGCCGGTGCCCGGCGCAAAGGCAGGGTCCAGCCCGTCGATGTCAAAGCTCAGATAGACTGGGCTGTTACCCAGTATACCTTTGATCTTCTGCGCGACCGCGGCAGGGCCGGATTCATAGACCTCGCGCGCGTCGATGATGTTGACGCCCAATGTGTCCTCATTGGTGGTGCGAATGCCCACCTGAACGGACCGCTTTGGGTCTACGATCCCAGACTTTACTGCCTTGTAGAACATTGTTCCGTGATCAACGCGGGACATATCATCATCGGCCCAGGTGTCCGTATGCGCATCGAATTGCAGCAACGACATCGGCCCGTATTTCTCGGCATAGGCTTTCAGGATCGGGAAACTGATATAGTGGTCCCCGCCCAGCGTGACAGACGCTACATCGGCCGCCAGAATGGTGCGGATATGATCGGTCAGTGTGTCGGGAAAGGCCGGAATATTGGCATAGTCATAAGCCATGTCTCCATAGTCCACGATGGCCAGTTCGCTGAGCGCATCAAAAGGCCAGCCATAGGGCGCATCGGGCGATTGCAGGGCGCTGGCCTCGCGGATCGCACGTGGGCCAAGGCGCGTGCCGGGGCGGTTGGTGACAGCCTGATCGAAGGGCACACCGGTCACGGCGATGTCCACCCCGTCCAGATCTTTGGTATAAAGCCGCCGCAGGAACGAGGTCGCTCCGCCAAAAGTGTTCTCATAAGACAACCCTTTGAGATCGGGATTAGTGAACGCTTCGTCCACCTGGTTTTTTGCGTCTTCCAGTGCCATTTGTTTACCCCATCAACCCAACGGCTGCGCCTTTTCCACGATGCGTGCGAAAAAGGACGCGCCGATAGGCGCTATATCGTCGTTAAAGTTGTACTTGGGATGGTGCAGCCCTGCACCATCGCCTTGCCCCAAGAACAGATACGCACCCGGTCGTTCCTTAAGCATGTACGAAAAATCCTCGGCTCCCATATCGCGCCCCATAGTGTCGACCACACGTTCAGGCCCAGAGACTTCGCGCGCAACATCGGCAGCAAAAGCGGTTTTTTCGACATCATTGATCGTCGCAGGATACCCAACCTGAAAATCCAACCGCGCCTCAACCCCGTAAGACGCGGCCTGCCCCTGAACGATCTGCTCCATCCGCTCCATGACCATCTTCTGCACGGACGGGTCAAAGGTGCGCACCGTGCCGTTCAGATAAGCAGTGTCCGGAATTACGTTGTTAACTGTTCCCGTGTGTATCTGTGTGACCGAGACCACCAGATCTTCCACTGCATAGTGGTTGCGGCTGACAATGGTCTGGATCGCCTGCGCAATACCGCAGGCCGCCATAACGGGGTCTTTGGTTAGATGCGGCAACGCCCCATGCCCTCCGACACCCTGTATATGAATCTCGAACGAATCCACCGCGGCCATAATCGGGCCCGCCGTGGTATAGAAAGCGCCTTCCGGGTTTCCCGGGTCGTTGTGTATTCCGTAAACCTGCGAGATGTCGAACCGGTCCATGATGCCTTCTTCGACCATGACGCCGGCACCGCCGCCCTCTTCCTCGGCAGGCTGAAAGATCAGCGCCACGCGACCGCTGAAGTTCCGTGTTTCGGCCAGATAGCGCGCCGCTCCCAACAGCATCGTGGTGTGGCCGTCATGACCGCAGGCGTGCATCTTACCTGGGTTCTTCGAAGCATATTCGACACCTGTTTCTTCTGGAATCGGCAGGGCATCCATATCCGCGCGCAGGCCGATGGTCGGCCCCTCGCCCTGCCCGTTGATGATCGCAACCATTCCGGTCTTGGCGATACCCTCATGCAGTTCATCCACCCCGAACTCGCGCAGACGCTCGGCCACAAAGGCGGCTGTCTCATAGCACTCGAACTCCAGTTCAGGGATCGTGTGCAAGTGCTGACGCCACGCAGCCATATCGGCTGAGAAATCGGCAATTCGGTTGACGACGGGCATCTGGGGTGGACTCCTGATCGGGACTGCGGGATGGATGCATCTGACACCGGAACGAAAGGGTTCGCAATGGCCGAAAATCCTCTGATCCACAACAGCGACGCTGGTATCGAACGGTTACTGGAAATCATGCGCCGCCTGCGCGACCCGCAAAGCGGTTGCCCATGGGACATCGAACAGGATTTCGCGACCATCGCACCCTATACGATTGAAGAAGCGTATGAAGTCGCCGACGCCATTGAGCGCGAGGCTTACGATGAGCTGAAAGGAGAACTGGGCGATCTGCTGTTCCAATCTGTCTTTCACGCGCAAATGGCTGAAGAGGCCGGGCATTTCACCTTTCAGGATGTGGTCCGCACCATGTCGGACAAGATGGTCAGCCGTCATCCCCACGTATTTGGCGACGAATCCCGCGATAAGTCAGCCGATCAGCAGACCAAGGATTGGGAAGCGATCAAGGCCGCCGAGCGTGCAGGCAAGGAACAAAAGGGCGCGTTGGACGGTGTCGCGGCGAACCTGCCCGCCCTGCTGCGCGCGCACAAACTGCAAAAACGCGCTGCACGCGTAGGCTTTGACTGGCCCGATGCCAGCCATGTGTTGGCCAAGATCACCGAAGAAGCGGCTGAACTGGAAGAAGCGCGGGACAAGATGGACGCCGATGCGCTGGAGGACGAATTCGGTGATCTCCTGTTTGTGATGGTCAATCTGGGTCGTCATCTGGGTATCGAACCCGAAGCCGCCCTGCGCCGTACCAATGCCAAGTTCACCCGCCGCTTTGAACAGGTCGAGGCCCGTCTGGCCGAGAGGGGCAAAACCCCCGCGCAAAGCGATCTTGCCGAGATGGATGCGCTTTGGGACGAGGTCAAAACCGAGGAGCATCGCGCCAATGGCAAACTCCCGCCGGTGGACGCGCCGACCGGGGCCTGAAACTGCTGGACAAGTGCGGTGACACTTGCGAGTGTCCGCGTTTCAAGACCCCGGAGGCATAATGGCACCGCGCAAAATCATCATCGATACCGACCCCGGACAAGACGACGCCGTCGCCATCCTGCTGGCCTTGGCCAGTCCGGATGAGATCGAGGTTCTGGGTATTACTGCCGTCGCCGGGAATGTGCCCTTGTCGCTGACTGCCAAGAACGCACGGATTGTCTGCGAACTAGCGGGGCAGACGGGTGTTCCAGTCTATGCGGGTTGTGATCGCCCCCTGATCCGCCCTTTGGTCACGGCAGAACATGTGCACGGCAAAACCGGGCTAGACGGGCCCGTTCTGCCGGACCCTGAAATGCCGCTGGCAGACGGACATGCGGTTGATTTCATCATCGAGACACTGCGCAAACATGACTCAGGCACCGTGACACTCTGCCCGTTGGGGCCGCTGACCAACATCGCCATGGCGTTCCGCAAGGCCCCAGACATCGTCGATCGGGTGCAGGAAATCGTGCTGATGGGGGGCGCTTATTTCGAAGTAGGCAACATCACACCCACAGCCGAATTCAACATCCACGTCGATCCAGAAGCTGCTGATATCGTTTTCCGATCCGGCAGGCCCATCGTGGTTATGCCCCTGGATGTCACGCATAAGGCGCTGGTCACCAAACCCCGCAATGATGCGTTCCGAGCATTGGGAAACAAGGTCGGCATTGCAGTGGCTGAAATGACCGACTTTTTTGAGCGCTTCGACAAGGAAAAATACGGAAGCGCAGGTGCACCGTTGCATGACCCCTGCGTGACCGCTTATCTGATCCGGCCTGAGCTATTCTCGGGCCGCCAAGTGAATGTCGAGGTTGAGACCCGGTCGGAACTGACCATGGGCATGACCATCGCCGATTGGTGGGGCGTAACCGACCGCGCACCAAACGCCCTGTTCATCGGTGATCTCGATGCGGATGGCTTCTTTGAGCTACTGACAGAAAGGCTGGGCCGACTATGAGCGCCGCTCTGCGCCTTGCGCGCCCCGAAGATCTGGACCGCCTGATGGCGCTGGTCACTGCGTTTCACGCCGAAGCGCGAATAGAACAGGACGCCGACAAAACCCGAAATGCCCTTGCCCCCTTACTGGAAGGCATCCCTCATGGCTGTGTCTATCTGATCGGACCGGGGCGTGCACCGTTGGGGTATATCATCCTGACCTTCGGCTGGTCGGTCGAATTTGGTGGCATGGACGGTTTCGTGGACGAAATCTATATCCGTCCTGCCGTTCGTGGCCGCGGTATCGCGACCGAGGTTTTGCTGGATCTGCCCAAAGCTCTGGCTGGAGCAGGATTGACGGCATTGCACTTGGAAGTCGACCGCACCAGCGAGGCCGCTCAGAAACTGTACCTGCGCACCGGATTCAAACCGCGTGACAGATACATGCTGATGAGCAAAGCGCTTTAGCGCGACTCGCCTCTGAAGATATTGGCTGGATTCATGTCCTGAACCGGATCGTTCGCTGAAACTGGTTCTCCGGTTATCGGATATGTCCCCGGCTCGGAACAAGCGGACAGAACTGTGATGGACGCTGCGGTGATGATCAGAAGGAATTTTGATACAGACATCGTACTCCCCTTTCTGCAATGAAACGAGATTACTGCATTCAGAATGAACTTGGTTAGTAACAAGTTCACACATAACTTTACTAAAGCAGGGTTCTCGTAAACAGATCAGGGCAATCCTGGTTGCTAAAACACTGATTAAATTCAACTATCGTTATTTTTAGTTTTTTTGAGTTTCGTAAGCGACATCTCGAAAAAAATCAGGTGGTCCCGTGCGATTTCTGGAATCTCAGAGTATGCGTCGCGCAGGGTAAACCCCAACGACAGGTATAATTGAGTCGCTGCCTCCAGCGGTTTTCCGGTATCCATTCGGATATAGTCAAAGCCAAGATCCCTGCAGGTTTCAATCAGCGACAACATAATGGCACGGCCCGCGCCAGAGCCCCTTGCCGCATCCGTCACATACACCCGCTTTATCTCGGCCACGCCCGGCGCGATTGTATGAAACATGCCGCTACCAATCGGCTCACCTTCCAACACAGCCAACTTGATCCCACCATTTGGCGGTGCGTGATCCACCTCGATGTTGTCCATCAAACGGGCGTATTTTTGCTTTGGATAAAAGGTCTGAACGATCTGAACGGATTTTTCATCCAAGGTCAGCAGGAAATCCCGATAGTCCCAACACAAACGCCGAACCGCGTTCAACTGGTCCGGCGTTTCTGGTTCAATGATCTTTAGCAAGACGTGGCCCCCGGATTGTGTCCGAGGGTCAGCCTAGCATCAGATGTGTTATTTGCGAAGGATCGACGCGCCCGCGTATTCCGCGACCTCGCCCAGCGATTCCTCGATACGGATCAGTTGGTTGTACTTAGCCAACCGGTCCGACCGCGCCAACGAGCCGGTTTTGATCTGACCGCAATTGGTTGCCACGGCCAGATCGGCGATGGTTGCATCCTCGGTCTCGCCCGAGCGGTGGGACATGACGTTGGTGTAACGCGCGCGGTGGGCCATATCGACAGCGCGCAGAGTCTCGGTCAGCGAACCGATCTGGTTCACCTTGACCAGCATCGAGTTGGCGCAGCCGCGTTCGATCCCTTCGGCCAGACGTACGGGGTTGGTCACGAACAGGTCGTCGCCCACCAACTGTACTTTGTCACCGATGGCGTCGGTCAGGGCTTTCCAGCCGTCCCAGTCATCTTCGGACATGCCGTCCTCGATCGAGATGATGGGATAGTCGTTGACCAACGCCGCCAGATAGGCGGCGTTTTCTTCCGAGGTCAGAGTCGTGCCCTCACCCGCCAGAACGTATTTGCCGTCTTTGAAGTATTCAGTCGCGGCGCAATCCAGCGCCAGATGGATTTCCTCGCCCGGCTTATAACCCGCCTTTTCGATGGATTTCAGAATGAAATCCAGCGCTTCGCGGGTGCTTGCGATGTTCGGAGCAAAGCCACCCTCATCACCGACACCGGTGGCCAGACCAGCTGCCGAGAGCTCTTTCTTCAGTGTATGAAACACTTCGGACCCCATGCGCACCGCCTCGCGGATATTCGCGGCCGAGGTCGGCATGATCATGAATTCCTGAATGTCGATCGGGTTATCTGCGTGTTCGCCCCCGTTGATGATGTTCATCATTGGAACCGGCAGAACACGGGCCGAGGTGCCGCCCACATAGCGATAGAGCGGCTGGGTTGTGAAATCGGCCGCGGCCTTGGCTGTGGCCAACGAAACACCCAGAATGGCATTTGCACCGAGACGGCCTTTGTTTTCGGTCCCGTCCAACTCGATCATCGCCTGATCGATGGCCACCTGTTCGGTCGCGTCGAAACCTACCAGTTCTTCGGCGATCTCACCGTTCACGGCGGCAACGGCTTCCAGAACACCCTTGCCCATGTAACGCGCTTTGTCACCGTCGCGCTTTTCCACTGCCTCATAGGCACCGGTTGATGCCCCGGACGGCACGGCAGCACGGCCCATGGTGCCGTCTTCCAGAATCACGTCAACCTCAACTGTCGGGTTGCCCCGGCTGTCCAGAATTTCGCGTGCGTGGATGTCGATAATGGTGCTCATGAGGCCCGTTCCTATGGCTGCAGTCGGTTGCACGCGTCATAGCAGCACCGGCCCAAATGTAAACCGGTTCCGTTATCGCTAACAGGCACATTTTCGGACCTTTAGGGCTAACAGCCTGTTGTTTGCGCCAACACAATTAGACCGGAGCCAGTTCGTTTGCCAAACGCCGCTCGCGAACAAAGGTATAAAGTCCGGACCCAATGATAAGTGTCGCGCCCGCAAGCGTCAGCGCATCTGGCCGCTCCCCAAAAACCAGCATTCCTGCAACGATCGAGAACACCAGACGCGTGTAGCGGAACGGCATCAATGCCGACGCTTCGCCGACACGCATCGCGGTGACAATGCCGTAATACCCAATCACACCGGACCCTACGGCCCCGAGATACGGTAGCGATTGTCCGTCCTGAAGCGGCACAAATGATGCACCGGAAATCGCCATCAACAGCCCGCCAGCCAGCGCAACTGCAATGAACGCTTGCATCGCTACAACGGTCGAGGCGACTCGCGCATCCAGCTTACGCGTGATGAGATCGCGCGCAGCAATGGCCAGGACGGACAAAATCACAAAAAGAGACTCGGGCTGGAACCCTTGGAAACCGGGACGAATGATCATCAGAACGCCGATAAAACCCACGCCAATCGCGCTCCAACGCCGCCAGCCGACGTGTTCCCCCAAAAACATTGCTGCCCCCATGGTGACAGCCAGCGGCAGGACCTGAAAAACGGCGGCGACCGTTGAAAGGTCGATCAAAGACAGCGCCGTAACAAAGGTTACTGCCCCGATCCCTTCGGTTGCCGCGCGCGCCAACGGCAATAGCTTCCAGGCCATCGGGTCAAAGACGCGTTTGCGCGAGGCCACTGACAGAGCCGCAAACACGAGCGTACAGACCACGCCGAGGAACACCATGATCTGCCCTGTCGGCACCGAGACCGACAGAACCTTGATGAACATGTCCTCAAGTGCAAAGGCCGCCATCGACCCAATGAGCAGCAGAATGCCGTTTACGTTGTTCATATGCGCGTCCACAGGAAAAAGCACTTTGGGTGCCTATGCGCACAACAACCTCAACCAATGGCCTCTGGCAAGACATTTCCCGTCACGCGTGATGAATTAACGTGAGGGGATCAATCGCGTTTCGTGATGATTTAATCCTGTTCCAGTGGCACGCCATACAGCTCCAGCCGATGGCCTTTCAGTTTGTACCCCAGCTTTGCCGCGATTTTTTCCTGAAGGGCTTCGATCTCAGGGTCGACGAATTCTATCACCTCACCCGATTGCATATCGATCAAGTGATCATGATGGTCACGCTCGGCATCCTCGTACCGTGCGCGGCCATCGCCGAATTCCAGACGCTCCAGAATCCCCGCTTCTTCAAACAGTTTCACCGTCCGATATACGGTTGCAATCGAAATACCTTTGTCGACGGCAGAAGCACGTGAATAGAGCTCTTCGACATCCGGATGGTCGTCGCTTTGTTCCAGCACCTGCGCGATGATCCTTCTTTGACCGGTCATGCGCAGGCCCTTGGCCTCACAACGCCCAATAATCGTTTCCGACATGATGCCCCTCAGACTTGCTCGGGTATCTGTCTTAGTATGTCTGCGCCGTTTGCGCCACAGGGATTTCTGCTTTTCCGCTGTTCTTACGCAGCACGTGTCAGATCGGCCCAGACAGGCAGATGATCCGATGCGATATGTGCCGGGCGCGCGTCGTGAACCCCATGCGCGGTGGCTTTCACCCCTGCGCCCAGCGCGATCCGGTCCAACGCGCCAAGCGGTTGCGCTGCGGGAAAGCTGGGTCGGGGCGGTAGAAAGCGCATCTCGGGGGCCAGATGGTCCAGAACCGGTTGCCGCGACCATTCGTTGAAATCCCCGGCCCAGACGGTTGGCATCTTGGCCAGATCATCATCAAAGCGCCGGATGTGCGAAATCTGCTGCCGCCGCGATGCGGGCAGCAACCCAAGATGCATCCCCATCACCCGCAACGGCCCGATTTGAGTATCGAACTCGACTCGGACCGCACCGCGCGGCTCTAACCCCGGCAAGTCATGATGCCCTTTTTGACGGACGGAAATACCATCCCCACGCCATATGACTGCATTACCATGCCACCCAAGGCTGCCGGCCCCGCCAAGATCGACGATCTGCCAACCCGCCTCGTCCAGCATGAAATGCGGCAGGGCTGCCGGGCGCGGCGGCAGGCGTTTGTCTGCCTCTTGCAGCACAACGATGTCGGCCCGCATGTGTTCGATGACCTGCAGGATACGCTGCGGTTGACGCCGGAAATCCAGCCCGAGGCATTTTTGAATGTTATAGCTGGCGATACGTAGGGTTGAAGATTGTTTCATAAGGGCTTGACCAATGGGCTTGCGCTCAATGTGCCACCTCTGGCGCGGCGCGCAACCCCCCCTGTTCCGATACAGAACGAATGCCTCGGAAAGAAACAACGCCAATCGCACGATTTATTGGCAAACGACCCGCAAGCGATCACCAAAGGATTGTTCCTTTTGATCCCCTGCTCTATCCGGTTGCAGTGGAACGGCCAAACCGCCGCAACTCGAGGGGCTGAATGGAACTGCATCAGACACAGCCGGTCAACAGCACCCGCGCCAGCCTGGTTCTGGTCATGGGCGGCGCGCTATGGGGGCTCTACTGGATCCCGGTTCGGTTCTTTCTGGATCAGGGTCTGACCGGCCCCTGGCCCGGGATTGTCATGTATTGCGCGGCCCTGATCGCTCTATTCCCATTTGTTTGGAGCGACCGACACACACTTGTTCGCGAATGGCGCAACCTGATGCTCAGCGGGATGTTCACGGGTGCCGCGTTCAGCCTGTATTCCATCAGTCTTGTATACACTGACGTTGTCCGGTCGATCCTGCTGTTCTACCTCACGCCCATTTGGGGCACGCTTCTGGGCGTCATGTTTTTGGGTGAACGCCTCAACCTTATGCGTCTTGCCGGTCTCTTCTGCGGGTTGGGCGGCCTTTTTGTTGTTCTGGGCGGCGCGGGTTTCGTGCCCTGGCCGCAAAACATAGGCGATTGGCTGGCATTGGCATCAGGCGTATGCTGGGCCCTGGGCTCTATGGGCCTTTATCGTGTCAATCGCATCTCGATTTCGGGGCAGGTCTTTGCCTTTGTATTCGGCGCGCTGATTCTGTCCTTGTTCAGCCTTCCATTGCTGGGCGAGCAGAACATCCCTTCCGTGGCACCTCATGAGACGATCCGCGTGCTTCTGTTCGCCCTGCTGTCGGCCTTCTACATCCTGCCCATGGTCTACATGACGATTTGGCCAGCAACAAAGCTTTCCCCATCAAGGGTCGGCCTGCTGCTGATGAGCGAAGTGGTCGTCGGAATCGCATCTGCTGCCGTGCTATCCGGAGAACCCTTTGGCCTGCGCGAGTTTCTGGGCGCTGCGCTGATCGTCAGCGCCGCCGTGTTGGAGATTGTTCGAAAGTAAGGCCCGAGATGGGTCACGTCCCACAGAAGGTTGCGTGCACCACCTCGTTCTTGGCCGGGGGCCGTCTCAAATCTGCGGCATCATCCTGATCATCGTAAGGCTGTGCGAGGACGGCGTTCAGCCGATGGAACGGCGCGTAATCCCCTTGCACCGCAGCTTGGATCATCTGTTCGACACGGTGGTTGCGCGGAATGAACGCCGGGTTAGAAGCGGCCATCACGTCCATCGGTTGCGCTTCGCGCTCTAATCGCGCGCGCCAGCCCTGGGCCCAACTGTCATAGCTGGCGGGGTCAACAAATTGATCCCGCGCGGTATCGCTGCCCAGCGCCCGGAAGGTGTTGGTGAAATCCGCCTGCCCTTCGGCCATGCGTTTCAATAAATCCGTCACAAGCTCTAGATCAGCGTCTTCGTCAATCGTCAGACCGATCTTGGCACGGAACAGGGTCAACCAATTCTGCTGCAAAAGCTCTGGCATGGCATGGACGATCTCGGTCGCCTCTTCGACAGCGGCCTCCTTGTCATCCATCTGCTGGATCAAGGACGTCGCCAACTGCGCAAGGTTCCATACGGCAATGTCGGGCTGGTTCGAATAGGCATACCGCCCCATCCGGTCAATCGAACTGTAGACCGTGTTGGGGTGATACGTGTCCATGAAAGCGCAAGGACCATAGTCAATCGTCTCACCCGCGATCGAGCAATTGTCAGTGTTCATAACACCGTGAATGAATCCCACGCTCATCCACTGCGCGATCAACTTGGCCTGTGCGTCCCGCACCGCCCGCAACAGACCCATCGGCCCGTCAGCCTCAGGATAGTGACGCGCGATGGCGTATTCCGTTAGTCGACGCAAACTGTCCAGCTGCCCCCGTGCGGCGAAAACCTGAAACGTACCCACCCGCAGATGGCTGCTGGCCACACGCGTCAGCACAGCGCCGGGCATCGGGCCTTCGCGAAACACCGTTTCGCCCGTTTCCACAGCCGCCAGAGCACGCGTGGTCGGAACGCCCAGCGCGTGCATCGCCTCAGACACCACATATTCACGCAGAACCGGCCCCAGCCACGCCCGACCATCGCCTCGGCGCGAAAACGGCGTGGGGCCCGAGCCTTTCAACTGAATGTCCCGGCGCACACCGTCGGTGCCCACGGTCTCGCCCAGCAACACCGCACGCCCATCCCCCAATTGAGGGTTATACTGTCCGAACTGGTGCCCCGAATATAACTGCGCGATAGGCTCCGCACCTGTGGGCAGATGGTTGCCGGCAAAAGCCTCGGCCATGTCATGCACATCTCCTGGTGCAATTTGCAGCAACTTCGCCAAATCATCGTTAAACGCAATCATCTGTGGCGCACGGACGGGAAGCGGAGCCTGCCGCGCAAAAAACGCATCCGGCAGACGGGCATAAGTATTATCAAAGGGGATCGTCAGGGTCATGTCGCATTACATATTGTTCGGGCGCACGAATACCATAGCGGATCGTATCGTCCCGTGCATAATCGCGCCGAACCAAGAGGGCACTCATGACCGCACAAGACATTATCGACCACCTGAACCTGCAACGTCATCCCGAAGGCGGATGGTATGCCGAGACATGGCGTGCCAGCAACGCAGGCCGCCCCACCGGCACTTGCATCTATTTCTTGTTGCAGGCCGGAGAAAGCAGCCACTGGCATCGGGTCGACGCCACCGAGATCTGGCTCTACCACGCAGGCGCGCCTCTGGTCCTGTCGCTCAGCGCAACAGATAAAGGCCCCGCCGCCGATCACCTTCTCACACTTGACCTGTCTAAAGGCGCACCGCAGTTGATCGTACCGGAAGGCCATTGGCAGGCTGCACGCAGCACCGGCGACTACACCTTGGTCAGTTGCACGGTCTCTCCCGGCTTTGATTTCGAAGGTTTTGAGTTGGCCGCGCCGGGCTTTGACATCCCGAGGGAATAGCCCAACCAACGTAAATCTCTGAAAAGTTGAGTTTACAGACGGCCCAGCTTTGACCATCCTGTACCCGTAACCGTGTGTGATGGAGTATCGAGTGAGCATGAAGCAGGTCTGTTTGACTGTCCTTTTTCTCTGCTTAAGTGCAGGGATCGCAAGCGCCAGCCCGGACTGTGCAGATTCTGGCGAACCGTTGGATGTTTCATTGCCCAACGAGTCCACAACCGCCGAACCAGCCGCGCAGACGCCCGACGACCTGTCCCCATGCGCGGCCATGCAATTGGAACAAGGACGCGAGCGGATGCGCGAACGCGGGGCCGTCTGCGGCGACTGGACCATATTGGGCGAAACGCGCAAAACCCTGAAAAGCAAAGCCCGGGGCTGCGGCATTGCCAAACCGGTTCGGGTCTACCGGATTTCAAATGTTGCCCTCAGTCAGTTTTCGCTGATGGATTGTCAGACGGCTGTCACGCTGAAAACATGGATCGAAACCGTTGCCAAACCCGCCTTTGCCGAAATGGGCGGCGGGCTCAAGGGGATGCGGGTTGTGGGGCACTATGCCTGCAAAACCCAAAACAACCGGCCACGCGCGCGCCTGTCTCAACATGCACGCGGGCGGGCCATTGATATTTCAACCTTTGTTCTTCAGGACGGCACACAAATCACCGTTAAGGACGGGTGGACGGACAATACCCAAAGTGCGGTGTTGCGCGAGCTGCACAACGGTGCTTGTGGCGTGTTCAGTACCGTACTCGGCCCGGACGCCGACCGCTATCACGTTGGGCATTTTCACTTTGACACCGCCCAACGCAAAGGTGCTCCGGTTTGCCGATAGCTCTTCGGACTTGACCGGACTTACGCCGGACTTAACGATGTCCGCATGGACCACAAAGACCTGATCGCTTCTCTGCCTGCGGAAACCAAGGACCGATTGCAACGCCGGTCGAACACCGCTGGGCTGAAGCATTTGTCGATCTATCTGGCTGCGCTGTCAGCCCTAAGCGCCGCAATCGTGGCGCAAATCCCGTTCTGGCCGGTCTTGATCCTGCCGCAAGGCGTTTTGCTGGTGTTTCTCTTTACGCTCAGCCACGAATGCACCCATAAGACCCCTTTTAGAACAGGATGGCTAAACGATGCGGTCGGACATCTGGTCTCGGTACCAATTGCCTTGCCTTTTGTTTGGTTTCGCTATTTCCACCTCGCCCATCACAAATGGACCAATGACCCTCAGCGCGACCCCGAGCTAGGCGGCAAACCGCGGCCCGATAGCTGGTCTGACCTTTTGATCTACCTCAGCGGCTGGCCCTATTGGAGCGGCATGGCAAAGGTACTGGTTCAAAACGCGAGCGGCCACCTGGATGCGCCTTACCTTCCGAAACGCCAACACAACGCAATGAAGGCCGAAGCCCGCATTCTGCTTGGTCTCTATACGTTAACGCTCATCAGTCTGACTTACAGTACGATACTGTTCTGGGTCTGGCTTCTTCCGGTGCTGGTCGCTCAACCCGTTTTACGCCTTTACCTGCTGGCCGAGCATGGCCTCTGCCCGCCAGTGGCAAACATGCTCGAGAACTCCCGCACGACCTTCACCAACCGAGCCTTGCGGTTTCTGGCCTGGAACATGCCATACCATGCCGAGCATCATTCCTTCCCCAATGTGCCATTCCATCACCTGCCCGCGCTGCACCACTGGATGCGCGCGCATCTGAAATCCACGTCCAACGGCTATGCGGAGTTCACCAAAGACTACACCCACACGCTCAGCTCATAAGATCCGCTCTTCATCTGGCCCCAAATACCTCGGGGGAGGCGCGCTTGCGCGACGGGGGCAGCGCCCCCTATTCGTTGCTTCGGCTTTTGATCAACATGCTGATCAGAGGCACCAAAACCGTCGTCGCCGACCCCAATGGATTCGAGCCGATGCTTTTGACCGCCTGCACGACTTCGCGCGCTTCAGTCGCCACCTCCTCCAACTCATCCTCAATGTCTGCGATTGCCATGTCACGTACCTCAACCGCCGGCGCGACTTCATCCTCAACGCTGCTGCGGCGTGCAATCAGAACCAACAGCCCCGCAAAACCAAGATTGCCAAGCGCCAATACCGCAGAAGCTGAAGCTGGCGACATTGTACTTTGCAGGGCAAAGAACAGCGCTAGGTTCAAAAGCACGAGGGCCAACAGCGCAGCAATACCCGCAATTCCAAATAATATCGTCTGCTGCTGCACCACGGCCAAGCGACGGCGTGCAATCAGGCGTTCTGTCCGATAGATCGTTACCAGATTTCTGCTTAATCTGCTCATGGCTTACCTCCTAACCCTGCGCGCGCCCGACGACATACCCCAGCGAGAACGCAATCAGTAACGCTGTGATCGGATATTCTTTTTGCAAGCGGCCAAATTCCTCGACCACATCCTCGCCCAAAGCCTGTGCTTGACTCAGGTCGATCCCATGCTCTTCCAGAAGCTTTCGAATTTCATCCGATGATTTGGTATGCTCATCTCGCTCCTTGGGGGCCGGGTCTTGGTTGACCCGCACTTCCAACGTTGCGTTGCGCTTCCGTAATTTCTCTAATTCAGCTTCAAGCTCTGCCTTGGTCGCCATAATGCCTTGCCCTTGATCCGTGGGTCCGGGGCAACCGTCGCACAACAAGTTGTTATTTTGAACTGTTTTCGGCTGATGCTAGCCAACAGCGTCCATCGAAACCGAACTTACAACCCCACCCCCAACCAGCGCCTGTACGCCGGTTGTGCCGGGGCACGACGTCGGCAGGCCGCGCGCCACACGCACCGCCAGATAGGCAAAGGCCTGCGCCTCGAGCATATCACCATCCAGTCCCACTGCCTCGACCGGCTCGACCGGACAATCCAGCGACACGCGCAACATCTCCATCAAAACCGGATTGTGGCGCCCACCTCCAGTGACCAGCACGCAGGACGGAGGTTTCGGACAATGCTCCATCCCCTGCACGACACCTGCGGCACACATCCCGGTCAGGGTCGCCACGGCGTCCGCATCGTTCAATTCCTTCACCAGACCGATCATTTCCGCGAAATCATTCCGGTCCAAAGACTTGGGTGGCATTCGAGCAAAGTATGGCTCAGCCAGAAACAGCTCCAACGCGCCCATTTCGACGGTTCCATCCCGCGCAAGCGCCCCGTCCCGATCCATGGGCAGCCCCAGTCGGGCTTGCATCAGATCGTCCACAGGCGCGTTTGCAGGCCCGGTGTCAAAGGCGAGCAAAGCGCCCGGCGCTTCGGGGCCGTCAAAGGACGGATCAACATAGGTCAGATTGCCGACCCCACCCAGGTTCAGAAAACACAGGGGTCGGTCCGCGCCGAACCACTTGGCGCAGGCAAAATGAAAGAACGGCGCTAGCGGAGCCCCCTCGCCCCCCATCGCCACATCATCGCTGCGGAAATCCCAAACCACCGGACGCCCCAGCGCCTGCGCCAGCCCCAGACCGTCACCCACCTGCAAGGTTCCACGCCCGCGCGGCTCATGCGCAACGGTCTGGCCGTGAAAACCGATAAGATCGACCTCTTCGAATTCAGACAGTGCCTCGGCATGGGCAAAAGTGACCATCTCAGCCGCTGCATCGACATCGGGCCCATGCCACTGACCCAGCGCTGCCCGCAGCACGTCTCGCTCTGCGTCTGAATAAGCGCGATAGCTACTTTGTCCAAACCCCATAATCTGGTGGCCGTCAGTTTCGACCATCGCGGCATCCACCCCGTCCATCGAGGTGCCCGACATCGCGCCCAGTGCCCGGATCACCCCGTGTTTGCTGATGGTCTGGCTCACGCCTGCCTCCTGAACTGGCTGTCTTCTTCGCCGCATCCGAGTCCTTGAGTACACCTCTGGGTTGCAGCCCGGTCAAACTGCCTTTTGTTTGCACAAAAACGCAAGCGTTCTCATGTAGCGGTTCATATTTTTCGCTAACCGCGTGGCCGGATCGACACCCACCCTCAATTAAAAAACGTGGCTTTTCCTCATCGGCGCTGCCGCCTATACAGTGCCCCGCAACATTAACCCAAAGGGCACGATATGACCTACCACCCCAAATCGGATTTCATCGCCACGATGATCGAGCGCGGCTTTCTCGCCGATTGCACCGATTATCAGGGCCTTGACGACGCGCTGATCAGTGGGTGTAAACCGGCCTATATCGGCTTTGATGCAACGGCCAAGTCGTTGCATGTGGGCAGCCTGATCCAGATCATGATGCTGCGCTGGTTCCAGAAAACCGGCCACCAGCCGATCACACTGATGGGCGGTGGGACGACCAAGGTGGGCGATCCTTCGTTCCGCGCGGATGAACGCCCCCTTCTGGGCCCCGAACAGATCGACGAGAACATCTCGGGCATCAAGAAGGTGTTCGCCGCCTATATCGACTATGACACGGACGCCGAGAACAAGGCGCTGATGCTGAACAATGCCGAATGGCTGGACGACCTGAACTACCTCGATTTTCTGCGCGATATCGGGCGCCATTTCTCGGTCAACCGGATGCTGTCGTTTGAATCTGTGAAGTCGCGGCTGGATCGTGAGCAGTCGCTGAGCTTCCTCGAGTTTAACTACATGATCCTGCAGGCCTATGACTTCCTGGAACTGAACCGCCGTTATGGCTGTGTTCTGCAAATGGGCGGCAGCGACCAGTGGGGCAACATCGTCAACGGTATCGACCTGACCCGCCGTGTTCTGGATCACGAGATCTATGGCCTGACCTCGCCTCTGCTGACCACCAGTGACGGCAAGAAAATGGGTAAGTCTCAGGACGGTGCGGTCTGGCTGAACGCCGAGATGCGCTCGCCCTATGAGTTCTGGCAGTTCTGGCGCAACACAACCGACGCGGATGTGGGCCGGTTTCTGAAGCTCTACACTGAATTGCCGGTGGATGAGTGCGATCGTCTGGGCGCGCTTGCCGGGTCCGAGATCAATGAAGCCAAGATCCGTTTGGCCAATGAGGTCACAACCCTGCTGCACGGCGTACAGGCCGCGGCCAATGCCGAAGCCACCGCGCGCGAAGTGTTCGAAAAAGGCGGCGTAGGTGGAGACCTGCCGACACTGACCCTCAGCGCTGATGAGTTGGGTGACGGTATTTCCATCGTGCAGATCATCGTCAAATCCGGTCTGGCAAAATCCGGCAAAGAGGCCAAGCGCCTGATCGCCGAGAACGGGGCCAAGCTGGATGATGCGCCGCTGACCGATGCGGGAATGATGATCGACGCAGGCGCGCTGTCATCGCCCATCAAGCTGAGCGCAGGCAAAAAACGTCATGCGCTGGTTCAGCTCGGTTGATGGCTCGCCCGCCTCTATGCACCTAAGACACAACTCAAACGGCCACCTGACGGTGGCCGTTTCTTTTTGAAGAACCTGGCGGAGCTTAACGGAGACCCCTTCCGCCATTGCCGTTTCCGCCACCGCCGTTTTGGGCACCGTTGCCCTGGCCATTGTTGCCGCCACCGTTGCCAGTGCCAGGCCCAGAGCCCCCGGTGTTCCCCCCGCCATTACCGGGGTTCCCGTTGTTGCCGTTTCCGTTACCAGGGCCACCGTCTCCACCGCCGCCGTTGCCACCGTTTCCACCGCCGCCGTTGCCGCCATATCCACCGCCGCCGTTGCCGCCATTTCCACCGCCGCCGTTGCCGCCGTCTCCACCGCCGCCGTTGCCACCGTCTCCACCGCCGCCGTTGCCGCCGTCTCCACCGCCACCGTTGCCACCGCCGCCGTCTCCACCGCCGCCGTTGCCACCGTTTCCACCGCCGCCGTTGCCTCCGTCTCCACCGCCGCCGTTGCCTCCATCTCCACCGCCGCCGTTACCGCCGTTTCCACCGCCCGGCGATCCTGGATTTGCAGCATCCGCAAACGCCTCACCAAGCGGTTCAGACCCTCGGCTTTCACCACGATTATTGCTTAACCCCGACAGGCTTGCCGTCGGCAAATCCGTCAAAAGCGAGGCAAGCCCCGGACATTGCGCCCCGACAACTTGCAGCGTTGTTTCAAAATCCGACCGTCTCTGAAGCCTCTCCAGAAAACTCGGCGTCACCTGAACGCAGTCACACAACCCCGCGTAATCCCCGGCATTGGCCAGGCTTCGGGCCGTTTTTCCAGTACAGACTTCCGGTGCAGCAGATGCACTGCCAATCATCACCAATCCCAAAACAGGCGCGACAAAAACCGCACCCAGCGCTTGTTTCTTACTCGTAACCATATCGGCACCTCCTGGCGATAAAACACATGACGGTCCAAATCTCTTCGCTCACGAAAAGGCGCTTTTTCGTGAGGACCGGATTAATTTGTCTTCAGGAACGGAAGCGCAGCCCGGATGGACAGCGTCTTCATCAAAGGTATGGACACCGCACCCGCGAACCAGTTATTGAACAAGTGTTCATATCTATGGGAGGAGTTCACCATGCACCTGTCCACCACAGCAGCACTTGTCACCGGCGGCGCGTCCGGCCTCGGCGAAGCCACGGCCCGCCATTTTGCCTCTGAGGGTGCACAGGTCACGATCTTGGACCGCGACGTAGAACGTGGCACGCAGGTCGCCGCCGAGATCGGCGGGCATTTCGCCCAGACGGATGTGACCGATGAGGATTCGGTGGCCGCTGCTGTAGGTCATGGCATGGCCAAGATGGGCAAGATCACCGCAGTCGTGAATTGCGCGGGCATCGCGTATGGCATCAAAACGGTTGGCAAGGAAGGCCCCCACCCTCTGGATGCCTTCCAGCGCACAATCGACATCAATCTGGTTGGTACGTTCAACGTCTCACGTCTGGCCGCTGCCGAGATGTCAAAGAATGACCCCGAACCAGACGGCGCGCGGGGCGTGATCATCAACACGGCCTCTATCGCGGCATATGACGGCCAAAAGGGTCAGGCGGCCTATGCAGCATCCAAAGGCGGCGTCGTCGGCATGACCCTGCCGATGGCCCGCGATCTGGCCTCGACCGGCATTCGGGTCATGACCATCGCGCCGGGCATCTTCATGACCCCGATGCTGGCGGGGCTGCCCGAAGAAGTACAGCAGCAACTCGCCGCCGACGTCCCGAACCCGGCCCGTTTAGGGGACCCGAAAGAATACGGACGGCTGGCCGCATTCATTGTCGAGATGGGTTACCTGAACGGTGAGGTCATCCGCATCGACGGAGCGCTGCGGATGCGCTAAATCTGTCGCATGTCGGAACGTGAAAAAATGCAGTCCGGACAGTGGTATTGCTGTCTGGACCCAGAACTGGACGAACTTCGTGCACGGGCAAGAGGTGCGGTTCACGCGCACAACACCAGCCCACCTGACGCACGCGGCGCGATGGCACCCGAGCTGCGTGCCTTGCTAGGTCAAGTAGGTGAAGACTGTTTCCTCGAAGCCCCGTTTCATTGCGCCTATGGGATGAACATCCATCTGGGCAAACGGGTTTATTTCAACGCCGGTTGCGTCGTTCTGGACACCGCCCTGGTGCGGGTCGGAGACGACACGATGTTTGGCCCCAATGTCCAGATCTATTGCGCCCAACATGCCAAAGACCCGGCTGAGCGGGCCCAAGGACTGGAAATCGGCTTACCAGTCACAATTGGCAAGCATGTTTGGGTGGGCGGAGGCGCAATTCTGTTGCCCGGTCTCTCTATCGGCAACAATGCCACGATTGGCGCAGGCAGCGTCGTTACCAAGGACGTTGCCGCCGGAGAGACCGTAGTGGGAAACCCAGCAAAAAGCCCGAACCGCTAAGCGCTTTCAGACTTTTCTTCGAGCATTAGCCACTCTTCCTCGGCCGCCGACAGCTTTTCCTGCCGTTCAACCAGCGCCTCGGTGGCCTTCTGGAACTTTACAGGCTCACGGCTGAACAGCTCGGGGTCAGACATCAGTTCTTCCAGCTTGGCGATCTCGGCCTCAAGACGCGCAATCTCGTCAGGCAATTTGTCCAACCGGTGCTTTTCCGAGAAAGACAAACCCGACTTCGGCTTAGCCTCTTGCTTGACCTTTGGCTTTGAGGCCTTTGCTTTCTCTTCTTTTTTTCCGACCACATCACCCCGTTGCGCGCTGTAATCCGACCACCCACCGGCATAAACCGTGGCACGACCATTGCCCTCCATCGCAATGGTCGTCGTGGCCACCCGATCCAGAAAATCCCGGTCGTGGCTGACCAACAGAACCGTGCCGTCGTAATCGTCGAGAAGCTCTTGCAACAAATCCAGCGTTTCGACATCCAGATCGTTGGTCGGTTCGTCCAGCACCAGAAGGTTCGAGGATTTCGCCATCAGCTTCGCCAGCAACAGCCGCGCTTTTTCACCACCAGACAGGGACTTAACGGCCGCTCTTGCCTGCCGTTCGTCAAACAGGAATTCCTTGAGATACCCCACAACATGCTTTGGCTGTCCGCCCACCATCACCTGATCGGCCTTACCCGACACCCGCATTTCGGGGTCGCCGGTCAGGCTGTCCCAAAGGGACATCTCGGGATCCAGTTGAGCACGCGTCTGATCAAACACCGCAATTTCAAGATTCGTGCCCAGCGACACCGTACCTTCGTCCGGCTGGACCTGCCCCAACAACATCTTCAGCAGCGTGGTCTTACCCACCCCGTTTGGCCCAACAAAGGCCACGCGATCACCGCGCTGCACCAGCAGATCAAAACTCCGAACGATCTGCTTGTCGTCAAACCCTTTGAACAGCCCTTTGGCCTCGATCACTTTACGACCCGATTTCGGCCCGGCCTCCAGCGTCATGGCAGCCGAACCCTGACGCTTGATCTGCGCAGCCTTTTCGGCGCGCAGAGCCTTCAGTGCCCTAACCCGGCCTTGGTTGCGCTTGCGTCGGGCGCTGATGCCCTCAACCGCCCATTTGGCTTCAGACTTGATCAACCGGTTAAGCTTGTGACGCTGCTGATCCTCTTCTTCCCACACCTTGTCCCGCCAGGCCTCAAAAGCGTCAAAGCCCTGCTCTCGCCGCCGCACCGCGCCGCGATCGATCCAAAGCGTTGCCCGCGTCAACGCCCGTAAAAAGGCCCGGTCGTGCGAGATCAGCACAAAGGCGGCGCGTGTTGCGCCAAGCTCGCGCTCAAGCCAAGCAATGGCTTCAATATCCAAATGGTTGGTCGGTTCATCCAACAACATCAGATCCGGCGCTTCAGCCATCAACTTGGCCAAGGCCGCCCGCCGCCGTTCACCACCCGATGCCGTCTCAACAGGGCGAGACGGGTCAAATTTCAACCCTTCGCCAGCGCGCTCAACCTTGTACAATTCGCCCAGTTCCAAACCGCTGGACGCATAATCCCCCAGCGTCGCAAACCCTTCCATGGTTGGGTCTTGCTCCATATACCCCACGGATTTTCCCGGCGGCACAACGATCTCACCTTGATCGGCTTCGACCAGACCCGCCATCACTTTCATCAGAGTCGACTTCCCAGACCCGTTTCGCCCCACCAAGGCAACGCGGTCGCCGGGCTGGACTACCAAATCAAGGTCGGAAAACACCGGATCGCCCCCGAAGGTCAGGGAAATGCCGGACATCTGCAACAAAGGAATTCTCGCCATGCCCGCCAGCTAAACCGGCTAGGCAGGCGCGTCAACGCCCCTGCTTCTTCTCGTCAAAAATACGGAATCATTCGACCACCGCCCTCAGCAAACGTTTCCGCGCCGGGGGAATCGCCCCAATCTCCAGCCCGGTGAACACATGCAGCGTGTTCATGTGCCGATCTACAACCGCGTGATCACTGACCCAGCCGCCCATCAACAGGTAAGTTCGCAACAAGGGCGGCATCCGTAACATGGCCCGTTTCACATCCGGTCTGCGCCGCAGACGCGCAGCAAAGCGAAACACATCCGGAGCCTTCACCCGCGGCAACCAGCGTTTAGGAGCCAGATGGCGGTCTTTTAGCATGGCAAAAGCATCCAGATAGTGCTCGGTCTCGGTTCCTGCAAAAGAGGAACAACCAAACAGCATCTCAACACCATTTTGGTCCACATATGCCGTCATCGCCCCCCAAGCGACTCGCAGGATATCTGCGTCGTTACAATCGGGGTGGACGCAAAACCTGCCCATCTCGACCATACGACCGGAGAAACCAGCCAGCGCAGAGAGATCATAGAATTGTGCCGAATAGCTGCGCCCGATCTCGCGCCCGTGATCGATGATCAGCATCCTAAAACAGCACACCAACCGCTCTTCATCGCGCATGTCCTCGACCAAGACGTGGCAACACCGCCCGTCGAATGCGTCGCTGTCTAATTGTTGCGTGCCAAACGCAAATGTACGCAACGCCTGCGCGGCGTCGATATCCACAGCCGATTGCGCCAATCGGGCGCGATAGCGCCCTTTGCTCAACAGTACCGCTGTCGCCACGGTCGCATCCTCCACGGTTGCTGACCCATTGTTGTCGTCGTGACCTCGCTAACACAAGACATGTGACTGTCTTGTGACCCGCACACTGCAGAAGACAAAATTAGTTGGCGCCCGGAATATTGGCCGGGTTGAAGTTGCCGATATTGCCAAGCAGCTGTCGCAGGAAGCCTTTGTCCTGAACGTTGGAATCGGTCACACGGCGCTCCAATGGAATAACCAGGCCGTCTTCAAGGCCAAAGCGCTCGATATTGCTGACGACGCCACGCTGGTCAAAGCTGATGGCGACCAACTCGCGTGATACAACCTCGGGCCGTTTCGGGCCGTAGTGGCGCACCCGCGAGCGGACATAGTAAAAGCCTGAATCCCTCACCACACCCGAAGCGCCCGGAGCGCCGATGGCTTCTTCCACGGTGTCGCGCGTATCGACACCAACTTTGATTTCGGCCAGATCCTCGGCCGGCGGCACGTAACCGTGATTCTTGAAGATTGGCGTACAGGCCCCGATCGCGGCCAGACAGGCAACAAACACAAGCGATTTCGTCGCTGGTTTCAACCGGTTCATTACCTTCAACATGCGCACCCTCTTGCCTTGGCCTTCTGCGGCTTCTATCCGATTACAGAAACCGCTGCCACGGTTCAACACATAGAAAGGCTCACAAATGAGCAACCTTACATCACTTCGGGTGGCCGATCTGCCTCAGAACGCTCCAACTCCGTTCGATCTGCGCCCTTCTGCCGCTTCGTTAGACGAGATTCGGCAAGATCTGGGATTGCTGGGTTTGCGCAAGCTCAGCTTTGTCGGAGAGATCCGAGCGCAGGGCAAGCGCGACTGGGTTCTCAACGGCAAGCTTGGGGCCACTGTCATCCAGCCCTGCGTCGTGACCCTCGACCCTGTCACAACCCGTATTGATGTCCCGGTTCATCGCACCTTTCTGGCCGATTGGACCGATCCTGATGAACCCGAGTTCGAGATCCCTGAAGATGACGAATCCGAACCGCTGGGTCCCGAGATTGATCCGGCACTGGTCATGGTCGAGGCGCTGGCGCTGGCATTGCCGCAATACCCACGCAAGAACGGGGCAGAACTGGGCCAGGTCGACTATACAGAGCCAGGCAAACAGGCCATGACCGACGAAGACGTCAAGCCATTTGCCGGATTGGCGGGTTTGCGCGACGCGCTGAAAAAAGACGAGTGACAGGGGGCTGATTTCCTGTCATAGCAGGCGGCCAGAAAAATCGCTTGAACATGACGAGAATCGCAGTATTTTCGCGCGCTCATCGGATTTTGGGTTGGACATTGCGGGGCTGGTCGCCTAAACGCGCGTCAAACCACGATAAAACGAAATATGAAACCCGGTCGGCGGCGAATCTGCTGACCCTCAGTAGACAAAGGTTGAGACCATGGCCGTCCAACAGAACAAAGTTTCCAAGTCGCGTCGCAACAACCGCCGCGCACACGACGCTCTGGTTGCTGCAAACCCGAACGAATGCCCCAACTGTGGCGAGCTGAAGCGCCCGCATCACGTTTGCGCATCCTGCGGCCACTATGATGATCGTGAAGTCGTCGCACAGGCCGACGAAATCGACCTGGACGAAGACGCAGCCTAAGCCTGATTGAGCGCAGGCCGAGGCATGACTGAACAGCCCACGCACGCCGGACGGATCACCATCTCGGTCGACGCCATGGGTGGGGACGAGGGTCCCGCAGTTGTTGTTGCCGGTCTGGCAAAGTCGGCTGACAAGAACCCGGATATTGGGTTCTTGCTGCACGGTCCCGAGCAGGTCCTGCGAAAGCTAGTCGCAAAACGGCGTGTCCTTGAGGGGCGCGTCGTTTTTCGTGATTGTCCGGACGTCGTCACGATGGAGGACAAGCCAAGTCAGGTTGTGCGCAACGGCAAGCAAACTTCGATGTGGTCCACGCTGGAGGCTGTGCGCCAGGGCGAGGCACATGGTGCGGTGTCTTGTGGAAACACCGGTGCGCTGATGGCGCTGTCGATGATGCGCCTGCGCAAACTGCCGGGCGTGAACCGCCCGGCCATTGCGATTCTGTGGCCTTCGCGCAACCCTCAGGGGTTCAACGTGATGCTCGACGTAGGCGCCGACGTCCGCGCCGACGCCAAGGATTTGCTGCAATATGCCCTGATGGGCGCTTCATATGCGCGCAATGGCATGGCGCTTGCACGGCCCCGCATTGGGTTGCTGAATGTCGGCACCGAAGAACACAAGGGCCGCGCCGAGCTGAAAGAAGCGCACGCAATGATCACCGAGTTTGCAGAGCAGGCAAATTTCGAGTTTGTGGGCTTTGTCGAAGGCAGCGACATTCCGGGCGATAAGGCGGATGTCATTGTCACGGATGGGTTTACCGGCAATGTTGCGATTAAGACCGGTGAGGGTACAGCCAGCCTGATCGGTGACCTGCTGCGCCAGGCTTTTAAGTATTCTCCGCTGTCCCGGCTGGCTTCGATCCTGGCCATCACGTCGTTAAACCGTCTAAAGAAACGGATCGACCCAAGGCGTGTAAACGGCGGCGTCTTTCTTGGGCTGAACGGCACCGTGGTGAAATCTCATGGTGGCGCAGATGCGACCGGTGTGTCGGCCGCAATCAAGCTGGCCTTTACGTTGGCGCAATCGGGCTTTTCCGAAAAATTGGCCGCGCGGGTTGCATCCACAGCCCAGCTTGCACAAGATGCCGCGCAAGCTGCGCCGCAGACCGAAAAATAATCAAAAAGGCAGTACCCCAACATGGCAGGCCGTTCAGTTGTAGTAGGTGTCGGGCATTATTTGCCGGAACGCATTGTTCCCAATTCCGAGTTTGAGAAAACGCTGGACACAACCGACGAGTGGATCCGAACGCGATCGGGCATTGAACGCCGCCATTTCGCAGCCGAGGGTGAAACGACCTCGGATCTGGCGACAAAAGCTGCCGAGGCGGCTTTGGCAGATGCCGATTTGAGTGCGGATGACATTGACGCCATCGTCGTAGCGACATCGACAGCTGATCTGACCTTCCCGTCTGCGGCAACCATGGTTCAGGCCCGGCTTGGCATGACCAAGGGGTTTGCCTTTGACGTACAAGCCGTTTGCGCGGGATTCGTTTTTGCACTTTCCAACGCGAATGCGCTGATTGTTTCGGGTCAGGCCAAACGCGTGCTGGTTATCGGCGCCGAGACGTTCTCTCGGATCATGGACTGGACGGATCGCTCCACCTGCGTCCTGTTCGGCGACGGAGCCGGGGCGTTGGTGTTGGAAGCTCAGGAAGGCAACGGCACTTCGGAAGATCGCGGCATTCTGGCAACCGATCTGAA
Source organism: Ruegeria sp. HKCCD7303 (assembly GCF_013111185.1). Taxonomy (GTDB): domain Bacteria; phylum Pseudomonadota; class Alphaproteobacteria; order Rhodobacterales; family Rhodobacteraceae; genus Ruegeria. The sequence goes on along the minus strand of NZ_WVRE01000002.1, from coordinate 165,199 downwards.
CTCGGACGGTCGCTACAAGGATCTGCTGTATGTCGATGGCGGTGTTTCAACGCAATCCACAGGGCATTTGCGTATGCAAGGCAACCAAGTGTTCCGCCATGCTGTTGAAAAACTTACAAAAACTGCTGAAACTGCGCTCGAACGCGCGGGTCTGGGCAACTCGGACGTAGACTGGATCGTGCCGCATCAGGCCAATATCCGCATCATTCAGGGCACCGCCAAGAAAATGGGCTTGCCTATGGAGAACGTCGTGGTGACGGTTCAGGATCATGGCAACACCTCGGCCGCATCGATTCCGCTGGCACTTTCGGTGGGCAAACAGCGTGGGCAGATCAAGCCTGGCGACCTGATCGTGACCGAAGCTATTGGCGGCGGCTTGGCATGGGGCGCGGTTGTTCTGCGCTGGTAACCGGCGCAAACCAGCTTACACAGCCGCCCGCAATTCATTGATATTGACAGCGAATTTGCCATACCCATATGCTTTGATATCAACAGGGGAAATGGCATGGGCGATAAAACACTGACTCGAATGGATCTGAGCGAAGCCGTCTTTCGCGAGGTTGGGCTTTCACGAAACGAAAGCGCACAGCTGGTTGAAAGTGTTCTGAACCACATGTCCGACGCTCTGGTGCGCGGTGAGCAGGTCAAGATTTCATCCTTCGGCACGTTCAGTGTACGCGACAAGACCGCCCGTGTTGGTCGCAATCCTAAAACCGGTGAAGAAGTTCCAATTCAGCCGCGCCGCGTGCTGACTTTCCGCCCGTCGCATCTGATGAAGGATCGCGTCGCTGCCGGGAATCGCAAGTAACCCCGAGGTCGCGCGGATATGAGCAAGTCTCCCGACGCGTTTCGCACGATCAGCGAAGTTGCGGATTGGCTTGGTGTTCAGGCCCATGTTCTGCGTTTCTGGGAAAGCCGGTTCACGCAGGTGAAACCGGTCAAACGGGCGGGTGGACGCCGGTACTATCGCCCCAATGACATGCGGCTTTTGGGCGGGATCAAAAAGCTTCTCCACGAAGACGGAATCACGATCAAAGGCGTTCAGCGCATTCTGCGCGAGCAAGGCGTGGCGCATGTTGCGTCGCTGTCGCAATCCTTGGACGACCCGTCCCCGGCTCCATCCTCGCCCGTTGAAGACACCGTGGTGCCTTTCGAACCGAAACCTGCACCAGTTACCGAACAGATTCATATGGATTTGGGCGAAACAACTGCGCCCAAGGTAAAAGAAGATGCTCAGATCGACGCGGCACCAGCTGCCAACCAGCAGCCGGTTGCAGAGCCCCAGCTTGACGCCTCTCCGATCTTGGGGGGAATCGCCTCGTTGGCGTGGAACCGGGCAGAGTTTGACGACGACCTGTTGCGCCGAATCGCCCCGATTGCAAAAGACCTGCGCCACTGGCTGGATCGTGTCGAGACACAGGCGACGGGTTAGGAAAAAAGGCAGTGTTTTCCTCTTGCCCCTGCCGGGAAAATCTTTATGAACACCCCAACGTCGGGCTATGGCGCAGCCTGGTAGCGCGTCCGTCTGGGGGACGGAAGGTCGCAGGTTCGAGTCCTGCTAGCCCGACCAAATCACACCGACGTTTATGGCACACAGGCCAGATCCCGCTCTGGCACCAGAGGGGATCGAGATGACAGGTGTTTGCCCAAACCAACAGATTGAGGCGATGATCGCGCGCGGCGAGATCACGGCCAGCCCGGACGTTCTGCCTGCTCAGATTCAACCAGCAAGCCTTGATTTACGTCTGGGAACAGTCGCTTACCGCGTCCGCGCTTCGTTTCTTGCAGGCGAAGGGCGAACCGTCGCAGATCGTTTGACCGAGTTCGAGATGCACCGCATCGATATCACGGACGGGGCCGTTCTGGAAAAAGGTTGCGTCTATTTAGTTCCGTTAATGGAATCAATCGCCCTGCCAGACCATATGAGCGCTGTTGCAAATGCCAAAAGCTCGACCGGACGGCTGGACCTTCTGACCCGGACTATCACCGATGGCGGCACCGAGTTTGACCGGGTGCCTGCTGGATACGCAGGCCCACTCTATGCTGAAATCTGCCCGCGCTCGTTCTCGGTGCTGGTGCGTCCGGGCATGCGTCTGAATCAGATTCGCTTCCGTCAGGGTCAAGCCGTGCTCTCGGACGCTGAATTGAAAGCCTTACATGCTGAATCGCCACTGGTCGACGGCCCTGCTGTTATTCAGGACGGACTAGGTTTCTCAGTGGATCTGCAGCTTCCCGAGACCGATCTGGTTGGCTACCGCGCCAAGCCTCACACCGGGGTCATCGATCTGGATCGTATCGGCGAATACGACCCGCAGGACTATTGGGAAGAAGTGCGCACCAAGGATGGTTGTATTATCCTTGATCCTGGTGCGTTCTATATTCTTGTCAGCCGTGAAGCAGTACATATCCCGCCAATGTACGCCGCTGAAATGGCACCTTATCTGGCGATGGTTGGCGAATTCCGGGTGCACTATGCCGGGTTCTTTGACCCCGGCTTTGGCCATACCGCCGCCGGCGGGGCCGGATCGCGCGGTGTTTTAGAGGTTCGCTGCCACGAAGCACCTTTTGTGCTGGAGCACGGACAAGTTGTCGGGCGTCTGGTCTATGAGAAAATGGCCGAAATGCCGACGCAATTGTACGGCGCGGGCATTGCATCAAACTATCAGGGTCAGGGCTTGAAACTGTCCAAGCACTTCAAGGCTGTTGGGTAAGTTCTAGAATTTCATGAACCTGCGCATCTGCCGGCTCATCTTCTCGGCCTGCCGAAGCTTTTGGGCATGATCAGATGAATTGGCGTGCTTTGGCCCCTTGGATGTGGCGTCGCCCTTGCCCATGCGACTGGCCATATCAATGCCCTTGTTCACGCCTTTGTTGACCAGTCGGCGCATGACCTGACGCACAATCATATCAATGATCCGATTTGCATTCATTGCTCAACTCCCTGTCCTCAGGGTTAAAGATAGGCGCTTTATGCGGCAACAAAAGGGCTGCGCAATCACTCTTCCTCGAACAGCTCGGTCTGATCTTCGTCGGCCTCGTCCTCACGCCCTTCACCCAGGGGAATGGCACCCGGCGGAGGCCGGTTTTCGAGAAGCCCAGCCGCCCGAAGTTCTTTCAGGCCAGGCAGGTCACGCGCGTTTTCCAGACCAAAGTGATCCAGGAATTCTGGCGTTACAACAAAGGTCACAGGACGACCCGGTGTCATACGACGGCGGCCCAGCTTGATCCACTCCATCTCCAAAAGCTGATCAATGGTTCCGCGCGAAACCGAAACCCCACGGATTTCCTCAATCTCGGCCCGTGTACAGGGCTGATGATAGGCGACGATGGCCAGAGTTTCGATCGCTGCGCGGCTCAGCTTGCGGGTCTCGACCGTTTCCTTCTGCATCAGAAAACCCAGATCCGGGGCAGTCCGAATGGCCCAGGCATCGCCCACACGCACCACGCGCACGCCACGCCCTTCATAGCGTTTCTGAAGCAATTCAACCGCTTGCGCCGCATCGCTTCCGTGGGGCATCCGGGCCTCCAGATCCGCAATTGTCACCGGCTCAGAACTGGCAAACAGAACAGCCTCGACCATGCGTTCCTGTTCCGCCAGCGGAGGAGCTTCGAACAGAGTACCGGTCTCTTCAGGGGCGTCAGTCACGTGTCTCGGTCCTCTTTCGCAGATGGATCGGAGCGAATGTCTCGCTCTGTTTCATCTCCATATGTCCTTCTTTCACCAGCTCTAACGAGGCCGCAAAAGTTGCCGCCGTTGCGGACCTGCGGCGCACCGGGTCGGCGTCCCAGCCCTCCGGCAGGTACGTCTCCATGTCGGTCCACGCTCCGGCAAAGCCAATCAACGGTCGCATCCGTTCCAGCGCTTGTTCCATCGTGAAGACCGAGTCGCGATCCATCACAAAGGGGCGGAATTCGTCGCGGGTGCGGATACGGGCGTAACCCTGCATCAAATCCAGCAGCGTGGCGGAATAGGTTACAGTGCGGATACGGGTGATATCTTCGCCCTGCCCGCGCTTGAAGAAATCGCGGCCCAACTGATCGCGTGCCATCAACCGCGCAGCCGCATCGCGCATGGCCTGAAGGCGTTCCAGCTGAAACGCCAGATGCGCAGCCAGTTCCTCGCCCGATGGACCTTCGTCATCGGGGTCCGGAGGTAACAGCAACCGGGATTTGAGAAAGGCCAGCCACGCGGCCATCACCAGATAGTCGGCGGCCAGTTCGATCCGCAGCGCACGGGCCTTTTCTACAAAAGCCAGGTACTGCTGCGCCAGCGCCAGAACCGAGATTTTCCGCAAGTCCACTTTCTGCGTACGCGACAAGGTCAGCAGAACGTCCAGTGGTCCTTCGAACCCGTCGACATCAACAATCAGCGCTTCGGCCGCAAGACGATCCGCGACCGAGACAGGGTCTTCGCTAAAGAGGTTATCGTTCATATACCTGCCCGCCCATTAGGGCAGATAGTTCCGCCTCGGCGGCGGGGATGTCAAGTTCCTGAGGAGGTTTGCGCATCGCCAGCGCCCGTTCTGCGCGGGCTTGTGCCTGATCGGTCATCTCTCCGGCACTTTCCATCACTGCGGCACGATCTGCAAAACTGCCATTGCAGTGCAGAACAACGTCACAGCCTGCCTGAATGGCCTGACGTGACACGTCCGACGGTGTACCGCTCAGCGCTTTCATCCCGATATCGTCGGTCATGATCAGCCCTTCAAAGCCGATCTTGTCGCGGATCACACGCATCATGGTGGCTGAAATCGTGGCTGGTTGGGGATCGATTTGATCGTAGACCAGATGTGCGGTCATCCCCATCGGCAAATCGTTCAGTGCACGAAACGGCGCGAAATCACTGCTGTCCAATTCGTCCAATGACAGATCGACATGAGGTAAGTCGTAGTGGCTGTCCAGCGTGGAACGGCCATGTCCTGGCATGTGTTTGATTACAGGCAAAACGCCCCCGTGCAAATGCCCCTTTGCTACGGCCCTGCCAATTTTGGAAATCTGTTCAGGATCAGAAGCGTAACAGCGATTCTTGAGAAAAGCGTGCGTATCAGACCGTGCCACATCGACCATGGGGGCGCAGTTGCTGTCGATCCCAAGACTGAACAATTCATCCGCGATTAGGCGATAGCGCAGATACATGGCTCGCTCGGCCTGATCGCCTGCACGGGTCACATGATCCAAGGGTGGCAGCCATTCGCGGGCCAAGGGCGCGCGCAAACGCTGCACGCGCCCGCCTTCCTGATCAATAGTGATGGGGCAATTGCGCCCGACCGTCTCGCGGAAATCATCGCACAAGGCGCGGACTTGATCGGCGCTTTCGATGTTGCGGGCAAACAGTATGAACCCGAAGGGGTTCATTTGGCGAAACAGGTCCCTTTCTTCCTGCGTCAGACGCAGCCCTTCGGCATCGGTGATCGTGGCGCCAAACTTCACCGGACGGCGACCGGGATACAGTCTGCCCCTTGTGCGACCAGCGCGGCACAGAACTGGCGCGAGTCGCTCAGGTCTTCAAATCCCAAAACACGCAGGCGGTAAAAGGTTCGACCGCCGCTTGAGGTTTTCTGGATAACCCGTTGTTTGTCAGCCATATATTCCCCGAATCGACCACTTAGGCGATCCCATTCGGCCTGCGCCACCTGCGAGCTGTCATAGGCGCCAAGCTGCGCCAGTCGGGTGCCCTTGGCCAACGTGTCGGGGTCAACATCCAACCCAACCGCAGCCTTGACGGCGGCGTTGATGGCGCCCTCAGACGCCTCGCTGGGCGAGATTTGACTGCGCGCAGGGCGTTTAACCGGACGCAAAGACCTGCGAACCCCTGGCAATTCAGCAAGAGCCGGATCCGGCAAAGCCGCTGCAAAATCAACAGGATCAATTGCCGGCTCTTCCTCGGGCGTGGCCAGTGACGCCACTTGCGTCCCGTCTTCGAATTCCTGCTGGGTCTTGGCCGCCTCACCCGCAAGTTCAGCCACCAACGCGTCCACCGCACTTTGGCGCAGACGCGCGGCTTCCTGGGTCGTGATCGGCTCTTCCACCACATGCAGCGCCGGAGTTGGCTTCAGATCGCTGCCAGGCAAATCTTCATCGGTCAGCGACACGGGGCGCGGTGCAAGGATCAGGCGATCAGCCGGGGCCGCGGCGGTGCCTCTGGCGGCAACTGCATTGACGGCCAGACCCTGGTGATCTGCGGGCGTCCCGCCCGGGTTTTCCGGTTGGACGCGCATTGGACCTTCGGCGGCACGTACCACGGGCACGCCGCTCACATCCCGCATGACCAGTTGATAGCCCCATACTCCTACACCAGCGACCAACGCCAATGAGGCGACGGCCCCAAGAACGTTTACGACCCGGCCCAGCCCATACGTGCCGCGCGGTGCGTCATAATCTTGCATATCGTCGGGGTAATCATACGCATCCTCAGAATACGCTTGATTCGGGTAATGCATCTGCTCGGGGCTTTGCTGCCCCGAGTAATCGTAACTCGCCATGTCCGCCTCACTGCCCGTTTCGCACCTGAAAATAAGGCGCGCGGGTCATTTCTTGCCTACCTCGTACCGGCGGTTCGGGCGATATTTGTTACCGCATCTCCTGCGCCGGAGTAACGCCAAGAATACCCAAGCCCGCTGAAATCACAACAGAAACGGCACGGGCCAATGCGATTTTCGACTGGCTTGTGGCAACATCGCCATCCTGGATAAAGCGCAACTGGGTTTCGTCATTGCCCTTGTTCCACAGCGCGTGGAAATCCCCTGCAAGTTCATAGAGATAGAAAGCAACGCGGTGCGGTTCATTGGTGCGCGCGGCGATTTCCACCAGACGCGGCCATTCGGCCAGCTTTTTGGCAACGGTCAGTTCCGAGGCATGGTCGTTCTTGCTCAGATCAGCACCAGAGAGGGTCGCGTCATCTGCGGCAATCCCGGCCTCAGCAGCACGGCGCAGAACGCTCATCACACGGGCATGAGCGTATTGCACATAGAACACTGGGTTCTCACGGCTTTGTTCCAACACCTTGTCGAAATCGAAATCCAAGGGCGCATCGTTCTTGCGGGTCAGCATCACGAAACGGGTCACATCAGGGCCCACCTGATCGACCACGTCGCGCAAGGTGACAAAGTTCCCGGCGCGCTTGGACATCTTGAATGGCTCACCATTCTTCCACAACTTCACCAACTGCGTCAGCTTGATATCCAGCGGCACCTTGCCATCGGACAGGGCCGACACCGCTGCCTTCATCCGTTTGACATAGCCGCCATGATCCGCGCCGAACACATCGATCAGCGCGTCAAAGCCACGGCTCACCTTGTCATAGTGATAGGCGATGTCGGGCGCGAAATAGGTCCAGCTGCCATCCGATTTCTTGACCGGGCGGTCCACATCATCGCCGTGCTCGGTCGATTTGAACAGGGTCTGTTCACGCGGCTCCCAATCCTCGGGCTTCTTGCCCTTCGGCGGCTCAAGCACGCCCTCATAGATCAGACCCTTGTCGGTCAGCGATTGCAGCGCCGCTTCGATCCGGCCTGTGCCATAGAGCGACTTTTCCGAGAAGAACACGTCCATTTCAACGCCCAGCGCCTTCAGGTCAGCGCGGATCAGGTCCATCATCGCATCCGTGGCGAAGTTGCGCAGATCTTCCAGCCATTCGCTTTCAGGCTTGTCGATCAGGCTGTCGCCGTATTTCTCTTTCAGCGCCTCACCGATCGGGATCAGGTAATCGCCGGGATACAGGCCTTCCGCGATCTCGGGGCTCAGGCCATTGGCTTCGCGATAGCGCTCATAAGCCGAGCGCGCCAGTACATCCACCTGCGCGCCGCCATCGTTGATGTAGTATTCGCGAGTCACATCATGGCCGGAATAGGCCAGCAAGCTTGCCAAAGCATCTCCGAACACGGCCCCCCGCGTATGCCCCACATGCAGCGGACCGGTCGGGTTGGCCGAGACATACTCGACATTGACCTTTTGTCCCTGCCCCATGGTCGAACGGCCATAGTCGGTGCCCTTCTCCAGCACCGCCGTTAGCACGCCTTGCCAGACTGCGGACGCAAGGCGCAGGTTCAGGAAGCCCGGTCCGGCAACCTCGGCGCTGGTGATCCGGTTATCCGCCGCCAGTTTGCCAGCCAGCACATCGGCAATATCGCGCGGCTTCATCTTGGCCGGTTTCGCCAGCACCATCGCCGCATTGGTCGCCATGTCGCCATGCGCTGCATCACGCGGGGGTTCGACCGCCACGTTGTCAAAGCTCAGCCCTTCCGGCAGCGCGCCTTCGGACTGCATCTGTGCCAGCGCGTCCAATACAAGGCCGCGGATCTCGGAAAACAGGTTCATTTCGGATGTCCTCTTGCTTGTCCGGCGGTTTACCACGCAGCACGGCAAGGTCAATGGACGCCTTGGAACAGTTTGAGATCACGATCCCCGACGGCCCACCGGGCAACCAGCGGGGCTATGCGTTTTAAGGGCCCCTTCTTTTCGAGGTCATGATCATGGCCGGTGCGGACGGTAAAACAGCACTTCCCAGGGCGTTAGAAGAGTATCAGGCCGAAATCGCTTGGGACAGTATTGCCACCGACAAACCAACCATCACCACGCACGCTGTTGGTTTTCTTATAGGGATCGGAGGGTATGGCCCCACGATGATCGTATTCCCGCCAACAGACGACGCTGACCAATCGACGAAACAAGCGGGTCAGCAAGTCTGGGTCATCGCTTACATCGCTGTGAAGTGATCAGCCTGTCAGCCGGGCGTGATCCTGCAGAGCAAACCGGTCAGTCATACCCGCAATGTAGTCCGAAACAATACGTGCCAAGGCGGTCTCATCCGTGGCAGCTTCAATGTCATTGTGCCAGCGTGCAGGCATCTGTTTCGGGTCATTCAGATAAATGGGGAACAGGTCTTCTACAATCGTTGCGACTTCGGCTCGTACCTTCATGACACTGGGCGCACGATACATCCGAGTGAACAGAAACGCCCGGATTTCACGAAGTTGCTCCCAAACCCCATTTGAAAACTGTATGACGGGATAGCCAAGATGGCGGATATCCTCGACAGACTGCGCCCCCGAATTTTCAATCAACTCACGGGAGGAGTTGATTACATCAGAAACCATAACGCCAAACACCCGCCGTAGCGCTTCGTGACGCCTGCGATACAGGTCCAGCTTCGGGTACTTTGCGTCTACATCCGCATAACAAGCCCCTACAATGGGAAGATTGCGCAGGTCATCATCTTCAAAAAGCCCTGCGCGCAACCCGTCCAGAAGATCATGATTGTTGTACGCAATATCGTCAGATAGCGCCGCTACCTGTGCCTCTGCACTGGCATGGGTGTGGAGTTCAAGGTCAAAGCCCCGATTGCATTCGGCCAACGCCCAGGGCAAATCACCCACAACCGGGCCGTTATGTTTGGCGATCCCTTCCAGACATTCCCATGTCAGGTTGCAGCCGTCGAACTCAGCGTAATGACGCTCTAACCTGGTCACAATCCGAATAGCCTGTGCATTGTGGTCAAAACCACCATAAGGCTCCATCAAGGCGTGCAAGGCGTCTTCACCAGTATGACCAAATGGCGTGTGGCCGAGGTCATGGGCCAGAGCCACAGCCTCGGTCAGTTCGGGGTTCAGATCCAACGCCCCGGCGATGGTTCGCGCCACCTGAGCCACTTCGATGGAATGGGTCAGACGGGTGCGATAGCTGTCGCCCTCATGCTCAACAAAGACTTGCGTCTTATGTTTGAGCCGCCGAAAGGCACTGGCATGAATGATCCTGTCCCGGTCGCGCTGAAAGCATGACCGGAAACTGCTCTCGTCCTCAGGCACCAGCCGCCCTCTTGCGCGCACCGGATCCGAGGCAAAACTCGCTCTGACCAAAGGTCTAGTCCTTGTCGCCTGTCCTTGGGTTCCATATATTGTAGGACGCTAAGGAAATAAACCTTTGGAGAGCGGCATGAATCTGCCCCCAACAGTCACTGAACGCGCCTTTGAGCGTCTGGCCGAGATTGGCGCCGCAGACCAGGGTCAGGCCCTGCGTGTTGCAGTGGAAGGCGGCGGTTGCTCGGGCTTTCAATACGAAATCGCGTTGGACACCCCAAGAGAGGATGACCTGATCCTAGAAGGCAAAGGCCAGAAAGTTATCGTTGATGCTATCTCGCTACCTTTCCTTGAGAACGCAGTCATTGATTTCACACAAGAGCTGATCGGCGCGCGTTTTGTGATCGACAATCCAAACGCGACATCCTCCTGCGGATGCGGCACGTCTTTTTCGATGTGAAACCGGTGGGGGCTTTGCCCCCACACCCCCAAGGTATTTCTAGCCAGACGAAGCAGGGATCCGCTCTCTGACCCAACGATCAGAGAGCTTCACCTGGCGCGGTCATCGGCGCCTCCGCCTGCACCGCTTCAGCAGCATTGATCGAGTTGGTTAAGAATCCGTTTCTTCATCTGGCTGAAAATACCTCGGAGCGCGAGGCAGAGCCTCGCAAACCTGCCCTCCACCTTGCCGCTGGGTTCATTCTAAGCGATAGGTTGCCAATGGCTTCGGAGGATCGCGCATGAAAATCGCCACATTCAACATCAACGGCATCAAAGCGCGGGCCGAGGCCCTTCCCCGGTGGCTGGATGACGCGCAACCCGACGTCGTTCTTTTGCAGGAAATCAAATCCATCGATGAAAATTTTCCACACGAGATGTTTGAAGAGCGTGGATACAACGTGGAAACCCATGGGCAAAAGAGCTTCAACGGCGTGGCAATCCTGTCGAAGCTGCCGTTGGAAGATGTCTCGCGCGGTCTGCCGGGGGATGACCATGATGAACAAGCACGCTGGATCGAGGCGACAGTCATCGGCAAAAAAGCGCTGCGAATCTGCGGTCTGTACCTACCAAATGGCAACCCGGTGCCCGGCCCGAAATACGACTATAAGCTGGCTTGGATGGAAAGACTGTACCAGCGCGCGCGTGATCTGATGGACAGTGAAGAGCCGGCACTCATGGCGGGCGACTACAATATCATCCCGCAGGCCGAAGATGCCAAACGTCCTGGGGCATGGCGAGAGGACGCGCTGTTCCGGCCCGAAAGCCGCGCAGCATTTCGCAAAGTCATGAATCTTGGATTCACCGAGGCGTTCCGGGCCACGACCCAAGGCCCCGGACATTATTCATTCTGGGACTACCAGGCCGGTGCCTGGAACCGGAATGACGGCATTCGGATCGACCATTTCCTGTTGACCCCTCAGGCTGCCGATCTGATGCGCGATTGCCGTATCGACTTTGAAATCCGGGGACATGAAAAACCTTCGGACCACGTGCCGGTTTGGGTTGATCTAGATCTGTAAACTCTCAAACCGTCGGATCGTAGCTGTATATCCACTCGTATCGCTGCGCCAGCTTTGGACCTAGCGCCATCAAGGCGGCCTGAGCAGCCAGACGCATCGGGCCGCTCAGGTGAAAGTTACGAGCATTTGACCCTGCGGCGGCTACGACTTTGCGAGCGCGCGGTTTTCGGGCACTTTCATAAGCAGCCAAAGCCTTAACGATCCCGGACTCCAATTCGAATGCGCGGGCAAGGCACCAAGCATCCTCCAACGCCAAACAGGCCCCTTGCGCCATGAAGGGCAACGTCGGATGTGCCGCATCCCCCAGCAAGACGATGCGACCGTTTTGCCATTTCTCGGCAACCGGTCGCAGGAACAAAGCCCAAATATTGACCTGTTCGACCTGCGCCAGAATCGTGCCAACTTCCCCACCGAAATCCGCAAACCGCGCGCGCAAGTCGTCTGGATTTCCTTCCTGACGCCATCCCTCCTCGTGCCAGTCTGATCGTTCTTCGACCGCAACGATGTTCATCTGATTCTGATCGCGCAGAGGATAAGTCACCACGTGACGTCTGGGCCCCATGGTCAGCGCGGCACGCGGCGTCTGGTCAGAATGTCTCCACGGAATCGTGGCCCGCCATGCAACTTGATGGGTGAACGCGGGTGTTTCGAGGCCGTTGAGGATCGGCCGGATCACACTGCGCCCCCCATCTGCCGCAATGGCACATTCAGCCCGCAGTCTTTCGCCGCTTTCCAGAACAATCTCGGCCTCTCCGGGGTGTTTGAGCACTTCGGTGACGCGCGATTCCAGACGTAACTCCACCCCTGCACGCACGGCGGCTTTATGCAGCAAATCAAGCAGGTCAGCGCGGTGGTAGTAATAAGTTGGTCCGGCGGCGGGACTGGGTACGCGGCTGATCACCCGCCCCTTGCGGTAATCACGCAGCACCGTACCAAACGATTTCTGGGCGAACGCGGGCTTGCCTTGTGCAACGCCAAGAGCCCTCAGCACAGTCATGCCATTGGCGCTGATTTGCAGGCCAGCGCCAACTTCGGTCAGTTCGCTAGCCTGTTCGAGCACAGTGACCTGTGCGCCCCTGACTTGCAATGCAAGCGCGGCAGCCAGGCCGCCGATGCCCCCACCAATAACGCAGAAATTCAAACCATGGATATTCATGCCCCTGCCATAACGCAAAAACGCCGGAGCCACAGGCCCCGGCGCTTGAGTTTTTACCCAGAATCCGGCGATCAATCGTCGCGGTGGACCTTTTCGCGGCGCTCGTGGCGTTCCTGTGCCTCAAGCGTCATTGTGGCAATCGGACGCGCGTCCAGACGTTTCAGCGAAATCGGATCGCCGGTCTTTTCACAATACCCGTATTCGCCCTCTTCGATACGGCGCAGGGCCGAGTCGATCTTGGCGACCAGCTTACGCTGACGATCCCGCGTGCGCAGTTCAAGTGCACGGTCGGTTTCCTCGCTTGCGCGGTCTGCGACGTCCGGAATGTTACGGGTATTGTCCTGCAAACCTTCGATCGTGTCGCGGCTGCCTGCCAATAGTTCTGTCTTCCAATCCAGCAGCTTGCGACGAAAATACTCAAGCTGACGATCATTCATGAAAGGTTCATCTTCGGCCGGACGGTAGTCCTCCGGCAGAAAAACTTCCTGCTTCATATTTGCTCCCTCGGTATGGCCAGAAACGTCGGTCGCGGTTGTTTCACCTGACATTTGGCTCTCCCTTCTGCGCAGCGTTTAGCCGACGGGCCGTGGAATGTCACTACACAAACGTTGCATCCACAGTCGCCCGCGCGGATTTGTCTAAATATGAGACAAACATCAGGAAAACCTTGTTTTTATATGAAATTCACCAGGCTTTTTTGAGGCACGTCGCGTGATGCGCCGGTGTCGGCGACGGACGAATCAATCAAAAGCGCTTGGAGACGCAGTAAAATTCCTGTTGACCGACGCAGGGACGCGGGTTGTCAAAAACCTTGCCGCTCTGTAACCCGGAAAACACAGTTTGCCCGACCATACCGCACAACCACACGAGAGGCCCATGACAGCACGTTTTCAAGGTACAGCCGAATATGTCGCCACAGACGATCTGACCATTGCCGTGAACGCCGCCGTCACACTCGAGCGCCCTCTGTTGGTCAAAGGGGAACCCGGAACCGGCAAGACCGAACTGGCCAAACAGGTCGCCGGTGCACTGGGTCTGCGGATGATCGAGTGGAACGTGAAATCAACGACACGCGCGCAACAGGGCCTTTACGAATACGACGCGGTCAGCCGCCTGCGCGACAGCCAGCTTGGCGAAGAGCGCGTGCATGACGTGTCAAACTATATCCGCAAGGGTAAGCTGTGGCAGGCGTTTGAGGCCGATGAAAAAGTTGTTCTTCTGATCGATGAGATCGACAAGGCGGACATCGAATTTCCCAACGACCTTTTACAGGAACTCGATAAGATGGAGTTCCATGTCTACGAGACCGGCGACACGATCCGGGCCAAGAACCGGCCCATCGTCATCATCACGTCGAACAACGAAAAGGAACTGCCCGACGCATTTCTGCGCCGGTGTTTCTTTCACTACATCCGCTTCCCTGATGAGACCACAATGCGCCGCATTGTCGAAGTGCACCACCCAGGTATCAAGGACGCGCTTTTGACCACCGCATTGACCCAGTTTTATGAAATCCGCGAGACACAGGGCTTGAAGAAAAAGCCTTCGACCTCCGAGGTTCTGGACTGGCTGAAACTGCTGCTGGCCGAAGACCTGACCGCCGACGACCTCAAGCGCGATGGGGCCAATGCCCTGCCGAAGCTGCATGGCGCATTGCTTAAAAATGAACAGGATGTGCATTTGTTCGAACGGCTGGCCTTCATGGCGCGCGGCAAACGGTAGCTTAAACCTGAACAAATTGGTGATCTTGGCTTGCGTTGCTTCACCCCGGGTGTCAGCATCGCAGGAGTGACCGGATCAACCTCACAGAATTGGACAGATCGCTTGGCGAACACACTGAAAATCCGCCCCCTTCGCGCCGAAGACAAGGATCAGTGGGCTGACATGTGGCGGGACTATCTGGCGTTTTATGAAACCGCCCTGCCCGCAGAAATCTACGAGACGACGTTTTCAAGACTGTTGGGCGGTGATCCGCAGGATTTTTCCTGTTTTGTCGCCGAGCAGGATGGCAATCTGGTCGGGCTGACGCATTACCTGTTTCACCGTCATGCCTGGAAGATCGAAAAGGTCTGCTACCTGCAAGACCTTTTTGCCCGACCCGAAGCCCGTGGCACAGGCGTGGGCCGAGCACTGATCCAGGCGGTTTACGACGAGGCCGACCGGCAAGGTGCGCCGTCGGTTTATTGGCTGACGCAGGAGTTCAACCAAACCGCGCGGCAACTTTATGACCGCATCGGAACGATCACACCGTTCATCAAGTATTCCCGCTCATGATGCGTTGGTCCGCTCTTGTTGTAGCGTTGTTTGCGGCGGGTTGCACATCGGTTGAACCTATTCAAACCGTTCCGGTATCCGACGAGATCCGCTCGGTTGAGGCGGCACTGCCACCCACCAAATCCTTCGGCGCTCCCCGTCCATGGCCACCCGCCCGATCCAACAAGAACATCGCCGAGGATTTTGTGTCGCTGCACTTCGCGCTGGAAAGCGGCGCTGCCCTGCCGGTGTTTACCCGGTTTGAAACACCGGTCACAGTACGGCTGACCGGGGCGCCGACCGCCAGTATGCAGCAGGATCTGACGCGCCTGCTGAACCGTTTGAAACGTGAAGCCGGGATCAATATTCGGCAGATCCAAGACGGTCAGGCCAATATCACGATCGAGGCGGTCAGTCAGGAAGACATCCTGCGGATTCTGCCCAACGCCGCGTGTTTCGTGGTACCGAATGCCTCAAGCCTGGACGAATACCGCCGTGACCGCCGCAAGGCCAAAAGCAGTTGGACCGAGCTGCGCCGACGCGAAAGGCTAGGGATATTCATTCCTTATGATGTCAGCCCTCAGGAAATACGTGATTGCCTTCATGAGGAGTTGGCGCAGGCGCTGGGTCCTCTGAATGACCTCTATCATTTGCCGGATTCGGTGTTCAACGACGACAATATTCACACCGTTCTAACCGGGTTTGACATGCTGATACTGCGTGCCACCTATGCGCCAGAGCTGCGTACAGGCATGAGCCAGGAACAGGTGAAAGCCGTGATCCCCGGCGTGCTGAGCCGCCTGAACCCGCGTGGCGAACGGCTGGCCGTTCAACCCGCTACTGAAACACCCCGTGAATGGGTAGACGCCATTCAAAAATCGCTGGGTCCCGGGCCGGGATCACCGCGGCAAATGCGCGCCGCCAAGAAGGCCGCCCGCATTGGTCAGCAATTGGGATGGACGGATCACCGTCGCGCTTATCCCCACTATCTGCTTGGCCGGATGGAACAGTTCCGCAACCCAAACGAAGCGCTTAGACAGTTTCAGATTGCCCAGCAATTTCTGAAGGCGACGCCTGGCACCGAGGTTCATCAAGCCTATGTGACCACTCAGACTGCCGCATTTGCGCTGGCTCAAGATCAGGGACCGCGTGTTTTGCCCGAGCTTGACAATGCCATCAACGTGATGACCAGGGCCGAGAATGCCTCGATTTTGGCCACATTGTTGCTGTTGAAGTCTGAAGCCTTGAGACAGGCCGGACAGCTTCAGCAGGCCCGTTCGGTCAGGCTGGACAGCATTGGTTGGGCGCGATACGGGTTTGGTTCGCAACTGGTGGCCCAGTCTTTGGTTGAAAGCGCAGGCCAGCGGAGCTCGGGCAGCAGGACAGACGGGTGAATCACAAATGGTGCTAGTTTTGGGAATGGCGATCCTAGGGGCGATCCTGGGCGCTTTGACCGCAAAAAAACGCAATGGAAACGGGGCTGACATGGCGCAGTATGCTGCTGGCTACGGGATCGCATTTGCGCTTCTTGGGCTGGTAATCTCGTTGATTCTGGTGCGCATGGTGGCGTGACGCGATGTTTTTGCCCTTTTTCGAAAACCTCCGCAAAGCAGGCATCCCGGTCTCACTTCGGGAGTATCTGACCTTTCTGGAGGGTATGAAGAAGGGCTTGGCCACCTATGATGTTGAAGCGTTCTACTATCTCGCCCGCGTGTCGATGGTGAAGGATGAGCGCAACATCGACAAATTCGACCGTGCTTTTGCAGCCAGTTTCGAAGGACTGAACGAAATCAGTTTCGATCAGGTTCTGGAAGCTGTCGATATCCCCGCCGATTGGCTGGCCAAGATGGCTGAAAAGCACCTGTCGGACGAAGAAAAGGCCGAAATCGAAGCGCTTGGCGGGTTCGACAAGTTGATGGAAACCCTGCGCGAGCGTCTGAAGGAACAACAAGGCCGCCATCAGGGGGGCAACAAGTGGATTGGCACAGCCGGAACATCTCCGTTTGGTGCGTATGGATATAACCCCGAAGGCGTCCGCATCGGTCAAAAGGAAAGCCGCCATCAGCGCGCCGTCAAAGTCTGGGACAAGCGGGAATTCAAGAATTTAGACGACACAGTTGAACTGGGCACCCGCAACATCAAGGTCGCCTTGAAGCGTTTGCGCCGCTGGGCCCGTGAAGGGGCGGCTGAAGAGCTGGATCTGGACGGCACCATCCGCGCCACGGCTGAACATGGCTATCTCGACGTCAAGACCCGCCCCGAGCGTCACAACGCGGTCAAGGTGCTGTTGTTTCTGGACGTGGGCGGATCAATGGACCCGCATATTAAGGTAGTCGAGGAACTGTTTTCCGCCGCCCGTACTGAATTCAAGCATCTGGAATACTACTACTTCCACAACTGCCTTTATGAAGGTGTTTGGCGCGACAACCGCCGTCGCTGGGATCAACAGACCCCCACCCACGAAGTTCTGCGCACTTATGGTGGCGACTATAAGTGTATCTTTGTTGGCGACGCCTCGATGAGCCCGTACGAAATCGCCTATCCCGGCGGTGCCAATGAACATTGGAACCAGGAAGCCGGGCAAGTCTGGCTACAACGCGCGCGGGACCAATGGACATCCAACCTCTGGATCAATCCGGTGCCCGAGAAGTATTGGGAATACACCCATTCAATCGGCATGATCCAAGAGATCTTCGAAGATCGCATGGTGCCCATGACACTTGCCGGACTGGAACAGGGCATGCGGGAACTGACGCGGTAGGTCGTTCCCCGAAAATGAAAGAAAAAAAACGCGTGCCACTGATTATTGCACTGCAATAGGCTGCTGGAATTTAAGGTTTTATCACCTTGAGACACAGTCTAAGGTGCATCTGGAAAAGTGGCATTCCCGCCCGGGTTTCGGGGCAGACGCTCATCCACGCAAGACTTGAGGTTCGCACATGGCAACAGAATTCGCTGAAGACGGTGGCTCGGTCTGTTATCGCGGCGTCAGAATTCACAAAAAGCCCGGTTTGTTCACCCGCAGAATTCTGAGATCCATGAGGCTGGGACGTTACGAAACAGCCGAGTTGCGCCATGCCGAACGGTGCATCGAACAAGGCGAGCGGGTTCTGGATATCGGAGCCGGGGTCGGTTTTTTGTCCACAAAGATCGCCCAGATCGAGGGTGTCGACAAAGTTGTTTCGGTCGAAGCAAACCCGGCCCTGATCGACGTGATACAAGCAACCTTTGAAGAAAACGATGTGTCCGACAAAGCCGAATGTCTTCATGGCATCCTTGGGCAAACAAATGATGGCAACACTGTCGATTTCTATATCCGCAAGAATTTCTGGGCCTCATCCCTGAGTGGCGAGGAAAGAGCCTATACCGAAAAAGTCGATGTGCCGATTTTGGACTTCAATGACATTGTCGCAAAGTTTGCCCCAACACTGATCATATGTGACATTGAAGGTGGTGAGGCAGACCTGTTCCAACAGTGCGACCTGCGTTCTGTGTCCCGCCTTGTCATCGAGGTCCATCCGGGGATTTATGGCCAAAAAGGTCTGGCCCGGGTGTTTCAAGCGGTGATGGATCAAGGGTTTGTTTTGGATATCCGGGCCCCTCGCGCCGGTGATGTTCTGACGTTTATGAATATCAACCACATTTCTGAATGAAACGGCACGAGGCGCAGCTCAGCCCTGTCCTGATCCTTCTATTGACTGCAGTAAAGTTTGTATTGCCCTGACGCCGTTGCGGCCCCATATCTAAGCCATGTTGCGTTTCACCCCGATCCTGCTGGCCATTGCCTATGGTCTTGTGATGTACCGGATTTCCGTCTGGCGTACCCATCGGGAACTGGATGCGAAATCGACGGAACTGGCTGACCCTGCATTGAAACGTATGACGGACCGTCTGGCGGCCGCTTTGGGTATCGATCGGGTGCCCGTTTTTATCTACGAGATCGACCCGGTGAACGGTCTTGCAGCCCCAGACGGTCGGATTTTCATTACGCGCGGGTTTTATCGGAAGTTCCGCAATGGCGAGGTCTCGGCCGAGGAAATGGCCAGCGTTATCGCACATGAGCTGGGGCATGTCGCCTTGGGACATGCGCGGCGGCGGATGATTGATTTTTCCGGTCAGAACGCAATGCGGACGGCGTTGATATTGGTACTGAACCGGTTCATCCCGTTCATCGGCGCGATGATTGCCAATGCTTTGACCGCCCTATTGGCCTCACGTCTGTCACGTGGAGATGAATATGAAGCCGATGAATATGCGGCTGCTTTGCTGACCAAGGCCGGTATCGGAATTGGACCGCAAAAATCGCTGTTTCACAAGCTGGAGGACCTGACGCAGCAGCGCGCCGGGGTCGTTCCTGCGTGGTTGATGAGCCATCCCAAGACGGATGAGCGGATTGCAGCCCTTGAAAAACTTGAACAGCGTTGGGCGCGTGGCTGAGGGCGCGCAGCGAGAGGCCAGCCTCTCGCGCTCTCCGAGGTATTTTTAGCCAGATGAAGCAGGATCGCTTTTACGTGGTAAGGGCTTTACCCAAACGTGGAAGGCGGGCTTTTTTCATCAATGTGCGCAAGGTCCATTGATCACCTGAAAGACGGTTAGCCTCGGCAAGGACTTGAGCCGCGAGTGCGTTCATCCCGATTGCGTCTGCTTGCCAGAAACCGTGAAGCAGGCTGTCTGGGTCACGGCGCTCAAGGCCTTCTTCGGCCAGGATATTCTTGGGAAAATCCTTGGCGTTCACCGTCACGATTACATCGGCGGAAGCCGCAACTGCAGTCGCCAGCACGTGGATATCTGCGGCATCCGGCAGCCAAAGGCGGTTTTGCAACCCTTCGTTCGGCGCGCGCTCGGCATCCGGCCAATTGGCTTGTGTCAGTGAGATTTCGGCACGGGCTTGTGCCTCACCCGTTGGGCCAAGTTTGCGGGCGGCGCGGGCCCATTCCTCGAGGATGCGTGCAGACCAGATCGGGGTGAAATGACCCAGACGCGCAGCCCCCAACAGCATCTCGCGCATCACCGTGGGGTAGATCACGCAGGTGTCGAGAACGGCTTTCATAAGCGATAGAACACTGCTTTGAGATAGCCGCTTTCCGCCAGTTGCGGCAATTGCGGGTGATCCGGGCCCGCAAACCCGGTGTGGATCAGTTGTGCCTGCCGTCCGGCCCGACCAATCCCGCGGGATGAGGCATCGCGGAACCGCCCCAGATCCGCAGCGTGCGAACATGAGCACAGCCCCAGATAACCGCCGGGTTTGACCAGAGGTGCGGCCAGTCGAGCGATCCGCTCATAGGCGCGCAACCCTGCATCCAGCGCTTGTTTCGACGGTGCGAAAGCAGGCGGGTCGCAGACTACGACGTCAAACTGCGCGCCCTCTTCCCCCAATTGGGCCAACACGTCGAACGCGTCGCCCTGCCGGGTTTGGAACTTGTCAGCAAGGCCCGAAGCCTCAGCGCCCTTTGCCGCCAACTCCAGTGCCGCGGCAGAGCCATCCACAGACAGCGCCTGCCCTGCACCGCCTGCCAGCATGGCGAGACCAAAACCGCCCACATGGCTGAAGACGTCCAACACGTGCGCTCCCGAATGTACCAGCCGCGCGGCAAAGGCATGATTGGGACGCTGGTCATAGAACAGGCCGGTTTTCTGCCCGCCGGTCAAATCGGCCATATAAGTCGCGCCATTCATCGGCACCGGCAGCGGTGCATCGGGTGTGGTGCCGCGCAGGGTTTGGTTGACGTCGTCCAGCCCCTCCAGCCCACGTGTGCGGCCTGAGGCGTTTTTCAGCACCGTGATCACGCCAGTCACCTTGACCAAAGCATCGGTCAGCAGGTCCAGGTGTGCCTCGGCCCAGGCCGAGTTCGGCTGGATAACGCAGGCGTCACCGAAGCGGTCGATGATCACGCCGGGAAAGCCATCCGCCTCGGCATGGAGCAGGCGGTAGTACGGGGCGTCAAACAGGCGTTCGCGCATCTCGAGGGCGCGCCGCAGGCGGGTTTCGAACCAAGCGGCATCAAGCTGCGCGTCAATATCACGGTCCAGCACCCGGCACATGATCTTGGACTCGGGGTTGACCGCCACCAGCGCGATGGGCGCGCGTTTTTCATCCTCAAGCACGGCCAAAGCGCCCGCCGGGATCTTGCGCGTGCGGCGGTCGGTGACGATGTCATTGGCATAGACCCAGGGGAAGCCATGGCGCAAGCCGCGCGCATTGGCTTTGGGTTTCAGGCGGATACGGGGGCGGTCGGCAGATTGGGTCATGGCGCTCTCATAGTCAGGAACGCGCCGGTCGAAAACCCCTAGCGGTTACGAGACCGCCATCCGCCTCGACGTTTGGGGGTCTGAGCCGCCTGAAGACCCTCGCTCAGGACATGTGTCATGGGATGATCGGGGTTTTGGTCCATGTAGCCTGCGTGCAATTCCGCCAGCGCTGTATTCTGATCGCGATCGGCAGGCAGGCTGAGCGCCCAGTCCAGAAAGATGCTGCGGCATTCGGGCAAGGTAATGCCCTCAATGCGGTAAGCTTCGCGGATCAGACCCTTATGGTCGTTGGGATCAGTGCTGCGCGTCATCTTCGCCCTCGTTGATCACGCCTCCGATCAGATCGGCTGCGGTCGTGTAACTTTCCTGCAATGCTGCCTGTAGGGCCTCGACATGTTCGAACCCGGTCGCGCGGCACAAAAACGCCGCGCCGCCCTCGCCTATTTTGTCGGCCTCGATGACCTTGCCCGACAGCAGTCGGGCGGCACATTGCACAGACCAGCATAAATCATAGCAGTCTTTCAGCGATTGCGCCTGCGCGACATCCAGCAATCCGGCTGCGACGGCCCCATCCAGACCCGATGATACATCGCGCTGCGCCGAGCCTGCCAGCAAAGCGCCGGTTTCGGCCATCAGTTCGATGTCCATCAGACGCCCCGGTCCGTTCTTGGCATCCCAGATGCCCGCAGGTGCCTTGGCGGCAGCAAGGCGCGCGCGCATTTCGGCGACTTCGCGAAGCACTTTACTCTGTTCCCTTGGCCGCGACAGGAATTCGGCCCGGAAGGATTCAATATCTTCGGCCAGCCCTGCGTCTCCAGCGACGACATGCGCGCGAGTCAGAGCCAAGTGTTCCCACACCCAGGCTTCGTTTTGCTGATAGTTGGTAAAGCTGGCCCAGCTTGTTGCCACCGGCCCCTGATTACCCGAGGGGCGCAATCGCATATCGACCTCATACAAACGCCCTTGCGACATCGGTGCCGAAAGTGCAGTGATCAGCGCCTGAGTAAAGCGCGCGTAATAGGTGCGCGTGGCCAATGGGCGCGGACCGTCTGACATCTCTTCGTCCTGCGGATCATAGATCACGATCATGTCCAGATCGGACTGCGAATTAATACGCCCCGCGCCAAGCGAACCCATACCCAAAATGGCGGCTCCACGACCGGGCGCGGGACCATGTTTGCGGGCAAAGTTCTCGGTGACATAGGGAAGTACGGCTGCAATCACCGACTGAGCAAGCTCTGCATATTGCTGACCGGCCTGCGCTCCGTCAATAAGGCCGCGCAGATGATGCACCCCAATGCGAAAATGCCATTCCTTGCACCAGCGCCGCGCCAGATCGAGTTGGGTTTCATAATCCGTTTCTTCCGAAAGGGCTTGTGCCAGTTCGCCCTGCAGCGCCTCTTGCCCCGGCCAATCGGTAAAGAAACTGCCCCCGATCACCGCGTCAAATACAGACGCATTACGTGACAGGTGCGAAGCAAGCGCATGGGATGTGCCAACAATATCGACCAAGAGGTCAATCAGATGCGGGTTTGCTTCGAACAAGGAAAACAGTTGCACCCCGGCGGGAAGACCCGCCAGAAACCCGTCTAAAGCCATAAGCGCCTCGTCCGGTTTGGCTGTCTTGGCGAGGCGCGAAAGCAATTCGGGCCGCAGGCGTTCGAAAATCCGCGCGCCCCGCTGGCTTCGCAGCGCCGGGTATGTCGTCCAGCGCGCCAGTATATTCTTGTCAAACTCGACGTTCTGCACCGGCGTAGAGGCCGGTGATTGACCCGGCGCAAAGAACCCCTCGGTCAACTCATGCACTTCGGTCAGGCGGCGCATGAGGTCTTGTGTCAACTCTGCATTGCTGATCCCCATAAGACAGGCAACGCGTTCGATCCCATCGGGTGAATTTGGCACCTTGTGGGTCTGCGCGTCGTGGATCATCTGAATACGATGCTCGACCTCGCGATGCGCCCGGTAGTGATCGGTCAGTTTCTCAGCCACGTCCTCTGGCACCCAGCCTTTTGACGCCAGCGCCGACAGCCCCGGAACAGTCCCCCGCACGCGCAGGTCCGCATCACGCCCACCAGCGATCAGTTGGCGGGTTTGCGTAAAAAACTCAATCTCTCGGATGCCGCCCTGACCCAGCTTCATGTCGTGGCCGGGGATGGACAAAGACCCACCAGTTCCTTTGTTTTCGCGGATACGCAGACGCATATCATGGGCGTCCTGAATGGCCGCAAAGTCCAGATGGCGGCGCCAGACAAAGGGGCGCAGGCTGTCCAGGAACCTTTGACCCGCCCCCAAATCCCCGGAACAGGGCCGCGCCTTGATATAGGCGGCCCGTTCCCAGGTACGACCAAGGCTTTCATAATATCGTTCAGCCGCCTCCATCGCCATGCAAACCGGGGTCACGGCGGGATCTGGGCGCAGCCTCAGATCGGTCCGAAACACATACCCGTCTGCTGTCTTGTCACTGAGCGTCGCGCAGAAATTCCGCGTTGCCCGGACCATGCCCTGACGGGCCTCGTAGAAATCGTCGGGGTCAAAACGCGTCTCGTCAAACAGAACAATCAGATCAACGTCCGAGCTGTAATTCAGCTCATGCGCGCCCATCTTGCCCATCGCAAGAATGACCAGCCCAGCTGCGTTTTCGACATCATCTTCAGTCATTCCGGGCAGTTTCTTGCGCCGGATCAACGCAGCGATCTCGGCCTTGGCCGCAACATCCGCGGCCAGTGCTCCGAAATCCGTCAGGGCCGCCGTGACCTTTTCCAGCGGCCACGCACCTGCAATATCAGCCAAGGCGGTAAGCAGCGCCAAACGTCGCTTGGCCTGACGCAAGCCGGGTTTCAACTGATCGGGCGGCAGATCACGCGCTGCAGTCATAACGTTCGCTAGGGCCTGATCCGGCTGCTCCAATGCCTCAGGCAACCAGCCTTTCTCACGCTCGATCAGACCTTTCAGATAAGGGCTGGACCCGGCAGTGCCCGCCACGAGCTCACCCATTTCCTGCGGCAAATCTGGCATCAGGGCCCGCGCTTCATCCCCCAGAGACGGATCAAAAGCACGCGGAAGCCGGGTAATGGAAAGAGCGTCAGTCATGCGCGCACCCTGCGCATCGTCATGCGCCATCGTCAATGGGGTATTCTGATCAGATATCCTGAACGGGTGTATCCTGACTGAAACTGTTGACCCAAGCGTCGTTGCGCCTTTCCCAGAGCGAGGAAATCAGCATTGCGTCGCCTCCGGTTGCACTCGGTCTCTGGTAATCGGCCCGACAGGACAACAATACAATGTCAGGTGTCAGCACACGCAACCGCGCATCACTGAGATCAAACTCTGCCATCGTCGGCGCATCCGCAAACTGACCGACGTGATCGGCTCGGTTGGCAAACCCGGTTGGGTAAACTCCCAGAAAATCCGCACTCAGCAAAGCGCGGTCTGCGCTTGCATTTCCTTCAACCAGCGCGGTCCAGACCTGCTTTTCCAGGTCAAGAATGTCATTCAGCGAAGGAGCCGTTTTGTTTTCAGTCATATTCATGGCCGCACCCTGCCGTCAGAGACATTCACCATCAACTGTATAGTGGAATGTAAATCTTTTTCACATTACCCCTTGTATCACCCGAAGGCGCCCCCATCTAGACAATGTGAAAACAGTTTACATCAACCCTGGAGAGCTTTCATGACTGCACTGTCCGACCCCGCCGTCCACGCCAATCCGGGATGGCTTTACCGAATTGAGGCCTGGCTGGATGACAAAGGCAAAGGGGCCTGGATCGCCGCCATGGTCCTTGGTTTCATCTTCTTCTGGCCTGTTGGCCTTGCCCTTCTGGCCTACATGATCTGGAGCAAACGCATGTTCAGCAAGTCCTGCAGCCGCCGCAAATCCTGGCACAGCCACATGAGCGCAATGAAGCCTTCGGGTAACAGCGCTTTTGACGCCTACAAGGCTGACACTCTGGCCCGCCTGGAGCGCGAACAGCAGGATTTTGAAGCTTTCCTGCGCCGTCTTCGCGAAGCCAAAGACAAGGCTGAATTCGACCAGTTCATGGACGAACGCGCCCGCGAAAACCACGAAGAAAACGGCACAGGCGCACCTGCCTGATAGCCCTTGCCCTGCCCCGGTTATTCGGGTCAGGGTGCACCAACCCTATCTTTCGGACGTGACGAATGAACCACCTGCCCAACCCGGATACTCAACCAGAATTCTACAGCTCGGTTGCGACCAAGCGCTTTGTCGCGTGGCTGTTCGATATCGCCTTCATCTCGCTGCTGTGCATCGTGCCCGTCTTCCTGACCTTCGGTGCGGGGCTGTTTTTCCTTCCGCTGATTTACGCTGTGATCAGCTTTGCGTATCGGGTCATCACCATCTCGAACGGCTCAGCTACGCTGGGTATGCGCTTCATGGGCATCGAACTGCGTGACGCATTCGGCGAGCGGATGGATATGGGCAAAGCCATCGCCCATACTGCCGGTTATTTCGTCAGTATGGCGTTTTTCGTGGTCCAGATCATTTCGATCATCATGATGCTGACCAGCGCCCGTGGTCAGGGTCTGACCGACAGTTTCCTGGGGACTGTGATGATCAATCAAAGGGCGTGAAAACCAATTGTGTGAATCACTTGGCGGTCTCGGAAACGGTTGCTATCATCCGTCCCGAGGCCAGATGGGAACTTCATGCGACACACGCTGCCAATAGCGCCACAGTTTTATGTTACCGCTCCGCAACCCTGCCCTTATCTCGACGGCAGGATGGAGCGTAAACTGTTCACAGCCCTTCAAGGTGAAGGCGCGGAACAGTTGAACAATTCCCTGTCTCAACAGGGGTTTCGTCGGTCGCAGAATGTGCTCTATCGCCCGTCGTGCACCGATTGCGCGGCCTGTCTGTCCGCTCGGATCGATGTGTCGGCCTTTCGCGCCACCAAAAGCCAGAAACGCGCAGCCAAGCGCAACGGCTACCTGGAACGCCGCGCAACGTCACCCTGGGCCACAGACGAACAATACGAGTTGTTCCGCCGTTATCTTGACACACGGCACGCCGACGGGGGCATGGCCGACATGGATGTGTTCGAGTTTGCCGCCATGATTGAAGAAACCCCGATCCGCAGCCGCGTTGTGGAGTATGCCGACCCGGAAACCGGCAACCTCATCGCCGTTAGCCTGACCGATGTGCTCGATGACGGGCTGAGTATGGTCTATTCCTTCTACGATCCCAACCAACCCCAGAACTCTCTGGGCACTTACATGATCCTGGATCATATTGAGATCGCGCGAGAAGCCGGGCTTCCCTATATCTATTTAGGCTACTGGGTCCCCGGCAGTCCCAAAATGGGTTACAAGGCCAAGTTCACAGGGCTTGAAGCCTATATTCAGGGGCAATGGCGAAAGATCAAAGACCCAGGTGCCTATTCCGATGCATCGCATCACCCGTTGTCATCTGCGCCCATAGCCGAACAAGTAGCGAATATTCAGCTACCTGACCGCCACCCTACCAAAAGCTGACCAAATAATGAAGCAGTCCCTGCATGCGGTTGCCCTTGTGGTGCCCGACTATGATACCGCGATCTCATTCTACACCAAAACGCTCAAGTTCCAGCTCCTGCAAGACCTCGCGCTCGGCGACGGCAAACGCTGGGTACTGGTCGCCCCGCCCGGATCGACAGGCAGCGCCCTTCTTCTGGCAAAAGCCGACGGCCCCGACCAAAAAGCCGCTATTGGCAACCGAACCGGCGGTCGTGTGGGTTTCTTCCTGCAAACCGATGATTTCGACCGCGATCATGCTGACATGCTGGCGCAAGGTGTCACATTCGAAGAGGCCCCACGTTCCGAACCCTATGGCCAGGTTGCCGTCTGGCGCGATCCCTTCGACAATCGGTGGGACCTGATCCAGTTCAGCTGATCCGCAGCTTCATCTGGCCCAAAATACCTCGGGGATGAATTGGCCGCAGGCCAAGAAGGGGCTGGCCCCTTCTCCGGTACAAACAAGAAAAGGGGGCCATTAGGCCCCCTTTGCATTTTGGTAACCGGGATCAATTCGGGATCAGGTCCGGGACGATCGTGACGATCGAGGGGAAGAACCACAAGATCGCAATGCCGACCACCTGGATCAACACAAACGGTATGATCCCGCGATAGATATGACCCGTCGTGACCTCTTTTGGCGCGACCCCCCTCAGGTAGAACAACGCAAAGCCAAAGGGCGGCGTCAGGAACGAGGTCTGCAGGTTCACAGCCACCATGATCGTCACCCATTTCGGATCGAAAGATCCACCATAAATCACCGGCCCCACAATGGGGATCACGATGTAGATGATCTCGAGGAAATCCAGTACAAAACCCAGAATGAACAGCACCAGCATCACGATCAGGAAGACCGTGAACTCGTTGTCAAAGCTCTTCAGGAACTGCTGGATATAGTGCTCACCTCCAAACGAGATCACCACAAGGTTCAGTAACTGTGATCCGATCAGAATGGTGAAGACCATCGAGGTTACTTTGGCTGTCTCGCGAACAACAGGCGTCAGAACACCGCTCGAAAACAGCACCCAACAGCCGTAAATCAAGCCGAACAGGGCAAAAAGGTAAGCGCCGTAAGCGACGATAAACGCAACCCAAGTTTCAAATGAAACACTGCCCTGCGAAATGCGCAGATCAAAGTTAACCCCCATCAGCAAGGCAATGATCACGGCAAAGGTTGCCCAGATGATCACCTTGCCCGACCGGCCCTGATCCTGAAGTTTGCGATACGCCGCCAGCATGATCGCACCACCCGCGCCCAGCGCAGCCGCCGGTGTCGGGTTGGTCACGCCCCCCAAGATCGACCCCAGCACCGCGATGATCAGAACCAACGGAGGAAACACAACGCGGATCAGATCGTTGGTGGCGCATCGTGCGGCAGCTTCCTTGCAGCCGTAGATGGCGAGTGCAAATGGCAAAGCCAGCAGAAGGAAAGTGGCCCCCGAAGAGGTTGTCGGCGAAATCAAAAGGATATCGACCAAAGCCATAAGCAACAGGCCAATTGCCCCCAGGATCAGCGGCTGCGGTGAACGCGAAGGCGCGATCCCGCGGCCCAGAACCAGTGTCAGCCCCAAAAGAACAATGGTCACTGCCACGCCCGTTCCAATCGGGGCCGCTGCGGCGATCTTCTCTTGCTGTGCGGCCGCCAGTTCCTCTTCACTCAGGCGTTGAGCATCCGCAACACCTCCTGCGGCATCGATTGCTTCCTGCTCGACAACAGCCTGATCCCAGGCTGACTGACCGTGCAGCTCGATCATCGAGGCTTTGCATTCTTCTGACACGTTCGTGCGCAGCGAGGCACTCTGTCCAACGTCCGAGAAGGCTGAGACCGCAATGTTCTGACTTCCAATCACGCCGACATTGCCCAGAAGAACTGCCCCGACAATCAGAGCAGCCGGAGCGCCCAGCAGCCAGGTCAGTCCCTCGGACCGGGTGATTGTCTCGCCTGACCCGCCTGAAATTTCCACCGCCGGTGCTTTGTGCGGGTTCAGTAACGCATAGCCAAAGGCATAAAGCGCATAGAGCAAGGCCAGCATGATCCCCGGCAACAAGGCCGCTTGGAAGAGCGTCCCGACAGAAACAACAGCAGGCTCGCCCAGGAAGGTCAAAGCATCAGTACACCCCGCCTCAATTGCGCGCGTTTCCTGTGCGGTCGAATACAAGTCCCCGGCCAGAGTACCCAGCAAAACAATTACAATCGACGGTGGGATGATCTGCCCCAGCGTACCCGATGCAGCGATGACACCGGTTGCCAGTTCGGGCGCATAGTTGTTTCGCAGCATGGTCGGCAGTGCCAAAAGGCCCATGGTCACAACCGTCGCGCCCACAATCCCGGTCGACGCGGCAAGGAAAGCACCCACAACCACGATCGATACGGCCAGACCGCCCGGCAGCGGGCCAAAGACACGCGCCATCGTGGTCAGCAGGTCGTTGGCAATCTTTGAGCGTTCCAGCGTAATACCCATTAGAACGAACATCAGCACGGCCAACAGCGTCTCGATGGACTGACCCGCCAGAACGCGTTCGTTCATTCGGTTCACGATGAAGGAGACGTTGCGATCCAGCGCCGTTTCCCAGCCTTGCACAAAGACCGGTTCGGCGATCCTTGGCAAATCAGGGTATCGGAACACGGATATCGTGTCGGGTTTCACCCCCGAGTTCACGATATCCCGATAGGCTTGCGAGCCCGTGTCTATCGCCTGGTGGATCAACAGACCCGCACTGTCGAGCGCAGCGATGATCCCGAAAGAAATGACCCCGGCCCCACCGATGGCAAAAGCCACCGGAAACCCGGAAAGAATGCCTCCGAAGAGGCAGAAGAATACGATAATGAGGCCTATCTCGACGCCATCAAGTCCGAATAGCATTGTCTGGTTCTCCGTCCTTAATGCGCGCCTTCATAGGCTTCTTCACCCTCACCAAGGCTGTCCTTGTCGAGGTATTTTCCGGTGCTTTCCGGCCCTTCCACATACTCAAGATACGACCGGTACAGGAATGCGATGGCATGCAGGAACACCATGGCCGCAAAGGCAACCAGAAGGATCTTGAACAGGAAGTATGCGTTAAAGCCATTGGGGCTGAACCCGATGGTCTCCACATTCCAGCGCAGCGCGCGGGACTTGGCCACCAGACGATCCAGCGTGTCACTGGCCGAAGGTTTCGGCACGATCAGGTGCCGCCACATGAAGTACCAACCATACATCCAGGTCAGCACAGCCATGGGCATCATGAACAACACCGCGCCTAACATATCAACCACGCGCTTGGCGCGGTGGCTGATGCCGGCGTAGATCAGGTCAACGCGCACATGCCCGCCCTGCACAAATGTGTAGGTACAGCACAGACAAACCACCATGGCATTGTAAAGTTTCAGTTCTTCCGCAAACCAGCTGATGTCCATCTGGAACGGGATCCCCAAGCCGAACGACATATCAGGGCGCGTAAACACCCGCTGCATGAAGACAATCACGATCTGCTGGATCACCATCAGCAGACCTGCCCACGCAAAGAAACGGCCGGTGGTGTTTGCAAACCCCTCCAGCCCGCGCACGATGGCCCACATAAAGTTCCGGTAGTAGAGCCCGATCGCGGTCAGAACCAGAAAGAAGGTGAAAACCACGAAGAAGAACTCGACCGAGCCTCCGTAGTAGACAAAGCGCATGATCGCCTCTTTGTCGGACCAGTTCAGCCAGAGCTGCGGATGCGTGATAGCGTATCCGAAATTATAGAAGGCTTCGGCAATGTTCTGAATGAACCAGATCAGTCCATTCCACAGGGCGCCGAAAAACGAAATACCGTTGTCGTCCTGCATGTTGTCCCCGGGTCTCGTCAGTTGCATTGCTGATTATAGCGGCATGATGGGTCCGCGCATATGCAACAGGAAAGGCTTCCCCGCTGATGCGGGGAAACCGTTTGCTCATTTGGCTCGAATTTAGCCGCGAACGCGGTCGCGCTGAGCGGTGTAGGCACCCGACGACAGGTTGATCCAAGCAGACGAAGCCGCCATAGACGCCATTGCGCTGTCGTGGATTTTCTTAAACAGCTCGTCGCCCATGTTCTCGTCCAGAACCTCTTGCGACGCCTGGCCAAATGCATCCCAAACGCTGTCCGGGAACTCCATGACCTTCACGCCGCCCGACTGCAGACGCTGCAGGGCTGCACCGTTATTGGCCAGGAACTGCGCCAGATTCCACTGGTGCGCTTCGGCCGCTGCGATCTCGATGATCTTCTGCTGTGCAGGTGTCAGTTCGTCAAAGACGTCACGGTTTGTGGCCAGCGACAGACCCGCGCCTGGCTCATGGAAGCCCGCAGTATAGTAGGTCTTGGTGATTTCCTGGAAGCCCGCCTTTTCGTCGGCCCAGGGACCGATCCACTCGGTTCCGTCAATCGCACCCGAAGACAGCGCCTGATACACTTCCGAACCCGGAATGTTCTGAACCGACGCGCCCAGCTTACCCAGCGCCTGGCCACCCAGGCCCGGCATACGGAACTTCAGGCCCTGGAAATCTTCGGGGCTGTTGATCTCTTTCGAGTACCAGCCACCCGCCTGCGCGCCGGTGTTCCCGGCCAGGAAAGACTTGAGGCCAAAGATCGAACCCAGCTCGTCATGCAGCTCCATGCCGCCATCGTGGTAATACCAGTTCACCAGTTCCTGCGCGGTCATGCCGAACGGAACAGCAGTGAAGAAGGCATAGCCCGGGTGCTGACCCACAAAGTAATAGTCCGCCGCGTGGTACATATCGGCCTGACCGGACGACACCGCGTCAAAAACCTCAAACGCGCCAACCAGCTCACCAGCGGCCTTGATCTCAACATTCAGGCTTCCGTCCGACATCGCGTTGATGCTGTCGGCACAGCGCTGCGCGCTGTCAAACACGCCCGCCAAGCCACGGCCCCACGACGTCACCATGGTCAGGGTACGCTGGCCCTGAGCATAAGCCGGCGCCGCCAGAGCGGTTGCTGCAGCTGCCGATCCGCCCAGCGCGGATTTTTTCAAAAATGAACGACGATCCATATGAGTGTTCCTCCCCTTCATAGTCATAATCCGGCACAGCCGGACCTGTCGTATTCAGTGCGCGTCAGACTAATGACAGTGTTGTGAATGGGAATACCTACTACTGCGTAGAAAGCCGGGTTTCTGACCTTTTTTAGCGAGAAAACCCTTGGTGAGTTCCAGTTCAGCCGGGCTTTTGACGTCCTTTGGGTATGGAAATGTTCAATCTTTTTGCATTTTTGCTGCCACTTGCGTATCGATTCGACCATGCACAGACTTAGAAACCTGGTTTCGCTGACTTATGCGCAGAAATTGTCGTTGGTTGCGGCCATACCATTGGTCGTCGCTGTTGCGGCAATTGCCGTGTTGGTCGCCTATCAGGCGCGCGCCACCGCTGAGCGCGAGATCGAGGCCCTGGAACGCCGTCTGATCGAAGCCAAGAAGGAAGAGCTGCGCAACTACGTAACGCAGGCGCGCAACGGTTTTGCCTATATCTATGGTCGGGCTGAACCAAATGATGAAGTGGCCAAAAACCTCGTCACGCAGATCCTGTCGGCGATGATCTATGGTCAGGACGGGTTCTTCTTTGTGTATGACTATGACGGAAACAACCTTGTCAGCCCCCGCCAGACGCAATTCATCAACCAGAATTGGGAAGGTCTGACGGATAGCGAAGGCACGCCAATCGTCAACGAGTTCATTCGCCTCGCTCGCCAAGGGGCAGGATGGCACAGTTTCATGTGGCAGAAGCCCTCAACGGGGCAAGAAGCGCAGATGATCGCCTATGTTGTTGGCCTTCAGGACTGGCGCTGGGTCGTCGGGACCGGGGTGTTCATCGATGACATCGTGGCCACCGTTGCCAACGCACGGGCCGAAGTCGAAGCCCGCGTACAGCGCACATTCATGTATATCGGCGCGATTGTACTGGCCGCTGTCCTCATCGTTTTTGCGTCGGGCATGTTGCTGAACATTCGCGAGCGCAGGTTGGCCGATGCTAAGCTGAAGGAACTGACCCAGCGTGTGTTTGACGCACAGGAAGAAGAACGGGGCCGGGTCGCACGTGAATTACATGACGGGATCAGCCAAATTCTTGTCGGCGTTCGATATGCTTTGGACAACGCGCGGCGGCGTCTGACTCGGGGTGATGACGAAGGTGCGCTCGCTCCGCTGGAAAAAGGGATCGACAACCTGGGGGCCGCCATTACCGAGGTGCGGCGCATCAGCCGTGACCTGCGTCCGGGCGTGTTGGACGATCTGGGCCTTGGTCCCGCGTTGAAGGCCCTGACCGACGATTTCCGAGACCGTACCGGGATCGAGACCGAATTCTCCACCGTGGTCTTCCGAAACCGGCTGGATCAGGACAGCAAGATCGCCCTTTATAGAATTGCGCAAGAAGCGTTGACCAATATCGAACGCCATTCGGGGGCCACTCATGTTACCATAGACCTGCGCGGACATAAGAAAGGTGCAACTATGCGGATCACCGACAATGGCCGTGGGTTGCGCACTGAGCCCGGAACAGCAACCACAGGCATCGGGCTGCGTAACATGCAGGAACGTATCGAACAGCTTGACGGGTCCTTGCGGATTCTGTCATCACGCGGACCGCGTGGCGGGACGGTGATCGAAGCCAGCTTGCCGCTGAGCCACCTTCTGCCACCGCAGGAAGACGCAACTCCGAACCGAAAGGCTGGTACATGAGCTCTGACAGAACCCGGGTTCTCATCGTTGACGACCACCCGATGGTGGCCGAGGGCATCCAGTCGATTCTGGAAAGCTATGAAGATATCCAGGTCGTCGGCACGCTGGGCAGCGGTCAGGCGGCCGTGGATCTGGCCGTTGATCTGGCCCCTGATGTGATCCTGATGGATCTGAACATGCCTGGCCTGGGCGGTCTCAGCGCGACGGAAATCATCCTCGAACGTCTGCCCGAAACGCGCATCCTGATCCTGTCGATGCATGACAGTCCTGAATACATCACAACCGCGCTCAGCCACGGTGCCAAAGGCTATGTACTCAAGGATGTACCTACGGAAGAGATCAGGCAGGCCATCGACGCTGTCATGCAGGGCAAGCAATATCTGTGCACCGGTGCCAGCGGATCCCTGAAACCCAAAGAGGATAGTGCGCGCGAGGCGCTCACCGGGCGCGAACAGACGATCCTATTGGAACTTGCACAGGGCAAGTCCAACAAAGAGGTTGCCCAAAAGCTGGAGATTTCAGTGCGAACGGTCGAGACCCACCGGAAGAACATCAAGCGCAAGCTTGGCATTTCCTCAACAGCTGGTCTGACCCGCTATGCACTGGAACACGGCGTTCTGCAAGGCACTGGCGTCGGCTTTTGATCTGCATACTCCCGCAGCGCGGCACGCGCTGCCCTGCCCAACCAGAGAAGACGCGCCGCTGGCGTGTCGACGATGGGCGGGAGTGTTCACGCTCGGGGCCTAATGTCCTGACCAAAGAACACCAGTGTCCCGTCTTCATCCAAAACGTGAAACTCACGCTGCAAATAAGGCTGGTCAAACGGCG
Source organism: Ruegeria sp. HKCCD7303 (assembly GCF_013111185.1). GTDB lineage: Bacteria > Pseudomonadota > Alphaproteobacteria > Rhodobacterales > Rhodobacteraceae > Ruegeria. Next base: position 131,200 of record NZ_WVRE01000002.1, on the reverse strand, counting down.
GTCGTACACGCCCCTTGGGCAAATCGGCTAACCCGGCGCGCCAGCTTTCATACAGGCCATCCACATCGTCCACATCAATGTAAAACGACTGGTCGTCGCCCAACGGCCTGCCATCCGGGCGCGGCGGGCATTCCAATAAGCGCATGGCCACCGGTCCCAGCGACAGAAAAGCATAGTTGTCCTGCCTGAACCCACATGTGAACCCCAATCGCTTGCAATAGAAATCGATCTGGTTCTGCAAAGACGAACACAACACAAACGGCGTTAGCTGCAAAATCTCAGGCATCTGAATCTCCGAAAAGGAAGCACCTTCAGTTTACCGGTGTGGTGTCTCAATCCAGTAATTGATCTTTGCGTAGCCCCGCGCGTTCGTAATGGTGTGGCAGAACCCGTCCATACAGTTGCTCAGTCCGTTCGATACCGCCGCACATGCCTTCGGTTTCGACAAATGAAAAGATACCGACATACCGGCGGCGCGGCCCCGTCACCGGCGCTACCCGGTGAAGCGAATATCGCCCCTTGAAAATCTGTAAATCACCGGGCTGAAGCTCTAACTGATGGACGCACGTCATATCCCCGTTCAAAACTGCGGCGACCTCAGCAAAGTTTTCGTCTTCCGTTGTGCGAAGATTTGGCGCGTACTCGAACGCGCCCCCTTCCTCACCGTTCTGAATGGCCAGTGTCACCGTGTAATTGTTCGTATCGAAATGCCATGGAAAGCCCTGCCCTTCCTCGACCACGTTAATGATCACATCGGCCAGCGGGTCATCATAACGGAAAAAACGCTCTGCAGGCTCATTCAAGGCATCACGAACGAACGGCAGAAAGGGTTCAAACTCATATATACTCCGCAAAGGCCCCGATTGCGGAAAATTATCCGCTGGAACAAAGGCATTCGAACGATCATAGAACTGTCGGATAGGATGACCGATGCCAAACCGCGGGTCGTCCTTGGTGAAATACGGGTTCGTACGGCTGAAAGAGCGATGCGCATTGGGCGCAACGGCATCGGCCTCTTCAGTCAAAAGAGCGATGCCCTTTTCATGGACAAAACCCGGCAGAACCGCGCATCCATCTTGATCTAGTTCCCGCCTCAAATCTTCGATCAATCGAACATACGCGGGCGAATCCGGGCGATCGATCGGATACCGTCCAAGGTCCAACAGGTCTTGCAGCATTCTCCGCCTCCTTCATGCGCGCCCACAGGGTCAGCGTGACGCAGTCAAATAGGCAGATCATGCCAGTTTCAGACATCGACCTGACGCTTTTGGACCCTCACATGCGTCTAAAAAACCAGTGAAATGAACATCGTTTTCCCGGAAATTCCCAACATGCGGCAATCTGCGCAATAAAATGTCGCAAATAACCGCCGCCAAGATAGAAAATTGGTGCAATTGCCTGTTGACGCCCCTTCCCCCCGACCATAATGTCCCTGCACGCAAAGAAGGAGCCTCTGGCGATGAAAGCGCTAGTCGTAATCGTAGGAAAAACGCGCATGGGCCGGTAACGGAAAACCATAATCGAACCCATGCGCCTCCGAAAAATCGGGGGCTTTTTTTTGGCAAAACGCAAGACACATGTCGCGAACGGAGCAAAGCAGATGACACGTGAGATGACCGGCGCAAAGATGGTGGTTCAGGCCCTCAAGGATCAGGGCGTGGACACGGTATTCGGATACCCCGGTGGCGCCGTCCTACCGATCTATGATGAGATCTTTCTGCAAAACGACATTCGCCACATTCTGGTGCGTCACGAACAAGGTGCAATCCATGCCGCCGAAGGCTATGCCCGGTCGACCGGCAAACCCGGCGTTGCGCTTGTAACGTCCGGCCCTGGCGCGACCAACGCTGTCACCGGCCTGACCGACGCATTGTTGGATTCGATCCCGCTGGTTGTTCTGACGGGTCAGGTTCCGACCTTCATGATCGGTTCAGACGCGTTTCAAGAGGCTGACACTGTTGGCATCACCCGCCCCTGCACCAAGCATAACTGGTTGGTTAAAGACACGGATTCGCTGGCGGAAACGATGCACGAAGCCTTTCACGTCGCCACCTCGGGCCGTCCCGGTCCTGTGTTGATCGACATTCCCAAGGACGTGCAGTTTGCCTCGGGCGAGTACACCAGCCCCAAGCCTTCAACGTCGCATTACCAACCGGTTTTGAAAGGCGACCTGGAAGAGATCACGGAACTGGTTGCCGCCATGGAAACCGCTAAGAAACCGGTCTTTTATACCGGTGGCGGTGTCATCAACTCTGGCCCTGCAGCCAGCCAGTTGCTGCGTGAACTGGTGGACGCGACTGGTATCCCGATCACCTCGACCCTGATGGGTCTGGGCGCTTACCCAGCCTCGGGCGAGAACTGGCTTGGAATGTTGGGCATGCATGGTCTCTACGAGGCCAATTTGGCGATGCATGACTGCGATCTGATGATCAATATCGGCGCACGTTTCGACGACCGGATCACCGGCCGCATCGATGCGTTTTCGCCGAACTCGAAAAAGGCGCATATCGACATCGATCCGTCCTCGATCAACAAGGTAATCCGTGTGGACATACCCATTGTCGGTGACGTGGCGCATGTACTGGAAGACATTCTGAAGATCTGGAAGTCTCGCGGTCGCAAGACGGATGCTGCGAACGTGAAGCAGTGGCAAAACCAGATCGCGGAATGGCGCAAGATCAACTGCCTTGCATATGCCAACAGCGAAAAATCCATCAAACCGCAATACGCGCTGCAACGCCTTGAAGAGCTGACAAAAAAGCACGATCGCTACATCACCACCGAAGTGGGCCAACACCAGATGTGGGCGGCTCAGTACCTTGGGTTCGAAGACCCCAACCGCTGGATGACCTCGGGTGGCCTGGGCACGATGGGCTATGGCTTCCCCGCCTCTATCGGCGTGCAGATGGCGCATCCAGATGCATTGGTGATCAACGTGGCTGGTGAGGCGTCTTGGCTGATGAACATGCAGGAAATGGGCACCGCCGCGCAATACCGTCTGCCCGTGAAGCAGTTCATCCTGAACAATGAACGCCTTGGCATGGTCCGTCAGTGGCAGGAACTGCTGCATGGCGAACGCTATTCACACAGCTGGTCCGAAGCCCTGCCTGATTTCGTTAAACTCGCCGAAGCGTTCGGAGCAAAGGGCATCCTGTGTTCCGATCCTGCCGATCTGGACGACGCGATCATGGAGATGATCAACTATGACGGTCCGGTGATCTTCGACTGTCTGGTTGAAAAGCACGAAAACTGCTTCCCAATGATCCCATCGGGCAAGGCCCATAACGAGATGCTTCTGGGCGAAGCAGAAACGCAGGGCGTGATCGATTCCAAAGGTTCGGTTCTGGTTTAACAAAATTCGACGGATTTGGTCGGGCGCCTTGCCGCGCCCGATATATCAAGGATGATGAAAGGGACATAAATGTCTGCCCTACATATCAAAAAAGGTGCCACCCGCCATTCGGCCTATAACCTACGACCCACCTTTTCGGACGTGCAGGAACGTCACACGATAGCGGTGTTGGTCGAGAACGAACCTGGCGTTCTGGCACGTGTGATCGGATTGTTCTCGGGGCGCGGTTATAACATCGAAAGCCTGACCGTGGCCGAAGTTGATCACACAGGCCACCTCAGCCGCATCACCATCGTCACCACCGGGACCCCCCAGGTTATTGAGCAGATCAAGGCGCAGCTGGGCCGAATTGTAACCGTGCACGACGTGCATGACCTTACTGTCGAAGGCCCTTCGGTCGAGCGCGAACTGGCTATCATCAAGGTCGTGGGTGAAGGCGACAAGCGGGTCGAGGCCCTGCGGCTGGCCGATATTTTCCGCGCCAATGTGGTCGACAGCACTCTGAATTCGTTCATCTTCGAAATCACCGGTGCACCGGACAAGATCGATGCCTTTGCGGACCTTATGCGCCCATTGGGTCTGGTCGAGATCGCCCGTACAGGTGTCGCAGCCTTGCTGCGCGGCGACTAAAATCTGTTCCCCGCCCGCTGACGTTTTAGCGTCTTTCCGGGCGGGGGCACACCTTTGGTTGGTCAGGCAGCACGCTCTCAACCTACACGAGCCTTTTGCGCCATAATTGCCATAGGGTTTGTTTTTCCAGATAAAGATCAGTCTTTTTCGCATAAAGCCTATTGCCATTGAGCTTTGCGGCGCTAGCGTCGAAGCTGCAACGCGGCGTGGGGATACGTTGCTTGGGGTTATTCTGTACGATTACTTTTTGTGCAGCCGGTTTTTGCCTCGGTGTTCAATGGGTTTCATTCGAAGACACAGCAATACGTGGAAGGCCATGACTGACGATACCCGCAGCCCTGAAATGTTACGCGCGATGTTCAGCGAGAACCTTCGGCGTTTGGCGCAGCAGCATCGCTCGGTCTCAGCCCTGTGCCGCAAGCTCGGGGTGAACCGCACGCAGTTTAACAGATATCTTTCTGGCGAAAGCGTTCCTCGCCCGGATGTTCTGGATCGGATTTGTCGCTTTTTCGACGTAGATGCCCGAATTCTTCTCCAGCCCTTGGACGAGATCGAGAAATCAGAAAACCACCCGGCCACCAAAACTCTGACTGAGTTTCTGGGTTCGGGTGCAGAGGCGATCGGGAAGTCCGCCTTTTCACTTGGGTTTTATGCCGTCATCGAAAGCCTTTCGGATACACACCGCATGACCTTGTTGCACGCACGACCGCTGGCCCAGTGCACTTTGATACGGGGCTATGTATCACGCACTGCCATGCCAGATGCCACACCGCAAGACCGTGAAATCCAAGGTATCGCCGCCTGTAGCGGCGATACCGTTTATATGCTGACATCCCAACGGGGCGGCCACAACAGCCGGGTCTACCTGATCTCACCCGATCAAAACGGAACTGCGGTTCATTGGCGCGGATCGGTGGTTAATTCCGCGGATACATCCAACCCGGAACCGGTTGTTCTCAAGTACCTGGGGCACGACTCTGCAGCTATTTTTGCCGCTGCGCGCCTGTCCACGAACAATCTTGCACAGCAGTTCTAACCTGCCGCAGTTGTGGGTGTCTGCGCGGCATCGACCTGGGTAATCTGCCGATAAAGATGCCAGCTGGCGTGGCCAAGCACTGGCAAAACGATCAACAACCCCAAAAACCAGGGCACCATCGCGATGAATGTCAAAATCGCGACCAAGGCCCCCCAGCCAAGCATCACAAACAGATTTTCTTTCACGTAAGAAAAACTTGTGATCATGGCGGTCACGAAATCCAGCTCGCGATCCAGCAGCAATGGGATCGAAAGAACGGTGATCATGTACAAAATGGTGGCAAAGACCGCCCCCACGACCGTACCCACGGCCAGCATGGTCAGGCCGTTCAACGTCAGGAACACCTCTGTCGACGTCGATATGTTCGTCATCGTGGCCAGGCCCAGAAACAGGGCAAAGATCATGTGCCCGAGAAAGAACCAAAACAGGAAGACGACAACGATGATTGCACAGATCGAAGGCAACTGCCTGCGGCTTTGCTGCAGTACCACGCCAAAGATCGCACCAAAATCCAAGGGCTCACCCTGCTCAAGCCGGTGCGAGACCTCATAAAGCCCGACCGCTGCGAAAGGTCCGATCAACGGAAACCCGATGGCCGCCAGTACCAGCCAAAAGGTTGTTCCGGTCTGCACAGTCACCCACGCCATGGCCCAACCCGCCAGCACGTAAAAGCCAGCAAAGATCACCCCGAATAGCGGTGCGCGGCGAAAATCAGTCCACGCGCGCTGCAATGCCGTGCGCAGCATGGCGGTATCCACCGGTCGCATTTCCGGCACACCAAAAGGCTTATCCATGTTGTCTCCTCCTCCCGATCCGGCGTTATGACCTCGCCGGTCTCTTGTTTGGCCAGTTGGTTTCGGCGTGATACGCCGCCCCAACCGACAATAGTTTGTGATCCGCGCCCCGTGGACCGAACAGCTGGAACCCCATCGGCAGTCCGTTTGAACCGAAACCCGCAGGTGCGGCCAGACAAGGCAAACCGATCAGACTGACAGGCACCGTGACGTGCATCCATCGGTGATAGGTGTCCATTGTCCGGCCCGCGATACTGGTCGGGTACGGTATCTCGACCCCAAAGGGCCAGACCTGCGCGGATGGCAGAACCAATGCGTCAAACTGTTTGAACAGGTCTGCAGCGCGCCGGAACCAATCCGAGCGGATGACGCTGGCGTGCTGCACCTCCATTGCACACATCGCCAGACCACGATCCAGTTCCCATTGAGCCGTATCTTTCAGATGATCCCTTTGCGAGGCCAAGGGCTCCAGCCCCGCCGCCACGCTGAACGACCGCAGCGTGATCCAACTGGTCCAAAGTTGTTCTGCATCGAAGGGCGGATCAACTTCTTGCACATCAGCGCCAAGGCTTTCAAACACGGTCAAAGCATCTTTGCACAGGTCGAGAATTCCAGGCTCGGTCGGGAACGCCCCGCCCCAATCCCCAAGCCAACCAATCCGCAGACCCTGCAAATCTGCAATTTCCACCGGTGACACCGGAACGCTATCAGAGGCCAAGGGCAGGCGCGGGTCTGGCCCCGAGATAACGTCAAGCAAGATGCCCAAATCCTCGGGGCTGCGGGCCATGGGGCCAAGTGTGGACAGTTGATGCAGAAAGCTGTCGCCGACAGGATCAGACGGCACCCTGCCCCAGCTTGGGCGAAAGCCGTAGACATTGTTCCAGGCCGCTGGGTTACGCAGACTGCCCATCATGTCGGACCCGTCTGCAAGCGCCACCATTCCCGTGGCCAGGGCCACCGCCGCCCCACCGGACGATCCTCCGCAGGTATGGTCGGCGTTATACGGATTGCGCGTCGCACCATAGACCGGGTTGAATGTGTGCGATCCCAATCCGAATTCCGGCGTGTTGGTTTTTCCGATAAGTATAGCCCCCGCATCCCGCATCCGGGCGGCAATCAAATCGTCGCTGTCCGGCACGACGTCCTTGAACAAAGGCGATCCATGAGACGAGACCACGCCTGCCACATTGACCAAATCCTTGACCGCAATTGGCAGACCGTGCAGCGGGCCAGTGATTGGACCGCTATCGCATCTCTGTGCCTCGGCCATCAACGCACTCTCTTCCCGTAACGCTACTATAGCGTTCACATCGCCATTCACCTTAGCGATGCGATCCAGGGTGGCACGCATTACATCGGTGGCTGAAACCTGTCGGGTTGCCAGTTGTTTCACAAGCTCTGCGGCCGATATCCGAGTCAGGTCCATTGCATGCCATTCTGTTGTTGGTCTTCAACAGCCTAGCGAGCGGTTCAGCTCATTTAAACCCACTGTCTAAATGTATCTTTTCTCGACCTCGCTACCGGTCAACAGGATTGAAACGGCATGGGCCAACTCATTCAGAAAAAGAATCAAAATCTTCAGCTGCCGCACAACAGTTGTGCTGCAAAGAAGAAAGACCAATCATGTAATCAGGATACGCCGCCAGTACCTTTTCAGCACGTTCAGAAAAGCGATCTGGCTATGCACCTTAGCTGTCGCCCTGCGCCTCGGACCGGCTTTTGCCTGCAACGTTCAGAGCCAGAGTCGCCGCCATGAACCCGTCCAGATCACCATCCAACACGCCCTTGGTATCCGAAGTTTCGTGGTTGGTGCGCAGATCCTTCACCATCTGGTACGGCTGCAAGACGTAGGACCGGATCTGGTTACCCCAGCCTGCATCGCCTTTGGCCTCATGCGCGGCGTTGATATCCGCGTTCCGACGGTCCAGTTCCTGTTGATACAAGCGCGATTTCAGGGCCTTCATGGCAATGTCACGGTTCTGGTGCTGCGACTTCTCTGATGAAGTCACCACAATCCCGGTTGGAATATGCGTGATCCGTACCGCCGAGTCCGTGGTGTTGACGTGCTGACCACCTGCGCCGGAGGACCGGTAGGTGTCGATGCGGATGTCGGCCGGGTTCACCTCGATCTCGATATTGTCGTCCACCACTGGATAGACCCAGACCGAGCTGAATGAGGTATGGCGCTTCGCCGCCGAGTCAAAAGGCGAAATCCGCACAAGCCGGTGTACACCGCTTTCCGATTTCAGCCAGCCATAGGCGTTGTGGCCCGAAATCTTGTAAGCGGCAGATTTAATGCCCGCCTCTTCGCCTGCGGTCTCGGATTGAAGCTCGACCGTATAGCCCTTTTTCTCGGCCCAGCGAACGTACATCCGCGCCAGCATCGAAGCCCAGTCACAACTTTCGGTTCCACCCGCGCCCGAGTTGATTTCAAGGAACGTGTCGTTGCTGTCGGCCTCACCGTCCAGCAGCGCTTCAAGCTCTTTCTTGGCGGCTTTGCCCTGTAGTGCTTTGATCGCAGCTTCGGCGTCCTGCACGACCTCTTCATCCTCTTCCATCTCACCCAATTCGATCAGCTCGATATTGTCGCTGAGATCGGTCTTGATGGTTTCATAGGTCTCGATGGCGTCGACCAGCATCTGCCGTTCGCGCATCAGCTTCTGCGCGTTCTCGGGGTTGTCCCACAGGTTCGGATCTTCGACACGCGCATTGAATTCCTCAAGGCGATGCGGTGCGGTTTCATAGTCCATACGCTGCGCCAGCAGCTCAAGCGACTTTTCGATTTCCGCCACGATGTTCTGGGTTTCAGCGCGCATGGTCTTGTCCCAACTTGCTCAATCAGGCCTGCGTGATAGCAAGAGGTGCGAGACACCACAAGACAGGCCGGACGCGAATGCAAAGCACATGCGACGAGTTTCTGGACTATTGGAACCTGCATCAGCCAGAGCTGGTTGCCGAGACCGGTCAGGTGCGGGTTTGGAAAGTGTTGTCGAAACACGGACCCGCAGCGTTGAAACTCTATCGCAGACCGGATCGCGGCAACGAAGCACCCGGCAGCGCGCTGCTGAATGCGTGGCGAGACCGGGGTGCGGTTCGTATTTTCAACGAAGAACGGAACGCTGTTTTGATGGAGTGGCTGGATGGTCCGTCATTGGGTGACATTGCGCGTTCGGGACGCCCCGATGACACCACTAGATTCCTTGCCGAAACTGCAGCGCGTCTGCATGGAAAACCCACCGTCCGGGTTCAGGGTTTGAGACCCCTGGACCAGGTTTTCACCCCGTTGTTTAACTGCGCTTTTGCGCCAACATGCCCAACCCTTCTGCCCAACGACGTACTGTCCGCCATGGCCATGGGCCGGCATCTGTTGAATAGCCAGCCAGCGTCCGTGCCTCTTCACGGGGATCTTCACCCTGACAATATTATCATGACCGAGACGGGCCCGCGGGTTTTCGATGCCAAAGGGTATGTCGGAGATCCGGCGTTTGAGTTGGCAAATGCATTACGACACCCAAAAGGGATGCCAGATTTGGTGCGTGGTCCTCAGCAGATCGAAACCTGCCTGTCGCTCTACTCCAAGGTGCTGAGAGTACCAAAGGAACGGCTGGCCCAATGGGCCGCCGCCAAATGCGCCTTGTCCATCCACTGGCGATCGGACGGTGCAATCGATAACGATCCGGAAGCAGACCTTTTGAATCTGCTTCTGTGTCTATCTGATCAGTAAAGCCCGCCAGTGCTCAGGTCGCCCTGCGTGGCTTTGGGCCCGACAGTGACCGTCTGACCTGTCGAGGTCTGAACCTGCACGCCTGCGCGCTGCACTTCCTCGAACAAGGGCAGATCCGAACCGATCGCAAAGCCGCCGTCATAGACGCGGTCGATGAAGCCATCGACGCCATCACGGAAGAATTCAGCAACAACATAGTCACCGCTGGCATCGTCAGGCAGCCGTGCGCCGCTGAAACGGTCGATCTTGATGAAATGACCACCTTCCGGCACCTCGAACGGGCCGCCGCCGTATTTCTCGACAGCTTTTTCCATGAAGCTTTGGAACACAGGGCCACACATCGTGCCGCCGTAAGCCCCCCGCCCCATCGGACGCGGTCGGTCGTAGCCGATGTAACAGCCAGCAACGATGTTCGAGGTAAACCCAATAAACCACGCATCCTTGGATTCGTTGGTGGTGCCGGTTTTGCCCGCTGTCGGCACCGGCAAGTTTACATGGCGCGCGGCGGTACCGCGATCCACCACGCCTGTCATCATTGAGGTCAACTGGTAGGCCGTGATCGCATCCATCACCTGTGCGCGGTCCGTCACAAGGGTCGGAGATTCATCAGGGGCCATCCATGTGGAATCGCAATCCAGACACTGGCGGTCGTCGTGGCGATAGATGGTTTTGCCGAACCGGTCCTGAATACGGTCGACCAGAGTGGGTTCGACCCGCTGACCGCCATTGGCAAACATCGCATAGGCCGCCACCATCTTGTAAAGCGTCGTCTCTTCGGATCCCAGCGAGTTGGCAAGGAATGCCCCCATCCGGTCGTAGACGCCAAAGCGTTCCGCATAGCCTGCAACCACCGGCATCGTGACCTCTTGCGCCAGACGGATGGTCATCAGGTTCCGCGACTGCTCGATCCCGGTGCGCAGCGGCGTCGGTCCGTAGAACTTGTTCGACGAGTTCTTGGGACGCCACAGACCCTGTGGCGTGTTCACCTCAATCGGGGCGTCCACAACTATGGTTGCGGGGCTATAGCCACTGTCCAGTGCGGCGGCATAGACGAAAGGTTTGAAAGACGATCCGGGCTGACGCTGCGCCTGCGTGGCGCGGTTGAACACGGTGTCCTGATACGAGAACCCGCCCTGCATCGCCAAAACACGGCCCGAGTTCACATCCATCGCAACAAAGCCGCCCTGCACTTCGGGCACCTGACGGGCAGACCATTGTCCCTCTTCCCCGGCCATCACAAGGATCACGTCGCCGCGTTTGAAGTTTGCTGCAAAATCGCCCTGCATCCATTTGATGTCCGAGCGTGGGATAATGCCATCGGCGGGTCCATTTTCGATCCCGACCGTGAGTTGCTGGTCAGAGACGCCCAAAACCACGGCAGGATACCACCGGGTCGGCAGCACCACATCGCGTGGAATTTCCATGATAGAAAGAGCTTCGCGCCACTGCGCCTCATCCGCCAGCGCTTCTTCCGGGATCACTTCGCCCGTACCGCGCCACCTGCCGCGCGATCGGTCGTATTTCTGCAGCGCCGTGCGCAGAGCTTTGGCAGCTTCGATCTGCATTTCTTCGTCCACAGACGCACGGACCGTAAAGCCGCCGGTAAAGAACTCACCTTCGCCAAAATCCTCGCTCAGCTGGCGACGGATTTCGTCGGTGAAATAGTCACGCGGCGGCAAAGCGGTGCGGAAACTTTCAAAGTCACCGTTCTGCACCGAACGCAGCGGCATCTCGACTTCGGTCTCATAGGTCGCCTGATCGATGTAACCGTTCTGGTTCATCTCGCGCAGCACGTAGTTGCGGCGGGCGAGCAGGCGTTCTTTTTGACGAACCGGGTGGTAATCCGAAGGTGCCTTGGGCATCGCAGCCAGCATCGCGGCCTCATGCGGGGCCAACTCCTGCAAGGTCTTGTTGAAATAGGTCTGCGCCGCAGCGGTCACGCCATAGGAGTTCTGGCCAAGAAAGATTTCGTTCATGTAAAGTTCGAGGATCTGTTCCTTGTCCAAGGTATCCTCAAGCCTTGTGGCGAGGATGATTTCCTTGATCTTGCGTTCAGCTCGGCGGTCGCCTGACAGCAGAAAGTTCTTCATTACCTGCTGCGTGATCGTCGATGCCCCGCGCACGGTTTCGCCCTTGGTGCGCACTGCCTCAACACCGGCTGCAACAATACCGCGCGGATCGTACCCCTGATGGGTGTAAAAGTTTTTGTCTTCGGCCGAGATGAAAGCCTGTTTCACCAGATCGGGGATGTCCTCGGACGGGGTGAACAGGCGTCGTTCCTGCGCGAATTCATCAATCAGCTGCCCTTTGCCCGAATAAATCCGACTGATGGTGGGCGGCTTATACTGGGCCAGAGATTCATGGCTGGGCAGGTCGCGGCCATACATCCAGAACACCGCACCGATTACCAGTGCGACCATAAAGATACCCAAAGTGACGAGGCTGAAAATCGCCCCGAAAAACGAAAGAATGAACCGGATCACGTTACTGCCTTTTTCTCGCGGTGCCGTCTATATAGTGATGCACCGCCTGAGGGTCAAAACACCAAGCGCATTCTAGCCGGTTTGCGCCGCAAGGTCACTGGCCAATCAGGGATTTGCGGATCACATCCTGCTGTCGCCAATCCTCAAGCCCCTGATAAATCCCCAAAGCCATTTTCGACCGCCATTCTGGATCCTTGAGGTTTCTCAGATCTCTAGGACTGGAAAGAAACCCAAGCTCGACCAGAACCGAAGGAATATCTGCGGCTTTAAGCACCGAAAAAGACGCCGTGCGCAGGGGTTTACGGTTCATGGGACCGCCCTGCTGCGTCATACCGTTGGCAATCGATGTGGCGAGGGACAGCGTGCGCGGCTTGGTCTCCTGCCGTGCCAGGTCCAGCAAAACGTCAGCCACTTGATCATCCGAGCCACTGAGGTCGACGCCAGACAGCAGGTCGCCGCGATCATGCCGTTCCGCCAGTTTCGAACTCGCCACGTCCGAGGCATCATCAGACAAAGTATAGACCGCCGCACCATGGGCCTGCCCCTCGGACAGGGAATCGGCATGCAGTGAGATGAACAGGTCTGCACCCGCCCGGTGGGCCAAAGCAATCCGACGCTCAAGCGACACGAACTGATCCTCAACCCGCGTCAGGACCACTTCATATCCGCCGGAACGCAAAAGTACTTCACGCAGCTCGCGTGCGAAGGTCAGCATCAGGGTCTTCTCATCAACCCCACCAACCTCGGCCCCCGGATCTATGCCGCCATGGCCTGGGTCCAGCATGACGCGCAGGGGTCGATCAGAATTGCGGGGTGCTGTTTGCGGCAAGTTGGCAGGTTCTGGCAGATCCCAACCCGGATTGCGTGGCGCACCTGATGTCGCGTTGAATGTGTCGAAATCCGTGCCTTTAAGGTTCAGGGACAACAAAGCCGCGCCCGAGTCTTCTGCGATCGACAACTGCGCTGTCTCGACCGCCATCGGTGCACCCAGTTCCAGCACCAGACGCGACCAGCCCGGAACATAAGCCCCGAACTGAACACCGCTGATGCGATCAGATTGCAGGAAGTCCGAGGAATTCAACCCTGTCCAGTCGACCTCGTTAAAATCCAAAACCATCCGATAAGGATCCTGCAAGGTGAAGATCCGGTACGGCACACCTTGGCTGAGGCCGATATCCACTCGCACGCCAGTGCGCCCGACATCTGTTATGCGGCTCTGGTCCGGCTGAATACGCGCCAGCGCGCTGAACTCCTGCGCAACTGCACCACTCGCCAGCGCCCAAATCAGGGCGATGCAAAAGAAGATCCTGCTCATAGCCTCAAGTTTTCCCGAGATCGTTTGACCCGCAGCCTATACCACTGGCTGCGTTTTGTGAACGCTTCAGGCCTGTTCCCTGATCGCGCCACGCGCGGCCATGAACAGGCGTAAACGCTCAAGACCGTCTTCGATATCAGCCGTGGCCCTTGCGTAAGAGAAACGCAGGGTCGTGTGACCGCGCTGTGGATCGAAGTCGAGACCCGGAGTTACCGCAACGCCCGCCTTTTCAAGAACCTCGGCCGCGAAGGCACGGCTGTCATTGGTCAGGTCAGACACGTCGGCATACACGTAAAACGCGCCATCAGGCGGAGCGATGTTCGCGAACCCGGCCTTGGGCAGCCCGTCCAGCATCAGCGCCCGGTTTCGGCGATAGACGTCCAGATTGGCCTGCAACTCGTCTTCGCAATCCATCGCGGCCAGCGCTGCAACCTGGCTGGCATGGGGGGCGCAGATGAACATGTTCTGGGCAATCCGCTCAACCACACGCACCTGATCTTCTGGCACCACCATCCATCCGACGCGCCAGCCTGTCATCGAGAAATATTTGGAGAATGAGTTGATCACATAACACTCATCCGTCAGCTCCAGCGCGGTGACAGCTTTGGCTTCGTATTCCAGCCCGTGATAGATTTCGTCACTTATGAACGAAGCCCCCTGCCCCTGCGCCGCTTCTATCAGCGCGCCCATGGACGCATGATCCAACATGGTACCGGTTGGGTTCGCGGGCGAGGCCACCATCAGCCCCTTCAGGTCCATTCCCTGAATATCCTCGGCAACAGGCTGCAACCTGTTTTCAGGGGCAGTGGGCAGATCGACGGGCACCAGCCCCAACGCTTTAAGGATCTGTCGGTAGGACGGATAACCGGGCGCGCCGATACCAACCCGGTCCCTGCTGTCGAACAACGCCGTGAAGGTCAGCAGAAACCCGCCTGAGGATCCAGGGGTGATGACCACTCGATCCGGGTTCAAGTCAACATCATACCAATCGCCGTAAAGCCGCGCGATCCGCTGCCTGAGCGCGGGCAACCCCAAAGCCACCGTATAACCCAAAGGGCCTTGCTCCATTGCCTTTGCCAGCGCTTCGTTCGCGCCCTTGGGGGCCCCTGTCCCCGGCTGGCCGACTTCCATGTGGATGATATGGCGTCCGGCCTCTTCCGCTTTGCGCGCGGCCTCCATTACGTCCATCACAATAAACGGATCGACCCCGGACCGGGTTGAGTTTCTCATGCCCATCTCCCATGTTGCAGCCATGGCTTTTGAACGCGTATCCAGGCTGGCGTCAATCCCGGCTCTGATGCTTGCAGCTGTCGTCTGGCTTGCGGCAGTGGTTCAAGCCCATGCGCAAAGCCTGATCCGAGATCCCGACATCGAGCATGGGCTGCGTGAACTGGCATTTCCCATCCTGCGCGCGGCCGGTTTGAATACCAACCGCGTTCAAATCCTGGTCATCAACGACAACACGTTCAACGCCTTTGTCATCGACTACAACGCGATCTACGTGAACTACGGACTGATCCTGAGCGTCGAAAGCCCGGAAATGCTGCAGGCTGTGATCGCGCACGAAGCCGCCCACATCGCGAATGGCCATCTGGCACGGCGGGCCGAAAACCTGAAAGCGGCGCAGCGCAATGCCGGCTTTGGCACCGCTCTGGCCTTGCTGGCTGCTGCTGCGGGTGGTGGTGAAGCAGCCCTTGGTATTGCCGCCGGCACCCAGGGCGCCGCCCTTCGCAGCTTTCTGGGCCACACCCGCGCAGAAGAAGCCTCGGCTGACCGAAGCGCTGCAAGTTATCTGCGATGGGCCCAGATTTCGCCCAGCGGCATGGTCGAACTGCATCGGAAATTCGCCGGTCAGGAGCTGCTGAGCGTTGCCAATCAGGACCCCTATATGCGCTCGCACCCGACAAGCCGCGACCGTCTGCGTGCCGCCGAGGCCTTTCTGGACGAGTTTGGTGACAAGGCTATCCCCAACCCTAGCGCCGATTACTGGTTCGCCCGCGTCAAAGGTAAGCTATCCGCCTTTCTGCGGTCTCCAAGCTGGACTTTGCGGCGCGCCAAAGAAGAGACCGACCGTGACATTCGCCTGATGCGAGAGGCGTCGGCGCATCATCAAAACCGCGATTTGTCCCGCGCTCGCGCCGCCATAGATGAGGCTCTGGCCATTCGCCCGAATGACCCTTACTATTACGAACTCAAGGGGCAAATTCTGTTGGAAAACAGGCAAATAAACAAAGCAGTTCAAGCGTATCAGAGCGCGGTGGAAATGGCCCCGAACAATGCGCTGATCCTTGCAGGATATGGTCGTGCGCTGCTGGCGCAGGGTAACACCGATCAAGCCTTGACCGCGTTGGAAAAGGCCCGATCCCGCGATTTTCGCAATGCGCGCCTGATGCAGGATTTGGGCATTGCCTATGCCAAGGTTGGCAACAACGGAATGGCATCCACCGTGACGGCAGAGCGATATGCGCTGCAAGGACGGCTGGATGATGCCGGAATTCACGCAAAACGGGCTGTGGCCCGCTTGCCCGAAGGCTCGCCGGGTTGGCAAAGGGCACAAGACGTGCTGATTGCGTCAGAACGATTCAAGAAAAGTAAAAGGAAACGGAAATGATCCTCAGACATGCTGCACCTGCCCTTCTGGGGCTTTCCATGGCTGCGACTTCAGCGCAGGCGCTGGATTTGAACGCAATGAGCGATGCCGAAAAGGCCGAATTCGGCGCGCAGGTGCGAGAGTATCTGCTTGAAAACCCCGAAGTGATCATCGAAGCGATCAACATCCTTGAACAGCGAAATGCCGCAGCCGAAGCGCTGGCCGACAAGGAACTGATCGCCGCCAATGAAGAAGAACTGTTCAACGATGGCTACAGCTTTGTGGGCGGCAACCCGGACGGGGATATCACACTGGTCGAATTCATGGATTACCGCTGTGGTTATTGCCGCCGTGCCGTACCCGAGGTAGCCAGCCTGTTGGCCGAAGACGGCAATATCCGCTTGGTGATCAAGGAGTTCCCCATTCTGGGTGACGCGTCTGTCCTGTCCTCGCGCTTTGCCGTCGCCACCAAGCACGTGGCGGGCAATGAAGCCTACAAACAGGTCCATGACGCCCTGCTGGAGTTCACCGGCGAGCCATCAGAAGTGTCTTTGCGCCGCATCTCGGATGGTCTGGGGCTGGACAGCGATGCGATCATCGCCGCAATGGACAGCGACCGCGTGACGGACGAAATCACCCGCACCCGCGCACTGGCGCAGCGGATGCAGATTTCGGGCACGCCGTCCTTTGTTCTGGGCACCGAAATGCTGCGTGGCTTCCTGCCTGCCGATCAGATGCAACAAATCGCGGATGGTGTGCGCGCCGAGCGCGGCTGAACACATGGTGAGGCGGCTTAGCCCGCCTCCTACTATTGCAGAGCTCTTCTTTCTTTCAGATCACGAAGGCTCTGCACAGCATTCGCCCCAGCAAATAGCGTGTGGAACCTCTGATCTAACCGTCCCGACCGGGTTCGCTTGGATTACTGGAAAACAGCGCGATCTTGTTTCCTTGCGGATCGCGCATGTAACCAACATAGAAATTAGCCCCATAGGAGTCGCGAAAGCCCGGCTGGCCTTCGTCGGAACCACCTGCGGCAAGTGCCGCCGCGTGAAGGTCACGAACCTGCTTTTGACTTTGCGCCTCGAACGCAACCATCGTGCCATTCCCTGCCGAGGCCGGATGCCCGTCGAACGGGGATTTCACATAGAATTCCGGCAAAGCTTGAGACTGACCTGGCTGAGATGGAAGAGCGTAGCTTAAGTCGCCGTGATACCATTCCAATTCATATCCTAGGGCTGGCAGGAAAGCAGAATAAAACTGCTCTGCAGCTGCAATGTCGTCCACACCAACGGTGATATAGGCGATCATCCCTTTGCCCTTTCGTGGACATGACATTTAAGACGCGCGGCAAGCGTTGACCGAATAAGCGCCTACTCGGCCGCTTCGGCCTGCGCGTCCAGTTCAGCTGCCTTTTTCTCGACCTGTTCGACAATGTGATCAATCATCTGATCGTTTGACATCTTGTGGCTGGCCTTGCCGGCCAGGTAAACCATGCCAGAGCCTGCGCCGCCGCCGGTAAAGCCCACATCGGTCATCAACGCCTCACCCGGGCCGTTCACGACACAGCCGATAATTGACAGGCTCATCGGTGTCTTGATGTGTTCCAGCCGATGCTCCAAGGCGTCAACGGTCTTGATGACGTCGAACCCCTGACGGGCGCAGGATGGGCACGAGATAATGTTCACGCCGCGATGTCGCAGGCCCAGTGACTTGAGGATTTCGAAACCGACCTTGACCTCTTCCACCGGATCAGCGGACAGGCTGACACGGATCGTGTCGCCTATCCCCATCCACAACAGGTTACCCAAACCGATGGCGGACTTGATGGTGCCGCTGACCAGCCCTCCAGCTTCGGTGATGCCCAGATGAATGGGCGCGTCGGTGGCTTCGGCAATGCCCTGATAAGCAGCAGCAGACAGGAAAACGTCGCTGGCCTTCACGCTGATCTTAAACTCGTGAAAGTCGTTGTCCTGCAGGATGCGAATATGTTCCAGCCCGCTTTCAACCATCGCCTCGGGGCATGGCTCGCCGTATTTCTCAAGCAGATGTTTTTCCAATGACCCCGCGTTGACCCCGATACGGATCGAACAGTTGTGATCGCGTGCGGCCTGAATGACCTCTTTCACGCGGGTTTCATCGCCGATATTGCCCGGATTGATGCGCAGGCAAGCCGCGCCCGCCTCGGCGGCTTCGATGCCACGGCGGTAGTGAAAGTGAATGTCTGCCACGATCGGCACAGGGCTTTCGCGGACGATCTCTTTCAGTGCCTTCGACGACGCCTCATCCGGAACCGAAACGCGCACTATATCCGCGCCAGCCTCGGCTGCGGCCTGAACCTGCGCCACGGTGGCCGCCACATCGGTGGTCAGCGTATTGGTCATGGTCTGTACCGCAATGGGTGCATCACCCCCAACAGGGACGTTGCCGACCATGATTTGACGGGATTTACGACGATAGATGTCGCGCCAAGGGCGTACGTGATTGAGGGACATAAGGACGGATCCGCGTCTGCCAGAGTTGGACCTTTAGATAGTCCGACAACCGGGGCGTCGCAATGGTTAGATCACTCCGCGGGCGTTTCAGTCGCTTCGGTCTGCAGTTCCGCCACCAGTTGCTTTAGAGCGCTGTTCTGCTCGGCCTCAAGATCGGCTACGGCATACGTCTCGGACACTGCGTCTTTCGACAACACGACACCTTTGGCAACCGTACCCGGCGCACCCGCCGGACCGTAATGCTCGCCGTTCATAGAGAAGTAGACCGACCCCGAGGCCCCGGCCCGCAACTGCGGCGGCTCCTCGGTCAGAGGCACTTCAAAAACGCTGCCTTGTTCAACCGTGCCAAGGGTGCCTTCGAAAATGATACTGCCGTCTGCAGCCGTCACACGCATCCATGCCGGGTCAACAGCCACAATTTTAAGCGTCGTATCAATCTGTTCCACGACCTGCGGCAGCGCGGGTCGTTCGACCGTGTGAACCTTGGCCAGTTCAAGCTGCGGCAACTCGGGCGGACGGAAAGTTCCGACCTCACGTGGGTCAAGGGTCGAGATCGGGGCATCACGAGCAACCAGAACCGGCACGTCCAGCGCCTGTGGACGATAAAGACGATCCAACGCCTCGGTACTGGCCACTTCAACCGTATCGTCTGACGCGGCACCACGCACCGCATCCAGTGGATCAAGGTCGGACAGGACCACAGGGGCTTGCTCAACAGGGCTGACCTGCACCTGCTGGATTTTGTTCAAAACAGCCCAGCCGCCATAGCCGATGCCACCAATGACCGCCAGCAACACCAGCGAAGAGCCGATGGCGCGCGGTTCGATCTGACTGACCAGCGGCTCTTTGCCCGGAATATAGGGCGTATTGGGCGAGATGAACGGGTCGCGCCCCATAGGACCGCGCGACGGAAGACCGCCAGTGGATTTGCGGACCACAGATGCCTCGGCCGACATGCCATGGGCCACTTCAAAACCGCTTTCCTGGCAGAAGGTTGCAAAGGTCTCATCCGGGTTCATTCCCAAGTAGCGCGCATATGAGCGCACATACCCGGCTATGAAGCCGGGTGTATCAAACGCATCAGGGTCGGCGTTTTCGATTGCAGCAATGTAGTTGGCTTTGATCCTCAGTTCGCGCTGAACATCCAAAAGAGATTTGCCCATTGTCGCGCGCTCACCGCGCATCTTGTCACCAAGACGAATCTCGTAGTCATCAAACCCTTTTGGTCTGACGTCCACGTCTTCTTCGGACTCGCGCTGTGATCTGCGCCCAATCATCCCTGCTGCCCCATTCTGCCTGTCGCGTATTTCGCGTTAGCGGCGAATCATCCCCACAATGATTCGTCTGCCAATTTTGTTAGCCTAAGCTTAACACGCGGCAATCACGTTGCACACTTTGGCGTGAGGTTAACCGGCAAGTTCGGCGCGATTTAGCGCACAATGTGACCAAAGTTCGTCCATCGCCTGCACCAAATGGTTCATTTCGTCGGGTCCATGCACCGGAGACGGGGTAAACCGAAGCCTTTCGGTTCCCCGCGGGACAGTCGGGAAATTGATCGGCTGCACGTAAATGCCATAATCATCCAGCAACATATCACTGAGCTTTTTGGTATGCACAGGGTTGCCGACGATCACGGGCACAATGTGACTGCCATGATCAATCAAGGGAAGACCCATCCCTTTAAGTCGCAGCTTGAGGATCTTGGCCTGAGTCTGATGCTGGTCACGCAGCTCCTGCGCGGTTTTCAGATGCGCAACCGAAGCGGCAGCCCCTGCGGCAACAGCTGGCGGCAACGAAGTGGTGAAAATGAAACCCGGCGCATAAGAGCGCACAGCGTCGCACATCTTGGCACTGGCGGCGATGTAGCCACCCATAACGCCATATGCTTTGGCGAGGGTTCCGTTGATGATGTCGATCCGATGGGCCAAACGGTCACGTTCAGTCACGCCGCCGCCACGCGGGCCGTACATGCCAACCGCGTGCACTTCGTCGATATAGGTCAGCGCGCCAAACTCATCGGCCAAATCACAGATCTCTTCGATCGGGCCAAAATCGCCGTCCATAGAATAGACTGACTCGAAGGCGATCAGTTTAGGCGCTTGCGGATCGTCAGCTTCAAGCAACTCACGCAGATGCGCCACGTCATTGTGCCGGAAAATCCGCTTAGAACCGCCGTTGCGGCGCACACCTTCGATCATCGAGGCATGGTTCAGCGCGTCGGAATAAATGATCAGGCCGGGGAACAGCTTGGGCAGAGTGCTGAGCGTTGCATCATTGGCGATATAGGCGCTGGTGAACAACAGCGCGGCTTCTTTGCCGTGCAGATCAGCCAACTCGGCCTCAAGCCTTTTGTGGTAAACCGTGGTGCCTGAGATGTTGCGCGTCCCGCCAGACCCTGCACCTGCTGCGTCCACAGCCTCATGCATGGCATTCAGAACAACAGGGTGCTGCCCCATGCCCAAGTAATCGTTGCCACACCACACGGTGATGTTCTGCTGCGACCCATCCGGACGCGTGCGCACCGCATGAGGGAAATGTCCGTTGCGACGTTCGATGTCAATGAAGGTCCGGTAGCGTCCTTCATCATGCAGCCTGGCAATCGCTGAATCGAGCTGAGCAGTATAGTCCAACGGACCCTCCTTGAGCGCCCAAATTGGTTTCCCTTGGGCAAATAGTTTGCCACCCTACACAGTGTAACGTGTTTCAGCGGCTTTGCGTTCCTTAGTTTAGCTGGTTACAGCCGAACAGGTGAACCCAACTTTGATTTGCATCAAATAAAAGGTTGTGCCCCCTACGACAAGTAAAGTTCCGGCTATCGAACGCGTGGAAACGACGCAGGTACAGTCGCATCACAATGCGTCGTACGATACTTTGGTTTTCGTCAAAACCGCTCTGGACGGCGCTGATCACGCTGTTAGGGTTCGCCCAACCTAGAAAAGCAGGAGCCCCCTATGTCGCTAGACACCGTGCTGAACCGGATTGACGAAGATCTGCAAACCTCGATCGACCGCCTGATGGAATTATTGCGCATCCAATCCATTTCAACCGATCCCGCGTTCAAGGACGAGGTCAACCGCGCCGCAGATTGGTTGGTCAACGACCTTCGCAGTATCGGAATAGACGCGGAAAAGCGAGAAACGCCGGGCCACCCCATGGTTGTTGGCCATGTGGGAGAAGACGCAGACGCTCCGCATATCCTGTTCTACGGCCACTATGATGTGCAGCCGGTTGATCCGCTGAACCTGTGGACACGCGACCCATTTGATCCTGCAATCGAAGATACCGAGCACGGCCCCGTTATCCGTGGGCGTGGCGCATCGGATGACAAAGGGCAACTGATGACTTTTGTCGAAGCCTGCCGCGCCTGGAAGGCTGTGCATGGATCCCTGCCCTGTCGCATCACCTTCTTCTTTGAAGGCGAGGAAGAATCGGGGTCTCCATCACTAGTCCCGTTCCTTAAGGAAAACGCGGCCGAGCTCAAAGCCGACCTGGCACTGGTCTGCGACACCTCGATGGTCTCACGCGGGGTTCCCTCCATAGCTGCCCAACTGCGCGGTATGCTGAAGGATGAATTCACCATCATCGGACCCCGTATCGATCTGCATTCCGGCCACTACGGTGGCCCAGGCCTAAACCCCTTGCGGGAACTGTCGAAAATAGTGGCCTCTTTCTACGATGACGAAACCGGCCGCGTAACCGTTGACGGATTTTACGAAGGCGTACACGAAGTACCCGAGGATCAACTCCGCCAGTGGCAAAACTGCGGTTTCGACGAAGCAGACTACCTAAATTCGGTCGGCTACACCCAACCACATGGTGAAAAGGGGTATTCGACACTCGAGCAGCAATGGGCGCGTCCAACGCTTGAGGTGAACGGGCTTTGGGGCGGTTACAACGGGGCTGGTTCGAAAACCGTGATCCCATCCGAGGCACATTGCAAAATCACCTGCCGTCTCGTCGGTGACATGAATCCCGACGCTCTGCGCGACAAAATTCGCAAACATGTCGAGGAGCGTCTGTCTCCGGACGCCAAAGTGATCTGGGACAATGACCTTGAAGGCTCACCAGCCTCTGTCATGAATTTGGACCGCCCAGAGTTCGAAGCCGCGCGCGGCGCCTTGTCTGACGAATGGGATCGCGAGGCGGTCTTTACTGGCATGGGTGGCTCTATTCCGGTGGTCGGGTACTTCAACACCGTTCTCGGGCTCGATTCCATGCTGGTCGGTTATGCAAACGATGATGACGCAATTCACTCACCGAACGAGAAATATGATGTCAAAAGCTTTCACAAGGGCATCCGATCCTGGGCCCGCATTCTGGATGCTTTGAACAAGTAAAGTGTTTTTGCGAGGCTCTGCCTCGCGCTCCGAGGTATTTTCGGCCAGATGAAGTGCGGATCCCCTGCTTCATCTGGCTATAAATACCTCGGGGGAGTCGCGGCTTGCCGCGGCGGGGGCAGAGCCCCCTTCCCTTACATGTGGATCACGCGATCGTAAGCGTCCAGAACGCTTTCGTGCATCATCTCTGACAAGGTTGGGTGCGGGAAGACCGTGTTCATCAGATCTTCTTCGGTGGTCTCCAGCTGGCGTCCAACCACATAGCCCTGGATCAGTTCCGTCACTTCCGCGCCGATCATATGTGCGCCCAGAAGCTCTCCTGTCTTGGCGTCAAAGACGGTTTTGATCAGCCCCTCTGGTTCCCCCAGGGCAATAGCCTTGCCGTTGCCGATGAACGGGAAGCGCCCGACCTTGATGTCGTAACCCAGTTCTTTGGCTTTGGCTTCGGTGTAGCCAACGGACGCGACCTGAGGCTGGCAGTAGGTACATCCTGCAATGCTCTCGGGTTTGACCGGGTGTGCGTGTTTACCCGCGATAAGATCCGCGACCATGACGCCCTCGTGACTGGCCTTATGCGCCAGCCATGGTGCACCTGCGATATCACCGATTGCGTACAGCCCTTCGACACCGGTGCGGCAGAATTCATCCGTCACCACATGCGTGCGGTCGATCTTGACCCCCAGCGCTTCGAGGCCAAGGTTTTCGACATTACCGACGATGCCTACCGCCGAAATCACGGTGTCGAAATCATACTTTTCGACCTTGCCCTCAACCTCGATATGAGCGGTCACTTTACCTTTACCCCGGTCCAATTGCTTGACCATCGCCTTTTCCATGATGGTCATGCCTTGCTTGGTGAAGGCCTTTTTCGCCAATGCGCTGATCTCGGCATCCTCAACCGGCAGAACGCGATCCATCACTTCGACCACGGTCGTGTCCGCGCCAAGCGTGTTGTAGAAGCTGGCGAATTCGATGCCAATCGCGCCGGACCCAATGACCAGCAGTTTCTTCGGCATACGTGGCGGTTGCAGCGCATGTTTGTAGGTCCAGACCAGATCACCATCCGCCTCAAGCCCCGGCAATTCCCGCGCCCGCGCGCCGGTGGCCAAAATGATGTTCTTGGCGGTGAGTTCTTCGGTGCCCTTGTCGGTCTTGACGCTGACCTTGCCCTTGGCAGCGATCGTGGCCTCGCCCATCACAACAGCGACCTTGTTCTTCTTCAGAAGATGACCAATCCCGCCTGAAAGTTGTCCGGCCACACCCCGTGACCTTTTGACTACCGCATCCAGGTCGTAACCAATCTTGTCAGCTTTCAAGCCGAAATCCTTGGCGCGTTCCATCAGATGGAACACTTCGGATGAGCGAAGCAATGCCTTGGTGGGGATACAACCCCAGTTCAGGCAAATGCCTCCAAGATGTTCGCGTTCGACAACGACGGTTTTCAGACCCAACTGGGCGGCACGGATTGCAGCGACATAGCCGCCGGGGCCAGCCCCGATTACGATCAGATCATAAGATTGTGCAGCCATGTGTCCCTCTCGGCGCAGGTGTTGAAAAATTAGTTTACCATTAAACTACTTTTCAAAACACATCAACAGGCGCGCCCCGCGACAAAAGCGACGCGAGGTAAGCCACACCTGAAGACGTGGATTTCAGCCTATACCCAAGCCCGCTCCATGGCTAGAACTGAACTGTCGACACCGTTCGGGCATTTCTTAACAAAGGACATTCAAGAGGCTGACTATGGCGAAAACACTCAAAGACCTGCTGCTTGCTTTGCTCAACGCCACGTTGATCCTTGTGGCCTTGTGCCTGTTTCTGGGCTGGCAGTTGGCGTCAAAGGTGGAGAGCATCACGGCGGAGTTTTCTGAAACAGTGCAAGTCGTTGCTCCGCTCCGAGAGGAGACAACGAACATTCGAACAGAGCTTGCGGCATTACGAGACGACTTAGCCGCGTTGCCGAAAAAGGCAATTGGTTTAGACAGTCAAACAACCAAGGATATCCAATCGACCTTAGCCCGACTAAATTCCTTGGAACAAAAGTTGCAGACAGCACAGGATAGGTTGATCAGTCTGGCAGACGAGCCTCAGGTTTTGATAGCCCAGACCATCAATAGCGGCGCGGACGTCGTGTCCAAGCGCATTTTGGATTTCAAAGGGTGTGAACCAGGCTCATAAGGTTATGCCGCGCGAACAAGGCGCGGCATGCCAGCATTTTCAAACGGTCAAACGGTTGCCTGAAGCTCGCGTACGGTGGTCCCATAACCACCCATGTCGACATAGGCAACTTCATGTGGTGTGGAATGACGCGACAGTGCTTCGTTCCGATAGGGGAACCGACCGAACTTGCGGATCACTTCGCGATGCGCCCGTGCGTGCAATAGATTGCTTGTGTCACCGCTCAGGTTTTCGCAGATCAAACGCACACAACGTTCCTGATCACACAGATTTTCCGAGTGCATCATCGGCAGATAAAAGAACTGCCGCGCGGGTTCGTCGATCTTTTTGTCCCACCCCTTGTCGACCGCGCATTTGGCAGCTGCCAAAGCCGCTCGGTCAGTCGCAAATGCACGGGCCTGCCCCCGGAACATGTTACGTGGAAACTGATCTGTCAGGATAATATACGCCAGCGATCCGCTGGGATATGTCAGCCAAAGCGAAAATCTGCCCTCAACCGCTGCTTCCCAAGTTGACAAGAAACGGTCTCGGATTTCCGCATCCAATGCGTCATCCTGCAGATACCACCCCTTGGGACCAACTTCATCTAACCAAAAACTCAATACTTCTTCAGGACCTACCATTGCCCTAAACTCCGTAATTTGCCCTCCCCAGGGACGTAAGGTCATTTAAGAATGTTTTACAGAATTGTGACAGTAACATATTGCAACATTTGCGACATATTTTCGTTTCTTAAGCGACTTCTTGCGTATCTTGCTCATCTTGTGCTGCTTCGATCACAACTTCCTGCGCAACTTCCAAAGCTACTGGCGACGATGTCGGCATAATCGGTGCAATTGTTCCGGTTTCGTCAACAGGTACATAAGCACGCTGGGTCATTCGGTAGAGCGCGTAGAACGCCATCGCAAACATCAGCGTCGCAATAAACAGGAAGAAACCTGCAGGGCCCATGATGCCGTTGCCCATCAGCCAACCGGTTATCAGCGGACCGGCAATTGCGCCCAGGCCGTTGATGAAGATCAGCCCGCCCGAAGCAGCAGACATGTCGTCATATTCCAAATAGTCGTTGGTGTAGGCGATCAGCAGGGAATAAAGCGGGCTGGTCATGCCTCCAATAACAAATGCACCGGTCAGCAGGATTGAGAAGGTCGCCCCGAAAAACATTCCCACCAGTGCGCCGCAGCCGCCGACGACGGAAACCGTCAGAATCAGAATCCGGCGATCCATACGGTCCGAGAACCAACCAATCGGGTATTGCAACAGAACCGAGCCAACATAAAACGCGGCCACAAAGGTTGAAATCTCGACCAGCGACAATCCGGCTTGCGCGCCGTAGACCGAGCTCATCCCGAACTGAGCCGAAAATATTCCACCCAGCAGGAACATGCCGACGCAGCCCAATGGTGATGTCTCCATCAGTTTGCGCAGTGTCATAGGCTTTGTTGTATCAAAGGCTGGTGTTGGTGAAATCGACAACAGGATCGGCGCGAAGGAAACCGAAACAAGGATCGAGGCGATCACAAATGTCTCGTACCCTGCCGGATCGCCCACCAGCAACAGGGCCTGCGCCGTGACGATTCCGGTCATCTGAACGATCATGTACAAAGACAAGGCCTGGCCTCGGTTTTCGTTGCTGGCCGCGTTGTTCAACCAGCTTTCTGCGGTGACATACACACCCGAGAAACAAAAGCCGATCACCACCCGCCCAAGTGCCCAGGCGATTGGGTTCGTGAGCATGGGGTACATGATCATGACGGCCGAGATGAAAGACGCAAGCGCTGCAAAGACCCGCACATGGCCGACGCGCCGGATCATTTCAGGGGCAAGTCGTGAGCCGCCCAGAAAGCCGACGAAATAGGCGGACATCACAATAGACATATGCAGAGTCGAAAACCCTTCGATCTCGCCGCGAACACCCAAAAGAGTGCCCTGAAGGCCATTTCCGACCATCAGCAACCCCATGCCGAGCAGCAACGCCCACGCGCTGGAAAGAACCTGAATCATTGGGGTCTCCGAGTGATGCCAAACTAAGTTGCGCTGTGTACTGCGATCAAAGACCGCTTCTGTCGCGCTTGTCTACGACATTGAACTGTTTTGATACTTCATGCGCGCCCCTCATGGGATCAAAAGCGACGCGTCGCCGTAGGAAAAGAAACGATATTTCTGTGTTATTGCATGATGATACAAATCAAACATTCGATCTTGCCCCATCAACGCGGACACCAGCATCAACAGCGTTGATTTCGGCAGGTGGAAATTGGTCATCAACGCGTCCGTGACATGGAACTGGAAGCCCGGATAGATGAAAATATCCGTATCCCCTTCCCAGGGTTGGATGCGGCCGGACCGGGCCGCACTTTCGATCAGACGCAGGGCTGTGGTGCCCACTGGAATCACCCGTCCACCTGCGTCTTTGGTGGCCTGAATCTCGGCTGCCGCCTCGGGGCTGACCTGCCCCCATTCCGCGTGCATCTTGTGGGTTGTCACTTCTTCAACTTTGACCGGCAGGAACGTGCCTGCCCCCACGTGCAGGGTTACATGAGTGAAATTCACGCCGCGCTCGGCCAAAGCCAACAGAAGGGCATCATCGAAATGCAGCGAAGCGGTCGGCGCGGCTACGGCACCCGAATTACGCGCCCAGATGGTTTGATAGTCGGTTTTGTCCTGTTCATCCGCCGGACGTTTGGCCGCAATATACGGCGGCAACGGCATCGCCCCGGCTTGCTCCAGTGCTTTATCAAAATCTTCGCCACTCAGGTTAAACCGCAGATAGGCCTGCCCATCCTCAACCCGGTCCAGCGTGGCGCTCAGGTCATCCGAGAAGACAATCTCTTCCCCAACCTTCACTTTTTTCAAGGGCTTGATCAGAGCTGACCAAGTTGCATCGGCCTGAGGATCCAGCAATGTCGCCTCGATCCCGGCTGACACTGGACCTTGGGCACTGTCCCGATGGCGGCGACCATTAAGCCGTGCCGGGATGACGCGCGTGTCATTCAGCACTAGCCTGTCACCGGGTTGCAAAAAATCGGGCAGATGAAGGACGTGGCTGTCCGTTGTCTGATCCCCCTGCGCCACCAGCAGACGCGCAGAGGATCGCGGGCTAGCAGGCCGCGTGGCAATCAGGTCGTCAGGCAGGTGGAAGTCAAAATCGCTGAGTTTCATGCGCGCGCCTTACATCCCCGCAAAAGATTCGGCCATATGTCGTCAGCGATCGCTGGGCTGTGACCCGAATGTCTGCTTGGGCTCATCTGGTTTTTGCGGTGTCGCGTTTGGGCCATCCGATACCTTTGGTGCAGGTTGACGCATCAAATCGCGCAAAAACAAAGGGGCCAGTCCAGAAAGCGGATTCACCGAAACTTTCGGAGAAGCCAGCGGCCCGGTGAGGGTGTAGTTGAATCCGAACACACCCTCGCCCTTGCGCGTGAAAACGCTGCCCACGGCGTTGAGCAGATAGATTGGCGAAATCGCACCGCGCAGGTTCAGCATCTCGTTGACCGTGTCGATGGTGCCGTCAAACGAAAGTCCCATGGATGGTCCAACTGCGCTGCCGCTGAGCACTTTGATATCCGTCGGCGTAATCCGCATGCGACTGTCGATCGCCGAGAAGAAAATGCCTTGCCCGGCCATCTCGTCCAACAATCCAACAAGACTGATTGCGTTCAAGAGGGCCGCCATGGCCGGGGCATCGGTGATACGCGTGTTGATGATTTTCAGGACCACGTCATAGTTTCCCGGTGCTGCCACCGGTTCGAGGCTTAAGTTCAATGTGCCCTCGCGCGCTTGGGTCAGCACGCCAGCAGAACGCAACGCCGCCCCGGCGTCCTGCGATGTCAGGGTCACGGCACTGCGGTTTCCGCGCGGGGTCACCTGCCCGGAGACCGCCGCCCCCCCATTCACCCGTGCCGTAAACCCTCCGTTTACGCCACCAGTCGTCTGAAACGTTCCCTGAAATCCCGTAAGCGCAACCGCTTCGGTCACTTGTAAGCGATCCAAGGCAACGTCCAGCTTCGGACCTGCCCCGCCGCCGCCGCTTTCGCCGAACGTCGCTTTCCCCATGTCCAGCACACCGCCAAGAACTCGGATATCCGGTACGGCATCCCCGCGCCCGATCATCTCAGCCGGGACCGCAAGCCAATTCCCCAGATCGAATGAGCTGAAACGTATGCGGTCAAAATCTCCGTTTTCGCGAAAGGTAATCGATGCGCTTGTTCGCAGACCAGCGCCCTCGATGTTCAAACTGTCCACCTTCAACTCTTTGCCTAATGTCGCTTCGGCCGTCAGTGAGCCCGGTGCGGTTGCCGCCTTACGCCACCCAAGTTCCGGGATCGCCAGCGCCACACCCTGTAGGTCCGACGCAACGGACAGTTTCGGCGGGGTATCTGCTCCAAGACCCAAGGTAATGTCCGCAACACCCGACTCGGTCAGCATCCCAGGGGGTAGCCCGGCCCCGATCTCATCCATCAAGCGCGGGGACAGTTCGATCTGGCCTGTTAGCGTACTGCGCTGCGCCGTTTTTCCATCAATCGGCTGCCGCCACAGCGCCTCAAGAGGAACATCTCCGAATTGCCCTTGCCCTTGTATTTGAACGCCCGACTGATTGCCGGACAGATCCAGCAAAGCGGCGCTGACCGTGAACCCCGGCACCAGACGATCGCTGGAAAGGTTTGCCAGATTGCCGTCGAAATGGAATTCGGTTTCCTGAAACTTCAGCTCCTTTTTCAGCGGCAATGACAGCGTGCCAGTCAGCGAAGCGGTGCCGTTGGCAAGCTCGACAGGCAATCCTGCTTTGCTCAGCAATGAAAGTGGGGGGCGGTCCAGCAGCGACAGTGCAGCGGTCACACTGCCCTTGGCCCGTATACGCGCAATTCCAGGCGCGGATTTCTTTATGTCCGTATCGGGTATGATGAAGGACGTGCCCGCGGCATCCACTGCACCACCTTCGTCAGCGATCACCACCCCCTTTTGCGCGGTGACAGTAAATCGTTGATTGATCAGGCTGGCCTGCCCTTGGGCGTCCTCGATCGGTGGAAGGGTTTTGACGAACTGAATCTTGGCCTTTTCGAATCCGAAATCCAAATAGATATCGGGCTTGGATCCGGGCTCAAGCCGCAGGGCAAAATCCATGTCCGACAGAACGCCTTCGTAAAGGTTCTTGGTAACCCACTCGCGCGGTTTCGGTGCCAAAAGTTCGGGCCAGTAACTGAGAACCTTGTCCGAGGTCATCTGATCCAGATGTGCATCCAATTCCACTGCCCAGCCGTCGGGCCGGCCGCTCAGAACTCCAAAGGCGCGTATGATGTGACCTGGGTCTTCAACAGTGACCTGTCCCAAACGCAACTCGAAAGGGTCCAACACCATTTTGAAATCCACGCTGGCGCGGGACAATTGGATCGGCTCTGGAAACAGGTTGGCGGGGTTCACATTGAGGCCCGACAAACGCAATTGCGCGGTCAGGCTGTCCAGGACACCATCTTCCACCCCCTGCAGGAACGCCGTACCGTCTGCTTGCACTTCGCCCCAAGCCGATACCACTGACACTTCGTTGAAATCCAGCGCATGCGTTTTAGGATCATAGGTGAAATAGGTGCGGGCAGATTCAAAAGGCACCGGGCGCGTTTCACGGTTGGGCTGCACGACCCCTGCCCCAAGGTTGAGCGTTGCAAAGCCCGTTCCGATGGCACCGCTATCGTCGATACTGCCGCGCAAGGCACCCGATATGGGGGCCCGCAAGACCTGCAGCCACGCCAAAACAGGGCTTTGACCGGCGATATCCTCGGCAGGCAGGTCCGAGACCGAGATGCCGAACTGAGCGGCAGGGGTGCCAAGGATGCTGGTATAGTTGGCCTCGATGGCACTGACGTAATCCCGCCCCGAAAGAACCGAAAACCCGGTAGCGAGTCGTACTTCGTTGTCACTGCGGTTGGCCTGAATATGACCACCATCCAGCACCCAGGACCGACCCTGCCGCAAATCGCTGTAATCCAGCGTGATTGCATCAAGCTCGACCGAGGTGAGAGCAGACAGAGCCGGAGACAGGAATACCTGATCGGACGCCTCGATCAGCTCTGCCAGGTTCGGTGCCTCTTGTACCGGAGCGCTGCCAGACCCCACGGTCAGGGTCAACGCCCCATCCATGCCTCGGGTCAGGGCGATTTGAGCTCCGCTCAGGATGATGCGTTTTGGGCGAACATGCCCGCGCAACAAAGGGCGCATGGCAAGGCTGGCACGCATGTCCGAGACCTGCGCAATCTGCTGGCCCGCCGCGTCGCTGATGGCAACGTCGGTCAGACGCAGACGGGGCCGCCAGCCTTCGTGAATGATGAAGCTGACATCGCCAAAGCGGATTTGCAGACCACCCAGCGCCTGTTCAAGCCGCGTTTCGACCCTGTCCCGCAACCAGGCAGGCGCGTGCATCCTTTGCCCCACCACCATGAAACCGGCGAACAGCGCAAGAAGCGCCAGCATGAAAGTACCGCGCATGGCCCAAAGACCAGCGGCCCTCCGACGCGACCGTCGACGCACCGGTTGGACCGGTTCGTCTTGTTCGTCGTCATGCTGCTTCAATTTGCTGTCCACGCCTTCCAACCCGCACGTGTTGCCCTATGATATCAGGCAGCCTTTAAAAACCTTTAGCGGAGTTTCCAATGCCCGATATTTCAGACATGGCCCCCGACTTCACCCTGCCACGCGACGGCGGCGGCGAGGTGACGCTTTCGGCGTTGCGCGGTGGCACCGTGGTTTTGTTCTTCTATCCCCGTGATGATACGCCGGGCTGTACAAAGGAATCCATTGGTTTTTCAGAACAGCTTCAGGCCTTTGCGGATGCAGGTGCTCAAGTTTTCGGTATCTCGCGCGACAGTGTCGCCAAGCATGACAAATTTGTTGCCAAGCATGGTCTGACCACACCGCTTTTATCGGACGAAAACTCGACCGTTTGCGAGGACTATGGCGTGTGGGTGGAAAAGAACATGTATGGGCGCAAGTCGATGGGCATCGAACGTTCGACCTTTGTCATAGATGCCGAAGGTCGCATTGCTAAGGTCTGGCGCAAAGTCAAAGTGCCCGGTCATGTGGACGAGGTGCTTGAGGCGGTGAAGGCGCTGTAAGCGCACTCTCGACCTGCCATGCCATCCGGTTTATGACCCGCCTCGACACGACAGAGTCGGAGTGATCCCGTGCCCAAGACACTGACACAGATGGCGACAGAGGTTCTGACAACTGCGGACGGGCGGGCCAAGACCGCCCTGTCCAAAGCGCACGCCGCCGCATGGTTCGCTGCTAGCAAGGGCGAAGCTGACCCAATCGAAATTGGCGCGGCAACGCCCCCCTTGAACCCCGCCCGCCCGGACAAGCCCGAGCTTCTTTCGCCTCGTGAAGTGCCAAAGCGGAAACCCGGGACCGAGGCCGGGCGTATCGCCCTGTTGCACGCTGTGGCGCATATTGAGTTGAATGCCGTCGATCTGCACTGGGACATCATCGCGCGGTTTGGTCATGTGCCGATGCCGATCGGCTTTTACGATGACTGGGTGAAATGCGCCGAAGAGGAATCGCGGCATTTCGAGCTGGTGTGCGACTGCCTAGAGCAGATGGGCAGCCACTATGGCGCCCTGCCCGCCCACGCCGGAATGTGGCGCGCCGCCGAAGATACTGCCGAAGACTTGATGGGACGGCTGGCTGTTGTTCCCATGGTGCTTGAGGCACGCGGTCTGGATGTCACCCCCGGCATGATCGAAATCTTCCGAAAGGCCAAAGCGGACCAAGCCATTGCCGCGTTGGAGGTGATCTATGCGGAAGAAGTCGGCCATGTCGCCTATGGCTCTAAGTGGTTTCATTTCCTGTGCGGTCGGGAAAACGCCGACCCGAAGGACGTGTTCCACGCCCTGGTCCGGCGGTATTTCCACGGCGTCCTGAAACCGCCCTTTAACGAGGAGAAGCGGGCCGAAGCTGGCCTGCCCCCCGATTTCTATTGGCCTCTGACAGAAGACCTGCCCGCGCCGGGTGAAGTCACGAACTGACACTTATATGTGAATTTCGGCGAATTCCCGCCGATCTTCGGGGGATTTTTGCGCTGTTTGCCGCAAAGAGGTCAACAAACTTGCCCGATCGTAGCGAGCCGTTTATGCACTCGGCCCAAGGGACGGCTACTGCACCACGACCGGTCCCGAATTTGGGGACGAGAGGTAAGGCGCGTGCGAACACGTCTGGCAATAAAGCTACACTCACTGCTTGAGCGGTATTTCCCGGAACGCCGGGTCTTTCTGAAATCTGACAAGGACACGCGGTTCATTCGGCTGAGTTCGGAAACGCAGGTGATCGCAGTCACCGGTGTCGCGGTGATGGTTGGGTGGACAGCGGTTGCAACGGCCATACTGCTGATGGACAGCATCGGGTCGGGCAACTTCAGAGAACAAGCCAAGCGCGATCAGGCGACATATCAAGAGCGCCTGAATATCCTGTCAGCCGAACGGGACGCACGCGCGCAAGAAGCACTGGCCGCACAAGATCGCTTTAACGCCGCATTGGAACAGATTTCCGCAATGCAGTCCGAGTTGCTGGCGTCGGAAAACCGCCGCCGCGAGCTTGAGACCGGTATCGAGGTCATCCAGACGACGCTGCGCAGCACGATGAAGCAACGGGAAGAAGCCCGCACGGAGCTGGCTGTTCTGAAGCAGGAAACCAATGATGCCGACATGTACGTGACGGCCTCGAGCACCCCGGTGCAGATGGCCTTCATGACAAATGCCCTTTCCCGCACCGCGGAAGAACGCGATCAAATCGCCTCGGACGCGCGTCAGGCTTTGGACCAACGGGATGAGCTGGAACTGGAAATCCGTCTGATGCAGGAACGCAGCGACGAGATTTTCCGCCAGTTGGAAGAAGCCATGGTGATCTCGATCGAACCTTTGGACAAGATGTTCCGTAAGGCCGGCATGCCGACCGATCGCATTATCGAAGAGGTCCGGCGCGGATATAGCGGTATGGGCGGTCCGCTGACCCCTTTATCCCTTAG
This sequence comes from Ruegeria sp. HKCCD7303, assembly GCF_013111185.1. Classification (GTDB taxonomy): domain Bacteria; phylum Pseudomonadota; class Alphaproteobacteria; order Rhodobacterales; family Rhodobacteraceae; genus Ruegeria. The sequence continues at coordinate 97,259 of NZ_WVRE01000002.1, read as the reverse complement.
CACGCGTGGTGAGGAGGACGAGCTGTCCGCTGAAGAAGCCCGTGCAAACATTCTACTTGAGCAGATGGACCAACTAAACCTGTACCGGATTGCTGCGGAAAAGGCCCCCTTCGCCAGCCCGGTCAACAGTGCTGTGCGCTATACCAGCGGATTTGGCACACGTCGCGACCCCAAAACCGGTGGTCGCCGTATGCATAATGGCGCGGACTTTGCTGGTGCGCACGGCACTGACATCTTTGCAACTGCGGATGGTGTGGTCACTCATGCAGGCTGGCAGTCGGGTTTCGGACGGCTTGTTAAAATCAAGCACGCGTTCGGAATTGAGACACTTTACGCTCATAACACCAAGATCAACGTGAAGGTTGGCCAAAGGGTCTCGCGCGGGGATCATATTGCTGATATGGGTAGCACCGGACGGTCCACCGGCACGCATTTGCACTATGAGGTGCGCGTGAACGGAAAGCCCGTGAACCCAATGACTTACATCAAGGCTGCGAGAAATGTTTTCTAAAAGCAAAATCAACGAGCCCGCATCCAAGGCACCTGAGGCGGCCAAACCTGCCGCTCCGGCGACCCCAGCGGCCCCTGCACCGACCGAGACGAAACCTGCCACTGCGCCCAAGCCAAAGCCGCCGGCGTCGGTTCTGTCCTCGGATCTGCACATCACCGGCAACATCAAGACCTCCGGTGACATTCAGGTGGAAGGCACCGTGGAGGGCGATATTCGTGCTCACCTGCTGACCATTGGTGAATCGGCAACAATCAAGGGTGAAGTCACCGCAGATGACGTGGTGATCAACGGTCGTATCGTGGGCCGTGTGCGTGGCCTGAAGGTGCGCCTGACTTCGACTGCGCGTGTTGAAGGCGACATCATCCACAAGACCATCGCCATCGAAAGCGGCGCGCATTTTGAAGGTTCAGTGCAGCGTCAGGACGACCCGCTGAACCCTGGCCGCAGTAGCAAATCGGGATCGAACCCAGCGGCTGACGTCAAACAATAACGCGACCTTTCTGGTCAAACCCGAGACGCCGCTGGGAAACCCGCGGCGTCTTTTCTTTTGGGGCATTGTTCAGTTCGGGAAACAGGTTTTGATCGTGCGGGGATCGCGTTAGGGTCGGGTCATGTTGATATTCCTGACACTTGTTGCGCTGATTGCTTGTGGTGCGGCCTATTACTTTTGGTCAAAACAACAGGCGCGCCGGGCCCTGTTGGCCGCGCCGTTGACGGATCAGGAACGGCACCTTATCGACGCTCAGGTCCCGATCCTGCGGAAATTGCCGCAAGGCTTGCGCGCTAAGCTGGAAGGTAAGATCAACCTGTTTCTCGATCAGGTTGAGTTCATCGGCTGCGACGGTCTGGACGTTACCAAAGACATGCAAATGTCTATCGCCGCGCAAGCCTGTCTGTTGGTTGTGAACACCGAGCTTTGGTACGACAACCTCACCACCATCCTGATCTATCCCAGCGCCTTCAAATCCAGACAGAGCCGCCACAGCGGTTATGTTGTCACCGAAAAGGAAATTGTACGCACCGGAGAAAGCTGGAATCGCGGCCCGGTGATCCTGTCATGGGCGCACAGCCAGCGCGGTGCTATGAACGATCATGACGGGCAAAATGTTGTTTTTCACGAATTCGCACATCAGATCGACGATCTGACAGGCTCGGCCAATGGTGTGCCCGTTCTCAGCGCCAACCAGAGTTTTTCCGAGTGGGAGGCCGCGTTTCTGACGGCTTACGACGCCCATGTACAGGCCGTTGAAATGGGGCGCGCAACTGTGATTGATCCCTACGGTGCGGAAGGGCACGAAGAGTTTTTCGCCGTTTCGGTTGAAGTGTTTTTTGAACGGCCCAGGGCGCTGCGAAACTCTGATCCGGAGGTCTATGAACAGCTGTCAAAACTGTTTCATCTGGACCCCGTACAGTGGCGCTGATCGCTTTTACCCAAGGTGACAGGTCATTCGACAAATTCCCCGTTCGTCATAATTTAACAAAAGCTAATTTTTGAATTACACTTAACCTCATAACATTGCGGAGGATTTTTCATGTCATCGAAATTACTTGCCGAGTTCTTCGGCACATTCTGGCTGGTCCTTGGGGGATGCGGCAGTGCCGTATTAGCAGCCGGTGTCGCGGATGTCGGCATCGGATGGCTTGGCGTGTCTTTCGCCTTTGGCCTGACAGTTCTGACTATGGCTTACACGGTTGGTCACATCTCGGGTGGGCATTTCAACCCGGCCGTCAGTTTGGGGTTGATGATCGGCGGGCGGTTTCCGGCCAAAGATCTGTTGCCCTATTGGGGCGCTCAGGTCATCGGCGCGATTGCAGCTGCCATAGTGCTGTATCTGATCGTAAGCGGCGCACCCGGCTTCGAAGGCGTCGGAGGGTTTGCATCAAACGGATACGGAGACGCCTCGCCCGAGGGCTATTCGATGATGTCCGTATTGGTGATCGAAATTGTGATGACCGCCTTCTTCATCATCATCATCCTGGGTGCAACGTCAGAAAAGGCACCCGCCGGGTTCGCGCCGATTGCAATTGGTCTGGCGCTGACGCTGATTCATCTGGTGTCGATCCCGGTCAGCAACACATCGGTGAATCCGGCGCGGTCTACCGGAGTGGCGCTGTTCGCGGATGGCCCGGCCTTGGCGCAGCTCTGGCTGTTCTGGGTGGCCCCATTGATCGGTGGAGCGATCGGCGCGGTGATCTGGAAGATGATGTCACCCGACGATTGATTCCGGTTCGTGCAACCCACAATATGGAAAAGCCCGATGCGGTAACGCGCGTCGGGCTTTTTCGTTCATTCGATGACTGTGACTTTCTTCATCACGTCCGGTGCGCCAATGATCGCACCGTTTTGACCGGCACCGCGCTTGATTGCGTCCACCACATCCATGCCGTCAGTCACCTGACCGACTACAGTGTACTGCCCGTCTAGGAACGGGCCGGGTTCGAACATGATGAAAAACTGCGAATTGGCTGAATCCGGGTCATTCGAACGGGCCATGCCGACCACGCCCCGGTCAAAGGTGACATCGGAAAACTCAGCCGGCAGGTCAGGACGGTCAGATCCGCCACGTCCTGCATTGCGCATGTCGAAACCGGCCGCGCCGGAGTTGCCATATTCCACATCGCCAGTTTGCGCCATAAAGCCGTCAATCACGCGGTGAAACACGACGCCATCATACTGACCGTCGGCGGCCAAGGCGGTGATCTGTTCCACATGCTTGGGTGCGACATCCTCGAACAGGTCGATCGAGATGGTGCCGTTGGCTCCCTCCCCTTCGACGTCGATCTGCAAACCGCTGGCCAACGCGGGACTGGCCAGAAGTGCAAAGGCTGCAGCCAGCTTATGCATCGGCGGCCACCTTGACGCTGATCATGCGATCCGGGTTCGCAGGCGGCTCGCCCCGAACGATCGCATCCACATGCTCCATGCCATCGATCACGCGACCATAGACGGTATACTGACCGTTCAGGAAGTGGTTGTCCTTGAAGTTGATGAAGAACTGCGAGTTGGCCGAATCCGGATTTTGCGACCGGGCCGCGCCCAGCGTGCCCCGATCATGCGGCAGTTTGGAAAATTCTGCCGGAACGTTCGGCAACGAGGACCCGCCGGTGCCCGCCATGCGCAGGTTGAAGCCGTCTTCCATATCGCCGTGCTGAACGTCACCGGTTTGCGCCATGAAGCCGTCGATTACACGGTGAAAGGCCACGTTGTCATATTCTCCGCCACGGGCCAGTTCCTTCATCCGCGCGCTGTGCAACGGTGCTACATCCGGCAGCAGCTCGATGACGACATTGCCGCCCTTCAGCTCGATGATGATTGTGTTTTCGGGATCTTTGATCTCGGCCATGTGGCCCTCCTGTCGTTTGTCTTGCGCAAATACCTATGCCGCACGCGCGTGAATGCCAAGTGACGCATTGACCTGAGGGTAAAATGCAGGAAAAGAACCGCCTAAATCGGTTGCCAATGACGAGGATCGCAAGATGAGCTGGAAAACACTGGACGATATGGACTTGGGTGGCAAACGCGTCTTGGTGCGTGTGGACATTAACGTACCGGTCGTGGACGGCACTGTCACCGACGCAACGCGTATTGAACGGATCGTGCCCACAGTGCGCCACATTCTTGCTGCGGGCGGAAAGCCGATCTTGCTGGCGCATTTTGGACGTCCGGGCGGCGAGCGACGCGAGAATCTTTCGCTCAAGCAGTTGGTGCCAACACTGGAAAGCGCGTTCGGCGCGCCGGTCTTGTTTGCCGCTGATTGCGTCGGAACCGAGGCGGAGTTGGCGACCGAAGCGCTTCAACCAGGTCAGGTATTGCTGCTGGAAAACACCCGTTTTCACGCTGCCGAGACCAAGAACGACGCCGATCTGGCCGCAGGCATGGCCAAGCTTGGTGATGTCTATTGCAATGACGCGTTCTCGGCCGCACACCGGGCCCACAGTTCAACCGAAGCACTGGCGCGGCTTCTGCCTGCATGTGCAGGCCGTCTAATGCAGGCCGAACTTGAGGCACTGGAAGGCGCTTTGGGTGCTCCGAAACGGCCTGTAACGGCAGTTGTCGGGGGCGCCAAAGTTTCGACCAAGCTGGAGCTGCTTGGCAACCTTATCAACAAGGTGGACTATCTGGTTATCGGTGGCGGAATGGCCAACACGTTTCTGGTTGCCCAAGGGATCAACGTCGGAAAATCATTGGCGGAGCGCGACATGCAGGGGACCGCAGCTGAGATTCTGGCCAAAGCCGAAAACTCCGGTTGCACTATCGTTCTGCCAAAGGACATCGTGGTCGCACAGAAGTTTGAAGCCCATGCACCACATCAAACGCTGCCCACAGATCAATGCCCCGAAGACGGCATGATCCTGGACGCAGGCCCCGAAAGTGTTGCTGTCATCACAGACATCTTTTCAAAAAGCCAAACCCTGATCTGGAACGGCCCGCTGGGCGCGTTCGAGCTGGAACCTTTCGATGCAGCCACCAATGCAGCGGCTCTGAAGGCAGCCGCCTTGACGCGTTCGGGACAATTGGTTTCGGTCGCAGGCGGCGGCGACACTGTTGCAGCCCTGAACGCATCGGGTGCAGCGCATGATTTCTCATACATTTCCACCGCGGGTGGCGCGTTTTTGGAGTGGATGGAAGGTAAGACCCTTCCTGGCGTTGCAGCGTTGGAGCAGTAAGGTTTTACTGCGCGTGCCGAGACATTCTGACTCATCCCCTGATTTTTCCGCGTCAGGGGATTCACAAGCCGAATCACCTGTGACATAGTGCTGAAAGAGGTCCAAAAAGGACCCGTTATTGAGGCAAGTTTTCATACGGCGGTAAACAGAGTGTCCCGTTCCCATCGGCCCGGTTTGGGCGCAGTTGCTTTCTTCTCGGTGGCTTTCATGCTGGGTGTCTACTTCACCTTCGCTGCCGTGCAAGGAGACTATGGTCTGTTTCGGCGGGTCGAGATTGCAGCGGAACGGGACGCTCTGTCGCGCGACTTGGCGAAACTGAACGCCGAGATCACCGAGATGGAAAACCTGACCCTAAGGCTGTCCGATACCTACCTTGATCTAGATCTTCTGGACCAACAGGCACGTTCGGTTCTGGGTATGATCCGCGCAGACGAGATTGTCATTCGCTGACCTGATTTGGATTTTTCGTCGAAAAATCTGGCACATCCAAAATTTTACCCTGCTTCGACAAGCGTGGCTCAGCGCAATCCGACGCTGCGTCACATTTACCCTCGCCAGATAGCATCAAATGCTTTATGAGATAGTTTAACGCTAAACTATCTGTCCGAAAGGGGGAGATCGCCACAATGGCTGCGCGAAAAACCACAAAGAAACCAAACGTTTCTGCGGAAGAACTCAAGACCTACTACCGCGAGATGCTTTTGATCCGCCGATTCGAGGAAAAAGCAGGCCAGCTTTATGGTATGGGTCTGATTGGCGGCTTCTGCCACCTTTATATCGGACAGGAAGCCGTTGTTGTCGGCCTCGAAGCGGCAGCTCAGGAAGGGGACAAACGCATCACCTCGTATCGCGATCACGGCCACATGTTGGCCTGCGGTATGGATCCGGGCGGCGTTATGGCCGAACTGACCGGGCGCGAAGGCGGCCTTTCCAAAGGCAAGGGCGGCTCGATGCACATGTTCTCGAAAGAGAAGCATTTCTATGGCGGCCACGGCATCGTTGGCGCACAGGTTCCGCTGGGTGCAGGTCTGGCCTTTGCTGACAAATACAAAGAGAACGGTGGCGTGACATTCACCTATTTCGGTGATGGCGCGGCCAACCAGGGGCAAGTCTATGAGACGTTCAACATGGCCGCTCTCTGGGATCTTCCTGTGGTCTTTGTGATCGAAAACAACCAATACGCCATGGGTACAGCGCAGGCGCGCTCGACATCGTCGCCGGACATCTACGTGCGCGGCGAAGCGTTTGGCATCCCCGGCGAGATCGTCAACGGTATGGATGTGTTGGCGGTTAAGGCCGCAGGTGAAAAAGCTGTTGCCCACTGCCGTGCGGGCAAAGGCCCTTACATCCTTGAGGTCAAAACCTACCGGTATCGTGGCCACTCGATGTCTGATCCGGCCAAGTACCGCACCCGCGAAGAGGTTCAGAAGGTCCGCGAGCAGAGCGATCCGATCGAACATGTGCGCGAGCTTCTGCTGAGCGGCAAACACGCAACCGAGGATGATCTGAAGGCGATCGATAAAGAGATCAAAGAGATCGTCAATCAAGCCGCCGAATTCTCGAAAGAAAGCCCCGAGCCTTCCGTCGAAGAGCTCTGGACCGACATTTACGCCTGAGAGGACGAATAAGACATGGCAACCGAAATTCTCATGCCCGCCCTTTCGCCCACAATGGAAGAGGGCACGCTGGCCAAGTGGCTGGTTAAGGAAGGCGACACTGTATCTTCAGGCGATATTATGGCCGAGATCGAAACCGACAAGGCGACGATGGAATTCGAAGCGGTCGATGAAGGGATCGTTGGAAAAATCCTGATCGCTGAAGGGACCGAAGGGGTCAAGGTGAACACCCCTATCGCGGTTTTGGTGGAAGACGGCGAAGACGCCTCTGCCCTGCCCGCAGCGGCTCCTGCAGCAGAAGCGGCAGCCGAGGCTAGCCCCGCAGCGGCCCCTGCCCCCGCTGCTGCACCTGCCGCACCGGTGGTCGATCTGTCGCCTGACTGGCCTGCTGATGCAGAGATGAAGTCTGAAACCGTCCGCGAAGCACTGCGCGACGCGATGGCCGAGGAAATGCGCAGCGACGAAGACGTCTACCTGATGGGTGAAGAAGTCGCCGAATACCAGGGAGCGTATAAGATCAGCCAAGGTCTGCTGGACGAGTTCGGCAGCAAACGCGTGATCGACACCCCGATCACCGAACATGGGTTTGCAGGTATCGCTGTTGGTTCGGCCTTTGGTGGTCTGAAGCCGATTGTCGAGTTCATGACCTTCAACTTCGCCATGCAGGCGATTGACCAGATCATCAACTCTGCCGCCAAGACGCTTTACATGTCAGGCGGTCAGATGGGTTGCCCAATCGTATTCCGTGGCCCCAACGGTGCTGCCGCGCGCGTGGCTGCTCAGCATTCTCAGGATTACGCTGCCTGGTACATGCAGGTACCTGGACTGAAAGTTGTGATGCCCTATTCGGCCGCGGATGCCAAAGGTCTGCTGAAGTCGGCAATCCGTGATCCCAACCCCGTAGTTTTCCTGGAAAACGAAATCCTCTACGGGCGCTCTTTTGAAGTACCGCAAGTGGATGACCTGGCCATCCCGCTGGGCAAAGCGCGCATTTGGCGCGAAGGGTCCGACGTGACCATCGTCAGCTTCGGTATCGGCATGCAATACGCGCTTGAAGCCGCCGACAAGCTGGCCGAAGAAGGCATCAGCGCCGAAGTGATCGACCTGCGCACCATCCGCCCGATGGATACCGGCGCGATCATCAACTCGGTTATGAAAACCAACCGTCTGGTAACCGTTGAAGAAGGCTGGCCGCAGGGTTCCGTCGGCAGCTACATCAGCTCAGTGGTGATGCAGGAAGCGTTCGACTATCTCGACGCCCCGGTCATCAACTGCACCGGCAAGGATGTGCCAATGCCCTATGCCGCGAACTTGGAAAAGCTGGCGCTGATCACCACCGATGAGGTGATCGCCGCCGTCAAACAAGTGACCTACCGATAGGCGATGACCCCCGGGAACGTACATAATCCTGCGGGCGTGGACTGGCTGTTCGAAAGCCTCGTCTCCGCGCGCAAGGATAACAACCGCAACCTGCTTTATGTCTGTGCGGCGTTCCTGGTGGTTTCCTTTGTCAGTATTGCGTTCAATCTTGAGGCCTTCGACCAGATCTCTTTCGATCTGCTATCGGTCGAGGGCAACCTGACCAGCGCTTGGCCGATCCGAGCCATGCTGTCTGTTGCCTGTGTCGTGTCTTATGCCTCGGTCATTTACATCGTACTCGAGCAGCAGCGCCTGCAACTGGGTATGGACTATCTGGCAACCATTGAACACAGCGACGCCGCAGCGCTTGGTCTGTTCACCGAGTGGCTCGAAAAGAACCATCCACGCGTCTCGAAGGCGCGCTCTGTGGTCGTGGGGGTGTTCGTCACCTTCTGCGCGGCCATTCTCCTGATCGACATCGCAACGCTGATATACTCATTTTCGAAGTAAGAGGACATGAAGACATGCCCACCGAAATTCTGATGCCCGCCCTATCCCCAACTATGGAGGAAGGCACGCTTGCAAAATGGCTCGTCAAAGAGGGCGACGCAGTCTCGTCCGGCGACCTGCTGGCCGAGATCGAAACCGACAAGGCCACGATGGAGTTCGAAGCCGTTGACGAAGGCACCATCGGCAAGATCCTGATCCCCGAGGGGTCTGAAGGGGTCAAGGTAAACACCGCCATCGCGGTTCTGCTGGAAGACGGCGAAAGCGCGGATGACATCGCAGCAACGCATGCCGCAGCGCCTGTGGCTGCACCAGCGGTCGCTGCGGGCACAGAGGCTGCTTCGGCAGCGACAACTGAGGCGCCTGCACCTGCCCCAGCGGCTCCGGTCACGGCAGATGGCGGTCGCGTCTTTGCGTCACCTCTGGCCCGTCGGATCGCGGCACAAAAAGGTCTGGATCTTTCGCAGATCAGCGGCTCGGGGCCGCATGGCCGTATCGTCAAGGCAGATGTTGAAAGCACCACGGCGACCACTGCTACGGCTGCTGCGGCACCGGCCCCAACTGCGGCTGCTTCGGCTCCTGTTGCGGCACCTGCCGGCCCCTTGGCAGATATGGTCGCACGCATGTACGAAGGTCGCGAGTACGAAGAAATTCAGCTAGACGGTATGCGCAAGACCATTGCCGCGCGTTTGGGCGAAGCCAAGCAGACCATCCCGCATTTCTACCTGCGTCGCGACATCAAACTGGACGCGCTGCTCAAGTTCCGCAGCCAACTGAACAAGCAGTTGGAAGGCCGTGGCGTGAAGCTGAGCGTCAATGATTTCATCATCAAGGCCGTCGCAAACGCGCTGCAACAGGTTCCAGCCTGCAACGCAGTTTGGGCGGGCGACCGGGTGCTGCAATTGAAACCTTCGGACGTGGCTGTTGCTGTTGCGATCGAAGGCGGCTTGTTCACCCCGGTTCTGCAAGATGCTGACATGAAGTCGCTGTCCGCCCTGTCTACCGAGATGAAAGACCTTGCAGGCCGCGCCCGTGAGCGCAAATTGGCCCCGCATGAATACCAGGGCGGCACCTTTGCCATCTCGAACCTAGGCATGTTCGGCATCGATAACTTCGACGCCATTGTGAACCCGCCGCATGCCGGAATTCTGGCTGTAGGAACCGGTGTGAAAAAGCCTGTTGTCGGAGATGATGGCGAATTGACCGTGGCAACCGTGATGTCTGTCACAATGTCCGTGGATCATCGCGTCATCGACGGGGCGTTGGGGGCGGAACTTCTCAAGGCCATCGTCGATAATCTGGAAAACCCGATGGTCATGCTGGCCTGAGGAACTGAATCATGCCCCCGTCCAAGCTCTTGCCGGGCGGGGGCATCCTATCTCTTGGCGCCGAATTGAGCCCACGTGATCGGCGCATCAATTGCCTAAAGCAGTCTGCTCTCCCACCTTGTTCTTTAAGATTAAGACAGAAGGAGAGTGCGCTGTGACCCGCAAGAACCTTGTTCAAAGCCTGATAATTTTGGCCTTTCTGACCGGAACGGCATCAGACGAGGCGATTGCGAAACCGAACAGTTATCCGGGTGAGCACTCGAAATTCAATTCCAACGATCCTGCGGCGATTGCCGAGCAGAAAGCTGAACAAAAGCGGCGCAAAGAATTGCGCCAGCAAAAACGAGAGGAACGCAAGCGCAAGCCGTTGGAAAAACGCACCAACCGCTTGAAGTGATTTTTACCTACTGGTCTTTGCCCAGCATATGATCCATCGAAATTGCGGGTTGGTCACATCCCGCCTCGCCCACGATCTTCGCCGGGATACCTGCAACAGTTTTGCACGCTGGCACGGGTTGCAATACCACCGAACCGGCAGCGATACGGCTGCAATGGCCCACTTCGATGTTGCCCAGCACTTTTGCCCCGGCTCCAATAAGAACACCGTTACCGATCTTGGGGTGACGCTGTTCCTCTTCCTTGCCGGTCCCACCCAGCGTTACAGAGTGCAGCATTGAAACATTGTCACCCACAACAGCAGTCTCACCAATCACAATCGAATGCGCGTGGTCGATCATGATACCCTTTCCGATTTTTGCGGCTGGGTGAATGTCGATTCCGAAAATCTCGGACGAGCGCATCTGGAAGAAGTAGGCCAGATCATAGCGACCTTTGTTCCACAGCCAATGCGCGACGCGATAAGCCTGCATGGCCTGGTAGCCTTTGAAATACAGGATTGGCTGCAAAAGGCGGTGGCATGCTGGATCACGTTCGTAAACAGCCATTAAATCGGCCCGCGCCGCTTCGATCACATTGGGATCATCACCGTAAGCCTCATCGACAATCTCGCGCAGGACCATCATCGACATTTCGTTAGAACACAGCTTGGCCGAAATCCTATAGGAAAGCGCGCGCTCAAGACTGCGGTGATGCAGGATACAAGCGTGCACAAGGCCGCCCATAAGTGGCTCTTGTTCAACGGCCGCATGGGCCTCGGATGTGATGCGGTTCCACACCGGATCGACCGGCGTCACATGGCTGCGCTTTTCAAACATGGCTTTTGATCCTTTGCTGCGCCTAGAATGCCATTTAGTGGCAAAAAGACCAAACGCAAACCCATGATCTGCTGCGCAACAAAAATGAATGAGTCCGAAAGCACATATTTCGAAACAAAAATTCGCGAGCGGCTGGCCGAGCTTGAGCAGCTTTCTGCGTCAGCCCTAAAGGCGCAGGCGGTGGTCGAATTGGATCAGCAGGCTATTGGGCGGCTGAGCCGAATGGACGCCTTGCAAAACCAGGCGATGGCAAAAGCACAGCAGGCCAACCGCGACATTGAAAAGAGCCGGCTTCAAGCCGCTTTGGTACGGATTGAGGAGGAAGAGTACGGGTATTGCGAAGATTGCGGCGATCGTATCCCGGATGGGCGGTTGTCTTTGGACTTGGCTGCCAGCAAATGCGTTAGCTGCGCTGCCGGGTGATCAGAAATCTGGACAGATGGTGCAAAACCGTTTCAAAACACTGGCAATATTGCAAGTTGTCGAACCCTGGCTCATCTGCCAGGGCTCTGTTGCGAGCAACGGCCATGAGAGAGCCGTTGCCGTGAATGGGATGAAGCCGCCCGGTGTTTTTAAGATGCTCGTCGGCCAGTTCCGCCTCATGGATCATCCGAACACATAGACGGGTCCGTTCCGCTTGCGGCACGGTCAGCAACGCGCGCGCCGCTGCGCTGACATCTCCGTGCAGGACTGGGCGCATCAGATCACCAGCCCCACTGTCAAACGCGACGACAAACCGGGGCCATAGATCGCCGACACCTGCGCCACATTAAGCTCGTACGCGCCAGTGACCCCATCCGCCGCCTTCATGGACGCAGAATAAGTCCAGTACGGCTCGGCGATGAGTTCTTCGCGCATCAAGGTGCCATTGGCACGGATGCGCACAAGGTAAGATTCGCTTTCCTCGCCCAATGGAATCTCAAATCCCGACCAATCGTCAGCGTCAAGACGCGCGCGCCGTATCCAGCTAAATGCATCACCGGATAAGCTGGATTGCACACTCAAGTGCGCCGGAGCGTAAGGGCGCAGTCCGTTACCATCAAACGAGGCGATCAGATGTTGGAAAGACGGGTCATCATAGCGTCGGTTTGCCGGGCCGATCCTATAGTGCTTGGCCATTCGACGTTCATTGCGTCGCAAGTTGATCTGCTGGATCTGCGTGTTCAACAACACAAACACGGACCCATCCGGCCAGACATCCGGCATCAGCGCATCCGTACCCAGTTGCCCCCTGAGACGGCCGCTCAGGGCATAAACACCGGGCGCTTCCAGGGTCGCGTCAGAGAACTGGAATACCTCCCAATTACCGGGCGACCCATCACCGATGGCCGCCAGGTTAACGCCATTCAGAACCGATCCGCGCGTACGCGATTCCAATTGACCCGAGACAAGCTTGACCCGCAGCGCGGGGCCTTCGTCCCAAACCCCCGTTTTGGCGCGGTGCAGTGGTGTTTCCGTGGTGCCAACAACTGCCTGCCTTTGGATGATGTCGCTTAAAGTGTACGATTCGTCACTGGACGAAGAGTAAACAACAGCGGCACCAGGCCAAGGATCGCCCGACACGGCAAGATACGGAGCATGCGGCGTTTCCGCCCCGGTGATCAACGGCAGATCCAGAAAGATCGGCAATACAGGCGTTGGCGCGGCATAGGGTTTGACTGTCGGCCTGTCATCTTTCAATTCCGACGCTTTATAGACGCCTTGTTCAACCCGGACCGCCTCGGCCAATTGCAAGTCAGATGTTTCCAGACGGTCGATGCGATAGATAGGGCTGTTTACAGCATCCGATAACCGAACCAGGTCCCCCGCCCCCAGATGCAATTGCGAAGGTGGCAATGCAAACCTGAGAGTATCACGCGCAACCCGAGCTTCGCTGAGCCATCTTTCGGCTGTCTGACGGCCTTCCGTGCGTGTCATCGACAAGGGCATTTCGTTCACGGACACAGCATGGGTTTTATCTTCGGGCAGCACGGCTTCTTCGGCAACCAGTTCATGGTCGGAATCTGACTGCACAAATCGCAGACGAACCCGCCCGGTCATTTCGGCTTCGGCCTCGCGCCTGTGTTCCAGCGTACCCTCCAGATCGCTGCTTACAGCCAGATGATCGGAGTCCAGCGTGACCGCACCGTAGCCGTCGCGCATCTGGAACCGTAATTGACCGTCCCGTTCGATCGCGTCGAAACCATACCGCAGCATCAAAGGCTGCAACGCAGATCGCGCATTGGTCACATCTTCGATGACATATCCCCGAACCACGCCATAAAGCCGCGAGACGTCAATATCCGTCACACCTGCCCCATGGCATATTTCGGTCACGACAGATGCAAGCGTGCGCGATCCGGACCGCCCGTTCAGCCAATGCCCACGGGCATAGTTCTTACCATCATCCCACTGTCTTTGCAGATTGGGGAACGTAGGAAATGGACGAGTGTCCCAGGCCCAGACGTAAGCGTTCGCCAAGTCCAGCATCCGAGAGCCATAGATATGTGACACAGGATTGACTGCGGGATCGTTCCAATACCCAAGAGTCGCCGTCAGGTATTGCGCCTGAATGAAATCATCCCGCAATCCGTTCGAATACGCAGGCAACAGCGATTCCGAAGACTTAGGGTCCAGGAACTTGTTGGGCTGGTTGGTACCTTTGTCAATTGCTGCACAGCCTAGTTCATCCACCCAGGCCGCATCAAACTGTGGTCCCCTCAACCCCTCCGGGTCATGCGCCGAAAACGCCTGCGCCTCGGCCCCGTTGGGCCAGATCAACTTGCGCTCCGATGCCTTCCACACAGGCCGCCGGTCCGGCGGCGAGCATTGCAAAATTCCACTGTCGCCAAAGATCATCACATCGCGCACCTGATCGAAGGTCTCGCCAACCAACGCCACGCGACTGGCCTCGCCACGATCCAACGGCTTGGCCCCCTCAACCATCGCCCGTACCCATTCAGACCCGGCGCGCGTCTTGCCCGCGCCGCGCCCGCCCATGATCACCCATGACCGCCAATCGCCCTCGGGCGGCAACTGATGCGGCAGCGCCCAGAACTCGAACAGGAAAGGGAGGGCACACAGCCCCCCCTCCCCGATCTCACTCAGAAATCTCTCCCGCACCGCAGCATCGGCGGAGGCGAGCCAACCTGCACCCGATTTCAAATCGAGCGCGCTCAAGGTCGAGCGCGTACCCCCCTTGGGCAATTCCGGCTTGTCTGTGATGTTGTTCGACAAAGCTTGTCTCCACTTTCTGACAACTTCGGATCAGCCCCTCTAACTGCCCGAGTTGCCTGGCTGAACCAGCAAGATCTGCATCCTCCCCGGCACCGATCTGTTTGCGCAGGTCTTCCGCCGCTTGCCGCAGATCGCGAATGGACCTCTCAAGCGACTGCAACAAATCAGCCGTCTGGGAAATCCGCTCTTCCGGGGTAATCAAAGTCATGTTTGCCTGTGACCTCATGCGTGAGTTTTCTCCGCACGAGAGAAACGAAAAACGGCCGCTGGGTTTCCCCGTGGCCGTTGCCCACTTCTTCTAGCATGACACAACTTATATGGATTTAAGTTCGCAATGTCAATTAGTTACGCAACACGAACGCAACAGGGAGCGTACGCAGAAGTAAGACTTTCAGCCCCCCTGCATAGCTGCTTCGCGAATACTGCTCTCGTTGAAAAACCATCAAAACCACCCTCTTGCTTCAGGACGTCACTCAAAACCGGGCTAAGAAACGCGTTAAATTTGACACCCTCGCTGCCAACGCATGGCTCCATTTACAAATGCTAGCTTGACAATCCTTCCCTCAACCCCCATTTGCCGCCAATCAAAGCGCTGCTGCGTGAGCTTGCGCGGACCTCTTCCGCCCTACAGCGCCCGATCCACATTACAGTTCCCCATCACGCAGGGTTCTTGACGCGACGACCGGATAGCGCAGGGTGCGCCTGCCCGTCCCGAGGTCTCGCACAACCCTGCTGGTCGCCACATGCGACCCGTCACGATCTGTCCGTGGGCGATAGCTCCGGACAAAAAGGATAATTTTTTGTTCGACTTCGACATGCTGGGCCTTGCCCCCGCACTCAACAAAGCACTGAAAAGCGCCAATTTCACACAACCCACCCCGATCCAGAATCAAGCCATTCCGCTGGCGCTGAATGGGCACGATATCCTCGGGCTGGCCCAAACTGGTACAGGCAAGACACTGGCCTTTGGCCTACCTCTGATCGACCACCTGCTGGCTCAGCCGGGAAAACCTGATCCAAAGACAGCCAAAGCGCTGATCCTTGCACCGACCCGCGAACTGGTGAACCAAATCGCCGACAGCCTGCGCTTCCTAACCAAAGGCTCCAAGCTGCGTGTGGCGACCGTTGTGGGCGGACAATCGATCAACAAGCAGATCATGTTCCTGTCCCGTGGCACTGATATTCTGGTCGCAACCCCCGGTCGCTTGATTGACCTAATGGACCGAGGCGCGGTTGACCTCGGCGCAGTCCGGCATCTCGTGCTTGACGAGGCAGACCAGATGCTTGATCTTGGCTTTATTCACGCATTGCGTCGCATTGCACCCGCTTTGGGAACGCCGCGTCAAACCATGCTGTTTTCCGCGACCATGCCCAAGCAAATGGAAGAACTCAGCCGAGCCTATCTGAATAACCCGCAACGGGTGCAGGTTTCGCCTCCGGGCAAGGCCGCCGATAAAATTACTCAGTCCGTGCATTTCGTCTCAAAACCCGAAAAGCCAGCCAAACTGCGCGAGATTCTCTCACGAGACAGCAATGCCCTAACGCTGGTGTTTTCGCGCACTAAACACGGGGCCGAGCGGTTGATGAAGGGACTGGTGGCCGACGGCTACAACGCCGCTTCGATCCATGGCAACAAAAGCCAGGGGCAACGCGACCGCGCGATCAAGGCGTTTCGCGCAGGCGAGGTCAATGTCCTGGTGGCCACCGACGTCGCAGCCCGTGGTATCGATATCCCCGGTGTTGCCTATGTCATCAATTTCGACCTGCCCGAAGTGCCAGATAATTATGTCCACCGTATCGGCCGCACAGCCCGTGCCGGGCGCGAAGGTGAGGCTATTGCCTTCTGCTCTCCGGAAGAAGTCGATTTGTTGCTTCAGATTCAGAAGCTGATGAAGATCGAAATTCCAGTGGCAAGCGGCTCCATGCCCGAAGGGATAGAAACTCAAAAACCGGCGCGTCGCCAGAACAACCGCCGCCGGGGGTTCAAGCCCAAACCGGCAAATGGTGCTGGCAAACCTTCAGGGTCAAAAGGTCGACGTCCCCGCCGCAGGCGTCCTGCTGCGTAGCGCCCACACCTAATTCAAAATGAATCGCCGACGTCAGACAACCCTCTGACGTCGGCGTTTCTTTTGAAAGCGTTTAAGGTTCGGATTAATTCCCCGAGTTCCGCTCGGCTTCAATCTCGCGCCACTTGGCTACGTTACGATTGTGCTCCTGCAACGTCTCTGCAAACGCATGACCGCCGGTACCATCGGCCACAAAGAACACAAAGCTGGTGTCATCCGGCGCAACAGCAGCCTCAAGACTTGCCAAACCTGGGTTCGCAATCGGGGTCGGCGGCAACCCATCGATTTGGTACGTGTTCCACGGCGTTGGGCGATTCAACTCGCTGCGCCGCAAACCCCGACCCAAAGTGCCCTGCCCTTTGGTCACGCCGTAGATGACCGTCGGGTCCGTCTGCAACCGCATCCCTTGATTCAGGCGATTCACGAACACGCTGGCTACTTGACCACGCTCTTCGGGAACTCCGGTTTCCTTTTCGATGATCGAAGCAAGGATCAGCATCTCTTCGGGGCTTTCCAGCGGCAAGCCATCCTGACGGTTTTCCCAGGCCGCATTGATCCGAAGCTGCTGTTTATCTTGCATGGCTTGCAGGACGTCGTTGCGGTCCTGACCGGCCACAATGTCATAGCTGTCTGGAGCCAACATCCCCTCGGCCGGAATCTCAGTCACTTCTCCGGCCAGCGCCTCGAAGGACTTCAACGCCTCAACCACCTGCCACGAGGTCACGCCTTCGGCCAACGACACACGGTACCTGGTATCGGCCTCGTTACGTTTTTCGGTATAGGTTTCTGGCGCCTCTTCCTCCAACGCATCGAAAGACGCGATTTCATCAAACTCCAACGTCGCGGGGTTCAGCTCGCGCACCCGTGTCTGGGCACGGGTCACGCCGATGCGGTATTCGATCTCGGATCCGCAGGTGCTGGCACCGCTGCTGGTAATCTCAGCGATGATCTGCTCCATCGACGCGCCTTCGCGCACCAGAAAGCTACCGGCTTTCAGCTGCTGCGCGCGGTCGGTGTAATCCGCTGCCATCCGGAACAGCGTCGCATTGCTAATCGCGCCCTGATCTTCCAGTTCCTGACTGACACGCGTCATGTTCGATCCGCTTCTAACCTGCAGGCAGATTGCGGTTTCAAGCGGGCCTTCCGCCTTGTACTGAGATTGCCCCCAAAGGATCAGACCGCCCATCAGGAACAAGCCGACCACCAACATGGTCAGAGCATTCGAAGCAATGGCCCGCCACATTTAGCTGACCTTTCCAAAGATCACGCTGGCATTGGTACCGCCAAACCCGAACGAGTTTGACAGAGCCACGTTGATCTCACGCTCGCGCTTGGCATTCGGTGCCAGATCAATCGGTGTTTCGACAGCCGGGTTGTCCAAGTTGATCGTCGGCGGCGCAACCTGATCACGGATTGCAAGAATCGAGAAAATTGCCTCAATCGCGCCCGCAGCCCCCAGCAAGTGCCCAGTGGCTGACTTTGTCGATGTCATTGTGGCATTTGCCGCATGATCACCCAGCAGGCGTTCCACAGCACCCAACTCAATCGTATCCGCCATGGTCGAGGTGCCATGCGCGTTGATATAGTCCAGATCTTTCGGCTCCAGCCCGGCACTGCGCAGCGCGGCCTTCATCGAACGTTCGGCCCCATCGCCATCCTCTGACGGCGCGGTGATGTGATACGCATCACCCGACATGCCATAACCCAGAACTTCGGCATAAATCTTGGCTCCACGTGCTTTTGCGTGTTCGTAGTCTTCCAACACCACGATGCCCGCACCCTCGCCCATGACGAACCCGTCGCGGTCGACGTCATAGGGACGGCTGGCTTTCTTCGGGTCGTCTGCATATTTCGTCGACAGCGCCTTACAGGCATTGAAACCTGCAATCCCAATCTCGCAGATGCAGCCTTCGCCGCCACCTGCAACCATGACGTCCGCATCACCCGCGCGGATAATACGGCTGGCATCACCAATCGCATGGGCACCAGTCGAACAGGCAGTCACAACAGAATGGTTCGGCCCTTTGAACCCGTGGCGGATCGACACCTGACCCGAGGCCAGATTGATCAGAGCACCCGGAATAAAGAACGGCGACACCCGGCGCGGACCTTTGTCACGGATCAGATTAGCGGTGTTGGCAATCGAGCCCAACCCACCAATACCCGAACCAATCAGAACACCTGTTCGCAGACGGTCTTCTTCATCTTCCGGCAACCAGTTTGCGTCCTTGCAGGCCATTTCCGCAGCCGCGATCGAATACAGGATGAAGTCTTCGATCTTGCGCTGTTCTTTCGGCGGCATCCAATCATCAGGATTGAACGTTCCGTTGGTACCATCCCCGCGCGGCACCTCGCAGGCATAGGTCGTTGTGACCCCGCTTGCCTCAGCGTCGAAATGCGTGATGGGGCCTGCGCCGGATTCCCCGTCCAGCAACCGCGACCATGTTTCCTCGACCCCGCTGGCCAAAGGAGTGACCAATCCAAGACCGGTTACAACGACTCTGCGCATGAAGTGCCTCTTGCCTGCTTCCTGTTATGAGAACCGCTCATACCCCGGCCCGGGGTCCGGGGGCAAGAGCAAGGGCGATTTCCGCGCCGGCATCCTGCCGCCGATCACCCAGAGAAACGCGTATTTTAAGGAAAACACAGTACCCGCCCTTTCACGCGCGCAGCAGAAAGGGCGGGATGGTTTGTTTATTCGGCTTATTGGAACTGCGCCACTGGCTCGTGTGCGGCCTTAGCCATCTCCAGAGCATCTGACAATTCCAGCGACTTTCGGAACAGCGCCCGCCCGACAATTGCGCCCGAAATGTTCGGGATATAGGCCAGACGGGATATATCGTCCGCCGTGCGCACGACTCCGCTTGCAATTACCGGGGTCCGGGAATGCCCGGCGATCCCGGAAATCAAACCAAGCTGCGCGTCTACATCTTCCATGTCGCTATCGATATCCGTGACGACAATCGCTGCAAACGGAACGCCCTCAAACGCGTCAATAAATGCCTCGGGTGTAAAGGCGCTCTGGTTACGCCAGCCATCCGTCATGACAAATCCCTGCCAGACGTCGACAGACAGCACGATCTGATCCGGATAGAGCTTGGCCAGTTCTTTGACCAGATTCGGCTCCAGCGCGGCCAACGTGCCGATAACGACACGCCCCACCCCTTTGTCGATCCAGTATTCGACCTGTTCACGTGTGCGCATACCGCCGGCCAGTTGCACGGGAATCTCTGCTCCGCGAATGATTTCCTCAATCAGCTGGGCGTTGGTGTCCTTGCCTTCAATCGCGTCGAAATCAGTCAGATGCATCCATTCGGCACCTGCCTCGGCCCAGCTCCGCGCGGTTTCAACCGGATTCACATGCCAGATCATCGCGTTATCCAGACGGCCTTTATCCAGCGTGACACACCGGCCGTTCTGCAGTTCCATCGTGGGGTAAATCCTCATGAGCTTGCTCCTCCGCTCAATCGCTCTGAAAATCCCCGGCAGCATAGATCACACATTCCAAACCCGATTTACCGGGATCGGCACAGTTTGGCCATTTTGCGGCATATAGGCGAACTGGCGGAATTACGCGCGGGCGGGTGGTCCGTTGCGCCGCAACAAATGCACCGGGGTTTCATTATATACCCCTTCACGGATCAGAACATAGCCCAGCTTTTTCGCGAGCTTCTGCGAAGACGTATTCGACGCGTTCACCATTGCAACCAAAGGTCCGGGAATCACCCGATCAAACCAATCATGGGCGGCCTTGGCCGCTTCATATCCCAACCCTTGGCCCTGAGCTTCGGGGGCTAGGATCCAACCGGCTTCGGGGAAACCGTCAAAATCCTCCCCCATACGTCGGTTGCCGTAGAAGAACCCTGCCTGCCCTATCAGCGTACGCGTTGACTGCTGCATTACGCCCCACTGGCCGAATCCGGCCATTTGCCAATGCCCAGCATTTCGCAGAAACGAATCCCACGCTTCGCCACGTGACCGTGGCGTCCCGCCAATATTCTGAACGACGCAAGGGTCACGCCAGATTTCGGCGAACCGCTCAAAATCCTCGGGGCGCATGGCGCAAAGCGTCAAACGCGCGGTATTTATCATTGGAGTGGATCTTATCATGCCCTGTCCACTTTGAGTTTTGCCTCAATGGAAACAGTGCGCAGTGGAAAATGACCACGCAAGACCGAAATTTGATCGGGCACAAAAAAACGGCGCCTCCGTTGCTCGGAAGCGCCGCTTTTGATCAGATAGAAACGCTTAGGACGCTTCGCTGATGAACTTAACCGCGTCGCCGAATGTTTGAATGGTTTCGGCTGCGTCATCGGGGATCTCGATGCCGAACTCTTCTTCGAAGGCCATAACCAGCTCAACAGTGTCCAGGCTGTCTGCGCCCAGATCGTCGATGAAGGACGCGTTTTCAACGACCTTATCTTCTTCAACACCCAGGTGCTCAACAACGATCTTCTTAACGCGATCTGCGACGTCGCTCATATCTATTCCTCATTCCTTTACAGGGCGGTCTGCCCGATTCTGCCCTTGCCCGCACGGGTTGGCTTTGATTTGCCCGTTTCGGGCGGTTTGGGTCCCGGGAAACCGGGAAAGTAGAAGGCCGACCTGAAAGACCGGCCCCGCATAGATGCGCCGCCTATAGCATAGTCGACGCAAGAGGCAAACGCTTTCGCGCTCGCCCCTGATGCGATCACAACATGACCATACCGCCGTTCACATGCAAGGTGCTTCCGGTGACATAGCCTGCTTCGGGGCTTGCGAGGTACAGAACCGCCGCAGCAATTTCTCTGGGGTCGCCCATGCGGCCCGCCGGAACCTTGGTCAACAAACCCTTTTTCTGATCCTCGCTCAGCTTTTCTGTCATTGCCGTTGTGATGAAACCCGGCGCCACGGCATTTACGGTGATACCGCGCGTTGCAACTTCATGGGCCAAGGCCTTGGAAAAACCAATCATTCCGGCCTTTGAAGCGGCGTAGTTAGTTTGCCCCGGATTACCGATAGCCGCCACGATGGACGAGACATTCACGATGCGCCCCCATCGGGCCTTCATCATGCCCCGGATCACGCCTTTACACAGTTTCATGGTCGAGGTCATGTTCACGTCAATGACGCTTTGCCATTCCTCGTCTGACATACGCATAAACAGATTGTCGCGCGTTATACCGGCGTTGTTGACCAGAATGTCGACCGATCCCATCACCTCGGCCGCTTGCTTCGGCAGCGCCTCCACAGCTTCGGGATCACTCAGATTACAAGGCAGTACATGTGCACGCTCGCCAAGCTCATCAGCAAGGGCTTGCAGCGGTTCGACCCGTGTACCGGACAACCCAACCGTTGCACCCGCGCCGTGCAGTGCACGTGCAATGTCACCACCGATGCCCCCTGACGCACCAGTGATCAGTGCGTTTTTACCTGTCAAATCAAACATACAGTTTCCCTCTTGGTGCGTCGGCAAAGACGCGCATTCAGCTTACGATTCGGCCTGAAGGGCCTTATGAACATCTTCCGGCGCACCCACAGCTTTGCCGGCGATGGCACGGTCGGTTTTACGGATCATTCCAGAGAGTGCTTTGCCGGCGCCAATCTCCCATGTCTCGGTCACACCCTGCGCAGCCATGTACTGCACGCTTTCGCGCCAGCGCACCGAGCCCGTCACTTGTTCGACAAGCAACTGACGGATCAAATCAGGGTCGCTGACCGCCTCAGCGCGTACATTGGCGACCAACGGCACTGCAGGTGCCTTAATTTCGACTGCAGCAAGGGCTTCCGCCATTACATCTGCAGCAGGTTGCATCAGCGCACAGTGAAATGGAGCACTTACAGGCAACATAACTGCACGTTTAGCCCCTTTTTCTTTGGCGATCTCAGCAGCACGCTCAACGGCGGCTTTTGAACCGGACACAACAACCTGGGTTGGGTCGTTGTCATTGGCCGCCTGACATACCTCGCCCTGCGCGGCCTCTTCGGCAACGGCGCGTACCGCTTCAAGGTCCAGCCCGAGAACAGCGGCCATGGCCCCCTCACCCACGGGCACGGCGCTTTGCATGGCTTGCCCGCGCGTGCGCAACAGGCGCGCGGTGTCGGCAACCGATAACGCTCCAGCAGCGGCCAAAGCGGAATATTCACCAAGCGAGTGCCCCGCCACAAAAGCGGTCTTGCTGATTGAAACACCCTCGGCCTCCAAGGCACGCATTGCGGCCATTGACGTTGCCATTAACGCGGGTTGCGCATTCTGTGTCAGCGTCAACTCAGCGATATCGCCATCCCAGATCAGGCTGCTCAGTTTCTCACCCAGAGCGTCGTCCACCTCATCAAAGATGGCTTGCGCCGCCGGGTAAGCCTCGGCCAGCGCTTTGCCCATACCGATTGTCTGGGCGCCCTGCCCCGGAAAAACGAACGCGAGTGTCATTGCAACCTCATGCATGCTGTTAGGTTGCGGCGGGGTGTAAACTGACTGCTCGTCTGGCACAAGCGCTGCCTGCGTTCTGCATTCTGGCACTGTTGCTGTGCGCCCGCGCTTACTTGTGTCTCATTCTGTCAGCTTTACGTTGGACAAGATCAAGAATCTCGGAGTCCACGACCCATGGCCGCGACCAATTCCTTTTCCAGCTACGGAAGCGTTGCAAAGACGTTTCACTGGCTCACAGCCCTGCTGATCCTGACGGCCTTGCCGCTCGGCTGGGTCGCAGACAACCTTGCATATGCGGTTCTTCACGCAGACACCGCACCAACCGAAGCCGAGATCGCCCGCGCAGCGCGCGTCTTTTCGCTGCACA
The DNA here is from genome assembly GCF_013111185.1 of Ruegeria sp. HKCCD7303. Taxonomy (GTDB): domain Bacteria; phylum Pseudomonadota; class Alphaproteobacteria; order Rhodobacterales; family Rhodobacteraceae; genus Ruegeria. Next base: position 73,998 of record NZ_WVRE01000002.1, on the reverse strand, counting down.
AAACAGTCGGGATCGCAGTGTTCTTCGTCGCATTGGCGCGTATCCTGTGGGCCCTCACCCAAACAAAGCCCGGCCTTTTGAATGCCGAAAACAAGCCCGAGGCCTTCGCCGCAGAGACCGTTCACTGGCTTCTTTATGGATCCTTGGTTCTTGTTCCTCTCAGCGGGTGGGTTCACCACGCCGCAACAGAAGGCTTTGCTCCGATCCTATGGCCTTTTGGGCAAAACTTGCCCTTTGTTCCCAAGTCCGACGTACTGGCCGAGGTTACAGGCGTGCTTCATTGGCTGTTCATGTGGGTTTTGGTCGGTTCTCTGGTTCTGCACATCGCTGGCGCGTTGAAACACCATGTCGTCGATAAAGACAGCACGTTGCGCAGAATGCTGCCAGGACGTTCGGATGCGCCTGAACCCCCGCGACAACACCATTCTCTCGTTCCCGCAGTTGCCGCTTTGGCGGTCTGGGCTATGGTTTTGACGGGCGGTTGGGTCACGGGTGAATTCGCTCGGGAAGCTGGAGACACCGACATCGAACTGGCCGAGGTTCAATCGGACTGGCAAGTTCAGACAGGCACTCTGTCGATTACGATCTCGCAACTGGGCAGCCCCGTCACCGGTTCCTTTACAGACTGGACGGCGGCCATCACATTCGACGACCCGGCGCAAGTCGGACCTGCGGGATCAGTGGTCGTCACCATTGCCATTGGCTCGCTCAATCTTGGTACAGTTACCGAGCAGGCCATGGGTGCCGATTTCTTCAATACGGCGCAATTCCCCACTGCTCAATTCACTGCTGACCTCTTCAGGACCGAAACCGGGTTTGAAGCTCGCGGCCCCCTGACAATTCGCGACAAAACGATTGATATCGTGCTGCCCTTCTCGCTGGATGTTGAGGGTGAAACAGCCGTAATGTCTGGCTCGGTTGATTTGAACCGCTTGGAATTTGATGTCGGCACGTCACAGCCCACCGAGGAATCCCTGGGTTTTGCCGTCTCTGTTTCCGTCGACCTTACAGCTACCCGCGCGGAATGATCCTAGGGCTATCCACGCGGAATAAGGACGGTTCAACAAAAAACCGCCGGTGAAATGCTCACCGGCGGCTTTGTCTTTAGCAATGTGGGCTTTAGTCGGCCTTTTGGGCCTCTATCGAGATTTGAACCTGAACTTCGTCACCGACAAACGGTGCAAACTGACCCAGATCGAAATCGCTGCGAACCAAAGTTGTCGTTGCGTTGAAGCCGGCCCAAGGCTTGTTGGCCATCGGGTGGCTGTCCGCTTTGTTCAACTTGGCGTCCAGAACAACGGATTTGGTGACGCCATTCATGGTCAAATCGCCGGTGATGTTGGCGGTGTCGTCGCCCGTCACCTCGATACCGGTCGAAGTGAAAGTGATCAGATCGCCCTCGGCAGCGCCGAAGAAATCCTCGGTCATAAAGTGATCTTCGCGCGGCTTCCAGCCGGTGAACATCTCCATGACTGGCATCGAAACGCTGACGCTGGACGCCGCAGGGTTTTCCTGATCAAACATGATCTCGCCCTCAAAGCCCGAGAACATGCCATAGGTGGTCGAAAACCCAAGGTGGTCATAGCTGAAAAGAACCTGGCTGTGGCTGGGGTCCAGCACGTATTTCTCAGCGCTGGCGAACGAAGCAGTCGCCGAAACGGCCAAAGCAGCAGCAAGAAGGGTGGATTTCATAACAATCTCCGCGTTTTTGTGAATGCAAGCCGATGGGGTTGCTCAAAAACAAGATGTGCCGCCCTAGGGCGGCACACAACCTCTGTTGGCTAACAATTTCTGTTCCTTTTTGAACAGAATAAATATCAGCCGAAAATTGTTACGCTTTTGCTCAGCTGTCCTTTCAGGGCTCGGCTGACATCCGCCGATTCAAGCGGCAGCTTCATCAACAAGCTTCCGTCCACGTCAAACAGATGAACTTCATTCTCTTCAAAACGCGCACCACCCAAAGAGTCATAGCTGCGGCGCAAAACAGTCTGCGGACGCCCGTCCTCGTTCTTCTGCAGCACTCGTACTTCGCGGCGAATTGGGTCGAAATAGGCATCAGGACGAGGATCAAGAACCTCGATTGTCAGCAGGCTGACACCAACGATCAAAAACAGCATCGAAGCGGCCATCTTGATGGGCCAGACTTCAGCCTCAATGACGGACCCCGGCATCAGCCACATGGAAAACGCCGATACGATCAGAAAAGCGCCAACCATCCGCGCCAGGATCAGACGCGCCTTCCAATTCGGCGCGAAGGCAATCATTACCGGGACCGAGTGCTCAAAACGCGATCCCGCCGCATCTTCCCGGTATGTGTTTGTGTTCATCGCGGTCATAACATTTCACCTTTTGTCAGGTTACTGTCGAATAAAAATTGGCTCCGGGTATCGTCCGGTATGCAAAACAACTTTGAGCCGAAAAGCGTCAGCAATTGGGCACCCCAAAGGAAATTGGGCGGCGTCTCAAAGGCATATCTGGCAGGGCTTGCCCCGCCCGCTCAAACGTGTATACGGGGCCATCCTTCGCAGTCATATGAATCGCGCAGCCTCTCGTGGCAGGGTCGCGAAGGACCAGATGGCCCCGCCTATGAAATGCGCCTTGATATAAACAGGAGTGCACATGCCACTGTATGAGCATGTAATGATCGCGCGTCAGGACCTGTCCAACGCGCAGGCGGAAAGCCTCGTCGAACACTTTGGCACCGTACTGGCCGACAATGGCGGCAGCCTCGTCGACAGCGAGTACTGGGGCGTCAAGACGATGGCCTACAAGATCAACAAAAACCGCAAAGGCCACTATGCCTTCCTGAAGACCGATGCCCCCTCGGGTGCGGTTCAGGAAATGGAACGCCTGATGCGCCTGCATGACGATGTCATGCGTGTTCTGACCATCAAGGTCGACGGCCACGAAGACGGCCCGTCGATTCAGATGCAGAAGCGTGACGAACGTGGCGACCGCCGCGAGCGTCGTTGATCACCGCCTGAGGAAAGGACACTAAACCATGGCCGCAAAACCATTTTTCCGCCGTCGTAAGGTCTGCCCGTTCTCGGGTGAGAACGCGCCGAAAATCGACTACAAGGACACCCGTCTGCTGCAGCGCTACATCTCTGAGCGTGGCAAGATTGTTCCTTCGCGCATCACCGCCGTTTCGGCGAAAAAGCAGCGTGAACTGGCCCGTGCTATCAAACGCGCCCGCTTCCTCGCCCTGCTGCCCTACGCCGTGAAGTAAGGAGACACTGACATGCAAGTTATCCTGCTGGAACGCGTTGCGAAACTGGGTCAGATGGGCGACGTCGTTGACGTCAAGCCCGGCTATGCCCGCAACTTCCTGCTGCCCCAAGGCAAAGCGCTGAGCGCGTCCGATGCGAACATCGCCTCGTTCGAAGCCCAGAAAGCGCAGCTGGAAGCCCGCAACCTGGAAACCAAGAAAGAAGCTGAAGCACTGGCTGAAAAGCTGGACGGTCAGCAGTTCATCGTGATTCGCTCGGCATCCGATGCTGGCGCTCTGTACGGCTCTGTCACCCCGCGTGACGCGGCAGACGCTGCGACTGAGGCCGGTTTCACCGTCGACAAGAAGCAGGTCGTCTTGCTTGCTCCGATCAAGGAACTGGGTCTGCACACCGTTGGTGTTCGTCTCCACCCCGAGGTCGAAGTCGCGATCAAGATGAACGTTGCTCGTTCGGAAGAAGAAGCTGAACTTCAGGCATCGGGTAAATCGATCCAGGAACTGGCTGCTGAAGAAGAAGCCGCTGCTGAATTCGAAATCGCCGAACTGTTCGACGACATCGGCTCGGCTGCGTCAGATGATGATGACCTGGCTGCCGAAGTCTCTCCTGCTGAGGAAGACGAAGCGAAAGCCTGATCAGGTTTCGAACCTACCAATCCAAAGGCCGCGCAATTTGTGCGGCCTTTTTTGTGCGCCGCAGTCACACCAGCAAATTTCGGCCCAAATTGATCGCTAGTGTTGCGACCGGACAAACGTTCCATATCATAGCGCCCTATTGACCGGAGATTCATGATGCCTGTTTACCCCCGCCGCAGCATTCTTGCTCTTTTGTTCGCAACGCCACTTCTTGCCTGTGGTGGCGGAGAAGTCTCCAAAGCGGACACGTCCCTATACAACCCACCGCTATATCCAAACGAAACCCCTGAACTCAGAGCGTCGATCAACAAATGGGCAGACCATTACGAGCTGCCCCGTGAGCTTGTGCATAAACTGGCCATCCGCGAAAGCACACACCGCCCATGGGCAGTGAACCGCCCATATTATGGGCTATTGCAGATCCTCCCAGCCACAGCACGGTCCATGGGATACAAAGGCAATGCCGAAGGATTGCTGGACGCGGATACCAACCTAGAATTCGCAGGCAAATACCTGCGCGGGGCATGGTTGCTGTCTGATGGAGACCAGCAACGCGCGATCTTTCTGTATGCCAAAGGGTATTGGCCCGAGGCCAAAGCCCGCGGATTGCTGGTAGAAACTGGATTGAAATCGCAGTAGCAGTCTGCACAATCTAGCGATTAACTATGGACATTCGACGCGAATTCACGTCAAATCCCCCGCAATATCACCATATTCAGCTGCATTCGAGGTTTAATGTTGCGCAAAACACGCACCAAACTGCGAGATATGAACACTTCCCTTGCGCTTTGCGCATCGGTTGACGCAACGTAGCGTTGAATACGGACAAACTTGGCACTTCTTGAGGGATGGGAAGGGCTAAACAAAGGTTGGACAGGTGAAACTGATAGACTTGGCCGCGCTTGACCACGAGGAAAAGTCGACCGCAGACGTTATAAATTCTGTCTGCGAGGAGCTTGGATTCGACTACGCGTCCTATGCCACGATGAACCCTGTCAAAGGGGATGTGCAAGGATATGCAAACTATCCTGACGAGTGGAAGATTCATTATGGCAGCCACGGGTATCACCATTTCGATCCCACAATCTATCAATCCGTTCTAAGCATCGCCCCGGTCGATTGGAGCCGCTTTAATCAGGACGAAAACTTCAACGCTGTTTTTCGCGACGCGCATGACTTTGGCATTACCCCACGCGGGTTGACTGTCCCTGTTCGTGGTCCTTATGGCGAGTGCGGGATTCTCAGCGTGACACGCGATTGTTCAGACGGTGAGTGGGAAAAGCTGAAAAAGCATGTTATGGGCGATCTGCAAATGGCGGCTGTGCATGCTCATGACATGGTTATGCAGTCTGGCGTTCTGGCCAAAGCGCTTTACCTCCCTGCCCTGTCCACGCGCGAAAAAGAGATTTTGCAATGGGTTGCCGAAGGCAAATCCCAACAAGATGTCGGCGATATTTTGTCTATCTCGCACCGAACGGTTGAGGTTCACATGCGGTCGGGTCGGGAAAAACTGGGCGCGCTGACCACTCCCCAAGCCATCGGACGGGCAATAGGTCTGGGCTTAATAGCACCGGGTTAAGTAAAAAATCGCAAAAATACGGGAAATCCCCAATAGTCCCCGATCACAATATGGTTAAATGTTGTGTCACGGTAACCAGACTGCAGGGGGATGGAAATGATCATCGTAATTGATGGTATCAACCAACATAAATTCAAAGACGTCCTGGACGATATGTTCAAGCTTCGGGCTCGTGTGTTCGGGGATCGTTTGGGCTGGGAAGTTAATATCGTGGACGGTCGCGAGCGCGACATGTTCGACGACCTAAATCCTGCGCATGTGGTCAGCATCAACGACGAGGGGGAAGTCGTCGGTTGTATGCGCCTGTTGCAGACAACTGGTCCACACATGTTGTCGGACGTATTCAACTCGATCTTGGACGGAGAGCCACCACTCCGCAGTTCGCAGGTTTGGGAAGCAACCCGTTTCTGCGTCGACACCAAGAAACTGGGCCGCGGCCGCGGCAAAAACTCTGTGTCCTATGTCACCAGCGAGGTCATGATCGGATCGTTCGAATATGCAAAAACCGCTGGCGTGCTGGATTCGATCGCCGTCATCGACCCGGTCATGAACCGCGTTCTCCAGCGATCAGGAAACGCTCCATATGACTACCTTGGCTCAGCCAAACCTATGGGTAAAGTGGTGGCAATGGCAGCTCTGATGGATTGCTCAGACGAGCGTATTTCGGGCATCCGCGACTATGCTGGCATCGATCACGATGTCTTTATGTCCGATGAACAGGCGCTGGAACTGTTTGCTCAGGGCAAAACTGAAGCGCCAGCCAACACCAACCACCAACCGCTCACCGATCTTGAGAAGTATTTTGTGGAACAGATGAACGCCGCAAAAACCGAAGCTGAGCGGCAGGATGTCCTTAAGCTGATAGAGACGCTGATGGACACGTTCACCCCAGAGCAGAGAACCGCTCTGTTAGAAACCCCCCGCGCTTTTGCTCATGAGGCCTGACCCCCTCACCTCATAGATACAAAAGCCACCCATGCGGAGCCGTCTGATCAACAGGCGGCTCCGTTGCTTTGTGCCCATTGGGAATGGGCGGAAGAGGATTACTCCTCTTCCAGAGCCTCTACGGCTTTTTGCAGATCGTCTTTGCTCACGTCCTTTTCGCTGACCTGAGCCAGCTCGAACACATAGTCGACAACCTTGTCTTCAAAGATCGGCGCACGCATTTGCTGCTGCATCTGAGCGTTCTGCTGAACGAACTCAAAGAACTGACGCTCTTGACCCGGGTACTGACGCGCCTGGTTCATGATCGCCTGTGTCATTTCCGCGTCGGTCACTTCAACCTCGGCCTTCTGGCCCAACTCGGCCAGCAGCAGACCGAGACGTACACGGCGCTCTGCAAGCTTGGTGTGCTCTTCCGTGGGCTCCACTTCGCCGTGGTCATGGCCTTCCACGTCCGGGTTTTCCTCGTGGAACAGCTGGTGCGCGATCTGCTTGGCTTCGGCTTCCACCAGCGACGGCGGCAGGTCGAACGAGACTTTCTCGTCCAGCACATCCAGCAGAGTGCGCTTCATGACCGCACGCGATGCACCGGCGTATTCTGCTTCCAGACGTTCGGAAATCTGCGCTTTCAGGGCGTCCAGATCTTCGGCGCCGAATTTCATGGCCAGTTCGTCGTTTACTTCTGCGGCCACCGGCTCCTTCACTTCTTTGATGGTGCAAGTGAAAACGGCATCTTTTCCAGCCAGGTGCTCGGCACCGTATTCTTCGGGGAAAGTGACGTTGACGTCCTTTTCTTCTTCAGCCTTCACACCAACCAACTGCTCTTCAAAGCCAGGGATGAAGCTGTTCGAGCCCAGAACCAAAGGATAACCTTCGGCCGATCCACCCTCGAACTCTTCGCCGTCAACCTTGCCGACAAAGTCGAATACGATCTGATCGCCATCTTTGGCTTTCGAACCTTTGCGACGCGCTTTGAAATCCTGCGCAGTTTCGGCCAGGTTGTTCAGTGCTTCTTCCACAGCAGCATCGTCAGCTTTGACAACCAGCTTCTCCAGCTCGACCGACTTCAGGTCAACCTCGGGAATTGCAGGCAGTGCCTCATAAGACATCGCCACTTCAACGTCGTCGCCTTCTTTCCAATCCTCGTTGGTCATCTTGACCTCGGGCTGCAGCGCAGGGCGGTCACCGCTGTCTTCAAAGTGCTGGTTCATCGCACCGTCGATGCTTTCCTGCATCGCTTCACCCAGCAGGCGCTGGCCAAACTGCTTCTTAAGCAGCGCCATCGGCACCTTGCCCTTGCGGAAACCTTTCATTTCGATTTCCGGCTGCGCTTCGGTCAGCTTTTCATTGACCTTGTCGTCCAGCTCGGCTGCGGTCACAACGATGTTGTAGCCACGTTTCAGACCTTCGTTCAGCGTCTCGGTAACCTGCATTATGGTAGTCCCCATAGGATTCGGGGCGCGCAAAAAGGGCGCGCCGGGCAAATTTGACGCCTTCTATTTGGCCAGCAGCTTACGTGCAAGGGGCAAAGGCGGAATCCAACAGCATTTGATCGCCTAAACCGCAAAAAAGAACGCCCCGGAAACCGGGGCGTTTACGTTTGGCGCTGTCGCGTCGATCAGAACTTCCAACGCGCACCCAGAACCCAGGCTTCGTTGTTGTCAAAGGATGATCCGTCATCAAAGTCGTGGTTGCGGTATTTCAGGTAAACGTCTGTATCGATCGCGTCGACTTTCTGAACCACCGCGATACCCCAGGCCTTGGTGTCCGACCCGTTGCTGTCGAAATCCGAACCGTCATAGTAATCAATACCGACACCCGTCTTTCCCCATGAAATCCAGTTTCCTTCGTACGAGATTTTGCCGTACCAGTAATTCGGATCCGTTGCACCAGCCTGATCATCGTCACGCGTACCACCCGCGATCGTAAATCCCAGACCGCTCGGCAGCAGAACCGACGCAGAGCCTATCGTGTCTTTGCTATCCCCGGAATTGTCATCCCGATCTCTCACCGCATAAGCAATGGCTGCTGCGAATTTCACACCACCGGCAAAGGTGTTTTCATAGAACAGGCCAACGTCGTAATAGTCATCATCATCGCTGCTGGACAGAATATTCTGACCATACGCAAAACCAGCCGAAAACCCATTCAACGATGGCGTATCATACCGCACACGCCCACGGCGCCCGCCGTCAAAGTTGCTTGCGCTGTCTCCGACAGTAATTCCGCTCAGCAAACCGGTCGTATCGCGGTAAAAGAAGCCTGCGTTTTCATCATTGGTAAACGAATACAACGCAGTTCCGACATACGAAAGATCGACCTCTGCGGCACCATCAGCGACCATACTGCCCTGACCGGCTGAGAACTTGCCATAGCCGCCCTTGAGCGAGAAATCCACGTGGCGAATGTCTTCGCGATTCCAGCCATCAGCGTTGGTTCCAAATTGATCGGCCGACGCGGACCCCGGCAAACCGAGACCCGTTTCGAACCAAAACTGGAACTCATTGCTGCCATATGGCTGCATCAGGCGCAGGCCCACGCGGCTGTTCGACAAATCGTTGTCCAGAACGCGGGTCTCGGTATCTTGTCCGTCATCGACCGAGATCAGCGCAGGGTGCAGTTGCCCGTACAGCAGAACATAACCACCAGTGTTGTTTTCATATTTCAGTTCTGCCGCAGCCGGGATGACCGTCGTCGCTGTCAACGTGGCGGCAACGGATAGGGTTTTGAATTTAAAAGTCATTTCACTCACCATGAATGGTTCGGGTCTTTCACCCCGTCTAATTGATTACCGAGCATCGACGTTCCAGATAACAGCGCGCTGTTTTGTAAAGGAATTGCAAATTCGCAACACTGGGCACAGCGGTCGTGAAAGTTTTACAATGTATTTCATTAACTTAAACACATCACCGCCAATCCGTTTCGGAGGTGCTCAGAAAAACTGTGCCGTCCGAATGTGTGTCTGGCAAACACTCGCTCTGTCATCATACAGACGCGATCGGCGGAATTTTGCCGGTTTTGTGTGGATTGAGCCATTCCCCGCCAACACACTCAAATATTCATCTTTCTAAACACTTCGGGCAGTTGCTCTGGAATATCTTCGGCGATCAAACCGGGCCCGAATTGGCGCGCGCATTCCACATGCAGCCACGCCGCCGTCTCGGCCGCTTGCATCGGTGCAAACCCACGAGCCAGCAAACCCGTGATGAAACCCGCCAACACGTCGCCGGACCCAGCGGTTGCCAGCCAGGGGGCCGCCCTTTCGTAACACGCCGCATTGATCGAGCATTGCCCATCTGGTGACGCAATCACCGTATCCTGCCCTTTGAAGAGAACCACACACCCCGCCCGTTTCGCCGCGGCCCGCGTAGCGTCAACCTTGGAATAAGCCGGACCTTTGGTTGGCACCGCATTCAGCTTCTCTGCAATGTCCGGGAAAAGCCTCGCAAACTCTCCACCATGCGGGGTCAGAACGCATTTCTCGTGAATCTGCTCAAATAAGACGGTCGGATCGTCTGCAAAAGCTGACAAGGCATCGGCATCCAACACTGTCGCCCGTCTCGCCGCCAAAGCCACAGAAACCAACGTACGAGCTCGCTGCAATCCAAGCGCTGGCCCCAGACAAAGCGCATTCAGGCGCGTGTCGCTCAGGACCTCAGCCAAACTCTCCGCCCCCTCAACCCGTTGCATCATCAAAGCCGTGATCTGACTGGCCACTTCCATCTGTGCCGAGGGCGGTACCCCCAATGTTACCAACCCGGCCCCAATTCGTAGCGCCCCCCGCGCCGCTAACCGCGCCGCGCCGGTTTTTCCGGAACCGCCCGACAGGATTAGGGCGTGACCGTGGGTGTATTTGTGACCAGAGACTTCTTTCGCGACCAAAACATCCTGTGAAGACATCAAGCGTACGACTTGGTCGGGCTCAGAATGAGCAAGACCGATGGACTTGTTTCTGACGTTGCCGCACTTCAACGGTCCATCGGCCACCACATGCCCAATCTTTCTTGCATGGAAGGTGACCGTCAGATCGGCTTCAATCGCATTCCCGATCACATGACCGCTGTCTGCACACAGACCACTTGGGGTGTCGATCGAGACGATGCGCGCGCCCTTCTCTCGAACTAGAGATCTTGTTTCTTCGAGAGCCAAGTGAGCAAACACGTCGCTAAAGGGACGCGTCAGCCCGGTTCCGAACAGCCCATCAACAATCAGGTCAAATCTGTCGGGAAAGCGCAAATAATCGTCATGAAACGGCGCTGGATCGGTCATTCTGGCATGCGTTTCGCCAAGCTTCGCCCACCGCTCATAATTCACCCGCGCATCCGGAGGCAGCTTTTCTGGTTCCCCATACAGAAAAACCTCAACCTCCCATCCCAACTCTCGCAGAAGACGCGCAACAACAAACCCGTCGCCGCCATTGTTCCCAGGCCCGCACAAAACCACCGCGCGCCGGGGATCCCCTTCATCTGGCCCCAAATACCTCGGGGAGCTCGAGGGGCTGGCCCCTCGATCCCGCAACTCCGGCCATTCCTCGAAGATCGCGTCGACAACGCCCAGCCCGGCCAGTTCCATCAGTTCCAGACCTGTCACTTTACCGGACTCGATGGCGGCCTGCTCAATCGCCCGCATTTGGGCCGCTGTCAGCAACTCTGTCATCTCAATCATCTCCACGATTCAATTTCGATTACTTTTTGTGCAACATGCCCAAAATCTCACCCAGCCTCGAAATTCGCCCTGCCCGCCGCACAACAATTCCGCAATCACATTGCCGCCTGATCTTAGACGTGATCACTGCGGGTCTGACAACCATGCGAGGTGAGCCGGGATGAAAAAGATCGAAGCGATCATCAAGCCGTTCAAACTGGACGAAGTGAAAGAGGCATTACAGGACGTCGGCGTCCAGGGCCTCAGCGTGATCGAAGTCAAAGGCTTCGGCCGCCAGAAAGGACACACGGAACTCTACCGTGGTGCAGAATATGTCGTCGACTTTCTGCCCAAGGTGAAGGTCGAGGTCGTGTTGGACGATGATCAGGTCGATGCCGCCATCGAAGCCATCGTTTCGGCCGCAAAAACCGACAAAATCGGTGATGGCAAAATTTTTGTCTCACCAATTGAACAAGCCATCCGTATCCGTACCGGCGAGACCGGTTCGGACGCGCTGTAAAACTCAAATCTTCAAGTCAGAGGAAACAAGAGAATGAGCAAGGACGCAGTTCTTCAGCTGATCAAGGAAGAAGACGCAGAATACGTCGACATCCGCTTCACCGACCCGCGCGGTAAGCTTCAGCACGTGACGATCATGGCCGATCAGGTCGACGAAGACTTCTTGGAAGAAGGCTTTATGTTCGACGGTTCGTCCATCGCGGGATGGAAATCGATCGAAGCTTCGGACATGAAACTGATGCCCGACACAGGCAGCGCCTATGTCGATCCGTTCTACGCGGAAAAGACCATCTGCCTGCACTGCTCGGTTGTTGAACCCGACACTGGCGAAGCATACGAGCGTGACCCGCGCGGTACTGCTCAGAAAGCCGAAGCTTACCTGAAAGCATCCGGCATCGGCGACGTTGCCTATATGGGTCCGGAAGCCGAGTTCTTCCTGTTCGACGATGTTCGTTTCTCGAACAGTATCAACAAAGTATCCTACGAAGTTGATGCGACCGACGCGTCGTGGAACACCGACACCGAGTACGAGATGGGCAACATGGGCCACCGTCCGGGCGTCAAGGGTGGCTACTTCCCGGTGAACCCGGTTGACGAAGCGCAGGATCTGCGTTCGGAAATGCTGTCGACCATGAAGCGTCTAGGCATGAAGGTCGACAAGCACCACCACGAGGTTGCCTCGTGCCAGCACGAACTGGGCCTGATCTTCGACAGCCTGACCAAACAAGCGGACGAGCTGCAGAAGTACAAATACGTTATCCACAACGTTGCGCATGCTTACGGCAAATCGGCGACCTTCATGCCGAAGCCGATCGCGGGTGACAACGGCACTGGTATGCACGTGAACATGTCGATCTGGAAAGACGGCAAGCCGTTGTTCGCAGGTGACAAATACGCCGACCTGTCAGACGAAGCACTCTACTTCATCGGCGGCATCCTGAAGCACGCCAAGACCCTGAACGCCTTCACCAACCCGGCGACCAACAGCTACAAGCGTCTGATCCCCGGCTTCGAAGCGCCCGTTCTGCGCGCCTACTCGGCCCGTAACCGTTCGGGTTGTGTCCGTATTCCATGGACCGAAAGCCCCAAAGCCAAGCGCGTTGAGGCCCGCTTCCCGGATCCGGCTGCGAACCCCTATCTGGCGTTTGCCGCACTGCTGATGGCTGGTCTGGACGGCATCAAGAACAAGATCGATCCGGGCGAAGCCATGGACAAGAACCTGTACGATCTGCCTGCCGAAGAACTGGCCGATATTCCGACCGTTTGCGGGAGCCTGCGCGAAGCTCTGGAAGCTCTGGCATCTGATCACGACTTCCTGCTGCAGGGCGACGTTTTCACCAAAGACCAGATCGACGGCTATATCGCACTGAAGATGGAAGAGGTCGAAACCTACGAGCACACCCCGCACCCGGTTGAATACGGCATGTATTACAGCTGCTAAGCTGGGCTTGGGTTTAAATCTGCAGGGGCGTCCAATCGGGCGCCCTTGTTTCGTTAGTGCTGATCTTTCACACTCCTGCCCATCGATCCCAATTCAGGAGAGATCGCATGAACGCTTTTTCAAAGTTTTCCAACATTGTGACCACGGCAGAGGACCTTGAGCGTATCACAGGCTCCCCTCTGCCTCAGATCCTCGCCAAAGAACTGAACGCGCTGGACCGGATGTGCCGCGACTTCATCGCAACGTCTCCGTTCTGCTTGATCGCCTCGGCCAACCCTGACGGATACCTGGACATCTCACCAAGGGGGGACCCGGCTGGTTTTGTTCAGGTATTGTCTGACACACTGATCGCGATCCCGGACAGGCCAGGCAACAAACGGGTGGATACCTTTCACAACGTTCTAAAGGACCCGCGTGTCAGTGTGATATTCTTTGTGCCTGGCAAGATGGAGACACTCAGACTACGAGGCGAAGCCCGAATCTGCGCGGACCCGCAGCTACTGGAGCAAATGGCCATCTCTGGCCATGCTCCTAAACTGGCGCTGCTGATCCACGTTCATACGGTGTTTGCGCATTGCCCCAAATGCGTCATCCGATCAAACCTGTGGCAACCCGACGCGTGGCCAGATGCGTCCAACCTGCCAAACATGAACGCCATGATGGTAAAACATGCCCGGATCAAGGCCACCCCTGATGAATGGTTTGAGACGCTAAAGGAAAAAGGAGAGCTAGATCTCTACTAGCTTCTTTTCCGATCTCGACACCCGCGCTACGCTGAAGTCAGATTTCTTCTTCGTTGGATTGAACCTATGTTTCGCCTCGCTGCTATCCTTGCCTTGTCTCTTACCGCCCCCGTTTTGGCCGCCCCATGCGGGAATACCAGCGCTGGCTTTGAGGCGTGGAAAACCGATTTTGCGAAACAGGCACGAAAGGCCGGGGTGAAAAAAAAGGGATTACGTGCGCTGTCGCAAACGCAATACGCAACGCGCACCATCGCGGCGGACCGCAATCAGAAAAGCTTTAAATACTCATTGGACAAATTCATGCGGGTCCGAGGGGCCGACACTATCGTCGCTCAAGGGCGCAAACGCAAAGCCGCCAACCCCAACTATTATGCTGCGTTCGAGCGCCAATACGGTGTACCAGCAGGCGTGCTGATCGCCATTCATGGCATGGAAACCGGATTTGGAAACTTCATGGGCGACAGCCAGGTTGTGTCCGCAATAACCACTTTGGCCTATGATTGTCGCCGATCCGAGTTCTTTATTCCGCACGCAATTGGGGCGCTGAAATTGGTGGACAAGGGGAGTATCACAATGGCGACAAAAGGGGCAAAACATGGCGAGTTGGGCCACACGCAATTCCTGCCAGGCAATGCTCTGACCTATGGGGTCGATGCCACCGGCGACAGGCGTGTGGATTTCTACAACATGACGGACGCACTGGCTTCAACCGCAAATTTTCTTCGCAAGAAGGGCTGGAAACCGGGGCGCGGCTATCAGCCAGGAGAGCCAAATTTCCGTGTATTGCAGCAGTGGAACGCAGCCTCAGTGTATCAGCAATCCATCGCGATCATGGCCTCCCGAATCGATCAATAACGTCGCCGCACGGAAAACATGCGCAGCACCCGTTTTCGCCACATTTCCGCCACAGTGACAAACAAAAGCCTTTAGTTTCTTGGTTTCCAAAGCGTAATCAATCGCGGGAAAATTTCGGTTTTTTGCATTTTTCGCCAAATTCTGCCCCAGAACGGTTGCTAGAGTGTCTTTCGAACAAAGCTTGAATAAGGACAAAGCAGTGGCTCGGAAGCACAGCTACCATGGCGGCCTGCAATTTGATGGTGACGCAAACGGCGCTCTTGAGCGTTTTGGAACCATCGTTGCCACAACGCTTGAAGATTATGGCCATCTGGTCGAACGCAAAGCGTTGCTCAGTTATTCCGAAGCCAGCATCGTATCGAGCCAATACTTGGTTCGCCTTACGCTGGATACAGGCACACCCGAGCAGGAAGACCGTTACGAGCGTATGGACCGTGCCGCGGGGTTAAAAACCATAACAAAACCCCGCGTGTCACATCCTCAAAACCGGCTCGTGCTATCAGTCACCCCCGTGTCCCCGTTATTGGATGATACTGAGATTTCGGAACTGATGCTGGTGGTCATTTTGTATCGCATGGTCGATATCTGCTCGACCCGGCGAGTCGAATGGCTTTCGCCGAGCACGGTGCTAACGGTCGAACAATTCATGAGCGCCTTCGACACCCTGGCGCCTAATCCCGCAACGCGCGACCGAAAACAGATTTTTCAGTCACTGACCGGTCAGTTCACCGGCGTCAACCTGCCCGAGCTGGACGACACTGTTAGTGCACTTCACGCCCCGACGGCACGTCCGATCCAGCTTACAGATGAGCAATTGCTCAGCATCGCGTTCCGCAGCGAAGACACGCCCCCGTTTGACCAGACCGCGCCTGGAGCCAAAATAACAGAAGATGGTGAACGCCCAAGCGATGTCTTGCGGCTGAGCAGCTGGTGCATGACAGGTGTTCTGGCCAGCGTTTCAGCGCCAATCGCTGTGTCAATGGCCGCCGTCAACCTGATCCGAGGCGAAGATTTCCGCCTGAATACCCAGGTGCTTGTGTTCACTTTTGCCATTGTAGCACTGAACGCCAGCAATGCGTTTGCCGATGTTGCAGATGCGTTGGGCATGTAACTGAATTACCAAGACCCTCCTTGGAGGCCCCGCCGTCAGGCGGGGTTTTCCATTTCTGCAACTGCGTGCGCGGCCAGCACATAAGTGTGGATGGAAAACACGACCGCGTTTGTTTCGGGCAGACGCAATAAAGTTTGCCGCTCGCTCCGCAAAAACGAGTTCTCGCGCCGATCCGGGATTTCTCGTCGGGCATGGGCACTGCGGGGCTGGAACAGCTCGGAATCCTCATACCAAAGAGCATTGAAACGCCACAACGGACGACCGGGCTGAATTCCGTCGAACAATCTTTGCACACGCTTTGCAATATTGGCGTCGTAACTCTGAACCGGCACATGAATGTCGACCAGAGGCCGCATGAATTTTTCCAACAAGCGCCAACTGGCCGGAAAGCACAGGATCGCCCCGGTCAAAACATGCTCTTCACCGAGTTTTTGAAGAATGCAGAAGTCTTCCTGCACCAATTTGCACAACGTATCCAACGGTTGGCTGCGATCAATGAGGACCGTCGCGCCATCGGGTCGGACAACTGCCTCAGCTGCTGACGGGTAAACGCGCGCCAAGACCATATCCAGCAGCTCTTGGGCGGCAGGTTCGGCTTGCGGATCAAGGGCCAGAACGTCGTCTCGGTGATCACAAAGCAGCTCTTCACGGCGCTGCATTTGACCGGAAAACGCCTCGTCCTGATGCAGCCAATCTTCAAGTGTTGTGGGCTGTATCCCGGGCAGAGCACGTGGATTACCAACATCATACGGGATTGTGTTTTGTAGAATCTGCCTCATGACAAAGACTTAGCACGCACGGAGCCACGTGTCGGTCGAAAACGACAGCCTCGCCGTCGCAATTTTGTCAGACGATACGGGTCGGCTCTTTAGTTTTGCCGCAGCACTTAAAGAGGCCCGCCATGAATCAACATTACCGAGACACGCGCAAGATTGACCCCAGCAAAGGCGCGACGTTGGGTGACGGTACTCCGAACGACAATGATCGGATTGAGATCGGGCCAACGCAGTTGGCCTTTGACGAATGGGCCGCTGCGGGGCTTGAGCTGCCCAACCTGACGCGGATGCGGGAACACCGCTGGAAGCGACTGACACGGGCCATTGCAGATCGCGGCTATGGCGGCTTGCTGATGTTTGACCCGTTGAACATTCGCTATGCCACCGACAGCACCAACATGCAGCTTTGGAACACGCATAACCCGTTTCGCGCGGTTCTGCTGTGCGCTGATGGCTATATGGTGATTTGGGACTACAAGAATTCGCCCTTCCTCAGCACATTCAACCCCCTGGTGCGTGAACAACGTTCGGGCGCCGATCTGTTTTACTTTGACCGGGGTGACAAGGTCGACGTTGCTGCGGATGTGTTCTCGAACGAAGTGCGGGTGCTGATCGAAGAACACAGTGGCGGCAACAAGCGACTGGCCGTCGACAAGATCATGCTGCACGGCCTGCGTGCACTTGAGGCGCAAGGGTTCGAGATCATGGAAGGCGAAGAGCTGACCGAAAAGACCCGTGCCATCAAAGGGCCTGACGAAATCCTCGCCATGCGCTGCGCCAGCCACGCCTGCGAGACAGCGGTCGCAGAAATGGAAAAGTTCGCGCGTGCCAATGTGGGCGATGGGAAAACCTCGGAAGACGACATTTGGGCTGTCCTGCATGCAGAAAACATCAAACGTGGCGGAGAATGGATCGAAACGCGCCTTCTGGCCTCGGGCCAGCGGACCAATCCTTGGTTTCAGGAATGCGGCCCTCGGATCACCCAGCAGAACGAGATCATCTCGTTCGACACCGACTTGATTGGGTCATACGGGATTTGCATCGACATTTCCCGCAGTTGGTGGATTGGCGATCAGAAGCCGCGTGAAGACATGATCTATGCCATGCAGCACGCGCATGAACACATCATGACCAACATGGAAATGCTCAAACCCGGCGTGATGATTCCGGAACTGACAGCAAACTCTCACAGGTTGGACGACAAGTTTCAGGCGCAGAAATACGGCTGCCTGATGCACGGCGTTGGCCTTTGTGACGAATGGCCGCTTGTGGCTTATCCGGATAAGGCCGTCGAAGGATCCTATGACTATGCGCTGGAACCGGGAATGGTTTTGTGTGTCGAAGCTTGCGTTGGCGAGGTCGGTGGTGACTTTAGCATTAAGCTAGAAGATCAGGTTCTCATTACCGAAGACGGGTACGAGAACCTGACCAAGTACCCATTTGATCCCCGCTTGATGGGGTTGGAGTGAGACCTAAGCCTCACTCTGACCAGTGCGATCTGCGGACATTTCCGTGCCAGTCTTCAAGAACTGGTTCGTCTTGAACCTGTGGCCCTGTTAGATTTGCGGGCCAGGACTGTCCGATTGCAAATCCAATGAGACCGGCCAGCAGCAGCGCGATGACCCACAGCGGGCGCGTCTCGGGCGGGCGGTGAATTCTGCGTGTGACATGTATATCTCCTAATGCAACATCTTCGCTGCATAGTTGTGTTCACATCGAGAATAAGTGAAATGAATGTTTGGCCGACATTACTTCACAATACCTGATGTGACTCCCAGAAATGCAAATCGCCTTTCAAACCTTCAGCGTAGTGATGATATTCGGGTGAAACGACACGTGCTCAGTTCTCACCTTCCCGTGACGCGACTGACATAAGGGTTGAGACCAGACCAACATGAACACAGTATTGTTCGTGTTCCCCCAACCCATTCAAGGAGCCGACATGCCCACGGAACGCATTACCTTTGCCGGACATGACGGCAGCCAATTGGCCGCACGACTGGATCTGCCTGACGGCCCGGTGCTGGCGACAGCGCTCTTTGCCCATTGTTTTACCTGCTCCAAAGACATCCCCGCAGCCCGGCGCATTTCGGCGCGCTTGGCAGCGATGGGGATTGCAGTACTGCGCTTTGACTTTACGGGGCTGGGCCATTCTGAGGGCGAGTTTGCCAATACGACCTTCACCTCGAATGTCCAGGATTTGATCGCTGCTGCGCAATTTCTGGCGGGGCGGAACATGGCACCGTCCTTGTTGATCGGCCATTCGCTGGGCGGTGCGGCGGTTTTGCGTGCACGCGCTGGCATTCCAACGGTAAAGGCTGTTGTGACACTGGGCGCGCCAGCAGATCCCGGTCACGTCTCACATCACTTCGAAGAGGCGCTGCCTCAGATCGAACAGGACGGAAGCGCCGAGGTGACTTTGGGTGGGCGCCCGTTCCGCATCGGCAAGGCCTTTGTGGATGACATTGCCCAATCCGCCCTGACCGCAGCGATCACCGACCTAAAAGCCGCTTTATTGATCCTGCACGCGCCACGCGACGAAACGGTCAGCATAGACAATGCCAGCACCATCTTTTTGGCGGCGAAGCATCCAAAAAGCTTTGTGACCCTTGATGATGCCGATCATCTGATCACGCGCGCGGCCGATGCCGAATACGCAGCCGATGTGATATCAGCTTGGGTTTCGCGGTATGTGAAACTGTGCCCGCCCGCCCCGCCGCCAGGCGCCCCGGAAGGCGTCGTCCGTGTGACCGAAGCAGACCCAAGCGGTTATATGCAGGATATTCAGGCCGGTCCGCATCACCACGCGGTCGCGGATGAACCAGCTTCTTACGGCGGTACGGATAAGGGCATGTCGCCTTACGGCTTTGTCTCATCCGGTCTGGGTGCCTGTACATCCATGACCATACGCATGTATGCGCGCCGAAAGAACTGGCCGTTGAAAAAGGTGAGCGTGGATGTCTGTCACGACAAGGTTCACGCACAGGACGCCGGGCTCGCAAATGAAGGAAAGGTGGATCAGTTCCGTCGCAAAATCCGATTGATCGGCCCGCTGGATCAAGCGCAAAAGCAACGCTTGCTGGAAATTGCGGACAAGTGCCCTGTGCACCGGACGCTTGAGGGTTCAGCCCATATAACAACTGAGCTTCTGCCATAGAAAAAGGCCGCCCCTGTGCGGCCTTTGCGATCAACGACGCGGCGATGGCCGGTGAATAGGCGGCCGTGCAGCGGGCGGGCGCGCCGTTGGCGGCCTTGGCCGTGCAGGCGGTTTGGCAACCGGCGGCTGTGGCCGATCAGGGCGCGTTGGCCGATCTGGACGGTTTGGTCGATCTGGCCGATCGATGTCGATATTGACGTCACGACGGTAGTAATCGTTCCAGAGCATCGAGTCATAAAACGGGTCATACCCATAACCGACCCCGACCCCGACCGAGACACCATCACAGGCCGACAGTGAAAACGTCGCAGCCCCCAGCCCCAGCGCAAGAGAAATCCGTCTTATGTTTCGCAAACTCATAGCACCCTCCCCTTACTGGAACGACCGGAACGACGCGAAAACCGCGTTCAGATCGTCGGCATAATCTGGATTAGCGCCGTCACGAAGGATGGCCACGGCAACTGCAACGCGGTTTTTTGGCAGATCAATTAGGGCCGCGGTAAAGCTGACTCCTTTGCTTTCCCGACGCCCGGTTCCCCGAAAAACACGCGCCGGCAATCCACCGATGCGGGTGTCGCTGGTGCTGGTGATGGTCGGGTCCTTGACCAGAAACTTGTCGATATCCTGCAAATAGCGGACACCATCCTCAATGGTCGCGACACCAGCGGGCGAGACAAAGCCCATCCAGACAGTATCATCAGTAACCGGGCGCATCCCCATGACGCGGGACACGGCACGCGTATCCCCCAACTCGGTATCTTCGATTTCGCGCGGACCACCTGTACGCAGCGCCCAAAAGTCTGGAACATTAAAGCCGAACAGTGCGCGGCCATCCTGAGTATAAGTCACCGGGGTATCAGCTGCTGCGGACCCTACCCCACCCAACCAAATGGCAGTGCATGCAGCAAGCAATGGACCTGAAAATAAACGCATATCTCAATAACCTGATAGTTTCCTCACGCACAGCTTGAACTTTCAAGGCGCGGTTTGTCCAGTGTTGGCGCGTCGTGATCAGGTGGATTGCACCCGCGCATATCCACTTTCCTGGCGCTGCGGCCAGTGCCAACAGGTCTTGAACGCGTTAGGTCAGCACGCCCGCTTATTGGGCAAATACGCCATCTGTCCGCCCCCCGGCATCGTCGACGAAACGGATCGTATCTTCGTTCCGAAAAACGTCGTAACAAGCCCAAAGGTCCGAAGGTGGCCAGATCGAGCAATACTGGTCTTCGCGCACCACCCAGCGACCTGCACTCGGCCCACCCGAGAAATATTGCGTGACCATACTGGAGTCGAAAGTTTGCCAGACCCCGCTGCCATATTCCAATTTCTGGCCCGTTAAAGCTGCAAGGATTTCCTCGCCGGACAATTTCTGGAAGCCATCTGCGGCCAAAACACCCGGCCAAAGGGCCAAAATCAGGGCAAACCGTCTCATACCCGCTCTCACGTCTTGTTCCCTAACGCGCTCGGGGCTAAACCCCGCGCCAACGCCTCATCCCAACCACATAAAGGTGCTGCCGCCAATGATTCCCCGTTATTCCCGCCCTGACATGGTCGCCATCTGGTCGCCCCAGACCAAGTTCCGCATCTGGTACGAGATCGAGGCGCACGCCTGCGACGCCATGGCCGATCTGGGTGTGATTCCGCGCGAAAATGCCGAAGCTGTATGGAAGGCCAAGGATGTGGAATTTGATGTGGCCCGCATCGACGAGATCGAGGCCGTCACCAAACATGACGTCATTGCCTTCTTGACCCACCTTGCGGAACATGTCGGCAGTGAAGAAGCACGTTTTGTGCATCAGGGCATGACCAGTTCCGACGTGCTGGACACCTGTTTGAACGTACAGCTGACCCGTGCTGCGGACCTGCTGATCGCCGATCTCGAAGGCCTTCTGGCCGCGCTCAAGCGTCGCGCGATTGAACACAAAAACACCGTTCGCATCGGTCGCAGCCATGGCATCCACGCAGAGCCTACCACCATGGGCCTGACCTTTGCCCGGTTCTATGCCGAGATGGATCGCAACCTGTCTCGGATGCGTGACGCTCGAGCGGAAATCGCCACCGGCGCGATCAGCGGCGCAGTTGGCACCTTCGCCAATATCGATCCGCGTGTTGAGGAACATGTCTGCGACCAGATGGGGCTTGTGCCGGAACCGATCAGCACACAAGTCATCCCGCGCGACCGCCACGCGGCCTTCTTTGCTACGCTAGGTGTGATCGCCAGCAGCATCGAGAATATCGCCATAGAAATCCGCCACATGCAGCGGACCGAAGTGCTGGAGGGTGCCGAGTTCTTCTCGATGGGTCAGAAAGGCTCCTCGGCCATGCCCCACAAGAAAAACCCTGTTCTGACCGAGAACCTGACAGGTCTGGCGCGCATGGTGCGCGCGGCCGTGATCCCGGCGATGGAAAACGTGGCGCTCTGGCACGAGCGCGACATCTCGCACTCTTCAGTCGAACGCATGATCGGACCGGACGCGACAATCACCCTGGACTTTGCGCTGGCACGACTGACAGGTGTGATCGACAAGATGCTGATCTTCCCCGAGAACATGCTCGAGAACATGAACAAGTTCCCCGGCCTTGTCATGAGCCAGAGGGTTTTGTTGGCACTGACCCAAGCCGGTGTCAGCCGTGAAGACGCATACGCCATGGTCCAACGCAACGCGCTGAAGGTCTGGGAACACCGGACCGACTTCAAGCAAGAGTTGCTGGCAGATGCGGATGTCACCGCTGCGCTCAGCCCTGAAGAAATCGAAGAAAAATTCGACCTTGGCTATCACACCAAGCATGTCGATACGATCTTTGCCCGTGTGTTTGGCGAGTAAAAATCAAGCAGATCAAACAGTTCAGGGGCCCGGTTCGTACGCAGCGATCCGGGCCTTGTTCTTTTGCCAGATCATCAAAAATCGGTTATCTTGTCCGCGCATTCCCGAACAGGAGAAGCTTGATGATCCGGACTTTGATTTGCGCATTGGCCCTTGGCTGCTCAGCCTCTGTCGCCTTGGCCTGCAGCGCCCATACTGAACAAACGCAGTCCTGCGCGCCGGGAACACAATGGGACGCCGAAGCCCATAGCTGCGTAAAAACTATCAATAGCTGAGGTTTTTCTTTCCTACTTGTGAATAAAAGAGGCAGCGCAATTGTTAGCCTTTTATCAAATCGCGCTATGCTTGATCAGAGCAGTCCAGAGAACGGAGTAGGAAAATGCGCCTTGTTTTAGTTTCAGCTATTGCCCTTCAGGCTTTTGCCTTTGCGCCGGCTTTGTATGCAGCCGGCGACGGTGGCAGCACCACGACCCCACCAAAACCAACGAACACGACCAAGAGGTGCCTTTTTGGCCGCGTCTACGACAAGGACGCGGGGCGTTGTGTCAAACCGAACAAGACCAATTTCACCGATGATGAGCTGTATGACGCCGTGCGCGAGCTGGCTTATGACGGGCAATTCGAGAACGCTCAGAACATTCTGCGCATCATGGATCAGAACGATGATCGCGTCCTGACATATTGGGGTTTTACTTACCGCAAAATGGGTGAGCTTGAGCTGGCAAACGCCTTCTACACCAACGCCATCGAATCCAACCCCGACAACATCCTCGCCCGCAGTTATATGGGACAGGGCTTTGTCGCCGAAGGCAGAACCGATCTGGCGATCGAGCAATGGCGCGAGATCAAAACTCGTGGCGGCGAAGGAACCTGGGCCGAGGCATCGCTGCGCGAAGCCATCCGCACCGGGCTGACCTATAACTACTAAACTTCAAGGTTATTTAACCCGATTCTCCGTAATCTGCCTGTGGTTCAGAAATTTTGGCACCACAGGCAGATGCAGGACACAAACGCGTTGATACACACGGCACCCGGAGCAGCTGCTCCGCTTGCCAAGGGGAATGACGATAAACCACGGCTTGTTCCCCGGACATTGAGCAACCGACAAAAAGCAGCGATTGTCGTCCGCCTTCTGCTGAGCGAAGGCGCGGATCTTCCGCTTGAGGAACTCCCTGACGATCTGCAAGAAAAATTAACCCATCAGCTTGGCGAAATGGGTCTTGTGGACCGCGTGACACTGGATGCCGTGGCGCAGGAGTTCGGCGAAGCACTGGATAACATCGGCCTGGCCTTTCCGCATGGCTTGGCTGGGGCGTTGGATGCGGTAACCGGCAAGATTGCCCCGAAAACAGCGGCACGCCTGCGCAAGGTGGCCGGGATACGACAGGTTGGTGACCCGTGGCAAAGGCTGCGCGACATCCCTGTCGAAGATCTTGCAGCCATGGCCCAAGCGGAAAGCACCGAAGTGGCCGCAGTGATGTTGTCAAAGATGGATACCGCGCAAGCCGCTCAGATGCTTGGGCAAATGCCCGGCCCTGTGGCGCGTAGGATCACCTTTGCTGTCTCGAAAACAGCGAACGTTACCCCAGAGGCGGTCGAGCGGATCGGCTGGTCTCTGGCCGCGCAACTGGATCAGCGCCCGGTGCAGGCGTTTGATGACGGCCCCAGCGCACGCGTTGGCGCGATCTTAAACCAGTCAGCCGCGGCCACCCGCGACGACTTGTTGAACGCATTGGATGAAGACGATGCCGCCTTTGCAGAACTCGTACGCCAGTCGATCTTCACCTTTGCGCATATTTCGAACCGCATTACAGCCCGCGATGTTCCGGCCATCCTGCGCGAAGTGGACCAAGCCGTGCTTGTAACAGCCCTGGCCGGAGCTGCGGCAGATGACGACAAGGCATCGGTTGAATTTCTGCTGACAAATATCTCGTCACGCATGGCGGAAAACCTGCGTGAGGAAATGGGTGAACGCGGACGAGTCAAACAATCCGAGGCCGAAGAAGCGATGACTCAGGTGGTTGGCGCCATTCGAACACTGGTTGATGCAGGAACA
Source organism: Ruegeria sp. HKCCD7303 (assembly GCF_013111185.1). Classification (GTDB taxonomy): domain Bacteria; phylum Pseudomonadota; class Alphaproteobacteria; order Rhodobacterales; family Rhodobacteraceae; genus Ruegeria. The sequence continues at coordinate 49,488 of NZ_WVRE01000002.1, read as the reverse complement.
ATCGCTCTGGTCGAAACTGAGGAAGAGGCTGAGTAGCATCAGGTTAGCAGGTTTGCCCCTTAACATGCTCAGTTTGCCCATCGTCTTGCTGAACGCTTGAGCTTGCCAAGATCGGCCTGTATGTCTGGCACGGAAATACCCATCACGCGGTGAGACGCCTCCATGCCCGTCGAAAAGTCGGAGCTCAGCAAGTTTGAGCTTGGAAAATACTATGTCGCCAATCTGTTCCTTCAGGGGGTTATCGGTGCTATGCGCCTTCTCCCGTATGAGCGGCGCATCTCAACCATGGGCGCGATTATGCGCGTTTTGACCCCGGTCGTGGGGTTTCGTACACGCATCCGGCGGAACCTGAAGCTCACCTGCCCTGACCTGTCCGAAGCCGAGGTCAAAAAGATTTGCCGTGACGTACCCGACAACGCCGGTCGGGCGATCATGGAGCATTTCTCGCCAGAAGGATTTACTGAGCGTCAAAGTACAGCGAAAATTTCCGGCCCTGGTATTGCGGCCTTTGATGCGGCCATCGCCGAAGGGCGTCCGGTCATGATGATCACTGCGCATTTTGGGCACTATCTGGCCGCGCGCATTGCCTTGCAAAAACACAGCGGCCAACCGATTGGCTGCCTGTATCGCCGCATGGCTAATCCTTACTTCAACGACGCCTATGTCGAGGCCTTTTATAAAACCGGTGCGCCCATGTTCGAGCAGGGGCGGCGCGGAATGGTTGAGATGGTGCGCACGCTGAAAAAGGGCGGGATCATTGCAATTGTGTCCGATCTCCATGCGATGGGCGGGGAAGAGCTTGTATTCTTCGGCAAACCCGCTGTCACATCTGTGCTGAACGCGGAACTGGCGATGAAATACAACGCGGAACTGATCCCATGTTATGCCGTGCGCCAGCCAAACGGCATCGATTTCGAAATCATACTGCACGATCCGGTTCCGCACACTGACCCGAAAACGATGACGCAATTCACCAATGACGACCTTGAGAAGATGGTACGTCAGCATATGGGTCAGTGGTTCTGGATCCACCGCCGCTGGAAGCATTGGAACGGGCTTGGCATTGCACCGGACGAGATGCCCTGATCACTTAACCCGCGTTGCGGCGACAATGGGACCATGACCCGCACGTTGCACCAAAACAACCGCCGGCAGGTCTGACCCAAGCTGGGCTGAGAAGGTTTGTGGTGCAGCCCCATCCCACTGCCCTGCCATCTGCCATGTTTCGACAACGTTGGCATAGTCCAGATCGTGCCCAGCCAGTTCTCCGCGGCGGATCGAGGCGTGGCGCATCGGCGAATACTGTACGATACGCACGTCGTAGGTCTCGCCCTCCGGCAATTCTACGGGCGTCACATTCACGGTTACTTCATCTGCTGTCCGGGTTGCAGTCACCGACGCTTCGGGTGCCGCCTTGAGATGAGCGTCGATAAGACGATCGAGCTCGCGGGACTGCGCGCCCACAACATCATGCTGCCCATTTATCACCATCTGTGGCGTGTAGATCATCGAACGACCGCCTTCCCGCGCATACGCCCGCTGCCGCAAAGTATGATCCGGGTCGGCATATTCGTCCTTCCAACCGATGTAATCCCAATAATCCACGTGCAACGCCAGGCCAATCACATCGTCCCGCTTGGCCAGGTCGTGCATCAACCGGTCTGCCGGAGGGCAAGAGGAGCACCCCTGCGACGTAAACAACTCAACCACCACAGGATCGCTCTCAGCCGCAGCATAGGCAGCCATAAGCCAGGACATCAGGGCGGTTACAGCGGCGGATCTGAACATGTGGACTCTCGGTTTGGGCGGTTGATTTTCAGAAATAGCTGCTTTGGCATTCAACGACCAATCAAGGTTTCTTGAGGCTGGAATACATCTTTACCTTCGCAAATGTGTACACTGGTATACAAAAATTACTCCTTTGTGCCCGTTCAACCTTGAACCAAGGGCCTTCGTGATGCAGATAACAAACAGCAAATCCTATTATCCAAGTCATTTGAGAGGGAGGCCACTGATGCCCATCAAAGTCGGACAGGATACCGCCAAGACACGCCGCAGCCTGAGCGTGAATGGTAAGTCCATTTCCTATTACTCGATCCCCGCCGCGCAAGAGGCCGGTTTGGGGGATTTCTCAAAACTGCCTGCCGCACTGAAAGTGGTTCTGGAAAATATGCTGCGGTTCGAGGATGACGGGTTTTCTGTCTCAACCGACGACATCAAGGCCTTTGCTGAATGGGGTGTAAACGGCGGTAAGAACCCGCGCGAAATCGCATACCGCCCTGCCCGCGTCTTGATGCAGGACTTCACCGGCGTTCCAGCTGTAGTCGATCTGGCCGCGATGCGCGACGGTATCAAGGCGTTGGGTGGAGACGCACAAAAGATCAACCCGCTGAACCCGGTTGATCTGGTCATCGACCATTCGGTCATGATTGACGAATTTGGCAATCCGCGTGCATTCCAGATGAACGTGGACCGCGAGTATGAACGCAACATGGAGAGGTACCAGTTCCTGAAATGGGGTCAGAATGCCTTTAACAACTTCCGCGTGGTGCCGCCCGGCACTGGGATTTGCCATCAGGTGAACCTGGAATATCTGGCTCAAACCGTCTGGACCGACACGGATCAAAACGGCGAAGAAGTCGCCTATCCCGATACGCTGGTTGGCACCGACAGCCACACCACTATGGTGAACGGCATGGCCGTTCTGGGTTGGGGCGTTGGCGGGATCGAGGCCGAGGCCGCGATGCTGGGTCAGCCAATCTCGATGTTGATCCCCGAGGTTGTGGGTTTTGAACTGACGGGTTCGATGGTCGAAGGCACCACCGGCACCGACCTTGTTCTGAAAGTCGTGGAGATGCTGCGCGAAAAGGGCGTTGTCGGTAAGTTCGTTGAATTCTATGGCGAAGGGCTGGACCGTCTGCCACTGGCAGACCGTGCAACAATCGCCAACATGGCGCCCGAATATGGCGCGACCTGCGGCTTCTTCCCGATTGACGGAGAAACCTTACGCTACATGCGCAACACCGGGCGTGACGAAGACCGTCTGGCATTGGTTGAAGCCTATGCCAAAGAAAACGGCCTCTGGCGTGACGCGGACTACGCTCCGATCTACACCGATACCCTGACGCTAGACATGGGCACGATCGTTCCGGCGATCTCGGGCCCGAAGCGTCCGCAGGACTATGTTGCGCTGACCGACGCCAAGGCGGCCTTTACGCAGGAAATGGCAGAGACTTTCAAACGCCCGATGGGCAAGCAGGTCGAAGTCAAGGGCGAAAACTATGGCATGGAGTCGGGCAAAGTCGTGATTGCCTCGATCACCTCCTGCACCAACACGTCGAACCCCTACGTCATGATCGGCGCGGGTCTGGTGGCCCGCAAGGCCGCGGCACTGGGACTGGATCGCAAGCCCTGGGTCAAGACCTCTCTGGCGCCGGGATCGCAAGTGGTGTCGGCCTATCTCGAAGCTGCAGGATTGCAAGACGATCTAGACAAGATCGGGTTCAACCTTGTGGGATATGGCTGCACCACCTGTATCGGCAACTCGGGCCCGATCCAGAAAGAAATATCCGAGGCAATTTCCGAAGGCGATCTGGTTGCCACGTCGGTTCTGTCCGGCAACCGCAACTTCGAGGGTCGAATCTCGCCGGATGTGCGCGCAAACTATCTGGCCTCACCGCCGCTGGTGGTTGTCTACGCACTGGCGGGAACAATGGATATCGACCTGACATCCGAACCGATTGGTCAAGACAAGGATGGCAACGATGTCTTCATGAAAGACATCTGGCCAAGCCAGAGCGAAATCGCGGAACTGGTCGAGGCGACCGTGACCCGCGAGGCGTTCCAATCGAAATACGCCGACGTGTTCAAAGGCGACGAGAAATGGCGCGAAGTTGAGGTGCCTCAACAGGAAACCTATGACTGGCCACCAACCTCGACATACATCCAGAACCCGCCCTATTTCCAAGGTATGGGCGCAGAGCCAGGCACGATTTCGAATATCGAAGGGGCCAAGGTGCTGGCGATTCTGGGCGACATGGTCACAACCGACCATATCTCGCCTGCCGGGTCATTTGCGTCGACCTCGCCCGCTGGCCAGTATCTGATCGAACGTCAAGTGCAGCCGCGCGAGTTCAACTCTTACGGCTCACGCCGCGGCAATCACGAGGTCATGATGCGTGGCACCTTCGCCAATATCCGCATCAAGAACAAGATGCTGGATGGCGTCGAAGGCGGCTACACCAAAGGCCCGGATGGCGAACAAACATCGATCTACGACGCATCGATGGCCTATCAGGAACAGGGCACACCGCTGGTTGTCTTTGGTGGCGAACAATACGGTGCAGGCTCGTCGCGCGACTGGGCGGCCAAAGGCACCGCGTTGCTGGGTGTGAAAGCCGTCATCGCCGAAAGCTTTGAGCGTATCCACCGGTCAAACCTGGTTGGTATGGGCGTCATTCCATTCGAATTCACAGGGGGTGACACACGCAAGACGCTTGGCCTGAAAGGGGATGAAACCGTCTCAATCCACGGATTGGATTCGGTTGAGCCCCTGCAAGAGGTGCCCTGCACAATCGTTTATGGCGACGGAAGTGAGAAGACCATCACCCTGAAGTGCCGCATCGATACCGCACCCGAGATTGAGTACATCGAAAACGGCGGCGTGCTTCACTATGTACTGCGTAATCTTGCGAAGGCATCGTGACTTGACAGCATAACGTGCGAATTAAACCCCCGGCCAAGCGCCGGGGGTTTTGTTTTCTAGCCATTCATTCGAAAACCTGAAACTGTTGGGTAAAGTCACTCACGGAAACCGTTCGCCATGCAAAAACCAAACGCCTTGCTGGTTTGCTCTCTCAGCGTCATTGCGGTCATCGGGATATGGGGTGTCATCGACATCCAGAGTTTGGTGACTTGGGCCAGTGGTATTGTCCAACAGACCTTCCACAGCCGGGGATGGTTCGTGATGCTCGCCGCCTCGGGCATGTTGATCGGGTGTCTGTTTCTGGCATTCTCAAAACATGGGAACATTCGCCTTGGTCGCGATGACGAAGAACCAGAATTCTCGACTGCCACCTGGATATCGATGTTGTTCTCAGCTGGGATGGGGGTCGGTCTGTTGTTCTGGGCGGTGGCCGAACCGTTAACCCACTTCAATTTCATCTCAGGCATGGCACCGGAATTCATCGCCGCACAACAGGCAATGCTGGCAACAAACTTCCATTGGGGTTTACACGCCTGGGCCATTTACGGATCGACTGCGCTGACCATCGCCTATTTCAGCTTCCGGCGCGGCACCGGGATGATGGTCAGCGCCCCGATCAAAAGCCTGTTTCCCGGTGAACGCTGGGCCGAACGTGTCGGATGGCTTTCAGACTTCATGGCGATCATTGCGATTGCCATTGGCGTGGGTGGCTCAATGGCCATGGGCGTCTTTCAGGTCGCAGATGGAATTGCGGTGTTGGGAGGCCGGGAAACGGTCGGAGCATTTTTGATTACCGTCGTGTTTCTGGCAATGGTCGGAGCGTATATCCCAGCACTCTTGATCGATCTGGGGCAAGGCATGGCGCGCTTATCTAACGCTGCCATGCTGATTGCGATCGGCCTCGTGGCCTACACCATTATTCTTGGCCCAACTGAATACCTTTTGAATACTGTGGTTCAGGGCTTTGGCGACTATGTCACAAACGTCATCCCACGCGGCTTTCAAACCTTCACGTTTTTTGGCGACGACGTCACCAGGTGGTTCAGCGACTGGACCCTCACCTACATGGTTTGGTGGATCGCCTGGGGGCCTTTTGTGGGTGTCTTCGTGGCGCGCATCTCTCGTGGTCGAACGATACGAGAGTTCGTGATCGGGGTACTGTTCGCCCCCACTTTGTTTTCCATACTCTGGTTCGGCGCTTTTGGCGGCATTGGCCTGTTCGAGGCACTCAACGGCGCAGGCGAACTTCTGGCCTATACGCAGACAAACATTGAACGCGTGACCTTTGCTCTGCTCGACCGGCTGCCGCTGTCCTTGATCACAACACTTGCAACGGTACTGGCTGCGTTTCTGTTCATTGTGACCAGTGTCGTCAGCGCTGCATTTGTTTTGGGCACCTTCTCGACCGGAGGAGACGAGAACCCTCCTCCGCGCGTGCGCCTGATATGGGGGGCCTTGCTGGGGCTGCTGAGCGTGGCGATGATCCTTTCTGGGTCAGTGGACTCGGTCAAGATCCTGATTTCACTGGGTGCTTTGCCCTTTGTCTTCATTTCAGTCCTGCTGATGGTCTGCCTGTTCCGCGGTCTCAGAGAGGAGGGCCAGCACGATGCTGATCGGTGATCTCACAGATACTCTGATGAACCTGGTAACCTTTGCGTTCATCGCGGCGATGATCTGGATTTTGCTGCGCAGCTGACGCTATTCCAAGGCGATCAGATTAAGCGTTGAAACACATCCACTTTACAGATTTGGTGTGCCTATGGACAAAGTTGCATTGATAACCGGCGGCGCCCGAGGGATTGGCCGGGCAATCGTCGAAGACCTTGGTCGAGATCACAAAATTGCGTTCACGTGGTTAAACAGCGCGCCTGAGCTGGATGTGTTGGACAGCGATGTTTTGGCGATCCGTTCAGACCTGACTCAGCCAGATCAACCGGCTCAGGTTATTGAACAGGTCATCGCACAATTCGGACGGCTGGACGTTCTTGTGAACAATGCGGGGCTTGTGCGCGCGACACCCAAAGAGGCGTTCAATCAACAGGACCACAGGGACATTCTTGACCTGAATTTGCTTGTGCCCGTGGCCCTTCTGACCGCCGCCCTGCCCCAACTGCAAGCTGGGGCATCCATCGTGAATATCTCTTCCATGAATGCGACCCTTCCGCCGCGCGATGCCGCGACCTATGGGGCCAGCAAGGCTGCGCTCAACCTATGGACCCGTGCCATGGCTAAGGAACTGGGCCCGCAGGGTATTCGCGTCAATGCGATTGCCCCTGGCGCGATCAACATCCCCGAGGTCCCGCGCCCGGATGATCTGACAGAATTGTTCGTCAAAGACACCGCCCTTGGGCGTGTCGGTGTGCCAGAGGATATCGCGCGGGTCGTTCGGTTTCTGGCCTCTGATGCGGCAGGTTTCATAACGGGTGAAGTCCTCGGCGTTACCGGAGGCTATCGATTGTAAAAACCAGTGCTGCCGCTTTCAGGTATTTAGCCACCCGCAGCCTTTTCCAAGGCAGGGCGGATCGTGCTTTCGATCACCCGTTGCGTGATAGGCCCGGCAAAGCGCAGGATGACAGTGCCATCGCCGTCTATCACGTACGTTTCAGGAACGCCGTATAGGCCCCAATCCAGCGCCATGCGGCCTTGCTCGTCCCGTCCCATCGCGGTGTAAGGATCGCCAAGCTCGGTCAGAAATGCGTCTGCGTTGGCCAACTGATCTTTGTAGTTGATGCCATAGACCGGAATGCCTTCTTTCGCCAAAGCGTCAAGATTGGGGTGTTCGGCCCGGCAAGGGGCGCACCAACTGGCCCAATAGTTGACCAGCTTAACTTCTCCGTCGCGCAGAGTTGCGTCATCGAACGGGGTTTTGCCAGGAAACTCGCTTAGGACCACTGGCGGGGCGGGCTGCCCTTCACGCGCGGATGGCAAGGCATTTGGATCATCTCGGAACATGCCGATCCCGGCCAGCACGGCAAAGGCAGCAAAAATAAGCGGTGGAGCGACCATCAAGGGCGAAATCTTAGCCATTGCGCGACATCCTTTGCTCGACCTTTTCCATATCTTTACGCACTTTGCGTCCTCGCATCACACTGAACGCAATCAAGGCCACCAGAAGAACGATCGACACGGCATAAGACGACAGAACCGCGTCAGCGTATTTTCCAAGATCGGGAATCATCCACTTACCCTTTCCCGCGCCATCAGTGCCTTGATCCGACGTGCCCGAATTTCGGTTCCGGTACGGTACAGCACCAATGCGATGAACAGCAGAACAAAGCCGATGATGCAGACCAGCAGCGGATAGAAGAATATGTTGCTAACCTTCTCTTCGGTGTCTGTCCCGGTAACCGCTGCTGCGCGCATGACAGATGCGCCCTGATGCAGTCCCTGATTCCAGAAGTTCACCGCGTAGCGGCTGAGGATCGCGAAAACCGACCCTACAAGGCACAGGACCGAGGTCAGGTCGGCCGCCGTATCCGGGTCTTCAATCGCCTCCCACAGGGCGACATATCCAAGGTAGAACAGGAACAGGATCAGAAACGATGTCAGTCGCGGATCCCAGGCCCACCAGGTGCCCCACATAGGCTGGCCCCAGATCGCACCAGTCAGCAAAGCAATCAGGGTCATCACAATCCCAATCGGTGCCGCCGCCCGCGCAGCAAGCGCACTGACATGGTGACGTCTTACCAGCCAAACCAGCGACGTCGCCAACATCATGAGCCAGCAGTTGATCGCCATCAGCGCCGCAGGCACATGCAGATAGATGATCTTGACCGTCGACCCTTGTTTGTAATCGTCCGGCGTAAAGAAAAAGCCCCAGATCAGGCCAACACAGATGCAGGCAAGTGAGGTGATCCAGAAAAACGGCAGAACACGCTCACTCGTCGCAAGAAACTTACGCGGGTTGGCATATTCCCAGAGGGCGTTGGCTTTGGCTGCAATAGACATGGGCCCTATCTAGTCTGAATTGGGGTGGTTCTCAATTGACCTTGGTCAAAGTTGAGACGGTTCACCGCAGATTGATCCGCAATACCGCCGCGCTGGCGAATGGCAACAGCGCGATCGTTGCCGCCGTGATGCCGGCCAGCATAAGCAGCGGCGTCTGCACCTCCATCTCTGTGGCTCCGCGCCGGGCGACCTCGGCTCCGAAAATCAGGGTGGGCACGTATAGCGGCAGCACCAACAGTGACAGCAACAAACCGCCACGCTTCAATCCAACGGTCAGGGCTGCACCGAATGTTCCGATCACGCTCATCGCCGGGGTGCCAATCAGCAGTGAAATCACCAGCCAGAAGAAACCCGGCACAGGAAGATTCAACAAAACTCCCAGGAACGGAGCGGCCAGGACAAGAGGCAAACCGGTGGTCAGCCAATGCGCCAAAGCCTTGATGGTTACAACTGATTCCAGCGGCAGCGGCGCGGTGGCCAACAGGTCCAGCGACCCGTCTTCCCAATCCAAAGCCAGCAAGCGGTCGAGCGACAGCAAACAGGCCAGCAACGCTCCCAGCCAAAGAACACCGGGTGCGATGGTGGACAGCAGCGAAGATTGCGGACCAACTGCAAACGGCACCATCACGGTCACGATCAGAAAAAACGCCAGACCCAAACCAAACCCGCCGCCTGCACGGAAGGCCAGTTTCAGGTCGCGCAGCAAAAGGGCGATCACAGGAAGCCTCCGTCGAAATCGTCAATGGGTTTGGGTTTGGCCTTGTTGGGTCCCACATCCAGAACCTCTCCGTCCAGGCCGAGGTCGATATGGGTTGCGATCAGGGCCGACCCGCCCTGCGCCAGATGTGCCCGCACCGCGTCGGCAAACATCTGCACCGCGTTTTTGTCCAGCGACACGGTGGGTTCGTCCAGCATCCAGATCGGCCGTCCAGTCACAAGCATCCGCGCAAGCCCCAGCCGCCGTTTCTGACCGGCTGACAGGTTACCGGCATGGCGATCAGCCAGCTCATTCAGATCAAACGCATCCAATGCGCTTTGTATGCCGCTGGTGCCAAAGACCGAGGCCCAGAACGTCAGGTTCTCGGTCACGGTCAGCGTCGGCTTTAACCCGTCCGAGTGGGCAGCATAGGCAATCTGGTCCTCGGCACCTTCGATGGTACCCTCAAGCGGCGGCTGCAAACCCGCCAAAGTACGCAGAAGCGTCGTTTTACCGATCCCGTTTGGTCCACGTAGAATCAGCGCCTTACCAGGCCGCAGTTGAAAGCTGAGACCTTCCAGCACGGGAATGCCACCACGGGTGATCGACAAGTCGGATACAGTCAGTGTCATGAAACCCGCTTAGCGGATTGTCCTCAGAGGCAAAAGGCAAGATTTGCCGCAGGGCTTAGCTGGCTTGGGGATAGCCAAGGGCGGATTGCAACACCCTATCCAAGTGGGATTAAGGCAAGTGCGATCCGGCGACCTTCCGAGAGCAGCACGTTATAGGTGCGGCAGGCGGCGGGAGAGTTCATAATTTCGACGCCAATTCCGGCATTTTCCAAAATAGCACGCAGGGTTTGGGGAATGTGCGACATTTCCTTGCCAGTGCCGATGAACAGGACGTCGATGTCATCTGCAAGGTTCAGCAGCGGCACTGTGTCATCATAGCCGCCCCATCTTGTTGTTCCGGTTGGGCCGATTAGAACCGGGCCGTCGTGGACTTGCCCGCCGACGCGGAAGAAGCCGGGGCCGTAGCCGTCGACCGGTACTGCACTGGTGTAGGTGATCTCGTTCAGGCGCATATGCGCTTTCTATCCCCAAAGCGGCAGGCCCGACAAGGCCGCCAGTGCGATGGCGATATAAGCTGCCGCACGATAAAGCCTCTCACGCTCGGGGCGGAACATCCATCCGCCCAGCCAATTCCCCGCCAGGTTCGGTATTGCCAGTGCAAGACCCAGCGCTGCAGCCGCCCATGTAACACGACCCATCCCAGTCAGGTAACCGAGAATGAGAAAGTCGAACGCGAAGAGAAACAACAGTATCGTGGCGCGAATGACCTGAACCGACAGCGGACGGGACATATAAAAAAGGATCACCGCCGGACCCGGAAGCCCAGCGACACCGCCCAGAAACCCGGCAGCGGCACCGATGCCCAAGACCATCGCGCGAGTGACTTGGCCGTTATACCGCAGCCCCAATACCAGAACCGCGAGCATGAAAAGCGCGAGCAGGCTGACCGCATATCGAAACACATCGGGGTCGACGCGGGTCAGCACCCACAAGCCCAGCGGCAGAAGCAAAGCGCAACCTCCGGTCAAGCGGGCAAGATCGCCTTTGTCCACATCGCTCCACGCGCGGCGCAGATTGGGCAGCGGGCCAAAAATTTCCATGATCGTCAACCCGATCAGCGCGCCGAATGGGCCGAGATAGGGGGAGGCAAGGGGCAGGAAGACCAACGCGGTTCCAAAGCCCGAAAATCCGCGCACAACGCCGCCAAGAAAAGCCGCAAAAAGGATAATGGCCAGCCCTTGCGGGGGCTGGCCAAAAAGCTCAGGCATCAATATTGGCAAACTGGTTGCCTGCCGTGTTCGACGGCTTGGACCAGTCGCGTTTGACCCCCAGCCATAACAGGATGGTCGAAGCCACGAAGACCGAGGAATAAGTACCCACGATCACACCCCAGATCATCGCGAAGACGAACCCTCGGATCACATCCCCGCCAAGAACATAAAGCGAGATCAGCGCCAGCAGGGTCGTGACCGAGGTCATAACCGTCCGGCTGAGGGTTTCGTTGATCGAGATGTTCAGAACTTCTTTCAGGTCTTTCTTCTTGTACTTCCGAAGGTTCTCGCGCACGCGGTCGAAAACAACCACCGTATCGTTCAACGAATAGCCGACGATAGTCAGAAGCGCCGCGATGATGGCAAGATCGAACCGGATTTGCAGCTCTGAGAATATGCCAATGGTCAGGATCACGTCATGCACAAGGGCAGCTACCGCCCCCAGCGCAAACTGCCATTCGAACCGCAGCCAGATGTAAACAAGCACCGCGCCGATGGCCAATGCAACGGCGATAACGGCTGTCTGGATAAGCTCTCCGGAAACCTTAGGGCCGACCGATTCAACCGATACGAATTGAATATCCGGAATCACGGCTTGCAGCGCTTGCTCCACAGCCGTGATCGTTGCTGCCTCAACCGCCTCGGCATCGGCCTGCGCCTGAATGCGGATCATCGCGACATTTTCATCCTCTCCGAAGGTCGGATCAAAAATCTCGGTGATTGTCACATCGCCAAGTTCCAATGGCGCGATTGCGTCGCGGTACGTGCCGACGTCAATCGGTTGCGTGCTTTCAGTTCGAATGGTCGTACCGCCCCGAAAGTCGATGCCAAAATTCAGGCCCTGCAACATAAACGAAGCAAAAGCCACGACCATCATCAGGCCGGAAATACCCAGCCAAACCTTCCAGCGGCTGAAGAAATCGAACGAGGTGTTCTGGGGTACGAGTTTCAGTCTCATGTCAAACCTCGATCGTTTTAGGACGGCGGCGTTCGAACCACATGACAACCATCAGGCGTGTCACGAAGATCGCGGTAAAGACCGATGTCAGAATACCAATGCCCAGGGTAATTGCGAACCCGCGCACCGGGCCACTGCCCATCGCGAACAAGATCGTCGCCGTAATGAAGGTTGTCACGTTGGCGTCCAGAATGGCCGACAGCGCCTTTTCATAGCCCAGCTCGATGGCGCGGGCTGGCCCTTTGGCAGATTTCAATTCTTCCCGAATGCGTTCAAAGATCAGCACGTTGGCATCCACCGCCATACCGACCGTCAGAACGATCCCGGCGATGCCCGGCAGGGTCAGGGTTGCTCCGATCAGGGAAAGCAGGCCGAACAACAAACCGACGTTGATGATCAACGCGATGTTGGCAAAAATTCCGAACAGACCATAGCTGAGCGCCATAAAGGTTAGAACGGCAACAAAGGCCACGATTGTGGCAACCTTACCTGCATCGATGCTGTCCTGTCCCAATTCGGGACCGATGGTGCGTTCTTCCAGGAATTCCAGACCGGCAGGCAGCGCACCCGCACGCAACAAGATGGCCAGATTGGTGCTTTCCTCAACCGAGAAGTTGCCAGTGATAATGCCAGATCCTCCGGGGATGTGGCTTTGGATCACTGGGGCGGAAATCACTTCGTCATCCAGCACGATCGCAAAGGGCGCGCCGATATTGTCGCGGGTATAATCACCAAATTTGCGGGCGCCAGACGTGTTGAACCGGAAACTGACCGCAGGGCGACCGTTTTGGTCAAACGAAGGCTGTGCATCCACCAGTTCTTCACCGGTCACAACCGGGGCGGATTCAATAATGTAATAGACACCGCTTTCGTCGATCGAAGGTACAACTTCTTCGCCGATGCCCACGCTGGCATCCGGGTCGGTGCCCCTGTTAACAACCGGGTTGAAGGTCAGCTGAGCTGTGGTTCCGATGATGTTTTTCAACTCTCCGGCGCTGCCGATGCCCGGCACCTGGATCAGGATCCGGTCCGCGCCCTGGCGCTGAATAGTGGGCTCACGGGTGCCAACTTCGTCAATCCGGCGGCGGATAATCTCAAGCGATTGACGCACGGTGCGATCATCGGATGCCAGCTTTTCGGCCTCGGAAAGCTGCACAACGATCGTGTCGCCATCAGCGCGCGCCTCAATATCCGTGGCACCAACACCGGTCAGGGTTTGCACCTGGCGGGCAAGTCCACGCACCACTTCAAGCGCTCTGGGCATTCCCTCTGGTTGGCTGATGCGTACGCGAATCTCATCCGGGGCAGACTCCTGGCGACGGATCGTTCCAACCGTCGCGCGTTCGTCACGCAGCGCGTCCCGAACTTCAGGCCACATGGCCTCCATCCGGGATTCGTATACATCCTGCACCCGGACTTCGGCCAACAAATGCGCACCACCGCGCAAATCCAGACCAAGATTGACCAGCGAAGATGGCAACCAAGTGGGCCATTCCGCAGCCTGAGCCTGCAATTCAGGCGTATCGTTACCAAGCTCAATGGCCGCTTGTGCGTCGTTGGATTGTTCGACCCGTGTGTAAAACGCGTTTGGCAGGGCTAAGAGAAGGCCGGTCACACAGACCAGCCAAATCAGAACCCGCTTCCAGGTATCAATTTGCAGCATTACCCTGCCTTTTCAAGGGATTGTCGAGCGAAATTACTTCGCAGGTTCGGTCTTGTTCAGAACCTGAGCGATGGTCGATTTAACCACGCGGATCTTGACGCCCTCGGCGATCTCGACCTCGATCTCGTTCTCGCCTTCCTTGACCTTCGACACCTTGCCGATCACCCCACCCTGGGTGATCACCTGATCACCGCGGCGCACGGCCTCGACCATGGCCTGATGTTCTTTCATTTTCTTCTGCTGTGGACGGATCAGCAGGAAATACATGATCGCGAAAATCAGGATCAGCGGGAGAAACTGGGCGATTGCGCCACCTTCCATGGGATATTCCTTTGTTCAGATCTTGCGGCACCGTTCCGCAAATTTGGCCGGAACCTATGCTTTGAGATGCCTGTTTGCAAGCAAAGGCGGTGATGTGTCCCACGTGAAAAAGAATACGACCCGTCAACTAAGGGAAAAGCGTTGCAGATATGTCCTAGGAACACATGCAAAACCGGTTATAGTTTAACCGTAGGGGGACATATGACACTGCCATTCAAGCCTTTCCTTTTGCTATGTTATTTACTGATCACCATATCGGTGGGTTTGACGCTTTCCGGCCCGGCGCAATCGCAGGAAACACCCGCTGAAATCACTGAGCCCGAGGCAGATGAAACGGACAGTTTCAAAGCGCCTGTAATCGTGGACGGCGAAATGTTGTTCTTCCTGCGTGGGTCCAGTGCCCTGCCCGCGCCGGAACGGGCGGAAAGCGTTCAGGACAAGATCATTGAGGTTGCCGAAGCTTCGGAAAGTCCTGCGGTCGACATCGCATTCGAAGAAACCGATCTGGGCGTTCGCATTCGGGCTGACGGTGTGATCGTGTCAATCGTGACCGTTGCAGATGCCGAATTGGATCAGATGGAGCTGGATGTTCTCAGCTTCCTCCATGGTCAGGCGATCGAAGAGGCCATCCTCGCCTATCGTGCCAACCGCACAGACCAGGCGCGGGTGTCAGGTGCAATTGAGGCTGCGGGATGGACACTTGGCTTTGTCGCTTTCGTGGCGCTGATCCTATGGCTGCATCGGCGGATCAGGCGGCGTACCCTGAAACTGGTAAAGCGGTATTTGAAGGATGTTGAAACGGCGACTGCCAAAAGCGTCCAGGCCGAAGCGATCGCAGCCCTGATCCGGTACGGATTGAATTTCATCCTGCTGATTATCTTCTTTCTGGGTTTCTACTATTATCTGTCTTTTGTCCTTCTTGCATTTGCTGAAACACGGTATTTCGCGCAGCTGCTGCTCACTTACCTGACCGAACCCGTACTGCTGATATTCAAGGGTATCCTGAGCTACATTCCCAACTTGATCATGCTGGGCCTGATCACATGGGTCACGATGTATATCATCAAAGGGATGCGCGTGTTCTTCGATGCGGTCGAAGCAGGCTCGTTCGATATGGGTGATTTCGAGAAACACTGGGTCAACCCGACGTTCAATATCGCCCGTGTCATCGTGATTCTGATCGCGTTGGTTTTTGCTGTCCCCTACATCCCCGGCTCGGACTCGGCCGCGTTTCAGGGACTGACCATTCTGGTCGGCGCGATGCTTTCGCTGGGCGCAAACTCGGTCGTGTCCAACATGCTGGCGGGCCTGTTCGTTATTTACCGAAGATCCACCTCAATCGGTGACCGTATCCAGATCGGAGATCACATAGGAGACGTTGTGCAGATCAAGCTGATGGAGACGCATTTGAAATCCATCAAGAATGAACTGATCTCGATCCCAAATGCCCAGCTGATGAACTCGGATGTGGTGAATTTTTCGAAGAAGACCGATGGCAGCGGGCTGTTGCTGCACACGACGGTCGGCATTGGATATGAGGAACCCCCAGAGAAGGTCGAGGCGATGCTGATCGAAGCTGCCAATCGCACCAAGGGGATCAAAGCCAAGCCCGAACCCTTTGTATTGTGGACCGCTTTGGCCGACTACGCGATCAACTATCAGATCAACGGCTACACAACGCGCGGCAGCATCATTCCAAAAATACGCTCGGACCTGCACCGCAACATTGTCGCCGTGTTCAATGAAAATGGCGTACAGATCATGACGCCCTCTTATATGGCTGACCCACCGGAACCAAAAATCCCGGCAGAGGAATGGGATGGCCATCTGGCGCATGAAATCCACGCCGAGGACGATAAGTCGTAACCGGTGCTACACCCCGCCCGACAGATGGTGCATAAGCGGTTTCAGTGATTCACGCATTTAAGGATCTGAGACATGCACGACATCCGCGCCATTCGCGAAAACCCAGCCGCCTTCGACGCCGCCCTTGCGCGCCGTGGGGACGCGCCGGTGTCGTCAGATTTGCTGCGGCTGGATGAAAGCCGCCGGTCCAAAATCTTGGCCGCCGAGACAGCTCAAGCCGAACAGAACAAGGCCAGCAAAGAAGTCGGTGCTGCCAAGGGTCGTGGCGACGAGGCAGAGTTCGAACGCCTGCGCGCATTGGTGGCCGAGAAAAAGGCCGAGATTGCCCGGATGCAGACCGAAGCCAAAGATCTGGACGCTCTGCTGACCGATCAGCTGATCCGCATCGCCAACCTGCCCGCCGAGGATGTGCCCGAAGGGGCCGATGAAAACGACAATGTCGAGATCAACCGCTGGGGCACACCACGAGAGTTGGATTTTGCGCCCAAAGAGCATTTCGAGATTGAAGCCGTCCAGCACGGTATGGATTTCGAAACCGCAGCCAAACTCTCTGGCTCGCGCTTTGTGCTGCTGTCGGGCGGCGTTGCCCGCATCCACCGCGCACTGGCGCAGTTCATGCTGGACACGCATATCAACGAGAACGAGCTGACCGAGGTGAACGGCCCGGTACTGGTTCTGTCCGAGATGATGCATGGCACGGGTCAGTTGCCGAAATTTGGCGAAGATAGCTATCAGACACGCGAAGGCTGGTGGCTGATCCCGACATCCGAAGTTTCGCTGACTAATATCGTCAACGACACGTTGATCGAGGAAAGCTACCTGCCCCGCCGCTATACCGCGCATTCTCTGTGCTTTCGGTCCGAAGCCGGCAGCGCGGGCAAGGACACACGCGGTATGCTGCGCCAGCACCAGTTCGAAAAGGTCGAGATGGTCTCGGTCACACATCCGGACAAATCGGATGACGAACAAAAGCGTATGCTGCGCTGCGCCGAGGGCATTCTGGAAAAACTGGGCATCCCCTACCGCACCGTCATCCTGTGTACCGGCGACATCGGTTTTGGCGCGCGCCGCACCTTTGACATCGAGGCTTGGCTGCCCGGTCAGGATACTTACCGCGAGATCAGCTCGGTCTCGACCTGTGGTGAATTCCAGGCCCGCCGCATGAATGCGCGGTTCCGCCCTGAGGGTGGTGGAAAACCGGAATATGTCCATACGCTGAATGGCTCAGGCCTTGCCGTGGGGCGCTGCTTGATCGCTGTCCTGGAAAACGGTCAGAACGCTGACGGTACCGTGACCCTACCAGACGTTCTGAGCCCCTATCTGGGCGGCAAGCTGACCCTGCAGCTGGACGGCACGCTGACATAAGAAAACCGGCCCCCAGTCGGGAGCCGGTCCAATAAGATGGGAAGGCGAGGAAGTCTTACTTCTTCGCCTTTTTCTTATCCTTTTTCTTATCTTTCTTCTTGCTGTCTTTTTTGCCAGCATCTTTTTTCTTTGTGTCCTTTTTGGACTTTTTGTCCTTCTTGGACTTGGCCTTCACCTTATCCTTTGCTTTCGAAAACGCAGCTTCCATCTCGGCACGTTTCTTAGCGGCCTTTTCAGCTTTGGCTTTGGCCTTGGCTTTTTTGCGGGCTTTGGCCTCGGCCGCGTCAGCGGCTGCTTTCTCTTCTGCAGCCTTCTTCGCCGCCTCTTCGGCGCGTTTCTCGGCAGCGGCGGCCGCAACGGTCTTGCGTGCAACTGGGCGTCGCGTCGCAGGTTTTCGCGCAGCTGGTTTGCGGGCAGCAGGTTTGCGGGCGGCGGGTTTGCGGGCCGGAACCTGGCGCGCAGCTGGTTTTGAAGCCGTGGCATCTTTCGCCGCAGCAATCAGCACGGCAGCTCTTGCCAAACCGATCCGGGGAACCTTGACCAGATCTTCGGGTTTGGCCTTCGCTAACGCCTCGGCTGTCTTAAAGCCGTTCGCGGACAAAGCCGCGGCAAGCGCCTCTCCCACACCTTTAACATCGGTCACTGCGGTCATTCCGGATCCTTTCTCTGTCTCCCTGATTTAACGTATATACACAAGATATACGAGGCTTCAAGCCGCGGCACCAAATGGCGCAACTCTGCTTAACTATGGGCCAAATCAGCCGTCCGGCCTTTTTTGGGGAACGGCACCAGACGTTTGGTATCCTCGTCCCAAAGCTTAAGGTTCAGCGCTGCGACTGCTTCGGGGAATTTGATACGCCGCGGGGTGTATTCAGGCGGCAGGCTGTAATGGCACGCACGCAAGCGATAAGACGGAATGCGCGCGTTAAAGTGGTGAATGTCGTGCAATGTTATACATGCAACCGCCGTATCGAACCACCATCCAAAATCAAGCGCGGATGAACCCTGTAGGGCCGCAAGTTGCGGATCCAGATCCGGGCGTCGGTCCCAATAGGTATCTTCAAAATTATGTTGAAGATAGACTAGGAAAACCCCCAACATTCCACCCAAAAGCGAGAACACAAGCCAGACCAGAATTCCGGTGCCGCCCGCAATCATGTAGAGTAGCCCCAGAAAAACAACGATGGACAGGTTGTGCAACAACACGCCCTTCACCCCAAACCGAACGGTATTCTTAGGCCAGCGGTACCGGATGAAGTATGTGAACAACGCGCCAACGGGCACCAGGATGAAAGGGTTGCGGTACAGCCGATAGAACAGACGTTTGCTCCAATCAGCTTGATTCCATTCGCGCAGGGTCATTGTGTGAATTTCACCTGTTTCGCGGTGCTCAAGATTGCCGATCCCTGCGTGATGCAGGTTATGATTCTGTTTCATCACCTCAAAGGGCGCAAAGGTAAACGGTGACAACCCATGCCCCGCCCATTCATTTTGCTGGCGCGTCTCAAACAGCGAATGATGGCCGCAATCATGTTGCAAAACATAAAGACGCACCGCCGAAAAGGCAAAGACCGCGCCTGCGGGAACCATGACATACCAGCGATCCACATATCCAATCGCAAGCGCCAGCGATGCAAAATACACCGCAAAAGTTCCAAAATAGCCAAGCGCTGCCAGCCTGTTGTCCTGAACAGCGTATTGCCGTGTATATTCCCTCAGATCCATCCAGCCCTCTCCCACGATGGCCCGGTTAAATATAAACTAAAAATATGCCCCGTTGGCCCCGGTACAAGCGTGCGCAGTAAAACAAATGCACACTAGTGAATGCTAGCGCGCAGAACGGACGCTGTCACGCCCTCGCAGCAAAAACGCTGAAAATTGGCGCAGTTACGCGCGCCCTTTGAGATGCTTGGCCAGTGCGCCCGCGTTTTTCTTGCGGCGACCCTTGTAGGGGTTCTTATCCCCCTGCCCACGCAGAGTCAGACGGATTGGCGTGCCGGGCATGTCGAAATCCTCGCGCAGGCCGTTGACCAGATAGCGGGTATAGCTGGCGGGCATCTTATCAGGATGTGAACACATCACAACAAAGCCCGGCGGGCGGGTCTTGGCCTGAGTCATATAGCGCAGCTTGATCCGGCGACCCTGCGGCGCTGGTGGCGGGTGCTGTTCAAGCATCGCGGTCAGCCAGCGGTTCAGCGCAGCAGTCGGCACCCGGCGGTTCCAAATGTCATGGGCGCGCAAAATCGCGGCGCGCAGGCGCTCCAGCCCCCGGCCCGTTTTCGCAGACACTGTAATCAAGGGTGCACCGCGCAGTTGCGGCAGAAGTCGGTCAAAGGACTCCTTGAGCTCGCGCAGTTTTTCCTGCTTGTTCTCTTCGACGTCCCATTTGTTGACGGCAACAACTACGGCCCGACCCTCGCGTTCGGCCAGATCGGCGATGCGCAAGTCTTGCTGTTCGAACGGGATCGCCGCGTCGAGCAAGACCACGACAACTTCTGCAAACTTAACGGCCCGCAGACCATCGGACACCGAGAGCTTTTCAAGCTTTTCCTGAACCTTCGCCTTTTTACGCATCCCCGCTGTATCGAAAATACGCATCGGGGTGCTGTCACCATCAGGATCAGCCCAGTCGACACGCAGACTGATGGCGTCTCGCGTGATCCCAGCCTCGGGGCCTGTCAGCAGGCGATCTTCACCGATGATCTTGTTGATCAATGTCGACTTGCCCGCGTTTGGTCGGCCAACCACCGCCACTTGCAATGGCTTGGCAGCAGTGATCAGAGGTGTTTCACCCTCGCCATCTTCATCCAGTTCGATATCGGTCTCGGGGGCTTCCTCTGCCTGTGCTTCATCGGCCGCATCAGCCAGTGGCATGAGCTGAGAATAAAGGTCGGTCATGCCCTCGCCGTGTTCGCCAGACAGGCGCACGGGTTCTCCCAGCCCCAGATTATAAGCTTCCAGAACTCCCGCATCCGCAGCAGAACCTTCTGCTTTGTTGGCCGCCAAAATCACGTGCTTCGCGCGCTTGCGAAGGATCTCGGCGAACATCTCATCCGTGGGGGTCAGCCCCGTGCGCGCATCGATCATGAACAAGCACACATCGGCCATGTCCACCGCGCGCTCGGTCAGGCGGCGCATCCTTCCCTGAAGGCTGTCGTCGGTTGCATCCTCAAGCCCCGCCGTATCGATCACGGTAAAGCGCAGATCGCCCAGACGCCCCTCGCCCTCGCGCAGGTCACGTGTCACGCCCGGCTGGTCGTCGACCAGGGCCAGACGTTTGCCCACAAGGCGATTGAACAGAGTGGATTTGCCCACATTCGGGCGCCCCACGATAGCGAGGGTCAGCGACATGATACTCAACTTTCAAGACTCAAGATGCGCCCTTTAGCGCATCTTGCCGTCAACGGAAAGCGTGTAGATCACCCTTGGTCGAAACGACATACAGCGTTTGCCCGGCAACAACCGGCGCTGTTGTCGCGCCTCCGGGCACTTCGACCTGATGAACCAGTGTTCCGTTGACCGGATTGAAGAACCGCAAATACCCGTCATTGGACGCAATCACAATGCGGCCACCGGCCAGGATCGGACCGTAATGCGCAAAGATCGGACCACGGCGGCCGCGTTTGTCTTTCACGAAACCCGGCAGATCCTGCGCCCAGACAACCGAGCCATCCGCCGCGTTCAGACGCACCAGCTGGCTGCGGTCACTGACCAGGAAGATGCTGTTACCTGCGGGCCAAACGGCATCCACGGCCCCCTCATCGGCGGTCCACCGACGTTCACCCGTCGCAACGTCAAAGGCGACGGTCCGGCCTGAATGGTTGCCGATATAGATGGTGTTTCCCGACACCATCGGGCCGCCTGTCACGTCAACAATCTGGGCTGCGGCCCGCCCTCGGCGTCCACCGGCGACCGATGCGTTCCAACGGCGGATACCGCCCCGCCGAAAGGTCGCCGCAATATCGCCCGAGCCGAAGGCGAACACAGCGAGATCCGAGGCGATCACAGGCGCTGGTGCACCCAACACGTTGCCCACGCTCGGCGTACCTTCGATTTGCCAGGCGATACGTCCATCCTTGGTGGCAATAGTCCAACCCGTTTCATCTCCGGCCACCAGATAAAGCAGGCCATCATTAACCAACGGTGCGCCGCTGCCGGTGGCTTGCAGACGCTTCTGCCACCGAATGGCACCGGTTCTCGCATCCAGTGCGGTCAGGCGACCATAACCTGAAGAGACATAAAGAACACCATCGGCATAGGCCATTCCACCGCCCGTTGCGTCCGAGTCCCCATCACTTGCGGGAATCAAATCCGTGTTCCAGGCCAACTGGCCCTGGGGTGTGACAGCTGAAACCGTTGCCCCTGCATCCAGCGTATAGATCAACCCACCTGCAACGACTGGCTCGGCGGTGATGCGTTGCTTGCGTGAGTCCCCCTGACCGATCGAGGCCGACCAAACCCGCTGCGGTGTCGCGCGCAGCGCGGCGTTTGTTGTTCGATAGGCCGGAGTTCCTGGGCTTTGCGACCAATTGGCATTTGCCTGCTGCGACGGCAGACTGATGGGCTGAGAGCCCTGCCTTTCAACAGTTTCCAAATCCGACAGGGGGCGGATGTCTTCACGTTCACCGGGCAGAATGGTCTCGGGTTCTTCACAGGCGGCCAGAGCGGTCAATGCCAGTGCCGCGACCGGCAGTCCCACGCGGGAGAATAGTCTTGTTACCATGGTATTCCGAACTCGCCTGTCAAAATGTCTTTGTTCACCACCCGATCAACCTTGTTGCGCCACCAGGGGTTCTGGTTCCCCGCCCAGCGCGACAATCAATTGCGCGGCACGCTGTTGCAGGTCAATCCCGACTTCAGCATCCTGCCGCAGCGCCTGCAACCGATCCAGCGCAGCCTCGACATTGCCCTCGGACACATCAATCAGGGCCAACTGTTCTTCGGCAAGCAGACGCAGCGGTGCGCCAGGCGCTGCCAGCGCCTCAAACTGTTGCCTAAGGTCGGCTGCAGGAAGTGTGTCGCTTTGCAACAACAACGCTTTGAAGCTTGCAATCGCGCGGTAAATTTCAGGCAAGTCGCCCTGAACGGCCACCGCGTTCAGGCTGTTGACCGCGTCTTCGCGCGATCCGGCATCGACCTGCGAGGCGGACAACAGCATGTTCAAAACCGCGTCTCCGCCCGGAGCCGCCGCCCCGATACCCTGCAGGCCTGCGACACGCGCGTCGGAATCGTTTTCCGTCAGCGCGGCAAGAATCGAGTCTCCTAGATCTTGCGCCTGCGCCGCATCGCGGGATTTTCGGTATTCATTGAAGGCCGCGCCGCCCACGATCAGCACAACGGCAACCACACCTACCCAGCCCCAGCGGCGCAATAACAGATACATTCGGTCGCGGCGCACCTCTTCCGTGACCTCATCAATAAAACTGTCCGTGTCGCTCATCCCGTGCCCCCTGGGCTGTATATCTTGTCTAAGTGCGCCATGTCATACCCCGGCACCAACGCCAAGCCAAGGGTCCGAATTTGCACATTTTCGCCGCCGGGTACTGCTCTTGCGAAAAAAAGTGAACCAAACTATTCAGTTCAGTGTAGAAAAGACATAGCATAAGTCCCATTTCGAAAAGTGAGCGCCTCGCGTTCTTGGGCAAAAAATTCTAGGAGAATCCCCGTATGCGTTTGATTTCATTCATCAACGCCATTCTGGTCATTGTTGCTCTGTATTTTCTTGTATTCGAACGCGATGCGCTGTTTGCCTTCGCGGGGCGTGGCGAAGGCGATGAAACGACGCAAGGTGAGGCCGCCGCTGCGGAAACTTCAGACATCGCGGCAGTGGGTGTTGTCGCCCTGCGTTCGCAAGCCCGCGAGATTGACAGCGCGGTTTTGCTCCGCGGTCAGACCAAAGCAAATCGCCAGGTCGAAGTTCTGTCAGAAACCACTTCGACCGTCATCTCAGAACCCAAGCGCAAAGGTGCCTTTGTCGAGGCAGGTGACATTCTGTGCGAGCTTGACCCCGGCACACGCCCGGCCCAACTGGCCGAAGCTATGGCCGGCAAGCTTGAAGCCGAAAGCCGTATCCCCGAGGCCGAAGCCCGCCTGCAGGAGGCGCATGCGCTGGTGGCAGAGGCCGAGATCAACCTGACCGCATCGCGTAAATTGGCGGAAACAGGCTTTGCCTCGGAAACCCGCCGGATTTCCAGCGAAGCCGCGATGAGCACCGCCAAGGCCGGAGTGAAGTCGGCAGAGGCCGGATTGGAAGCCACCCGTGCCGGGATTGAAGCCGCAACTGCGGCCGTTGAGGCCGCACAGCGCGAGGCCGGTCGCGTGGTCATCACCTCACCTTTCAAGGGTCTGCTGGAAAGCGACACCGCTGAGCTGGGCAGCCTGATGCAGCCCGGATCGCTCTGCGCGACGGTTATTCAGCTGGATCCGATCAAGCTGGTGGGCTTTGTGCCCGAGACCGAGGTCAACCGCGTGGTTGTCGGTTCCGAGGCATCCGCAACTTTGGTCACTGGGCGGCAACTTAATGGGCGGGTGACGTTCCTAAGCCGTTCGGCCGATGAGGCAACGCGGACGTTCGAGGTAGAGATCACTGTCCCCAACCCGGATCTGACCATCCGTGACGGCCAAACCGCAACCATTCAAATCGCCGCCGAAGGCGCCAAGGCGCATCTGCTGCCGCAATCCGCGCTGACGCTCAGCAATGAGGGTCAATTGGGGGTTCGCACGGTGGGCGCAGGCAACATTGTCGACTTCAAGCCAGTCCAAATTCTGCGCGACACTGCAGAAGGTGTCTGGATCGGCGGGCTGCCGGAAACGACTGACATCATCGTAGTCGGGCAAGAGTTTGTGACCCGCGGCGTCACTGTGAAACCCACCTATCGGGAAGCATCACAATGACGGGCGTTGTTGCTTGGGCCGCGCATCGAGCCCGTATGGTCCTGGCGTTTATCGCCATCTCGTTGGTCATCGGCGGGTTTGCCTATGTCTCATTGCCGAAAGAGGGTGAGCCGGATATTGAAATCCCTGCCCTGTTTGTCTCGGTACAGTTTCCCGGCATTTCAGCGGAAGACTCCGAAAATCTTCTGATCAAGCCGATGGAGACCGAACTGGCGGATCTCGATGGCCTCAAGGAAATGACGTCGACCGCCGCCGAAGGCTATGCAGGGGTCGCGCTGGAGTTTGATTTCGGCTGGGACAAAACCGCGATCATGGCCGACGTCCGCGACGCGATGAATTCGGCGCAGGCGGATTTTCCTGAAGGTGCGGAACAGTATTCGCTGACCGAGATCAACTTTTCAGAATTCCCCATCGTCATCGTCAACCTGACCGGCGCAGTTCCTGAACGCACGATGGCCCGCGTTGCCAAAGACTTGCAGGACGAGCTTGAGGCACTGGATTCGGTACTTGAGGCTGGTATCGCGGGCAATCGCGACGAGATGCTCGAGGTGGTCATCGATCCCTTACGGCTTGAGGCATACAACGTCACCGCAGATGAGCTGATCAATGTGGTTCGCAACAACAACCAGTTGATCGCCGCGGGTGAAGTTGAAACCGCGCAGGGTACATTCTCGGTCAAGATCCCGTCATCGTTCAAAACCGCGCAGGACGTTTATGGCTTGCCGATCAAGGTCAATGGCGACCGGGTTGTGACTTTGGGTGAGTTGGCGCAGATCAATTACACCTTCGAAGACCGCGCCGGTACGGCCCGGTTCAACGGTGAACCAACTGTTGCCCTGCAAGTGGTAAAGCGTAAGGGCTTCAACCTGATCGATACTGTTGCTCAGGTCAAAGAGACCATCGAGCAAGCGAAAACAAAGTGGCCACCTGAACTTCAGGCCGCCGTCGATCTGGGCACGTCCAACGACCAGAGCCGCATCGTGGGTTCGATGGTCAGCCAGTTGGAAGGCTCGGTTCTGACCGCGATTGCACTGGTGATGATCGTAGTGCTGGCCTCGCTGGGCACGCGGGCTGCGTTGTTGGTGGGTTTCGCGATCCCCACCTCATTCCTTCTGTGTTTTGCTTTCCTGGCGGTTATGGGCGTCAGCATTTCGAATATCGTGATGTTCGGTCTTATTCTGGCGGTCGGTATGCTGGTGGACGGTGCCATCGTCGTCGTGGAATATGCCGATAAACGCATCAAGCAGGGCGTCGGACCGATGCACGCCTATGTTGAGGCGGCGCAGCGCATGTTCTGGCCCATCGTGTCGTCGACTGCGACAACGCTTTGCGCATTCCTGCCCATGCTGTTTTGGCCCGGCGTACCGGGTGAGTTCATGGGTATGCTGCCCGTCACGCTGATCTTTGTTTTGTCGGCGTCGCTGATCGTGGCGCTGATTTACCTGCCGGTCATGGGCGGTGTGTCAGGGCGGCTAAGCCGCGTCTTCGACCGCTCGTCGATCTGGTTGCGCGCGCGCACGCCGTGGTGGCTGCGGGCTGTGCTGGTGCCTCCTTCGCTGTACATGATCTTTCTGGGCGCGATGCAGACCCTGAACCCGGATTACCTGCTACCCGGCGGTTCAATTGCTGGTGCGCTTCTGTTCCTGTTCGGGGCCTTTGCAGGATCCGTGACCCTGAGCGCTGCCAGGATCGAACGCAAAGTGGAAGAGCGCGTTCACACAGCCGATGAACACACCCCATTTGGCCATGTGGTCAAGTTCCTCGTTGGCAATCCGATCATGCCTATCGTGTCGTTGGCCGCAGTGTTCTTTGCCGTCTACACCGTTGCCTTCGTCTGGTTCCCGCAGGAATCCAGAGGCGTCGAATTTTTCGTGGAAAGCGAACCGGAACAAGCCACCGCCTATGTCCGCGCGCGGGGAAACATCTCGCTTGCGGAAAAAGATGGCATGGTCTTGGCGGCAGAGGATGTGATCGCAGCCCACCCTGCCGTCATCAACGTGTTTTCTTTCGCGGGCGAAGGCGGTCTGAACCAGAACAACGGGGGCGCTCAGGAACCTGCCGATACAGTGGGCCGTGTTCAGTTCGAGATCATTCCTTGGGAAGACCGTCCCAACGTCTCGGAATCTGTTCTGTGGGGCCTGTTTGATCGTCACTTTGTTGCGCCTGAATTTGACGGTGACTTCGTGATTGACGAACTCAACGCGCAACTGGCTGAGATCCCCGGCATCGTTGTCGAGATCCTGCCGTTGGAACAAGGCCCGGCCTCGGCAAAGCCCGTGCATCTGCGCATAAAGGGTGATGGGTGGGAGGATCTGACCTCGGCGACGCTCACCGCGCGCGAGGTTTTCGACACCACGCCGGGACTGATCAAGATCGAAGACACCCTTCCCTTGCCCGGCATCGACTGGCAAATCGATGTGGATGTCGCCAAGGCCGGTCGGTTCGGAGCTGACGTGGCCACGGTTGGAGCCATGGTGCAGTTGGTGACACGCGGTATTCTGCTGGGCGAGATGCGCCCGGACAGCAACGATGAAGAGATTGAAATTCGCGTGCGCCTGCCAGAAGAAGATCGCGTGCTATCAACTTTGGACACGCTCAAGGTCCGCACTCCGGATGGTTTGGTGCCACTGTCGAATTTCGTAAGTCGTAAGCCGGTGGCCAAACTGGCCGAGATCAACCGGGTTGACCAACAACGCTACTACGACGTCAAAGCCGACGTTGAACCAGGTTTGAGCAAGGTTACGACCGAAGGCCCCGATGGTGAACTCATCCGTCTTGCCGTGGTTCGGGAAGTTGCTGAAGGCTATACCCCCACCAGCACGGTCCTGAACGGCGGTGGCGGAAAGTCCTACGAATTGGTTCAATTGACCGGCGCCGATAGCGTGGATCAACTCATCAGCACGGTTGAGGGCGGAGACGCACAGTTCGCGTTGATCAACCCAAATGAACGGATTGCTGTTCTGACCGAATGGCTGGAAACGGGTCCGTTTTCCAATTCTATCAGTTGGGAATGGACCGGAGATCAGGAAGAACAGGCGGAATCCGGTGCCTTTCTGGTGAACGCCTTCATGGGCGCGCTGGGGCTCATGTTCGTGATCCTGCTCGCGCAGTTCAACTCGTTCTACAATTCGGTGCTGGTGTTGCTGGCGGTAATCCTATCAACCACTGGCGTTCTGATCGGTATGATCGTGATGGAACAACCCTTCTCGATCATCATGACCGGCACAGGCATCGTGGCTTTGGCGGGGATCGTGGTGAACAACAACATCGTTCTGATCGATACCTATCAAGAATACAGCACGTACATGCCTCGGATCGAGGCGATCATTCGAACCGCAGAATCGCGCATTCGTCCGGTTCTGCTGACCACCCTCACGACAATGGCAGGTCTGACGCCCATGATGTTCGGTCTTTCGCTGGATTTCATCAATGGCGGCTATTCCATCGACAGCCCGACTGCCTTGTGGTGGAAACAGCTGGCGACAGCGGTGGTCTTTGGTCTGGGTATTGCGACGGTTCTTACACTTATCGTGACGCCTTCCCTTTTGGCGTTGCGGGTTTGGGTGACAACTTATGCCGTGTGGCTCAGCCGCTTGCTGGCGCGAGTAACTGCGGGCCGATCAAGCCAGATTGCACAGGACATGGCCATTGGACGCTCTGCCCGTCAAATGCAAGCAACCGAGATTGTGTGGGAGGATACAGACACTACCCCATCTTCCGAAAACCCGGATGCGGATACTTCAGAACCACACCCACCGGGGCACCCCCTGAAGGCTGCGGAATGAGAAAAGGCGCGCCCGTCGGCGCGCCTTTTTCAAAGGTGATGCCCCATGGTTCAGATTTTCGTTCCAATAACACCGCCGTTTGAAAGCCCAAAAAAGAACGGGCGCTTAAACCCGGATGTTTTGAAAAACTCATCCGTTGCCTTGCGCGCGCCCTTCCAGTGCCCGTAGTCGTCAATGATGACGATACCGCCGGGGGACAGGCGCGCGTACAAGGTTTCCAGCTCAAGCTTGGTTGAATCGTGCCAATCCGTGTCCAGCCGAAGCACCGAGATCGTTTCAGGCAGGTTGGCCTCATCTTTCAGCGTCTCCAACACATCACCCTTCCGGTAGACGAACATGTCAGGGTTCAGATCAAAGGCCGCAACATTGGACTGGACATCTTCCAGCGAAGCCATGCACCAGGTCGAACCTTCTTCTGTCTTTTGACGCTCGAATTCTACAATCGCAGTCTCACCGTTCGGTCCGATATCCTCGGCAGTCGGTTCCGTCATGCCGGCAAAAGTATCAAACAAATGGCAAGTTCGCACATCATTACGTTGCATGAAAACACGGGCAGCAATGATGACGTTCCCCCCACGCCAAACTCCACACTCGACGAAATCACCTGGTATCTTTTGGTCCACCACATGCGCCGCAGCATGTGCGGTGGCAAAGGCACTTTGGCGGCCGACCATGGTCAGATGTTCTCGGCACACCCGGCGCACGGTTCTGATCTCGGGCCGAGCAAGTTCCGATCCTTCCATTACTCCTCCTGTCTGCTTTTTCAGACCTATCCGTTTTGCGTTGATCAGCTTCAAACCTGACCCGACCGGAATGCGCCACCCTCAAAAGTAAAAAACCGGTTAGGATGCCAAGGCGTCAGCTTGTTGACGGCTCCAAAGCTGGGCATAACGGCGCCCCCGAGCTAGCAACTCGTCATGCTTACCCTGTTCGATGATCTCTCCCGCCTCCAGAACCACAATCTGATCGGCCTCGGCGATGGTGCTGAGACGATGCGCGATGGTGATCACCGTCCGCCCCTCACCCGCGCGTGCCAGCGCATCTTTGATGTCCTGCTCAGTATCCGTATCCAGCGCCGAGGTCGCCTCGTCCAGCAACAGGATCGGTGGGTTCTTCAGCAAGGTACGTGCAATCCCGACACGTTGCTTTTCACCACCCGAAAGCTTCAGGCCACGCTCGCCCACTTTGGTGTCATACCCTTCGGGTAGTGAGTAAATGAAGTCGTGAATCTGTGCCGCCTTGGCTGCTGCTTCGACCTCGTCCATGGTGGCACCATCGCGGCCATAGGCAATGTTGTAGCGGATCGTGTCGTTGAACAGCACCGTGTCTTGCGGCACGACACCGATGGCGGCATGTAGGCTGGTCTGGGTCACGTCGCGAATGTCCTGACCATCGATCTTCAACGCCCCTTTGGTCACGTCGTAGAACCGGAACAAGAGCCGCCCGATGGTCGATTTACCCGACCCTGTCGCCCCCACAATGGCCACGGTTTTTCCAGCCGGGACAGTCAGGGACACGCCTTTGAGGATTTCACGCTCGGGATCATAGCCAAAGTGCACGTCCTCAAGCGTGACTTCGCCGCCATTTACCTTCAGGTTCGGCGCGCAGGCTTTGTCTGTAACTTCGGCGGGTTGTTCAAGCAGGTCGAACATTTGACCCATATCGACCAAGGACTGCCGGATTTCCCGATAGACCGTCCCAAGGAAGTTCAGCGGCACTGTGATCTGGATCATGTAGGCGTTGACCATGACGAAATCGCCGACGGTCAGGTTGCCGTTCTGCACACCCATTGCGGCCAGAACCATCACCCCAATAAGACCGCAGGTGATCAGGAACGATTGTCCAAAGTTCAGAAATGCCAATGAATAGGCCGTCTTCAACGCAGCCCCTGCATAGGCTTTCATCGACACGTCATACCGTTCAGCTTCACGGGTTTCGGCGTTGAAATATTTGACGGTTTCGAAGTTCAGCAAGCTGTCGATGGCGCGCTGGTTGGCCTCGGTGTCCTGATCGTTCATCTCACGCCGCAGCTTCACGCGCCATTCGGTCACGGCAAAAGTAAACCAGATGTACAGACCAATCGTGACCGCGACGACAACCAGATACCAGACATCAAACAGCCACATCAGGATGATGGCGACCAGCATCAGCTCCAGAATAAGCGGCCCGATCGAGAACAGCAGGAACCGCAGCAGGAACTCAACCCCTTTGACGCCCCGTTCGATGATACGGCTCAGCCCGCCAGTACGGCGCGTGACGTGATAGCGCATCGACAGGTTGTGGATGTGCTGAAACGTCTCAAGCGCCAGCGCCCTCAACGCGCGTTGTCCGACGGGGGCAAAGGCGGCATCCCGCAATTGCTGAAAGCCCACCGTCATCATTCGCGCCACACCATAGGCCACAGTCAATCCAACTGCGCCCAGCGCCAATGGCGGCACACCCTCGCCTGCCAGCGCGTCAACAGCGCCCTTATACAAAATGGGTGTATAAACCGCAATCAGCTTGGCCAGAACAAGCATACCCATGGCGATGACGACGCGACGCTTTACCCAAGGTTCGTCGTCGGGCCATAGATATGGGGCAACCTTGCGGATCGTCCGCCAGCCCGAGCTGCGTTCGTTATCCGACACCATGTCATCTGAAGTCCTAGGAGATGTGCGTCTCATCACGTGCCTTGTCTGCGGTCAGAGTTAGACCTCTGCCCATAAAAGGCCAGAAGGGCTGATTATTCCGGGATTGTAAAGATTTGCCCGGGATAGATCAGATCCGGATCGCGGATCAAGTCACGATTGGCTTCGAACAGCCGCACATATAAGACCCCGTCGCCAAATCGATCACGTGAGATGGCCCACAACGTGTCGCCCTGCTGCACCGTGACAGACCGGATTGCAGGGGTCGCTTGAGGCGTATCTGCCTGAGCCGTGCCCGTTGCAGCCTGAAGAACGTCAAGTGGTTCGCGTTTGAACGGAGTTTCGACCCTGCTAAGGACCGTCCCATCCGTGTTTACCGCATCTACCCGAAGCGTGTAGACGCCTGGGTCAATTCCCTCCAGATCGCTGCGCCAGGATCCATCTTGTTCCGGGGCAAGATCCGCGACCAGACGATTGTTCAGGTACAACCGAATGGCGGCCCCATCCTGAACGCGCCCTGTCAGCTGCACATCGCCCGTTTCGGAATATCCGATCGTGTCCAGTGCGACCTGCTCGGGTGGGGTATCCCGCACGACCGGGGGCTGCACCAGCTCAACGCCCTCTTCGCCAGATCGCAGCACGGCGACCTGCTGATCCTGCTGTGGGGTTTCATCGGTCAGTTCAGCAGTTTCAACTGTCTCGGCCTCGGGCTCTGACGTTTCAGGTTCCGAAACGTCAGCCTCAGCATGAGAATCCGGCTGAACCTCTTCGATTGCAGCCACCTGCTCCTGCGTGTCCTGGGATGGGATCTGCTCGGCTTCGGGCGCTGTTTCGGCAACAGGTTCTTCTTCGATTGGTTTGGGCAAAGCGGCAATCAGATAGTCGTCGGATCGCGTTGCTTGCGCCCCGTCCGTGCTTTGCAACACAAGTCCCTGCGCGGTGTCGCTGAAGGGGATCGTCACAAATTCAGCAAACTGACCGCTGCCATCCACGGTAAAAGAATGTGCGACTTCGCCGTTCAGCAGAACTTCTATCTGACTGCCGGGTGCTGCGTCACCCGAAAGAAGCGCGGTGCCGTCAGTTTCTACAAAAATCTGATCCAGGACTGGAGGCGCGACCGGCGCAGGCGCAGCCACTTCCCCTGCAACTTCGGCGGCCTCCGTTTCAGCAGGTTCTTCCGCTTGCTCCGCCAGGTCTTCAGCAGGTGCGGGTGTTTCGTCTGACGACGCAGTATCCGGATTGGACGGCTCTGCGGCAGTAACGTCTTCCGCTTCTTTCGGTGCCTCATCTGCTGGCTCTGAGATTGCTGGAACGGAAGCAGTTTCCTGCGGTGTGCTTGCGTCAGGTTCCGGTGCGTTGGTGAAGACGCCCGACAGGTACAAGCCACCTGCACCCAATACTGCAACAAGCCCTGCAATCACCCCCCAGATGAAATTGCCCGAGCTTTCGTTTCCCGAATTGGCGTTCATTCTTTTCCTTTCACTCCGCGCTGCAAAAGCTTTTCGTTCAAAAGCTTTCCGGCGGACAGTTGAGGCAATCTATCAATCCCGCTATCACGGGTCAAAACCTCTGACACAACCCCGGAGCCCTTCTTTCATGTCTCAGAAATCAGTGTGTGTGTATTGCGGGTCACGCAATGGTGCCGAGAAGTCTTATTCTGAAACTGCAAGGCACTTCGGCACGCTGCTGGCGCAGGAAGGCTGGCGGCTGGTTTATGGTGCTGGGGATGTGGGTTTGATGGGAGAAGTGGCCCGCGCCTCGCAAAATGCCGGAGGCGAAACCTTTGGCGTCATCCCCGTTCATCTGGTTCAGCGGGAAGTCGGCAAAACCGATCTGACCCACTTTGTGATCACCGAGACGATGCACGAGCGCAAGAAGGTCATGATCATGAACGCCGACGCGGTGGTCGTTCTGCCCGGAGGGCCGGGCTCATTGGATGAATTGTTCGAAGCCCTCACTTGGCGTCAGTTGGGACTGCACGACAAGCCCATCGTCGTGGTGAACGTGAATGGCTATTGGGATGCGTTGCAGACGCTGTTGGGTCAGGTGATCGGACAAGGCTTTGCCGACGCGTCGCTGGCAGATTTCATCACATGGGTAGAAGATGCAGATGCCGCCATGGTCACCTTGCGGAACAAGCTGAACTGACACCAGAAACGGTGCGGCCGGCAAAACCGCCCGCCTTGTTGATCAGGCCAAACGCGCCTTGTGTTGCAAACTGTGGCGCACGACCTGCTCAACCTTATGCAAAGGGTGGTTGGTCAGGGTCTTGTTGACCTCGGCCACGACTTTTCCCAGCACTTCACTGTGCAACCGGCGGCGCAGCAGACCCAGAACATGAGGGCTGGCTACCAGTACCAATCGATTATTTGCCCCTTTCAACCCCTTGCGATTCAGCAAATTCGCCAAATCCTGCACGAACAGAGATTTTGCATGGGTCTTCCACGTTGGGTCCTCAAGGGCCGATTTCTGCTTTGGTCCGCCGTCATTTCGGCGACCAGCGCGGTCAGTCGGCTTTGAGGCTGGGTTGTCCTGTTCCTCGACAGCGACAACAACAAGATTGGGATCGTCAGCATCGGTGATGTTCTCCATCACCAGCGCTTTCTCTCCATCTGCAACAATAACCCAAGTTCCCTGTGTAAGTGCGACCATTGCGATCTCCTGTTAAGGTTGTTCTCTGGGTATCCCTCGACCTGACGGGCGTACGGGTTTGTTTACGCACCAGTGATGCGTAGCCCGGTCGTTGTTTGAATTGGTTTGCGGTTCTCTCCCTCCGCCCTACAAAGATGTGTTCTGTAGCGAAGCAAACAAGATGTGGTTGTACGGAAATGAAACCCATCGGCGGGTTTTCACCGGCGGCTCATCAATCTTTTAGGCCGACATTTCGACAACGGTGATTTCCGGTGTCACACCAAAACGCACCGGCAGGATCGAACATCCGATACCGCCCGACACCACCAGATCACGCGCACCTTCGCGCACATGGCCGTAAGCATACCGATTGCCGAATTTCGACGGCACAACAGGTGACCACCCAAACAGGCGCACTTGGCCGCCATGTGTATGCCCCGAAAGGGTCAAGGCCACCCGGTCTGGCACTTGAGGGAAAACATCTGGCTCATGTGCCATCATCACAACTGGAGCATCGTCGGTGATCTGCGCCAAAGTTCCTTCCAGATCATCAAGCCCTTTTGGTTTACCGTTGCGCCAGATCGCCAGTTGATCCTCAAGCCCCGCCAGCCAGATGCCAGGGCTTTCGAGTTTCACGGCGGTGTTAGACAAAACCGAAATGCCGTTCTGTTCCAGAATCTCGGTATAGCGATTGGGTCCTGCCCCACGGCGCTGTGCTGGCTTGTCATCCCACCAGTCGTGATTGCCCAGCACGGCAAAGACACCGTTCTTTGCCTCTAGCCCCGCCAATACAGGTGCCAGATCCTGCATCTCGACGGTTTCAGAGACCCCTTTGTGGCTTGCGAAGAAATCGCCCAGCAGCAGGACAACATCAGGTGCCAATGCGTTTGTACGGCGCACAACCTGCCTTATGCGATCCAGACCAACATAGGGCTCACCCACGTGCAAATCCGACAGCACCGCAATCTTGAGCGGTGGTGCGGTCCAATCGTCCCGACGCACGCGCCATTTACGCACGCGCAGCCGCACTGCGGGTTCGATGAAAAACCCGTAGGCTGACGTGATGAGACCTGCCAGCGTTACCGCCAGCAGGCCCTTTATAAACCGACGTCGGTTCAATTCATTACATCCGCGATGCGACGTTTTCCCAGTTCACCAGATTGTCGAGGAAGTTCGACAGGTATGCCGGGCGTTTGTTGCGGAAGTCGATGTAGTACGAGTGCTCCCACACGTCGCAACCCAGCAGTGCGGTCTGACCGAAGCACAGCGGGTTTACGCCGTTTTCTGTCTTGGTCACGGCCATCGATCCGTCGGCGTTCTTGACAAGCCACGCCCAGCCCGAGCCGAACTGACCGGCACCAGCCGCGCTGAACTGCGACTTGAATTCGTCAACCGAGCCAAAGCTTTCGGTCAGCGCTTTTTCCAGCTCACCGGGCATCGCGTTGTCGCCAGGGCCCATCATTTCCCAGAACTGGTTGTGGTTCCACAGCTGGCTGATGTTGTTAAAGATGCCGTTCTGCGCAACTGCGTTTGCGTCATAGGTGCCAACGATGATCTCTTCCAGCGACTTGCCGTCCCATTCGGTGCCGGCGATCAGCTTGTTGCCGTTGTCGACATAGGCTTTGTGGTGCAGGTCGTGGTGATATTCCAACGTTTCCGCGGACATACCCTTGGCTGCCAGCGCGTCATGTGCATAAGGAAGATCAGGAAGTTCAAAAGCCATGTCGGCCCCCTGTTAAATAAAAGTTGCGGTTCCCAACGGTTAAATGCTGTGGCAGCCGCCGCAGGTCAAGGGGCGAGACGATAAAACCCGGAGGTCCGCGATGCTGACACAGGCGCGCAAGATGTTTTACCGCGCCCGCGGATACTATGAAGGTTCGTTGAACGGCGAGCCATTTCGCCTAGACCCCTACCATTCGAAATTCTGGCGCAAAGCCTCTGCTGGCGCTTGGGAACCGGAAACCTTTGCGGTGCTGGATCAGTTCCTTTCCCAAGATAGCGATTATCTGGACATCGGGGCTTGGATCGGTCCCACGGTCCTATATGGCGCGCGAAAAGCGCGGCATGTGTGGTGCTTCGAACCCGACCCCACAGCGTACCGGCATCTGGCTTGGAATCTGGATCTGAATGGCATTCAAAATGTCTCGGCCTTGGGCGTTGCCTTGTCTGACAAATTTGGCGTGGCCCGCATGGCGTCCGTTCGGGGCGAGCCGGGGGATTCCACCAGTTCGCTTCTGCATGACGGAGCGCATGGCTCTGATGCATTGACCATCGCGTGGGACCAATTCGCAACCGCAAACGATCTGTCCGGCGTGTCGTTGGTTAAGATGGATATCGAGGGGGCAGAGTTCTTTGTCTTACCAACCCTCGCACCGTGGCTCAAAGAACATCGCCCCGCCCTGTTTTTGTCGCTGCATGCTCCATTGCTGCCCGAGGCTGAAAGACGCGACCGGGTGGCCGGATTGTTGGAGGCGCTGGATTTTTACCCCTCTCTCTCGGATGACAAGATGCAACCGCTGAAACCGGCGGAGCTTTTGAAGCCAGAGGGGTTAAGCCGGTATCGTACAATCCTTTTGCAATAAAGAAACGCCGGGGCCGGTATTCTATAAACTTCAACGAATAGATCTTGCCTCTTCTGGGTGTATCGGGGTGCTTGCACCCACCTGAATTCAATAAATAAATCATTGTAATAAAATATTTTTATTGAAGTTTTCTGCGCTGGTACTTGTACAAACAGGAGCAGCCGAAACGGTTATATGCTTATGTAAGATGACAAAACAGGACGCCCACCGCTGGATCGCGCCAGAGTACAGGTTCAAGATTGATACAGCACAAGCGTCTTCACTAGCAGCCAGCTCTTACCGGGAATGAGAGGCGGCACAATTTTAAGATCGAGGCGCGAAAGGCTATCGTGTTGTCTGGCACTTGGACCAAACCATGGCTGCAGGCGGAAACGTTCGTGTTCGCTCTCAGGCAAACCTTAAACCTTCCGATAAGTCCGTTACTGTGCGCATGGCCTTTTTGCAGGGTAACTTTGCGAACAAGCCATCCGGCGTTGGCATCTGCAGTGTTCAAAGCTAAGAAAAGCCCCGGGTGATCCGGGGCTTTCTACTTTCTATCAGTAAACGCCGACTTCGCTGCCCGGCTGCGCGGCAACCTTAAGCAACTTAAAGACGTAGTCCGCAGCGGAACGGAAGCACACAACGCGGAAGGTCTGATCGTCGTCCATCCAGAATGCGCCAGCCACCTGCGCAAGGCGCGAACGGCGGATCTGGCCGGGTTGGAATGCCTCTGCCGACAGCTCAACCGGAGCCAGCTTGCCCAACACTTCACGCGCGCTGGCACCCGAGATGCTGAATACCGCACGCGCATCCGAGACGTTGACCGCCAGAGCATGCGTGCCGCTGAGCGCGTTGGTCATTGCCGCCAGTTTGGCCTCGACCTCGGCGTAAGGCACCAGCACCAGCAATTCATCGGTGGACATCCAAGCCACGCCGGTGTCGCCAGTGAACGAAGCCTCACGCTGACCGGGCACCTTCTGTCCGGTTGCATCCTTGACGGCTTTGGCCAGAACCTTGTCGGACAGATCACCGCGCAGTGTGATCATGCCTTGCAGGCCACATTCCGCGATCTTGGCGATGCCGTCATAGCTGGCGTGGTTCAGTGCGCTGATGGGTTCAGACATTCTGCTTCTCCCCTTCCTTGTCGAAGAAGATCGGGTCCACGATCTTGGCTTTGTAGGTTTTACCGTCGGTGCCCGGGAATTCGACAATCTCACCCATGCGATCCGGACCGTGCTTGATCAGGCCCATGGCGATGCCTTTGCCCAGATTGGCCGAGTAATAGGTCGAGGTCACGCGCCCGATCATGTTGCGCTGACCATTGGCGTTGACGCCCTCGCCCACCGCATAGGCACCGTCGGGAATGACAGAACCATCCACAGTCTCAAGACCGACCAGTTTCCAACGCTCTGGATCGGCCATATGGGTACGCGAATGGGCCCGTTTGCCCAGGTAATCCTCTTTCTTTTTCGACAAGGCCCAATGCAGCCCAAGATCCTGTGGGATCACGGTGCCGTCGGTCTCGTCACCGATCATGATAAAGCCCTTTTCGGCCCGCAGGATGTGCAGACATTCGGTGCCGTACGGCATCACTCCGAATTCTTTACCTGCCGCCATCAAGGCATCCCAGAACGCCTGACCTTGGCTTGCCGGAACGGCGATCTCATAAGACAGCTCACCCGAGAACGAGATGCGGTACGCGCGGCAATCGAAGTCACCGATCTTGCCGTCGCGCCATTCCATGAACGGCAGCGCCTCTTTGCTGACATCCATGCCGCCCAGCTTCTCAAGCACCTTGCGCGCGTTCGGGCCAACCACCGCAACCTGAGCGTATTGTTCGGTCACGTTGGCGACATAGACCTTCCAGTCCCACCATTCGGTCTGCAGCCACTCTTCCATGTGACCATGGATACGCTCGGCCCCGCCGGTGGTGGTGTGGCACAGCCACGTATCCTCATCGATGCGGGCAACAACACCATCGTCGATCAGGAAGCCGTTTTCCGAACACATCAGGCCATAGCGGCATTTGCCGACCTTCAGCGTGGACATCATGTTGGTGTACATCATGTCCAGGAACTTACCCGCGTCCGGCCCTTTGACGATCAGTTTGCCCAGCGTCGAGGCATCCAGCAATCCGAGGTTTTCGCGGGTGTTCTTCACCTCGCGGTTCACCGCGTCATGCACGGATTCGCCGGGACGGACATAGGCATACGTCCGGCGCCAATGACCCACCGGTTCCCAATCGGCACCGTTTTTGTCGTGCCAGTTGTGCATCGGAGTCTGACGGATCGGCTGGAACACTTCACCCCGCGCCTCGCCACCGATCGCACCCATCGAAATGGGCGTATAGGGCGGACGGAAGGTGGTGGTGCCGACTTTGGGGATCTCAGATTCAAGTGCATCAGCAAGGATCGCCAGGCCGTTGATATTGCTCAATTTACCCTGATCAGTCGCCAT
Source organism: Ruegeria sp. HKCCD7303 (assembly GCF_013111185.1). Classification (GTDB taxonomy): domain Bacteria; phylum Pseudomonadota; class Alphaproteobacteria; order Rhodobacterales; family Rhodobacteraceae; genus Ruegeria. The sequence continues at coordinate 11,164 of NZ_WVRE01000002.1, read as the reverse complement.
GCCCAGCGTGGTGTAACGCTTGGTGTGCTCGACGCTTTCATACCCTTCGCGCGCCGCCAACTGAACGTCGGACACTTTGACGTCGTTCTGGAAGTCCAGCCAGGATTTCATGCGCAGTTGGATTTCAGCATTGGCAGGCATCAGCCAAACAGCTTCCATCGGTGCCTCGGCAGTGGTTTCACCAACCGGGGCTTTGGTGCGTTTGGGCGTATGACCAACGGCCTTGCCCGCGGCTTTGCCCGCTGCGTCTGCATCTTTCAGAACATCTGCCAGAGCCAACGGACCATTGGAGCTGCCGGCAGCAATAACAAAGCCTTCACCATCGGCACCCAGCGGCGGGCGGTCGGGATCGGGGCGGAAATGCGCGTGCGCCTCGTCCCAGATCAGTTTGCCGCCGCAGTGCGACCACATATGCACAACCGGAGACCAGCCGCCCGACATGGCGACCGCATCGGCTTCGACCTCCTCGCGCGCGCCGCCGACACCCTCTTGGTTACAGATGGCAACCTTTTTGACGCGTTTGCCGCCCTTGACCTTCGCGATGGCCTTGCCGGGATCAACGCGGATACCAAGGTCCCGCGCTTCTTGCGCCAGAGGGCCCGCAGATGCACGGGCGTCAACCACGCGCAGAACATCAACACCGGCCTGTTTCATCTGGATCGCAGTGCGGTATGCGTCGTCATTATTGGTGGCAACAATCACACGTTCACCGGGTGTTACGCCCCAGTTCACAACATAATCGCGCATCGCCGAAGCCAGCATCACGCCCGGCACATCGTTACCCGCGAATGACAACGGACGCTCAATTGCGCCGGTGGCGGTGACAACCTGTTTGGCCCGGATACGCCACAACCGATGACGCGGGCCTTGCACGCCCGGAGTGTGGTCCGTCAGACGCTCATATCCCAGCACGTAACCGTGGTCATAGACGCCTGCCCCCATGCAGCGCGCGCGCATGGTCACGTTGTCCATTGTTTCGAGTTCGGAAACCAATTGTTCCACGAACTTATCCACAGGCTCGCCATTCACCGTACCGCCGTCAACCGGAGCGCGACCACCCCAATGCGCGGTCTGCTCGATCAGCAGAACCTTGGCACCGGATTGCGCGGCCGTTTTCGCTGCTTGCAGCCCAGCTACACCACCGCCAATCACCAGCACATCGGTAAAGGCATAGAAGTGTTCATAGGTGTCCGCGTCCTTGGTTTCCTTGTCGGGCGCTTTGCCCAGACCGGCAGATTGGCGGATGAAGGGCTCGTAGACGTGTTTCCAGAACGGCTTCGGATGGATGAACGTTTTGTAGTAGAAACCAGCCGGCAGGAACCGCGCCAGCGCTGTATTCACTGCACCGATGTCAAAATCGAGGTTCGGCCAGTGGTTTTGAGAGATTGCAGTCAAGCCGTTGAACAGCTCGGTCGTGGTGGCGCGCTGGTTCGGCTCGAACCGGGCACCCTGCCCCAGACCAACCAGCGCGTTCGGCTCTTCCGCACCGCTGGCGACGACGCCGCGCGGACGGTGGTACTTGAACGACCGGCCCATCATCATCTGATCGTTGGCCAGCAGGGCCGAAGCGAGCGTGTCGCCGTCGTAGCCCTGCATCGAAGTGCCGTTGAACGTAAACGTGACCTTTTTCGACCGGTCAATCAGCCGGCCTTGTTTTGCGAGACGGGTGCTCATTTTGCGGACCTTTCGCAGGTGGAGGCATCAAAGCCTCCGGCGGGAGTATTTTTGAAAAGATGAAGCATCAGGAGAACTCTCTCCACGTCCAGTCAGGACGTTTGGCTGTGATGGCATCCTTGATCTCTTTCGGCGGCTCGGTGACCTGTGCGGAATAAGTGCCGAACACCTCAAGCGTCTGCGTGCAGCGCGCGGCGTGGAACCACTTGCCGCAACCATTGGCATGACGCCAGCGTTCGAAATGCACCCCTTTGGGGTTTTCACGCATGAAAAGGTAGTCGTGGAATTCATCATCCGACGAGCCGGGGCCAAAACGCTTCAGATGCGCTTCGCCACCAGCGGCCAGTTCGGTTTCTTCGGCGTCAACGCCGCAGTAAGGGCAGTTCAGGATCAGCATGTTGTCATCCTTTTGGCGGTCGGTCGGCATCGAAGCCGACCTGAATTCTGTTACTTGGCGACCTTGGGCAGACCCATTAGTGCGCCACCCCGGCGGCGACGCTTTCGTCGATGAAGCGGCCCTCTTTGAAGCGATCCAGAGTAAAGGCTTCGGTCAGCGGCGAATGACCTGTGGCCATCAGCTGTGCCATGCCCCAGCCCGATCCCGGGATCGCCTTGAAGCCGCCAGTACCCCAACCACAGTTGATGAAGCAGCCACCCAGCGGTGTCTTGGACAAAATCGGGGACCGGTCGCCGGTCATATCCACGATCCCACCCCATTGCCGCAGCATTTTCAGGCGTGAGATCATCGGGAAGGTTTCGACCAGCGCGCGCACGGTTTCCTCGATGTGATGGAACGATCCGCGCTGGGTAAAGTTGTTGAACCCGTCGGTGCCGCCACCAATCACCATCTCACCCTTGTCGGACTGAGACATATAACCGTGCACGGTGTTCGCCATTACGACCACATCCATGCAAGGCTTGATCGGTTCGGATACCAGAGCCTGCAATGCAATCGCTTCAAGCGGCAGACGGAAGCCCGCCATTTCGGCCAGTTGACCAGAGTGGCCGGCAACGACGATGCCCAGCTTGTCACAATCAATGGCACCTTTGGTGGTATCTACGCCTACGACCCGCCCGTTATCCGAGCGCACGCCTGTGACTTCACATTGCTGAATGATATCCATCCCCATGGCAGAACAGGCACGGGCATAGCCCCAGGCCACAGCATCGTGACGCGCGGTGCCGCCGCGTTCCTGCCACAACGCGCCCAGAACCGGATAGCGCGGACCCTCCAGATTGATGATCGGCACCAGTTCCTTGACGCGCTCGGGGGTGATCCATTCGGTCTTCACACCCTGCAGAGCATTGGCATGGGCCGTGCGCTGATAACCGCGAATCTCGTGCTGTGTCTGCGCCAGCATCATCACACCGCGCGGGCTGAACATGATGTTATAGTTCAGGTCCTGGCTCAGGTCCTCATAAAGCCCCCGCGCTTTTTCGTACAGCGCAGCCGATGGATCCTGCAGATAGTTCGAACGGATAATGGTGGTATTCCGGCCCGTGTTACCACCACCCAGCCAGCCTTTTTCGATCACCGCGACATTCTGTATGCCGTAGTTCTTTCCAAGGTAGTACGCGGTCGCTAGACCGTGCCCGCCAGCACCTATGATGATGACGTCATATTTCTTCTTGGGTTCGGGCGAACGCCAGGCGCGTTCCCATCCGGTGTGATAGCGCAGAGCTTCCCGCGCCACAGCAAAGGCTGAATAGTGTTTCATGTGCGAATCCATCCGGTTCGGTGATTGGGCGCAGATATGCCGTGTGTGCGCAGTTTACCCCTGCCGCGCAACGCCGCAATATCGCACTATTGCGACATGTCGCTCATTCGCGGCCATTTGTCCCTTTTGTCGGGCGGCCCGTGGGTCTAAGTCAGGGCAACATCTTCGGAGGGACCATGACGTTCTGGGTTCTGATTTTTATTGTCGCACTCCTGATTGCGGCATTCCTTTGCTTCGCTCTGCTGCGCAATCGCAGTGGGGAGAAACCTTCAGCCGCTTATGATCTGGAGGTTTATCGCGAACAATTGGCCGGGGTCGACAAAGACCTGGCGCGCGGTGTGATTGGCGAGGCAGACGCCGAACGGGTCCGAACCGAGATTTCCCGTCGCATTCTGGCCGCCGACGAACAAATGAAAAAGGGCAACGCCGAATCTGGGCCTTCGCGAGCCGTTTCCATCATCTCGGTGGTCGTGATTGCGCTTATCCTGATCGGTGGTGCGACGGCACTGTATGATCGGACCGGTGCCGTGGGTTTGCCCGACATGCCATTGACCGCAAGGCTGGAGCTTGCGGAAGAGGTTCGCGCCAACCGTCCGCCCCAAAACGCCGCAGAACAGCTGGCGACCCCACCGCAACCTGCGCAGTTGGACGAAAGCTATGAAGCGCTTTTGAATCAGTTGCGGGAAACGGTCGCCAACCGTCCGGATGACCTGCAGGGGCAAATGCTGCTGGCACAGCACGAGACCAACGCTGGCAACTTCAAGGCAGGATATACCGCGCAGCAACGCGTGATTGAACTGTCCGGGGACGCAGCAACGGCCGACGCTTACGCTGACCTTGCCGAGATGATGATCCTCGCGGCGGGCGGCTATGTTTCGCCAGAGGCTGAACAGGCCCTGACCGAAGCGTTGAACCGGGACCGTCGCCATGGTCCGGCGCGTTACTACTGGGGGCAGATGTTGGCTCAGGTCGGTCGCCCGGACCTGGCCTATCGCATGTGGGTGCAAACCTTACAGGATTCCCCAAGCGGCGCGCCCTGGGTCGGTGCCATTCGGGCGCAGATCGATGAACTGGCCTTTCGAGCAGGTGTTTTCAATGCACCAGACCTCAGCACCGCGGCCGGCCCCAGTCAGGAAGATATGGCCGCCGCGGCGGAATTGACGCCCGAAGAACGGCAAGAGATGATTCAGGGGATGGTGAACCAGCTGTCAGACCGTCTGGCCACCGAAGGCGGCGCGCCCGAGGAATGGGCACGTCTGATTGCAGCTTTGGGTGTTCTGGGTCAGGGTCAAAGGGCCATCGATATTCACAAAGAGGCCATGCAAGTCTTTGCCGGGAATTCCGAAGCACTTGAAATCCTCGACGCAGCCGCGTTGCAGGCAGGGATTGCCCAATGATCCACGATGCGTTCGAGGACTTCGCTGCAGCGTTGCCGCCGATGACAGCACTGATGGGTCTGGATCTTGGTGAAAAGACAATCGGCGTTGCCGTGTCCGACCGGATGCGCGGGGTTGCCAGTCCGCTGGAAACCGTACGGCGCAAAAAATTTACCTTGGATTCCGCGCGTTTGATCGAGATTGTGACCGATCGTGAAATCGGTGGTATCTTACTGGGACTGCCGAAAAACATGGATGGGTCTGAGGGGCCGCGCTGCCAGTCGACACGGGCTTTTGCGCGAAATCTGTCCCGTTTGACCGATCTGCCCATTGGATTCTGGGACGAACGGCTCAGCACGGTTGCGGCAGAAAAAGCACTGCTGGAGGCGGATACGACACGAAAACGTCGCGGACAGGTTATTGATCACGTAGCCGCAGGTTATATCTTGCAAGGGGCGCTGGACAGGTTGCGCTTTTTGTAACGAGGTCGGAGACCGTCAATGACGAATATGGTGTGGAAACGGAATGAGGTCGAAAGCCCTTGCGTCCAGATCTGTGTCGTTCACCCGACTGAACGCATCTGCACCGGATGCTATCGCACGATTGACGAAATCACGCGCTGGTCCAAGATGGACAGCTCTGAGCGTGCAGAAATCATGGATGACTTGCCCGCGCGCAAACCCCGGCTTGCCAAACGGCGCGGCGGACGTGCGGGTCGCTTAAACGACTCCTGAGCAGTTAGCCCAGCTTATCTCGCGCGTCGATTTGCGCATGTCCGGCCAGCTTCGAAACAGGTTTATGCAATTCTTTGCAGAGCAGAACCGTCATCTCGGATCGCGTCGCCCGGTCATGTCGAACAGTTTCACTTTTTGGTTTCACACGCCGATTGTCAGACGCGGCGCGGCTTAACAGCTTTCCAAACAGAGCATTCAATTTCATCTTGTTATTCCCGCTAAATAACATTTCTGCCGCTGCGGATCGAAAGCGAGCTCCGAGGGGTTCTAGCTCGCGTCTTATGTAAGTGGTGACCCGCAGCGACAAAGTGTGGCTAAAGGTGTTTCCAACGAAAATTAGGGGGAAAACACTCAGGTCCAGATCGTATTTGACGCACCCGTCAGTAAAAACCCATAAACGCCTGAAGTTCCCTCACGTCATTATTAGGCGTTCAGGTCTGAGCAAAACGCAAATAACAAGTGTGCACTTTGCAACCCAACCATTGTTGGCGAATCATCATGAATTTCGCGAGCGCGATGCAGCGATCAATGCCCTGGGGATTGATCGCCGCCACCTTAAGCACACTGCGGGCTTATCCGGCAGCCAGCCAGGTTTTTGCGTTGTCGAACTCTTCAGACGGGAAAAACTGAGTCCGAGTGCCAAGAACATGACTGGCGACTTTTTGGGCCATATGCTGCCAGCTTTTGTCGCCAACAATCGCAGCTCGGTCCAACTGACCGATATGGCGACTGGCCAGCCGGAAATGCGCCGCTAACGCAGACAGTCCCTGCCATCCATCGAATTCCCGCAGGTCGATCAGCAAGCGAAACCCGTCGCGGTCCTGAAGCAAGCCATCCAGATCACGCTCTGCCTGCTGGTATTCCTCGGGGTCCAGTTTACCCAAAAGGCTGATCTGCACACCCGGCCCGCCCAAGTCGGTCACATGGATCGAGCCCAGCGACTCGCGCATCCAACGCCGGGCGGCTTCCAGATCAGCCAGATCAAACAATTGCACGGGACACGGCAGGATCGGGGCGGCCAGACGAACGCTGGTTTTCACCCAGCCCTGATCGGCAACTACTGCGATCCGGTCGAAGCCACGCCAATGACTGAGCCCCAGCTTGGTATCCGACCATGCAGCGCCCAGATCATACCCTTTGAATTCAGGCTGCACGATGGCCAGTAGACGCACCGTATCATTTTCGGTCAACGCGGCCTCGATCGCAGGAACCAAGGTGTTTGTGTAGTCGGCGCTTGTGACTTGCCCTGAAAACTCGACTTCAATCAGGGCACCATCAGAATTCGTATGGACCTTAATCATACCTCAAAACCTCCAAAGCCAAATAATGACAGAAGGTTAGGCAGTTTTGATCCATTCGGCCACACCCCCGGTACATTCCGGTCGAAAATAGGCGATCATCCGTCCATCTGGTCCGGCTGTGGCCGCGTCAGCCCAGGGCGCAACACCATGCAGACAATGGCGGTGTAACAGGTAAGCTTCCCCCGGTACGGCAGGCAATTCGATCCTCGGGCAGGTCTCAAAAACCTCGCGTCGCGCGGCTTGGTAGATATCCGTCACATCTACTTCATGCAGAGCCTCGTCTGGTGTGCCACGCAACGCATCCCTGAAGGCAGAACCAAGAATATGATGGCTGCCTTCCCACAGCACCATGGGTGACGCATCCGCGCTGGCCTCGGTCAGGGGAATGCCCAATATCCACGCATGTGGCTCATCCACACGCCGACGACGATCCGGGCCCATTGGGCGCAAACCGTCCACATGGGCAGCATCCCTATTCCGGCGATACCGAGTGGCGGCTTCGTTTTCCCAACGCCGCGGGCGTGGGTAGCCCGGATAGATGACCGAAACCTGCCCTTTGTGCAGAGGTAAATCACCATAGTGTTCGCGAATGAACGACAGGGCCAGTCCGGTCAAAGGCCCAGACGACCCGACCCTGCCCTGCGGGTCATTGGGTAATGCATCCACGCCGATGAACCATGTTCCTTCACAATCCAACCATTCTGCATGTTCCGGGTCCGAAGTTGACGCCCGTGCGGCGGGCAACGCGTGACCAATCCATTCGGCAAGCGTTGGATCAAAAGGAAACTTGACCCAGCCCTTGGTCCAGAAATCACTCATAGCCCAACCGCCTTGCGCAGCATGTTTAGTGCAACCAGCGTCAGAAATACCGCAAAGACCCGCTTCAAGGGTTTCGGATCCATCGCATGGGCCAGTTTCACCCCCCAGGGCGCAGTCATCATTGTCATGGCAACAACGACCCCGAAAGCCACAAGATTGACCGCTCCGATGGTGAGCGGAGGCCGATGCTCGGGAGCGATTTCAAGAAACAGAAAACCGATAACAGACGGCACGGCAATGATCACACCAAAGCCTGCCGCTGTTGCGACGGCACGGTGGATCGGGGTGTTATAAAGGCTCATCAGCGGAACACCAAAACTGCCACCCCCGATCCCCATCAGAACCGAAAGAAAGCCTACCATGGGCGACAGAACTGCCCTTTTGATCCCCCCCGGCATAACATCGCCCAGTCGCCATTCAGCACGGCCCAGCCCAAGATACGCGCCAATCACCATACCCAGAACGCCAAACAAAGCCTGCAGGGCCTCGGTCCGCAGGGCGGAGGCGACCATAACGCCAACTATTGCGCCAACGACGATACCCGGTCCCCATCCACGCAGAATGTCCCAATCAACGGCACCCTTTTTGTTATGCGCCATAACTGAACGAACCGATGTCACAATGATCGTGGCAAGCGATGTCGCCAAACACAGCTGCATCAGTTGCGGGCCGCCATATCCGAGGGTTTGGAAGGCATAAAAGAACGCGGGGACAAGAACGATACCTCCGCCGACCCCAAGCAACCCTGCCAGAACGCCAGCCAGCGCTCCGATCACAAGCAAAAGGCCCAGCATCTGAGCCAGCAACATCGTCTCGGGCATTGTTCCCCCTGCCTGTTAAGCCTCTGCCATCGGCGCAATGTGGTCCAACGCCTGCAACATCACTTCGGGCCCTGCCCCCTTGTGCACGGCCCCTTCTGACAAGGCGCGCCGCCATGCACGGGCCCCGGGGCGGCCTGCAAAGAGACCGAGCATATGGCGCGTGATCTGGTGCAACCGCCCGCCTTTGGCAAGATGCTTATCAATATAGGGCACCATTTGTTGAACGATCGCAATCGGATCTCGTGCATCTCCGATGCCAAAGATGCGCGGGTCAGCCTCTGACAGAATATCTCCGGGCTGGTGGTACGCGGCCCGTCCGATCATCACCCCATCCAGGCCTGCATCCAGATGAGCCTTCGCCGCGTCCAATGAAGCGATACCGCCATTGATCGAGATATGAAGGTCTGAAAACGTCGCCTTCATCCGGTGCACCAGATCATAGTCTAACGGAGGAATATCCCGGTTTTCCTTGGGGCTCAGCCCCTGCAACCAAGCCTTGCGTGCGTGGATTGTCACCCTCTGACAGCCCGCGTTACGGATCTGGTCCAGAAATGCAGGCAGCACATCGTCAGGGTTTTGATCGTCAACCCCGATGCGGCACTTGACCGTAACGTCAACATCCACAGCCGCGCACATCGCGGACACGCACTCGGCAACACGGCCCGGATCTTTCATCAGAACCGCCCCAAACGTGCCCGATTGCACCCGGTCCGATGGGCAACCGCAATTGAGATTGATCTCATCATATCCAGCCTCGGCCCCCAGCCGTGCGGCCTGCGCCAGTTCATCCGGGTCCGAACCGCCAAGCTGCAATGCCACCGGATGTTCCTCTGGCGAATACTCCAACAGGTGCATCGCCCCGCCTCGTACAAGCGCCGGCGCTGTCACCATTTCGGTGTACAACAAGGTCTCGGTGCTGAGCAGTCGATGGAAAAAGCGACAGTGTCGATCTGTCCAATCCATCATGGGTGCCACGCTTAAACGCGCTGCTTTTTGTGCGTTGTTTTTCAAAGCGCCAGCTCCACAGCTCTAAACTCCATTGCGTGCGATATCCCCGGTTTTAGCCGTATCTCCTCGGGTTTTCCAAAGATCACGATTCGAGCGTTCTTGGGGTGTAACACATCACGGCGGCGCGAACAGCACGCCGAAGGCACTGTGCGAGAAGCCAACGTCTCGTGACTGTCGTGGTCATACCAGACGTGACCGTCTCAAACCGGTTTGCGGTGCCTATGATCACAAAAGGCCAGCAGAGAAAAACGTATATTTTTAACCGTTTACCCTCAAAGCGCGCTCGAATGCTCCTCGTTCCTGAGCGGTGTTTTCCTCTCTGGTGTTTTGATCGGAAAGCTCTTCCAGGCGCAGACCGAAGGTCGCCGGCGTTAGTTGACCAGCCCGGTTCAGCCCTTTGAATCGGGCATGCATAAACCGCTTTTTAGATACCTGATGCGGCTGCGTGTTACTCATGTAGTCAACATCAACCTGTCCTCCGGCGGCCAAAAACCCGTCCGCAAGTGCTGCTTGTAAAAGCGCTTCGCCACGCTGCGTGCGGGTAATCACTGAATTGGTACCAGGATCCGTTACTGACCCTTCTCGGTCCGGCGTGGCATTGGGCCAGGTGTCAGCGGCCGCAATATCTGCGGCCTCGCCAATACCATCGGGACAAATCTTGCAGCGAAAAGGCAATGACCATTTGCTTTCGTCTTCGCCCCAAAAATCAAGATAATGAAAATCGCGACGTCGACCGTCATTTGTAGTGATTGTCGTTGGGCCCGGACACCCACGACCTCGGTACCGCAAAGCGTTGATGTCCTGCTTGGGGATGTCGTTGTCCGACAAAAAGCGGTTCATGGCCTGATCGGGCATAAAGCCGCCGCAGACCGGGGCCAGCATATACTTGATCAAGCGATTCACACGCGCATCCTTGTGCGCAAGATTGCGTATAGCGTTCAGATCACACGGCTTTGCAACAACGGCAAAGGGTTCGTTCCGGTCCAAAGCCGCAACCAGTCCAATCAGCGGTGCCGTCGGACCATAGCGAGACCCTGCCCCGCTCAAAACCTCTTCCATCGTTGTCGAAAACGTGGCCTCGCCAAAAGTCGGCTCTTGTTCCGAGGCTTTCACATGCAAGATGAACGAGACCCGCCCTGAGTGTAGCAGGTATTGCGCCAGCGCGGTTAAGACACCTGCGGTAGAGCCCTCGTACCGCGTGTTGGCATCAGCCGCCCAAGCCAGAGACAGGCTGTGGTAATGTCCCCAGACCAGGTCATCAAAGGGGGCGGCATTCGCTTCTTCGGATGGGATCGCCTCGCAACGCGTACCAGGGCAAACGTCGTAGACAAGGTCAACATCCGCCCGTGTCAGCTCGCCTCGAAGCTGCGGGCGCAGTTCTCCGTCCTGCGCCTTTGCCATATGCAGTTTTGCTGACCCAAGCACAGATTGGCAAAGACCGCAGCCAATGCACAATCCGTCCTTCAAAATCTTTGAAAAGCGTGTGTTGGGGTCCATGTTCTTCACTCAAAATCACCCCGGGCTGTAACGGCACCGTTCCGGCAGTTGGGTTTACATTGGACGATTGGGCCCCAAAAAGCCTTCAAGGCAGGTACAGCCATCACCAACCCTCTCCCCAACTGCCCGAAATCAACCCCATTTGCTCAAGCTTCAGGATCACCTGATGAGCGCAGTTGTCGACTTCGACATTTTCGGTTTCGACGCTCAGTTCAG
>NZ_WVRE01000019.1:2500-6078 GCF_013111185.1 Ruegeria sp. HKCCD7303 | reverse complement strand
TGGTTGCGGGGAGAGGATTTGAACCTCTGACCTTCAGGTTATGAGCCTGACGAGCTACCGGACTGCTCCACCCCGCGACGCTTTGGTGTGCCTATTGCCTATTCGGCTACTTGAGGCCAGGTATTATTTTCATCGTTTAGAGAGATTTTGGGCTTTTACTAGGTTTGGCGGTGACCTACTCTCCCGGGGCTTAAGCCCAAGTACCATTGGCGCGGCAGTGCTTAACTTCCGGGTTCGGTATGGGACCGGGTGTTTCACTTGCGCTATGACCACCAAACCGAGGAAAAGCCCTCGGTCGACTTTCTTGCTGTTCAAGAAAGCGACTATGCAGGAGGCAGCGTATTCGCTTGCGAATGCGCGGTCCTGCACGGTTGTGTTAATCAATCAGCGTTGTCCAACTCAAGGTTGGTGTATGCTTTGGTCTTGTCTTTCCATTACTGGATCAAATCAAGCCTATCGGGCGATTAGTACCGGTCAACTGAACGCATTACTGCGCTTACATCTCCGGCCTATTGACGTGGTGGTCTTCCACGGCCCTCAGGGAGACCTTGTTTTGAGGGGGGCTTCCCGCTTAGATGCCTTCAGCGGTTATCCTGTCCGATCATAGCTACCCAGCACTGCCGTTGGCACGACAACTGGTCCACCAGTGGATCGTTCACCCCGGTCCTCTCGTACTAGGGGCAACTCCTCTCAAGTCTCCTACACCCACGGCAGATAGGGACCGAACTGTCTCACGACGTTCTAAACCCAGCTCACGTACCTCTTTAAACGGCGAACAGCCGTACCCTTGGGACCTGCTCCAGCCCCAGGATGAGATGAGCCGACATCGAGGTGCCAAACACTGCCGTCGATATGGACTCTTGGGCAGTATCAGCCTGTTATCCCCGGCGTACCTTTTATCCGTTGAGCGATGGCCCTTCCACTCGGGACCACCGGATCACTATGGCCGTCTTTCGACTCTGCTCGACTTGTCAGTCTTGCAGTCAGGCTGGCTTCTGCCATTGCACTCAACGAGCGATTTCCGACCGCTCTGAGCCAACCTTCGCGCGCCTCCGTTACGCTTTAGGAGGCGACCGCCCCAGTCAAACTACCCGCCACGCAGGGTCCCGGATCCGGATAACGGACCGCGGTTAGACATCAAGAGTGCGAAGGGTGGTATCTCAAGGGAGGCTCCACGGATACTTGCGTTTCCGCTTCAAAGCCTACCACCTATCCTGCACATCACAATCCTGATGCCAGTGCGAAGCTGTAGTAAAGGTGCACGGGGTCTTTCCGTCTAACCGCGGGAAGCCTGCATCTTGACAGGCAATTCAATTTCGCTGAGTCGATGTTGGAGACAGCGGGGAAGTCGTTACGCCATTCGTGCAGGTCGGAACTTACCCGACAAGGAATTTCGCTACCTTAGGACCGTTATAGTTACGGCCGCCGTTTACCTGGGCTTCAATTCAAGGCTCTCACCTCTCCTTTTAACCTTCAGGCACCGGGCAGGCGTCAGACCCTATACGTCGTCTTGCGACTTCGCAGAGCCCTGTGTTTTTAATAAACAGTCGCCACCCCCTGGTTTGTGCCCCCAGCCCCTAGTTGCCTAGGAACCGGGCCTCCTTCTCGCGAACTTACGGAGGTATTTTGCCGAGTTCCTTCAACATCGTTCTCTCAAGCGCCTTGGTATGCTCTACCAGTCCACCTGTGTCGGTTTAGGGTACGGTCTGATGGAGGGCTATTTCCAGGAACTGCTCAGCAGCCCAACCAATCCGATAAGGTTGAACTACACCTGCAATCCGTCACATCCTCCTGGCCTAGGAATATTAACCTAGTTCCCATCGCCTACGCCTTTCGGCCTCGGCTTAGGGGCCGGCTTACCCTGCTCAGATTAGCTTTAAGCAGGAACCCTTGGACTTTCGGCGAGAGTGTCTCTCACACTCTTTGTCGCTACTCATGTCATCATTCTCACTAGTGATCTCTCCACCGGATGGCTCACGCCCCGGCTTCATCGAAAGAACCTATGCCTGCGCTACCGCCTATTCGGCTACTTGAGCGCGATTGCGCGCACCAAATGACCGGCGGTAAAAAAGGCAAGGTTCTATGTCACACTACGCTCTGCTACCGATGCTTACGCATCCCTAGACTTCGGCTCATGGCTTGAGCCCCGTTACATCTTCGCCGCAGGACAACTTATTTAGACCAGTGAGCTGTTACGCTATCTTTAAAGGATGGCTGCTTCTAAGCCAACCTCCTGGTTGTTTTGGTCGTCCCACCTGCTTTCCCACTTAGCCATGAATTGGGGGCCTTAGTCGTAGGTCAGGGTTGTTTCCCTCTCCACTACGGACGTTAGCATCCGCAGTGTGTCTGCCATCTAGTACTCCCGGGTATTCGGAGTTTGGTTAGGATCAGTAAGCCTGTGGGGCCCCATTACCCATCCAGTGCTCTACCCCCCGGGGTATTCGGATGACGCTCTACCTAAATAGATTTCGCAGAGAACCAGCTATCTCCGAGTTTGATTGGCCTTTCACCCCTAGGCACAGCTCATCCCGATCCTTTTCAACGGATGTGGGTTCGGTCCTCCAGTAAGTGTTACCTTACCTTCAACCTGGCCATGCCTAGATCACTCGGTTTCGGGTCTGATCCCACGAACTCATGCGCCCTATTAAGACTCGCTTTCGCTACGCCTACACCTAACGGCTTAAGCTTGCTCGTGAGACCAAGTCGATGACCCATTATACAAAAGGTACGCCGTCAGATCTCGAGGATCCTCCGACTGATTGTAGGCGTTCGGTTTCAGGTACTGTTTCACTCCCCTCGTCGGGGTGCTTTTCACCTTTCCCTCACGGTACTGGTTCGCTATCGGTCAGCAAGGAGTACTTAGCCTTCGAAGGTGGTCCTCCGATCTTCAGACAGAATTTCACGTGTTCCGCCCTACTTAATACGTCCATCAAAGCTTCCTATACGGGGCTGTCACCCGCTATGGCCACGCTTCCCAACGTGTTCTAGTCACTTATCTGGCTCGGCTGGTCCCCGTTCGCTCGCCGCTACTAGGGGAGTATCAATTGATTTCCTTTCCTCCGGGTACTTAGATGTTTCAGTTCCCCGGGTTTGCTCTTAAAACCCTATGTATTCAGGTCTTAAGTACCTGTTTAAACCCCATATTGAGTATCTACTCACAACCAGGTTGTGAGGGGATAACAATATGAAGCTTTCAGGTGGGTTGCCCCATTCAGAAATCCATGGATCAAAGCTTATTCTCAGCTCCCCATGGCTTATCGCAGAGTATCACGTCTTTCATCGCCTCTTGCTGCCAAGGCATTCACCAAACGCCCTTCTCGCGCTTGATTTGATCCAGAAAAAGAAAGACATAACATTTTGCGCTACCGCCTATTCGGCTATTTGAGCACAAGTATGTCCATCGCGATCATCCAGCTGGTAACTAAAGATGATCTTTCTTCTGAACCAAAAGCATACTTTCCCGCCTTCCATCCTGGAACCCGCGCTGCCGATGTCGGTCGGCCCCACGCAGAGGATAGAAGACAATGCATAACCGTTAAGTTATGCGGGTTAGTGTACTTGACTTGGACAACTCTGTT
>NZ_WVRE01000018.1 GCF_013111185.1 Ruegeria sp. HKCCD7303 | reverse complement strand
ACCAGCCAGGTCGTCCTGTATCATGCAGTCTCCGCCAACCGGCGGCCAGCATAGGTATGAGAACAGCCAGTTGGAAAACAGAGGAAATGACGCGAGATCCCTGCCCTGTTTCAGGGTCGGTCCCGAATATGATAGTATCCAGCACAGCCAAAGCAGCACTCACGAGAACCACAAACAAGAAGAACCACCAGTATTCTGAGCGTATAGCCCGACCGGAGAACTGGAAGTATTTCGAGAAACACGTTTTAACTGCTTCCACAAACCCCATTTTCAACCCTTTCTAAGTTTCTGTGCGGCCTCAGAACGTCTCGCTAGCTAATAGAACAGACTTGCCCTTCTGGGTTTTCCCACCTTCATTTTGTGTTTGAACGCCAAAAAACTATTCTATGAAAAGGTAGCGAAATTTGCGCGCGGAAAAAATGTTGATTTATAAAAAATTAGATTCAAACATGCGAATTCGACGCAACTTTCATTTTACCTCCGTTGTTGTCGTTGCTGCTCGCTTCGCCGAGCCCTTCCGGCCGCTGGAGTGAGTGCTGGCAGCCGGAAGGCACTTTACACGGATCAGTCGTTGGGAGAGCGCGATGCTTAGACTTAATGTACTCGCCCTCTTTCCAGAGTTTGCTCTAGCTTTTGCCAGTGATTTCATTCGGCCATCCCACGTTGTTGGAGGTCTTGGCAGTCAAAGTAATAGTGCTCTGCCCGCCAAGCCCCCCCGCGGCAAGTTTTGGGAAAGGTCGTCACAGGAACGTTGTCTGTTCTGTCGGCTGCCCAAAGGCGAGAGCCTCAAACAAGCGCATCCAAGTTCATTAACTTCAACAGACTCAGAGGGAGAAGAAAATGACCAACAAGATGGTGATGATTGCAAGCGCAACTTGTTTTGCACTGCTCGCGGCCTGCGACGACACGGGTACATCCAATGCGTCCGCCGAACTCACACCCGCTCAACAGGCGTGTTTGCGAGATGTGGCCAAGACAACGAACAATTCGCAAGTCGTTGTGCTCTCATCCGCGTTTAGCGAAGCTGGAACACAAGTTACTGTCGGTGTTGGTGAGGACCGTGCTCCTTGGAATTGCATTGCTTACACTGATGGCGCGACAGCTGGTATCGAGTTTCTGGGCGACGAAGGCGCACTGTGAGTAGTCTGTCGCGTAGCCGAAATCGGCTGCGCAGCACCGGCTTGCTCTTCAGAAAACTCGACTTGGCCTGTCGTATACGCCTTTCAGAGCGCAGCGTGGGCATCCGCCTCGGATCACCGGATGCCCAAAAAACCGATTAGGATTTGCGAAAAAAGCGAAACCTCTACGAGAAGGAGTCCCCCATGAGTGCTAGACTAGTCCTTCTGCTTGCTGCCGTCGGCCTCGTGCCAATTGCGTTATCATATGGCCTGATGCCCGGCAGTTCGATCCCAGTTTTGCTAGGATTTCCGGTGGAAGGGACGAACCAAACCCACGTGTTCCGAGCAATTATGGGTCTTTACCTGGCAAACGCGTTGTTTTGGTTGGCGGCCGCTTCGAAACCAGAATTACAACGTCCCGCGCTGTGGGTTCTTTTTTTATTTATGTCGGGACTGGCCGTTGGACGCATACTAAGCATTCTTATCGATGGAGTTCCGAACGAGCTACTTCTGTTTTACCTAGCGGCCGAGATAGCTTTTGCGGCTCTGGCCGCGGTTTCCCTGAAAAAAAGTACGATAAAAACAGAAGTGGTAAAATGGTGAGGTTAGGCTTTGTTTTCTCGATGATTGCGACTTTAACAGTTTCGACATCCGCTCTGGCACAATCGTCATCTGTCCAGACCGCGGTGGACGACAACCTCTTAGAGCTTGAGACTGCCGTTGACGAAGCGGGAGCTACTCCAATCGCATCGATAGATCATTCGCGTCTGGCCAAAGCCGAAGGCGTAGAAATGCCAGCGTCTCGTGTACTCATTTTCTCTGATCCGGAGATAAACACACCTGTACTGGAAGAGAACGTACGAGCAGGTCTGGACCTTCCGTTTCGCGTTCTTTCATTCGATCAGGATGGTCGCCCGCAGATCGTCTACACAGACTCTCAATTTCTAAAAGTTAGGCATGATCTGAATAACACCCAGGCGTTGAATTCGTTTCAGAGCAAGTTGCTCGAAGTTCTTAAGGACTTAGATGCAGCACCAGCGCCGACCAACGGATTGAATACTAACTATGGCATCATCGATCTGCGATCTCAGCTCAGCGTAACAGAGGCAGTGAAACGTCTCAGGGCGACTGTGATGGAGCAGAACGATACGGTCTGGTTTGGGGAGATTGATTTTGCGACCGAAGCGTCCCTACTAGGGGTGGAGCTGCCGGATACGGTTCTCTTGCTGTTCGGAGGCCCAGCGCCCGGTGGCGTAGCAATGGCGGGGTTTCCGGCAATTGGTTTGGATGCCTTTTGCCAAAACTATTGGTTTACGCGCATGAAGAAGGTGGCTCGGTAGTCATTTTCAATGACATCGCCGCTTTGGCGGAGTTGCACTACGGTTCTTCAGCCGAACCTCATCACGGTTTGAACAAACGGCTGACCGCAACATTTCGCACGGCAATTGAGTAGCCGCTGTTTGGAAAACGCAATAGATACCAATTATCGATTGGCCATCTTTTCGTCGTCCGCTTTGGGCTCGGAGCAGCTGTCCTGCTCTATATCGCTTCGTCCGGAGTCGCTGAGACAATGCATGTGAAAACCACTGTGACCTACCGGGAGCGGATCGCTCTTCCACCTAATGCCGTATTGGAAGTTGAACTCCTGGATACTTCGCGTGCAGATACACCTTCTGTTCGGCTGTCTTCCCAGAGGTTCAAACTTGCGGGTGTCCCCAGAACAGTTGAAATTGCCTTCGACACAGATCTCATCGATGAGCGCATACCTACACGGTGGCTGCCAGGATCATTTCCGACGATCACGTGATGTTTCGTTCAACGACAGCGACACCTGTACTCACCCGTGGCGCACCAAATTCTGCTGAACTCGTTTTAGAGATGATGCCAAGGAGAGCCGGGGGCAACGACCCAGAACAATCGATCTACGATACCGCTTGGGAAGTTTACGAGATCGCAGGGTGTATGCTCATTGCTGAGAACCCTCCTTCCTTGACAATTGATCAAGATGGCCAGTTTGGCCCGTACGGAGGACGTAACCGGTTTACAGGAACCCTTGACGCAGCCAAGGGTGAGTTCAGTATGCCGGGCAACTTCGCAGGAACAAAGATGGCGTGTCCTGAGGAGCGGGAAAAGCTTGAGCAGGATACGATCAAAGCCTTGTCCGCAGCAGTGGGCTACGTGACAAACGGAGCAAACTTGGCACTCAAGAACGCAGCGGGAGCGACGGTTCTGCGCCTGCGCAAAACGCCAGAATTGTCACCGCGCGTTTCGAAGCGAGTTGGTGCAATCATCCGACTTGTTCGAGCGACAATCAACGAGAACCAAAGGTCGAAATTCCGAGTGGATCAAAGACGTTAGGCTGTGTGGATTGCGAGTGATCGTGATAGTGGGCCTTACTGCGTGCGTGGCGTAGCGACGCCATCAGCACACGTTCCGGATTATAGATGAGCTGGCTTGCATCGGCTTCGTCATGTTCTCCATCTGCGGCGGGAGGAGCGGGCTGAAGACGGCCTTCAAGGACAGTACCCCACACTTTGATATCGGCCAGCGCCAAAGGATCTACAGTTAGCGGATTTTCTTCGAGGATTGTGAAGTTGGCCAGTTTGCCCGGCTCGATAGAACCGATTTCATCCTCCAGTTGCAGGGAATAGGCTGCGCCGATGGTAATACCTTCCAGGGCATCTTCTGCACTGATGCGTTGGTCCGGACCAACGATACGACCACTTGTGGAAATCCGATTGACAGCAGCCCACATGTACTTCAGCGGCTCTGCGGGAGCCATCGGCATGTCCGAGTGCATCGAAAAGGGGATACCTGCTCGAACGGCATCGCCTAAAGGCACCATGCGCTCTGTGCGCTCGCTCCCAACGCTGCCTGCGGCATACCGATCTGCGAGCGTCGGCGTGTAGACAGAATTACCACTGACAATGGCACCAAGACGTTTAATGCGTGCGATCTGATCTGGTTGAGCGTAGCCAAAGTGTACAACGACGGTGCGATGGTCATATCTCGGATTGCGTTGCATGGCGGCCTCAAGGGCATCAAGAAGAATGTCCAGACCGCCGTCTCCAAGATTATGAACATGGACCTGAAAGCCCGCGTCCCAATAAAGGTCGAACACCTGCTTGAAGAAATCGGGCGTCATGATCCATTGACCTTCATGCCCGTCCAAGTAGCCGTCGCGCATGATCATTAATTCACTGAAGATCGCTCCATCCAACAGCAGCTTGACCTGCTTGGGCAGGAACTGGGTTCGGCCTTCGCTCCACGCCAGCATGGCTTCGGTCTCGGTCAGTACTTTTTCGGGGCCCTCTGTGTTCAGAAACAAACCGCCAAGCGTCCGACCGTCCGGAATAAAATAAAAATTGAAAGGCGTGTCGTCTGGCCCGAACGCTTTCGCTACGAGAGCTTGGGCGTTCTGATCAACAGGACCAGCAGGCTCTGCAAGGGTCGTAATCCCGCTGCGGTGATAGTAATCTTCTGTGAACTCCAGCGCCTCCATAACCCTGTCGATGGATGCATAGACCGGAGCAAATTTCTCAAAGAACACGTGCTCCCAGAAAGCAGCTTCAAGGAAGAGGCCTTTATCCAGATTGGCTTGAGACCTAGCCAGTTCACTTGACCAGCTGGCAATGTATTCTTCTGTGATTTCAAGTTGTTCCAGGGCAACCGAGTTGAAGTACATCTCATGGGTGGAGCGTTGCCATACAGCCAGCGGAATGTCGGGGGCCAGTTCGTCCAAAATCGCACGACTCATGCTGCCGTGCCATGACGCATGATACCCCCAGACCATCAGCGGCCGCCCGCTGCTTGGATCATAAGTGTTGATTACCTCGGAAAGACGTTGGTGAAACTCCTGCTCGCTATTGGCAAGAGGCGCAAATCCCGCTGGCGATTGCCAGTCCTCGATGGAAATGATGGCATCAGACATCATCGCAAGTGCGCCCAGAAGCGGGTGCAAATGCTGTTCAATGAACCCCGGCACAATAATCTTGTCTTCAAAGCTGCGGTCAATTGAATAACTTCCATCGGGCAGGCGACCCTCGATTTCCTCCAGAGTTCCGACGTCAGTAATTCGACCGTTTCTAACGGCCACTGCCTCAGCCAGCGGGGCGTCCGGATTCATGGTGAGAACTTCTCCACCGACGTAGACAGTTGTGTCGGGAAACTCAGGGAAACGCTCGAAAGCGTCTTGCAATGAGGGGGACTGTGCAGCGCTGTGAAGCGGCATGAATGCGAAAGCGAATACTGTGAGAGACTTAAAGAACTTCATTGATGCCTCCGAATGGGATTACGGACATGAATAAATTGCTTCGATCAGAGCAGGCTGGTCGGCGATGTGTCAACCTAAGTCGCCAGCCACTCAATACTGACTGAGCAACATAAACTTGAAAGCCACTTTCGTTGCCCGCCGTGGTCTCGCGGCAGACATTCGCCCAAATTCACGGAATGACTGCAATGCGAACAAAATGGAAATTTCACCAGGTAAGGGAGAGCGGCAGTAATTCTCGAATTCCCTAGAGAACGGACTATGCTTTGACGAGTAAAAGTACGTTGTTCAGTTCTTCGAAAACCAGATTTCAATACGCTGGCCGCGGCCATACTTCAGTTGCAATTCATTTGGAGCGATACTGCCATGCCAAACACTTCGTTACTTTCAAAGTCCAATTTTCCAGTTTTTGCGCTTATTGGAGGTTTGATTATGCAAAGCCTTGGAACCTCTCCTGTACATGCTGAGGACGACCCATACGCGACGCCGCGAGAAGACTTTTCCATCCGTGACCTGAGGAATGGTTACTCAGCCAAGCAAGCCTACGACCTGAGCTCTGAATGGAATTTACAGAAGTTTCTCGACATCACCGAAGCCGGGGCGTTTTCGTACATGAACCTCGCCGAGTTCTTGCCGAGTTCTGTCATTCGTCGCGACGGGGCCGTCGCGATGCTTGCGACAAACTTTAACGATGCCATAGGAGCGACGAGCGTCCCAGGCGCTGACGGCAATGCTGTCTCGCTCGACGAGATGATTAATGCTGATGATTCCACAGTGCAGGGCGTTATGGTTCTTCACAACGGCGAAATCGCTTACGAGGCCTACCCAGGAATGCGCCGGACGGACAACCACGTCTGGATGTCCAATGCAAAGATTCTCTCGAGCTTGCTGATCGGTCAATTGGAAGATGAGGGTAAGATCGACGTTCAGAAAACGGTTGGCGACTATGTCAAGGGCACCAAGGGAACAGCTTGGGAGAACATTAAAGTCATCGACGTCCTGAACATGCAGTCTGGTTTGGATCTGGAAGAGAACCCCCTCTCACGCAAAGGCGATACACCATATGGTCGCTTTGTCAGGGCTGAGGTTGGTGTTCCGAACGAAGAAGGCGTTCTGCAAACTCATAACGAAGCCCTGTTTGCTATACCCAAACTGCGGGAACCGGCTGAGGCTTTCGAATACTCCTCTGCAAACACACAAATGCTTGGTCTCGTCATTGAAGCCGTTACGAACCAGAGACTTGGTGAAGCGATCACGGAGCGGGTCTGGAGCAAAGCTGGAATGACTGGCGATGCCACCCTGGCGCTGTCACCTCAAGGAAACGGCATAATACACGGCCTGATCAGCAGCCGATTGATCGACATGGGAAAGATTGGTCTGCTCTACACGCCAAGCTGGGACAAGACAGCGTCAGACCGCATTGTATCTGAAAAGATGATCGACACGATCCAAACAGCGGGCGTTGCCGAAAACTACATGAAGGGAACACTCGGCCCACACCTTTCTGAAGCATTCCGTGAACAACCGATGGCAAATGCATACCAATGGGATGCCGTTTTTGCCGATGGCGATTTCTACAAAAGTGGAATGAATGGCCAAGGAATCTATGTCTCGCCAGGAAAGGACGCCGTTGTCGTTTGGTACGCAACTGGAGGCGCGAGTATCGATATGGAAGCCTACGCCAGGGCCATTGTGACTTCACTGTAGGTCAGATCACTCACTTGCGTCTCTGGCCGCAGGTCAATGAATTGTCGGTCATATGGTGACTAGAGCATCCATTCAATCGGCAGCCACCTGACCACGGCCGTAAGGGCACGCTGTAAACCGTTGGTTTCCGGGTCCACAGTGTGAATGGTGACTGTTCCATCCTGATCTTCTTGCCGCCAGATGATCTCGCCGCTGTCGTTAAGTTCGACGCGATAAGAAAACTCAGGCCGGTTCAATTGCTCCGCAAGCGACCCAGCAATCGTTGGGCTTTCGATCATAAGGCCCATTTCTGTATTCAGCCGCGCGGACCTGGGATCAAGGTTGTAAGAGCCTATGAAGATCCGTTCTCCATCCGATCCAAAGACTTTTGCGTGTAGACCGGAGGCCGATCCTGCCAGCATCTCGGGCAGGCTGCGCTCGCGATGTTCGCGCCGCAAAGCTCGAAGCTCAAGTAGTTCTACACCACTGTTGAGCAAGTCTTCCCTGTAACGCATATAGGCCGCATGAACGGGCATTACATCCGTGGCATCCAGTGAATTGGTTAAGACGCGGACCTTCACTCCGGACTTTGCCAACCCTTCCAGAACCTCCGCCCCTCGTTCCCCCGGAATGAAATACGCTGAAACAAGGTCTAGCGAGGTTTCAGAGGTTTTGGCAAACTCGATAAGTTGCTCGACAATCAGGTCTTCACTCTCGACTTCGCCCAACCCTTTTGACGGATCGTCGACAAAAAGTGTGACTTCACTCCATTCGAACTTCAGATCATGTGCCGCTATCCGGTCGGCCAGTTCATTATCCTGAATTGCCCTTTGGTAGCCTGCGCCAACCGCAGTCTGGCGCGCGGTGTCTGCCTTTGCTTTAAGGCTTTTTTCCGCCAAAGTTTCCAAAAAGAGCCCAGCGTCGTACGCGGAGGCACTATTCCAATATGCGTCGAATGATTGCGACACCTCATCTACAATCGGGCCGATGGCTATCGCATCTACATCCAGGTAGTGCGTTCCCACCCCGTAGTCGAAATAGATGTCACCGATGTTGCGTCCCCCAACTATCGTGGCGACCCCGTCCACAGTCATTGATTTATTGTGCATCCGCCGGTTCAGGCGTCCAAAGTCAAATGCATAGGACAGAAGTTTTGGGTTCCTCAAAGTGAACGGATTGAAAATGCGTACATTTGCATGCGGCAGAGCGTTCAGTTCGGCGAGCAAATCATCCAATCCGGAGATACCGTTATCATCGACCAGCAATCTGACGCGCACACCACGCTCTGCTGCTGCCCTAAGCTCTTCAAGAAGCATTAGGCCGGTAACGTCATCTTGCCAGATGTAGTACTGAGCATCGATTGAGGATGTCGCTTCTCGGGCGAGGATCGCCCGGGCCGCAAAGGCTGCGCGTCCATTTCCCAAAGGCCTTACACCGTCGAGCCCAGGGTTACGTTCAAGTGCGTTTTTTATTGTTGCACCTAATGGCCCGTCCCAATCAGCATCTTTCTTAAACGTTGGCTCAGAAAAATTTTCACTAGGAAGCGGAAAAGTCCACCTTAACCCGACTATGGCCACTGCCATCATCGCCACCAAAATCAAACATATTCTGATTAGCCGCATTCAGGGTTCCATAAATGGCGCTTCGGATTATCCTTGCAGCTGAGATTGGCCTATCTACAGATTGTTTTTCAAGAGTTTGGGTCAGAGCAACCGACTGAGCACCAAAGTTTGTTCGCTTTGGGCTCAAGGCAGACGTTCGCTCAATTCCGCTCAATGACTGCAATGCGAACTTTGCGGCCATCTGTATTTTTACTCCAAAGGACCGCAGTCAGCCCAAAGCGGACCTTCGTAACAAGACGTTGCAATTTCCGAGACCGGATGTGGGTACGCTCATAACGCTGCGTTTCTGACATTGATTTCATAAAAGAAAAGCTTGGAAGTTTGCCAACAGGTTTGCATGCCACTGAGGAACCCGAACATACAGGCTCTCAGGCTTATCTGCGGTGCCCAATTACAGTTTACTCCCAATCACCAGCAGACGAGCGCCACGTCTTTGCTTCCGCATCCCAAACACTGGCTGTTGCGCAAGGCGTCGGGTTTATTCCGTCACAATTAGTTCCGTGGACATCTGCAAGGACAATGCGTTGACGCCCGAATTCGACGACCGTCCAGCCTCGATTGAGCAAGGAGTGAACTTCCTCTTCAATCAAGAAGTGCGACATGCATCCACCAGTTCCGCAATAAAGAGATGCAGCACTCGAACACGCGAATCCAGATTCATTCAGAACCCAGTCGGGTTGTAGATCTCCGTCGAGATCGACCCTCTCAACCG
>NZ_WVRE01000017.1 GCF_013111185.1 Ruegeria sp. HKCCD7303 | reverse complement strand
GATCCGGTGGATTTTTTGTAGATCGACCGGGCTGTTTGGATTTTGGTTGCGGGGACAGGAATTGACCTTTACCGAACGTTTGCGAAATTCGGATCATAGCGCGACGAAACGCGCCCATCAAACACGCAAAATCTCACTTGTGAACAGCAGCCGGTTCATACATTTGGGCTCGAACAGGACATACGACAGATTTGGTTGGGTTGCCGATGGGAGGTTGCAAGCTGACGCTGCGGGCGTCCGCTAATTCTAAGCGTGTTTTAAAACCAACGTGATACGTCACTTGCCGACTCGTTGTCAGACGCTCCCATGACGGTTCATTTTGTTTGGGTTGAGATGGCTTTGAGCCGCGCAAGGTCGGCTTCGGCTACTTCGATCCCGTCCCGCACCGCATTGTAGCGGGCGTCTCCTTTGGCCGCGCCGGGAACATGAACCCCGTGCTCGATTGAAAGGCGATCCATCTGCGCGGCCATTCGTTCCGCAAAAGTGGAGTAATTTTTTGACGGATCTATCGCCAAAACAAAGAGCCCGGTCGCCGGGCTGTTCGCACCGTCAAAATAAGATGGCGCGTCGAGCGACCAATTGGCTCCGGTGAGGCCCGCGGCAAGAACCTCGACCATCAGCGCGATATTGCCCCCGCGGGAACCACCGAAAGGTAAAAGGGTGCCGTCCAGCGCGGCGGCGGCGTCGGTTGTAGGCCTGCCTTCCGCGTCCAGTGCCCAACCCTCGGGTATTGGTGCACCGCATGCTGCCGCCTTGCGGATGTTGACATAGGCCGTCGCGCTTGAAGATTGGTCAATTAGCAACGGAAATCCTCCTGCGCGGGGTGCTGCGAAGGCCATCGGGTTGGTGCAGTAAACCGGTGTTTTACCACCCGAGCCCGCCAACAGAACCGGACCGTTCGTGGCGGCAAGACTAACCAGACCGGCCTCAGCAATACGTAGCGTGAATGTTCCCAGCGCCCCACATAGAGTTACATTGCGAATAAGGAGAACAGCCAATCCGAGTTCACGGGCAGCGGCGACAAACGCGTCGAACGTGAGGTCGAAACTTAATTGCGGCAGCCCGCGGCATCCGTCCACCGCAAAAACACCCGGCGCCATACGCCTAATTTTGGGTTCGGCACGTCCATCGATACGCCCTGCTTCCAGGTTGTCTAAATAATCGAATATATGCTCCAACCCGACAGTGGTTTGCCCCATCGACTGCGCCAGCACGGTTTGCGCTGCAAGCGCTTGCGCATTGGCGCGACTAAACCCTGCCGCAGTAAGAGCGGCCAGCAGCCGTGTCTCCAGTTCTTCAGCCTTAAGTCGAGCCATTCGTCCCACTATCATGCGGATACGAAAGGCAAACAAGCCCCTAGAAGTCCATGATTGGGTCCGCATGCAGTTTATTGGGGCACCCTGGTGATCGTGTCAAACACCGTGCGTGCGTTCTGGGCTCGATTCTGATGTTCGCCTGAATATCGCGAGCGACCGCTATGCGGACAAAGCAGCCAATTCAACTGGCATAATTTTCCCAAGAGCCTTGTCTTAACGGTTATTGACGCGCCAGTTGCCGGACGCGATCATAGGTCATGGATCGGCCTAGAACTCAGTACGCGAAAACGGGCGATGTTCACATCGCATATCAGGTATTTGGAACCGGACCAATTGATCTGCTTTGGGCGCAGGGTTGGGCGACCCATATTGAATACGCATGGGAAAGCCCTGACTATGCGCGCTTTTTGACCAAGATGAGCCGGTTCGCCCGCGTGATATTTTTTGATAAGCGGGGCGTCGGCATGTCGGACAGGGATGTCGGGTACCCGACGCTTGAGGAACGGTCGCAGGACATCAATGCGGTGTTAGATGCTGTAGGCACGGAGTGGGTTGCGATCTTTGGCATGTCTGAAGGTGGCGCGATTTCGAGCGTTTTCGCAGCCACTTACCCGGAGAGGGTAAGCCATCTCATCTTAAATGGGAGCCGCCCCCGCTATAAATGGGCTCCTGACTATCCACTTGGGTTAAAGCCCGACGAAGTTAAGGGGGCGATCGAATATCTATGCAACTATGTCGAAGGCGATTTCATTGGTATTGATGGTGCTCCGAGCATTGCTGACGATCCAGCAGCTCAACGTTGGCTCGACACATATTTTCGCTATGCTGCCAGCCCCCGTGCCTTGGAAAAATTGTCTCTAATGAACTACGATATAGATTATCGTCACGTCCTAAAAGCGATACAAACACCGACTTTGGTTATGTACCGAGAGGGAGACCGGTGGTGCAATGTTGGTCATGCAAGATACTTGGCGGACCACATTGATGGTGCGGAATTGCGGATTATGCCCGGTGACGACCATATCGCTTGGTATGGAGATCAGGATCAAGTCGTCTCTGAAATAAGGGCATTCGTGACCGGGGAAGCTGCCGCTGCTACGACTGAGCGAACGCTGCTAACTCTGGTTTTCCTTGACCTCGTTGACTCTACCAAACGTCTGACCGAACTGGGCGATGAACGCTGACACAGTATATTGAATCAACTGGACCTAACCGTACAGCGTCGCGTCGCTGCGTTTGGGGGAACCACGGTCAAACATACTGGAGATGGATACCTACTATCGTTCCGAGGTCCAACAAGTGCACTGGATTGCGCGCAAAGCCTGCGACACGATCTGGCGAGTATGGGTTTGAAAAGTCGAACAGGAGTGCATACCGGCGAATGTGAAATTTGGGGAAATGACTTGGCTGGAGCTGCAGTGCATATTGCGGCACGGCTCATGAGCGAAGCAAGCCCTGACGAGATTCTAACGTCTCAAACGGTCAAGGACCTGACACTCGGATCTGACCACAGCTTTTGCGAATTGGGGCGACGCGAGCTTCGAGGTATCGGTGGAGAGTGGACCCTCTTTGCCGTTACAAATTAGCAACTCGTAAGCCGCAAATCACTAATTCGACGAGGGTCAGCTCTGGGCTCGAAGCAGACCTTCGCTGCAACTTGATTGAACGTCTACTTTGAGGACAAAGCGGTCGTTAAACTCCGGCGATCCATGGCCTTTTCTTACAAAGAGAATACGCATCAATCCTCAATTTTTAAGTTTGCAAATTGTTTACTCAACCAGCCAGTCGAAGTGAGGTTGCCGCCATAGCGCTCCTCAATTCGGCTTTCAATCTCTTAGATATCTCGCGATCTTTGAAGTATTCAGTTTGAATGAATGTAGAAGGTCTAAAGTCCGGATCGTGAAGCAACAAATCGCGAACTGCTCGTTCAAGCTTGTGGTCATTATTCAGGTGAGTTGCGGCCGCAGTCCGATATGCTGCCGCCCGCCGGGTAAGCCTCGCAAATTCATCCACGGTGTTAAAACAAGCCTCAAAATCATGCATGACATAGTAGGCAATTGCCTCTAGTTCGCGGCAATATTCGGGCAAAAAGGGATCAAGCATCTTTGCACGCTTTTGGTACTCAAGAGCAGTCTTCCCATCTCCGAGAAAGTTATGGAGTTCACCGGTTCGCCCGACAATGAAAGCATGATTGGGGTTTAACTCCAGAGCGCGATTGAAGTGGAACTTAGCCCGTTCAAAGTCACGAACATAGAGCGCCAAGGAACCGGCAATTCGATGGCTTTCAGCGTCCGTTTCATCCAGCTCGACAGCTAGGTTCCCTGCTTCGACCAACTCATCCCATACATCTTCACCGGTCCATTCTGCTACTGTAGCGACAGCGCACGCCCTCCACGCATGAACTCGACCATATCCTGGATCTCGTTTCAGCGCTTCGTCAAACCAATGAACCGCTTCCTCTGCATTCTCCTTTGTGACTCCACCAATCCGGTGAAAATACAAACCGCGGATTAAACATTCATAGGCTTCCAGGTCACCTGGACGTTTTCGCTGTGCCGTGGCTTCCAGTTGCCGTTCGATCTGGCCAGCCACACTCGCGACGATTTTGGCAACAAGGTCATCCTGGAAATCGAAAAGATCCTCCAGATTGCAATCCGCCCGCTCTGTCCAAAGCTGTTCGCCTGACACTGCATCCGTCAGATACGCGTTGATCCGTATGCGATTTCCCAGCTTGCGAACCCCGCCTTCAAGACAGAAATGCACGCCGAGTTTCTGTCCAAGTTCACGAGCGTCCGCCGCAACCCCTTTTAAGCCAAAACTAGTATTCCTAGATATCGTGAGAATGTCAGGGAATCGGGACAGCTCTGTGATGATGTCTTCCGTCAGGCCATCGGAAAAATACTCCTGCTCGGGATCATCGCTCATGTTCTTGAAGGGAAGCACAACAATTGAGTTGTTGGACTTTTGCAGTTCCGCCACGTAGGGAAGGCTACTGTCCTCGATAAGCGCAGTTCCGCAGCTGTGCGTTCCAAGCTCGCCTGCAACAGCGTAGACCGTAATTGGTTCGGAAATATTTTTGAGCTTTCGGGTGCCCTGATTCTCAAATTTGAGCTGGGCCGACCGCTTGGCGTGTTCAAACACCGCATTACTTACGAGGACCATACCTGGCTCAGCTTCAGACTCAATACGACTTGCTACATTCACCCCATCGCCAAGCAAATCGTCGCCATCTACTACGACATCGGCAAGATGGACCCCAACCCTGATTTCTAGTCCTATCTCTCGCTTGCTTACTGGTGCAGCGAGTTGAAGTTGTAAGTTGTAAGCACAGCGAACTGCCGC
Organism: Ruegeria sp. HKCCD7303; assembly: GCF_013111185.1. Classification (GTDB taxonomy): domain Bacteria; phylum Pseudomonadota; class Alphaproteobacteria; order Rhodobacterales; family Rhodobacteraceae; genus Ruegeria. The sequence continues at coordinate 22,450 of NZ_WVRE01000017.1, read as the reverse complement.
CACTGGGCTAGAAAACTCCAAAAGAAAACCATCACCCGCGCGGTTAAAGACCCGCCCATTGTGCGTGGACGCAACAGTTCCGATTAACTCGTTTAACAGTGTAACACGATTTATCGTGTCGATTTCATCTTCACGCATCCGAGTGGAATAACCGACAACATCAGCGGCCAAGATCGTAGACAATCTCCTATTCATATTGGAGGATCCTTTTGCGCATAAATTTTAAGCCCAAATGCACGATTGACCTATAGTAAGCCATTTGACTTCAAGAGTCTGCAAGTCGGACAAGCAAGCTTTGATTTAATGATTTGAATATTGCCGACTCTACCCGGTTGTGGCGAAAGTCAGATACCTACAACTTGGTCCTTGAGGCTATATAGAATGTATAAGACCTCTTCTTGTTCCCGTTGACCGACGTCGTTGGCCTTCAGGGCGTTCATGGCATCGTCCAGAACTGCGACAAACTCATCTCCGCTGATGTTCATGTACTGATGCGCTGCAACCATATCCTTGCCTCTATACATCTCAGGCCCACCAGAACCAGTTATGAAGAAGTCTCCTGCCATTTGTTTGAGGTGCTCTATATCGGTTCCCGCAAATCGTGCAGCGACAACTAGGTTTTTGGAGTGATTGTCCACCAGAACGTCGACTATTCGACGAATACCATCCGTTCCTCCCAGACGTTCATATAGCGTCTTTGACATGGTGCCCCCGTGTCTGGCTCACCTCAAACCTCGATCTCTTGTGAATGCTAGCATGCCGAGCTGATTGGCACCAAATCTTTAGCATTCAAGCGATGTCTATGATCCTAGACCATCACCAAATGTGATGTCTGCTTCGGGCTCGAAGCCGTCGCTCGTAGAGTTTGGGCGAATTTCTGCTCTGCGGACAAACGCGCCATTTGTGTCTGCTAACCGCACATCAGCGTTCAATCGCCCTTCGAGCGCCTGCTCGGAGGACAAATCACCAATTTTTTAGTGCATCAATTTTGGGTTAAAGAAAGCTCACTCTTTTGATTATGATGAATCGTCACCATTCTTCGTGGCTGAAGTAATCCAGTTTCTTAAATCCGGTGCAATTAGTCAGAAGTACCTCTAAGACGCTCGGATCTACGGCGCAGCAATTCAAGTGTTGCTAAGAGAGCTATGGATAGAAGCACCAAAAGCGTTGCTACCGCGAGGATCGTTGGATTTATCTGCTCGCGTAGCCCTGAAAACATCTGGCGAGGGATTGTTCTTTGTTCTGGACCCGCCAAAAACAACACCAAGACTACTTCATCAAATGAAGTTACGAAAGCAAACAGTCCTCCAGAGATGACACCAGGCCGGATGATCGGAATAACCACATCGAAAAACACTTTAGTTGGCGAAGCTCCTAGACTAAGGCCAGCGCTGAATAGTGAACGATCAAAGCCAGTCAGTGTTGCGGTGACAGTGATGATAACGAACGGTACGCCAAGGGCTGCATGAGCAATTATTAGGCCAGGGTAGGTGCTGACCAAATTAAAGCTTGTATAGAAAAAGAACATGCCGGCAGCGATGATGATTAATGGCACGATCATGGGCGAGAGAAGAAGCGCAGTGATCAAGCGCTTAAATGGCATCCAAGGCGACGCGAGACCAACCGCCGCAAGTGTTCCCAATCCTGTTGCTAAAATCGCAGCGGCGATGCCCACGACAAAACTATTCCAGATGGCAAGCGTCCATTTCTGGTCCTGTGCGATTGCCTGGTACCAGCGCAGGGAAAAGGCATCCGGGTCTAGCGAAAGCATACCTTCAGTGAACGTAAAGAATGGTTCTGCATTGAAAGACAGGGGCACAATAACTAAAATTGGCAACATCAGAAAAACGAGTACCAGGTAAGCTGAGAAACGCAGACTATAATGTCCAGCGATGTGCCAAAAGGTAAAATACTCTGGGAACTTCCGCATCGCTCTAACCCAGTTTGATATTGCCCGCGCCCACGAACCGGTCATAGAGCCAGTAGAGCGCAAGGATTAAGAACAACAGAAGCGAGCCAAGGGCAGCTGCAAGCTCCCAGTTGTTGGATTGCTGCATGTGAAAGGCGATGATGTTTGAGATCATCTGGCCATCCGTGCCCCCAACCAATGCCGGAGTGATGTAGTAGCCCACTGAAATTATGAAAACCAACAACGCGCCCGCTGACAGGCCCGGCAAGCTCATCGGAAGGTAAATGCGAAGGAAGGCCGGGATCGGTGGGCTGCCCATCGACATTGCCGCGCGCATGTAACTGGGATCAATGCCACGCATGACCGAATAAAGCGGCAGGATCATGAAGGGCAACAGGATATGCGTCATCGCAATGATGGTCGAGAATTGCGTATACAACATCTCAAGTGGCGCATCGGTCAGACCCAGGGCAAGCAGGGTGGAATTAACCACTCCGTTTGTTTGTAACAGTGCGATCCATGCGGTGGTTCGCACAAGAAGCGAGGTCCAGAAAGGCAACAGGACAAACACCATCAGGAGGTTCGCCGTTCCGCTGGAGCTGTTGGCCATGAAATAGGCTAGCGGGTAACCAAGAATAACAGTCAAAATCGTTATGATCAGCGCCATCCGAAGCGTCTTGCCATAGAGCTTGACGTAAATCTGCGTCTCGCGGCGTTGGATGCCGCCGTCAGGGTCATTCTCGAGGTCGAGCGCAGTCAGGTAGTATCCGGCGGTATAGACCTGACCGGTTTTTTTTAGTGCTTGCCAGATCTCTGGTTCTGCCCATTTGGCGTTAGCATCAATCAGGATCGCGGCGCCATTATTGGCTAGCTCGCTGTCATCAACACGACGCAGCTTGCGAGCGGAGGATTTGATGACGCTGGAGGACCCGGGAAGGGCACGATTCACTTCTTCCGCCAGTTGACCAGAAGTGCGATCGTTGGCGAGCCTCTTTAGATCAAGGGCGAAGATGCTAAGAATCTCATCGCTTGGACGTTCCTCGCCTTGCCAGCTTGGCAGTTTTTCGAGCGTCTCGGGTACGAGGCTGGCAACAGTCGGATTATAGACACCGCGGTACAGCATCGAGGCTATAGGTGCGACAAATGAGAAACCAATAAATGCCAGAAGGGGCACAACGAACAGAAAAGCTCTCCAACGCCGTGACCGGTATTCACGCGCGGCGTTACGGGCATCTTCGCGGCTCAACCCATCTGGGGTGACGCTGGTGGCTTCGGGCAATTGTTCGTCTCCGGTCGATGAACCTGCGCCGATTGAACGGCGCAGGTTGGTGCTCTTAGACTATTGAAGCAGCCACTCGTTGAACTTTTCGCCTAGTGACTCACCGTAGTCGGCCCAGAAGATGCCGTCTGCTTTGACACCTTCGTCAAGATGTGCTGTCGGCAGATCCTGCTTTACGTCATCCGGCAAAAGCGCCTGAGCAGACTTGCGCGTTGGGCCGTAAGCCACGTCTTGCATACCTGACAGAGGCACGGTTTGAGTTGCGAATTTGACGAACTCAAGCGCAGTATCGAGCTTATCAGTACCTTTCATGACCGACCAAACATCAAGGTCATAGACATGGCTATCCCAAACCATTGTGAAGGGGGCGTTTTCTTCCTTGATGGCGGCGAAGATACGACCATTGGCGGACTGCACCATCTGGGCACCACCGTCGTTCAGAAGAACAGGTGCTTGTGACCAGCTATCATACCAAACGATATCGTCTTTGATTGTGTCGAGCTTCGCGAAGGCTCGTGCCTGACCTTCATCGGTGGATAGAACGTCATAGACCTCGTCTGGTGCCACGCCATCGGCCAGAAGGGCCCATTCCATGTTTACCTGTGGACGTTTGCGCAAGCCGCGCTTGCCGGGGAACGCTTCCGTATTGAAGAAGTCTTCGATCGTTGTAGGGCCGTCGGAATACGCATCGTTGTTGTATGCGAAAATAATGGTCCAAACGATGTTCCCGACGCCACATTCGTGCAATGCCTCGGGAATAAAGTCCTCGGCAGCGGGTGTGCCGTCGTCGCCCGGAGGCAAAATCGAATGATCGATGACTTCCAAATACCCTTCCGAGCAAGCACGCTCTAGGTCGATCACCTCGATATCAACAACATCCCATTGGATGTTGCCGGATTCGCTTTGCGCTTTCATTTCGGCGACGCCGCCGCCGTAGTCTTCAAACAAAACGTTGACGCCGCTGTCGGCCATATATGGGTCGATCATGTGTTTCTGTTGTGCCGCCCCGTAAGCGCCACCAAACGACGTCACGGTCAGATCTTGTGCCATGGCTCCCGATGAAACCATTGCCAGTGCAGCAGCATATGTAAGCAATCCAGAATTTCTAATCACATTCACCTCCTGTTGTCGCGAGAAGCTTTGGGTCCCGCTTTCCCTTTCATTACTTCGCGCAACCTCATACAGGGAACGCAATGCAATCCGAAGTCAGCCACATCAGACTCCCGTCCTGGCCTTCTGAAAACTCAGGGGCGGACAAATCGTTCAGGACTTTGACAATAATCTCTGAACCGTTTGCCAGCCTGAAATAATAACGGATGAAATCGCCCACATAGATGCGCGTTATGAACGCCGCGGTCACCTCGTTGTCGTGATCATGCGATGTCGGGTGTATGAACAGCTTCTCGGGTCGTACCGACACACGACAACCGGAATTCTCGGTCAACCCTTGGCCAGCCATAGCAACCACGGTTTCGCCGCCCGGCGTAACGACTTTGGCCTGATCGCCTGAGATCGACTGAACGTGGCCATCGATAAAATTATTCTCGCCAATGAACTCGGCCACGAACGCATTTGAAGGCCGCTCGTAGAGTTCCGCGGGCGGGGCGCATTGCTGTACGACTCCGTCGTTAAAAACAGCGATCCGGTTGGACATCGACAGCGCCTCGGATTGATCATGCGTCACGTATATGACAGTAACCCCCAATTGCTCGTGTAGGCGCGAGATCTCATACTGCATTTGTTCGCGCAGCTTCTTGTCCAACGCACCCAGCGGCTCATCCATAAGGATAAGCGTCGGCTCAAAAATCATCGATCTTGCCAAGGCCACGCGTTGTCTTTGACCACCAGAGAGCTGGCCGGGATAACGTCCGCCAAACCCGTCCAACTCTACGAGCTTAAGCGAGGCAACCACTCTGGAATCTATTTCAGCCTTTGCCACTTTCCGAACCGAAAGCGGGTAGGCTAAGTTCTCCGCCACTGTCATATGCGGAAACAGCGCGTAGTTTTGAAACACCATCCCGATATTTCGACGATAGGGTGCGATACGATTGATCGATTGCCCCTTTATTGCGATGTCGCCTGAGGTAACGCTCTCAAAGCCTGCTAGCATCATCAGAACAGTTGTTTTGCCGGAGCCTGAGGGACCAAGAAGAGTGATGAACTCTCCTTCTTCGACTTGCATATCGAAACCCTTTACGACCAAGTTCTTTTGGTCGTAAGTTTTTTTCACGTTATCAAATACGAGAAACGGTTGTGATTTCCCAGCTTGTTGTTTGTGGGCATCCATGTTTTTCGCCACTATGTTGACCATTCATGTTTGCCGCCGTTATGGGGGCTGAAAGCAAGTAAATCGTGTATTCCGGCAAACTGCAACTTATCGTTTTATATCTATAAAATGAGGCTCTCGGGCAAAAAAAGGTCCGCGTTGGGCTCTAAGCCGACCTTGGAGCAAGCGCGGCATCTCAAAACTTGCACCGCTAGGCTTCGTTGAGGGCGGCCCAAGGCGGACCTTGGTCGCATCCTTGAGCGCCGCAATGCAGCTTCACCAAACCAGACATTCGTGCATCTCGCAGTATTCCGCTTCCCGAAATGACCGGGTCGCGGACAATGCGGCCACTAGCCGGACGCTCTTGAGCCTTGGGAAGCGAGGTATGCGTCTAACTCACTGACGAAACGGTCTGATCTGTCTGTGATCCATTCGACGAATAGCGCCCGCAGATTAGATTTCGCTCGGGGTCGCGCCCATAGGAGACGATAGGCGTACTTTGTCTGGCATATCATTGACGGTCCGAATGGCAGAATGAGCGATCCTGCTTTCAACGCGTGAAATGCTTCCACAATCCCGCAAAGCGCCAGCCCCTGACCCGCTGCCGCCGCTTGAAGCCCTGAACCTGTTCTAGAGATGCGTACGCCATGTTTTAGATGATCGCGGTCAAACCCAAAGGAATCGCCCCATGCTTGGAAGTCAAGCCATCCCGGGTCCTTGGTGCGATTGGTGACGTGGATGAGCGGTACACCCTTTAGCGATCGCACATACGGATCCAGCCCTTGCTGGTCTGCAAAAGCGGGCGAGCATACTGGGACAACAAAATCACCGAAAAGCACGCGTTCTTCCAATACAGTGTCACGGGTGGGTCCGTATCTGATCGCAAGATCATAGTCTTCTCTCACTAAGTCGATATCGCGATTGGATGGGTCCAAGTATAAGTCCGCATCCGGGTATTGCAGGTGGAACTCCACAAGCATCGGCGATAGCCAATTTTCCGAAAAGGACTCCGGCAGGGTAATGCGTAGACGGCCAGCCGAGTAGTTCGGCTTCAGTTGCTCAAATGCCTCGGCAAGCCTTGCAAAGCCGTCTTCCAACAATTCCCGAACCCGCAATGCATCCTCAGTTGGCTCGATGCCCGAGCTGGAGCGAATGAACAGACTTTTTCCGAGGTAAAGTTCTAGGGACCGTACCCTTTGCCCAACTGCAGCCGGAGTAATTCCAAGTTCGTTGGCGGCCAGTGAAAAGCTCCCATGCCGCAATGTAGCCTCCAGCGCGCGCAACGCGTTCAAATGAGAAAGATGCATGTCGACACCCTAAAGGTTTCCTTTAGTGGGGCCAAATGAAATCAAGCGTGCAAAGCAATCGAACCCACCCATACTGAGCATTGGTGCATAGGATGTCGCCATGAAAAACAGAACCATGGGGAAGACGGGGAATGTTCACGCTTTATTGGGAATATTTGGCAGGCTCGATTGTGGTGCAGTCAGTCCTTGAAGAAATCGGTGCAGAATATCGACTACACTACGTGGACATGGGCGCAGACGGACATCGGACTCCAGATTTCCTGCGTCTAAACCCAACCGGCCGGATACCGGCGCTCGGCTACGCAGATGGCAAAACGATTGGAGAGACTGCCGCGATCGTTACGCTACTCGGCGAGATGTACTCTGGGAGCAGGGTCGCTCCAGCGCCCGGTGATGATAATCGTGGAGAGTTTCTGTATTGGCTGAATGTCATGACGACCTCAGGCTACATGACGGCAGCGCGCCTCGGGCACCCTGAGCGCTATGCGAACAGCAGCAAAGCGATCGAGGAGGTCGGCGCAAAAGCGGCTATCGATTACGATGCCTTTTTCGATGTGATCGAAGATGCAATTGCGGGCGATCCGTACTTCATGACGCGCGGTCTGACCGCACTGGATTTTTACGTCACAATGCTGACCGAGTGGCACGCCAACAAACAGTCTCTCTTTGGCTCACGACCCAAGCTCAGCGCGCTGTGTGAATCTGTGAATGAAAGCCGCTCCTACAAGGCCGCAATGGAGACACATGCACTTCCACAGACCTGAATATTCAAGCGGTCAGCCGAAATCTGCACTCTGGACTAGCGTCTGCGCAGGTGGAGCAATGCGGTCCCTACTTTCAGAGTTTTGATGCTAAACTACTTGGGCTTGAAGCAGATTATCTGCACTGGGCGGGTTCGGCGTTCTTCGATGTTTCGTGCAGCGTTTCGCACAATCTGCGGAGCCAATTTACCCAACAGGATATGAGTGTCAAAAACCGGCGCTTCGCCCTTTTCAACAAATGCTGCGTTTCGCAACAACGACTGGATTGGGCTCAAGGCAGTCATATGAGTCTTTCAGTCAGATGACGGCTTAGGAACGGAAAGCGATCATTGATGGTGGTCATTCCGAGAAATTTCGCCCGAAGGTCTGCATTGAACGGCAGCGGACGTTCGCTGAAATCTGCTGAACGTCTGCCAAGCGGACAAAGCCACCATTTGGTCAATGACCGCTTTCCAGAAGTGGGCTTCGTTCGCGGGCTAAGCGTATTTGTTGGATCGTTTGAAAGCTGCGGGGGCCTTATCAGCCCGTATCCGAAATGCCCGTGAGAAGCCTGTTGAGTCGGTATGGCCTAGTCTTTACGCTTTTCGCGGCGTTGAAGTCCCACGGAAAAACGCCGGATATCCGAAGCGAGCCAACGCCTGCAGTAAGTTGGGACTTGCGTCGTCGCTTCTGAATCTTGGAGCGGTAATCTTTAGCTTAACGATCAGTCGGAGTTGCATATCTGATTGCGTTTTTTGAATTCATTCGGAGTCATCCCGGTCCATCGCTTGAAACTCCTGTGAAAACTGGGTTGGTCCAGAAGCCCAACACTTTCACCAATTTCTTTTATCGAAAGTTGGCTGTTTACAAGCAAAGTCTTCGCTCGCTTCGCCCGACATTTTTCCAGTTCTGCTTTGAAGCTTGTACCATTGGCTCGGAAGGTGCGTTTCAAACGGTCGGGGCTTTGCGAATACAACTCTGCAAACCAGTTCAGGGTGGCAGGTTGCTTGTCGAGATGCAGTTCAAGCAAATCGCGGGTTTGCTGAAGAAAGTCGTCGGCGCCTGTGAAGTTCTCCGGGAGGTTCTGGCTTTGCCCACCTCCGGACCGAAGCAACAACCAGTTTGCTGGAAACTCGATGTGCGCCCCCATGCGGTTGGTCCTGCGTACCGAAATTTCCTTTTTCTGCCAATCAGGGATACAATCAGGTTTGCAAACCCAGAATTGTAGTTTCTTGGAGTCCCAGTCGGGATCGCAGACGGATCGAACTAGTCGAACCATAAATCCCAGATAATAGCCGTCGACTTGGCCAGGTGGAGAAGATGGCTTGAATGTGCGTTTTGCAACCAACCTAGCGACATGACCGTTGGTCTCGAGATTGTAGTTCGCCATGGACGAAATCCTGCCGACGTCCACAACAAGCGATATTAAAAGATCACCAAGCGTCGCGCTTTGAGTTTCAAGGATCGACAGGTTGGGCAATGTATTGAGAGCCGCATTAGCACCGACGTCAAACCCTAAATGCGGGTTACTCAATGCCTTCGCGAGATTGTCGATCAGATCGTACCAATGCTGCCCTGCCATGAACGCTTCGCCGCGCTGCACGTCCTTCAGACAGAGGCCGGATGGCTCAAGAAATTTGTCAACTTCAAGGCCATGGCTAAGGGCAAGGGACACAAAAGGTTGCGCCATCGAGCATTCAACAGTTGGGAGTTTCATTTGCCGACTTGAACTATCGCGGTTTAATTCCTTATTCGCATTTTCGAGCATTTTTTTGGACAATTCAACCATATTGCTAATGACAGTCTGAGCGCCACACGCAAAGATACAATCGTGCAGAGCAGTGCATTGCCAAGAAGGAAACTCCAAAATGTTCAAAAGATTTATAGTCGCCACTGTTCTTTCAGCGGTCGCAACATATTCATTTGCTCAAGAGGAGAGCTTTCCGATCCTCTTCACCAATGTGCATGTCTTTGACGGGGTGAACGAAGAGCGGATCGAGAATGCCAATGTGCTGGTGGTCGACAACTTGATCGCCGATGTCTCGACCGAACCTCTGGCCGTCGCCAACGCCCAGATCATCGACGGCGGCGGGCGCACGCTGATGCCGGGGATGCATGACCAGCACGTGCATCTTACGGTATTCAATCCGCTCAGTGACGGGTTACGCCAGAACATCACTCCCTTTCACCTTGGCGGCGTCGCCACGATCCGGTCCGAACGCATCCTGATGAACGGATTCACAACCGTGCGCGACCTTGGTGGTCCGGCCAAATCCATCGCCCGCATCATTGACACCGGAATGTTTCCCGGCCCGCGTATCTATTCCTCGGAAGCGTTTATCACTCAGACATCCGGTCATGCCGATTTCCGCAAACTGAACGACCGGCATCCGACACTCTCCGGACAGGGTCCTTCGCATTGGGTCGAGACGGACATGAGCTTTATCGCCGACGGACCTGAGCAAATCCGAATGGCGGTGCGTGAAAACCTGCGTCGCGGGGCAACCCAGATCAAGATCATGGTCAGCGGCGGGGTTACGTCAGAGTTCGATCCGCTGCACTCACTTCAGTATCAGGCTGACGAGATCCAGATGGCAGTCAAGACGGCCGCGCAATGGGGCACCTATGTCACCTGCCATGTGTTCACCGAACAGGCGATCCGCAACTGCATCGACAATGGCGCCAAGACGATTGAACACATCCCGTTCCTGACCAAGGAGGCTGCCGAGATTATGGTCGAAAAGCAGATCATGTTCGCGACGGCGGTGGCCCCGGTCTACTCGGTGACCACCGAACAAGCGGAAGCCTTTTACACGCCAGCGTCCTTTGTAAAATGGAAAAGCGTGCGCGATGCTGCAGCCAATATGATCGAAGTAATCCAGACGACGCCGGGCATGATCGATCTCTACACACTGGGCACAGACCTTGTGAACAACTGGGATCAGACGCTTGAGCAAGACAAGAAGATGAACGACGAAATCGGGTATCTGCACGAAGCGGGTTTCAGCGCATATGACATTCTGCGCATCGCTACGTCGAACGGCGCCCGCATGAACCAACTGACCGGCTTGAACAACCCGTATCAGGATGGACCGCTCGGCGTGGTCGAGGAAGGTGCCTATGCCGATCTTTTGCTGGTCGATGGTAATCCGCTGGAGGACATCCTCCTGTTGGCCGAGCCGGACGCCAATCTGAAAATCATCATGAAAGACGGCGTGATCTACAAGAATACACTCGATTGAGTGTCGCGCGGGGTGAATTCACCTCGGCACCCCGCGCACCCCGATAGCGGAAGGGAAAGGAAGCCCATGAAATACCTCGGCAAATCTACAATGATGGCGAGCGCAGTCGCTCTCACAACAAGCGCGGCTTTTGCACAGGAGGCCGCAGGTGACATCCCCCCTGTTACACTCTTTAAGAATGTGATGGTTTTTGATGGAGTGAGTGACGGGCTCAAGGACGTCGACGTTCTCGTCGTAGGCAACAAGATTCACAAGATTGACGCTGACATTCCTGAGGGCGGGAAGTGGGAAGTCGATGTGCGCACCGGGGGATCCAAGCGGTTGCCTGATCCAGTCGGCGGCATCGACGGCTACTCCTTCACCGTTCAAACTGAACGCGGTATCGAGACCAAAGAAGTGGATGTGACCGTCATTGACGGAGACGGTCGTACGCTCATGCCCGGGCTTATCGACAGCCATGTGCATGTGAACATGTACAAAAACGGGACTATCCCGGGGCTTCAGGACACCACATGGGAAGAGATTGGCGCACGTGCTGCCGCATTCGCGCAGGAAATGTTGGCGATGGGCTTTACAACGGTTCGCGATATGTGCGGCGCTCATGGTGGGCTTAGAGCGGTTATTGATGAAGGATCACTTCCCGGCCCAAGAATTTATTCCTCCGGCGCATGCCTTAGCCAAACGGGCGGACACGGCGACTGGGGTATCGCTGGTCAGCGCAAGAACGAGAGCAATCTTGAGCGACTGGAGATCACCAGATTGGTGGACGGGCCCGCCGAGGTGCTTCAGGGAGCGAGGAGGAATTTTGCTTTAGGGGCAAACTATCTAAAGATCATGGTCAGCGGTGGCGTGACATCGATCAAGGACCCGATCTATCAGTCTGCTTTCACAAACGAAGAGATTTCTGCTGCAGTAGAGGTTGCAGGCGATATGGACTCATACGTCGCCATGCACGTATTTATGGACAGCGACCTGTCCCGTGCTCTCGATCTTGGTGTCAAAGTGGTAGACCACGGCCTGACTATTACCGAACCGACGATGCAGAAGCTGGTCGAAAAAGAGGCATTCTTTTCGCCCAACCTGACTGCGCTTGCGCCCGAGGCTCTGGAACACCCGATGCATCAGGACCCAACTTTCCCGCCGACGGCGAAATTTCTGTGGTTGCGGGAAAACAGCAAGCAGCTGATGGATCTTGTAAAAAAATATAAGCCGAAGATGGTGTTCGATTCCGATTACGTGCTTCTCACGGGTGTCCCTTATCGCCAGTCAATGGATTTTACGAAGGCGTTTGTCGCGCGTGAGTTTGGCAACCTCTGGGCATTGCAGATGATGACCTCGAATGGTGGCGAACTGGCGGCGCTGACCGGGCGAGGAAACCCTTACCCTGAAGGCAAGCTTGGTGTGATCGAAGAAGGCGCCTACGCCGACATTCTGATCGTAGACGGGAACCCACTTGAAGACATCTCGGCCATCGGCGCGGTGGACACATGGTTTGATGCGCCGCCGCGCGGGCAGGATGTCCCAAGCATTCGAATGATCATGAAAGACGGCGTGATCTACAAGAACACGCTGGAGTGATAAGCAGAGGTTTTTTGTACTCTGCCTATGCCTGCGCCGGATCGCGCTTTTTTTTGGCACGAGCATCCAAACAGTAGCCTGTTTCGTCTTGCCGCAGGCTCATCATTGAAAGGACGCACAATGAAACATCTTATCCTAGGGGCCCTTCTGGCTGGATACGCCACGTTGGCCACTGCGGAAGACACCCAAAACATGCGTACGTTTCTTTTCATCGGCACGTCCAACAGCGCCGCTTGGGAAATGCAGATTTCAAATCCGAGCGATCGTGCAACCAGCGTCAAGGGTGGAATTGAGGCGCTTGGCGGGAAGCTTCTCAGTTACTACTGGGGGCTCGGAAACGGGAAAAACTACATCACTGTTTCGCTACCTGACGATCCCACCTTCATTCAGGCGTTTTACGTCAGCCGTCTTGGGGATGGCCTGCTCGATGACTATGAGATGATCGAACTGATGAGCAGTGCGGATATGGCCGAAGCGCTGTCCCGTGTGCCCGAGATTAAGGCACATGACGATCTGAAGTAACGGGTCTTGAAAGAGGAGATGAAAGAATGAAACACGGGATCAAACTTGCTCTTGCAGCGGCGGTTTTGAGCGGTCCGGTATTTGCACAGGCAAAGCCAAGCGAAGAGGAAATCGCCGCGCGTATCGAGAAACTGGTTGAAATGGCTGATCCCCGCGGGAATGAGGCGCGGAAGGGCGACCTGCCTTACCGCGAACGCTACGCCGACGCCTACATGATTGATGCGCTGGCTGTAGGCTCGCCCGGCTTCGAGAGTATCGACTTCCTACTCAAGGATTGGGAGAGCCTTGCCAATCATTACGAGGAGTATGGGTACGCTGCGTTCAGCACAACCATATCCAACGGCTCGGAAGGTGCTCTCGCCGTTCTCGAACGGATTGATGTCATGAAGGCATGGATTGACGAAAACTCTGACCGCTTCACGCTGGCGACGACAGTTCAGGATTTGATTGATGCAAAGGGTGACGGCGTTATCGCGATCATGCTGAATTCGCAAAGCATGGACATGCTTGATGAGGATATTGCCAACGTCCAGCGTTATTGGGACCTAGGCATCCGACAGATGAACTTCAGCTATAATCAAACTGGCCCTTATTCAGCCGGTATGGTGGACAATGATCCTTTGGTGGTCGATCGAGGAATTACTGAACTGGGATACGGGGTTGTCGCAGAAATGAACCGCGTCGGTATGATTGTCGATTGCTCGCATTCCTCGTGGCAAACCTGCATCGATGCGGCTGAAATCACCACAAAACCCATGATGATCTCACACAGCAATTCTGCGGAGCTTTACGACAATTACCGCAATGTATCCAGCGAAGCCATCCGCGCTGTCGCTGCTACGGGCGGTGTTATTTGCGTGAACTTTCTTGGTGGCTTTTTGAACCCTCAAGGGTCAGCGACGCCCAAATCCATTGCGAAACACATCGATTTTATCGGCCAGATGGTAGGAAAGCAGGCGACATGTTTCGGGGTAGACTACGTCGAAAACTATGGTGTGGCACTGGGCCCGATCATCAGTAACCCGGAAAAATATCCGCCAGCCCAAGGCTACGGGCTGCCAACACAAATGGCACCTCCCGCTGATGTGTGGGCTGTGGCCCGCGTTTTGGAAGAGGAGCACGGGTGGAGCGAAGCAGAAATTCGCGACCTTATGGGCGGTAATCTGATGCGCCTTTATGAAGCGAACTGGGGTGGGTAGCGCGCTTTGAAGATTTGCCGCGCACATACCGGTTGTTCAGTAAACGACCTGCTGTCCACCAATATGAAAGACGAGCATGACGAAGAAGCAAGCTAATTTTGTTGCTTTCGCATTTACCATTGCCATCGCATCCGGAGCATCAGCCCAAGAGAACAATACGGTACGGCAATTGGAGGCGGCTGCCACCGCGTCGCTTGGGGGGCCGGCGTCGGCGCAGGCCCAATTGGAACAGGACAGGCTCCGGCGGCTTGAAGATTCCAGATCGCCAGGGCTGGATCGGTTTTTCGACCCCTTCGAACAGTCGCGTGAGGCTTTCGCCAAACGCACTGGGTTGAATTTGTCGTTCGACTATCAGGCGTTCTACCAAAAGTCTTCAGACAGCCTGAGTGGCACCGACGAGGCCGCTTCCGGTCAGGCACGGATTATTGGCAACTGGGAATTGCTCAATCGTGGCAGCGAAAATGCGGGCAGCTTTGTCTTCATCCTCGAAAACCGACATCGTCTGGGAACGGATATTGCGCCGGGCAGTCTCGCGGGCGAAATCGGGTATCTCGGTGTCACGGCAACGACATTCAGCGACACGGATTCAACGCTGTCGGTCGCCTATTGGTCGCAAGCCCTGTCCGGCATCAACGGAGGCTTCGTGGCCGGTCGCATCGACCCCGGCGACTATTCCGATATCCTTGGTTATGTGAACCCCCGCACGACTTTTTCGAATTTTTCAATTCTGTTCAGTCCAGTCCTTCCCATTCCCGATCCCGGCTTTGGCATTGCTGGCGGGGGATACATTACGGATCAGATTTATGCGCTTGGCTTGGCCAGCGACGCGAACGGGTCATTGACGGATATAGACTGGTTTCCCGGCGGTTCTGAGTTCTTCACCTACGGAGAGATCGGCTGGACGCCTGCAAGTGACCAACGATACCTCACCAATGTTCACCTCGGTGTCTTCCATGTGGACGACAGGGACGACGCGGGTGTGCCCAGCAGTCATGGCGCAATGTTGTCAGGCAATGTGACCCTTGACGAGAGCGTTATGCTGTTCGGGCGTCTTGGTTGGTCAGACGGCGATGCCCCGATTGCCAGACGTGCGGTCAACGCCGGGGTCATGTGGCGCCCCGGGTTCTATGACGACTTGTTCGGGTTTGGCGTGACGGTCGCCGACCCAACCGATCAAAACCTTGACACGCAAACCACCGTCGAAGCGTTTTACCGGCTGGATATTTCTGACAACCTGGCGCTGACGGCAGATGTCCAGTATCTGAACAATCCCGGCTTCACCGATGATGATCCTTTGGTTTTGGGGCTGAGGTTGAGATTCAACTTATAAGACAGAAAAAACACGAAAACTCATCCTCATACTTGGTATTCTGTAGGCCAGCTGCCGCTTTTGATATCACATGGAAAGTCAAGGTAGTCAGACAGCTTGATGATAATTAGCTGGCCTGTCTGGCAAGGTTTAAAACGATCGTTTTCGAGAAGCTTGTCACAGTTGTAGACGGACAGTTACTCGTTGAAAGTCGAATGTCGCGAAACTCCCGCTCGAGACCCGGCACTCAATAGCCCAACCGTTGCCCGTGTTCGGAGAGAGGAAAAAGCCGACGTTCGCAACCTATGCTCGAACGGCAAGTTTGGGCTCGAAGCGGGCATTCGCTGCAACTTGCTTGAACGTCCACTTTGCGGACTAAGCCGCCCTTCGCTCTCGGTAAAAAAACGACCGCATTACGCGGTCGCTTTTGGGATCCTGTATATCGCCTTTATTTTTTAGCCGCCCTGGTTGCGCTGCAAGTTCTCCAGCACCTGATCGATCGAGAAACTCGCCGGCTTTTGTCGGGGCGGAAAATCCTCGAATGTTGACAAGAAATGCGCAACGAACGCCTGAGCAGGGACCAAGAGATAGGTCCGGTCGAGTCGCCATCTTGAGTACCCTATTGACTCGTGCTCCGCCCGTTCGAATGGATCGCAGGCCGATGATGCACTAACAATCAACTTGGACCAGTCAGATGAGGCTGCTCAGCTTGGGGTGGCGTGCTAACGATCTCACCGTGCGTGTGATTTTGCGAGACTTCACCGGAGCGCGACCGTTCACCCTGCCTTTGCATAAAACAATATCCGGCCCCCGCTCCTTCCCCCCGTCATGCGGGGGAAGGCCCTTCGCTTCCTGTCCGTATCCACGCGATGCCTGTTATCGGTGGCCAACCGCTTCCCCGCAGGCTTTTCACCTGCCCCGCCTGAACTCAATTGAGTGCTGGCAGTCCCCGATCAGACCGCCTTTCTTTTATAATGAAAGACGAGCAGCCGGTGGGTTTCGTTGTCGCGTTTCTGCGCCAGTCCAGAAGGAGCCGACCTGGCGCGGGGTGGGGTGGTCCCCGGAACATGTCCTGTTCTTGGTGGCCGGTGAGCAGGCAAACCGTGGCAACTGTTTTCGACCTGTCGACAGCAATGGAAAACAGTCGGTCCAAACCACGTGCCGCCGGACCTTTCCGGCGCAGTCACTGACGTCCCTCGGGTCCGGCAAAACTGTGGTAAACGAAGATGGAAAGGTCGAAGTGTGACGATCCAAAAGGTTTTTACGGTCAGAACACTACTGAGATTGAGTCGGATTTTCTCCAACCGTCCCTGGCAGTCTGCGCCGCACCAGTTGAGAGCTTCAAATCGTTGATTGGGCCGTATAGAGTTTGTGGCTGGCGGTTCAGAACAAACCGACTTTTAGACCAAAAGTGCTTGGGGGCAGGCTTGCATGGCAAAAACATCAGTGAACTGGAACGTCCAGAACTACGACCGTCAAGGCGCGTTAAGTGAAGTCATGAGGACAGATCTGACGATCAGGTTTGATATCGAGGAATGCGAACTGGACAACCTGTCAAACAAACTCGCCTTCGCGCTGGCTCCGGACACCGCCAGACAATCCATAGTTACCATAGTCCGACAGATGGAAAAAGGCCCGGAGCAGTTGGAGACCGTGTTGCAGGATCTTCGCCGGGCGGAACACTACTTGAAGAGAGCGTCACAAGGTTTCTCGAATCTCCGCATTGATTACCCGAAGGCTGGGCATGGAACAGACGATCCCAACAGGCTTTTGCATGGCCTGTTTGATGGAGCTGTGACCACTGTCGAAGAAATTGACCACTGCCTGACCCGAAGCGCTGGGAAGTATTCCGCGCGTACGCTCGACGTACCGGACAAACGGAGGACCAGGGACGAAAGACGAACCATTGTCCTCCGGCAGATCTTCGAGCTCTGGGAGCGTATCGGTCGCCGAGTCAGCTATAGTACAGATGGTGTGACTTCCGAGCGCCGGGGGCCCCTTGTGGACTTCGTAAATGCCGTCGTTCCCCTGCTGTCCAATCCGCCAGCGACGATCAGCGGTGAGACTATCCGTAATGAGATGCGGGAGTGGCGGACAGAGCGTGATATGATGGCAAGTGTACCGACCCCGGAATAAATTCGAAATCAGCACACTTCGACCTGTTTTAGGCACTTTGTCATGGTCATGGCATGACACGCGTTCCTGCCATATCCCCTTCTGACGACCACGCGCACAAGCAGGTTGAGACAGCGATTGACCAGTTGGTCCGATTGCTGGCTGCCCAGGCAGTACAGGAACTGGGCCGGGACGCCTCTGACCAAAAGGAGGCGCATCAGTATGCCACAGATCAATGCGAAGAAGAGCCCACCCCGCAAGCTTCTGACGGTGAAAGACGTTGCTGAACTGGACAATTGCTCGGAGAAGACGGTGCGCCGTGCGATTGCGGCTGGCCTGCTTGAGGTTATTCGGGTGGGCCCTGGCGGACGCCTCATCCGCATTGATCCGGCAGCTCATGCCGCCTACAGGCAGGCACAGTGCTGGTAGGTAATCGAGACCATTAATGTACATTAATGTCAATAGGTTATGGCATTTTCGGGAAGAGGGCCTGCCCGTAAGTTTCTGACTTTCTGTGCTACGCTTTTCCCGAATCGGACCCCCTGTCCACACCCGTCTGCCCGAGACCCGATATGTCCAAAGGAACGTAAACCCGATGACTAGCCAGAGCCCCGTTCCGTTGAGATTGGCCTTCGTCAAAGCCGACACACCGATGTTCGCCGAGCTCATCGACCAACTGCGCTCCGACAGCTATCTGTCGGACGGACGCCGCCGCGACATGATCTCCGGTCTGCGCCGCGTGGCCAAAGCCCTTGGGCTGCCGCCAGAGGATGTGCCCTGCGACAGTCGCTGGTTGCAGCCCCGTCTGTCCAAAGTCACACCGGCAGCACTCGGTCTTACACCGAAGAGTTGGCAAAACGCGGTGAGTGATGCGCGTGCCGCCCTCGCGCATTTCGGGCTGGTGGAACGGCGCTTCAACCGGATCGATGATCTGTCTCCCGATTGGCAAGCGCTCTGGGCGAATGTATTGGCGTCCGGCGACAAGACATTGCAACCCGCACTCTGCCGCTTCGTGCATTTTCTGAACCGGCAAGGCGTCAAACCCGCCACTGTGCGCAAAGAGCATGCCGCGGCCTATCGAGAAGCCCTTGCGCATAACGAGATCAGCAAATCACCGGATGTCGCGTATCGGGCTGCGGTCAACGGCTGGAACCTGGCGGTCCGACGTATTTCTGAATGGCCCAAGGCCATCCTGCCTCTGGAAACGCGCCAGAAGGTCATCACCTTTCCCGTGACAGCATTTCCTACGCCGTTCCAAAGCGAGCTTGCAAAATTGATGCACCGTCTTGCAACTCCGGACCCGCTGGCAGATGACGGTCAGAACAGGGTACTCCGACCCGCGACCCTGTCCCAATACCAAAGACAGTTGGTTCGGTTTGCCTCCGAACTCGTTCACTCTGGTATCCCGATCGCGGAGATTGGCGGATTGGACGTCCTGATCAATCCGGTGATGGCTGAACAGGGTTTGCGCCAGATGTTATCGCGCACCAACAACCAGACCACAAAGATGATCAGTGAGATCGCCGCGCTGCTCCGCAACCTGGCCCGGATACTTAATGCACCCGATGACGCTCGCGATGCACTGGCCGGGCTTGCCACGCGCCTGGCGGTCAAACCTCAGAATGGCATGACCCAAAAGAACCGAAGCCGGCTGCGGGTGTTGCAAGAGGATCGGCATCAACAGCGCCTGCTGCTCCTGCCTGAACGGATTTTCGCGCGACCACGCGGCATCTCCAAACCGTATGGCTGGGCTCTGGCGCGCGAAGATGCACTCGCCATCGCCATCTTGCTGGTCTGCCCGGTTCGCGTGAAGAACCTGGCTGGCATCCACCTGGAACGCCACCTGCACCGACCTGGTGATGGCCGAGCCTACCTGGTTCTGGAAGACGGCGAGACCAAAAATGAGCGACCTGTCGAGTTCGAGATCCCGCGTGATGTATTGCGCATGATCGACGTGCATCTCAAATCTCGCTGTCCGGAACTCTGCCCCGCGGGAACGCCTTGGCTGTTTCCCCGGAGGGATGGTCAGCATTCGGTTGATCCTGGCGTTCTGTCTGCGCGCGTCTCCAAACGGATTCGGAAGGAAACGGGGTTGGAGATGAATGCCCACCTGTTTCGGCATTTTGCGGTGATGAACTGGCTCGACGCCAATCCCGGCGGCTATGAGGTCGCGCGCCGGTTGCTCGGACATTCGGAGGTCAGCCACACGATCAACATGTATTCCGGTCTTGAGGCACGTTCGGCAACACGCGCCTTTGCTGACCTGATAGAAGCTAAGAAAGGGCGTCGCTGATGAGCCTTGTTCTGCCTCTGTCTGATTGGCCCGTGCAAGACCGGGAGATGTGGCTCAACCTTCAGATAGAAGGTGGCCCACTCGACGATTGCGGCGCGCTGTCACATCTACGCGCGACCTCGTTGAAGACGTTAGAACTGCGCTATGCCCGATGGCTGCAATGGCTGATTAACAGCGATGCGGAGGCGATCACACTGCCTCCGGCTCGACGCGGGACCCTGCCGCGCCTTTCCGCTTGGCTTAGGGACCTCTCACACACCCGGCCGATGACCCGGTTGATGTTCATTGACGGCGTGTTGCGTATCCT
Organism: Ruegeria sp. HKCCD7303; assembly: GCF_013111185.1. Classification (GTDB taxonomy): domain Bacteria; phylum Pseudomonadota; class Alphaproteobacteria; order Rhodobacterales; family Rhodobacteraceae; genus Ruegeria. The sequence continues at coordinate 2,384 of NZ_WVRE01000017.1, read as the reverse complement.
CTCCGCGGCTGACCCGACACAGGACTGGTCCGCTCAGCGGAGATTGAAAGCGGGATTGAAGCGCGCCGCAGGACGGGGTGATCGGGATCGCAAACTTGGGCGTGTGTTGTCCAGCGAGGTTCTATTCAAGGCGGGAATGTCTCTAGCGACGGGTCATGCAGAAGCGGAGCCAACACCGCTGCGCCGTATGATATGCCTGCGGGATGGCACCATGATAGCCATGCTGGCTTTGATGCCGATGCGGCGACGCGCCTTTGCCGGCCTTCGGATTGGCATATCCTTGCATGTCACAGCAGACACCATAACCGTCGCGCTCCCGGGGGATCTGACCAAATCAGGACAACCATGGGAGGCTGATGTTCCCCAGAGCGTTGAGCCGCTCTTGCGTCGTTATGCCAACGAAGCCCGCCCCTATTTTTTGGAGCGTGGCCAACAGCAGCACGATGTCTTGTGGGTCGGCAGGACAGGCGCACCATTAAAGCAAGATGCGCTGAGCCCCCGGATCGCGGAGCAGACCCTGAAGCTGACGGGTCGCCGCATTCCACCGCATTTCTTCCGGGATGCCGCCGCAACGACATTGGCGCGCTCCTCTCCGGAACACGCAAAGCTGATCCGACCAATATTGGCTCATACGAGCTTCGGAACGGCAGAGCATCACTACATTCACGCCCAAACCATTGAAGCGGGCCGCGACTACGCGGATCTGATCAACCAGAAGAAAAAGGTCTGTCGATGACCCGAGTCGCAATCTATGCCCGTTTCTCCAGCCAGATGCAGCGAGACGCATCTATCGATGACCAGATGCGTTTGTGCCGGGAACGTGCAGAGCGGGAAGGCTGGACTGTTGTCGACGCCTATTCGGATCGGGCGGTCTCTGGTGCGTCCATGTTGCGTCCCGGGCTGCAAGCGCTCTTCAATGCAACCCAGGAAGGACGGGTTGATCTGATCTTGGCAGAGGCGCTGGATCGGTTGAGCCGGGACCAGGCAGACATCGCTGCGATCTTCAAACGGCTAAGCTTTGCAGGGGTTTGCATCGTGACGCTGGCTGAGGGCGAGATCAGCGAATTGCACGTAGGTCTCAAAGGCACCATGAACCAACTGTTCCTCAAAGACCTGGCCGACAAAACCCGGCGTGGTTTGCGCGGGCGTGTCGAGCTTGGCCGTTCCGGCGGTGGTAACAGCTACGGTTATGATGTCGTCCGGCGTCTCGGGCCCGACGGCCAACCCGTCACGGGGGAACGAGTGATCAACGCAGCAGAAGCTGAGATCGTCCGGCGGGTGTTACATGACTTCACCGAAGGGCACTCCCCGAAAGCCATTGCGCGCCGCCTGAACGCCGAAGGTATTCCCGGTCCCCGTGGCAAGTTATGGCGTGACACCGCCATCCGGGGGCACCGAGTGCGTGGGACGGGCCTTCTCAACAATGAGCTCTACATCGGCCGCCTTGTTTGGAACCGGCTGCGCTACATCAAGGACCCGGAGACCGGCAGACGTGTTTCCCGTCTCAACGATCCGTCCAAATGGATCATCGCGGAGGTCCCTGAGCTGCGGATCGTCGGGGATGAACTTTGGGAGGCGGTCAAGCAGCGGCAAGGCGAGATCGAGGCTGATCCCCGCGTCAAAGCCATCAAGCAAACCAAGTTTTGGGAGAAGCGTCGCAAAAAGCACCTTCTGACCGGTCTAGTATTCTGCAGCAACTGCGGTGGGCCACTCGCCACTGTCGGGCGCGATTACCTCGCCTGTTCAGCCGCCCGCAAACTCGGCACCTGCACGCACAGGCAATCCATTCGCCGCAATGTCCTGGAAGACGCCGTTCTGGATTTGCTTCGTCAGCGTCTGATGCAGCCCGACGCAGTGGCCGCTTTTATCAAATCCTTCAACGAAGCCGCCAACGCAGAAGCTGGTACAGAGGAGGCAGCCCGGACCCGTCTACAATCCGAACGGGACAAAGCTGCACGCAAACTGAATGGGTTTTATGACGCAATCGCTGAGGGCATTCGCACCCCCGGGCTTCAAACGCGGCTCGAAGAACTCGAAGCGCAGATAGCCGAGCTTGACGCAAAGCTCTTCGAACCTAAGCCTTCGCCGGTGCGACTGCACCCGAACCTGTCGGAACTTTATCGCTCCAAGGTCGCCGATCTTGCACAAGCGCTATTGGAACCTTCGATCCGCACCGGGGCTTTGGAGATCATCCGGGGCCTTATCGAACGTGTCACGGTCGAGCACACCAACGAGGGCGTTCAGATCGAACTGGAGGGTGCCCTGGCAGCAATGATTGGGTTGGCCCAAAATGAACAAAGCCGCCCTGAGGCGGCTTGTTCGACCCAAGTGGTTGCGGGGAGAGGATTTGAACCTCTGACCTTCAGGTTATGAGCCTGACGAGC
>NZ_WVRE01000016.1 GCF_013111185.1 Ruegeria sp. HKCCD7303 | reverse complement strand
ACTTTGTTCCGGATAGGTTCGCGGTTTCCGCGGCAAACTGAGACTGGTTCGAATTCGTCTGACAGCACCGCATTGAGCCCAACCTGCTCGTTCGTCAGGTTGCAGCGAATGGCCGATTCTAGTCGCCGTCGACACCCGCAGACCGCATCGACAGGATTTGTGAACGGCTACGCCAATCATGACGAGGAGCACGCCGAGGACATCCACAGCGCTCGGAACCTGACGCAAGACCGTCGCGACGATGATCGTAACGGTCGCTGGCAGATGAGCCATAAGGAACGCGAAGCTGGCACGTGGCAAGCGGGCCATCGCGAGCTGATCGCAGACATAGGAGATTAACGAGGAAAAGATGCCGACGCCGATCCCGGTCAGTACCAGCGAGGGCGCACCAAAATCGTCGAGGGCTTGCGGGAAACCTATGGGCATCACAAATATAAAGGCCGCTGTCGAGACAGTGCCAAGGCGCTCCACACCGCCCGACGCGCCACCTTCGGAAATCTTGTGGCCGAAGATGATGTAGAGAACGAAAAGCGAGCTGTTCAGCACCGCCCAGAACAGGCCAAGAAGATCAGAAATGAGATCAGGTCCATCTGCTGCCAGTATCGACGGCACGTCAATCAGGAGGGCTACGCCGATGATTGCGAAGGCAAAGGCAAGATAGTTGCGCCCAGTACGTACGCCCAAAAGAGCAATAACGAAGGTACTGACGAATTCGATGGCTGCAACGAGCGCAATCGGCAGCCGGTCGAAGCCCATCTTTCTTCCCAAGCCTGGGAAGAGGTCAGAGAAATCCGCAAAAAACGACCTTTGTGAACTTTCCAGGTTCGGTCAATTACATGCTTCATCTGGAGCATTTTTTTGACGGAGTCACATTCGCTAGGCTGGGCGAGCAAGAAAACGACTGGCGAAAGCGTAGACACAAATTACTTGAGAGAACGCGGGACAAATCGCCTGCGACTGCCACTCTGGCGGGGTGAGTAACACTCAATTCAACATCTCCCCAATTTGGCCGACTCTCAACGTTCCGCCTATAGCAACCTCAACATAGACACCCATGTCCGTATGACCCATCAACTTCCGAATTAGATAGGGTATCTTCAGGTCCCGCTTAGCCGTTTCCGGGTTCACTTCAGTGGCTGCACACCTTTTCGTACGTGAGAGTATCTTTAACTCAACATCGCCAAATCTAAAAACTGATCCAGCTTCATCCAACTCAGAAAACGGGGGTAAACCGTCCATCTCGATATTCGCCCGGAAGCGCGCTGGGTGGACTTCCGCGTTCAGTTTTTCACCTAACTTTTCCACAGACGCCAGATTTAGAACGGATATCGCGTTCATCATTTTAGGTGACACGACAGATACATCTGTAAACCGATGCGGAGCGGACGAAACGAAATTTGGTGGTTCGGGGTCTTTTAGGTCGATCTCCGAAGACAGGAAACTCACCGCATTCATCCGATCTTCTGGTGCTTGCATATTAAAGCTGCGTGTTTTGCCGCTCGCTTTGATCTCAAGATATTGGGTCTCAACATTAAAATTTGTCTTAACGCCTGCAAGCGCAGCTTCATTCAACAAAACAACAAAGCGATCTTTCGGGAGCGGCTGCGGGTTATGTACGTCGAAACCGGAGTTGTATCGAGCAAATCCGAACAGACGGTCACCTGGAATGCCATCTCCTGAACGCAGCGTTACAGTTTGCATGGGCTCGGCGCTCAAGCCTTTTATTGGGTAGCGGTTCAATCTTACGATAGAGAGAGTTTTCATACGTTTGCACCTGACCAAACGAGTTATGCACGATCCCGAGTGGTGCGTGCTTTTTGAAGCTATCTCCAATTCTCCTAGGTATCGACTAAATAATCTGTGAGTGCTTCAGCAGCGGGTTCGCTAAACGTGTTGGAACCATGATGGCCGCCAAAGTGGGCCGCGCCAGTTTTTGTCGATATGGCAATTTAAAACCTTACTGCCGAAAATAGATGCACATCAAAGAAAACAAACAATTTCTATTAAAATCATAGGTTAAGACAACAAGTTCAACGAACTTCCCTGCTCATCTGAGGTACGAACCTCAAATATTTCTGGACATGAGGTGCGTACCTCAAATAGCCTTGGAAGTATGCCGCGATTCGCACATCCTCGATTGACGGCGCAAAAAGGGAGGAATGGATGACTTACACAAAACTGGCTTCGGCCAGCGCAATAGTCCTTGCCGCTACTACTCTTTCTACCAAGGCAAATGCTGAAGATCTGACGCTATGTTGGGCTGCATGGGATCCGGCCAACGCGCTTGTCGAACTATCCAAGGAATTCGAAGCAGAATCCGGCCACACGATGAACTTCGAATTTGTTCCGTGGCCAAATTTTGCGGACCGTATGCTGAACGAGCTGAACTCTGGGGGTAAGCTCTGCGACCTACTGATCGGTGACAGCCAATGGATCGGCGGCGGCGCTGAGAATGGTCATTACGTCCAGCTGAACGACTTCTTCGATGCTGAAGGCATCAGCATGGACGATTTCGCACCGGCCACTGTTTACGCTTACTCGACCTGGCCCAAAGGTACACCAAACTACTACGCGCTGCCTGCGATGGGCGATGCAAACGGCTGGTTCTATCGCAAGGACTGGTTCGAAAATCCCGAAATCCAAGCTGCATACAAGGAGGCGACTGGTCAGGACCTACGTGAACCTCAGTCTCAGAAAGAGTTGTTGCAGATCGCCCAGTTCTTTCAGGGTCGTGAAATCGACGGCAAGACTGTCTACGGTGCAGCAATCTTTACCGAACGCGGCTCGGAAGGGATCACCATGGGTGTGACCGGAGCGCTGTATCCATGGGGTTTCAAATACGAAAACACCCCGGGCTCATATGACATGGAAGGTGCTGTAAACTCACCGGAAGCTGTTGAAGCTCTAGAATTTTACAAGGAATTCTACAAAACGGCGACACCTCCGGGATATACCAACTCTTACATGGGTGAGAGCCTGGATGCCTTTAAGTCCGGTCAGGTCGCCATGGCGATGAACTGGTTTGCGTTCTTCCCAGGTCTCTATGCCGACCCCAATACCGGCGGTGACAAGATCGACTTCTTTGTAAACCCGCCACAAAATCAGGCAGGTTCAACGCTTGGCGGACAAGGCATTTCTGTTGTCAGCTACTCTGACAAACAGGACGCCGCCCTTGAATACATCAAGTGGTTCGCACAGCCAGAAGTGCAGGCCAAATGGTGGGAGCTAGGCGGCTATTCGGCACATAACTCCGTGCTGGAAGATCCTGGTTTCGTGGACAGCCAACCGTTTGCCGGTGACTTCCTTGAAGCAATGGCTGGAGTTCAGGATTTCTGGCAAGAGCCTGCCTACGCGGAACTCCTGCTGGCCATGCAGAAACGCATCCACGACTACGTGGTTGCTGATCAAGGTACAGCTCAAGAAGCGCTTGATCTTCTGATTGAAGATTGGACGGAAGTCTTCGAAGACGAAGGCAAGCTGTAGTCCGGACAAAGGCAGGAGCGGGTGCTATCCCGCTCCACCTTCACCCGTGAGTCCTAAACCAACAAGAACTGGCAAAGAGATGTCTGACAGGACCGTAGATCGCGTTGCGCAGGCAACGCCCGAGCGAGTTGCGCGAAAAATACGAGGTTTATCCGATCGCGCGATCGCCTGGATATTCATCTCCCCAACGATATTCCTATTGCTGGCGATCAACATCTTTCCGTTGATCTGGACCATCCAACTGAGCTTTACCAACTACAAGGCCAACCGGATCGGGCGCGAAGTCAAAGATGTCGGGCTCAGGAATTACGAGCGTATTCTGACAGACTCGGACACCTGGCTAAATATGCAGGCGACGGCGCACTTCCTGTTCTGGACGATTTTTTTCCAGGTCTTGATCGGGTTTACTCTGGCCTGGTTGATCAACAAGAAATTCAAGGGCAACGATCTTTGGACAACGATCATCGTGCTGCCGATGATGCTGTCTCCTGCAGTCGTCGGGAACTTCTGGAAGTTCCTGTATCAACCTCAAATCGGGCTGTTTAACTACATCGTGTCCTGGTTTACAGGCAAAGACCCATCGAGCTTTGAAATGCTGGGATCCGTCAATCTGGCCCCTTGGGCGATCGTGATTGTCGACACCTGGATGTGGACCCCCTTCGTGATGCTAATCTGTCTGGCCGGGCTGCGCAGCATTCCCGATTACATCTACGAGGCGGCTGAGATCGACAGGGCCAGCAAGCTGCGGCAGTTCTTCACAATCACCATTCCGATGGTGCTACCGTTCCTGATGCTCGCGGTGCTGTTTCGAGGAATCGAGAACTTCAAGATGTTCGATCTGGTGGTTCAGCTAACCGGCGGGGGGCCGGGGTCTGTTACGGAACTCACTTCGATCAACCTGAAACGCGAAGCCTTTGAGAAATGGCGTACGGGCTATGCGTCAGCCTATGCGATTATCCTTTTCGTCACCGTGTTCGGCCTTGCGTCGATCTACGTCAAAGCCCTGAACAAGGTGAAACAGAGATGAGCAGTTTTTCCGTCACTGAACCTTCAAACCGGTCCAAGTGGATCGCAGGCTTTCTGGTCATCGGCTATGCGATGATTACGATGATCCCACTGGTATGGATCTTGCTGACGGGTTTCAAATCTCCGGCCGATGCGATCAGCTACCCGCCCAAAGTGGTCTTTGACCCAACGCTTGAAGGGTATGTAAATCTATTCACCACGCGCACGCGGCAGACGCAGGAGTTTTTGGAAGCGAACCCGCCGCAGAACTGGGCCGATGAAATCGTCCGCCAGTACGACATGGTGATTGTAGGACCATCGAAGTTCGGCGAGCGCTTTATGAATTCGGTTATCATCGGATTTGGCTCGACGTTCTTGAGTATCTTCCTAGGCACTCTGGCCGCCTATGCATTCAGCAGGTTCAAGGTCCCACTCAAGGACGACCTTCTGTTCTTCATCCTGAGTACAAGGATGATGCCACCAGTTGCTGTCGCAATCCCAATCTTCCTGATGTTCAGAAACCTTGGATTAAGCGACACGCATCTTGGAATGATCCTGCTGTATACGGGTGTAAATATTTCCTTGGCGGTCTGGTTGCTAAAAGGCTTCATTGACGAAATCCCAAGAGAGTACGAAGAAGCCGCGCTCATAGATGGCTACACACGATTTCAGGCGTTTTACAAAGTGGTGCTGCCGCAAGCCGCGACCGGCATAGCTTCAACAGCTATCTTTTGCTTGATCTTCGCCTGGAATGAGTACGCGTTTGCCGTGCTGCTGACATCCGCGAACGCGCAGACTGCACCACCGTTCATCCCAACCATTATCGGTATTGGCGGCCTGGATTGGCCTGCTGTGGCGGCAGGTGCCACGATCTTCCTGATCCCTGTCATGATATTCACCATCCTGATGCGCAAACACTTGCTGCGTGGGATCACATTCGGAGCCGTACGCAAATGAGCGGGTTTCTTAACGGATTGTTGCGATTTCGCCGCGGCCCATGGGAGATGGTCGCAACCATCCTTATTGCGCTGGGTGTCTTTATGCTGATGCAGCCCTTTGTCCTTTGGGCCTTCACCTACTCTTTCATCGTCACGCTGATCGGAACCGTCATGTTCATCATCGTCAGCCATTTCCCGGAGTAGAAATGGCCCAGATCGTAGTCAAAAACGTAAAGAAGATGTTCGGCGATTTCACGGCTGTTCGCGAAAGCTCGTTCACGATTGAGGACGGTGAGTTTTTCATGTTGCTAGGGCCCTCTGGCTGCGGAAAAACGACGACACTGCGGATGATCGCAGGCTTGGAACTTCCAACGTCAGGTGAAATCTACCTGGACGGTGAGGAGATCAGCCAGCGGCCCCCATCAGAGCGAGACATTGCATTCGTGTTCCAGATGTTTGCGCTGTATCCTCACATGAACGTGCGCAAAAATATCAGCTACCCCCTGATATCGCAGGGCATGCCGCGTGCTGCGGTCAAAGCCAAAGTAGAGGAAGTCGCGGGAATTCTGGGGATCAACGACATTCTCGATAGCCCCGTAGGTGGACTGTCAGGTGGCGACAGGCAGCGCGTGGCGCTGGGCCGCGCGATCGTTCGCGAACCCAAAGCGTTCATGATGGACGAACCGCTGGGCGCCTTGGATGCCGAGTTTCGGGAGCATATGGCCGAAGAATTGCGCGCGCTTCATGATCGCATGGGCGCAACCACTGTTTACGTCACACACGATCAGTTAGAAGCCATGCAAATGGGCGACAAGATCGTTGTGATGAACAACGCTGTGATCGAGCAATTCGGTACACCCCAGGAAATCTACGACAAACCAGCGACGATGTTCGTTGCGGATTTTATCGGGTCTCCTTCGATGAATTTCCTGCCGTTTGAGGGAAAGGTCGAGCCTGGTTCGGAAATGGTTCGGCTGAATGGCCATGACGAAGCCGTGCCGAGGTTGATGGAAGGGGCGGAAGGTGACTTGGTTTTTGGCGTTCGCCCCGAGCATGTTTTTCTGTCGGATGGGAGCGAATACCGGGCCAGAGTCCTGGCAGCAGAATACCTGGGGACCACCCAAATCGTTACACTGCAAAGCCCGAACGGTGAACTGAAAGCGCGAATTGATGCACGCGAGGTCGTCAGTCCCGGTGAGACCGTTGGATTGGAGTTCCGCTCACCTGCTGTAACCCTTTTTGAAAGATCCACCGGACGCGCGTTGAGGTCCGCTCTGAACGACGAGGTACTGAGCAATGGCTGAAGTCGTTTTGGAGAATATCTCGAAGTCATTTGGCAACGTCAAAGCGGTGGACGGTATTTCGATGACGATCCCCAACGGTGCCTTTGTGGTGTTGTTGGGTCCGACTGGCGCTGGAAAAACAACGACGCTGAGATTGATATCCGGGCTTGAGAAACTGGACTCTGGATCAGTACGCATTGCCGGGCGTGACGTCGGTATAGATACACCTGCCCAGCGCGATGTGGCGATGGTCTTCCAGCAATACTCGCTGTACCCGCATATGACGGTGCGCGAGAACCTGTCTTTCCCTTTGCGGTCGCCGATCCTGAAGACACCAGAGGATGAGATCACGAGGAAGGTTAACGAAGTCGCTGAGATCCTGCAAATTCCGCACAAGCTGGACAACAAAGCCACTGAACTGTCCGGCGGTGAAATGCAGCGCGTTTCAATCGGACGTGCGCTTGTGCGTGACCCACAGATTTTCCTGATGGATGAACCGCTCAGCTCTTTGGACGCCAAGCTTCGGGCGGATTTGCGGGTCGAGCTTAAAAGGATTCAGGCCGATCTGGGGTCGACCTTACTGTACGTGACGCATGATCAGGTCGAAGCCATGACAATGGCGACACATATCGGCGTTTTGGAAAACGGCAGGCTGGTTCAATACGGAACACCCCGGGACATCTATGAAAACCCGGGCAGTGTTTACGTCGCCAGCCGGTTGGGACTGCCACGGATCAACATCCTGCCGTCCGAGTTGTTCGGAGGCGATCACAAAGGCCCGCAGATCGGCCTGCGCCCGGAAAACATCATCGAAGGCGAAGGCAGCGAGGCGCGCGTGATACGCGCCGAGCATCTGGGAGACCAAACACGGCTGCATTTGGATCTGAATGGTCACCCGGTGGTGACCCTGATCGATGTCCATCAGGACTACCCATCTGGAAAGATTATAAAAATCCGCCCCCACAACCCGTTGTATTTTGACGCGTCCGGCGCGCGTGTGAATTAAGGAGCAAAAGCATGGCCCAGTTCCTCAACACAAAAGAAACCCTGGTAACCGAGGCGATAGACGGCCTTCTGACCTCCTCCGGAGGACAACTTATCCGGTTGGACGGCTACCCGCACATCAAGGTTGTCTTGAGGTCAGATTGGGACAAGTCGAAAGTCGCTTTGGTGTCCGGCGGAGGGTCTGGTCACGAACCCGCCCATGCGGGCTTTGTTGGCGCCGGTATGCTGACAGCTGCAGTATGTGGGGAAGTGTTTGCGTCCCCGTCAGTCGAAGCGGTTCTGGCAGGTATTCTTGCGGTCACAGGTGAGGCAGGGTGCCTGCTTATCGTCAAGAATTACACTGGAGATCGATTGAATTTTGGACTGGCAGCGGAACGCGCCCGCGCATTGGGCCGCAAGGTTGAAATGGTCGTTGTCGATGATGACATCGCCCTACCCGACCTTCCGCAACCACGTGGCGTGGCGGGTACGTTGTTCGTTCACAAAATAGCCGGAGCGCTTGCTGAAAGCGGTGCTGACCTAGATACCGTTACCACCGCAGCAAGAAACACCATAGCAAAGGTTGTCAGCATCGGAATGAGCTTGGACACCTGTACCGTTCCGGGTTCTCCAAAAGAAGACCGGATTGCCCCTGGCAAAGCAGAGCTTGGATTGGGCATCCATGGCGAACCTGGTGTACAGCAAGTCGAGTTCTCAAATGCCGTATCGGCTATGTCCACAGTAGTGGAGAAGCTGAAGCAAAGGGTGGGCACCGGGGACTGTGTGGCGTTGGTCAACAACCTAGGCTCTACAACTCCGCTGGAAATGGCTGTCCTCACACATGCCTTGTTCGAGACTGGTATTGCCCATCATATAATTGGCCCGGCACCAATGATGACATCGCTGGATATGCACGGGTTTTCGGTTTCCATTCTGCCTGTAGATCAGGACGATTTGTCAGCCCTTGAAGCACCCGTTGATCTGGCCGCGTGGCCCGGGGTGAATTCCATAGACCCGATCAAAGTTGCACCATTGCCTGATGGCCTGACTCCGATCGATCCAATCCCCTCGCACAATCCCACCACAAGGGAAACGATCACCCGGCTGTCTGAATTGCTCATCAACGCAGAGAAGAATCTAAACGAGCTAGACGCGAAATCTGGGGATGGCGATACAGGAAGCACATTGGCGACTGCCGCAAGAGCATTGCAAGGAAGTCTTGACCGCATGCCGCTTGCCGATTTGACACAACTGTTTCCGGCGTTGGGCAATGAGTTAAGCCAGACAATGGGTGGTTCTTCCGGCGTGATACTTGCAATTTTCTTCAACGCAGCTGGAGATGCCTGTGCGAGCGGGGCTTCGGTATCGAAGTCTCTGGTTGAAGGTCTGAATCGCGTCAGCCAGGTTGGGGGCGCCAAGGTCGGTGACAGGACAATGATTGACGCTCTGGCACCGGCGCTTGCGGCACTGCCATCTGGTCTGACGCATGCGGCCGAGGCTGCCCGCGAAGGCGCGAACAACACCGCGAATATTCGTCGTGCGAAGGCAGGCCGCGCGGCCTATGTTCCCGAAGAAAACCTTGTTGGACATAACGATCCCGGCGCTGAGGCTGTTGCTTTGTTGTTTGAAGGCTTAGCGCGGGAGATTGAGGGCTGAAGAACACGTGGAAGACCAAAAACAAAGATTAGAATTGGTGAAAAAGCCAACCGTTAATGACATCGCGCGCGTTGCGGGTGTTAGCCTAGCGACTGTTGACCGGGTCTTGAACAGACGTCCCGGCGTTCGGGCCGTAACCGTACAGAAAGTGCAAAAGGCAATTGATGAGCTGGGATATGTTCGCGATACCGCTGCGGCCAACCTTGCACGAAACCGAGTTTACAACTTCCTCTTTGTTCTGCCGGACACGGACAACGAGTTTGTAGAGGCAATCAGCAGCCAGATCGCAGATCAATCCCCTGACCAATTTATCGAGCGGACCCGCATTGCGATAAAGAAGGTCGCGCCGTTCGAGCCGCAAGATATCGTCAACATTCTGGATGCTGTCGACAGTTTGGATGTAGACGGAGTCGCAGTTTTCGGACCCGAAACGCCTTCTGTCCGGGATGCCGTAAAAAGGCTCAGGGACAAAGGCGTTCCGGTGGTCGCCTTGGTGTCTGACTTGCCCAGTTCTGAGCGAGACCACTTTGTGGGAATTGATAACGTTTCGGCAGGACGAACCGCCGCTCAGCTGATGGGTAGATTTGTCCATCGCGAAGGCAAGGTCTTGGTTCTCACAGGATCCCGATTGGCGCGTGACCATCTCGAGCGTCGCCAAGGCTTTGACCTTGTTGTGGCTGAGGAATTTCCGCACCTCCAAGTCGTAGCGTCTGTCGAGGGCCGGGATGACCCGGATCTGATTTACAAGATGATGCCCGAAATCTTTGAAACCTATCCGGATCTGGTCGGAATATACTCGTCAGCAGCGGGCAACGCAGGCCTGATTCAATTTCTTTCAGAGAACAAGCTCAGCAAAGATCTGGTGATTATAGCTCATGAGCTTACTCCACTCAGTCGTGAGGCGCTTAGGCTTGGCACATTTGACGCCTTAATCTCGCAAGACACTGGGCACATTGTTCGTTCGGCCGTTCGCCTGTTGCGTGCGACTTCGGACAAAGTCCCGTTCAACAAAGCTCAGGAACGTATCCGTATCGATATCTATCTAAAGGAAAATTTACCGCCATAGAGGCTTAGGTTTTGGGGAGGAAATTTTATGAAAACGATCAAAGGTCCAGCTTTGTTTCTTGCACAGTTTGCGGGGGACGAAGCGCCGTTCAATTCGTGGGACGCGATCACAAAATGGGCGGCTGATTGTGGATACAAAGGCGTTCAGGTTCCCAGTTGGGATGGACGGTTGTTCGACTTAGAACAGGCCGCTTCTAGCAGAGGTTATTGCGATGACTTCAAAGGCAAAGCCAGGGAAAATGGTGTCGAAGTCACGGAACTTTCAACACACCTTCAGGGCCAGCTTGTGGCTGTTCACCCAGCCTATGACAGTGCGTTTGATGGCTTTGCGGCCGAAAGCGTCCGGGGGAACCCGAAAGCCCGACAAGAATGGGCCGTGGACCAGGTCAAAAAAGCGCTGTCCGCTTCGAAAAATTTGGGCATTTCGGCACATGCGACATTCTCAGGCGCGCTGGCATGGCCATATGTCTATCCTTGGCCGCAGCGCCCTGCCGGCTTGATTGAAACGGCATTTGATGAGCTTGCGCGTCGCTGGGTGCCCATCCTGAATCACGCTGATGAATGCGGTGTCGATGTCTGCTATGAAATCCACCCCGGAGAGGACCTCCACGATGGTGTTACGTACGAGATGTTTCTCGAGCGGACAGGCAATCACCCACGGGCCTGCATGCTATACGACCCGTCGCATTACGTGCTGCAATGCCTCGACTATCTGGACAATATCGACATCTACAAAGATCGGATCCGGATGTTCCATGTCAAAGATGCCGAGTTCAATCCAACCGGCCGGCAGGGTGTTTATTCCGGGTATCAAAGCTGGGTAGATCGGGCCGGGCGGTTCCGCTCACTGGGCGATGGTCAGGTGGATTTCGGGGCTGTGTTCTCAAAAATGGCCGCGAATGACTTTGATGGCTGGGCTGTGGTCGAATGGGAGTGCTGTCTCAAACACCCCGAAGATGGAGCGCGCGAGGGCGCTCAGTTTGTGTCAGATCACATCATCCGTGTGACCGAGAAAGCCTTTGATGATTTCGCTGATGGTGGCGCAGACGAAGCCGCCAATCGTAAAATGCTGGGGATTGAGTGATGGTCACAGGACGCAGTGAAGAAACCTCGGGTCGTATTCGCCTTGGCATGGTTGGTGGCGGAAACGACGCCTTCATAGGCGGCGTTCATCGCATAGCCGCGCGACTGGACGACAAGTTCGAGCTGGTAGCCGGTGCTTTGTCTTCAACGCCAGAGAAATCTCTTGAAAGTGGGCAAGCATTGGGGCTTGAACGGGTCTATGAAGACTTCAAACAAATGGCAATCAGGGAAGCTCGGCTGAAATCTGGGATCGAGGCCGTCTCAATTGTCACGCCAAATAACGTTCACTATGCAGCTGCGCGTGAGTTCCTGAAACGCGGTATTCACGTCATTTGTGACAAGCCACTCACCTCGACACTTGCCGATGCAAAAAAGCTGGTCAAAGCAGCAGAAAGCGCGAATGCTCTATTCATTTTGACCCACAATTACACAGGTTATTCAATGGTTCGGCAGGCGCGTGAAATGGTTGCCAACGGCGATATTGGCAAGATCCGCGTAGTTCAGGTTGAGTACCCGCAGGATTGGCTGACCGAGCAGCAGGATTTCAAACAGGCGGAGTGGCGAACCGATCCAGAACGCTCGGGCGCGGGTGGATCAACCGGTGACATCGGAACCCATGCTTACAACCTCGCATGCTTTGTAACCGGGCTTAATGCGGAAAGCCTGGCGGCAGACTTGCAGGCCTTTGTGCCGGGGCGCAAAGTCGATGACAATGCGCACGTCTTGCTTCGCTTCGAAGGCGGAGCGCGTGGTATGCTGTGGTCTTCTCAGGTGGCCCCCGGCAATGAAAACGCACTTCGTTTGCGCGTCTATGGCGAAAAAGGTGGGTTGGAGTGGTCTCAGGAAGATCCCAATTACCTGTGGTTCACGCCCTACAACGAACCCAAGCGTCTGATCACACGAAATGGAGCTGGAGCTGGTGACGCTGCAAATCGGTTGAGCAGGGTCCCTCCGGGCCATCCCGAGGGGTATCTTGAAGGTTTCGCCAATATCTATGGAGAGGCTGCTGAGGCGATCCAAGCTTTCCGAAATGGGATTTCAACCGACGCGTCCGTTGTTTATCCAACGGTTCATGACGGGCTTAATGGCGTAAAATTTGTTGCCGCGTGCGTGCAAAGCTCTTCAAGGAATGCAGCTTGGGTCAGCTTAACGTAAAATCTGGTTGTTGGCATAAGGCAGAAATCTTGGGAGGCATCGAGCGTATCTGCAAAAAAACCGAAGCGCGCGCAACCTATAGGTGCACGCTCCGGTACAACGAACCGCGAACGTCTTTGAAGAGGTTTTTTGTGACCCGAAGAACCAATCGACTTCCATCCGAGTCTACTAGATGGGAATGTCCGCTTTGTGCGCGCAGCAAAGGTTGAATGAATTCTGCCGAACGTCTGCAGCGAGCCCAAAGACGACATAGATATAGATTTTGAGAGCTGCGTTCTTCGCTCAGGGCGAATACCTGAATTTAGCAGCAATCGAAGAAACTCGCGTTGACTTTGACTGGTTTTGGGTTCCGAGTGAAATTAGAAACAGCTTACAGGACCATGGGAATCTCAAGCGTAATGCTCGCTCCTCTTTCGACTTGGTTGATTTCGATCATTCCTCCGTGGCGCTCCGCCACTGCGGATACGATTGACAACCCCAATCCGCTGCCCTCCGAATATTCCAACTGAGAAAACCGATTAAATGCCGCTTCGCTTTGGTCTGGCGACAGGCCAGCACCGTCATCGGCCACGGTTAGATTGACGTATTTGCCGTCACACCGCAGCACCACTGAAATTTGGCTCAACATTGTGCCACCGTGTTTGATTGCGTTGTCCAACAGGTTCTTTAGAGCCTCAATCAGAAAGACCCGGTCACCGGTTACCGGGACCGCCGTCTCAGGTATCGTGACGTCGAACTCGATACCCTTTGCTAGGATGTGAACTCCCATCTCCGCGCAGGCCTCCTCAACGACCGAGCGGAAGTCAATTTTATCCATTTGGTCTTGGTGCGTCGGCTGCCTGAGCCTTTCAAGTGATAACAGCTGTTCCGCCACTGTCGCTGAGTTTTTTGCAGCCGCAACAAGCTCGGAGATGCGTTTTTCTCGGTCGCCATCCGTTTTCGCGTCCTGCAGCGCTTCGGCCATCGATTGCACCGCGGCCGCTGGGTTCCGCAGCTGATGTGCAGCTTCGGATATAAACACTTGATGGGCGTTGATACTTTTTTCCACCTGACCAAAAAGCCGGTTCAGGGTTCTAACAACACCCTGAACTTCGATCGGGACAGGGCGCTTAATCTCACTGAGGTCATCTGGTGAACGCAGGTCAATTGCGTCCTGCAAATCCAGCAAAGGCCTCAGGCCACGAGCGACGCCGAACCAAACTACAATGGCGAGCGTGGCCAGCAGAATTCCCATGAGAATTCCAGCGCGGATTGACAGTTCATTCGCAAACGCATTGCGATCCGCCATACGATGCCAGACTGTAACTGTCGCATCTCCGATTAGATTTTCTATGGTCACTCGTTCCGTCATCTTAAGAACGCGGACCGGTTCTTGGCGGTAAAGTGCTTCGAAAAACTGCGGCTTGTACACCTCTTCAGCAGTCGGGTTGGTGGCTGCCGGAGGGTAGGCATAGCCTGTCACATAGATGCCGCCGGGTCCCGTCACGTGGTAAAAAATCTCTCCGCCTGACGCGTCACGGATCATGCTGCGTGTCGTTGGTGACAGTGCGTCACCGCCTGAAATCGCAACATCTCGCGATATTGCGAGACCAGCAGATAACAGGCTGTCGTCGAACAATTCCTGAGCCGTTTTCTGCGCAATCATAAAGCGCCAAAGACCAAGCAGAGCGGCAATTAGTATCAAGGGGGTTAGGATAAGAATGAACAGTCTTAACCTGAGCGAGCCGTGATTGATCACTTCTGCACCTCAAGCAGATACCCGAGACCACGGGCTGTTTTAATTCCAATACCGAGATCTTGAAGACGTTTTCTCAGCCGAGATACATGAGGCTCAACTGCCGAGGCCTCGACATCGGCACCCACGCCATAGACGTAATCTGTAAGCTGGCTTTTGGGAACAATTCTGCCCCTGCGCTCCAACAGGCATTCAAGCACCGCGATTTCCCGCCGCGGTATATCCATAACTTCGCCTCGGACACTGACCTGACGTGCGGCGCGGTCGAACTCTAGGCCTCCGATGCTCTCCTTAGCTCCGTAGTCGAGATCTTTGCGTCGAGAAAGCGCCCGGATGCGTGCTTCCAGCTCGTCCATTTCGAACGGCTTAACCAGATAATCATCTGCACCCATATCCAAACCTGAAACCCGGTCGCTTGTTTCGGCACGTGCTGTAAGCAAGATCACCGGTACGCCATCGCCACGATTGCGAAGAGATTTCAGGATCTCCAGCCCAGATTGTCCGGGCAAATTTATATCCAGAACAACCAAGTCTGCGCCTTCTTGCGCAAGATACAAGTCAGCCTCGTCGCCGTCCGCAAGCACTTCTGCCGCATGACCGCGGTCACGCAGACGATACGCAATAGCGTTGGCGAGGGTCTCGTTATCCTCGATTATGACGATCCGCATTCGGGCTCCTGCAAGTTTCGCGCAAGGTTGGCGCTCCATGATTGCCAGATGGGAGGGGGAATCAACCCCACAGTTCTATTTGCGATCACGGTGGCGCAGAGGGCGCTAGCGTGGTTGTCTGGTCAACAGGGAGGAACCAATGACCATTTCCAACTTCACCCGTCGCGCCGTCGTGGGGCTGATCGCCGCGGCCGGTATCGCCGCACCTGCCGCTGCCGAGGTCGATTTCTCGGGCAAGACCATTGAATGGGTCATCCCGTTCTCGGAAACGGGTGGCTCCGCCAAATGGGCCAACTTCTTTGCGCCACTTCTGTCCGAAGCCCTGCCGGGCCAACCCACTGTTGTTGTGAAATTTATGCCGGGCGCTGGTTCAACCAAAGGCGCAAACTGGTTCCAGGAGCAGAGCCATGATGACGGCACGCTGCTGTTTGGCACCTCCGGTTCAACTCAATTCCCATATCTGCTGAGCGATCCTCGCGTGCGCTATGAATACAACGACTGGATCCCGGTTATGGCGTCGGGAACCGGTGGTGTTGCCTATCTGAATGCCGAAGACGGAGCAAAGTTTGATGGTTCCGCGAACGCACTGAAAGACACAAACTTCATTTACGGATCGCAGGGCGCGACACGCCTTGACCTTGTGCCGCTGCTGGCATGGCAAATGCTGGGCATGAGTGTTGAGCCTGTTTTTGGCATCAAAGGCCGTGGCGATGGTCGTCTGATGTTCGAGCGAGGTGAAGCCAACATCGATTATCAGACCTCGTCCGGCTATCTGGGTGGATCGGCCCCGCTGGTTGAATCCGGTCAGGCCGTGCCGATGATGACCTGGGGGGCGCTGGATGCGGATGGTAATATCGTCCGTGACCCGACCTTCCCAGATATCTCGACATTTAAGGAAGTATGTGAAGCCACCGATGGTTGTGAAACCAGCGGTGAGGCATGGGATGCGTGGAAAGCGTTCTTTGTAGCCGGGTTCCCGGTTCAGAAGCTGGCGTTCCTGCCGGGTGATACACCTCAGGAAGTGGTCGACGCATACACAGCAGCGTTCCAGGCTGTGACGGAGCGCGGCGACTTTGCCGACATCTCCTCAAAGCGCGTGGGCAAATACCCAGTGTTCGTAGGTGACGGCTCTAAAGCGGCATTGCAAACCGCGACAAACGTCGACGACAACGCCAAAGCCTACGTTCTGAACTGGCTCAAAGAAGCCTATGGTGTCGAGCTGAACTAAGCCCAAACACCACCGCGCGTGCCCCAATGTCGGGCGCGCGCTTTTCCAAACACAAGACAATTTATGAAAGGCGGCCGCTATGGAGGTTTTCGCCACAGCTGTTCCTGCGCTTAGTGACGCGTGGGGTCTGATCCTGCAACCTATCGTTCTGGGATATCTTGTTCTCGGTGTCGTTATGGGACTGGCCGTAGGTGTTTTCCCTGGGCTTGGCGGTATTGCTGGTCTGTCCCTATTGCTGCCTTTCATGTTCGGTATGGACCCGATCCTTGGATTGGCGTTGATGATCGGGATGGTCGCCGTTGTGCCGACCTCTGACACCTTCGCGTCAGTTCTTATGGGCATCCCAGGTAGCTCTGCCTCGCAGGCTACGGTGTTGGATGGTTTCCCGATGGCGAAGAAAGGCGAAGCCGCGCGGGCATTGTCAGCGGCCTTTGCTTCATCGCTTTTCGGCGGTTTGGTCGGTGCAACTTTTTTGACCATGTTCATCCTGGTCGCGCGGCCCATCGTTCTGGCATTTGGTCTGCCCGAGATGCTGATGATCACCATTCTTGGCTTGTCGATGGTCGCTATCTTAGCCGGACGTATCCCACTGAAGGGTGTCGCGGCCGCAGGGCTGGGTTTGATGGTCGGTACGATTGGCGAGGCGGACGCAGGCGGGTCGCTGCGTATGGCGACTTATGACATTCCCTACCTGACCGATGGTTTGAAGTTGGTCATCGTTGGCTTGGGTATTTTTGCGGTGCCGGAAATCGTCTCGCTGCTGCGTCAAGACCGATCCATTGCTAAGGGTGCCTCACTGGGCGCGGGCTGGCTTGATGGCGTCAAAGACTGGGCTGCAAACATCTGGTTGTCAGTCCGCTGTTCAATCATTGGCGTGGTTGTCGGTGTCATTCCCGGCCTTGGTGGCTCGGTTGTTGACTGGATCGCTTATGGCCATTCGGTTCAATCGACTAAAGATAAAAGCAACTTCGGCAAGGGTGAAGTGCGGGGTGTCATTGGACCGGAAAGTTCGAACAACGCCAAAGAAGGTGGAGGGCTGGTTCCAACCCTGCTGTTCGGCATTCCCGGTTCCGGCTCTATGGCAATCTTCATCGGTGCGGTCGCCCTGTTGGGGTCCGGCGATATCGAGGTCGGCCCAAGCATGCTCAAGGACAACCTCGATATTACGTATTCGATCGTCTGGCTGCTGGCATTGGCCAACGTGGTCGGCACCATCCTATGCATCGCGGCCTCCGGCGGTATCGCCAAGCTCACGACGATCCGCTTCACTTATCTGGCGCCATTCCTATTCATGCTGATCAGCTTCGCAGCGTTCCAGTCCGGACAAAACTTCGAAGACCTTCTGGCCCTGTTTGTCATCGGCTTGATCGGTATCTTCCTGCGCCGCTTTGACTGGTCGCGCCCGGCCTTTCTGATCGGCTTCGTTCTGTCGAACCCGGTTGAGAAATTCACCAACCAGGCGTTCCAGATCGCTTCGTTCCGCTTCCGCAAAAGCTTTGCAGAAGGCATGGAATATGTCTTTAGCCCGATCGTGATCGTCCTGATCGTGGTCACTGTGGTTTCGGTCATTCTGGGCATTCGGCAGGCCAAGATGATCATGGCCGAAGGTGAGGTCAAATCCGGAAGCAAGCGCGCGCCGCTGATCTTTTTGCTAGTGATCATGGCCTATCTGATCGTGGCGTTGGTCAATGCCAACATGATCCCTGACTACAACATGACCGACAAGATCATCCCGCTTGTGATCGGCAGCGTGTCGCTGTTCTGCTGCGTCATTCTGTTGATCCAGATGATGCGGCGACCCGAGGGGGATGCGATCTTTGCTGACAAGGAACTCGCCGGCGAAGATGCGAGCGCGCCACATGGACTTTGGTCAACGCTCGCCTGGTTTGCAGGTTTGATCGCGGCCACTTGGGTAGTGGGTTTTATCCTAGCCCTGATCGGGTTCCTGATCGCATTTTTCCGCATTCGCGCCGGATCCAGCTGGCAGATGACGCTGCTCCTGACGGCTTGTGGCATCGGTTTCATGTGCTTCATGGCCGGCGCTTTGAACAGGGATTTCCCGCCGGGTCTGCTGCAAGACATGGTGAACCTGCCATGGCCGCTCAATTAAGCGCTCCACGGTTGCCCGGCCGGCCAATCTGGCGGGCTGGGCAGCGCTGAAATTCGAAATATCAACGGTTTGTAAAGGAGGGTTCGCGATGACCCAGACAGCAATCCCATATGTTTTCATGCGCGGCGGCACTTCCCGAGGACCTTATTTTCGACGCTCTGATCTGCCCGAAGATTTGGACACTTTGGCCGATGTTCTGGTCGCTGCCATCGGGGCTGGACAAGCGCTCAACATCGACGGGATCGGTGGTGGTAACGCAGTGACGACCAAAGTGGCGATGCTTTCAGTCAGCGAGGACGAATGGGCCGATATCGACTATTTCTTCGCGCAGGTTTCTGTTGATGAAAAGCGGGTCGATTTCAAACCCACCTGCGGGAACATCCTCTCAGGAGTTGGTCCAGCTGCGATCGAAATGGGATTGTTCCAGCCCAACGGCGATGAAACCGAAATCCGTATTCGCGCTGTCAATACAGGCGCCCGTGTCGTTACCAAAGTGCAGACCCCGGGCGGTGAGTTGGTGTACGACGGCGATGTGGAAATCGCCGGAGTCCCCGGCCATTCTGCACCGGTGCAGCTGAGTTTCATGGGCGTTGTGGGTTCGGCAACTGGTGCATTTCTACCCACTGGAAATTTGCGCGATACAGTGCAGGGGGTCGAGCTGACTTGCATGGATGTCGCTGTGCCGATGGCGATAGCCCGAGCTGAGGATTTCGGACTGACAGGATATGAAAGCGTCGAAGAGCTGGATGCCAACCGTGCTTTTTTTGATCGGATGGAGGCCGTGCGGATCGAAGCCGGAGAACTGATGGGTATGGGGGACGTCTCGAAATCGGTAACTCCGAAATTCGGGTTGATCGCACCCGCCAGAGAGGGTGGAACTCTTGCGGTTCGGTATTTCATGCCATGGAAAACTCACCCGACACTGGCCGTTACAGGTGCGCAATGCATGGCGTCTTGCGCTTTGACGCCCGGTACCGTCGCCGACGGTTTGCTTGATCGCCCGAATTCAAGCCCGGCTGAAGTTGTGTTGGAGCACGCTTCAGGCAAGATCGACGTTCTGGTGGACTTCTCGAACGTCGGGGAGTTCAACGTTATTTCTGCCGGTCTGGTGAGGACTGCGCGTAAATTGGCAGATGGACATGTTTATGTACCGGAATCTGAGTGGAACGGCAGTTGAAGTAGCAATCCTCATTAAGTATACTATGGTATACCTAATGAGGATACCACGATGGACGACTATTCCGAATGCCTTGATATCGCGCGTCAGGAACTCAGGCTGGCGCAGTCGGCTCTGCGGAAGGATATCGCGGAATACCCAACACCGATTGCCGGTTGCGATGAGCAATTCAACCATCTGTTGGATCAACGCGAACGGGTTCGCAATGCGCTTGAAGCACTCGATAAACTTGATTTTGTGCCGACGCCAAGAAAACTGAACAAAAGTCAGGGTATAGAAAGTCGATGAAAGTTCACATTCTGGATGATTGGTTCGATACACTGCAGGACCTTCCCTGCTTCGGAAAACTGTCCGACCATCACGTGAAGGTCTGGACAGATCATGTCGAGGATACCGGCGAATTGGCCGCACGCTTGCAGGAGGCTGAGGCGCTGGTTTTGTTTCGCGAGCGCACCAAGATCACCCGGGATTTGATTGAAAAACTTCCAAACCTGAAATTGATCAGTCAGCGCAGCGTGTATCCGCATGTCGATTTGCAGGCATGCTCGGATAATGGCGTGCTGCTGTGTTCGAACATGCATGGTGGGACGCCTTCATATGCCGCAGCCGAACTGACATGGGCACTGATCATGGTCGGGATGCGCGATTTGCCTGCGCAGATGGCTTCGGTCAAAACGGGGCGTTGGCAGGCCGGAGTTGGCAAGACTCTGAGAGGGCGACAGTTGGGACTGTATGGATATGGGCGTATCGCCCGCGCTGTTGCTGGCTATGCCGAGGCATTCAAGATGAATGTGGTTTGGTGGTCTTCGGATGAAGGTCGGGCACGCGCGCAGGCCGACGGCGTGCAGATTGCTACAAGCCGCGAAGCGTTCTTTGCCAACAGTGATGTTGTCTCGGTCCATGTTCGCCTGAAGCCCAACACGAACGGTATCATCACAGCGTCAGATTTTTCGCAGATGCAACCGGGCGCGATGTTTGTGAACACCTCCCGGGCCGGGCTGATCGCTCCGGGTGCTTTGTTGGACGCGCTGAACGCTGGTCGCCCTGGGAAGGCCGCAATTGATGTCTTCGATACCGAGCCGCTCACCGACCCGAATGACCCCTTGCTATCGCACCCAAACCTGATTGCGACACCACATATAGGTTTTGTGACTGAGGACGAATTCGACCTGCAATTTGCAGACATTTTCGATCAGGTGAATGCCTTTGCTGAAGGTGCCCCTATTCACATGATCAACTCCGAGGTTTGGACCAGCGCAGAATAAGGTTGGCTGCTATGGGCGCGCCGATGATTACCAGCACGATCCTTGTCAGGTGGTGCGTGATCACAAAGCCCAGATCCGCGCCAGAAACGATGGCCAAGACCGTCATCTCTGCCTGTCCGCCGGGGGCAAAGGCCAAGAAAGCCTCAACCGGCTGACCGAAGCCCAACGTAGTGACAACGGCGGTGAAAGCGGCTGCGAGGATCGCAAGGACGATGACATAGGCAAAGCCCGCTGCAACCACCCGGCGGAGTTCGACCCAAGTGACGCCCACGAATTTCACGCCGATCCCGCAACCAATAAAGAATTGCGCTGCAAGTATGGCCTCGCGAGGCGGTCGAGTATGAATAAAATCACCCAGTGACAGAGCCGCTGTCAGGATCATTGGACCGAGGATAGATGCTCCGAACAGGCCGATCCTCTCACCGCCTTTCCAGCCTACAAGGGCGGCCAGTACCATCAGCGCCAACTCATGTATTGGCAGGTCGCGCGCAGGCTCTCCGATTGGGTTGGTGAGCTGGGCATCGTAGAACACTGTCAGAAACAGTGGGGCCAGTGCCACGATGATCAGCACGCGCGTACCGTGGATCAGGGATAGCGTACGCGGGTTGGCGCCTGCTTCGGCGCCAAAGATGATCATGTCCTGCAATCCGCCTGGCATGGCAGCATAAAACGCGGTCGTGGAGTCAAAACCCCAAATCTTACGAAAGAATGGCACGCCTACCAGCGCGATCAGCAGGATGAAGAACGGGACCAGTGCTATAGACGCGGCCATCTTCGGCAATCCGACAAAAAGTGCAGGGGTAATCGAAGCCCCAACTGCAACGCCGAGTATGGTGCGCGCTGCAACCGATATCTGACCAAAACCTTCCATAGGGGCATGCGCTAGGGCGGCGATCAGACACGCACTCATTGGGCCGAATAGAAAGGGCAGTGGCAGGTTCAACGCCCAAAATACTCCGGTGCCCAGCAGCGCAAGGACCAGTGTTACGGCCCGCTTTGTCAGGAAAGAGGGTGTTTTGTTTTGGGTGGACAAGGCACGGCTTTCGATAATATTGACTCATATCGTATCCAAATGTATACAAGTGGACGCAAGAATACAAGTGAGCGCTCGATGACCATTCAAGACGACCCCTATCAGACTGGCCCACAAGGCAATTCAGCGTATCAACACCTGCTGGATGAGATTCGGGATGGCACACTTCAGCCTGGCGAACGCCTACGCGAGATTGAGTTGTCAGAACGATTAGGCGTCAGTCGCACCCCTGTGCGCGAAGCTATCCGGCAGTTGGAGTCCGACGGGCTGGTAACTCATGTGCCACGGCAGGGCGCAACCGTACGCAGCCTCGATTATGCCGAAGTAATGGAGCTTTATGAGATGCGCGCGGTGCTCGAGGGAACCGCGGCACGACTAGCGGCACGTGCAGCGTCGGATGTCGAATTGGACGAGCTGTGCGTTTTGAATGATCGCTTGGCCGAGGCTGGCACAGGCTCGGAAGCGGCTCGGATCAACCGGATTTTTCACGCCACACTTTTGGACGCAGCAAAGAATCGGTTTCTTTCCAAGTCTATGTTGTCTTTGCAAAAAGCGCTGTTGATCCTTGGGCCATCACAATTGCTGGAGGGTGACCGGGCCGAGACAGCAGTGGCCGAGCACAAGCGCGTCATGGCTGCCTTAAAGGCCCGCGATGGCGCTGCGGCTGAAAAAGAAATGCGCGCGCATATTCAGGCCGCACAACGGATGCGTATTCGGGCGTTGCAAGAACGCAACCGGACAACCGACGAAAACCATTAGGTAGACAGGATATGACCACCCAAAAGGAAGCTTATGACATCGCTGTGATCGGCGGCGGGAATGCTGCTCTATGCGCTGCAATGACTGCTGCCGAGGCAGGCGCCCGTGTTCTGATTCTCGAGACAGCGCCAAAACCCTATCGTGGTGGAAACTCCCGCCATACGCGCAATTTTCGTTGTATGCATGGTGCACCTCTGGGTCCGCTGATCGAAAAATACAGCGAAGATGAGTATCTTGAAGATCTGCTCAAGGTCACTGGCGGCAAAACCGACGAACGTCTTGCTCGCCTCGCGATCCGAACCTCCGAGGAATGCCTTCCGTGGATGGAAGAACACGGCGTGAGGTTCCAACCATCCCTGTCCGGGACACTGTCACTGGCGCGGACCAACGCCTTCTTCATGGGGGGCGGGAAGTCTCTGGTGAACGCCTACTACCGCACCGCGGCAGCTTTGGGCGTTGACGTGCTATACCAAGCTGCCGTGACGCATCTTGAACTGAACGGCGATCAGATTGAGTGGGTAGACTATACCTATGAAGGCCAGTCTCATCGCATCACGCCCAAGGCCGTCATCGTTGCTGCGGGCGGGTTTCAGGCAGATACCGATTGGCTCACTCGCGCATGGGGCGCGCCTGCGAAGAACTTCCTGATCCGGGGAACGCCCTATAACCGGGGCGTGGTGCTGGCTGATCTGCTGGATCAAAGCGTCGAAAGTGTTGGGGACCCGACCCAGTGTCACGCCGTTGCCATCGACGGGCGCGCGCCGAAGTTCGACGGCGGTATCGTCACTCGTTTGGATTGCGTGCCGTTTTCGATCGTCGTGAACAAAAATGCCGAGCGGTTTTATGACGAGGGCGAAGACGTCTGGCCAAAACGCTATGCGATTTGGGGGCGTCTGGTCGCCGCGCAGCCGGATCAGGTGGGCTATGTGATCATCGATGCGAAGTCGCTGAACCTGTTCATGCCCTCGGTGTTCCCTCCGCTAAAGGCGGACACCTTGGAGGAACTGGCTGGCATGATGGACCTACCCGCCGACAAGTTGGAGGCAACCGTTAGTGAATTCAACGAAGCTTGCGGCGACACCAGCGGATTTCATCCAACCGAGTTGGACGGGGTCACAACCTCGGGTCTGACGCCACCCAAAACCAACTGGGCTCGTCCGATCACCGATCCGCCCTTCTATGGCTACTCGCTGCGTACTGGCGTGACCTTCACCTATCTGGGGCTAAAGGTCGACGATACGGCCCAGTGTTCGACACCAGACGGCAAGATCAAAAACCTGTGGGCCGCGGGCGAGACGATGGCGGGTTCGATCCTTGGGCAGGGGTATCTGGCCGGTTTCGGCATGACCATCGGGACCGTTTTTGGACGCATCGCAGGACGTGAGGCTGCAGCCTATGCAAACTGATCTTTTTCAAGAAGCTCGCCGTCAGGCTGAGATATGCAACGCCTGCCGGTACTGCGAGGGCTACTGCTCAGTCTTCCCGTCGCTGCACGCGGAACGCGCGTTCTCGGATGGAGACATCACGCAACTGGCTAATTTGTGCCACAACTGTCGAGGTTGCTACTATGCGTGTCAGTACACGGCACCGCACGAGTTCGATCTGAACCTGCCGAAAGCTCTGGCCGAAGTGCGGCGGGACACTTGGGAGAGCTTCGCCTGGCCCCAACCTCTGGCGCGGCGGTTCCATACTCACGGTGGCGCGATCGCGCTGGCCCTCGTCATCGGTTTTGCCGTGATGTTCTGGGCAATTCGCGCTGTTGGTTCCAGCGGAGGTGAAGGGTTCTATGCCGTCCTGTCCCATAATGCGATGGTCGCAATTTTCGCGCCGGCATTCTTGTTGCCACTCTTTAGCTTGGCTATCAGCCTGAGGCGCTATTGGGCGGAGGTAGGTGGCAAACCCATCCAATTGTCTGATCTGACTGCTGCGTTCAAACGCGCTGGCAAGATGCAGGACTTGGCCGCAGGCCACGGCGAGGGTTGCAACTTCGAGGACGAAGACCGGTTCAGTCAGGGCCGACGCCACATTCACCACGCCATCATGTACGGCTTCCTGCTGTGCTTTGCCTCGACCTCGGTGGCGACGATTATGCACTATGGGTTCGCGTTACACGCGCCCTACGGGTTCTGGTCCCTGCCAAAACTCTTTGGGGTTTCAGGCGGTATTCTGCTGACAGTGGGTTGCGGAGCTATGGTTTTTCTCAAGCAAAAGTCTGATCGCGAGCTTGGTGACCCGTCCGCATGGGGCGGCGAAATCGGGTTTGTCCTGTTGCTCGGATTTGTCGGGCTGAGCGGGCTGGTCCTTTACGTCCTCGGTTCAACTGATCTGATGCCCGCGCTGCTTGCCATCCACCTTGGATCGGTTCTGACGTTCTTCCTGCTCATGCCATACACCAAGATGGTTCATGGCTTCTATCGACTTGCAGCTTTGATCAGAGACGCGCAGCGTAAGAGAGAATTGTCAGTTGGTTGCTAGCAAACGTCCAACGCCGAGGGAGTAAAAAGTCGCAATTCAAGCGCATTTTGATGCCCTTTCTCGCTTCGTTCCAGCACCCCGGGTGGCGGTCAACGTCCGGATTGGGTCTGTTTACTGTGATTGACAACATCGACACGAAAGGCAGCTTTGTCCGCATTGCAGTCGTTCGTTGCAACTTGCTGGAACGTCTGCACTGCGGACTTAGCAGCCGGATGCTGATGCAGCAAATATCGCGCGCCCTCGCCAACCAAATTGCTGGAATACTCGCGGCAATGCGGCGCGATTTCCCGAAAGCGGACGTTCAAATCACCCAAATCGGCCGAAATCCAATCCGGACATTCGCTGCGCTCAAGCTTTACGTCCGACATGCGGACAAAACGGCGGTTCGCATTCATCGTCGCAGAGTCCGCATCCAGCCCAAAACGGACATTCGCAATTAGACTTTGCAATTCCCGAGAAGCGTAGCAGATCAACCATTTGCTCGCGCCGCGAGTGCTTGCGCAGCATCAGTTCACAGGAGCGGCACGAATGTCGATGCGTTGCTGCTGATGACGTCAGGCCAGTCATTCATAGCCACGAGGAAACCTTGATCACGTACCGCTCTGTCGCCGCACTCAGGCTCGACAAGAGAGACGCGGACTTAAGCTGCCATTCGCTGCTGCTCCGCCCCCAAATCCCTACAACAACAGATTAATGCCAAGTAACTTCTTTCGGCGGTTCACCAGGCTACTTGGTCACGTGCTTGTTTCACAAACACCTGCCTTAGCAGTACTAGCGTTGCGACGAGGGAAACTTCCTTGACTCTATTCTGGCAAAGGACCACAAACGTGCATTGGTGAAAATTACTCGTCGTCGCGATGCTGCCGGCTTCGATGATCCAATGGCCTTCAGACTAACTGTAGCATGTGCCCCAGCATAGGAACGGGTCGCGCTGGGGTCTTCGCGTTGAGCTCGTTCCTCGCAAGCATTCGCAACTGTCACCTGACATGCTCCAGTTATCGCGTGACCCATCAATGAAGGCGCCGTATGAACAGAACATGGCTTATAAATCGCGTGCCCGATGCCGGATAGATCAGGTCTCAGGCTCCGTTTCAATCAGTCACTCATCGTGTTTTCGCGCCGCGTTCTTTGTTTGATCCCGACACTCTTGGTGTTGCTCTCCGGAACGCAGCTTCCCGCCCAAGTCGCAGGCAATGCTGATGGATCGGTCTGTGACGAAGGCTTCGAAAACAAGAACGGATCGTGTCAAAGAGCAAACGCACCTGAAAATGCG
Source organism: Ruegeria sp. HKCCD7303 (assembly GCF_013111185.1). Taxonomy (GTDB): domain Bacteria; phylum Pseudomonadota; class Alphaproteobacteria; order Rhodobacterales; family Rhodobacteraceae; genus Ruegeria. The sequence goes on along the minus strand of NZ_WVRE01000016.1, from coordinate 6,720 downwards.
CATTTGACCGGCAGTTCCTATGGTCCAGGTTGGGTATGCAACCATGGATTCAAGCGTGTTGGAGATTTTTGTGAGGAAATAGAAGTTCCTAAAAACGCATATCTTGCATCGACCGGAGATCGATGGGAGTGCAATCGGCTCTTCCGACAAGTCGGTGAAAGATGCGAAGAATTGATAGCGCCTCAAAATGGGTACGTCGGAACCCGGTTTGGCGCACAGGAAATACACTGCAACTGGGGATTTCGTAAGGAAAGCCAAACATGTGTTGCAATAGAAGTTCCAAAAAACGGTCGTCTGAGCGACAAAAGAAGCTCGGATGGGTGGGTATGCCTCAGAGGGTACAGGGCAGCGGAGAGCGGCTGTGAGCCTGTGGCCGTTCCACAGCATGCATACCTTGCGCCTGAAACCTACTCTGGATGGAAATGTGAACGTGGCTTTCGCGCAAACCAGGACAGTTGCGTTGCGATCCTAGTCCCTTCCAACGCTCATTTGAATCGAAGAGGTGATGGTTGGGAATGTAATCGGCCGTTCACAAGACAGAACGATAAGTGCGCCGAAAAAATGCCGCGAAAATAGGTTCGCTGGAAATCAATATCGCCTGACAAATCCGGAAGGACCAAGCCGTGAACCATAACTCGATTGACGAAAACCTTGGCAAAATGCTCAAGGCCGAAAGGGCGCATCGCTGGTCCTACAGAGTAAAGATGTTTATCGCGTTATTGGTGTTTGTTGCGACCATAATTGTGGTGGTGTTTCTCTGATGCGCAAAAATGCCCCTCAAGTAACCCTTCACGGTTCAAAGATGTCAGCTCGTGGTCTGGAACAAAGAGCATTTCAGGATCGCAGTGTTCGTGAGTCGCGGAACGCTGACGTAGCAGGAGTGATTGAAGAAGAATTTGGAAAGTACTTGATTAAGGCCGGCATCCTTAGCGGTAACAGCGTTGCGCGCGCATTCCCCAAGCCACCGGCTAAAACGCAGACAATGATTGCTGATGCAGTCGGCGAAACACCAGCATTGGCCATCGAAGCATTAAAAGAAATTCTCGGTGAACGAGACAGGAAACGTAGCGGTCAACGCCGTTTGGAGAGAAACTCCGGCACCCTCGTTCCCAGTGAAAGAGAATATGCCGAGGCATTGCGACAGATTAGGCTCACCCCTGCGCAGGTCACTATGCTCAAAGCACTTACAATCGCAGGCAAGGACGGTCTGACCATTGGTCATTTGTCTCAGGCGACCGGTTACAAATCGCGCGAGGCCTCCATCAAGGTTTTTAAGAAAATCGGACTATTGATCGCAGAATATCTGGAACTGGACCTACCCGAAGCCGGATCGGTGCAGAATGATGGCGCCGCTCAGGTCCTGGCGTTTTCTCACATCGAAAGTGACGATGAGCCAGCCACTTGGGTTATGCATCAGGAACTGCGCGACGCTGTTCGTTCGGTTCTATGACGCACGTTCCAACCCCCGCTTTTGCAACGAACTCTGAACCGGAACAATTGCACGAAAGGTTGCTCACGTAGCTTATGTTGGAGAAAAGACCATATCCGCTCGACCTGATCTATGTACCTGTGAAACGGGCGAAAACGCTTGATCAACAAAAAGTTCTGACGCTGGCCGAAGATATCCTGAAGAACGGCCAGAAGACCCCGATCCAAATACGCTCGGACAACAAGAGGTTCGTGCTGATTGAAGGCCTTCACCGATTAGAGGCCATTCGCGCCCTGGGCGGTGATACGGTCGAAGCCTATCTGGTACGCGCCAGACTACACTAAATGCCTTTTGGAATTGGCGTTCGACAAAGCCTCGGAAAATGTCAGCAGACGTTGACTTTTTTCATCCCAAAGATGCAATCGTGCACAATGAAAGCTCTCATATAGAGTAATACGCTGGCAATTTTCTAACGCAGAATGGTCACGCAAAACTTCGTTTAGCCGGTAAAACGGTATGCGGCTGGCAAGGTGGTGAACATGGTGTACGCCGATGTTAGCAGAGAACCACCGCAGGATGCCTGGTAGGGCATAGTGAGAACTTCCATAGAATGCGGCGTTCTGAAGGTTCCACCCCTCTTCCCGTTCCCAGGTCGTGTGTTCAAACTGGTGTTGAATATAGAAAAGCCAAATACCAATCGATGATGCGACAATCATGGTTGGTAGGAAAACATACGATAATACCTCAATGCCTCCGGCCCAAAAAACTAGGGCCAATATCCCTGCAATTGCAGCGTTTGTTCCCATCGCACTTGCCCAGTACAGCCAGCCCGAACGCATGAAACCAAGAGGTAAACGGTTTTGAATAAAGAACGTATAGATCGGCGCAACACCGAACAGGAAGACGGGGTTCCGGGTCAGACGATAAGCGGCACGCCCGAACCACTTCCGCTTCAGGTATTCTTCAGTGGTCAATGTAGGGATGTCACCCATACCACGCCGATCAAGGTTACCGGTTGAAGCGTGGTGAATCGCATGGCTTTGCCGCCAAACGTCATAGGGTGTCAGGGCAAGAACACCTAGAACCCGACCGGTCCAATTGCAAACAGTGCGACTTCTAAAGAAAGATCCATGACCGCAATCATGCATAATGATGAAGATACGGACCAGAAACGCGGCATTCAGGATGGCCAGTAGTATTGCGATCCAGACACTAAAAGATAACGCAAACCACGCTAGGGCCCATAGCGCAAATAAGGGAGCAACTGTGATCGCAAGTTCAAAAACACTGCGCTTCGCATCGGCAACACGGTATTGCGCGAGCACCCGCGTCCAGTCTTTAGGTTGCAAGTTACTTGTTCTCCAATGGCTTATTGTAGCCCATTGTTCAATAGGGCACCCGAAAAGGGTGCCCTTAAAAAAGGTCAGGCGAGTGCCAGATTGGCGGCGCTTTCGCGTCCGTCACGGCCAGCTTCGACGTCAAAAGTAACCTTCTGACCGTCTTTTAATTCACTAAGGCCGGAACGTTCGATTGCTGAGATATGTACGAACACATCGCGCTTGCCATCTTCAGGCTCGATAAAGCCAAAACCTTTAGTCGAGTTGAACCATTTTACTGTGCCATTTGCCATGGTGGAAATCTCCAAATACTTGCCGCCCGCATTATTGCGGCGACTCGGCGTGGTCGGTCTGAATCGAAAGACTGAACGCCGAATTGGGGAGACAGCAGGTCGAAAAAGAAAAACGTAAGCCTTGTGTATATGGACTTCGAGTACGCACGATACAAGCCTTGATGCGGTGGAGGGCAACAGAGAAATCGAACCTGCCTGGCTTAGAACTCTACAAGTTGAGAAGACGCTGTCGTTCTGCGATCCAAACGCGAAGGCGGCTTGGGAGGCCGTACAAAAGATCAATGACCGCTTTTGGGAATCTATCCCGCAACATCCGAGACAGCTATAAGCGTCCGTTTTGATGCCGTAGCGAGACTTTGCAAAGTCCGGTTTCTGCGCTTCCATGTCATTGGGGCACTGCGCAGCATAGATCAAAATGGGCTCGAAGCAGTCGGTCAGCTCAGATTGAACTGACGACAGCTTCCGAATGCCGAATGGCCGCGCATCGGGCCAAGCCCGTGAAAACGCCAGATCATCTATAGTCTCGCAAGGTCTGCTTTCGAGACAGCCTCCAAACTCACCCCGCCGCAGCGCCGAAAGTCCGCTTCGAGCCCAAAGCAGAAGTGTAAATGGATCTATTGCCCGAAAGGCTTTAGCTATCAAAACAAGTTGTCCCCGTCTGACATCCGCTATCATGTAAAAGTCTCGACACAATCAAATAGTTGATTTTGTCTCGCATCTTTGGCCAAGTACTAGTTGGAACCATAGAGGGAACGACAATGAAGAATTTATTGACGCCCGCCGCTTTACTACTTGGGGCCCTGACTGTTGCTGCATGTGAAGACACTGGTAGCTCGACTGCGTCATCAGAACTAACGCCGGCTCAGCAGGCGTGTTTGCGAGATGTAGCCAGCACAACGAACAATTCGCAAGTCGTGGTGCTCTCATCCGCGTTTAGCGAGGCGGGGACACAGGTCACTGTAGGCGTTGGCGAGGATCGTGCTCCTTGGAATTGCATTGCTTACAGTGATGGCACGACAGCTGGTATCGAGTTCCTGGGCGACGAAGGCGCATTGTGACCAGTCTGCTGCGTAGCCGAAAACGGCTGCGTAGCACTGGCTTGATTTGCTGAGGCTCGACTTGGTTTGTAGAACCACTATCATTGTATTCGCGATCCTTTACCTGTTGGCGTTGATTGCATTCTTGACGGGCACATTTGGCTGGTTGGGACAGGAAAGAGACCCTTTGTCCGGGGTGTTCCTTCTGCCGTTGGGACTACCTTGGATACTTGTAGCGGACTCGATCTCAGAGTCGGCCAAACCGTGGTTCGCGGCGCTCGCACCGGTGCTCAACCTGTTAGCGCTGGTCTTGATTTGCAGATGGGCACATGGTTTGCGCCGGTAGTGAAAGCCGCGCTTATTCTCACCAAAAGGGAGGAAAACATGGGAAAAGTGATCTTGGGTATTGTGATCGGGCTCGTCCTCGGCGTGGTTGGGGCGATGACCTTGGGTGGCGGGGCCGCAGTGGGTGTCGGCGTTGCGACAGGCTTGTCCGCCGGTGTCTGCACCACATTGAAAGGAGCACAAGCAGAGAACCTGATCACCCCCGAGCAAGCGGATCAGATCCTCAATCGCGTAAATTCCGAGATGGCATCACTGCAAGGAATTGAAACGACAGACGAGGTCGTCGGCAGCGCACAGGCATGCGATGAGTTTCTATCAAAGTTACGAGAAGCAAAGTGAGGTTCCGCTTTGTAGGGAACAAAACTGTAAGGACAAGCCAACAGGGAACTATCTGATGAAACTCGTTTTACTCAAACTTCTCACACCGATGTTCGCAATCGCGGGCACAGCTGCTTTTGCAATGTCTGAAGCAGACGACGCGTGTATCGATCATTTGCGACAGGTTGGAGGACCAGACGGTCAATCAGGTACGATTGAAAGCTCAGAATTCTCAGAGGCGGGTACGCTCGTCATGCTGCGAGACGCAGGCGGAACACTTTGGCGTTGCATCGCGTACAAGGATGGCAGCATTGGAGAGATGTCGGTTGTCGAGGCGATGGATGATGGCGGTGGAGCCATGGCAGGTGCCGCCGGTTCTACTGGTAGCCAACGTGTCAAATTTGATGCTGGTTCCACCGGCGCTGAAATCGTTGGCCAACTCGCCCCCGGAGCTTCCCAGCAATACGTTCTGGGTGCCAAAAACGAACAGTTTCTTTACGTCCGCGTTGCTCCGCGAGGAGGCTCCTTGGACTACGTTATTCGCAACCCCGATGGTTCTGAACTTTTGGGTTTGATGTCGGCGGACAAGGAGTATCGAGGACAGGTTTGGCAATCCGGTGATCATGTTGTGGAGGTTATCAATCGCAGCAACTCTTCTGTCGACTACAACGTCATTTTCGGAATTGAATAGGTGATCAATCAGAAACCCTGGAACGCAAGTCCAAAAAAGCGAGGGAAAAACAGATGAAACCCAAGGTCCTATTGGTGATCGGCACGGCGTGTATTACTGCGCTTGCAGCATGCGACGACAGTGGTGGATCAGTGGATGCAAGTGCATCAACTGTGGGCAGCTCTAGCGATCTTTCGTCATTTGAAGGGGCAAGAGCGGGCCAAGCTGAAATGGGCATCCAAAGTCTCGGATTTGAACTCATCCGCAGCGAAGGGCTGACCTCGTACTGGTTTAACAAGGATACTGGTGCATGTGCTCGGATCACGACATCTGAGGGAAGGTACTCAGATGTAGCTATGCTGCCATCAGGTGACTGCTGACACATTTTTCATAAATCAAACATCTGCAAAAGGGAGCTTTAGTTTGCATTTCGACTTGGCACATGCGGCGGTCATCGTTGTCGCTCTGATTGTCACAAACCTGGCATTGAAGTCGTCCGGCGTGATCAACGAAGAAAGCAAACACCAATGGAACTGGAAAGTTTTTCTGGCCTACTTCGTGGTCGTCTTTATCATCAATCTGGTGTGGCCGATTTAAAGCTTCAGGTCGGAAAGTCTATCCCGCACTTGATACGGCTGTTGAGAATGAGCCGCTCCAATAGATTACCAAATGGAAAGAGTTTGAGCATATAGAGCTGAAAAATAGAAAGGAGCTGGCATGCGGTTTTTGACGTCCCTCATATTCATTGGTGCTCTGGCAACCGCGGCGAATTCTGACGTAACCAGTCGAAACGGTGGCCCAAGCAACAGTCAAATGCTTTCAAAGGGTGGCGACGGAGGTGTTGATGGCGTCGCTTTCTTTCGCCCAGTCTTAAGCGGAGTATTGTATCGCTCTGGTTTCAAAGGCGGCGACAAGGATCGAACGGGTCTGAGTAAAGTTCAACGCGAGACCCTTTGCGATGAAGGGTTTTCAACCGGGTTTTACGCAGACTTCGGCAAGAACACCGAATACGGCCGCACAAGTTGCGGAAACGGATCTTTCGACTATCAAAGCGCCAGATCCTCCCGACCCAGTGCTGTCATGGCGTCCATACACGAGGTGATTCAAAACCCTGGAAAGGGCCCTGTTCTGGTGCACTGCATGTGGGGCGTTCATTCCTCAGGTGCATTGTCGGCGATGGCGCTCGTTCAGTTTTGCGGTTGGACAGAAGAAAGGGCCAAGGAATATTGGAATGAGGCCCGAAACGGGGCCCCATGTTCAGGCGGGTGTGACCAGTGGATTGACTCAAAGT
>NZ_WVRE01000015.1 GCF_013111185.1 Ruegeria sp. HKCCD7303 | reverse complement strand
TTGCAGCGACCAAGGACGAAGTCTGGAAGCTCATGGAACTGCACGCGGTGGTCGCTCATGGAGAGGACCCCAGCTCGTGGGATGCCGACACTCGGGCATATCTGGAAACACTAATAAAGCCCGCTTGATCAAATAAATTAAGCTTCAAGTTCCTACGGATAATCGGCCAAAATTATCAACTTGGTTGCTTAACCGCGAAGGGCAGCTTTCGTCTGCTACTGGGAAATTGCTGGGCCCATTTGTGAGTATCCGGGTTTGGACTGCGGCCTACCGCCAAGGCGCCTAGAAGCGCACGGCCATCACGAACCCAAATCGGAAACGTGTGAGATTGGTTTGCATCACAAACCATCCTGCTACAGCGAAACCTTGCTCCTATTCAGGCAAACCGGCTAGTCGCAATGACGCACAGTCTTTCTCCAGCCTTTTTCTGTCAGAGAAAAGTTGAGTATTCGCCCAGTCCGATATGGAAAACTGAGGGCGGTATTTCATCACATTCCGTGCTTCATCGCGAGCGGCCTCAAGGTTCTCCGTCTCTACATGGACGATTACGAGGTCGAGGTGACCAAAGCCTTCAACCCTTTGACCATATTCGGTGAATGCTTTCTTGGCTTCCTCGTATTGACCGTCGAGTCGAAGGGCTAAACCCAGAACGCCTGCATACCAACCTGGATAGTGAGGGTTCAGGGTAATGGCTTGTTGTGCGACTTGGATCGCTTCATTTGCCTGGCCATTGAAAGCTAGGGTGATTGACAGTCTGGCAGCCACGTCAGCGTGGTTTGGATTCAGCGCTAGTGCCTCGTTGAACTTCTCGATAGCCGAAACCAGCTTGCCATCGATTGCATCCGCAAAACCCGCAATAGCGTGAGCCTCTGGGTTGTAGCTGTCTATTTCCAGAGCCCGCTGAGCGCAGTCACGAGCCTCCGCTAGCGCGGCACGCCGGTCAGCAACAAATCCATGTCGTGCTTCGACAGTGCAAATGAATCCCAAAGTACAATACGGAGCCGAGTAACCCGGGTCGAGTGCAATTGCCTGTTGTGCAAATCGGCGAGCGTCGGCCTGAGCTTCCCTGGTAATTCTGCGCGAAGCCTCAACGGCCTTTAGTTGAGCGGTCCACGCGCCTAGGTTATTTGTGCCGGATCCTCTGAAACGAGCCATTTCTCCCGCCAACAGTTCGACTTGAAGCTCGGTTGCAATCCTAAGTGCGATTTCATCCTGAACTTCGAATACATCTTCAATGAGGCGATCATAGCGGTCTGCCCAAATATGCATGCCGGACTTTGCATCGATTAGCTGTGCTGTGATCCTCACCCGGTTACCGCTTTGACGGACACTTCCCTCAAGAACAAGATCGACACCCTGCTCCAGACCGACCTGTTTCACGTCAACGGAGCGACCTTTGTAGACGAATGTAGAGTTACGCGCGACGACTAGTAAATTCGGGAGTTTTGATAAAGTGGTGATGATCTCTTCGGTAATTCCATCTGCAAAAAACTCCTGATCCGGGTCAGAAGAAAGATTATCGAAAGGTAAGACGCCGATTAGCAGAGACTTTGTATGGCTAGCCGGAGTTACTCGCGGTGGGGCAGAACCTGGCGGCGACCATTGGAAAACTTCTATTGGTGACGGCGCGTTCTTAAACTGTCGCTCTCCAGCGCGATAAAATTGCTCAGCGAGGCGCTCGTCAAGGCTGCGATGGACGACATCTGAAATTAACACAGCCCCTTCGTTGGAAGCCTCTTGTAGACGTGCAGATAGATTGATGCCATCGCCGAAAATGTCATCTTCGTCGAATACGACATCTCCAAGATGCACACCCACTCGTAGTTTCAATGAGGACTGAGTCGACACCTGGCTTTGAAGATCAAGGGCGCATCGTACTGCATCAGATACCGAGTTAAACTCGACTATCCATCCATCACCCATCCTCTTAACGACATTACCTCGATGATCGCTAACCAAAGGATCAAATAACTCTCGACGTAGAACACGAAGTTCGCTGAGAGTCCTATTTTCATCTGCCTTAATCTGGCCTGAGTAGTTTACTACATCTGCCGAGAGTACTGCGGAAAGTCTGCGGTCTCCATTCATGTCTATTGGTAACGCAAATTACGCTGCTTGGAAAAGACAACATGATTTCCTGAACGTCGCGCATGTCCTAGTGAACGGTTTGGTGCAAAACTGAAAAGCTTGACTGTGAATGCCTGCTTCGGGCTGGACCTGCCAAACATGCAAGCTGCGGAGAATGGCCGCTTCGAGCCCAAACCAACCGATGTTGCTGAAAGCACCAATGTCAGCGATGCGCAGAAAGCAGACTTTGCAAAGTCCGGTTGACCACATTGTCCACCAAAGGCGACAGTTCTGCTTCGCGACTGGGCTATACATAGCCCTCAAAGCGTATTGTTTGCGGGACTTCAGTTGCACCGTTTTCCTGAGCGAGTAGGGCGCGTGCTGACGAAAAGGTAGCAAGCGCAAAAAGAACAAGAAGGGCCTTTATCATCGTAGCGCCTCGGATCCGGGTTTTGAACTTGGGCCGGGGTTCACAAATGATCGCCCCGGCCAGCGTCAGGGCAAACGAGGTAGTTCTTGCCCTGAAACATCGTACTTTCGCCTAATTTAGAAGATCACCGACGATGCCGACGGCATCGACCACGGTAGACAGGTCATTCGTAACTTCGAGGACTTCGTCATCGACCAGAATGTAGCGGTTTCCTTTGCCCGGCTCCCCAAGCTTCCATTTGGAAAGGTCCCCAATATCCTCGAACTCCAGGTCAGATGGGAGCTTGGCACCGCGCGTGTAGCGCTTGATCTGTCCAGGTGGTACAGCTTTTGGGCCTTTGCCGGGTTTGTCTTCTATCTGAATGCTGACATCACCGTTCTTGCCCCCCTTGTTCGGCTTTTTACCCTTGTTGTCTTTGGCATGGGCATCGCTGCCTCCAAGGATGAAAAACACAACTGCTAAGGCTGCAAGAATTCCGTATGCAATCTTCATAGATTGTTCCTTTGCTTCCCAACTTCATTCGACCGGCGTTGAAAATTCCGGCACGCGCTTGATCTCTCTTAGTTGCCCTTTGGCACACCCCTTAGTGACTGCCTTCACCCCGCATTAGAAAACGATCCGGGTTCTTAGACCGAACAGGGTAATCCGGTCCTGATCGGGATTTAGAAGCGGGTCGGAAATGAATTGTACCGATGGCGTGATCTGCAGTCCGGGTGAGATTGAAAAGCGGTAGAAAGCTTCAAGCGTGAACTGATCGCCATCTATGCCTCTTGCTTCGGCCCAGTTTAGGCCCAGACCGGCCAAATCGGTGTTGCGACCATAGTAACCGAGACCGGCAGAAATCGACCGTTCATAAAGCGCTGCGGTTCCCTTCGAGGCCCCTGCACGGAAGAACGGCATCCATTTATTGTCAACAAACCATGCGGCGGAAAACGCTGCGCCGTAATCTTCTGCTCGACTGCCATCGTCAGCCGCATCCGCATGCCAGAGGGTCAGACGGATATTGTCGAAGTAGATGCGATCAAAGCCGGACGTGTACCCAAGTTCGAGCGACTTGAAGAGATTGCCGTCGCTAAACACATCAAAGTTTGGATCGGACGGGTCGGCGTTTGCGTCTGATACGCTGGCAACGGCGTAGAGGTTCTCGCTCAGCTTTACCCCACCGGCAATACCAAGGCCTTGGTTGGGCGTGTTGATTGTCGGGTTGGTATTGAAAGACAGGTTTTGAAAACCACTGTAGGGGCTTACCAACCCGTAGATATCCACAAAGTCCGTTACATCAATCTGGCCGACTTGCAGCGCCCACGACCCATTCTCAGCCCTTTGGGTCCAGAACAAATTGGTCAGAAGCAAACCGTTGTCATTGAAGGCTGTTCCCGTGATTGAAAGGGCTCCGCCATCCAGCCCGAGAAATTGCGGAGCAACGTCAGTATAACTGTGCCTGTCTTCGATCTTGAATGTCAGAGACCCCCGTTCAGTTGCCTGCCAACTGCCGTAGAACCGCGCAATTCCGCTGGCTGCTTCGCCGGTTCCCAGATCAGCATCCGTGGTTTGGCCCAATGCCAGGTAGTCAATGTTGAACCGAAAACCACCCTCAGCCAGTCGGTCTTTCCACTGAAACCAACCCGGTGCGATGTTGCGTGGAAAATCGGAACGATATTGCGGATCGGTGAGCCCGTCTCCGGGCGCAAGATCGGCTTCGACTGAAGATGGCCCGGATAGTCCCTGAGCCGACGCTGCGCCAGCAAATGCAATGCTCAATGCGGCAACCAGGAGTCTTATCATTTTGACGCCTGTGCCCCACCGGTCTTGCGATTTCCTGCCGCGCGGATGCGATCAGCAGCACGCTGCTTCCATTCCAACCTGTCTGCCTCGGTTTCCAGAGTTTCGACACGTTCCGCCTCTAGCTGGAAAGTCGCATTCATAGGCATGAGGCCATCCACAACCATCATATTATGAACGGAAGGATCGATAGTCAGCGTGCCTGTCAGCCGAACGGGTTCGTGGAAATAGCTAGGCGCCCAGTCCCCGTTCAACCGCACACGGATCATCTGGTTAGGCGGAGGTGGAGGCATGTGGCTGCACATCCCTCTTTCTGGCACCAAATACGCCACAGGCCGGCCGTCCGGATCGCTTGGAGCAGGAATGGCAAAGCCCGCGAGTGTGATTGTTCTGCCGTCGAATTGCGGGTTTCCGCTCGTTCCAGCCTTTCTTCGACGTTCAGTCACAACCTCGCGCTGATCGAGTAACCAGTCGACGTCAATTCCGTCTGACACCAAGGCGTCTTCGGTCTCTGCTAAAAGCAATTGCCATTTCTGCCGTTCTTCGGCGCTGCCAACCTCCTGCTGCAACCTGCCGCGTATACGCACAACGAAAAGAACATCGTCGAACTGTTCGGGGCTGAGTTCACGATAGGGGTCATCAAAGACCTGCGCAGACGGATCTGGCAGATCTGCCCAGTCCAACGCGGTTCCAGGCGTCGCCGCAGCATCATAACCGCACAAAACCAACCCTGCGAATACTGCGGAGCAAAACCAATTTCGCATGAATGCTCTCCGGCTGCTTTATCTGGTCAATCCAGTGTGTTTTTGTAGATCACACCGTCCTTCATGATCAGGCGGATTGTTTCCGGGCTGTCCGGCCTCGGGTCCGCACCGAACCACTGATCGCCTGTTCCAACGACAGAGAAGTCTTCGAGGGGGTTGCCGTCTATCAGCAGGATGTCGGCATAGGCGCCTTCTTCGATCACACCCAGTTTGCCTTCCGGATAGGGGTTCATGAAATCACCGCTAAGTGCCGCGATCTCGCCACCTACCGAAGTTAGGGTTACCATCGACGCATAGGGGCCGAAGAAATGGTTATTCAGATGTTTCTCGTAGGCGATCTGGATGTTGCACGCTTCGACCGAGCCGACGCAATCGGTTTGGAAACCGCGCGGCGCCGGGCATTCCTTCATACTTGGAATGTAGGCTTCGAAGGTCGCCGAGGCCGATTTGGCCTTCCTCAAACTGTTGGGGTTGTTTTTCACGGAAGGAACATCAAGTAGGCCTGGATCAAATGCTGTGATGTTCGTCGTGATGTACGCTCCTTTTTCTTTCATCAAAGCAGAAATCTCGCAGTCAAAGTGAAATCCGTGTTCAATGGTTCTGACCCCTGCATTCAGGGCATTGATGATCGCTTCTTTGCGGTAGGAATGTGCCATGACATAGGTGCCGTACTCGTTGGCAACCTGAACAGCGGCCTCGATCTCTTCTTTCGAACCGGCGAGCAACTGCCATGGATCGAATGCCGAAATCACCCCACCTGATTGCATGAACTTCAATTGCGTGGCACCCATGCGCAGGTTGTTGCGGCCATACATGTAAATTTCGTCAACACCGTTGACCTGTTGGGCCATATTCAGAGTCCCAAAGTTGGTCACCCCACCCGGCGGAGATGTGAAGGATGCGAAATCGGCGTGACCACCACGTGTTCCGAGAAATGCCCCGGAAGGATAAAAGCGGGGGCCGACGATCTGGCCGGCGTCAATTGCGCGCCGCAGCCCGCCGCCAGCGCCCCCGGCATCGCGAACGGTCGTGAAGCCCTGCATCAGGTACATTTCGGCCATCCGGGTCCCGTGGATGGCGAAATCCTCCCAGGTCGAGTTGGTTTCCATCTCGGCAATCGATGGCCCCATGAGCATCAGGTGCGCGTGATTCTCTATAAAGCCCGGTGTCAGAGTGCGCCCACCGCCGTCGATAACCGTCGCGCTCGGCGCATCAATGGCATCGGTTGAGACGGACTTGATCAGATTGCCCTCGACCAGAACACTGGCATTTTCAATGCGTTGCTCATTCACACCGTCGAAGACATGCACGTTGGTAAACAGCGTTTGGGGTTCTTCTTGATCCTGAGCCTGCGCGGTCGCCGAAAAAGAAAGAACTGCCGCGACAATTGCCGTCGAGCAAAGAGACATTCGTAAGCCGGACATAAGTACTCCCTTCATATTCATGTTTTGCCAACTATAGTCTGGAATTCATTGGCTCGGTTGCCCCTTTTGAATTAGGATGTACGAATGTGACTGCAAAAATGGCCACTTCTTAAAGCTAATCCAACAAGGGTTATGAGCTTGCCTTTCAACTCCACCTCCCGAGAGCATAGCGAGGGCTTTGTTCGCCTCTCTTTAGCCGCTCCCTTTCTGCAATATCTCACCGAACGTAAGATCAATCCGCAACCAGCATTGGATCAGGTCGGCTTGAAAGCTGAACTGATGACTAACCCATCCGTGTTCGTTCACTCCGAGTTGGTTTACGGCTTGGTAAATGCTTTCTCAGAAGTATCAGGGGATCGATACCTAGGACTGAATGTAGGGGAAGCGTTTGACCTACAAGGATGGCCGCCCTTCGCTCAAGCCTTGCAATCTACAAAAACGCTGTTCGAGTTTTTTACCCGCTTTGTTGAGCTCGTGCCGCAGGAGTCCAATTCTGTGCGGCACAGCCTTGTCATTGAAGCAGACAAAGCGACTTATCGTATCGAGAGGCAACAGGAACCAACCGTCCCACCCATTCAGGTGACCGGTTTTGGTGCCGCAATCTATGTACGCCTATTGCAGACCGTCGTCGGAGAGTCCTGGGACTCTTCCCGTGTGCGATGGGAAAGCAGATACATCAATGGGCTGCCTATCGACTACAAAGGGATCGAGGTTGGCCTTGGGACTGATCCCGGAATGCAAATTAGTTTTCCTGTGGAATGGTTGTTTTTGCACCACGTCTCTGAGGGTTCTGCCAAGCCCATAGCATCACTTCGACAAGATGAAGAAGTAACCGTGGTGGCAGCTTTGCGATCTGTCTTACGCGACAAACTGGATGAAACCGATTTGGGACCAGAGATGGTGGCTGGAATGCTGGGAATACAACCGGAACGGTTTCTGAAAGCGCTTCAAAAACAAGGCACAACGCTACCGCGCGAAATCAAACGGCTGCGTATCGATGTCGCCAAGGAGCACCTCAAACAAAACCAGATGACAATTGCAGAGATCGGACTGATGCTCGGCTATTCTGACAAGTCCCATTTCACTCGCTTTTTCCGAGGTCAGACCGGAATGACACCGACCAAGTTCCGAAGCAAGTAAATGTGGTCGAGCCAAATGAACGCTTCGAAGATTAGGTCCTCGTGGGATCAGTTCGGAGAAGTTGTAGTGCGACGTTGAACATGTTAGTCGACGACATGAATGGTTGGTTGCCACCGCCGATACAACCTCTGCAACTGGCCGTTTCGTTGTGTATTTCGGAGTTAGCAAAGCTTGGTTGCGAAGGTCCGCTTCGGGCTGGGACTTGCCGAATACCAGTGCAGCATGCCTTTAATTTTGAGTGGTAGGTCTGGGTCAGAGTTGCCGTTCACTGCGATAACCATGATCGGCCGTTGGTGGCTCTTAGAAGCCGTAAACCTCAATGCAGAAAAACAAATGCCAGCAAAAAGAAGATGCTATGGTGATCATTGAGATGATGGGCCCAGCAATAGAGGGTGTGAAGTTTTAAGGGAGGCGAACCGCAGCGATGAGGAAGCTATTTCTTACAGCTATTGTAGCCATCGGGTTCGGAGTTGGAATTTACTCAGCGCTGCCTACCCAGCAGCCAGAGGGTTCCTTTCCAAGTGACGTTAGGGGGCCTGATTTCGCATCACTGTTGGCAAACATCTCTGATGATGAAGGCTTCGAACGGCCATCCTCAAATTGGAAACTGGAGCTGCCCGAGGATCATGGTGCCCATGTTAAGTCACGCACTGAGACTTGGCAGCTACTTACTCATTTAAGCGATGAAGATGGCAACGAACTTGGTTTCCAGTTCTTGTTCTTACGCATTGGCATTGTACCTCCAACGTCACCGCCGCAGGATTCAATTTGGGACGTCAGACAGCTTGAACGGGTGCACATCGCACTTCTCGACGCAAACTCGGCGAAAGTCGCGAGCGAGGAACGGTTCGGACGGGGAATACCCAGGATCTCGGGTTTCGATTGGAATGCTGCGGAGCTTCGAATGGATAATTGGTTCCTCAGTTTCGCAGATGACGGATCACCGGCGACGCTTAAGCTCTATGCGACAATTAGCGACAAGGCTGTCGTGGAGTTTGATATGCGACCGGTGAAGCAGGCTGTTGCCTTGGAACCGGATGGCGCAGACGCACCTTTTGTGGGTTATTCAATCACGCGTCTGACCGTTGATGGAACCGTTGATCAAGGACAGGGAAAGAAAAGGGTCACAGGAACCGCATGGTACGATCATTTATGGGGTGAGCTTCCGGTGCCAGGTGCAGGACCGGTCGCATGGGATCGTTTGCAGCTTCAACTTGAGGATGGAGCCGAGATCTCGGCAGTGCGCTCACGGAGGATCGATGGAAGAGGCGCAGCGTCCGTTAACGGCGCTATATTTGAACCCAATGGTGAAGTCATTTCCTTGGACGTGGGGACCATTAAAATGACGGCTTTTCGAACTTGGCAATCTCCCTATACCGGGGTCGAATATCCAATCGAATGGCAACTTGAAGGCCCCGATCTGGACATAACGATTGAGCCCTTGTTTGACGCCCAGGTGCTTGATTTTTCCGTCCCGTTCTGGAGCGGTATCGTGCGGGTCAGGGGAAATCGCGCCCAGGAAGCGGTCTCCGGATTTGGGACGCTGCAACTGACAGGATATGAACAGTGATTAGAGGAGGAGTAGCAATCGGCGGCGTCGCCGTACTGTTGGGCGCTTTCGCCGCCGGAGCGTTCTGGCTCTACGCAGCTTTTGACGACCGGGAAACAGCCTCTGACACGAGCCAGTTCCGCTCTCCGACAGGACCAGTTCCGCCTTCGGTGCAGCGCCCTGGTGACGTCGATGCAGGCCGTCACGCTCTTCTAAACGCTCCCTACGTCAGCTGTGGTATTCCGTATAACGCTTATCGCCGCCTGAATCCCGAAACCGCCGAAAACGAACGTCTTCCGGGGCGTGAGGGTCGGAACGCTGAACTGTCTTATGCACTCACCTCGCATGTGAACGAAGATGGGGTCGAGGTAATCTCCAATAATTGCCTGACGTGCCATGCCGGACGCCTCAACGATGAGATCATCATCGGTCTGGGAAACGAATTTGGGGACTTCACGCGCGATCCGAGCAGGCTGGTTCTCCAAACAGGAAATTACGTTCGTGGAGCTGCCGAAACGAAAGCCTGGGAGCACTGGGCTGACCGCATCGACGGTATTGCGCCTTACGTCCAAACAAAAACGATTGGTGTAAACCCGGCGACCAACCTGACCTGGGCACTCATGTCCAGGCTCAATCCTGAAACGCTGAAGTGGTCAGAGACACCGCTTATTGACCCGCCACCGCAAGACCCGCTGCCAATCAGTGTTCCGCCTTGGTGGGGAATGAGCAAGAAGAACGCGATGTTCTATACGACAATCGGTCGGGGCGACCACGCGCGCTTCATGCTCCTGGCGTCAATGCTGTGCATTGATGGCACTGAAGATGTTGCAGACATCGTCGCCTATGCGCCTGACATTCGTGCCTTCATTGCCTCATTGGCGGCTCCAGCCTTCCCGTATCCTGTCGATGCAGAGCTGGCAGCTGACGGAGAGGGTATTTTTCTTCGTGAGTGCAGCGCTTGCCACGGTACATACGGGGCAAATGAGACCTTTCCAAATCGCGTCTATCCGGTTTCCGAAATTGGAACTGACCCCGCATATGCAACTGAGGCGACGGATGGATCGCGAGACCGGTTCTACGCCTGGGTGGCACGTTCTCCTTTCGGAGATACTGAAAGTGCCAACCCTGCACCTGGCTATATAGCACCTCCACTCGATGGGATCTGGGCCACGGCACCCTATCTACACAACGGTTCAGTGCCAAATATGGAGGCTTTACTCCTTAGCGACTTGAGGCCGAAATACTGGCGGCACCTGTTCGATCCACGAAATTACGATCCCCAAACGATGGGCTGGCGCTTTGAAGTCCTTTCAGCCGGGCAAGAAAGTGAATCAGACCCAGATAGGCGAAGGCTGATCTATGACACCACGTTGAGAGGCTACGGTAATCAGGGCCACACCTACAGTGACGAATTAAGCGATAAAGAACGGTCTGCCCTACTTGAATACCTAAAGACCATTTAGTGTAACTCATTTGTTTTTGGTGCAGCAGCTCGGAAGGTCCAAGCTGCGCGGAGTGGAAGACGGGACTTGCTCGGCTGTCCGCTTCGTCCGCGAAGCTGGTATTGCAAAGCCTTGTTTTGAATGTCTGCTTCGGGCTGGGACCAGCCAATCATGCT
Source organism: Ruegeria sp. HKCCD7303 (assembly GCF_013111185.1). GTDB lineage: Bacteria > Pseudomonadota > Alphaproteobacteria > Rhodobacterales > Rhodobacteraceae > Ruegeria. The sequence goes on along the minus strand of NZ_WVRE01000015.1, from coordinate 29,847 downwards.
TGCTGCGGAGAACGGCAACACTGAGCCCAATTTACCCGTTTTGATTGTTGTAAACATCCGGAGGTTATGCCGACCCTTCCGTCATCCATGTGCTCCACTCGGGTGATCGGTTTAGGGCTTTTCCGTCTGCACCCGCTGAATGTGCAATGCTGTAGGCTACAATACTTCCTTCTCAATGGAGTGGGGTACTATGGTGTTCGACTGGTTCGAAAACAGGGAAAATTGACAAACCAACAAAATCGCAACGGTCGTATTCGTTCAGTCTAAATTGGCCTATGGGTTCTTAAGTCACACCGTGCTGGGCAAATCTTACCAATCCTTAAAGAAAATCGCCCAAACAACAGCAATGATGACTCCGGCGCCGGCTGCGAACACCAATGCTATGGCGCTGAAGAACAAACGCGACTGGCTGGAGCGGCGGATAATCGAAAAGTGAATTCTAATCTGGCCTCTAAGCAAACCATCTGCTGCCATCGATAAAGCAAAAAGGCCAAGAGACAGCGCACTGGATCCCCCCCATAGCCGTTGCCATTGCTCATCCTCAGTCAATGCCAACGGCAAACCGGTTACGACAAAAAGCGCTGCGAAGACCCACATCAAATACGTAGATATCATCAAACCGGTAACCACATGCCTTATTCTATCCAGTAGTTAATCAATGCGGCTTGTGCAAATTCACCAAGATTAGGGTGGTCGCTGAAATGGTACAGAAACCTCAACACGACCTCCTTCTGTGCAGGCGTCAATTGGTTGAACTTGGACTTCCGGAACTCGTGCAGCAATTCTTTCGATGTGCCGGGGTCGAGTGCCCGAAGAATGCTTTCACTGGCATATTCCGGGCTGTCTGAATTTCGCAGAGTCCATATCAGATACGCGGGCAAGTAGTACTGAAAGGCTTTGGGGCTGAAAGCCGTGGGGGCAGCGTAACTGTATACGATCATTTTACCGGTCATCTCATGCCATTTGACCCCGCCGTAGAATTCAAGAATATCCACGTCATCCATACATTCGGGGTGAAGCAGTTCATCATCAGCAGGTGGATCAAGGCCGTCAAATGCAGCAATGATCTGAGTTGCAAGAGCTTCCGTTGTTGTCGTTACCTTTGGCATGGTGACATATTAAACTGGCTGAAACCCCGAAATCGAGCGTGTCAGCAACAATTCGGATTCGAGTGATTGCAATGGATAACGGACAGAGGCTCTTTCAGGACGTCAGTCATGAATTCCACGACAATTCCATTTATGCCCTAAAATTGGTTTCGCCTGACCCAGACAACAATGACTGGGTGAGCGAACTAATACTCGATATCGACCACATTGAGGAGTGGATCAGGCAGGACAACGAGCAATTCAGTTTTTCCGTTTCCCAGGTCAATCTGTGTTTCGAGGGCGTTTCCGATCTGTTCGTTTCCTTTTCGTTTCCGAAATCGACCGTTACACCGCTGCCAATCGACCGGATTACCCGGTCCAGAGAACCAGTTCGGATCCACGGAATAGATTATTCCGAATTTGCCTGGACCATCGGGCTGAATGACCGCCGCGGCGGTCGCATTTGCTTCCACGCTACTGGGTATCGCTTTGAAAGCGTCGGAAAACCCGTCACCTGCGAGGAACAATATATACCCAAACACTTGCGCCTACCGCAGTAGGTGCAGAAGACTGTGTGACCACCTCGGCAACGAATGCCATAGGAACCCACCTGCCATCTCACTTCAATCGCAATTGGGTACGCATTTGGTAGGAGGTACTGCACCTGTCACAGTTGGCTGCGAGTGTATTCAGCATAGTTAGACCAAATACGTAAACGAGTTTTCGTTTGCTAAGGATCAGCTTTGCCGCGCCTTTCAGATGCTACAATGCCCGCTTTGCGTGGCGATATCACTATGAGAAAGTACCGCCGCCCTGTCTGGCATGGTCGTCGCGGTCGAACCAAACCAAAGACAACTGTATCAAGCCATTGTCGTCGAGGGTCCACTCCTCCCAGCCCAACAGGCGAACAGGAGAATTTTCACGCCTTCCGGGACCGACGAGCATACCGGTAAAGAGAGCGTGGTTCCCTGATAAACGAAAATCATGCAGCAACACGGAAGAACCAGGGAAATCGCGGAAGAACGGGGCTGCGTAATCCGAAGCAATTGCTTCCCGACCTTGTATCGCCGCGCCGGAATTGAGCCGAGCCGCCCCGTCTTCTGCGAAATGTGCTGCTACCTGTGCCGGATCGTTGGAACTCCACGCAGCAGCATACGAAGAAGCTTTCTCCAGCGCATCAGCAAACAACATTTTGGTTGCTCCTTTCTCGAACATGGCCACTCTTTGGCTTTGAGGGTGAGACCATGGACTTATCTTAGACGCGTATGTGCAATAAGTCATAGGTATCCGCGTTTTAGGCGTTCAATCCCAGCGCAGCGAAAGAGTGCTCCTCAAACCGGGCGCTCGCAGACCCAGCGGCGAAAATGTCGGACGAACTAAATTTTCTTGTTGCTGCGGAGGTAACAAAAGTCCGCCACAAAGTTTGTGCCAGCCGATATTCAGTAATCACGTGTTTGGCAGGCTTCGCTGCTGTATTCTACAAATCGTGAGCGCTATTCCGTGGACCCAATCAGAGCATACGACTAGCATCAGTGATTACTCAGCACGAAGGGAGACACACATGTCGAAGTTCACTAATAGAACAACTGCCCATAGGGTTGCTGCACTCGTAATCTGCTGTTTCGCAATGGCTGCACAGGCTCAATCGGCGAGTGAGGAGATGTCATTTTTCATAACCAGTGTGGGTAAGGGGGACGGCGCCAATCTGGGCGGGCTAGAAGGCGCCGATGCTCACTGCAATGCGCTTTCTTCTGCGGCCGGTTCTTCCAAATCCTTTGCAGCTTACCTGAGCACCTCAATGTCCATTGATCGCAGCACCGACCCGATGACAATCACCAATGGCATTTCTGCGCGCGACCGGATCGGGTCGGGCCCTTGGTATAATGCCGATGGAGAGCTTATCGCCAACAATGTTGAAGACCTGCACAGTGACGGTGTGAATATCAATCTTCAAACCGCGCTCGACGAGAATGGTAACCCTGTCAATGGGCGTGGCAGTCAGCCGAACAAACATGACATTCTGACAGGCTCCGATTCCGCAGGACACTTTTCGACGGCAGGTGGCGATACGACGTGCAGCAACTGGACTTCGAATAGTGAAGACGGGTCTGCGATTGTTGGGCACCATGACCGTGTAGGTCTCAACGATGCTCGAAACATGTTGTCCTGGAACTCATCGCACGGCTCGCGCGGTTGCGGGGAGGAACATCTGCCACGTTCTGGCGGGGCGGGCCTGTTTTATTGCTTCGCAACTGACTGATCAGGCGGCATTGGAGCGCGTGTCAGCAATATTGCACCTGGTATTGCTAAGTTAGTTTTTAGGGTCACGTTCTGGAAACGGTTTTTGGGCAGCAAAGCCCGATTGCCGTTTAGACCTGTGGCCGACACCGAATTAGGAGATTCGCAATTTCTATCGACAGTTTCGCGGACTCTGAGATTGGAAAACACTTGACCGACGCTGCACGTCGTTGTCGCATGGTTTTCTTCACCGGACTACCAGCATCTGGAAAGTCGTTCCTGTTGCGTCAGCAGATATCCATTGCGATCTCCTTGGGACGTCGTGTGCATATCATGCGTTGGGACACGGGGCTCGCGGCGTTTCAGACCGAAGACATACTCGAGAGTTATCCAGATGTTTCAGATGGAACTCATCCGTTGGTACGAAGGGCCGCTGGATTGTGGGGGCGGAGAGCCCTGGCGCGATGGCTGGTAGAGAATACCGACCCCACAGACATGATTGTCGGTGAAGTCCCTATCATCGGAAACAGGTTTTCCGAGTTCATCCAGGTGCAGCCGGATCAGGTTGAACCAACCTTAGCATCCGAGGAAACCACATTCATCTATCCTGTTCCCACAAAAAGCTTGCGTGCCGATCTCGAAGCCATCCGAAGGTCAACGTTTGCGAACCCAAAACATCCTGATGAGGCCAGAGATGCGCCTCCACCGACAATGGAACTGGCCTGGCGCCTAACATGCGCCAAGGCTGTTGAATTGGGCTTAGTCTCTAAGGTTGACACCCATTCTCCGTATGAGGAGGCGATCTATGTCCGATTTTTTGAGCACCTGCTGCAACACCGAAACGCCGTCAGAATTGCGGTCGATACGATTTATTCAGATGCCGGGTCAGCCCATGACCTGAATGCGAACATCATGGAACTCAGTGCAAGCCCAAACGAAGTGCAACGTGCTGTCGCAGAGGTAGAGGCTGCTTTCACAGTCCAGGAAGTCGTCCGAGACGTCGAAAACTGGTATCAGGTGTAGTCCCGGGCAAAAGTCAGCTCCATTGGTATACCCGAAACCGATAAGGTTGGTTGCGAAGGTCCAAATTGGGCTGCGAGCGGCCAATGATGCTGACCGCAGGTAGCGGCAGTTCTAAGTTCAACCAGCCGTTGCCGGGCAGCCATTTGCTGGGTTAGCCTTGTCAGTATGAGCGCGAACGTTTCGATCATCGGGACATGGGTATTGAAGAGTTTCGTCGCGGAGTTTGACGACGGCTCCACTCTCCAACCCTACGGCGACAACCCGCAAGGCCGCATCGTCTACGCGGGCGATGGGTTCATGTCGGCTCACTTATGGAACCCCGACACCCATGTTGAGGGAACCAACTCACGTGACTACCCAAGCTACTTCTCGTACTGCGGTGATTGGTCAATTGAAGGCGAAGTCGTTCGGCACCGAGTTCATGCTTCGACCGAAGCATCTTGGGCTGGGCAGGACAAATTGCGAACCATGGCGTCAATCGGCGAGCTACTGGAATTGACGGCGGAAGAGGTCGTGTTCGGGGGAAAGGAAGGAAGGGGTATTTTGGTTTGGGAACGCCTTAAGAATTAGCCGACAGCGGCAATCGGCCAACGATCACTTCGTTCGCAACTAGGGAGTTGAAAAGTCTAGTTTCGAGTGTCGGCTTTGGGCTGCGTGCGGCCAATCATGCTAACAGCAGACAACGATGGCACCGAGCCCAATTCAGTCGTTTACAGCAGACAACATGATTTCCTGGACGTCGCGCATGTCCTAGTGAATGGCTTGGTGCAAAACTGAAAAGCGTGATTGTGAATGCCTGCTTCAGGCTGGTTGCGGTCAACCATGCTCATCGTAGAGACTGGTAGTACATGGTTCCGCAGAGCAGTGTTGGCGAAATGCTTGTCCGGGGCGCTTTGGTTCCTAGCAGGAGAGGCGCTTAGAAGAAGCGCGCACTACTACAACGACAGTCGCCATATAAGACTTCGTATGTAAAATATTGGGTAATGGCGGCAGGTAACTGTACTAGCGGTCTGGGTCTGTATCGAGTTTGCCCCAGAGATCATCAACCAGATCTGAGAAGCCATCATTCGAGGTCCCCTTGGGCAGTAGACCAGCTCTTCGCCGGCGTTCGATCTCGGCCAGTAGTTCCTCCTCTGTAGCTGTTTCAACCACATCACATCGAAGAGCTTCAATCTCGTCCGCTGTCCACGACTCAAATTTGTCAGCGTAGAAGCCCAGGGAATACGGCTCGTCATCAGAAATCTGTTTGATCACAGCATTCCAATCGTCATTCTGGTTCGATGCCTTTTCGATCCTCTCGTCTGGTTCGCGAATGGACTCACGGATCAACGGCAGCAGCTTTGCCTGAGCGCTTTCTTCACCAGCACCAGTCCCTGCAAGCCAAAGGTCTGCCATCTTGCGAACAAGCGACCAAACAGTTTGATTTCGTGGGTGGTCTTCGATTCTGCCGCCAAGGCCTCGTTCTTCAACACCGAGCTGTTCAGATGCCCTCTCATTCATGCGGATATCGTAATTAGACACGTCAGCCAGATCTGAAGCGTTCTCAGCCACAGCTCGGGCGACCTCTTGATCACCAACATAGACAACCACCTTCAACATCCCGCTACCTCTTCCTTCGCCGGTTCATCACTCGGTCCAGGTGGCTGTAGTCTAGATCTCGCATTATCCTTTGAACTCGCTCTGGATCGACTTCTCGATCTTTTCCAGCAGTGTGGACGATGTGTCTGACGTAGGTCGTCAACGCGACAATGATCACGGCGGATAAGATCAAGCTGATATGCTCCGCCCCCATCACCAAGTCTTCTTCCTTGGGTCTTCGATCCCGAGGTCGTCGAACACGTTGCCGCTACCATCAGTGATCTCGACATCATCGTCGTCAGTCACTAGATCCCAGGTGTTCTCTTTGACCCATTCATCCCGCCATTTGGGCGCATCGGCCGGACGCTGTGCAAAATCGGCGATTTGCTCGAAAATCATTTTGCGCAATGCAAGCCAGACCTCCGGACCCTCTTTGCGACGAGCTTGCAACTCTGCGATCAAGTCATCCAGAGGAACATCCTGTAACGGGCGCCCGAAGATCTCGTCTTCTGAAAAATCATCTGTCATCGCTCAACATCCTCGACACTGATCGTCAAGACTAAGATCTTGTTCGGTTTTACAGTGATCTCTTTTCCTTCAATCTCTCGAAGTTTGCCGTTCACCAAAGTCTCGCAGACTACGAAAATTGGGATTTCCTCTTCTGAAGTCTCGTCACGCATCTGGCTCACCCTTCGGATCAGGCACCTTTCGCGACCGGATCTCATCCGAGGTAATCGACTTGGTTAGTGTTGCTCGACCGGCCGCAATTTCAGCCTCCCGAAGCCTAAGCAAACGCAAGGTTTGTTCATCCAGCTCAACGTCGTCGTCATCACCCATCAGACTTCTCCCGAGTACAGTAACAGTGAGAACAGAGCACTTGAGACCCGTCGGCTGTCCGAACGATGTCACCAACGTGGCCACACTCTTCACACGTCACACCGCATCGAAATTCCATCCAGTCAGCGTACTCCTGAATGAGATCGTGGTAACGACTGAAACCGATGGAAATCTTGCCATCCTGGCCTTTCTTAATATCCGAGATCTGGATAGTTCGAGGGTCCAGTGCCCTGAAATCCTGACTGAAGAAAAGCTTGTGGAGTGCTTGCGAAATCATGACGAGCCAGCCCTTTCCGACAGCAGGAACAAGAGATGCGCAATCCGGAGAAACGAGGTCTGGATAGTTTTCCACAATGTCCAGCCTCAGGCTGTCGGGCCAGGATTCTTCGGCGCCCTCAAATCGCCGCCGCAGAGCATCATTGTAGCACCAGCTGCAAAGCGTCGTCACAAACCCAAGGACGTTCTGACGTTGGGCAGAATTAGAACAACCTTCACAGGTTTGCTCAATCTGATCGACACGCCATTGAATCTCTTCACTCGTAGCCTGGTTGCAGCCCGGGCCCTCATAGACGCGCAAGCCTCCCCATTTCTGTTTGATCTGAACGATGGACGGGCGTTCATCACCAAACAGGTCGGGCTGCTCGTCGATCAACCTCTTCACTTTCTCAAGTGCAAGCGTAAGCTGCTCCGCCCACCCGGCACGATGCTCACCAAGCTGCTTGAAGACGCTTCCATGAATATCGTTCCAGTCGACAACACTGCTCATCACTGACCTCCGGGCGCGCGCCTCTTTGAGATCGTGTGAAACCTCCGCCATAGCAATCATCATACGGTCGACCACTTCGCGGTCATCACACTCGACATGCAGAAACTCGGTCGACCATGTGACGTCAGAGACGCGCGGAGCTGGGTAGTTGTGCGCCATCACCAAACGCATGTCTTCGGCGTACCAGGCGTCAAATGAGCGGAGATCATTTGGAGCTCCATGGTCCTCGATCACACCTCGAACCTTTTCCCGGAATTCCTTCCAGTTCTTTTCGACATCATCCATCAGTCACATTCTCCAGAACTTGGTCTTGTTGAGATGGAAGACCCCTCTCGAGATCTGGCAAGCCGGACCAGCCTTCGGGTGTGCGTCCGAGGCTCTCCTCGACCGATTGTTTGATGTCTTTGAAATCAATTGCGTTCGTGACGTCGCCCGCCATGTCAGACACCTCCTGAGGATGGTAGGAGGCGTCGGAATCGAACCGACTCGTGCACTCTAATCTGGAGCAATTACAAGGATATAAGCCTCGCCCGCATACCAATGCTGCCTCCCACGGATTTTGCGTGGGTTATCGACCTCAGGCCGATATTCGATGGCAGTGGATGCGTGTGAACGTCATGACCGCAAGCTGAACCAGTTCGCATAACCATGTCAAGACGGAGCGTGCTGTACTTAGAAATTCACCGCGTAGTTCTGGGAACCTTCTAGCTTAGCGTGTGCCCGATACACTGATGCATGTTATTTTGCTGGTCAGTACAGCGTCGAGTAGCTCTCAGACAGCGAAGCGATTCGATACCCTGTAATCCGGAATCGAACTCAGAAACTCCGTCGATAGTTCGCTCTGAACCGACGCGCGTCTTTTTATCTGCGTCTGATGCGCTCCGTTCTGGAGAAATACAAAAGTCTTGATCTGACCAAACCTCAGCGGCAGCATTGACCTGCATCTTTCGAAAAATGGAGATACCGGTTGCAAGACCTTGTAAGTCTCATTCCATTTAGCGTCTCGAGTAATTTGTGATGATACGTTCCTCACCTGAATTGCTGGCAGTTTCGAGGCGTTGGTATGAAATACTCAGAACAAAGAAGAATACTGACGAGTTGCAGGATTTTTTGTCGAAAGCAGATGAACTAAGGTTCGTTGGGACAGGCGAAGGTGAGTTCTGGAGCGGGCAAGCAGTTCGCGATGGGGTTAGCGGATTTTTTGCGGAGATCCCGGCACCCGTCGTTTTCGAAGAAGTTGAAGCTGAGGCCTTCGAAAACGGAGAAACGGGATGGTCATCCTTCGTCCACAAGATTCAGTTTGTCGGCTTTGATGAAGCCGTCTTCTACCGCACAGTTCTGATTTTTGTCCTGGAGGGAGCAGCCTGGAAGATCATCAATCGCCACGCTTCAGTGCCAACTCCAAATATTGAACTCGTGGGTAAAGAACAGCTGGCCATCCAAAAACTGGTTGATGCTGCGCGTGAAGATGGACCCGATCTGATCCAAACCGAAGGTTTGGCTTCAGTACTTTTCACTGATGTAGAGGGCAGTACAACGTTGGCGGAGGCGTTGGGCGATCAGCGTTGGTCGGTGCTGATCGAAAACCACTTCCAAATCTTGGCGGCGATCATTGAAAAGTATCATGGCCAGTTCGTGAAATCCCTTGGAGACGGAACGTTGTCCGTCTTTCCGTCCGCGAAAGAAGCACTAACGGCCGCTATTAAGATTCAGGGGGCCATTGCATCGGCATCCGCGGAGCCATCCTTCGGTGTTCGGATTGGGATTCATACTGGTGATGTCGTGCAATCTCGTGGAGATTTTTTCGGTACGGTGGTCAATAAAGCGTCACGCATAACGACCGTTGGTGCGGCGGGCGAGATACTTGTTTCAGATGCGACTCGCGCCATGGTCGGAGGACGAACCGATTTCTCATTTTCTGAAATAGAACCCAGACTCCTGAAAGGTCTACGCGGTCACCACGTCTTGTATCGGTTGTATTGGCAAGATTAAGTGTTGGGGGCGCCATAACTCCGGCAAATCGCCTAGTTTCCTAGGGGAGCAGCACCGCCAGTTGTTTTGAGGTTCGCAGCACACCTCACATCGCCAGCAATTCCCGATGAATTGCGACCATCGCCCAGGTGTCGCGCGTGCAATACGCCACAAGATCAGAATAGACCTTCTCGCGCGCTGAATCATCCGGTTCGGTCAGTGTTACGTCCTTCCAAAGGCGAGACGCGCTCGCCCCCTCTCTGATGTCCAGATCATCGTATGAAATTTCTAGCAAAAACGCTGGAAGGACGGCCTTGATAGAGGCGCTTCCCTTGAACGCGGGATCGTTGATCACTTCATCCGCAAACGGCTCCATAAGATCTACAACCCGTGCATTTAGACCTTCCAGAAACTCTGCGTGCTCTGGATAAGTCTCCGCCATTTCCGTATTGCGCGATTTCTCGAACGGCGCATACCAAACCACTAAAGAGCCAACGTCTCCTATGTCCTCACGAAGCCTTTTCAGCAAGGCTGGCATCGGGTTACTGGCGTCTCGGTGGAGATACTCCCTGTGCTCAATTTCTCCGCCAGGCTCATGCTGGATATGCAAGGAATACTGGAAAGCCACTTGCTGATAGGGACGCGTTCCGTCCCAGGGTGGCACCAAACTCTGAGACGTCTCGTAGTCAAAATAATAAACCGGATAGACAATCTCGCTCAGAAACCTGCTCAACTCCTGATGATCGATTGTGCGCCCACCATTCGCCGTGGCTCTCAAGTAGCGTTGCGTCGACTTGCCCAATACAGATGGATCGCTGATCTCGTCAATCTTTGTGATCCCGTCTGCGATGAGTTCTGAGGCTTTTTCCGCATTCATGAACGGAAGGCGGTGGATGCTGTCCGGCGCGATTGGAGGGTCTAGCTTCTCGCGGATCTCCAGCCATTCACCGTAGGATTTAAGGCGCGCACGTTCGGGGGACGGATCAGGCATCGTACCGCTGGCAACGACGCTCAATGCCTGATCGATACGCGTGCGTGTTTTTTCGAGCTGCTCAGTCACCGCATCCGTGATGTCAGTGATGCTGACAAGCTCTTGCGGATTGATTTCGCCATTTCTGATGTAATCACGGTTCACATGTGCGACTTCGCATCGCGCAATGGGGAACCCGGCTGCCTCAAGCACGACACGCTGGAAAGCGAGATCAAAAGTGTGCTCGGGTTTTGCAGATGTCGCGCTCTTGATCTCTGTCAGAACGTACTCATCGCCGCTGCGGCTCACGATGTCGGAGATGCAAGTTATGGTTCCATCTTCATAGCGTCCCTGTGCCACGGCGTTTGCACCATCTTTCCAAACCTCCAAAGTACGCGCGGGCAGAGCCTGGTATTCTGAAAAATCTGAAAAACCGAGGTGGACGAGATCACCAAATAGCGCCTCCGCGTAGGGCTCAAACGCGTGCCCCTCGTCAAAGCGCGCCTGCAATGAGGGGTCAATCGGCGGCAACAGATGCTTGGCGTGCTTCTTGATCCATAGCCAGGCGGGGTGCCTGAGAAACATCATGTAATCTGATTTGGATAGCATCATGTAATTTGCATCCCAGAATTGATGAAATAAGTGGAAGACCATCATGGTCAGCTATTGAGAGCAACTTTTCTTTGGTGCAGTCGGCGTCACCACTCTACCAAAGCCTCATGTAAATCGTACCGATAGCTCAGTTTCCATCACGCCACCAAAACCAGCTGACCATTCTTCACCCGGAGACACTGGCCATGCGTCTGTCAAAGTGCCGGTTGTAACCAGCTCGCCTCCCCGAAGCTGGTCGGCTTCGGAGAGCAGAGACACTAGATGAGCCAAGACTTCAATTGGGCCGCCGAGCGCGTTTTCACCTTTGCCGGACTCGATGGCCTCGGCACCCTTGAATAATGCTAGTGGCACTTCGGCCAAGCCGGTCAAAACATCATGCGTAGCCTCGATTTTGTCGCCAAGAACAAGGCAGCCGTGCAATCCTTGTGCTGCGATTGAATCTTCGACCGAGAATTTCCAGCCGGGATAAATCGATTGCACAATTTCAAATCCTGGAGCGACCCACTCCACGCAACCTGCCAACTGCTCATTGTTCATTTCAGCCGTCGGCGCATAGCCAAGGCCGAGTACGATTTCTGGTTCGATTCTCGGTTCTGAATACCTTGCCAAGTTTACCGGCTGATCAGTCGAAAACAGCCCATCTGAGTGAACCTCTCCCCAAATGGGTTGATCTACACCATAAACAGGCCAAATCGTGCGGTTCGTGAAGCCGACCTTCCGGCCAACTCTCTTTTTGCCCTGTAGCTCTCGGACGCGACTTGCAATCGAATATGCTTCATCCAGCGTTAGCTGTTCGGCCTCTGAGGACAGTTTAGATATCTGCTGGGCAGAGGTCAGGGCATCAGCGATTGACTTAGCGCTTGCTTCAATATCTCTTGTCATATTCGCATTATACGCGCCGACGGCTGGATTGCGATGCAAGCAAGGTTTTGAAGAATCGGGATGGTGATCTCCGCCTAAGTCTAGGTTCAGGATCTATGAAGTGTCTCGAACTTAAACGGCAGTTTCTACTATCCGCGGATTTTCGACACAATCGGGGCAACGACTTAGTTGTGGACTTTGCAGTTTGTCAGAAAACGGCAAATACCCGTGCGATTTTTAGCGTGACGCTTCACATTTGTTAATCGCCACAACGAACTTGCTTTTATCTAGACCCAAAATCAGAACCTGAATTTGACTCCAAGAACCGGCCCGTGCTGATCGACGTCATATTCGAACGGCCCCGTGGACAGCGTGTCGCTGTAGTCCATGCTGAAATATCGCCACCCAAAGAACAGCGAAGTTGTCTCCCACGGACGCCAATCTACACCAACATTGGCTCCGATTTGCAGGTCGTTGCCGCCTGCGCCAAAGCCGCCAAGTTCCAAGGATGCAATTGCAGTCCACCGCTCGTTAAGCACCCAAGTGCCGCGTGCACCGATTACCGGTTCCCACCAGCCTTCATCGCCGCCCAACACAGGGATTGGTGCCGGAGATGTTACTGTAATCTCCTGACGCAACGAGTTGTAGCGCGCGCCAGCCTGTAGATCGATGGCGTAGCGCTGCCCGTTACCCCCGATTGCGTCAACGGCCTTGTACGCTGCATATAAACCCAGCCATTCTTGACGAATATCAGCGCTGAACGAGGCGCTTCCAGGTGTGGGCAAGCTGCCATCGGCTTCAAGCGAAACATAGTTGGCGTCAATTATGAAACCCCAATCGGCGCGCCAGGCTTCGAATCTACCGGCTGCGGCGAAATCAAGGAGTTCCAGTGCATCGCCAAAATCGAGATCGAGTGGAACGGTTGTTCCTGCAACCGTCGAGTCTCCCTTTGTTCTAACCGGTAGAAACGCGTAGATCGAAAGGGTGTGGCGCCATTCTGTTTCACTCTGGCCGCTGAGGGGAATTGCCTCGGATTGGGCGGCCGTACCAACGCTTTGAAGCGCAATGGTGATGGCAGTATTGAGCAAAGTGGTTTTCATTGTCTTGTCCTAAGAATGGAAGCGAAGCGGGCCATCTCAGGGATGACCCGCCAACCTGTTTCAATGACCTTCGGCGCTGAGGCGGGCCTCTTCTGGGGTCATTGGGGCGCGGTGCGGGAACTGCTCTACACGACCCATGTGCTGTTGCAGGATCTGCTGCATTGGCTGCACCACCCATAGACCTGGATAGAGCGCGCCATACTTCTCGCCGGGATCGCGCATGACATTGTAGAAATCCATGCCAGGCAGACCGCCGTGCCCCTCGGTGATGTGGATCTTGTGATCTTCGAAGCGGAAGGCTCCAAGCGTGTCGGCGCTGTAGTGAGCCATGAACTGGCGACGTCCGTGGCCTTCACCGTTCAGCAGAAGTGAAGTCTGGTCCACACCGTCGGTGATCCGGTCGTCGGTGATCAGATCCATCGCACCACCGATACGCGCAGCCGTGGTAAACCAATCGGTCACGTGCACAATATCCGTCGGATGCTGACCTGGCTTGATCATACCCGGCCACCAAGCCATTACTGGCACGCGCACACCACCTTCTAGTACGTCCCCTTTGGCACCACGCAGAAGCGTGTAACCGGCGGTTGGCCAGAAGGCGTACATTGGCCCGTTGTCGCTGGTCCATACAACCAATGTATTCTCGGCAATGCCCTCAGCCTTCAGCGTCGTCAAAAGCTGATCGACATGCTGGTTATGCATCGCCATGAACGACGCTTGGCGATTGTTCTTGTCCACGTGATCGGCGTCTGCAAACTCTTGGCTTGGCGCAATCTGCTGCGCGTAGGAAGCCCAGTAGATGTAGAAGGGATTCTCGTCGTTGGCGTGATCTTTTACGAATTGGGTGATCTGAGCGATGGACTCGTTTTCAAAGGCTTCTTGACGCTCGGGGGAAAGGTCACCTGCAACGCCTTCGATAGGAGTTCGTCCCTCACCCTTGCGACCGACATAGCCACCGATGGACAGGTCGATCCCTGTGAGTTCCTCGTACTGGTCGTAGCCGGGGAAGTCAGCAAAAGGGAAAGTTCCGTTCGGGTCCTCGAATGAGGCTTGCCAGTAGTCCGGAGCACCGTTGAAGAGGCCATAGTAGGCATAGTCATAACCTTGGTTCTCAGGCGCGTGTTCAGGCAGGTCACCGAGGTGCCATTTGCCCCACATGGCAGTGTTGTAACCTACTTCCGAAAGAATCTCGGCAGTGGTGACTTCTTCAGGAGAAAGTCCCTCCACCGAGCCAGGCCAAAGCACGCTCAAAAGGCCCGTGCGCACAGGGTGTCGACCGGTGTTGATCGCAATCCGTGTGGGCGTGCATGAGGGCTCAGCATAGCCCGACCAGAAGCGCATTCCTTCAAAGGCCATCTGGTCGAGAGCATCCGAGGGTGTTCCGCGGTGCTTACCACCACCTTGCCAACCCAGTTCGCCCCAGCCGACATCGTCGGTCAGAATGTATATGATGTTGGGCTTCTTGCCGAACTTAGCTTCCAGCTCAGCCAGCTTGGCGTCAATGGCTTCGTCTTCGGCAGCCCAAGCGGCAGCGTTACGTTCAGAATGAGCCATGTGGGGACCATCGGGTTCAATAGCGAGGGTAGATTGGACCCCGGCGAAGAACAGGGCCGTAGTAAGCCCAAGTTTGTGGGGAAGATTCATCGTATTGCCTCCTAGAAATGAGCTAAGTCGGTGAGTTCGGGTTAATCGGAGCGTGGTTTTGCCAGGTCCGACAAACGTGCAAGTTCGTCTGCCAAAAGACGCGCATCGACTGCTTCAAGAGCGGAGAGCTCGGCATCTTCCATCGCAACCAACGCGAAGTCCAATGCCAGAGCTGCGTTTTGCTCAAGTTGCGCGGCGCAACGATCTGCGAGATGGGCATCGGCCCGTGTTTTGGTTGAAACCAACTGCGCGCGCGCCATTTCGGAGCGCTCTGTTAGACGTTCGGCTAGGTCTTGCCAGGCCACTGCGATCTCGCTTTCAGTCGATTGAATGCGCGACTCCATTTGGCTTTGATGCCTTCGAAGAGTGTCTTTGAGCGCCTTGATACGCTGCTCGCGCCTGTCACCGGTTTCGGCGAAAAAGGCTTCTGCTCGCGCCTCGACATCACCGATCAGGATCGACAAATCCGAGAGTCGTTCAGATAGTTTTGTCACTCCGGTTCCTTTCTATTTTGTTGTCCAGAAAGGCAGAAAACAAAGCTCTCCCGGCACCTGCCAAAGGGGTTCGGGCAGGTCTGCGCTTGGATCCTGATTTCAGTTGACTGGTTGTATTGCTGCCACTGGAGTTGCACAACGCATGCAATTAAATCAATATCTCAATTAGAATAACTAAAATTCTAAAAAGGAATTTTATAATTGGATCAACTTGTTGCAATGAGCGCCTTTGTGCGAGTCGCCCAGAATAAGAGCTTCCAAGAAGCTGCAAGGCTGGAAGGTATGGCGCAGGGCACCATCAGCAAAAGGGTCGCAGCGTTGGAGAAACATCTCGGCACACAACTGCTGCGGCGCAACCAGCGCGGCATCACTCTAACTGCTTTGGGGGAGACCTATTTCGAGAGCTGCCTCCAAATCCTTGAAGACGTTGACGCGGCGGATTCCCGCATTCGAACCGATGCAGGAACACCCGCTGGCACAGTGCGCCTTTCCATGTCACCTGTTCTGTCGCGCCTGGTGATCGCCCCGCTTCTGGTCGCGTTTTGTCGGGAATATCCCGAAATACGCGTCGCCTCGTTTCTGACCGAGGATCACATCGATATCATAGGTGAGGGTATTGATGTTGCTGTTCGCGCACGACACATGGAGGACTCAGCACTCGTTGCATCACGCCTATCCTCCAACCCTCTGATCCTGGCAGCTGCGCCTTCGTATCTGGAACAAGCGGGACGGCTGGATCAGCCCGAAGATTTGGCCAATCATGAATGTCTCGTATTCTCACGTATGCGCGCGACACAAACATGGCGTCTAACTAAAGGGCGCAAGGAGCGAGACGTAGTGGTGGCAGGCGGGTTTGCAGCCGATCAGGGCGACACGCTTGTTGAATATGCGAGAAACGGCGCCGGGATCGTAATGATGCCGGAGTGGGTGATGGCGAAAGAACTGGCAAGCGGACAGCTTGAGCGCGTTCTGCCGGAGTGGGAACCGCCAAACATCCCGCTACACATCGTGTTTTCTACCAGCGCGGCTGTACCCCTGCGCACGAGGCTGCTGATCGATTTCATCCGGCGCGAAGTGCGCAGCAAAGCTCTACTCCCTCGCTGAGTGCCAGCACTGTTTTGATGCAGATCATGGTTGGAACACCAGAAGGAGCATCAATATCTGTTGCAAGGTGATGAGGTTACGGTCGAAAGGATGTGCATGAAATTCTCCGCCAGATGGAAAGCCGCCTTTGACGCTCGCGATAGGCAAGCATTTGAAGCCATGATTCACGACGACTTCGCATTTGTCCGCCATCAGCTTGGAAAAGACCTGCACAAGGCCGAAATGGTAAACATTTGGTCCGCTGACGGACCAAGACCGGTACGCCGGAACTATCGCATCGTTTATGAGAACGACGATATTCTCGTCACACACCAGTTCATGGTATTTCCCAGCGGCGACAAGGAGTCAGTGATGGTGGTGATGCTCCTAAAGGGCGGACAGTTGTATCGGATGGAAACTGGCGCGACACCGATGGTTTAGGAAATCGCCGTCGAACAGATCAAGCTTGATCCAAAAGTTCTGGCCCACCAGGCCAGGCGCGTAAAACAACCGCTAGCGCTGCGCGGGCTTACTCTGGCGCCGAACCAACGGTTAAAATCTTCCCATTGCTCCAAACTAGCGCCTCGTAACAAACCTCGGCTCCTGCGCCTCCGCACCAACCACCGTCTCGTCCAATAAGCAGTATACGGTCAGGCCCCCAGTCAATAAGACGCCAACCCGTTGCCTGCCACGACATGATCTCACCGTCGACGATAAGACTGAGCATGCAACCCCCTGTTCCGCAGTACATAGAGGCAGCAGAAGAGCAGGAATACTGACTTCCATCTACGAGTTCAGCCTTAGCCGTGCCAAACTGTGAGCGCAGCTCGATCTCGGTCACAGCGTCACCCTGATCAAACTCTCCATTCTCGAAGTCTTTGCAATCAGCAGCCGCGCTTTCGATGATCCGTTGTGCTTCCTGAGAGGAGGCCAAAACTATTGTGGCGCAAAACAACACTGCAACCATTGATGCCAGAAGCGCAGCAAACGCAAATTTCGCCTTTTTCATTTTGTCCTCTTCGTTTGAATTCAGTGATATCCCGCCAAAATAGCTTCGTAAGAGGCGGTTTCGCCGAAGTTTTCCATCACCCATTCTGGATCGTAGTAGGTGTCGAGATAACGGTTTCCGTCGTCACACAGAATAGTGACAATGGAGCCAGATCGTCCGGCAGCCTCCATCTCTTGCGCAATTTGCAAAGCCCCCCAAAGGTTTGTGCCTGTTGATGGGCCCGCTCGCCGCCTGATCCGATCTTCAAGCCAGAGCATAGTCGCAATGCTTGCCGCATCGGGCACTTGGATCATCCGGTCGATTACATCTGCCAAAAATGACTTTTCCACCCTGGGACGTCCGATACCTTCAATACGACTTGAACAGGGGCGGGTCAGGGTCCTGTCTCCAGTTTGAAAGCTATCAAAAAACACTGAGTTTTCTGGGTCCACAACAACCAATTCACTATTAAAGCCTTTGTAGCGAATGTACCGCCCCAGCGTTGCTGAAGTTCCGCCAGTTCCCGCGCTCATCACAATAACCGATGGAATTGGATGTGGCTCTCGTTCCATCTGACGGAAAAGGCTTTCTGCAATGTTGTTGTTGCCTCTCCAATCCGTCGCTCGCTCGGCGTAAGTGAACTGATCCATGAAGTAGCCACCGACTTCAGCTGCCAGTTCAACCGAGGCCTGGTGCATGTCCGGCGCCGTATCGACGAAGTGGATTTCCCCACCTTGGAACCGGATTAGGTCGATTTTGCTCTTGGCGGTAGATTTTGGGAGAACCGCGGTAAAAGGCACTCCGATCATACGGGCGAAGTAAGCTTCTGAAACGGCGGTGCTGCCAGACGAGGCTTCTATTACACGTGTCTCTTCCCTTATTTTCCCGTTTACAAGCGCATAAAGGAAAAGCGAGCGTGCCAGCCTGTGCTTGAGGCTGCCAGTGGGATGTGTACTTTCATCCTTGAGATAGATGTCTACGCCCTTCAGCCCCCGAACGGGAAGCTTGAAAAGGTGCGTATCGGCAGAGCGGTGAGCATCTGCATTGATCTTGGCAATCGAATCCGAAACCCAACGGTCCATGCCTCTACTCAAACGCCCTGTTTAGGGCCCGTCAAGCTTGGGAAAACCGTCTTTGAAATTCATGGGGATGCAAGCATGCGTCACCAATAGGACCGATTGTCCATCCAACGGGCAGGAATACCTATCGTGCCAGATTGTGCTTCAATGAACAGCCAGTGATTAAAAGGGAAAAATGTTAGGGTACTATAGACGACGACTTGAACTCCAAGGAGAACCAGGCCGAATACATGAATGAGTGCAGGTATTTGATCTTCGTAAGCAAGCAGCAGAATTGACACGATCTGGCCGATGCAAATTGCTGCAACAAATATTCCAATATCAATCAACAAAAAGTTGCGCTCAAGTATCGCTGTGTATGCTGTGAATACTATTACAATCAAAATAGAAGTAATTGCGAGGCTAACTCCTTTAGCACTAAATACGTCCCTTCTTGTAAGTCGGTGTGGAAGCGGCATTAGGCAGGCCCAAAACAAGCCTGGCCAAAAAGCCAGTTTTAAGTGTTCCCAAATTGACTCGTTGACAGCTGCCACAAGCGCCATTGGCGTCCAACTTCCAAGCAAAACAAATGCAAAGTGCAGCCCGGACCCAAGTACGATCATTAGGACAGCCCCTATCGCTTCGAGCCAAACTATTCGGGACGAAGCTTCCAGCATGTTTGGATCTCCCAATCCTGATTGTTGAATACTCTGCTTAGATTCTCAAAAGTGAAATGCCCGCAGACATAGAAGGTCTAGAAATAGCTTTCACCCCCCTTGGTGAGCGGCAATGTCCAAGTTCTTGTAAGAGTCTGTAAAGTTGACCCTTCCTGATTTTTAACCCCAGTTGCTGTCATTGCCAGGTGCTACAATAGACCGTAGGCTGGATTAAAAGCCGGGGTTGAGCATGCACGATAAAAGGTGGGTTATATTATCGGTTGGATTTATTGCTCTGGCCACAGCGTCGTGTACAGATTTGTATCCTGACGCCGATGTCATGCCCACTCGCGCTGATGGGGCAGCCTTTTTCTCAGAAAACTGTACTTCTTGTCATGGTGTGGATGGTAGAGGCGGTGGCCCGGCAAGCAGCGGTCTTTCCGTTGCGCCAACAGATTTGACAACATTGAGCGCGAAGAACGGAGGCACTTTCCCTCAAGCACGGGCCCTAAGCTACATCTATGGCGACCCAGGAAACAGCCATCTTGCTCGGGTTATGCCGGAATTTGGCGGGGAAATGGCGGAAGACCTGGTTCCGGTTGAAATCGAGGGTGTCTTGACGCCCACCCCGCGCGAGTTAGCAGGGTTATTGTTTTTCTTAGAAGGCATCCAACAGTAGATTGGTGTTCTTGGCGTTAGGTCAGTAATTGATCGTTTGCCGGTGTTCTGGACTTGCACCTTTTTTGACCCGGTGACAATTGCAGGCCTAGCATTGTGAAGCGCCGTGTTCTGCTAGGCGTAAGCAGTCACTCAAAATCATTTGGCCGAATTGGCGTGTCGAGTCCAATTCTGGCAGACTGCGAGGTGACATATGATTTATGTCAAAGAGCCGAGCGCCTTCACATGCTAAATTTCGAATGTTAAATAGTGAAGCTGTTCTGAGCTCGTTGCTGCCTGTCCCCATAAATCGGTTTTGGGCCACAGGATAGTAGATGTTAAATTGTAAAGGACCGACGTTGACCGGGGGAAGATGTCGGTCCATTTCTGTTGTAGTAAACTCTCGTGTTGCAAAGGACCTCCGGCTTATGAGGCACTTTATGATCGTTGCAAGCATGGGCATTAGTTCGGTTGCAACGACGTCTGCGGCCGATGAGTTTTCGGACCTTGGCAAAAACTTCTTTGTTGAGCATTGCGCCAGATGTCACGGAATCGATGCATCTGGAAAAGGGCCTGACGCAGCTGATTTGAAAACTGATCCTGCTGATTTAACAAAGATTTCCGACCGTAGGGGAGGCGTGTGGCCCATGTTGGAGGTCATGTCGATCTTGGACGGTTATTTGAAAGTTCAAGAACCTCGCGATGACATGCCAATAATCAACGAGTTGAACGACGGCCCTACTGTCGAATTCGATACGGGGAATGGTTTGGTTACGCGTATTCCTTCCAGACTAATCGAAGTTGCTGAGTATTTGGAGAGTATTCAGTCTCCGAAGCCGGAACGATATGTTCCGTGAAGGTCTGCTTCGCATTTATGTATGCTAAAGAATGCTACGTTGGGCGGTTTCCGTAGTCGCCAAGAAGCAACGAATATGAGGATCGCTTTGTGGACGATGTCGTCGCGGTCTGGCCTAGCGTGCTTCAGTATCAGGTCTCGCGCTTCACAGCGGTCTAATCCAAGACTTCTTGTAGTACCTCACCGCTCGCACCATTAGGACGTGCCGTGCTCAATAATGCTGACAGTGTGGATGCGAGAGCAGTCGTGCAAACACGGCGTGCGACCCGTTGCGGTTTTAAGTTCGGTCCAGCAAAGATAATCGGCACATGTGTGTCACCGCGCCACGGTGACCCGTGGGTGGATGTGACAGACAGACCATCGAAGTCCGCGATGAACCAGCCGGGTTTGAAGATTACGTATATGTTCCCGGATCGGGTGGGGTGGTAGTTGTTGCGGACCAAGCGCATGATGTCGGTATCGGGCAGGAGGTTTGCTTCGATAGCCGTACTGGGGGCGGCGAATGCCACATCGGGAAAGGATAGAAGCTCTTCTGCAATAGCTGACTCCAGCGTGGGTAAATCAATATCACTGCGAGCCAATACTTCGGGGGCGATATTGAGATAGGGGTGATTATAACCCTCAAGCAATTTCCCGGTGATCCCAAACCGCTCCTTAAGCCTGGCTATCTGTTCCGTCGGGTCCCATGTGTCCGGAGCAACAAGGCCAGTTCGGATGCCAACACTCTCTAAATAGCCCGGCGCATCGGTGGTGCCGTGGTCCGCCGATAGAACGATCAAAACGTTTTCCAGCCCAATCCGTTCGTCAATAAACGCGAAGAGATTCATGAGAGTCTGATCGAGGCGGTATATCGTGTCCTCGGCTTCAAGACTGGAGGGGCCAAACACATGGTTGACGTAATCCACGGACGAGAAGCTAATCGCCAGATAATCCGCTACCGCGTCTTGCCCGATATCCTCGGCATCAATCAATCGTTTGGCAAATTGCGCCGTCAGATCGTCACCAGCGGGACTAAGCGTTAAAAAGGTCGTAAAGTAGGGATCTTCCAGCGGGTCAAACCCATTTTGCGCCGAAGAATAGCGATGAGGAAAGGTTGTGCCGAACCCGGCGACATCCGTCTCCCATGGTTGGTTGTCACGGTCGCCAAAGAGATAGGCTTCCTTTGGGTGCATCAATTCCCAAGAGGTTCCTTCAAAGGAGGCGCTTGGCGATGCGTCATTCCAGGCGGAAACCCAATCCGGGTATTTGTCGTAATAATACGAGCTTGTGACAAAACGGTTTGCGGCTTTTGAGAACCAGAAGGCTTTGCCGCTTTGTCCCGCCATTGTAATAGCCCCACGGTCTTTGATTGAAACTCCAAAGACCTTGGCCGCACCAGCAGTGGAAGCGCTTAATTCGTCCGAAAGAGTTGTAACAAGCATAGCGCGTGGTGACCGCCCATCTGTGCCAGCTGCCGCCTGTGTTGGGTCAATTTCAATGTCGTCATTGACGCCAGCGCCATCTCCAAGGAGCGGAGCGGTGCTGTCTTCAACGTTGTAAACAAGGCGGTCTAGGGTTGTGTCGAACCAAATGTTTCCGATCATCCCGTGCACTGCCGGTGTTGCCCCGGTGGCCAATGTGGCGTGCCCGACAACAGTCTCTGTATTGGCATGGCAATGATGGGCGTCCACATAGTGTACACCGTTTTCAAGTAAATACTTAAGGCCACCCTCCCCAAGATTCTCAAAGTAGCGTGTCGGTAGATCGCCCCGAAACGCGTCAACGGTCAGCTGCAAAACGAGACGAGGAGGTTCTTGTGCATACGCAGGAGCGACTGCAACCAACCACAAAGACAAACAAGCTCTTAGTGTTTTGGTCATAGTGTTTCCTTTCGCTGTATTGCGCAGCTGGTTAGCGGCGACCGCAATTGCGCGTTAGAACAACCCGTTTCAATACCAAACTGATAACAAAAACGCTTCAAGTCTACTTCTTCCCACCTATCGCGAAAGAGCCTGCAACACCCAAACCGGTGTTCATACAAACAATTGCTTGGCACTGAGGTGTCCGGGTCGGTTTTGATCCAAAACAAGGCTTTGAGTCTTTTAAGACACTAAACTCTGCGCCAGAAACCCTGTTTCAGGTGAAACGCTATGACCAAAAGCCTATCGGTTTTTCTTATTTTGGCTGGTTTAGTAATTGCTGGTGCGTTGCTGTATGTCGTTGTTGCCGAGGATGGCGATGAATTGCCGGTTGGGTTTGTTCAAGGAAACGGGCGGGTTGAAGCGGAACAAGTCGAAATAGCACCAACTAATGCAGGTCGGGTTGCGAAGGTAACGGCAACAGAGGGCAGTATGGTTGCAGCCGGTCAAATCCTGGCCGAAATGGACATAGACGAGCTATCTGCGGCCCTGGATCGGGCTAGAGCCGAAGTAGCATTGGCAAATCAAACAAAGGCCGAAGCAGAAGCGCTCGTTGTGCAACGCGAAAGCGAACAGCGCAGGGCTGAGCAAGAGCTTGATCGTGCCACGGCGTTGCTGGCAGGACAAAATATCTCCAAAACTATTTTTGAAGATCGCGATACCACTCATAAAGTTGCTACAGCAGTACTGGGCGCCGCCAAAGCCCGAGTTGCAACCGCAGAAAGCCGTATTGCAGCCGCTGAGGCAGAAGTGCGCAGGATCGAAGCACAGATTGAAGACAGCGCTCTAGTGGCACCTTTGCCCGGACGCGTGCTTTACCGGCTTGCAGAACCCGGAGAGGTCGTTGGCGCGGGCGAACCAATCCTGACTATTCTTGGCCTTGAGAATGTTTACATGGAAGTTTTTCTTCCGGCGCGTGAAGCCGGACTTTTGCCCATTGGAGCTGAGGCTCGCATCGTGCTCGACGCTTTGCCGGAATATGCGATACCTGCATTCGTGAGCTTTGTTTCTCCCGAGGCACAATTCACTCCCAAACAGGTCGAGACCCTGGATGAACGGGAGCAACTGGTTTTTCGCGTTCGCGTCCGTATCCCAATAGACTTGGTTGAAAGTCGGATCGAGCACGTCAAAACCGGTCTGCGCGGTGTCGCGGTGATCCGGCTTAACCCAGCCGTTGCTTGGCCTGAGACGCTGGAACAACGCATCCCAGCAGAGCTTTTCGAATGAGAGTAGAGGGTGAAACCAGCGATATTCGAATTTCAGGTGTTACGCACCGCTATCGTAAGCATGTTGCACTGGATTCTATTTCGTTGGAACTGCCAGGCGGCCAGCTTGTGGGCTTTATCGGGCCGGATGGGGTGGGAAAGTCTACACTGCTTGGTTTGATCACTGGCGCAAAGAAACTGCAATCCGGCAATATCGACGTTTTAGGCGGCCCGATCGGCAATTCTGGCCATCGACACAGGATTTGCCCAGCCATCGCTTTCATGCCGCAAGGGCTGGGTCGAAACCTGTACCCGGAGCTGTCTGTGCGCGAGAACCTCGAGTTCTTCTCAGGTCTCTTTGCTCAAGGGCATTCAGAGCGGGATGACCGTATCGTAGCGCTATTGGCTGCGACAGGGCTTGCGCAGTTTGAAGACCGTCTGATGGGCAAACTCTCGGGTGGGATGAAGCAAAAACTAGGCCTTTGCTGTGCTTTAATCCATGACCCCAAACTTTTAGTTTTGGATGAGCCAACGACCGGGGTCGACCCGTTGTCGCGTCGGCAGTTCTGGGCTTTGATTGATGCAATCCGAGCAAAAAGCCCCGAACTGTCGGTATTGGTTTCAACGGCGTACATGGAAGAAGCCGACGGTTTTGACCGGATTGTCGCGATGGACGCGGGTCAAGTCATCTTTCAGGGGAAGCCCGCCGAATTGAAAGGGAGTGATGACGACCTCGAAATTGCATATCGGCGTCTGAGATCACAGGAGTTGCCCGTCCAATCGGAGGGGAAAAACAAAACGAATGTGCAGATCGAAGCAAGCCCAGTGATAGTTGCGCGTGGACTGACACGACGCTTTGGTGATTTCACGGCCGTAGACAACGTCGACTTCACAATCAATCAAGGAGAGATATTCGGGTTTCTAGGATCAAACGGTTGCGGCAAGTCCACGACAATGAAGATGTTGACTGGCTTGTTACCTTCCAGCTCAGGTGAAGCACTGCTGTTTGGCAACCCTGTCGATGCATATGATCGAAAAATGAGGCGTGAAATCGGCTACATGAGCCAGGCCTTTTCCTTGTATGGCGAGTTGTCGGTCCATCAGAACCTACAATTGCATGCGCGGATATTTGCAATTGCCGACCGAGAACAACGTGTTTCGGAACTCACTGAGCGCTTTGGGCTCGAGGAACACCGGCATACGTTGGCGACGGCACTGCCCCTTGGGATCAAACAGCGACTGTCGCTAGCCGTAGCAGTGATCCACCGCCCGCGGGTGCTAATTCTCGACGAACCAACATCCGGTGTGGATCCAGAGGCGCGCGATTCCTTCTGGGATTTGCTGATTGAGCTCTCTCGAAATGAGTCGGTTACAATCTTTGTGTCCACTCATTTCATGGGCGAGGCGGAACGCTGTGATCGCGTTTCTTTTATGCATGCTGGTAGAGTTCTAGCGGAAGGTACTCCGGCTGAACTGATCGCTATTGAAGGGGTGGAAAGCCTTGAAGACGCTTTCATTTCGATATTGGAAGCAGCAGAAAAACCAGTCTCTGTTGTCGCGCCAGAAGTAGAATTTGGGACTAAATCCCAAGCCAGTCGAAGGGATTTCTCTCGTGTATTGGCATATGCGCGGCGCGAAACCGTTGAAGTAGCTCGTGACCCGGTGCGTCTGGCTTTCGCGTTTCTGGGTTCTGCTATTCTAATGTTAGTTTTTTGCTTTGGAATTACGCTGGATATAGATGAACTTGAATTCGCGGTACTTGACCTTTCTCAGGGGCCGGAGAGTCGTGCTTATTCGGCTGAATTCGCCGGATCGTCCTACTTTAAAGCCACATCGCCGCTGCAAAGCGCCAGCGAAGGGCGCGACCGTCTAGTGGCAGGTGAGGTCTCTCTGGTTGTTGAGTTGCCACCTGACTTTGACCGAAAGATGAGTACGGGTGAACCGACCCAGATACTTGCAACTGTAGACGGCGCTATCCCATTTAAAGGTGAGACGGTTGAAGGTTATGTTTCCGGATTGCACCAATCATTTCTCTCGGAATATGCCCATAGCAATGGCAAAACCCAGATAGATATTGCCCGGATCGAACCCCGGTTTCGCTACAATCAGAGCTTTGAAAGCATCGCCGCGATGGCTCCGGCAATGCCTGCTATCTTACTGATTATGTTGCCAGCTGTTTTGACTGCTGTAAGCGTAGCAAGGGAACGAGAGCTGGGGTCAGTTGTCAATTTCTACGTGACACCAACCACGCGGCTTGAATTTCTAGTCGGCAAACAAATTCCATACATTTTGATCGCCTACGCAAATTTTCTGCTTTTGGCCGGAATGACAGTTTTTCTTTTCGGGGTACCGTTAAAAGGAAACCCTTTCCCTTTGGCTGTTGGCGCCCTTCTTTACGTTTGGGCAACAACATCCTACGGGTTGTTGATCGCCACAATGACATCCAGTCAGGTGGCCGCCACGTTTGCAACTGCCATCGCCTCAGTTGTCCCAACAATCCAGTTCTCAGGTCTGTTGCAACCTGTTTCAACGCTTGAAGGAGGCGCACAAGTGGTTGGCTCTCTTTGGCCTTCCTCATATTTCCTACACCTAAACGTTGGAGCCTTCACTAAAGGTTTGGGGTGGGAGGCCCTTGCGCCAGACATTCTGGCCCTCGCCTGCTTCGGACCAGTTCTGACACTGATCGCAGCCCTATGTCTTCGGGCGCAGGAGAAGTGAATGCAGCGCTTCTACTGCATATTCTGGCTAGGCTTGAAAGAAGTGATGAGCCTGCGCCGTGATTGGGTGATGATGGCATTGTTGGTCTGGTCGTTCACGCTGGCCCCGATCATGGAAGCAACGGGAGTGGCAAGTTCTGTAAACAACGCCTCGATAGCGTTTGCGGATGAAGACGACTCGCCTCTTTCTCGATCACTTGCCACAGCGTTTTTCCCACCAGAGTTCCAACCGGTCGTCCTAATCGAACCCGGAAAAGGACCAGCGTACATGGATGCTGGGCGCTTTATTTTCGTTGTGGCTGTGCCCCCCGGATTCGAAAAGGATCTGCGCGCAGGGCGCAGTCCGGAGATTCAAGTTCTTATTGACGCAACCGCTATGGAACAGGCCGGTATTGGTGCAAACTACATCACCAGTATCTTGAGCGCTGAAATACATCGCTATGCAATTGGTATCGATCTAGTGGATGCTCCCTCAATCAGTGTCATCCTTAGAAGCGCCTTCAACCCAAATAGAGATACTGTACGTTTTGCTGGTATCGTTGCTTTGATCGGCCAGATCATGTGGCTCACAACTATATTGACCGGAGCGGCAATGATTAGAGAGCGAGAGCACGGGACTATTGAACATCTCCTTGCCATGCCGCTTGCCCCATTTGACATAGCTATTGCTAAAATTTGGGCGAATGCAGCAGTGGTTTTGGTAGCGGCTGGTCTTTCACTAACATTTGTGATGCAGGGTTCTTTGGGTATTAGTATCGCTGGATCCAAGATGTTGTTTTTGGTTGGCACGGCGTTGTTTCTTTTTACTGCGACGGCGCTTGGGGTGTTTCTGGCAACCATTGCACGCTCTATGGCGCAGTTCGCGCTTCTGGTCATGTTGATTGTGCTGCCAATGCTAATGCTGTCAGGTGGCGAAACCCCAATTGAAGGTCAGCCGGCGTGGTTGCAGGCAGGTACTTTGGTTCTGCCGTCACGCCATTACATGTCAGCAAGTCAGGCTATTGTTTTCAAAGGCGCTGGTATTGAGACTGTCTGGCCGGAATTCGTTTGGATGACGTTGTTGGGAATTGCTTTGTTACTAATGAGCCTACGGCTTTTTCGGCGTTCTCTTGCGCAGATCAGCTAGCAATCCAACTTGTTGGCTGTGACAGATTGGAGCGCTAGCTTCAATGTCTCTAGTCATATCGGCATTATGTGGGCCGACGGCTGGATTGCGATGCAATCGAGGTTTTGAAAGGCCATAGTCGCAAACTCAAAGGTTTGCACTGAAAGTGTCGAAACCTTCTGAATCAAATGGGCAAGTCCAAGGCGTTCAAGCGACAAAATTCTCCGCCCGTTTCTGAACCGAAGTTTTTTTACGCCACAACGGGTACACACAATAGAATTGGACAGGCCAGATGAGACTGTTAATGAGGTTCAATTATGGTGACAGGCGACAGGCTGTCGGCAACTGTAAAGCTGGCGGCATTCTTCAATCGCTAACTTGTCGTGATTGTTGGGCTATGGCGATGATCAGCCAGGCTTCGCCATGAAGTCCGCGAACGCTTTCTTATAGTCTGGATGCCATCGGCTGAGAGGTGGGCGATTTTCGATGATGTCTCCCACGCTCCAAGCAATGCGTTTCTCATCGATATCGCGTGAAACGTCATTGTCGGGGCAAAGGATGTAGAAATCCCCTCGGTTCACGCTTTCAACAAAGAAGTCGACCGCCTGCTCAGCGGTCCAGGCGGAGGCAGGCTTCTCGGGCGCGGAGATCATGCCGGTATAGACGAATCCTGGGACCAGAAGATGCGCGGTAATCTGATGACCTGGGCCCGTTCTGAGCTCGTGGGACAGTGCCTCGGTAAAGGCTTTGAGAGCCGCCTTGGAGACATTGTAAGCCGGGTTACCTGGCGGTGTCGTGATGCCTTGTTTGGACCCTGTATTGATGATTGCGCCTGGTCTGCCACGAGCGATCATGTTTGGCGCGAAGACCTGGGTGCCGTGGATCGGACCCCATAGGTTTACACCCAGCATATTGTCCCAAGCCGCGGCGTCGCCAACTGTCGATGAATTGCCTCCGACACCGGCATTGTTCATCAGAATATCTGTCCCTCCGTAGCGGTCTGCCACCATCCGCTCCAACGCCTCTAACTGCGCACGATCACGGACATCTGTCTCAGACGTCATTACATCGGCCGCGCCAGCGGCAGACACTATGTTTGCCGCGGCCGCCAGTTTCTCGGTGTCTCGATCAACAATAACAATGCGCATTCCCATTTGCGCGAACTTCACTGCGGCGGCGAGGCCAATGCCGGAAGCACCCCCGGTAATCACGGCCACAGAGTCTGAGGTAAATGCGGGGTGTGTCATCGGCTAAGCTCCTCCTAAGCCCGTGTTGGATCGAAAGGTCCGGAAAATCCAGACCGGCCTGGTGATATTAGGCGGCGTCGGCAACGTTAGTCTTCAGCTTGATAATACCTTCCAAACCGTAGGCGGTGAATAGCGCCTAGGTCGCCTTTTCTGCTTGTAAGCTTATCGGAATGACGGGGTCTGCCATGCCACTCTTGTCCACTTCATTTTGGAGTTTTTGCTGCCCAAGCGTGGTTTGGGTTGAGTTTTGCCAACTAGAATGCACTTTTGATTGAGTTTTGGTGCGTTCAAGTTGATCGAGCTACGCTAAGTCAATCGACAATTGAGCGCGTATAGTGAACCGTGCAAACTTTTGGGCGAATCGTGCAAACTTATGGGCGACGACACCCAGATTTTCTGAATAAAATCAATGATAGGAATGCAGCGTTACGCGCGTCCCTACATCGTTTGTGGATGATGACAGAAAAACAGATTATCTGGATGCTACTGGATTTTGTTCCTCTTGCGCGGAAGAACGGCGGCGGCAAGAAGAGGATTATTGGGACGACTAGAACCTAACATTGCGGGTTGAGGCTGTGTGTATGGAGTTTCATCAAAACCATACCGCCTTTTTAGTTCCCTGGTGTCTTAAGAAGGACGTCGTTTCAGGTTCATTGCGGACAACCTTTGGAAAATTTCTGCAATCAAGTATTGAGACATGCGAGCTTATATATACTTATAGCTGTAAGGCACTGGCTTTGGCTCAGTTTTGAGAGCACCTAACGACAGAAGCCAGAGTGCTTTCGAGTCGGAGTGCATGATTTGCCCATAAGATTGCGTGCTAAAGAAAGCCCATCGAACAAAACAGCTCCAATGACTTATCTGCAATGCTCAAATGCAGCTTACTCCCAATCGCCAGCAGACGAGCGCCACGTTTTAGCGTCCGCATCCCAAGTACTGGCGCTGAAGCAAGGCGTTGGGTTTATTCCGTCGCAATTAGAGCCATGTATATCTGCGACGACAACGCGTTGACGCCCAAAATCAATGACCGTCCAGCCTTGGTTGAGCAACGAGTGCACCTCCTCTTCAATCAAGAAGTGCGAGACGCATCCGCCAGTTCCGCAATATAGAGATGCGGCGCTTGAACACGCAAAACCAGACTCATTCAGAACCCAGTCGGGTTGTAGATCTCCGTCGAGATCGACCCTCTCAACCG
>NZ_WVRE01000014.1 GCF_013111185.1 Ruegeria sp. HKCCD7303 | reverse complement strand
TTGCAGCGACCAAGGACGAAGTCTGGAAGCTCATGGAACTGCACGCGGTGGTCGCCCATGGAGAGGACCCCAGCTCTTGGGACGCCGACACTCGGGCATACTTGGAAACATTGATTAAGCCAGCTTGATAAGATCAGTGGAGCTTCGACGCCCAACGAGATATCGGCCTTGAACTTCGATTTGGATCGCTTGGTGACGAATGGCGACTTTGTTGCGAAGGACCGGCATGGGCTGCCAACCAGGTAATCAAGCAAGCTGTAGGGATAGGCAGCTCTGAGCTTTGAGGAAACATGAGTAACCTTCTGGTTGATTGGTGAAAAGCGGTCTTTCTGCTAAAATGCAGTCGTCGGAAATGTGGGATGGGAGGAGAAATCATGTCTTGGAATGTTTCAGGGGAACTCGTCGAAACCTGCAGTTGCAACATGCTTTGCCCATGCTGGTTCGGACAAGCCGACCTTATGCTCATGGACCAGGGGTATTGTGCAACATCACTGTTGGTACGCATTCGCGAGGGCTCTCATGAAGGCGTGGACCTTTCCGGTCAAAACGCGATTGTCTCGTTTCATTTCCCCGGGCCGACACTGTTCGACGCCAACGGCACTGGGCGAGTGTACATTGATGAAAACGCCAGCGATGCGCAGGCAGAGGCATTGGAAACCATCTTACAGGGTGCGTCCGGCGGCGGCATGGAAGTACCAGCAAGCCTGTTGTCGACTTGGCTTCCGACCAAACGCGCCGCGATCAGCGTGACCGAGGCCGAAGGCGAACTAACGGCGAGTGTGGCTGGTGTGGGCGAGATGAAATCCCGCCGTCTGGTCAATGATCTCGGCAACAAGATGAAACTGCAGAATGCCGCGTTCAGCCTCGCCTTCGGGCATGAGGGGCATGAAGGTGATCTGGCCCCCAGTGACGGCACCACCTGGAACGACTCGGATATGCCCATGAGCTGGACAGGTCGGTCGGGTGTGGTCGGACAAGTCGCCTGGGCCGGCTGAGGCCGGGCCGGGTCGTCAGGCCATTATAATGAATGCTTTAGGAGTTGCACAACGGGATCGGGCGCTGGTTCTGGCTGCGCTAGTCGCGCTCACGGCGCTGGCGTGGGCCTACACAATTTACCTCGGGCGAGGTTCGCCCTCGATGACGATGATCGGCGACATGGCTATGCCGATGATGATGCAGTGGTCAGTCGCGGATTTTGTCTTCATGCTTATCATGTGGGCGGTGATGATGTTCGCGATGATGCTGCCTTCGGTTACACCCGCCGTAATGATCTACGAGCGGGTGCGCGCGAAACGGGAGGAGGCAGGGCGACCCTTCGTGCCAACGGGCAGCTTTGTGGCAGGGTATCTGTTGGTTTGGCTGGGGTTCTCACTGGCGGCGACTGTATTGAATTGGTGGCTTCACACGGGTGGCGCGCTGTCCTCCATGATGGGGAGGGTTGCGCCGACGGTGGGCGGCGTGATGTTGATATTCGCCGGGTTGTTCCAATGGACGCCACTCAAGAACGCTTGCCTTGAGCATTGCCGCTCGCCCATGAGTTTTCTGACGGCTCATTGGCACGAGGGAACCCTGGGTGCCGCGAAGATGGGGCTTCACCACGGGGCCTACTGTCTTGGCTGTTGCTGGATGCTGATGGTGCTGTTGTTTGTATTGGGCGTCATGAACTTGCCGTGGGTTGCCGTACTTACAATCGTGGTGTTGGCGGAAAAGACGTTGCCATTCGGGCGGTTTCTGAGTCGTGCATTGGGCGTGGTTTTGATTGTCTGGGGCGGGTGGCTGATCATGCTCGCCTGAAGAAACATTGTCGCATTCACGAGCAGGATGAACGCAACCGCGGGGCGATTTCCATCACGTCACCGGACAAGCAATTTCTGCGGGAGTTTAAGTTCCGCTCCGAACCCTAAGCGGAAATAGGGGAACTGGTGTGCTAAACTGTTGCAAGACCATTCAGATTTTCTGGAGTTGGCCATGACTCACATCGATCACCTAAAATCGACATAGGCTCATGTTCCGCCAGCGTTTGCACTTGATGGAGAAGCAGCTGTTCACCGCCGGATTCTGGAAGTTTCGCCCTGAATTTCGGCTATTGGGGGTATCTTGTGCACAGCATGATCCAATCGGATCATACGGGGGAAATTTCTCCCTGTGGCCATTGTGAGCGATGTTGTGGAATCTGATGGGTACGGATTGCGTGCTCCACCGGCAGTGCAACGGAGGTATTGCACCGCCTCCCTTTAGTCATCCTTTGTTTCAACTTTGGCTTTAGCTTTTCGCTTCCCCTTTGGGCCGGTGCTGAGGCCGCCATGCAACCTGCAACGCCGTTTTCCAGGTACTACCCGGGCTTGGCATTGGCCACCGGTTCGGGTCCTAGCGCCGCATGTTGGGCGCTCTGTCTTAGGCAAGGGTTCCCTGGCATCATTCAAGCCTAGCTCAGCCATCCGTTTGCAATTTACGCCGTGGCACTGTGAGCAATCCCTACGATAGTCTGGATGCTTGTGCGCCTCTGCTGGGCATGGTCGCCAACGTGACCGAATTTCACGCCAATCAATGGGATCGCTTTGAAAGAGCGAGCGTAACTCAACTTCTAGCTTTGTCGGTCGCCCCATCAAAAACCCCAACAATTGTTAACATACTCGGCAAACCCCATGATGCGCGTAGTGTTTGGTGTTCGGTTCTCACAAATTTCATTGAGTACTGCACCGTATCTCGCTCAATGGAGGTGCGGCACGCCACACCACCGCCCGCCCCCTTTAGGGGGGGCGGTGGTGTGGCGACTGTTTTCTGCATGTTTGCCACACCCCGCCACACCTCCGCTTTCGGGGTGGGTGTCGCACTTATGTGTTTGCCCATTCACCTACCTCCAAACACGGGCGTTCCATACGTTTTGCATCCAACAATTTGACCTTCTTCAAGGCACCAGATTTCAACCATGCCTCGATCATTTTTTTGATACGTATGCGGTCTGAACAGGCATCAAGTGCCAAGACTTCCGCAATAGTCAGGCCTGCCCAGTCCTCACGAGCCTGGTCTGAATACCGTAGTCCTTTTCCATCCAGAGCTTTCTGCACAGCAAGAAGGTCGGCCAATGAAATTCCATCAAAGGTACCGGGCCAATTCCAGACTTCGACTACGCCTACGCTGTCACCGTTTGACAAGTGGACTGAAGCTAAGCGCCGCCAGACACGACCAGCAGTGGGGGCAAGGTTTGCCTTGTCGCGGGTCACTGCAAAGTAGGTAGACGGGTCCTCTTTCACACCCGCTTCAGCCTTCATGCTCTCTGTCATCTTGTTAAGTACCCGACCGGAACGCGCCGCTGCCAAAAGCGCGGTTGCACCTCGCCCACTTTCGGTTGTTGCTTTTTCACCGTTGGTTTTGCGAGTGTGGTGCACAAGTTCGATTGCACAATTGCAACGGTCTGCCAGCCGCGCCCATTCCTTTGCCACAAGGTCGATTGCGCCGTTGTCGTTCTCGCCCACCTGATGCGACGACACGAACGGGTCGATAATCAGAACATCGATTTCGCGCGCTTCGATCTCTTGGGCTAAGGCCTCCATTTCCGGCTTGACGATCTGGACGCCTTCACGAGTTTGAATGGCGGTACTGAGTTCGCGTTCCCGCCCCGTGTCCACAAATAGACGCCCTGAGATTTCCTCGGAGGCGACGTTGTGATGTTGCATGGCCGCGATGATGCGCCGGTTCATCTCGTCTCGGGTGTCTTCCAGGTTGTATATCCAGACATTTAGGTCTGATGCGGTCCAATCACCCAGTAGGTCGCGGCCGGAGGCCATTGCCAGCCCTTCGCAGATCGTCAAAGACGATTTCCCGACGCCGCCGGGTGCGACCGTCACCGATATCTGTTTGCGGATCAGGTGTTGCCCGTAGAGCCAAGGACGGGGCGGAATAGTGGAAGGGTCGCGCCAGACGAACTCTGTAGGCAAACGATCCGACCGTTCTTTGGGGAACTCGGCGCCGTGTGCATCCAGTTTCAACGCCATGTCAGCAAAATCACGCATCACGCCGCTTGCCTCCTTTGCACATGTTCAAGGAATGCTGCCTGCCGCGCGGGTTTCATGCGCTTAAAGCTGGCAAGGCAATAAGCGTATAGTTCTTCCGGGTCGGCATAATCCGCCCAGAACGCTGCCTCATCCATGAAGTTAAAGAACGGGGCAGGGGGCCGTCCCGCACCAGTGCCTAGCGCCGCCTCAGCCGCATTTACCGCGTCGTCACGGTCCAGAGCCTTGAGAGCCACGAATGCCAGGGCCACGCGCTGCCGCGCATCCAGACGTGCTCGCAGGATTACCGTAAGGCCGAACCATGCGTCAGTGCCATCCAGCCAAGCGGCGTATCCGATCGAGCGGCAAACACGTTTGATATTGTCGGGGATTTGCGTCGAAATATTCACAGCAGCACCCCCCAATGCATTGCCAATATGGGGAAAGCCGCGATATGTTCACTGTAAGAACAGACGCCTTCCATAACGTCTTTAACCCCGGTTGCGATTGCCGTCGCGCCGGGGTTTTCGTTTGTCAGTTCGGCTTCAACCGGTTTGACACTTTCGCGGTAAGTCTTTGATGTTTCGTCGGGGGTTTGACGCACCCCGGTTTTGTAAGTGTTTGATTTGCTAGAATTAGCGCCGGATTGAAAATCCTCGTGTCGGTGGTTCGATTCCGCCCCCGGCACCATCTCAATGCTTTAACTCATTAACTTTAATTCAAAAAAAACCACTATTTACTTCATTCATCCACCCTAATGACCACCATTTATGTGTAGATAGTTTGGCGGCAATGGAGCGATGCAACCCGAACTGCTTTGGGATGCATCTAAAAATTGGAGCCGCACCGTATCTTTTGGCCTCCTTGCGCAATTCGAAGTTCCAGTAGAGCGTTCACACTGTTTCGCGGCGTCTATTCTGTTCGCCAATACAAACGCCTTCGACAGCATAACATCAACAAATGCGAAACACTCTCTCTTAGATCAGAACACAATCTGTCCCAAAATACTTGATGACGGACACTCAGACTTTATTCAGGCAAACTACGAAAGGTTGTCAATTCGCACTAGGCGGCTTTGTCCGCACGGCGGCCCTTCTTCACAGCCAGTATCGAGCGATTTCAGCGAACTGCGGCTTTTGATGGGTCGCGCCTTAGCGTCAATACCAACCGTGCAACGGCCCTTACGGGCCGTTGGCTCTTGGAGGCGAGAATAGCCGAATGAATTAAATTGCCAATGCAATACAGTGCGTGCTCTGTGTTGGGGTCTCTCTATCTTTGCTACCTCGTCCAGGCTATGGTTTCACTATTGGTATTATAGTTTCACCATTGGTATAAGGAGCACTTTCATGGCAAAGGCTTTTTCTGTTTTGACCTGGAACGTCGAGCATTTCGGGGCAACCGACAAAAAGAAGAAAACACCAAAGAAACCAATTCAACCAATCATTGATGAGATTGCGGCAGTCAATCCAGACATTGTGGCGATCATCGAGGTGCGCAGCAGCATCGTGGCCCAATACTTGATGAACTCGATGCCCAACCATTTCTTCTTCATAACCGAAGGTGAGCAGATGCAGGAGATTTTGGTCGGAATCCGGAAAACTCTTCCTGCGTTCGTTACACAGAAGAACGAGTTTCAGGCCGGACAAACAAGCCTACGCCCCGGATTGCTGGTTACACCGACGATAGATGGCGAGGCCTATCCAATTCTCTTCCTCCATGTGAAGTCAATGCCCGATCCGCGTGGGTTTGGCATTCGGAATTACATGATCGACAAGGCATTTGATTTCCGAAACGTCCTGAAGAAGGCGGCGGGTGGAAAGACCCCGAACTACATTTTTTTGGGGGATCTGAATACAATGGGCATGGAGTATTTTGGTTCAGACAAGGACATCAGCGGAGAGAGGGAGATAAAGGAGCTTGCCGCCGCTGCCAAGCGCAGGAGCATGCAATTGCTGACAAAAAGCGAAGGCGCAACCTATTGGAGCGAGCGTTATGGTCCAAGTGATCTGGACCATGTCGTGGCGATGGATCATCTAAAATTCAAATCATTCGGCGGCGCAGATGTAAAGGTAAGCGGCTGGAATGACAAATCTAACAAGGCGCAGAGGAAGGCTTGGGTGAAGAAATTCTCGGATCACGCAATGCTATATCTGGAAGTTCAGAAGGTTTAACTCAAATTGGCACAGCTTGCCACGCTACCAGATCGGGCTAATCCATTACTACAGTCTGGTCTGGGTCTATTCTGTTCGTCTAAGCTTAGCTTTTTGTGCCTTGAGCGCCCCAATAAAACGACCTAACGGAGCCGTTTGATCTTGATGCACTGAGCTTGATATAGTCATTCGACCATTTTGCTCAGATAGCGGCTGTGTCTCTTGATTAGAGAATTCACGCGCGCCAGATTTTTCTCTGGAGGTGAATGTCGGCAAATCGGGTTGTGGCCGCAACATCTAAACGTCTCGCTCAACGTCGGCTTACCGATCTATTCATCTTGCGTGGTACCCCTGCCTTTACCCGGTCGGATAAAGGGTCTGAATTCTTTGTACAAGCCGTTCGGAACCCTATCGCCTCTGATACCGCGAAGATCGCCTAAATCGCGCCAAGTTAACACTGGAAAAGCGGATATTGCGAAAACTTCAACGGTAGAATGAGGGACGAACTTCTCAACGGTGAGAAGTCTACAGCTTGCGCGAGGCTCAAATTCTGATCGAACAGCGGAGGAAACACTACAATACGATGAGACCGCGAAGTACACTGGGCTATCGCCCGCCAGCGCCCGAAACCTTCATCTGGGTGGAGCTGAGGCCAATCATATAAGAATAATCAAATTGGAGCAGTCAGACCGGGTTGCTCAAGGGGTCGTGTAAAACAACATCTGGTCTCTAAATGCTATTGCCGAAGTGAACAAATACCTCGTAGCTCAGTTCGTTTCCATTCGGCCGTTTGACGATCAAATGGAAGGTCAATCCTCAAAGAGTTAATATTGATCGTTTTGACAAGTCCGTCGGCTTGATGCAGAATTTTGCGACGCGTTAATATCTACACATTCAATACCTTCTTTTCGATGTGCTGTTGGTTGGGGGATAGGCTGTGAGTGATCTAAAAGCCTGGTTGGCCTCCGTAAAAATGGAAAGATACCTCGCAACTTTTGAGGAAAACTCTGTTGACCTCGATGTTGTTGCCTTATTGACTGACGAAGACCTAGCCCGTCTCAATATCCCCTTAGGCGACAGAAAACGCCTAATACGAGCCGCACAATTGTTGGGGGAAAACTCGACCGTTGCGTCAATTCATGCCCAAGAACCAGCTGTCAAAAGCATCCACGAGGGATCGACCACCTCTGAAAGGCTGATTGGTGAACTGCGTCAGATGACAATAATGTTTGTCGACCTAGTGAATTCGACCGGTCTAGTGCATGAGCTTGGTGTTGAGGCTTACCGAGATATTTTAAAGGAGTTCCAGCAGTGTAGCACCGAAGCCATTCATGACAACTTTGGGTTTTTTGCCCAACTTGTTGGTGACGGGATAGTTTCATATTTTGGTTTTCCAAACGCAAAGGAAGATGATGCTGAGCGAGCCGCGTTAAGTGCCTTGCAGATAATGGAGAAAATTCGACTTTGGGATATGAAGGTACCGCAGAAGTTATCGGCACGTATCGGTATCGCTACGGGTGACGTAGTTGTCGCAGACCTGGATCATACCAGTCAATCCATGGACAACATCGCGTTAGGAGATATTCCCAACTTGGCTGCTCGACTTCAGACAGTTGCGACACCTGGACAAATAGCGATTTCTGAACGCACGCAGCAACTGTTGGGAAGCAATTTCAAATGCAAGGCGATTGGTAATCACCAATTGAAGGGATTCGTTGATCCCGTTAAAGTTTGGCTGGTTGAAGGAGCCAAAAACACCGAACTCCGCTTTGACAAGCGCAAACGTGGCGATCTGACCCCTCTGATTGGGCGCAAGTCGGAACTAGACCTAATACGCGGTCGTTGGGTGATGTCCTGCCAGCGCGAAGGACAGGCGGTCTTTCTTTCCGGAGAAGCCGGAATAGGAAAATCACGACTTGCGGAAGAAACTCTTAAACACTTGGCTTTAGCGAATGGGCGACGCCTAGTGTTTCAATGTTCGCCTTACCATCAAAACAGCCCGTTTTATCCGGTCAAGTCACACCTTGATTATGTTATCGGCCTTGAAGATGGGGACACTCAGGAAACGAAACTGAGGAAACTACAATCATTTGTGGCTTCAGGCGAGCAATACACGAAGGAGTTTCTTGCACCGCTTTCAGAGCTTCTGTCGATCGAAGGCGTTGGAAAAATTGATTTTTCGTCGCCCGAAGGAACCAAATCTAGAATAACGAACGCTTTGCTGCGATATGTTGAGAAGATGGCCGAGCAAAGCCCTGTCCTTATCCTTTTTGAGGATCTGCATTGGGTGGACCCATCATCAGAAGAACTGCTGAGCAATTTGATCGACCGATTGGACGAATTACGCGTGATGGTACTCGGCACTTATCGACCTGAGTATGTTCCGCGTTGGCATGGCAATTCCAAGGTCACTACTCTTTCATTGTCACGATTGAGTAACAATGAGACGCGCCATCTTGTGGAGGTGCTACTAAATTCAAGCGATATACGTCGTACCGTTGAAGCGACCATCGCAAAGCGATCAGAAGGTGTTCCCCTGTTCATCGAAGAACTGGTTAACATGTTTCAGCGTGTTGGTTTGGACGGTGTAAAAGACGCTCCGCTAAACGACGATTCAGAATTTCCAACGACTTTGAAAGATTTGTTTCGTGCCCGGCTTGATCACCTCAAGGTGGCACCTGACACAATTTCAGTTTGCGCTGCATTGGGGCGAAGTTTCTCGTTGCAACTAGTGGCGGCAATGGCTGGTCGAGATGTTTCTGAAATAGAACAAGAACTTAACACGCTTGTTCGTGCGCAGATACTGGTCATGAAATCAGGCAGGGGAGAAGATAGTTTCTCGTTTCGACACGCGCTAATACGCGACACTGCTTACGATGCCATACTACCTCAGAAGGCCAAGCAACTACACCATCGTATTGCAAACGTAATGACGCGGGATTTCCCCAATTACTGCGATCGCAACCCGGAGATCCTTGCCCTTCATTTTAAAGAAGCCGAAAACCATGCGGCAGCTCGGGATCAGTGGAAGCTGGCAGCTCAAGTAAGTTTGCAGAAATTCGCTAGCCAAGAAGCAGTCGCGCACCTTTCAGCTGCTCTTGAAGCGCATAATAGTCTGGACTGGGATGCTGGGTCGGATGAGATTGAAATCGAACTGCGACAGAACCTATATTTGGCGCTCGAAATGCGTGGTTGGGGATCTCCTGATATTGGCGTGAACCTCGACCGTTTGATCCAACTCAAAGAGAAGGTCGGAGATAAAGAGGCCGTTTTCACTAACCTCAATCAACTCGCAGGGGACAATCTCATTGCCGGACGGCCAGACGTCGCGTTCGAGCATTGTGAACGCATGGCGCTTGTCATAGAAACCGAAACGTCATCGGCTATGCATACCCTTTGTCACCATTATAAGGGGATGGCGCTTGTTCTGTTGGGTGAATTTGACCGAGCGATTTCTCATTTTGATCTCGCCTTGAAATTTCACAAACAATCAGACCCCGAGGATCTGCACCGTTACTATCCGGCAAACTCAGCCGTCGTTGACACCGTGATGCGGTGTTGGGCCATCGCGCTGAAGGAATTGAAGCTCGAAGCAATTCAAGATGAGCTTGAGGCCGCGATTGCACTCACTAACGCGCAAACAAGCGAGTTTACCAGATGTTATGCACTTAGCATCATCGCAACGATCTATTGTACTGTAAACGACCCCGAGCGATCCCGTGAATTTGCCTCCGAAGCACATCGAACGAGCGAAAAGATCGAGTTCCAGTATTGGGAAGCGTGGTCAAGCATCATTCTTGGTTGGGCAGAAGCAAAATGCGGAAGCGCAGATGGCGGCATCGAAAGGATACGGTCGGGTCTAGAGAGATACAAAGCTACCGGGTCGGGTCAGATCGTAGCATTTTCTCACACATTGCTTGCCTCAGCATGCCTTTGCAAAGGCGAAGTAGAAGAGGCTGCCAGTCAGATCGCTAAAGCAAAGAAACTCTTAGAGGATTCCCCGATAAGATTTCACGATCTTCTGACGGACAAAATCGTTAGAGAAGTCGAAATTCAATTCGGTTCGCCAGGATCGAATAGCTGACCCAAATTACGGCTTATGATAGTACCAAGATTCATTTTTGCAAAATCACTGAGTTTTTGAAGCACTTTGTGGTATGTATATAACTTACTGTTTTGTCTGGAGGCGATTATGCGAAAGTACTTGTTGGGGACAGTATTGGCGACATCCATGGGTTTTGTTCTGACTGGCTGTACACAAGGGCCAATTAACTCGGAAACAGGAGAAATCTTTAATGTACAAAGCATCCCAGATCTAAAATTTGTAGCTGGAGGATCTAACGGTAACCGTAACGATCCTCCAAAAAAAATAGCAGATCTGGATGAGCAAGAGTTCGTAAATGTATTGCATGTACTTGCGCCGGATCAGTGCGAAAGAAATGGTTCATTGAACGCTTGTATTCAAAGACTAAAGAATGACACCAAGAAGTTTGGAAGTTTGTCGGGAATTACAGGTCAATCTTTGGTTCGAGTTGCAGAAGCGGGCAGGAAAGCAAACGGGAAAACGGAGGTCTTTGTTAAAGGCCAAATCCTAGAAAAATGCGCTCATGACCCGGCTTTGCAGGGCTACCATTACGAGAATGGCAACTTACGACTTTGCGTTCTAATGGTAACCGAAATCCCCAAAGCTAAGAACAAAAACAATAAGTTCCGTTATCAGTATTTCCACGTTGAAGCATCAAGCGCTCGCGTCGAAAAAAGAAACAACAACGATCCCAACAACATTTTTCCGGCCGCGGCTAATGCAACGGGTTTGAAAATCAAAGCTTCGCCGGACAATCAAAACTTGAATTATAAGTTGTATGCAAATGGGCGAAACATTCGCGTTGTAAACTACTGGGAGGCGAATGCTAAAAGCAAAAATAGCAACCCAGCATGGAAGATGTACACCAGCGCTACTGCGGGAATGCCACCGCGCATCGCTGCGTACTTTAAGGTGGACCCTGACGCGTGTGTTGACATGCTGTTTCCCACAACCCCACCACCGACACTACAACCCGGAGCCGCTGCTGGCGTTCATTACTGTTTAGGACGCTGCAAAAATCCACCAATCGTGAACACAAAATAAGTCGGCAACATTCTGCGGCGGACGAGCATCCCTTTGCAGGCTCCCGCCGCAAATAGTGCTTGCTTCGTCAGGATCAATTCTTGAGCGGGCGAGGCTATTTCTGTTGTTCTGCTGGCTCGGTCTCGGACTGACCAGTAGGATGATGGGATCATCATCATCCGGACAGCGGCGCGCATCGTTCAGCCAGAGAAGCGGGTCGCAGACTACAAGCAGTTCGGGTGCAGGTCTGAAAAGATTTGCCTCAATAAGTGTGGACTGGCGCCGGAAGGTATCGAGACGGCGTAGATCGCGATCCATGTCGAGGACAAAGCAAACGTCTGCCTGATCAAGCGCCAACCCAGCCCACGCGAAGCCAACCGGGGCTCGTTACCAAATTATCTGCCACTTATCGAGAATCCGCACTCCTAGCTCAACCAATCACTGTCCGACTTGAAACGGGTCAATATCAGCCGCCTCATGCCCTGGAGCTGCACCGCAGAAGTGTGATCGGCGCACCGCTTTCTCTTGAAACCCAGTTTCCATAAGCTCTACACAACGTGACGCAGTTTTTTGTAACTTCTTAAAATCAAGTATGAAACTTGATCGAAAATCCTCGTGGCGGTGGTTCGTTTCCGCCCCGGTACCTTTTTTGGCTGAACTTTTAAGTGCTTTCTAGATGGTCATTTCGACCTTGGGCTGCACGGCTTCGTGATGCTCAATTGATCTTAGGCCCATTAACCCTGTCCTGTACTGTCTTTGCCTTTAAGGAAATCGGCTAAGCGCGCGTTGTGCTGTTTTACAGCTACGGCTGCGGCCTTGGAGAAATCCGACCAGGGCCATTTCTGGGAGTCAACGGATTTGGACAGTTGCGCAAATAGCGGGTTATCCGCTTCGT
Organism: Ruegeria sp. HKCCD7303; assembly: GCF_013111185.1. Classification (GTDB taxonomy): domain Bacteria; phylum Pseudomonadota; class Alphaproteobacteria; order Rhodobacterales; family Rhodobacteraceae; genus Ruegeria. The sequence continues at coordinate 28,662 of NZ_WVRE01000014.1, read as the reverse complement.
CCTGGTTCTCGGCGATTTGGACCGAGACGCGATAGTCCGATGTGTCGTGGCCCTCGTTATACATGCGCAACGAGGCGAGATTGGCGTCCTCGTCAATCAATACGATTGCGCCTCCGATAAGCGGTTTGACTTCGGGGCTGTCGACAACCCAGCCGCCGCTGTTGTAGGCGGCGAAATTTGGCACAAAAAAATGTTCCAACGGCATGACCGATTCAAAAGGTTTGTGCGTGTGGCCAAATACAAGAGAAACTTGTGAAGGAACGCTCGGGCCGAACTCTGATTTTATTTGCTCTTGAACAGGGATCTGCATGAACCGTTTGACGCCTGCTCCGTCGTCGCTGAGTAGGGTATCGGTCTGCCCACGTTCAAAATTGTCGGTGACCAGCGCGCTGACCATTTCGCCGACGCCATTGGCAAGTGTCTTCCCGGTCGCGCCGCCCTTTTTCAGAACTAGATTTCGGGCAGCACTGCCCAGCAGTGATCCAATCGCTTTGGGGCTGTTTTCAGTATTATAGACGTTTTCTTCGTCGACCCCGATGTGCCCAGATCGGCCCAGAACCGACCAGACGAAATCGATCCAGGCAAAGTTCTGCGCCTCCCATGCCTCCATCGTCTCGGGCGGAGTAGTCTTTGGGTACAGAAGATCTGCGAACTCACTGACCATCAGATAGGCGTCTTCGATGAAGTGCCCATGGCTGACCACGATCAGCCTGTTCCCGGACGTGATGGCGAAGTTTGGATAAACGGTTTTGATCCGGGTTTCTGAAAGCCAGGGAAGGCTGTGTGTGATTGCATTCACGAAATAGCTTGGCACCCCTTGCGGGTCGCGCATCGGAGTGATGTGCGGTGGGCGGGGCAGGGGATTGCTCCAATCGGCGGAACTCAAAGACTCTGCATATTGGCGTTCTCGACAGGTTTCCCACAGGTGATGGTCGTGATTGCCGGGAATGAACACAATCTCGGGGTCGAAAAGCCGGGCGGCCGGGTCTTCCGGCATGGTCAGTTCAAGAAAGTGCCGAAACGCCATTGCAGCGACATTTTCGGTGCTGAAGGCCAGATCAAGAATGTCGCCATTCAGAATAAGCGTTGGCAGTCGGTCGCGTGAGTTTTCGTTGATCAGGTGCCTCAGGCAGTTCGCCAGGTGGATCAGAACATCGCTTGGGTGCATCGGGTCTACTTGCCCGTTGGTTGCGTCCAGACGGGTTAAAATACTGTTATCCGCCCCGAAATGCATATCCGAAAGACAGACATATCTGATGTCGCCCATAATCCACCCAATATATATGTTTTAATAACGTTTTGTTGCCTCGTGCTCGTCTTGAACACGAGGGCTGACTATTTCTGAGAGGTATCACAAAACTTGACCTAGTGACACCTTTGCGTGTTTGTTTGAACAATAGCTTGCTTTTAACTAGACTGTTTTTTCATTTTTGCGCGCAGGTGACCTTATGGCAAAGACCTCCGCTGGTACTCATAAAGACTCTGGACTCAGCGGTGAGAGGCGGCGGCTTGTTCTTGCTTTTGTCGATGTTGTGGGCTCTACCGAGCTAAGCACCAAGATGGATTCCGAAGATTTCGCCGATCTTATGTTGGCGTTTCAAAAGTTCGGAAGTGCGGCATTCGAAAAATTCGGTGGAAAAATCGCGCATTATCTGGGTGATGGGCTTCTTGTTTATTTCGGGTACCCACAAGCGCAGGAAAATGACGCAGAACGGGCCGTGCGCGCGGCTTTTGAGATGCTGCAGGGGTTGGGCCAAGTCGGTCAGTCCCGGCTTAAGGCGCCGCTGCAAGCGCGTGTCGGTATCCATGCCGGGCCAGTGGTCGTCGGCCAAAGTAGCGAAGGTCTGGGTGACATTCTATTGGGTGAGACCGTGAATGTTGCTGCGCGTATTCAATCAGCAGCATCGCCGGGCACGATCTTCACCAGTGAATCCGCACTGCAATTGCTGAAAGGAAAGTTCGCTTCAAGACCCCAGCCACCGGTTCAGCTGAAGGGGATTGCAGACAAAGTAGTTCTTCATCAATTGCGCCGATCCGCGGCGGCAAAGCGATCTGCGGTGCGGCAAATGAATGCTCTAGTGGGTCGAAGCGAGGAGCTGTCTGCGCTGACCTCAGAATTTGGGGCGGTTCTTAATGGCTCTAGGTCCAGTGTGAGCATCGTTGCTGAGCCCGGATTGGGAAAAAGTTCGTTGATCGACAGGTTTCAGGCCGGTCTTAATGAAACGCCGCATACCTGGCTTGAGGCCAGGTGTGATGTATTGCAGACCGGCGCGGCCCTGCATCCGTTCATCGAATTGGCGTTGAAAAGTCTGGGGATTGCAGATTCACAGGAAACTGAGGACGCCGCGTCCCGGTTGCAGGACGGTTTGGCAGCTTGGGAAGATAGGCCGGACAATGCGTTTCCCGTCATTGCCAACCTTCTGGGTATCCATGTGCCGGAATCCTCAGGGCTGGCGAACGAGAGCCCGGAAAGTCTGCGCAAGCTGACGTTGGAAACCTTGGTGCGCTGGATCGAGTTTCTCTCCAATCAGCGCCCTGTTGTTTTGGTTTGCGAAGATCTGCATTGGAGCGATGCGACGACGATAGACTTGCTGAACTTGATGTTGGAGAGGGATACGCCTGCGAAGGTCCTGTGCGTCGTCACTTCGCGACATGCCAAAGACGGGGTGGCAAAGAAACTGCTTGGCCGCGTTATCGAACTGGCGACGCTGGAAGACACTGAGGCGCATGAGCTCATTCGCGTGATCGATGACGCTCAGCGCCTCAGCGCCGAAGACATACAGCAACTGATTGATCGGGCGCAGGGTGTGCCGTTGTTTCTGGAAGAACTGACGCGACAAGCGCTGCGTGATGAGGCCGGGCGTCATTCCCTCATACCAACATCACTTGATGGTCTGGTCATGCAACAGCTTGACCGTCTGTCGGGCAACGCGAAAGGTACCGCTCAGGTGGCTTCTGTTCTGGGGCAGGTGTTTGATCGGACGCTTCTGGCAGCGGTCTCTGAACTCGACGCCGATGGATTGGATGCGGCGCTTGACCAGCTACTGGAGGCTGATCTTATCCGGCGGCATGAAGGTCAACCAGACAGCTATTTCTTCCGCCACGCCCTGACCCGCGATGGAGCTTATGGCACTTTGCTGCGTCAGCGTCGCAAGGCGCTTCATGCAGTAACGGCAGATCAGTTGACGACCCAGTTCAGCCGGCAAGGAGGCATGGCTCCGTCTGTGGTGGCCTACCATTTGCTTGAGTCCGAGCAGTTCAACCCAGCTGCGGAGTGGTTCAAAAAAGCAGGTCGAAGCGCAGCAAAACAGGCTGCGGTCGAGGACGCCGCAACGCTGTACAGGCGCGCGCTAGAAGCGTTGGAAGGCGCACCGGAATCGCCCGAGCGCCACGTTTCTGAGCTGTCGCTACAGATATTGCTGGGTAACGCTTTGATGGGAGTGCGCGGGTTTGGATCAGATGAAATCGTTCCGGTATGGGAACGTGCGCTGAGCATAGCAGAAACGCTAAAGGACTATGATGAGCGGTCCTCGGCACTGAATGGGTTGGCCGCCTATTGGATTGGGAAGGGCGACTGCGGCAAAGCCTGTGACTTTGCGCTTCAGATATTGTCGTGGTCAGAACCTGCCAATCATCGCATTGGGTTGCTTCGGGCCCATTCTTCACTCGCAAATGCGAAGTTTCAGATCGGTGATGTACAAGACGCGCTGGACCATGCGGAAACGGCGGTCTCGCTATATCAACCCGAAGATTTTGCAAATGTGACCTACGGTGTCGGTACCGATCAGGGTGTTGTGGCCTATGGGGCTGCTGCGGCCTCGCATTGGTGGTTAGGGGCGGCGCAAACCGGTCTCAGACGGGCATGTCAGGGGGTTGCCCTTGCCGAAGGGCTTGAATCCGCCCTCAGCCTTGCCGCCGCACGCTCTTATCTGGCGCTCATTCATCATTACCGAGGGGATGAGGCGTTGGCTTATGAGGTCGCGGACGAAACAGTTATGTTCTGCGCCAATCTTGGGATACCGTTTTGGCAAGGGTTATGCCTGCTACTGCGCGCGGGTCAAAAGGTTGATCCGCCTGCACAACGCCTGCAAGACATCGAAGCGGGGCTTGGCATCCTGTCCGGCAGCGGCAGTCAGTCTGCTGTGGGTCTGGGCTTTGCCATTATGGCCAGCGCGCATACGGATCAGGGCAACCCCGAAATAGCGCTGGGCGTGTTGCAAACAGGCAGCCAGATGTCGGCGATGTTGGGTCAGCATTTCTGGGACGCTGAACTGAAACGTCTGTTGGGTGTGGTGCAGGCAACGATGGGTGACCGCACCGCAGCGGTCGAAAGCCTGTCCGAAGCTGTGGACCTGGCACGCGGCAACAATGCCCGCTCGTTGGAGTTGCGGGCTTTGCTGACGCTGGATGACGTACTCGGAACCGAGGATCGGACCACCCGAAATCGGTTGGCGACTGTTCTCAAGGCACTCGAGCCCGGCACAGACACTCCGGATGCGCAAAGGGCATCCCGCGTTCTTACTGCCGTTAATACCTGAAGTTTATTTGTGGAGCTTTTTCAAATGTCAGAACAGATCGTTTATTGCTCGGGGCCGATGTTCAGCGTCGGGGATCTTTGGGAGCAGCAGAACATTGCCGCCGTGCTTGAGGCCGGTGGGTTCACAACCTATCTGCCGCAGAGGGACGGGCTTGAAGTTGGCAAGCTGATGGCTTTGCTTCTTGATCCCCAGATTTCATCGCAAGAAGGGCAAATCGCGCTCTCGATCGTGCGCAAAGTCACTTATTCGCTGGATATCTATCAGTTGATCGGTCGGTGTACATGTTTGGTTTTCAACATGGATGGGCGTGTGCCTGACGGGGGCAGTCTGGTTGAATCCTCTATTGCCTATGCGGCCGGCAAACCGATCGTGATCTACAAAACCACACCGATCACAATGCTGGCCGGGACCGACAATCCCATGATCGAGGGGCTGTCCACCAGTTGGACCTATGTCCATGACACAGTCGACATCGTTCCGGCCCTGCAGGCCCGTATCGCGGCGCAATCCGATGCGGACTATGTGTATACCCCGCCACCGGTTGTTGGCCTTGTGCTTGAGGTCGGGGCAAGCGTCGCGGACAAAAACTCAAAACTGCGACAAATCCTGGCGGCCATCTCTGCTGCGCCAACAGGACCTGACGCGCTGAAAGAGGCCAAGGCGCTGCTGGAATGGGCCAAGACGGACAAAGCCTTTCAGGCGGCGTTTGGGTCCGGCCAAACAAGCTTTCTGGGGTCTGACGGTCAGCACAAACTCGTCAACCTGTAGCGGTATTTCCCGCCAGCCAAAGGCAGAAACCAAAAAAGAGGGCAAGGCTAGGTGACTTGTGCTCTTTGATCATCCATCCCCATTGAAACCAGAAATGGTGCGGTGCGTTGTACGCTTTGGAAGGCGGCCTTGTCACCCAGCCCGTCCCAATTGCTGAGGATTAGGGATTGCGCCACAGCCCCGCCCAACGTGGTGCCGGGGCCGGTGACGATGAACAGATCCGGCGCGAACTCTCGAGCGGCCTGCGCAATCGCATGGGTAAAGTCGTAGGTTTCCGTGACCTGATGACCCAATGTGTAGTCCCACAGCGCGTGCGTGTCACAAGCTCCGGGCCACCAGATATGGCCGCGCCCGTCGATCATCGGAAGACCGGGTTGGTGGAAAAGATCTACACCTAGTCGCGCGCGCCCCTGTGCGGCGACGGGGGCTTGAAGGTGTGAATGAAAGCCCGCATGGTTGGCGAGGCGCAAAGGGAAGCGCTCCTGCACCACCGGTACGGCTTGTTCGAACGCAGCAAGCCCGGCTTCATCCCCGGCCAGAACCAACATTCCTCCCAGATCAATCGACAGAGTCAGCGTTGCGCTCGTGCCGTCGATCCGGTCGATCAGAGCCATCAGCTCGGCCTTGCGGGCTGGATCCGGGTGCCAATCCGCGTTCAGAAATGGATAAACCAGTTGCCCGCCAATCATGTTGTCCTGCATCAGCGTGCCCATTGTGTTGACAACCTCGAACCCACCTTCGGCGGTTAGCGCATCCGCGCAGGCCAGGGCCGAATACCAACCCATCGAGTTACCCGTCACCGCCACCACGTCGATCTTGTTGCGGTCAATGGCACGGAAATCGCCCAGCGTCGCAGCATAGATCAGGGCCGAGGCGTTATCGCCGCGCGTATGTTTCGCAACTGAATACCGCGCTGCACCGTCCAACTCAGTCAGAGTTTCCTGTCCCTGTGCGCTGCGCATCTGGTCGAACCGCGCCAACAAAGCCTTGTCCGAGAATTGCCGCCCCAACACCCCCAGTTCGGGTTTGTTATACGTGCCCCGACCGGGGCATATGACAACGGCGGTCTGTTTTTCTTGGCTCATACCTCGGTCTCCATCAGGCGCCGCGCTGCAGCCTCGATGCTGTCTTTTGACGGCATTGTGGCGGCATAGGCCGGGCCGGTTGCGATGAAGCTGTCTTCGGCCGTGATGCGGGCCAATGGCACATTTGCGGTTTCATGAAAATGCGCCATCAGGCCCTCGGCCACACCGCCGTGGTGTCGGGTTTCGTCAACGATCAGGATACGTTTGGCCCCGGCTACGGCTTGGGTCAGCGCATCCTTCGGCAGTGGCGACAGCCACCTCAGGTCGATGATCCGGGTTTTGATTCCATCCGCCTGCAAAGCCTTTTGCGCTTGGTGGCTGAGATAGACGCCATTGCCAAAAGTCACGATGGCCAGATCGTCCCCGTCACCTTCTACGCCGACCTCCCCTAACTCTATGCGCTCGGAAGGGGCGGGATAGGTTTGCATCCACCCACCATCGCCCGCTTCATGCAGATCGCGCATCGGATAGAGCGCGATGGGCTCAAGGAAGACAACGAGCCGTTGTTCTTCGCGCGCCAGTCGGACACATTCCCGCAGCATCCGCGCGGCATCTGCACCATTTGACGGGCAGGCCAGGATCAGGCCCGGAATGTCGCGCAAAACGGCGACCGAGTTATCGTTATGGAAATGCCCGCCAAAGCCTTTCTGGTATCCCAGCCCGGCGATGCGCACGACCATCGGGTTGGTGTATTGCCCGTTCGAGAAGAAGGAAAGGGTGGCCGCCTCGCCACGCAGTTGGTCTTCGGCATTGTGCAGATAGGCTAGGAATTGGATTTCCGGCATCGGAACAAAGCCATTTTGTGCCATGCCGATGGCCAGACCCAGGATCGATTGTTCGTCCAGCAAAGTGTCGATCATCCGATCAGGGCCAAAGCGCGCCTGCAATTTTTGCGTCACACCATAGACGCCGCCTTTGCGTCCGACGTCTTCGCCCATCATCACGATCTCATCGTGTTCGAGCATCAGGTCGGTTAGGGTCCAATTGATCAGGCGCGACATGATCTGAGGCTCGGATTGCGCCTTTAGATCGCTGCCGAAGATTTCGGCTCTGTGCTCTGGGCTTGGGCCATTGGTCGGTGCACAGGGGCGCGCAGGTGGGATCAGGCTGGCCATCACGTCACTTGCTGTTTTCAAGCGCGGGCGGGTTACGGCTTTGTCTGCGACACGGGCGACACGTGCGCAGGTATCGGTATAGATGCCCAAGGCGTCCTCGGGCTGCATAGCCCCGGATTGTTCCAGCAGTCGGGCAGAATGCAGCAGGGGATCGTTGGCCTCTTCTGCCTCGACTTCCGACTTCGGCAGATAGGTTGTCGGCATGTCCGCCCCGGCATGACCGTAAAGGCGCACCGTGCGTACATGCAGGAAGGCGGGTTTGCGGCGGCGGCGCACGTAGTCGGCCGCCTCTTGCGCGACTCGGAATGTGTCGAACAGATCAAGCCCGTTGCAGCTGAAGTATTTCAGCCCCGGCCGATTTTGGAAGGTCGCTGCGATCCAACCCTGCGGTGTTTTGGTCGAAATACCAATACCATTGTCTTCACAGCAAAACAGCAATGGCAGAGGCACAGATTGGTAAGACGTCCATTGCGCGGTGTTGAACGCCCCTTGCGAGGTTGAATGGTTGGCCGAGGCATCGCCAAAGGAACAATAGACAATCGCATCATCCGGCATGTCAGCATGTTCTGGGCGGTGGCGGCGAGCCGCGCCAATGGCATATGCCGCGCCCACCGCTTTGGGTAGGTGGCTGGCAATGGTTGAGGTCTGCGGCGGAATGCACAGTGCCTTGGACCCCAATACTTTATGCCGCCCACCGCTGATCGGGTCTTCAGAAGACGAAGCAAAAGACAGTAGAATATCCCAGGTTGGGCTTTGCCCCGGCACCTGATCAGAGCGGGCGATCTGAAAGGCAGCATCGCGATAATGCAGAAAGGCGGGATCGGTCGGGCGCAGGGCGGCGGCGACAGCTGCCATGCCTTCGTGGCCGGAAGACCCAATGGTATAAAACCCCTGACCGGCTTTCTGCATCGCGCGGCTTTGCCGATCCAGCGCTCGGCTGAGGCATTGTGCGCGATACAGCCCCACGGCCTCGGTCTGGGTCAAAGGGCCAGCAGGGGCGTTACCTGCGGGGAAATCCTGCGCCGCCACGCGACGCAGGAAGTTTTCGTGCACAATGGCTGCGCGATCCATGTTGACTGTCCTTAGGCGAAGGCTTGCAGGCCCGTTTGCGCGCGCCCCAAAATCAGCGCGTGTACGTCGTGTGTGCCTTCATAGGTGTTCACCGTTTCCAGATTCACCATGTGCCGGATAACGTGAAAATCCTGACTGATACCGTTGCCGCCATGCATGTCACGGGCGTGGCGCGCGATCTCAAGTGCTTTACCGCAATTGTTGCGCTTGATCAGGCTGATCATTTCGGGCGCGGCGCGGGCTTCGTCCATCAGGCGACCCACGCGAAGGGCGGCCTGCAGGCCAAGGGCAATCTCGGTCTGCATGTTGGCAAGTTTCAACTGGAACAACTGGGTTTGCGCCAAAGGTCGCCCGAATTGCTTGCGATCCATCCCGTATTGATGGGCGGCGTGCCAGCAAGCTTCGGCCGCACCCATGGTGCCCCAGGCAATCCCATACCGCGCGCGGTTCAGACAGCCGAACGGACCTTTGAGGCCCTCGACATTGGGTAACAGTGCGTCTTCTGCGACCTCAACATTGTTCATCACGATCTCACCAGTGATCGAGGCGCGCAGCGACAGTTTGCCTTCGATCTTGGGCGCGGACAGCCCGGCCATGCCCTTGTCCAGAACAAAGCCTTTGATCTTGCCGTCATGTGCCTCGGACTTGGCCCAGACCACAAACACATCCGCAATCGGCGCGTTCGAGATCCACATTTTCGAACCATTCAACACATACCCGCCTTCGGTTTTTTTGGCGACGGTCTTCATCCCGCCAGGGTCTGAACCTGCGTCGGGTTCGGTCAGGCCAAAACAGCCAATGAACTCACCACTGGCCAGTTTCGGTAGGTATTTCTGACGCTGCTCGTCGGTGCCGTAGGCATAGATCGGATACATCACCAGGCTGGACTGGACCGACATCATCGAGCGGTAACCGCTGTCGACACGCTCAACTTCACGCGCCACAAGGCCATAAGTCACATAGCTGGACCCGATGCCGCCGAACTCCTCGGGGATGGTGGTCCCCAGTAGGCCCATCTCACCCATTTCCCGGAATATGCCAGGGTCGGTTTCTTCTTTGGCAAAGGCTTCGGTCACGCGTGGCAGCAGTTTGTCCTGCGCATAGGCACGCGCGGCATCGCGCACCATGCGTTCGTCTTCGGCCAGTTGGTCTTCCAGCAGGAACGGGTCTTCCCAGGTGAAGGGGCCAAGCTGCGGACGGGATTGTGGTTTCATCAGAGTTTCCTTTCTACAGCCGATTTAAGGCGTTCAAGGCCAGCTGCTATTGTATCTTGGGCGTAAGCGAAGCTCAGGCGGAAATGTCCGGGCAAGCCAAAAGCACGACCGGGGACAAGGGCGACACCGGCTTCTTCCAGCACCCAGCCGCAAAAGTCCGCATCATTCTTGAAGGGTCCGCCGTGATCTGCAAGCAATTCCGCGCATGAGGGGAAGGCATAAAAGGCCCCATCAGGCGCGTCACAACGCAGCCCAGGAACTGCGTTCAGCCCGGCAACCACAAGATCACGGCGTTGGGCGAACAGGTCGCGGCGTTCTTCCAGCAAGCTTGGGTCACAAGTGATAGCCGCCAAAGAGGCCCATTGTGAAATCGAACACGCGCCCGAGGTCACCTGACCTTGCACCGCCACCATCGCCTTGATCAGATCGGCGGGTCCAATCCCCCAACCGATGCGCCAACCGGTCATGGACCAGGCTTTGGCCACGCCATTGACGATCAACATGCGCCCGACAAGTTCTGGTGCGGCTTCGGCTACCGAGGTGAACTGAACAAAGCTGAGGTGTTGATAAATCTCATCCGCCAGAACCCAGACATGCGGGTGCTGCGCCAAAACGGTAGCCAAGCTGGCGATCTCATCCTTCGTGTAGATGGCCCCGGACGGGTTCGACGGTGTGTTGAGCATCAGCCAGCGGGTACGGGGCGTGATCGCGGCCTCAAGCTGTTCGGGCAGCAGCTTGAAGCCCTGTTCCATCGGGCAAGGCAGGACAATCGGCGTTCCTCCCGCCATGCGAACAATATCGGAATAGCTGGTCCAATAGGGCGCGGGCATGATCACCTCGTCGCCGGGGTTCAGGCTGGATAGCATTGCGTTTGCGATCACCTGTTTTGCCCCGGTCGACACGATGACTTGCGCCATCTCGACCCCTGCCTGACGAGCGATCTCGGTGCGCAGATCGGGGATACCTGCGGTTGGTGGGTATTTTGTCTTACCTTCTTGCGCCGCGGCGTGGGCCGCCTCGACCACATGTGGCGGCGTGGGCAAATCCGGCTCACCCGTTGACAGCGCCACAATATCGCGGCCATCCGCGCGTAAACGGGCAGCAGCCTCGGAAATCTGCACGATCTCAGAGAGTTCGATCCCGTTTAGCCGCTCTGCACGTTGGAACAACATGTCATTTCCTTTGAAATTCAGCATGAAACTAATGCCTAAATTACTTGAGAAAAACACCTCAATAGGTATCTTTTCTGTGACTAAAGCTCATGGATGTCATGCCCAGGATCAACGCTCTTCCGTCTCTTGCCCTGATGCGCAGTTTTGAAGCCGCAGCGCGTCACGAAAGCTATACCATGGCGGCAGAGGAACTGGGCGTTACGCAGGGCGCGGTCAGTCGTCAGGTGCGCGAGTTGGAGGCGGCAATAGGTGTTACGCTGTTTCGCCGCGTTGGGCGGGCCGTTCGGCTGTCAAAAGCAGGGCGCGCTTTGCGCGAGGAACTGGCCGGCGATCTTGAACGACTGAGCGGTACAATCAACCGTGCCATTGCCGCTGGGGACGGCGCCACCCTTTTAACCATGGCAGTGTTGCCCACCTTCGCGACGCGATGGCTGGTGCCCCGCCTGGCCGATTTCAAAGCGTCACATCCAGAGATCGTACTGGACCTTCACTCCTATACGACGCCGTTTAGTTTGGAAGAGCGGCGCGTGGACGTTGCCATCCACTTTGGCCATGATGACTGGCCGGGTGCCGCGCTGCGCAAGCTGTTCCCGGAGCATCTGGTGGTCACGGCTGCGCCTGCACTGGTGGGCAGCGCTGGGCTTGACGAAAAACAAGATGTGTTCGATCTGCCGCTATTGCATCTCACCTCACGGTCCGAGCAATGGTCAGACTATCATGACAGCCTGGGATTGGGTGCGCGCGCTGTGTTTCCTGGGATGCGCTTTGATCAGTTTTCGATGCTGATCGAGGGGGCCGTTGCCGGGTTGGGGGCTGCGATCCTGCCGTCTTATCTGATCGAGGCCGAGTTGGCCTCGGGAGCCCTAGTCGAGATTGGTCAGGTCGCGAATGTGTCAGGCAGCGCGTATTACGTGGCTTTCCCAACCGGGCAAAAAAACGAAGCTGTTCAGGTCTTTTCGGATTGGTTGATAAAGCAGTCAAAGCACCGGCGATCAGCTGGCTAGCTGAATGGATCAAAATGGCCGCGCCGGGGTCTTCCTACCCGATGCGGCCAGTTCTTGTTTGCTTGAGAGGCTACTCTTTTACGAACAGCGCGGGCCTTAGATGTCGAACTTTACACCCTGCGCAAGCGGCAGTTCCGCTGAGTAGTTCACGGTATTCGTTTGACGGCGCATATACGCTTTCCACGCGTCCGAACCGCTTTCACGTCCGCCCCCGGTTTCCTTTTCACCGCCAAATGCCCCGCCGATTTCGGCCCCTGATGGCCCGATATTGACGTTGGCGATGCCGCAATCGGATCCGGCCGCGGTCAGGAACTGCTCGGCCTCGCGCATATTCAGGGTGAACACGCAAGAAGACAGCCCCTGCGGCACATCGTTTTGCAGTTCGATGGCCTCGTTGAAATCCTCATAGCCCAAGACATAAAGGATAGGCGCAAATGTTTCGGTCTTCACAGTATCGGACTGCCCGGGCATCTCGACGATCGCAGGTTCCATATAGACACCGCCGGGGACACCTTCGGTCACACAGTTGCCGCCGAACACCTTACCACCTTCGGCCTCTGCCGCCTTCAGCGCAGCTGTCATGGCTGCGCCCGAGGCTTCATCCACCAAAGGCCCAACCAGCGTGCCTTCGGCCATCGGGTCGCCGATGGGCAAACCAGAATAAGCTTTCTTTAGGCGGGCCACCAATTCGTCCTTGATCGAGTTGTGAACGATCAGGCGGCGTAAGGTTGTGCAGCGCTGACCTGCGGTGCCAACTGCCGAAAACACAATGGCGCGCACGGCCATTTCCAGATCTGCCGAGGGGCCAACGATCATCGCGTTGTTACCACCCAGTTCCAGAATGCACTTGCCAAAGCGCGCCGCCACGATGGGCGCCACAGCGCGCCCCATACGCGTCGAACCGGTTGCCGAAATCACAGGTACATCTTCGCTTGATACCAGAGCTTCGCCCAAAGCCGCGCCGCCGATCACGGTCTGCAACAGACCGGCAGGGGCGTCGCCAAAACGAGCCAGAGCGCGTTCAAAGATCTTCTGGCATGCCATTGCAGTCAGCGGTGTCTTCTCGGACGGTTTCCAGATCACCGGATCACCACAAACAATCGCCAGCGCCGCGTTCCACGACCAGACTGCAACCGGAAAGTTGAAGGCCGAGATGACACCCACCGGCCCGGCAGGGTGCCAGGTTTCCATCATCCGGTGGCCCGGACGCTCGGATGCGATGGTCAGACCGTAAAGCTGTCGCGACAAACCAACGGCAAAGTCGCAAATATCGATCATCTCTTGTACTTCGCCCAAACCTTCGGAGGTGATCTTACCAGCCTCCCAGCTCACAAGCGCGCCAAGATCGTCTTTGGCTGCGCGCAGTTCTTCACCCAGCAGCCGGATCAACTCGCCCCGCTGCGGTGCGGGCACCACGCGCCAGGCTTTGAACGCAGCTTGCGAGCGGGCTATGATGGCGTCCATCTCAGCGGCGGGTGTCTCATGCACGTCGGCCAATACACGACCATCGATCGGAGACGTCACCTGCAAGGTACCGCCGGTCAATTCAGCCGCAATCAGGTCCAGTTTCGAAAGTGTGGTTTCTGCAGTCATTACAACGTCTTTCATGTCTCAGGCCGCTTTGTTTTGAGGGGTTGCATCACCAGCGCGATAGAGCGCGCCAAATTCAGTCTTCAGGAAGTCGGGCAGCTTCACCTGCTCTTGCCGGACAAAGCCTTTCGAAGGCAGCGCACCCGTGCGCATCAGGTCGACAACGCCCAGAACGCCTGCGGCTGTCGTGACCTGAATAGCGCTCCAGGTCTGGCCGCTGATGTCACGGGCAAAGCTTTTGTTGATCAGCGATTTCTCACGCAGCGCGCCGTCGATCATGCCCTTGGCTGTGCAGTAGACCAGAACAACGTCCTGATCGGTGCGGGGTAGGGCGGATTCGAAAATCTCTTTCAGCAAATCGCGGCGACGTTCCAGGCCCAGATCATGCAGCAGCAGTTTCAGAATGTCACAATGGCCCGGGTAACGGATCGACCGATACGAGACTGACCGCGCCTTGCCTTCAAGCGTTTCGGGCAATGTACCCAGCCCGCCCGAAGTGTTGAAACATTCGTATTCCACGCCGTCATGCCCCAGAACCTCGTAGTCTTCCAGCGGCGCGGTTTTGACCCGTTGGCCGTTCACGATGGCATCGCAGGGGTTGCAATACTCGTTGATCAGCCCGTCAGTTGACCAGGTCAGATTGTATTTTAACGCGTTGGTCGGATAGAGCGGCAGCGCACCGACCCGCATATGCAGGCTGTCGATTTCGTCAAATTCGGCGGCCAGAGAAGCGCCCGCGATACCAACAAAGCCCGGCGCCAACCCGCATTGCGGCATGAATGCTGTCTGGCTGCCCTCGGCCAAGGCGCGCACAGCGTTCGTGGCGGCCACATCCTCGGTCAGATCAAAGTAATGCGCGCCTGCCTTTTGAGCCGCCTCAGCAATCTTTGGTGTCAAAAAGAAGGGAGCCGCCGAGATTACGGCATCAAAGCCCTTAAGACTTGCGGCCAGACTATGTGTGTCGCTGGCGTCGACTTGCTTGGTGGGCACACCAAGCTTTGCAACTTCTGCCAGTGATTTGAGGTCGTGATCCGCAACAGACACGGTGTAATTTGGCGATGCTTTCAGTAGGGTCGCGATCATCTGCCCGATTTTGCCTGCGCCTACGATACACACATTCCAGGACATTACTGTCTTAGCCTCCCAATTTATGCCTCACTTAACGATGGTTCGAAGGCTGTTCGGGTGGCAGGGTGAAATGTGACGAAACGTACAGGTATTCTGTCGTTATGACGGATAATTCGGAGTTATGACGGATCAGAGACGGGCATCTGGGGTGCTGCCTGAAACGGAGATCGAAGGCTAAAACACGCGAATATCTGACATGGTGCGGATGGCGGCCATGTCCTGCGCGTAAAGCTCTGTAAACGCGTCAAATATGTCCGTGTTCCACCCAGGCAAATCCAACTCTTCTTCAACCAGCTCGGGGCGCGCTTGATCCTCGAGGACTTGCGCCAATTCTTCGCGTTGGCCTTGTATATCCAAGGGTGTGCGCCGCCCAAGGATCTCCTGCACTTGTCTTTGTCCTGCGTCGGTCAAGAGCGACGTCAAAAAGGAGTACTCATCGGGAAGGGGTGTCTCGCTGGGCAGCCCTGTCATAGCCCGGACAATATCACCCCAGATCAGAGGTAGATTTTCGTTTTCCCATACGGTCAGTTTAAACTGAGGCGCAAGTTCGCGCAGGTCTTCAATCATGCTGAGCCAACTGAGACAACTGAGGTCAGTGCTGGCCAGAATATCCCGCCGATGGTCTTCGTGAATGGACATCAGTGTTTTGGGAATGAAAATTCCAGGGTTCACCAGCCCGACAAACAGCTCAAGCTGCGCACCTTCCAAGAGGGTTTCAGTAAATGCCGTCCGCCTTCCCGCAAAAGGATAAATCTGACCATGTTGCAGCGCAGTCCGTCGAGGCCCAAAGAACTTGTCGCTCGACAGAACTACACGCTCCAGGTTGACGTCTTGTGGAAAAAGAGGGGCCAGACTGTCCCGCGTTTCGTCGATCGATGTGCCCTGGGTCAGCGCGTCCGACATGATCTTGACGAATTGTCGGGACATCCGCGGGCCCATCGGAGCAGTCTTCATCTCTGCCAGCATCTGTCTGTTTGCAACAAGCGACGACAAAATGTGGCCTTCATCGGTAAAGGCTGCACCGGCATGAATGATTACCTGCATGTCGACTTCCGTACCCTCACATACAATACCCAACCTCGCACATGTCCTTCGCTGTACCAGACGTATGTGGGGTTTCTGCCTGAGTGGTTTTTGCACTTTCTCAGGAAAACCGACAATACCTTAGTTCAAGCTGAAAATGAGGCTTGCAGTCCCCCGCCAGAGGAAGTAATCGACTGCCAGTGCCCCTATAGCTCAGCTGGTAGAGCAACTGATTTGTAATCAGTAGGTCCGCGGTTCGAGTCCGTGTGGGGGCACCATTTAATCAAAAAAAACAATGACTTATTTGGACACAGGTAGTGCGCTTTCTTCAAGCTTCTTGCACTGTGTCCGAACTGTGTCCAAAATTTACCGATTGATCAGTTTTGCTGCCCAGTTGATTCCTGCTCTTTTTGTGCTCCCAATCCATCTAAAGTGCATAACACTCTGAGTTAGCTGCAATCGATCTCCCACGGGTTGTCAGTTTTGCTCCTTTCGAGAGGTGCAATAGATAGATAATCAGTTGCTCTTGTTTTCTTTGGTTGTATGGACGAGTGTCTGCTCAATCTTTTGTGGTAACGCCAATTGGGATCGCTTACATGATTGCAGCAGACCTCGAGTTTGGGAATTTGACCCAAACTTTTTTGAAACCCTATCAGAAGCGCGGAGCGACGGAATCCACTCAGTTTTTGAGGTGGGTTCTGGAGAATATCTATCGTCTTGAGCCTCAAGATGCAGATGATGCCTGTGTGGACAAAAAGCAGGACAAAGGTGTCGATGGCATCCTTGTAAATGATACCCTAGAGACCGTTCATGTTTTTCAATCCAAAGTTCGAATGAAGGCCGGATCGAAGTTGGGTGACACTGATCTCAAGGAGTTCTGCGGCACTCTGAAACAGTTTGAAACCCCGGAAAACATCCAGGTTTTGCTGGACGGTGAGGCGAACGCAGAACTTAAGGGTGCGTTGGTGCGGGAACGTATTAAGGAAAAGGTCGCCGCTGGCTATTCCGTTGAAGGTGTATTTTGCTGTAACGCCAGCTTGAACCAAGACGGATTGGACTTCTTGAAATCTGCTGGTGACCTCGTCGTCTACGATGCAGACAGAATTGCCAGTGAGTTCGTCGATCTCGAAGCCAAAAGCGGGATCAATGAGGATTTTGTTTTTGACACTTCGGATACTGAAGTCATCAAATATCAGACGGCTGACGGCGTTACCGCAAGAATATTTTTGGCCAACGCCCTTCAGCTTACACACATGAAGGGAATCTCAGATCAGACTCTCTTTAGTCAGAATGTTCGACTTGCGCTTGGTAATACCAAAGTTAACAAGAGTTTGGTGGCGAGCATCAAAAACAAGGGAGAGCACAAGAATTTCCCTCTGTATCACAATGGCATAACAGTCCTTTGTAGCAAAATTGATGAGGCGGAGGATCAATTGAAGATCTCAAGCTTTGTCGTAGTGAATGGCGCTCAGAGTCTTACTT
This sequence comes from Ruegeria sp. HKCCD7303, assembly GCF_013111185.1. Taxonomy (GTDB): domain Bacteria; phylum Pseudomonadota; class Alphaproteobacteria; order Rhodobacterales; family Rhodobacteraceae; genus Ruegeria. Next base: position 11,472 of record NZ_WVRE01000014.1, on the reverse strand, counting down.
CGCTTCTAAACTCAAAGGCTAGCATCACTGCCGACCTGAAAGTTTTAACTAAAGTAGTCGCATTGGGAGACGATGCTGAGCTGTCTGACAAGATTACTCACAATAGCAACAACCAGAACGCGATTAAGCCCAGGGATCAAAAATCCAACCACTCGATTCAACAGCGGCTCAAGAAAGAGATCAAGGACCTCGCCTACGACAACATTGTGCTTGAGGTAAAACAAGGCGAGATCAACGCTGGCAAAAGAGTTCTAAAAAATGAAGATGCAGGTCTATCGCTCTTGGCGATTGATCTAGGTGAACCTTGGGCTTGCCACCAGAAATTCAAAGTTATGGACGATGCCCATGCCAAAATCTTCGGGCGTGCTGACGTAAATGGTGCCAAATTAGTCTTCTGCAACGAACTCCTGGAAAGCGTTGGCAAGACCTTGGATGGCTTTGATGATCAAGTGTTTGGACACTATAATCTGACACGGTATTTTGTTGCGCACTCTGTGGCTCAAATTTTCAAAGACGAACCAACAGCAAAAGACTTGTTACAACACCCCAAAACGCTTTTCGACAAGGGTCTTGTGGCTGATTTTGTTAACCTTTTCAGCGAAATTGCATCAACTACGGTGGATGATCTCAACGCCGAAGTCGGAGACTTGCTTGAGAACGGTGAGTTTGACCATAAAAGAGACCTGAAAAGCCCGACATGGTGTCGAGCGATGAGTATTAAGCTGACTTCTGCGTACAAGAAGGACGTAAAGCGCAAAAGGGTTAAGCCGATCGCGGAACTGATTTCGGAATTGATGGAGTCCAACGAAACAACGCAGTAACTGCCATCAATTAGCCGTAGCGAACTTGCCCGTGCGCGGGCAAGTTCAAACCATCGATTAGAGGTTGGGTTTACAAAGTTATGCACTGCGCTTTTTGAATAGCGGCTGCTATGTAGACCTTTGATTGGGCTGAGGCAGAGGAACTTCAAAAATATGCCCTCAGTTTCGGTTTGTGGAACTCAGGATTTCGTCGAGTGTCGTCTGCGTGTACTTTGCAATGTCAATGAGTTCTAAGAGTTCGAGCTCAGTAACGCCTTTCTCAACTTTCCGAACCTTGAGCATCGACCAGCCCATTTCTGTAGCTGCATCGTAGGGCTCGAGGCCACGATTGAAGCGGTAATTGTAGAGGTGCATTCCCAGACGCACATGAAGTGGGCTAAGGGGCTTTTTCTCTTCGGTTGTACGAGGGCGCAGTTGGACCTCGTTGGCCCGCAAGATTTGTGCGACCCGACGGTCCGAGATCCCATAGGACCGCGCCAGTTCACTGATCTCCTTCCCATCTGAGTAGTCCTGGCAAATGTATGTGTCACGTTCTGTAGTTTTCATGGTCTGTTCAACCTAGGATGGTGGTGAACACTGTGTCCCGCGAGGGGTTCGGGCTGTGTCCAGACTGTGTCCACCGAATGTCCGATAAGTCCTAAAAAGGACGATTTGTCGGAAGGCTAAACTAAGCAAAATCAGCTACTTAGCTGGTATTGAGGGGATGATTTCGGGAAATTTGTAATCAGTAGGTCCGCGGTTCGAGTCCGTGTGGGGGCACCACTTCCTTTGCTCAAGACGTTTCTGTATTTTTTCGGCAGCCTAGCCAATACACGCCGTTCCGATGGCGTCCGTCACGCTTAACCCGACTGCGCGACTGGGCAAAATGCTTCGTCACCACGGACGCATCGAGAATTGGAGATCATTTTGCATTAAATGCACTCAAGCTCCTGAAAATCGATTATGCTTGAAGTTATTTCAAGATAGGAGACTGCCATGCTTTATCCACTTGCAACACTCAAAGCCGACAAGCTGAACCTGGTTCAGGAACTTGAAGAAGAAATCGGAAGCCCGATTGTAGCCCTCACCGCTGTGGATGCGGGCACTGCGGATCTTCCGAAAGACAAGCTGCAAAAGTTGCAGGCTCTGGAGGATGAGCTTGATGTCGTTCTGGTTGCGGTGCGGCCGAACTAGTCTTTTTTTGGTCTCGCTTGGATAGTCGAAGGACTGCTGACGACAGATTGCTGGGCCACATTATTTCTTCCTCCCAGCCCGTTAAAACGCACCTGAGATTCTTTAAGGTTTCAACATCCAAAGGAGGTTCTTTATGCCGCAATACAACGACATGTTCGAACTGTCCGTCGAAGACATCGATTTGATTGAAAGCTCTCTCCGCCGGGCGCAGACTGCACTTTCACATGCTGAGCGGGCTGAAAATGTGCAACAAAGGGAGGAACGAGAAGATGCGTTGAACAGAATTCAAGACCTGTTGGGGCGCCTTCACGATCAGAAGATTTTCTATCGGCCGAAAAGCGGGGTTTACGTCGGCGGATAAGTTCAGCCCGTGCCGCCGGATCGGTGTGACACTAGTTTCTTTGCCTCATCAAAAATCACGCGATCCAAAGCGGTTAGTTCTTCAATAAGAGCCAACGTCTCTTCATCGGGTTGGTGAATTTCGACCTTGGATGCGTTGCTGTGAAGGACTTTGATTTTAGGTGCCCCCAGATCAGCGAAAATATTGCGAATGTCGCTCTCAAAGCTGTCGACAAACCCGATATAATCAAACCGTCGGAGGTTTTGTCGCGCCCGATCCAGCAGGGCGTTCGGGTCGATTTGCCTTGGGTCACCTAAGAGGTTCGCGTCGGCTTGTTCGCGCGCCTTCCGAGAACCCCATCCGGAATGCAGTTGCCAAGCTTGGGCGTTCCACAAATGTTGCGAAAATTTCGGTTTGTTGGCCTGCAACAAAAACTCTTTTAGACTTTGAGTGCGTGCAGCGGCTGCAAGCTCACTTTGTTCAGCAGGTTGCTTCGACAAATACTTGTACAGAGAAACGACTCTTTCAGTCGGCTCTCGCAAGAACGTGAAAAGGTAGCGATCTGCCAATAGCGGCTCAGCAAATATCATTCCGAAATGTCCAGAAATAAAAGGAAATTTGGCACACTCATCAAGATCGAGTGTCTGGTAATCAGCGTGACTGCACACTTGGTTTTCGCCATAGTGACGGCGGGCGATCTCTTGCACAGACGTGCCTGCGGTTTTTTGAATGTGTGGAAAGATCGCCGGTCGAAGCTTTTTCGATTTTTTAAAAGAGAACATATTCCGCCCGACTTTATTCGTTTCGTCTCCGGTAAATATGAGGCGCAACGTTGATTTTATTGACAGCACTCGAACGCGCCAGATGATGCGTTCACGTTAACGTGAGTTTCTGTCTCAATCAAACATCAAACTGATTGTATTTTTTTGCCTTTAGATGAGCGATCGCCGGCTAGAGCGATTGCTTGGTGATGATTATAGATGGCAGAACGTTCTCTGAGATCGCGGAAACAAAAGGCGAATCCAAGCGCTAGATGTAGAATCGGGTCGATCTCGCAACGCTGGCGCCCAGTTTTCTAGATGCCATCGCTGAAGGCGAACAATCAGACGGCCTAGCCAGGGATTTCCTGTAAAAGTCGGAATTCCGGGCGATCTGGTCAGATCAGAACAAGCAGTTCGCTGTGTTCTGATACAAAGCCTCTCCCGAGGCCACCAAAGCGTACTTTCGGAAACGCGAACTGAGAGTGCGGCCCGAAATCAACCTTATTGCTTTGACGTTCGGATATTAGCTCTAGTTGCTAAGTTCTAAACGTCAGAAATTTAACCACAATCGGCGGTCAATTTCTCAGTAAGTGATTAAAGAATTATTATGGCTGGGGTGGTAGGAACCCTTGCCGACCGATGAAACCTATCAACTTTTCCAACTAGCCCGAGAAACTGGGGCGGTTTCGGGGGCATTTGTAACAGTGAGCACGGGCATTCGCTAAGCTCTGCGACGGGCATTTCTGACCGCCGGCATACTCGTTTACTAGTGCTGACTGGGTGCTGACGACCCGCTGACGATCGATTCCGGGGGCTGAAGACTGGTCGCTGGTGCTGGTGGGGGGCGGGGCGGACGGTCAGGTTTAGTGCTGCGAAGGACTGTTGAGAGCCCAATATCACTGATGCCTTAACGCGCACCAACGTCTGCACAGGGCAAAAATTAACGAATTATGAACGGGATGTTTTTCGCACGTTCATGATGAGAAATGCATAGTGAGCATCGTTGCCCGAGTAGATCGAGAACTCGCGCGTCCGATACTATGTATGAGTTTTGAGTTTGGTTTTGATTGGTAAAACGCGCAAGAAAAGAACTGACTTTGAAAAGCTGCCCGAGCGACTATTCCAGGTTTGCCTGTTCCTCACTGTTGTTTTCTCGTCGGTTCTGTTCGGGATATTTGCGCAAAGAAAGAACTGGCCACCGGTGCCGCAACTTCTATCGGTATATAAAGTTCTGGTCGTAGACAAATCACTGACCCGCGAGGCGCGGGCGTACCATAAACACCTTCAGCCGGCACGCGGACAGGGCAAGGGCGTCGTGATCAATACGAAACCGGGACATCAGGACAGCATTCTGCTGATGGGTTTCTTTGATGGCGAGAACCAGGCCAGGCTGGTGAACCGTAATGGCAACGTCATTCGCAAATGGTCGCTGAACTACATTGAACATTTTCCTGAAATCGCCACCCGTCCGTGTGCTCAGCTCAGTAATCCTCTGTTGACCGATGTTCATGGCGCATTGCTGACCGAAAAAGGCGAGCTTGTTTTTAGCTATGAGTATTGCGGGGCGGTTAAGCTGGATCAATGTTCAAATGTTCTGTGGACGCTCAATGAGAAATCACACCACTCAATGGTCAGATCTGAAAATGGTGGATACCTGACGCTTGGTCGCGACGAATGGATTGCCTCAGAAGTTGTCGATCGCTTTCCACCCTTTTCGACCCCGGCCACAAGCGAGCCGATTCTGGAAGATGTCATTCTGAAACTTGATGAACAGGGGCAGGTTCTTGAAAGCATTTCAATACCTGGTTTGATCATCGATAGCGGCCTGTCGGCACTGCTGACCGCCAATGGCAGGGAAATTAAGCCAACGCGGGTGATCCGCAGTGAACTGGTCCACGCCAACAAAATTGATGAGTTGCCATCAGAACTTGCCGACAAATTCCCACTGTTTAACGCTGGGGATTGGGTGCTTTCGATGCGAGGGCTTAATCTGGTGATGGTCGTTGATGCAAACACCCGGAAAGTTAAGTGGCACCAGACCGGCCCCTGGGTTCGGCAGCATGACCCTGAATTCCGTCCTGACGGAAAAATCTCGATCTTCAATAACAACGCATATCTGACCTCTTATACGGCGACCGAAAAAACACGGGTAGATGCGCCGCGCGACACCAACATCATTGCGATTGATCCGGTGAGCCGGGAAACGGAAATCGTATTCGGAAGCAAGCCGGGTCAGGAGATGTTGTCGGTCGTTCGAGGACAGCATGAAATTCTGGAAAATGGAGGAGTACTGATTACCGAATTTGATGCCGGGCGTGTTCTGGAAGTGGACAGAGCAGGCAACGTGATCTGGGAATACGTCAATGAATATAATGATGAATTTGTTGGTGAGATCACCAATTCGAAACTCTATCCGTCGGGGTATTTTGAAGTCGATTGGAAGGAATGCACATAATGAACCAGCCTGCTAATCATAAGTTTAAAGGTCGTCTAATCCCGTTGTGGCTTGTTTGCTGCATAGCCTTTGCGATGCTGGCCAGCCCGGCACATGCCTATATCGGCCCGGGTGCCGGGTTGGGCGCGATTGCTGTTACGATTGCCGTCATTCTTGGTGTTGTGTTTCTGCTTGTCGGGCTGGTCTGGTTTCCGCTTAAACGTTGGATCGGGGGGCGGAAAAATCAGGCTGGTTCCGAAAACGATCCGACGCCATGATAGCAGCGATAGCCGTTTCGCTCTTGGCAGTTGCCGGATTTATTCTGGCCCTGTGGCAAACAAATATCGCAGGGACGGCCCAACACGTCGTGAGCACCTGTATGGCCGGTGTCACCGCGCTATTTGACAACCAGCTTTCTGACGACGCCAAGGAAGCGGCCGCAAGGCAAGCAGGGCTGAAGCTGCTGGTGGGTGGGCTGAACTTGACGTGGCGCATTGCGCTGGCTCTGACGGCGGCGGGTCTCCCGATTGCGCTGGCGGACTGGTCCGGAATCGCAACAGGTGCGGCGGTGCTTGGGGTCATGCTTCGTCTGGATTACATCGTCGTGGTATCGGTCCTTGCTTTTGCAGGCGCCAAAATTGGCAGCCGGCTACGTCGCGCGGATACGGAGGAACATGTTGAAGGCGGCCAATACTCGTCGGTTGACCAGTTTGTGCATAACCTTGCCTTCTCAGGACCGGCGATACTGAAACTGGCCTCGCGGCTTGAAGATCGCATGGCGAGGCAATCTTCCACTGCTGATGCCACGCAACCTGTTTTTGTGACATCCCTGGCACGAGGCGGGACGACCGCTGTCCTCAACGCTTTGCATGATGCGCCCGAAGTGGCCACGCATATCTATCGGGATATGCCATTTCTGACGGCTCCTGTTCTGTGGAACAAAATCGCGGGCGGGCCGAAGCGGGGGGTCCGGAGGAGGCAGCGCGCCCATGGCGACGGGCTGGAGATCGACCTTGATAGCCCCGAGGCGTTCGAGGAAGTCATTTGGAAATCGTTTTGGCCAGATCGCTACAGGGGCACTTCGATTCCCCTTTGGAGCACGTGCGATACAGACCCTGAGGCAGATCAGTTTTTGCGGCAGCACATGCGTAGCATCATCAGGGCACGGAACATTCAGGCCGGGCCGAAAGACGTACTGAAAACGATTTACTGTTCTAAGAACAACGCAAACATTGCCCGCGTATCCTATTTGCTCAAGTCTTTTCCAGATTGCAGAATCGTTGTTCCAGTGCGGCGACCGGAATGCCATGCAGAGTCACTCCTGCGGCAGCACAACAATTTCAGCATGCTTCAGGCAAGAAACAGTTTTGTGACCCGATACATGTCCGATATTGGCCATTTCGAGTTTGGCAACTTGCATAAGCCCTTTTTTTTCCGCGGGTTTGAGCCAGAGCAAGAAGGCACGCATCATTCAGACTATTGGCTGCACTATTGGATTTGCGCGTTTCGGGGGCTTCTAGAGCATAAAGATCAGTGTATTTTCTTATTTCAGGATGATCTGCGCGCTGCTCCTCAGCGTACGATGGAAGCCTTATACGACATGTTAGGGCTGTCGCGTACCCACCAGAGATTCGAACGCTATTTCCTTCCGAAGCCTGATGCAGCAACGGTTGGAAACTTCGATCCCAAACGCTTGCAAGAAGCCCGGGACATCTTTTATGCTCTCAAGTGAGCAACCGCCGGAACTGAAGGCTAACACTTTCCTAAAATAGTGCCGATTGAAGGTTACAATCAATTTCTGACTGTTAGCTAGCGGCGTAAACCCAAAGTAAAAGTTGCGCCTCGCGGGTTTAAAGTCGGTTAGGTCCACAAACCCGCCATCCGCGCAGAAAACCTGAACGTCCGCTCCCACTGAAAACGAGAGAACCCCTGCATCTAAATAAAGAAGCAACTGCAGGAGTTTGATCCATGAAGTACCTGTCTGCCCTCGGCGTTCTCGCCGGGGGTTTTCTTTTGCGCCCACCGCCCAAGGCTGTCCTGACGACGATGCTCTGGGTGGTCTCTCGGTCTCACCCCGCTGTCTCGGCGCTGGTTCTGCTGGCGGTCCTCTGGACGTAGAGGTCCGACGATGACTGAGCTGGAGCTGAACCCCGGTGACGTCGTGATCATCCGCGCCTTTGATGACGTCCCTGAACATCTGTTCCGCGTGGAAGTGGTGTTCGAAGACTGCGTAACGGGCTTTGCTGTGACTGGCCCTCTGGCTGGGTCCTACGGCGAACCGGCCCTCGAGATGATCGTTCGGCTCATCTCAACCAACTGACCCAATCCCAAATTCTAAACCGAAAAGGAGGAGGCCCATGTCTGCTCACATTCGCTATGCCTATCTGAAGGGCCATACGTGGCTGTATCGGCGCAACTATCCCGTTGACGTGGCTCTCGCGCTGGGCGTTCAGGCGCTGAAGCAGAGCCTCAAGACCGGGGATCGTAACACCGCCCGCGTCCGAGCCGCTGAAGTCAATGCGCGGTTTGAAACGCTGGTGGAACAGGTTCGGTCGCAGGCAGAGGAAGCCCTCTCTGCCCCAGGGACCAACACTGACGTTCCTGATTGGGTTGACCAGCCAGAGGCGTCTCTCGTCCGTCTCCGGGCCACTCTGGAGGACTCTGGGTGCAATCTGGAGCAGTCTAAATTCACAAGACCATCTGCGCCGGTGAAAGTGCCGGTTCGTGATTTAAGCCTGGCCTATCTCTCCCGGCGTAGTGATGCACTGCGACCCAGTGGGTTCAAATCGGTCCGATACTCCGTGGGGTTATTCACGAGCCGATATGGTGACCAGTCGGTTTGCAGTCTGACGCGGACGGAGGGGCGAGAGTTCCTGTCAGCGATAGCCCAACTGTCCTCGATGATTGGCAAGTCTGAGCGGACCAGAGGGCTGACCCTGGACCAGTTAGTCGCGTACTCGTCTCGTGGGTCGGTGACTATTACGGCCAGAACCCAGCGACGTATCTGGTCGCAGGTCAATCACTTCCTCGACTGGGTGGTCTATGAGGGGCATCTGGAGGTTAACCCCTTCCGAACTGTTCTCTTCGACCGGAAAGTACGTCCTCAACCCTATGCCGTCCTAACTGACGATGAGGTGGCCCGGCTGCTGGGAGCCAAGGACCGAGAACTGCATCCGGTTCTGCTGACCTGCCTGTTGACAGGGATGCGAGCGGGGGAAGCGGTTGGGCTGCTCCGGGAAGATCTCCTGACCAAAGGCAACCTCGGCTGCTTCGTTCATGTTCAACCCAATGAACTGCGGCTTCTGAAAACCGACGCAGCGGAGAGACTGGTTCCTGTTCACCCGGTGTTGGACGAGACGTTCCGGCAACTGCCTGGCCATGGCCCTCTGTTCCCTGACCTGACCGTGGCGCGCGTCACCAAGGGGTTTGCGAGACTGAGACGGCGACTGGGTCTGGAGCGACCGGGACTGGTGTTTCACTCGACCCGCAAGTGGTTCATCACCCAGTGCGAGCGAACAGGTGTTCCGGAACACTTCACGGCATCTCTGGTCGGTCACCAATCGGCACGGTCGGAGAACGGGATCACCTATGGCATCTACTCGGCTGGCATCAGTGACGAGCAACGGCGGTCCATCGTTGACCAGATAAGACTGTCGACATGAGCTTCCCTGACATTGACGCCTTCGAGGAACGAGCAGCGATTGCCGAGTTCGATGACGGGTGCACCCGTAAGGCAGCAGAAGATATGGCTGCTCGGGCTCTGGGGTTTCGGGACGCAGAAGCCTACTGGCAGTGGCTGGCTGACTATGTCGTCAACCGAAGACCACCCTCGTAGATCTATCCCTCGGCGGCCCCTAGTGGGCTGCCGGGGTATCACTTTCCTTTCTTTTTCCCGAAGCGGACTTGGCTGAAGGTGGCTGAATGGCTGAGTTGCGGACATAGTTGCCGTCGTCGGATTCCAACCCGAGATTGTGTGGGGCTAGATCAATCCCGCAGCGTTGGAGAGTCGCTGTGCGGTTACGTTGTTGGTTTCAGATTGCCTTTTGGACCAAGTCAATCAAGCTCGTCTTAAGATCTTGAGAAAATCGCATTTCCAACCGGTCTTTTCCAAATCTAAAACTGAGGTCTTTGTGTTCGTCTGGCGTTAGGGTTTTGTGAAGTGGGTCCAGCACGTGCCCATTTTTCTGCACGAAAATTGAAACCGTTGTGAACTTAGGGCTATACGTTTCCCAATTCGGCGGTGAATTATCCACCTCTGTATCGAACAGGTTTCTGATGGGCCAAGTTAAGCACTTTGGACGCCTTTCATTCAGGAACATAACGCCCAACCAGTATTGACTTACGTCCCTACTGTAAAAAACGTGCTTCCGATGAATTCCTATTCTTTGCTCGTTAGCGTCGAACCCGAGCGAAATGTGCGCCCAGGACGGAATGTACTGTACGGTACTTTTCTCCAAATCATAGAAAGAACATTGCAGGTACCCTCCCCAAGTGTCTGCCAGGCTTTCTGCTTCTTCATTGAAGAGTTTTTCAGCATTCAGAATTCCTAGGAAGTCAATGAGGTGCGCAAATGAATCTTCCGGCCAACTGCCGGTGCTCAGATGAGCATCAAATCTCTTCAGGAGGCGTAACGCTGCGTTGGCGCCGGTGCCTTGTGCATAGCAGTCGTTGAAACGTCCAGTTTTTAAAATTTTAGACCCTTTTGGAGCGATCAAGTTTACAGCTTTCTGCTGTTCCACAATAGCGGGGCGAACACCCATCATCCTGAACGCATCTGGGCAGTCATTTTCTTCAAGGTACTGGTCTGCAAGATCACCAGCGAACCTCATGGGACGAACGTCGTCAGGACGATGTTTCATGCGAATTGCGAGGTTTGGAAGGAAATCTATGACTTTGGCCGCATCGGTTGCTGCAAATGTTGCTGTAGATTGTTCATCCAGGATCAGCAATTTGTCGACAAAGTCAGCATAGGGTTTGTCTGAAACAATTTCTTCAGGCCAAACATTTGAGGGTGTGAGCACTGTTCCAGCTTCTGGAGTCATTCCGTCTTTAATCGGGGTAACTATGAGATCAGAAATCAGTGCCGGAAACCCCTCGGGGTTGATGTAAAGATTTAAAGTCAATCGCTTATCCAACAATTTTGCTACAAATAACGTCGCTTAGAACAACCCGGTCGGTAGCGACAGTCAAGACGTGGAACCCTGAAGGGCTATTGGCGGAACTGCCGATTGTCCAACTGAGCGTTCCTAAAACGCACGTAAAATAAACACTGTCAAACCTCAATGTGAGACGAAACAAAAGTCAACAGCCACCCCCGAAGGGACTGTTGGCATGTTTTGAATTTGGGCTCTCAACAGTCCTTCGCAGCACTAAACCTGACCGTCCGCTCCGCCACCCGCCAGCACCAGCGACCAGTCTTCAGCACCCGGAACCGATCGTCAGCGGGTCGTCAGCGGTCTCGTAAGCTGTCCCTTCAACGGTCGGTCTAGCGGTCAGAAATGCCCGTCGCAGAGCTTAGCGAATGCCCCCGAAACCGCCCCAGTTTCTCGGGCTAGTGGGAAAAGCTCTTGGGTTTCATCGGAGGGCAAGGTTTCCTACCACCCCAGCCAATTCATCAGAACATGGAACGAGACTAGGCACTTGGGGCTAAACCCTCCAAGAAATGCCCCCGTTTATGCCCCAGTGGTTTCGGGTGTAACGGGTGTTGAGGGTGGGCGCTCAGAGGTCGTAGAAGGCCCATGCCACGGTTATAGCAGGTCTCGATCGACGCCGTTCGCCCAGAAGTCCCAGTCGTCGCGCTTGTTATCCGCCGCAGACCCCTCAATCAGGTGCTCAGGACGGACGCAGCGCTCGTTATGACAGCGATGGCGAACCACCGTCGCCTCATCGATCACCGCCCGGTTAACCACGCAGTAAACGAACCGCGCAGAGGCCACTTGGCGG
>NZ_WVRE01000013.1 GCF_013111185.1 Ruegeria sp. HKCCD7303 | reverse complement strand
GGGGGTCCCGGCGGGATTGCCGCGACCGCGCCATCTTGATGCTGGGTTGGGCTTCTGGTGGTAGACGGCGCTCCGAGATCACCGGGTTGATGTTTGAAGACGTTTCGCTGAAGGAGTTCGACGAGAAAAGCCTGGTTTGGATTTCACTGCTGGAAACGAAAACGACAACCAAAGGTGAAACGCCGCGGCTGGTGCTGAAAGGCCGCGCAGCTCAGGCGCTGGTCCATTGGATCGAGGTTGGACAGATTATGAACGGGCCGCTGTTCAGACCAGTCTCAAAGGCGGATCGTGTGCTGAAACGTCGGCTTTCGCCGGACGCTATCTATCAGATCGTCAAACATCGCCTCCAGTTGGCAGAGTTGCCTGAGGACTTCGCCTCGCCGCACGGTCTGCGTTCTGGGTTCCTAACCCAGGCCGCACTGGACGGTGCCCCGATCCAGGCTGCCATGCGCTTGTCGTTGCATCGATCCATGGCGCAGGCCCAGAAATATTATGACGATGTCGACATTGCTGAGAATCCGGCGGCTGACTTGTTGGGGTAGCGTTGTAGCTTTTACCGGTACACCTAACCTATGAGTCCCAAAAAAGCGTGAACAACTCCAGATGCGTATCAGTTTTTTTGGTTTCGTAAAGAAACAAGCCCGGCTTACTCCCATTGATCGCGTGATCGAAACAGAACTGAAATTATCGTAAGATACATACGGCAAAATGAGTCTTAGGAAACCAAAGCTTCTCAAGCGCATATCCTGGCAATAGGCTGCGAATTGATTGAGTGGGTTCGGAGTATTTTTGTGTTCAAGAATTTCAATCTGACCGTCTTGCAGTCCTTGGTGATAAGCGCGGTTGTCTTCTGTATTGCCACACTGCCAGGGATGCTTCTGGACGGGTACAATCCCGATGACTGGCGACAACTTCAGGGGGCACCCGCAGGTGGTATGCCCCTAAACTGGACCACCGAAGAAGGCAGGTGGGCAATGGAAGCGCTTTATGTCTTTGTGATGGGAGAGCGGTTCCTGACGCCCATTCAGGCCCCTCTCGCCTTTGTTTGCCTGTTCTGGATTTCATGGGTCCTGGCACGCATCGTCATCGATGAGCCCCAAGCCCCACTCGCCGCGACCGTGATTTTCAGTCTGAGCATTTGCCACCTCTACATGATCGATGCGCTGAATTTCTCGTCGCACGTCTTCGCGTTTCCACTGGCACTCGCACTGTCTCTGCAGGCGTACCGCATCTTCTGGTATCTTGCCGAACGACCAATCGGTTTCGGCTGGTTTGCCCGCGCCTTTCTCGCAATACAAATGTTGGCTTTTTCCTGCGCGATCTATCAGCCATTCGCCCCATTCGGAGCCCTATTCATCGCACTGCAGATCATGCGGTATGACAAGTCTACCCCGAAAATCGTTACGCGGGCTGTCCTAATAGCCTTGGTTGGGTCTGTCTGTGCCATTCTCGTCTATCTGCTGGAGTGGCGGATCGCTGTAGGCCTGAGCTCCCATATCGGAGAAGCCACCCGTTTCAGCCAACCAGGCTCGGACCAGATCCTGCAAAAACTGGCGGCATTGCCATCCTTCTGGAAACGATTGCACTCAGGCGGGTTGCAATACACCCCCTGGATTATTCAACTGATTTACGCAGCCACTCTGGCAATGACACTGTTGGCATCCGGATGGGCGGCGCTCTGCGCTTTGCGGACAGCTGGTCTTGTCCCTGCGGTGCGGGTGGCATTGGGCGCCTTTGCGGGTCTCTTCATTCTGCCGGTGATCGCATGGTTTGCGTATACAAGCCTCTGGATGCCAGGGCGCGTGGTGGCCTATCTGCCTTTCGCGATATTCTCCGTTCTGGTCTGTTCCGGCCAGTTATGCGGCTGGTGGCAACGCGGCTCTGTCATTGGTACGCTGCTCAAAGGCAGCGCCGCAGGTCTCGTGGCTGTCTCAGTAGCGCTGAGTCTCATCGTCTGGATGGACCAAGTGGAAACCGGGCGGCGCGACACCACAGCCGCGCATGCAATCTTTGAACAAGTCTCAGAAACCCCAGGTTTTGATGGCACTAACTTTCGCATCTCGGGCGGGCTGAGCTATCCCGAACTCAGTTGGGGTGGACTTCTGGGATGGACCGTCTTTCATCGTAACAACCCAATGCCGGGTATCTTCACCGAGCTTTATGGTCGCCCGATGGAGCCGGTCTTTGTCGCTGACAGCCCCATACCGTGCCCTGCCTTTCCGGAACCAGGCGCGGTCTTTCACGACGGCCACACCATTCACGTCTGTTTAGAATCTTCATCCGGCCTGAAAGAGCAGGTCGATTGTATCGATGTCGGACATGATGAAGCACTGTGTCGAACCGAAGACATGCTTGTCTGGCAACGCCCCGCCTGCGAGGTTCTGCCCCTTGCAGGTGCCGCCACGCGCTTTCGACTGGAAAATGGTGATGGCCGGGAAAAGTTGGCTGTCTTCACGCTTGAGGATCCGGGCATTCCAATCGACGGGCGATGCCACTATGCGCAGCGTCTTGGCAGGTTCGAGTATAACGCTGTTGCTGTCGAACGCTTCAATGGAAAGGAATGGGATACAACCGAGGCTCAGACCATACCCTGACCAGTGTTTCGCGCGCGAAACATTAGCTGTCGCGGGATTGTAACCAAGCCCGCAGGTCCGCCAGGAATGCTTCAGACATTCCCCGACCGGAAAGAATGATCTGCGTTCCGTTCCGGTTCGGCTTCAGCTGAATGTTTCCTATTGTCTCTTTAGGGGATGTATCAGACTCTGATAAAGATGAATTCCCGCGTTCTGAGCTGCTGCTATTCACTGCCTGTGTCAGGGCAGACAACTCTGCATCCGATGTCTCGGCCCCGACTTTACCCAGCGTTTTGATAAGCGCAGATACCGCCTTTGGATCGTCCTTCAGGACCTTGGTTATCGACAGCCCCAATCGTTCAGGAATGGCCGAAGGGAACTGTAGATGATCATCCAGCGCGTGATAGATCGCGATGAACGAGCCGATCTTGGAACGTTTGGCCCGGCTGGCCGATGCAAACAGCCCGCGCAGGGCAGCGGCTTCATCCGGGTAAACCCCCTGCTCCGCTGCGCGTGCCACGATCCGGGCACGCTCGTAATAACTCAGCCCGACGCGGATTTCGTTTTCCTCGACCATGGCAACGTAAGCGTCTGATGCGCTCTGCGGCTGCCTGAGGAACGCGCGCACAGTTGCAAAGCGCGCCTCACCCGTCTCCTGTACCAGCGCCCGCAGCGCAGTCATGCGCCGCCAACCCGAGATCAGGCCATACTGCCCTTCGGTCAATTCCACGACCTCGATCGGTGTTTGCTGCCCGCGTGCCTTCAGGCTTTCCTTCAGCGCCTCCATATCCGCGTCATCAGCCGCCAACCGATCACGCACCAGATAGGTCTCCTCGATGGCGTCCAGCGGCAGGTCCTGCACCAAACGACCTTCGGCCCGGGCGGCACGCAATTCTCCGGACAGCTCTTCCAAAGCGGCCTGGGCAGCCGTGGCCCCGGCCACCTGTGCAACCGGCGGCGCGGCGCGGGGTGTCTCAGCGGGGGACATGGGGTTCAACCCGGGGGCAGGGCGATTGTCTTCCAGATAATCCGGCCGGGCTGGGGTCAGTCGTTTGCGTTTAGCCATCACTTTTTCCTTTTCCTGCTCGGATCAGACTCTGTTTCGAGTCATAGAAGACGTGTTTCGCGCGCGAAACATCGCACTCAGAGCGACAATTCCGGTGTTCCCGCCTCTTCGGCCTGCTGGGCCCGCTCTTCACCCCGCCAAACGCCAATCAACAGCTTCTTGAACGAAGCATAGGTGGCATCAAAGGTTTCTCGCCCGCGCACATAGGTCTCGCGGTTGAAATCGCGGTAATCCGCCTCGTAGATGCCGTTGACTTGTTCCCCGGCCTGACCAATCAGCGCCGTGTAGCCCTGCCAGTGTGGCGACAGGGTGCGGCCCAGATAGGCTTGCATCAATCCCGCCAGCTCGGCCTGCTGGCTGCCGTCATAGCGGGTGATGATTGTGCGCACCGCGTCCCACTGAAACGCCATCTCGGGCCGTCCAAGCGCGCGGGCGGCCATGTTCTCTCCATCCTCAATGGACTGGAACGTTGAATGCAGCATGTCGAAGAACCGACCGGTGGAGTCGAATTCCAGAAACGAGGCCCCCATGGGCACCAGCAGGATGTCCGAGGCCGCCAGCCCGTTGATCGTCAGATAGCCGAGGGCAGGGGGGGTATCGATGAAGATGATGTCATAGTCGTCCAGCACCCCATCCTCGTCCAGCGTGTCGGTCAGTGCATCCCACAGCTTCCAGCTGCGGCCTTGCATCCGCCAGACCGGAATTTGAAACTCGGCCCAGTAGAGGTTCAGCTGAGCGCCGATCAGATCGATATTCGGCCAATGAGTGGCCTGGATCAGGTCGCTGTTGCGGGTTTTCAGCGCCTCGGACAGGGTATCGTCAATCGGATGCGGCGCTTCACCCCGGTCAAGCCGCCCCTGATTGTCGCGGCGCAGATGGGTGGCGTAATGACGGGCGAGCAGGGGAAATACCGTCTGCCATTCATCGCTGACCTTGCCGCCGAAGATCGACGTCATCGAGCCCTGGCTGTCCAGATCAATGACCAGTACCTTGTAGCCGTCCAAAGCGGCAGACATTGCAAGATGCGCGCAGGTCGAGGTCTTGCCGACGCCGCCTTTGAAATTGGCCACCGAGACAATCTTGGCCGGCAACCCTTTGGGTCGGTAGGGACGGTATTCTTTTGCTTTGGATCCTTCTGATGCAAAATGTGTGCGCAGCCGCAGAACCTCATCCAGGGTGAACCACTTGGCGCCACCTTCCGTCTCGGACTGTCCCTGTGGTAAATCCGGGTTGCTCTTTAACACCCGTCGAAAATGGGCGGGGGCAACAGGGATCAGATATTTGGTGATTTCCCAAGTTGAAAACAGGCGCAGTTTTTTCTGTCCATCTTCTTCAAGACCCCGGTTTGCCAGATCTGCCCGCCCTCGGGCGCAGGCATCTGCAATCTGCGAGAACTCATGGGTTCCGGTTGGTTCGCCCAACTCAGCATGGGCCAGATCAGGATCGATATTGAAATAGGGGGGAAGCCCTTCGGACGGTGCTGCTCGCATTGAAAATCTGCCCATGTGCTATGTTTTTGGCAATATACCGCAAAATGAAGCATATGGAAGCATTGTGAGCACAAAACCGAATTTTCTAAGCAAAAATAAGGGGTAAATACCTTTGAAACGCTGCTTTTGAGAGTGAGGTAAAAAAATATCCAGTTAGAATCCTGTTATTTAATAGTTACAGCTGAATTTTAGTTCTTGTAACTATAAGAAAAGAAATAGATTTCTGCGATTCTTGAGTTCACTAGTGAATCTGATCCCACGATAGGGTGACTCTGAACCCACGTTGCAGTGACTCTGAACCCACGTTCCGGCGGCTTTACGCTTCCTGTGGATAACTCTACGGTAAGCGTCAATAAAACCACGAACAAAGATTCGGGCAGGACATATGGGCAGGGCAGTATGAGCGGGTCAGGGGCGTTGTTGCCTGACCGGCACCCAACGGGCGATTTTTTTGTATGCGATATCTTCGATGCGCTGCCCAAGACAGATATGGGGTCGATGGAGCATCCGATGTTTTCGCTCTCGACCCGGCCGGACCGGCGGATTCTGAATTACGAACATAACGGGGTCGAGATTACTGTGACGCCGTCGGTGCGTGGTTTGGCAACGATCCACGACAAGGACATCCTGATCTTCTGTATCAGTCAGCTGATGGCGGCGATCAATGCGGGCCGGACCGTCAGCCGGGTGTTACATCTGAAGGCGCATGATCTGCTGGTGGCCACCAACCGCGAAACCAGCGGTGACGGTTACAAGCGTCTGCGCGAGGCGTTCGAGCGGCTGGCCGGTACAAGGATTACCACCAACATCGTCACCGGTGAGAAAGAGACCACCACTGGGTTCGGTCTGATCGAAAGCTGGGAGATCGTCCGCCATACCCGGGCGGGCCGGATGGTCAGCGTCAGCGTGAAACTGTCGGACTGGCTGTTTCGGGCGGTGCTGGCGAAATCGGTTCTGACCCTCAGCCGCGACTATTTCCGTCTGCGCAAACCGCTTGAGCGTCGGATCTATGAACTGGCGCGTAAGCATTGTGGCCGCCAGCCCGAATGGCGGATTTCGGTCGAGGTGCTGCTGAAGAAGTCGGGCTCGGCCTCACCCCGGCGGGTGTTCCGTAAGATGATCCGCGACATGATCGCGGCCGATCATCTGCCCGATTATGAGATGACCGAAGAGCCCGGCGACCTGATCCGCTTTACCCGCCGCGGTCAGGTGGTCGAGGGACCGGACAAGCCGATCTTGCCCTCAGAGGCGCTGGAAGAAGCCCGGGCTATGGCGCCGGGCCGCGATGTCTATGCGCTGGAGGCGGATTGGTTGGCTTATTGGGCCGCATCGGGGCGCCCACAGATCAGGAAACCGCAACGGGCATTTCTGGGCTATGTGGCCAAGCGGGTCGCCGGGCGGGACTAAACGCTTAGCTGGAATAAGCAGGGTTTTGTTTCTGCACGCGTCTCTTCACGATTTTGACCGCGATAACAACGATGAGGGCAGCAATGATGAAGAGCCAGCCAAAGAGGATGTAGCTGCCCAGTACCATAAGAATGGACGCGCCGGAGAACAAAGCAATCCCAGCGGCGCACAGGCCGACAAGAATGGCTATTCCGATAACTCCGATCATGTTCTCCAAGTCCTCCAGCTCTGGTCTTGGTCTGGCTAGTCCCCGAGCGGGTGCAGCTATGCCATTGGGCAAATACCCAAAATGATTCCGCGATGAAATCATGGCAAAACTTTGGACCACTAAGGGTTAAAATTTGGTTATTTTTACCTGACGGAGCTTTGCTCCACTACTCGCGCAACACTGCTTATAATTTATTGAGACATGAATATGTCTGAGCAGATAGTTCCTTAAAACTTTTGTTACAGCAATATAGAACGCCGAGGACCCCTGAAAATGTGCAAAGGTCCGCCTATGGCACAGTTCTGTCAATCCGCGATCATTTGGATGGAATGGCAAACGCGCGTTCGTTTTGGCCATTGAATGATCAGAGGTTTTTTGGGGGTCACATCTTGACCAAACGCCCGTCCGTCACCTTGATCCCCTGCTTTTCAAAAACGTTGCGCGTGTCGAAGACCAGCGCCGCCTCGCGCGCAACCAGATCGTAATCCGGCGCGCTGTGGTCGGTGATTACAGCTACGGCGGCGTAACGTTTCAAGTTGTCCGCCGTCAGCGGCTGCGAGGTCCGGCCCGCCAGTTGCGGGTATTCGCCGCCTTCGGGCAGGCGCGGGAAATACGGATCGTGATAGTCAACCTCGGCGCCCAGCTTCTCCAGCTCGTCCAGTAACACCAGCGCCGGGCTGCGGCGGGTATCCTCGACATCGCGCTTATAGGCGATGCCCATCAGCAGGATGCGCTGTCCGGTCAGAGGCTGCCCGGTTTCCGCCAGCGCGGACCCGTTGCGCGCGGCCAGTTCTGCCGCCATCCGTGCCGCCAGCATCTCGGGCACCGCGTCATTGCTGGTTCGGGCCAGATTGATCAGCGGCGTATCAGATCCTGCATCCGCGGCGCGCCAGGCCAGATAGGCCGGAGACACCGGGATGCAGGCCCCACCAATTCCAGGACCGGGATAGAAGGGCATGAAGCCAAACGGCTTGGTCGCCGCAGCTTCGATCACTTCCCAGACATCCACGTCCATTGCTTCAAGCGCAGTCTTCAACTCGTTGACCAGCGCAATATTGACGGTGCGAAAGCTGTTTTCGACCAGCTTCACAGCCTCGGCTGTGGCGGCCGAGCTCACCGGCACGGCGCTGGTGACGATGGCGCGATAGAAATCCTCGACCAGTTGCCGCGATTGCGGATCGTCGGCACCGACCACCTTGGGAATGCTGTGCGTGTCAAACTTGTCATTGCCGGGGTCTTCGCGCTCGGGCGAGAAGGCCAAGAAGAAATCGGAACCCGCCCGCAGACCGCCCGCTTCGAGGATCGGCTGAACCAGTGTCGTCGTGGCACCGGGCCAGACGCTGCTTTCCAGTACCACCATCTGACCGGGGCGCAGATGCTGTGCGATGGTTTGCGCGGCAGCCGAGACAAAACGCATGTCCGGGTCCTGTGCGTCGGTCAGCGGAGTCGGCACACAGATCAGGATGATATCGGCCTCGGCAAGTGCTGCGGCGTTCTGCGTCGCACGGAATTTGCCGCTGGCCACCGCCTGCGCGATCCGGTCCTGTTCCAGGTACGAGATGACCTGATCGCCCTGATTGATCCGCGCCACCCGATCGGGGTTGAGGTCAACGCCGGTGGTGTCGAACCCCTTATCATAAGCCGTCAGCGCCAGCGGCAGACCGACATAGCCCAGCCCAACCACGGCAACCCGCGCATCGCGCGCCGCGATAAGCTGCTTGAGGGACTGATGGTGCGAGGTTTCGTAGTTCATAATCTATCCTGATCGTACAAAGTCACACTGAATTAAAATTAGCTTAGCAGATTGGAAACCTTCTCTCTTCATCGGATAGGGCAGATCGGGAACGAAGCCAACTAATTTGTCGTTCCCGGCAAAGACCCGGAATGGGTGTTTCCAAAAACAAGGCAGTCTTCAATCAGGGCGTCGATTGTTTTCGCATGTGCTCGATCCATTCAGCGAAGGAGACGCGGGGCACATAGCCGATCTGATCCTGTGCATGTCGGGTTGAAACCTCTGGCTGACCGGCAAAAAGCCTGCGCCCCGCCATGTCAGGCATCACGGGCCGGGGTTTTGCCAGCCGGGCCTGAACAGACCGTGCCCAGTCCGCGGCGGCCTCAACCCGGCGGCGCCCGACAAGGCGGCGCAGGTGCGCGCTGAGTTGCCCCGCCAGAGAGGGGCCCGCGGGCGTGCTGCTATTGGGCGGTGGGGCAGGGGTCGGGTTTGCGGCTGGATCAACCCGAACCTCTCCGCACCCGGCAAGCTGGGCATAGCCTTCGAAAAACGCCTTCCACCCCAGCGTATCCGGCCCGCTGATCAGGTATCGATCAACCCCGGTCTGTGGCGATGAGGCCGCGTGCAGGGCGGCCTGTACCGCGTCATCGACATGCACAGCCGGGCATTGTCCGGGCGGGTCGGGCAGGATGATGCCGCCCCGGCGCATCATCGCCAATGGCGTATTGGTCCAGAGCGCGCTGCCGGGTCCGTAGACGATGGTTGGCTGCAATATGGCGGCGTCGCATTTCCCCCGTAATAGTCTCTGTTCCATTGCTATTTTGGCACCGCGATAGCTTTGCGTACCCTCTGGAGTGATAGGGCTGCGTTCGTTGATCGGTCCGTTGGGCCAGCTGTCATAGACCACAGCAGAACTCAGATGCACGATACGTTTGCAAGACCCCTCTTCGGCGGCTTTGATGAGTGCGTCAAAAGCTGCGAGGTTTTCTGCGCCGGAGGCCCGGAAATCATAGGCCAGATGAAACAGAGCCGTCGTGCCGCCCAACGCCTGCGTCAGGGTCGGGCCGGGGTGCAGCGGGCAAAGCAGTGTCTTTGCTCCGGCCTGTTCCAACGCGGCAGCCCCGTGGCGCGTGCGTAGCAATACGGTCACGTCACATCCCAGCGTCAGCAGTGCATCGATCAGGCGTTGGCCGATAAAGCCGGTTGCGCCGGTCACAATCACGCGCTGGCCTGCAAGACCGTCGCCGGGGCGGGGTTCCAGGTGTTTTTCGGTCATGTCCGCAGGTTCAACATTCTTAATGCGATGTGCAACAATTCAGCCCTTTTTCCAAAACTGTGCAGGCCCGGCCTGTCCGCGCACCATAGCGGTATCTACCATTTGGTGGCCACAGATCCCTATGCTAAGCCTGTGGCATTAGAGTGGATTCTGTTGGTACGAGGGTTTTTCATGCAAATATTGATCACAGGCGGGGCCGGTTTTATCGGGTCACATCTGGCCGAGCGTCTGATTGGCAATGGGCATGAGGTGACGGTGCTAGATGATTTATCCACCGGATCGCTGCAAAACCTGTCCTCTGTTCAGGATCATTCCGCCTTTCGCTTTGTTGAAGGCAGCGTTTTGGATTCGGATCTGGTCGAACAGCTGGTTGGTGCAGCCGACGCGGTGTTTCACATGGCCGCCGCCGTCGGGGTGAAGCTGATCATGGATCAGCCCAGCCAGTCGATTGCGACCAATGTCGACGGCACGCAGAACGTATTGCGGGCCGCCCTGCGCCACAAACCCCTGGTTTTCATTGCCTCCAGTTCCGAGGTCTATGGGAAGGCATCAAAATTCCCGTTCAACGAGGATGACGACCTGACGATCGGCGCGACCAGCGTTCTGCGCTGGTCTTATGCCTGCGCCAAGACATTGGATGAGTTCATGGCTCTGGCCTATGCGCGTGAGGTTGACCTGCCAGTGGTCGTGCTGCGCTTTTTCAACACAACCGGTCCGCGCCAGACCGGGCGCTATGGCATGGTTGTTCCGAACTTCATTGAAGCAGCGTTGGCGGGTCAGCCAATTCAGGTTCATGGCACCGGTGAGCAATCGCGCTGCTTCAGCCATGTGGCCGATGTGATAGAGGCGCTCGTACGCCTGCTTGATGTGCCCGAAGCCCGGGGTCAGGTCTTCAATATCGGTGGTGAGCAGGAAGTGACGATCCGCGGGTTGGCCGAAAAGGTGATTGCCGCGACGGGGTCTGCGTCCGAAATCCGTCTGGTGCCCTATGAAGAGGTCTATCCGGAAGGGTTCGAAGACATGGCCCGCCGCCTGCCCGATGTCTCAAAGCTGCGGCGGTTTACCGGGTTCAGCCCGGCACGCACGCTGGACGATATCATCGCCGATATCATGGCCGAGAAACGCGCCAAAGCCTACGCATGAAGAGCCAATCACGATGACACCGGGACAAAGAGTTGAAAAGCTGGTGCGTGACACCGCGACCGTGCTGCTGCCGGAACGGCTGCGCAAATGGATCCGTAAACAACAACGGTTGCACAAGCTGCAATCGACCCCCGTGGGGGCGGTGGATTTCGGCGGGCTGCGGCGGCTGTCGCCGATCAGTGCTGTGTTCGGGCAGGATCGCGACCTGCTGACCATCGAACGCTATTACATGGAAGAATTCCTGCAAAACCACAGCGACGACATCCGTGGCCGGGTTCTGGAATTCGGTGATCCGGCCTATATCAAGAAATTCGGCGGTGATCGGGTCACGCAAGCGGATGTGCTGAGCTATGTCGAAGGCAATCCGCAAGCCACCATCGTGGCTGATATCACCGATGCGCCGCATATTCCAGACAACAGTTTTGACTGCATCATCATCACGCAGACCCTGCAGATGATCTTTGAGGTGGGCAAAGCGATCGCCACGCTCGAACGCATTCTGAAACCCGGCGGCGTGGTGCTGTGTACCTCGCACGGGATGACCCGGGTGGCGCGGCGCGAAGGCGTGGATGATTGGGGCGAATACTGGCATTTCACCAGCCAGTCCAAGCGTCACCTGTTCCGGGCTGTTTTTCCGGCAGAGAATGTCGAGGTGTCGACCGTTGGCAATGTCTTTACCTGCATCTGCAACCTGCACGGCCTTGGGGCCAGCGAAATTGCGCCAGAAGAACTGTCCACTCATGACCCCAACTATGAAATGCTGGTTCTGGTCCGGGCAGTAAAGGCGCAGTGAGCGACCTTGTCATAGGATCTGGTCCGGCGGGGGTTGCCGTGGCCCGCGCATTATTGGCGCGGGGGCGGACAGTCACGATGCTGGATGCCGGCGGCACCCCGGAACCCGGGATCACGGACCGGGTGCAGCAGATGTCCCAAACCCGCGCCGAAAACTGGAACGCCGAGGCGCGTACAGCCTGGATGGAGCCTCAGTTTCAGGCCCCGCAGGGCGAGGTGTGGCGCTATGGGACAGGTTACGCGTTGTCCCCACCTGCCCATACTCTGGCGGAGGGGGCGGAATGGTTCGCATTGCGCGCCTCGCGTGCGGCGGGTGGATTATCGAATGTCTGGGGTGCGGCGGTTCTGCCCTATCGGCAGGCGGATATCGAAGACTGGCCCATAACAGCCGACGATCTTGCCCCACATTACAAAGCGGTTGCGGAAATAATGCCGGTGTCCGGGCAAAAGGACGAGCTGCAGAATCTCTTTCCTGCCTGCGACATGACTGGTCGAACACCTGTTCCACCAACCGCACAGGCCGAGATGCTGCTTGCCCGTTCCAGGCAGAAGGCGAAGGCATTGCAGGGGGCTGGGATGCATGTTGGCCTTGCACGTCAGGCGGTTGGACCGGGATGCCAGACCTGTGGATTGTGTCTGCACGGGTGCCCCTGGTCGTTGATCTGGTCTGCAAGACAGACGTGTATGGCGTTGCAGGCAGAGCCAGGCTTTACCTACCGTGCGGATCATGTGGTGCGGCAGGTTCGCGAGGAAGGCGACGAAGTTGTCGTCACGCTGGAAGATGGCAGCGACATCCGGGGCGGGCGGGTGTTTCTGGCCGCCGGGGTGCTGGAAAGCGCGCGCATTCTGTTGGCCTCGCCCGGCCTTCAGGGCAAGACGCTGACATTGAAGGACAGCCAGCAGGCTTTCCTGCCGATGCTGCATCATTGGCGCGCGCCAAGGCGGCCCGATGTTTTGCCCTATCAGACGCTGCCGCAGCTTTTTGCCGAACTGGATGACCCTTCCGTGTCGCGGCAACTGATCCATGCGCAGGTCTATACCTGGAACGAATACTATGCCCGCGATCTGAAACAGAACTATGGTCGCCGGCTCCTTGGCTGCGGACCGCTGCTTGAGGCGCTGGCCCGGCGTCTGATCGTGGCGCAGGTTTTCCTGCATTCCGATCATTCTCATGAAATAGCCCTGCATCTGTCCGAGGATGGACGGCTACGCCCCGAACTGATCAAAAACCCGCAAACCGAAGGCACAATGCGCGCAGCACTTGCGCGCTATGGCCGGGCATTGCGGGTGCTTGGCCTGACCAACCTGTCTTTTGCAGCGCGATTCGGGGCACCGGGGGCCAGTTTCCACGTTGGGGGTGATCTGCCGATGTCAGATAGTACTAGCCTTGGTGAAAGCGACGTTCTGGGCCGTCCGCATGGCGCGACGCGCATTCACGTCGTTGATGCCTCTGTACTGCCAACCATCCCGGCGACGACAATTACATTCAGTGTGATGGCAAATGCCCACCGGATCGGAACGCTTGCGCCCTAATCCTGATTGTCAGTTAAGGGGCAGCACCTTGCTCAGCCCGCTGCGCAAAACACGCATCATTTTGCGCGCCGCAAGATAGGGCCCGCCGCGCCCGGCAAGATGCGCCTGCCAGCGGGCGATGTCGGTGAAATAGAACATCTCGAGCCGGGGCAGGTCGTGGATGTCATCTTTCGGTCCGGCGACACCCAGCCTTGTGCCGACCGAGGTGTCGTAATGCAACGCGATCTGCCTGAGCACGCTGCTGTTCGACGCGCCATAGGGCGGTGCGAAATGCCGGATAGGCTGGCCAAGCCGGGCAGCTATATCCTGCCCGGATCCGGTGACTTCTTCTTCCAACGCCTCTGCATCCAGCGTCGACAGATCTGGGTGGCTGACACTATGCGCTCCAAAACAAACGCCTTCCCCTGCCAGGGTTTCGATCCTGTCCCAATCCATCAGGGGGCGGGTGGGGATGTTGCCCCCGGCCCAGCTGTCACTGCCGCCCATCCGACCCGAGGGCAGATAGACGATCGGGGTGAAATTATGATCGCGCAGGATCGGCCAGGCAGTGTCGGCGAAATCTTCGAACCCGTCATCGAAGCTGATGATAACCACGCGCGGGGCAGGCGGGTTGGCCAGCGCATCAGGTGTGACCACCGGCAGGCCCGAGTCCGCAAGCGCCTGCATCTGGGCTTTGAACACCTCGGGTGCAATCGAGGTCGGCCCCGGCGCATCCGAGATCGAATGATACATCAGGATATCGGCCTGCCAGGCGGACATGGATCAGTCTTCCACCACATGGGTGGCAAAGACCTCGCGGTATTTGTTCCATTTCGCGCGGTCGACATGGCCCTTGCCGTCAATGCAATCCGCCGCGCCATAGGCCATGGCAAAAGCGTGGTGCGTATTATCGTGCGCAAAAAGGCCCTGCCGTCCAAATACGAGCAATCCGTCCATATCTGAGAGCCATTGATCCACCGTATCAAACCGCTCTTCATAGCCCACATCGTAAACCGGATAGGCATGGCTCAGCCGTCGGGTTTCGCAGCGGCGCACCGGTACCGTGACGGGCAAGCCCAGCTGGCCCAGCCATTTGGTGAATTCCTGCCCCAGTTCCTCGTCGGACATGGACCACCATTTTTCATCCGGGTCGCAGGGCAGCTCGGCACACAGAACAGTGACGCCCTTCGGCTCGCCACTGGCGTTATAGTTCTTGGGCTCTGACATGCGGCTGATCGGGATCGACAGTTCGGGGAAGTAATGCGCATCGAACTCGGTGAACTGGTCGGTCTCAAGCACCAGGTACAGCAGGATCATGCCCCGGAACCGGATCGCGCGGGCGGCTTCGACCACCTCGGCCGGAGCGTCGCCGATCAGGCGCGTCAGCCCGGTCAGCGGGATGGTCGACAGGATCAGATCGCCGGTCAGTTTCCGCTCGCCATCTTCGTCGCGGATCGTCAACCCGGTGATGCGGTTGCCGTCCCTATCGATGGCGGTGATTTCAGTGTTGAACAGAAAGCTGGCACCTTTGCTTTCCGCACTGTTCCGCATCGCGTCCGAGATCTGCCCAAACCCTTTGCGCGGATAAAAGAACCGACCCGCCGTTTCGCTGCGCAGCCCCGGCAGCAGGCGCAGCATCTTCATCAGGATCTTGCCGACCGAGCCGCTGCCCACCCGCCGTTCCGCCAGTTTCACCGCCAGCTTGTCCGGATCCAGACCCCACAGCTTGCGTACGTAAGGGAAATAGAAATTGTCCGAAATCGTCGGTCCCAGCCCGTCATAGAGCACGGTCGAGAACGTTTCGGGGCCTTCGCTTTTTTTGCGGAAGGGCTTCAGCGCCATGTCCCCGATCAGCGACGCGGCAAAGGGTTTGGGCAGGCGTAACAGCGCATCGGTCAATTTCAGCGGAAAGTGAATCCATTTGCCGCCCAGCCGGATGCGCCCATGGCGCGGGCGCAGCAGCAAGTCGTCTCCCAGCAGGGCTTTTACATCGGCCAGAACCTCGGGCTCGGCCGCCGGATGAAACCGGTGCGAGCCATAGTCGCAGATCACGCCTTCGACCGGGAACGAGGCCGAATTGCCGCCCGCAACAGGCGCACGTTCGATCACGGTGACCTTGGCCTGCCCGGTGAGGGCATGGGCAGCGGCCAGACCAGCCGGTCCGGCGCCGAGGATGATGATTTCAGGCTTGTCGCCATTGGGTCGGGAAACATCCGTCACTTGCACTCTTCCTTCTGGGAACTTGCCGGGGTGCTGAACCGCATCCCGGACATGGTCAGAACCAACCCGAACCAAGCAACTGAATCACCTGACACTGTCGGTGCGGATCGGAAAGCATGCTGCTGCGCGCCTCACGGTCTCAGATGCAGCCGCGAGATCATGTCGGCGATCAGCCCCAGCGACCAGATCATGATCGCCGCCAGGAACGAGAACACCGCCGTTTCACTGAGGTTCCAGTAGAACATGTCGATAATGAATTTTACTGTGCCCAATGTGAAAAACGCCAGACCCAGCGGGATGAACACGCGCAGCGGATTGAACAGCGTGCTGATGCGCAGGATCAGGATTATGAAGTTCAGGAAATCAATCGGCCGGATTTTCGACTTGCCCACCCGTTTGCCATATTCGATCGGCGTATAGATCATCCGCTTGCCATTCGAGGTCATGCACAGCGTGATCGTGGTGGTGAACGAGAAGTTCTGCGGCAGCAGCGGCAGGAACGGGATCAGCTCGGATTTGCGGAACACGCGCAGGCCCGAGTTCAGATCGTTGATCTTGCGCTCGGCCAGGAACGACGCAAAGGCGAACAGGAACTTCTTGGCCGGTCTGCGCAGAAGCGGCACGTTCTTCATCGCCGACCCCCGGTCGCCCACCACCATGTCCTGATTGCGGCACATCGCCAGCATTCCCGGCAGATAGCGTGCGGGATAAGTGCTGTCGGCGTCCAGAATGGCGACATATTCATGCTGCGCCATCCGCACGCCACGCTTGAGGCTGGCGCCGTAGCCTGAATTCACGTCGTTGAAGGTGACGGTGGCTCCGCTGGCCTCGGCCTCGGCGCGGGTATTATCCTGGCTGGCATCGTCCACCACGATGATCTCGTAAGGAATGCCCAAGGGTTCGAGATGGGTGCGCACATCCTCGACCGTGTGGCGCACGGCGTTTTCTTCGTTGAACGCGGGGATGACCACGCTCAGGCTCATGCCGGCGGTTTCCGATGCGATCAGCTCTTCGGATGTGGTGCTGTTCGTTTCCATCGGCTCTGCGACTTTGTTCATGAAAATGAAAACCTTTTATTCACTCAATAATCCCTGTCCCGGACCCTGCTGCCAAACTCGCGCAGGGGGTGGAACGTGACGGGCATAATTCCCTGTATTGCGTATAGTATTCGAACACGTACAGACTGAACATAGACAATAAATTTGACCAAATTCGACCGTTAAGGCGTCAAGTTTGTAATTACGTATACTGCGCGCAGTAGGTTTGAGTGTTTGAGCCATGTGTCCATCGGTACTTGGCGGGGTTCGGGCAATAGGAAGGAAACGGGTGTCAGGGCGGCAGAGTTTCAGCAGCGGAGTTGCCTGGATGTCGGCTGGTATCTGGGTTGAGCAGGCGTTCAACTTCATCATTTTTGCCATTCTTGCCCGTATTTTAGGGGTCGAGGCCTTTGGTCTTCTGGCGATGGTTGCAGCCTTTGTACTGTTTTCCGAATTCCTGGTACGCGAAACGATCTCCGACATTCTGCTGACCCATGAGGCGCTGTCACCAGAGCGGTTGAACTCGGTTTTCTGGCTGTTGGCGCTGCTGGGAGGCGTGTTGACGGTCGCGCTGTATCTGGGGGCGGGGCCGGTCTCAAATTTCTACAATGAGCCGATTGCGCGTGAATTGTTGATTGGATTGTCTCCAACGGTGTTGATGATTTCACTGACGGCGGTGCCGGTGGCGATCCTGCGCCGGGAAATGCGGTTCCGTGTTCTGGCCATCCGCGCAGCGCTCGGCGCGGCGGTCGGCGGGGTTGTGGGCATTGGCATGGCATTGGCGGGATACGGCGTCTGGAGCTTGGTCGGCCAGCGACTGGCGATGACGGCCACAAACATTGTGATGGCATGGGGCGCGGTATCCTGGCGCCCGGCGTTCCATGCGTCGCGGGATCACATGCGCAGGGTTTTGCATTTCAGCCATCGGATTCTGGGCCTGCGCGCGGCCGAACTGGCTGCGGTGCAGTCACCAGCGGTTATCATCGGCGCGATGCTGGGGCCGGTGCCGGCGGGGTATTATGCAATTGCCTGGCGCGTGATCGAGACCGCCTCGTTCCTGATTATCACGCCGCTGCGCACCGTGGCGCAGCCTGCCTTTGGTGCAGCAGCACGCGATGGAAGTCAGGCGACGGATTTGCTGATGGACGTTATGCGCCTGACCGGGTTTCTGGCCTTTCCAGCCTTTGCCGGGTTGGCGGTTCTGTCGGAACCGGCGCTGGTTTTGCTGTTCGGTCAGAAATGGGCTCCGGCGGCTCCGGTCCTGAGCCTGATGTCAGTGTTTGGTATCTATCTATGCGCTGAAAAGGTGCAGCAGACCTTTTGTCTGGCGGCGGGGCAGGCCGGACGTCTGGCGGTTCTGTCCTGGGTCGAGGTGGCGCTGGCAGCCGCCGCGATCGTGGCACTGGCCCCGTATGGCTTGCCGGTCGTCACAGCCGGTTTTGTGGCTGTTTTCCTGCTGATCTGGCCGCTCAAATTCGCCAATCTGGGGCATATCGCAAAGCTGTCCGGCCCGGCTTTGATGCGGCTGCATCTTGCGCCGCTTTTGCTGTCGGGCGGGATGGTGGCGGTAGTGCAGGGGGGGGTGTGGCAACTGGAGGGCCTGCCCCCGGCGTTGTTTTTACTGGTCGGCACGGTGGTGGGCGTCCTGACCTATGGTTTGCTGGCGTTTCTGTTCCAACGGGACAGGTTGCGCCTGCTGATTACGATGCTTGGGCCGCAAGCAGGGCCCCTGCCTGCAGCTGATACTCAGGGGATTGAGAGATAGATGAAGTCTTTGCGCATTTTGATGTTCACCACGTTTTATCCCCCCTACTCCTTTGGCGGTGATGCCATTGGCATTCAGCGCATGGCCCGAGCGCTTGTGGCGCGGGGCCACGATGTGACGGTAGTGCATGACGAGGACAGCTATCTGATCCTCGGCGGCAAACCACAGCCTGAAGCCCCCCCCGACGGGGTACGACGGATCGGGTTGCGCAGCCGCAATGGCATGATGTCGAACCTGTTGACCCAACAGATGGGCCGCCCGGTGGTTCATGGCGCGCGCATTCGCCAGATCCTGACCGAACGGCAACCGGATATCATCTGGCACAACAACACTTCGCTGATTGGCGGGCCCGGCCTGTTGCCGATGGGCGAAGGGCTGAAGATCTATGAAGCGCATGAGCATTGGCTGGTCTGCCCGACCCATGTGTTGTGGCGGCATGGGCGTGAGCTGTGCGATGACCGCCAGTGCCTGCGCTGCGTGTTGCAGCACAAACGGCCACCGCAGCTGTGGCGGTATACCGGGGCGCTGGACCGAGCGCTGGATCACATGGATCTGATCATCGCCAAAAGCGAATTCAGCCGCGCCAAACATCGCGAGTTTGGCTTGCGGCAAGACATGCAGGTACTGCCCTATTTCCTGCCCGACCTTGATCAGAGTGCCTTGCCGGAACCGGCGGCGCATGACCGCCCTTATTTCCTGTTTGTTGGGCGGTTGGAAAAGATCAAGGGGTTGCAGGATGTCTTCCCGGCCTTTGACCGCTATCCCGACGCGGACCTGCTGATTCTGGGCGATGGCGATTACGCGGATGAGCTGAAGGCACAGGCCGCAGGCAATGACCAGATCAAATTCCTGGGCCGCAAGACGCCTGACGAGTTGAATGCTTACTATCGTGGCGCACTGGGTTTGATTGTACCTTCGGTCTGTTATGAGACCTTCGGCATCATCCTGATCGAAAGCTTCCGTCTAGGCACACCGGTGATTGCCCGGCGTCTGGGCCCGTTCCCCGAGATCGTCGAACGGGCAGGGGGCGGGGAGCTGTTCGAAACCGAGGATGACCTGATCGCGGCGATGCGCCGTTTTCAGGACGGAGGCGCCGCGCGGGATCAGATGGCCGCAGCGGCGCGACAGGGGTTTGAAACACTCTGGCGCGAAGATCAGGTACTGGGCCGGTTTGGCGCGGCCTTTGCGCAGGCCGCGCATCGTGCAGGGCGGGCTGATCTGGCCCGTGCCTTGGATGCGGGTGCTTTTGAGAACGGCGCGGCGGACTAACCGGGGGTTATCCCCGCCCGGCCATTTGCCGATACAGCTTTTCAAACCCGCTATGGACATGGGCCGGCAAAAACCTGTCTTCCGCACCACGGGCCGTGGCATTGGCACTCAGCCGGTCATATTCGGCGCGGTCAGTGCAAAGATCGTGCAACGCTTGAGACAGGGCATCAAGATCATCGACCGCACACAGGCGTCCGACATCGCCGTCCACCAATTCACGCACACCGCCGCAATCGGTGGCGATCACCGGCAACCCGGCGCGGAAGGCCTCGACAATTGAAATCGGCAGGGCCTCCCACCGGGAGGTCAGCATATAAAGATCAGAGGCTGCGAGATAAGTGGCGACATCCGAGATCACTCCGGGAAAACGGATGATGTCTGAAACTCCGGCTTCTTCGGCCCAGGCTTCGACCTGACCGCGCAGCACGCCTTCGCCCCCGACAACAATCCGCAGGCCGGGCAGATCCTGCCGCGCGCGCCGGGCCACCTCAATCATCGCATCGAGGCCTTTTTGATGATCCAGACGGGACAGTGACAGAACCAGATGTGTCCCGTCTTTGCCCAGCAGGTCCCGCCGCAGGGCTGCTGCGGCGTCAGGGTCGGCTGGTGGGTTGGGCCGGACACCCAAAAGCATCACCCGCGCCTTGTCGGGATCGACGTGGCGCTCCAACAGGGATTGCATAACCGTTTCGCTGGGGCAGATCGCCAGATCGGCTTGCTGCCGGCACGCGCGGGCCACTGCGTTGAGACGGTCGGGCGACGAGCCGTGATAGGTCATCACAATGGGAATTCCCATTCCCAGACTGGCCAGACGGGCTGTCAGAAGCGGGGCAGTTTCATGCGCATGGATGATATCGACCTTATGTGCTTTGAGCGCCCGCCGCAGGGTCAGAGCCGAGCGTGCCAGCCAGTAAAGCCGCGTCACAAGACCAAGCTGGCCGTTGGCAGCGTGATCGCTGACACGGTCGAACCGCAAGGGCAAAAACAGGCTGCCATCCTCCGGGGCACTTGTTTTCCCGGGAGTTCCGGCTTTGATGACCTTATGTCCATGTGCCATCAGCGAGGTGCTGAGGTCATTGATATGGCGTTGAATGCCACCCCCGAAGGAAAAGAACGAACAGGTTTGCAAGATACATAACCCGGCGGGTTGTGTATCCCGGTTGATCAGGGGGGGCGGAGCCTCGCTTACCACAGGGGGCGACCCAGCCTGAAAGTGACTGTATTTTCTGTTCCATCCGGATTTTGCAATCGGGCGATAATAGTGTTCTCCGCATCCGAAGGGGTCATCTGGAAATGAGCACTGGCCCTTTTGCCGTTTGACGTAACATCGATTTGTTGGACCTCGCCATCGTTGATCTCAACCCGAGCAGCGCTGACATCTGGATCACCGATCCGTAATTCGACATCAAGGGGAGTGTCACGCCTGAGCGGTGCCTGCATGATCAATCTGGCAACCGAGACTGGTGCGTCGACCGGGAACGCCCGGGTTTTGTCATGAGAGCCGGGGCCGAAGCGGGTAAACGCCGTTAACAGAATGCCGGCCAGCAACAGCAGATAGGCCCATCTGGTCCACCCTATGCCGCGCCAGATACGTCTGATCGGACCATATTGCGCAGCCTCCGGGGCCAGTCGCGCCGCAAAGATCAGAGCGCCGGTAAAGGCAACACCCGTCAAGACCAGCCCAAACACAATCCAGAGCGCCATCGAAGCTACGCCACCCCAGGTGCCGAAATGGAGTGCGTCCATCAGGGATTTCAAATAGGCAAGCCCACCGATCTCACCCGGGGTGAATGCGCCCAGAACCTCCAGCGTCACGGGGTCGATCGACACATTTCCGGTTCCAAAGAATTCCGGAACGCCGTTCAGCGGGCCCGAGAAACCAAGGCTGCCGGTTTTCTTGTCCGGAACGAGCATAACTGTCGGCTCGAACCCAGGCAGAGCGTCACGGGCGCGCGCTGCGGCTTGGTCGATCAGAGCCGGACCGAAATTCGCGGGCAAGGCAGTGTCACGGGTGACAGGCGGTTTTGGTTCCGGGTAGGTGCCGTCAAACCCCAAACCGCCCAGCAGGAAATAAAAGCTTGTCACGGCAATCAAAATCACCACCGGGGCCGACCAGATGGCGGTCAGCCGGTGCGCACTGCCAGCCCAGGGCCGCAATCCTCCTGCGCTGCTGGGCCAGCGGAAGAACCCTTTCCAGAAACGTCGATACGTAATGAGACCGCTGATGATCTGAAACAGCAATGGTATCGAAGTGGCGCTAACCAGAATGAAGATGATCCGGTTTTCAGTCAGAAACGTGTCATGCAAGTCGCGTAGGATATCGCGAAACCCATTGGGGCGCGTTTCGCCCACAACCGCTCCGGTGGCGGGGTCTGTCCAGAAACTCACGTTCTCGCCCCATCCGGTGCGGCCAAAGGTACGGTCCGCGAACCATGGGGCCGGGCGTTTGATCATCACGAAAACGCCGCTTTCGGGGTGGGCCTCTTTGATGCCGTCATACATCATGCCGAAGCTGGCGGTGCGATCTTCCTTGGCGGCGGTAGTCCAGATGTTCGGGCGACCGACCGATTCAAGCTCGAACCCGGCGACAAGCAGCGTGCCGGTCAGAAACATGAACACGAAGAAAAGCGACAGATGCAGACCCATCCAGGTATGTATCTTAAAAAGTGAGTTACGGATTTTGCGGTTCATATGAATGTTCGTCTGTCTACAATCTACGGACATACTAAACGGTGTAAATGTAAGGGAAACAATGGCGATACGGCATTGTTTTGCAGGAAAGGCGGATTTGGCTTTCCATGTTGGCGTGAGTGCACGTTATTTCATGATATTCCTGCAGGTTAAGTGTTGTGCGAATCCCGAACTTCGCGGGATGGTATGAGTATACCCGGGTATTGGTGGGGTAAGTGGTGCTGTTTGATGTTAAATAAAGCTATGAAAACAATTTCCATTGTTTCGCCATGCTTCAATGAAGAAGACAACGTGGCGAATTGTTATGAGACCGTGAAGGCGATTTTCGATAAGGAACTGCCGAGCTACAGGCGCGAGCATATTTTCATCGATAATGCCTCTTCGGACCGAACCGTGGACATCCTGCGCGAGATTGCCGCACAGGATCAGGACGTGAAGGTGGTGGTCAACGCCCGAAATTTCGGGGTGTTTCGATCAACCTTCAACGGACTGCGCTACGCGACCGGCGACGGCATCGTCGTCATGTTGCCGGTAGACCTGCAGGATCCGCCCGAGCTGATCCCGGAATTCGTCGAGCTGTGGGAAAACGGTTATGACGTGGTGGCCGGTGCCCGCAGCACCCGCGAAGAAGGGTTCGTGATGCGCAATGCACGCGGCCTTTTCTACCGGATCGTCAATGGTCTGTCGGATGTCTGGCTGGAACCGTCGGTCGGAGAGTTCCAACTGATCGACCGCAAAGTTCTGAAGGCGGTGCTGGCGCACAAGGATCACTACCCCTACATCCGTGGTATCATCGCAAGCTGCGGTTTCCGCCGGATCATCAAACCCTATGTCTGGAAAGCCCGTGCAAAGGGGCTGTCAAAGCACAGCCTGATGGCGCTGATCGATCAGGCGTTGAACGCGATCTTCTCTTTCACGCGAGCCCCGATGCGGTTCTGCACGATCAGCGGGCTGGTGATTGCGATTGCCTGTATCCTGTTCTCGCTCATCTCTGTGGTGTTGTTTTTCGTCAATCCCGATCAGGCACCGCGCGGGACGACGACCATCATCGTATCCCTGTTCTTCCTGTCGGGCATTCAGATGCTGTTCATCGGAATGCTGGGGGAATACATCACCTCGATTCACAATCAGGTGCGCGGCGGGCCTATTGTGACCGAGCAGGAACGTATCAATATCGAAGGTCCCGCGCGGGACCCGGCTCTGGCCAGAGAAGAGCATCTGGCATGATCGCACAGACAAACCGGTGGCAATGGCGCTGCCTTGCTCTTGTGCTCTGCGCCTGTGCAGGCCCAGCCTGGGCCGCAGATGCGCCCGTCTCCAATGCCACGCTGGCCGAGTTGCGTCTGTGGTTTACGGTTATGGCTGCGGCCGCAGCGGTTCTGATCGGTGTCTTCTGGTCGCGCGGATTATCTTGGTTCGGGGCGTTGGCCGCTCTGGTTTTGCTGGGAAGTTCCGCCCGGTTGTGGTTGACACAACCGCTCTGGTTTCCGCGGCTTGAGATTTCCGCCGACCCGCCTGAAAACCTGATCATGCTGATGATACTGGCCGGGCAGGCGGTACTGACGGGTGTTGTTCTGATGCGTCCTGCAGGCCGGGAGGCTGTCAGGGGTCTTTTCGCTAGGGCTGGGATTGTTCGCCTGTTTCTTTTGATGGTTCTGGTCGCGGTTTTCTGCCTGTCCGCAACACCTTATGTGGCCTACGGCTATTACATGGCCTTCGGACTGCAGATCGGTGTCGGCGGTGCATTATCTCTTGTTCAGATGGCCACGCTGGTCGCCATGTTCGCCGTGGCAGGTCCTGATCGCATGCCGCATATCCCGGTGGCTGCTCTGGCGGTTTTTGCGGCAGTGGCCAGTGCCGTCCTTGCTTGGACGGCGTTCGACCGTGTTCCCCATGTCGAGGATGAACTGGCCTATCTCTTTCAGGCACGGACCTTCGCGGCTGGTACGCTCTGGGCTCCGGTCCCGCCCGAGGCCGCACAACCCGCACTGGAATATTATCTTCTCGAAGTGCACGAGGGAAAATGGATCAGTGTCCCGGCACAAGGCTGGGCCATTGTTCTGAGCCTTGGAGTTTTGATCGGGGCACCCTGGGTGATCAATCCGATCCTGACCGGAATATCGGTCTGGCTAGCCCATGACATCGTCCGCCGGACCGTCAGCAGGGAACGCGCGGATCTGGTCGCGCTGCTGATGGCGACCTCGCCCTGGGTGCTGGCTATCGGGGCCACGCTGATGACGCATTCCGTGATGCTGGTCGTGATACTTTTGGCCTGGTGGTGTCTGATCCGGGCCGGAGAAGGTTCAGCGAGGCGGGCGATCCTGTTGGCGTTTATTGCCGGGCTGGCGTTGGGGTGGGGCTTTGTGACCAGACCACTGGACGGATTGATTGTCGGCGGGCTGACTGGTTTGTGGTTGCTGCGCCGCTTGCCCGCTGGGATTGGGCAGGTGCTAGCCTGCGCCGTTGGTGGTGTCGTGTCGGGGTCCGTCTTTTTGCTGCTCAATTATGGGACCACGGGCGATATGCTGCTGACCCCGCAATCCGATTACCTGAGCCGGCTCTGGCCCGACACGAAAAATGCGTTCGGTTTCGGCCCCAATGTGGGACCCCCTGCCAAAAGCTGGGGCGCGCTGGACATCTGGGTTGGCCACAGCCCGGTTGAAGGCCTGCTGAACCTGATCAACGGCATTGCTTCGCTCAACCTTGAACTTCTGGGCTGGACCTTCGGGTCGCTGGTCCCGATCTGGATCGTCTTCATCTGGCACAAGCGCCTGACCGGGTTCGACCGGGCCATGTTGGTGATCTTTTTAGCTCTTGTGGGTGTGCTGTTCTTCTATTGGTTTACCGGCACCTTCTATCTGGGTCCACGTTATTGGCATACGGCACTTTTGCCGGTTCTGGTTCTTTCAGCGGCTGGGATCGAGGCGGTCAAAGACCGGCTGCCGGACCAGTATCACGGTCGCCTGCACTGTATCGTCTTGCTGCTTTGCGCAGTCTCGGTCGTCAGTTTCACTTCATGGCGTGGGGTCTCGAAATACGATGGGTACGGTGGCTTTACCGGCGACATCAGGCGTCAGGCACAGGCCGCAGAGCTGAGCAATGCTCTGGTTTTTGTTTCGACAAATGCCAATATCGGATCAGCGCTTTATCTCAACGACCCGTTTCTGCCCGAGGGTAAGCCGATTTTCCTGCGCGATATGGGGCCTGAGCAGAACGCAGCCATCATAGCAGCCTTTCCCCGGCGCGAGGTTGTCTATCTGGGGAATCGCGAATAGGCCCGCGGGCCTATTCGGCCGCATGCTGATTTTCACTCGGCACGAAGTTGCGCCGGAAATCCTTGGCAAACATCGTCCGGGTGAACCGGCCTAGCCCAGAGGCATGTTCACCAAAGGTCTCGATCCGGGTGAGCAGGGTGGTTTTCAATCTTTGATCGACCTGGGTTTGGAAGTTGCGGGGCGTGTCGAACTGGTAATCCTGCAGCACGCCTTCATATCCCGAATTCCGCCAGGCCTCGACATCGAAGGCCGAACTCCAGACCGGTTCGTGTTCCAGAGTTTCCGAGAAGGGCACATGCAGCATCACGGCGCTGTAGTAATTGATGATCGTATCGAGCATCTCGTGCGCTTCGAGATCGTCCTTGTCCAGAAGGTCGCTGATGGCCCGTTTCAGGAAATCAAGTGCTTCATCCAGCACGATGAAGCGGCCAATCATCGAGTATTTGCTGAGCAGATTACCCCCCAGTTCACCGCTGATCAGGTCGCCATAATTCTCCTGCGCCCAGGCGACACAGTCGGCGCGGGTTTCGAACAATTCCTGCTGGTTTTCCTCCAGATAACCGGCCACCGCATCCCGGAAGGGCTGGGGGGCCTGATCAAGGATTTCCTGCATGTGTTTGACGATCAGGAAGGGCCGGATGCCGCGGGAGCGCGCCAGCCGGAAGGCTTCTTCGAAATTGTCTTCGTAATAGAAGATCGTCAGCAGCAGATGGAAAACGCGGGTGTCCAGATAATCCTGGAACGAGAAATTCTCGGACTGGACCACCATTTCTTCGGTCTCGACCACGGTTGGGCCGGTATATTTGCCAAGGCATCGGGCGACGACCCGGTGCAGTGTTTTGAACCCGAATTTCTCGCGGCTGTCGGGATTGGCCAGCGGCGCGCCATGCAGCAGCATCAGCTGATGTGCAGCCACCCGGCTGACACCGGTTTCGATCAGCTTGTCCACCGCATCCATAAAGGATTCCTTGGTTTCACCGGGCATACACAGGATCAGTTCACCATAGGATTGCATACCCTTTGAATGAAGCTCCTGCTGTACCTCGGCATAGGTATCCAGGCTGATATTGTCGCGTTTGATATTCTTTAGAACTTCCG
Source organism: Ruegeria sp. HKCCD7303 (assembly GCF_013111185.1). Taxonomy (GTDB): domain Bacteria; phylum Pseudomonadota; class Alphaproteobacteria; order Rhodobacterales; family Rhodobacteraceae; genus Ruegeria. The sequence goes on along the minus strand of NZ_WVRE01000013.1, from coordinate 58,190 downwards.
GGTTCAGAGACTGAACCGATGAGGTCATCGGCAAGCGACCCTTGGCCTTGCGCATCACCTTGATGATCCGGTCGCCGCGGTTCTTGCCTGTGGTTGTCCGGATGTATTTGGGCCAGTCGTACCGTTCCATCAGATGACCCAGATAATCGGCCACCTCTTCATCCTGCACATACATGCCGAAATTGTCGTCCGCGAAACAGAGCGGGCTGGCATGGTTGATACGAGCCACGATGTAATCCAGATCGGCCTTGGTGCGTTCAAACGAATGGCGGAAGACTTTCGAATTCGATTTGACCGCCGAGTTGCAGAAGGCGCAGGTGAACGGACAGCCGCGCGCCAGTTGCATCAGTGCAAACAGGCCGGTGTCAAAGAACTTGTCCATCAGCCCGGCCAGATAGGGCGATGGAATTTCGTCCAGATCGCGGATGCGGGGCGGTTCGCCCCCGCGCAGGATCTCTCCAGTTTTGGGATGCACATAAAGCGCGCCATCGACGGCTTCTTCCCACATGCCTTCGCGCTGGCCGCCGACATCGATGAAACGCTGCAACGTGCTTAGAAAGGCACGCTCACCTTCATAGGTGGGGCCGCGTACATGCATGTCGATCTGCGGCATGGTCCGGATCCAGCTTTCCTGCTCATCTTCGGTCAGTGGAAAGTTGGGGCCACCCATCAGGGTCAGGCTGTCGGGGTTCACTGCCTTGGCATAGTCGGCAAAGGACAGGGCCAGATGGTGGTTCCAGGAATAGCTGGAAAAGCCGATTACATCCGGGGCGGCCGTGTCGATTGCGGTTTTGAGTTCTTGGGGGTCACGGAAGATCGCAACATCAATTGGCGTTGGGCTTTTTGCATAAGCCTGAGCGAAAGTCGCAAGATTTCCGACACCTAACGGGTAGGTGTCCGATGTTGCAGTAACGAGGTTGTGGCCGAGATCGGCAAGGTAAAGACGCATTAGTTAACTATCCTCGCGGTACAGTTCTTATGTCAAATTTCAGACTCCATGGTCAGTTCGGTCTTCAATGGCTTTTAAGCCAGAATATTATATTCAAGCATTTTTTACACCTCCTGTTGCCATGGAAAGCGATCTGTCAGCACCCGGGAAATCAGGATGAAGGCCAAGATTGCGGCCGGAAGGACGATTATCCCCTGCGCAATGATTGGTTGAAATCCCACGGACAGCAGACCCTCCAGAGACAGGGCATTGAATGCATAAACCACCAGATAGGACAGGATATAAAATGGCAACCGACCCAGGCCCTTGGTATCGAACACGAGGCGCGCATGGGTCATGAAATTCCACAGAACCCCACCGGAAAACGAGATCACCAGCGCGACTTGTGGGGGCAAGCCGGACAGATTGAGAATGGTGAAGAGTGCATAGCCGAACGCTGTGTTCAATACACCGACCATAGCGAAGCGCATGAAAGATTTCTTGCGGGGGACAAGCAGTTTCTTCACGTCTGTCCCCCTTCAGATCTGAGAATGTCGGCCACGCCCGAGGTGATGTCATGTTGCGGCACAAAGCCAGCCTCATGCCGCAACCGGCCCACATCTGCTGCCAGCCGGGCAGGATCGTCTGCTGCGCGCGTGATCGCACCCAGTCGGACCAGGTCGGGGTGATGCATTTGTTTCGCAACCTCTTCAATGAGTTCCCGAACCGGGATTACGGTACCGCTGGCTACATTGACCGCGCCGGTCGCGTCGGCTTCCAGCAACCGTACCAGCGCGCGCGCCAAATCGCTCACATGCAGAAAATCCCGCTCCTGCCGCCCGTCGGTGCAATCGACCGGACGTCCCGTCTTGAGGTTTGAAATTAGATCGCCACACAGCCGCCCCTGGGGCTCACCCGGCCCGTAGACAAAAAAGATGCGTGCCCAGGCCAGGGACAAGCCAAGTGCTTTCTGACCTGCACACAGTGCCAGACCGGTTCCGGCCTTGGCTGCACCATACAAGGTGCGAGGGCGCAGAGGGCTGGTTTCGGTTAGGTCCGGTACCGACCAATCATATTCGGCGCAGCTTCCGGCGCAGACCGCGCGTTGGCCGTCTGTTCGCGCGAATTCCCGTACCAGATGCAACGTAGCGGCCATCCAGTCCAGATTGGCCGCAGAAATCCATCGGTCGCGTGGACCGTCATGCCAGGCCAGATGAACCAGATGGCTGGCGCGGGCCGCTTCAAGGGCTTTTGTGGTGGCATCGGGGTCCAGCAGATTGCAGGCGATGTCGCTTGCCGGATTGCGGCCCAGCGTCACCACCTCATGGCCCGCCTCTGTCAGAGCCGGGATTGTTGCGCGTCCGATCAATCCGGTTGCGCCGGTCAGCAGAACCCGTGCCATCAGCTGATCCTGACCTCCGGCACGGCGGTCACGAACCGGGTGCCCTGCGCCTTCAGGTCGGCCATCTGGTCGATGACTTCATCACGGATGTTCCAGGGCAGGATCAGCACGTAATCCGGCGGCGTCTCGCGCAGCGCTTCGACCCCGTGTACAGGGATATGACTGCCGGGCAGCAGCGTGTTCTGCTTGGCCGGGTTGCGATCAACGCAGTAAGAGATCAGATCGGGACCGATCCCGGCATAATTCAACAGTGTGTTGCCCTTGGCGGCGGCACCATAGGCGGCAATGGTGTCCCCCCTGGCATTTGCTTCGCGCAGAAAGGCGAGCAGCCCGTCGCGCAGCGCTTCGACCTGCGTGGTGAAATTCATATAACCCTCAGGCCGGTCGAACTGCGCTGCGGCCTCGTCCGCGCGGACCTTGGCCACACCAGACCCTTCGGGGTGGCTGGCGCCTTCAAGGCAGGCGAACACCCGCAGCGATCCGCCATGGGTCGGTAGCTCTTCAACGTCAAACACGCGCAGGCCCGCCTTGGCAAAGATTGCCTCGACCGCCAGCAGCGACAGATAGGAGTAGTGTTCGTGATAGATCGTATCGAACTGGACTTCGTTGATCAGGTTCAGAAGGTGAGGGAATTCGACCGTATAGACCGCATCACCCGTCAGAAGCGTGGCGATCCCGGCGACGAAATCGTTGATGTCGGGCACATGCGCCAGAACATTGGCCGAAGCGATCAACGCCGGAGGTTTTTCTGCCGCAGCAACCTTTTGCGCCAGTGCCTTGCCGAAATAGTCGACCAGCGTGCGCACGCCTTTTTCTTCGGCCGCTGCCGCCACGCTGCCTGAAGGTTCGATCCCCAGAACCGGGATGCCTTTCTCCACGAAATACTGCAGCAGATATCCGTCATTCGAGGCGATCTCGATCACCAGATCATCCGGCCCCAGATCAAACCGATCGACCATCCTTTCGACATAAGCCTTGGCATGGGCCAGCCAGCTGTCCGAATAGCTGGAGAAATAGGCGTAATCCGCATTGAATATCTCGTCCGCTGGCACGGCATCTTCGACCTGCACCAGATGGCAATTGTTACAGACCCAGGCATGCAGCGGGTAGCGCGGACAGGCGGTGCCAGCACGCTCGGGCGGGACATAGGAATTAGCCAGCGGTGAAAGCCCCAGATCGACCAGCGTCTGGGTCAGGGCTGCACCGCAGCTTCGGCAAGTGGGCTGTGTCATTGCGGCATCCTCCAGCGCAGATCCTCGCTCAGCGTTCCATTGCGGATATGCTCTTCGAGCGCCTTAAGCCGCATCAGCGGTGACGATCTGAAATCGGCATCGCCAAAGTTGATGTCGTTCAGCAATTGCAACAGGTCCCGGATGGTTCCTTCAAGCGTCTGCTCTGGCTGGTGTTCGGGTGCCAGCTGTTTGTAGAGCGAAAAGTCGACCTTGTACGAACGGTTGTCGGGTGAGGCGTCGGGATTGATCGAATAACTGGCCCCGGGGACCGCCTCGGCCACGGTCTGCGCCAGATCGCGGATCTGATAATTCCACACATCCGACCCGGCATTGACCGCCAGCCATTGACCTCCGGCATCTTCGGTCCGGGAGATGGCCCAGTCGATGGCCCGCGCCATGTCGCGCACATCGATCAGCGGCCGCCACGGGCTGCCATCGCTGAGCACGGTGATCTTGCCTGCGGTGGTGGCGCAGGCGGCGAAGTCATTCAGCACCAGATCCAGCCGCAGCCGGGGCGACGGTCCGCAGGCGGTGGCAAACCGCAGCGCAGTGCGCAGCATCCCCGGCGTGTCCATGGCCCCAAGCGCGCGCTCGGTCCCGATTTTGCTGCGGGCATAGGCCGTCAGCGGATTCAGCGGCGCATCCTCGGATCGCGCATCGCCTTCGGCGAAGCCATATACCGAGCAGCTGGAGGCGAAGACAAAGCGCGATACCCCGGCCTCGGCGGCCAGATGTGCCGCCTGGACAATGGCGTCCTGATTGATTTCCGTGGTGACGGTTTCGAACCGCGCGCCCATCGGATCGTTCGAGATGGCCGCCAGCGCGACAACCGCATCCGCCCCCTGAAACAGCGACGCGTCAATGTCACGAATATCCGCGATGATCTGCTGGTTCAGAACCCGCTCGGGCCATGCATCATGCGTGGTCAGCCGGTCCGAGAAAAACCCCGGATCAAGGCCGATCAGATTGGCGTTGGGGTAAGATTTCCGCAAGGCCGCAGCCACGACCGGGCCAATATAGCCCAGATTGCCAAGCAGGATGATTTTCGGAGCGGAACACAGCGTCATTCCCAGACCTTCCACGGAGCATTGCCTTCCTGCCAGCGCGCCTCAAGCTGACGGCGGTCGCGGAGCGTATCCATCGGCTGCCAGAAGCCTCTGTGACGAAACGCCATCAGATCGCCTTCTGCGGCCAGTGTTTCAAGCGGGGCGCGTTCCCAGATCGCGCCATCCTCGTCCAGAAGCTCACCAACTGAAGGATGCAGAACGAAGAACCCGCCATTGATAAAGCCACCGTCTCCTCCCGGCTTTTCGGCGAAACGCTCGATCTGATCGCTGGCCAGTTCCAGCGCGCCGAAACGTCCTGGCGGTACGACTGCAGTGAGTGTGGCGCGTTTGCCGTGGCTTTTGTGGAAGGCAACCAGTGCGCCGATATCGACATTCCCGACCCCGTCGCCATAGGTCATGCAAAAGGCGTCTTCATCCTTGAGCAGATGCATGACGCGACGCAGCCGTCCCCCCGTCTGGCTATCCTCGCCGGTATCGACCAGCGTCACGCGCCACGGTTCCGATTTGCTGTTTGCAATCTCAAGCCCGCCATTGGCCAGATCGATCGTGACGTCCGAGCTGTGCAGAAAGAAATTCGCAAAGTATTCCTTGATGACATAACCTTTGTAGCCAAGGCAGACGATGAAATCGGTAATGCCGTGGGCGGCATAGATTTTCATGATATGCCAGATGATCGGTTTTCCCCCGATCTCGACCATGGGTTTCGGTATCCTGACGGTTTCTTCGCTGAGCCGGGTCCCTAAACCACCGGCCAGAATAACGCACTTCATAAAATTGCTCCCTCGTTAACAACGAAGCCAGCCACCAATTTTCAGGTCCTGAACCCGGACCCGGCGTGACTTGATCCTACAAACACTCGCAAGCAGTAGGACGGGAGCGGTTCGCCCATGTCAAGATTCACAAGGCTCCGAGTCATGATGCATCCGATTTTCGGGTACTCTGGCATCTGGGTATGCACAATATGACGGATGAGCGGGTATTGTTGATTAGCCCTCCTGCGTCAGATCCATAGGCAGATCGCAACATATTCTGCGGCGCGAATGGGTGGCGCGGTGGGTCAGAGACATGGTGCCCGTCGCAGCAGCGTTTCGGGTTTGACAATGGTGATTTCAAAACGTTGAAAGGCGGTTTTGAAGGTGAATAACTGTTTTACTATTCAATACGTTGGAAGCCTTATGTGCTGCCTGGAAGGCGCTCGCGATTGTGTTCCCTGCAAGTCGGACACCCGTTTTCAGGAGAGGTAATCGAGGTTTTCAGGCGGTCCGGATCTTTGGGTTTGGGTGCTGTAAGTGCCTGCTTACCCATGTTTCCATTTCGCTCTGCGCAGGGGGAAAAAATGGCCAGCAGGCATTCCTATTGGGGAGCCATTAGGAATTTGTTGTGAATCGACGATAACCTCTTGTACCGTGAGATAAGGGTTTTTGTATGGATGTTAGTGATTTGCCAAAAAATATTGTTCCAGTCGTAGTTATAGGGGGTGGGCCAGCAGGTCTGACAGCCGCCTACGAACTCCAGAAACTGAGTGATACGCATGTTCCCCGGGTTTTTGAGGCCTCGGATATGGTGGGGGGCATTTCGCGAACTGAAACGCATAAAGGCTACCGCTTCGATATTGGCGGGCACCGGTTTTTTACCAAGGTGCAGGAAGTCGAGGATATGTGGCACGAGGTGATGGGTGATGACTTCATCACCGTGCAACGCTTGAGCCGCATCTTCTACCGCAACAAATTTTATGATTATCCGCTGCGTATCTTCAACGCTCTGGGCAATATCGGTCCTTATGAGACCTATAAGATCATCGGCAGCTTCATCAAATGGAAGCTGCGGCCCAAGCCGCAGGAAGATACCTTTGAAGAATGGGTGATCAACCGCTTTGGCGGGCGGCTTTATATGCATTTCTTCCACAGCTACACCAAGAAGGTCTGGGGTATCCCGCCCTCGGAAATCCGGGCGGACTGGGCCGCGCAGCGGATCAAGAACCTGTCTTTGCCCAAAGCGGTCTGGAACGCGATTTCGGGCGCAAATGACACGGCCAGCTTGATTGAAGAATTCCAATACCCTCGCCTGGGTCCCGGTATGATGTGGGAAAAGACCCGAGATCTGATCAAGGAAAAGGGTGGATCGGTCGAAACCCATTCCGAAGTGATCAAGGTGAACCGCGAGGACAACCGAGTCACCTCGATCGATGTGCGTCATTGGACGGAAGACGGTGAAAAACACATTGAGAGGGTGGAAGGCACGGAGTTCATCAATTCTATGGCGGTACGTGATCTGATCCACGCTTTTGATCCGCCGCCGCCGCCCGAGGTTGTCGAGGCAGCAGATCGCCTGCGGTATCGCGATTTCCTGATCGTGACCCTGATTCTGGATCATGCTGACCCGTTCCCGGACAATTGGATCTACATCCATAGCCCCAAAGTGAAGGTTGGTCGTATCCAGAATTTCCGGGCTTGGTCCAAGGAAATGTTGCCCGACCAGAACACCGCGTCGATCGGGATGGAGTATTTCTGCCAGAAAGGTGACGGGTTGTGGTCATCCGCTGACGAGGATCTAAAGCATCTTGCCAGTGAAGAGCTTGAAAAACTCGGTTTGGCCAAGGCTGGTGATGTTATTGATTGCGCGGTTATCCGACAGCCCAAGGCTTATCCAGTCTATGACAGCGAGTACAAGGATGCTTTGGACACCGTCAGCGGCTGGCTTAAGTCGCTTGAGAACTTCCAGACTGTCGGTCGCAATGGTCTACACCGCTACAACAATCAGGATCACTCGATGCTGTCGGCGATGTATGCTGCCCGCAATATCATGGGTGAGAACAATGATGTGTGGGATGTGAATGTCGAACGGTCCTATCACGAGGAGTTCGAGGCCGACACCAAGAAAAAGTCGGCTGATGAAAAGGCCTTCCGCAAAAGCACTGCGCTCTGATCCCTGACCTTCAGCCCCCGGGGCTGCGCATTAGCGGATTCAGAGTGACTCGAGCTGGCCATACATACCGGATGGTCTGAAATGCACATGAAACGGACGCAGGTTATTTGTTTCCTCAATTCCTCCAATGAAAACAGATTTTCTGTATTGATACCGCACCGTGCCTGCAATCCATCCGGCTGGTACAAAACACGTAACCTGACGAGCATTACATGGTATCAGTAAATCGGTTGATTGAAGAAGCCTACATTCAGCAGGAAAACAATATGGTTTTTACTGTACGATTGGCGACTGCTGTATTTTGATGAGTTTGTATATGAAGTGATGCTATTGCGGCTTTCAATATTCCTGATTTTACTGACTGGCATTGTGCTGGCTGGTCAGGATGTTGCGGCGATACTGGCGGCAAAATCGGCGCTGGCAGATGGTGCCTCGCCCTACTTCATCGCAAGTGAAGTGCTGTTTTTGTATATCTGGGTGCCGTTGGCGGTCATGTCGGCATCAGCGTTGTTTGTTGCACCGGGCCTGCTTTTAGCGTTGGGAATTGCAACACCCGGGGATCGTTTCGAACACTGGCTGCTTAAGGGTTTTACGTTTTCCCTGTTTGGCGTGCCGGCCGCTGCGGCTGCGATGCAGGCCATCAGCGGTGTTCCCATGACCGGGACGGCGTTCACCCTTCTGAACGTCCTGCTCTGCCTGCCCGGCATTGGCCTGATCTCTGCCCGATCCAATCCGGATATCTTCCGTGGCAGGGGATGGGATGTCGCCGGTATGATCCTACTGCCATTGGCGGTACTGATCCTGATGTCGCCCAAGTTCTATTGGGAGGCGCTAAACGACGACGGCGCGCACAGCTTTCTGAACGCGATGCTGTTCATAACCCGAGGCCTGCCGTTCTGGCCACCGGAGTCCGGGGCGATTGGTGGCTATCCGACGCCGAAGATGGTGACGGAGACCTTCCTGCAAACCGGGTTTATGCGGTTCTTTGGGCCCTATGAAGTTTCCATTCGCCTGGCCTATCTGCCCGGTCTTTCGATCCTTTTTGGGGTCATGCTGGGTTTTGTACGCACTCCGGACGGGCGTACTGATGCGCGCTCCGTTATCGGGCTTGGGGCTGCGCTGTTGCTGTTTTCCTTCGTGATGGCGTTTAACCCGTCCTACAATCCGTATTTTGCTGATATCGCCCTGCCCATGACCCGCGAGCCGATGATCCTGCTTGGGGTGCTGGGCTATATCCTATTCTTTACTGAGCAGAGATTTGGCTGGATGGCGGTTGTGTCCACGCTGGCGTTGCTGACCGCGCCGAACGGTATCCTGCTGATCGGTTTCTTCCTGATTTCCTATTTCCTGCTGACCCGGCCCCTGCCGTTCCGGCAGGTGATCATCGGAGGAGTGATCGCCGTTGGCGTCGTGATCCTGGCATCGCTGCTTGAAATGGGGCTGCGGTCGTCGGGGCTGACAAGTGTGTCCAGCGAGTTCAACACGGGCAGCATCCTGCGCCGCCTGCGGTATGTCACAATCTTTGATACCGGACGGTTCTTGTTCTGGCTGCTGCCCTGCGGAATATTGCCCAGTCTCGCATTGCTCGCGTGGCGCTGGCAGGACAAGCTGTCCAAAGCCCTGACCCTGACCGTTATCGCCTATGTTCTGTTTTTCTATGTTCAGGCCTACCGCATCCTTCCGCATCATTTCGCACCCGCCGCAGTCATTCCGCTGATCGTTTTCTGGCGCCTGCGCCCGGTTCAGGCTGCGCCTGCACCGGCGCTGGTCTGCGCTCTGGCCGGGGTGATGGTCAGCACCTGGATCAGTTGGCCGGAATCATTGCGCCCGTTTACCCTGACGCGGGACTTGGGGCATCGCATTGCCATTGAAACCGAGACCGCCCCGTTCCCTGATCTGGACGAGATTCGCGTCGTCCAAGCGCTGATTGATGAAGCCTTCCCGCCGATCTGGACACGGGCCGAGCTTGAAAACCGCTATATGGCCGGTGGGCTTTCGGTTTATGTACATGCCGGAATGCCTGCGCCGGACAACACCGTCGCGGACTATTTCATCCGCGCCGCATCCGAACCTCTGCAAGACGGAGAGGTCATGATCGGCGATGTGGTCGAAGATCGGATCCTGGTGGTGCGTGATCGGGCTGCTTACGAAAGCGACCTTGGGAACACCGACGTTCCGATCAGCATTGCGCGTGTCTATCACGTGCCATTTGACATAATTTTTGGACGTGGAACGCGCGAAACGCTGTACCCGGTGTGGGATATCGCGAAAATTGCAGGGTTAAGGTAGCCGATGTCAGTGCAACAATGTTTTTGCCCGAAAAGCCGAAAGCGGGCGGTTAAGTGGAGAACTTTATGAAGCAGAATCTCACCAAGCTGGTTGAAACCTATCCACTCCTCCAGAAGCCAGCCTATTTCGCTTATATCGGTGTGGTTAGCACCCGGAATTTCAGCCGCCGATTTGCCATGAACAATCTTGGTTACATGCCCAAGCAGGTGTCGGACCGTGGGCAGGACATGTGGGTGATCAACGAAGTCTATAACGGCAAGCGCAACGGATTTTTTGTCGAACTGGGTGCTGCCGACGGGTTTTCCGATTCCAACACCTTTGCCCTGGAAAAGCATTATGGCTGGACCGGACTGTTGATCGAGCCCAATCCGGTCAACTACAACAAGATCATCAATTGGCATCATCGTTCGGCCACGCCAGTCCCGCTAGCCGTCGACCCCGAACCTGGCCAACTGGAATTCATGATCGACGGTCAGCGCAGCAGCCTGCTGGTGGATGAAGCCGACAACATGACCGAGCGCCGCGCCGCGAAACTGGCCAAGTTCCGCGAGAAGGGCAAGGTTGTCACTGTAGAAGCTGTGCCTCTGGAGGAGGTGTTCGACCGCTATGACGCACCAAAGGACATCGACTATTTCAGCCTGGATGTCGAAGGGTCCGAGACACGGATTCTGCGCAATTTCCCGTTCGACAAGTACCGCTTCCTGGCGATGACAATCGAGCGCCCTACGCCCGAGCTCAACGAGTTGCTGTTTGCCAACGGGTATCACTTTGTACGCAATTCGCTTTACGACACGTTCTATGTGCACGAAAGCAACCCGCGTTTTGATCAGATCGAGAAACTGCCGTTCGAGCAGCTGCCCGCCAAGCAGTTCTGATCTAGGTCCGATTAATCAGCCATGTCACGCGATCTGTCAGTTTCGCGTGACGCGCAGTTTCTGCTTTTGCCCCAGGACGTGATATTCGAACAGGCACCAGACATAGACGGTGGCAGAATAAACGTAATAGACCTGATGGTAGAGCAGGCATTTGAATGCAAACCATGGCCCGCCATGTCCGGCCATGGCGCGTACCAGATCCAGATTGGCGACCAAGGCTGCCGCCAGCAATAGCAGGGGCAGGGGCCAGGTCCCCGGCCAGAACGGCAGGGCCAGAAGCGACAGCAGCAACAGCCCTGCAATTGCGGCCCGCGCCCGCTCGGCCATCGACGTGTTCAGGTCATCCGTCAGCCCCTCGCGTGAAATCATAAGTCGGGCCCAGGGCAGGGCGCGGCAGAAGATATCCGTGCTCAGGCTGTTGCGGATGGTCCAGACTTTCAGATGTTTGCCCTGCAATTGCGGCTCGACCAGGATACGTCTGCCGGTGGCCGCGATCCGGTAGCCCAACTCGATATCCTCAATCGAGGGGACCTCATAGGTTTTGACATCAAAGCCACCGACTTCAAGAAACACGTCGCGCCGGATGGCACCACACCCGGCCCAGAAGGTGCGCGCCTCGCGGCGGGCACGCTGATGGTGATAGCGGTGCAGAAGGTTCTTGTAACGTGAAAACCATGACTGCCCGTCCGGGGCATCGTCATAAGATCCGAACATGGCGCCTACATTGTCTTCGGACATCGCCCGACGAATATGCTCGGGCCCGTCCGGCCATGCGATGACGTCGGAATCCACAAACCACAAGATATCGCCTGTGGCCTGTTCAGCGGCCAGATTGCGCGCCGCACCCGGTCCGCCGTTGACTGGTGTGGTCAGAACTGTCGCGCCCATTTCGCGGGCAAGAGCGGCAGTACCGTCGGGGGATTGGTCGTCCACGACCAGGAGCTGTTGCACCTGACCGGTATTCAGCATTTCAATTAATGGAGGCAGGACGCGCGGCAACAGGTGTTCAGCCCTGAAGGCAGGCATGATCACACTGATGGTAGGGGATTGATCTGACGTCACGGGGTTTCTCCGGCCGTGTCTTGCGGCGCTGATGATCGTTGAACAAGAAAAAGAAAGGCAGCTGTAAAGGGCAGTAACCACATCACGCGTGCGCCGTAACGATCCGCGGGCTGTGATACTCCCCCACAAACCAGCGCGTTGACCGCTATTCCGATGAGGATGAACAGCGCAAACAGCTTCAGCGGAGGCTCAATCCGTCCGGGCCATAGCAACAATACGATCACGGAGGCCGCAGAAATCAGGTAGATCGCCGAATGAATGGCATTGGCTGCCCCCAACCAGGATTGATCGCGCATTAGTACAATGTCGTCGAGAACCGCCAGTTGCGCTTCGGGTAATCCCGAAAGGGACTTGGCGTTGCGGGTAACGGACTCATTCGGAATGGTCATTTCAACACTATTCATACCTAACTGATCTACCGCATTCCCGCCCAGTGCCCAGATCGTTCCAAATGGGCGCGCGGCTAGTACCCGCAGAAAGAAGTCGCGCTGCTCGGCGGCCACTGCCTGTTGGTCCTCGATCGGCATCAGCCGGAAGGAGCCGAGATTTTCGGAACGCTCGAAAATGATATGTGTGGCGGTCAGACGGTAAGGGTCGTTGGACCAGGATAGCGCTTCATGTAGGGCACAGGTTGCCAGATCGTCCCGAGGGCACACCTCTTCGAGGTACGCCAGTCCAGGACCGTCCACAATCAGTCGCGCGGTGATATGAGGGGTATAAAGAACCTCTTTTTTAGTAACGGTCTCAGCGGCTAGCTCGAACGCTTTGCGCTCGGCAATGGCAAGACCGACCAGCCCCGTAATAAACGCCACTGCAAGCCACCGACCATGCCCAAAGCGCAGCAGGGCGGCCAAAATGGCAAAGGGCACCATGAGTACCGCGATCCCAAAATGTGAGGGGTGCAGCACAACAGCAAAACCGGCCAGCGCAAACGCGCCCAGCCACTCCACAGGATGCATGTGACGTCCTGCGGCTACAACCGTTGCAATCAGGATCAGTATCACCGATGTGAAAATATCCGGCATAATATAGGCGATATAGAAGGGCAGCGAGGTCGTCGCTGCGGCCAGTAACGGAATGCTCATCAGCTGAAGCGTGCTGCGTCCTGTTTGTGTGCTGCGTTGCAACGCCTGCACCGCCAACCAAACCGCAAGCAACAGCATTGCCAAATGGATGCCCGCAACCCCACCCAATGCATCGGCTCTCCAGAATGCGGCAACCAGAAGCGCATAGGCCATTGAGCGTGAGCCTACGGTCGTCTGGTCCTTTTTGCCCGCCTCTTCTGCCCGAGCGCGACTTGTCCCGATTTCTTTTCCGGAATCGTCCGATATGGGCGAGATCAGGGACAACGCCGCATCGCCCTGCTTAAAATAACTTCCCGTGTCAAAATAGAAGAGTGGTCCACGATTGATAATCAGAACCGCCAGACAGACGATTATTGTCGCAGCGAAAAGCAGAATCCCTCTGAGCCATCGGGACGATCTTTGGGATGCGTACTTAGCAGTCATTGCTGTCCTACAGCTCCTTCATTCCCAATACCGAAATACGCGATGTCGCCTTCAGCCCGTCTTCCAGCGCCACCTGTATTGTCCAGCCCGACTGGCGCTGCTTTGCATTGAGACTCATATCTTTGAGATCGCAATCGGACGCGTTCATCAGCTTTCTTGGCAGCCTCCGTCAATCAGGCCCTGGAAAAGCTCATCTCGCCCTGGTTCCGACTCAGAATTGCGGCACGTTATCACTTGATTGCAAGAAATCCTTCGAAGCAGATGTATTTCTGAATGCTCGTCACGTCCGCAAAGCCGGCCCGAGCGAGAAGATCCAGATTGCCTTGGGTCGAAAACGGTTCCAATACGCTTTTCAGGCTGCGTGATTTTTCGACGATCTCTTCGCTTGAAAAGCCGTTGCTGATTTTGAATTCGTTATAGAGTTGCGTCATGATGTCTTGGAACCGGGCATCTGGCCCGCGAACTTTTTCGAACATGACAAATGCACCACCCCAGTTCAGTGACTGGTAAATCTTGTTAAAAAGCTCCTGCCGATACCGCGGTGGGACGAATTGCATCGTGTAATAGCTGACGATCAAATCCGCCTTGTCCATTTCCATATGGCGGGCATCGTCGTGCAGGATCGTAATGTTCGGAACATCCGCACAATGGGCTTCGGCAACCTTCACCATTTCAGGCTCTACATCGATGCCGATCCAGCGGGCATCCGGTTTCCCGGAATTGTGCTCTGCCAGTTTGCGGATCAATTCTCCGGTCGACGTACCGATTTCGTAGCACAGGCTGTCATTGCGCACGAAGAAATCCGAAACTTGGCAAATCAGGCCATGGCCCATTTCATAAAGTGGCACGGACAGCTTGATGTGGTCGACAAAAGTATCGGGAACATTACCCCCAAAGGTCCAGTTCGCATTGTCTGCGGCTATGTTCTGGCCAACACCCATTCGCAACATCTCCTCGTTAACAGGCGGGCACTACAAACAAACGACTAAACGGCAAATTCCGATCGAGAATGCGTGCCTAAACTTCTTATAACAACGGCTCAACGCTACACGAATCTTCCCGAGCACCGAAGGAGAAATATGACCGGCCCCCTGCTTAAGGGCTTTTTCCCTGCCAGATGCGCATGACAAAGATCCAAGAAGACATTGTAAGTATACAATATCGACATAAAGGTGGCATTGTTTCCAATTTAAAGTAATCGCAAAAGTCCGATCCTAAGGGTTGCCTCAAAATAGGATGACCTCAGGCAGGCACGCCTCGTAAAAGCCGGATTCGCGCTAGATTCGTTACCGTATCGGAAACAAACGCAATGTTATGCCCCTATTGCACCCCATGAAGCACCCTAATGCCCCAAAATTGCCGCATTTTTTCAAAAAAGTCTTCGCAAGAGGATAAAGATAAAGTAAACATTTAGAGAGTTAGAGTTCACGCCATAGATGCGTGCAGATTGTGTGTAAAAAGGTCGAGGGTGGGAATTAATGCTTAAATCTTTGAAAATGATGGCTGCGGCGCTTTTCGCTGCCGTAGTGATGACAGGATCAGCCAGCGCGCTAACCGTGGTTCAGCCAAACAACAGTTATGACATTACGTCCGATAATCTTTTTATCGGTACTGTTGCCACCAATGGTGGACCCGGCATGTATTCGGTGAATTTCACATCGCCGGTTGATCCGCTAAAAGGGACCGCGAACGCATCTGTTACAATCAATGTGCTGGGCACATTCACCGGTCTGACAATGAGCTGGGTCGACGCAGCCAACCCCGCCAACGTTTTGGCGTCAACATCAATTCTTGGCGGCGTTCAGACAACGCTCCGCACGCTCTTCAGCAGCGTAGCGCCGAATTCTCTGAGCCAGAACCTGGTGTTCAGCTGGGCGAATTCACAGTCGGCAAATGGTGGCCCGGTTACGTTTGACTTTGACGTATCGGCGGTTCCGCTGCCTGCTGGTGGTCTTCTGCTGCTGACCGCGCTGGGTGGTTTGGCGCTGACACGCCGCCGCAAGACGGCCTGAGCGAAACAGTAACTTGACCTTTCTGGATGAGGGGCCGCACACATGCGGTCCCTTTTCTTTTGGCTTGCTTAGATATTGCCGCCCGCCGCCTGGCGCAGCATCCAGACCATCCGCTGGCATCTGAGCTTGAACAACGTGGATGTCGCCCGCAGAACCTCGCCGGATGACGCGAGTTTGTCGCTGGAAAAAACCTTGGGAGTATGTGCGATCGCGCTGGCGGGCATGGCCAGTCCGCGAAGCGCCCATCGAAGCCGTGCAACAGCATCAGTGCCGTTCAACTGGTAGGCCTCTTGTGTTGTGCGACGCCATTTCGCCCTGAGAGCGGGCCAATCTTGCCGCGATGGATGGCTGACCTGAAACGTGTCTTCGTAAATCAGACTGTAGCCATGGG
Organism: Ruegeria sp. HKCCD7303; assembly: GCF_013111185.1. Classification (GTDB taxonomy): domain Bacteria; phylum Pseudomonadota; class Alphaproteobacteria; order Rhodobacterales; family Rhodobacteraceae; genus Ruegeria. The sequence continues at coordinate 42,499 of NZ_WVRE01000013.1, read as the reverse complement.
CGACAGCGCGCATGGTCCACTCGCGATCTTCCGAGACACCGTTGATGAAACCGCCAACTGCATCGAACACATCACGCCGGGTCAGCAGATTTCCAGCGCCGGAAAATCCCTGAACCTCGATATAGCGGCGGAAATTGAAGGCAAAGACCGCTTCAAACGCCTCGGCGCCATTGCGCGGTGGCGGGGTTTCGTCAAACACATCGACACGCCCGCCAATCAGATCGGCGCGGTCGGCAATTCGGCGCCCGACTGCCAGCCAGTCTGGCGCGGGAACACAATCTGCATCAATGAAGAACAGCCGTGATGCGGTGGTTTCCGCCACGCCGCGATTGCGGGCATGGGCCGCACCTTTTTGCGATTCCACCACAAAACGCACCTCGGGAAAGGCCTGCTGTACTCCGTCCAGTGAAACGGGGGATGCGTTATCGACTACAACAACTTCCGTCCCTGTCAGATCATTCTCTCTGAGGGCCTGAAGGCATCTCTCCAGCCGGGGCAGATCGTTGTAGTGAGGAATGATGACCGCGTCAGTAGCTGCCGTACTCATTGCCGAATGCCCCACTGATATAACGGCATTTGTTCAACACGATACCCATGACCTTTGTCAGCTCTGCCAACTGCTGCTCGGCAACATCGATGTGATCGATGCTGGTCTCTTCTGCGGCTGCCAGAAGCAGGGCGCAATCGACATTTCTCAGGAACCCGTGACTGTCATCGCTCGCCATTAACGGCGGAGTATCGAACAACATGATATCAGGTTTGTATTCGGCTTCGATCTGCTCCAGCGTCTCGATCATCCGCTTGCTTTGCAGAATTTCCGCCGGGTTGCGTGTCGGTGTGTAGTTCAGGCCGAAGATCACGTTTTCCCCGTGGCGCAGGGCGTGCTCGTGAAAGGGCACGTTCCCTTGAATGACGTCCGCCATGTTGTAATTGCCGGATTGCTTCAGAATCTCGGCCAGCCCCCGGCGACGCATGTCGAAATCTATCACTATCGTCCGCAGATCTTCCTGCCGTCCCAGGCTGAAGGCCAGATTCGCTGCTGTCGTACTCTTGCCGCAACCGCTGTAAGGTGACGTGATGGCGACACGGCGCCAGCCGTTGGACTGGATCTGCTGTAACATCTTGGTTCGCAGCATGTCATAGGGCGTTGCATTGGGCCCGCCACGATATGACATCAGGCGGTTGCGGGATATTAGGCGTGACTCAATTTTGATCTCTGGCACCGACAGCCAGATATCTTCATCAGCATTCGCCTCAGGAACATGGCGCTGCTCGTCAGTCAACGGCAGAGGTTGTGGTTGGCGACTGTCGCGCGCCTCACGGGCTTTCTGAATCGCCTGCTGAAGACGTTCCATTACAGTTTCCCTAACTTAACGAGGACAGAAATCACCAATATACCTCCAGCTTGTCGATTACCCTATCGGTAATCAAATCCAACGGTAGATAATAAGTGTGCACGGCCCAAACCCCTGCGGACACGCCCACCAGGATCGCTAGAACGATGCTCACCCAAGTCACCCGCTGCATCATCACTTCGCCCTTGGAACGCACATAAGGGATGGTGGCGATTGGCCAAACGTCCAGCTTATTAATCAAGTCTTCCGGCCGGCGCGCAGCCTTGTTCAACAACTCCAGCAAAACAACCAGCCCCAACCCCAGTGCAATGCCAAAAAACGTCCCGCCGCCTGCAATCATCAGGCGGTTGGGTTTGGTTGGCGAACTTGGCACGGCGGGATGTTCGATCACCGAAATACGTTGCCCCTGCGAGGTGACTTCAATGCGCTCGCCGGTCGAAGCTGATGCCAAGCGGCTGACTGCAGTATTATACTGAGCCTGGATGTTACTGTGATCACGCTGCAGCTCCGCCAGCGTGATTGCGTTTGCCGGTGTCTGATCGATTGTCACAGTTACTTTTTCAAGGCTTTCCTCAGTTATAGCCCGTTGGGATTCAAGTGCAGCTATCTGTGAATCAAGCTGTGCCAATTGAAGATCGAGTGTCGAATTACCCGTCTGTTGACCAGACGGCGCAGCGTTGGTGGCCTGTTCATTTGCAACAACTTCTTCCAGACGGCTTATACGAGCCCGCAGTATCTTAATCTGCGGGCTGCTTTCAGAATAGATTCCCAGCTGATTATCCAACTGGTTGCGCAACTGACTGAGCTGCTGCTGCGCCTGTGTCTGAGGCTGCTGTACGGCGGTGGTGATCTGGCCGGTTGTACTATAGATATTCAGAAGTTTCTCTCGCTGATCACGGAGCGAGAAAATCTGCTGATCCGTTTGCTGAAGGTTGGCCTGCAACGACCCCTGCTGTGCCATCCGGAACTGTAGACTGGAAGGCAAAGCGCCGGAATTCTCCTGCTGGAACTCAAGAATCCGCGCGCTGCGCTTGTCGAGCTCATCGCTCAGACGCTCAACCTCCTGTTCAAAGAACTCCAGCGTGTCCGAAGCGCGTTCCTTGCGATAGGTAACATCAAGCTTCTGAATTTCCGTTAGGTATTCATTCAGCACCCCGGCTGCTATTTGCCCGGTTCTGCCTTCAAACGTGATGGTCATCAGGTTCGCCTGATTGCGACCGGCCGAGATGCTCACTCTTGTTTTGGCACGCAACTCATTGATGATCTCGTCAGGGCTGGCTTCTTCCTGATTCGGCAGCACTGCGAACTTTCGAGAAATGTCCAAAAGAACTGGGCGTGTCAGCAGCCGTTGCTCGACGATCTGCAGTTGTTCGAATGCAGGTGTCGTAACGGTACTGGCGGCCAGATTGCCCGGAATCTGTGGAGATTCAACGATCAGCCGCATCTGAGAAACATAGGATGGTGGCAGGATCATCGCGACAGTAATCGAAAGCGCAGAGACAATCGTCGCCACAACGAGGAAATACTGAAACCGTCTCAGAAAAATCGAGAAGTAATAACGAACAGGGCTCATGTCAGACTATCAGCTCCTTCTCGAGTGAGTTTCCTCCAAAGAACACACCGTCGTCGATCACTTGATTTACAACCCCCTCATCGACCTTTTCCGCCTCATTGGTCCAAGCGTAGAGCAGGGCGAAATCACAAAACTGATTTACTAGGCGAGGAACACCGCGGGTCTGCTGAAAGATCAGCTCGCAGGCTTCCTTTGAAAACTCGCCGCCCGAACCGCCAGCCGTTTTCATCCTGTGCCCAATATAAGCTTCCACTGACGCTTCATCCATCCGCTCCAAATGAAAACTTGCGGCCACACGCTGCGTTAGCTGGCGCATCTTAGGGTCCAGAACCATGTCCCGCAATTCAGGCTGGCCAACCAGAACAAGCTGAATCAGCTCATCCGTGTTTGCATTTATATTGGTTAGCATGCGGATTTCTTCCAAACCTTCGACAGTCAGGTTCTGCGCTTCGTCGAAAATCAGAACCACACGCCGCCCTTCCGCATATTCCGCGACGAGGAAATCCTGTAATTCCCGGAACAGCTGTACATAGGGGGCGTCGTTGTCGATTGGCAGGCCTAAAGCATGCAGGACCCATTGTAACAGCTCTCCTCGACCGCCTTGCGCATTCGAGATCAGCCCTACGGTGATCGAATCTTCCATTTCACTGAGAAGATGCTGAACCAGGGTTGTTTTTCCGGCCCCGATCTCACCCGTCAGCACTGTGATTGGTGCGCAGCTCATTATGCCGAACTGCAGCACCGAATAGCCGCGCTTGTGCAGCGGTGACCAGTACATAAACCCAGGATCTGGAAGCAGTGTGAAGGGCCGCTGGTTGAGCCCGAAATAATCTAGATAAAACCCGTCACTGGACGCCATTGCACCTCGGTTACCTTCTGCCTTGTCAAACCTTGCACCGGCCCCCTGGAGATTATCTGAACTCATACTCTGAACCACCAGAAATCCTTCACATAAAGAACACGTCACATAAACAAAAAGTACTTGGGTACGACTTTGCCACAAAATCAAGATAGCAGGCACCACTAAACTGCGCACGCGATGAATTGACCTGCCTTCCCCCCTCAATCAGAAGTATTTCCAGCAATTGTTTCCATCTACACCTTTAGAAAAAGGCCCGACGAAGGAGCCGCAGAAATCTGGCCTGAGTACGGGAAAAAGGCCTCGGAGAGCCCAATTTCAGACTCAAAAGCACAAAATTTCATCGATTGTTACCGGAGAAGAAACGATAGTTCGGTAACTTTTAACAGATCAGTCAGGCAAAGTTTCACGATACCGTCAGAAAATGCTTGTATTCAGTGACTCTGAAGTGTGCGTGTCCGCATTATTGTTTTGCAAGCCAACCTGAATTTGTTAACACTTGGTTACGGGAAAATGACCCCGCGAGTGAGTAAGCGCAGGGTCGAAGTGACATAAAAATACAAGACTTTTAGTATATGTAGTTGAGGTCGAGCGTGTTCTGTTCCTGAGTTTGGTAAGTGGTTCGTAAGTATTAGTGTGTGTTGGGGGTTTAAATAGTGACAAGTCATTCGAAAGACGTGGCCGACGCTGGCGCGGGCTACTCTAGCATCTCTGTTATGCCAACCTCAGTGCAATATTCGGGGTTCTACAGGGGTGTCGGAAAGCGCATTTTTGATATTGCGTTTACATTGCTCGCAGCACCGTTCGTCATTCCGATGATTGCGCTTTTGGCCGTATTTCTGGCCTTTCAGGGCGTGACGCCGTTTTACTGGCAGGAACGCGTTGGCAAGAACGGCAAGATTTTCAAGATGCTGAAAATCCGCACAATGGTGCATGACGCTGATGCGGTGCTTCAGAAGTATCTGGATGCCAACCCCGAAGCGCGTGAAGAGTGGAACCGAAACCAGAAACTGCGCGATGACCCACGCATCATCAAGTTCGGTACTTTCCTGCGCAAAACCTCGATGGATGAGTTGCCGCAGTTCTGGAACGTTCTTGTGGGTGAGATGTCCATGATCGGCCCCCGTCCGATGATGGTGAACCAGCAGGAATTGTATCCCGGTGAACTGTATTACTTGATGCTTCCCGGCATCACGGGGCAATGGCAGGTTTCCAAGCGCAACAATTCCTCGTTTGCCGAACGGGCTCAACACGACACCGAATATTGGAAAGGCATGTCTTTTTCCTCGGATCTGTCGATCCTAGTGCAAACGGTCGCTGTTGTGCTGCGCGGCACCGGCTGTTGACAGCAAGGGCTGCTCCTGAGTCTAGTCGAGCAGGGCTCTGTATTTTTCGCCGCCGGGAACACGTTTCATGACCACAGCAAGTAAATTCTGCTTTCCAATCGGCAATCGTCTGGTGATTGTCTTTCTAAGCCTCTCTCTGCTTCTGAGCGCCTGCGATACCGCTGAGGAGCGGGCTGAGGCTCATTTCCAGGCCGGGTTGGCGCATCTGGAGCAAGGTGATGTCGAGCGCGCGCTTGTCGAATTCAAGAATGTCTTCAAGCTTAACGGTCAGCACAAGGAAGCACGCCTGACCTTTGCGCGACTGGAACGCGAGCGGGGCAATCTGTCTCTTGCATATGGCCAATACCTACGACTGATAGAACAATATCCCGACAACTTCGAAGGGCAACGCAGCCTGGCCGAAATCGCGCTAGAGACAAGCAACTGGGATGGTGTGCGGCGTCACGGCGCAGCGGCTGCCGCGCTGGCACCAGATGATGTCGAGATCAAATCCATCAACAATACGCTGGCTTATACGGACGCGGTCAGAAACGGAGACGCCAACCAACTGGAGTTTGCCGTACACACAGCCCATGAGATGCTGGATGCCCGCCCTGATCTCCTTACGGCGCGACAGGTTCTGATCGACCACCTTATCCGGGAACGCGACTGGCATGGAGTGCTGGAAGAGACAGGCGCGGCCCTGAAATTTGCACCGGAGCAGCCAAATCTCTACTCGACCCGGCTGCTGGCGCTGCAAGAATTGAACCAGCCAGCTGAAATCGAAGCGTTGCTCAAGCAAATGACTCAGGTTTTTCCTGACGATCAGGGCATCGAGCAAGTGCTTGTTCAGCACTATATCGATCAGAACAACCTTGACGCCGCAGAACGGATGCTGCGTGCCGAGGTAGAGGCACAAGCCGAAGATCACATGCCAGCTCAGAGGCTGATCGCTTTTCTGAATGAACACCGCGACACCGCAGCCGCGATTGCCGAACTGGACGGGATCATCTCGCAAGGTGGCCCCAATGCCTCGCGTTTCAAGACACTCCGCGCGACACTGAAATTCCGTTCGGGCGACAAGGAAGCTGCTATTGCCGACATGCGTGCCCTGCTTGAGGGCGCGGAAAGAACCGAGCAGACCCGGGCAAACGAAGTGGAATTCGCCCGGATTCTGTTCCAGACCGGTCAACCCGAGGAAGCACGCCTTCTGATCGAAAATGTACTTTCCGAAGACGCCACGCAGGTGGATGCGCTTAAGTTCAAGTCGTCCTGGCTGATCGATGAAGACAATATTGGCGATGCCATTGTGCTTTTGCGTGAAGCCCTTGGTCAGGCCCCCCGTGACCCGCAACTGATGACACTGCTGGCGCAGGCTCATGAACGCAACGGCAACCGAGAGCTGATGGGCGAAATGCTGGCATTGGCGACCGAGGTCTCCCGGAATGCGCCGGAAGAGACGCTACGCTATACGCAGTTTCTGATTGCGGATGGCGATCTAGAAATCGCTGAACGCGTTCTGGTCGATGCCCTGCGTCAGGACATGGATCAGCCCGAGCTACTGTTCCTGCTGGGCGAGATCTACTTGGGAACACAGGATTGGGACCGTCTGGAAACGGTGCAGCGTTCGATCAGCGAGCTCGACACCCCCGAAGCGCGGCGCGTGGCCAATGAGCTTAAGGCCCAGAGGTTGGCAGCTCAGCAACAGACGGACGACCTAACGATGTTTTTGAAGGAGTTGGCCGAAGATCCCGAATTCGGACTGCCCGCCGATATCGCATTGATTCGCCTGATGCTGGTGCAGGGGAAAACAACCGAAGCGTTTGCCCGCCTTGATCAATTGCTCGAAGAGGATCCCGAGTCATTGCCAATCCGCCTGATCAAGGCCTATGCCCTGACCGGAAACGGTGAATATGATGAGGCCGCGCAGCTTTATCGCGCCGTTCTCGGAGAGCGTCCGGATATCACCAGAGCGTGGATTGCGCTGCATGCGCTTGAAACCGAGCATGGCACCCCCGACGCAGCCCAGAATATCCTGATCGAAGCGCTGGCCGCACAACCTGAAAATCCCAATCTTCTGATGCTGCAGGCGGCGGTTCATGAACGCGCTGGCGATCTGGATCAGGCCATTTCGGTCTACGAAACCCTCTACCCGCTCAGCAATCAGTCTCTGATTGTAGCCAACAATCTGGCAAGCCTGCTGACTACACATCGCGACGATCAGGAAAGCTTGCAACGCGCTCAGGTTCTGGCGCAGCGCCTTCGCGGCACGCGCGAACCTGCGTTCCAGGACACTTACGGCTGGCTGGCATACCGGCTGGGGAATTATGAAGAAGCGGTGGCCTATCTCGAACCTGCCGCTCGCGCGATACCTGACCATCCCTTGGTGCTGTACCATCTGGGCAAAGCCTATGATGCCGTTGGCCGAAGAGAAGACGCCTTGCGGGCATACCGGGCCGCTCAGGCGACAGGCATCCCGCTGGATATTTCACCCTCACTGGAGGAGGAAATTGAACGTACGAGCGTTGCCGACAATCCGGGGCAATAACACCCCGGGAAAGAGCGCTGCATTTCTGCCGCATCTCACGACCGCTGGACTCACAGCGGATTGTCTGAGGCTGTGGGAAGAGGCATAAACAGAAAAAAGTGAGAGATTTGAATATGCGGACAGTTATAGGACCATTGATCGCTTTCATCATCGCTATGATTGTGGCGACCGGGGCATGGGCACAAAGCTCGTACCAGATTAAGCCGGGCGATGCGCTTCAGGTTGAAGTGCTCGAAGACCCCACCCTGAACCGAACAGTTCTGGTGCTGCCGGATGGTTCCATCAATTTCCCGCTTGCCGGATCGCTTCGGGCCGCTGGTCGATCGACCAATGGGCTCAGTTCTTCTCTCGCATCGGCGTTGTCCTCGAATTTCAACACGCCGCCAACCGTCTTTATCTCGGTCGCATCGCTGGCACCCCCTCCTCTTCAGGGCGGGTTGGCCGCAACCGGCCCAACCATTGATATTTTCATCATGGGCGAGGTCAACATACCGGGAAAGTTTCTGGCGACCGAAGGTACAACCATTCTTCAGGTTTTGGCTCAGGCTGGAGGCCTGACCAATTTCGCGGCTCGCAAGCGCATCGAATTGCGCAGAGCTGACAGTAAAACAGGCGTGGTGAACAAATATATCTATAACTACAATGGATCGGGCGGTGGCATCCAAGGCAATACAGTGCTCAGAACCGGAGATGTTGTGGTCGTGCCATCACGCCGCTTGTTCGAATAGAGGCTGATACAGGTGGGAAAATCGAAATTCAGGCTGTCCACCGTTCTGGGGGGTGGGGCTGCTTTAATAATTTCAGTTATGCCAGTTGTTGGGCAGCAAACCTCAACAGCGCAAACGACAACACAGCAGACACAGCAAACAACCGTGCAACAGGCGCCGGTCACATCAACGCTTGTACAGCAGTCACCCAGCCAGCAGCTTATTTCGCAGCAGGCGCTGAGAAACCCGGCGCGGCAGGTCGGCCAGCCATTGACCGGTCAACCGACCGGCACCGGAACCGGCCTGACTGTGACACTGGACTACCTGACCTCGCTCAGACATGACGACAACCTGCGTCTGACCGACCCGTCGCTGGGGGCGACCACCTGGTGGGAAAACACGCTTGCCCTTGGAGTTCTGAAACAGACAACGGATTCGACGCTGAGATTCGATCTGTCTGGGCTATACCGGATCGCCAATGAACCAATTATCGGAACGGAATCCAGCTTCTCGGATCCGCTCGCACGGCTGGACTATCAGCGTATACGCGCAAACAGCCGGCTTGGTTTGCTTGCTGAATACCGCGAGAGAGACCTTGCCTTCAATCGCTCGCTGACGGACACGAATCTGGATGGCGTCATCGACGCCTCGGACGTGATCGGCACCATAGGTGATCAGGTCAACACACGCGGGAATCTGGACTGGGAAACCGGCCTGAACGATCCTTTGGGATTCCGCTTCACTTACAATCACCGTGAACGCAGCTATACGAACACAATCGACCCGAACCTGTTCGACAACCGGTCCGACGATTACACAGCTGCGGTTCTATTTCGGTTTTCTCCGGTTCTGCAGGGTAACTTGAGTGTCGATTACCGGGATTTCGTGGCTGATGACAACGTCCAGACGGATCGGCAAACAACAGTCGTATCAACGGGTGTGACGTATAATATTTCCCCCATCACCAGCCTCAGTGCGAACATCGGTTACAGCCAGGTTGACGACACACAGCGTGCCAACAACATAAATGACGTGACCGAAGATTTCGTCTGGAGTTTTGCATGGAGCAAGACGCTGCCGGATGGAACCGCCGATGTTCTGTTTGACCAGACATTCGGTGTGAACGGCTCCAGAATCAACGCGACGGTCGGTCGAACCTTCCAACGCTCCAGCGGGTTGTTCGGCTTCAATGTCGGCTTTACTCGGGGACCTTTTGACGAAGTGACGCCGATTGGTCAGATCGACTACAGCTATCAGTTGGCCAGTTCTCGAATCGGCGCGACGATTCAACGACGGGTCGGCACCAGTACACAAAGTGTGGAAACCCGGCAGACTCTGGCCTTCCTGACATATGATTATTTCATAAACCCGGTATCCGGCCTGTCTTTTAGTGTTAATTTCATCGATCAGGAAGACGAAGGGACGGGTTCATCCAATCCAAGACAGCGCGGCACATTCAACGCCTCTTATACGCGCGCGATCACAAAGGATTGGGCGCTCAACGTAGGCTATCAGTACGAGATGGACGACCAGAACGGCTTTAAGGCAACCTCGGACTCGGTCTTCCTGACGCTTGGGCGGAGGTTCACCCTCAAACCCTGATTTGCTTTGGCTGGGTTCGTGTCGTCAACAAATACTCCAAACACTACGTATTGTATCGCCTTCAGATCAAAATCACGGGAGCTTGTGTCACCATGATTTCGGGGCGTGGTTTATTATGCATGATGGGTAGTGATGCATCGTTTCGATTCGAAAAACGGCCGCGACAATATCATTGAAGCGGCCCGAGGCGGCCTGCCGGTCATAAACACCGCAGGGTTGTTCTGGTTTGCCTTGTTGTTGCTTGGGTCGGTGCCCGTCTTCTGGATCGGGATCGTGTCGTTGGGAGCTGCCTGGAGCACTCCGGAATACAGCCATGGTCCGCTGATCCCGATCATTTCGCTGTATCTCTTCCTGCGTGAACTTAGGGACATGCCGCCACCCAATCCGGTCGTGCGCGATCGGTGGCCGGGTGTGGCGGCGATTGCCGTGGCCCTGCTCATCGCCATTCTGGGCAATCTGGCCCGCATCTCCGACATCGTCACCTATGCCATGATCATCTGGGTGGGCGGCGTTATGCTAACCGTATTCGGCTGGCAGCGGGGCAAATACCATCAGCTGCCCGTGCTGCATCTGGTGTTCATGCTGCCCCTGCCGCAGTTCGTCTATTGGAAGCTGACGATCTTCCTGCAATGGATTTCATCCGAGCTGGGCGTGTGGTTCGTGCAGATGGCTGGTGTTTCGGTCTTTATCGAAGGCAACATCATCGATCTGGGGGTCTACAAGCTGCAGGTGGCCGAGGCCTGTTCAGGCCTGCGTTACCTGTTCCCGATCCTCAGCTTCTCGTATCTCTTTGCCCTGCTGTATCGTGGCCCGATCTGGCACAAGGTGGTTCTGCTGGTTGCAGCCGCACCTCTGACAGTACTGATGAACTCGGTCCGTATCGGTGTGATCGGTGTGCTGGTCAACCATCACGGCATCGAACATGCCGAAGGCTTCATGCATTTCTTCGAAGGCTGGATCATCTTCCTGCTTTGCGTGGTCATTCTGTTCCTGATGGCAATCGGGTTGCAGCGTCTGGCCCCAAACCCGCAGCCTTTTGCCGAAACAATCGATCTGGACACCCAGGGGCTGGGCGCCGTCGCACTGCGTTTTTTGAGTATTCGCGCATCAGTGGCGTTGGCCATCGCGGCACTTTTAACTTTGGCGGTTTCTACTGCGTGGACCCTGCGGCCGGCCTCAGAGGTAAAGCCAATCGAGCGGGATCCGTTTGTGCTTTACCCACGCCAGTTGGGCGATTGGTCAGGCTCGACCACTAGCCTTGATCCCAAGGTCGAACGGACACTGGGGGCCAGCGATTATCTTCACGCCACCTATATCGATAGCGGGTCGGGTGACTTCGTGAACATGTTTGTGGCCTTCTACAACAAGCAAACCGATGGCGACGGCATCCATTCGCCCGAGGTTTGCCTGCCGGTTGGCGGTTGGGAAATCTTCAGCCTGGAGCCTTATGAGATCAACCCGGGCGACACACCTTATGGCAGCTTCACCGTAAATCGCGCGGTGATCCAGAAAGAGCTGTCAAAACAGCTGGTCTATTACTGGTTCGAACAGCGCGGCAAACGTATGGTCAACGATTTCCGCGCCAAGTTGAGCGTTATCCAGGACGGTTTCACTATGGGCCGCACCGATGGTGCCTTGGTCCGCTTTGTGACCCCGATCCTGCCCGGTGAAACCGAAGCGGATGCGGATGCAAGGCTGCAGCGGTTCATGGAACCCAGCCTGAACCGCTTGCCGCAATTCGTGCCGTTCTAAGCCTTTGAAGTAGTGCGCAATATAATCCGAAAACCAGTTTTCACTTTTCGGATTGCGCTTTAGCCCTTCCAGATCCGCTTATACGCTGCAATCAGCGCGGGCACCTGATGGGGCCAGGCCATCTCAGCCTCGACCCTTGCACGCCCATAGCGGCCCATGGCAGCGCGGCGCTCGTCATCCGCCAGCAGTTCGGTGATCTTGTCGGCCATATCCACTGGATCATTGGCCTTGGCATAAAGCGAGGCCTCCTGCGCCGAGAACCGCCCTTCGGTCACGTCGAACTGAACGATGGGTTTCTCGAACGCCATATATTCGAGAATCTTGTTCATGGTGGATTTGTCATTCATCTCGTTCACCCGGTCCGGGTTCACGCAGACATCGGCGGTCGACAAGATTTCGAACAGATCCTGATCCGGCGCACGGCCGGTGAAAGTGACATAGTCCGACAGGCCCATATCGACGGATTGCTGCTTCAGCTTGTCCAGGCTGGGGCCGCCGCCCACAAGGCAGAACTGAATGTCGTCGCGCCCCTGAACCTGCACCAGATGCGCCACGGATTCCAGCAGCAGATCGATGCCTTCCTGATCGCCCATGACGCCGACATAGCCGACCATATATTTGCGCCCATTGCGCCAGTCCGGGTTCGGCGGCAGGTGCTGCAACCGGCTGAGATCGGGGCCTGAGCGGACGATAAACACATCCTCGGGCGCCATGCCGCCGCGTTCGATGGCGATCTTGCGATAGCTTTCATTGGTGGCGATCGATACCCGGGCCGAGGCGAAGGTCAGCCGTTCGAACGTCTTCATCAGCTTCCAGAAGAACCCGCGCTTGTCGAACTTGGCCTCATAAAGCTCGGGGTTGATGTCGTGATGATCGAACAGATAGCGCACGCCAAACAGCTTGAAGGGCAGCGCCACCAGAAAGATCAGGTCAGGCGGGTTGCAGCCATGGATGACGTGAAAACCGCGGGTAAACTTGATCTTCAGTGCCAGCCAGCTTTCCCAGAACAGCGCCGCGCCATATTCCAACAGATACCCCAGCGCGCCGCTGGCATCCAAAGGCAGCGGGTGGCGATAGACCTTGATGCCTTCGTCTTCCCAGACACGCTCCTCATGCCCCTTGCCAGTCGGACAGATGACCGAGACCAGCGCGCCTGCGGCGGCCAGCGTGCGGGCCTCCATCCAGACGCGGCGGTCGAAGGGCACGGGCAGGTTTTCCACCACAATCAGAACCTTCAACCCTTTCAGGGGTTGGCTCTGGCGCAGCTCGTCGAACGAGATCGGCTGAATGGCGGATACGGGGCTAGTCATATTCATAGGTTCTTAGCACCTCTGTATCGCCAAGGTTCAGGTCATTCACGATCCGGTTTGATCCAACCACCAGATCCCAGGGTCCGGCCTCGGCCGTAGCGCGATCCACCAGCAGGCTGCCCACATTGGGCAAATGGGTAAAGGCATAGCCCAGGTTCTGTCCGCGCAGGTCGGCAGGCTTGATGGCCGGGTCATAGACCGACAGCTGATAACCTGCCTGTAACAGGCGTCGGGCGATATCGACATTGGGGCTTTCGCGCAGATCGTCGGTTCCGGCCTTGAAGGCCAGCCCCGCCATCAGCACCCGGCCCCCGTCAGGCAACCGCGCCATGATATCCTGCGCCTGATAGGTCTTGTGCGCCTGGTTGGTCTGCAACAGGCTGTCGATCAGATGGGTATGCGCCCCAACCTCGCCCGCGATATGCTGCAGCGCCCGCACATCCTTGGGCAGGCACGATCCCCCGAACGCGCCCCCGGGACGGGTGTAATAGGCCGAGATATTCAGCTTGGTGTCCGAGACGAAAATCTCGTGCATGGTTTTGGCGGATACGCCCATGCTGTGGCAGATGCGGCCGACCTCATTGGCGAAGGCCACCTTGGTGGCGTGCCAGGTATTGTCGACGAATTTGGTGATCTCGGCCTCTTCAAAGGCGGTATAGAACACCGGCGCATCCAGCCCTTCGTGCATTTCATCCATCACTGCGGATCGGTTGCCGTCTGCTGTACCGACAACGATCTTGGGCGGGTTGAAGAAATCATCTACCGCCGAAGCCTCGCGCAGGAATTCGGGGTTATAGACAATCTCGACCGCCTGCGCCGTCCGATCGCCCAGATAGCTTTCAAAGATCGGCTCGATCAGCTGCCGAACGGTGCCCGGCCGGAAGGTGGACCTGTACGCCACCGTCAGAGGCCGCGCCCGGTCCGGCGATACGGTTTCAGCAATCTGGCGCGTCACCTCGGCCACAAAACTCATGTTATGCGAGCCATCTGTGGAACTGGGCGTACCGACACAGACGATGGCCAGATCCACATCCCTGAGGTCCGGCATTTCAACCGAGGCGCGGATCAGGTTCCTGGCCAACGCTTCGGTCAGCAACTCGGCCACTTTCGGTTCCTTGATCGGGGGCTGCCCGGCGTTGATCTCAGAGACCTTGTCGGCATTCACATCGACGCCGATCACCTCATGCCCCTCGCGGGTCAGACAGCACGCCGCCGTGAACCCCACATATCCCAACCCAAAAATTGCAATCTTCATACTCTTTTACCGTTTTAAAACTGTCAGGCGGTGTTCTTGCTGCTGATATAAATATCAGGTGCCCTGCCGTAAGCGCCCTTGCATAGTCAGAGAGCTATCTGGGAAACTTTTAAAAAATTACCCTATAAAGTGCTGCATTTTTTTGACACGAAACAAGAGTACACATTAGAAATCGGTTCAACATTCTGACTCAAAACGAAAATCATGGAGTTTCCAATCGCAACACACCAACGCTCGTTTGAATATCAATTCGACCACCGGTTTACCAGTGTGGCGACTCTGTGTGTTCAGGCCCGGCTGTGGCAAAAGAAGAAAGCGAAACATTTGTCTGCTATGCTGTCATTTGTCTCCAAATTGGAAAGATAGTGCTTTTGGAACAACCCAATGAACCCAAGTCTAGCCGCAGTTCCGCCTTGGCCGTCGGCGCGGCGACGCTCTTTGCATCAGGCTTGTTCCGGCAGGGGCTTGGGTTGGTCACGCTTGCCATTACGGCGCGTCTCTTAACACCCGAAGATTTTGGCGTAGCCGCCTATTTTCTGATTGCAACAGCCTTTCTAGAAATGCTGCAACGTCAGATCGCCATGGTACTCATACGGCTGGATGACGTTACACAGGATCACCTGGAGACCGTTTTCACCTTTCAGGTGATCTTTGGAATGACGGTCGCTCTTTTCTTCCTTGCGTCCCGACCGCTGGTCGCTCTGATTGGCGTCCCCGAGCTGGTTCAGATCACACCCGCTCTTTGCCTACTGGCCATCACTGTCGCCTTCAGAAGCCCGCGCTTCATACTCTTTGAAAGAAAACTTCGCTTCGGCTATGCCGCTGGTGAAGAAACTCTCATTCGAGTCATCTATTCGATTACAGCGATTACGCTTGCTTGGGTCTGGCGCGATTTCTGGGCAATTGTTGTTGCCAACTTCTGTGCTCTGACAGCGCGCGGTATCTGGACGTTTAGCATGGCCCCAATGGCTCCGCGACTGTCGCTGGCCCGGTGGCGCGACAGTCTGTCGTTTTCCACGTGGTCCTTGGGTGCCCAGATTGCTCAGTTCTTTTCCAAAAACATGCCGCAGCTGATTATCGGCGCGACCTTGGGACTGGCCGATGCCGGGATATTCCGGCTCGGCAACCGCATCAGCACGCTTGTAACGACCCAGCTTTTTGCCCCCATGCAGCGGGTGATCTATCCAGGCCTTGCTGATATTGCCCGGAATACGGACCGCAAAGACGAAGCATTCATCCGGCTCAACGAATTGCTCATTGCAATTGTGTTGCCGATGTCGGTCGGCATGGCTCTGGTGGCCAACCACATCATCCTTGTCGTTTTCGGCTTCAAGTGGCTTGCGGCTGCGCAGGTGATATGGATTCTGGCTCCACTCAAGGCCCTGGAGACCTTGCAGGCGAATGTTCGGGCGGCAACTTATGTCGAAGGATCGACAAAGCTCCTGTTCGCCCGAAATACCATTCTGCTGGTACTGGTTTGCCTTTTCATGTTGGTCGGCGTCAATTTCGGGTTCACTGGTGCGCTGATCGCGGCAGGTGCCGCAAGCGTTGCTGCCATCGCGATGACCCTCACAATCGCCAAACGGCACGGAACGCGTACGTTCTTTGGCCCCCTGACTGTAGCCTGGAGAAGCATCGTCTCCTGTATCGCCATGATCGCGGTTGTGTTGTTTATTGCCAGCGCATTTGGAACACCGGTCCATGTTGGCTGGGCTTTCGAATCCTGGGATGACGTCCCAAGGCTGCTTGTCATCTTCCTGACAAAAGTCCTGGCCGGAGCGTTCACTTACGTCGCAACACATCTGTTGCTTTGGCTGCTGGTCGGTCAACCCGACGGCGTTGAGAAGGTCGCGCTGCAGTTTCCAAAGCGCGTACTTAAACATTACCTGGATTCGAGCGCGGCAAAGCAACGTTAGAGCAATCCCGCCCCTGGGACTTGTAGGTTAAACTAGTAAACAGTGACAGATCATTCGATGTACATAGCCAGAGAACCGGACAGGATGGACCACGCGCAAAACGATCAGAGGCCGAGCTCATCCGTTTCTGATACGACATCCGTTCTTCCGGAACTGGATCTGAGCGTCATAATCGTGAACTACAACACCCACGATGTGACCTCCAAGGCAATCCAGTCAGTGCTAGATCATCGGGGAAATCTGAAACTCGAAGTCATTGTCGTCGACAACGATTCAAGCGACGACAGCGTCACAGCCTTGCGGGCGGCTTTTCCCGAAGCGACGATTATGGCCGCAGGACAAAATGGTGGCTATGCTTGGGGCAACAACATCGGCATCCGACAGGCACGAGGGCGCTATCTGCTGATCCTCAACCCGGATGCACAGGTTTATGACGGAACGCTTGAGCGCGCTGTCTCATACCTGGAAAACAATCCAGACATTGGCATTCTTGGTGGGCATGTCTCGCTTGAAAACGGCATACAACAGCCCACCCTGTTCCGTCAGGTTTCCCTGAGCAGCCTTTTCTGGAATATCCTGATACCAAACCGCATCATCCGCAAAACCCGCCTTTTCGGGGATCAGCGCTATGCCTCGCGTGCTCGTGACACCGTACAGGATGTCGATGTCGTCGCCGGGTGTTTCATGATGGTCCCCAAAACGGTCATCGACACCGTCGGCGTCATGAATGACCGATTTTTCATGTATAGCGAGGAATCCGAATGGTGCTGGCGGGTCCGTCAGGCCGGTCTGAAAGTGTGTTACAACCCGGACATCCGGCTTCTGCACTACGGCGCGGTTTCCACCGGACAGACCTCGCCCTGGAAATCCGTCGAGATCGCCAAAGGACATATTCTGTTTCTGCGCTTCTCGCGTGGTCCACTGATCGCATGGCTCGGAACCGGTCTCATGACAATCGGGGATCTGTTGCGGGGCGTGTGGTTTCTGCCGATAAGCCTGATAAAGCCCCGGCACGAAGGCGCCCAGGCCTGGCGGGCACGATTTGCGTTTCTGCTGGGGGCTCTGATCAGGCCTCCACAGGGGCAGGTGCCACCGCAACCCGCCCCGGACATGTTGGCATGAAGAACCTGGCGAAACCCGTATTGCGCGGTATTGTCCACACCGTTCTCACCCCGCTTGAACGCCGGATGCTTGCGCAGCAGCCCGCCGCGCGGTGGCCGCATATCTTCATTCTGGGCGCCCCCCGATCCGGCACGTCTCTGTTTTATGAGCTTATGACAACCGGCTTCGATTTCGCCTTTTTTTCCAACCTTGCACACCGGTTCTACAAAACCCCTCTGGCCGCGACCCGGATCGGAGGGAAGCTGATATCGGACCACACGCCCGCCTACCAAAGCGACTATGGCCATATTTCGGGATGGGCTGCTCCGAATGAAGGCGGCTGGATTTGGCAGCGATGGCTGGAGGATGGCCCTTGGGTAAATGAGCGGCACCTTACATCCTTACCTATTGCGGAAATCCAAGCGACGCTGGCAGGCATGTCGACCTTGTCAGACGCCCCGTTCATCAACAAGAACGTGATGCATTCCAACCGCGTGCGATTGCTGGATGCGTTGTTTCACGGCTGTCTTTTCATTGAAATCCGGCGGGATGCCAAAGACACTGCCAGATCCATCATCCGGGCCCAAAGGCGGAAGAAGGGGCCTGAGCGGGATCATGAGGAATGGTGGTCTGTCCGCCCCTCAAATGCAGGTGGCGACACCGATATCGAACGTGCCTGTCGGCAGGTTGTCGGCGTTGCCAATGATATTGAACGCGATTGCGCCCATATCGGAGCTGACAGGCATTTTAGGGTCGAATACGAAGCGCTTTGCGCCGACCCGAAACGCATCTTGGCCAGCGTTGCAGCGTTTCTGGAGCAGCACGGCGTACCGGCCAAACCACGTCCAGGTGGCTCGGTTCCTGAACGATTCACGCTGCGGGCCTCTAAACCTCTTGAAGCGGAGGAAGAGGCCGATCTGGACCGGATGCTGACGCCTCATGCGGAAACTGCAGTGATCTGATGGTTGATGGCACCCTCTCTGTGCGCCGGGTTGCGGCGGAAGACTGGCCCGGCCTGAGCAACAGGTTCGAAGACCTCACCTATGAGCAAAGCGTGACCTATGCGCGGGCCGCCGCCAGACGCATAGGGGCAACCGCCGAATTTCTCGGCCTGCATGATGCGCAGGGCGCACCGGTGGCTGCGACATGTCTCAGGATCAAACGGGTTCCGGTTCTGAACCGCGGTATTGCCTGGATTGCGGCCGGGCCATTGATCCACCCCAAGGGGCGGGGTACTCCCGATGCAGCCATGGTCCGCGCAATCCTCTCGGATCTGCGTCGGCACGTACATGACAGCGGTCATGTCCTGCGCCTACGCTTTCCGGTCATGGCCACCCCCACCGACGACGCGGTAACAGGTGCCGGTTTTTTGCCCACCGAACGGGCAAGCCCGTATCGGACGGTCCTGATTGACCCTGATCAGGACGACGATACCCTGATGCGCGCTCTGCACGGCAAATGGCGCAACCCATTGCGCAATGCACTCAAGACGGGAATAGTGCTTGAGACCGGTCCGATTGCGGATCTGTCAGGGCGATTTCACAAGCTCTATGAACAAGTGCAGGCCGCCAAAGGCTTCCAGCCTGACATTCCGCCGGAATTCTACTATCCGCTCACGGGGCCGGATTTCCAACACGATGTTCTGATTGCACGCAAGGACGGTGCCGATATCGGCGCAATGACCATCGGACGCACCGGCACAAACGCTGTCTATCTGTTCGGAGCAACTTCGGAAGCGGGGCGCAAGCTCAATGCCGGGCACTATCTGATGTGGCAGGCCATACTGCATTGTCGGGAACACGGGATCAGGTGCTTTGACCTGGGCGGAATAGATCAGGATGCAAACCCCAGCGTCACCCGTTTCAAATTGCGTACCGGCGGTACAGATACCACGGCCGCAGGACCCTATGAGGCATGGCCGGCAGGTCCCATGGCAAACCTGATCGGTCTAGCCGAAGCTCTGCACGGGAGGTTGAAGCGCTGAAATGGCACGTCGGATCGGACTCAATTTTCACGGCATTGGCTCACCGGCCCGCGACCTCGAAGAGGGAGAGGCCCCCTATTGGTTGTCCGAGGCGCAGTTTACGGGAATTCTTGACCGCGTCGCTGCAGCCCATGATCCGCAGGCCTTTGTTCTGACCTTTGACGATGGCAACCTGTCGGATTATGACATCGCGCTTCCAGCTCTGGTCGAACGGGGCCTGTCCGCGCGTTTCTTTGTTCTGACTGGACGGCTGGACCAACCCGGATCGTTGGGGCGCGATCACATTTCGGCCCTGCTGGATGCCGGGATGCGCGTCGGTAGCCACGGCATTGCACATGTCGGTTGGAGCGGGTTGGACCGAGATGCGCTCAATAGGGAACTCGGACACTCCCGCAACGTACTGCAGGACATCTGCGACCTTCCGATCACCGAGGCAGGCATCCCCTTTGGCTTGTACAACGCCCGTGTCCTACGCGCATTGCGCCGCAACGGATATACGGTCGCGTTCTCAAGCGATACAGGGCACATGAACGACAAGAGCTTCCTGCGTGCCCGCACATCCCTGCGCGGAGATATGAGCTCAGCTCAGTTCGACGACATTCTGGCCAGCCGAATGCCACCGGCAAAACAATTGCGCCGTATGCTTGGAATGACAAAAAAACGGCTCTTACCGTTAACCTGATCGGGTATACCCGAACTTGTCCAGAATATGCCCGAGCTCCTGTTCGATATAGGCGATATGTTCGGGCTCCAGTTCATCTTTCCACTGACCGCTGCGCCCGCTGCGGATATGTGCGCGCTCATTTGGTTTTGTCGCAGAAATCTTGCTGCGCTTGCCAGCCTCGAACAGGCGCATCAGCCGGACACCCAGTTCATGCACCCTGCCAGTCATCCCAAGGAAGGTGAAGATTTCCGCATAGATTTCATCCCGGCGGGGACCCATCAGATCACCATACTGCACCTCGAGGATATCCGGGTCGGACAGATCCCAGTTCTCGAGATTCTCGCGGCTGAAATAGATGAAGTGACGGATCTCCATGAACAGCCCTTCGGTCTTTCCGGCAGCCTGCAGTTTTTCCTGATAGGTTTTGCCGGTTTCGTCCGGCACATGGGCCCAAAGTTCGTTGGTCCACAGATGGTAGTGATAGGATGATACGATCATATCGCGCGGATCGCGCATAATATGTATCCCCCGATATGGTCCGATCTCGGACAGCGGCGTCCGGCTGTGCGGCGACAGGAAAACACGGGTTTCCGGCTTTGGTGGTCCTTTGGAAATATCTTCAAACCGCACCCCCAACCCAAGGGCCAGCAGCTTGAGCACCGCCTTAAAATAGGTGGTCATAGCCTTGTGATGCGTTCCGACAAAGACCTTGGTCCGGCTTTTGGCAAAGTCTCGGTCGCTGAACCTGCAAATCAAAAGCAAGGGAAGCATCTGCCAGAATTCCGGGTTCTTCAGCAGCCCGTAATTCTTTCGAAAAGAAATAGGAACCTGAGTAATTTTCTTACGCAGCCGCGACCGTTTCGGCTTATGCCCCAGGCCAGCATCTGTCATCACCTTATTGTCCTGAACCGTCATCTGGCTGGCTTCCCTCATCTCATCACACCGACATCGGTGTTGTCCCGGGCAGGCCCCGTTTGTACGGAGGTATAGAAAAGATAAATCTCCAAATCTCTGTAAAGCTGTTTCAATCGAAAATCCTTTACCATTTACTCTGACCGAACCAAAAACAAACCAATTTTCCGCACCCTGATCGCCATTACGAAGGCATCAATGATATCGTCGGCAACACACACAGCATTTCATTCAAACCGGGTATACCTGATCCGCCGCGCGCGCGCGGGTACAGGCTCTGATTGCCCCGCATCGTCTTCGTCCCTGGCGTCGATGAACCAGATGCCCGCCCCCAGCATGAACATCAGCAAACAGAAGATCGCATCCCAAAGGTGAACTGAGATGGCCGCGATACATATACCGGCCAGTGAAAAAAGATACCCCAACCGATAACTTGCCAACTTGCCCGTCAGAGGTGCCCGACCTACATCGCGGAAAATCAAAATAACGGGAATAAGCAACAGCAAAAAACCCAGGATGCCGTTGCGCATCGCGAGAACCAGCCAGAAGTTGTCCACACTCGAGAGCATCCACCGCGGGCGCGTCCAATCCTTCAGACCGATGCCGAACACAGGGTTGCGCATGATGTCGTCGGTGACGTTATTGAAGATATGAATCCGGTTCCATGCCGTAGACGGTTTCAGCGTCAAATAGGCTGCAAACATCTGAGCTGGGGATCGGTTCGAAAAAACTTCGATAAACACATACAAACCCGCAAACATGTAAAGCAGCAGATTCCATTTCTTTTTCACCGAAGCCAGAACTGTCGACCACATCATCAATGCGAACTGCACAGCCACTGACAGCCATGCCCCCGAAGACAGTGATGAAAAGACGGCCAAGGTAACAAGGCCTACCCTTGGGAGTTTGTAAAAGATACTCTTGTCGTATCCGAGAACATACCATGTCAGTGCAAAAACCGGGCTACAGAACAATCCGTAAAGGATTGGATGCGGCAAAGATCCCTGTGCACGATACAAACCCAATCTCGGCTCATGTTGTACTGTGCGATACACGTCACCAAAATTGCTGAAAAAATCCAGCAATATAGATCGGTTCGTAAAATTCTGGTGAATACTGAATGGCAGCATCAACAAAACAGCAATGAAAAGCCAAAGGGTCAGGAAGCGAAAAGCTTCTGCATCCCTGATCACCCAGCGCGCAATGAAGTATGGCGATAGCGTCTCAATGATCCGGATGCCAATAAACTCCCACTGGGAAAATCCGTGATTGACGAAAATGGCCAAACCGCCCCACAGCGCGAAGCAGACCATCAGGATGTCGATCGCACGAACCCGGTCACTCCCGTCAAGCCAACGAACGATAGCCGGTAAGAAAAATATAATTAATACAATTCGATAGCCACCCAACCTTAGCCCGGCCACATCAAAATAATAGGGCAGGATAAAGCCAAGGATAAGCGCTGGCACAAGATAGAGCGAAGGCTTGGTGCTGTTGGCACCATGCCCTTTCCCCGATCTATGCTGTATATCAGCCTGCGTTACCAAAACGCATCCACTTCCTCTATGAGCTGCTCGTTTCGGTTTCGCTCAGATATCCGATGCGCACCAGACACCCGCAAAAGAGTATACCGACACCATTGTCCCGGTCGCAACGCAGAACTGAATCGCACCGCTTGCGCTGGAACATGTTCAGGACAATGGTCGTCAAATCACAGATCTGTTTCCATTTTACACCTATGAAGCAGCAGTGTCAGTGAATGGTATTTCACTTTTTGACAGACGTCTGGTGCCACATTGAATTGGCGGCTAAAACACCAGCGGGTGACTATAGGAGCGACTAAATTGGCGAGAAACCCTTGGATTCTGTTTTTTGTATCTCTGGTTAAAGTTAAGAAGCTCCGCAGTCTGGTGCGCAAGGTCACTCGGAAAATCGGAAAAACACAACCGGATGGCTTTGAAGCCGCAGTCCCGCGGACAATTCCGCGCAACATCTGGATGTTCTGGGACAAGGGCATCGACGAGGCCCCGGAAGTCGTGAAAATGTGCATCGCGTCCTGGCAGGCCAAAAACCCGGACTGGACGATACGTATTCTCGATCGGAATACGGTCAAGGATTTCGTCGACCTGCCTCCCTTATCGCCGGAAATGTCGATTCAATCCTATTCCAACATCCTGCGCTTCAAACTGCTGAAAGACCATGGCGGCGTCTGGGCAGACGCGACGGCCTTTTGCATCAAACCGCTGGACGAATGGCTGCCGATTGTGGGGCAACGAGGGTTCTTCGCGTTCTTCTGGACCCCGGAAACCCGGTGGTTCACATGGCCCGGATATACCCGCGAAGTTGCAACCTGGTTCCTGGCCGCGGAACCCGGCAGCCCGATCATGGTGGACTGGTACAACTATAGTGTCCGCTACTGGGAAAATCGGCAGAAACCCCATCTCTATTTCTGGTGCCAGACACTCTTTGAGCTGTTGATCTACATGCGCCGCCCGTTTCGCCGCGCCTGGCGTCAAGTTCCTAAAATCGGGTGTTTGGGGCCACATCTGGTCCATGACTGTGTCATTCGCAACCGCGACACCGCCAGGATATCCCGCATTCTGGATAATGGCGCAGCACCGGTACAAAAACTGCGCTGGCAATGGGATGAGCAGAAACTGGCAATTGCAAAATCCCTGCTGCATGTTGACGAAACCGAACCCCTGAAACGCCCAAAGGCCGTTTGACCTTTCCGCAGTTCAGGAAACCTGGAACAGCATCCCAGGATATTCACGTTCGATCCGTTGCAGGTCTTGCGCATATTTCTGCTGTAAGGCGGCGACGGTCTCGGGCCGGTATGGGTGAAACCGAGAACGGTCTGGTCCGGCGGGCAATTCTTCGTAGTAAATACGTTTGACGCAGGCACGCCTTTCCTGAACCGACAAGGACCTGTCCAGAGCTTCCGCTTTGCGGATCGCCTCGTGTGATGGCGAGGTCGTGCGTTCTGGCGGGGGCAAGTCCGGAAAGACCCCGACATCCCGACCTGCGAATTCCGTCAAAATCTCCTGCCAGCACACCCGATAATCCTCGTGTTTCCAGACCTGAAGGCTGGCGTTGGGAAAAGCGCTCAAAAGCCGCTCGATGAGGTCGGGCCAACTGGGCGGCGCATCCAGAACTGCGTCACCGATCCGCAAAGCCCATTCCGGTCTGGGTACAAAAGTCTTGAGCATCTGCGCATAAGCTGATGGCAGCAGCTTGTCATAAGCCCGGATACCGAGAAAAAGTTTGACCGTTCCCCCACGTGACAGCGCATTCACAAGATGCTCTCCCCGAAATGATGGATAGAGATCGCGTGCAAGCAGATCGTCGGAATATCCAAGCAAATCCTCATCCGACAACAAGACCGTTTCAGCACCATTCCGCAACGCGTTGACATGACGCCGGAACTGATAGGCCAGCGGTGCGGACCAGAACCGCCGCCGCCAATGATTTGGGTTGGAATAGCGTCGTTGCAGAGGCCCGAATACCTCTCTGGGAATGTAATCTATGCCTTTTTGCGCCAGCTGATCCCGATGCGCGAGCAATGTGTCCTGCAGATGTGTCGTCGCCGTCTTATGCGCTCCAAGATGTATGCGCCATTCCTGTACCGGTCGCACCCGCTCACTCCACTTTTCACCCGAACCTCAAATCACGCAGCCACATCTGCCAGAACCTCCTTATATAACGCAATATCAGCGGCGTAATATTCCCGGACAAAGTTCTGCATATCGGGTTCACAGAAAACGGGATGCGGCTGGGTGCTCCCCGGCTTCATCAAGACGCGCCGGGCAGAGACGCGCAAGGTTTCATGCACTGGGGCAGGCAATAATCGCCGGGCCAGCGCACTACCTTTATATGTGGCGCGTTTCAGAGCCGGATGACGAAACACAGTTGTCTTGTTTGCGTGCCCAATTTCCAGCATGTCCGTGCCGATCTGCTGGGAAAGCGCCTGAACGAGCAAATCAAGCCGTTCAACCGGATAGAGGTGCTGCACCAGCCGCTCACCATTGAACCTGATAAAATCGGATTGCCGCGAGAAGTGAATGTAATCAGAGGCAACCACCTCAGGATCAGAATTCAGGTAGGCAATGACCTTTTGGGTTTCTCCGTGCAGTTCATCATCATCAAGCTGAGCAAATTCCTTGCCAAGATACATTTTGGCCCGTTGCGACATCGCAGACTGGAAACGTCGGAACGGATCACGCAGCAAAGCGTAGCTGTCGTAGTCCTGCAGCTTCTGGAAGGCCTCAGGATCGAGATCATGCAAAAGCGCAAGGGGCAGATGGCGGTAATCTATCTCACCCAGCTCCGGGTGACGCTCGACCTCTTTCAGAAATCTTACATCTGCATCATGAAACGGCAGAACCGCATTGCGCACCGACGTGCCGGCGCATTTGGGTATATGAATGAATACGAAGCGGTGATTATCAGATAAAATCATAACTCAAAAACCCATAACTTTCAGCATCGCCTGTATCCATTGCATCAGATGCGCACACCTACGATGGAGCTATCCTTCAATGCTATTTTAGCCGGGTGCAAGTTTACACCCGGCCAACATGCTTTTTCATTTGTTCCATACGCACCTGTGGCGCGGTGTTGGATTACCCCCCCAACCAATCGCCCTGTGTAGCTGACGAGTCAACGAAAGTGACGTCGTCATCAACAGCAAAATGGCTGATTTCACCGTCCACGTGATCCTTGCGGGTTGATCCGAGGTTCCAACCCCATTGTCTGCCGCCATGCGCATCGGAAAAGTCGAAATCCACCGAGGTTTCTTCAAGGACCAGCACATCGTCGACCAGAACCTGAAGACGATCCGCCGTTTCATCGACCAGGACTGTGATCTGGTGCGTATCGGTGTCGTTGAGACCGATATTGTCGACCTTGAACCCTTTGCTGAACTTGGCATCATTGTTCTGAACATGCGCAACCAGCCCGTCATCCTCCAAAGTCAGACCCACGCGGCCTTTGTTCCAGACCAGGCGCTGATCACTGCCATCTGCCTCATCCCTGGTAAACTCGACGGTAAATGCCAGCTGATCCGAAGATTCGAACTCCTGCAGGCGGCCGAGTTTTACCGCATCACCGTGCCCGTCAAAATGAATGGCAGAGCCAGAGGCCGTGTTCACAACTGAGGCATCCCCTCTAAATTCAGCTTGGCCATTATTGGGCAAGCCTGCGATGTCCAGTACATAATCATCGACTATCACCTGCCCCTGTGCAGTCCCCGTGCCGCCAGTATCTGGCTGGGTCGGAGGCGTACTGCTGTCTGGCTGCTCTGTTCCCGTGTCTGGTTGGGTCGAAGGTGTGCCGCTGTCCGGCTGCCCTGTTCCCGTATCCGGCTGGGTCGGAGGTGTGCCGCTGTCCGGCTGCGCTGGCGCCGGGCCGGGATTGATCGACGCGGGTGGCGCGCTGACCCCTGTGCTACCAACCCATGCATCGTAAGACATAGGAAATTGCATCGCGAGATCCGAACCGGCATTCATCGTATCAACTGTACTGCCCGGAATAACACCGTATTGATTGTACCCGTCCTGTGCCGCAGTCGCATAATAGACAAACATGTTGTCGTAGTGGTTAGGCGCGCTCGGGTCCGTGTTTTGAACATAGACATTGTCAATGACCGTCCAGTCCGACTGACCGTTATGCCCGGCAACACCGGAAACAACATTCCCATCAATTGTGACGTTCTGCGACGTGCTTGTGACATTGATTTTCGGAATAGTGATCCCACCTGTCACAGCCCGATCCACGGCCAGAATAGTGTTGTGCGAGATCGTCAGATCCTTGGCACCGGTAACCGTGATTCCGTGAGTGTGGGCGTTGTAGATTATGTTATCTTCGATCAGAATGTTCGTGTAGAACATGGCAGGATCGTTGGGATCGGTTTTACCGTTGCCCATGAAAATTGTCTGCGCGTGTGTTCCCGTCCCCATGTCGAACACGTTGTCCCGGATGATCACACTGTCACTGGGTCCAAGCCCCTTTGAAAACTGGATCATGTCCCGGTGGTCCCCGGAATTGGGCGAAGCGCGGAAATCGTGGAGATAGTTGTTCTCGATCAGAAGGTTTTGGTTCCCTCCAAACGACATCCCATCGGAACGGAGCGAATGCACATCATTGCCCGAGACAGTGACGTTGGTGCTGGCACCGACACTCAGCCCCTTCCACCAGTCATAGAATTCATTGTTATCGATAACGATACCCGTGCTGTCCCGCACCGCCAGGGCTTTCCCTGTTCCATAACCATCGTCAATGGCAGAAACGCCCTGGGCCAGATCGCCATCAAAGATTGAATCCTTGATCGTGATGTTTGCGCTGTTTTTGATTTCAAACGGCTTATAGCTCGTTGATTCACCATTGAAGGTGTAATCGAACGTAATGTTTTCGAAAGTTATGTTCGATGCGCCATCCAACGTCATCTCTGAGATTGTGGCAGGCGCATTGGGGTCTGCCGATTTGATCGTTACGTTCGATGCGTAGTTGATGTTGAAACCTGATTTCCCATCCAGATTCAGAGTCCCATAATCACCTGCCGCAAGCAGTATCGTTTCCCCACCTGTCGCCTGAGACAGAGCCTGGTTCAACTCCGCTGCAGAGGTTACCGTGATTGTCGTCGACATATTTCACCTTCTGTTTCATAGGCGCTGTGAGTGGCAGCGCACGAGATCCCGCACACCCAGGACAGAAGGAACAGCCGCACGAAGGCGACAGAGGGGCCAGAATATGGCTATGTTTGGAAACTGTTGCCTGTATTGGGACAATATTGCCCAATTGCTGTCATTTCCGAGTGAACTCGAATACTCGATACCGGGAATTGTTCCCCTTCCCTTGGCGGTAACATCAGGTTTTACGAATTGATTCTCTTGTCGCAACAATGGTCACAGAAATGCCTTTTTTCAGGCGTGTACTCGCGTATCACCAACTGGCGTCGGCGGTGAATTGCCCGGTACCCTTACGTCACCCGGTGCAATTTGCCCGCCAAAACACCCCAAACACTGCTCATACACGGCTGTGGACACGACTCATCCGCACCCCTAGCCTTCTTTTCGCATAGTAGTAGCGATTAAAGCGGGTCCCTTCTGATGCGGCGACACATATACACCTCTATCGGAGTACTGGCTTGCGCCTGCTTGAGTCTTCTGTCGCTCCCTGCATCGCTGTCCGCGGCCTCGGCCTGTACGAACCCAAAGATCACAACAAATGTGGCCAAAGCAGCCAACGGCCAGAACATCCGCACCCCTTCAGAACTGTCTGCTGCAATCCAAAAAGCGAAGGGCGGTGAAACACTCGTTTTGGACGGCGGCAATTACGGCTCTTTGAAAATCAAAAAATCTTTTCCCAAACCTGTCACGATCCGGTCGGCCACTCCGGGATCGCCCGCCTGCTTCACCGAGTTGCGCCTGAACAAAGCTGGCAATGTCACACTCGATGGGCTGGCCTTCGACTACGTATACTCTCCGGGGGACAAGGATTCGATCAACCCGTTCAGCATCAAAGACAGCCACAGGATAACGATCGCCAACTCGGTTTTCGACGGGGACCACAATTCCGGCGTCGGGCACGGGCGCGGTCTGCGCTTCAAGGGCAGCTCTTCGGTCAATATTCTGAACAACACTTTCAGGAAGTGGTGGAAAGCTGTGACCGGCGGCCACGGCACCGACATTACATTGAGAGGCAATGAAATATACGACATCCGGTCAGACGGTATGGGATTTGGCGGCATCGCAGGCCTTTTGGTCGAAGGTAATCGCCTCCACAACTTCCGGGGCGTCCCGAACCGCGATCACCGGGACATGATTCAGATCATGCGCAGTTCCGGCCTGCGCAGCTCTGACATCGTCATCCGCGACAATGTCTTCGATATCGGTCGCGGGGATTACACCCAGACCATATTCATTGGCAGCAGTGGCAAGAACATGAACGACCCCCAATTGCGCCACCAGAATGTCCTGATCGAAAACAACGTCATCTATAATGCGCATGTTCACGGCATCTCGGTGGACGGTATCGACAACCTGTCGATCCGCAAAAACTCAATCATTCGGGTGCGGCGCAGCAAAGACGGAGGCATCACTATTCCGCGTATCAACATTGCGTCCTCACGACATGTCGTCATCGAACAGAACGTCGTCAGCGGCATCAAGGGGTTCGACAACCAGCGCGACTGGGTTGTCCTCAATAACGCTATTGTTCAGGATCAGTCCCCTTCAGCGCAGGGATATTATGACCGGGAATTCATTTATTATGCGACCGGGGCCGCAAACGGGTTTCACGAATATGGTGTGCGACCGGGCAGCCAGATCGAACGCCTCAATGCTGGCTCATCATTGGTAAAAGGCTATCCAACCCGACGATAGGCCGTATCCGACAGGAACCCAGCGGTCGCGCTGTCCCTGTTTTGCCCATCAAACCCCGTTGAACCTCAGCCGATTTTACCCTCTCTCCTCCGCCAATGATTAGCACGAGCCGCCAAATCCATGATCTCAAATCTCAAAGACAAGCGCCTCTTTTTCAGATTTCTGAGTATCAGCGTTGTCGGGACGACTGCGGATTACCTGCTGGCAGTGCTGCTCGCCCTAGTCTTTTCCGCACCTTATGTCCTTGCCTCGACCTGCGGCTTTATCCTGGGATCGGCAGTCAATTACTGCGGACATAATGTCTTTAGCTATGAACACACCGACAAAAGCACAATCTCGTTCCTAGGATATGGGAAGTACCTTCTGGCGGTCCTGTCATCTTTGGTGAGCCGTCTCGCAGTAGTGGCAGGGCTGGGATATGTGACCGCCCTGCCTTTCTGGTTTATCCTCTTGGTTGCGATCGGCGCCTCATTTATTACCAGCTATGTGATTTCAACGCTCTGGGTGTTCCGCAAACCGGACTAGGCATCGATATAAAGCTCGTACCACATCATGTAGTTTAAAAGCCCCCAGAGCGGGCGACCATTGTCCCGTTTTCCGGTCACGTGATCGTCAATCAGTGTCTGTACCGCCTGAACACGAAACAGACCTGTGCGCCGAATATTCTCGGGCCCAAGATAGCGCATCATCAGGTCCTTCAGCTCAGCCTTGAGCCAGCTGGAATAGGGCATTTCAAGCCCGACCTTCTTTTTGTTGAGAATGCTGTCGGGCAGGGCATTTTCCATTGCCCGCCGCATGAGGTGTTTCTTGCGCCGGTTCTTCATCTTCAGATCCGACGGCACTGTGGCCAGAAACCCGGTCAGCTCCGGGTCGGTAAAGGGCACCCGGGCTTCCAGAGAATGCGCCATGGTCATGCGATCATTCTTGATCATCAGGTCATCAGGCAGAAAGACGGTTGAATCGATATACATCAGCCGCGACAGGGTCTCGTCCGCTCCGCAATGCTCATAAGCCACTTGAAAATGCCGCACCGAAGGCTGCAGCGAACCAGGTTCGGCCATCCCATCCGCATAAAGGTCGAACTTCTCGGCTTCGCCCAGCACGGTTCGCCACCACAGATGTGCCTCTTCCGGCGGCAAGTCCAGCCCGCCGAGAAATCTTTTGGCTTTGAATTCAAAGCTGAGCTTTTTATCTGAAACGGGCAGGCAGTTCACCAGCGGCTTCATCACACCGTTCCGAATGAAAGCGGGTATTTTCCGGGCCTGTTTGTAGATGTTGTAGGCCGCATGGGTGTCATATCCGGCAAAGGCTTCATCGCCGCCCTCACCCGACAGGACAACAACCACTTCGTCCTTGGCCAGCTCACTTATGAAATAGGTGGGTATCGCCGAGCCGTCGCCATATGGCTCATCGGTGAAGCTGAGATATTTCGGCAGCATGTCCCGGACCATGTCGGCCGTGACTGTCACCTCGCGGTGTTTGGTATTGAACGCTTCGGCCACGATCCGGGCAAACGGCAATTCGTTGAAACTCTGGGCTTCGAAACCAACCGAGTATGTATGAATGGGCTCATCCACATGCTTATGCATGAGCGCCACCAGGGTACTGGAATCGAGCCCGCCTGACAGAAATACCCCAATCGGCACATCCGCGACCAGACGGCGCTGCAAGGCTTTGTCCATCAATTCGTAGGATCGCGAAATCGCCTGTTCCTCTGTGATGCTGGCATCAACGCTGAAATGAAGATCCCAATAGCGCTGTGTAGTGATCACCCCTTCTGCAGTGACGGTCATGTAATGACCCGGCGGCACCTCGGAGATACCCTCAAAGGCCGTCTGTGTGCCCGGGATATAGTTGAAGGTCAGAAAATCGTGCAAAGCCTGCATCGACGGTTTTCGAGCAACCCGGTCATCGGCGATGATCGCCTTGATCTCGGAACCGAACCGGAAATGATCGCCATCTTCCTGATAGAAGAACGGCTTGATGCCATAACGGTCACGCGCCAGATGAAGTGACTTGCTGCGGGTATCCCAGATCGCAAAGGCGTACATCCCGTTAAGCTCCGGGATCATATCCAGGCCAATCTCCTCGTAAAGATGAATGAGCACTTCAGTATCGGTGCGCGATTTGAAGACATGGCCACGCTCTTCGAGGCGGTATTTCTCTTTCAGTTCCTGAAAATTGTAGATCTCACCATTGAAGACAATCACCACCGAACCGTCTTCATTGGTCATCGGTTGGTGTCCGGCATAAGACAGATCGATCACCGAAAGGCGGCGGAAACCCAGCGCAACATCTTCGTCCAGCCAGATACCATCATCATTTGGTCCGCGATGAACCAGCGTCGCTGCCATAGCTGTGATCAACCCCTCTCCGGGACGTTCAGTCGCCGGATCAATCCGCAGGATCCCGCAAATTCCACACATATCAATCGTTATCCTTCAAATAATCCGCACTATTATTATCTGCGCGAGGTGACCCGTCCTAGTTTTCAAGGCTGACAACAACCTCGCCCCCACCCAAAGACCCGAAGAACCGACCGGCGAGAGAATAATCCCGTTCGATCCGGGTCAGAATATCCGGATACGTGGTCCGGGCATGCACCGGCATGGTATAGACCAGCCACGTTCTGCCGGACTGCGCCGCAAGGCGATCCAGGTCATCACCCGTTTCGATAACACCCCACCCCATATGGTAGTATGCATTGAACGGAAATCCCGCGATCCCGACAGCAAGAACCGTATCACCGGCTTGCTTTTCGCGCTCGATCAGCGCGATCGCCCCAGCGTAGTCCTGTTTCGGCAAATAGACATGGCGCAATGACAGTATGGACACGGCCACGATGCCCGCACACAGCACCGCAGGAAACCACCTTGCCGCTGGCGCAGACAATCGTATCAGCCGCGCCGCCAACTGGCCGGTGACGGAAGCGCCCCTGATCACGATCAGAATGGCAAACCCGAAGGTGAAAAAGAAAAACCGCGGAAACAGTGTGTAACCAATACTGGTCATTGCAATGAGCCCGACTCCGACCGGGATCAGAAACAACGCCACAACAGCCGGGCGCGTTCGGGCGAAGCTGACAACTCCGACAGCAAAGATAAGACCCGCTACGAATACAACACCAGCGCTTGCAAAACCGATCTGCAGACTGCTGAAGAGCTCGGCCAGAGCCCAAAGAGGGTTTGTCCACTCATTCTCTTTGCCCTGCAGCCCGGAATTCAACAGCGCACCGCCCACCATGCTGGGCAAAACCAGCGCATAAGCCAGCAACGTCAGCAGACCCACCGGAATGAAACCAAAAAACAGCCCGTTCCAGCGGTAAGGTCTGCGCGCCGCATCCTGCTGAAACAACGCGGCTACCCAGATCGCAAAATGCGCCAACACCATCAGACCCATGGTTGGATGCGCGTAAGCTCCCAGAACAACCGCAAGACAATACAGCCCCCATTTGCGCGGGCTTCCCTGTCGCATAGCGTCCAGAAACCAGGCGCTGGACAGAACGGAAAAGAACAGCAGTGCGGTGTAGCCACGGGCATTCTGACTGAACCAGATGTGGTGATAAGAGACTGTCATCAGCGCAGCTGCAAACAGGCCCTCTTGGGTTGGCCCGACGCGGCGGGCAAAAAAGTAAATCGCGGCAATGCCGCCAACACCAAAAACCGCCGCCGGGATTCTAAGAGCCCAGACGCTGTCGCCAAACACCGACAACGACAGGCGCGCCAGAACCGAGAACAAAACATGGTTGTTGGCATCGTGATAAGTACTGACAATCTGACCAATCGTTAGCGGCATGTAGTTCACGGATGTCAGAATTTCGTCGTACCAGATACCGGTATCAAGGTGATAAAGCCGCAAACCCGCTGCGACGAACAACACAAGGCCAAAAACAACGCTCTGGGTCTGGCTGGCCGGCGCAAGCTCTGGCCGTTGCCGTGATTGCGGATAACCAACCGGTAGAAACCGCAGTAAAAGCAGATAGCCTCCGGTCAGGATCAGGACGGCTTTGAACACCCATATCCCCTGCAACAGCGCCGGATCGGCAGCCGCATCGCTGCCTCTCAATACCGCGACAAGCGCACCACTCGGCAACAGTAACGCCAGACCGATAAGCACCAATCCCGCTACTGTATTGAAGGATAGACTTTTCATCCGAACCTGGAACTCGCTACCAAAAAACTCTTACACTAAACGTCCTGTCAAAATTTACACAACGCCCTGACATTCCGGCCGTTAAAACGACAAAAGTATCATCTTCCATCATTCATATCATTTTTGTGTATACAGGCACGTATTCTGCACATGATAATAACCTGACACAATCACACATAAGTATTTGCAATTATATTTCATTCTAACACAG
This sequence comes from Ruegeria sp. HKCCD7303, assembly GCF_013111185.1. Classification (GTDB taxonomy): domain Bacteria; phylum Pseudomonadota; class Alphaproteobacteria; order Rhodobacterales; family Rhodobacteraceae; genus Ruegeria. Next base: position 8,892 of record NZ_WVRE01000013.1, on the reverse strand, counting down.
GATATGCATTCAAAGGGGGGACGTAGATGAAATATCGCCCGGATATTGACGGCCTCCGGACAGTTGCCGTTTGCTCTGTCATGCTGTTTCACACAGGGCTTGGCTTTCCAGGTGGGTTTGTCGGTGTCGATATCTTCTTTGTCATCTCCGGCTTTCTAATCACGACAATTCTCTGGACGGATCTGCAGACCGGCCGCTTTTCAATCATGAACTTCTATGAACGCCGGGTCAGGCGTATTCTGCCAGCCCTGTTCGTAGTCATGCTGGCTTCAACGGTGCTTGCCGTTTTGCTATTTTTGCCAGACCATCTGGCCGATTTTGGCAAAAGCATGTTTGCCGCGAATATCTTCCTGTCAAACCTCTATTTTTATTTCGAAACAGACTATTTCACCGAAGCCGCGCATCTGAAACCAATGCTGCATACTTGGTCTCTGGCGGTGGAAGAGCAGTATTATATTCTGTTTCCACCAATACTGGCTCTACTGTTCAAAATGTTCCGCCCCTCAGCCGTTCTGGGTTGGCTTGTCGCCGCTGCAGCCGTTTCGCTGATCGTGTCGGTCTGGATGGTTCAACGCAACCCCCCTGGTGCCTTCTATCTGCCCCAGGCCCGCGCATGGGAATTGCTGCTGGGGGCCATGACCGCGATCTGCGTCGCACAAGGATGGGGAAAGGTCATTGAAACACGGCCCAATCTGACCTTCTGGCTGGTTCTGCTGGCCATGGCTTTGATCATCTGGCCGGTGGCAACCTATGGTCCGGAAACCGTTTTTCCGGGGTTTTCGGCAGTACCACCGTGCCTTGGCACGGCCATTCTCATTCTAACCGGTGCCTACAGAAAGACCGTCGCAACCCGGCTGCTATCCGTTCCGCCAATGGTCTTCATCGGAAAGATTTCCTATTCGCTCTACCTGTGGCACTGGCCGGTTCTTGTCTTCGCTATTTATGTCTCGGTCGACCCTCTGACATTTTCAGAGCTTATAGGATGTATCCTTCTGTCCTTTCTTCTCGCCACTTTGTCGTGGCGTTATGTCGAAGCCCCTTTCCGGAAAAGCCCGGGCTTCGGCCGGCAGCAGATCTTTACCTTCGGCAGCGTATCCGCTGTTCTTATTGCCGGGATTGGCGGTGGTCTGGTTATCACCGGCGGGCTACCCGCACGGATGCCTTCGGACATTACACGACTTCTGCAGGAAGACCGGTTCCTGCACGATCAACGTAACTGTCATTTCATCACACCAGAGCGTGCAAGAGCAGGAGATATCTGCCTGCGTGGCACCCCTGGGGTCGCCCCCAGTTTTGTTCTTGTCGGAGATAGCCATGCCGATGCTTTCAGCCCGGCGATCTTTGCCGCCGCGCAATCCGTCGGGCTGAGCGGTTATCAATATACCCAGGCCGGGTTTCGCCCTCTGCCCCAAATCCAAAAAAAGGGCGACCCGTCATATGCCGCCCAGACAGAAGCTTTCATGAGCTTTCTTGCAGACAGGCCTGAGATCGACACAGTCATCATCACCGCGTTCTGGGAGCATCAGATAACCGGCGCAACCTACCGCCATAGCGGTGACATCTGGTTCGATGCAGGGCAAACCGACTGGAACGGGCAAACAAACCGCGAAGCTTTACTTACAGGGATTGGCAGACTGGCAGAGGCCTTCCCAAAGCGCCAGTTCATTCTGCTGGATGACGTACCCAGCAGTGATGATCTTGATTTGAAAACCCACCTGCGCTCACTGCTGTTCCAAGCCCGCGATCAACATGAAGAGATCGGCATGCATGCCGAAAGCTACGCAGACCAAAGGGCAATATACGAACCTCTTCTCGTAGAGGTCGCAGAAACGCATCCAAACGTGGTATATCGAGCATTCTTCTTATCTCTTTGCGACACAGACATCTGTCCCTTGTTCAAAGACAATGAACCGGTCTTCCGAAACGGGGATCACCTCAGCGTGCAGGGTGCTCACTTATTGCGACCCGAAGCCAAAGTGCTTTTACAGGATATCTTCGGCCTGCCACCCACAGCTGACATGTAGTGTTGTAGAAACTCAGCCCCATGCCGCCATCAGATAACGAACATATTCTCTTCATCCAGCGCAAATACCGCACTCAGGCCGTTCTGTGCACCCTTGGCATCGCCCTTGCACTTACCGTCATATTGCGGCTTTGGGGGATCGAGCCTCGCAGCTTGTCCCACCCCGAAATCTACGTACCCGGCATAAATCTTATTCCCGGCATTTCCGAACCACCGCCACGACATGGCTTTGCCGAAACGCTCTGGTGGCATTTTCACGACGAACCGCACCCCATGGGGTGGTATACGGCCATGCTGGGCTGGACCAAGACATTCGGAACCTCGCATTTCGCGTTGCGGGTTCCAGGAGTTCTGTTTGCCCTGGGATCGATCCCGCTGATCTTTCTGATCGCCCGCAGTGTATTCGGATCGACCATCGGCTGCCTGTCCGCACTGCTGCTGTCGCTTCACGGCTTTCATATCTTCTGGAGCCAGATGGCCCGCATGTATGTCGCCGGAACCTTCCTGTCCCTTCTGGCAACCTGGCTGTTGTTGCGCCTGCTCAGAACACACAGACCACGACCCTGGATCGAAATTGCCTATATCGCAGCGGTCTTGGTCGGGGTTCTGACGGTCGAATTGTTCTGGCCCCTGATCCTGATCCATCTGTTCTGGACAGCACTGGTTCTGCCCCGACCCGATGTGACATCCGGGCCGCTTCTACAACGGGTGGGCCTGAGACAGGCGCCCCGGCTGTTTCAGGTGCAAGCCCTGGCTTTCATCCTATCCGCACCGGCCCTGATCCATGCGGTTTACCGTGCACGCAAAGGCGGGGCGGCCGATCCATCTCAGGATTTTCTGATCGAGTATTTCTCCTTCGGGTTTTTGTTTGCAACGGATGAATTCGCCATTCCGCCGCTACAGATCGGGTCGATTTGGGTTTGGTTTCTTCTCGCCTTTGCTTTGGTGGTGCTGGCAGCCAGTCTGAAAGCCCCAAAACGCGAAGCGCCGATCTATAGCCCTGACCCTAAAATCCCTGCATGGGTGTTGGGTCTCGCCGCCCTGTGTTCAGCGTGTTTCATGGTCTGGCTGGCCTCGATCGCTCACCGCAGGACCGAAGCCTTGATGGCGATGTCCATCCTACCTTTTCTGGCGCTGCTCATTCCCGTTCTGGGTGGGCTCTGGGGGGCCCTTATCCCCCGTCTGCCATCGAACACCCTGCACTACCCCCAAGAACGGACACTGCTTTTGTGGCTGCTTGCTGTTGTTGCTCCACTGATCCTGTTTATGGCCTCTTATGCGGTATCCGTTCTGGCTCCGCGGGCTTTTCTGATCTTTGTGCCTTACCTGCTGATCCTCTGCGCCGCCGGCACAATTTGGCTGTTTCGGAACACCTTTCTTCGACTGGCTCTGACAGGCCTTTGCGTGCTTATCTTTTTCTCCAGTATTCCCTATGCCCTCAGAAAACCCAGCGATGCCATTGACTATCAGGGCATTGCACAAGCCATGCTGACTGAAATGCAGCCCGATGATCTGGTTTTTCTAAGGAATCGGGATTGGGCCGATACGCCACTGTTTTACTACATCAACGAAGCAAATTTCATTGTTTCAAACCATGAAGCCGCCTTGCGGAACAACCCCGAAGCCCGCGTCTGGCTGGTTACATGGCCTTATGAAGAAATGCCCGTCATCACCGATGCGCGTCGTGAGGCGCTGAGTGGTTATGAGAAAACACTGGAATTCGAAAAACTGCGGGCCCATGCAGAACTCTTTGAGCCCGGGGCAAAACCATGATCATCTGTGCCGGACCAGACAGGAAAAGGCTTTCGTCATGGCGTCGCAGAACGTGAACACCCGCCCTCCCTTGCCCCAGGCAGAGACGCCGACGCTCAGTATCATTGTGCCGATGTTCAACGAAGAAGATGTCCTGCCGTTCCTGTTCGACCGTCTGGGCGGTTTCCTTGAAAATCTCGGCGAAAGCTACGAAATCATCTGCGTCAATGACGGCAGCACGGATGCAACCACTGGGCTTCTGGCCGAGGCGCATAGGCGCGACAAGCGTATCAAAGTGCTGAACTTTTCGCGCAATTTCGGCAAAGAGGTCGCACTGACTGCGGGGCTTGATTTTGCCTCGGGTCAGGCCGTTGTTCCCATAGACGCGGATTTACAAGATCCACCCGAGCTGATTGAAACCTTCCTGGAAAAGTGGCGCGAAGGATATGATGTCGTCTATGCCGTCCGGCGTCACCGCGACACCGATACCGCGATGAAGCGCTGGTCTGCGATCAGGTTCTACAAGGTCATCAACCGTCTTTCTGGTGTGCCAATTCCGGCCAATACCGGTGATTTCCGCCTTATGGATCAACGTGTGGTTCGGGCCATCGTTAAGCTGCGCGAACAAAACAGATTCATGAAAGGACTTTTTGCCTGGGTCGGGTTTCGACACACCGAAGTTGCATATGACCGTCCCGAGCGTGCGGCGGGACAGACCAAGTTCAACTATTGGCGCCTTTGGAACTTTGCACTGGATGGTATTACAGGTTTCAGCACCGTACCGCTCAGAATTGCAGGCTATATCGGCATGCTGACTGCATTTGCCGCGATTATCTACGGTATTTTCCTGATCTCACGCACCCTTATTTACGGGGTGGATGTGCCTGGCTATGCCTCATTGATGGTTGCAGTATTGTTGATCGGCGGCCTGCAGCTTGTCGTGCTGGGCGTCATCGGGGAATATCTTGGGCGACTTTATGCGGAAGCACAGAAAAGGCCGCTTTATATTGTCGAAAGCAGCCTGGGGCTTGACCCCCAAGACAGTCATTCACCCTGATCTCTCAGCCGCGCTGCAAATCCGTCTGCAGTTTATCTGCGCCGATAGACAAGAACCTGCCCGTCCCCCAGTGTTCCGGCAAACGCGTGCACGCGGTCTAATTGCCCTTCAGCATCACGTTTCAGATCAGGAATGGCGCGGAACATCCGGCTTGGAAACAGAACAACCAGCATGACGGGACCTGGCTGTGCCATCGCTTCGGAATAGTCTTGCACATCCCCGATGGTTCCCCAGTCGGCGTCGAAGTGATTTTCGAAAAGGGGACCGCCCGGATTGATCGCATATATGCGCTCTGACGGGCTGCGGGTTTCTTCCACAAGCGCAAAAGCCCCAGCCAGGTTTTGTTTCGGAGCGGAGTAGTTTCGCTGCACCAGAAACACGGACACCACAATCATCGCCAGAACACCCAGCGCAAAGAGCGGCTGTCCGAACCGGGGCTGACCGGTCCACCGTGCCACCACTTCAGCACCGTATCGACACCCCACAACGGCCAGAATAAGGATGAGGCCGATATCGACGAAAAAGAACCTCGGCCAGATCCGCATTTCAAGCGACAGAAGAAGGGCCAGCGTCACGGCGATATGCATGGCGATGGACGGGAAAAACAACGGTTGCGTCGCATGCGCCCCAACTGCACCAAATACGATGACCGCCAGCCCACCGACGGCGATGAACAGCATCAGCAGACCGGTGTTTCCAACCGCAGTCCGCAGGCCCTCGACAATTGCCCAAAGCGGGTTCTGATATTCCTGCATGGGATCTACTGCGGATGTTGCCGAAACCTCGCTCACTGTGCCCGCGATACTTGGCAAAATCGGCAGATATGCGAGCAGGATCAAAACCAGCGCAACCGCAACACCCATCAGCGGATGCAACACCCATTCCCGAGTAAGAGTACCCCGGCCGAACCCAGTCGCCAGACAAAGCAGCCAGATAATTCCCAGAGCGACAAAGAAAAACGCACCGGTCAGATGCGTGAAAACAGCGGCAGCGGCAGTAAAGCCGAAGGCGACCCAGGTCCCGGTTACTGGCTGGCGCATCCCCCGCAGAAAGAAAATAAAACCAAGCGTGCTCCAGAACGCCAGCTCAGTATACCCGCGCGCGTTTTGAGAGAACCAGACCTGATGATAGGACAGGGCCACCAGCAAGGCTGAAACATGCGCAATCGTGCTGTCCGCAACCTCTTTGGCTAGCCACCAGATCACCCCGACAAGACCAACACCAAACAGAACGGCTGGAAACCGATATGCCCAGGCCTGATCTCCGAAGATCTGGGAAACCAGCTTTGCCTTCATGCTGAAAAAGTAATGATGGTTCATCGAATATTCGCGCATCATCTCATTCCACGGCAGGCTGATATGCGTATCGACGGTCCGGATCTCATCATACCACAAGGGCGCGTTCAGCCCCGCGCTTCTGAGGACTGCGGCAAGGAGAAGGATGAACAAAAGTATTGCCAGATCATTGCGGCCAAGCACTGCAGACGGCTGGGTCATGGGGCTTCTCCGGTCACACTCTTAATCACTTCAGGGCACCAAGCAAAAAACAATCACATTCCGGGTAGGCGGAACCCGCCGCCAAATTCTCTCGAATATCCCTCATCTGGCACATTGGCACAAAGAGCGGATGCCGTCGATTTCATCTGGGAAATGTCATCCTGTCACGGACATTTTCGACGGCTAGGACATGATTGTCGAGCGATCTGCAGAGATCATCCCAACCTCTTTTCACCGGATTTGCCTGCGTTAAGCCACCTAAGCCTAGGGTAGAAACATGTCGGAGAGGAACAGCCCATCCATCGCAGATAAAGCAAAACGTGAATATAACCTCTTCATGATTGTTTTCCAAAAAGCAACAATCAAACAAAAAGGGGCGGTGTGTTGAGTATTTTACAAACCAGCATCAAGCACATGGATTTGGAAGGCACGCATTGCATGTCAATTTCCCCCCTATTTACAGGTTGCATTTCAGAGAGTTAACGGGTTTTTCCTTATTCTCATGATGTTTCAGCGCCACAGCCTGTTAAAAAGCCCGATTGCCGCTGGTGACAAATCGCTCAACCCACGCTCATTCTACCGGGATACGTTTCAAATTGTTCAAACGATCTGCCAGATGCCTCTGAGCAAGAAAGTGAATTGATACAATTCACAGTAGAAGGCACGATCGATTGGGGTGGTGGGGTGTAAGTTTGCAGCGGTTGTCACCGAAGTATCGCAACTGGCTATTAAGGGTCGGAGGATCCTTCGTTGCCCTGTTCTTGCTTTTCTGGCTGCTTTCCGATGAACAGATCCTGGCCGCCTTCCGATCTGTCCATCTTTTAACTTTCTTCATTGTAGTTGGCCTGTTCATCATGGCCCATATAGGTGCGGCGCTGAAATGGCGGTATCTGCTGGATGGCGGGTTGCCGGTATCGACAGCCATTCGTGCGCATTTTGCGGGCCTAGCCGCCAATCTTTGCCTGCCCGGCGCGATCGGAGGTGATGCGGTCCGAGCCGCTGTGGCATATCACTCGATCGGAGACGCCCCCAGAATCGTAAGTGTGGCCGCTGCTGACCGGCTGATCGACATGACCGCCCTGCTGACCATTTCCGCCATTGGCATCGTATATGCGTCGGGCCAGTCGGGGGAGCTGCAATTGCTTTTGCTGACAGGCTTTTTGCTGGCGCTGGTATTCATTTGCCTCGTCATGTTGTCAAAGCTGGTCGATCTGGTCTGGCGGATCTTCCCCAGCCTTCCCGGGCGGTCTTTCGCAGAAAAGCTTGTTGGGCATTTCTCATCCATTTCACGGCAGCCCAAACGGCTTTTGGTGGTCTTTCTGTCATCCGTCGCCATTCAAACCGCGCTGGTGCTCATGTCCTGGTGGCTTGGCAAGGCGGCAGGCATTGACATCGATGTTGGACTCTGGCTGTTCGCATGGCCGTTGGCCAAGATCATCGCCGTTCTACCAGTCACACTGAACGGGCTGGGTCTGCGCGAGGGGGTACTGGCATCAATGCTTATCCCGTTCGGGGCTGACGCTGCGGCGATCGTCGCCGCAGGTCTGGTCTGGCAGGCCGTCATGTTCACCGTCGGTGGGGTTGGCGCAGTCTTTCTCTTCATCACCAACCGGATCGACCCGGCTGCGCAGGAAAGCTGGGCCGCAACAAAAGATCAGCAGACCGGGTGACAGTCCAGTTCAGGACGCCACATCCAGCATTTGAAGATGAAGCAGTTTGACCTGTCCTCAAAAGCATCTCTCGTTTTAAAAGTAAGGTTGGCTTCCACTCAGGATCGCCTCGCAATTTCCCTCCTACCTCCACGCGCTCTTTCAGGTTTTTCAAGAACTGGGCGGAACGTCAGATTGATTTTGGATTAAACGTTTTCTTCGGTTTGTTCGCATTATTTTAGATTTTTGATCATTACTTTTGTCACATTCTTGAATCATAATTACACTTGATAAGTATCCCTTATTATGTGTGATTGATTTCCCACGAATTTGTGCGCAGACTACCCCTTATGAAGCCCCCTGCCCAATACCTCCCCGCCGCCGCTCCTGCCCTCTCGGAAACAGATCAGGAGGCGCTCACCGATCTCTATGTGCGCGGCACACCGGAAAACACGTTGCGGGCATATGAACGGGATCTGCTTTATGTCACCGCTTGGAAGTCCGCGCGGTTCGCAGCGACGCTGGACTGGCCGGAATCTGAGGCCACCGCCCTCGCCTTCATTCTCGATCACGCCCGTGATCTGAATGACGCACCAGAAACGGATGTGGCACGCGAAACCGCAGAAGCGCTGATTGCTCAGGGGCTGCGCAAGTCCCTCGCCTGCCCTGCCCCTTCGACGCTGGACCGGCGCATCGCCTCCTGGCTTGCTTTCCATCGGATGAAGAACCTGGCCAGCCCGTTTGACGCGCCTCAGGTGAAGCAGGCCCGGTCCAAGGCCCGCCGCGCTGCCGCCCGGCCCCAGGCCCCGAAGTCGCAGCACCCGATTACCCGGGATGTGCTCGAGCAGTTGCTGTCCACCTGTCGGGGGTCCCGGCGGGATTGCCGCGACCGCGCCATCTTGATGCTGGGTTGGG
>NZ_WVRE01000012.1 GCF_013111185.1 Ruegeria sp. HKCCD7303 | reverse complement strand
CTAAGGTTTACTCCCAAAACCCGCAACCCAAAAAAACAAAAAATCAAAAGTTTTTCTCTGATGCAGATTTTTATACTTAAAATCAATTAGATATGATGGAATTCTCTCGCCCAAAACCGCCTAAACCAGCCAAGAACACTCGAAACTTCAGAGCCCTGCCCCCTTATGCACACGGTTACCCACAGACTCGGCGTCGATTCAGGCGGAGTCTGCAGTTTTGCTTCCGGAAACGAGTCTTGGAGTCGGCAAACGCAAGGCAAGAAGTGTGAGAATGATCGTCAGATAGACAAGCGGCTCGATCTGGAACCCTTTGGCCAGCATCACGAAGTGTAAGGCACCCAACAGAGCGACTGGGTACACCAAACGGTGGAGCTTGCGCCAACGCGTCCCTAACCTGCGCACCGACCAATTGTTGGAAGTCACCGCCAGCGGCACCATAAGAAGGAAGGCCGCCATGCCGACCGTGATATAAGGACGCTTGAGAATATCCGCCCAAATCTGACTGGGAAGCTGTACATCCAAGATCAGCCAAACAAGAAGATGCAGACTGACATATGAAAATGTCAGCACTCCAATCGCGCGCCGGAACTTCATCAGGTTCAGACCCGCAATCCGGCGCAGGGGCGTGATTGCCAGACCAGCGATCAAAAGTTGCAGGGCCAGTTCGCCATAGCGATGCTCCAGCGCTTCGATCGGGTCGATACCCAGCCCCCCGGACAGGCCGAGGTAAAACAGCCAGGGCGCAGGTAGCGCGCCAAGCAGGTAAATGGCCCATACCGGAATACGGCGGAATATCTGGTTCACGGCCTGCATGGGCTTAGTAGTTTTTGGCCAGATCCAAGCCTTCATACAGGCTGGCGACCTCTTCCTCGTAGCCGTTGAACATGAGAGTGGGGATTCGTTTGGCAAACAGACCGCCGCCAATGCGACGCTCGGACGCCTGAGACCAACGCGGATGATCAACCTTCGGATTCACATTGCTGTAAAACCCGTATTCGCGGGGGTTCGACATGTTCCAGCTTGTGGGCGGCTCTACATCGGTCAGCGTGATGCGCACGATCGATTTGATCGACTTGAACCCGTATTTCCACGGAACCACCAAACGCAAAGGCGCGCCATTCTGGTTCGGAATCGTTTTCCCGTAAATTCCGGTGGCTATGAACGTCAGAGGGTGCATCGCCTCATCCAGACGCAAGCCTTCACGATACGGCCATTCAAGAATGGGGAAGCGTGTTCCGGGCATCTCATCCGGGCGGTACGCGGTTTCAAAGGCCACATATTTCGCACTCTCCTGAACTCCGGCCATATTCAGCAGGTCGGCGAGTTCGAAACCGTTCCACGGAATGACCATTGACCACGCTTCAACACAACGGAAACGATAGATCCGCTCTTCGATGGTCATCTCAGACAGAATATCCTTAAAGTCATACTCACCCGGGCGATCCACCAAGCCGTCGATCTTGACGCTCCAGGGTTCGGTCACAAGAGAACCGGCATACTTAGCAGGGTCATCTTTTCCGGTCCCGAACTCATAATAGTTGTTGTAGCTCGTGATCTCTTCCCATGTATTCGGTTCCAACGCGTCTTGCGCTGCAGCCGGGCGCGCCATCGCGGTTAGCCCAACACCTGCCAGACCGGCCATCACCTGCCGCCGGTTCAGGAACGCCGCCTTTGGCGTGACGTCGGCTTGTGTCAAAGTATTGGTCCAGCGATGCGCCATGTATGTCTCCGTCGTGTCCACGTGTCAGTCTTGACTTAATGCGCTGATAGCACAGCGCCAGCGAAACAGGCGTAACGATTGAGCGAAGTGACTGTAACGTTCTCAAATCGGACGCCTCGAAAAGACCGGAGCATTCTGCCTGTTCAGCTCTTCTTTTCGACTGCTTTGGCCGAGCTATTTATCGGAAACCTTTACAAAAGCGCCTACCGGACTGCACTCTGTCACGCAGGCATCGCACGCGTTCCTGCGCGTTGCTTGTCTGTTATTGTAGCCGTTTCGCCGCAAAAGGGAGGAAGAACTATGTGTGACATCTGTGTAATGAATGCCGTCAAGGACAGGATGCTGTCTCGGCGCGGGTTCTTCAAAGCTGCAGCTGCGACAGGCGTTGCCGCCGTCGCAACCGGTGGTACGGCCCCCGCATCGCTGGCCGCAGGACATGGCGGCATCGAGGATATGACCCACACGCTCAGCCCGGAATTTCCGACATGGGGCGGTGACCCTGGCATTTCGGCAGAACAGGCTTTCAACTTTGCAGATCACGGTTTCAACCTGTTCAATTTGTCGATCAATGAACACACAGGCACCCATATCGACGCCCCGCTGCACTTTTCCGCGGATGGCACATCGGTCGATGAGATCCCGGTCAACGACCTGGTCGCGCCATTATGTGTAGTCGATATCGCCGCCCGCGCGGCTGAGGACGCAGACACACGAGTCACGCCAGACGATCTGAAGGCATGGATATCGGCGAACGGAGACATCCCTGACGGTGCCTGCGTGGCGATGCATTCCGGCTGGGGCGGAAAAACAGCCACAGATGAATTCCGCAACTTCGATGGCGAAGCGCAGCACTATCCCGGCTTTCATGTCGAAGCGGCGCAGATGCTGATGGAAGATACCGGCGCGCGGTCGATTGCTGTGGATACGCTGTCGCTGGATCACGGCATGTCGGCAGATTTTGCCACCCATTATGCGTGGCTGCCTTCAGGCCGGTTTGGGATTGAATGCCTGGCCAATCTGGATCGGGTGCCGCCATCCGGCGCGACGCTGGTCATAGGCGCGCCAAAACACGCAGGCGGTACTGGCGGCCCAGCGCGGATTTTTGCGCTAGTGTAAAAAACTGCACAAAATAAAATTAAGGCTCACCCTGATGGTGAGCCTGTTTTGAACTGATCCCCAGCTGTCAGGATGTTCTGCTTGACCTAAAGGTACCTTGAGCAATCAAGGTGCCTCGGGAAAGCCAGATTGAATCAGAAAGTCCCGATCATGCACATCCTGACCGTCCTTGACCATCCAGACCCAAACTCATTTACCGCCGCCGCAGCGCGGATGTTCATGGATGGTGCGAAGGCAGCCGGTCACACGACAGAATTTGCTGACTTGCATGCCGAGGAATTCGATCCGCGTTGGACTGTGGCGGACATAGAGGGGGATTCGGCGTCCGCACCACTTGCAGACATACGATACGAGCAAGAACGTATCTCTCGCTCGGATGCTATCTGTCTCGCGTTTCCGCTTTTCTGGTGGGGAATGCCGTCAATGATGAAAGGTTGGGTTGACCGCGTCTGGTCATGGGGTTGGGCATATGATCAGTTGGATGATCGCGAAAAATCGCTGCAACGGCCCAGATCCGGGGTCTTGCTGATACCCGCTGGCGCGCGATCCGACGAAATGGAGGACGCCGGATATCTGAATGCAATGGAAACCCTCTGGACACAGGGCACATTCGGATATTTTGGGTTCTCGCCCCGCAAGCTGGAAATCCTCTGTGGATCCACAGGGTCAGAAGAACGTCGCGAAGCCCTTCTGGAGCAAAGCTACAACGCAGGTCTGACCATACCGCCACCTCGGCAGCCCAGAGGTTTATGGGCGCAATGGAACATCAGGCATTGATATATGGTAGATGCTGAAAAAAGACCCGCTGAAACAGCGGGTCTCTCTTTCCGTTTTGATCAATGCACCACGGCATCATCCGGGCGAGGTCGGTCTGACGTGCCCAAACGGTCGCCTATGATCAGACCATCGGTTCCGGCGGTCACCGGAACGGTCTCTCCATCCTTGATCTCGCCGGCCAGCAGCGCTTCGGCCAGCGGGTTCTGCAAGGCGCGCTGAATCACACGCTTCAAGGGACGCGCGCCAAAGACCGGATCATAGCCTTCATTGGCCAGCCACTCCTTGGCACCGTCGTCCAGCACCAGCTCGATCTTGCGAGCAGCCAGTCGTTTCTGCAGACGCGCCATCTGGATATCAACGATGCCATCCATATCGGCCCGCTTGAGCCGGTCAAAGATGATGGTCTCGTCCAGACGGTTCAGGAACTCGGGCCGGAAATGCGCCCGGACCGCATCCATCACGTCACGCCGCGCTTGCGCGCTGTCCGCACCTTCGGGCAACTGGCTCAGCGCCTGAGAGCCGAGGTTCGAGGTCAGGATGATCAGCGTCTGCTTGAAGTCCACGGTGCGGCCCTGACCATCGGTCAGAACGCCATCATCCAGAACCTGCAACAGCACGTTGAACACATCAGGGTGCGCTTTTTCGACCTCGTCAAACAACACAACCTGATAGGGCCTGCGCCGTACGGCTTCGGTCAGCACACCGCCTTCGTCATAGCCGACATAGCCCGGAGGGGCACCTATCAGACGGGCAACCGCATGTTTTTCCATGAACTCGGACATATCGATGCGGACCATCGCATTGTCGTCGTCGAACAGGAAATTCGCCACGGCTTTGGTCAGCTCTGTCTTACCCACACCGGTCGGGCCAAGGAACAAGAACGAGCCCAGCGGACGACCTTCGTCGTTCAGCCCCGCACGCGCACGACGTACGGCGTTGGCGACAGCGGTCACCGCTGCATCCTGACCGATCACGCGAGAATGCAGATCATCTTCCATCCGCAGCAACTTCTCGCGCTCACCTTCCAGCATTTTCGAGGTCGGAATACCCGTCCAGCGTTCGACCACAGCAGCGATCTGCGTCGGGCGCACCGTTTCCTCGGCCATCATGGCGTTGCTTTCGGCGTTTTCGGCCTCGGTCAGCTTTTTCTCAAGCTCTGGGATGACGCCATAGGACAGCTCACCGGCCTTGGCCAGGTTACCTTCGCGCTTGGCGATTTCCAGATCAGCCCGCGCTTTGTCGAGCTGCTCTTTCAGATCACGGGCACCAGCCAGCTTGTCGCGTTCGGCCTGCCATTGGGCCGTCATCTCGGCAGATTTCTCCTGCAGGTCGGCCAGATCCTTTTGCAAGGTTTCCAGACGGTCCTTCGAGGCCGCGTCGTCTTCAAGCTTCAGCGCCTCTTCCTCGATCTGCATCTGCAGGATCTGGCGATCCAGCTGGTCGAGCTCTTCCGGCTTACTATCCACCTCCATCCGCAGGCGCGACGCTGCCTCATCAACAAGGTCGATGGCTTTATCTGGCAGGAACCTGTCAGTGATATAGCGATGCGAGAGCGTCGCCGCCGACACCAATGCCGAATCCGAGATGCGCACGCCATGGTGCAGCTCGTACTTTTCCTTGATGCCCCGCAGGATGCTGATCGTATCCTCGACGGTTGGCTCGGTCACCATCACGGGCTGGAACCGGCGCGCAAGGGCCGCGTCTTTTTCAACATATTTACGGTACTCATCCAGCGTGGTCGCGCCGATACAATGCAGCTCACCCCGGGCAAGCGCGGGCTTGATCAGGTTGGCGGCGTCCATCGCGCCGTCGGACTTCCCGGCCCCAACCAGCGTATGCATCTCATCGATGAACAGAATGATCTCACCAGCGGCCTCGGTCACTTCGGTCAGAACGGCCTTCAGTCGTTCTTCGAACTCACCACGGTACTTCGCACCAGCAATCAGCGCGCCCATGTCGAGCGCGAGCAGCTTCTTGTCCTTCAGCGATTCCGGCACGTCGCCGTTGACGATGCGCAGGGCCATTCCCTCGGCAATCGCGGTTTTACCCACGCCAGGTTCCCCGATCAGAACCGGGTTGTTCTTGGTGCGGCGCGACAGAACCTGCATCGAGCGGCGGATTTCCTCATCCCGCCCGATGATCGGGTCAATCTTACCTTCAGCCGCAGCTTCAGTCAGATCGCGCGCATATTTCTTGAGCGCGTCATAGCCCTCTTCCGCCGATGCGGTATCAGCGGTGCGACCCTTGCGGATGTCATTGATCGCCTCATTGAGTTTCTGGGCAGACACCGCACCAGCCTCCAAAGCGTCCTTAGCTTTGGATTTCACCATGCACAGCGCCATCAGCACCCGTTCAACCGGCACAAAGCTATCGCCCGCTTTGGTGGCGATCTTCTCAGCCTCGTCCAGAACTTTGGCGGTCTGTCCGTCCATGTAAATCTGGCTCGCGTCGCCGCTGACCTTCGGGATTTTGCCCATCGCGACGTCCAGCGCCTCGACCACGCGGTTGGGCGCGCCGCCAGCACGTGTGATCAGGTTGCTCGCCAGCCCCTGATCGTCATCCATCAATGCTTTGAGTATATGTGTTGGCTCCAGCCTCTGGTGCCCCTCGCGCAGCGCAATGGTCTGCGCAGCCTGCACGAATCCCCGTGCCCGCTCGGTGAACTTGTTCAAGTCCATGATATTCTCCTTTTCCAAGCGCCCCGTTTTGACATGCCCGCTTGGCGGCACATATCGGTCGAAGCCTCACATTCAATCTGGGAAATATCTTTGCCGGTTCAAGAGGCTAAGACGCAGAAATCGCCGTTATTCGCGCTGTATGGTGTAGACGGTGTAACCTCCGGTCTCGGCGACCTGAACCGCACCCAGATCATCCACGAGGGACTGTGCCGCCGCGCTTCCTGTCGGGCATGACACCAGATCAGCCGTATGGTCCAGGAATTCCACGGTAAAACCCGTTTCGCCCGTAAGCTGGCACCAATCATCCTCGGACCTGTAGCCACCCACAAGACGCAGATCATCATTTGTGGGTGCAGGAGCAGCCCCGGTTTCCGGTGTTTCGGGCGGGGTTTCGTCACATGCAGCCAGCGCAACCAATACGCCCAGCACAACCAGCTTTTTCATTTTCTGTCCCTTGCTGTGAAATCAAATACTCAATACCCGGCACGATAGCACAAAATGAACGTGCCCGCGCCCGGCTTCGAAGATGGACAGAACCGCCCGAACCCGCTAGGAGGCAGACGTTTGCCAAAAAGGAGCGCCCCATGTCCGATGATCGCCTTATCGTCGCCCTCGATGTCCCTAACGCCCTGCAGGGTCTGGCCATGGCTGAACGGCTGGGCGACAGCGTGTCCTTCTACAAGATCGGCTTGGGCATGTTGACGGGTGGCGGGCTGGCTTTGGCCAATGAGCTGAAACAGGACCACGACAAACGTATCTTTCTGGACATGAAACTGTTCGACATTGGCAATACGGTTGAAAACGCAGTGCGGGGGCTGGCGCAGTTCGATCTGGATTTCCTGACTGTACATGGCGACCCACATGTTGTGCGCGCCGCCAAAGAAGGTGCATCGGGCAAGGATTTGAAAATCCTTGCTGTGACCATCCTGACTTCGCTGAACCGCGACGATCTGGACGCCAGCCTGATCAAAGCTGGCGACGTGCAGGACTTGGTGGTCGAACGCGCAGCCAAAGCGCTGGAGGCCGGGGCTGATGGCGTTATCGCCAGCCCGCAGGAGGCTGCCCTGATCCGCGCACTGCCTCAGGCCGACGGTCGCCTGATTGTCACCCCCGGTGTGCGTCCAGCAGGTGCAGCACTTGGTGATCAGAAACGAGTAGCAACACCGGCCAACGCGATTCGGAATGGTGCGGATCACATCGTCGTGGGCCGTCCGATTTATCAGGCAGAAGATCCAAAAACCGCCGCCGAGGCTGTTCTGGCCGAGTTAAATTCTCTGAAAGTGCACTGACCATTTCAAGTGTTTCGGACGGTTTTCGTGTTCGAGTTTCACCGCAACAAGTTGACGTTGCGTCAATTTTTTGCAGAACCGCGCCAAATCGTCCCTGTGCCAGAAAACACACATTCAAAAGGTGAGTTTTGGCGACACGGCCTTCCACCTATCGAAAACCGAAAAACTTAGCGATTCTTTGGGGAAGTTACTCCCCAACGGACCATTTCTTCCTGAGGTTCGTTACTTCCCCCCGCCACATTGCGGGGGGTTTTCTTTTCCTCAATGACCTATGATCGAAGTTGAGGAATGTTCTAGAGAAACCCCAAGCCAACTGCGGAGCGCATGAGGACGCAGATGCCCGGTCTTTGCCGAGATTGCCTGACACCTTCAAGGAACGAACGTCGCTGTGCAGCCTGCGGCAGCCCAAGGGTCAAGTCGCACCCTGAACTGTTTGACCTGTCCATCGCGCATATGGATTGCGACGCCTTCTACGCATCAGTGGAAAAGCGTGACAATCCCGAGCTTGCGGACAAGCCCGTCATCATAGGTGGCGGGAAGCGGGGAGTTGTATCGACGGCGTGTTATGTGGCGCGCATACGCGGCGTCCGATCGGCGATGCCCATGTTCAAGGCTATCCAACTCTGCCCCGAAGCCGTCGTGATCAAACCACGCATGTCTGTGTATGCCGAAGTATCGCGCGAGATACGCGCCATGATGGATGAATTGACGCCGGTCGTGGAACCGCTGTCTCTGGACGAGGCATTCATGGATCTTTCCGGCACCGAGCGATTGCACGGGGTACCCCCCGCGATCATGCTGGCGCGGCTGGTCAAACGAATGAAGGAAGAGTTGGGCGTGACCGGCTCTATCGGGCTGAGCCACAACAAATTCCTCGCCAAGGTCGCGTCTGATCTCGACAAGCCGCGCGGCTTCTCTGTGATCGGCAAAGCCGAGACGGCAGATTTTCTGAACGACAAACCTGTGCGGCTGATCTGGGGTATTGGCCCCGCAGCGCAAGAGTCGCTGGAACGGGCCGGGATTCGAAGCTTCAACGATTTGCTGCGGTGGGATCAGGAGGCGCTCACCGCGCGCTTTGGAGCGATGGGGTATCGCCTGTGGCATCTGGCCCGGGGACAGGACAAACGGCGTGTCTCGGCCCATGAGCCTATGAAATCCATCAGCAACGAGACCACATTTTTCGAAGACACAGCTAACCCTGAAATTTTAGACGGACATCTGTGGCGCATGGCCCTGAAAGTCTCGGACCGGGCCAAGGCCAAGGATCTTGCAGGGCGGGTTGTCACGCTCAAGCTCAAGAAGGCCAATCACAAAACCCTGACAAGACGCGTGTCCCTTCGGGATGCGACGCAGATTGCCGACCGGATCTATCGCACGGCAAAGGGGCTGTTCGATCAGGTGGGTGATCAGGGACCCTATCGGCTTTTGGGATGCGGCCTGTCTGATCTGTGCCCGGCTGATCAAGCTGATATGTCGGGTGATCTGCTTGATCCTGGTGCATCCCGCAGATCGCAGGCTGAACGTGCAACTGACGAGATCCGCCAAAGGTTCGGCTCAGACGCCATTGTGAAAGGTCGCGCGCTGCGCTGAGGTTATTCGGCCGCCAGACGAACCGAGTCCGCTCCGATGTTGGCAATCTCGCGCACCACCTGCCGCAGAAGTTTCGCAAACGCCATGAAATTGGAGTTTGGTGCGATCCTCTCTTCGTCCATATAGAGTGCGCGGTCGATCTCGATCTGGATTGCATGCTGATGGCGACCGGGACGTCCGTAAGTCTGAGTGACATAAGCCCCGGCAAACGGTGCATTGCGCGCCACGTTCAGACCTGCCGAAACAAAGGCCGATTCAACCAGATCCACAATTTCCGAAGACGCCGACGCGCCAAACCGATCCCCCAGCACGATTTCGGGCCGCTTGCTGCGGGCTGTACCGGCCATCGAAACCGCCTCATGCGGCATAGAATGGCAATCCACCAAAATCGCCTGACCGAACTTTTCATGCGATTCGTTCAGCAAAGACTTCAATCTCGCGTGATAAGGGCGCCAGTAGGTGTCGATACGCAGCCGCGCCTCATCCATGGTCAGCTTTCCGCTGTAGATCGCCCGACCATTGGCCACGACGCGGGGAATCACCCCCAGCCCCGAAGCGACCCGCGGATTATGTCCATGCCGGCGCGCGCCGCTGATCAGGGCGGGGTCAAGTTCATCCAGGCTGCGATTCAAATCCAGATATGCGCGGGGCATGGCCGCTTTGATCAATGGCGCACCGCATTCAGCAGCAGGCGCAAATAGTTGATCCACAAAGGCATCTTCGGATGAACGAATCACGTTTTGATTCAGAACCGAACGCTTCAGAAAGGCCGCCGGATACTCTCGCCCGCTATGAGGGGACGAAAAAACCACGCATGAACTGCGGTTTTCGGGCATATCCAATACAAAGGCTGCGTTCTGCATGATTTCTCCATGTTCGTAATCAACATAGACTGGAAAATTGTTCTTCCAAACCCCTTGAACCCCTGAACGACTCCTTTTATAGACCCCGCTACCGGCGCGGTGATCCGCGCCCCATTTCGTTATGGGGCTGGGCACGCAAAGGGAAAGTGGGCGGTTAGCTCAGCGGTAGAGCACTTCGTTGACATCGAAGGGGTCACAAGTTCGATCCTTGTACCGCCCACCATCGTTTCACTGTTCCGGGTTTCCGGGGCACCCGCTAACCCAGGCGCTGGCCACGTCCTTGATGAAGGCGCCGCAGATTGGAGACAGACCCATGAAGGTCAAGAACTCGCTCCGCTCGCTCAAGAACCGGCACCGTGACTGCCGTATTGTGCGTCGCAAAGGCCGCGTCTACGTGATCAACAAGACGCAGCGCAAGTTCAAAGCCCGCCAAGGCTAAGAACTGCGAAAAATCGTTTTCAGAAACCGCGCCTTCGAGCGCGGTTTTTTTTGTTTTTTTGGCACCTTTATCGTGAAAAGAATCCTGAAAATTAGAGAAAAGCAGACTTGCGACCATTTTGACCAAGTAAAACTGTCGGAATTTCTTGCATCCAATGTGAAATAGTATAATTGAGCAAAACAGTCGGGTTAATCTCCGACACGAAATTCAATTGTTGGAGTACACTATGCTGAAATCCACAACCTGCCTGGCTGCCGCCCTGTCGGCATTGGTTGCCACCACCGCTGTCGCTGAAGGTGAACTGAACCTGTATTCATCGCGCCACTATGACACTGACGAGCGCCTCTACACCGATTTCGAAGAGGCCACTGGCATCACCATCAACCGAATCGAAGGCAAGGCCGACGAGCTGATCGCGCGGATGGAAGCAGAAGGCGCCAACTCGCCCGCAGACGTCATGCTGACCGTTGACACCTCACGTCTGGCGCGCGCCAAGGACGCTGGTATCCTGCAGTCGATCGAAAGCGCAACTCTGGAAGAGCGTATTCCTGGTAACCTGCAAGACAGTGACAATCAGTGGTTCGGCTTTTCGCAGCGTGGTCGGATTATTTTCTACAACAAGGAAAACGTCACCAACCCACCGGCCACCTATGCCGATCTGGCCAAGCCGGAATACAAGGGTCTGATCTGCATCCGGTCTTCGACCAACACGTACAACCAAACCCTGTTGGCATCGATCATTACCCATGAAGGCGCGGATGCGGCCAAAGCCTGGGCAGAAGGTATCGTCGCCAACATGGCACGTGATCCACAGGGGGGTGACACCGACCAGCTACGCGGCATCGTTTCGGGTGAATGTGACATCGCTGTATCGAACACGTATTACTTTGCGCGCGCGGTCCGCAAAGATGTCAAAGGTCTTTCGGCGGATCGCGACATGATCGGCTGGGCTTTCCCCAACCAGGACAGCTATGGCGCGCACATGAACCTGTCGGGCGGCGGCGTTGCGGCGCATGCACCGAACAAGGAAAACGCGGTCCTGTTCCTTGAATATTTGGCAAGCGATCAGGCGCAGCAGTACTTCTCTGCGGGGAACGATGAATACCCGGCCGTTTCAAGCGTCGAATTGGCCGAGTCTGTTGCCACCCTTGGTGAGTTCAAGGCTGACGAAGTGAACCTGTCCGAGGTTGCCAAGAACATCCCCGAAGCGCAAAAGATCTTTAACGAGGTTGGCTGGAAGTAACCCCCCAAATCGTTAATACCCATGAAGGGCGCGAGATTCTCGCGCTCTTTTTTGTTTACTTTTTGTTTATTTCGTATAACTTTTCTCTTATATGAGAAATTTTCTACTAGAAGCCTATGCTCGACACCCTTTCAAATCGCCTTGCCAATCGACTGAATGAGCTGCGTCGCGGGCGCGGGTGGTCTCTGGACCAGTTGTCTGAACACAGCGGCATAAGCCGCGCCACCCTATCTCGTATGGAAAAAGGTGATGTAAGCCCAACGGCAGAAAACCTTGGCCGTCTCTGCGCGGCTTACGACTTGCCGATGTCACGTCTGCTTATGATGGTCGAGGACAGTTTTGACCCCAAGATCCCGTTTGAACGCCAAGCCGAATGGAGCGACCCTGAAACAGGCTACACCCGCCGTGCAGTGTCCCCCCCCGCGAATGGTCTGAACGCCGAAGTGGTGGAAGGCCACCTGCCTCGGAACACGGTCATCACCTATGATACGCCCCCCAAATCCGGGCAAGAGCATCACCTCATTCTGGTCGACGGCGCGCTTACGCTGACGGTCGACGGAACACCACACACCCTGAACGCAGGGGATTGTATGCGTTATCACCTGTCTGGCCCGACCCGGTTCGAAACAGGCACAACGCGGGGCGCCCGGTATCTTCTGGTGCTGGTATGATCACACGTTTAACCGGATCCGAATTTGATGCGGCACTGGATGACCTGACCGAGATTCTGCACACCTGTGTTCATGACGGGGCCAGTATTGGCTTTATCCTGCCGTTCACCCAAGAAGACGCGCGCTACTATTGGCAACAAAACGTGCGGCCCGGCGTGAACGCAGGTGCATTGGAAATCTTTGCAGCGTATGACGGTCCACGCGTTGTGGGCACCGCGCAATTGATACCAGCGGCAATGCCCAACCAACCCCACCGTGCCGATGTGGCCAAGCTTTTGGTTCATCCGAACGCCAGGCGCCGCGGATATGGCCGCGCTTTGATGGAGACCCTATTTCAACGCGCGCGCGACTTGCACCGCTCGACTTTGGTGCTGGACACACGCAGCACCGATCCCTCTCGGTTGCTGTACGAAAGCCTTGGGTTTCAGATTGTGGGGGAAATACCAAAATATTGCCAAAACCCGTTCGAACCCAGGTTGGAGCCGACGACATACATGTACAAAGACCTGTCCGCCTGACGGTGGACTGCGTGATTACTCGGCTGCCGCGACCTTTGCGGGAAACTTGTTGGGCAGCAGCCCCAAACCACGCGCGTTCCGAATATCGGCCAGAAGGTCGCGCTCGGCCGCTTCGAACAAATCCTCGGGATCATCCAGAATAAAATAGCCCATCTGATGCATGTCGATACGGTACGGTGTTCGCAAGATGGTTAGGATATCGAACGGGTCCCGATCTGGAATGTCACTGCTCACGGCATAAACCAGCTCGGTCGGAGAAGACGCTAAGCCCGATCCCAGTGCTTTGATCTGGCCATCCTGGCGGCGTAAACCAAACTCGATGGAAAACCAGTACAACCTGATCAGCCAAGCGTAATCCGCATCTGTCGCCTGCTGGCCTGCCTGCCCGATGGCGTGGCTAAACGCGGCAAAACGCGGGTCGCTCAGCAATGGGGTGTGACCGAAGATCTCGTGAAAGATATCCGGTTCTTCGATATAGTCGAAATCCTCGCGCGACCGGATAAACGAAGCTGCGGGAAAAACGCGATCCGCCAGCATACCGAAAAAAGTCTTGAAACCGATCAGCGCCGGTACTGGCTGCACCCGCCACCCCGTCAGGTCCAGCAACCGATCCGAGATATCCGCGCAGCACGGCACCTTGGTTTTGGGCAAGTCCAGCCGGGCAAGCCCGTCCAGGTATTCGCGCGCCATATAGCGCTGCACATTATCCGCCTGCGCTGCGTAAAGATCGGCCCAGACAGCGTTTTCTTCGTCGGTATAGGCTATGCGGCCGCGCGCGTCAGCGACCTTGGCAACGTACTTGGTCGATTTGGGCATCCGTTTCCTCCTGCTTAAATACAGGATACCGCGCCCGGCGCGGTGGATTTGTTTTGATAACTGAATTTATTTCACTAAAATGAAACAATTAATCCGGTTGGTGACAATAAGTGAAACAAATGCTTCATCCTGCTGATATAGATATTCTCCGAGAGCTTCAGATCAGTGGACGTCTGTCGATGCAGGAACTGGCAGATCGGACTGGTTTGTCAGCCTCGCAATGCTGGCGACGAGTACGCGATCTTGAAGCAAGCGGAGTGGTCACGGGTTATCGCGCGCAGGTACCAGCTAAGGCCGTTGGCCTGAATGCCATCGCCTATGTCCATGTCGCGCTCAAAGATCACCAGGAAAAGAGCATCGCGGATTTTCTGCGTCTGGTCGAAACAGAGCCGCAGATCGTCGAATGCGCCTCGATCACCGGGGATCATGATTTCATCCTAAAGGTCTACGCCAAGACGCCCGAGGATCTGGAGGTGTTTATCATGCAACGTTTGTTGAAATCTGGTCTTGTTCGCGACACCCGAAGCAACTTTGTTCTTCGGCAAACCAAGACCCGAGGACCCTTACCGATACTATAGGGGCGACGGGCGTCCGTTTGAAATCGGTCATGGCCGTCACTACAAAAAACGCCCGGTCACCTGAAGTGGCGCCCGGGCGATCCATGCTAGGTTTCAAAAAACCGTGTTTAGAAGTGCGCCGACTTCGTGCCAGCTGGTTTTTCAACCGAAGGCGCGAACTTAGTCAGGTCGATGCCTTCAACAGCGGTCTTGTATTCGTCGATATTGGGCGTCCGACCCAAAATGGCAGACAACACCACAACCGGGGTCGAGGCCAGCAGGCTTTCGCCTTTCTTGTCGGGTGCATCGGCCACGACGCGGCCCTGGAACAGACGGGTCGAGGTGGCCAGAACAGTGTCACCCTTGGCGGCTTTTTCCTGGTTGCCCATGCAAAGGTTACAGCCGGGGCGTTCGAGATACAGGATATTCTCGTACTCGGTGCGCGCCTTCTGTTTTGGGAACAGGTCGTCAAACTCGAAGCCCGAGTATTTTTCAAGCACTTCCCAGTCGCCTTCTTCCTTCAGCTCATCGATGATGTTGTAAGTCGGGGCCGCGACCACCAGCGGTGCCTTGAATTCGACTTTACCGGTTTCCTTTTCTAGGTTCTTCAACATCTGGGCAACGATCTTGATGTCACCCTTATGCACCATGCAAGAGCCGACAAAGCCCAGATCCACATGCTTTTCAGCGTTGTAGTATGAAATCGGGCGGATCGTATCGTGGGTGTACCGCTTAGAGACATCGGCGTTATTCACGTCGGGGTCAGCGATCATTGGTTCGTTGATCTGGTCCAGATCCACAACAACCTCGGCAAAGTATTTTGCGTTATCATCGGGTTGCAGCGCCGGTTTTTCACCAGACTTGATCTGAGCAATACGCGCATCAGCAATGTTGATCAGCTTTTGCAGCATGCCGTTTTCATGCTCCATGCCTTTGTCGATCATGATCTGGATGCGTGACTTGGCCAATTCCAGCGAACCGATCAGGGTCTCGTCATTCGAGATACAGACCGAAGCCTTGGCCTTCATCTCGGCCGTCCAGTCGGTGAAGGTGAACGCTTGGTCCGCCAACAGCGTACCGATATGAACCTCGATCACTCGGCCCTGGAAGACGTTATCTCCGTGCTGTTCTAACATCTGCGCCTGTGTGGCGTGAACCACGTCGCGGAAATCCATGTGATCCGCCATTTGGCCCTTGAAGGTCACCTTGACCGATTCTGGGACTGGCATCGATGCTTCACCCGTTGCCAGTGCCAGCGCCACGGTGCCCGAGTCGGCCCCAAAGGCCACACCTTTGGACATACGCGTGTGGCTGTCACCGCCGATAATGACCGACCAGTCGTCCACGGTGATGTCGTTCAGCACCTTGTGGATCACGTCGGTCATCGAATGATAGACGCCTTTCGGATCACGACCGGTGACAAGGCCGAAGTCATTCATGAACTTCATCAGACGCGGCGTGTTGGCTTGCGCCTTGGCGTCCCAGACCGACGCAGTGTGGCAGCCGGACTGATAAGCCCCATCAACAATCGGTGACACCACGGTGGCGGCCATCGCCTCAAGTTCTTGCATGGTCATCAGGCCAGTGGTGTCCTGCGACCCAACGATGTTGACCTTCACGCGCACGTCCGATCCGGCGTGCAGGGTCTTGCCCGGCGTTGTGCCGACCGCGTTCTTGTTAAAGATCTTCTCGACAGCGGTCAGGCCCTGACCTTCATGGCTGATTTCTTTGGACGGAGCAAAGACCAAAGGTGCTTCGACGCCCAGCGTTTCGGCCGCAAATGTTTGCAGCTTCTTTCCAAAAACAATGGCGTAAGAGCCACCAGCCTTCATGAATTCCACTTTTTGCGGGGTAAAGGACGAGGACACGTCAACCAGCTCATCGCCATCCTCGCTCAGCAGCTTGTGGTTTTTGGTGTTGATCTTCAGAACTGTGCCTGTGGCAACCGAGTACTTTTCTTCCAGAATCGGGTTGCCGTCGTTGTTCAGGATCGCATTGCCGTCTTCGTCCACCTTCTTGACCCAGTTTTTCAGGTCAAGACCGATACCGCCGGTCACACCGACGGTGGTCAGGAAGATCGGAGAGATGCCGTTTGTACCCGCAACAATTGGGGCAAAATTGACAAAGGGCACATATGGGCTGGCCTGCTTACCCGTCCACAACGCCACATTGTTCACGCCGGACATACGCGAAGAACCAACGCCCATGGTCCCCTTTTCAGCGATCAGCATGACACGTTTACCGGGGTGCTGAAGCTTTAGATCCTGGATTTCCTGCTGCGCCTTTTCCGAGATCAGGCACTTGCCGTGCAGTTCGCGGTCAGCACGCGAATGCGCCTGGTTGCCTGGTGACAGAAGGTCCGTAGAAATGTCACCCTCGGCAGCCACATATGTGACGATTTCAATTTCTTCGTCGATGTCAGGCAGCTTGGTAAAAAACTCAGCCTTGGCGTAGCTTTCCAGAATGTCCCGCGCGATTGTGTTGCCGGCCTCAAGCGCGGCCTTCAGACGGTTTGTGTCCGCATCATAAAGGAAGACCTGCGTTTTCAATACCTCGGCTGCCTTGCCTGCGATTGCAGCATCATCACCCAGCGCAAGATCCAGAAGAACCTCGACCGAGGGGCCACCTTTCATGTGCGACAGCAGTTCGAACGCAAAGTCCTGCGAGATTTCTTCGACGTCAGCTTGGCCCAGAATGATCTCTTTCAGAAAGCTAGCCTTTTCGCCGGCCGCGCTGGTTGTGCCGGGCAGCGTGTTGTAGATGAAATAGTTCAGCGAGTCTGCGCGATGGTCGTTCTGGGGATCACGGATCTGATCAATGATTTCCTTCGCCAAAGCCCCGTCATCGATGGGTTTAGGGCTCAGGCCCTGCTCTTTGCGGGTTTCGATTTCATTCAGGTAATCAGTATAGAGGCTCATGACGGGTCCGACCATTTAGCTGGGTGTACCGGCAGTCAAAAGGCCGGTACTTTCAATTTGTATGCGGCGGTATACTAAAACTGCGCCACATGCAAGCCCCAGACCTGCGACCCGGTGTCCTGAGCCGGTTGCAGCCTGCCAAGGTCGTTACCATCGCAAGCGCGGGATGAAGAGGTCTGTTAAGACGAATCGTCCCCAAAGGCTGTAGTCAACGCCTGCGCCAACGGCAAGGAAGAGTAGCCAAACCGGGATGGCGTCAGCCCCATCCGTAGAACAACCATGTCATGCGACGGGAAAACGCCGATGAACTGACCATCGTGCCCCTGCAGCCAATAGGCATCTTCGAACGGTGGAAAATCTCCGGGGGCTTCCAACCAAAGGTGCCCTTTGGCATAGCGCCCGTCCGAGGCATCAACAGGCTCGACCATCCAGTCCACAAAACCTTCGGGCAAGATCCGGGCGCCGTCCCAAACTCCCTTTTGCAACAAAAGCTGACCAAACCGGGCCCAGTCACGGGCCGTGGCATACATATAGCTGGACCCGATAAACGTATCGTTGGCATCTGTCTCAAGGATCGCCGAGGCCATACCCAGTGGCGCAAACAGAGCCGTTTGCGGATATGTCAGCCCACCGTCAGGCAGCTTATCTTGCCACACCCGCGAAAGAACCGTGGTTGTTCCCGAGGAATAATTGAAGTCTGTGCCGGGTTTGGCTTCGGGCACTCGTTCCGCTGCAAAGGCAGCCATATCATTACCGAGATACAGCATCCGCGTGACGTCCGAAACGTCGCCATATTCCTCGTCCCATTGCAAGCCGCCAGTCATGGACAACATATCGGCCACAGTAATGCCCCGGCGCGAATCCTCGGCCCAATCCGGAAAACTGTCGACCAGATTGTCCGCAAGGCTCATCCGACCGGTTTCAACTAAAGTGCCGATCAATCCAGCCGTTATCGTTTTGGTCATGGACCAACCCAGCAGTGGGGTTTGCGCATCGAACCCATCGGCATACGCCTCGGTCACAATGCGCCCATTTCGAACTACCACGACAGCGCGGTATCCTTCGCCAAGCAAAGCCTCATCAGACATGATGCTTTGAATCTGCGGGTCCTGCGACAGCGCAACTTCATCGCCTGCTGGCCAAAGGCCTTGTGCGGGGCGATTGGGGGGAACCAACGACTGATCACTCAGGGCCGCATCATGAACATTGGTGCAGCCCAGCCCTTCGCGGAACTGCGATGTCGCCGGGGCAAAGAACCGAAACAGCCGCGCTTGCACCGATTGCGCCTCTTGATCAACGTCGATCGAGACCTGCTTGAGCAGCGGATGCCCCGGTGCCTGCACATCAACGGCCAGCACCTCATCAGGGTCTCGTCCGGCAATGAAAACGTTCGAACAGACGATTTTGGCAGAGTAATTTGTGCCAACCTTCAACAGATCCGGTGGCGCGACAAGCAGGTACCCAATCAAGCCTGCTCCACCCACAAACGTCAAAACGCCAAGTGTTTTCACTATTTTCCCGAACATCCGACAGTGCCGCCCATATTGTCTTCCTGCCACGCGACGTTAGAGGCAACCGAGCAACGGTTTCTAGACTTCCGTTACGTATAAACCTGATGTCATCGGGCCAGGCTTGAAACGAAATACCTGTTTTGATCTGGCGCACTCTCCCAAACCCAAACTGGCACCAACACTGCATGGAATGCGAGCTACGACCACAGAGGGTCGCAAAGTGACGTGACCCGTTAGATGGCCCGTGTTAGTGGCCATTTGAAAGGACGCTCCATGACCGAAGGCCAAAAGTTGCAAAACCCGACAGCTGGTATTGTTTTCATTCTGATCGGAATTTTGGCAATTTCTGTCAACGACATGGTGATCAAGTTTCTGTCGGGTGGTTACCCTTTGCATCAAATGGTCTTCACGAGATCGCTGATCGGAATCGGGTTCAGTTTGGCCCTGGTGCAGATGGAAGGCGGTTGGAAAATCTTGAAAACAGATCAGCCGGGGCTCCACCTTTTGCGAGGAGCGCTCATCGTCGTTGCCAATCTGACGTTCTTTACAGCCTTGGCTGTTATGCCTCTGGCCGAAGCGACTGCGGTGTTCTTTGTCGCGCCCTTGATGATAACGCTGCTCAGCATCCCATTACTCGGGGAAAAAGTTGGCCCCATGCGAATTGGTGCCGTAATTGTAGGTTTCGTAGGCGTTATAATAATGACTCGCCCGTGGGAGGCCGGTGGCACACGTGACGTTGGCCTGGTGATGTACGCCCTTCCGGTTGTCGCGGCTTTTACCTACGCGCTTAACAACGTGCTTACCCGCTTACTTGGCGCAAAATCCAAAGCCTCGGCTATGGCTGTCTACATTCAAACGTGTTTCATCGTCGTCAGCTTGTTATTCTGGTCGGTGGCGGGAGATGGACGTTTCGCCTCAGCGTTCGAGAACGAAAGCCTGGTTTTTCTACTTCGAGCCTGGGTCTGGCCAGAAGGTACCGATCGGTGGTTGTTTGTCGGGCTTGGGTTTAATTCCGCGATCATCGGCTATTGCCTGGGCCAGGCTTACCGTTTGGCAGATGCTGCCACGGTGGCTCCATTTGAATATGTCGGCCTTCCAATGGCGATTTTTTGGGGATGGGCAATCTGGGGCGAATTGCCAAACCTGCCGGTCGCAATTGGTATCACGCTGATCTTGGGATCGGGATTGTTTGTCTTCTTGCGTGAGCGCCAAAAGAAAAGAAACGTGGTTTCACAAAAGCGCGTGCACCGCCGCTATTAACGGCCCAAGCTGGTTGATCGGCCGGGTCGCACATGGCCGCGACGCGAAATCGGATTGGCTTACTCGGCCCCGCCAGGATAAATAAACCCATTCACCGGGTAGAAACTACCGTACTGGCCCGGCTGGCTTTCGACCCGGACCATCGTCCAGTCGTTGTTTTTTGACACATCCCTGACGCCCATTTTCAAGGATACCTTGTTACGGTGCCAATTGGCGTGATTCACGATGACTTCCCGTTCGGTGACAATGTCAGACACCACGGCCACATGGCCAAGTGGCATACCGCGCGTTGCTCGAAAGGACATAACCGCACCAACAACCGGCTCATTGCCTCGTGCAAAACTATTGCGTGCTTTCCCCCACCAATCCTTTGCATTACCTCGGATTTCGATTCCGCTCAGGGTACGTGCGTAGGGCACACACCAAACTCTTTGCCCCCGAGCGTGTTTTTTCGAGACCTCTTGAAGCGCCACTAGCTGACGTTCCGGATCGAGATCCGCGTCGCTCGGGCTTTGCGCGCAGGCCGAGACAAACGTAAACAACCCCATCGCAATCACAGCGCGGGATGTGCCGGTCAGCAGCGGCCAAGTCGTCGTTTTGCTGGTCCTGTTTAGCAAGAAACTTCGGTGTAGGTTTGAGTGGTGAAGAAGTTTTAAGGCGATAATGCGCCTTATGAAAAGAGCCCTGTTAAGCTCCGGCAGAAATTCGCCGGTTTCCCATTACACTTTTGCACTGGAGTTACACATATGTCCGACTGTTGGCGGCTCACCCCGGACGTCGCCGTTCTGTGGGTATGTGCAAAACACATCGCAAATCTACAACCCAATGCAGGTATGCTCATAACGCTGTATGGCACCACTGACTTCCTTGCAGAAAGCCTTTGAATCTGGCCCACAAGTTTGAGCATTCACCATTTCGGTGTCGATTTACGCGTGATCAACCCCACACGAGGGGTCCAATTTGATTGCTAGTGAACAACCGGCCTTTAGTGCAGCTGGACAATGTTTTCCGGGGCCGACGAACGAATGACCTTAAAACATTTAGACATCAGAATATTAGCAATGCATGATAGTTTCGGTCACCGAGTTGCGTCTTTTGGCGTAAATTTTCAGATCCCGGAATCCTGTTTTGGTTCCAAAAAATAGCTACGAGGTGAATAATGAACCTTGCACATTCTGAGGGTCGAACATGAGTGGCCCTGCGCAGCCCTTGATCCGGTTGTCGTCAGCGCGACCGTTCTTGAGCACGTTGAATACTGCCTGTCCGGACGCCGATGAATTGCTAACACGCTTGGGAATTTCTCGATCCTCGTGCGATGAGCCCGAAGCACATAGCCTCCCAATAGTTACGTATCATCTGTTTGAAGAGGTGGAAGCCGCCACAAACGACATTGATCTACCGGGGAAGCTTGGCGCTTTTCTAACGCCATTCGAAATTGCCGCGACTGAGCATTCCGGTTCAACTGAGCACCACCTGAACATCTATGGCAGACCCGCCGTTATGTCTGAGAAACGGTGTTTCGAGACACCTTTCGTTCCGGTGCAATTAGTGGCGTTTTTTGCCTGCTTGTTTTCAGAGATTGCTGCAAGAGTTGCCGGGAGTAGTTGGTCTGCCGACAATACGTTGGTAAACGTAAGCGATCCCAACGCATTACTAGATGACTTCAAAGGTTCCAAACCAATCCTGACACAACTGACCAAATTGACTTGCGTGGACGAGGGCACAAAACACAATGGAATTGCTTGATCCTATAGAAATCGACAGCTTTGGCGCCGTTACAATTGGGATATTGGTCTATTTCCTCGGTGCACGGCTGACCCGTCGCTATGCCGTCCTGTCCAAGTACAGCATCCCAGAACCCGTCAGCGGAGGCCTCTTGGCCGCCGTTCTGGCTCTGCTTGTAGTTTTGGCCACGGGCCGGGCGATAAGTTACGAACTAAGCGCCAGAGATTTCTTGCTGGTCTACTTTTTCACAACAGTTGGTCTCAACGCCCGTTTCGCTGACCTGCTCAAAGGTGGGCCCCTTCTTGTGCTCATGCTAGGGCTCACGATTGCCTTTATGCTCGTGCAGAATGTGGTTGGCATGGTTGGTGCGCTCGTGTTCGGTTTGCCGTCACAAGCAGGTGTGCTGTTGGGCACCGCATCTTTGATTGGTGGTCACGGCACAGCCATTGCCTGGGGCCCAACCATAGAAAACAGCTATCAAGTCACTGGCGCTTCAGAACTGGGAATAGCCACTGCCACAGTTGGTCTGATTTTAGCCAGCGTTCTGGGCGGTCCCATCGCCCGATTTCTCATCCAAAAGAACGATCTGACAAGTGCCCCGGACGTTGAAGAGGAGGTCGCGACGGTTGCGGAACCAGCCACCGACCAACCATCGACCCTGACCCATGTTGACCTGATGAATTGCGTGCTCTGGATTCACGTCGCCATTGGAATTGGATATTCAGCCTTCGAAGCACTTGAGGCGGCGGGGATCAAACTGCCTTTATTCGTACCCTGCCTTTTAACTGGTATCCTGCTATCGAACTTGTTGCCGCCGCTGCTTCCAAAGCTCTCATGGCCGGCGCGAACCCCTGCGATGAACGTGATTTCCGAATTCAGCCTGTCCGTGTTCTTGGCAATGTCGCTGATGAGCATGGAGTTATGGACCCTTGCCAGCAGCGCTGGCGTGCTGATCACAACCATGCTCTTGCAATCCATTGCGGCTGTAGCGTTCATCATTTTCATCGTCTTCCGTCTGATGGGGAAAAACTATTTCGCAGCTGTGATATCGGCAGGGTTCGCTGGTTTCTCTTTGGGCGCAACGCCAACCGCCATCGCAAACATGACTGCGGTCACACAACGCTATGGTCCTTCGCCAGTCGCGTTCATAGTGTTGCCGTTAGTCTCAGCGTTTTTTGTGGATTTGGCCAACGCGTTCATCATTCAGTGGTTCCTTGGATTTGGGTAGAGCACTGTGTTGCGCCAACGGGCTTGAAGTAAGCTCTGCAAACAAATGCCTGTTTTCCTCTCAGAACGTCCAGCCAGTTACCCCAGACCAGAGCTGCTTGGATTGCCAGATGACCAACCATCGGCTTAAGCGCGTTGAATTCTGTCCACAAAGAAACTCTGTGACTTCTATCGTATGCCCTTTAAACTGCGATCTTGTGTGTTTCATTGGTTTGCGCGGGAGCTCGAACGCAGGTGGATGGGAAGAGGACATCGGAAGAAGCCGGAAGTTCAGCGTCGTCATCTGCGCACAGTGTGGGGCTCAGCGCGGATGATCAGCAGGCGCGGTTCGAAGCAACCGCACGGGTTATGCAAGCGATCTCCGAGACCAAGGATGATGTACAGCCGGTATGCGACCTGATTGTAACACTGGCAAAAGATCTCTGTGATGCCTTTTTTGCTGGTCTGGTTCTTGGACGCGAAGGGGATGCGCGTCAGAAACTGGTTGCCAGCGTCAATCTACACCCGGATATCCAACAGCTCTGGCGCGACGGCAAGTATACGATGGAGCCGGGCAACTCGATCGTAACTGACACTATTCTCAGCGGTGAGACCAGACGCGTTGTCGACATGGGCGACACCGATTTCCATAGATCAGGAGATGAGCGCTTTAAGCTCATTGTCGACACGCATGGGTGCCGGAGCAATCTGTTTGTCCCGTTAAAGGTAGGTGGCAGCGCAATCGGTTGCCTGATGCTGGCACGGAACGAAGTGAGACCATACTCTGACGATCAGGTGCAGCTGGTTGAAACTTTCGCCGCTCAGGCGGTCATCGCGATAGAAAATGTTCGCCAGTTCAGCGAGTTGCAGGCCCAATTGGCTCGCGAAGGTGCCACGCGCGACGTTTTGGAGACGATCACCCGGTCTCGGGATGATGAAGCACCGGTATTTCAGACGATCTTGGAAAATACGGCCCGGCTTTGCGAAACGGACGTAGCTACATTGAGCCTCGTAAATGAGGCGGGAACCCATCTGGAATATGCGGCCCATTTTGGCGATCAATTGGCCACATATAAAGTCGGCGTGGATCGTTGGTCTTTGGATTCGAATTTACAGATTGCCGAAGCCGTGCGGGAAGCGCGGGTCATTCACAATGTCGATTTGCGCCAGACAGACCACTACATCAACGGGGATCGTTGGCGCCGCCAATTGGTTGATGAAGAAGGCGTCCGATCGTTTCTGACGGTTCCTTTGATGTCTGCGGATGGTGATCCTGTAGGCGTCATCGGGATTTACCGTCGGGAAGTGCGGCCCTTTACAGACAGCGAGATTTCTTTGGTCGAGGGCTTTGCGGCGCAGGCTGTGATCGCAATCGACAATACCCGCCAAATGAAGGAGCTGCGCTCACAATTAGAACGGCAAACGGCGACGCAGGAGGTACTGAGTGTCATCAGCAAAAGCCGTGACAATGACGCACGAGTTTTTGAAGCCGTGCTTCAGCAGGCCACGGAAATCTGTGACGCGGATCAGGCGGCGCTAGTTTTGGTCAACGCTGCGGGAACCCATATTCAATTGGCCGGTGCATGGGGGCACGATAGAACCGACGTTGAATTAGGAGAGGAGTGGCCTCTTGATGGTTCGGTCACGGCAGCGGCGGCGATACGAAATTGCAAGGTTGTACGTGTCGAGGACATCGCCGACACCGAGTTCTACCGCTCGGGTGATCCTACGGCTGTTACAATGGTCGAAATCGAAGGCATCAGGTCACGGGTTGTTGTGCCCTTGATGCAGGGGGAACAGGCGATCGGTGCTATTGCGGTTAGCCGCCGCGAGGTCCGCCCGTTTTCTGATCCCGACGTGCAATTCATCGAAGAGTTCGCCAAACACGCAGTCATAGCGATAGAAAATACGCGCCAATTTCGAGAGGTTCAGGAACGGCTAGAGCGCGAAAAAGCATCGCGAGAAATCCTCGAAGTCATAAGCCGCAGCCGCGATGACGAAAGACCTGTATTCCAAAGCATTCTCGAAAACTCCAGCCGTTTGTGCAAAGCGCCGTTGGCCTTTTTATGTGTCGCTGATCACGAACGCGGTCTCGCAACGATCCCGGCCAATATTGGCGCAAGAACCGATTTTGACGAAGCGCTCAAAAACTTTGTAGAGCCGCTAACGCGCACTGAATTAATTGCGATCAAACCAATGATCGATGGCGAGGTCATTCGCCAGGACGACATCGCGGACGATCCTCTTTACTTTAGGGATCGTGACCCAAAACGGGTTCAGATGGTTGAGATTGAAGGAGCCCGCTCGGTTCTGGCGGTTCCGTTGATGAAGAATGGTACCGGTCTCGGGGTGATCGTGCTCTATCGTCGTGAAGTTGCGCCTTTCTCAGACGACGATGTGGCTCTGGTCCAAACCTTTGCAGCTCAAGCCGTAATCGCAATGGAAAACGTCCGCCAGTTCCGGGAAGTGCAGGATCGGACAGCCGAAGTAACGCAAGCCTTGGAATACCAGACCGCCACCTCTGACGTGTTGTCGGTCATCTCGCGATCTCCAGACGAGCTGAGACCGGTGCTCGAAGAAATCCTGAGGGTCGCAAGCCGAATCTGCGAACCAAAATATGCCGCTATTTCGTTCCTGAATCCCGAAGACGGCCTTTATCACACTGACATCATGCTCGATTTTGACAGCGAATTCATGAAATTCATGAAAGCTAACCCGGTGCCAGCAGGACACGGGAGCGGCATTGGTCAAACAGCTGCACGAGGCGAAACAGTCTATTACAAGGATACCGAGGCGGACGAGTACAAATGGAAAGAGGCCGCGCGCATCGGGAATTACCGTTCGCTCCTGGGCGTACCGCTGATCAAGGGCAAAGCTGTGGTCGGAGTGATAGTCCTGTGCCACGACAAAGTCGCACCGTTTGATGCAAAGCAAATCGCCCTTTTAGAAACTTTTGCGGCTCAGGCCGTAATCGCGATCAACAATACTCAGCTGTTCGAAGAAGTTCAGGCCCGTACAGCCGAAGTTGAAGAGACACTGAAGTACCAGACAGCCACATCTGAGGTGCTTGATGTCATCTCCCGGTCACCCAACGATCTACCGCCTGTGTTGGATGCAATCCTGGAGGTATCGTCGCGCATCTGCTCGCCAGAGTATGCGTTCTTTGCCATGCGAGATGCCGACGATGGGCTTTATCGCGTGGTTGTGTCCCATAATGTAAGCGACGCGTTCCTGGATTTCTTGTCAAACAACCCAATAGCTCCTGACGAAGGTTCATGTATAGGGCGAACCGCGTTGCATGGAGAAACGGTCTATATCGAGGATACTCGGAACGATGCCTCTTACACGTGGAAAGAAGCCGCGGAGATAGGAGATTACCTTACTACATTGGGGGTCCCACTTGTCAAAAATGGTCGCACGCTTGGTGTTATTGTTATGGCACACAGGCAGGCGTCGGCATTTAGCGGCAAACAGATCAACCTTCTGGAAACATTCGCGTCCCAGGCCCTGATTGCTATCAACAACACGCAGCTCTTCGAGGAAGTGCAAAGGCGCACGGCAGAAGTTGAAGAATCGCTGGAGTATCAAAAGGCCACGAGTGAAGTACTCGAAGTTATTTCCCGATCTCCGGACGCCTTAGAGCCGGTATTGGAAGCGTTGCTTGCCGTTTCGTCCCGTATTTGCCGCCTTCAAGATGCTTTTGTGGCGCTGAAGAAACCTGAAGATGGCAAGTACCATTTCTTTGCTGGCCACAACGTGTCAGACGCATTCACCGACTTTATCAAAATGCACCCATTTGAACCGGGGGAAACATCTGCAACTGCACGGGCGCTGTTGTATGGGCATGCCGATTACGTCGAAGATACTCAGGCCGATCCCAATTATGATCCAGTTCTGAAGTCGAACCTCGACGGTTATCGATCCGTTCTTTCGGTACCGTTGATACGTGACGGCGACACAATTGGTGTCATCAGCATGGGGAGCAGAACCCCCGCAGCTTTTGACGAGAAGCAAATCAAGCAGATGGAAACTTTTGCTTCGCAAGCGATTATCGCCATTCGGAACTCGCAGCTTTTCAATGACACACAAACTGCACTTGCCCGCCAAACAGCAAGTGCGGACGTTCTCAGAGCTATTTCTGAATCCCCAACCGATACCAAACCAGTATTCGAGAAGATTGTCGGACTGGCAACGACGCTGATAGACTGCGACCTGGCTATTGCCATTCAAGCCAATAGAACTGAGATTTGGCAAGTCGCTGTCGCAACTCCTCAAGGTGTGGAAGAAGTCAAGTGGACGGATCGGCTTCCGATTGATCCCGAGGACAATTTACCTTCCTGGTCGATCAAAAGTGGTAAGACGCTACACATGCCAAAGTGGCGCTACGACGAATTACCGCGGCGCGACAAAAAAATCTTTCGCGAAAAGGGATTTAAATCGTCTTTGATGGTGCCCTTGATGCGCGGGAAAGACTGTTTCGGCAACTTGGTATTTATTCGAAAGACGTCAAAGGTTTTTACGGACGACGAAGTGTCGATTGCCGAGTCTTTTGCAGATCAGGCCATCATCGCGCTGGAAAACGTGCGCTTGTTTAACGAGACTCAAGCTTCTTTGGCGCGTCAGACTGCGAGTGCGGACATTCTACGGGTGATCAGCCAATCTCCTGACGACATCAAACCTGTCTTCGAGGCCATTGCAGAGGCGGGCGTACGGCTGGTTTCCTGTGACATGGTAGCCGCCATGACAGCGCAAGATAATACGTTCGAAGTTCTCGCAAGGGTCAGTGCAGAAGGAGTTGCCACCCTTGAAGGCAACCAAAGTTTTCCGATCGACCCGGATCCGATGTCCAGCTTTCCTGCTCAGGTTCTTCATCACAAGAAGATGCTTCATCTGCCCGATTGGGACACGATCGAGCTCTCGCCATTCGAACAGATTACGTATGATCGGCATGGCGTTCGCGCCGCTTTGTTGCTGCCCCTGATGAAAGGCAAAGCGTGTCTGGGCGTGTTGGTGTTCGCTCGGAAAACAGCCGGGGCTTTCACCAAAGATGAAATCGACCTCGCGTACTCGTTTGCGGATCAGGCGGTAATTGCCATCGAGAACGTGCGCCTATTCCGTGAGGCCGAAGAGGCGCGAAAGGCCGCAGAGGAAGCAAACGAAGCAAAAAGTGCTTTCTTGGCGACAATGTCCCACGAAATTCGAACTCCCAT
Organism: Ruegeria sp. HKCCD7303; assembly: GCF_013111185.1. Taxonomy (GTDB): domain Bacteria; phylum Pseudomonadota; class Alphaproteobacteria; order Rhodobacterales; family Rhodobacteraceae; genus Ruegeria. The sequence goes on along the minus strand of NZ_WVRE01000012.1, from coordinate 66,692 downwards.
GAATGCCGTAATCGGGATGAGCGGGCTGTTGATGGACACAGAGCTGGATGCCGAGCAAAGTGACTATGCGAATACGATCCGCGATAGTGGCGATGCGCTTTTGGGTATCATTAACGAAATCCTCGATTTTTCGAAAATTGAAGCTGGACAGATGGATATCGAGAACCATCCGTTCGACCTGCGCGAATGTATAGAAAGCGCGCTCGATTTAGTCAGCGGCAAGGCTGCCGAGAAACAACTCGATTTGGCCTATGAGTTCGATGACTCACTCCCCCAGGCGATCAGCGCGGACCTGACCAGATTGCGGCAAATTTTGCTGAATCTTCTCTCTAACGCTGTGAAATTCACCGAAAGCGGAGAAGTGGTTCTGTCAGTTGAGCAATCTGCCGAGGTAAACGGATCACTGGAGCTGACGTTTAGAGTCCGAGACACAGGTATCGGCCTATCTAAAAAGGGTATGAGCCGCCTATTTCAGTCTTTCAGCCAGGCAGACAGTTCAACGACCCGCAAATATGGCGGCACTGGTCTGGGTCTTGCGATCTCGAAACGCCTCGCCGAACTTATGGGAGGGGCCATGTGGGCTGAAAGCGAAGGAGAGGGAAACGGTTCCACCTTTGTTTTCAAGATTCAGGCAAAACCTGCAAAACCAGTTAAGCCGTCCTCCCGCAATCTTGTCGGCCCTCAGCCTGAACTTGAAGGCAAACGCATTTTGATGGTCGACGATAATGCCACCAATCGCAAAATCCTGTCTCTTCAAACCGAGAAATGGGGCACCCGGACCACGACGAGTGAAACTCCGTCAGAAGCGCTGAGTATACTTGGAGAAGGCATCGAGTTCGATTTAGCAGTTCTAGACATGCATATGCCTGAAATGGATGGGGTAGAGCTTGCCAAACATATACGCGCCAAGAAGCCTGGGTTGCCACTAATCCTTTTCAGTTCACTTGGCCCGCGCGAAATAGATTTGGAGGATGGGCTCTTTGCTGCCAACCTTGCCAAACCTTTGCGCCAATCCCACCTGTTCGATACCCTGGTCACACTGTTCGCGACTGAAAAGCTGCGCGTAAAGCCGTCAAAACCACAGGACAAACCCCAAACCGATCCGGACATGGCAACGCGCCATCCACTGCGAATTTTGCTGGCAGAGGATAATTTGGTGAACCAGAAACTTGCACTCCGCCTGCTGGAACAGATGGGCTATCGCGCTGATTTGGCCAGCAACGGTGCCGAGGCTGTCGAAAGCGTCAACCGGCAGACATACGATGTCGTTTTCATGGATGTGCAAATGCCCGAGATGGATGGGCTTGAAGCGTCTCGCCGTATCAACAAAGCGCATCCGGATGGAAGCCGTCCTCGCATAGTCGCGATGACCGCCAACGCCATGCAGGGCGACCGTGAGATGTGTCTGGAAGCAGGGATGGACGACTATATCACCAAACCGATCCGCGTGCCTGTCCTCATCGAAGCCCTATTAAATTGCCCCAGAACAAGAAGGTGATCCATGACAGACAGCCCGATTGATCATGAAATCTTCATGGAGCTAAAGGACGCCACAGGCGAAGAGTTTGCAGCAGAGCTTGTGAACACCTTTCTCGACGAAGCGCCAAGTATGATTGGCGAATTGAAAGCGGCCGCGAACGAAGCCGATGCCGACCGATACCGCCGTGCTGCACATTCTATCAAGTCGAACGCCAACACGTTCGGTGCGACGGCTCTTGCCGAACTGGCCCGGAAAGTCGAACAGGGAGAATTGCCCGAAGCCGGAGACTTAACAGACGCTGCCGCTTTAGAGACCGCCCTCGCCACTGCAGCTACTGCCTTACGGAGCCTGATTGATGTCTGACGCCCCCGGTCATTTGCTCATCGTCGACGACAACAAGGTCAATCGCTTGCTTTTATCTCGCAGCGTAGAGCTCTTGGGCCACCAAGCATCGGTCGCGGAAAACGGCCGAGTGGCTATGGAGATGTTGTCTGGTCAGCCATTTGACTTGCTTTTGCTGGATATCGAGATGCCGGAAATGGACGGTTTCCAGGTTCTTGAAGCTGTCAAATCGGACACCGAACTGCGGGATTTGCCAGTGATCGTGACGTCGTCTGTTGAGGGACTCGACAATGTCGTACGCTGCATTGAATTGGGTGCCGAAGACTACCTGCCGAAACCAGTCAACAAGACACTTCTCAGTGCGCGCGTCTCCAGCGGCCTAGAAAAGAAAAGACTCAGGGACGAACAAAAGCGACTGCTAGAGCGTTTTGCAACAACTGAGGTGGCCCAAGACCTACAGGAATCTGGCTTTGCCATAGGTGGTAAGCGCGCCAATGCTTCGGTTCTATTTTGTGATATTCGCGGCTTTACGACCTTGTCGGAAAACCTCGCTCCTGAGGATACGATTGACCTGCTCAACACCTTTTACACCTTGATGTTCGAGGCAGTTACCAGCAATGGCGGGATTGTCAGCCTGATGCTGGGTGACGGGTTGATGGCTCTTTTCGGAGTTCCGCAGCCCCTGACCAACTCGGCGCAAAGTGCAGTGGCGGCAGGACATGAAATGCACAACATGATCGAGATGTTAAATCTCGAACGGCGCGCAGAAGAGAAAAGCGACCTAAAGATCGGTATCGGAATAGCGACCGGCGAAGTCGTCGCTGGCTATGCCGGGACAGACAACCGGGCGACGTATACTTGTATCGGATCGACCGTAAACCTTGCTGCGCGCCTGGAAGCAGAAACGCAGAAAACCGGAAGCCGGATGTTGATTGATCAAGAAACCTTCGATCTGTTGGAAGGGGCTGACGTGTTGCAGACATTTGGTGGCACCAGGATCAAAGGTTTCTCTGATCCGATCGATATTCATGCGCTTTGACCATTCGCGCAGCGCAGTGGGTGAACTCCGTTATTCAATGAACTCAAAATTTATGAAGCAACGCCATGAGCACACCGGCACGGGTTTAGCAGACAGGTAACTATCGAGACCTGTCCAAGCGTCATCAGCTAGGACTTCGTGCAATTCGAAAACTTGGGCGTTACTTCGGCTCAAGAAGCTTTTCCAGTTCGACACCTTGGTTTGCGGCGCTCGAAAGTACGGCTTCGCGCAACGCCTTACTGCGCTTAACAAGCCTCCGGAATTTTTCTTCATCCAAAACCAATAAGGTCGTGGGTACAATCGCTTGGACGGAGGCGCGGCGTTTTTGGCGGAGCAATAATTCAGCTTGCCCAAAAATTTCACCCCTACCCAACCGCCAACTCTGGCCGCCCATCTCCAATTCAACTGCTCCTGACGCAATGAAGTACACGCTTCGCGCCGGAGCGTTTTTTTGGATGACAACTTCGCCTGCCTCAACATAGCGCGTCTTCAAAGCGCGGACGAGCTTTCTAAGCCTCGCGGGATCCACGTCTGAGAATACGGGCAATTGTTTTACAAGCTCGGTGGCCCGCGGTGCAATGTCGATCCTTGGGCGTTCTTCTTCCTTTGCACGTTTCGCGGAAACATCATTCAAGAGTACGGAGTAGAGTTCTGCACCTATGAGCCCTTCATCGAACATTTCGGTGTACTCTCGTTCTTCCAGCCGCAGAGCAATTCGGCGAATGAAACGACGCTGAACTTCTTCTGCAAAACCCGGGTACTGAAGCTGAAGGCCGTCAAGAGCTGTATCGACATATTCTGCGCGCCGATCAACAAGCTCCCTTAGAATGTCCGTCACCCTTCGCCCATGTATTCGGCGAATGCGTCGTTCTAAAAACCGATAAACGTCCCGCAGAACGAGGCGTTGTGCAAGCAAGACTTCAAAACGGTGCGCGGTCACACGGGCAAGTGGTGTTTGCAGCCGGAGCTTGTTGTTTAAAAAAGCGGCAATGCGAAACAAACGTCCGTAGTCCACAGTGCGACGTGCCGCTCGCAAGTATCCCGTGCGGCCCTGCGAGCGTGTTGCTTCAATAAGCCGGTCAATATCCAGAAGCGCCTTTTCGGCCAGTCGAATAGAAAGTGATCTGTCGCGCATGTGGCTAAGAACAAAATTTCGTTCCGCTCCTGCCAGGGCAAGGAGGCCCAGGGTTACGCGGTCCCGGTCAAGAATGTCTTTGCGCTCTTCGGCCGAGCGAACCTCTGTTTCCAGTCTTTGCCCGAACTGAACAGCTTCAGACCTGATGATTTCCGGATTCAGTTCGTAGCTCGCAGTTGTTTTTTCCACATCTTCCCGAACTGTCTGGAGCGACACAGCAACAACCTGGCGGGACAAGGCTTCGTCTACTGATGAAAGCTTATCGAGCCCAAGGCGACGTATGAAGGGCCTGAGAGTCGGCCCTTGAACGATCAGGGTAAATAGGGTGAAACCCGTCGCGAGGATACCAACGGCGCGTTGCGTCTCGGCGGCGACTTGATTGTTCTCGGTGACAGCAAGCGCCAATGCCAGCGTCACCGCACCTCGCATACCGCCCCAGAGTATTGCGTAACGAAACGGACGTTCCACAAGTGGTGAAACACGTACGAGTGACAAAAATGGCAGAAAACCAAACAGAATGAAGACCCGCGCGGCAACTGCGGCAACAATCACAACCAAGATCAGCACAAAGTCTGTCCACTGAACACCGCTTAACAGTTTGGGGATTAAAAGCGCCGCTAAAATGAAGATCAAAGCTCCGGCCCAATGCGCAAGAACGTCCCATACATCTGTGAGGCTTGTCCAAGCTTGGGGGGTCAGTCGGCCGGGCGCAGATAGGTTCAATGTGATCCCAGACACAACAACCGCGATTACACCCGACGCGCCGACACTCTGCTCTGCAATGACATATGTCAGATAAGGTAAGGCAATGGAGATCGAGATTTGAGCGAGCTCGAAACCTTCAATCAAGTTCATCAACCATAAGCTGGAACGCGCGAGAACCCATCCTGTCACAGCCCCCCCAACCAAAAGTAACGGAAACTGAACCAAAGCATCTTGCGGTCGCGGGTCGGGCGCGCCGACCATGACGAATCCTATGAACAGTCCAAATAGGGCGATTGCGGCTGCATCGTTCAAAAGGCTCTCGCCTTCGATTATTCGCGCCAGTCTTTGCGGGGCGGCAATCGAGCGAAAGATGCTAACAACCGCCGATGGGTCCGTCGTTGAAATGATGGCGCCCAGCAGCAGGCAAGCAACGGTAGGAAGGGAACTAACTGCCGCAAGAGCAAACCCAACGGTGAATGTCGCCACAAATACCGCGACAATAGCCAGAACGAGTATCGGCACCCAGTCGTCCAGCATACGTCGCAAGTTCATACCCAACGTCGCCTGAAAGAGTAGCGTGGGCAAAAAAATGTAAAGAAACACATTCGCGCGGATTGGAAACCCGAGGATTGCTTCCGCCACCGGGTTCATCACTTCCGTCAGATCAGTCTGAAGGAAAAAGGTCGCGGCAACACCAATTATGATGCCTAGAACCGCAAGAACGACGCTGTATGGAATTTGAAGGCGTGCCGCAACTGGCTCGGCAAGGCCGATAACCACGAAAAGCGAAGCAACCACTGTTGTTACAAGAACAATGTCCATCAAACGTCGCCTGTTATGATGTCACGAGGCACGCTTTCATTCGCGCTCACGCGGATCACCCCCGTAAGATTCATCAGTCCTTGGGGAGCTGGCATTACGTGGAATGTTTCATTCCATACAGACTTTATCCTTAAGAACATGGGGTTCTTGTAGGATACAGGTTCTGAAAATTCGATTGCCTGAGCGGATAGAGCAAAGCGCCACCTTTCGTTTTTGGCTTCGACATCTTGCCGATGACTCTCGCCAGCTTCACCAGCATAGTGGTTGAAATCCTTCACGGTAAAACCTTTTCAAGTGCAGCCGCTTCCCCAATTACGTCGGCAAGCCGTCAGAGTATCTATCAAAAAAACTAAAGCTGAGACCCGATTGGTAAAATACTTAGAAATCCGGCGACTATATGATCCCAGGCCGACCCCGTCGGCTCTGATCGATATTCGAGAACGTTGCCATCCTCTCCTCTTGTCGTCCATTTTAGTTGACCAGCTTGCTCTAGCGTCACGTTATAAGTGTATGCGGGTAGCGCCTCGTCCAAAACACCCATGGTTTGCGTGGTCAAGGTCGGCGAATCTATCAGAATTCCCATTTCCGTGTTTATGTTGACAGAACGCGGATCCCAGTTGAACGATCCCACAAACAAGTAACGGTCATCAACTGCGAATGCCTTGGAATGTAAGCCCGACCTGGACTGAGCCCAGTTGATACCGCGGCGTTGGACCTGATAGGCGTCAGGCCGTAGCTCGTAGAGTTCTACTCCACCGCGTAATAGTGCTCGGCGTTTTTTGGCATAGTGCGCATAAACGGGTGCGACATCGTTAGATGCCAGGGAATTGGTTACAACCTTTACGTCGACACCGCGGCTTTCTAGTTCGGTCAGCCATTTCACACCATTGTTGCGCGGCACGAAATAGGCGGACACGATATTCACTTCACTGCTGGCATTCTCGAAATACGGAAGCAATTGAGACGCAAGAATTGGATCTGAGTTCTCGAGACCTGCGGCTTTTGAAGGCGGATCAGCATACAGTTTTGCGGGCAACCAATCCAATGATAGGGCTCCGTCCGCAAAATTCTCTTTTGCTGACTTTCTGAGGGCCGCGCCGTACTGCGTTTGCTTCGCTTTCTCGACCAGTTCATTCAACATGCGGCGCGCATCACCAAGATCAAATTCTTCAGGTTCACCAACGACCACACGCGCAGGAACGGCGAACTCGCTGTTCCAATACGCATCGAAACTGCGGGAGACCTCACTTACAACAGGACCTGCTGCCAATACGTCCAAATCTGCGTAGTTCATTTCCTTCCGTGCCAGAAAATACTCGGCACCGATGTTTCTGCCACCCACTATTGTAAACACGTTGTCAGCCGTCATGGACTTGTTGTGCATTCTGCGATTGATGCGTTTGAAATCTGTCAGCCCTGCAATCAGCAGGCTTTGATCCCTCCAAAACGGGTTGAACAGCCTGATCTCTATGTTCTTGTGGTTGTCCAAAGCGGCGGTCATCGCGTCATAGCTGGACGTATCCATGTCATCCAGCAGAAGCCGGACACGAACACCCCGATCTGCTGCCTGCAACAGACTGGCTGCGAATAGGTGGCCCGTGGGGTCGTCGTGCAGAAGGTAATATTGTGCGTCAATTGTTCGCTCGGCTGCAGCGGCCATCAACAGCCGAGAGACAAGCGCTTCTTCCCCATCACTGATTAGCTTGACACCCGACCGACCGTCTTTGGTGTCGCCAAGCCGGTTGGCTGCCTGTCCCAAAGTTGTATTTGCACTCGCTGGCAGCGAAGCCGTCACTGTCTTTTCATATGTACGTGTTTTGGGGGCACAAGCGACCAGTGCAACCGTGCAGAATAGATAAACCACGAATTTCCACGGCGCCATCGACATCCTCCAAAACCCATGCCCTAGGTGACTACGACGGGGCACGCGATTGCAAGTTTGTTCTTTGAAGCCATTGGTTGTTTCTTTTGCCGGTGTTGTATTCGCAGGAGTTTTGTCGCTGACCTCTGGAGTCGCGATTTTGACTCTATCCCATTTCAAACGCACTCTGACATCAGCCAAGTGGGGACGGGAGCAATGCCTCACCAAGAGAACAGAAATGACCCCACCCCGGATTCTGCGCCGCAAGCCGCGGTATGTGGCTCTGTTCCCTGTGGGTTTCCTGCCCACCACAAGGTCCCGTTCGAATTTGTTTGATAAATTCTAATTCAACACAGGTGGTTGAGCCAAGCTCACCTATGGAGCGCACGTGCTGCCCGATCTAAAAGGCCTCTCTTATCTGGGCGCGCTGGTCTATTTCCACGACGCCGCTGAAAGCCTGAGCTTTTTGCGCGCCACCCAGGCGCTGAACGCGGCGCCATCGGATAACCGCGCTGGAAGACGCCAAGCCGCTGTTTGACACCAAGGCCAACCCGGTCGCTGCGCTTGGCGCCCAGATCGGCGAGGCGTTCTGGAAAGAGGCGCTTCCGCACATCCATTAACGCGACCGCTCGACCTGGCGTCACTGGCTGAACGCGGTCGGCGCTCCGACCGACTTTGCCGAGCGAGGCTAAGTGCTGACAAACCCCATATGGTTCGGGAGGCGGCGGGTTACAGACGGGGCATCGCCATCGGCTTTTTCCCTTTATTGACAAGTTCCTTGACCAGTGGCGGCTTGACGGCGTCGGAACGCAATCGATCAGTTCGAACCGGGGCTATTTCTGCAGGTGAATTCTGGCGCCAGACTGCAGGCCGAGGCCTTCGTCGACTGAGTTGCGGGTCAGGCGGAAGAGTTGATGGTTCGGCCTTAGGCTCAGGACCTGAACCGCTCCAACACGTTCCGGGTGATCTGTTCGACCTGCCAGTCCCGCCGGGTGAGGCCCATGACCCATTCACAGGTGGCGGCGTTGAAAATCTCTCCCTCGCCGCGCGCCCAATGCAGGATCACGCCGTTACCGCGGGTGCTACGGTCCAACGAGTCCTGTGTGATCTCGCCAAAAACGGTCTGCGCTTTGAACTGCGCGTCGTCGTCGCCGATATAGACTGTTTCGCCCCACACCCCATGCGCGGGTTCCACATTGGTGGCGAGCCCAAGGGCCAGTATCTGGATTGCCGGGTCCGCCCCGTCGCTGCCGGTGGGAAAGGGCAAGCCGTCCTCCATCCGGTAGTCCACCCCGTCGACTTCGTAGCCAAAGATGCGAGAGGCCGCGCCCAGCTGATCGCCATAACCCAACTGCGTGTCCTGGAACGCCCAATGTTCGGGCCGGTAGACCGTGAAACCACCACTGCCCTGGCCGACGCAGCGGCCCAGGCCGGCATAGACGCCTTTCAGCCCGTTTGCGCCGAAAGTCTGGGCTCCCGGCCAGTTCACCGGGTCCACCTCCCACGCCGCCGTGACCAGATGCGCCTGATCGGTTCCGATCAGAGGATCGCGTTCGGCGTTGTATTTGTAGCAAATCTGGGTGCGGCCTTCGTCCTCGATCCGGGTTTGCCACAGGAAGTTGCCACCAAACCGCGCGACCCGCCCGCCTGCATCAACATAGGCGTCGACCGCATGACGCATATTGGCGGACCAGTATTCGTCGTGACCCACGAAAATCACGCATTTGTAGCGGCTGAGTAGCTCTGGATCAGCGTCGAGGTCATGTTGGGTCGCATAGTCCAGTTCGAAACCCTGCGCCTCGGCCCAGCGCGCGAAATGGCGTTCGTAACTGGCCCAGCCGGCGGAAGCGTATTTCTTGGAATAGCCATAGGCATAGGCCCATTCCATGTAGGGATATCGCACCATGCCGCCGGGCACATGCGGAGCCTCGGGCACCGCGCGGGGGGCGCCTTCGGGCAGTTTGCAGAACCCCCGCGTCCACGGGCGCTGGGTGGAAACGACCGGTGAGAATTCATTGCCTTCGGGTCCGTGGATTCCTTCGTAATGGTTCGAGCCACCCCAGCAGTTATAGGCCAGCCAAGTGCCTGTTGCGCAGACCAGCAGGTACGGCGCCGGGGGTCTTTCGGCCGCGCGGCGCAGCAGGAACAGGTGATGTTCTTCAACCCGGTCTCCATCGCGTTCTGCGCTGAGTGTGACCAGATAGCCGCCCTCGCGCCAGCCTTCCGGAATGGTGAAGTAATAGGAACCTTTCCACCCGCAACCGCTGACGGAACACTCGACGGGCGTGTCCTGATGCACGCCGGTTAGCCCGGTTTCGGACAGCAGCGGTTCATAACGCAGTCCGTCGCGTCCCATCTCCACGTTCCACTGCGCTGCGGTGGTCGACACCCGCAACGTCACTGTGTCACCTGGGGCATAGGTCATCCGGTCGGTATACCCCCAGATCTCAAGCACTGCGTCATCGCGCGCCGGACCGATATAATAGTTGTCCAGGATATGCCGCGCCTTGGCCCGCGTGCGGGGCGTCGTGGCAGGGCCTGGCCTTTCCGAGCGTGTCATCTCACCATCCTATTCCGGCAGATATTTTTCGGACCAGCTTTCGCTTACTGTTCCAGCAGTGATCATTGCCTTGATCTGGTCGCCAGAGAAGCCGATTTCGTTCAGAATCCGACGTGTGTCGGATCCGTATTTGGGCATTGGCCCAGGGATCGCGATCGCCGCGCGCGCAGGACGAACCGCATTTGGCGCCACCAGATCACACCAGCGGCCCATCGGATGCTGGTTGTGTCGGATCACGCTAAAGGTATTCCCCGCCAGGTCGATTTGCCCCTCACTCTCAGGCTGCAAAACCGCATCGCGGGTTTCATGCAGCGATCGCAACGGCATTGCTGTGGCAGAACTTCCGGCAAAAGCCTGCGCCCAGTGAGCCGCGTCGTGAATTGCGAACCGGTCTGAAAGTGCTGCAACCATTTCTTCTTCAGGTATCTTGGCCAGGTCAGCCAGTTCCGGCACGCGCATCAGCGCGCCTCGTTCCTCGGTGGGGGCCGCAAAAAACATCCAATCATCTGCAGCCCGGTAGCAGTGATAAAACGGACCCCAGCCCAAGGCCTCGCGTCCTGAAGGTTCATCAAAAGGGGCACGGCCGTCAAAATCGTACATCAATTGCGCCTGTATTAGATTTCCCGCACCGGCCAGCGCAGCACGGGCAATGCCGCCTTTGCCGGTCTTTTCAAGCCGCAGAAGTGCCGCCCCCAGAGCTACGCAGGCACAGAACCCGGTCAATACGTCGATGGTTCCGAAGTGCGCGTGTTCTTCAGGCGTTTGCATACCACCGCCAAAACGCACCATGACCCCGGTCGCGGCCTGAGCCAGGTCATCGTAGCCCAGGTGATCAGATTTCGGACCGCGTGCTGGACCGCCAAAGGCGTCAAGCTGTACCAGAATCAGGCGCGGGTTGATGGCTGCAAGCTGCGTTTCACCCAAACCCAAGGCATCGCGCTGTTCGTCAGTGCCGTTCATGGTGATCACGTCTGATCTCTTGATCAGTTTGCGCAAGGCCACCTGCCCATCCTCTGAGCGCAGGTTCAACAGGACACTTTCCTTGCCGCGATGCGCATGCAAACCGAAAACGACAGTGTTCCAGGGATCAACCGAAGGTTCCACCGGCTGCACGGACGTCACTTGCGCTCCGAAGCGGGCCAGGGTCGATCCGATGGTCGGACCGGCGATTACGTTGGTCAGGTCCAGCACCTTCAACCCGTCGAGCCAGCCTCCCGCGCTGTCGCCGCCTTTTCCCGTCCGGGGAGCCTCAGCCAGGATGTCGGTCAAAGGGGCGCTATCTGAATCCGGCCCCGGACGTTTGACCAAGGCACCCTCATCTCCGGCCAACCACGCTACGTTCCCCATCTGCCGCATGGCACCATGGCGCGGGTCGTCGACCTCCAGCACCAAACCTGAGGCCAGCGCATGAGGATCCGCCAGCCATTCCCTGGTAAATCGTTGCGCCGTGGCTGGCGCCTTGGCCGCGCCAAACAGGACCTCCCATTCTTGCGAGGGCTTGGTCAGAAACGCAGCCTTCATGGCTGCTGACACGCGCGCCCGGTCCCGGTCGCCAACGGGGTAGTTGCGCAGGGACCAGTCATCCGGCCAGTCCACCGTATCCAGATAAGCATCGAAATCAGGCAACTCATCCGCCAGTTCTTTCAGGCCCAGCGTCTCCAACACCCGACGTGGATGTGTTTTGACGCTGCCCGCCACGACATAGAACCCACGCCCGTCCGCGCAGGTATAAGTGCGGTAGAACGGATCCAGGAACTCTTCCAGCTCACCAAAGCTGAGGTCCATGGACAGACCTTCGGCCGCACGCCGGTCAAGCTCTAACTCACGCGGGGATTTGTAACGTTCGGGGTAATCCTCGATCTGTTCACAGTTGTAGACCAACCCCTCCAGCAGCGAAGAGGCCAGCGGAACCTCAATGTGCTCTCCTCCATTGCGGTTCCGGGCAAGCAGCGCAAATTGAACCGCCATTGCGCCGAATGCCGCCCCATAAGCCGAAGCAAGCGTCAGCGGAGTAAAGGACGGGTTGATCCCCATCAATCGCCGGTTCAGGCCCATATCAGTGAACTGCCCAGTACGCGCAGCGATTACGGCCTCCCAGGCTGGCAGATCTGCCAGAGCCGGGTCTGTCGAGGCGAAGCCTGGCAAGGACAGCGACACGATGCGCGGGTTGATTTCGCGCAGTGCCTCAGGCTCCAGACCCAACCGCTCCATCACACCGGGTCGGAAGTTTTCGATCACCACATCAGCGCGCGCGACCAGTTCGCGTGCCGTCCTCAGGTCCGCCTCGGTTTTCAGATCCAAAGTCACCGCAGTTTTCCCCCGCGACAGCATGTCGGTGGCGGGGTCCTTCAGCCGCGGCCCACCGGGCGGGTCGATGCGGATCACGTCAGCCCCCATATCGGCCAACATCATGCCGACCAAGGGACCAGCCAGATATTGGCCAAAATCAAGCACACGGATGTGGTCAAGGGGCCGTGTCGTCATATCAACCTATCTCCTTGTCGGGCTTCTAGCACTGAACTGACGTTACGATTGCGTTTCCGAAGCCGCCGAACCAATATTGCCAAAAAACGCGCGGATTCTGCCAAGATGGCTCCACTCACCATCACAGTTCTTTTGTCGGAGCGGTTCTCCAACATCGTCCTCGCCTGCCTGCTGGAACCTCTGCGTGTTGTGCGCGACAGCGGTGGGGCAGACATCCGGTGGACAATTCTGACGGTGAATGACGCGCCTGTGACCAGCTCAAGCGGCATTCGGGTTGCGCCAGACGACTGCCTTAAACACATGGAAGCGGCCAACCTGACGCTAATCGTAGGCGGGGATGACTTCCGCAAAGAGGCCGCAGAAAAACAACTCTCACGGCAGCTGCGCCCTCTGCTGCGGTCAGGAGTGGTGATCGGAGCAGACACTGGCGCATGGCTGATGGCAACCTTGGGGTTGCTTAACGGTCGACGGGCAACCATTCACTGGCAGCTCTTTGACGAGTTTTCTGAAAGCTTTCTGGCCACTGCGGTATCACCTGACCGGTTTGTGCAAGATGGGCGGTTTTGGACCTGTGGCAGTGCGGCAACCGCGCTTGATCTGATTCTGGAATTTATTACTGGCCACTTCGGGGCCGCCGCTGCGCAAGAGGCGGCGGCCATGTTCCTGCAGGACAACACAACTGCGCAACTTTCCGGCTCCGCGCTGCATGGGCTCCGCGCCTTCGGCTCCGAGAAGCTGCGTATGCTGTCCGCCAGGATGGCTGACACGCTGGAAAAACCCCTGCCTCTGGCCGAGCTTGCGGCCTGCGCCAACATGTCTGAACGCAGTCTGGCGCGCCTGTTCCACCAAGAACTCGGAGTGTCCCCTGGACGGCACTACCAGGCCATGCGCCTGACACGTGCGCGTGATCTGAGCACACACACCCGGCTGAGCATCGAGGAAATCGCCCTGCGCTGCGGCTTTTCTTCAGGCTCGGGGCTGCGCAGGGCATTTCAAAAGCAATATGGCCAGCCGATCCGAAGGAGAACCGGCAGCCCCCCCGTAGCGGGCGTCCACGGCAGAGTCATTTCTGTGTTCAGGATCAGACATGGTCCTCGTTTGCGCTTGGCTGCTGGTAGAGTACGTTTGAATTGAGGTTGCGTCAAAACCACCAGCCTTGATTGGATGGCCGAGGTTTTCGCGAAATCAACGTCCTGAGACAAGACAACCTCAAGTTTCACAATGGCTGGCATCCGAGGTGAAACTAGGAACCTGACCTTCAGTAGAAACCAATCTCGCTGACATCTACGCGGGCCTCGTGATCGTGCCCGTAGGCTACAACTCCAACTGAAGTGATTTCGTCAGCAATGGGAGTAGCACGCAACATGGCACCTGAAGCCTTGAAACCTGACAGAGGTAAATAAACTTCGGTCCAATCGTCAGAAGTTGCGAACTCGGCCTGATAGTATTGCCACGGTAGCACTGTGCCACGCGTTCTGAGGTGAACAAAGTAATGTTCGCCGTTCCCCCGCACCAATAACCTGACACCTGATACACCATCATCCGGTCGATCAGACAACTTGCGTCGGAACTGGATGAAGCCCCCGTTATTTTCTGTACTCACGGTTCCGGTCAACCGTGCGAATGCAACATCACCTTCCGAACGAAACTGCACGTGCCCTGAAGAAACTCCTCCCATCACCGTGTCGGCAACGTAGTCCCAACGCGTCTCCGGAGACTTGGAGAAGTCTTCAGTCAGTTTTCCATCAGCCTGAGCCATTGTGCATCCGATGATAACAAGACCTGAAACAAGTCCAATGAAGTTGGCTCGCATATTGTTCCTTCTCAGTTCAGTAGCGCAATTGAAAGGTTCAGCGCCGTGGCAAATGCAACCCATGCGAAGTACGGCAGGAAGGCCAGCGCGGAGACACGATCAGAGTGCCTGACCCGAGCAATGAACGTGGCGATGACAGCCAACAACGCAACAATAACCACAAGGGCAAACCACGGCAGCTGCAGAACGAAAAAGGTTGGAGACCACAAAAAGTTAAGACCCATCTGCGCCCACCAAAGATTCATTGCGGTCGAGCTTCGGTCTGTTTCGAACTGACGCCAACCGACCATGGCAATCAATACATAAAGCACAGTCCAGACCAGGCCAAATATCCAATTTGGTGGATTGAAAGCCGGTTTAGAAAGCTGCGCGTACCATTCGTCAGGTGCAGTCAGTGTCCCAATCAGGATGCCGCCGCCCACCACAAGCGCAAGGAATGCTATGCGGATCAACCAGTTCGACATTGTAGGATAGCTTTCAGCAGTCCTTGGTCGTCACTTTAACAAATGCTTCGGAAGAGAAGATCGCAGTACTGGTCTCACCCTCATCGGTAAATGACACCGTGGCGCCTTCGATCTCTGACCCTGTTACGGTGATTTCGCGTTGCCCGATAGTGTCATCGACATCAATGGTAAAGGAGAGTTTGTCCCCGGCTGCGAGGGAGGCGATCTCAAGTTCAATTGCATCTTGCCCGTCCACGACCGCTGGAATTTGTCGCAAGGCATCCGCACCCTCAACGAATTCAAGCGGTTGGAAGACCTCTACACCCGCACCCTTTTCGGTAACGTCGAAAATCAAACGTCCGGCAGATTGCGACAAGTCAATTTTGACGGTCGAGGCTTCTACTTCGCAAGCTCCGACGTTTGTCAGAACAAAACGGTCTTTGGGTGCGCCTTCTATAAAGCGAATTTGTACACCAGCCTGAAGCGAAGTGGCTGCAAATAATCCAAAGGTCGCCGCAAGAATACTCTTCGGGAGCATATTTATCTCCTTGCTTAAAGGTTCTTGATAGATACGCTTCGACGGGTTTCTTGGATCAGACTTATGCCCTTAAGCTTTCGTGGTTCAGCCGACAAGACCTTTCGAAGTTCCATGCACCGCTGTCCTAAGGATTACGTCAAAACATGCCATTGTCATTCTCACTGTTTGCTGGAACTTCCTGAAGAACATCCCAGTGCTCGACAACCTTTCCTTCAGCATCCAGGCGAATGATATCGATCCCTGCGTACTCGAGACCATCGGGCCAGATTCGATGGCAATGCAGAATAAGCGCGCCGATTGACTTGGGACGGAGCATTGTTTCCAAGGTTATTGCCGAATTCACCCAAGAGAACCCTGCCATCTCAATCGAACTGTCCCTCTCAGACGGCTACGTCGACCTTGTAGGCCAGGGTTTTGACCTCGCCGTTCGCTTCGGCAACATCACAGACAGCTCGTTCAGATTGCGAAATCTAGGAAGCTACCAACGGTTCGTATGTGCATCCCCTAGTTACCTAACCTCATTTGGAACGCCTGAAAAACCAGAAGATCTATTAAACTACAACTGCTTGGTCATGAGGTTTGGCGACATGATCGACAACGTTTGGGAGTTTGGATCAGGACCAAATGCCCAGCGCGTATCAGTAAAAGGAAATCGAATAGTCAATGATGGTTCACTCATCCGCGATTGGGCGATTGCAGGCCATGGGGTCGTATTGAAGTCGGAGCTGGATGTCGGCGACGATGTTCGATCTGGCAGACTTGTTTCTGTCTTGCGCGACTTCCTCCCGCCGCCGAAACCTTTGCAAATGATGTTCCCGCCTAGCCGAGCCCAACCACGTCGCGTAACGGCCTTAGCTGAGCATATGCGCCGCAAATTTGGTGTGAGTTGAGGCCGCAAGGGAAGACATAAAATCGCTTCTGCGATTGGCTGCGCCGTTCAAGCCTGTCCTATCAAATTATTCGAAGAGGAACCTCTAAGGCGTGGTTCAGAAGAACCATCAGCAGCAGCCTTTTTGGACGGGAACTGTTGCAAAGTCGAACATCTTTCAAAGGCGACCATTCCGACGGATTGCAGCAACTGATAGCCGCTAGGTTTGCTCAATGAATCTCAAGGTCGCGTGTGCTAGCTCTGTGCCAGCATCTTCTTGAATGAAATGCCCCGCTTTAGGCACAACGATATGATTTTGACCAGATGCCCCAGGGATCGACTTTTGGAACATTTTGTCTACTCCTGCCATGACCCTATCGTCTTCTCCAAAAACAGTCAGAAACGGAGTGTTCAGAGTCTTGAGGGTTTCCCATGCGGCTCGGTTGGCTTCAGAAGCTGGGTTGTCGGGTTTGTCGGGCACCAACATTGGAAACTGCCGAGCGCCTGCCAAATAGCGTGAATCCGGGAACGGTGCGTTGTAGGCTGCAACCTCTTCGTCGGAAATCTTGGATGTTGTGCCGCCGAATACGATCCGGCCCGAATTAAATTCAGGCACAGATTGTGAGTATTCCCGCCATGAAAGAAATGCCTCGCCCAAGGGTGTGTCACCAGTGGGCAAGGCCGTGTTCGCCACAACCACACGTGAGAACCGCTCGGGCATACGCGCAACCAACCGCAAGCCTATGAGGCCGCCCCAGTCCTGGCAAACCAATGTGATGCCCGTCAGGTCAACTTTCCGCAACCACTCGGACATCCAGTCTACGTGGCGTTGGTAGGTGTAATCGGATCGCTCAGTTGGCTTGTCCGACCGTCCAAACCCAATCAAATCAGGAGCCAGAACTCGATGGCCCGCATCTTTGAATAACGGAATCATGCGCCGATACAAGAAGCACCAGGTTGGCTCTCCATGCATCAACAATACTGGCGGTGCCTGTGTCGGCCCCTCGTCCAAATAGTGCATTCGGAGACGACCGTCTTCGGTATCATCCACATCAAGATAGTGTGGGCCAAATGTGAAATCTGGCAACCCGTCAAACCGATGGTCCGGTGTACGAAGGAACTTCATAGTGAACTCTCCAAGAATGTCGACGGTCTTGGCAAAGTAACAATGATCGATAAAACAAAATCGGTCCAGTTCCCGCGTATATCGACTTCATGATTGTATGAGTTCGACGCTTTTCTTCGCTCCATCGCAGCAAACGTACTCATTGCGAAGGTCTCGTATCTTCTGCTCCAACACTAAAGTTTGGTCTCAAAAACCTCATTTATGAGTTCGCCTGAGTTGAAGCAGAGCAGATCTGTTCGGACCGCCGAGAGGCGGCTCAGAAGAAAAGGGCAAGCCCGGTCATTGAGACAACCAAGAAAAGGAGGGTCATGATTCCACCTGAGCGAACGAAATCGACCACCCGGTAGCCTGCTGGACCCATGATCAACGCGTTCACTTGGTGTGTTGGGATCAAAAACGAGTTGGACGTTGAAATTGCCACGGTGAGAGCAAATACAGCCGGGTTACCACCCGCCGATACGGCAATAGAAACTGCTAGCGGCACCAGCAGAACAGTTGCACCTACGTTGGACATGACCAGCGTAAACGCCGTTGCCAAAACGGCGATTCCTGCTTGCAGCGACCATATCGGCCACCCTTGAAGGAGGGCCAACACATGCGCTGCAATCCAATCCGCTGTGCCGGTGTTTTGAACTGCCTGGCCCAACGGGATCAGCGAAGCGAGTAGAAAAACTGTACTCCAACTAATCGACTCGTAGGCTTCGTCAATCGAGAGCACCCGGCTCAATACCATCCCAATAGCGCCGATCAACAGGCACAATGACAAGCGCAGATCAGAGAACAGAATTAAGCTTAACGCTATTAGGAAGAAGGCGAGCGCCCATCCGACCTTGTGTGGCCGTAGCTCTTCCTGGGGAAAATCCGAAGTTACAACGACAAAATCCCTGTCCGACTTCAACCGTGTCAGGCGGTCCCACTGCACGTGAACCACACACGTATCACCGGACTGCAAAGGGACTTGCCCGATATGCGTTGCAGCATGATCTTCGGTTTCAACGTGGCTCAGTGTTTCTTCACCACGCTGAATGGCTAACAAAGACAAACCGTGTGTCTGACGCAGGCGCAGATCAATCGGAGTTTGGCCAATAACCGATGAACCGGGCGGGATAACAACCTCAGCCACGCCCGATTGGGTCGCGGCGAAATCATCCGCAAAGACATCTAGTTGGGGAAGTATCTCTAAGCCGTAAGGCTCAGCGAACTGTTGCGCAACCACCCGGCGCAGGCCAAGTACTGCAAGCCGCGCTGGCGCTTCGATCTTGGTATCAGCCATCGGCGCGATGACCTTGTGGCCGCGATAGGATGTGCCAAGAATGTACATGTTATGGGCGACCATTAAATCCGCAAGCGTTTGCCCGATGATGATCGAGCCTTCAGGGACACGTATTTCGAACATATCGGCCCTAAGCCCGTAGGTGTTTTCGACATAGGTCTGCATGGACCGAGCCGAGCTTGCGTCTTCTCCACGCTCCCGCTGCGCTGGAAGGACCCAACGACCAAAAAGCACAAAGTAAAGCACCCCCGTCAGCACCAGCATCAAACCGATAGGCGTGACTGAAAACAACCCAAATGTCTCCATTTGTTGGTCAGCCGGAAGGGATGAATTTGCCGATACAATCAGGTCATTCAACAGGATAAGAGGCGACGACCCGACTAAGGTGATCGTACCACCCAGTATTGCGCAAAACCCCATGGGCATCAGCAACCTACTCATCGGGATTTCCGTACGTGCCGAGATGCGGCTAACAACAGGCAGAAAAAGCGCAGCAGCTCCAACGTTCTGCATGAAGGAGCTTATGAAACCAACCGTTGTTGATATTATGGGAATTATCCGAGCCTCAGTCGTGCCACCATTCTTGAGGATCAAGGCCGCGACCTTTGACATCAGTCCAGTCTTATCAAGCCCAGCCCCAATTACCATTACTGCGATGATGGACATCACGGCGTTCGAGGAAAAACCTTCAAAGAGCTTGGAGATATCGGCTAGATTACCTAGCCCCGGCAGATAGCTCAGTGCGCCAAGCAGTACCATTACAAGAATTGCTGCAACATCGATCCGTATAATCTCGGTAACAAAAAGAAAGACCGTAAAAGACAATAGACTCAGTACGGCTATCATTTCGTAGGTCAGTGTTGGTAATTCCATGTCGTACCCTCCAACCTGAAATTACCTGACTAGCAGTGAATACGAAGGACCAGCTCCGCGCAGCAGATAAGGCCAAAATCCATCAGGCCGGCTCACGCAGCTCGTTTTTTCGGACGTGGTATCTGGTGAAACCTGGATTTCGCCAACCAAAAGAGACGCTGATGACAAACTCATAAGCCTCTCTTAGACGTCGCAATGCGAAATGAACTTTCACTATTGCTCGATTGTAAACACATAAATTTGCCGTGTCGTCATCATTCATTTTCAATCAATTTTCTTGCTAAATCGGGTAGGCTTTGTGAAAGCCGCCACGAAAACGGGTGCTAGAACAAACGCTGCCAAGACTCAGAAAACATGACGCAAGCCGACGAACGCATCATCGCGACCAACGTCCACTTCTATGATTGACATCTCCGCCAAGCCTCCAGGTGAGTAGGCTTCGAACTTGGACTGTGGTTCTGCAAATACGAAAGTACATTGCGTAAGCAAACGGCGACTTCCGAGGCGGCTGATCTAAACCATAATTTTGGCTGCATTGCTCCGTTTCGATACGAAAGCTCAAGCTCCGATTGGGAACCCAGAACAGACCTGACGGCGCTACATTTGCTGCATTCTTTCACCAGCGTGCGTGGTTGCGACCGTCTTATTGATCCGCCTTTGGCGCGTTGTTGGGTTCTTTGCGACCTTAATCCACCGCAGGACGTTGCGTCGGTAAGACGGGGGCAATTGCTCCCATTTATCTAGGTCCAATTCAACTGATAAATCATCTGGAACGATCAGGGCATCGACGTCGTCAAAAAAATTCCAAAGCCCGAACGCTTTACTGGCTTGTATAGAAGCCTCTCCTGCGGGGTGCATTAAGCCGTTTTGCCTGAGGCGCTCTGCTCTGTCCTTGTAACTTTTAGACCACGCTTGTTGTTTTCGCGGGCTGATAAGTTGCGCCGTCCGGTCTTTGTCGACTGTAAATCGTCTTCCATCAATCCAACCATGCGCAATAAGCGCATCCAGTACCTCGTCCCGACTGACATATTTCTGTGGATGTGCGGCCTTCCACGTGATCAGTCGGACGCTCTCACGCTGGGCAAAATGCGTGCTTAGCCAGTCTCAAAGCTGATCACTGGATGCGACCTCAATATCCGTCATGCGCCACTATAGAGTTCATGCTCATTCCATCCGTCCCAGAAAGGCTTCAGCCGTCGATACATGCTTGGTTTTGACCTCTGGCGACATGCGCTCAGCCGTACGGCACATCATCGCCCAGCGGGGATTGCCAGCCAGTATATCGCTGTGTTTCAGGATAAAGCGCCAATATAGACCGTCCCATATATCGGCCCAGGGCCCCTTGCCCCAATGGCTCATTTTGCGAACATAGTTTGAACCCGAAAAGTACGGTTTGGTGGTGATCAACCCGCCATCGGCATGCTGGCTCATCGCGTAGGCATTGGGAACCATAACCCAATCATAGCTGTCGACGAACATTTCCATAAACCAGCGATAGACATCGTCCGGATCAATCTCGCACAGAAACATGAAACCGCCCAGAACCATGAGACGTTCAATATGGTGGCAATACCCTGTCTCAAGCACCCTTTTGATTGTGTCGTCTAGCGGATCAATGCCAGTGGTTCCGTCGTAGAATGCGCGGGGTATGGCGCGGTGATGACCCCAATGATTTGTCGTACGCATCGGCACACCCAGGCTTTCATAGGTCGCGCGCATAAACTCACGCCAGCCAATGATCTGGCGGATAAAACCTTCTACCGAATTCAGGGGAATGCCCTTGCGATCCGCATGCGCCAAGGCAGCATCCAAAACTTGTCTTGGTGTCAGCAACCCAATGTTCAAAGCAGGTGTGAGAACGGCATGCCACAGCCAGTTTTCGCCCTCAACAATGGCATCTTCATAGTCGCCAAAGTGATTGAACCGCCGTTCCAGAAACTGTGCCAGCCAATCGGACGCAGCTTTGTGCGATGTCGGATAATACAACCTATCCAAGCTGCCCAGTGCATCTGGAAACTCAGCAAGAACACTTGCTTTTGCGGCTTCATCAACGGCGTCATGGGCGGGCCAATCGATCCAAGGCAGGCTGCCCAACAGCGCCTTGGGCACTTTTTTGCGGTTTTCCTCGTCAAAGCTCCATTGTCCGCCAGTTGGTTGATCGCCGTCCATCAAAACATTCAAGCGGCGGCGTTGACTTTTGTAGAACTCTGCCATGAACCAGCGTTTGCGACTGGCAGACCAATCCAGATTGTCGGCTTGAGTGTTCAAAAAGCCGGGCGATGGCAGGATATCGAGCGTGATATTGGTTTTGCCAGCCGCTGCCCGTAAGCGTTTTTCTGCAATGAAGTCTACCGGATCAGCCATGACTATTCTGCTGACACTGCGGTCACGCAGACTTTGAAACAGGCGCAGGCATGCTCCCGATTGCCGCTCAAAGGGCCAAATCGCTGCATCAAATCCTCTGGCGACCAAGCTATCGCGATAGCGCGCCATAGAGGCACGGTGCAACCACAGCTTTTGCTTGTGCATCTTGGCCGGATAACACGCATCGCCAAAAAACAGCGGGTCTTCAAAAAGAACAACAGTGTCTGGGCGGGCGACCAGACCCGGGTGTTGCGCAAACAATTGATTGGGAAGCAGAAGAGCGGCAGTGGACACGGGCTATGGCCTTAATTGGCTGGCCAGGTTCAATTGGCCCAGAATCGACGGGATCTTCTTTCGAAGACCAAAGAATCCGGCCTTTGCATGAGTCCATGTCACAGCGTCGTAAGGTCGTATTATCCGGTTCAAAGACAGACCAGCGTCCCTCAATAGGGGTTCCGCACGATCCAATCGTGACCGAGTGGGACCGACAGGCGCATAGGCTGTCGCAATGGTTTTGACACCGGCATTCCGTGCTGCCTCGATCAACCGACCACTCCAATCCTCGGCGGATTGCAGGCGCTTTCCGTGAGGTTCCAGGGCGCTGTTCATCGCGCCTTCGGCAAAATCCGTTACGGCGCCTGCAATCGGGTTCGGAGACCGGCCATGCGTCGCCAAAAGTCCAATCGCGGCAGCAGGCGATGCCGGCATTACGCATTCACCTGTCAGATCATCCTCGGTCAAAAGCATAAGGTAAGGGCCCTCTGGGGGCTTTTGCGGCATCAGAAGCGGAATGAACGGGTGTTCTGCTGTCTCGGTCAGAGGTTCCGCGAATTTGGCGAGGCCTTTTGGTTGAAACTGTCCGTCGGTGTATTTGGCAATATTGTCCGGACGCGCGAGGTAGGTTTTGCCTTTCGTGTGCAATCCGCCAACCCATCGCCAACTCAGCGTGTTCGACGCGGGATCGCCATCCAGCAAATGCCGCAAAAAGAAATCCGCGCCAAGCTGCCAGGGTATGCGGAGTGTAAAAATCCAGATGGATGCAAACCACATTCGCGCATGGTTATGAAGGTAGCCGGTCGTCACCAGTTCCCGTGCCCAATGATCGAAACAGTCGATGCCGGTATTGCCATTCACTGCATCGTTGAAACGGTTGTCCAGACCCGCATCATTTGCCAGCCTCTCACAAGCGTTCAACAGATCCCGCTGATACTGTGCCCAGACGCTGGGCCGCTGTTCCAGCCAGCCCTTGAAGTATGTGCGCCAGAACACTTCTTGTACGAACTTCTCCGCCGCGTCGGAATTACGGGACGCTAGTACAGTTGCCAGTAGCTCTTGTTCCGTTATCAAACGGTGGCGCAGCCAAGGTGACAAACCCGATACATTGCTGCGCTGATCGGTCCCAAAATCGTAGTTCCGCTTACCCGCATAATGGCGACCGGCGCGTCCCACGAACTGCTTCAACCTTTTAAGGCCATGGGTTCGTGTGGGCTTGAAACTGAACGTCTCTTTCGCTTCTGCAAGTTCGGGAAAAATCTCGGTCATGCGGCCGACCTGCATTTCTTCGAGCAGTATTTCACTTGATCCCAAACGTTTTCCCATTTCTTGCGCCAGGTGAAAGGGCGCTGGCAGACCGGGCAGATTTTCTGGGGCAAATCGGCTTTCTTCCGCATCCTCATCATTTGTCCCCCAAAGGCAGGCCGAGTTGCTCTTGATCTTGAGACGACCGCGCATCTTTGCGCGCAGTCCGTCTGGTCTTTCGGCTCGCGTGTTTTGTCGCGATGTCGCGCGCTTCCGAGCGAAACACCGCACTCCGGCGGACGCCCCACACCCGCTCGCGCGCGGCTTTGGCTGCTGCGAGATGGTCAAAAATACGCTCTGGATAATGCGCTCCGATGACGTGTTTCCCGTCCGGGGCTTTCCAGGGTTCGTGGATGTGCCGATCCGAAATATCGGCCAGTTCCGGCACCCATGTCCGAATGAACACCCCTTCTGGATCCTGATCATATCCCTGCTTAACTGGATTATAGATGCGCACGGTATTGATGCCGGTGGTGCCTGATTGCATTTGCACCTGGTTCCAGTGAATGCCCGGCTCATAGTCGGTAAACATGCGCGCCAAATGCTGACCAGGGGCTCTCCAATCCAGCCAAAGATGATAGCTCGCAGTCGCCATCACCATTGCGCGCATCCGAAAATTGAGCCACCCCGTTGCTTGCAACGACCGCATGCATGCGTCCAAAAACGGATATCCCGTTTCGCCTTTGGACCAAGCAGCCAAAAGCGCGCCATCTGGCGCTTTTGGTCGAAGCCCGTCGTAGAGCCGATGCAGATTTTCAAACTCAATTCGAGGCTCATCCTCGAGTTTCTGAATGAAATGGCAATGCCAATGCAATCGGCCCGAGAACGAGCGAAGCGATTTGCGCCAGTCCTTTGCTTGCGGCGGCAATCTGCGTCTTTGCCTTTCAGTCGCTTGCGATACCTCGCGCATCGAAAGCGCGCCCCAAGCCAAGTGGGGCGACAGCCGCGAACACGCGACGGCCCCCGCCAAGGGGCTGGACATTTGGCGTTGGTATCTTTTGCCACGGCGGGTCAGAAAACTGTTCAGCCGTTCCAAACCCGCAGCTCGTCCCCCGACCTGACGACCAACGCACAGATCATCCCGCAAGCCGAGATCGCGCGCCGTGGGAATATACCCCGGTTCTATGTCGATAGGCTCTAGCGCAACTGGTGACGAAACGGGCAATGCCATAAACTTGTCCCAACCTTCCGCCCAGCCGTCGCGAGACTTGAGCCTGCGAAAAACGCCGTGGTTCTGCACTTCGTGCCACTGCACACCATGATCCCTGCACCATGCCGCGACCTGACGGTCCCGCTGATACGTCCAGTTATTTCCTGTTTCCTCGTGTGACCAAAGTACGTCGACTAGACCACGATCCTTCAACTCGGATAGGACCGACACAATTTGCCCGGTGCGCACAACAAGAGGCTGGCCAAGTTCCCCAAGGTCTTTTCGCAGTCCCGCGATTGTCTCAGCAACAAAGTTCCAATGCCGTGTTGACGCGTCGGGTTGCTGCCAAAGCTCAGGCTCAACCACATAGAGTGGCAGAACTGTTCCGACCTCGGACGCTTGCGCCAGTGCCGGGTGATCAATTACCCGTAAATCCCGTTTGAACCAAACGACCTGCACGATACCTCCGTTTTTCAAATATTGTACGCATGGCCGCAAACAATGGATCTTTGTTCCAATCTCCTCCGCATTTCGCTGTTGACGTGGCATTTGCACAGACGCAATTGGCCTTAGGCACTTGAAGGTCGGAAGTTGCCGCGAACTCACTGATGAGAGCTTGGCCAGGAGTACGGGACCTAGGCAAACGTGAAATCGAATAGTGACGGCTCCGAGCTCTAAAACACCAAGCAAAGAAACGGGTTAGCCAAACTCTACTTTGTTCGAACGTCTGATTTCTGAGCACACGTTAAAGAGACCACCCCGACGAACTTTACGCTGCAAAGCAGCGTCGGCATTCTTGGCAGTGCACCCCAAACCATTCACCCCCAGATCACTGCAAACGAGAGAAAGCAATATTCAAACAGAACCATCTTGTTTGCGCGTCCAAAGCGTTAAGTTTGGCTGACAGCATCCTTAGTTGCGGCTTCATAACGCACCTGAGTGCAGCTGGTGACCCCTCGTTTCTTCGGTTTTTGCGCTAGCTCTTGCGAACGTATGGGCGAAACCCAAGAGACAAGGCCAAACAAAATGTACAATTCGGATAATGATGAGGTTGCGCTCACATCTGATGATGCCGGTCAATCTCTTACTACGGTGTACTACGACGGATCTTGCCCACTTTGCTCCGTTGAGATCAGGCACTATGCTTCTTGCGAGGGCGCTGAACGTGTGCGGTTCGTTGACGTTTCAAAATCCAATGCTCTTATTGATGCAAATCTAACGCGGCAAGAAGCAATGGATCGATTCACTGTGCGTCGACCAGATGGAGAACTTGTATCCGGTGCGCGCGGGTTCACGGAACTCTGGGGCACTTTACCCAAATGGCGTTGGCTAGCACGTGTGGCAAGCATTCCGGGGGTAACGCCTCTGCTAGAGCTTGCATACCGGATTTTCCTGCCCCTAAGGCCGACGTTTTCGAGGATCGCGTATCGGGTCGGAGCGGAGCCGGTTAACAGGACGGGTTCGTCGACGTGATCAACTTACACGATGGTCATTTCTAAAGCCGGGTTTGGTTCGTCAAAGGGGTTCTCGAACCCGAGCCTGGCAACATTCGCATCGCACTTGCGCATTGTTTTGGGTTGGTCGCGCATATCGGTGACACTGGTTTGTAATTGTTCGGCTTGCTGGTTTGGAGTAAATTGTGGTCGTTCAGATGACGTACTTTTCAAGAAGCGTCTTCACGGGAAGCGAGGCGTTTAATCGCGTGGCTAATAAGAACATACCCCCAATCTTTCGCTGAAGGTAAAGAATGTCCATTGGCAGCTGGGGCGGGATATACCCGGCCGCGGCCAGGGCCATACTTTCTTTGTTCAGGTGGTTGGAGAGCGTTCGATCAGAAAAATCAAATTCATTCGCGGATAGGATTGCGTCAAAAACGCTGCGGATCATTCCAAGGATTCGGTCGTCAAATGGGCCATCACCTTCAATAAGCTTCAGTTGTATGGCAGCCTTACGAAGCGCCGCACCGTCTTCAAGCAAACCGGCGCGCAACAGATCCACATATCCATCTATTGCAGATGGTTGCAGTGCGCGTGCCGCGCCAAAATCCAAGAGACTGATTTTTCCATTGGATGGGTTGTATCGGTAGTTGGCAAAATTCGGATCGCTTTGCATGATCCCGAACTCGAAAACCTCGCGCAGCGTGAGCTGGACCAAGGCTTCTGAGACTCGATTGCGGTCCTCGCTGGTCGCATCACCCACGGCTTCGATAGGGCGACCTTCCAGAAAGGACATCGTTAGAACTTCTGGCGTGCTCCAATCTGGATAGAACTCCGGGATTTCAAACGCTTCATCATTCTGCAAGAGGTCAGCAAAGTGGCGCAGGTGCTGTCCCTCGCGTTCATAATCGGTTTCTTCATGCAGTTGACTTCGCGCCTCTTGGATATACGGATCCAGATCAAAGCTCTTGGGAAGCAAACCTGACATGCGAACCAGAGTCGCGACATTGGCCACATCGCTGTCGATACTACGAGCTATTCCCGGATACTGCACTTTGATCGCCACATCGCGCCCGTCTTTCAATGTCGCACGATGTACTTGCCCGATACTCGCTGCCGCTATGGGCCTTACATCGAAGGCTTGGAAGGATTTTCGCCAATCTGGACCCCAGGCTCGGTTCAGGACGTCACGCAATTGTTTCGGCGGCATGAAATGCGCCTGATCTCGCAGTCGCGCCATGATGTCAGCCAGTTCAGACGGCAAGACCTCACCTGCATCCATCGAAATCAACTGACCCACCTTCATCGCGGCCCCACGCATACGCGCAAGCTGATCCGCAACGCGTGTCACGTTGCCGGGTGTCATCAGCAAACCACGCATATCGGGTCGCGCACCGCGACCGATCTCTCTTAGCGCGCGGACTGCCACGTTCCCCGCAATGCCTGCCGTCATGCCGCTCAAACCGGCAACACGGACCAAACGGCTTGTAGGAACAGCCAAAGGGGAAGGCGAGGTTTTAGGGTCGGTCATCAATACTCACCAAAATTCCGTTCCCGGAGCACCTTTGATGCGACCCTTCAAGTTTTCGGTGACCCAGCCTCCATAGAAGTCCCCGGGTTGCGGGATCACCCGGTACTCACCAACAAAACAAGCGTCCATAAGTCCGGCGTAAAAGGCGAGATAGCCCTTAATCTGTTCAAATCTGGTGGTTGGTGCAGCATAACTCCACGCAGCTTTCTTTGCCGCGGCCGCCCCGCTCTGAACGTCCCAGTAGCTCGCAACACCCTTCCACTCGCAGTACGATTTACCCGAGGTCTTTGTCAGAACGGCATCAATGTCTTGCGGCGGGATATAATACGTAGGGGCGTGATGGGTTTCGAGAACCTGAAACGCCTGATCGGTCTCCACGATGGTTTGACCGCCGAGTTCGATCCGCACCCGATGGGGTACAGCCCGTAGCGCAGGTGGTCGCGGATAGTCTTGGACGTTTTCAGTTGTCCAACCTGTCATTTCGAACCTTGGTTATGAATCGGTTGTTCCATCTTCGAACTAGCGCGCGACCAACGCTATTCTAGCAGAAAAGCTGTCAGCACATGGCGGGTGAACTTGCACCACAATTGAGCTTAGTATCAGCTTTGAGCGGACGGCATTTTTTGACCGGCGTTGCAGACCGAGAAACCGAAATGTGTGTCTTATGTCTACCAGTTCGCCAACAGTTCGCCCATGCGCTCTAGGCCAAGGTCAAGGTTGGCAGCAGCCCCTCCCCCCACACCCAGTCGGATGTGGTTTTGCATCCCGTAAGACGAGCCCGGCAAAAGAAATGTCCGATAGGGATCGGCGAGCAAGCGTTTGGCAAAAACATCGCCATCAATCCCGTCGAGCCGTGCCAATCCAATCAATCCAGCCTGAGGTTTGACCCAATTCAGGCGGGGCTGATCGGCAACATACCGATCAAGGCTTTCCAGTGTCTCAATCCCTGCTGCCCGCGCAGTTTTTATAGCCTGATTGTATCGGTCAGGCCGCAGGGCAATTTCGGCAATAACTTCGCCGAGAATATTCATAATCTCGCTAGAGTTTTCCCGCAGAACAATAGCGTCCCAAATCAGATCAGGATCACGGCATATCATCCAGCCGGTGCGCAGCCCTTGAAGACCCAATGCCTTGGAAACGCTGCCCGTCGTGATACCCCTAGGATACAAACCGGCGATCGAAGGGGCGCGAGACCCGTCCCACTCCAATCCCGCGTAAACCTCGTCAACAACCAGCCAAGCGCCGACGCGATCTGCAATTTGGACAAGCCTTTCCAGCTCTGCTTGTGTCATCAACTGCCCGGTGGGGTTATTGGGGTTGGTTATAAAGATGAGCCGCGTGCGCGCTGTTACTGCGGACTCAACTTCGTCTAGCGGCAATACCCAACCAGAGCTTTCTTCTCGGTCGACAACTTTTAGCGTCGCGCCAACTGCCTCTGCCAATACGCCCGCTTGTGGCCAGCCCGGGCGTTCCGTTACGACTTCGTCGCCCGGTTGGACCAATTGCATGAATGCAAGATAATTGGCTTCTGCTGCGCCAGCGGTGATCAGGACGTCGTCTGGCTTGCAAACATCAGACAAGCCAGCGCGGTCCAAGACATGTCGTCGTAAAGCAGGCAGACCCCGAAAGCTCTTTTGGTTCCAATCCAACGGCAGCGCTGGATCCAGCGCATCCATGAACTCACCCAAAAGCGGCGACGCGGACAAGGAAAACCCAATGAAGGCATCTGGATCCGCTTCTGTGGTATCCAGTAGGTATTGAAAAAGTGTGTGTATCTTGACTTTCATGCTCTACTCAAAATCCTTTTAGTTAATCCGGGAGAGAGTCTGTGCAAGCAAAGGGATTTGTCAAAGGGCGACCGATTGACCTAGCAGTTTTGGACTACGGTCTGTTCAAGGTCCATTCCACTGGCCGTATCATAGGGATCTGCGGGTTTCTCGTTCGGACAGATTTGGGAGAAGCTATACTCATCGACACTGGATTTCCCGAAAAATACGCGACCGATACCGACGCCGCAGTCAAAGAAGATCGATTGTACGAGTTCGGCGAGGTCTTGAATTGTGAACCAGACAACCTGCCAAGCGCACAACTGGCAAAACTCGGGCTTACTCCGTCAGACATTACACTACAGATTTGTACGCACACCCACATCGACCACATCGGCGCTTTGGGCGACTTTCCAAGCAGTCCAATTCTTATCTCTGCTGCGGAGCGAGCCTTACCCCGCCCGTTGTACTGGGGCGATATGCGGCCTTTGGAATGGCCCGATCAGGATTACCTGGTTGTTGATGACGACGTAGAGATTGCGCCAGGTATCTTCGTTTTGATGGCACCCGGTCATGCGCCTGGCCAGATCGCGGTAATGGTCGATCTTCCGTCAGGGACGGTTTTACTAACCAGTGATGCGATTTCCCGACCAACAGAAATCGACGAGAAGTTTGCCGGGTCTTGGGACGAGGATTCAGCGATTGCCAGCGCAGACAGGTTGATGCGTCTGGCATCCGAGCGAGATGCCTTTGTAATTTACGGGCATTGTCCAAAGCAGTGGCCCGTTCTGAAGAAAGCTCCAGAAGTCTACCGTTGATCCCAAGCTGTGGACCATTTTCCCAAAAAGTGATGTCGCACCTCAGAGTTATCTGACGTCGCGCCCTTGGTTCAGAACAATCACATTTCCACTGGAAACGTCACCAGCCGGCGAAATGAGAAAACCAACCCAAGAGGCGATTTGCTCAGGTAGCATCGCGCGACCATGCGGCATGGCACTAACGGCTTTCTCCAAGACGTCCTTGGTTAAGACATTGAACAACGGTGTCTCAGTCATGGCAGGAGCCAGCGAATTTACGCAGATTTTTTCATGTGCATATCGACGGGCGAGGTCTTTCGTTAGGGTATCCATCGCAGCCTTTGACGCCCGGTAATGGGGAGGGTCGAACACATCGAAATTGTAAGCTCCATTCGATGAGATGTTTACAATCTTCTTGACGCCTTCGCGTTCCAACATCAACTGAACCGCCTGCTGGCAACAATTGAATGCAGAGTTAAAGTTGATTGCCATCTGCTGTTCGAGTTCTTCGGGCAGAATGTGCGGGAACTCAGACATGAAGCAGGTGCCCGCGTTGTTTACCAAAGCATCTAGACCGCCATACTCTGACCTAATTCCATCAAACGTATGAGCGATAGCAATGGGATCCGTTAAGTCAACGCAGATAGGCGTGAAATCCGAACCTAACTCCGCTGCCATTTCACCTAGGCCCTCCTCGTTGAGGTCCAGTCCAAACACGTGGAACCCATCTGCCCGCAGTTGGCGGCAGATGGCCTGACCCATCCCTCCTGCAGCGCCGGTCACAACCGCTGTTTTCATAGTCAGCACTCCCACATTGGCATGATTTTGGGTACTTCGAATTAAAGAAGGAAACTCACAACCCTTTTATCCGAAAGCCGCAAAAGTCAATTGTACTTGAATTCAGTGCATTTCCGTTTTGGGCTCAAGCTAGACTTCGCAAAGTCCGCTTTCTACGCATCGCAGACCTTCGCGAGAATCCAAGGTTCCTTAAGGAGGCCCTTTGCGGCATCGAGCAACGCACAGGACCATAACCGCAACGACTACGCCAAAACTGATTCAATTCACCGCTAATGCACACAATCACGCAGCGCAAAACTATGGACAAACTACGCAAATTTTTGCGGTGCACGAAATGTTATGTGCAAACCCACAAGCGTGTAGGATGCCGCGTAGGTGTTCGCGTCGCTTCTCAAAATCATTTAGAAATTTTACGCGCAGCAGCCCAAAGAAATTCGCACCGATTGCCCAAAACAATTCGCGATCCAATCTCGCTTGTGAGCTCCTAAGGGAGAGACCAAAAGCTGATCTGCAAATCGCCCCCGCCCGCAGATAGCTTGGCGGAATTCCATCCATCTGCATCTTTACTCATTTACAAATCAAAACATTCATTTTATTGATTGTGTATGAATGGAGATGCATTTTCACGACGCAGATTCTTGTGTAGCGCCGCTTGTATCGCAGCGCTTGGAGTACAATCCAGGTTCGTGAGGGCAGAGTTACAACTCGGTGCTTCGGCTCGCATGACAACCATATCAGACGGGTACCTGTCCTTGCCTCCGGATATGGTCTTTGGCGCCATGCCGCAGGCAGAACTCAGGCAGCTTTTGGACAACTACAAGGTGGACGCGACCAAATACGAGCCAGAGTGCAACGTGGCGCTTTATCGAGATGATCAAAACACGGTGCTGTTCGATGTGGGAGCTGGGCCAGATTTCATGCCCACTTCTGGTAAGCTTCTGGAAGCTCTTGAAACAACCAACCTGTCGCCCGAAGACATCTCGCACGTGATCTTCACCCATGCGCACCCGGATCACATTTGGGGCGTTTTGGATGATTTCGACGACCTTCTGTTCCCGAACGCTACGCATCACTTTGGCCGTAATGAGTGGGATTATTGGTGGAACCCCTCAACAGTGGATACCATTGGAGAAGATCGCGCTGCGTTCGCAGTAGGCGCAAAGCGGCGTATGGCAGCAATTGAGGATCAGGTCGCGTTCTTTGACGACGGGCAAGAGATCCTTCCCGGTATCGCCGCGCGCGCAAGCTATGGACACACGCCCGGTCACATGGCGTTTGAAATTCGCAGCAGCAGTGAATCCGTGATGGTTGTCGGCGACGCGTTGGGAAATCCACACGTAGCTTTTGAACGCCCCGACTGGCCCAGCGGGACGGATCAGGATCCACAGGCGGCCGCAGCAACTCGGAATTCGTTGCTGGATCAGATTTCCCACGGGCAAATGAAAACAATTGGTTTCCACCTGCCGAATGGTGGAATCGGCCGGGTCGAGAAGACTGGGTCTGCCTATAAGTACATTGGAGAGCCATAAAGATGCGATCGCTGGCGATTGTCTTGGCCCTGGGCACACAAGCTTGGGCAAGCGAGGATATTGCAGACCAATACCCTCAAAGTGTGCTGTATTCCAAACCGGTCGAATACATCCCCGGCGTCTATTCCGCCATTGGTGCAACCGCACCGCCGACCTACGAGAACTCTGGTCATAACAACAATCTCAGTTTTATCGTAACCGGGGAGGGCGTGGTCGTTATAAACGGCGGCGCGGCCTATGGGCTTGCTGAAGCGCTTCACCAAGAAATTCAGGCAATCACGGATCAGCCGGTTAAGCTTGTCTTCAACGAGAATGGTCAGGGGCACGCGATGCTTGGCAACGCATACTGGTCAGAGCTCGGTATTCCGATCATCGCCCATTCGGATGCTGCGGCTGAATTCGAGGAATATGGCTCTCAGATCCTTGAAGGAATGCAACGGTACAATCAGGACAAGGCGGAAGGAACCGTCCTGGCAGGCCCAACCGAGACATTCGAGGATGAATACGTTGTTGAAATGGGTGATTTCCGGATTGAGGCCAAATATCTCGGGCCGGCCCATAGCCCCGGTGATATATCGGTTTGGCTGCCGAACCAAAGCCTTGTCATCGCGGGTGACATGGCGTTTCACGAGCGAATGCTACCGATCTTTCAAGAGACCTATACTGCGGATTGGCTTGAGACCTGGGACAACGAGTTCGAAGCTTTGGGAGCCACATACGTCATCCCCGGACATGGTCATCCGACGAACATGGATCAGGTGCGCCGTTATACACGCGACTACCTGATCTATCTGCGCGGCAAGATCAAAGAGCATATGGATGCCGGCGGCGATCTGACCGAGGCTTACTATGTCGATCAATCACCTTTCGCCCATTTGGACACGTTTGAGGAACTGGCGACAAAAAATGCCGGGCGAGTATTTGAACAAATGGAATTCGAATGACTCAGGACGTTTGAGGAACAGGTATTCGCCTCAATAACTTATGCGTGCTGATCGCTCCTACCCACATGAAGAAAACGGCAAGCCACGCCGTCAATGACAGGGCGGACCCTCCCGAAAGCCCTGCGCCCACAGCGCAACCCCCGGCCAGCATGGCTCCAAACCCCATGAGGACAGCTCCAACAAGGTAGCGTTCCATCGGAGTATCCGGGCCAAACCGTTCGATCTTCCACTCCCCTGCAGTTAGGGCTGAGCCTGCGGCACCAATTGCTACGCCTGGAACAAGGCCGATACCAAAAGACAAAACAACGTTCCTCTCCGCAACCAAGCTCATTAGTGTATCCGTGGCCGGTCCGGTAAATGTGACTGACGACACGGGCACGACGTCAAAAGATGCTTGCGCGATCGCAAATGTCATCAACCAGCCAAGCGCCACCGCCAAACCAACGCCGGCGGCTGTTATGATCCTGATAGGCGCAACTCGCCGGTGGAACGCAAATGCAATTGCCGAAACCAACCCCAAAGCTGCAACGGCTGTATAAGCCACTGGTGAAAATCCAAGTATTTCTGAAAGATCTCTCGAGGCGCCTCCTGAGACAGTCCAGATCCCGGAAAGCAATTCGCGGGCAGGACTAAGAACGCCCGTGTAAGCAGCCTGAGCCACTAAGGTTAAAACCAATCCAGTAATCAAGGCGCGCAGATTACCGCAGGAGGCCAATACCAACAGGCGAGATGCACACCCGCGCGCCAGAACCATTCCAACGCCGAACATCGCCCCACCAATTATTGCTCCGCTAAGGCTGCCCGTCGACGCGATCGCGCGTGTCTCGGAAAGGTTCAACCACTTAAACGCGACAAAGGCCTGTACTAAGGTGAGCGCTGCGGTGAAGGCGATCAGCCAAACCGCCAGGCGAGGACCAAGCTCGCCTTCGGCGACTTCGATGGTCGACGCTCGCAAACAAAAGTGAGACTTCTGGGCCATCACGCCGAACAGGATACCAATAAGCGCACCGGCAAATGCCAAAGCGCCAGGGTCTCCCAACAAATCGATGAGCCTTTCCATCAACAGAAACTCTCACTTCGTTGCTTGCGCGTCCTTGTCTTCGGTCAAGCTGTCATTGTCATTGCGCGGCCATTGGCCTGCGGGCCAATTGACATTGCGTCCATAATTCACCCAAAGCAGATACCAGTCGATCCACGTCTTCGGTGGAATGCACTGGGGAAGGTGTAATCCGTAGACGTTCCGTTCCCTTGGGGACGGTTGGATAGTTGATCGGCTGGATGTAGATTCCATAGTCACGCATCAGCACGTCAGAGATGAAGCGGCACTTGACCGGATCGCCGACCATGACCGGAATGATGTGACTTGGGTTCGGTGTATGCGGAATGCCCAAATCGTCCAGCCTGTCTCGTACCTCGCGCACGCGCTGCTGGTGCAAATGTCGTTCCGAATTGCTTTGCTTCAGGTGCCGAACCGAAGCGGCAGCTCCTGCGGCCACGGCGGGAGGCAATGCAGTGGTGAAGATAAAACCACTGGCAAAGGATCGGACAAAATCCACCAGCTCTTTCGACGCCGCGATGTATCCACCAACTACGCCGAACGCCTTGCCCAATGTCCCCTCAATGACGGTTAGCCGATCCATCAGGCCTTCGCGTTCGGCAATGCCTCCGCCGCGCGGTCCATAAAGCCCTACGGCGTGAACCTCATCCAAATAGGTCATCGCGCCATAGCGATCCGCCAGATCACAGATCTCGGCAATTGGTGCAATGTCGCCATCCATGGAATAGACGCTTTCGAACGCAATGAGCTTCGGTGCATTGGCAGGCAATTCAGCAAGGTGCCTTTCAAGGTCCGCCACGTCGTTGTGTTTCCAGATACGCTTCTGGCACCGACTGTGGCGAATGCCCTCGATCATCGAGGCATGGTTCAACTCGTCAGACAGGACTGTGATGCCAGGAATGCGAGACGCCAAGGTTCCCAAAGCAGCCCAGTTCGAGACGTACCCGGAGGTGAACAGCAATGCAGCGTCCTTGCCGTGTAAGTCAGCAAGCTCCTGCTCGAGCAAAACATGCTGGTGGGTGGTTCCAGAGATATTCCGCGTTCCGCCTGCCCCGGCACCACACTCATCGATCACCTTGTGCATTGCTGCAATAACACTGGGGTGCTGACCCATCCCCAGATAATCATTAGAGCACCACACAGTGACTTTCTCGGGACCATTTTCCGCGTAGCTAAGCGCTGTCGGGAACGCGCCACACTGCCTTTCGAGATCCGCAAAGACCCGGTAGTTCCCTTCCTCTTGAAGCTGGTCGAGTTGACCACGAAAAAACTGCTGGTAGTTCATTTCAGTTCCCAACGGCTTCTTCTACGATCCCGGACAACAGGGTCTGAACCTTTTGCATTGGTCCATCAGGATAGCTTCGGTATCCAACCATCACACCATTGTCGTCTTCGGCTACAAAAATCCCATAGGGGCAGAAGCCAATATTCATTGGGTCGGCTTCCATGACCTCGCGCGAGATTTTTGCCGAGCAGAAAATGAAGATATCCGCGGCCGCAAATATTTGCTTGTCGCTGCCAACATCTGCGCCTGTTCGATTCAGCATTTCCCCAACATGGCTCACATAGTCGATGACCAGTCCCTGTCCCACAATCGCGGACTCGACTGCAAATGTCGCGTCATCAAAACTACCGTCGAAGGGGGTAGTGATGATCTCTTCTGCAAGCCCTTGGCTCGCCAGAACAGTGGAAAACGCGGCCGCGGCGATAAAGTGTTTCATGGTTTTAGTCCTCCTCCTGAACCGCATTTTCTCAGATTGATCATCGGGGTCTTTGACACCGGTCAAAGCCCCCGATTGCCTCAACCAAACATGTCCGACGTGATACCGGCGTACCAACCAAGAGACTCTTCGTAAGTTGCTTTCCTGAGGTCGGCATCTTCTCCGGTCTGGCTAATAAAGCCGTCAACTTTGGCAATCTTCTCAGGTGTCGCCTCGTAGGTTGCGCCAACCTTAACGCCATCATTGGTATCGATCAGCGACCAACATGTGTTCGAGAACTTGGCCGGGAATACTTTAGACCCGGTCAACGCACTTCGCACGGCGTTCGCGCAAACTTTCGCCTGACTGTTTGCCGAAAACCCGGATTTCGGCATGTCACCCTGCTGGCTGGCATCACCAAGAACATATATGTCCGGATCGGCTTTGGAGGACATGTCCGCAGCGTTTACTGGTGCCCAGTTGCCGTCGGTTACTCCTGCCATTTCCGCAATGCGGCCGGCTTTCATCGCTGGGATTACATTGCAGACATCAACCTTTGTCTCTTCGCCGTCGATGGTCACCGTCATTGCATCCGGATTCACGGATACATTGCCACCGCCGAAATCTTCGCCGATCCAGTCAACCATTCCTTCATAGTTGTTTCCCCAGCCTTCTTGGAACAACGCCATTTTCGAGAACTTTGGCTTCGGGTCGGCCACAATGATCTTTGCTGTCGGATTATTCTTCTTCAAAACATGCGCAACCATCGAAATCCGCTCATATGGCCCAGGCGGGCAACGGAAGGGGTTAGGAGGAGCGACCATCGCGAAGGTACCACCTTCGGGCATTGCCATGATTTGCGCTTTCAAAAGCTCTGTCTGTGAACCAGCTTTATAAGCATGCGGCATCTTATTCTGGGCCGAGACGTCCCAGCCCTCGACCGCTCCATCTACAAAGTCGATACCCGGGCTTAGAATCAGCTTGTCATAGGGAATTGACCCGCCACCCGCCAAGGAAACCGTCTTGGCATCGCGGTCGACCCCAGTGGCCCAATCATGCACGACGTTGATACCGTAATTCGCGGCAAGCGTGCCATAGCTGTGAGCGATGTCCGATAGCTCCTGAAAACCTCCTAAATAAAGGTTTGAGAAGAAACAGGTGTAATAGGTCCGAGACGGCTCGATCAGCGTCACGTCGACCTCTCCTTTGCTGTCCTTTGCGATGTACCGCGCGGCAGTTGCACCGCCCGCACCGCCACCAACAACCACTACTCGGGGCTTGCCTTGAGCCAGCACCATCGGAGCAGATAGCCCGGCGGCCACGACCCCGGCGGCTCCAAGAAATACTCGTCTATTGAGTGTCATCGCGTTTCCTCCCCTTAGGCACTTTCACTCTGGATTATTGAAGTATGCGGCCAATGCCGCGATCTCGTCATTGCTCAGCCGCCCGGCGATCATTTGCATGACTGGATGTGGCCGCTGTTTGTCCTTGTAAGCGTGCATAGCGACTACGAAGTCTTCGTCAGGCCAATACACAATCGAAGGAATGCCCTCATCGCCTCCTTCGATCTGGTGGCATGTTGTACATTCGCTGCTGAGATATGCGCCGTACTCAGGATCTCCTTGTATCGCCAGAATCGCGGGATCGATCGAATGATCCGTTCCTTTCGCCGTTGGGTCCGCTTCTGGGATGTCCTGAGGATTGTCAGAAAACGCCCGCAAATAGGCGACCACGTTGGCTCGGTCTTCCGGGTCCTTCAAACCGCGAAAACTCATCCTCGTGCCTGACGCAAATGCGCGTGGATTTTCGATGTAGGCGGACAGTGTGTCAGCGTGCCATTCCAGACCCGAGTTGCCCGCGCGCACAAGGCTCTTGGAGTAGTTGAAACCCTCCAGTCCTGCGGCCTTACGCCCAAAAACACCGTTCAAGTGCGGCCCGATTTTGTTTTCGGCTCCTTCGCCGACCTGATGGCAGCCTTGGCATTGGGCGAACACCACTTTCCCTGCTTCCGCGTCGCCAAGGTCTTCTGTTGCGTGGGTCGATGGAGCGATCGAAACCAATACCGTTGCGCAGGTTAAAAGGAACGACCACCGCATGATCAGCTTCCGAACGACTTTAGGTAGACGATCACAGCTTCAATATCGTCCGGTTTCTTAAGCCCGGCGAAAGACATGCGCGTGCCTTTCATGTAGTCTTTGGGTTTTGTCAGGAAGGCCGCCATTTCTTCATCAGTCCAAATGAGACCTGTCTCGGCCGCAGCGTTCATAGCTTTGGAGTATTTGAAACCTTCTACCGACCCTGCGTTGGACCCAATAATTCCGTTCAACGCTGGTCCCGTGCTATGCTTTGCACCTTCACCGACCTGATGGCAGGACTTACACTTCTTGAAGACCTTTTCTCCGGCGGCGAGAAGGTCCGCTGATTGGTCAGACTCTTCGATTTCCTGAACAGCCAGTGTTGCGGCGGCCTCTTCCTCAGGCTTTGGCGCTGCGGCTGGAATGAACGAGGGCCCTTCCGCCGTGAACGTCGGCAACCCGTCCGCGCTGGCTTCATTCATGACCGAATTCGAACCGCCTTCTGGTGGCGTCTCAACCAGAAAGACAGAACGCATAGTAACCGATGCCTCTGTTTTGCAGTTCTCCATGCAAGGCTCTTCTCGCCATTCCGCGTATTCCGTCTCGGGTCGAACATCGACAACAAAACCGTCCATATTGTACATCTCGAAATCGGCGAAGTTTTCGTTGCTGAGAACGAAATCGTCATCCACCAGATCATTGGAATAAAGGATGTAGGCGACAATTGCGTATGTCTCGTCCGCTGTCAGCGTGCCCGCTTCACCAAACGGCATCGACCGAGAAATGTAATCCCAGGCGGTGGACAAATGCGGCCAATAGGACCCAACGGTTTTTACAGGATCTTCATCTGCAAGTGTATCGAAACCACCTGCCAGAACAGGCCAATTGTCGGCACCTTCGGCAAACTCGCCGTGACAAGACGCGCAACGGTCGACAAACACTTCTTCTCCGGTCCAGACATCGCCTGATCCAACCGGCAAGCCACGCCCGTCGGGCAAGACGTCAACGTCCCATGCCGCGATCTCTTCCTCCAGAGCAGGACGTCCAAGCCCATAAGTGCCATCCTGGCTGGGCGCGGGTGCGGTCAGGTTCATCCCGGTTGCGACCCGCTCGGCCGCCGCTGTCTGGATTTCTTCAACCTTGGCCACCAGTTCGGCAGCCCGGCTGGCCTCTGCTTGCGCGTTTTCCTGGGCTTTCGCTGCGTGCGCCTCAACCTGGCTGATCCGGGTTTCCAGGGTTTCTATCTGCGATTGGCCGTAATTCCGGTTCGCAATAGCCACAGCCGCCGCAAGCACCAACGCTGTGCCGCCAAATACGGGCAGGAAAACATGACTAAGAGACTTCGACATTCTCAGCGATCCCTTCTGCGCTCACGTACCAAGTCTGGATACAGTTGTTGTGGTAGACCGAGTTCTCTCCGCGCTTTTCGCGCAGTTGGTCTTTGGTCGGCTGAACATAGCCGGTTTCGTCTATCGCCCGGGCCTGCAAAAGCATTGGTGCTCCGTCCCAGTTCGTGTCGAGATAGAAGCGCGTCAAAGCCTTGCTGTCGCCCTGCTTGCCAAGACGCGCTGTCTCCCAGGTAATCCCACCGTCCTTGGACACATCAACCCGCGAAATTTGCCCGTGGCCTGACCAGGCAAGCCCGGAAATGACCAAGGGTCCCGGTCCGTGTTTGATGGGCATTTGCGGGCTGGGTGAAGTAATGACGGATTTTGCATCCATCACCCAAGTCCATTTCTGGGCTGTGCCATCGGCGTAGACATCGGTGTACTTTGATGTTTCTTCACGGCTTTCGACCGCCATATCGACGACTTCGATCCGGCGCAGCCACTTGACCCACATGTTGCCTTCCCAGCCAGGAACAACCAGTCGCACAGGATATCCGTGCTCCATGCGCAGCGCTTCACCATTTGCCTTGAAAGCCACCAACACGTCATCCAGTGCTTTTTCCATCGGGATGGAGCGGCCATTGGATGACGCGTCTGCGCCTTCAACATAGACCCATTTGTCGGGTGAGATATCAGCGCCTGCTTCCTGCAACAGCGTCCGCAGCGGAACGCCGGTGTATTCCATGTTGTGAATCATGCCGTGGGTGAACTGGACGCCATTGAGTTGAGCACCAGCCCACTCCATACCGGTGTTCGCCGCACATTCGCAGAAATACACATGGTTTTCGCGCGGGAACCGCTCGATGTCGTCGTAAGTAAATACAAGCGGGCGATCGACCAGCCCGTTGATCATCAGACGATAATCCTCCTTGCGCA
The DNA here is from genome assembly GCF_013111185.1 of Ruegeria sp. HKCCD7303. Taxonomy (GTDB): domain Bacteria; phylum Pseudomonadota; class Alphaproteobacteria; order Rhodobacterales; family Rhodobacteraceae; genus Ruegeria. Next base: position 26,341 of record NZ_WVRE01000012.1, on the reverse strand, counting down.
ACTCGATCGCGCCCGAGTGATGACGCTCAAATGCGCAACCTTGCGGAGTGATCGTGCCATCAAGCGCGTGGATTGGTGTAAAGTTGATCGACGAAATCGGAGAGGCGGTCAGCCATTCCACGTTGCGGCGCACAACATGGGATTCAAAACTGATCGGCATGCCATAAGGTGACTCATCGACACCGGCACCTGTGTAAGACGCCCAATCCTGCAGCTCTGTTATCAGAGGATCGGGCGTGTCTGCCACTGCCGCACCCGCAACTGATCCTGCGGCGACCGCTGCACTGCCTTTCAGGAAGGCCCGGCGGGACGGTTTGAACGCGTCATCCATATCTCTTAGGTCTCCATCTGTTTCTTAAGCACCGACAACATCGACACTGGTGTTCTCTTGCACCGTTACGGTGCCAAGGTTGCGAATGTGGCTTTCGACGACATCCCAGATCGGCGGGCCTTCAGTGCCTTCGTTGACACTGGCCCAACCAGCCACGACGTAGGTTTTCGACGGATCAATCGCTTCACCCGTTTTGAGCAGGGTCATTTCGCTGATCCGCTGCCCTTGTGGTTTGGTCACATCGATGCGGTAGCCAAGCCCACCGACACGGACCATATCGCCGCCCTGCTGATAGTAGGGATCGGGATTGAACAGGTTGTCACCGACATCCTCAAGGATCACATGGATGAATTCGCCCGTCATTTCTGTGCGATAGGCATTGGGATACGACATCGATGTGACGTTCCAGACGTCTTCACGCGTGATGTCCTGCCCCGGCAGGATTGAGGGTCCCCAACGGACGCCAGGCGACATCGCGATGTCTGCCTCACGCTCTTTGATCAGGGCATCGCAAATCAGGTCATCCCAGGTGCCGTTGAAATTGCCGCGGCGGTAGAGCAACGAATCCGTTTTGCCAATCACCTCACTCAGCGCAGCCTCGTGAGGCGCGCGCTGATCATTTATCAGAGCAGTGATCGCAGGATCAGGAGCGATGACGTCCGAGAAGATCGGGATCAGCTTGTGCTTCAGCCCCATCATCTGCCCGTCCCTCACGTCGAGATCCACGCGGCTGACGAACTTGCCGTTCGAGCCAGACGCGATGATATGCGTTTTACCGACCAGAACCGGCTCGGGCAGGGCGTCATGCGTGTGACCGCTGAGGATCACGTCGATCCCTTGCACGCGGCCTGCCATCTTCTTATCCACGTCAAAACCATTGTGGCTGAGGACGACAACGACATCGGCACCGGCATCGCGAACCTCGTCCACCATGGCCTGCATGTTTTCATCCCGGATACCGAATGAATATTCTGGGAACATCCAGCCTGGGTTCGCGATTGGCATGTAAGGAAACGCTTGCCCGATCACGGCGACCTTTGCACCGCCCCGATCAAAAAACTTATAGGGTTGGAACAATTCTGCAGGTTCGTCCCACTCGGCATCAAAGATGTTCTGACCCAAGGCCGCGAAGGGCAAACCTTCGACGATTTCGTTAACCCTGTCGCTGCCCAACGTGAACTCCCAATGGAAGGTCATAGCATCGGGTTTCAGAGCGTTCATGACATTGACCATGTCCTGACCGGCCGTCTGATAGCAGGTGTAAGAACCGTGCCAGGTATCGCCCCCATCCAATAAAAGGGCATCAGGACGGTCGGCACGAATGGCGTTGATGACAGTTGAGACCCGGTCCAATCCACCGACCCGACCGTAGGTCTTGGCCAGCGCAGAGAAATCATTGTAGGTCAGCGCATAGGCCGACGGGCTTCCATCTTCGATCCCGTAGGCCTTGCGGAACGCCGCCCCTGTGACATGCGGCATCTGCCCTCGCGCATCGCCAATACCCAAGTTTATCTCAGGTTCACGGAAATAGATCGGCTTGAGTTGCGCGTGGATGTCGGTGACATGGATCAGGCTGATATTGCCGAAGGTCTCGAACTCCAGCAGTTGATCCTGCGTGAGGCTTTGCTGCGCAGCAACCTTGGCCCAGTTGCCAAACCCGGACGCCCCATAAAGAGCCGAGGCTGCCATTGAAACCTGCAAGAAGTCACGTCGAGAAATCATCTATCCGCTTTCCTGTAACACATATAAATATGTGAATGTTATTTTCCTGAAAATCCCGCGCAGGACATTGCCCACGCGGGTCGTTCGTTATTGACGTACTGCTGGAGTTTCGACTGAAAGCCCGTTGCCACGCGAGGCCACATAGAGCTCAAGCGCACGGAACTCGTCCGATCCTTCGGCAAAAGTTTCCGCCCGCGTATCGCGAATACAGCCGCGGAAACGATTGTGGCGCGAGATCAGCTTGGCTTGTTTCAGACGATATGTCGGGAACCCATTGATCATGCCCTGGCTCAGGTGGTCGGCACGGATCATGTTGCCCCAGTTGTCTTCATGACAATTGGCGCAGCTAAGCTCCAGCTGACCATAGCGGGTGTAATACATCTCTTTGCCCTGTTCCCAATACGGGGCGGCATCGCCATCAATCGCGACATTCATTGGCATCCCGCGTGATTGCAGACCGATCAAAGCGACCATGCCCTGCATATCGCCCCCGGACCATTTCCAGGCATCGGCTTCCATGCGGTCCGTGCGGCACTTGTTGATCAGATCTTCCATGACGACCAGCTTACCAGTTTCGGCATCCACTTTCGGCATGGACGCCTGCAATCCCTTGAAGCTTTCCGCCCCATCGTGGCATGAGGCACAGCTCTCGCCAGCGGCGCCATCAACGGTCTCGAAGAGATCGGCGGCCTGATCGACGAAGATCATTGCAGGATTGTCGAAGTCATCAATTTGAAGCGCTTGCGTTTCATCCGTGCGAAAATGCCAACCCGAATAGATCGTGTCCAAATTTTCCAGATGTGCCGGAGCTTCGGTAACCGAAGTCATGTCCAACTCATCATTGATCACCAAATTGTCTTCGTCCGGTCCAGCCATCGCTGCAGCCGGGAAAACCAGAATTGCCGCGATCGCCGTAAGTGCCTTGGTATTCATTGCGTTCCTCCCTTGGTGGATCAGCGCCAGTTCCTCCTACCAGCGCTGATCTGCCTTAGTGGTCGAGCCGTCAGGCGATCTCGATCGTTTTCTTCTCATCGTAGACAGAGCCGTCATCATCGTACCAAGTGAAGACAAACTCACCGGCCTCGGGCACAGTCGCTTCGAACTGGAAATACGGGTTGGTCGAAATCGCCGGCTCCATCGTCACATCAACCACCATTTCTCCATTAAACTCGCAAGTGAAACGGTTGATGATCGAACGCGGGATGACGTTGCCTTCTTTGTCTTTACGCTGGCCGCTTTCCATCTTGTGGCTGATCAATGTCTTGATCGTAACGGTTTCGCCAGCAGCGGCTGTCTTTGGAACCTTGACGCGGGGTTTTACACCGGAAGCCATTGATTAATCTCCTGTTCTTCGAGGCGCGCGTGGCGATCAGCCGCCGCAGCCGCCGATTGTCACTTTTACGGTCGCAGACGCTTTGGCAAAGCTGCCATCTGCCATCTTCGCCACGGCAATGACATCCTGCGTTCCGGCAAGACGGATGCGGGTTGATGCGGCTTGCTCAGCAGCCAACGGACCGAAATTGAAGGTTGCAACGCCCGGTTCGGGGTTACCTGCAGCCACGATGAGAATTGCAGCTGCGCCCGGAGCACTGACTTCGATAGGTACAGTATTACCGTTTTCTGCGATTTCCGGTGCAGTCAATGTAACACCGCCGTCGGCCACATCTGCCCCGCCTGTAAATGCCGCAATGGCATCTTCAGCAGCTGCATTTGCCCGAAGCGGCATAATTGTCAGGAACGCGGCGCCCAGCCCAAGGGCCAGTGTCTCGCGGCGAGAGAGTTCCATTTTCAATCTCCTTTGATTCTTCGAAAATCCGCGCCTGAAAGCGCAGCTATTCTTCTTTCAGGGTCGCTAGAAACGCGACCACATCCTCGATTTCTTGTGCTGTCAGGATCGACGTCAAAGGCGCGGTTGGGGCTTTTCCGGTATAGGCGTCGCCCGGGCGGATATAGCCGTCATCCTTGTAGAACGCAGGCATCACCGTGCCTTCGAACGTCATCTTGGCATTTGCGACCAATCCGCGAAGTTCTGCTTCGGTCCAACGATCACCGGCGCCATCCAGCATTGGACCAACTTCGCCATGGAACGGGATGTCGGCCAAAGCCGAAACCGCGTGGCACGCGACGCAGTTGCCTTTTGACTTGTCCCCAACGATGAGCGCGCCATTAGCCGCGTCGCCAGCAGCACCGGTCAACGAAGCCTCAATGGCACCATAGTCGTCATAGGTTACGTCTTGCGGGTCTGTTTCTGCCGCAAATGCGGCAACGCCTGTCATTGCGCAGACCAATGTTAAGAGTCTCAGCTTCATGATCCCTCCCATTTGCTAACACGCCGACGGCGCCTTGCGACCCAAAGCCTTTGTGTACCGTAGTCGACGAGTACCGGTTGTCGCAACATTAAATTCATAATAATGAATTTTTTATTTATAACGGCAGCACTCAATCCTGAGAAACATTGTTTCGCTCTTGAATGCGCCGCGCATGATAACGTTGGAAATCTTCACCATTATCAAGCTCATATCGTTTTTCCTCGACCCAGGTGAAAAGGTCTAAGGTTGTTCCCTTTGAGAACGCTCCGGGCATAACAGCGACCGCAGCATCGATGGCTGTAGCGTCTTCTGGCACCTCTTCCGGCAGAAATACGAGCGTCGGGGTGAACAGAATCCCCCATTTTCGCATCAGCGCTCTTTGCTCATTTTCTTCCCCGTCAAAGTCGATGGCTGCGGTGCTGCCATGCAAATCCAGTTGGACGACAAAGAAATTCTCTTCGATGAACGCTGCAAGGTCAGGCTGGGGGAACACTTCTTCATGCATTTTCTTGCAATAGATGCAGCCTTGTTGCTCAATGAATAAAACCAACCGCTTGTCTTCGCTTGACGCCTCTTCAAGATCCTCACGAAGGTCTTTGAACGTGTCGCGCATCCACGGCGTTTTATGCAAACCGTCGTCGCCCAGTTCAGCGGCGAAAACTGCCCCGCCGATCAGACAAGCGATCAATACTGACAAAACTCGTTTCATGTCTTCCTCCCGAATTAACCAATGGCTGCCAGCCAAGGCATATGGTCGAGCATCCATTGTGCGACGTGATTGATGGAGTTGGTTGCGATGAGGATGCCGAAGAGCACCAGAAAGCCACCCATTGCCTTTTCGATGAGGGGCAAGTGCTTTCTGAACCGTGCCATCCATTGCATGAAGGGGCGGACCAGGAAGGCTGCCAGAACAAACGGTGCGGTCATTCCAACCCCGTAGACGAATAAAAGCACCGCTCCACGCCAGGCCGTTTCGGTTCCGGCCGCTGTAAACAGGATCGCGGCGAGCACCGGCCCAACACAGGGTGTCCAGCCAAAAGCAAACGCCAATCCAAGAACATATGCCCCAACAAGGCTTACATTTGATGTATCACCAACATCCGCTCGAAATTGGCGATAAAGGAAGCCGATGCGGATAATCCCCAAGAAATGCATGCCCATCACAATGATGATGGCCGCGGCGATCCAACGCAGGATGTCAAAATACTCTCGTACCAATTGCCCGAATATCGAAGCCGTCGCACCCAGCGCCATGAAGATCGTAATGATCCCGGCTGCAAATGCTATCGCAGAAAGCGTTGCCTTGCGACGAACGCCGCTGGGAATTGTAGAACCCGCAGATATCTGATCAATCCCGACGCCGGCCAGATAGCTAAGATAAAACGGCACGATAGGTAGGATGCAGGGCGACAGGAAAGACAACAGTCCTGCGACCAAAGCTCCTGCAAATGTAATGTCGAGCATGGTCAAATCTGTCCTGGCACGCTATCATTCACACATTCAAAATAATAAAAATATGTCGCTGCGGTCAATCGGAGCTTGAGATGCGTCACCTACTTCTGCTTTTGCTTGCAATCACGTTGCTTGTTTCTCCTGTGGTTTTACGGGCAGAAATAACGCTTTTGATGGCCGAGGAAGATGGGTGTATGTGGTGCGCACGTTGGGACGCCGAAATCTCGGAGATTTACCCCAAGACACCAGAAGGACATGCCGCTCCACTTCAGCGCATCGATCTCCACGCGGCTATGCCTGACGGCGTCGCATTGGAGCGCCCTCTCTACTACTCGCCAACCTTTGTTCTGCTGGACAATGGCCAAGAGGTCGGCCGGATCGAAGGCTATCCCGGCGAAGATTTTTTCTGGGGGTTGCTGGGCGTTTTGCTGCGTGACGCGGGGATATCGATTGAGACCTCTGGATAATCTGCGGCGCATTACATAAACTGTTATGAATGCGTGAAGCCAAGAAAGCGAGGCAATCTTGTTGGACAAACCATCGAAACTGCCAGTGTTCACAAAGGACATGTGCGCAGAAGACCTGGACAGAATGATGGAGAATGCTCAGACGGCGTCGAGTTTCCTCAAGGCAATTAGCCATGAAGGGCGCCTTATGATCTTATGCTACCTGTCCTCGGGTGAAAAATCTGTCACGCAGATGGAAGAAATGCTCTCGGCACGCCAGGCCGCCGTTTCTCAGCAACTTTCTCGCTTACGCTTTGAGGGCTTGGTCAAAACACGACGCGAGGGGAAAACGATCTACTACAGATTGGCGGATGATCGATCGACACAGATCCTGGAAGTCGTTTACGATCTATTCTGCAGGGAGAAGTAGAAGCCGCCAAAATACCCGCCAGCTTTGGGAGGAGACTGGCAATGTTTGAAGCATTGGGAGACGCCAACACCGTCGCCCTGATCGGTTTGATCGGTGGTATTGTGTTGGGCTTGGCCGCACGCATTGGCCGTTTTTGCACGTTGGGTGCAATCGAGGACTACCTTTACGCAGATGATGACCGGCGGCTGCGCATGTGGGCAATTGCGATCGGCGTAGCAATTGTCGGCAGCCACTCAGCCATGGCTTTAGGGTGGCTGGACCCTGTTGGAACAAGGTATCTTGCACAGACCTGGAACCCACTTGGGTCGATCGTGGGTGGTCTCATGTTCGGTTACGGAATGGCCATCAGCGGAAACTGTGGCTATGGCGCGCTGGCAAGGCTTGGAGGCGGCGACCTTCGATCATTCGTCATCGTTTTGATTATGGGTCTGTCTGCTTACGTTGTCATGTCCGGGCCCCTTGCATATTTGCGCGTTTGGGTCTTCCCCGAGGAAATGGATCTTGAAGGCCCCCAGAGCATTAGCTTCCTTGCCGAACAACTGACCTCTATCCCAGCTTGGCTCATTGGCGTGGTCATTGGCGTTGCGTTGATGATTTTCGCCTTGGCAAACCAGCGCTTCCGCCGCAATCCCGCACAGGTGTTTTGGGGATCTGTGGTTGGGCTGGCGATCGTATCTGGGTGGCTCGGCACGAATTGGGTTGCGACGCATGGTTTCGATGGTGAGCCAGTTCAAACCCACACCTTCGCTGCGCCCCTTGGCGACACAATATTCTACCTTATGACAGCCTCCGGAAACACTTTGTCCTTTGCGGTCGGATCAGTCTCCGGCGTTCTCATTGGTGCATTTTTGGGGTCCTGGTCCAAAGGTCATTTCCGATGGGAAGCATGCGAGGATCCACGTGAACTCAAGCGCCAGATGCTCGGCGCGGCGATTATGGGGCCAGGCGCGATCATCGCGGTCGGTTGCAGCGTCGGACAAGGTATATCTGCCTTCTCACTTTTGGCTTACAGCGCGCCTGTAACATTCGCTGCCATCTTCGCCGGTGCGGCGCTTGGCTTGAAACAACTCGTGTCTGGACTGTCCTTCATAACCGAGCGTTGAATTCACAGTTCAAATCAGAATTCACGTTTGGAGGACGGTTTCGGCGGTTCTCTATCGTTCAGAATCCGATCACCTTTGAAGGCACATAGTCGGTCAGCCAAGGCTATCCACCAGGACGGCTGGAAACTCACGTCGATATTGCAGGAGGTGATCCGTTTGACAGGCTCAACAATCCATTGATTATGTGCGCATGACCAAAGCTCAACGACCGCCAAAACCAAAACCCATTCCTTACACCCCGGAGCCGAACCGCTATGAGCGGATGGTGTATCGGCGATGTGGGCGGTCTGGTGTGAAGCTTCCTATTGTCAGCCTGGGCCTTTGGCATAATTTTGGCGCAGACTCCACACACGAAATCAAGCGCGCCATGTGTCGGACCGCGTTTGATCATGGGATCACGCACTTTGATCTGGCGAACAACTACGGTCCACCACCCGGTTCAGCCGAAGAGGCATTTGGCGAGATCCTCAAAACGGATTTCGCGGGTTACAGGGATGAGCTGATCATTTCCTCCAAAGCCGGCTACGACATGTGGCCGGGACCCTACGGAGAATGGGGGTCGCGCAAGTACATGATCGCGTCCTGTGACCAATCACTCGCGCGCATGGGGCTTGATTACGTCGACATCTTTTATTCCCACCGCTTTGACCCTGACACCCCGCTCGAAGAGACGATGGGCGCGTTGGATCATATCGTACGGTCGGGTCGCGCGCTGTACGCAGGTATCTCGAGCTACAACTCCCAACGCACGCGCGAGGCGGTAAAAATTCTCAACGACCTTGGGACACCTTGTCTGATTCACCAACCTTCTTACAATCTGCTCAACCGTTGGGTGGAGCGTGACGGTTTACTCGATACTCTGGACGATCTTGGGGTGGGATCGATTGCTTTCACGCCACTGGCACAAGGCATTCTAACGTCAAAATACCTACGCGATATTCCGGATGGCAGCCGTGCTACACAAGGAAAGTCACTGCTTGATGGAATGATCAACGAGCGGTCTCTGGCAAGTGTCCGTGCTCTGAACGAAATGGCTTTGGCACGCGGGCAGACCCTGGCGCAAATGGCCCTGGCCTGGGTGCTCAGAAGTGGGCGCGTGACGACCGCCCTTATTGGTGCGTCCCGCCCGGAACAAATCGTAGATTGCGCAGGCGTTGTTGATAATCTCGACTTCAGCGCTGACGAGTTGAAAAAGATCGATGAAATCAGTTCGGAAGAAGATATCAATTTGTGGGCGCGGTCTTCAGAAACAGAATGATCGTCCTTAGAACGTACGCAATGCCACGGCCTACAGAGCTTTAGACTAACGGCGGGTCCAACTTCTTCAGTTTACCCAAACAACTATCAAGAGCGATCGGCCCAAAGCGGCCATCTGCGACAGCCGCATCGAAGGTCCGCTTCGAGCCCATTTTGGCCAATGCTGCGCGATGCCCCAATGACCGCAACGCAGGAGCAAGCAGTCTTTGGAAAAACCGACTGCAGACCCAATGCGTCCGTATAGAAAGAGTCATGAATCCGCGTCAGCTCCAGCGATTAATGACATTCGCATCTCGCGTGGCTTTAGAAGCTTGAAACTCCCGTAGGCTCGAGAGATGAAACCTGCTTCTTGGAGTTGACCCAGATGCTATGCGACCGTAGACCGCGCAAGATTCCCGAGGTGAGCGAGATCGGACCGTGTCGCATCAACTTCGGGCTGCCGATCAAAAGGATTGTCGTTCATACGCACATCTGCGAGCCGCACGAGAAGAATAGTGAAGCGTCGAGTCGATCAGAAGATGCAGCGGGCCGCTTCCCGCCGCGATACGGAAGACTCACCTTCAGCGTTCTTTGACGGCGGCACAGGGTACTGAAATCAGGCACTGCACAGTCCGCCAGTCAGCCGCAGGCAACTACCCACGAAGCCCGTGGCTTGCCTCAGCTGCAGCCCGACAAAACCTTCAGGGTCAGACACGCTTGGAATGCGGATTCGCTGAAACTGTGGTGACGACCGCGCTTGCCTTAAGGTAGCGGTGTCCAATCTATCTCAGGATCAAACCAGATCGAAAGCGATCCTCGTTCTTTCAATGCGTGATTGTACGAAGGCCAGTTCCCGGTCTTGTACTTCGTTCGGGCCCAACTGGTCGTATCTCTCAGCTATCATGCTGGATTTATGAGGTGAATCCTTCAACCCATTTGGCAGCAAAGCAGCTTGGCTCCAGAATTGGCGACCCGTCAGTTGGGAAAGAATCACGAATCTAGCCATTCGGATTCCGGTAAGGGATCAGGCAATTTTCCGACACAGAATCGACCAAAATGCCAAATCTTACAATCCTGGCGTGTATTTCTCCGTGGTTTGGAGGATGCGGCGCCCTGACGGCGGGACCTAACCTTGTGGAAGGCTCCGTCGATATGGAGGGGGTTAGAACGCCGCGAATTTGGGCGGCATCCATCAGTAACTAGTGAGTTAACTAGGAGAGTAAAATGTTGAAGCTTTACGTAACGATGAAAACCATGGCACGCGACGAAAGCGGCGCGACCATCGTGGAATATGGTGTTGCTCTGACAATCGTCACTGCGATTGCAGTTGCCACTCTGACAGCTTTGGGCGCTGACGTTAACGGTCAGTTCACCAGCGCGGAAACCCTGATTCCTTAAGGAATACAAAGCACGCGGTGCGCTCAGCCCCGCGTGCTTATCGCCCCGGAAAATTTTCTTGATCCATTGGCAAAGTGCAACCGTTCCGATCGGTTCATTCAATAAACGCCAGGAAATAGCTGAAGGAGCACCAGATGAGACTCTCTGCCATTTTCACTGCATTGACGGGCCTAGTCGTAGCCGGAGGGTCGGTTTACGTCGCTCGGGATTACATTCAATTCGATACTCAGTCCGCAAATGTCGAGGCCGAGAGCGAGATGGTGAGCGTGGTCGTTGCATCGCGCGATATTTCGTTCGGCGAAGAAATCGAGCCCGGCGCGCTGACAACCATTGACTGGCCCCGTGGTGCCGTACCCGTGGGCGTCTTTACAGATTACGACGACCTGATTGCGGCGGCCAACATGCCGTCCCGTCGCGCCCGTCGCGCAATTACTCAGGGTGAACTGATACTGAACAGCAAGGTTTCCGACTTTGGTGAGAAGGTCACCATCGTTCAGACGTTGGGCGCAGATCATCGCGCCATGGCCATCGAGGTTGACGCCGAAACCGCCGTGGGGGGCTTTGTAACCCCGGGCGATCGGGTCGATGTGGTGATGACCACTGGTGAAAAAAGAGACATGCACGCCGTCACCATTTTGCAAAACATCAGGGTCATCGGTGTCGATCAGGAATCTGACGAACAGACCGACCAACCCGTTGTTGCGCGCACGGTTACTGTTGCCGTTACGCCTGATCAGGTCCAGCGCCTTGCCCTGGCGCAGCGTGCCGGTCGGCTGAGCCTGACCTTGCGGTCCATTGATGACACCGAGGACAAGACGCTGACTATGACGCGGTTGAACGATCTGCTGATTGATGAACCGGTTATTGCGCAGGACATCAAAGAACCGGTGCGCAAAACGATAATCCGGGTCCGCCGCGGCACCGAAGTGACTGAATCCATCATTAACTGAATCGACCAAGGAAGGTTTCGACCGTGTCCCTCGCTCAATTCATACGTCAATTCCGCAGCTCCGAAGACGGCGCGATCCTGGTCTTTGTTGCGGTGGCCCTGTCGGTCATGGTCGGTATGGCCGCCCTTGCATTCGACATTGGCCGCGTGACCACCACCCAGTCGGAATTGCAGAGCTTTGCGGACAATGTCGCCCTTGCGGCTGCGGGGGAACTGGATGGGCGCCCGGATTCAATCACGCGTGCCACCAATGCGGCTGCAAACATGATCCGCGACCGTCAAAGCTTTGGCGTGCGCAACAAGGATCAGCTGTTGTCCGGTGCAACGGATTACCAGCTACGGTTTTACGAAAACCCGCCGACAACTGCGACCGATCCCGCTCAACCCGCGCAACTGCTGGATTCGACCGATCCAGCCAGCGGACCGATTGCTGCATTTGTTCGGGTGACCGTCGACACGCACGAGGTTGCCACTCCGCTGGCGGCGGCAGCGGCGGCTCTTTTGGGCAATGCGCAGCCTTTCTCCAGCGTCAACGCCGAAGCCGTAGCAGGGTTCACCCTGATGGCCTGCGACATCACCCCGATGTTCATCTGCCTGCCGCAGCCCAGCCTCGATCTGACCGAAGGCCAGTTGATTAGAATGGTTAGCCAAGGCGGCAATGGACAATGGGGGCCCGGCAACTTCGGTTTTCTGTCTTCCAATCAGAATCTGGCCATCGATGCCTCCGGTGCCTGCGATCCTGCACCAAACGGTCAGGAAGATTCATGTGCTCTGGCGGCATCGCGCGCTGTTTCCATGTGCTTCAGCCAAAGAGGCGTTGAAACCAGACCGGGTCTGAGCGTGGGCAACATGGTGGCTGGCTTCAACACGCGTTTCGACCGGTTTGAATCTAGCGCCAAGCAGTTCAGCAACGGCTCGCGCTACGACGTCGACAATTTCGCCTCTTCTCCGCATGTCCTGGACGGCTGGATCACTGCAGGTAACGGAAACAGCTGCACCAGCCAGCTGTCGCCCACCTATGACGCGAACGGGGTCCTTGATCCGGCCGCGACCGTGGGTCTGCCGCTTGACGACTGTTTTGCCAGCGGCACTTGCCCATCGCCTCGTATCGGCAATGGCGTCTTTACCACTGGCCTAACCGAGTATCTGACTATCAACTATGGCGCTGATTTCAGCGGCCCTCTCCCGACCGGTATTCCGCCTTGGTTCCCGACTGGTGGCACCCGCTATGACATCTACAATGCAGAGGTCACCAACCAGGCCGCTTTGGAGGCTATCCTGACCGCCGGTGGCAAAGCTGAAAGCAGCATGCCTTCGTGCCAACCCCCGTCAGCTGGTCGCGCCGATCCTACGCGCCGTGTCATCACCGTTGCCGGTATCGATTGTGCGACGTTTGAGGACGAGCTTAACGGTGGGTCGGGCACCATTCCGGTCACCAGTTTCATCGAGATGTTCCTGATCCGCCCTTCGGAATCCGGCAGCACCGGTGCCAACGCGGTCATCTATGGTGAGGTCATTCAGACCGTATCGGATGGCATCGGCGGCGCCGGAGTTGGCGGCATCGTTCACGATCTGGTTCAGCTTTACGAGTAATGATCATGTTTGGTGCATCCCGTCATATCAGCAAAACCCTTGGCCGGTTCCGCAATGACCAGTCCGGCGCGGCGTTGGTCGAGTTTGCGATCCTTTTGCCAATCCTGTTGGTGACATTTGCCCTGATCGTCGAGGGGGGCCGGATATTCTGGTCTTATCAAAATGCAATCACGGGGGTTCGGGACACTGCCCGTTATGTTGGCCGGATCGCCCCGTCCGATATGTGCACTGCCTCGCCAAGCGCTGCAATCGGCGATTTCCAGGCCGCTGTCTCAAACACTCTGACATCGCTTTCGACCACTGACATTGCCGTCGGCCTGGATTCTCTGTCCCTCGAATGCGTCGGGCTTACAGGTGAATACCGTGTTTCGCCCACGCCAGTCGCCGTCCTGACCGCGTCACTGACAATTTCTAATCTGCCGTTCACGCCCCTGTTCCAACTGGTAGGAGGCTCGGCAACGGCGCAGATCCAAACCACGATCACAGATCGCAGCCGGGTGTTTGGACCATGACCCACTGCATTCGCAAAATAACCCGCGGAATGTCGCGATTTGTCCGTCAGGAAGATGGGTCGACGGTCACCGAGCTTGCCTTTGTCCTGCCGTTGTTCCTTTTGATTTTCCTGGGTCTGATTGATTTCGGCAGATTGGCCTTCCACTATGTGGCGGCTGAAAAAACAGCACAGGTCGCCGCTCGGATGGCGGCCGTGATGCCACCCGCATGTGGCGGTGTGCCGACAACCAACGCCCGGGGAACCTATACCGATATCACCGGCCCGCGGTTCGGAACCAATTGCAGTTTCGCCGCTGGCGTCTGCGTCGAACCGGCAGCCACCGTATGCACCGGTGCGGCCCCCGCGAATGCAGCTGCCCAGACCACCGTGACCGACATCTGGAACATGCTTCAGTTTGCCGTTCCCAACGATCCCACCGCAACTTTCGACGAAAGCAACATCACGTTCACCTACGATTTCGACCCGGAAATGAATTTCCTGGGTGGCCCTTATGTGCCGATGGTCACAGTGACGATCGAAGAACTTCCGTTCCGGTTCGTCTCTCCGTTGGGTTCGATCGCAGCGCTGGTTTTGGGCGGCTCAACGCCAGAAACCGATGCGCTGACCACCGCGACAACGGGTTTCAAAATATTTTCCGACTTTAGCGCAACCCTTCCTGGCGAAGACCTCGCCAGCGGAGTCAACGGTTAAATTTCTAATCATGGGAGCTGAAGAATGACGCAAAAATCATTAGCCCTAATCTCTGACAATGAGGCGATTAAGAATTCAGTCGCCCAGGCCGTCGACCGGTTCGATGATCTTTCGCTAGAGACACATTCCGGGACCTTGTCTTCGGTAAATGGTCGCGCCTGTGATCTGATGGGTAAAAATGACCTGCTGGTGTTCAGCTTTTCAGGCGAATTGGAACTGGAAACTGTCAGCGATCTTCGTCGTGGCTCCGGTTCGCGCGGCACCTTGCTGGCACTTAGCGACCGGGACATCTCATTGACCGAAGCGCGTGCGCTGAGCAAATCGGGTGTGGATGAGATTCTGCCCTATCCCATCGGGCAGGACGAACTGGCCGACCAGATTCAACGTCTGACGGTTGACAAGTCCTTGCTGCCGACAATTTACTCGCCGCAACCGCAGCGGCTGGGACAGATCATTAGCGTATGCCCGGCCCGTGGTGGCATAGGCGCGTCGACGCTGTCCATCAACCTGGCCGACCAGTTGCAGGGTTATTCCGGCATCTTCCGGAAAAAGACGCAAAACAAGGTCGCCGTCGTAGATCTAGATTTGCAATTCGGCACGGTCGCGACGTCCTTGGACTTGCAGCCTTCTTCCGGGCTTTTGAGAATGGCCCAGGATGGGGTCATGCCGGACCGGACGTTCCTTCAGCAATCTCTGGTGCAACATGCGTCCGGTTTAGAAGTCCTGAGCGCGCCCGAGGAATTCATTCCTCTGGATGTTCTGACACGCGAACAGGTCAGCGCGTTGATCGAGACTCTGCGACTGGAATTCGACTTTGTCGTCATTGATCTGCCACGTGTACTGGTCGATTGGCTGGGCGCAGTTGTGACCGCGTCCGACCGGATGCTGATGGTGGGCGACAGCTCGGTCTCTTCGGTGCGTCAAGCCTGCCGTTTGATCGAATTCTTCACAAAAGAGCGGCTCGAACCTCCGGTTGAGATCGTCATCAGCCAGGAAACGAAACCGACATTCCGGTCAAGCCAACATGTCGAAGCCCAAAAGGCGCTGGAACGCGAATTGCGCTTTTGGCTGCCTAGCGACGCGCGCCACGCAAAGCAGGCGCTGGATCGGGGTCAGCTCTTGTCGCAGGCCTCAGGCAACTGTGCCTTGTCCAAGGCGATCCGCACAATGGGCCGGAAAATCATGAATGAAACCATGGTCGGCAAAACCGACCTGAGAAACAACGCAGCCTAATTGGAGTCAAAGGGATGTTTGAAAAGTTTACACGCGCTGGGCGAACCAATGAGGCCGAAGTTATCCATCTGAACCAGCATGCTGATCGACTGGCCGAGGACATTCAGCCAGACACCACAGCAGAAGATACCGAACTCGCGGACTGGCTTGAGCTAAAAAGCACTTTGCACGAGGCTTTGCTGGAACGGCTGAACCTTTCGGTGATCGAAAAGGTTGAAAAGGACGTGCTGCGGCGCGAAGTCGCCGGGGTTGTTGGTGGCGCTCTGTCACAAACCGGCAGGCCGCTGAATACCGAAGACTTCAACCGCATCGTCGAAGAACTCTTGGACGAAATTCTGGGTTTTGGCCCATTGGAGCCATTGCTGGCCGATCCAACGATCAACGACATTCTGGTTAATGGTTATCAGACGGTCTATGTCGAACGCTCTGGTCTGCTGGAGCGCGTGCCGGTGCGGTTCCGCGATGAAAAACACCTGCTGCGGGTTATCGACAAGATCGTCAGCAAGATCGGGCGGCGCGTCGATGAACGCCAACCTTGGGTGGATGCCCGGCTGGAAGATGGCAGCCGTGTCAACGCAATCATCCGCCCCTGTTCTATTGATGGCCCCAGCGTTTCAATCCGTAAATTCGCGCAGTCGAAGCTGACGATGGAAAAGCTGGTCGCAAATGGCGCTCTGAATGATGCCGCCGCGCGGTTCCTGCAATCGCTGGTCTATGCGCGCTTGAACGTTCTGATCGCCGGCGGGACGGGGTCGGGTAAGACAACGATGTTGAACGCCCTGTCTTCGTATATCGACCATGGCGAACGTGTCGTCACCATCGAAGACGCCGCAGAACTGCAACTCCAGCAGGAGCATGTCGTCCGCCTGGAAACACGCCCGCCGTCCCCGTCCGGCGACGGCCAGGTTATTCAGCGCGATCTGGTGCGCAACGCGCTGCGTATGCGTCCTGACAGGATCATTGTCGGCGAGGTTCGCGGAGCGGAAACATTCGACATGCTTCAGGCCATGAATACGGGCCATGATGGCTCGATGACAACTGTACATGCGAACTCGGCGCGCGATTCATTGGGTCGCCTAGAACAGATGGTCACGATGACGGGTATCGAATTTCCCGCCGCAGCCATTCGATCCCAGATTGCGTCGGGGCTGCACTTCATTGTGCATCTGTCGCGGTTGGCGGATGGTTCGCGCCGCGTCACCAGCATCTCGGAAATTACCGGGATGGAAGGTGAGATCATCACCATGCAGGACATCTTCGTATTCCAGAAAAAGGGGCGCGCGGAAAACGGCGAAGTGCTTGGTCAGTTTGTTCCCACCGGGATTCGCCCGAAATGCTATGATTTGCTGACAGCTGCTGGTGTCGATCTCGAACCCGAGATTTTCCGAGTATCAGGAGGCTGAGGCATGACCAGTATCAACACCGCAGAACTTCTTAACTATCTGACGCTGGCTTGCGTCTTCGTCGGAATTTTCATGCTGATTACCGGGGTGTTCCACTTTGCCCGTCGCGGTGAAAACCATGCAGAGGCCCGCAATCGCCGGATGCGCATGGTCCGGCAAGGCGTGTCCGATGAAGAACGGCTGGCCTTGCTGCTTCCTGAGACCCAGACAGGCTTTTTTGCGAAAATTCCGTTTTTTGGGAATTTGCCGGATACATTGATTCAGGCGGGACTGCATGTTTCAGCAAAGAATTTCGTGCTGCTTTGCCTGTTTGGTACTCTGGCGATCGCTACCGCCGGTATGATTTTCCTACCGCCTTGGCAAGCGGCTCCGATTGCGCTCATCCTGGGTGTAGTTTTGCCTGCTTTGATCGTGAAATCTCGGCAGGCTGAACGCCAAAAAGCTTTGACTAGTCAGTTGCCCGATGCGCTAGAGCTGATGGCGCGCGGCCTGAGAATTGGCCATCCGGTCAACACCTCGATCAAAGCCGTCGCGGACGAGATGCAAGATCCGATAGGGTCCGAGTTTGGTATCATCTTCGACCAGATCAGCTTTGGTGATGAGCTTCCCGACGCGGTTCAGGACTTTGCAGACCGGGTCGGCTCGGAAGATGCACAATACCTGGCGGCGAGCATGGCGATCCAACACGGTACCGGTGGCGATCTGGAGCGGATCGTGTCCGTTCTGGCCACTGTTGTCAGACGGCGCATCGCGTTGCGCGCGCGGATCAAGGCCATTTCCGCAGAAGGACGGCTGTCCGGGTTTCTTCTGTCGATCATTCCGCTGGTGATCATGGGGTTAATGTCGATCAACGCGCCGGGATATTACACCGATGTCAGCGACGATCCCGCATTCATTAAACTTGCAGTGCTGGTTGTCGTTCTGATGGTCTCGAACGTCATCATCCTGCACAAACTCGTTAATTTCCGTATCTGAGGACAGTTTCATGGAAAATATTCTGGAAATCATTTCGCTTCGTTTCGGTTGGCCAGCCGAAACAATTCTGCTGACCGTCTTTGGCCTTGGCGTTTTGCTGGTGTTTGTTGCCGTAACCTCGGCGTTGAGCCGCCGCCATCCAGCGGCCGTCCGCATCGCCAATCTGCGCGCCCAAAGGTATGAAGCCCGCAATGACCGTGGACTGTTGCGGGAGACTCTCGTCACCCCTAAAGGTCTTTTTAAGGCCGCACTGCCCAGTAGGGAGGCTGAGCGGCGCAAGATCGAGGATCAGCTGATTCAGGCCGGGCTGACTGGTCGGAATGCCTTGCGTATCTACACACTAACGCGGGTTTGGCTTGGAATTTTCGTGCCTATGATTGTGGGTCTGCTCATCGTTGCCTCAAGAACGCCTGGCATCCCCGTTCCCAGCGCGATTACTGGCATTTTTGAATCCATCAGCAAAGCCAACGCTATTCAGCTTATTGGTTTGCTGACGGCGGTCGGATATTTTGTTCCCGCAGCCTGGTTGAAGCATCGCCGCAAAGAGCGTCAGCAACGTATCCGTGACGCATTTCCGAACGCCCTCGACCTGTTGCAGATATCACTTCATGCCGGTCTGGGCTTTGATGCCGCCATGACCCGGGTCGGGAACGAGCTGGCGCTGGCCTCCCCTGATCTGGCGTTTGAGTTTCTGAACACCCAGCACGAGATTCAGGCCGGGCGTCCCCGCGCAACTGCGCTGTCTGACATGGCGCGGCGTACAGGGGTTGATGAAATCCAGTCTTTTGCCACTGTTGTCCAGCAATCCATACGCTACGGGACCAGTATGTCCGAAGCTCTGACCACCTATGCGTCTGAAATGCGGGACTCACGCGAAACACGGGCACAGGAACTGGCAAACCAGCTACCGGTAAAGATGTCCGCTGTTCTGGCCGCGCTGATGCTGCCGACGCTGATCATCATTACCGCCGCACCTTCGATGATTCGATACTTCCGGGGCTTTGGGGCGTAGAATTCCCGGCCGTATCCGCCGTAATCGCGTGTTCGGGCAGGTCATGTTTCCAAAACGAGGACAAAACGGGCGTCTAGTTTCGGCAGATTTTGCCCAGTTTAGAGAGAAAAGAGTAAGCTTTTAGGTAGTTAAGTGGAGTCCGGCCACACAAAAAATCGCGACGCAATCGACGGGTGGGGGTGTTTGTCGAAAGGAGTGATCGGGTTTCGGTCAATGTTAAACGGTATGAATAGTTTGTTTTCGGCGCATCGTTTCGCGCCCGGTGCAATGGCACCAACGTCAGAACTTCTTAAAGTCGTAGCTGTCCTTTGCCAGGCGACTCAGGGGAAAGTCCCACTGCTAAATGCACTGCGCGAAACAGCTCGCGCAATTGATGCGGAAGTCGTTTCAATCAGCCGGGTGGACCTGCAAGGCAATCAGAATTCGGCAAAAGTGCTGAGCTACGACGCCAATCACAAGACGCCGGACAGTTTCAGCGGTTTCGACTTCTGCATCGCGCCTGCCATCTACGGCAACAACATGAGCCGGGCCAAACTGGGGTCGGCTTGGTTCGGCAAGCTCGATGACCTTTCTGAATACGAATATCTATCAGAGTTCTATGAGTTCCGCAGATTTTACGAGTCCGTATCCATTTTGCTGGAAAGGCAAAATGGTGTCGCCGACTTTCTGGAATTGCATTTTAGCCACCCCATCTCTTCGGCTGTGGTTGATATACTGAGCGTTCTGGGCCCTGTTCTGTCGGATTGCTGGAAGAAAAGATCTCTTGGTCGGTTTTCCGAAGCGAAGCAGAAAAACACGCGCCGAAAGCTTATCAAGAAAGAACCAAAAAGCATTTTGTCTATGGACAACCCTTGTCGGCTGAGCCGCTCGGAATATCGGGTTTGCGTTTTATTGGCGCGGGGATTGAACAACAACGCCTTGTTGTCCGAGTTGTCGATTTCAATTTCGACACTGCGTACGCATCTTCGCAATATCTACGTCAAAACAGAAACGTCCTCTCAACCCGAATTGATCCATGATTTGTTGACCCCGATGGTCAAGCGCCAATCGCTGACTGCGAGTAGCGAAAATGTCGCCTGAAGTCGCGCAGTTCGTCCCCTTGATCGTCATTACTCCGCTTTTGGCTGCAATGGCATGGAATGACCTGAAGAACCTCAGGATATCCAATAGGCTGGTGCTGATTATGCTCGCCGCTTTTGTCCTCTCCACGCCCGTGTTTCTATCCTTCCACGAGACGTTATACCGCGCGATCTTCGGCGTCGGCGTATTTGTCGTTGGTTTTCTTGGTTTCATGCTGCGCCTGTGGGGTGGAGGGGACGTAAAGGCAATCGCCGCGCTGACAATGTTTGTGCCCAGCTACTTTCTTTTGCTGTTCTTCTACACTTTCACCCTGTCCATGGTCGTGGGCATGCTGTTTGTGATCACAACCCGCTCGATAATTGGATTTCCGGAATGCCGCTGGCTCGCAATGCGACCAAAAGCCAGCTATCCGATGGGTGTATCGATAGCCATGTCGGGTGTGTTATTGCCCTTGGTTGCGATGGGTTTGGGGTAGAAATTTTAGGGTGGTCTTAGGCCTCGTAGCAAACAAAAATCGGTTGCTGGACTGCTATGGCAGAAAGGAAGCCCTTTAGGTTTTTGTCGTAGCAGGTGGCAACGCGTCTTCAGGCTTTCAACCAGCCAAACATGATCTGGTGTGGTGAGCACTACATCGCCTTATGAGCTGTGAGGAAAGTTCAATTTTTGCGGTTTTCAGGTTTTTGGCGACAACGCTTAGGCCAAATGGGTTTTGGGGTAAAACCGACAAACAGCACCGCGTTGGAGCCGAATGATCGCTTAGCAATTGGAAGGCTCTCCAATTTGCGTCTGCAAAGAATGTCCGGTTGACGCCATTGCTCCGGATGCTGGGCATCGATTCAATGGCTGCAAAGAGGCTAAATGTCGTCATTAGGTGCTTGAGTGCGAACAGCAGCTTTGTCCGCAAGGCAGACATTGGGCGTTATTAACTGAATGCCCGCATCGAGCCCAAAGTAACCGATGCTGCCTTCTGCCCGAACGTCATTACTGCGCAGAAAGCTGACTTTGCAAAGTTGCCGTTCAACGTTTCGCTTGCCCGACCTGACCGTCCCAGATGGTCGGAGGCTCTTCTTGGAAGTGCGGCACTTTAGATTGTTGTCCTAATTGAGGCAAATTTAGGTACAGAGCATTTTTGGGCTACGTCAGCCAACGTAAACGCCAGGGAATATGGGCAATACGAAATCCAATTATCCAGATGACAATTGACGAACTATTGGTCGACTAATCTCATTGTCCGAGCAAAACCTACCATGCGAGCTTCAGCGCTGCTTTCGTTTGACCGAAATAATGCATCCAGAATGTTTTGGATGCCTTGCAGGCACATCCCGTGCCATTGCGTCCACGTTTCCCAGGTGCCGTAACGCTCCGTTGTTCAGCAACACGCCTCGCCCAGCATCATAACGGCGCTGTCCAAATCCGCTGGCAACGCATTCCCAGTCTTCCTTGGCCGCCGCGTTGCGGAATCTCGGTAGGTCGTGCGGGTCATGTCGTCCAGGTGTTGCTGCGACGTGATCGTGTTTCTTCGCATTGCTTTGGTGCGTTAGATGGTGGGTCACTTGTGTTGTGCCAGGTTGCTGGACAGTACCGGTTGTCGGCCTCGGCTTAGGGCGCATGATTGTCACGACGCCTTGTGGCTTCGGATGCCCTGGGACTGCCACGTGAGTTGCCGTCGGTTTTGGTGTCAACTGTGGAACCTGGCCAGGAACCGCCGTGGGAACCTGATTGGGGGTTGCGGTTGGGACAAGCGGTGGTGTCGCCGTAGTACCGCTGGGTTGCGGAACACGGCCGGGCACTGCGACCGGAATCTGGTTTGGTGTTGCAGTTGGGACGAGCGGTGGCACAGCAGTTTGTCCAGTGGGCTGAGGTGGGACCTGACCAGGAACTGCGACTGGTATTTGGTTTGGTGTTGCGGTGGGCACAAGTGGCGGCACCGCTGTTGGGCCGGTGGGTTGAGGCGGAACCTGGCCAGGGGTAGCGACCGGAACTTGATTGGGAGTTGCAGTCGGAACTTGCGACGGCACCGCGGTAGGACCGGCGACCAATGGTGGAACCTGATTGGGAACGGCTGTCGGAACCCGGTTTGGTGTCGCGTTTGGTGCCAAAGGCGGAGCTAGAGTTGGCGCTACTACCGGCGTGGGAACCTGACCAGGAACCGCTATCGGTGTCGCAATAGGAACCTGACCGGGAATTGCGTTCGGGACCGCGCCCGGCGCAAGGACTGGAACAGTAACGGACGTGGGCGTTTGCTGCGTTCCCTTAGGCGGCAACTGATTTGCCACCGGCTGAGTTGGGCCAGTAACTTGATTACCTGCCCCTTGCCCACCAGCCTGCCCGCACCCTTGGCTCGACTGGTGTGGGTTCCCTACACCTCGGCACCACCCGTAGTGATTTCCGCGGGCAAAGACCTGAGTAACGGCCAGTTCTGTAATTAGACAAGTTGCGGTAAGTACAGCAATTCGGTTCAGTTTCATAACATTCTCACCAACTTGTTGTCAGAGCAAGATACGCGCCAGGATCGCCAGAGTCGGTCAAAGGGCCGTCTCTCAAAGGGACACCGACATATCCGGACAGAAATAGATTTTTCTTAAACTCAATGTCCAAACCCAGACCTGTCGACGCCAGTGTAGCATTATCAACTTCGAAACTCGCAGGGTCATTGTTCGAGATGTAACCCACGTCGAAAAAGGCAAAGGGCGTTAAGCGATGTATGCTCTGGGAACTGGGGAAGTAGGAATGAGACACTTCGAAAATCGCGGAAATCCCGGAATCGCCATCCACTTCGTCAAAACGATATCCGCGCAAAGCATAACGATCACCAAGGAAGTACTCTTCGACCGAGGGCAGCCGGTCTGTTGTGTACTGCCCCCAGATCTCGGTTCGCCAAGCTGTGTTGGGAGACAAGCCCGTTAGCGGGCTTTCGTATCCGACGCCGCCTCGTAGATGCCAGAACGAAGAGTCCCCGTCGTCAAAATTCGCGTCTGTCGTGTCGTTGTCATTGTCACCAAAAGATAAGGTTAGCCCCGCTTCCAGAGCTTGTCCCTTTGGATAGTTTTGCCCGTAAAGATATGTAAGGCCAACGACACTCGCGTCACTGGATAGTGGAACGCCACCACTGACTGAGTCCGCTTTTGAAAGGCGATAGTCCAACAGAAGATACCCATAACGGGCCACATCGCGGATCACGGGGTAACCCATCGCGACTGTGAAGTTCTCGCCGTCAATATCTGTTCTCGCAAAGTCCCCCGAGAGGTCACGTTTTGCGTTTATGTTCCCGTAGAAGATCTCACCGTACAGACCATTGCTGTTCAGCGGCGTGCGATAGGTAAGAGCGCCCCATAAAGAGTGTTCATCGTCTTTGTCCCAATTGTAATTGCCTGATCCCTCAAATCGCAGCAAATCCCCGACGGTCAGCGTTGAATAAAACTCTTGTACGACATAGAAGCTGAGCGCTTCTCCAAGCTCACGCGGAGGGTTGTCGAGTGTCGCACTACCGGCTTGTTTGCGCAGAGGTTCTCCCAATACCCTCAGCCGAGCACCAGCCTGATCCGGGTAATCAAGTTCGGTCGACACGTCCAAATCGGGTATGTCCTCGGCTAGCATAACCGCCCGCTCAAATCGTTTGAGAGTTATTGGATATGCGGTGGTGAGGGGCTGAAAAATCTTCTCTAGTGTTTTGAACGTGCGAGTATCTACGCCTTCAATTTCGATGGTTTGAATGCGCCCTTCATCAACAACTATGCTCTGCCCATCGGGACCAGGCCACGCCTCAGCTAAGAAGTAGCCGTCTTCTCGGTAGATCTGAGTGATCGTTGATGCGACCTCCACCGCTGTAATGCGCCCTGATCGATCAAAGGCCAACTGACCGGCAAAAGTTAACAGCTCATCCGCATCATACACCGTTACGCCGCTGACCGAGTGCTGGGATGCGATGTCCCAGGTTTGGGCAATGCTACTTCTTGGAACTGATGCAGTGGCCACAAGAGTGCAAATGATCGCAAAAACAACTGATCTGAATACGCGCATTTTTGACAACCTTAAAGTGACTGAGCATGTTGAAGTCCAATGTTATTATGTGGTTCGCATGTGTGAACCTGACGCTACTCGAATGTATTGATGGGTGATGTTTTTAAGAAACACATTGAACAGAACGCAGATTTACTTATTACGCCGCACATACGACGGCGCTGAATTACACAAACCGGCTTTTCAACAAGTTAGAGTAGAGAACTAGTAGGACAGTCCTCACAATTCCGGTTGCTCAAAAACATAAAGCCGCGATTTCTTGGCATCGTCTGTTAGGACATAGAGAAGCCCTTTGGTCTCATCGATAGCGATTCCTTCGGGATGTTTAACTTCCTTTTGTTTGCCATCTTCTGTGAACGTCAAACTGATAGACTTTACGGACTTGGACTCTGGATTGTAGACGAAGATTTGACGGCCTTTGTCACTTACAATCCAAAGAGAACGTGAGGACGGGGACCATGCTAGGCCGCTCAAATCCAGTTCATCATCATCTACACGCTCGGAGATAAAACCTGCATCGCGGGCTAAAGGAATGATCTCAACAATTTCGTCTAGCGCTGGTGATACGACCATTAACAACCTTGGTTGTCCTTCAATGCCAATGAAGACCCGCCCCGATTCCGGGTCAACAGCGATACCTTCGGGTCCCTTGTTTAATGGGTTGCCAACGAGTAATTCAGCGGCGGCCGAGTAACCTTTAAGAGATGTGAGAGGTATTGTTGTCAATTGAATGGGTTCGGTTGGGTGAACGACTAGAATTGATCGGTCAGTTTCCTGAAGCACCAAAACAGACCCATCCTTTCGAGGTGCAACACCCTCCAAATCTGATCCTGCCAATGCTGGCAACTTGAAAGAGTTTCCTAATACCCCGTCGACTCTGAGTAGGTGCAGTTTAGGTTCGGCATCACTTACAGACCACAAGAAGCCTTCAGCGTTAGACATTGCCAAACCGGAAGGCTCTGAAAATCCCTCTGATTTGTCTGCCACCTTGAATTTATCGACCAGAACCAAACCAGCACTTTCGGCGTAGGCAAAATTGGTCCAAGGCAAGAAGGCTGCCGCAACCGAGCTGGCCGTAAAAGCGAGTCGTCTAAGTTTGCAGAAACACCGTGAAATTTCAGCTTTTGACGAAAACACTCTGTTTTCTGTCATTGGATTCTCTCGCGCTTGGACCACATCCCTGTATCAGCGTTCGTATCACAGTCCGGATACGATGTCCGAAGAATGCACTGTAATCTCTTTACCTGATCCCGCCTGTTGCGATTGAATTGAATAGGGCACGATGTGCCTTTGGTTAAGCGTAAGCCTTTGGCGTGAGCAGGGAGGAAGACAAGTTGAATACGACCCTCACATTTGTGACCGTGTTGTTGATGCTGCTGTTGCCAGGTGCTGCGGTGTCACAAGTCGACCCTGCGACGATGCTGGCCGGGGCTTCGGGGTCGGAAATCGTTATCGAACGCCGGTGGACGCAGTTTCGTGGCAAACAGGAACTGTATTTCTTTACTCTCGATGTGATCGTCACGATCATTCTGGCTGGCTTGATCGTATATCATCCGGTGAGACGTAAAGCCCGTAGAAGCGTCCGCGACATAGTTATGCCAAGGCTTTTCTTCCTGTATGCGCTTATCGGCATGGCGGTTGGTTTCCTGGTGGTTCAGCACGGATCGATGATCGGGTTCGTGATTTTTGGAATAGGAGCTCTGTTAAGGTTCCGATCAAATATGGATGACCCGGTCGACACGGTGGAAATGATTATAGTCACCGTGCTTGGGCTGGCGGTAGGGCTGGGCTTACCCTTGATGGCCACACTGGTGGCGGTTGTATGTTGGTGTTTCATTTGGTTGGGTGGCCGAAACAAAGGTGTGGAAATCTTACTAAAGGGTTCTGACGAAGAGCACTCATTGAAAGTCAGCGGGGACATTGAAGCTATGGCCGCAGACGCTGGCTGGAAGTTGGTCAGAAAACACCACGTCCCCGGAAAATCTCGCGTTTCTTTGCTTTTCATCACCTCGGGTGGACTTTCGGAAGCCCGGATAGAAGAGATGATAAATGATCTGGTCCCTGAAAAAGTCGAACTGAAACTCAACCTCTAGTCATTTCACAAGGTCTAAGCGTTTCAACACCGCATTCGGGGATCTGATCTCTTTCGGGAGCGACTTGAAGTTTACCGACCTTTCGAAGTCAGGGCCTCGATATACGGCTATCTCAAACTCTCCGTTCGGCTGGAACGTAACATGAGTGAAGCTGTGAGGTGATCTGGCGCTATCGCCAATAAGCCGCCGCGGACCACCTCCCAAACAAGCTTGAGAGACATAAGCCACACCGTCTTTCCAACCGGGGTAGAAGGCATGATGGTGGCCTGAAAGATGCAGAACAACACCGCTTTCCAGATAGATTTTTTCAAGTGTTGGGTCACCGATGATTTCGCGTTCGCGCTGGATCGCG
>NZ_WVRE01000011.1 GCF_013111185.1 Ruegeria sp. HKCCD7303 | reverse complement strand
GGGGGTCCCGGCGGGATTGCCGCGACCGCGCCATCTTGATGCTGGGTTGGGCTTCGGGTGGTAGACGGCGCTCGGAGATCACCGGGTTGATGTTTGAAGACGTCTCGCTGAAGGAGTTCGACGAGAAAAGCCTGGTTTGGATTTCACTGCTGGAGACCAAGACGACAACCAAAGGTGAAACGCCGCGGCTGGTGTTGAAAGGCCGCGCAGCCCAAGCGCTGGCCCATTGGATCGAGGTGGGTGAGATTCAGGACGGCCCCTTGTTCCGGCCTGTTTCAAAAGCCGATCGGGTGTTAACCCGCCGCCTCAGCCCGGATGCCATCGCGCAGATCGTCAAGCGTCGGGCGAAACTGGCGGGCCTGCCGGACGGGTTCGCTTCCCCCCATGGGCTGCGCTCGGGCTTCCTGACCCAGGCCGCGCTGGACGGCGCCCCGATCCAGGCCGCGATGCGCCTCTCCCTGCATCGCTCCATGGCCCAGGCGCAGAAATACTACGACGATGTGGACATCGCGGATAACCCGGCGACTGATCTACTGGGGTGAGTAGTTACTGACTATTTAATAATCCCCGCTTGAGGGAAACTCCGGCTGCTGTGCCTATGTCTTGTTTCCTGTCGCATCTGTTAACGTGGCCAGCGCGGAAACATGTCGCGGCAGATCGCAACGGGAATGCAGGATATCAACAATGATCACCGCGTCCGGCTGATCCAGATAAACCAGGAAATGCTCTCCTGCGCGCACATATCTGAGATCCGCCGCCTCTTCGACCAATATAGAACAACTTCGGCTGGCCACCCTGCCCTCTGTGATGGCCTGACAGCGCGCTATTAGTTCTTGTTCATAAAGATCGGCTTGATGCGATCCAAACTTGTCGATGGTCCATCGGGCAATTTCCACCAGGCTGGATTCAGCGCGGCGTGTCAGTCGAAAGGGTCTGGTCACGCCTTGGCTCGTGCCCTTGCAAAGGCACGACGGATCGCATCCGAACCCCTGCCTTCTGCCAAATCTCCGGCCTGAGCCTGCGCTACACCCTCCTGCAAGCCTTGTTTGAGAGACTCCAGCCCCGCTTCTTCCCGCTCCAAAAGCCGAAGGCCGGCGCGCAACGCTTCACTGGCGTTCTGATATCGACCGGACGCAACCAGATTCTGCACCAGTTGATCCTGCGATTCTGTAAGTACAACATTGCGGGTTACCATGGCGTAAGCCTCCTTTTTGGCAATATATGCCAACGAGACCGTCTGTTCAACGATTGAGGAGCCCAAAATCACTAATTCGAGCAAGCTGGTTTTATGGACGCTAATGGGACGTGAACACACGGATCATGTCTGTGATCCCATATGAATCCAATGACGGTAGAGACTTGCGTCAAAAGCCGCGCCGCGCAAGCACAGCTGCACTGGATCGAGGACAGTTCCGTGTTCCGTCGCAACTTACAGGCGCACAATTCCCGAAACCCCGCCCTCACGGTATGCCATTTCTTGGGCAATTGGCGAGCGGCTGACTCTAGCCGGAATGTTCGCGTGTTTTCCTCTGCGCACGGGCTGAGCTCGGTGTATCTGACCCAGATCGCCATGCCATTCTCACCGCATCGTACTCCCGTACTGGCGCAGAAGTATTGTTACGAAGTTGGTATCGCAGAAAACTCGATAACGAAATTGTTGGTGAGAGAATTTGACCAATCAGCTCAACTAGCTCCCTGCCCTTCCCAATTGCGCAATTTGCGCCAAAAGCCGTTCGGCCTTCACTCCAACTCCATGCTAGAGGCGTTCTACTCAAAGCGGAGCATAGGGAGGAGTTTTACAGGAATGCCTTCGCATGCCTACGTTAGAACTTCATCGACTGAAAGAACCCATGATCCCGCTCAACCGAGTTTACAACTGTAAACCACCCTGCTCTGATGCAAAGCGTATGTAGTCCTCCGCGTTGGAAAACCTACAATATAGGCGAAAATCCTTGACTTAGTGCTATGAATCACGGCTGTTTATCTCAAGTGGCGCAAAAATGACCACATTCTTTAATTTGAGGCAACTACATGATTCCCGTGACACCACTTGCGGCAGAAAGACCATCGGCACTCGCCACGGAAATATCTGAGAGATTAAACTCGGCTATCCGGGAACATCTACTTGCTGCATTTGCCCCCGACAACACCAAATCACTGCGAAATTTTGCAGCGCCAGAAGCTGCTGAACTCTTAGGAGTCTCAGGTCAATTCATGCGCAAAGTCCACGCAGAGGGAACGATTCCTGAACCGAATGACGTACGCAGCGGTAGGCGTTACTATACTGCCCAAGAACTTTGGGAGGCTCGCGAAACGCTTGAGAAAACCTCACGCAAAAAAGGGCGCTATGTCCCTCGCCGGACTGAAGGAGAAAAGCTCCAAGTCTGGCAGTTGATGAACTTCAAAGGCGGCAGCAGTAAGAGCACCACAACAATTCACTTGGCTCACTATTTTGCGCTTCGCGGTTACCGTGTGCTGGCTGTTGATCTGGATCCTCAAGGCTCTCTTACATCCATGTGCGGCATAAGCCCCGAAATAGAGTTTGACGGGCTGACGATTTACGATGCTATTCGATATGAAGATCCGGTAGATATGGCGGACGTCGTGCTTCCGACGTACTTCCCCGGTCTCTCTGTGGCTCCGTCACGGCTTGTTCTTTCCGAATTTGAGACAGAATCTGCCGTTCACTCCAACCCAGACCATCCGTTCTTTACAAGAATACGGAATGCCCTGGCCCAGGTGGAAGGAGATTTTGACCTTGTTCTGATTGATAGCCCACCTCAGCTAGGATTCTTGACAATTGCTGGGATGGCGGCCGCCAGTTCATTGCTTGTGCCACTTACACCTTCGATGCTGGACGTGTCTTCGACGGCTCAATTTCTCGAACTCGCTGGTGCTTACATGGCAGTCATTGAAGATGCCGGCGCTACGCTCGAATACGACAACTTCAAATTCCTGATAACGCGTGACGAGCCAACAGACGTACCGTCTCAACAACTGGCTTCGTTCATGCGGGCACTGTTTCAGGATCGCGTTATGTCAGCCACAGCCCTCAAAAGCACCGCGGTCAGTGACGCCACAATGCTCAAACAATCAATTTACGAAGTCGTGCGGTCAGAAATGACACGCGCAACTTATGATCGGGCAAAGAACTCAATGGATGCGATCGGCTCTGAGGTAGAGCAAATGATCCATCAAGCATGGGGACGCAGCTAATGGCTAGAAAGTCGCTTCAGGAGATGTCGGGGATCGCAAACACCATCGCGCGCTCTGGCCCCAAGGCCATCGATAAAACTCCAAAACCCAATGCCCCTGCTCTTGGTGCGCTTCAGGGCTCTCTTGCCGCAATCAGGGAAATTGACCCTGCTCTGATCGACGACTGGGGGCCTGCCGATAGGCTCGGTGAGTTTACAGCTGTAAACATTGACGAAGAAGACGATAGTTTTGAAAGCTTGATGTCGAGTATACAAGACGGTGGCCAACAAGTTCCCATTCTTGTCAGAAGATCGAAATCCGACGGTCGATACGAGGCAATTTATGGACGGAGGAGGCTCAAAGCCTGTCGTGAACTTGGTATTAAAGTCCGCGCCAATGTTCAGGATATCGACGATGCTTCAGCGCTTCTCGCCAAAGGGCTTGAGAATGCTGCGAGGCGCAATCTTTCCTTCTACGAGAAAGCACGTTTCGCCGAGGCGATCCTGACTTCCGGGCATGACACGGCAACGGTGCGGCAAGTATTGAACGTTTCGAAATCAGGGCTGTCTCACCTGACAAAAATTACGCAACATGTTCCTGCAAAGATTGGTGACATGATCGGCGCAGCCCCAAAATCAGGCCGCCCAAAATGGACCGTGCTTGCAGAGCACTTCGTTGCAGGCAAGCTAGCGGAAGATGAAGCTGCAAATCTTCTTGCAACCATTGAGCCATCGATGTCGTCAGATGATCGGCTGGAAATGCTCCTAAAAGCAGCTGCCAAACGCGGTGCAAGACAAAGAGAAGGTGCAGCCGAACTCAACCCAATCGAAGGCGTTACAATCAAATCTACCAACGGATCACTAACTGTTTCGGTCAAAAGGACCGGAGCTAACGCTGGCTTCGCTAGCTGGTTGGACGAAAACATGGCTGAAATCATTAAGCGCTCACACGCTGAGTTTACAGCTGTAAACGCCAAGAAAAAGAACTGAGGACGAGCAGAAAGGAGGAAGGCAAACAAACAAAACCCCCGAAACCGGAGCTTCGAGGGCTGCTGCGCAAAGCGCAATTCTTAGATTAGACACCTAGAATCTAGCAGCACCCGAATCGCCACACAAGAAAAAACGCTCTTGAGCGAACGGGTAATTTTTGTCTGCCGATAGATAATCATGAAAACACTAACAGCATTGGCTCCAATTGGAGCGACCTTGTCGGGAACGGCAGGGCAGGGGAACAGTACGCCCAAAAAATGGATACTTCTTCGCGCCGTTGAAGAGGCCAGAGAACCTCTTGGGTTAAAATCCACAACTCTCAATGTCCTGAGAGCGATGGTTTCCTTTATGGGCGGTGATCAGATTGCTGCGGACCAGGATGATCATCACATCTGTTTCGCGTCCAACGCGGCGATAGCCAAACGAACTCATGTCAGCGTGCAGACAGTTGAGCGTCATATCTCGACGCTGGTGGACCTTGGACTTATCCGCCGCGTCATGAGCGCAAACGGTAAGCGATGGGCGCGCCGGGATCGCCAGGGCAGGGTGGTCACCGCAACTGGGCTCTCCTTGATGCCTTTGTCTGAACGGCACGCTGAGTTCATTCAGGAAGCCCAGAGGCATGCTGATCGCGTTCTCGAGTTCACTGTACTCCGTGACAAAGTTTCCGCCGCTCTGGCGCGCCTTAAGGAACTCGTAGCAAATGACACCGCGATCTCTGATTTGGTGACCACCGTACGCAATGCTCTGCGTCGCAAACCAGATGCGAATGTACTCAGCGAGCTGTTGGCAGAAATCTCTGTGGAAATCTCCGAGATAACACAGACTGATACAGAAAATTTGAGGGCCAGTGACAGTGAAATTGAGGGGCACAAAGAGGACTCTTTGAATCCGGAAGTTAAGAAAGAAAAGCTTTCTCAGATTCAGGTTTCTCCAGACCAAATGGAGCGCAGTTTTCCACGGCTATGCTCAGAACTACGCTTTGCAAAAGATCAGCACCACTGTGATCGGCTTATGGATGATATCGCCGAGTATCTACGGCTTGGCCAAACCTGGTATGCAATGAAATCAACTTTTGGCCCAGCTATTCGCTTCATTGTTCTCGGATACATCTTTCAACGTGCTGAGAACATACAATCTCCAGGGGCTTACCTGATTTCGTTGCTGGCCAAGATCGAAAAGGGCGAATTGTCTCCAAAGGCAATGCTCTCGCGGACATCCAATGCTACGTAAATTTGGGGAAACAGGATGAAATTTACCGTTTTCAGATTACACCTCCAAGTGATGACTGGATCGAAGGGTCTGAAAAAGGTGAGCTATAGGATTGACCTCTATAAATCACGCAACCATAAATAGTGAGTTATAGAAAGGAAGCTTATACCTCACGATGTGGAACTGGCAGAACCCTGACTGGCCTACCTTTCGTTACGACGCCGCAAGACTCGAACCATACGAGCAACAGTTCCTGTTGTCCTCAGGGGAAGTTCTTGGAGCGGTTCATCATGTGAACACATCGGATCGAGATCAATTGCGTATCGACCTGCTAAGCGAAGAAGCAATGAAGACCAGCGCGATCGAAGGTGAGATGCTGGATCGTCTCAGCGTGCAATCTTCCTTGCGCCGACATCTTGGACTGGCTCCCGACAGCTATCCATCCAAACCGCGCGAGCAGGGCGTTTCTGAAATGATGGTGGATGTTTATTCCAACTATTCGGAACCACTGTCACACGACACCCTGTTTCGGTGGCATGACATGCTTCTGTCCCATGACAGGCATCTGGAAACGATTGGATCATACCGGAGCCATGAGGATGCGATGCAAATCGTCTCAGGCAGGCTCGACCGCCCAACGGTGCATTTCGAAGCTCCACCTTCACATCAGGTTCCGGCTGAAATGGACCAGTTCGTAGCCTGGTTCAACCGGACCGCACCGGATGGTCCCGAACCATTGCGCGCACTGATCCGGGCCGGTTTGAGCCATCTGTATTTCGAGAGCATTCATCCCTTTGAGGACGGCAATGGCCGGTTGGGTAGGGCGCTGGCTGAAAAGTCCTTGGCCCAGAATATCGGTCAGCCAAGTCTGATTGCCCTTGCTTTCACGATCGAGCGAGAGCGGAAGGCTTACTACGACCAACTCGAACGCCATCAAAAGACGCTGGAAGTCACACCGTGGCTCGTCTGGTTTGCCGAAACTGTCCTTACAGCACAGCAGGTGACGCTTGAGCGGGTTGGTTTCTTTATTTCCAAGACGCACTTCTATGATCGGTACCGTGATCAGTTCAACACTCGCCAAAGCAAGGTAATCGCCCGTTTGTTCAAGGCTGGGCCGGATGGGTTCACAGGGGGATTGAGCGCTGAGAACTATATCTCGATCACGGGAACATCGCGCGCCACAGCAACGCGGGATCTCCAGAACCTGGTAGAGAAGGGCGCTTTGATCCGAACGGGTGAACTCCGGTACACGCGATATTGGTTAAAGCTAGATCGGGACGGGTAGGGGGCTGAAGTACGGCACGAAGCGCGGGAAGTGGAAGTTCGCTGCAGTCGCTACGCATGCTCGCAGGAAATGCGGAAGCTGACGTTTAGATAGCTTCCCAAGCGAGCATCTTTCTGTCCCGCCGCAAGGCGGCTCCGAGTTCGTACTTCATATGAATGGTCCATGCCGAAACTGGCGCAATGGGCGGGAAACGAACCTTCGTCGTGTCAATCCCGAACTCCGCTATGCGGCCTAAGCCGAGCTAGAGCTTGTCCACGCCGGTCATATTGATTGAATTCCGAAAGTGTGGAAACGTTCATATGGTAGACGCGTTAACGGCGATATTTCACATGAAGCGTATCCTGTTCTCAGTTGTGTTTTGTTTTCTGCCTGCGATGGTGCTGGCGGACAAAGTTGCCTTGGTAATTGGCAATGCGAACTACCAACATGTCAGCAATCTCAAAAACCCGTCGAATGATGCGATCGACATTGCAGAGGCATTGCGCAGGATCGGGTTTGAGGTCACAACAGGTCTTGATCTGGATTACCGCGACATGCGCCTTGCCATACGTGACTTTGGAGAAAAGGCAAAAAACGCCGAGTCGGTCATCGTATACTTCGCCGGCCACGGCATCGAGTTGGACAACACGAACTTCCTGATCCCTGTCAGTGCGGAACTGCGGAGCGACCGTGACATCGAACTCGAGGCAATCCGCCTCAA
Source organism: Ruegeria sp. HKCCD7303 (assembly GCF_013111185.1). Taxonomy (GTDB): domain Bacteria; phylum Pseudomonadota; class Alphaproteobacteria; order Rhodobacterales; family Rhodobacteraceae; genus Ruegeria. The sequence goes on along the minus strand of NZ_WVRE01000011.1, from coordinate 93,686 downwards.
CACATTGATTAGCTCCATCGCGGGCGCACCCGGCTTGAAGATCGTGTTGGTTGACGCCTGCCGCAACAATCCATTCCTCGCGACTATGGAGCGCACAAACAGCACCCGCTCAATTGGACGCGGACTTGCACGTATCGATCCGGGAGGTGTGTTGGTTGGATATGCTGCAAGGAGCGGAACGCTGGCGCTTGACGGCGATGGCCGCAACAGCCCCTATGCTCAGGCTCTGCTCAACCACATCGAGGAACCCGGACTTGAGATTGGCAAGTTGTTTCGGCGAGTCCGCGACAGGGTTTACACTCTGACAGAAGGCTATCAGGAGCCATTTACTTATGGCTCGCTTCCCGCCAGAGACATTTTTCTTGTTCCAGATGCGGCTGCAGGCTCGACGCCAGAGGAAGAAATTGAGCGTGTCGAAGACCAGATTTATGCGGACTTTGAACTTGCGCGTTCGCTCGGAAGGCTTGATGCGATCGAGATGTTTCTGGAGCGATACGAAGGCGAAAGGGATCATTTTGCAGTCGCGCTCGCCCTTTCGTTGCGGGACGACTTGCTTGCTGAGCACCAGAAGGACGAAGTGCCGGGCAACAGTAGTACTGCGCGAGACAAAGTAGCAGCTCTTGTGCCGACATCGCCTCAAAGCGCGAAGGATGATACAGAGACGCGCAGCCTGATCCGTGATATACAAACTGAGCTAAATCGCGTTGGCTGCAGCGCTGGCACAGCGGACGGTGTTGCGGGCCCACGCACGAGATCTGCTTTCTCTCGGTATATCAGCGCTAGAGAGAATCTTGGACTGACGCCTGAGAGCCTCGAGACCAGTGAAACTCTTGCCGCACTTCGAGGAGAGCAAGGAAGAGTCTGTAATCAGTTGGTCGCGCCGTCTTTCGCGACTTTTGATGGTGACTACATTGTCTTAATCAGACGCAGATGGGACGATGATTATTGGCAAACAACCAGTCGGCCCGACAAGGCCTATTTCCCCGGAAAAATCGAGCCACTTGCAGCCTTGCGCATCAATCGCAATGGAGACAAGCTGACCTTGCTATCTGCCCAAGGCTTTGCGGCCGAAGGGCCTTGGTTTAGGGACTTCACTGGCAAATTCGATGACTCCGGTCAGTTGAAATTGCGCTTCACATTGAGTTCGCATTTCGGGCAGGCGACACCCTATAAGGTCAATATAAGCGTCAAACTGCCCGAAGGACTTTCGCCAGGAAGAAGGCTTGTCTACGAGCCGCGCAGGATTGACGGGCAGTTTTTTCTGAATTTTCTAATACGCCGTGTCAGTTGAAACTTTAAAGCGATGTCCTTGCCTGCTCCGCAAGAAGACCGTCGCTCTGGGCTCCTCGTCGCTGTTCGCCGCAGATTTCGCCAAGGTCTTGTTTGGGCCGTCCGCGAAGACGGCCCAAGTTGTTAGATTTCAATGGCCTCTGCGATCGCAAGCGCATCTTCCAGCTCAACACCGAGATACCGGACGGTGCTGTCCATCTTGGTGTGCCCAAGTAGCAGCTGGACCGCCCGCAGGTTGCCGGTCTTCTTGTAGATCTGTGTGACTTTTGTCCTCCGCATCGAATGCGTTCCGTATGCACTGGCCTCCAGACCGATCGACGTGACCCAATCCCGGACGATCCGGGCGTACTGGCGTGTCGAGATGTGCAAGCGTTCATGGAAACGACCCGGCCATAGGTACTCCGAGCCGACCATGAGCTCATCTTCCATCCACTTTTCAACCGAGGCGCGTGTGCCTTCGGAGATTTCAAAACGAACCGGCTTCTGCGTTTTGCTTTGCAACACCGAAGCTCGTTCCTTGATCTGGCCGGACGCCATCACGTCGACGACTTTCATCTTCACGAGATCGCAGCCACGCAGTTTGCTGTCGATTGCCATATTGAACAGCGCCAGGTCCCGATGGTTCTCGGCGAGTTCAAGTCGAACACGGATTGCCCAGACGTGTTTTGGTTTCAGTGGCCGTTTTTGCCCAACGATGCGCCCTTTGTTCCAAGCCGGGCGAAGCGCACGAATGGCCGGTAAGTTTGGTGTTTCCATGACTGATCCTCCGATCCGCCATGCCCTCCCACAACGACAACCTGACGTTGACGATGCCTCCATATCACGGGATGCTGCGTCGCATCCGAGGTCGGGGCTGAGCCCAAATTGACCAATTCTGTCGTCAGGATCAATTGGCGCATACTGTCAAGAAGCTGCCACTCAAATTCGCGGATCAACGCAAAGCGAGTGAGAGTTTGCGGTCCGCACGTTCCACCAAATGCTTCAATCGGTGGCAGTTAACTTCGGGTCAGACGAAGATCGCTTCAGACGCCATATGTGCAAGATCGAACCCAGATGAATGCTGCACCAATGCGCGAATTGCGAGATTTTCCAGGCTCTGATGCTCAGGAAACGGGAGTGTGAATCCTACGGGGCAAAAGAATCCTTGACCAATTCCAACATCAGCTCTAGTAAAACTGAAATGACGTTTTGCTAGATGAAACGATTGCGAATGATTATGTGGAGCCGCGCATGTCGCGAAGCCACAAACCAACCAACAGTTCGGGAGGAGCCTGACATGATGAAAGATAACCAAAAACTGAAGCTCACCACGGCGCTAGTGGCAGGTGGCCTGGCCATTGCTTCGCCTGCCTTTGCCGAGGGAGAGGTCGTGTTTGCGTCCTGGGGAGGCTCGTTTCAGGATGCCTTGCGCTCAGCCATGCTGGAACCTGCCGCTGGTGCGCTGAATATCACTGTCAAGGAAGATACGACAAACGGCATTCAGGACGTGCGCGCGCAGATCACGGCGGGTGCCGTTGCATGGGACGTTACAGAACAGGATTTGCCTTCGTGTGAAACCCTGAGCCGGGAAGGCAGCCTTGAGCCGATCGACTATTCGATTGTTGACACCACAGGCATTCCGAAAGAGCTGATCCATGACAATTACATCGGCTTCATCAACTTCACCAAGGTGATTGCCTATCGCAAGGATGCATTTGGCGACAATGGCCCGTCCAATTGGGCAGAGTTCTGGGATCTGGAAAACTTCCCCGGCAAGCGCGGTATGCACGGCAAGGTGAACTATAACCTCGAAGCCGCGCTCATGGCGGATGGTGTGCCGATGGCCGAGATCTATGACACGTTGGCCACGAATGAGGGCAAGGCGCGCGCATGGGACAAGCTGGGTGAGATTGCCCCCGAAGTTACCGTTTGGTATCGCGGCGGGTCGCAATCGGCGCAGTTGCTGCGTGACGGCGAAGTGGACGTGATCCATATGGGCCATAACCGCGTAGAAAGCGTGATCGCGTCGGGCATTGATGTGGCCTATGCCTTTGATGGCGGCACGATGGACGTGGACTGCTTGTTGGTTCCCAAGGGGGCTCCGAATAAAGACAACGCGATGCGCCTTATCAACGAATTGCTGAGCGCCGAAGCACAGGCGAGGCTGGCGGTGACCATGCCGTTGGGTCCGGTGAATTCGGGTGCCTTCGGCACCGGGATAATCTCGGATGAGATGGCAGTGAAGGTCAACACACATCCCGACAACTATGGCAAGCAGCTTCTGGTCGATCCGAACTTTTACATCGGCCAGCTGGGCGAGTTGACCGAAGAGTTTGACACGCTGATCCAACAGTAAAAAATATCTGGGCGCGGCACATCTTGTGCTGCGCCCATTTTTGTCAGGTTAGGAGCCCCCATGTCACCTGCAGCCCACTCCCTTCCCATCGATATATCCAACCTGTGCAAGGCCTACGGATCGGTCAAAGCGCTGAATGACGTGTCTTTGAACATCGCCGCGGGCGAGTTCCTGACATTGCTGGGGCCATCAGGCTCCGGCAAGACGACGCTTTTGATGGCGCTGGCCGGATTTGTGCGTCCTGATGGCGGGTCGATCCGGTTTGGCGAACAGGAAATGATTGCAACGCCGCCCCACAAGCGCGGCCTTGGCATGGTGTTCCAAAGCTATGCGTTGTTTCCGTTCATGACGGTCGCAGAAAACGTGGCTTATCCGTTGAAAATTCGCGGGGTGTCCAAAAGCGATCAGAAGGCCCGCGCCGAGCGCGCGCTGGAGACCGTGCAGCTGGGCGGTTATGGCGACCGGCGCATCACGCAATTATCCGGGGGACAAAGACAGCGCGTGGCCCTTGCCCGCGCCATGGTTTTTGAGCCGCAGATCATTCTGATGGATGAGCCGTTGTCAGCGCTCGACAAGAAGTTGCGCGAACATATGCAAATCGAATTGAAGGCGCTGCATGAAAAGCTGGATGCAACTGTCGTTTACGTGACCCATGACCAGCGCGAAGCCCTGACGATGTCGGACCGGATTGCAGTGGTCAATCATGGGCGGATCGAACAGATCGCGACGCCTGAGCGGCTCTATCGCCAGCCGCATAGTTTCTTTGTGGCGGATTTTATCGGGGAATCCATTTCCCTGCCGGTTAGTGTAGCGAATGACACGGCGCAGCTTGGCGAGCGCGTTCTGAAATCCAATACGCCTATTGCGCTGGGCAGCGGAGGCCATCGTCTGATCATCCGGCCCGAGTTGCTGGAAGTCACAGCAGGCGCGGTGCCAGACGCCGCCAATGACCTGTCCGGCCAAGTGCATGACATCATTTATCAGGGCGACAGCGTTCTAGTGATCGTTCAGCACGACAGCGCTGGTCAGATCAATGTGCGTGTGCCTGCCAATCGCGCGGGCCAAACCGGGTTGCCGTCGAAGGGAGAGCAAATCGGCCTTGCCCTGCATCCCGAAGATACGATCATCGTACCGGAACATGTGGCATGAGTATCGCCGAGACGTATGAAGGTGCTGGGACTCTTCAGAATGCCAGCACGCTCAAATCCGAAGAACGCCGCGAAAAACTGACGTTTCTTGGGCTTTCGATGCCTGCGGTTTTGACGATCTTGATCGTCGTCTTCCTGCCGATTTTCTGGCTGTCTTCGCTGTCGTTTTTCAATGCGGCAGGCGAACTGAGCACGGAAAATTACACGCGCATCTTTAGTAGTGCTCTCTATCGGCGAACCTTTGTCGTCACGTTTCAGATCAGCATTGCCGTGACGGTGATTTGCGTCCTTCTCGGCTACCCGCTGTGCTACTGGCTGACAAAGATGCCGAACAAAACAGCGGCCATTCTGATGGTGTTTGTGCTGGTCCCCTTCTGGACCTCGGTTCTGGTGCGGACCTATGCGTGGCTGGTGCTTTTGCAGCGCAATGGGATCATCAATTCGTCGCTGATGTCACTTGGCATTATCGAAGAACCGCTGCAACTGGCGCACAATCTGACCGGCTCCATCATTGGCATGGTGCATATCATGCTGCCTTTTTTGGTTCTGCCGCTCTACGCCACTATGCGCAATATTGACGGCGACCTGGTCCGAGCCGCCGTGGGCCTTGGTTCCAGCCCGCGCGGGGCCTTTTGGCGGGTATTTTTCCCAATGTCCCTGCCGGGCCTTTTTGCCGGCATCGTGCTGGTTTTCATCCTGTCGCTTGGGTTCTTTGTCACACCGGCTTTGCTGGGCGGTGGCCGGGTTCAGATGCTGGCGCAGCGTATCGAAAGCACCATCACAGTCTATTCGAACTGGGGGGCCGCATCAGCCCTGGGCGTGGTCCTGCTGTTGCTGGCGCTGGCGATGATCTGGCTGATGAACCGTGTCTTCGGGCTCGACAAACTGTTTATGCGCTGAGGATCTGAAAATGGAACAAGTCGGACAACGTAAAATCGACGGCCTGTGGCTGACAGTGGTCGGCATTGCTGTGCTGTTCTTTCTCATCCTGCCCACGCTGATCGTTATCCCGATGTCGTTTTCGGGGGCATCCTATCTGGAATTCCCGCCGACATCGCTCTCGTTTCGCTGGTACGTGGCCTATGTCACGTCGCCGGAATGGATGAGCGCAACAAAGACCTCGCTGATCGCGGCGGCGCTGACCACGGCAATCGCGACGCCCCTGGGCTCACTTTGTGCCTATGGTCTGCATTGCTCTGCGCCTCGTATCAGGAGCGCGGCTCAAATCCTTGTGATCATGCCGATTGTCGTGCCAGTGATCCTGATCGCTGTTGGAGTGTTCAGCCTCTATGCCAAGCTGGGGCTCAATTACACACTGACCGGGATCGTGATCGCCCATACTGCGCTGGCGCTGCCATTCGTGATCGTGACGGTGATGTCGGGATTGCAGAATTATGATTTCGATCAGGAGCTTGCAGCGCGCAGCTTAGGGGCGTCCCGTGCATACGCATTGTGGACAATCACCGTACCGCAGGTGAAATTCTCGATCCAGACAGGGGCTTTTCTGGCATTTATCACGTCGCTGGACGAGGTTGTGATCTCGATGCTGGTCTCGGGCGGGGAAAACGCCACAATCACCCGGCGCATGTTCAATTCACTGCGTGATCAGCTTGATCCGACAATCGCGGCGATCTCGACCTGTCTGATTGTCGTGTCCATCACGGCGCTTATCGGTGTGCAGATGATCGGGCGTCGGAAAGACAAGGCACAATGATGCGGGTCTTATTTTTCGCCAAACTCCACCCGAATCAGGCGGGCGGCATCAAGGACCGCCGCGCGATACTTTTCGACGGCTGTGTCATTGAAGCGGACGCGCAGGCCGGACAAGCTGATCGCGCCCAGCAATTCATCTTCGAACCCAAGAACAGGAACCGACAGTCCGGCGACGTCAGGATCGCGTTCACCAAGGCTGAGATAATACCCGGCCTTTCGGATGCTGGCCGCCTGTTTTCCCTGCCGGATGGAATAAGCATCCAGCACCTGACCCGAAGAGCCCATGCTCAGCGGAATGATCTCGCCCTCCTGAACGTGATCCCGCGCAAGCCTTGGCGAATTGACCCGGTAGAGGCACACGCCAGAGTTGCCGCGTTGCACATAAAACGACGCACTTTCGCCGGTCGCATTCACCAAATTCGCAAGCACCGGTCGCACAATTGGCCCCATCCGCAGGTTTTGGCGAAACACGGATCCAAGACGCCACAAAGACGGCCCGAGGTGAAACAGACCCTCGGCGTCTCGCGTAATATGACCAAACTTTTCAAGCGACACGCTCAGACGCAGAATTGTCGCCTTGTTGACCCCGCTGCGGTCCGCAACCTCCTTCAAAGAGAGGCCTGCATCGCCCGGCTCAAAGATGTCCAGCACACGCAATGCGCGCTCTACCGCTTCGACACCACCATTGGCGTCAGGGGATCGGGGCTTGTCGGGCATAGGCAGACCTTTCGACGCAAATCCGTCGCTTTTTATAGCCGGTTTGAGCGCAATTGGAAATCGCAAATAACGAAGGCGTCTGGCAATGAATAGCGCGCGGAAACAAATGATAACAGCTGGTTATGCGGACCTTCCTTTTGGCATTCATTCGCAATGTAAGGCTGATTGTGTTGGGGTTATGGGCGTTCCGAGCGAAGTTAACACCGGGCCCCGATCCGGCACCTCTCTGGCACCCGATGCGCTGCGCAAAATGACTGCCCAACTTGGGATCGGACTGCCTGTAGATGGTCGGGATCTTGGCAATCTGGACCTGTCAGGGGATTGGCCTGCCGCGTTGGAACAACTTGTGACGCAAATGGTGGATCACGGTGTTGTACCCGTTGTCTTGGGTGGCGCGTCTGATGTCGCCTCGGGTGTGCTGGGGGCCTTGCCTGATCTGCCAGTTGTCGCGGCCATGCCGTTGGCCCGGCGTGATATCGCGACGCGAACAGCCAACACGATCTGGGTGGGATTGAACGGCGATCAACCTGCTGGTGTCTGGGATCTGATCAGCCAGCGCAAGATGGATTGGCGCACCGCGCGGCAGTTGGATGAAGGGCACGGCGACTATTCTGACACGCCCGAGCGCGCTGTCTTGTGGATCGACATATCGGTCATTGATCTGGGGCATGCAGCTGGCAGCGTCGGCCTAAATCCCGGCGGGATGAAACCTGAAACGCTGGTTTCCGTCATTGGTGCCATGTCCTGTAAATGGCAGGCGATTGTGATCACCGGCCTTGCGCCTGCGCGCGACACCAGGGGAATGTCGGAACTGGCGGCGATCGAAACCCTGAACGCGGCGTTGCACAATGAGTGAAGCGGCGCAAATACAGTTTGACGCGATCCCCAGTTTTCTGGGCGCATCCATTGGCGATCTGGAAGATCTCGTGCCCGGTCAGGTCGCGATTGCAGGCTATTTTTGTGACAATCTCGCCCGGCCATCGGCAGGGCAACGCTATCTCGCGCGCCAGCTTCGGTATGCGTCCTGCCCCACAGTAACACCCGCGAATGCAATTGACCTTGGGGACGTGAACGTCTTTCCGCTAGAACCTGACAAGCATTTTCTCGCAGTTGCCTCGCAATGTGAATCGGTTCTTGAAACCGGTGCCCGCATGGTGTTGGTAGGCGGCGATTCCAGCGGTTTGGAAGCGCTTGACGTCGCCGCAAGACAGGTCACAGGTGCGGATGTTCCCATCATTGGGGTCAATGGCGGCGCAGTGAGCCATTTGCCCCGCACCCAACCGGTCATCCTGTCTGTGGATTTACAAGAGCTTGCGGGCAAATGGGTATCGCACCCGCATCGCCTGACGGGAATGTCACCAGCACAAATGATCGCGCAAATTGACGCCACCCCGGGCGATACCATCGCGGCTGCGGTTTTTGGGCTTGCCCCGGAACTGGACAACCGTGGCAAGGCTGAAACCCGCGCTGCACTGGCGATCCTGCAAGCGGTCACAGCTCGTCTTGAGAAAGGAGCAGGCTGATGCCTCTACGTTCGGCCCCGTTGCCGCGCATGGCAGGGCATCTGTCGTTCATGCGCTCTCAGACCAAAGCAATCGGCGACGTCCGGTCTGGAGATCTGGCCGTACTGGGCATCCCGTTTGAAGATACAAACGCACCTCATGCAGGGCAATCTCTGGCGCCGCGTGCATTACGCGAAACCTCGGTCTATTTCGGTTGGCACGCAAATCCACAATTCAGTCACCCCGTAGATATCGATGCGCGTCAGGATATCAGTACCGATGGCCTGCACGAGCGGCTTTGTGATCTCGGAGATATTGCACCGGGGTCCGAAGATGCGATCCACGCGGCCTTGAAGGCGGCCATGCGTCAGATCAGCGACAATGGCGCCTGTGCAATCTTTTTGGGCGGATCAGATCGCATGTCCGAGACGGCGCGGAGCGCGCTCCCTCATTGTCAGACAGTGCAGCTTGGCGGTACACCAGCCGATGCGCGCGATTTTCATATTGCGCCCTTGCCGAACGGAACGACCACGCCGGTAAATAGAGATACTGCCGCGCAGCGTGCCGCGTTTTCAGAGTGGCGGGATCCATCAAAGCCGTTGTTTGTTCGGTTTGATCTCTCGGTGTTTGAAACATCGCTCAGTGCGCTTTGTGATCGGCCCCGTTTGGGGGGCTGCGATCTTGCGACGGTGGTGCAATGGCTTGAGCTTTTGGGACGGCACGAGGTCAGCGCCATTATGTTGACCGGTCTGAATCCGAACCGTCCCGGAATGGGTGTCGTGAAGGTTGGCCAACGCCTGATGGTCACGGCTCTTCTGGCGTTTATCTATGCGCGCCTCGGCTTTGGGATTGATTTTCCGCGCCGCCAAACTTCCAAGGAAAAAGTACTGACATGACTGCAGCGATAACGACATTTCTCCCGCCTCTGGCACAACCGGGGTATCGGCTGTTTGATGGGCCTCTGCTCGATGCCGCCGACGTCCGTCCGGGCCAAATCGGTGTGGTGGGTATGCCCAGCGATTGGACACATTCAAGCCGGCTCGGAACCAGGTTTGGTCCCGAGGCGCTGCGTAAGGCAACGACGGTATTGCAATCCATGCGACCGCAGGGGGTCAGTTTTGATCCAGATACGGGCCAAAGAAGCGCAACGGCCAGCGACTGGCTCGTGGATTGCGGGGATGCAGTGATCACCCCTGAGGATGTAGACGCAACCACCGAGGCCATTGCCGCAATGACCGAGGCGCTGAGCGTTGGAGGGGCGATCCCTCTGGCACTGGGCGGTGATCACTATAATAGCTTCCCGGCCTGCCTTGGCTATTCCCGTGGGTTGGCCAAACGCGCACCAAATGCACGTTTTGGGTATATCCAGATCGACGGTCATCTGGATTTCTCTGACCGGCTTGGCGCGTGGGGCAGCCATAACCACGCAACCAATGCCCGTCGGATTTCCGAACTGCCCAATGTCGACGTGTCCAATATGGTTTGGGTCGGGATCACCGGTTGGGTCGACAGCGGTGAACTCGCCTTGATCGAAGAGCAGGGCGGTCGGGTGTTTTCGGCTGGCGACGTACATAAATTGGGGACGGCAGAGGCAATTCGTCAGGCGTTGGAGCATGCCATGAAGGGATGTGACGAACTGTATCTGTCAATCGACATCGATGCGATGGACGCTGGCTACCTCCCCGGCACCGGCTCAATCGTTCATAGCGGTATTACACCGCGTCAGTATTACGATCTGCTGGATGGGCTGGCCGAGGCCCCGTTGGGTGGACTGGATATTGTTGAGGTGTCCCCTCCTCTTGATCCGTCGGAGCGTACCGAATTTCTGGCTGCAGAAATGTTGTTCCGGATCCTGCGTCGCTTCCGCACACAACCTGTGACCGGGGCGGTGACAGAGCAATGATGGACTACAAAGGAACAGAGCAGCTGGGTGGGTTTTCCCATGCAGGAAAAACACTTGCGCCCGCGACACGGCCCTGGATCACAGACCTGTCAGCGCTTTGCCCTTACGAGGGCCTGCAACCCGGGAACCTACCGGAATTTGAACGCGACCCGAATTGGGACAACTGGGCGCTCACCGACAGTCCCAAAGACCCGAACCTGCGCCTGAACTGGCATCTATTTGAGGACGGTGGAAGAAGATTGATGGTCGCCGACCGGATGCTTATGAGCCGCGTCAGCTGGCAGGATCTGGATGATGCGGGGTATGTCCATGGCACAGAGCTGTCGATTGATGGACGCCTGTTTCGCTGCCGGTTGCTTACGGGGGGGGATACGCCCTGTAGTGACCCTTTTCAGGGGGCGACGCGCCCCAATGAATGGGATGCGCTGGTGGGGGGCAGCGGGGCGTTGAACGCTCCGCAACCGGACCCGGCCAATAGTACAGCACCGCTTTGCCCGGATCATCTGACCTCGCCTCATAACCGTTTGTGGAACTGGTTCGGCGCGGTCAGCTGGACCGCCGAACCGGTTGCCAGACGGGCCGATGGGCGGGTGTGCAGGGGCTATCATGGCCCGACCTATTTTTACGTGAATACTGTGGACCACCGGCATGAAGATATCGGGTGGCGACCAGTTCTTGAGGAAGCGCTATGACTGCAAACCCCTTTGCCAACTTTATCGCCGGATCATGGGTTGCTAGCAGCGACGCGGCCCCCAATGTCAACCCGTCCGACCTGAACGACACGATCGGCGAGTATGCCCGGGCAAGCGCCGATCAAACGGTTGACGCAATCGAGGCCGCGGCCGCGGCCCTGCCGAATTGGCGCAAGACATCGCCTCTGGTCCGGTTCGAAGCGCTCGACCGGATCGGGTCGGAAATCCTCGCCCGTGTAGACGAGCTGGGCGATATGCTGGCCCGCGAAGAGGGCAAAACCTTGCCCGAAGCCAAGGCCGAAGCGCATCGCGCCGGGCATTTGTTCAAATATTTCGCGGCTGAGGCGTATCGTGCGACCGGCGACACCTACCAATCTCTGCGCGAAGGTGTGTCGCTAAATGTTGTACGCGAGCCAATCGGCGTTGTGGGCGTAATCACGCCCTGGAATTTCCCACTGGCGATCCCCGCATGGAAAATCGCACCCGCTCTGGCCTATGGCAATACGGTTGTGTTCAAACCTGCCGAACTGGTGCCCGGATCGGCATGGATGTTGTCCGATATTATTGCCCGTGCGGGCGTGCCTGAGGGGGTGTTCAACCTTGTGATGGGAAAAGGCCGTGAGGTTGGGGAGGCAATCGTTACGCACCCCAAGGTGTCCGGGGTCACATTCACCGGTTCCACACCCGTCGGTCGCCATATGGGGGCGGCGCTGTTTGCGCGAGGAGCGAAAATGCAGCTGGAGATGGGGGGGAAGAACCCCTTGATCGTGCTGGATGACGCCGATCTGGATCTGGCGGTGCACTGCGCCGTTCAGGGCAGCTTTTTCTCAACCGGACAACGCTGCACAGCGTCTTCCCGCCTGATTGTGACCGAGGGCATTCACGACGCATTTGTTGACCGTCTTTGCGCGGCAATGAAAGACCTTCGGATCGGTGATGCGCGCGCTCCGGAAACCCAGATTGGTCCGGTCGCCAGTGAAGCGCAGCTCGCCATCGACAAACGATACGTGTCTCAGGCTGTGGATGACGGTGCAACGCTTGCCGCAGGTGGTGGCGAGGTCAAATCCAAAACAACCGGCCATTACTTTGCGCCTGCGTTGTTTACGGATGTGTCACCCGACGCAGCCGTGGCACGAGACGAAATCTTTGGGCCCATCGCCGCCGTGTTACGCGTGCCGGATTACGACGCCGCCCTGGCCACGTCCAACGACTGCGAATTTGGATTGTCCGCAGGAATTGTCACGCGGGATCCCGCCAAAATCGATCACTTCTCGCAGAACGCCGAAGCAGGCATGATACAAGTCAATCTGCCCACCGCCGGCATGGATTTCCACGCACCCTTTACGGGCCGAAAGGGATCCTCTTATGGTGCACCGGAAAAAGGCAGCTATTGCCGCGAGTTTTTCACGGCGGCCAAGGTTGTACACGCGGGGCGCGGATAATGTCGCAGACACCTTTGAAGGGCATTCGTGTTCTTGATCTGACCAATGTCCTTGCCGGTCCGTTCTGTTGTCATCATCTGGCGCATCTGGGCGGCGAGGTTATCAAGGTCGAAGCCGTCGGTCGGGGCGATCTCGCCCGCCAACTGGGGGCCGACCCAGAGCTGAACAAAGTCAACATGGGCGTGTCCTTTCTCGCCCAGAACGCGGGCAAGAAATCGGTCACGGTCAACCTCAAGAACCCACGGGGTCGAGAGATTTTTCTGAAACTGGTCGAAACTGCAGATGTCGTGGTTGAAAACTTCCGGCCCGGCGTCATGACGCGCCTCGGCGTGGGCTACCAGACCCTGAAAGAGGCCAATCCGACCCTCATCTATTGTGCTATCTCCGGCTTTGGCCAAGAGGGCCCGTGGATACGCCGCCCGGCTTATGACCAGATCATACAGGGAACCTCGGGTGTGATGTCGATCACCGGGGATAGCGACAGCGCGCCGCTGCGCGTTGGATATCCGGTGGCAGACACTGTGGGGGGCATCACCGCAGCCTTTGCGATTTCATCTGCTCTGAACGCCAATCCGCGCGGCACCTTTATTGATGTGTCGATGCTGGAATCGGTGCTGGCGACAATGGGCTGGGTGGTGTCGAACTATCTGATCGCCGGCGTCAATCCGACTGCCAATGGCAATGAAAACCCCACTTCGGCGCCTTCCGGTGCGTTTGAAGCGAAGGGCGGGTTGATCAACATTGCCGCAAACAAAGACCAGCAATGGGAGCTACTGACGGACCACCTGGGATTGGCCGCGCTGCGCGAGCGGCCTGAATATGCCACGCGCGAGGATCGCAAACGCAATAGGCTGGCTCTGAAAACTGAGCTGGAGACCGTGTTGAAGACCCGGTCACCGCGCGACTGGGCCAAGGAACTCAATAGCATTGGTGTGCCATCAGGAGCGGTTTTGACAGTGCCGGAAGTATTGGAAATGCCGCAGGTTGCAGACCGCGGTTTCCTCGACCAGTTTGAAAACGTCCCCGGCGTCGGACGCGACATTCAGGTTGCCACGACCGGGATCAAATTGGACGGCAGCGCGCCCACCGTCGATGCACCACCGCCCACATTGGGGCAGCACAACTCTCAAATCTGGAGCGAGTTAGGTCTTTCACCGGAAGACATTGAAAAACTGGCAAAGGATGGCGCGATATGACGGACCCCGCAGGACGCAATGACGCCGATGCCATTTGCCACTGGTGGCGCACCGAAATTATCGACATGGCTCCGGGGCGGATCGCCTTTCGCGGCCACCCGATCCAGGACCTGATCGGAAACGTCAGCTTTGCTCAGATGATCTGGCTCATGGTGCGCGGCAATTTGCCCACGCCAGAACAGGCGGCGCTTTTTGAATGCGCGCTGGTGGCGGGCGTGGATCATGGTCCGCAGGCGCCATCGATAGCCGCAGCGCGTATGGCCGCGACCTGTGGGCTGGGGCTCAACAACGTCATGGCCACCGGGGTCAACATGTTGGGTGACGTGCATGGCGGCGCCGGTGAACAATGCGCCGAGCTTTATTTCGACGTCGCCAAACGGATGGATGACGGCGCTGAACAGGAAGTTGCCGTCCGCGACGGTATCGCCGCCTGGTGTGAGGAAAATGGCAAGATCGTCTCGGGTTTTGGCCACCGTTTCCACAAGCCCGTCGATCCCCGCGCACCGCGATTGATGGCGTTGGTACGCGAGGCCGCGATGTCAGGCACTGTAGAAGGGCGATTTGCCGATATCGGTGAAGCTATACAGACGGAAATCGGACGTAAGCGCGGTGCCGATATCGCGATGAATATCGATGGGGCCACGGCTGTTATCTTTTGCGAATTGGGGTTCCCGGCACCGCTTTCCCGGGGATTGTTCTGTCTTTCCCGCTCGGTTGGCGTCTTGTCTCATGGCTGGGAACAGATTCAACAGGGCGGGCGGAACAAGGGGCCAATGCCGCCGCGTTATCTGCCGGAATATATTGGTGTCAAATCGGAGCGCTAACCCGATGACCATTGATGGTGCGAACGCCTAAATTCACACCGAACTTGGCATTGAAGCGCCACTGGCGTGTGGACTGTTTTGCCGGTCTCGGTCATTGGGCATCCCCCCCTAGAAGCAGACCCAACATGTTAGTCTGAACAAAGATTCACTTCTTTGGTGTTGTCTTTGAAGGTATTTCAATCCAGGCGAGAATCGATACATTTTCACGCTTGTTCTGACGTCAGCGAAGCGCACCGAGCTGCCATCGCGACAAGCGCGGCGAATTCACACTTGGTCCGCGATGCGTGAGTTTGTCGATCGCTGGATTTCGCAGTCGCAGCTAAAGTCCGGTCTGGTGGGCCGCACCGCAGCGATGCGCGCCCTCGGTCAACGGCAGCAAAGGGCCGATCTCCTAACAAGTTGTGGAAAGAAATTACGGGATCACCTTAGATCTCAGCGTTATCGCTCAGATTGAACCAAGTTGGCTATGCTAGTTCGCTGATCATCGATTTCAGATGGCGCATGTCGGTACCGCAGCATCCTCCAAATACTTGGATCGACGGATTCTGCCTCGCAATCGCGGCAATCTGTTTACCAAGTTCAGCTGGATCGCCTTCGTCCAGCTCATCTGCTTCGTCAAGTTCCGCATGCGAGCAACTCGAAGCGTTCGCCACAAGGCCTCTCAGCCGGGGGTGGTTGCCAAGCGCTCCGGCGAAATGGGTAGGGTGAGCGCAGTTGACCATAAAAAACAGCGCCGCCGAGTCGGTTGCTGCGTCGATCTGGTCAATTCCGTCCACAAGTTTGGTCCCGTCTGCCAGGCACCCGTCTGTCTCAACAACCAGAGACATGATGATCGGCAGTTCAGCGTCCCGGGCGGCGAGGATGCATCCCGCTGCCTCGCTTGGGCGGTTGAATGTATAAGCGGTGACCAGATCGAGGCTTGTGTCTTTCAGGCTGTGCATTTGAGCGGCGTGGTATTGACGTGCATCTTCGACGGGTACCGGCGGGATGTCGGCGTAAGGATCATGGCGCGGGCCGATGCAGGCCGACACCAGTACATCATCGCGAGCGGCAGCTTGGCGCACGTCTTCCATTAGACTGACCGCATCTTTGTTTACTTCGGCGAGCCGCTCTGCATCGTACCCCAAGGGCGCTGCCCGGTCGGCGTTCGCCATCCATGTGGGCGCATCAAGGATGCATCCGACATTCATTTCACGGGCCAGATCGACAAGAGCCTGCATTTGACCGGCCAGTATCACCCTGGTGCCAGGTTCTTCCAGCAATGGAAACGACGCGAAACCGGGAAGCTCAATTCCATGATTGAAAATCAGGTCGGTGCCAGTGCCGGCGTAAACCAGAAAGGGCTTGTTACCTTCGAGTGGGAGCTGTCGCGCCATTCTGATCCACGCCTATTGCCGTTACCTCTGCACAAGAAACCTACTTTGTCTCGGGCCTCCTGTGAACCTTAGGACTGCGACAGGGTGTATTCCGTCACTCTGATCCCCACGCCAGGCCAAACACCAGGTCATGTCTCGGTCGAAATCACCAGTGGCGACCGGCGCGCTCTGATTACAGGTGATGCAATCCATACAACCGCCCAGTGCTGGCATCCCGAGTGGCATTTTATGTTTGATTCCGATGCTGAGATGGCCGTGACATCCCGTCGGAAACTGTTGGAAAGCGCCTCGGAAACGGGATGTATTGTGCTGGGAAACCACTTCGCTTTGCCGTCTATTGGTCGGGTGAAGGCGGACAACGACGCGTTTCGCTGGGAGGACTAGCCCAGGTTGTATTTTGATGTGCGCGGGTCTGTTGTGGGATGGCGGCTGACGTGAAAGTTCGACGCGCCGCGCAGCTTACAGGCAATGATCGGCGAAACTAAATCTCGAACCCATTGGGCTATGTCACATTCCCTTGAATTCTTGTTTCACAAGCTTTCTCTCTTCACCATTTTGTGAAAGCCTGAAGCAGTTATGAGTGACAGAGTGTGCAATTTTCAGAAAACAGTGGTTCTTTCTGAACTCCAATCAGCTCTCTTGGACGGAATTTGTGATCACTGCGAGGTGACAAGTTCGGAACTGGCCAAGAGTGGAGAGGTGCTGGAAATATGTGGACAAGAGTACTGTTTCGATTATGAAACCGGTGTGTCCACGGAGACTGAAATTTTGTTGTGCCCCAGCTGTCACGAGGCAAACCATCTGGACGCGCAGCGACAGCATAACCCTTGCCACATCTCTGCAAGACGCAGCCGGGAAAACATGGGTTAGTCGATGGGTTCAGGAGGCGAAGCTTTGGAACGGTTTTTGCAAGAACCATCGCTGGTCCAATTTCGGTAGTCTGACAGACCAAGCTCGTCCCACATCCAGCCGAAATCATACTCAGCCACCGGAGAGCCGGTCTGGCGCGCGCTGCGGTTTTCGATTGTCTTCAGCCAGTCTATGACTTTCTTCCTGCCCGCCGTGCTGCGAACGGCCTGGCGCGGGGTCTTGCCATCCAGGGCAGGAATCGGCTGGTCAAGCGTATCGCGGTAATGCTGTTCGAGATATTCGTGGGCCATCTGACGGGCAAGGGCACGGGGGATGTCCTCTTCTTCTGCCACTCCGTTACTCGTGCTGTCATCCGCCATCATCTGTTCGGCGGTCTGGATTGATGTCAGCGGAGATTTCACCAGGTCGCCCAGGAGGTCCCGGACCAGGGCTTCGCCGCGTTCAGCGCGCGCTGTAGAGCTCACAGAAAGTGTGAGTGTCCGACCTTTCAGATCTAGGGACCCAAGCACGGAGGCCCCTGACATTGATTTGTCCAACACGAGGCCGGTGCCGTGCTTGGTGCCGGACGGGGTGTCGAGGTCAAGCCAGGTCCAATCCTTCTGGCCTGAGATCACGAGTTCTGCGGACTGTGTTAGCTTTTCAGATACCTGGCTTTGCGTCACTTTGCTGGCGAGGGGGAAGCGCATGTCGTGAAAGAGCAGGTTGTCGCCATCGCTGTTGCTGATTTGTGGTGGTTCCGGATCCAGTAGGTTCGGCAGATGTGCGAAGAGCCAGGCATTGGTGAAGAGGGGTGCGGAACGGTGTAGCTGATCCTGTGTCAGCCTCAGTTCAACGTCGGGGTTCAATTTCAACACGGAGCGGAGCCCGTCTTCAAAAAACGCGACGGTGTCGGGGTCGAATGGGAGCAGCGCCCCCGAGATCACGTTATAATCCCCCTGTGCGACAACCCGAGCTGCGATGCGATCCCATCGCTGCAGCATCTGCGTCGCGCTGTGTTCCCGGACGGTAACCGGCTCTGCGTCCGAAAGCATGTTGCGCAAGACCATGGATCTGCCGGGGTCTACCTCGCTCACCTCATAAAGGCTGACCGACGCGTCCCGCAATCCTTTGATATAGGCGCGGGTCTGCGCACTCTCCTTGGAACCGCTCCCTTTCAGATAAGCATCCGCAGCGTTTTCGGCGTCCGCTCCGAATGTCCTGCCCAGCAAATCTTCCAGGCCACCACCCCACAGGACCATCGGCCAATCCTCGCCCAGCAAGTCGCCCAGATCCTCGAACTCAAGATCGAAGGCCTCGAGCGCTGGCAGAAAATGCTCGTCCAACACATCAGCGAGCCGCTCATGCCAAATCTCGTCACGGGTGATAAACCCGATGAGCCCACCAAGATCGTTCCCCGTTGTCATCTTCAGCTTCTCCCTGTTTGCCGGACAGGGGCGATTTAGCGCAGATTGCAACCGCCAGCCAGCCCACACGCGTATGCAGACCTGCGTTACATGGAGGGACTTGTCATGGCGAATGCTATGTCTTTGGCTCCCGCCCAAAAAGCTCTGTGAAAAGCTTTTCGGAGCGGCGCAGGCCTTCATCGGTCAGTACCACCGATTTTGCCTTTCCAACCGGGTCCAGGATCAATCCGTTACGGTGCAGGCGATCAAGCGCTCCCCAGTCAAAGCCTTAGGGCCGTCCTGAACCCAGCGAATTCGGGGATGTTGCGAGCCGCTTCGACGACGGGTGTGAGCCCAACTAGTGGATTCGTCAGGGCGTTTCCGCCGGTATTCTATGATTGCTAAAAGATGGTGGTGCTGATCGCTGTCGTATTAGATTTTCCGCAAATATGCCCAAGAGACGTATCCCTTAAGCTTGCGCGCGCGCTCCAAAGAGACGCGGCACCAACGGGTGCCACCGGTCTGCTCACAGCCGTGAACTCGTAGTGCGGTTCCATTTGGAAGACCAACGATCACATTGAACCCTGTTCCAGGCCCACTGCGCATTTTTAGCATGTCACCGTCTTCGACGCCAAAAACCTCATATGTTCCGAGTGACGCGGCCGCCGCCGGTTTAACGTCCATGACGACCCCCAGGAACAAAGCCATTAGGGGTAAAAAGATTGCATTGCGCATCGCGATGTCCTGCTTATTGCCTCAACGACAATCGTAGCAACTCGGGTCACCAAGAGGAACAACTCCAAGACAGAAATGTAGGTGATACCAAAGCTTCAAACGCTACATTTCTTCCAAATGGTGGGGAACCCTGGCCCAGTTGGGGGCATCTTTCACAAAAACCTTGCTCGTTGGCTTGAAGTTGTTTGGCTCATCCAATGTCCCAGCCGCAATGCTCGTCAATCCGAAGGCTGTCACGCCCCACAGGCCTGATCCGCAGGTGCCACAAAAATGCTTGATGACAGGTCGACCTTCCTTTGAGGTCTTCTCAAAGGTCCGTGGTTTGCCTTTCAGCAGCTGCAGGTCTTCCGACTTTATCATGTACCCGGCATAACCGTCCGTTCCGGTCATCGATAGGCAATCACTGCAAAAACACATGAGTTGCATTACTGCGCTGCCAGTGACCTGGTATCGAACCTCACCGCAAAAACATCCGCCTTCCAAGATTTCAGCCACGTTGCCTTCATCCTTCTATTTCGTTTTGCAAGATATGAGAAAACCGTACCTACTCTGGCCAGTGGTCACAACGGTTCCAGCAGCGGAATGTGGAATGGTGCCAATATGAGCTCCTGTACCTGGATGGGTACGAGGCAAGCATCAGACAGATTGAGTTGTCGAATGTTTTCATCACGGTTCTGAATCCTTGCCAATTGACTGTTCCAGCAAAGTCATTGGACAGACGAGCTTTATTGATCGACAATCGCGTCATGGAGCTGACAGACACCACACCTGTGCACCTGATCCATGTGGACCCTGAGATCAACATGGCGCGGTTCTATGGCATCGAGTTGCAGCCGACGTTGTTTGGGGAGGTTTCAGTGCTTCGTACCTGGGGGCGTATTGGCACGAACGGGCAAGCCATGATGGTGACGTATGATGACGAAGCCCTGGCTAGTGAAGCGCTCCACAATCTCGAAAAGCAAAAGCTCCGTCGAGGGTATGTTCCGGTCGGTGAGTGACTTCGGGCTGCAGTCTGTTTCTGTGGCAAATCCCGAGCCTTTCGGCTCGTGAGCAGGCTCTAGGTTTCAGCCGACGTATCGGCTTCCACCCAGAACACCCCAGAATGATCTCCCTGTCCCAGTAGCCCCTGACCCGTCTCTTGCGAGCCGGGGCAGGGGCTTTGGGTCATGGTCGGTCCATGCCGTGGTGATCTGCCCATTCGGGTGACGGTCCCTTTTGCGCTCACGCAGGATCAGAGATCCTTTGTCCTTTCCTTGTGGGTCAGGCGGGATTTGGACAAGCCAAACGCTACCTTCCGTAAGGGGGAAGGCGCGGCCTCCCCCCTCGGACAAGACAAATAGACAATACCGTGTCCTCGCGCGCCTGCGCTGCGGGCCGCACCACTCTTGTCGATTGGTCCTGTCTCGCCCCTCTCCGCGTTCGCCACGGGGCAGGTTTTAGAGACGACGCCCTTTCAGGGCTCGGCTCAAAACCAGCACCAAAGGGGATCAACCCCAGAGGTCGCACCACAAAAGGAGAGACGGTTTTGGACATTGAAAAGACAAAAGACATCGACACTGACACCAGCCTGCAGGCGGCAGAGATTGCGACCCAGAATGACCTATTTCGGAAAGCGCTGATCGATCCGACTGCGGCAATCGAGATGCATTCTAAGGGAATTCAGGGTCAGGTATTTGTCACGCCCGGCGTGTCAGGTGAAGGGATGGAGTTCCAGACTGCAGCTTTGGCAGCGGTGGCGTCGGATGACCAGTTTGACGAGGGCAATGACCCCTATGGCGATCACACCTTTGGGGCGGTGACAGTCCGTGACCAGAAGCTGTTCTGGAAGATCGATCTTTACGACACGGACTACACGTATGGGTCCGACCGGCCGTTTGACACGTCAGTGACGCGCCGCGTTCTGACCATCATGTGCCCCAGCGAATACTGATCTCAATCCCAAACCGGAAAGGAGGTGAACACCATGAGCAATGAAATCTTGCAGCAACGTATCGCAGAAGCGTGGGCGCTAATCAGGAAGGGCGACAATTTCCACATCGCGCGCCGCTTCCTGATCCAACACGCAGCCATCTAAACGGCTCCGCTCTACCCCGGAAGGGGTAGGGCACCCTTAACACGATCTCAAACACTCAAACAAGGATTTGCCCCATGAGCAAAGTCGAAACATTCACCGCACCGGAAACCATCGAAACCGTATCCCTGTCCGATCTCTACCTGTCTGACATCAACCCACGACAGGAGGTTGGTGAGGAAGGTATTGCACTTCTGGCCGACAGTTTGGTTATGTGTGGCTTGATCCAGAACCTCAGCGGGTTGCGCGATACCGATGGCAAAGTCGCAATCGTTGCCGGTGGTCGCCGCCTACGGGCTCTGAACATCGCCGTGACTGAGCGCGCTGATCTGGCACAGGTTCCCGTTAAGGTCACGGACAATCCCTTCGTGGCTGAGCAATGGGCCAATGCGGAGAACACCGCCCGTGAAGAACTGGACCCTGTGGACGAGGTCCGTGCTTATGGCAAAATGGCCGAGAAATCTCTGTCTATTGCCAAGATCAGCAATGCGTTTGGCGTGACCGAATCCCATGTGCGCCGCCGCCTCGCGCTTGCCAGTCTGCCCGCCGCCGTTCTGGATGCGCTCAAAGCCGGTGAGATCAGCATGGGGCTGGCCAAGGCCATGACCGTCAGCACCGAAGAAGAGAAAATTCTGGAGGTTCTGGAACGGGCCAAAGAATGTCGGTGGTTCAGTGAGCATGATGTCAAACAGGCACTGACGTCGGAGGCTGTTAGCAGCACTAGCCGCAAGGCCGTATTTGTCGGGCAGAAGGCTTATGTTGAGGCGGGCGGCACCGTCACCGCTGATCTGTTTGCCGATGAAACCCTATTCAATGAAGGCGCGTTACTGGATCGTCTGTTTGCCGAGAAACTGGCGGTAGAAGCGGAAAAACTGCGCGACGCGGAAGGCTGGGACTGGGTGGACACCCATGAGGAAAGCTACATTCCCTATGGGTTCTCGGGTACGAAAGACATGCACCGTTTGGACATGGTGAGCCGGGACTTCACCGAAGGACAGGCCGAACGGTATGACGAACTTGCCGAACTCTATGAGGGTGAGGCTCTGGACGCGGATGGTGAAAAGGAGCTGGCCGCGCTTGAGGACTATACGGCGCCGTTCTATTCTGACGCGCAGCGCAAGCTGTCCGGCGTGTTTGTCTATGTCACCAACAATGGCGAGATCAAAACATCCCCGGCCTATGTCGCGGCGGAACATGTTCAGGCTGCCATTGAGGCTGGTGTTCTGGCCCCGGTCAAAGAACCGGAGATCAAGGAAGAACCAAAACCAGTTTATTCGCAGAAGTTCATCGACGACATGGTGGCGATCCGGCTGGCAGCGGTTCAAACGGCCCTGCTGGACAAGCCTGATTATGTGTTGAGCCTGTTTGCTTTCTTTGCCACCCCGGCCTCCGGTCTGAGCAGCAATCTGTTTGGGTTTGGCTATGGTGGTGCCGAGCGGAACACACCCGAGATCGATGACCAGTTCATCCTCGACCCGCGTCTTGGCGGAGAACGGGATGAAGCGGCACAGGCAGCCTATGACCAGTTCCACGAGATTGCCGCACAAGGCAGCGTGGAAGCGTTCAAAGCGTTTCGCGATCTGGGCAAGAAGACCCGCAATGGTGAGATCACGGGTTTTCTGGCCCGGCGGTTTCTGACCCAACGCCCGGAGTTCATGGCGGAGATCGAGGCTGAGATCGAGGCTGACATGCGCGCGATCTGGACCCCTTCGGCTGAAAACTGCTTCAAGCGTCTGAAAGGCTGGCAGCTGGATGATCTCTACAAAGACCTGCTGGACCTGCACATCGACGCCGACATGTTCAAAGCCTTCGCGAAATCCAAAAAGGGTGCCAAGAACGAGGCGCTGCACAAGCTCTTCAATGATCCAGAGCATCAAAAGGCACTGGGCGTGACCGAGGCACAGAAAGCCCGGATCGATGCATGGGTGCCGGATTGCTTCTGAAACTGGCAGGGCAGGGCGCAACGCGCCCTGCTTTTCAGCAATGATTTTTGATTTTAGTTCAATGGTATAGGTTGTTTTGACTTGAAAGGTTGTAGCCTGTAGGCTACATATAGGTATGATAGAAATTCGTAAGACGGACCTGTTCGACAAGTGGCTCAAGGGCCTGAAGGACCAAAGGGCGAGAGCCAGGATCTTGGTTCGCATCACGCGGTTGAGCCTGGGCAATCCCGGTGATGTGAAACCGGTTGGTGAAGGTGTGAGTGAACTGCGTATCTCCGAAGGGAAGGGGTATCGCGTTTACTATGTGTCGCGCGGTGACGTTTTGATCGTTTTGCTGTGCGGGGGAGACAAGTCATCCCAGCAAGCCGACATCAAAACCGCCAAGGCGATGGCAAGAGAGTTGGAGTGAAAAACATGGGTGTCAAAACAACGAAGTTTGAAGCGGCTGACTATCTGGACAGCCCGGAAGCCATTCAAGCCTATCTTGAAGCGGCTTTTGAAACCAGCGACACGGCGCTGATCGCGTCGGCACTTGGCGATGTTGCCAAGGCCAAAGGTATGTCGAGTGTGGCCGACAAATCTGGTCTGTCTCGGGAAAGCCTCTACCGCGCACTTAGCGAAAATGGCAATCCCGAGTTTGGCACGGTGCTGAAAGTGCTGAGCGCTGTGGGTGTGACGCTCACCCCGAAAATGCACGTGAATTAACCCACTTTAAAGGCTATCCACCATGTCCACCGATGCAGCTCCGTCTACGGTTGAAAAAGCCGCCCGCCGCGTCTGGAAATCCGCGCAGATGTTCGTCGGGTTTCATACAGACCAGAAGGGCAAGCCGCGCACACAGCCGAAGCTCTGGCCGCCAAAAAACGGGAGCGCGTCGATCCATGGTGATCCCAGCGCGCAGGAGGCCATCGTGGTCGTCAAAGCCGCTGATCCGGACGAGGTACAGGACGTGCAGATCAAGCTGCACCCAAACCGCATTGTTGTGCGCCGCGATGCAGATGCCTGGTGGCAGGGTGTCGCTGTAGATGAGCATACCGTGACGGTCCGAATGGCCGACAACACGATCATCGAAATCCGCCATGACGGATCGGTGAAGCGGCGCTCGGCAGAGGACGAAACCCATGTTGAAGCAGATGGCAGCATCTTCAAGTTCACGGAATTTGCCGAGGCGCATATGACGGGTGACGGGGTGGAAATGACCCGCCGCACAGAGGATCGCATTGCCACGATCACAGCTGACGGTGTTGTCGATCGCGCGCGCAAGCGTTAGCCTGTAAAGAATACCTCCAGATTTTCCTTTGGTTAAACTCGTGGCCCGCTTCGGTGGGCCTTTTTCTTGGCGTACTCATCACTGTATCTGCCCGTGCGCCGGTCTCGCCCCGCGACAGCGCTTGAGAGAGTTCTTGCGGATTACCGGGGCGTCCTACCGAACCCGCCAATCCAAATTGAGTCCGGCTGTTTACCTGATCCGCACAAGCACGGACCAGGGCCGGACCGTCCGGTCTTTGGCCTCCGCCAGTTGGATAGGGCGGTTTGCACCGTCCGTCATTCTTCATCCTTTGCGACGACGGTCATACCGACCCAGAAGGGCAACCCCCAACTTAGAACTGAGCGCCGCGCCTGTGTCGGATCGAGGTGATGTTGCCGCCATCAAAGACATCGTTTTGTTCAGATGTTCCGCGCGCAGCGATCCCAGAAAGCCTTGCCTTTCACCAGGTCTGACAGTTTCAAGTACGTTGCCGGAGAAGATCCTCGGCTGCGGTGTTTCTGAAGGGATGAACATAAGCGGGCAGTCGGGGAAGACGCGCGGCGCCCGGGCCGGGCGCCGCGCTTCAACAAGGAATGTCCCCTGCGCCTGCGGCGCATTCCGCGCGGATCAAATTCCCTGCTGACATCCCCTTGATGCCCGCTTTTCCCTTGTTCATCGAAACACGCCATAGCGAGGATCAAACAATGGCAACTCAAACTCTGAAACTGAGCGTCAAGACCGGTGAAAAAGAAGGCAAGACATTCTGGGATCGATGCGGGGTGCTCTTCGTCAATACCGATGAGACCGGCACCATCACCTCGATCCAGGTCAAGCACAGCATGTTCCCTGGCGTTGAGATGGTGGCCTTCCCGAAGCGCACCGATGACGATCCCGTCACCGAATGACGGGAGGGCAGGGCGGCGCAAGCCGCCCTTTCTTCTGCTCCGGCCGCAGGCCGGACCACATATGCGCCACAGGTGGCGCGCGGTCCTAAGACCGGGCAGGGGTGCCGACCTGCCCCAATGCGGCAGCAGACAACCCTGCCACACCCGCCGCGAAAGCGGCGGGACATTGAGCGCGCTGAGGCGCGCGGAAAATGCCATACTGACCTTGAACGTGCCGGTATGTGACGGGCGCTGTTCGGGCAGCTCCCGCTTTGCGTGATTGCCCTGCGCCGGTCCACCGGCACCCACGCCTGCTGGCTGGAAAAGGGGCAGGACCCTTTTCCCGGCGTGGAGATTGCCTCCAAGAGCAAAACTGTTCCGGGGGCAATTTGAGAAAATACGGATTTCTAAAATCACCCCCGGTTTCCTCTTGGAGAGTATGACAGGATAAGGTAGTTGTGTTACAAGTCATAAAAACAACCAGAGGTATACATTGAGCAAGCCCGGCGACACCACTGTCTTTTCCGTTCGATTGCCGTCAGATGCGTTGGTGCGTTTGGAGGAGGCCGTGCAGTCGCTTGGGGCCAAGAGCCGCAACCAGATCATCCAACGACTGATCTATCGTCTGATCGGGTATCTCGATCCTGACCCGGCCGTTGTCGATCTCTGGCAGACGCACTTGCGGCAGGTTCAGGGTGGATACACCAACCTCAATCAGCTCGCAAAATCGGCCAAACGCGGTTCGGTGATCTGGACCGATGACGACCGGCGCGATGTCGAAAACCTCCATCGTGCGATCATCCAGCACCGGCAAGACCTGAAGGCGCTGATCACCGCGGCCCGCCGAAACCGAGAGCCAGACTCCGCCATTCGCCGAATCTTGCGCGACGATGAGAGGACATCTGAAGCATGAACGTCGCGGCTCACAATTTGACGGCAGGGGACTTTCTGGAGCTAGCCTTCCGGGAAGCGCAGAAGGGTATCGATCGGTCCAAGCAGATCAGCCAGCAGCTGCAAACCGCCAAGCGCATGAAGTTCATGATCTCGCGGGCCTCATCCATCAAGGCGCGGCTTGGTGCTGTGGTTGGAAAGCCCGAGGCGGTTGTGAAACACGTCCGCAAAGGTGGGGTGAAAAAAGCGCATGAGCTGCGCCGCCAGATCAATTACCTGACCGTCAGGGCAGAGGGCGTGTTGGACATCCGCGACAATGGTGTGACCCCGCTCGATGCCGATCAGGTGAGTGATCTGATCGAGACCTGGGCCGAGGATTTCAACGGGAAAACCAACTATGGTTATACCCGTCACATGATCGTTTCTTTTCCCGAAGGCACCTATCCGGATGCCGCGCATGAGGCCGGTTTGGACTTCGCGGATCGCCTGTTTGGGAGCGGTGATTTTGGCGATACCTGGGACTATCTGACCGTGTTCCACAACGACACTGACAACCCCCATGTCCACATCGTTGTGAATAACCGAGGCGTGGAACATGGGCAGTGGTTGGCTATGGGTATGAGCAGCGACATGAACATCGACGTTCAGCGCTCTATCCAGGTTGAGGTTGCCGAAGGATACGGAATTGAGCTGACCGCAACGACCCGCCTTGAGCGCGGTTTGCGGCAGGAAGTTGAGACCGACACGTGGAAGGTTCAGGCCGGACTGTCTGTTGTTGAAAGCACTCCGGAGGTTGAAGTTACGGCCCGCGACATGGCCGGTGATGTGATGACACTCTCCATCGCAAGAATGTCGGATCTGTTTGATGAGCGCGCCAACGCTGTCAAAGACCGGATCGAAGAGTTTGCCATCCAACTCGTTGAAAGTGAGGAACCTATGGTATCGAGAATGGAACATCTGCTGGATCAAGCCCATCATTTTGATGATTACGGCGAGCCAGGAGACCCGTCTTATGTGTCGCCCGAAGTCATGAGCAACTTGCGGCGACACATCGAATTAGGCGGTTCTGAGGAAACAATCGCACCCGAGCTGAAGGCTCAGGTTGTTGCCCATATCAGCGACGTTCGGGACAACGAACAGAGCCATCCGTATCTGTCTGCCCTTGCTGATATTGTCGATGACAAGGCGTTCCAGTCGTCCGCTGATTATGCCCCGGCAGCACGCCGGTACGAGGTCTATATACAGGACACCTTGGGCAAGGGGGCCTATGAGGACTTCCAGACTCAGACCAAAGAATTGCTGCAATCCATCGACAAGATGGAAGGGCTGGCCCGTGAGGTTGACGACCCTCATCTGCGTGTCGCTATGGATATTCAAATTGGCGAGTTGAAGGGCGACGTTGCGGACCTGCGCACCAACGATCCGGACCTTCAAGCCTTCATCATCGAGGACCGCCGCTATTCAACGATGATGGGAATGGGCACTGCCGAAATGGATGTCTTGGATTATTCAGAGGCCGGCAAGTGGGCAGCGATCCGCAAAGAAGTCACCGACACGGCCAGCAGCTACGGCCTCGATGGCGAGGCGTTCGTTGCCCGCTTTGGCGATCATCAGAACGTCACCCTGGGTACAACAATGGGATGGCGCAGCGACGACATTTCGACCGCCGCGGCCCACTTCCAGGCGCAAGGATTACCCGACAGCCACGACCGCGCTGAGGCCGTTGTTGACGAGCTGCACCAGCTTGCGTCTTCCAGGATCATCGCAATCTCAGAAGAACTTTCAGACGTTCACGCCCACGCAACGCACCCGCTCTTGCAGGGGCGCGGTGACGATGACGGGCACAGCTTGTAAGGACTTTAACCGGTCTGCCTGATGCGCGCGCCAACGCCCCAGGCAGACCCATCACAGAGTTTTCCATCAACTCGCAAAGGAAAAACTATGGTTTCGCGTACAGACTATCTTTTGAACGAAGTCGAACACTTCGCACCCTATTCCAGATTTGATCAATCCGCCCCGCGTGAAGATCGCGTTTCAGAGCAGATCGACATCATCAGGAAAGAACAGCAGGCGATGGGCTTTGATCGTGCAGCCATCGCCTCAAACAGCTTCGACATCGAGGACCAGGCCAACCGCCGTGTTGACGAACATACTGCGCAACAAGATCTGGTCGAAGAATTCAAAATCGAATTTGAAGCTGCGGAGCGGTCAGGGGAGCCGGTTGATCTGAACGATATGCAGGCTTTGGTTTCTCAGCACATGAGTGATGCTCAGGAATACGATCTGTATCACCCTTACTATTCGTCCCTTGCGGATCTGAGTGGTGACAAGGATTTTCAGGAGTCCGACGACTACCAGTCGCCCGGTGATCGCTATGTTCAGTATATGCAATCCGCTTTGGGGGAGGCCATCTTTGAGAACTACGAGCAGCAGACCAAGGACATCGTGAACTCCATCGAGAACATGGAGGCTCTTGCACGAGAGGTCGAAGATCCACACTTGCGTGCCGCAATGGACGTTCAGATCGGGGAGTTGAAAGGCGATGTTGCCGAACTGCGCCCATATGACACCGACCTGCAGGCATACACTTTGGCTGATGACAGCTACACCACATCCATGAATGCGGCCGAGTTGGACAACCTGGACCCCACGGAAGCCGAAAAATGGCTGGCTGTGCGTGATGACATTGTGGCGACCGCGCACAGCTTCGGTCTCGACGGAAGCAAGTTCCTGGCCCGCTACAACGATCATGACAGCGTTTCAATCGGCACAACGGCGACTTGGAAAGACGCGGACATTTCCACCGCTGCCGCCCATTTCAACAGCCAAGGCGTTCCGGACAGCTACGAGCGCGCGGAGGCCGTTGTTGGTGAGCTGCACCAAGTTTCATCCAGCAAGATTGCCGCCGTGGTGCAAGAGATTGCCCATACCCGCGAACAGGCTACCCACGTCCATGAGTATGATGGACACAGTCTTTAACCACGGAGGACATGATAGATGATTGTTCGCGCCGGTGAATGTGTTGCCGGGAACAGCGAGACCACCGGGTTGGAGTAATGTGGGGTCTGTTCCGATTGGGACGGACTCTTGTCCTTGGACATTCCGGGCATTCGCTGCACCACGTTTGAATAGGCAAGAAGCGGACAAAACAGTCTTTCGCTGGGACTAAAGCAATGTCCGCTCATAGTTTAGTGATCGTGGTGACAGAGTTTATGATCGGCAAGAGACGCGAGCACATAGCAGTTCTCTGACACTCCTTCGTCATCACAGCCCTTCGAAATCCGAACCAGCTCTTTTTCAAGAGCCCGTAGTCGTTTGATCTTTGCTCTTACTTCGGAAAGTTGTGAGACGGCGATGTCCGTTGCGGCTTGGCATGAACGATCCGGGTGGCCTTGAAGCACAATCAATTCGGAGATCGCTTCAATTGAGAAACCAAGATCGCGTGCATGCTTGATGAAACTGAGACGCTCTAGCCCTGCCACATCGTAGCGCCGTTGGTTGCCTTCGGTGCGTTCTGGTGCGGCAAGCAGGCCCATTTCCTCATAGTAGCGGATAGTCGGAACTTTGACCTTCGTGCGCTTGGAAAGCTCCCCGATAGAAAACATGAAAATACCTCTTGAACCTCTAGTAACTAGAGACACTACACTATGGTCACGACAGATACAAAAAGGGCTTCCCAATGTCAGCATGTTGCGGACACAACGCCAAATTCGACGGCGTATCAGACGACTACAAAAGGAGGCTGTGGATTGTCATTGCTCTGAACGCGGTGATGTTCGTCGTCGAGATGACTGCCGGTCACTATGCAAAGTCTCAGGCACTTCAGGCCGACGCTCTAGACTTCCTTGGGGATGCTTTGACCTACGGTATCTCGCTGGCAGTGATCGGGGCTTCAATCCGTGCACGCACCAATGCCGCTCTGGCGAAAGGGGTGAGCTTGCTGCTGATGGGTCTTTGGGTGTTTGGATCGACCGTGTACCGGGTGTTCTATGTCGGAGTGCCGGAGGCCGAGATCATGGGCATCGTTGGCTTTTTCGCTCTTATGACCAATCTCGCAAGTGTTCTCTTGCTCGTCCGTTACAAGGACGGCGATGCAAATGTGCGCTCTGTCTGGCTATGTTCGCGTAATGACGCCATTGGCAATGTGGCCGTTATGTTTGCAGCTTTAGGCGTCTGGGGCACAGCTAGCGGTTGGCCTGACCTGATTGTTGCGGCGGTCATGGCAACGTTGTTTCTTTCCTCTGCTTTCCAGATCGTGCGCCAAGCGCTCGCCGAGCGTCGGGAAGTTGGCGAACATGAGCATGTTTGACGTGGATTATGACCTTTGATCTCGAATGATACGAAATCGGCTCAATTTAGTTGGAAATACCAAGGACTCTCGCCATGAACCTGAAACGCCGCCAAGTACTGACTTACGCCGCTGGCTTTGCCAGCACAGTACCATTTGCCGCGTTTGCGCAAGACACGCCTTCCGTCCGTGTTCTCAAGGATCCGAACTGCGGCTGTTGCCAGGTTTGGATCGACATCCTGCGGCAGGAAGGCTTTCGCATTACCGAGGAGCGCAGCTTTGGAACACAGCTTGTCCGCCACAAATTGGACAACGGCATTCCCGAAGAAATGATGTCCTGCCACACAGGCGAGATCGATGGCTATATGATCGAGGGGCATGTGCCGGTTGCAGACATTCGTCGTCTGCTGGAGGAGCAACCCAGTGCTGTTGGACTTGCTGTTCCTGGCATGCCCTACGGTTCCCCTGGGATGGGGCCGGAAGATCGTCGTGAGGCCTACGACGTGTTTTTGATCCTCAAGGACGGTAGCACCGAGGTGTTCAAGAGTTACGAAGCGGCCTGAGGCGACGTTCATCGAGCGGAAACAGTAAGGAGGAGAAGATGACGAAGCTTGGATTACGCACTCTTACCTTAAGCGTTCTGTCTATCACCATTGCTACAGTGGGTTGCGCACAACAACAACGAGGAGATTGGTGGGGTCACGGGCCAATGGGATCTAACCACATGAGGTCTGAGCACATGCGTGGTTGGGGGCACGGCAATATGGGGCCTGGCCAGCAGCAGCGCATGCAACGACATTGGACGTATATGAACGAGGACGTGCCCGCAGCCTACCGCGGGGCTCGGAGCACCATTCGTGCAACGCCCGAGAATGTTTCGGAGGGCAAGACGCTATATACGGAAAACTGCGCAAGCTGTCATGGAGCTGAGGGTTTGGGCGATGGTGAAGCCGGACGTTCGCTCGCGCCCTCTCCCGCTCTCCTACGATGGTTCGTTCAGATGCCGATGTCGGGGGACGAGTACCTTCTTTGGGCAATTTCCGAGGGCGGCGAACGCTTCGGAACAGACATGCCAGCCTTCAAGGAAGCGCTGAGCGAAGAAGACCTTTGGAAGATCATCGTTTATATGCGTGCGGGGTTCCCTTGATCTGTCGTCAATCTGTTGGTTTTTGATGAGTGTTTTTGCTGTCGATACTATGACGACAATTCTCAGCAGGCATAAAGCTGACAATGCGCCATTCTAGTAAGCTTCACGGAAGCGGACATATATGTAAGTCGCAGCACGAGCAGGTTAGGGCTCTCTCCTGCCGTTCTCTGCATATTGAAGTAAGGTCCGGTTCGGCCGCGTCCTGTTACCCCCGTCAAGTGAAGGCGCTACTTTCAGCCCGTTTGGCTTTCATTTTCTCCATCGCCATATCTTTCGCTGACCGACTTTTCCGCTTTGCGACCGTGCGCTGCGCATCAAATGCCGCCTGAAGTTCCTGGTCTTTTTCAGAAACCTCTTTCACCGGGGCAGGGGCCGGATTCGCATCCGCCAGAGCCTTTGCCGTGTCCCTGGCCTGTTCTTCAGCAAGATCCAGATGTGTACCTTTGATCTTTGGAGCATCACCCCCAAGGAACTGCATGAAATAGGGATCTTCGAAGTATCGGATCTTGTTTGCAATCACCGGCATCTTGCCTTCGCGGATCAGCACAACTTCATTTTCAGGCAATCGGCCAACGTGTTCGGGCCGGAGCAGGCGAATGCCTTCTTCACGCTCTGATATGCTGCCCATTTCCATCTTGCCGAGTGCTCGAGACTTCGACTTGCTTATGACCGTTTTGTCCCCGATGGACCTGGACACATGTTCGCGTACTTCGGAATCCTCTGAGGCGGCAAACATCTGGGTTCCAGCGTTTGCCAGCATCGCCCGCACACCCTCGTGCCCATAAATGTCCTGTAGGCGCGACAGTGTTTGCGAAATCACCACGAGCCTGCCCCCGAACGATCGCATGGTGTCATAGGCTTCAACAACGCGCTCAAGATGGCCGAGGCGTTGGAACTCATCGAGCAGCATCAAAACCTTGAACGGCTCATCTTCGCCCGGCTCAACAGTTTCGATGGTGTTCACCAGATCGAGGAAGAACAGGCGAATGAGCGTCCGGAACTCTTTGACCTTTTTCCCTGGCACGGAAAAGTAGATCGAGCTGGGGCGCCGACGCAGATCTTCAAAGTTGATGTCATTGCCCTGCGTGGCTCTTGCTACCGACGGGTTGCGCCAGAGCTGCAGGCCGGAGTTCAACATAACCGAAATCGTTGACCGCAGGATTTTGGATTCTTCGGCTGCAAGATTCAGAAACTCATCTGCAGCTCGCGCATATCCAACTTCTTCAGCCATTTTCTCATAGTCCTTTTGCTTGGTCGTTTTGACCAGGCGCAGGACTTCGGAAATGTATGGCCGCTTTCTTTTGATCGCCAGCATCGCCATTGCGCAGAACATGCCTTCAACACCACCCATAAAGCCCTGCGCGGACGAGCTGGGCGTGTCGAACATCTGAGTTGCAACCTGAATCACTTCTTCCCATCGCCGGTCCAGATTGTCGGCACGTGCTGCGCGGCGCAGAGGGTTGTAGCTGTGGCTTTTGTCGGGGTTCTCGGGGTCGAACACAAAAACCTCATCGCCCATTGCTGCCCGACGCGCGCCGGTTGTCTGGAAAATCTCGCCCTTGATGTCCAGGACGACGCAAGACCCATTGAAACGCAGGACATTCGGGATCACAAAGCCGCTGGTTTTGCCCGAACCAGACGGGGCAATGAACATCGCGTGCGGCTTTTGGACACCGGGGCCGGGCTTATAGTAGATCGCGTTTTTGTCCTTTGGCTCACCAAATTTGGCAAACACGATTTCACTATCCAATTTGTCTTTGAGCTTCAGAACCGACGCATAGCCTTCCTGGACGAGCTGAGGGGCCTTTGCAAAGGTCGCATCACCGTATTTCGTTGAGGGACCACGCAGCGCAGCCGCCACAAATGCAAAGGTCAAAACACCCACTGCGACCACCGCCACCAGACCCATGATCTGCTGCGTCTCTGCAGGCTGTGCCATGAACTTCTCTGGGATCGCCCAGATGTCCAGCCCGCGAAAGCCTCTGGTGTTGATGTATTCGAGCGCCAGCCCGACCACCAACACCGCGCAAGCCGAGGTAGCGATAAAGCCCATAGTACCGGCTATCGCGACCTTCTTGCCTTTGGGTAGATCCTGAAACTCAGCCATCGGTCAGCTCGCGTTTGAAGAAGCACACGATGCCAAATTCTGCACGTGCGACACCAACCATTTCCCAACCTTCTTTGCCCAGCTTTGCGAATTTCTCGCTGGCGTCGTCGCATTCCGAAAAAGGCACGTCTCGGTACTCGAATTTCTTCATCTTTGTACTCCTTCAATTCAGTTGTTCAGCAGTCATCAGAGGCGGGAAGATCACGCCGTTGACCTTCCGTTCGTCCCCGATTTTCTTCATGTGAACGATCATGTGAATGGTGGCCCGGATGTCATCGACCACTTCTGACTTTTGAACGGTCGGAGATCCGCGACGCACCATTTTGCTCATCCGTCCAATGGCATCTACGGGCGAGTTCGCGTGCATGGTGCAGACAGATCCATCGTGGCCGGTGTTCACCAGTTCCAAGAACATATTCGCGTCGTCGCCTCGGATTTCACCGCAGACGAGGCGGTCAGGCCGGAGGCGAAGCGCCGATTCCAGCAGCTTTGTTGGTGATCGAGGGCCATCTTCTTCGGAACGGTCGGCAAGCAGATCGACAGAATTGGGTTGCTCGATGTCCAACTCGGCCACTTCTTGAATCGTCACGATCCGTTCGCCCGGATCGACGCGCTTCAGCATTGCATTGAGGACAGTGGTTTTGCCGGACGAGGTGCCCCCGGCAATGATCACGTTCCATTTGCTAAGCATTGCAAGGTCGGCCAGCTCGTCAAAGTTCATTGTTCCGTCAGCGAGAACAGCCCGAGCATTTTCAAGCGCGCTATGATCGTTGTTTTCTGCCAACGCCGCCTCTTTGCTGGCGAAGCTGAACGCGCCCAGATCGACGTTTTTCACGCGCAGGAGACGGATCGCAACGGACCCCACGCCGGTTGTTGCTGGCGGAATCACGACCTGAACCCGCGCTTTACCCTGCTGTGTCGGCACGTTGGCCGTCGCAATCGGCTTCTTTTCTCCGAATGTTACATCGCTGAAACCGGCCACGCAGCGCCCGATGTTTTCTACATCGTCTCTGTTCAGAGTGATGTCTGTCCTGGTCATGTGCGTTGTGCCCATTTCTTCGACCCAGACCGATCCGTCAGGGTTCACAGAAATTTCGCTCAGGCTTTCATCGTGTAACAGATGCTCGATCTTGCCTGTATAGTATTCCAGAAGGCTATTCCCGTTCCGCCCGCTCATGTTCTTGTCCTTGGTAGAGCACTTTTTGGAACACTGGAGGTTGCCTTCGCTGCATCTCGGCTTTGCCTCGAACACGAAGGCATCCACATAAGATTCATTGCTTCCAAAAAGTGCTGAATTTGCTTCAAAAAAGGCCGCTACCGCACTCGATCATGCTGGCAGCGGCCGGAAAGACCGCTGAGGCGGTCGGCTCATTGGCTCGCTCTCAGAAGCTATCGAACACAACGTCGCGCTGCAGGATCGCGTTGATACGACTGCCCTGATCGACAAAGATTGTCGGAGTGATGCGCAGGTATTCATCAAGCGCCGCTGCCGTGGCGTTCTGCAGGTTAGACCCCACTTGGGTTGCCAGATCCGTTCTGACCGAGTTGTTGCTGTCGCTGTCAGACACCAGCGCCACAGGGGCAATACCGATGATGGACAACAACGCAGCCGTGCCGAACCGCTTCCCAAAGTGTGTGTTCACCCTGCCGGTCGCGCCGGTGCGGCCCTGTCCGTCCGTGCCAACTGAGCCGATCTGAGCGGAAAGGCCATCCGGTGTAATGACACGGCTCCAAACAATCATGATGCGCGTTTGCGCCAATGTCGTATCCGCTCG
This sequence comes from Ruegeria sp. HKCCD7303, assembly GCF_013111185.1. GTDB lineage: Bacteria > Pseudomonadota > Alphaproteobacteria > Rhodobacterales > Rhodobacteraceae > Ruegeria. Next base: position 58,206 of record NZ_WVRE01000011.1, on the reverse strand, counting down.
ATACTCGCCATAGAGCTTCGATCCACGAGGCAGAAGCAAACGTGTGCCGTCCATCGAGTAGACGCCGCGTGTGATCGTTGCCACGACACTACCGGGCAGTTCCGAGCTGACCGCCCCACCGAATAGCGCCGACAAGACCGTGCCTTGCGTTAAGGTGCGCGACGGATCGTCAATGATCGAGGCCCCGACGATGGGTGGATATTCTTCGACCAGATTGTTTTGCCATGTCGTATTCGGGTTTTCCTGATAGCCGCGCTGTTCTTCAGGTAAGCGGGTGTCGTCTGGCTGGACTTGAACCGGCTGCGGCGCAGCAGGGAAGGGTTGGAAAATGACCGGCTGCGATCCACCATTGATCGGCTGGTAGTTTTGACCGGGTGCTTCCTGTGCCATCGCGCTTGACGCCAAAGCAACCAGGGCGAGGGTGAGTGCTGTTCTGTTCATCGTCAGCTCCATTAGTTTCTGCCGTATGGGTTTTCATCGAACACGATGCCGTCTGACTGGTTCTGGCGCTCGCGCATCCGCTTGAGTTCTTCAAGCCTGCGCCGCTCATCATCAGTCAGACCCGTAGTCTGCAAGTGGCTCATACTGGCGAGCGCCCGGGCCTCTGCATCAGCAACCGCCTGGGCAAGCTCAGTCTGAAACTTTTTCTCGCGCTCATCATATCTGACCTGAAGGCGTTCATTGGTCAGGTTCAGCGTTGCGATTTCACCGTCTTTTTCTGACAGCGAAACTTTGGCGTCCGTCAGCTCGTCTTGCAGATCGGAAATCCGGCCATTCTGTTGCTCGATTGTTTTCAGGGCTTGTTTCAGCCCTTCGGAATCGACCTGCGGCACTGCTACCGGTGTTGCCACCGCAATTTCCTCGGGCAAAGCCTCTTGTTCCGGCTCATCGACCTCTGGTCCCCGTGCGGTCAAAAGCCCGTATCGCTCGCCACCGCCTTGTTGCAAAGCGTCAACGCGGACACCCGTGTTGGTGCTTTTGTTTTCGTCGCCCATGACAAACCATACAAAGCCCAGGAACACCGCCCCTGCGATTGCAACAGTTATCAGCTTCTTTGGGTCGAACTTCTTCCGGACACGTTGCGACGGCTGTTCAGCCGCCGCCCGTGCCGCAATTGTCTGATCGCGGTTCATTACTTGCTGCCCCCCGGTTTAACTGTCTGTGAAGTGACGGGCCGACCGCTCACACTTGCCTGCTGAAACGCGTCGCCATCGTTTCGTACACAGATCGAAGTGTCCTCGATGCGCAGTGTCCAAAGATCTGAAAGGCCTTGCACCTGGATAATGCCGCGCTCTTTGACTGTGGTGTTCACCATCAGCTCGCGGCCATCAGGCAGGACACGGAAGATCCCCGGCAACTCCGCATCCTGCGGGATCTGCATATAGGTGTGAACGCCATCGTCCCACACGGCAGTAGGCGCGAAGTCAGCTTTGCCCGAGCGCGAGTAGTTTTGGTTGACGAAGCGGCCTGTTGGTTTCGGTTCGCTGCGCGCTACCGTGCCACGGCGCGTTGTAGTCCCGCCGCTGTTGTTTTTGTTGTAGAACGTGACCCGGAACGGAACACGTTTGCGTTCGGCGGCGCTCTCGGCCGGAACCAGATAGAAGTTGTATGTGCCGCGATTGGTCAGGACAGTCAGGTTTGAATCCGAGTTCAGGATTTCCGGCTTGAACGCAATAACGCGACCTTCCTGAAGGCGAGTGATCTGAAAACTTTCAGTGTCGCCCGCACCAATGCTGCGGACGGTTTCGCCCTGCGGAAAGTGAACATAGGTAATCAGGCGTTCACCCACAGGGATGCGGTACACCTGGTTCTCGACGTAATGGAAATGCGTGATGCGGTGATCCGCGTTCTTTCCGTCCGGTGTCGGTGTGATTTCAGCGAGCAGAGGCGTAGAGAATGCCAAAACTGCTGCGGCGGTGGCGGTGAGTGTTTTGAAAGAACGCTGCATCAGATGTCTCCCATTGCGTCTACGCGATAGTTGGTGACGACGAAGCCGAATGGATTTTCCAAAAGTTCGTCCATCGACGTCACGATTTTTTCCTCAAACCCATAGGTCACTGTGACCACGTAGCGGGCTGAGGCCGTTGCTTGGTTTGGAACGATCAGGGACTTGCGGATCTCGACCTGCACCGTCGCATCGTTGACCGGCGACACGCCCAGAATTTCGGTCTGCACCTTTGTCTTGGGCGTATAGATTTCGTCCGGATGGTTGTCGTTCGACCCGTCCCACAGTTCGCGGTAGGACGTTTCGGCCAGCTCATCAGAACGACGCAGCACCGATTTCAGGCGCTCGTTGTTGTCCTGGACATCATAGGTTTCCCGGTCGCGCACATAATTTGCGACTTCACGGAAGGCCATCGCCTCAGAAGGTTCCAGTTCTTCGACTTTTTCAGTCAGCAGGACCGGCAGTTTCGTGTCCGGATCAATGGAGAATGGCACCGCGCGGATTTCCTTCAAGGGAAGGAGCATCGCCCAACCAATCATAGAGGCCACGCCCATTGCCATGCCGACCATGCCGAATACCTGCCATTTGAAGGCATCGCGGCGTGCACCCAGAAAGAGTTCTTTTTCGTGATCTGTCACGTGTGACATCAGCTCAATACCTCGATTTAGGAAGATTTATTGACGCGAGCTTGTCGAATGCTCTGCCGGTAACGGTCAGCGGCGTAGCTCTGTCGAGCCGCCCCATCCTGATTGCGGGCTCTGTGTGCAATGTCCCGACGCGCTTGCATCGCGCGCGAGGCGCTGTCACGAACACCTGTCCCATCGCGGGCTGCGGAGGCCATCGCGGCGGCGGTTTTCCCACCGGCTACTGCACCCCTTGCGCCGTCGCTTGCAGTGCCCAATGCACTTCTTGCGGCAGCGACGGCACCAGTTGCCACGGCAAGACCCGAGGATGCCGAAACGATTGCACCCGACATTCCGCCCGCGAGCGATGGGATCTGCGTGAGCATCACGATTGACACAATGCAGATCGCCAAAAACCGGCCACTGGCCTCCATATTGTTCACATCCTCAACAGCGGTCAGTTCTGAGCTGAAAAGGGCCTGAATAAGAGAAACAATACCTGTCAGAACGACGATGACCATGATCAGGCCAACAGTCGTTTTCGCCCAGGCTGCGAAGATATTGGCTGTTGCTGAGCTGAGCAGCGTTGCGATGAAAACAGGCGCTAGTCCCAGCAGGACCGCCAGACCGCCTTTTGCGATCAGCGCCATGCCGGTGCCAAAAGCTACGATGACAGCCCCAACAACCCAGAGAATAGCCCCGGTGATGCTCAGGCCCCAGGTCGCGTTTTCAATGGCCTGCTGGCCCATCAAGAAACACTGAAGCGCAATGTCATCGAGTGCTTCCCAGACATTTGTTGTGCCGGTCAATTCTCCGGCAATCGTGTCTGGGAGGCTCGAAATGCCCTGATAAATGGGCTGAAAGAAGCTCCAGCTGGAAGCCATACCAATGATGATCGTCGCCCGAATGATCCAGCCGACATAGCCACCAAACCCGATTTCCCGGATTTGAAGCACACCGTTGATCAGCATTGCCACGAAGATCAGCGCGGCTATTGCCCAGAGGGCGGATGCAAGATCCGCCGCCAGGCTGTTGTATGCTTGCTGCGAGAAGTTATTAAGCGCAGCCTCAATCGAGCTGACGAAATCTTGGATCACGGCCCACAAGCCTCCTCAATTGCAGGGCGCAGAGCTTCCAGACGGGTCCGTTGCTCTTTTTTAAGCGCGGCAAGATTGTCGGACGGTTGGGTCCAAAACTCGTCTTGGTCAGCTCCGACCTTTTGGGCCGCGTCCTCACGGCTCAAACCACCCAGCGGACATTCGGTGCTGTAGGTCTCGCCAGACTTGCGCAGATTACATTGCTCGATGGTGGCCTCGTGCGCTGCTATGACCTGTTCATTCAGGATCACCACCGACCAGTTGGTCACAAGAGGCTGCTTGTCTGCGGATTGGCCCGCTTCGGCCATGCGCGCTTGATCGTCTTTGACGAATTGACGACCGTACTCACTCGCGCCCGAGTACCCAAGGCACTTACGATATTCATCGAACGGCATATCGACCTTGGGTGACGGGCGCAGCTTCACCTGTGCCGATGCAGCACCCGACATAACGACGGCGGCTGCAATGGTCAGGATGAGAGTTGAGCGGAGTTTCATTGTGAGGTTCCTCGTACATAGTTGCTGAGTGTCGAAAGATCAGCAGCGGTTGCAGCCAGATCCGTGCCCGACGCCAGAGCATTAGCCGAGGTTGCGCGCAAGATTTCAATTTCAACTTGCAGGAGTTTCAGGAGAACCGCCGTGTTATAGTCGATTGCATCCTTCAGATCTTCTTGCTGACCGATTTCACCGCGCAGTTTTTCAGCATCTTCGGAGAGCTGACCGGCCATGTCATAGCCATTCTCACCCAACGCCGACGCCATCAGGCCCGCACCACCACGCTCAGACAGGATGCGGCGAGCCTGCACATCCGATCCGCTGAAGTCGGACAAGATGCCATCGTTCAGGCCGAGGTTGATTGATCGACGTTCCATTGCCTGCGCAGCGACATCGGGCAGGCCGGAGATACCGCCCTCCGCTGCATCCAGTGCGTAGCCGAGCGTGTCAGCAGCAGTCGCCAGTTTCAAAAAGCTGCGGCTGTTGAACTCATCCAGATCTGTCAAACCGCTGATGGTTTTGAAGGAGTTTTCGAGCAATGCCCGCTGTTGTTCCAGTTTCTCGTACTGTTCCAGCAATTGCTCGTACTGGCGGACCATTTCAGCGATTTCTTTGGCCGAATTGGCGGCGTCCTGCGTGATGGATGCAGAGTCCACCACCGGAACACCCTGGGCCGATGCCATGACGGGCAGGGCGGCCAGAACTGAAACAGCAATGGTTGTGCGGAATTTCTTTGAAATATTCATCAGACAAGCTCCAAGTTTTCAGGGGGGGTCATGCGCTCAAAGTCGCAGGCGCATTTGCTGCGATAGCCCGAATAGGTGCTGGTGCAGGCTGAGACAGCGGCCAGAACTACAAGGGCGATTACAAGGCGGGTTTTCATGTGATTTCCTTCCAGAAGTTGGGGTTTTTTCGCCAGTCAGGATCAGGGAACGATTTTCCGTCTGATCCGCTCAGAACACGGAGAAGCGGGCCGAGAGCGCCGACATCGACATCGAGCCAAACACTCTCATCACCCTTTTTCATGAGCATTACGCGGTCGCCAAAATGCGCCCTCAGCGCGGCCAGCTCTGAATCGTTCAAGCCGATTGCCCGGTAGTCTGCTTCATTGCCGGATCGAGAGGGGAACAAGAGCTGCGTGCTGGTGTTTTCCAGGATCGACTTACTTGCCGCCGACGACAGGAGGTGATCGGGGATCTGCGTCATCATCATCATCATGACGTTCAGCTTCCGATACGTGGTGTAGGCATTTATGAGAATGCCAGCGCCATAAGGGTTGCCAGCAATTACCCATGCTTCATCAATCACAAAGACAGTGGGTATCTTGGTGGCGCAGCGGCGTTCGATCTGGCGCATGACGTAGCTGATCCATGCCAGCCGCACCAACTCGTCATCCAGAACCTCGGAAATGTCGAAAACAAGATGACGGGCGCCAGCAGCAAACGGATCTGAGCCACCCTCGCCAAACATCCAGGACAAGCGGCCTTCGCCAGCCCATTCACTTGCACGCTTGTACAGGTTCTTGTCATCGTCAAAGGCTCTGAACCGTTCCACCAATGAATCGAAGTTCTGAAGCGCAGGCGGCAAAGTGGCATTCGCTTGGCAAGCCCGCGTGATTTCATCCTTTTGATCGGTGGTCAGTGGTTCGTCATAGCTCAACAGGGCAATGACCCAATTGGCGAGCCAGCTTTGCCCAGCCTCATCCGTCTCGGTCTGAAACGGGTTCATGCCGGTTGGTTCACCAACTCGGACGCGGGTGTACTGTGCGCCGAGCGCACGCATGGGGGCCTCCATCGCCCGGTCTTTGTCAAAAGCGATGATCCGCGCGCCCTGTGCAACCGCCGTTGTCGCCAGCAGCATCGCGGTCACAGTTTTACCCGATCCGTTCGGCCCCAGAACGATTGTGTGGCCGGAGGGCAGGTTTTCAGCGTCTTTGCTGGTCTTGGGAAGGTGCAGCGAAACATCGTAGCTGTCCCCGTGCGTTGTCGGCAAAGTCGCCAATGGCCCCGGCCAGGGCAGCTTTTCCGCATCCAACCCTTTAGGGCGCATGTGGAACGCAACCATGTCCGCAAAGTTCTGGTCCGTGATCAGTTCTTCACGAGGACGGAATGCGAAGTTGCCGGGGTGCTGCGCGAAGTACACCGACCGCGCCGACATCGCTTCGCGTTTGACCGTGCCGCCCGAAATCTGGATTTCACCGATGATGTGTTTTTCGGCGGTTTTCAGATCTTCCTCGTTCCCAAACACACAGATCGACAGGTGGTGCTTGCCGAGTGACATGGTGCCGGAGGCAATGCCGTCCGCCAGAATGGACAAATCTTCTTCAAGCGACTTCGCTTTGTCGCCTGCCGAGCGCATTTGTCCCGACTTGCGGCGTTCCATTTCCTGCGCCTGGGCGCGGCTGATCGGCAGGAAGGATTGCGAAATCACAACATCAACCGGCAGGTCCAGCCCGTCGAAAATGCCGGGGAACGAAGCCATCGGGTAATTCTTCAGGGAATAGACACGGATGGAGCGTTCCTGATCGTCGCCCGTGACCAGTTTGCCGGTCTTGCCCTGAAACAGCACATCCTCTTGCGGCATGTTGAAGGCGATGGGTTCTGCAATGTTCGTGTGAATGATCGGCTGATACCGACCGTTCAACAGCATTCCATAATAGCCGAGCCAACGCCCCTCGCTGAGCTTCAGCCGGCGCACCCGGCTTTCGCCCAGCGTGCCCGCCAGTGTTGTGAAAACACCGTCGAGCTGTTCGATCATTTCGCGGCGTTCCTCGTCTATCGTTCCAGACGACATGCCGAACATCTGTTTTGCCCGCTCATCCTGCCGCTTTTGGAGAATGGCGCTGATGATGATCTTGCGTTCTTTCAGCTCTGCATCGACGGAAGCTGAGCGCATGGCCTGCGCCACTGCACCGGCAAAGCCGGTTGGATCTGTGATGACATGACCAGTCTCAGTCGGGACGGTCAGTCGATGAACATAAAATGCCACTTCATTGGGTGTTGTGCGCAACACACGCTCAAACCGTTCGGCCAGGAACTCAAACTCGTTTTCGTCCAGCGTGTTTGCGTTAATCCCGGTGATTTCTACAGCGGCGATAAGGCCACCGTTGCGTGTGGAAATGACCTCATCGTCCACGACATAGCCATAAGGCAACATCTGAAAGAGGCTCATTTCATCCTTGCGCCAGCTCGGCTCGATCAACGAGCGGGCAAGGGTCCACAAATCCTGTGCAGCAGGCTTAGGCACTATAGTAATCTCCCCCATGATGCTGGCGGTTTTTGGTGCGCGGAGTTTTGGAAAGGGTTACGGACAGGACGCGGAAGAAAGCCGGTTCCCATTCGTAAAAGAGGCGAAGCCCGGTGTAGAAAACAAAACCCGCAATGATTGCTGGCGCTATCCCGAACATGAAGAACGAAAGCATGGTCATCCCGAGGATCACCAGCAGATAGATCACGGGTAGGCCGCCCCATTCTGCGGGGCGGCTCAGGCCGCGAAAGACCGTATTGCGGCGCGGCATCAATCAGGCTCCGATGAATGTATCAGCGAGGCCGATAACAGCGCCGACGACGATAGCGATTACCGGGCCTTTCAGCGAACCCCAGCCGAACACGTAGGCCAGACAGCCCCAGATGAAGCCGACAGCGGCAAGGCTGACGCCAACGACCTTCGAGTCAGCCAGCGTTTCGTTGATGAAATCGCCAATGGCATCTTGCAGCCAGCCAGCAGAGGCGGGCGCTGCTGTGATGATGAACGCTGTGATCGCGAAAAACGCCATCTGCTGGTAGAAGTGGGTTCTTTTCATGAGGAAGTGCTCACTTTGCTGAGGATGGTCCGCACGTAGTTGCGGGTTTCGGTGAAGGGGGGGACGCCACCATATTCGACGACGCGGTGAGGCCCGGCGTTGTAGGCGGCAAGCGCCAGCTTCCAGGTTCCGAACGCGCGGTACTGCGCCGCCAAATAGCGGGCACCACCGTCGAGATTTTCTGCAGGGTTCTTTGGGTTCACGCTCAGGTCTTTCGCCGTTCCCGGCATGAGCTGTGCAAAGCCATAGGCACCCTTGGGTGACAGAGCGTCAGCCCGATACCGGCTTTCCTGCCAGACCAGCGCCATGAACAACTCGGCCGGAATGTCATGGCGTTCCGCCGCTGCGTGGATTTCTTTGACGATCCGCTCCTGCGACCAGCCGCCCGAGGATCTGCGAGGCCGCGGCGCCTTGCCCGCAATCTCGATCTTTGCCTGCGGTTTGGGGGTTGGTGCTTCCGGCTTTTCATTAAGCGTGTATTCACGCATCCGGATTGGACGAACGACGCCATCAACGATTTCTGCGCGAATGCCGTTTAGATACACGCTTCCATCAGGTTCGTATTCAATGACCTGGGCACAGACATCCGTTCCGAAAGTCGCCGTCAAGAACGCCAACAACGGCCAAACGGCGTTGATCCGACATCTGTTATCGGTGAAGCTTTTGATGGAGCTGGTCACTAATTTGTCCTCCAAATTAGGTCAGTAGTTTTTACATAATTACTATTATGGGGTCGACTTCAGGTCATCTGAGCGGTGGGGAATCGGGTGCTGGGACACAGCACTGAACCTTCAGTGGCGCCGCAAAAGACCAATGTCTGGTTCGGATCTCTTAGTCAGATGTTTTGGCTGGAACGTTCGGATGTCCCGCGCGCCTCAATCGTCAGACAGCGCTAAGGGATCGGAGGTGCAGACGCGTTGTCTAGGTTTGCACCCATTGACTCTGTCGCGGTGCTGCCCAATCTAGGACCGGCATCTCGGACTACTGTTTTTACCATAGTACAGTTCTCTCTTGATGTTGGAGGAATGCCCGGATGGATTAAGGGCGTTTCTTGTCCTGTCGATTGTTGGCGCAATCGGCAGGACTGCTTATTGCTTAGTCGTTTCTCTCTGCTGTCATAAATCGTTGTTTTATCCTTTCTTTCAGCCGCACCAGGACTGGCGCTTGCCACCCGAGTACGGGCGCGCCAGACCTTCAGAAATCAGGATGGCCCCGACGTTCTGTCCAGACACGCGCCCAAGCGCCAAGAAGCGATCGTGGACGTCAAAGTGCAGCTCAATCTCAAGTTCAATTACGCCCGCGAAGTTGATGAGCTCCGTCAGCCGGTCCTTGGCTCGTAGACCCAAAGCTCTCTCAGCATCGCACTGAGCCCGGAATGTCTCAGGCGTATCAAACCCAATAAGCCGGTATCGGTCGTCACCATGGTCGATCGTGTCACCGTCAACGGCAATCACCTCGGATGCGCCGAGAGTCTTTGTTTTCCTAGCTGGTTCAATCCAAACTGCAGCAATGAACAAGGACGCGAGTGCAGCGCTGAGAAACAAGAGCCGTTTCATGCGCCCTGCCCCAGCATTTTGATGAGCCGGGTTCTCGAACGTGACCGATCAGGTTTTGGATTTCGCGTCCAGGGCCTGAGCTGCTTCGAGACCCTCTGGGGTAATCGACTCGATCGTATAGTCTGATTTGACGCAGAGAATGCGCCCATCACCAAATTCCTGATGATGCTTGAAGAGGCCCGGCCAAAGATCGAACTCTCTGGGCTCAGCGCCCGCTCGAGAGATCTTCGACTTGCACAAGGCCCCGACATAGTTCGGCGAGCTGTAAATGCAGTGGTACTTAGGTCGTCCAAGGGAAGCGAGTCCGATAAATTCGTAGCGGCATGTAAAGGGAACCTGATCCTCTTTCAGGCCCCGGACCATCTCGATGGTTACCACAGTGTATTGTCTCTTGTTGTCCGCCATGACGACCCCCTATGGGCCGTCTTCTACATCCAAAAGTTGTGGACTAAAACACAATCTACGTCAATATAAGAAAACCCGCCAATATACGATATTGGATTGTCAGAAATATATTGGCCGGATATTGCTTAGGCGATTCGCAAGCAGGAGAGACCATCTTGAAACACTCAAAATCCGGAAATCGAACTCGCGCGAAGGCCCTTGCAGTTGCACTCGCTGCACTGCCAGCCACGCAGGCTCGTGCCTATCCAATTGACTGTGCCATATTCCTTTGCCTCGCCGGGGGTTGGCCAAGTTCGGCTGATTGCGTCGCAGCCAAGGCGGAGTTCATTCGGCGCATCACACCCTACCCGGTCGAACCGCCGCTTCAACTCTGGCGCTGTCCGATGAATACGTCACACAGCCCCTCGGACTTGGGTCCTATGGAACGGTTGGAAGCCATCAAGCGCACCAGTGCTAGCCCAGTTCCAGAGCTTCCATCGGATGACACCGCTAAGCCAATACTGGTAGACGCAGCGATCTCGATAGGAAGGATCGATGCACATCACGGCCAATACGGTGACGGTTTCCAAGCCACCCCGATCAGCGTCGATCTTTCTTCTTCCGATTTCGACGTTGTGAGATCCATCAGGGTTTGGGATGTGCGCCACTACAGCTATCGCCGTCGTTCAAGGGAGGGAGATTGCGAGCGTTCGCTTGATCTTGTGGTTGGCACCTACGACGATAATACGAATTTTCGCTGGTCCGAGCGCGCTCCTGCCCCAATCCCTTACTGGCTGCCACTGGGCAATCGCTGTGAACCTCCCAGCTACTTCCGCGGCGTTGGCGTCGAGTGGACCGACACATTCGGGTTCAGCGACTACGAACTCATCCGATATTGAGGTGCTGACCTGCGGTACAACGCGTTGCTCCTGGCTATGCCACCAAAAATCGCCAGCTGCATTTTTAAACCAGGCCGATTGGCCCGGAGGAAAAACTTAATCCCAGAAACAAAAACCCCCGCAAGGCGGGGCCTCAGCGGGGATCTTCTTAAGTCACGTTTGATCACCTGATTTATAGGAAACTCCAAAATTACTGACAAGGACAAACGCATCTGTGCGAACGGTTTTTCTGTGTCTTTTTGCTGAGGTTCGAGCCGCCTTGCTTCCCCAATGAGAAGCAGACCATGAGACCGTTGAACCATTCCGAACACCCTGCCCCGCGAAGCCGCGATATCAACACTGACCTTTGCCAAATGAGGCCAAATCCATGAGCTTTCGGCAGATCGCATCCGCCCATCACCACGATAATATTCGCTTTCACAACGGCCTTCCTGAGGGCTGGAACCGTGACAGGTTACGTCAGCTCTGCGTGGGATATGCGCAGATCAGAGGCGCATCAGCCCAGTGTATTCGCACCTTAGAGATCATCATCGATATGATTACGCCATGTGCTTTTCGAGACCCGTCTCAGGAACCCTTTTGCTACGCGCGCCAGGAAACCCTCATTGCCGGGCGAGGCGTGACAGATCGGACAATCCACAATCACGAACGTGAGCTGGAAAGGATTGGTCTGATCGAACGCAGGCTTGGCGCAAATGGCGCGCGCTGTAAGCGCAAGAAGCTTGGACTCTTCCTGACCCCTGCCCTGAACCTCATTCCCGAGATGCGCGACGCGGACGTGCGCAGCAAGGCCGAGAAGAAAGAACAGGACGAGCTGCGCGGGGATCGATCACGGCTTTACCGATATGTGAAACATAGTCTGGCCGTGCTTCTCTTACTCCCCTGCCCTCCTGAAAGTCTGGAAGGCATGAAGGAGGAACTTCGATCCTGGCCGCGCGCCGACAAGTTGAAATACATGACGCTGGAGGCGCTCAAGCTACATGTTCAGGCGGCTTACGACCTTTGGAGCCGGATCGAAGAGCATGTCGCAAAACCCGGTGAAATTTCGGGTGAACCCGAAGCTTGTTTCGGGTGCCATATACAAGACCAAATTGAAGAAACAATTCTGTCCTGTAACGCCGATGGCGAGAGTTCAATGTCCTCGGCAAAAGCCTCGGAACCAGATTGTTCCGGCTCCGGGCCTGACGGCCCTCCGCATTGCTTAGAAAGCAATCATCCGACAGATACGGCATCGCGCAAGGCCCAAAAACTACCGCGGGTGAATAACCGCATCCTATATGAACTGGCCTCACCCGAGCTGCGCATGCATATCGATATCGCGGGTGGCGGAGATCAGAATTCCAGCCCGTCGCTCTACGCGATTGAGACCGGCGTTTGGTCGCGATTGTCGGAGATCGGCGCCAATGCCTCGGCTTGGCGTACGGCGATTGACCGATTGACCGTGATGGGTGCAATCCTGGCCGGGTTGATCACAGACGCGAGGCTGAGCGATCCACGGTTGCCGCCAGTGGTTAATCCGGGCGGATATCTGCGCGGTATGGTGCACGCAGATGAGCGCGGTGAACTGAACCTGATTTCCAGTTTCATGGGGCTTTTGGCGCGTAGAGCCCGAGAGGAGGAAGACGGGCTTCCGCAAGATCACTGCAGCGGGTTTTAGCCGTGCCGGGTTATGAGCCGCCAGCTTCTCCAATTCATGTGTCTCATCGGCAGGTTTTCGCTCCGTTTCCGCCTCCAGAACAGAACTGTATTCAAATGCATGATTGGCTACGGGAATTCCCGAGTGGTTTGTTCAGCTTTAGGTTGCTAAGCGGCCTCGACGGCAACGCGGAACAGAAAGACGATCTATGAAAATCGCGGACATTGGCAATTCTGAACTGGATTTCAGGCAGACCGGGGAGGCGCGCCTTCAGGAAATTTGTTCGAGGTTCGGACTGGAGAATGCGTCCTACGCCCATATCGACAAGCATCACAACGTTGTCCACGGCTGCACCACGTTCCCGGCCGAATGGGTCAGGCACTACGTCGACAACGACATGGTCCTGGTCGATCCCCTCATCCGGTTTGGCGCCGCAATGATCGCACCAATTGATTGGGCTGTGTTTGATGATCAGCGTGAACACGCACCGCTATTCGATGCAGCGAGAAAATTTGGTGTGGGTCAGCACGGACTATCCATTCCGGTTATCAATCCGTTTGGGGAGCGTGGTGTCTTTACGGTTACCTCCAACCTGCGCCGATCCGACTGGGACGCCTTGGTCGGGAGTATGCTCCCTGCCCTTCGCCACGAAGCGCAGGTCCTGCATCTACTCGCGCTCGATGTGATTGATACAGTTTTCAACTTTCCTACGGATGCGTTGTCCGATCAGGAGATGGATGTTCTGAAGATGCTCGCATCAGGATTGATCCCATCCGTAGTTGCTGGCCAGACGGGGCTCTCCTCCAGGATGGTGCATGCTTTGACGTCTTCGATCGTCACAAAACTCAAGTGCCGGACAACGGAACAAGCAGTGGCGAGAGCTGTCAGCACAGGTATTCTTAAATGGACCGATTTCTTTGCCGACCCGGTCGCCGAACTTGCGGATGTTGAAGGACAGACCCTTTGCGGCGGGATCGTGCGTTGGTCTGGAAGATCACACGAGTTGATCACCTTTGAAGATGGTCGAACGGTGCGGAACTTGGATAGCTTTCAGGCGGTTCAGGTCCAGGAAATTGCCAAAGACTTCAATCTGGATGCTGAAAGGATCCTCGAAGAACTTGGACCCAACCGGGATCAATGCGTGTGGATCAGGCATCTCTGAGTTCGGCCCACGTGCACCGCTTGATTTGCAAAATTGTGAGCAGGGGCAAGTTTCACATAATTTCACTTATGCTTCCGCAATCTGTAGCCGCAAAGCTCAAATGTCACCCATGAGCAATTCAGGAATGTCACTCTCGCCTGCGATGAGGACAGGCAGAGAGTTCGGGCATGGGGTGGGTAATGATGAGCGAGCCGGATTTGAGCCGCATTGTAGTCTTTCCGCAAACTGAGTTGGCCAGATTCGATCCTTTCCGGGCGTTGCAATTAGGTGTCGTTTATTTTTTCTTTGGCGATAGGCTCGTTGAGCAACGCCGTTAGCAGGGGGCATGAGGCCGTACCCTCGGTGCAGGTCTGCACAAGTTCTGCCAGTGCTTGCTCCAACCGTTGGAGGGCGGCGATTTTTGACCTGACGTTGTCGAGATGTCTTGTTGCGACGTCTTCGACGTCACGACAAGCTTGCTCGGGCGCTTTGGACAATTCGCGAAGTGCGCATGCACCCTGAATGGTAAAGCCAAGATCGCGGCAGCGTTTGATGAATCTGAGCTCGGAGATTTCCCGTTCCGTGTATGCGCGGCGTCCCGAGGCGGTTCGACCGGCTTTCTCGACTATGCCTTCCCGTTCGTAGTAGCGGATCGTCTCGACCGACAGACCGGTCAATCTCGCCGCTTCGCCAATCGCAATCATGTGATGACCTTTCCCTTGAACCTGTAGCTACTACAGGGTGCATGTTGTCGGTCATGATGTCGAATTTCACATACCGCGCGAAGCAAAAATCGAGGAAGTCGAACCGGCTTCCGCTCGAGTTCGTCAAAGCCGGAGAAAGCTGACCATGAGCAAGTTTGTTGGCGCAAGCTTTCTTGGATCGTTTACCGCACTTGGCGTTGCGACCTGCTGCATCTTGCCGATGGCCTTGATTTTGCTTGGCTTGGGAGGGAGCTGGCTGGCCGTATTCGGCAAGATCGCCGCCGCGAGTTATTACGTGCTCGGCGGTTCGACGGCCCTGCTGTTTCTCTCTGGCATCGTCGCGTATCGCCGTGGTTCGCTCGACCGCTTCAAATGGTGGCTGACAGGCAGTTTTGCGTTGACGGCCATCGCTTGGGTTATCGTGCTCAACGAAATCCGAATAAATGATTTCCTGATAACCTTGATGTGACGCCATGAGTGAAAAGCACCCGAACCTTGTCAGCACGATCATCTGCCCGGAATGTGGACATTCAAGGCCTGAAACGATGCCAACAGACGCGTGCCAGTGGTTCTACGAATGCACATCTTGCGGAAAAGTCCTGAAGCCACTTCCCGGCGATTGCTGCGTCTACTGTTCCTACGGATCGGCCCCATGCCCGCCAATTCAGGCGGGCGACAAATGCTGCGGTTGATACGGCGACCGGGATGTCGGTTTTGTCCGCAAAGCCGGTCATCAGGCTTTGCGGACGCAGGTATTTTTTCACCGTAGGCTGGAACTTGCCCGGTAGGACAAGGCAGGCGTGAAGTCACGGATCAACTGGTTTGCCGTGAAGAATGTCACGTAAACCAGGCAGCAGAAGCGAGCGCCGTGTTTGTCAGGATCTTGCCAGCGCCATCGGGAAATTATGCGGCCGGGTAGCTGGCGAACACCTCTGTGGTTCCATCCTTGCGGATCAGAAAGACGTCGAAGGCTTCGCGTTCACTTTCCGGCCCCATGCCCGGTGAGCCGAAAGGCATTCCCGGAACCGACAGTCCGACAGCATTCGGGCGTTCGCCCAGCAGGCGCCGAATGTCAGCGGATGGGACGTGTCCTTCGATCATGTAGCCCTCCACGCGACCCGTGTGGCATGACATCATGCCCTCCGGAATCCCATTGGCGGTTTTGTAAGCGTTCAAGGCCTCCCAAGCACTGTTTTCCACGCCTACTTCAAAACCTTCCGCCCGCATGATTTTGATCCACGATCCGCAGCACCCACAATTCGGATCCTTCAGGACATGGATTGAGGGACCGGTTTTCGCGAAGGCGGGAAGCGCCGCGCTGCACGCAATTGCCGCGGCTCCTTGCATCAAGCGGCGGCGGCTCAGGTTATTCATTGTCATGTTCCCTCTTGGGTAAACTTGTCTTAAACCGATATAAAATCGCACCGGTAGGATAAAAGCTGGACCGCATTTACAGGGCCGACTTGTCCGTCACCCTCCGACACTCATCAGATATGGCTTTCTGGGCGACGCAGGGATTTCTCACAATGATCTGGCGCAAACTCTGCTCGGAAGCGGAACCCTCGCTCTCCTTTTTTCGCTGCACCTGCCGTTCTGGGTCCTGCTTGGCAATAACCCGGTTCGCAAGCAACGCCGCTACCCTCCGTTCAAGGCCGGAATTGCGCCTATTTCTCACTGCTGCGTTCTATGGCGCCCACGATCGAACAGTTCTGAATTCCACCACGCCCCGGACACGCCGCGATCAGCTCGTCCAGATTGTTCCTCAACCGTGCAAGCCCTTCGATCCGTTCCTGAATTTCGTCCCGCTTTTTGCGCGCTCTGGCCTGCATCGCGACGCACTCGGTATTTGGTGCCGTGCGCAACTCCAAAATTTCCGCGATTTCTGCCAGCGAAAATCCGAGCTTCTTAGCGCCGGATATGAATTTCAGCCGCCAAAGCGTGTCACCACCATAGTCCCGCGCGCCGCCGTCAATTGGGCGCGGCGGCTGAGTGACAAGGCCCTTCTTTTCATAAAATCTGATCGTCTCGACGCCTATCCCGGTCTCGCGCGCG
Source organism: Ruegeria sp. HKCCD7303 (assembly GCF_013111185.1). Taxonomy (GTDB): domain Bacteria; phylum Pseudomonadota; class Alphaproteobacteria; order Rhodobacterales; family Rhodobacteraceae; genus Ruegeria. The sequence goes on along the minus strand of NZ_WVRE01000011.1, from coordinate 41,873 downwards.
GCCTGGCCGATCTTGAGTGGTTGCATCGCAGTCTCCCTCCGTCACCGTCATCTTGACACCGTATCATGATACGGAGGTTAAAACATTGAGGTCTTGGTAGTTGCGAGGATGTCAAATGCGGACCTTCCTGAAACGGTGGCTGCTGCCGATATTCGGCTCCGCCCTGGCGCTCTATCTGGTGTTTGCGCTCTACGGCAGCCTCGATTTTGCGCTGTTTCTGCAGGGCCTGCGCGGAGCCAACATGTTCTGGATCGCGATTCTTGCCGCCACCATCCTGCTGGAGCAGCTGATGAGCGGCTGGAAGTGGCGGCAGATCCTGTTCGACGTGAAACCCGTCGGCACCCTGCGGCTGACGGGGGCGCTACTGGCAGGTTATGGCGCAAATGTCCTTGTCCCGCTCGGCATCAGCCCGCTGGTCCGGGCCTGGCTGGTTGCCCGGCTCGACCGCTTGAAGATGGCGACCGTGCTTGCAACCGCGATCATCGCCCGGTTCCTCGACGGCGTCGTTTTCGCCCTTTTTGCCGGAGCGGTGGCCGCCGCCGGCCAGATTCCACAGATCGAGGGTGACCTGCGGCTGGGATTGAGCGTTGCGGGCCTGTTGAACCTGATGCTTTTCGGCAGCCTGCTTTGGGTTCTGTTCCGGTTCCGCGCGTCACTTCTGAGCGAGGACCCTCTGGTCTGCCGACTCTTCGACTGGGCTGCCGCCCGCATCGGGGCCGATGGCGCGTATCTGCGCACCGCGCTCGGTGAAGGGATCGTCTGGCCACAGGCACGGGCCCGCCGCGTCGCCGCCATTGCCGCAGCCATTGCGGGTAAGCTGGTGGCGACAACCCATTTCCTGTGGGCCGGGCTGGCGGTTGGCGTGGTGCTGAGCGCGTGGGATTACCTGTTCCTGATGGTGTTTGCCGGGTTCGCCATGGTTCTGGGTCGTTTCGTGCGCATCCCGGCGAGCTTTGTCTTTGGAGCGGGGTTCGCGCTCAAGGTGCTTGGCGTTCCGGACGAAACCGCCCTTCTGATGATCCTGTTCAACTATGTGCTGACGATCCTTCTGGTGGTCGGGATCGGCCTGACGGTGTTGTGGCAGAGCGGCATCGACATCCGCCGCGCCCGGGCGGAGGCAGAGGCGGCGAATGGCAAGGCGTAATCCCGAAGACACGAGATTTTGGCGCATCGCCGGTGCTGGTGCGGTGTTTCAGGGCGGGTCGGCGGCGGTGGACAGCGCGACGGTGGTGGCCAGTCTGGTGCATATGCTGACCGGTAGCGCGCTGGCCGTGGGCTATGCCAGCACGGTCCTGCGTCTTGGCTGGCTGCTGCCCCAGTTCGCGGTGGGCTACCTCGCCGAGCGCACCGATCGGCGGATGCCGTTCTACGCCCTTGGTGCCTATGGGCGGGCGATCACGGTCGCGATGATCGGTATTCTTCTGTGGTGGGGGGCCGACTGGCCTCAGGTCGATTGGCCTCCGGTTCCGCTGGCGCTCGGGATGCTGGGATTGTGGACGGTCTATGCCTTTGTCAGCGGCGTGGTCGCGGTGCCCTACAACGACATCGTCGGCCGGGCGATCCCGTCCGAGCGCCGCAGCCGGATGTTGGCCTGGCGCTTTTTCGGCGGCGGTGTTCTGGCGGTTCTGGTGGCGGGCTTTCTGCGACACGCGCTCGACGTGATGCCGCCGCTCAGGGCCTATGCGCTGATCTTCTGGCTCGGCGCGGTGCTGATGATCGTCTCTGCGACGCTTTTTGTCTCCGCGGGTGAGCCCGCTACCGCTGCAAGGGCGCCACGGGACCGTCCTGCCAATCTGTCTGGATTTCTGCGCGAAGGTTTCTCGACGCTGCGGCAGGACCACCGGTTCCGGCTGTTCCTGATCTTCCAATGGCTTGGTGCAGCGACGCTGATGGCGTTGCCGTTCTATGTCGTTGCCGCCAGCCGCAGCGGCCTCGGGGCGGCGGATGTCGGAACGCTGTTGGCGGCGCAGACTGTCGGCGCGCTGGCCTCGAATCCGCTCTGGGGCCACATCGGAGACCAGGCGGGCAAATTGCGCCTGCTGGGGATAGTGGCACTGGTGCGTCTCGGACCTCCGGTGCTGGTTTTGCTGCTTGTGGTCACGGGTTCGGGGCTGACCGGTTTCGCGGTGCTGTTCTTCCTGATCGGCGCGATGATGAACGGGGTGACCATCGGCTATCTCGGCTATTTGCTGGAGATCTCGCCCGACGACCGCCGCCCGGCCTATTCCGCGTGGTTCAACAGCTTTGCGGCCCCGGCGGCGCTGGCGCCGCTTGTGGGCGGTGTGGTGGTCAGCATGATCGCCATCGAAGCCGTGTTCATCGCTGCGATCCTGGCCGCGCTGGGACAGGTCGCGATCGCCGCGCGGCTGACACGGGGTTGAAATAGCACCTTGTTCAGGACCAAAGCGTTTCCTCTCAACCCGCAATTCAGATGCGATCCTGTCAAAAGGCAAGATGGCATGTCTAAACATGGGCGAAGCAGAAAACGTTGAGCGCAGCGATTAGAATTGTTCCGTTCAGAACATGACGGCGAGGTCTCTTCTCGAAAACTCCAGAAAGCGGGGTACATGTCGAATTCCGCCACATAGCATCGCGGCGCTGATCGAGGGATATTCGAGGACTGACAAACGAACTTGGTGAGGCACGCGCCTCTGAACAAAGTTCACCGCGCCGTCACCCAATTTTGACCCGTGTGTCGGTGACGAACTCGTAAGGGGGCAGATCGAGGTTGCGGGGCGCGGGGCCTTTCCGAATTCTGCCAGACGTGTCGTAATGTGAACCGTGACACGGACAGAACCAACCGTCCCAGTCTCCGGTGGGTTCGCTGCCGCCCTGCCCGAGTGGTATGCATCCCAGATGGGTGCAAACGCCAATAACTACCAGCCATTCCGGTCGCTGTACGCGCTCGGCGTCAGGTTGCGGGTCGATCATTGGTGCATCGTCTTCTGCTATCGCCAGCGCGATCCGCTCTTTAGTCCGGTGGTCGATAAAGATCGGCTTGCCTTTCCATTTAACAGTGATCCTCGTTCCTGGTCCGACACCTTCAAGATCTATGTCGACAACGGCTTGGGCGGAGATGTCTGCACTGGGGTTCATGCTGTTAACAAGTGGCCAGACCGCCGCGCCCGTGGCCACGATGGCGGCACCGCCGGTGACGAAGTATAAGAAATCGCGCCGAGTTTCAGGCTCTGAAGGTGCCTGTCTTTCAGAAAATTCAGACATATTGTTCCTCCTGTGCGTCAGGACGGGTTCATCGAATTATAGGACTCGGACGAGGTGGATCAGTCGCCTTGGTCCTCTTCTTCACCGCGATGCCCCATTCCCTATTCATCAGAGTGATCTTCGTCGGTGTCACCGTGCAATGCCTTTACAGTTAGTGCACCGGCCGTCAGGTGCAGTTCAGTTGCTGCTCTCCGAATTGGATTTGCTAACATGGCAATTTCCCTTCCTTATTGGGTTACAAATTTGTTCTGATCAGTTGGCCGTTGCTGCTCCTTGTTGCGCAGTGTTCTTGCCGCAAAGCCGCCAGCCATACAGGGCGCCGTTCTCAGTGTTTGCCGTGGCCGCGATGCATTAAGAAATGCATGCCCACGCAGACCAGCAAGAACAGCAACGGAGAACTGAGCAAAGGATAGAGTGTCTCGCGGTATTCCCAGCCCAGAACAGCGGCGCCCAACGCGATCGCAATGACAACCGGGAGCCAATTACGCTTGGCACCGTTGGCCGTCTGATCTTCGGTTTTGGGCGCTTCGGCCGTTACGTCAGAGCTGACCCTTTCGGTCGTCTCCTGTGTGGCGCGGGTTTCGTCGAAATTTGATTGGGTCATAGCTGATTTGTCTCCTTTTCGATGATCCATTGTTTGAGAAAGATGCGCTCATAGACGAAGACCAAGCCGATGCCAGCAACGGCATATACTACGATCATCGGGTCGGAGCGCAGCTTGAGTATTGTGAACGCGGTCAGGACTACGCAGTCCAGCGCCAGGGCGGTCAGCAAGACCCATCCACGGGCTTTGATCTGACCGCGCAAGCGTCGCCAGACACCCCAATGCACCGCCATGTCCATCACCAGGTAAAAGAACGCCCCCAACGAGGCGATGCGAGACAGGTCGAACAACACCGCAAGCAGGCCCGCAATCACGACCGTGTAGATCAGCGTGTGAGACTGGATGCTGCCCGTCATGCCGAAATGGCTGTGCGGGATCATCTTCATGTCGGTCAGCATCGCCAGCATCCGGGACACAGCGAAAACGCTGGCGATCAGCCCCGAGGCCGTCGCCACCATCGCCAGCGCCACGGTCAGGTAGAACCCGCCCTGCCCCAGCACCGGCCTGGCAGCCTCGGCCAGGGCATAGTCCTGCGCCGCGCGGATTTGCTCGGGCGGCAGGCTGACACCGACGGCAAGGGCGACCAGCAGGTAGACCACCGCGCAGATCGCGATCGAGATCATGATGGTGCGCCCGACATTGCGGTGCGGGTCGACGATCTCGGCCCCGCTGTTGGTGATGGTGGTAAAGCCCTTGAAGGCGAGGATCGACAGGGCTACCGAGGCGACGAACCCCAGCGGCGCGGCCGGTTCCGAGCCCTGAACCTGCCAGGTTCCGCCCGCAGCCCAAAGTGCGGCGATGCCGAATATTGCGATCCCGCCTATCTTGAGCGCCGACATGATGATCGACCACAACCCCACCGACCGGTTGCCCGACCGGTTCACCGCATAGGCAAAGACGATCAGCGCAACAGCGACCAAAGACACCAGCGGTCCGCTCTCGATGTTGAACGGGCGGAGCGCATAGGTCGCGAAAGTACGCGCGACGAGGCTTTCGTTGATCACCATCGACAGTGCCATCAGCAGCGAGGCCGCCGCCGCAACCGCCCCGGGCCCATATGCCTTGGTCAGGATCATGGCGATGCCGCCTGATGAGGGCCAGGCGTTGGACATGGCGATATAGGTATAGGCGCTGAAAACCGTCACCACGGCCCCGACCACGAAGGACAGCGGAAACCATGGCCCCGCCAGCCCGGCGATCTGTCCGGTAAGTGCAAAGATCCCAGCGCCAATCATCACGCCGGTCCCCATGGCGACGGCTCCGGTCAGCGAGATTGATCCGGGCTTCAGCGCGCCACTGGCGCCGTGGGTACTATGCTCGTGCGTGCTCAAATCTTCGCCCCCCGCAATCGCAGCGCATTCAACACCACTGAAATCGATGAAGCACTCATAGCGAAGGCCGCAAACATCGGGCTGATCAGGATGCCGAAAAGCGGGAACAGAAGACCCGCCGCCACCGGAACGCCCGAGGCGTTGTAGATCAGGGCAAAGAATAGGTTTTGCCGGATATTGCGCATGGTAGCGCGGGCCAGCCTACGGGCGCGCACGATGCCATCAAGGCTTCCGTTGACCAGCGTGAAGCCTGCACTTTCGATCGCCACGTCGGCACCGGTCCCCATGGCGATGCCCACATCGGACTGCGCTAACGCGGGTGCGTCGTTCACTCCGTCACCCGCCATGGCGACCTTTGCGCCTTTCTCCTGCAGTTCGCGAATTATGCGGGCCTTGTCCTCGGGCAGTACGTCGGCTCGAATCTCATCGATACCCAGACGTTCGGCCACCGCCTTTGCAGTGCGTTCGTTGTCGCCAGTCGCCATGATGATCCGGAAACCCAGTTCGTGCAGCGCCTTGAGTGCGGCTGGTGTTGTTTCCTTGACCGGGTCGGCGACGCAGACCAACCCCGCCACTGAACCATCAAGCATCACGAACATCACCGTTTCGCCGTCATCCCGACGCGCATTGGCCTTGGCCGTCAGTTCGGCCGCCTCGAGTCCGAGATCGGTGACCAGTTTCAGATTGCCGAGCGCGACGGGGCGGCCATCCACCGTGCCTTTCACGCCTTTACCAGTCACCGCCTCGAAGTCACTGGCGTCGGACAGGGCTACGCCACGTTCCTCGGCTCCTGTGACGATTGCCTCAGCTAACGGGTGCTCCGAGCCCTTCTCCAGCGTTGCGGCCAGCCGCAGCACCTCGACCTCGTCATGGCCAGGTTCGGGTAATACAGCCACAAGCTTTGGCTTGCCCATGGTCAGCGTGCCAGTTTTGTCGACGATCAAAGTATCGATCTTCTCGAACCGCTCCAGCGCTTCGGCATTTTTGATCAGCACTCCGGCCTGCGCCCCGCGCCCCGTGGCCGTCATGATCGACATCGGAGTGGCCAGGCCAAGCGCGCACGGGCAAGCTATGATCAGTACCGACACCGCTGCGATCAAGGCGTAGGAGAGCGCCGGAGCCGGTCCCCAAATTGCCCATGCAATAAAGGCCAGCGCAGCTATACTTATGACCGCCGGTACAAACCAGCCCGCCACTTTGTCAGCGTATTTCTGAATTGGTGCGCGCGAGCGTTGCGCGTTGGCCACCATTTCGACAATCTGGGACAGCATTGTGTCAGAGCCCACTCGGGTTGCTTCGATCACAAGGCTACCGGTGCCGTTGATTGTGGCCCCTGTGACCGGCTCGCCTTGTACCTTTTCGACCGGAACCGGTTCGCCAGAGATCATGCTTTCGTCAACAGATGAGCGCCCTTCGAGTACAATGCCGTCTACTGGCACCTTGTCGCCGGGGCGTACGCGAAGGCGGTCACCTACCTGTACTTCTTCAAGCGGAATTTCCTCTTCACTGCTGTCAGGGCGGATAATGCGGGCGGTCTTTGCGGCCATGTCCAGCAAAGCGCGGATTGCCTTTCCTGTGCCTTCGCGTGCCCGCAGTTCCATCACCTGCCCGAGCAGAACAAGTGTAACGATAACTGCGGCCGCTTCGAAATAGACCCCAACATGGCCTTCTGAATCTCGAAAACCGTCCGGAAATATGTGGGGCATCAATACGGCGACAACGCTGAACAGCCACGCGGCCGAAACCCCCATGGCAATCAACGAGAACATGTTCAGGTTCATGGTGCGAAACGAATTCCACCCTCGTTCCAGAAATGGCCAACCGCACCAAAGAACAACCGGAGTGCCAAGTATCAGTTCAATCCATAGGGTTGTTCGCTCACCAAAAATCTCTCGCACACCAGACAGCCCAACGTAGGGGCCCATCGTGAAAACCAAAAGTGGAAGCGTCAGAATCGCACCTACCCATAGGCGCCGGGTGAAATCCACCAGTTCCGGGTTCGGCCCCTCGTCCACCATCGCCGCGCTTTCCAGCTCCAACCCCATGCCGCAGAGTGGACAGGACCCGGGATGGGTTTGCCGCACCTGCGGATGCATCGGGCAGGTATATACGGGTCCGTCATAGCCTGTCGGAACGATGTCATATTCACCGTTCTCGTCCGTCGCGCCATGATGCGCGGAATGGTGGTGATGCGCATGCGCATCCACCTCGCCCTCGGGCACAAGGTGCATCCCGCATTTGGGACAGTCGCCGGGCCCAGATTGACGCACGTCAGAATGCATGGGGCAGACGTAAGCGACCTCGGTCGGGCCGTTCGCGTGGATTCTGATGTCGTGGTCTTCTGTCATGTTCTGCTCCCTGGTTTAAGCTTTGGTCGTAGAGCCGTTTAATTACGCAATGCCGGGCACAGTCCTTCAGGGCAGAACAACCATCTGGTGGCCCTCACCCAGTATCGGCATTTCGGTAATAGCCGTCAGGCTGACTTGATCGACGATCCAGACCTTCGGTTCGGTTCGGCTTGATACCATCACTTTGCCTGAGTTCGGTATGGTCGTCAGGTGATAAGGTGCCGGTGACAGGTTGGTCGAGCGCTGTTTGCCCGTAGCAAGATCAATCGACAACAACCGGTCGGTGCCTTTGGCGGCCACGAACAGTACGCCCTCGCGGTCGGACAGGCCGATCCCGTGCAACTCGCCTCCAATGTCATAGGTTTCGGTGACAGAACCGCTGGCAAGATCTACGCGGAAGGCCTTGCCACCATCACTGTCGGCTACGAAGGCGGCGCTGCCGGTGGCGTTAAGTACAAGATGCTCAGGGCCTTCGCCGACGGGCATGTTGCGTACGACGAAGCCTTTGACGACATCCACTTCGCTAAGTGTACCATTGCCGGTATTGGTGACATAGACCCTGTCGCCGTCAGGCGCGAATACCGCATAGTTGGGCATTGGCCCGGTTGCTACGAAACCAAGGAAGCTGAGCTTATCGAGATCGACGATCGAAATACCGTCACCGCCCGGATGGGTCGCCACCGCGAACCGCCCGTCGGGCGACACCGCAGTGTGATGCACCGCACCTGGAACCTCGATCTGGCGGACGACCTCGCGTGTTTCCGCATCAAGGATCGTCAGCAGGCTCCGCCCCTTGTCTTTGGGCAACGCAGTGACATCGCGCTTGGCGTGGTGCGCAGCGTGTTCATCCTTGGACATACCTTCGGGTTTTGGTGGCGTTGTGGCCTCGGTTTCTGCGTAGCTGCCCGCGACCAGGTACTTAAAGCCGGGCGCGCCGGCCAGCCCATGGACCGCCACGAGCCTCGGCAGCCGCTCGACGGTCTTGCCGGTTTCGGAGTCGATCACCAGAACCGAGTCCGCGCTGCCTTCGGGAATGAACACGGTTGCCGCCAGCGTGAGCGAAGGCGCAGTCAAAGCTGCGACGGACAGGCCTGCGGCCAGATTGAACAGGGTCATTTAGGTTTCCTTTCGTCAACTGAAACGCGCGCATTGGCGGGCACGTGCAGAAAAATCCGGTAGATGACGGCCATCAGGAAGGGCGTCAAAAGCAGGGTCAGAGCGATGGCCTTCATGGCTTTGTCCTTTCAATCAGTTGAGTTTTGTGCGAGCCGCAAAGACATTGAACAGTCCGCCGAACAGCAACGCGGCGTACCAGCCGTAGAGAAACGCCCATAACAGTCCCAACAGGAATGAGGGCAGGCTGAGCCAAGTCATTCCGGGCATCAGGCCGATCCAAGCCCGGTACATGGCAAAACTTGGAAAGATCAGGTCAAAGGCCACGCACAGCAGGTAGGTTGCGGCCAGAAACAGGCTGAGCGCCCAGCCAAGGGTTGTCACCGGAACACCGGGATGATGTTCTTGTGTCCCCATCACACAGGGGCCACAGGTCAGGCGCAACAGTGCGAATAGCACCACGCCCGTGACGAAAAAGTACAGAATGGTAAGCATGGTAAGTGTCCTGAACTGAGTTGGGCCGCAATCAACGGCTTGGGCAAGACCCCGGAGCGATTCCGGAGCCATTGCCGGTCACGTTCAGGACAGGTTTGGCGGATGTGGTAGTGGTGCGACCGGCAGGCTTGCGCGTGGCCGGAACCGTTCTGGCGCCACGGGCGTAGCAATACGCATCGAGAGCAATTCAGGTGCCGCCATAACTGCCATCGCATAGCAGCCCGGGTGCACTGAGCAGTCTAATTCTTCTGATGGATGAGACGCGGGATACCCACCGCTGTCATCGATCACAAGCTCGGCCTGGGTGGCGGCCTTCGCGATGTCATGCCCGGCATGGGACGGCACAACAGAGATCAGCATCGAAACCACCAACGCACAGATCAACAGGACCTGCAGCCGGCCCATGGCTCGGGCCGTCCGTGTCGCAGTTGATATCCATTGTGCGCGGATCACTTAGGGTTTCCTCCATTCTCCAACAGTTTAGGGCCGCTTGGACCGGTCGCATTGATCTGGCTCAATTCGTGGTCTGAAGAGCCAACAGGCATCTTGCGTTTCCAAGCCAACCAGATAAGTGGCGCCCCCGTCAACAGCCCAAGCCCGATAACCGCAAGGCTGGTGCCGCCTGTCGCGGTTTCGGTAATCTGGCTGCCCAGATGGGCCAGAACGAAACTGGCCGGCAGGAGTCCAGCCAAGGTGGCCAGTGCGAACCGCCAAAATTGAAGTCGGGTCAGACCGGCGGCATAGCTGACCATGTCGAAAGAAACGAAAGGCATCAGGCGGCTGGTGAACACGGTCAACATCAGGGCATTCTGCGATCCAAGCAACCCCAAGTCCAGCTTGTCGCCGAACCACTGGCGCAGCGCGTCGCGCCCCAACCAACGGGCTATCAGGAACGCCAGCAGCGCCCCCAACTCCGCTCCGATAGCAACCAATGCGGTTCCCAGCCCATGCCCATATGCCACCCCGGCAGCGACAGCGATCGGAGCGCTGGGGATTGGGCTGGCAACCACTGCGGCTGTCATGAAGCCGATGATGACAACGGGTCCGAACGGGCCGGCCCAATCCACCCACGCAGTAATGACTTCGCGCGATAGTCCTGCGTCCAACGCGCCAGACAGCCACAACCAGATGGTGGCGATCAGCAACGCGATCAAAACCGCGATGAAAACCAAACGGCTATTGCTGTGCAGGCCCTCCAGCTTTCGTTCCTCCTATGACATAGCCCTCCACCCCTAAACGGGAGTGACGGATTCCGAGGTCACTTAGCGATGTATTTGATCAGCGCTACGATCGCCAGAACGATCAACACTGCGATCAGCAACATCCAGATCATTCCAAACCCCATTCCAGCGCCATAGCCCATCATCGCTTTGTTCCTCAGTGGTTTGTGCCGAGTGCGATGACCCGGCTACACGGTTGCGTTTCAGTTGTTGGTTTCAGAAGCCTTTGTCACAGGTTTCGAGGCCTTCATGCCGTGTTTCGGCGACATCGTCTTTGCGCCTTTCTCGATTTCCCCTGTGGTCACAACGCCATCGCCATTGGCATCAAGATGCTGAAATCGGTCCACCATGGTTTCGCGGATCATCCCGGAATGCAGCGCTTCGAACTCATCAATCGACAGGTTGCCATCTCCATTGACGTCATGCGCCTGCATCCGGGCCTTCAGACCTTCGGCGATCTCAGATTCGCTCGGGCGACCGTCCTCGTCCATGTCCAGAACCGCCAGCCAGTTGCCGCCCATCATCTGGCCATGCATTTTCACCATCATTTGCATCATGCCTGCGTGATCGCCCATCATGCCGCCGGGCGCACCCTGCATCATGCCGCCCTCATGGCCCTGCATCTGCGCGCTGCTGCCATGCTGACCGGCGGCAAGCGCGGGCAGCGCCATCAAAGTCGCGGCAATGGCTCCAGCGGCCAGCGTGAAGGTACGTTTCATGACTTTCACCTCTCGGGTTTTTGTTTCTACACAAAGCATATGGCCGCCCTCGGTCGCGCCACCACCCCCCTGCTCAACCCGGTTTGTATCGTTGTGTCGCAGCCCGCCCAACTGATACAAAGGGATACAAAAAAGCCGGGATTTGTACCGCGCCGGGGCTTATGATTGCGCCATGACTGAAGCACCACATATCTTGATTGTCGACGACCACCGCGAAATCCGTGATGCTGTCAGCCGCTATCTGGAAAAGAATGGGTTGCGCGCCAGTACCGCGCGCGACGCAACCGAGATGGACGCACGACTGGCGGCCGGTCGGATTGATCTTATCGTACTCGACATCATGATGCCGGGCGAAAACGGATTGTCGGTCTGTCGCCGCCTGTCCGCGGCCGGTGGCCCGCCGATCCTGATGCTGACAGCCCTCAGCGATGACACCGACCGTATCGTGGGTTTAGAGATCGGCGCCGATGACTACCTGCCCAAACCATTCAACCCACGTGAATTGCTGGCCCGGATCAAGGCGATCCTGCGGCGTTCCGAAACCACCGTCCCCCCGGCTGGCGATCTGAGCGGCAAACGGATCGCCTTTGGAAGCTGGGTTCTGGATGCCGACAGTCGCACCTTGATATCCGCCGAAGGGGCCGAAGAAAGTCTGACCACCGCCGATGTCCGGCTGCTGGCCGTATTCCTGCAGCGGCCCCGCAAACTCCTGTCGCGAGACGAACTGCTGGATTTGACCGCCGGCCGCAGCCCGCACTTGTTCGACCGTACGATCGACAACCAGGTCAGCCGCTTGCGTCGCAAGATCGAAGCTGACCCAACGCGGCCGAAGCTCATCACCACGATAAGAGGTGGCGGTTATTGCCTGTCGACCGACGTGAGCGAGCTTACGGGATGAAAGCCTTTGCCCAAAGTCTGCGCGGTCAGCTTATCCTTTTGATCATCGCCGCGCTGGCTGCCGCGCAACTGGTCAGCCTGTGGCTGTTCGTCGACGAACGCTCAATGGCAGTGCACATGGCCCTTGGCCTGGAAACCGCCGGACGCGCCGCAAACATCGCGCGGCTGATTGAAGAAGCTCCACCCGAGATGCACGACGCGATCCTGCGGGCGGCAAGTTCTCCACTGGTGCGTTTCAGCCTTACAGATACGCCCGCAGTCGATCACACCGGACATAGCGCTGGTGGGACGGTCGAAAACACAATCCGCAGAATTCTGCCAGGCTATGAAAACCGTCCCATCCGGGTAGAGTTGCATGAGTTCTCTCCCGATATGCTGCCGGTTGAAGGTGTTCCGTCTACAATGGCTGAAATGCACATGGCAATGATGCGTGATCACGTTTCCGCAATTGAAATGCAGCTGTCGATCGCTCTGACGACCGATCAATGGCTCAACGTGGATACCCGGTTCCATAACCCTCCTCTGCAATGGCCTTTGCAGTCCTTCGTCAGCTTCGGTTTCACTGCAACTTTAATTCTTGGAGCAGCCATTTGGTTTCTACTGACACGGCTGACCGGCCCGTTGCGCCGCCTGTCACTGGCTGCAGACCAGTTTGGTCGCGGTGAAGACGTCCAGGAACTGACGGTTTCTGGTCCGACCGAGGTGCGAGATTTGACGCAGGCGTTCAACCATATGCGTGATAGGCTGACTCGCTATGTTGCCGATCGGACCAGACTATTGGGGGCGCTGGGTCACGATTTGCGGTCGCCACTGACGGGATTGCGGGTTCGCGCCGAACTGGTGGAGGAAGAGGAGACCCGTGACCATCTGATCGAGACCATCGAGGAAATGCAGGAGATGGTGGACTCCACCCTGTCATTTGCCAAGGGCGTGGCCACGCGCGAACCTTCCAGTACCGTCCCAATTGGTGAATTCGTAACCAAAACGACCGAAGACATTGTGCAAGCCGGTGACACGGTTGAAGTATCGGTCGCAGACAATCCGGCCGTCACGCTTCGGCCGATGCTGATGAAGCGAGCTCTGCGCAATATCATTGAAAACGCCTGCCGGTATGGTGCCCGGGCCAACGTCTCAGTCATGCAAGAGGGGAATGAGGCAAAAATATTGATCCAGGATCAGGGGCCCGGCATCCCCGAGCATATGCTCGATGCGGTATTCGACCCATTCGTGCGGCTTGAAACATCCCGCTCGCGAGAGACTGGCGGAACCGGCTTGGGGCTGTCGATCGCACGTACGATCATCCAGTCGCACGGTGGCACGATAGAATTGCTAAACGGGGAAACTGGCGGCTTGTGCGCTAAGGTGGTTCTGCCAGTTTTTGAGGGCCAAACGTAACTTGTGAACACAATCGGCATGCCCCGAAAGCTTATTGGAAGCGTACCGCTTTGGGCCAGTTTCAGGTGTGGGCTCAAACGCAGCGGCGGAGAACACTGAACTGGAAAGACTGACTTTCCCCCCAAGAGGTTTGGTGCAGGTGATGGCGATGCGCGACGAGTTCAAAGTGTTCCTCAAAAAGCACGGCGATATCGCTCGGACTATAGCGGGCGACAGGGAGACCACTGCAAGTCTCCGGCCCATCAAGTGCAAACGTAGCAATGATCACATGGCCGCCAATTTTTACCCCTTTCTTCACGCTTTCCAGATAGGCCGCGCGTTGCGATGTATCCACGAGAAAGTGAAAAACCGCCCTATCATGCCAGACGTCATATCTGCGATCGGGGACCCAAGAAGTTATATCTGCAGAAATCCAAGTGACTGTTTCAGCGGCGCGCCCCAACCTTTCCCGGGCCGTGTCCAACGCGACCTGCGATAGATCGAGAACTGTCACGTCATGGAGCCCCTTCGCAAGCAACGCTCCAGCAAGACGAGATGTACCTCCACCAATGTCGATGACGGATGAAGGCTTAGACACTCTGATCAACTCGATGAGTTCAAGCGATATCTCTGGATCATCCTCGTGCCAACTCAATTGGGTGTCAAACTTCTCGCCATAGACATCGTCCCAGTGCTCTCTTGTGTTAGCTGTCATGTCGTATCGTTTTCCCAAGTCGTCGCCCTGGAGATATCCTCATTTTGACCGCTCCGCGCTGCGTTTTCGACTGAAGCAAAAACCAACAAGGCAACGCCCCAGACAATTCGACGCTGGTCCGTTGAATGGCCGCGTGAAGTCATCTCGGCGACAATGTAGTACACACATTCCAATTGTGAAATGTTTTAGGTGGGATTTGCTTGTCGGTCAGATTTCCACTGGGCTGCGCAAGTAGCTCCAGAATTTTGCGCAGTTTAACTGCAGTGGCGCGGGCCGGAGATACCGAAGCGTTGGCAGTTTGTGTACTGCTTGCCTGGATTGCTCTGTTCAATCAGTATAGCCGGAAGATTTTCTGAGCTTTGGAGCTTCAATCAGTCAACGAATTGCTTAAAGCGCCTTTAACCGACAATGGACTGATAACTTATGAGCAGAGCCACAGATCGTTGAAATACGATTTGGTTCTTGAGTGGCTCCTACTCCATTTCTCTTAGTTCATAGAATTTCCTACAGTCGTTGAAACGGCGAACAATCACATCATTGGTGAATAGCTGCCGCATCAACAGACTCAGTTTTTCATGATCGCGCCGATCGCATACATACCATCATCGCTTTTGACCAACATCAGTGTGACTTCGTCACCTGCGCTGATCTCACCCATCATCTGGGCATTCTCAAGAAGCTGCAAATCCATCGTCATCGCGGGCCACCCGATCTCGGGGATCGGATCATGGCTGACGTTAGCGGTTTCGTCGCCAATTGAGTTCACCAAAGCCTTTGCGTGGACCGCACCTTCCATCTGTTCGGAAGACATGGGCATGTTGGAATGGTCCATGCCGTGGTTCGTTTGCGCGATGCCGGATGTTGTAGACACGGCCAATAGGGCCAAAATTGCAGTCAAAGTTTTCATCAGATGCTCCTGTTTCAAGGTTGTGGGTATTATTCTGCCGGAAGCGCAGGGGGCACTTCCTGGATCGTGTGGGAGATCTCTCGGTTCACGCGATTGAGCGCGAGCCGTTTCCAAATCACGAATATTGCGGGAATGACAAAAAGCGTAAGAAGGGTCGCTGTCACCATGCCCCCAATCATCGGCGCAGCGATCCGCTGCATGATTTCAGAGCCTGTACCGGTGCCGTACATGATGGGTATCAGTGCTGCAAAGATCGTGGCTACAGTCATTACCTTCGGCCGAACCCGAAGAACGGCTCCTTCGAACACCGCGTCTTCGATATCGTCACGTGTCAGCTTTCGCTGTTCCGATTGCGCCAGCCCTCGACGTTTCTCCCAAGCAAGATTGAGGTACAACAACATGACAATCGCTGTTTCCACGGCAACTCCCGCCAGCGCGATGAAGCCCACGAGCACAGCAATTGAGATATCGAAGTTAAGATACCATAAGAACCAAACCCCACCTGCCAATGCGACCGGGAGCGCCGCAAGAATTATCCCGACCTCAATCACCCGATTGAACGCCAAGAAAAGCATGAGCGTGATAATTAGCAGGGTTGCAGGAGCAACGATCGTCAACCTGTCCTGCATTCTCTCTATGTACTCATACTGCCCTGACCAAGTCAGCGAGTAACCTGGAGGCAGGTCGACCTTTTCTGTAACCACCTCTTGTGCTTCGGCCACATAGCCGCCCAGGTCGCGCCCCGCGATGTCGATGAACACGAACCCAGTTCGTCGAGCGTTCTCTGATCGTATCATTCCCGGCCCGTCAACTATTCGAATATCGGCGAGAGCGGACAGTGGCACATGAGCACCCGACGGCGTGACGACAGGAAGATTTTCGAGCCGTTCCGGGCTGTCTCGCCATGCCTGAGGGTACCGAAGGTTTATAGGAAACCTCTCCAGCCCCTCCACAGATTCCGACACTTGCATACCGCCAATTGCGGTCTGCACTACGTCCTGAACTTCTCGAACACTCATCATGTATCGGGAGGCGGCATCTCGTTTGACGTCGATTTCGATGAAACGCCCGCCAACAGGTCGCTCTGCGTAGGCGGAAGCCGTTCCATCAATATCAGCGACCGCACGCTCTACTTCGATCCCTATATCTGTAATGACCTCCAAGTCGGTGCCGGATATTTTGACACCGACAGGAGTACGGATACCTGTCGCAAGCATATCGATGCGGTTCTTGATAGGTTGGATCCAAACATTTGTAACGCCCGGAACCTGAACGATACGATCGAGCTCATTCCGGATTTTCTCCATTGTCATGCCGGGGCGCCATTCTTCTTCCGGCTTGAGTTGGATTGTGGTCTCCACCATCGTTAGAGGTGCTGGATCGGTTGCAGTCTCCGCACGCCCAACTTTACCGTGAACAGTTTCGACTTCAGGCACGGTCGCGATCAGGCGGTTGGTCTGCTGCAGTACCTCACGGGCTTTTCCCGTCGAGATCCCGGGGTAGAAGCTCGGCATGTAGAGAAAATCACCTTCGTTCAACTCGGGCATGAATTCAGAGCCAATTCTCTGGTACGGGTACCACATGGACGTCACCAGAACGCCGGCCAACAGTGTTGTTGCCCATGGCCAGGCAATTGCCGCGTCCAGAAATGGGCGGTACACGAACACAACCAAGCGATTTAGCGGATTTTTTCGCTCCGGTAGAATACGCCCCCTTACAAAGTAACCCATCAAGACCGGAACCAGCGTTATCGAAAGGATGGCGGCTGCAGCCATGGCGTAGGTTTTGGTATAAGCGAGTGGCGAGAAGAGCCTACCT
This sequence comes from Ruegeria sp. HKCCD7303, assembly GCF_013111185.1. GTDB lineage: Bacteria > Pseudomonadota > Alphaproteobacteria > Rhodobacterales > Rhodobacteraceae > Ruegeria. Next base: position 25,110 of record NZ_WVRE01000011.1, on the reverse strand, counting down.
TCCTGATTTTCCAGAACGAAAACAGGCAAAAAACTAACCGTGATAATCGCCAGAGAATAAAAAAGGGCTGGTCCCACCTCAGAAGCGCACTCTTGCACAATCCGCCATCGGTTCTCTGCTGTGAGCTTTTCTTTTTCCAACCGCCTGTGCATCGCCTCGATCATCACAATCGATGCGTCGACCATCGCACCAATAGCGATGGCTATGCCGCCGAGCGACATGATGTTTGCGTTTACTCCTTGCGCCTTCATCAGAATAAATGCGGCAAAGATTCCCAGAGGGAGCGACAGAAGAATTACGAGGGATGACCGCAGATGAAGTAGAAAAGCCGCGCACACAAGAACAACGACAATGAATTCCTGCGTCAGTTTCTTCTGGAGGTTATCGATAGCACGCTCGATCACACCAGATCGGTCGTAGGTCGTTATGATTTCGACCCCCTCCGGCAGGTTTGAGCGCAACTCTTCGATGCGCGCCTCCACCGCTTTGATCGTTGCCAACGCATTCCCACCCCATCGCAGAATGACTACTCCACCAACCGCGTCTCCTTGCCCGTCGAGTTCTCCGACACCGCGCCGCATTTCCGGCCCCAGACGGATTTCAGCGACGTCTCCAAGCGTCAGAGCGGCGCCACGGTCGTTGACCATCAACGGCGCGCTTGCAAGGTCTGACAATTCGTCAATGTAGCCCGAGGACCTGACCATGAATTCGGCTTCCCCCATCTCAATGACGCTGCCGCCCGTCTCGCGGTTGGCCGCCTGAATAGCCGTCCTCAATTGTGCAAGTGTTATGTCATAGGCACGTAGTTTGTTTGGGTCGACGACGACCTGGTACTGTTTGACCATTCCGCCGATGGTGGCGACTTCTGAGACGCCTTCCACGGCTTGTAATTCGTATTTCAGAAACCAATCCTGCAGAGTCCTGAGCTGAGCCAGATCATGATTTCCGGTTCTGTCAACCAGCGCATACTGATAAATCCACCCGACCCCAGTCGCATCAGGGCCAAGTTGTGGTGACACGCCCTCAGGTAAGCTGCCGGTAATCTGGCCCAAGTATTCGAGCACACGCGACCGAGCCCAGTAGAGGTCCGTCCCGTCCTCAAAGACAACATATACAAAGCTGTCTCCAAAGAACGAGAACCCGCGAACGTCTTTTGCACCGGGTACGGCCAATAGGGCTGTCGCAAGTGGATATGTGATTTGGTTTTCGACAACTTGAGGCGCTTGCCCGGGATATGGCGTGCGAACAATTACCTGGACATCCGACAGATCCGGGATTGCATCAACCGGCGTCTCACGAATGGCCCAAATACCCGCAACTCCTATCATGAATGCGAGGGCCAAGATGACGAACCTGTTGGCGAGCGAAGAACGAATGATGGCCGTGATCACTGCGTAACACTCCCATCAAGCGCGACCTCTAACAGCGTCATCGAAAAGTCGGGATTGCGGCGAAGGATCAAAGAAACATCAATCCCTACAGGCAAGTTAGAAACCTCAATCCCCTCCGCAACCGGGAAATCCATGGTCATGCCCGGCATGCCGATCTCAGTCATCGGACCGTGTGTTACGTTCGCGGTACGCGCGTTCGGGTCGATACTGTTAATCCGGCCAGAAACCTGAAGTGGCGGTGCAATAGGCGTTGCCGCAGCCAACACCATTGTCATGCCATCTGCACGCGCGAAAGTCAGAGTCATTTCAGAACCGACTTCGAGCATGCTTGTGTCCAATGTAGGTTCTAATGGGAAATCCATGGTCATTCCGGGCATGCCAATCTCAGTCATCGGCCCGTGAGTGATGGTTGCCGTTCCCGCCTCAGCATTAACGAGGTTGATCGTGCCGGTGACTACAATCGGTGGAGCAGAAGGCGTGTCGGTTTCTTCGGGTTCAACGGAATCCGTCGGCGGCGAGCCCTCTTCGCGAATTGCCACAATCGAGAACATCCCCCCTTCTCCCTCAGCCAGATCAAACTCAATTGGCATGTCGATTGGCACGGTAGTGAGATCTACTCCTACAACAGGCAAATCCATTGTCATGGCGGCCCAACCGAGCTCGGGGATCGGTCCGTGCTCAAGCGTCAATTTGCCGTCTGAAGTGACGGCGCGCGCGATTCCGGCACCAGTTCCGGCAATACCATCGTCTGGTGCAAGCTCCATCAGGCTCAGAAGCCCATCCGCACCCCGTGCGATCACGAAAGCGACTGCGTCGCCTGCACTCAAGCTGTCGAGCGAAACACCAGACCTCACCGGAAACTGCGAAGTCATTGCGGGCCAATCGAGGCTTTCGAGAACATCGTGACGAACAGTTGCCATACGATTTTGGGCATCGAGTGAAACCAGGGTGCCTGCCCCGCGTGCTGGTTCGGTATCCGTTGGTGCCATTCGGGTGAAACCGGCGCTCAAAGCACTTTCACTGTCGATTAGAAACTGTGCGGATGCGACAACTTCCTCACCAGGTTCAAGCCCTTGCAGAACTTCTGTTCGACCCCCCTCGCCGAAACTGTCTCGAAGACCTGTAGTCACCAGTCTCGGGCGAAAAGTACCATCGCCTGTTTTTAAGATGACGCGTTCCGCCGAACCGGTACGAATTAACGCCTCTGATGGAACAGTGAGAACATTTCGGCTTTCATCCGGTATAAGGCTAACACTGCCAAACATGCCCGGCCGCAGCACGCCGTCGGTGTTATCGAAACTAAGCCTTACGGGAAGAGTTCGGGTTTGCGGATCAAGCTCAGGGTAAACATAGTCGATGTCGCCTTCGAAGGTGCGACCGGGTAGGTGCTCGAACCTTGCTATCGCGCGCATATCTTCCGACAAACGTGCAATATCTCGTTCAAATACATCAACGATCAGCCATACTTCAGAAAGATCGGTTACCGAAAAAGCAAGCGTGCCTGGCTGCAGGTACATGCCATCGGCGGCATTCAGAGCTATGACGACACCGTTTTGAGGTGCCTCAATTTCCACATTTCGAACCAACTCACCGCCCGCCTCAATCTCAGCAACCTGACGAGCGGACATACCGTGGCTGATCAACTTATTGCGCGCCGCGTCCAAAATCCGCGGGTCACCAGCTTCGACTGCGCGTACAAGATCGCCGGTCGCAGCTGCGATCAGTGGTGAAAAGAGTTCAAATAAAACTTGCCCCTTCTCAACGCGATCACCGACCGCTCGAACTTTCAGTTGCTCAATCCAACCTTCAACACGCGTATGAACGTGATTGGTCAGGTGTTCGTCAAAGCCGACGAAACCCACCGTTTCGATGCGAGGTTCGATATCAGTCATGCGTGCAACCGCAGTTCGCACACCAATTGCGTTGATTTCCGCAGCGCTCAGGGTGACTTCTTCAGGGTCGCCGGTAGGTTCCTGCCCAGAATAAACCGGGATCAAGTCCATACCCATCGGCGATTTTCCAGGTCCAGGCTGCCGAAAATTCGGATCCATCGGTGCTACCCAATAAAGGACCTCTGGTTCGTTCGACTGGCCCTGATCAATTGGATTCAGGTACAGTCTTTCAAGAAAGACACCTCCACCCAGGCCAATCGCCAAGGCAAGTACTGATAGTGCCGCATATCTTCCACGCATAATAATCTCCTGACGGTCGCAGTGCATGCTCGAACCGAAACAACATGAAAACCCGCGCTGACGGGCCTGTGGATGTTAGGAGATTTGTGGAGGACGATCGGGCGTCAGAGGCGCTTGAGAGTTGTGGATGTCGGAATCCATGTTACGGTTTTTCTGGCCAAAAGCTTCAGCCAAAACCGCAAGTCCTACGTGGGTCGGATATTCGCCAACACAACAGATACCGGAATGACATTCTCCGCTGTGATTTACGTGGCTATCCGTGTGGATTTGGCCAGTCGTCGGATGCAAACCGCTATGGTCGTGTTTGAAGTCTGATGACTTTGCAGCCATTGAAACGCCGTGAGGCTCAGAGGTGCTACTGTTTTTGACGTCACTGCTCGCGACCACAACAGTGCCGACGAAGGTCATCGCCAAGCAGACGCATGTCAGAAACGTCATTCGCAACACTGAGAAAAACTTCCACTTCATCCCGTGCAGTTAGGACGAACGTAACGAGTGTTCAAGCCAGTCGGAGGAAAAAACAGGTGAGTTGGTGCGCTGTATCGAAATGAAGCGGATTCCCGCGAATACACGTAACAAACTGCCAAAATAGGAGGCAGTTCATACGATGAGCGCATCTAAGTTTGGCCGAGGTTCTTCAGGATCGGGCAGTCGGGACGGTGGTCTCCGGCACATTCATCGATTAAATGAGACAGTGTAGCATGCATGGCCTTCAGGTCCGCGATCTTGGCATCTATTTCTTTTAGGTTCTGTTTGGCGATATCCTTCACGTCCGCGCTTGCGCGTTCTTTGTCCTCGTACAACGCCAGTAGTGAACGGCAATCCTCAATGGTAAAGCCCAATGAGCGGGCCCGCCCGATGAAGGCCAGTTTGTGCAGTTCCTTTTCGTCGAAATGTCGATACCCGTTCAGACTGCGCCTGGGTTTGATGAATCCGATATCCTCGTAATAACGGATGGTTTTGGCAGGCAGACCCGAACGTTCTGCTACATCTCCGATATTCACAGCGGTTCTCCTATTCTATTCAGCAGGCGCTGATCGCAGCGCCTGCTCTTCATTCTGCGAGATCTGTTCTCGCCCAACTTTGATCGGCTTAACCCAGCGCAACCGCAGCGCGTTGGTCAGGACAAATACACTGGACAGCGCCATGGCACCTGCAGCCAAAACCGGCGACAGCAACGGGCCGCCAAACGGATAGAGCACCCCCGCTGCAACCGGTATGAGCAGCGTGTTGTAGCTGAAAGCCCAGAACAGGTTTTGGCGGATGTTACGCATGGTGCGCTGACTAATATCGAAGGCGTTGACCACGCCTGTCAGGTCGCCTGACATCAGAACGACGTCAGCCGCCTCGATGGCGATGTCAGTGCCTGTCCCGATCGCAATTCCTACGTCAGCCGCCGCCAGAGCGGGGGCATCATTGATGCCATCACCCACAAAGGCCAGTTTTCCGCCATTTGAGCGCAGATCTTGCAACGCGGATACTTTACCCTCTGGCAGAACCTCGGCCACGACATGATCGATGCCAAGCTGCGCCGCGATGGATTTGGCTGTAGCGGTATTGTCGCCGGTAATCATCGCTACTTTCAGCCCCAGTCCGTGCAAAGCTTCAATTGCGTCTGGCGTGGTGGTCTTGATTGGGTCCGCCACGGCGATGACGGCTGCGATAACTCCGTCTACGGAGGCATAAAGTGGAGTCTTTCCGTTGATTGCGAGTTCAGCGCCCCGATCAGACAACGCGCCCATTTCAACCCCTTCGCGACTCATCAGGCGGTCGGCCCCGATCAGGATTGTATGGCCTTCGACTGAGGCGCTTACCCCGTAACCGGTGATCGACGTGAAGTCTTCTGGCTTCGAAAGCTCCAGACCACGGGTTTCAGCCGCGCGCACGATGGCCGTGGCGATCGGATGTTCGGATGTGACCTCAACGGCAGCAACAAGGCGCAGAACCTCATCCTCGGCCAATCCTTCGGCCACAATCAGGTCGGTCAGCTCCGGACGCCCTTCGGTCAAGGTCCCCGTCTTGTCCACCGCAACAACGGTGGTTTCCTGCAGCATTTGCAAGGCGTCGCCCTTTCGAAACAGGACACCCATCTCGGCCGCGCGGCCGGTGCCGACCATGATTGAGGTGGGTGTGGCCAACCCCATGGCGCAGGGGCAAGCAATGATCAGTACCGCAACCCCGGCTACCAACGCCAAGCTGAGCGCAGGATCGGGTCCGAACAACATCCAAACCAGCACAGTCATTACGGCCACAGCGATCACTACCGGCACGAACCACAGCGTGATGCGGTCAACCAAGCCTTGAATCGGAAGCTTGGCACCCTGTGCTTGTTCGACCATTTGAATGATCTGGGCCAACATAGTGTCTGCGCCGATCTTTTCAGCCCGGTACGTCAATGCGCCCGCGCCATTAACTGTTCCGCCGACCACAGTTGCGCCCTCGGTCTTTTCGGCAGGAACCGGCTCGCCGGTGATCATGCTTTCATCGACATATGACGCGCCGGTCACTACGGCACCATCCACCGCGATTTTTTCGCCCGGTCGAACGTGCACAATATCCCCTACAACGATCTGCTCGATCGGTAGCTCGACAACCGATCCGTCGCGCTCAACGCGCGCTGTTTTTGCCTGCAGACCGACCAGTTTTCGGATCGCTTCACCAGTTCGCCCCTTGGCGCGCGCCTCGAGGAACCTCCCCAGCAATATGAGAACCACGATCACCGCTGCGGCCTCGTAGTAGACGTTTGCGGTTCCGGCGGGAAGAACACCCGGCGCAAAGGTGGAAACAAGCGAGAACCCATAAGCCGCCGAAGTGCCCAGAGCCACCAGAGAATTCATGTCCGGCGCGCCTTTGAACAAGGAAGGGAATCCCTTAGTATAGAACTGCAAACCTGGCCCAAAAAGAACGATCGTGGTTAGAAGGAATTGCAGGTAATAGCTGTTCTGGATGCCGATCGTGCTCGCTATCAGGTGGTGCATGCCCGGAATAACATGCGAGCCCATTTCAAGGATAAAGACCGGCAAAGCGAGCAAGGCGGCAAAGCTTGTTCGCCGGGCCAATTGGCGAATCTCTTTGGCTTTGCGGTCTTGTGGTTCGGTCTGCGTCGCGGATCGCAGGCTCGCCGGATAGCCAGCAGATGCCGCAAGCGCCGCGATGGCTTCGGGTGTTGTGACTCCCTCAGCATAACGTACAGTTGCACTTTCGGTGGCCAGATTGACCGACGCGGACAAGACGCCATCATCTGCTTGCAATGCCCGTTCAACGCGCCCCACGCACGATGCGCAGGACATGTTCTGAATATCCAGCGTTACCTCTTCCGTCCGTGCCAGATATCCGGCGCTGTTTAACGCATCAGCAATGGCCGCTTTATCGGCTGGATCGCGGAAATCGACCTGAACGCTTTCGCTGGCGAGATTAACCGAAGCGGCATCTACCCCTGGCACATCTTTCAACGCGCGCTCAACCCGCCCTACGCAGGACGCACAGCTCATACCCTGAACTTGAAACCTTGCATGTGAAATTTCAGTCATATTGTCACCACCAATGTTCTGCTGACGGGAAACATAAGGGTTCCAGCAAGTGGAAGGTCAAGGGATGGGGCTGACTTTCTTTGCCACTAATTTTGACGATCCAATAATCACGACTTGACCTTCCTGTGCTGGAATACTTTAGCCGGGACGACGGAACACAGGAGCAAACATCCATGACGACCCTAAATATCCCGGATATGAGCTGCGGGCACTGCAAGTCAGCTATCGAAAAAGCCGTTGCCACGGTGGATTCCTCCGCACAGTTGGACTTTGACATGGAAAACCGCAGGGTACGTGTCTTAAGCACCAATTCACTTGATCATATCCTTGCAGCGCTGAAGTCCGAGGGATACGAAGCCACGATCGCATGATAAACTTAGGAGCGCACATGCTGTCGCCCCCTTGGTTCTATCTTGCGTCTCTGACTGCCACGATTAACCGGGTCATTTCATCTTCGGTGATCAGACCCGGGGCAAGCGCATCTCCAATCACAAACGAAGGAGTGCCACTGAAGCCAAGCTGTCGGGCCAATTCCATGGAAATCTGAATATGCGCGTCGACTTCCGGCGCTTCCATATCTGCGCGCAATTGATCCTCGTCCAGGCCAAGTTCCCGAACAACTTTCAGTACACTGGCCTCAGTGGCACGACCGTTCAGAGCCATAAGCGCCCAATGAAATTCTTCGTATTTTCCCTGGTTTCGTGAGGCCAGCGCAGCGCGTGCCGCGAAGTCGGAACCTTCTCCAAGTATGGGCCATTCTCGATAAACAATTCGCACATCGGAATCGCCCGCGATTACGTTCTTCACGACCGGGGCAGCGCGTTTGCAATATGGGCAGTTATAGTCGAAAAACTCGACCACGGTTACATCGCCTTCCGGGTTTCCGATTACAGGCGCATTCGGATCCTGTTCCAGCAATTCACGCTGATTTTCCAAGACGCTTCCAATTGCTTCGGCTTTTGCCTGATCCTCGCGCTGTTGAAGCAATTGAATCGCCTGCATGATGATCTCAGGGTTTTCCAAAATGGCTTCGAGAGCCAGCCGTTTTACATCGGAGTCAGACAGCTCGTCGGCGCGTGCCATAGGAATGCCAATCGACATGGCGATAGCGACTAAGCCTGCAAGTATTCGTTTCACATCAGTTTCCTTCCGTTTGTTCTGCTTCGGTGCGTTGCTCTTGCAGCTTGCGTTCCCGATCCGGCCAACTCTCCTTGATGAAGGCGAGGATGTCCCAGATATCCTGATCCGACAGAGTGTCCCCGAAGCCTGGCATGCCGCTTTTGACGTCAGCGACACCCATCTGTTTCAAAGTTTGGTCCCCGCCAAACTTTGTATAGTCGAACAACAGCTTGTCGCCGTGATGCCAGGTATGCCCGGTTCGGTCATGCGGGGGCGCCCGCAAGACGCCATCCGGATCAGGTGTTTGCCAATCCTGCTGACCCTCCAAATTTGCCCCGTGGCATGACGCGCAGTTTTCGGCGTACAAAACTGCACCACGTGCCGAATCCGCTGATGCACTGTTCTGCGCACGCCCACTCAGGCCCCAGCCAGCGACCGCGACAATGATCACTACAGCAGCCAGTGACACCCATTTCGCCGAACTCTTGTTCATCATGCCACGCTCAGCCAGGTCTTCATACCAGCGGCCTGATGCGACAGCATATGGCAATGAAACAGCCAATCCCCCGGGTTATCCGCAACGAACGCAATCTCCCGCTTTTCTATCCGGTCAACCAGGATTGTGTCCCGCAGCGGCCCTAGGTTGCCGTTTGGCAGAACTTCCTGAAAGTGCGTCCCGTGCAAGTGCATAGCGTGCGGAAAGACGGTGTCGTTCTGCATCTGAATCCGGACTATGTCGCCACGCGAAACGGCAGCAAGGGGGTTTTCAGGTAACCCGGCGACACCGTTGAATGTCCAGATCTGCCCTTCCTGAACCAATTCATTGGTGCTCATGACCTGGCCGTTAAAAGTGCCTTGACGCAGTCCGCCCATCGCCCCGCCTTCCATCACTAATGGGATTGTCAAAGCGTCAGAAACATCTTCGAGAAAGGAAACAGGGTTGGGTGGCAGGGCTTCTATTGCACCGCGGTTTGCGGATGCACCGCTTCCCGAAACCGGGATTTCAGCAATGACAAACGATTCATCGCGTTCGTGAAGAGTTATTTGAACGGCTTCGTTCGATTCCGCTGTGACATCAACAATTAAGTCTGCTCGCTGTGCAGGCCCAAAAACAAGGGTTTCAAAATCCTCTGGCTGCCTTACAGGCATGCCATCATAAGCGACCAGTTTCCCGTTTGCGCCACCTACTGAGACATACATGATCCGATCAGTTGCCACGTTGACCATTCGAAGTCGCAAACGCTGGTTTGTCAGAACTTCTGTCATGGGCGATATGTGTGCGTGAACGTAGTTTCCCATTCGGCCTGCATGCGTCCAGTCATGCATCGCGCCGAAATCATCGACGATTTGGGCGTCCTGACCCAACCTCCAGTCATCCAGCAGGATCGTAATGTCATGATCCGTGTCCGGCGGGTCCATTTCGTCGACGATGAACGCGCCGTAAAGGCCCCTGGCCACTTGTTCCGTTGACTGGTTATGAGAGTGGTACCAGAAGGTTCCTGCATCCTTCAGAGGCAAGTCATACTGAAACTCGCCGCTTGTTGGTACAGCCTCCTGTGTAAGACCCGGCACCCCATCCATGTTGTTTGGAACCCGCAGTCCATGCCAATGGATTGCCGTAGGCTGAGGCAGTGAGTTCAGGAGTGTCCGGCGAACCGTTTCGCCCTGCCGGGCACGAATTTCGGGGCCCGGAACACCGCCATCATATCCCCATATCTCGGTTTCAGGATAGCTGTCGGGGGCAACACGTGCCAATCCTGAACGCGCCTCGATTATTCGGGGGGCGGTAGCCGCCCTCCCGATAGTCGGCACTGCGATTAGTGCCGACGTGCCTGCAACGAATTGCCTGCGATTGAGCTTCATGAGGACTTCCCTCCAAAGAAAATTTGATCTCTCACTCGATTACCCCCCGTCGTGCACATCCAGCAGATAGGTCGCCATTGCCTTCCGGTCTTCGTCTGTCAGAAAGCTGGTGCCATAGTTTACGACCTCTCCCATGGCGCCGCCGAAGACATCGCCATCAGGCATGACGCCGGTGCGCAACGCGTAGGCCAAATCATCTACCGTCCAACCACGCTTTTGCAGGGTCTCAAAGTCGATGGCCGGTGCCTTGTCACCGCCCGGCAGAGAGTCACTTCCCTTGAAGTGTTCCGTGTCCGAATTTCTTGCGCCAGCCAGGTTCCTCCCGGTGTGGCAGGCCGCACAATGTGTGGCACCTTCGACCAGTAGCCGGCCCCGGTTCCACACTTCGTCATTGCCCGGCACGGGATCAGTGCGGGGTGGTTCCAGAAAAGCCGCGCGCCACAGCTTCAGGCCCCATCTCTGATTGAAGGGGAACGCCATTTCCTGTTCTTTTGACGGTTCCGCTACCGGTGGAACTGTTTGCCATGCGGCCCAGAGATCGGCGATGTCCTGATCCGTGAAATTGGCATAGAATGGATAAGGAAAGGCCGGGTAATAGGGTTGTCCGCCGGGTGATACGCCTTGACGCACCGCGCGGGCGAACTCCTCGATTGTCCAATCACCGATCCCGTGATCGGGATCTGTGGTCAGGTTCGGCGAAAAGAGCGTGCCGAACGGGGTATCCAACTCCACCCCACCGGCCAAGGCCGCGCCCCCTTTGGCAAAATCTGTGTGGCAAGCGATACAACCACTTGCCCTTGCCAGATACGCCCCGCGGTTAACGTCACCCTGAATGTCGAGAGCTTGTAAGGGCTGGCCAATCGGCCAAGCCATCACAGCAACAAGTCCCGCTGACGCCGCTACGGCGGCAGCAAGGCCCAATCGGAATATCGGTCTCATGACGCATTCCTATTCCGACCGAAATTGCGTGTGACACGCCGAGCATGTCTGGCTCAGCATCATGAACACACCATCTGCCGGCATTTCAGAAAGTTGTGCCTGGTTTGGACTGCCGCCCATCATTCCGGCACCCATCATAGAACCGCCACCCATCATGGATGCGCCGCCCATCATGCCCGAACCATGGCCCGACCCGGACATCATCAACCCGTTGTCCGCCGCAAGCACAAGGCCTTCAGAGTAGGATTCCAACTGCCTGGCTAACTCTGCAAATGAACCCCAATCCTGCCAGATCTCCGATTTGGCCTCCGAGGGTTTGCCATCAGATCCCTCTGGAAACAGCTTTGTCATGCTCTCGCCAGCGTGACGCCCGATTTTCTTGGCCTCGCTTCGTACCGTTTGCGCATTGTAGGGCGTTTTCCCCTGCATCATCGGCGTAAGGATCTTCATGCTGTCCTTCATCGCGGACATACCATCCATGCGTTCTTTGACGATGCCGGTTGCGCCACCATGCGCCAGGGCGGCGGCTGCAAACAGAGAAACCAGGGCAACGCCTGTGGTCATTTTCAGAATGTTCATTGTTTTGTCCTTGTCGTCTGCTTCGACGCGCCCAGGTTGAGCGCAATTCGACTGGTCAGATCAGGACACGCGGCGGTGGTGGGTCAAACGCCGCGATACCGAGAACCCGGTATTGGGCTCGAGGGATCGAGTATCTTTGTTCAGTATCTTGGGGGCCAGGCGGTGGTGGACCCATCGAAAATAGACCAACAGCGTTGCAAATCGTTCCGCCATGACAATGTCCGGGATGACCCTGCTTGACATGCTCAACGTCCGCGGAGTCCGTTTGGTCAATCACGTGCTGAGAACCACTGCCATGTGCATGAGCAGAATCGGCCGTCACAAGCAGCCCGCCAATGGTCAGCACCATTGACAGTATGATGTAACGAATTGCACTGCCCATTCGGCTCGTCACCTTCAGAAAATCCCGTTTTCCTGCTGCAGCTCTCTGATATACGCCACGATGCCCTTCACATCCGCACGGGTCAAGCCATCGACCGGCGGCATATTGCCGAACTTCCAATGGTGTGCCCGAACTCCATTCTGGACTGCCACATAAAATGACTCGTCCGAATGGTGGCTTGGTTCATAGATTTTATGCACCAAAGGTGGTGCAAGGCCTTCCAGACCTGTTGCATTCGCGCCATGGCACGCCGAGCATTTGGCGTCGAATGCCACTTTGCCGACGGCCGCAAATTCGCTTAGCTGGTCCGGCAGAGTGACGTTTTCGATTGGGTCTCCTTGCTCCAGTGCTGACGTATCGGGCGGCGTCATCGAGTGACCTGTTGGTTGCTGATTTAAGTTGTAGACGAACGCGGCGGCGCCTGCGATCACTACTCCGCCGATCAAGAGTGTAAGTTTATCCATCTCTGTTCTTCACATGATTGTCAGTTCTTAGGTTCAACGCGCGCAAAAAAAATCGGCCTGACCAAGGTCAGATCAGTTTTACCTGAGTGCCCACAGTGGCCAGTTCGAACAATTCCGCAATCTGCTCGTTGTACAAGCCAATGCAGCCGTTGGAGGATCTTCTCCCGATCTTGCGCGTGTCGTTGGTGCCGTGGATCCGGTAGTATTGCCAGCTCAAATAAAGTGCATGTGTCCCCAGAGGATTCTCCGGACCCGGGCCCACATAATCGGGCCAAGCGGGGTTGCGCTTTTTCATTGCTGGTGTCGGTCGCCAAGACGGCCCTTCGACCTTGCGAGTAACTGTGGTGTAGCCCAGCCTTGTAAGGTCTTCCGTCAGCGGTACGCTGGTTGGATACATTCGGTAGACGCTTTCGTCTTCCGACCAATATTGCAGGACCTTGGACTGTGTATCGGACAGGATCACACCATTCTTAAGCGTATCAAAGTGGTCCTGCCATTTAGCAACGCGGAATGAGGAAACATTGCGGCGCGTCCCCTCAGTTGCCGTTGATTGGGCCCAAACGGCCGGTGCTGGAAAAAGCGTCGTCGCAGCAAACGCGGCAATCACTCCACGTCGCGTAACAACCTTTCCTTCTTTGCTCCGTTTCATGCCTGCCATCCCAAAGTTTATTCTTTTTTTCCGACTCAAATAACTCGTATGCCCGGTTCCTGCGCTGGAAGGTCAACACGCAAATGACATTTCATATGGGATGTCTCGTCTGAATTGTCGTTGCCGTTGGCGCAGGGATATTTCCTTAGAAGGCGGACCCAAATCATCAAGTCATTGTGGAAAAGCAATTTTTCTTGGACGTAACTCCAGGCTGCTTTAAGCAAAACCTGACTTTCTTGAATCAACCGAACACAAAAAAGCAACGCTAACAATTGCTTAGTTCTTGGTGAATTGATGTGATCACCCGTCGATGCGAGGGTAGCAGGCACTACAAATGACAATCACAGTGGACTAAACACCATGTCCTTCAGGAAAGCTTTCCAAGCACTGGCCGCACTTTTGTTCATCGGCGCTTGTACCGAAACAACGTCAATATCTGCAGATAGCGAGCCCGGAACGCTTTCCCAAGTTCCTGACGCCGTAGCCCAGATTGCTGCTCCGGGCCAGGACCTGAACGCAGTGAAAATCATGCCTGAGGACGGTTGCTATTGGTATCGCTATGTTGGGCCAGTTGAAACAACCTACCTACCACTTAGGACTATTGAAGGGCGCCCAATCTGTACGCGCGCCTGACAAGCGCCTGTCAGCTGGTCGCGGTCAGAAGCCGCTCGGGAGGGTAGAGATGAGCCGTGGACCCTGGCCTGACACGATCATAAAGCCCGATGATATGTGGCATCGCCATCCTTACGCAGCCAGAACTTGCGCGACCTCCGATAGATCTTGGATAAGGCGTTCCGTGAATTCGCAGGTATGTGTCGCGACCACCTTCGAACAGATAAAACGCCCTTGATCCCAATGGGTTTGTCGGCCCACCGGGCACACCATCTGCGAATTGCGCATATTCATCAGGGTCGCGCTCAATCATTTCGGCTGTAGGAGTCCAACGCGGCCATTTGGCCTTTCGCTTGATCGTGTAGACTCCGGGCTCGTAAAGATTGCCTCGGGCAATGGCTACGCCGTAACGCATTGCTGTGCCACCGTCTTCGATGAAATACAGATATCGTGCCACCGCGTCGACATGAATGTCACCCGGAGTAAGTGGTCGATTGGTTTGCACACGCTGAGGCAGGAAACGTGGGTGTAAACCCCAGGGATTGGATGTTGCGGGATCAAAATTGGCTGGAGTTACTTGCGCATCCCACTCCGACCATTGCGAGGCCGCCGCCGACGTCACTCCAAAAACCGGCTGAGAGAAAATGGCGAGCGAGGCTGCAACAAAATGTCGTCTGGTCAGCATTGATAGCGCTCCTATTGGCTGGTTGGTGTCTGGAGTTAGTACCCAGGGGATTAGACAATCCGCGACGGGGGAAGATTTGTCCATTCAATTATTCGTTCGATATCGCTTCGACCCACCCGCGAGTTTTCAAGGCTTAAAGTGACCTAGGCAGCTTCGTGTTTAACCTGAAACTTCACCAGGCGTCGGGACGACAATGCCTGCTGTTCATACCCCTAAAAACTTCCCTGTTCCGGCCGTGTCTATGCACCAAGTAAGGCCCAAGCAAATGCTGGACTGGTTTGACAGCGTCAAATTCGCTTCGCGCCAAAACAGCTTGACCTTCCATCGTGGGAAGGCGTTAGCAGAGGTCTCCAATCCAAATTTTGGAGTTGAATGTGAAAGAAAAACAGACTGCAAACGCGCCGCAGGCGTCAGTACCGGTTAGCGGCGGCAAGATAATGAAATGGGGCATGATGGTATGTTGCATTGCCATGATAACGCCGATCGCTCTCTACTTGATCGCCGGCGGGACGGTTGGTGGGCTTTCTGACTCCTTGGGTCTTTTCGCACCGTTGATCCTGTGCCTCGGAGCCCATTTCTTTATGCACAAGGCGATGGAAAAATCCTGTCATTCGAACAAATCTGAATCGGAAAGACCAAAGGCAACAGACGCCGCGGTCGGACCGAACCCAGTACACCGGCAATAATCTTCAATCATGAAGCTTTGGTGCTCAAGGTTGGCCGCCATGTCGCTGGCCGCTCTTTCGCTGGCGGCTTGCGCACCACGCCCTAAACTATGCCCGCTGCAACCGCCGCAGCCTGAATACGCCCTGCCCCAAGGTTGCCGGGTTCAATGGGAGGGCGCGGATGGCGGGGCCTATTTCATCTGCGAAGACGGGCGCGAAGGTTTCGTGAGCTGATCGTGGGGATGTGACATTCCGGCTCGTTGACCCTCCAGCGCTGGAATCTGGCAGAGACGGGTGCAAAACAACCGATGGCAACGCGCAATGGCAAGAACACTCCTAAATTTATGTATTATGATCTTGGGGTTAATCTTTGGCCAGACTTCCGCCGGGACAAGCCTTGCAGCTACATCCCAAGCGTATGAATCAGAGCCCCTGGTCGCACACATAATTACCGCGCAGGACGGGATCGCGCCTGACGTCAAGACGATCACTGCAGGACTGCATCTGAAACTGGGCGAAGATTGGAAAACCTACTGGAAGTCGCCTGGTGAGGTGGGAATTCCGCCCAAGATCACTTGGAACGGCTCGCAAAACGTCAGCGACGTACAGTTTCACTGGCCCGCGCCGATCCGTTTTCGCGCCTTCGGGATCGAGAATTTCGGGTACAAGGACGAAGTGGTCTTTCCGCTGACCGTCACACTCGAGAACCCCGGAGCGCCAGTTGACTTGAAGGCCGCTGTGACAACGCTGATCTGTTCCGATATCTGTGTGCCGGTCGAGTTTTCGCTGGACTTGTCGCTGACTCAGGGAACGGGTCGGGATCAGGACTCGGCCCGGCTTATAAATGCCTTTCTGTCGCGGGTGCCAACCACGGGAAACACAAGCGGAATGAAGTCCGACGCCGCGACCCTGGATACCGAGTCCGAGATGCTGACGCTGAATTTCACCAGCGACCTGCCCTTTGATGCGCCTGATGTCTTTCCCGACATGGGACGTGACACCGCGTTTGGTGCACCCGACATCCGGCTCGCTGGCGACAGGCGTCAGCTATGGGTGCAGTTCCCGGTCCTCGCTCTGGCACAGGACCCCCCCGCCTTGTCCGTCACGGTTACCGACACCAACCGCGTGGCCGAGTTTTCGCCCCGTACCGACGCTCCCCCTACCCCGCCACCATATGAGATCGCGGCCGCCGAAACTTCAGCCAGCGCGCTGGTCTGGATCATTTTGCTGGCGGTGGGCGGCGGGTTGATTCTGAATGTCATGCCCTGCGTACTGCCAGTGCTTTCGATCAAGCTTTCCTCGGCGGTAAAGGCTCGCGACCGCTCTGCGGCTCAGATTCGCGCCGGGTTCCTGGCTTCGGCAGCCGGAATCCTGACATTCATGTGGCTGTTGGCGGCTATCACCATTGCGGCGCGGTCGCTGGGCTATTCCGTCGGCTGGGGCATCCAGTTCCAGAATCCGCTTTTCCTTGCGGTGATGATCGTGGTGCTGGCGGTTTTTGCAACCAGCCTCGCGGGCTTGTTCGAGATCACGCTGCCGCAGTCGCTGAACACCCGGCTTGCCCATGTCGAAAAGGGCCGCGTGTCGCTGGTCGGGGATTTCCTGACCGGAGCCTTCTCAGCAGTTCTGGCGACGCCCTGCTCGGCCCCCTTCCTCGGCACGGCGGTGGCCTTTGCCCTGACCGGCCGACCGGTGGATATCGTGGCGATCTTCACCGCAATGGGGGTCGGGCTGGCCATTCCTTACCTGCTGGTTGCAGTGCACCCGAAACTTACCGCCGCTCTGCCTAAACCGGGGCGTTGGATGGTGGGATTAAAATGGGCCCTGTCGGCGGCACTGCTGACCACGATCGGCTGGTTGGTCTGGGTGATGGTCGGGGTGGCCGGAGACACTGCTGCAACTGCTACCGTGCTGGCTGCAACTGTTCTGGTCCTGTTGATCTGGAAAAGTACGATGATGCCACCCGTTTTGCGCTGGACAGCCCTGTTGCTGACGCTGACCGCAGCGTTTGCCGCACCGGTTGCGATTGCCGGCAAAGACCGGTCCAGGCTGCTTGAACCAGCCGGAGAGATCCCTTGGATTACCTTCAGCCGCCCCGAAATCGCCCGCCTTGTGTCGCGCGGCGAGGTGGTTTTCGTCGATGTCACAGCCGACTGGTGTCTGACCTGCAAGGCCAACAAAGCGCTGGTGCTGGAACGCGGCGAGGTTCTGGCAACACTGCAATCGGACAAAGCAATTCCGATGCAGGCCGACTGGACCCGCCCCGACGATGTGATCGCCCGTTTCCTTGAGGACAATGGACGGTTCGGGATCCCCTTCAACATCGTCTACGGCCCGTCGGCCCCCGAAGGCATCGCCCTGCCAGAGATCTTGACCACGAACGCCATTCTCGACGCGATGGAACAGGCCGCGCCGATTGCGGGCGGAGCCGTGGAAAGCGGATCCTGACCCCGGAGTTCACATATCCCGGACGCGGTTGCTCTGCTGCGCTAAACGCATGGTCTCGTGCTCTTCCATATCCAGTATCGCCTGAAAGAGTTCGCGTGCCTCGGGTATCTCGGCACGCCCGTGCAAATACCGATATAAGTCGATCACCTGATTGTGAAGATCGAAGACCGCTTCGCAGATCTCATCGACGCTCATCTGTGCGAACGGCCTGTCGCAGGCGCGATGTGGGTCGATCGGCTCATTGCCCAAATAGTCATATACCCAGGTGTTGAGCGCTTTGGGATCGGCTCGTTTCACGAAACCATCGACGATTTTCTCCAGAGCAGCCTCATGATCGGCGAGGTAGGTAAGCAACATCCTGGCCAGCTCCTGCTCTGACTGTGTCGAACAGTGGGCCAAACATTCGGCGAGCCAATGATGCATTTCCCGCGTCCAGACAATTAGATCAGAAAACGTTTCAACTTTCATGGTCTCAACCTCCTAAAGATCGGCATGCGATAGCCTAAACCGGAATTTTCCAGATGGCTCACTGGGCATCAGCGCGAAGTCGGCGCCGGCCCGATCCACGCCGGGCTGCGGGAATCAACCCCCCAGTTCCAGCAATGCCCGGTCGATTGCCACCTTGCGCGGATCCCCCTGCGGCAGGTCATCCGCCAGATCCCTTGCCCTGCCATAGGCGTTCCGGGCGCCGTCGGTCTCGCCCAGCACCGAATAGGCGTTGCCCAGCCGCATCCAGCCGTCCAGATCGCCTGGGTTTTCCTGCATCCGGCTCGCAAGCCGTTCGACCATCGAGCGGATGAAGGCCTGCCGGTCTTCGTCTGACATCTCCTCGGCCGCCGCCACCTGATCGGCAGTTGGGCCGGGCATGGAAGGGGCAAAAGCCGCCAGATTCACCGGAGCCCGTCCGATCGACGGGGCGATGCGGTTAAGCTGGGCCACAAAACTCTCCATCCATGGCCGGAACTCCTCTTCGGCGTCCATCCGCGTCTTCAGTAGGTCATAGGCCTTATCAGGCGATCCAGCCTGCTCCAGACCAATGGCTTTGTAGAATGTCGCTGCTGGGTTCGATGGGTCCAGTTCCAAGGCTCGTTCAAACGCCCGATCGGCCTTGGGCGTAACGACACCGTCATCGGCATAGACCAACGCCTCGCCATATTGCGACACCAGCGCTGAATTCGCATTGGGTCGGTCCAGCAACCCCTCGAACGCGTCTGCGGCATCTCCAAAGCGTCCCATACGCATATAGGTCTGAGCCAACAACACCCATCCCTCGGTTGGCCCGCCGGTTTCATCCGCCTCAAGCCGCGACTTCAGGCGCACGGCAAGGTCGGCGATTTCACGGGCTTCGGCCTGCTCCCCCTCGCGTTGGGCAAATGGCTGGCTGGGGATGTAGGGACTACCCAGTTGCCAATAAAGACCGGCTCCGAGCGCTGGAACTACCAGCGCGGCAAGTAAAATCAGCGCACGCCCGGAATGGCCCATTATCGCTTTGTCGTCCGATTGCCGGTCAATCGCCTTCAGGCGACGTTCTATCTCGGCTCTGGCGGCCTTGGCCTCTTCGGCTGAGATAATTCCTCGTTCCAGGTCCTTCTCCACTTCGCCGATCTGGTCGGAAAAGATGGCAGAGGCGCTTTCGCGTCTCGACAAGTCCGAGGTCTTGCGCCCCAGGCCGGAGAGGGCGAGCGTCAGAAACACCGCCACGGCCATGAATGAAAAGATAATCCAGATCATGCGTGCGGCTCCGTGAGTGAATGGTTTTCGGGATTCCGTTCTTCGCTCGCGCCGCGTTCCGTCTCTTGTTTTCGCGACTTCCGATATCGGCGCGCATTTTGGGTCAATACCGCTGCAGTCGCGATACCACCCAGCCCCAGGATGACGATAGGCGCAACCCACAGAATGTAAGTTGATGGCTTCCATGGCGGGTTGAACAGAACATAGTCGCCATAACGCGCAACCAGAAAGTCCATAACCTGCTGGTCCGTGTCGCCTGCCACCAGCCGTTCGCGCACAAGCAGACGAAGGTCGCGCGCCACGCCAGCGTTAGAACTGTCGATGTCTTGGTTCTGGCACACCACGCATCGCACCTGTTTCGAAATCGCCCGGGCCCGCTCTTCCAATACCGGATCTGCAAGTATCTCGTCGGGCTCAACCGCGAATGCCGGCTGCGACACCAGCATCGCCAGAGTGACCGCGGTAATTACAATGCGACGTATCATGACGCCTCTCCTCCGGCCGCCCGCGCCTGATCCAGCGCGGTGCGCATCTTTGAAATTGCCTCGTCGCCCAGCACCGGGCCGACAAAACGGAATACGACCTTGCCCGCGCCATCAATCACAAAGGTCTCCGGCACGCCGGAAATCCCCCATTCGATCCCGGCTCGGCCGTCCAGGTCGGAACCGATGCGCTCATAAGGGTTGCCCAGATCGTCGAGCCATTTCCGCGCGTCCTGCGGCTTGTCTTTGTAGTTAATGCCCATCAGGCGAATGCCCTCATCGCGTACCATACGCGTCAGCACCGCATGTTCGGCCCGGCAGGGCACGCACCAGGACGCAAACACGTTGACCACGATCGGAGCTGACCCGTCATTTTCCACCAGATCGGTACTGGACAGCCCGTGGGTATCCAGCCCTTCGACCGGCGGCAAGTCGAACTCAGGCACCGGCTGCGAGATCAAAACAGACGGGATTTCGTTTGGATCGCGATCGGGATTCAGTCCCCATAGCAGGAAGGCACCCAGGATGCCGGCAATCGTAATTGGGAACAGTGCAAATAGACGTTTCATTGCCCTACTCCGCCGCCACCGCAACGGAGCTCTGCCCAGTCCGTTTTCGTGGTGCACCGACGCGTAGACGCCGATCGGAGAGTGACAAGACACCACCAAATGCTAACAATCCTGAACCTATCCAGATCCAGACCACCAATGGCTCATACAAGATACGCAGGGTCCATTTGCTCTGTTCTGATTCCGCCGCCGGTTCCGATATTGAGGCGTAAAGGTCCCCTGCCAACGTCGTTCGAATTGCTGACTCGGTCGTACTGGTACCCGCCACGAGATAGGCCCTGCGCTCGGGTTGAAGCGTGGTGACATAAGCGCCATCGCGAAATACCGTCAGTGTGGCCGCGCGAGACAGATAGTTCGGACCGCGAAGCTGTTCCACACCGTCAAAACGCACGTCGAACCCTGCTATCTCAATCTGTGTTCCGGGCTCGGCAAAAGTCACGACCTCGGATTTCCAAGCGCTGGACCCGATAAAGCCGATCATACAGACAGCCAACCCCGCATGGGCCACGACCATGCCGTAATGAGAACGCGGTAGGCTGCGGGCCCGACGCAGGGACTCGGCCAACGGTGCCTCACCCAGCTTAATTCGGCTGGCCCACTCTGTCAGCACAGCGCCCAGCAACCAAACCGCAAGGCCGATCGACACTACCGCCAAGGCTGGGCCGCCGGTATCCAGATACCACACAAGCAACGCTACGAGCAGGCTAACCCCGGCCACCCATTTGAGCCGGGACAGAACACCGCGCAAATCCGCCCGCTTCCATGACAACAGCGGCCCAATCCCCATTACAACGACTAGAACCAGCATGATCGGCACGAAACTGGCGTTGTAATAAGGTGGTCCAACCGAAATCTTTTCACCTGTCACAGCCTCAAGCAAAAGCGGATAAAGCGTACCGAATAGAACCGTCGCCGTTGCGGTGGCCAGCAGCAGGTTGTTAATAAGCAAACCGGCCTCGCGGCTGATCGGGGCAAAAAGACCGCCGCCCTCCATCTCCGGTGCGCGTATGGCAAACAGCGTCAATGAACCACCGATCGCGACAGCCAACAGCGCCAAGATGTAAATGCCGCGTTCGGGATCGACCGAAAACGCATGGACCGATGTAAGCAAGCCTGAGCGGACAATGAATGTCCCCAACAAGGACAACGAGAAGGTCAAAACGGCCAGTAGGATCGTCCAACTTTTGAAGCTGCCGCGCTTTTCGGTCACAATGGCCGAATGGAACAGCGCTGTGCCAGCAAGCCAGGGCATAAACGAGACATTCTCGACCGGATCCCAGAACCACCAGCCGCCCCAACCCAGTTCGTAATAGGCCCACCAGCTGCCCAGAACGATACCAAGTGTCAGAAACACCCAGGCCGCCAATGTCCAGGGTCGGACCCACCGCGCCCATGCCGGATCGACCCGCCCCTCAATCAGGGCAGCCACGGCGAAAGAAAATACGATAGAGAAGCCGACGTAACCCAGGTATAGGAACGGCGGGTGCATAGCCAGGCCGACATCCTGCAACAGCGGATTTAAATCCTGACCATCCAGCGGTGCCGGAAACACCCGGTCAAACGGGTTCGAGGTGAACAGCATGAATGACAGGAACCCCGCGCTGATCCAGGCCTGCACTGCCAGAGTGCGCGCCTTGAGTTTCAGTGGGATGTTCCGAGCCAACAGAGACACACCCAGCCCGAAAATCACCAATATCAGAATCCACAACAGCAGCGACCCTTCGTGGCTACCCCAGGTCGCAGCCACCTTGAAAAGCATCGGTTTCAGCGAATGAGAATTGCTGGCCACATTTAGCACAGTGAAATCGCTGACCACGAAGGACCACATCAGAGCGGCGAAGGCGATAGCAACCAGCGCTGTCAGTAGGACCGAGGTCGCAGATGCCGATCGCATCCACATGACATTGTTCCGTGCTGCTCCAATCAAGGGAAATACGCTTTGCACCAAGGACACGGCCAGGGCAAGCGCCAGGGCGAACTGCCCGATTTCCGGTATCATTCCAATCCCTCCGGATTTCCGGTTTTGCGGCCTTGTCCGACAATCCAGCGCTGGAGGGTCAAGCGCATTATTGCCGCACCCCCTTCGGCTGATGCATGCTTGACGAGCGCAAATCTGGCCGGCGGCCTTGACCTTCCAGCGCTGGAGACCCCCACCATTTCGACTTCACCGATGGACGTACCGAACACTTTGTTTTCAGGGCAGGGACTCAGGAAACAAACGAACACGAGGGCATCATGACACGGAGCAACAGCAAGATTACGTGCGTCTGGCAACGCCTCCAGGCTGTAATACTGGCTGGGGGGCTGAGCCTTGGGTCAACTGCCATGGCCCAACCGGAAACCCGTCCGGCTGACAACGTGGCGATGAACCCGCAAGCCTCCAGCAACATGTCAGGTATGGGAAGCATGTCCAGGATGATGCGCCCCGACGCGGTGCCGCCAACGGGTGTCGTTGGCGGTATGCATCCACCCGAGGGTGTTTTGATGCCTGTGTTCTCTTACATGAACATGGAGATGGACGGAAATCGTACCGGAACGCAGTCGCTGTCTACCTCGAACGTTCTGTCGCAGTATCCGATCGCGCCGCTCAGCATGAGCATGAACATGGCGATGGTCGGCCTGATGTACGGTGTGACCGACGAGATCTCGGTGATGGCGATGCTGCCCTATACCCGCAAGACGATGAAGCACCAGACCCGCATGGGCCAGACCTTTAAGACCAGGGCACAGGGGTTTGGCGATCTGAAGATCATCGGCGGATATGATATCTACAAATCCGACGGGCAGGTGCTGGAACTATCTCTTGGCCTCAGTCTGCCGACTGGCTCGATAGACGAGACCGACACCACGCCAGCTGGGCCGGACCAGCTGCTGCCCTACCCCATGCAACTGGGTTCAGGCACCCACGACCTGCTGCCGGGCGTCACCTATACGGGCCAGAACGCGGATTGGTCTTGGGGCGCCCAGCTGGCCGCCGTGATCCGGATGGGTGAGAATGATGCCGGTTACACCTTGGGTGACGTCTATTCAGCAACAGTTTGGGGTGCACGGCGCTGGAATGACCAGTTCAGCTCCTCGTTGCGGGTGGTCGGCGACATCGTGGAAAACATTGACGGGTCGGATGCGCGCCTGAACCCAGGCATGGTGCCCACCGCTGATCCGACCCTGCGCGGCGGCCAGTTTCTGAGTATCGGAATCGGAGTGAATTACCTTGTGCCGGGGTCGGGCGTTTTGGCGGGCACGCGCCTGGGTATCGAGGGCGTGATCCCTGTGTATCAAGATCTGGATGGGCCCCAGCTTGAACGCGATTACGCAGTCTCCTTCGCGATACGCAGGGCGTTCTGACCCTTCAGCCCCAAACCGACTGTAAACGGACAATCAGCGCCGCCGCGGTGGTCAGAACGACCACTGACACCGCCATCAGTAGCAGGGCCAATGTCACAGGTCCGCCGCGCCCAGGTACGCGACGTGCCAGTTGGGCTGCAAATCCAGTACCGTGGGCGATCTGGCTCTGAACGACGGATAGGTATAGCGGCAGCGCTCCGACCAGCGTGGCGTACAGGTAAACGCCTGAGATGTTCTCGAAGTAGGCGGAGCGTACCAGCGTCGGACCGACTACCCGCAACGCCACTACGGGATCACCGCCGAAAGACCCGAACCAGTCTGCCGAAAGCGCGTAGATCAGCGCGTGCAGCGCGATGAACAGGACGGCCCGTAGCAGCAGGTCAATTAGCAGATACCGGGCCGGGATGGCCCCCCTGCCCCGCGCCCTTACCCCAACGGCGAAAAGAAAAAAGCTGAGATAATTTAAAAGGAAAACGACCGGCAACCCATTCGTCACCACCTGACGCAAAAACCGAACAAACGCGGGACCACTGTTCAGGAGGTGCGTCGCAAAGCCCGGCGTGCGCAAAACGAAGATGGCCAACAGCGGAAACAACGCAAGGCAACTGACGATCAGCGTGTTTCTGGCAAACTTCCAGAAAGGCAATTCAGTGGCAAAATATCTGTTCATTTCATTTAGTTTGCCAACGGTTCCAGCGCAATGTCGATGCCAATTGGTTTACAGACCTGCGACAGAACCTCCGATTTTATTATTCCGCAAGCCCTCTACCTACTTTACGCGCAAAATCTGTTACTTTTGCTCGTTACTTTTGTTGCGCTATCAGTTTCAAGTTACACTCGATAAGTATCGCTTATCAAGTATAATTGATTTTGCGGGAAAATGGGCGCAGAGTGGGCCGTATGAGCACCCCTGAGCCCTATCTCCCCGCCCCCTCCCCTGCCCTGTCGCAGTCTGACCAGGACGCCCTGACCGATCTCTATGTCCGCGGCACACCCGCCAACACGCTCAGGGCCTATGAGCGCGATTTGCTCTATGTAACGGCCTGGAAGGCAGCACGGTTCGGAGTGCCGTTGGACTGGCCCGAGAGCGAGGCCACAGCGCTGGCCTTCATTCTCGATCACGCCCGCGATCTGGGAGATGCCGCGCCCGAGGATGTCGCGCGTCAGAGTGCCGAGATGTTGATCGCGCAAGGGCTACGCAAGTCCCTCGCCTGCCCGGCCCCTTCTACGCTGGACCGGCGCATCGCCTCCTGGCTGGCCTTTCATCGAATGAAGAACCTGACCAGCCCTTTTGATGCGCCGCAGGTGAAGCAGGCCCGTGCCAAGGCGCGCCGCGCCGCCGCCCGGCCCCCTGCCCCAAAATCGCAGCAACCGATTACCCGCGATGTGCTCGAGCAGTTGCTGTCCACTTGTCGGGGGTCCCGGCGGGATTGCCGCGACCGCGCCATCTTGATGCTGGGTTGGG
>NZ_WVRE01000010.1 GCF_013111185.1 Ruegeria sp. HKCCD7303 | reverse complement strand
CAATCGTGCCGATGTTGACGTGCGGTTTTGTACGCTCAAACTTTTCCTTTGCCATTCCTCAGGCGCCCTTTTGCGATTTGGGGGACCCTTGGTCCCGTGGTTACATCTGCGCGCGCGAGATATTTGGTTCACGGGGGAAAATCAAGCACATCCTGAAGGAAATGCGGCAATCACGCAGGATTTTGCGTGACCTCGGTGGATTCCAGCGGTTGGATCAGGCTCGGACGCTTGTCGAACCAGCCATTCTCTTCATGTTCTTCGGCCAACCATTCTTCGACTCGGTCCGCGACCTTCAGGGCCAGACCGCTCATCTGTTCTTCTTTGGTTCGGGTATTGCCTGAGCCAGTAAGGGCACTTTCACCGGTCGTGTCTTCCAGCACTTGAAACTGTTTCCCCTTGGCCAGAAACTCTTTTTTCTTAACGTCATACACGTTGACCAGCACAATCGCGGTGCTTTTGGGATTGTAAATCACAGGTATCCCAGGGGGTGCCAGCATATACCCCTCAAGGCTGATGCCGATGTCATATTCCTGCGCGCCTTCGTAACGGCCTAATCGAATATCAACCGCGTTCTGAATGGCTTTGGTCCATTCATCTGGTGTGGCGTCGCGCGACACCGGACCCTGCACGGCTTTGTCCGCAAAGGCATAGTTTACGCGCAGTTTGAATTCCCCCAACGACTCAGGCGGTTCATAAACCTGGGTCTGCGTACATGCGCCCATCAGGGCCAATCCGGTAATCAGGGTCAGAATTCGCAACATGTGTCTCTTCTCGATAGGCCTGTTTTACGGGATGTAGCGCACCAACACGGCCTGTGCAAAGTCGTATCAGCAGAAATTGATCGCAGTGGCAGCAGAGTCACGAAAACTTATAGTCCCGAGGGAAGCCGTAAGGTGGTTTTTTCCCAACGCTCGCGCGCTTGGCCAACCATTGGGACATGTCCGCCTCGTGTCGGGTCTTCTCACCGCCCATGGACCATTTCAGCCCTTCTTCCCAGTTGAAGGTGGTGATGTCCGACAACCCGCCATCCAGTTCCAGCGTGCCCTGCCGTCCACGCGCCATGTTGTACTTCTGCAGGCGCACACCCTTGCCACGGGTCATTTCAGGCAGTTCTTCTGTCGGGAAAACCAAGAACTTACCGTTCTGGGATACAACGGCCACGTGGTCGCCATCGACCGGCTTACAGATCATCGCCGTCTCGTCGCCTTTGACGTTCAGCACCTGTTTTCCGTTGCGGGTCTGGGCCAGCACGTCATCTTCGGGAACCATAAACCCATTGCCTGCATCCGAGGCCACCAGCAATTTACGCCCCGGCTTGTGGATTAGGATGTCGATGATCTGGGCCTCGTTCGGCAGATCAACCATCAGGCGCAGCGGCTCGCCCATTCCCCGTCCACCGGGCAGATTGGCCGCACTGACAGTGTAGAATCGCCCATTCGAAGCAAACACCAGTAGGCGATCCGTAGTTTCCGCGTGGAAAATGAAACGCGGGCCGTCGCCATCTTTAAACTTCAGCTCTCGTTTCAGGTCGATATGGCCGGTCATGGCGCGAATCCAGCCCATCTGAGAGCAGACGACCGTGATCGGCTCCTTATCGATCATTGCCTCAAGCGGAACTTCTTCGACTTGTCCGGCCTCGGCGAACTGCGTGCGACGCGCGCCGCCGTCGTAGTCTTTGCCGAAGGTCTTCTTCGTCTCTTTCAACTGCTCGGCTATTTTCGCCCATTGTAGGGCCGGATCGGCCAGCAGGTCTTCGAGATTGGCGCGTTCCAGCATCAGCTCGTCACGTTCGTGGACCAACTCCATCTCTTCCAGACGGCGCAAGCTGCGCAGGCGCATGTTCAGAATGGCGTCGACCTGAACCTCGGACAGTTCGCCCTCACCCGGCTTGGGCGTGACGTAATCAGACTCGTCGGTGGCACGAACGTGGTCGATGCCCCAATCCTCGCGCATCAGCGCGGCTTTGGGGTCGTCGTCATAGCGGATGATGTCGATCACACGGTCAAGGTTCAGGAAAGCAACGATAAAGCCTTCCAAGACCTCCAAACGGTGGTCGATCTTGGCCATCCGGTGACGTGAGCGGCGGATCAGCACCTCTTGCCGGTGATCGAGGAAGGCGCGCAGCACTTCCTTCATCGAACAAACCTTGGGCGTTACCCCGTCAATCAGCACGTTCATGTTCAGGCTGAACCGCACTTCAAGGTCCGAGTTGCGATAGAGCATGCCCATCAGCACCTCGGGATCCACGTTTTTAGATCGAGGTTCAAGGATCAGTCGGATGTCATCGGCGGATTCGTCGCGCACATCGGCGAGAATCGGGATTTTCTTGGTCTGGATCAGTTCCGCGATCTTCTCGATCAGCTTGGATTTCTGAACCTGATACGGAATCTCGGTGACAATGATCTGCCACTGGCCACGGCCCAAATCTTCGACCTCATATTTACAACGCAACCGGAACGAACCGCGCCCAGTACGGTAAGCTTGCGCGATATTCTCCGCCGGCTCGACAATCACGCCGCCGGTTGGGAAATCGGGGCCGGGCACATAATTCAGCAGCGTATCGTCGCGGGCATCCGGCGTCTTGATCAGATGCAGGCAGGCATCGCACAGCTCGGCAATATTGTGCGGCGGAATGTTCGTCGCCATACCCACGGCGATCCCGCTGGCACCATTGGCCAAAAGGTTCGGAAACTGCGCAGGCAGCACCACCGGTTCGGTCAGCGTGCCGTCATAGTTGTCGCGGAAATCAACGGCGTCTTCGTTCAGCCCCTCAAGCAGCGCTTCGGCCACGATGGTCATCCGCGCCTCGGTGTAACGCGAGGCAGCAGGGTTATCCCCGTCGATATTGCCGAAATTCCCCTGCCCGTCGACCAACGGGTAACGGACGTTGAAGTCCTGCGCCAATCGCGCCATCGCGTCGTAAATAGCGGCGTCACCGTGCGGGTGATAGTTACCCATCACATCGCCCGAGATCTTGGCGGACTTTCGAAAACCTCCGGTTGCACTGAGTCGCAGTTCCCTCATCGCATAGAGGATTCGCCGGTGTACCGGCTTCAACCCGTCCCGCGCATCAGGCAGAGCACGGTGCATGATGGTGGACAGCGCATAGGTCAGATAGCGCTCACCTATCGCGCGGCGCAGTGGTTCAGCAACCTCGCCCCCATTGTCAGGGGCCTCCATATTGGGGTCGTCGATCGTGTCATTCATACATGATGTGATACGACGCTAGGCTGCCCGGGTAAAGCAAGCAGAGTACATTTTACTGGGGACAAGTCGCGCTTTTTGCAACAGGGGGAGGCAAGTGGGTGTTTTCCCCGAATTTTCGACTCGGCCTCACAATTATGCTACCATTCCAACAATTGAATGATTGCTGCCCATTATTGTTGTTACGATTACCTTGGGGGATGGCCTCTATGCGCCTGATACTTGTTACTTTCGCCGCTCTCGGCTGGACGTTTTACGTGATGAGCGGAGGTCCCGACTTTGAACCGCGCGGTGTGCGCGACGCTAAGCCGGAACGCGTTGCTGTTGCAGCCAAACCGGCGACACCGGTCGTCGAACCCACACCAATTGTCAAACCTGAACCGGTTGAGAAACTGGTGATACGGACCTCTGCCGCGTCAGAAAAAGTGGTGCCGACGCCCGTCGAATCCGATGCTCAGCTGGGCGAAGAGGAGACCAAAGCCTTGCTTTCGCAAGTGGCTGCGGGCCTCAAGGCAAACCCGTCGCTGTTCAGCGACGAAAACGTCACTCTGACCCTGGCGTCGCTTGAGCAAGGTTTGGGGTCACTGGAACAAGTCGCAACGGATGCCGAACTGCCAACGGTTGATCTGGCTGCACCAGTTGAACCGCCCAAAGATATCCGCGAAATTTCGGGTACCCGTGTCAATATGCGCGACGGGCCCGGAACCATTTATCCAATCATCGGCAAGGCCCGCATTGGCCAACAGGTCGAAGTCTTAAGCGAATCGGGCACAGGCTGGTTGCGCCTGCGCGTGTTGCCGGGGCAACAGGTTGGATGGATTTCGGCATCACTTGTCCGGAAAACAACAAACTGACGCCGGAGCGTCATTGCCCTGCCGCAAACCCCGCCATAGCTATTGGCGGGGTTCATGTTCGGAAGGCTCATGCAGAAATCGATACTCATTACGGGATGCTCTTCGGGTATAGGCCTGGATGCAGCACACGGTATGCGTGCACGCGGCTGGCGTGTTTTTGCGTCCTGCCGCCAGCAACGCGATTGCGACCGTCTGCGCGCACAAGGCTTTGAAAGCCCCAAAATCGACTATACCGACACCGAGAGCATTACGTCGGGATTATCTTCTGTGCTCGAGGCAACGGGCGGCACTCTGGATGCCTTGTTCAACAACGGCGCCCATGGACTGCCTGGCGCGGTCGAGGACGTGCCTACGGACGGATTACGCCATATCTTTGAAACCAATGTCTTCGGATGGCATGAGCTGACGCGCCAGGTGATTCCCGTTATGCGGGAACAGGGTTATGGACGAATAGTTCAGTGTTCTTCGGTTCTGGGCCTTGTCGCCTTCCCCTGGCGTGGGGCCTATGTCGCCACCAAATACGCCATCGAGGGTTTGACCGACACAATGCGGCTTGAACTGCGGGATACCGGAATTCACGTTGTTCTGATCGAACCCGGACCAATCACCTCGAAACTCAGGGAAAAAGCGATCCCGATGTTCGAAAGATTCATTGATTGGGAAAGCTCGGCGTTACGAGAAAAATATGAAGCCTCGCTGTTGAAAAGGCTTTATGAAAGCAGCGGCCCGGATCGTTTCGAACTGCCAGCTTCGGCTGTGACCGACAAACTCGCCCACGCGGCTGAAGCGCGGCGGCCGAAGGCGCGATACTATGTGACGACGCCCACATATGTGGCCGGGATATTGCGCCGAATCTTGCCCACAAAAGCGACCGATCGCATCCTGTCGGACATCTGAGGCGAAATTTCCCGTTCGCTTTTTGACGTCCCAACGCTAGATGGGTCATAATCGAAAAAACCGGACGGTGACTTGAAATGGACCTTTTAATGGTCGTTCTGCTTTTGGCCATGGCGGCAGTTGTCGTAGTGCTGACCCTTGGCATTGCGAATTTCGGCAAAAGCGGCATGGAAGCTGCAAAGAAAAGCAACAAGATGATGCGGCTTCGCATCCTCTTTCAGTTCATTGCCGTGGTGCTGATCGTGCTATTCGTTTACCTGCGCGGACAAGGGGTGCAATAAATGGTCGTTCTCAACAAGATTTACACACGCACAGGTGACGACGGCAAAACCGCTCTGGGCAATGGCGAACGCGTGGCCAAATACGCGGGGCGCGTTGCCGCGTACGGAACGGTAGATGAGTTGAACGCATTTGTCGGTGTGGCCCGAACCGAGGCCCAAGGTGAAACAGATGCAGCATTGTCGCGCATTCAGAATGACCTTTTCGACCTGGGCGCAGATTTTTGTCGCCCCGATATGGATAAGGATTCCGAGGCCGACTATCCACCCCTGCGTATCGTACCCTCTCAGATCGACCGTCTTGAAGCCGAGATTGATGCGATGAACGAAAATCTGGAACCACTGCGCAGTTTCATCCTACCCGGTGGATCACGTCTGGCAGCGCATCTGCACGTGTGTCGTACGGTGTCTCGTCGGGCAGAACGGCTGGCGGTCGAATTGACGAATATGGAGCCGGTCAACGATGTGGCTGTCAAATACCTCAACCGGCTCAGCGACTGGTTCTTTGTCGCGGCTCGCTGCGCGAACGCCAACGGCAAAGACGACGTTTTGTGGGTTCCGGGCGCGAACCGCTGAAAGCGGCGCGGTGGGAAGGCGGCTGTCAAATTTGTGCGCGCCGCAGTCCTTAAAATGCAGAGGCTTCAAACGGCAATCTTTCGCCCTTGTTTGAAAAAAACCGCAAAACGCGACGTCCCGACGCTATGACGTGACGATTTTGCTCTGTTGTGCCACTGCTGCAGGCGCTATCTAGTCCGTCGAGAGCATTGGCAGAGTCGCCTTCGCGGCTTGCCGTTTTTTTGAGGAGCGTACGCAAAAATGAAGGTACTGGTGCCTGTCAAACGCGTGATTGACTACAACGTTAAGGTTCGCGTGAAAGCGGATGGAAGCGGTGTTGATCTCGCCAATGTCAAAATGTCGATGAACCCGTTCGACGAAATTGCTGTTGAAGAGGCGATCCGTCTGAAAGAAGCTGGCAAGGCCGACGAAGTTGTCGCCGTTTCGATCGGCGTCAAGCAGGCGCAGGAAACCCTGCGGACTGCGCTGGCCATGGGCGCCGACCGCGCGATCCTTGTTGTGGCGGCAGACGACGTTCACACCGACATTGAGCCGCTGGCCGTTGCAAAGATCTTGGCCAAAGTGGTCGAGGAAGAGCAGCCTGGCATCGTTCTGGCGGGCAAACAGGCAATCGACAATGACATGAACGCCACCGGCCAAATGTTGTCGGCCCTGCTGGGCTGGTCGCAGGGTACCTTTGCCTCGGAACTGGACATCGAAGGCGACAGCGCCAAGATCACCCGTGAAGTGGACGGCGGCCTGCAGACCATCAGCGTCAAGATGCCGACCATCGTGACAGTTGACCTGCGCCTGAACGAACCGCGTTACGCGTCACTGCCCAATATCATGAAGGCGAAGAAAAAGCCGCTGGATGAGAAAACCGCCGCCGATTACGGCGTGGATGTCAGCCCGCGTCTGGAGATTGTCAAAACCGACGAGCCGCCAGCGCGCGCCGCTGGTATCGTTGTAGGCTCGGTCGACGAGCTGGTCGAGAAACTTAAAGAAGCGGGGGCTGTGTAATGGCTGTACTTCTGCTTGCCGAAGTCAACAATGGTGAACTGGCGCTGGACGCGACTGCAAAAGCCGTCAACGCTGCAAAAACTCTGGGCGATGTGACCGTTCTTGCCGCAGGTGGGTCTGCCGCCGCTGCTGGTGAGGCTGCTGCAAAGATCGACGGCGTGTCCAAGGTTCTGGTTGCCGAAGATGCCTCGCTGGGTCACCGCCTGGCGGAAACGACCGCGGCGCTGATCGTGTCGCTGGCCGACGGGTACGAGCACATCGTTGCCCCTGCAACCACCGACGCCAAAAACGTGATGCCGCGCGTTGCTGCGCTGCTGGACGTGATGGTGATCTCGGATGCGTCCGGTGTAGTTGACGGCTCGACCTTCGAGCGTCCGATCTATGCGGGCAACGCGATCCAGACCGTGAAATCGAACGACGCCAAGAAAGTTGTCACCCTGCGGACCGCCAGCTTTGATGCTGCGGGCGAAGGTGGCTCGGCCCCGGTTGAGACCATTTCTGTCGGTGAAAACCCCGGTCTGTCGTCGTGGGTCGAGGACAAGGTTGCCGAGAGCGACCGTCCGGAACTGACCTCGGCAGGCGTTGTTGTCTCCGGTGGCCGTGGCGTCGGCTCGGAAGAGGACTTCAAACTGATCGAAACCCTGGCCGACAAGCTGGGCGCTGCAGTTGGCGCGTCGCGCGCCGCCGTTGACTCGGGCTATGCCCCGAACGACTGGCAGGTGGGTCAGACCGGTAAAGTTGTTGCCCCCGATCTGTATGTCGCTGTCGGCATCTCGGGCGCGATCCAGCACCTGGCCGGTATGAAAGACTCCAAGGTCATCGTTGCGATCAACAAGGACGAAGAAGCCCCGATCTTCCAAGTCGCCGACTTCGGACTGGTCGCAGACCTGTTCCAGGCCGTACCAGAACTGACCGAAAAACTCGGCTGATCAAACAGCGTAAGTTTTCGTCGAAAAACCTTACTGGGCCCGCCTTCTGGCGGGCCTTTTCAGTTTTGGTCCCGCAAAACAGGTAGCAATTTCCCGGCAATCTCACGGTGCGCAGATGGGCCTATCACATGCTCTGCCATTGGCTGTTGCAAGGTTCCAAACAACACATCTTCCAAAGATTCCGATTGCCCTGTCACGCGCACCGAACATTCAACGATACCCGTACACAAGGGCCGAAGCTGATTGATCATTTCGACATTTGGCAAAACGAGGTCGCTGTGCATCCCCTCCTGCCTGTGCACCTCTAGCCAAAGCAAAATGACCGGCGGTTTGATTTGGCGTAGAACCTTGGACGTAGTGCGCACCCAAGCCTCGCGCAGTTCTTGAGCAATGACTTCAAATCGCGAGTCTTGCACTGCGTGCAGCCGCGTTAGCAGATGCCGTACGAAATGGATTTCCGTGAAGTCGACCTCGGGAAAAAGCTGTTCCAGATCGTGCGAAGGGGCCAGAAACCGATCATTGCGGCGCGGATGAACCCGGTAAAACCTGTTCGACAAGCACGGCAAGTCGGGTGTTTGCAACACGCAAATTTCGGCCCTGTTTGCCAACTCTAACACTGCCGGATCAGCAAGTAACGCGTCAGCACCACAAAAAAGGCTACCAAAATTGACACAAGGTCGTCCCAAAAGTTTGGTAAGCTCGGCAGGAAAAGGCTGTTCCACAAAACGGCCAAAGGTTTCCTCTCCGCCCAAACACGCAACGAAAGGGTCGCTCAGGTCACTCGGCGGGCCGCGAAACCAGAGTTTGGAGCCCTTGTATTGACAGACGGAGTCCCCGCCCCTGTTCATCTCATGAAAGCTCATCCCAAGCCCCCCACATTTCACCCGGTTGCCATCTTGCGGCCTCAGATGTTGAGAAATTCCTAATGCGCGCATTTGAAGCAAAATTGACTGGTTCGATCCCCTTGCCGCATGCCCCGGTCTGCCGATACTGTCGCGGTATCCTTCAGGGCAAAGGCAGCTGTACATGGAAGTAAAATCAGTCGGAGTGATTGGCGCAGGTCAGATGGGCAATGGGATTGCCCATGTTCTGGCATTGGCGGAATACGAGGTCTTGCTGAACGATGTCAGCCAGGACGCACTGAATAACGCTGTGTCCACAATTGAAGGGAACATGGCGCGCCAAGCCTCTCGCGGGAAGATCACCGACGCAGAGATGCAGGCCGCGTTGAACCGGATCTCGACCACTTTGGAGTTGCCCCGCCTTGGACAGACCGATCTGGTGATCGAGGCTGCGACCGAACGGGAAACGATCAAGCAGGCGATTTTCGAAGACCTGCAACCACATCTTCTGCCGCATACGATTTTGACGTCCAACACATCGTCTATCTCGATCACACGTCTGGCCAGCCGCACCGACCGGCCAGAGCGTTTCATGGGGTTTCATTTCATGAACCCAGTGCCGGTCATGCAGCTGGTGGAACTGATCCGGGGCATTGCGACGGACGAAGACACATTCAGCGCCTGCAAAGCTGTTGTCGACCGCCTGGGCAAAACGGCTGCTAGTGCCGAAGATTTCCCGGCCTTCATCGTTAACCGCATCCTGATGCCGATGATCAACGAGGCCGTGTACACGCTTTATGAAGGCGTCGGCAGCGTTCAATCCATCGACCAGTCGATGAAGCTGGGCGCGAATCATCCGATGGGCCCGCTGGAATTGGCGGACTTCATCGGGCTGGACACCTGTCTGGCAATCATGAATGTCTTGCACGACGGTCTGGCAGACACCAAGTACCGCCCCTGCCCGCTGTTGACTAAATATGTCGAGGCTGGCTGGCTGGGTCGCAAGACCGAGCGCGGGTTCTATGACTATCGCGGAGAGGTTCCGGTACCGACACGATAAAAGGGGGCCAGCCCCCTCGCCCGGATTTCATCCGGGCTCACCCCCGAGGTACTTTTTGCCAGATGAAGACGCGGATTAGGCTTTGTTTGATTGGCCCAAGGACATTGTGCGATCCCGTAGCCATGCCATGAAGCCGCGCGGGTCGCGCTCGAGCAGTTCCATGTCTTCATCGCCGATCGGCTCGCCGATAACCGGCGACTGCGGTTTGTTGCAGGATCGTACGATCTCGTGCAGCAGCAAACCCTGACGCAGAATCGGCGACAGTTTATTGGCAATCTGGTACCAGCGCGAGTTGCTGCCCGGGAAGAAAATCGGCAGCACCTGCGCACCCGAGCGGCGGATCATCTTGGCCGTGAAAACGTTCCATTCCCGCTCGATAGCTGGACCAAACCAGTCGTCCGAAGACATCACCACGCCTGACGGGAACAGTGCAACAACGCCGCCGTTCTTTAGGTGCTCCATCGCCTTGCCACGCATCTCGAGCATTTTGGCCTGCGCCTCGGGGTCGTGCGGGAAGGGCACCGGGATCATGAAAGATGTCGCCGCCTCATCAAGTCCGGTCAGGACCGAGCGAGTCAGAATGCGGTAATCGCTGCGGACCCGTCCAATCAGCTCGGCCAGGATCATACCATCGACCATACCGTGCGGATGGTTGGCGACCACAACGACGGGACCGGTTTTGGGAATCCGGGCAATCTGTTCCTGCGGTGTGGTCAGGTCGATACCCATAGTCGTAAGGGCACCACCCCAGAACCTCTGGCCGCGATAGTATTCGTTCTTTTTCTCGAATTTGTTGACCATTCGCAAAATGGTCAGCTTGCCGGTGCACCATTCGATGGCCCGAATGGCGGTTGAGGTCCAGGCATCATCGAACGAGTTCGCATATGTCAGGGTTCTACGGTCGTAGATTTCGCCCTCATCCGCGGTCCCATCCACCACTGGGCTTGTCTTGGTCTCGTGCGTCGTTTCCGCCAATTCCTGGTCTTCCCGTTTTCATGTCGCGGCGGGGCGGATTAAAACCCCTCTCCGAACTTGTCGTTCACAAGCGCTTCCAGAGCTTCCGCCAATGCCTCAGCATCCGGCCCGGACGTCTCGACGTCAATAGTTGTTCCGCGCGAGGCTGCCAACATCAAAAGACCCATAATACTGTCACCTGAAGCAGAAAGTCCGTCTTTTGACACCTCGGCACGGGCATCGAACCCTTCCACGACCTCGACCAGCTTTGCCGAGGCGCGGGCGTGAAGGCCCTTTTCATTGATAATTTTAAGGCTTCGGTTGGTCATAGTCGTCAATCCGGTTTTATTCTAATGTCACATTTTGTGCATTTATGTATTTCCGTCCAGCCTCCATCGCCTGACGCACAGCATCGCCGATGGGCAGGTGGCGGCTTTTGGCCAATTTGATCAACATAGGCAGATTGGCACCATAAAGAATCCGCCGATCCTGAGGTGCGCAGGCTCTTAAGCTGAGATTCGATGGGCTTCCGCCAAACAAATCTGTGACGACCACGACGCCATCGCCCATGTCTACGCTGTCGGCCGCCTGGCAGATCTCGGCTTGTTTCTTGTCGCGGTCGTGTTCAGCTTCGATCGCAATAGCCACCAGGCCGGGTTGCGGCCCGACCACATGCTGTGTGGCGGCCAGATATTCCTGAGCCAACCCCCCATGCGCAACGATCACAATCCCGATCAATCCGACCTCACATTCAACGTCCGGCGTTCCATCTCGCGATGCCTAATTGCCACTTGCTGACCGCCTTCGGCAAGGGCCTTTGCGACTGCTTCGGCCATTGCAACGGATCGGTGTTGCCCCCCGGTACACCCAAAGGCCACGGACAGGTGCGCTTTGCCTTCTGCCCGAAATGCGGGCAGCAGCAAAGTAAGCAGGTCCATGACTCGTTCAAAAAACGGCAAATAGGTCGTGTCCGATTGCACGTAGTGCGCGACATCAGGATGTCGACCATCGGCCGCCCGCAATTCGGGACGCCAATACGGGTTGGCAAGAAACCGGCAGTCGAACACCATGTCCAACCCGCGCGGTAGCCCGCGTTTATACGAGAAAGACTCGATCGATACCGCAAGGTGCCGCCCGCCTTTAGGCGCAAACCAGGTCTCGACCTCTTCGCGCAGCTGATGGACGTTGAGAAGACTGGTGTCGATCAGGGTATCCGCAATCTCGCGGATCGGGGCCAACAGTTCTTTTTCACGCTGGATGCCCGTTTCGGGGCTGGCATTTCTGGCAACGGGGTGACGGCGGCGGGTTTCCGAAAACCGACGCAACAGAACGTCATCGCTGCAATCCAGGTACAATACCGTTAGATCGACCTGCGCCATTCGGCCCAGCTTTTCTGCAAGCTCGATAAACCTGATTGTCGAAAAGTCCCGATTGCGAGCATCAACACCCAACGCCATCGGGCGGTCGCTGTCCGCGCTATCGAGCAGGCGCATCAGCAGCCCCATGGGCAGATTGTCGATGGCTTCAAAACCAAGGTCTTCGAGAACATGAATTGCGGTAGACCGACCAGCCCCCGAAGGGCCTGTGACCAATACGATCCGCCGTTGTGAAATCATGTGTTCGGCCATTCCGGATTTACACGCCCATTTTTTAGCAGCTGCATCAACGCTGCAGCCAAATTGGGGACGCCGGCACCGCGAAGCAAGGGAACAGTTTGCCTCAGGACCTGAACAGTGAATTGTTCGGGTAGGCGTTGTGGTTCGCTCTGGTCCAGATCGACGACGTAATCGATCGGAACTGGCCCCGTTGCTTCGGCCCTGAGCAGGCCGATGTAACGCGCTTCGATCAAGTTACGGATATGCGGAACAGCGGACGCAACGATCTGTTCATCGTGCATCTGTAGAATCACACGGTCATCTGCAACCAGGTCAGCCCCATAGGCCATCAGCTGCAACGCCAACTCAGATTTCCCAGCACCAGAAGCCCCGATGATCAACACGCCACGCTGTTCTACCGATACACAAGACGCATGAACGCACGCCCTGTCACGGTTGTTGGCCTCTGACAGTAAGAAGATTTGCATTTCTCAAACAGGCAGCCCCACGACAAATCGTGCGCCCAGCGGATCAGAGGTGATGTCTGCCTCGGTCGGGCGTATGTTTTCGGCCCAGATCACGCCGCCATGGGCTTCTATAATCTGCTTTGAGATCGCCAGCCCAAGACCTGAGTTATTGCCAAAGTGCTCTGCAGGACGCTGCGAATAGAATCGCTTGAACACTTTCGTTAGCGCTTGTTCGGGGATGCCTGGGCCCGTGTCCTCGACCACAACCAGCACTCGGTTGTCGCGCTGACGGACCCAAACACGAATAGCATCGTTTTCTTCGCAGAATGAAATCGCGTTTGTGATGAGGTTTACAAATACCTGCGCCAACCTTGCTTCGAGCCCGTTGATGACAATGGGTTCGGACGGCAGGTCAGTTATATAGTCGATACCTTTGGACCGGGCGTCCTCACCCAAGTATTGGCCAAGGTTGCCCAGCAGTTTGAGCAGATCAAATGGCTGCTCTGCTTCTTTTACCAATTCCGCGTCCAGACGCGATGCGTTCGAGATATCGCTGACCAGGCGATCCAGACGACGGACATCGTGTTCGATCACATCCAGCAGCTTGTCGCGCTGATCCTCTCTTTTAACCATACGCAATGTGCCGACAGCGGATTGCAGACTGGCCAGAGGGTTCTTGATTTCGTGGGCAACATCGGCCGCGAACTGCTCGTTTGCGTCGATCCGATTATAAAGTGCGGTCACCATGCCACGCAGGGCGCGGCTGAGCCGTCCGATTTCGTCCGGCCGAGCGCTAAGGTCCGGGATACGGATACGACCGGGATTAACCCCTGTGCCACGATCCTTGCCCATTTCAGCCGCTGCCGCCAAATCCGCCAATGGGTTGGCGATGGTTGAGGCCAGAACCAAACTTAGCCCTACAGAGACAAGCAGGGCCACCACAAACATCTGAAGGATGCGCTCTTGTTCGCGGCGGACAAGCGCGTCAATTTCCCCTGCCGGACCTGTGATGGCAACCGCGCCCGCTGGGTTGCCTTCGTACAGGATCGGAGCAGCGGCAACAATCACTGTGTCACCCGCGCTATCCTGCACCGCCTGAACCTGTGTTTGCCCGGTAAGAGCCTGCGGAATAATTGTTTGGACTCGCTGCGCCAAGGTCGGAGATTCAGTTTCGGTCGACCAGTTGAATATGTTCGACAGCCCAATCCAAACCGCATTCAATGTGTCGCTGATGACGGTGCCGCCAGTCTGTACTTCGGTGTTTGTACGCAGAAGCACGGGCATATCGGACGCTTGTGGCACGCCGCGTGTCCACCCGATCAAGGTGCCGCTGGCGTCGTACACAAAAACCTCGCCGCCTTCGGGCAGCGTCAGCCCTGAAAGCGTGTCCTTGACGTCCAGGTTTCCGGCATTTTGCGCAGAGATCTGCGCCCCCTGCCGCAGCTGGGTTTCAAAAACGTTGCTGACCAGCTGCGCATCACCCAGCAGATTGCGGGCGGTTTGCTGCACCTTTTCTTTGCGCGAATCGTCCAGATACAGCAGCCCTGTGACCAAAATCACCAAGGCGATCAGGTTGAAAGTGATAATTTTGCGCGCCAAGGGTGAACCGCGCAGAGAAAACAGGTTTCTCCGGGACCGCTTCTCTCTCAGCTCGGCGGATTCGAAATCCTGTGGGATGACCCAGTCATCCCCAAGAACGACATCACCGTCGCGCAGTTCTCTGGCTTCTTCGGTGTCGCGCACGAGTGCCCATTACCTCTTGCAGGCGTCGCGCCTATTCTTCGTTGTAACGGTAACCGATACCATACAGGGTTTCGATCGCCGAGAACTCTGGGTCGGCTGCGCGCATTTTCTTACGTAGGCGTTTAATGTGGCTGTCGATTGTCCGATCGTCCACATAAACCTGATCATCATAAGCCACATCCATTAACTGATCGCGGCTTTTGACAAATCCCGGACGCTGGGCAAGCGCTTGCAACAACAAGAACTCGGTCACGGTCAGGGATACATCATTCCCCTTCCAGCTTACAGCATGGCGCAACGGATCCATCCGCAAGTCGCCGCGCTCCATAACCTTCGTGTCAGCGCTGTTGGCGGCAACCGCATCTCCGCTTGTCGCCTCTTGTCGGCGCAACAAAGCACGGATGCGCTCAACCAGCAAACGTTGCGAAAAAGGCTTTTTCACGTAGTCATCTGCGCCCATGCGCAGGCCAAGAACCTCGTCAATCTCGTCATCTTTCGAGGTCAGGAAGATCACCGGCATCTGCGTTTTCTGGCGCAGCCGCTGCAGCAGATCCATGCCGTCCATACGCGGCATTTTTATATCGAGCACAGCCATATCCGGCAGCTTTTTGTTGAACGCATCCAACGCGGCCTGGCCATCATTATAAGTTTCAACCTCGAAACCTTCGGCTTCAAGTGTCATGGATACGGACGTTAGAATGTTTCTATCGTCATCCACCAGTGCAATCTTTGACATCGGGCTCACCCCTATTCCTGCTCACTCGCGCAATAATTCGCTTATTTGTAAGGCATTGTTGGCGGTTTTAAGACGCCGAATCAATCCGTAACCGCGAATCGTGCCTTTGTTGCGGCAGGTCTGCGGCAAATTTGCCTTGATGCCCGCAAAAATCTGCCCGCTTTTCGAACATTGAATTGGTGGTGGCGCTAAACTCGGACTTGGTTGCGCTAACTGCGTCAACCCGCCTGTTCATGTCCCAAACGACCGTGATAAGAGGCGCCCAGCCGCCGGTTTTTACCGGCTCACTGCCCCAATGGCGCACACGGCCAAAGCCTTCGCGCCGCCACAGGAGAAGACAAACATGACATCTGGACGGGTTAACCCGCAATTCCGCCTCGAAGATCAGGGCATCGAGGGTCTGGGCAATGTCTATTACAACTTCATGGAACCAGCGTTGATCGAAGAAGCGCTGAAGCGCGGCGAAGGTACACTTGGCAACGGTGGTGCGTTTCTGGTCACCACCGGTAAGTTCACTGGTCGCTCGCCGAAGGACAAGCACGTCGTTAAAACAGATAGTGTCGCGGACACCATCTGGTGGGAAAACAACGCCGAAATGAGCCCCGAAGGCTTTGACGCGCTGTACGAAGACATGCTGGCCCATATGAAAGGTCGCGACTATTTCGTTCAGGATCTCGTTGGCGGCGCTGACCCCGCATACGCGATCAACGTGCGCATGGTCACCGAGCTGGCATGGCACAATCTGTTCATCCGCCACCTGCTGCGCCGACCGGATCGCGAGGATCTGGATGACTTCACAGCCGACTTTACCATTATCAACTGCCCGAGTTTCCAGGCCGACCCGGCCAAGCACGGCTGCCGCAGCGAGACTGTGATCGCGCTGAACTTTGATCGTAAACTGATTTTGATCGGCGGAACTGAATACGCAGGTGAGAACAAGAAGTCCGTCTTCACACTGCTGAACTACATGCTGCCGGAAAAAGGCGTGATGCCGATGCACTGCTCGGCCAACCACGCTGTTGGCAACCCGGTCGACACCGCCGTGTTCTTCGGCCTGTCGGGGACCGGCAAAACAACTCTGTCCGCTGACCCCGCCCGAGTGTTGATCGGCGACGACGAACATGGCTGGTCGGATCGCGGCACCTTCAACTTTGAAGGCGGTTGTTATGCCAAAACAATCAACCTGAACGCCGAGGCCGAGCCAGAAATCTACGCGACCACCAGCAAGTTCGGCACCGTGATTGAGAACATGGTATTCGACCCCGAAACCAAAGAGCTGGATTTCGACGACGATTCGCTGACCGCAAATATGCGCTGTGCCTACCCGCTGGAGTACATATCCAACGCCTCCAACAGCGCCTTGGGGGGCCATCCCAAGAACATTATTATGCTGACCTGCGATGCGTTTGGCGTGCTTCCTCCGATCGCGCGACTGACCCCGGCGCAGGCGATGTATCACTTCCTGTCTGGTTTCACGTCGAAAGTTGCAGGTACGGAACGCGGCGTCACCGAACCCCAGCCCACATTCTCGACCTGCTTTGGCGCGCCTTTCATGCCGCGTCGGCCGGAAGAATACGGCAACCTTCTGCGCGACAAGATAGCCCAGCATGGCGCGACCTGCTGGCTGGTGAACACCGGCTGGACCGGCGGCGCTTATGGCGTAGGCAGCCGGATGCCCATCAAGGCGACCCGCGCTCTGTTGACTGCGGCCCTGGATGGGTCACTGCGCGATGCTGAATTCCGCAAGGATGCCAATTTCGGTTTTGACGTGCCTGTCTCGGTGCCGGGAGTGGCCGAGGTTCTGCTGGACCCGCGCCGCACATGGGACGATCAGGCGGCGTTCGACAAACAGGCGGAAAAACTGGTTCAGATGTTTGCCGAGAACTTCGAGCAGTACCTGCCGTTCATCGATGACGACATCAAAGCCGTTGCAATCGGCTAGCAAGTAAAGGGGCCTACGGGCCCCTTTTTCTTGCGCGGCGTCATTCTTTGATATCAACCTTTGATTGTATGTCACAAAAAGCACATACAAGTGCGTTGTTTCAAATTGCGATCTGCGGTACCCATAGGGTTCGAAGGGACGAAAAAGCCCGGCACGTCAGCGCCGGGCATTGACTGAAAGGACTTTGTGGCAGCTCAAACGCGCACACTCACAATGCAGAATTGAGCAACCTAATCAGGTGCCTAGTCTATGTAAATGGGGATGAGTGTCAATATGGGACTACCTGGTTTGTATTGAAACCGGGGTGTCCCAAATGGTCGCAGACTGGCGATCGTTGGCACAGGAAATTGCAGGTAAGAACATGACAGAAATCTCGAAACTCACCGAACTTCGCAAACTGATGCAAAGCATGGAGCGGACGCTGGGTCTGGAAAAACTATCTTCGGTTGAGCGCGACATCTATTACGCCGCAGAAGAGCTTTCCAAGTCCGATCAGGAAGTGCGCACGTTTGGTTTGATCGAGCATACATTGGTTCAAAGCGTATCGCGCCCGACTTTTTTCCGCGCCCTGAAATCCTTGGTGGAAAAAGGCTATCTTTCACAAAGCGGCAGCGCCAACCGGGGGCGGTATATCGTTAATGCTCCCAGATGACGCCTGCAACATATGCGCGATGCGGTGATCGCAGTGCGCGCCTGGGTGATTGATACGTTTGCGGCCTCATTGGCCTATGTCGTGGCGTCATTCCTGACCTTCGCCGTTCTGATGCCGCTCCAGAACATGTATTTTCCCGAATACCCAAGCCGGGCCAGCCTGCTGTTTTTGCCACATGGCGTGCGGGTTCTTTCTGCTTGGCTACTAGGGTGGCGCGCGATTTTTGCCTTGTTGCCAGGCGTCTTCATCGTTTTTGCTTATTTGGGGGGTACGGACGTTTTCCTGTCCAGTCGCCTGCTGGCCATTGCCATTGCAGTCACCACGGTTCCAGCAGTGTTTTATCTGTTAAAGGCTGTGGGGTGGGATTTGTTCCCGCGCCCTGATCGCAAACCATGTTGGGTTTGCATCATGGGAGTGGGTGTAATCACGTCCTTTCTTGTCTCAGGGCTGACAAATCTGGCCTTTGGCAGTGAAACCGTCGAATATATTGCCTTTTTGATCGGGGATATCTCGGGCTTGTTCTTCTTAATGCTGGGGCTCTATTTCGCATTCCGCCTTGCCGATAGACGTACGGGTTGAGACATCACCCCAACAGACCGCGCCGCAGCAGGTTCAACCCAGCCACCAGCAATACAAGTAAAGTCGCTTTGCGAAAGCTGGCCTGGTCAATCCGGTCCTGCAGTTTGAAGCCGACCCACATTCCAGCCATAGCCGGTAAGATCAGTATCGCGGAAAACGAAATTGTTTCCGTCCGCAAGATGCCGGATCCTAAATGAGCGGCTACAAGTAGCAGCGCACCTAGTCCATAAATAACACCCTGAATGCGGATCTGTTCCGACTTGGGTGTATTCAAGGCCATCAGGTAAGCCACTGTTGGCGGCCCCCAAACACCAGACATACCGCCCGCAAAACCCGCTTACCCTCTCATGGCAGCCTCAATTCTAGGCGACGGTTGGTTCAGTACCAGACGGACCCCCAGAACTTGAACCAGGCAGAAAACGGAAACAAGACCGCCAATCAAAAGCAACGAAACGGAACTGGGCACCATGGTGACTAGTTGCGCGCTCAGAACCAACATGAGGCCACCGACGATCAGGAACACGCGAAAGTTCAAGACCGAGGAATAAGCGGCGACCGCGCCTCCGCGCAATGCCTGAAGTCCATTCGTCACAAGCGTTAGCAGGATAAGCCCAGCCAAGGTCAACTCCGGGGTAAGAAAAGAATTCAACCCGGACACCATGACCATGGGCATGGCGAAACCAACAATACC
The DNA here is from genome assembly GCF_013111185.1 of Ruegeria sp. HKCCD7303. Taxonomy (GTDB): domain Bacteria; phylum Pseudomonadota; class Alphaproteobacteria; order Rhodobacterales; family Rhodobacteraceae; genus Ruegeria. The sequence continues at coordinate 107,632 of NZ_WVRE01000010.1, read as the reverse complement.
CTTTATCCACCCCGCAGCAAAAGCAATGGCCATGGCAAGCATCAGGTCCTGCGGGGAAAGAATGGAAAACAAGGTCATTCCCCCTAGATACCATCTGGAATTTCTTCTGCATTGCAAAAATGATCAGGTAATTTTTGAACTTTTTCGCAGCGTAATAAGTATTTTTGTTGCGCTGCACGTGCAGCATGATATGACCAGACGACCCAGGAAAGGACGCGATTCATGGCCCACGACGGACAGGATATGACCGAGATGACAACTGCTGCAGTTTTGCCCGATCTTCTGGATTTAACCCGAGCCGCTGTGCCTGCGGTGGAGGCAGTATTTGAAAAAGCCCGCGAGTCTGTGCGCGGCATGGTCACTGCGGATGGCCGCGTGTCTGGCTCCCTTATTGAAGCGAAGCAGACTGCTGCGCATGGCTTGGCTTGGCTCGCCACTTACACTCAGTCACTGCAACAGATGCAACGCTGGGCAGAAGCGCTGCAAGCCGAAGGAAAATTCGGCGAGGTTGAACAGCTTCTGCACCAGATCGCCTTTGGCGAATATCTGCATCAGGTCGCAGGTGGCATCCCGATGAATCAAGGCGAAGTCGTCCGCCTTCAGGATATGGGCCTTGGCTGGGACGCGCTGTCGGGCTTTCAGTCTAGCGAAGTTCAAACTCTGATGGCGCAGGCCAACTCTCAGGCGGCGCGCAGCCGTTTGGTCGAACTGATGCAGGATCAGGCGGGTGCCACCATGTTCGGCAACTCTGGTCTGGACGAAGAGCTTGAGATGATCCGCGACCAATTCCGACGCTACGCGCAGGAGAAGGTCGAGCCCCACGCCCATGAATGGCACCTAAAGGATGAGCTGATCCCGCTGGAAATCATCGAAGAGCTGGCGGAAATGGGCGTGTTCGGCCTGACCATCCCAGAGGAATTCGGCGGATTTGGCCTGTCCAAGGCGTCGATGTGCGTAGTTTCAGAAGAACTGTCGCGCGGCTATATCGGCGTCGGTTCGTTGGGCACCCGGTCCGAAATTGCAGCCGAGCTGATCATCGCCGGCGGCACGGACGAGCAGAAAGCCAACTGGCTGCCAAAACTGGCCAGCGCCGAAATCCTGCCCACCGCCGTTTTCACCGAGCCCAACACCGGGTCAGACCTTGGCAGCCTGCGCACGCGTGCTGTGAAGGATGAAAACGGCGACTATAAGATCACCGGCAACAAGACCTGGATTACCCACGCGGCACGCACCCATGTGATGACCTTGCTGGCGCGGACAAACCCCGACAGCACCGACCACCGAGGCCTGTCGATGTTCCTGGCCGAAAAGACCCCGGGCACAGACGAGAATCCCTTCCCAACCCCCGGCATGACTGGCGGCGAGATCGAAGTTCTGGGCTATCGCGGTATGAAAGAATACGAGCTGGGCTTTGACGGCTTCCACGTCAAAGGTGAAAACCTGCTGGGCGGCGAAGAAGGCAAGGGTTTCAAGCAGTTGATGGAAACCTTCGAATCTGCCCGCATCCAGACCGCTGCACGCGCCATCGGTGTGGCGCAAAGCGCGCTGGATATCGCAATGCAGTACGCGATCGACCGCAAACAGTTCGGCAAATCACTGATCAACTTCCCACGCGTGTCCGGCAAGCTGGCAATGATGGCGGTCGAGATCATGATTGCACGTCAGCTGACCTATTTCAGCGCGTGGGAGAAAGACCACGGCCAGCGCTGTGACCTTGAAGCCGGTATGGCCAAGTTGCTGGGCGCCCGTGTGGCTTGGGCCGCTGCCGATAACGGGCTACAGATTCACGGCGGCAACGGTTTTGCGCTGGAATACAAGATCAGCCGCGTCCTGTGTGACGCGCGCATTCTCAACATTTTCGAAGGGGCCGCTGAAATTCAGGCGCAGGTTATCGCACGCCGACTGCTTGGGTAACTGCTTTCAGCATCCCGTTTCCCCAACTGACCCGGCCTTTGCGCCGGGTCTTTTTCTTGATGCAATGGCATTGCAAGGGCAGCCACTGATGTACTTTCAGTAAACAGAGAACATCCGGCGCACTTCCGCTGTGCGGCGCTGAACTCTGCAAACTTCCCCTTTGCATCTGTTTGGAACCCCGGTACAGCACCCAGCGAAACAGGCCCAGTCAACGGAATGGTGAGCATAAAATGATCCGACGACTCTTTGCGCTTTGGGCGATACTTGCTGCACTTGTGCTGGGCGGCTGCTCCGTCAGTCAACCGAACGCGACCCAAAGCGACATCGATGCGCTGACACAGGCCATCCGGTCGCTCGGGCCCGAGGTTGATCCCGTCGAGGCGCAACAGGCTGCCACGATCTCCTACACCTATTCTCAGCAATTGGCGCGGGAATGGAACATCACCGATCCAGCCATCATCCACAATGCCAAGATCGCTAACGGATTTCGCGAGTTTGGTCTGTGCAACGATTGGGCACAGGCCATGACCGCACGGCTACGGCAGGAAAACTTCCGCACGCTCGACTTGCATTGGGTCACGTCTCCACCAACGCAGTTTCGGATCATCCATCATTCCGCGCTGATCAGCGCCAAAGGGGATTCGATGTATGACGGTATCATTCTGGACCCGTGGCGGAATAGCGGCGCATTGTACTGGGCACCCGTGCGCGAGGACACCAAATACAACTGGAGGCCACGCCTTGAAGTGCGCCGGGACTTGCTGAGCGGCACGATCCCCTATTGAGTTTTCCCTACAGCCTAATTGGGTTAAGACCCTGAAATGACCCGCCTGATCCTGACTCTGCCCCTGCTGGGCCTGTTCCAATGTGAAAAAGACGAAACCGTCGCCGCCTATGGCGCTGCGGACCGGACATGGGTGTTGCAGGAAATCGATGGCCAACCTTACGAGGCCAGCGCCCTGCTGCGCTTTCCAGAAGAGGGTAAGATTGCAGGAAACGCCCCCTGCAACAGCTACACAGGCACTCTGAATGCGCCCTACCCCTGGTTTGAGATACAAGACCTGAGCGCAACACGAGCCGCTTGTGCGGGACTCGAGGCAGAGGGGTTCTATTTCGCCGCCCTCATGGCCATGACCCAATCCGAAGTGTCCGGCGACGTGCTGATCCTGCGCAATGAGGATGAGCACGAGATGGTGTTCACAGCCGCCGAGTAACCTGATCCACAAACCGCGCACGTGCTTCTGGCAGCGGGTTATGCCCCAAAGACGGGGCGACACGGTGTTCCAAGAAATACCCGGTCGTACGCAAGGCCTCGGCGATCTCGGTGTCCGGCGCGGTACCTTGGCCGCGCAGGCACGGCGGCAACGGCAACAGCTTGTCCGCCCATTCCCCGGCACCTTTTGCACTGACGGCGCGACCCGTTTTGGGTGACACGTAAACCAGCCCTTCCGTCACTCCGGTCACGGCGCAAGTGGTCAGGTCAAGACCAAAGCCCAGCTCATCCAGCAAAGCAAGCTCCCAACGCAAATACGCCAGCGGCCAGATTTCATCCTGACCCAGCAGATCCATCAATTGTTCGGTCCGCTTGTAAAGCGCGGGGTGCGGTTCGCGTTCGGGCAGGCAGAAGGATAGCAACGCCACAACGGCATTGAGCCCGGACAATGCCAGCCGCCCCGAAAACGCGGCCGCCGCGCGGGACCTCAGCGGTTCAACCTGAAACGTGCCCAGATGCTCTTCCAGCCGCGCGCGCCACAGCACGTCCAGCTGCGCGCCTGGTTGCAAAATGGGCGCGACCTTACGGCTGGTTCCACCGCGTACAACACCGGCGTGACGCCCGTGGGCCTCGGTGAAGACCTCTATTATCGCCGCAGTCTCACCGTGGTTGCGAGAGGTCAGAAGTATGCCGTGATCACGCCAGTCCAAAACTCGACCTTGTTGCTGCTTGGGTTAAACCGCAGAAAATCCCAAGCCGAGTTGGCACGCAAGTGCAGAACCTGCCCTGCCTGTATCGTTCAAGGTTCTTTTCAGAAACAGCCATAGTTTTGTGACTTCCTGCCAGCCATCTTGCACAGCCTCACAAGCTCGCCCACCTGCGCTTCAAATGGAAGGGGTCAAGCAATGATCGATGACGAACCGCAACCTGGGGCTTACTACGACGCACGAAACATCTGGACGCATGATCCAACGGCTGCTGACATGCAGGTGTATGAGAGGTTCGCTTCGACCGTTGTCGATCTGGTGCAGGTGCTGGACGATAACAAACCCATGCTATCAAGGGATGTTTACGCGCGCTTGTTCTCATCACTGCTACAGATGTCCAGAGTGTTGGGCGCGTACGAAGACGGCTGGAGTGGTCAAAACAACATGTGAGGTTTGCCCACACAGAATAGCAAGCCAAAACCCTGCCCTTTTGAACATAGGGCCGTGTAAGGCGAGTCTGTCGCAATTCCCTTCAGTCCCAGCAAAGGCAGCCTTCAACACGGATCTAGGTAACTTCCAGCGTGGTATTACATCACGGTCCGAAGTCACGGTTTCGCGGGGATCGGGCTGACCACAGTACAAGAATCGCATTGCACGAATGCAATTCCGCCATTAATGTTCCCTTTATGTTCTAAATTTAGGGATTTCAGAAATGTCACTCAACTATGTCATGATCGGTTCAAACGACGTTGTTAAGGCGCGCACATACTATGATGCGGTTGTGTCAACAATAGGCGGAAAAGTCGTCGCCGAGTACATGCCGCATGCAGTATGCTATGAGCTGCGCGGTGGCGGGTGCATATGGGTCGCGACGCCGTTCGATAAGGAAGTTGCGACAATCGGAAATGGCAACATGGTTGGCTTGCTTTGCCAAAGCGAAAAAGAAGTGAGAGATGCACACGAAACAGCGCTGGCCCATGGCGGCACAAACGAGGGCGACCCGGGTGATCGCCCCCAATACGGTCCGAACTTCTTTGGCGCCTATGCCCGCGACCCGGATGGGAATAAGATGAGCTTTGTTTACTTCAGCGATGCAGGTTGAAAGCGTCGTGAATGATTTTCCGGGGCGATGTTGATAAGAATTCCAAGGACGTCGGAAGATCAGAACGTCACACCGGCATGAATCAGAATACCCACGACCATCAGCAGATTCAGCACCGTTGAGATTCCGTTGCCCACATAGATGGGCAACTTGCCGACCACCAGCCCATAGGCAAACCACAGAAAAGACAGCCCCGCATAAAGCGACCAGGATAGCAGCGACTGACCTGAGGCGTGATCGGAATGGGTAAAGTAGAGCTTGACCAGTTGCGGAAGCGTGGCGAATGGGCCGACGACACCGACAAAGACCATGAAGTTCTCGAACCGCTGCATCCAGTGGCCAAGTTCCGATTTTTCCAGTTTCTCAGCAAGTGTTTCAGTCACGAGAACACCTCATCGTTTTGCATTGATCCAAGGGGCAATCAGCCCTGAACGGCCAGATGTCATTTGAAAATAGTCACTTTGATCCACGCGTCAAAGCGCGATCTGTGCAGAGGTTACTCCAAACCCTCTTCGCCAAGCAGATGTCGCCCTTGTCGGTCCTCAACTTCAATCACCCAAAGGTCAGGGTCAAAGCTGCGCTGTTTGGTGATGGCGGCGTCCACATCCATCTCAGTGCCGCTGGAAAGCTCGACCCATCTTCGCTCACCGCTCATCAGGTCAAAGCTGCGTTGGAATGCGGCGGCCTTTCCGTCCAGCGTATTGAGCTTAACCAGAACCGCCCCAGCAGTGTCATCGCCATGGGCCACAACAAAGGCCGGGATTTCCTGAAACCGAAGCCGTGCCAAATAGGCATGGACCCAGAATTCGGCCGTCAGGCGGGTCATGCGTTGCCGTCTTTGAAATCCAAACCCATTTCCGAGTAGCGCTCGGATTCCTCCAGCCAGTTGGGCCGGACTTTCACTTGCAGAAACAGGTGAATCTTACGGTCAAGGAACTCTTCCAATTCGGCCCGCGCCGCCTGACTGACAGCCTTGATCGTCTCGCCGCGTTTGCCCAGCACGATGCCTTTGTGGCCGTCGCGCATGACATAGATGACCTGATCGATTTTGGCAGAGCCATCTTTGCGCTCTTCCCAGTTTTCGGTCTCGACGGTCAGCTGATAAGGCAGTTCCTGATGCAGGCGCAGAGTCAGTTTCTCGCGCGTCATTTCAGCCGCGATCATGCGCAAAGGCAAATCAGCGATCTGATCTTCAGGATAGAGCCACGGGCCTTCTGGCAGTTCCCCGGCCAACCATTTGCGCAGATCGTCTACACCATGTCCCTTTTCGGCCGAGATCATGAAAGTTTCTGCAAACGGATAGCGGGCGTTCAGGTCGCTGGTCAGCGCCAGCAACTTCTCGGACGGCACCTTGTCGATCTTGTTGATCGCCAGCGCGATGGTCCGACCCTGCCCGATCTCTTCCAGCCCCTCAAGGATGCGTTCAACCCCTTCGGTGATCCCGCGATGCGCCTCGACCATCAGGATAACAACATCTGCATCCGCTGCCCCACCCCACGCGGCAGCGACCATGGCGCGGTCCAGGCGGCGGCGGGGCTTAAACAGGCCCGGCGTATCAACAAAGACCAGCTGCGCGTCACCCTCCATCGCCACACCCCGAATGCGGGCGCGTGTGGTCTGTACCTTGTGCGTCACGATCGAGACCTTGGCCCCAACCATGCGGTTCAGAAGGGTGGATTTGCCTGCGTTGGGCTCTCCGATCAAGGCGATAAATCCGGCGCGTGTGGTCATATATCTGGCGTTCCTGTTTGCAATTGCGCTCTGCTATAGCAGAAAGGACCTTTGGGCCAGAGGGATTTGTCGCATTGCAGCTATGCGCGGGCCAAGGCAGGTCAGGCACAGACGCCCAGCCGTTCCCAGCCCGGCGACACATCCCTACAGAGAGGTCGCAATGAAACGTCGCAAGTTTATTCTTGGAAGCGGTGCCGCTGCTGGTGCCATGGGTTTGGGTGGTTTGTCTTTGGCGGCAAGCGATGCCACGCAAGACCTCGTGTTGCAAACCGCCAGCTACAGGTTGCGCAATCGGTTGACCACGGGGATGGTCAGCCTTTACCCCGACGCACCACCACCGGTTCTGTATGGACGGCAAGGCGAAGTCATGCGGCTTACGGTGCGCAATACCCTTCCCGATTACACCGCAATGCACTGGCACGGGCTGCGCATCGCCAACGAGATGGACGGGGTGCCTTATCTGACCCAGATGCCAATCGGCGAGGATGACAGCTTTACCTATGAATTCACACCACCGGACGCCGGCACATATTGGTATCACCCCCACTGCATGACAATGGATCAAATGGCCCACGGGTTGACCGGCGTCATGGTGATTGCCGAGCGGGAAGACCCCGGTTTCGACAGCGAGCAAGTGATCAATCTGCGTGATTTCCGACTGGACGAAGAAGACGCGTTTTTGCCCGCTTATACGGCGCGTGGTGCTGCGCGCGCAGGTACGTTTGGCAATGTCCAGACTGCAAACTGGTTGACAGAAGCAGTGTATGATCACGCGGCAGGCAGCCTTGTGCGGCTGCGCGTCGTCAATACGGACACAACCCGCATCTACAAGCTGCATCTTGAAGGGGCTGAGGCGCAGATCATTGCGTGGGACGGGCATCCGGTTGAGATCGACCTGACCTTACCCACACCCGATGCACCGCTTTTGCTGGGCCCGGGTCAGCGGGCGGATTTTGCCGTACTGATGCCAGACGATGAAGGGCAGTCGGTGGCACTTGTCGCCAAATTTCCTGGACAGAAACACCGCGCGATGGCGCGGTTGCGCGCGACCGGACAATCCAAAGCGCGCGATATGAGGGAATTGCGCCCTTTGCGCAGAAACCCTGTTCTGCGCCCTGAACTGAACCAAGCCGAGCTGCATGAGTTCGTGTTCGGCTGGACGCCTGAAGGTGGCCCTCCGAATGACGGGTTCTGCGGATCACTGGGGTATAGTTTCTGGTCGATCAACCGCACGCCGTGGCCCGGAGATGCAGCAGAGGGAACCGGTCCGCTGGCCGTGCTGGAACAAGGCAAGAGCTATGTTTTGCGCCTCCGTAACGAATCTCCTAACTTGCACCCGATCCACCTGCACGGACTGGCTTTCGTGCCGCTGAAATCGAACCTGCGCGCCCTGCCGCCCTTGATGACCGACACGATGCTTTTGTTGAAAGACGAGACCATTGATATCGCGCTGGTCGCTGACAACCCCGGCGACTGGGCCTTTCATTGCCACGTGATAGAGCATCAGAAAACCGGGCTGGCAGGGTTCATTCGGGTGGTTTGACCCTAGCCCAGCGTCGCTACGTCCAGCGCCAGAACATGGTTCGGATAGGCTTGGTCGCCGATCCGAAAGTCCGAAACGCCAACCTGCCTGAACCCTTTGGACAGGTAGAAATCGATAGCGGGTGCGTTTTCGGAATTTGTTGTCAGCCAGATCTCGCCCTGCCCTTTATCTCGGCAGTGGTCGGTCGCTAATTGCAGCAAGGCTGACCCAATACCCTTACCATGATGCCGCGGCTGGACATAAAATGTCACGATCTCAAGATCGGACAGCCCGTCGACAGGAGCTGCGCGACCTTCTGAAACCCGAATATAGCCATCAATACCATCCCGGTTTTCCAAGACCACCAAAAGGTCCGAACCTTCCTCGATAAGTGCTTCAAACCGCGCCGCTGTAAACTCAGCCAGTACAAACTCGGCAAACAAAGAACTCACGCCATGACGCAGGTAGGTGCCCACCCAGACTTCAATCGACAAAGCAGCCAGGCTGGCAGCATCCGCCTTTACGGCTGGCCTGAAATTCATTTCCCTAAGAGGAACTGGGCGGGCTCAACCTCTCAAGCAGCGCCTTCGCAGCTGCCTGCTCGGCTTGCCGTTTGGATCCCGCAGTGGCCTGTGCCTCGGTTCCGTCCTGAAGGCGGGCGGCAATGGTAAAGATCGGCGCGTGATCCGGACCGCTGCGCTTGATCTCGACATATGAGGGCGGTCTTTGGCCGCGGGCCTGCGCCCACTCCTGAAGCGAGGTCTTGGCATCGCGGGCGTCGGCCTCGACTTTGTGAATACGGTCCCCCCACAGGGCTAAGATGACATCGCGGGCGGCCTCAAACCCGGCATCGCGATAGATGGCTGCAATGACAGCCTCCATCGCATCACCCAGCAGCGCCTGTTTGCGGCGACCTCCGGACAACATCTCGGACCGGCCCAGCTTCAGCACCGCGCCCAGATCGATCTGACGCGCAACATCGGCACAAGCCTCTTTGCGGACCAATGCGTTGAATCGAGGGGCCAGCTGACCTTCGGAGGCTTTCTTATCGGCCTCTAGCAGCGCCGTGGCCATAACAAGGCCCAACACTCGGTCGCCCAGAAACTCCAGCCGCTGATTGTCGGGCCGGGTAGACGACGACACCGAGCCGTGGGTCAACGCGCGCACCAGCAGTTCGGGGTTGGTGAACTCGTACCCCAAACGCTGCTGGAACGCTTTTATTTCAGCCGATAGCTTCAATTGACCGCCTTGAAGAACCGATCACCGCGCCAGGTCCAGAAAAACAACATCGATCGGCCCGCAGACGAGAACATGATCCGATCAGCGCGACCGATCAGGTTTTCGTACGGCACATAGCCCACCCCACCTGCAGATTGCGGCAGGCGGCTGTCGCTGGAATTGTCGCGGTTGTCGCCCATGAAGAAATAGTGGCCCTCGGGCACGGTATAGATGCCGGTATTGTCCGACCCCTGATTGCCGATGTTCAGCACGTCATAAGACACCCCATTTGGCAGGGTTTCGATCAGGCGTGATTTTTCACAAGCACCACCAATGCCAACAGCTCCATTTTCACAACGGGGACGCAGACGCTGAGGCCCCTGAGGTTCAGCGACTTCGGTAAAGACGCCGTCGGGCTGCTGTGGAACCGGCGTGCCATTTAGGATGATCTGACCTTCACGGATCTGGATGCGATCCCCCGGCAAGCCGATCAGACGCTTGATATAATCGCGGCCCGTGACGGGGTGGCGGAAGACGATGACATCGCCGCGCTCAGGCTCACCGCCCCAGATGCGCGTATCACCATCGCCCTGCATCCAGCCGCAGATATCTTCGGCATCAACATTCAAACCGACGCTTGGAATGATTAGACTGGGGCAAGACGCGTATGAATACCCATAGGCCATCTTGTTAACGAAAAGGAAATCGCCGATCAGCAAGGTCTGCTTCATCGAGCCCGAGGGAATCCAGAACGGCTGAAAGAAGAGGGTGCGGAACACGCCTGCAATCAGCAGCGCATAGACGATGGTTTTGATCGTCTCCCAAACGGGATTTCCGGTTTTGGCTTCCTCGGCCATACTGCTCTCTCCAGTTCTGTGCTTGGCTTGGCTGCTACATGCGGGGGGGATGGGGGCAAGTCAAGGCTGCGTGGCGTGATCTTGAAGCGGACGCGCCTCGATCACCACAAATGCCTGGGCCCAGGGATGGTCATCCGTCAGGGTGACATGGATGATGGCCTCATATCCTTCGGGTGTCATTTCCCTGAGGCGCTCGGCGGCCCAGCCAGTGACATGCATGACAGGCTGGCCGGTTTTCAGATTGGTAACGGCCATGTCCTTCCACGCGATGCCCATGCGCAGCCCAGTGCCCAGCGCCTTAGAGCATGCCTCTTTCGCCGCCCAACGCTTGGCATAGGTGCCAGCGGTGTCGTGGCGGCGTTCGGCTTTACGCTGTTCGATGTCAGTAAAGACACGATTGCGGAACCGATCGCCAAAGCGGTCAAGCGTGCCTTGGATGCGGTCGATATTTGCGAGGTCTGTGCCGATACCGAGGATCATGACAACCGCACCGTCAGGATCTTGTAACTCGCCAAGCCAAAGAACCCGGCAAAGGCAAAATCGAACCAGCGGCGGGCGCGGCGGTAGGTTCGGACCATACGCTCGGACGAAAACAGAAACGCATAGCCGATGAAGATCATCAGCGATCCGGCATACAACATGGCGAAATAGCCCAGCAGCATCGACAGGCTGGCATTATTGGGTGCGACAATGGCATAGATCGAGCCCCAGCTGAGGATCGCTTTGGGGTTGGTCAGGTGGATCGCAGCGCCTTTGGCAAAGATCGTCGGCAGAGACCCGATGACTGGCTTGCCCAACGCAACCTCATTCGACGTCATCGCACGGCGCAGGGCCTTGAAGGCCAGCCAGCCCAGATAGGCGACACCGATGTACCGGATCACCTCGAACACCCAGACATTGGCCAGCATGATCGCCGACAAGCCCAGTGCAGCTGCTATGCCCCAAGCGGCGGACCCGGCGCAGATGCCCAGCGCAAAGACCAGACCGGCACGGCGGCCCTCGTTCATCGCGGTTCCGGCAATGCCCATCGTGGCAGGCCCCGGAGAGCCGCCAGCCATCAGCCAGGCCAGCCAGATGGCGACAAAGCCGGGCGTGATCACGTGCGCGCCTCGTCCATCAAGCGGCGCATTTCCTGAATGGCGGGGGTGAGGCCCAGAAAAATCGATTCACCAATCAGGAAATGGCCGATATTTAGCTCTTTCACCTCAGGGAAGGCCGCAACCGGCTTGACTGTGTCATAGGTCAGACCATGCCCCGCGTGCACCTCAAGCCCCAGCGAGCGGGCAAACGCAGACATCTGGCGCAGCGATTCAAGTTCTTGCGTGGCATCTCCCATGCGGCCCTCTGCGTGGGCGTCGCAATAGGCACCGGTGTGCAATTCGATCACTTCGGCGCCAATACGGTGGGCCGCCTCGATCTGGCGCTGGTCAGCGGCGATGAAGATCGACACGCGGCAGCCGACATCGCGCAGCGGCGCGATAAAATGAGCCAGCTTGTTTTCTTCACGCGCGACTTCAAGCCCGCCTTCGGTGGTACGTTCCTCGCGCTTTTCAGGCACGATGCAGACCGCGTGCGGTTTGTGCCGCAGGGCGATTTTCTGCATCTCTTCCGTGGCGGCCATTTCAAAGTTCAATGGCACCGACAGAACTTCCATCAACCCGTCGATATCAGCGTCCGATATATGGCGGCGGTCTTCGCGCAAATGCGCCGTGATGCCATCAGCACCAGCCTCTTCCGCCAGTTTGGCGGCGCGTAGCGGATCGGGATAAGCCCCGCCCCGCGCATTGCGCACAGTGGCAACGTGATCAATGTTCACACCAAGCCGCAGATGGTTCTCAGACATCCCTCGATTCCTTTTGAGTCGTTTGGCCCGAGCCTAGTGGCTCTGCCGGATAAACGGCAGTCGATTCTTCGGCCAAGCGCTTGATTTCCTCAAACTTCGCCTTGATCTTGGCGCGACGTCGCTGCTGATAGGTTAGGATCAATGGCAGGCTGAGGTAATAACAGACCACACCCGCCACAATGCCGGGGATGATGCCACCAATCATATAGGGGTAGAAGACGTCATCGTAGAACTGCGCCAACCCATGCCAATCTGCCACGCGGTCTGTAAACAAGGCCACAAAGTTATTCTTGAGATCACCGATGGCGTCAGCGAACTTTCCCATCAGCCCCTGTGTGTCACCCTCTTCATATTCGGTTCCCAACAGAAAGTGCCCGGTCTGCAGGCAGATCACACCGATCGGCACATAGGTCAGAGGGTTACCGAAAAATGTGCCACTCAGCGCGGCCAGAATGTTTCCCTTGATCAGCCTTGCGCCAACAGCCGCGACCAGAAAATGCAATCCGTAGAACGGGGTGAACGCCGCAAAAACCCCTGCCCCAATTCCACGCGCAATTCGGTCAGGCGAATCTGGAAGACGGCGAACTCGGTGTTTTACATAGTGAAAAGCGCGGGTCCACCCACCACGCGGATAGACAAACTCCGACGCGACTTGGACAGCAGAGCGTCGGTCTCGGCGCTTGAATACCACGCGTGCTCACCCTTCCTCAGCCAGCCGCAACCGCAGCTTTGGTCTGATCCCGATACCGTTCGACGGCCGCAACATCGCTTTCCGCCTCAAGCATCAGCATAAGCGAATGCAACTGTTCAAGGTCGCGCAGTTCGACATTGATCAGCAGACGGTAAAAATCCGGTTTGCGGTCAACAAATTCCAAGTTTGAGATATTGGCCTTTTTCTCGCCGATCAATGTGCAAATACGACCCAGAACTCCTGCATCGTTGCCGATGGTCAGATCCAATGTCGCACCATAGACGGCAGGGTGGGTTCCCGAATGCCAGTGCAGATCGACCCAGCGGTCGGGTTCGCCTTCAAACTCACTCAGCCGGTTGCAGTCGATGGCGTGTACCACCACGCCCTTGCCCCGGTACGTGATGCCGACAATACGTTCTCCCGGCAATGGCTGGCAGCATGGGGCGCGATCGAATTTCTGACCTGGTTCAAGGCCGATCACGGCGCGACGCAGCGGAATGGCGTCACCATCGTCCTTAGCCAGTTCAGGATAAACAGCCTCGACCACTTCATGCGCCGTCAGTTCCGCGCTGCCCAGACGGGCCAGCAATTCATGCCGATCTTTCAGGCGCAGGTGCTTGGCAGCAGTGTCCAGCGCCTTGTCTGTTGCCTTGCGCCCAACATGTTCGAAACCGGAACGCGCCAGCTCCTTGCCCAGCTTGATGAACCGCTCTCGGTCGACCTCGCGCAAGGCGCGACGGATGGCGGTGCGGGCCTTGCCGGTGACGGCGATCTCAAGCCACGTGACCTGGGGCGTCTGACCGTCGGCGGTGATGATATCCACCGATTGCCCATTCTTCAGTCGGGTCCAGAGCGGCACGCGAATGCCGTCCACCTTGGCCCCAACACAGGCATGGCCGATCCGGGTGTGGATAGCATAGGCAAAATCAATCGGCGTCGCCCCGCGCGGCAGCTTCACCACATCCCCTTTGGGCGTGAAGCAGAACACCTGGTCCGAATACATCTCGAGCTTGACGGCCTCGAGGAAGTCTTCGTGATCTTCTTCGTTGTCGAACTGCTCAGTCAGGTTCGAAATCCATTTGGCCGGGTCAACGGCAAAGGGGTTTTCGGTCCGCACACCGTCACGATAGGACCAATGCGCCGCAACGCCGGTTTCAGCCACGTCATGCATCTGGCGGGTGCGGATCTGAACCTCGACCCGTTTTCCGTCGCGCCCTGAAACAGTGGTGTGGATCGAGCGGTAGCCGTTCGATTTCGGCTGACTGATGTAATCCTTGAACCGCCCCGGCACCGCGCGCCAGCGTTGGTGGATGGCACCAAGTGTGCGATAGCAGTCCTCTTCGGTCTGGGTGATGATGCGAAAGCCGTAAATGTCCGACAGGCGTGAGAAGCCCTGATCCTTTTCCTGCATCTTTCGCCAGATCGAATAGGGTTTTTTGGCGCGGCCAAACACTTCAGCCTCGATCCCCGCCTTTTCCAGCTCGTGCCGCATGTCGCCGGTGATGCGATGGATCACGTCACCGGTTTCGCGTTGCAGCGTGATAAAACGCCGGATGATCGATTGACGGCCTTCGGGGTTCAGGACACGGAAAGCGAGGTCTTCCAGTTCTTCGCGCATCCATTGCATACCCATCCGGCCTGCAAGCGGCGCATAGATGTCCATCGTCTCGCGCGCTTTGATCACCTGCTTTTCGGGGCGCATTGCCTTGATCGTGCGCATATTGTGCAGACGGTCGGCCAGCTTGACCAGAATAACCCGCAAGTCCTTGGACATGGCCATAAACAGCTTGCGGAAGTTCTCGGCCTGCTTGGTTTCGCGACTGGACAATTGCAGGTTGGTCAGCTTGGTCACGCCATCGACCAGCTTGGCGACCTCATCCCCAAACAGCTCGGCCACCTTGCCGTAATTGGCTTTGGTGTCTTCGATCGTGTCATGAAGCAGCGCCGTAATGATGGTCGCATCATCCAAACGCTGTTCGGTCAGGATGGCGGCAACGGCAACGGGATGGGTAAAATAGGGCTCGCCAGAATGGCGGAACTGCCCCTCATGCATCTGCTGACCGAATTCGTAAGCCAGAGTGATGCGTTCAGCATTCGTCTTGGGATTGTAGTTGCGGACCAGCGCAATCAGGTCGTCAGCAGAAATCATCCGGTCCGCACCTTCGTCTTTGGGGCTTACCCCTGTCCCTGTGCCTCCATCAGAGCGCGCAGGAGTTTTTCTTCAGACATGTCGTCCATGGCAGGTTTGTCCGATTCGGCACCCATCAGCAGCGCCATCTGATCTTCTTCCGGCTCATCAACCTCGATCTGGGTTTGGTTGGCTTCGATCAGGCGCTCGCGCAGTTCATCCGCACTTTGGGTTTCGTCGGCGATTTCACGCAGGGACACGACAGGGTTCTTGTCGTTGTCGCGGTCAACGGTAATCGCTGCACCGGCGGAAATCTCACGCGCCCGATGGGCGGCAAGCATCACCAGCTCGAACCGGTTTGGAACCTTATCTACGCAATCTTCAACCGTCACGCGGGCCATGGGGCGCTCTCCGTTTCTGAATCCATGTCAGGAAGAGGTTTATCTAAGCGCGAATCCGCGCCTTGACAAGCAGGAAATACCCCAATTGCAAGGATCACAGTGGTGTGACCGCTGCAATATCGTCCGCAGGCAAATCGGTGACCATCTGCGATACCGTGCGATCCAGAACAGGATGACGCCAGTCGGGGGCGATATCGGCCATCGGCACCAGCACAAAAGCGCGGTCCTGCAGACGCGGATGAGGCAGGATCAGTTGATCCGGGGCCTCTTGCCGCTGCGCCTCTGGTGGCAACGTCAGCCAGCGATCGAACTGGGCGCGATCAGGCAGCACCTGTTCATCAAAACACACCAGGTCCAGATCCAGAGTTCGCATTCCCCAACGTTGTATCCGTTCGCGCCCAAACTCATGTTCCACGGCGTGCAGCACACTTAACAACTCGGTCGCAGGTTTTTCGGTGGCGATCAAAGCCGCAGCGTTCACATAGTCCGGACCCGCCCCGGCGGGGAAGCAAGGCGTCGCGAAAAACCGGCTGACCGCGCGAATCACTACACCTTGACGCGAAATAGCGTCAAGTGCGTTCCGCAGCGTAACTTCGGGCCCTTTTCCTCTCAAGCTGAGATTTGCGCCCAGCGCAACAACGGCATTTGACAACGAATTGCTCATATAGCACCCTATATTCGACACATTGCATACTTGCGATAACCAGCAAAAGTTCTAATTATAGACCGACAGATCGCGCCAAATCATCACTCACTCACTCACCATGCGGGGCGGTCTGGATTATACCGGAAGGGACTATTTATGTTTTATAAAGACGAACGGCTAGCGCTGTTCATCGACGGCTCGAACCTTTATGCCGCGGCAAAAGCACTCGGTTTCGATATAGACTACAAACTTCTGCGGCAGGAATTCATGCGCCGTGGCAAGTTGCTTCGGGCTTTCTATTACACAGCGCTCCTGGAAAATGACGAGTATTCGCCGATCCGCCCATTGGTTGACTGGCTGCACTACAACGGCTTCACCATGGTCACGAAACCCGCCAAGGAATACACCGACAGCATGGGGCGTCGGAAAGTCAAAGGAAACATGGATATCGAACTTACCGTCGATGCCATGGAGCTTGCACCACGCGTGGATCATATCGTGCTGTTCTCGGGCGATGGGGATTTCCGCCCGTTGATTGCCAGCCTGCAACGTCAAGGCGTGCGCGTTTCGGTCGTGTCGACGATCCGCAGCCAGCCGCCGATGATCTCGGACGAACTGCGCCGCCAGGCTGACAACTTCATCGAACTGGAAGATTTGCGTGACGTAATCGGGCGCCCGCCGCGTGAAATGCCGGCTGAGCCGCGCAACGTCGCCATGGCCAGCAACAGCTGATCCGGCACTCTCTTTCTGATGGGGTAAATTTCGCGCGGTCAGGACCGAGGTCCTGGCCGCGCTTCTTTAACTATAAACAGGTGCTGAAACAAAACCTGACTAGCATCGATTCGTGTCAGTTGAATGACGATCTCCTGTCTGGACCAAGGCCGTGAAAAGACTTACCTGTGCCTTAAGGAGACAACTCAATGACAAAGCCACCACTGACACTTTACCTTGCCGCTCCCCGGGGTTTCTGCGCCGGTGTGGATCGTGCCATCAAGATCGTAGAAATGGCCCTGCAAAAATGGGGACCTCCGGTCTATGTGCGCCATGAGATCGTGCACAATAAATTTGTCGTCGACGGATTGCGAGACAAGGGCGCGGTCTTTGTCGAGGAGCTACATGAATGCCCTGATGATCGTCCGGTGATATTTTCCGCTCATGGCGTCCCGAAGTCAGTGCCCGCAGAGGCCTCAAAGCGCGAGATGATCTATGTGGACGCGACCTGCCCGTTGGTCTCGAAAGTGCATGTCGAGGCACAGCGCCATGCGGATGCGGGGTTGCAGATGATCATGATCGGCCACAAGGGCCATCCCGAGACCGTTGGCACCATGGGACAATTGCCCGAGGGCGATGTTCTGTTGGTTGAAACCGTCGAAGATGTGGCCACGGTTGATGTTCGCGATCCAAAGAAACTTGCTTTTGTAACCCAGACCACCCTGTCGGTTGATGACACCAAAGACATCATAGCCGCGCTTCAGGCCCGGTTCCCGGCCATTGTCGGACCACACAAGGAAGACATTTGCTATGCCACGACGAACCGGCAAGAGGCCGTCAAGGCCGTGGCGCCTAAGGCAGACGCTCTGCTGGTTGTGGGTGCGCCGAACTCATCGAACTCGCGCCGTCTGGTCGAGGTCGCCTCGCGCGAGGGCTGCAAATACGCGCAACTGGTGCAGCGCGCCACCGAGATCGATTGGCGCGCGTTGGATGGGATCTCATCCGTGGCCGTCACCGCAGGCGCATCGGCCCCAGAGCTTTTGGTGAACGAAGTGATCGACGCCTTCCGCGCGCATTATGATGTCACCGTCGAATTGGTCGAGACAGCCGTCGAGAACGTCGAATTCAAAGTCCCCCGCGTCCTGAGGCAACCAGCGTGATCGGAGTACCAAAGGCGCCGCTTTTTCTGGGGCTCGCGGGGCTGATCCCGTTTGTTTGGGGTGCGCTGACCTACCTGAGCGGCGACCTGAATGCCTGGGGCGCACAAAACCTTGGCGCGCGTTTTGTGGGACCGTACGTGCAGTTGTTTTATGGCTCGGTCATCTTGAGTTTCATGTCAGGTGTTCTTTGGGGCTTTGCAACTAAAACCTCGGGCAGCAAGGCAGGTTTGTGCTACACTCTGTCGGTCCTGCCCGCGCTTTGGGCCTTTTTCATGACAGGCGGCGGACCGGTTCAAGCAGGTACAAACCTGATTTACGGGTTTGCCGGTTTGTTGATTCTTGATGCCCTGTTCACTTTTTGGCGGCTGACGCCGGTCTGGTGGATGCGGTTGCGCGTCCTGCTGACCGCCGTCGTTGTCGCCAGCCTTGCCGTCGGAGTTTATATGTGACCGACAAACGCACGATCAGCGCCTACACCAACCGATTGGCCGAGTATCTGAATATCCCGTTGCCGCCGGAACAGCTTGAGGCGCGCCAGGCATTTGCTGATGCAGTCGACACTGGGGGCTATGTGCTGGACCTGGGGTCCGGGCCCGGATCAGACAGCAGCTTTCTGATGCGTCAAGGGCTGACGGTACGGGCGCTGGACGTAACGCCTGCCTTTGTTGACCACGCCCGCGACAACGGCGTGGATGCGCATTTGGGCACGTTCAACGACGTCACGGAAACGTCCGTCTATGATGGTGTTTATGCCAGCTTCTCCTTGCTTCATGCGCCGCGCACAGATTTCCCCGGCCACCTTCGGGCAATTCATGAAGCCCTAAAGCCCAAAGGTCAGTTGTTTTTGGGCATGAAACTGGGCACGGGCGAACACAGGGACGCGCTTGATCGTTACTTTACCTATTATACCGAAGCCGAGATCGAAGACGCTCTGACCCAGGCTGGGTTCACGATTGACCGCACCGTCAAAGGGATGGGCAAAGGTCTGGCCGGGTCTTACGAAGGATACATGCTGGTGTTTGCTCATGCCTGACTTGTTTGCCTATACCGACGGCGCCTGTTCCGGCAATCCAGGCCCCGGAGGCTGGGGCGTGCTTTTGCGTGCAATGGACGGGGACACTGTCTTGAAAGAGCGTGAGTTAAACGGGGGCGAGGCCGAGACAACCAACAACCGGATGGAGTTGCTGGCCGCCATCTCGGCCTTGGAAACGCTTGAGCGTTCCTCGAAAATCACCATCGTGACTGACAGCGCCTATGTTAAGAACGGCGTCACCGGCTGGATCTTTGGCTGGAAGCGCAATGGCTGGAAGACCTCGAACAAGAAGCCAGTAAAGAATGTCGATCTGTGGCAACGCCTGGACGAAGCGCAAGAACGGCATGATGTGACCTGGGAATGGGTCAAGGGTCATGCGGGCCACCCAGAGAATGAAAAGGCCGACGAACTGGCCCGCGCGGGTATGGCCCCATTCAAACCTAAGAAGGCGCAGGTGTGACCGCGCTTTCGTTGCTGGATTACGCCTCGGTCCTGATATTTGCTCTGACCGGGGCTTTGGTGGCAAGCCGTGCCCAGCTGGATCTTGTTGGGTTTGCTTTCATGGCTTGCTTGACCGCAGTCGGCGGCGGCACAGTGCGTGATCTGTTGTTGGACCGACATCCGATCTTTTGGGTCGGTCAGCCGGATTACATCCTGATCGCCGTTGCCGCTTCAGTGCTGGTGTTCTTTACCGCACACCTGATGGAAAGCCGCTACAACTGGCTGATCTGGCTGGACAGTTTCGCTCTGTCGGTTGCCGTCGCTGCCGGTACAGGCGCTGCGCTGTCATTGGACCAATCCGGCGTCATCGTCGTGTTGATGGGCGTAACAACCGGGTGTCTGGGCGGGCTGATGCGCGACGTGGTCTGCAACGAGGTGCCGCTGGTGCTGAAGCAGGGCGAGCTCTATGTTTCATGCGCTTTTGCGGGGTCATTGACGGCAGTTCTGGCCGTTCAGGCCGGAACGGAGCCCGCGCTTGCACTGGCTTTGTGCGCGTTGGTCTGCTGGGCCTTGCGGGCCGGGTCACTGGTGTTTGGCTGGCAATTGCCCGTCTACAAAAGCCGCCCACCGCGCAACTGAGCCTGTCGATGGACGTCAAAGCAATGTGCTGATACCTCTGTGAACATTGCAGCCCGGAGGCCAGCGTGATCTTTAGACTAACATCATTTGCAGCCTGTCTGACCCTGCTAGCCTCATGCGGGGAATACTACACACCAGTCAGTTTCGTTGCGCAGGGCGACCAGATCATTGCCTCCGGCACAATTGATGAAACAACGTTATCCGCTTTTGAGGAGGTCATCGCAAAAAACCCCGAAGCCCGAATTTTGGTTCTTCAATACATCGAAGGATCAGTGGACGATGATGCCAATGTCATCTTCAGCCGCGAAGTGCGCAGGGCCGGTTTCGATACGGTCGTTCCTTCAAACGGTCTGGTCGCCAGCGGCGGCACCGATCTGTTTCTGGCTGGAAACCGCCGCACCCTGCAGCCGGGGGCCTGTGTCGGCGTTCACAGCTGGGCCGGATCGGGATTGGTGGCGACAGAATTGCCCGAGGACGACCCGGAACATGACCGGTACCTGGACTATTTCAAAGACATCGGAGTGGATGCGGAGTTTTACTGGTATACCCTGTTCGCTGCCCCAGCCGACAGCATGCACTGGATGACCGCCGCTGAGGCGAACCAATACGACATGACCACGCGGGGTGCTCCGGCGCTTGGATCGGCCACGGTCTGCGACGAGCGGTAAATCACCCCGTCAGCAAGCGCGCACCGATTTCCTTGACGAATTTTGCGGCCACCATTGCGGTCATACCGTAAGGGTCGCGATGCGGATTGAGCTCGACAATGTCTGCCCCGACCAACTGACCTTCGAACCGGTGGATCAGGTCGATGACCTCGCGCGTGCTCAGCCCTCCGGGTTCGTGATGCGAGACACCAGGGGCAAAAGCAGGATCCAGCGCATCCAGATCCAGTGACAAATAGACAGGGCCATCAAAGGAAATCTGCAGGTCGGGGCTCCAGTTTCGCATGTCGATCACCTCGACCCCGAATTTATCAGCCTGTTCGCGCTGATGGGCGTTCATGGTGCGGATGCCGACCTGCACCAATCGGTTGATCGGGCAATTCTCCATCACCCGCGCAAAGGGACAGCCATGGCCCAGTGGGCCGATGTCTTGCTGGTCGTACAGATCAGGATGGCTGTCGATATGCAGGATGTTCAACCCTTGGTAACGATCCGCATGGGCTTTGATCAGCGGATAGGCTACGGAATGATCCCCGCCCAGAGACAACAGGCGCGCGCCAGTTGCGATCCGCTTGGCTGCTTCGGCTTCGATCCGGTCAATCGGTTCCTGTCCGCGCATTTCGAACACGTCAAGATCTCCGGCATCGCAAAATCGCATGCTTGCACCCAGATCAGTGCCATCCTCAGCAGTCAGGTTGGCGGCGCCGGAATGCAGCGCCTCGCGGATGCGTCCGGGGGCAAAGGCCGGGCCTTGCAGGAACGAGGAATGCAGATCCAGAGGCACCCCCATCAGGGCTACATCCGCAGGCTTCAGATCGTACTGCATCAAGATCCTCCAAATCGTTTAGACACGATCTGGCCGGGCAAAAGGTACTAGGTCAAGGGGTTAGCGGCGCAGGTAAGTCTGCCAGATCCAGATCACCAGCAACGCACCAAGGATCGCCCCGACAAAGCCAGACATCCAGCCCATTACCGTCGCCAGAAAACGCAGCAGAAGCCCGCCGATCAGAGCCCCAATAATGCCGATCAACATGGTTGTCGGGATATCCGCCTCGATCCGCATCAGTCGGGTGGCCAGAAATCCGGAGGCAGCACCGATGACGATCAGGGCGACAATGGGCATCTCATTTCCTCCAGTGGGTCGGCACAATGATCAGGGCACCAACGGATGAGATCACCGCATCCAGACCCGGAGGACCAAAGCTGATGCCGAACATGATGCGCAAGAAATAGAACAAAAATGCCCCGCCTACACAGATGATGATCGATTGCAAATAGCCGTTATGGGTAAAACCGGTCTGTTCGGACAGGTAGCCCACGATCCCCGCAATCACGACGGTGCCCATCAACACCATGAACATATGGCTTTACTCCGAAGATAACCGAGTGCCAGTTGGTATTGCCCAGCCCCGCAGAAACGTTTCCCTATCCTGCGCGCCTTTGCCTGCCCTTTGCAAGCGCAGCAGTTCAACGGCCCCCTGCCCACAAGCCACATGCAGATCCTGGTTCAGAACCTCACCCGGTGCGCCCTGCCCCTCTGCAAGGCGCGACGCCAGCAGCTTGATGCGTTCACCATCCATTTCGGTCCAAGCCCCGGGAAAAGGCGAAAGGCCCCGGATTTTCCGGTCAACCTCGACCGACGGGCGGGTCCAGTCGATGCGCGCCTCAGACTTGTCGATCTTAGCGGCATAGGTCACACCGCTCTCAGGTTGCGGTTCGGGCACCAGGTCCGGCAGCTTGGCAAGTGCGTCGACGATCAACACGGCCCCAAGGATCGAAAGCCGGTCATGCAGTTGCGCGGTGGTTTCTTCGGATTCAATTTCAGTTGCCTGCCGCAGCAAAACCGGACCAGTGTCCAGACCAGCCTCCATCTGCATGATGCAGATCCCGGTCTCGGCATCGCCGGACATGATCGCCCGATGAATCGGCGCAGCCCCGCGCCAACGCGGCAGCAGACTGGCGTGGATGTTCAGACACCCATGCTTGGGCGCATCCAGAACGGTTTGCGGTAGGATCAGGCCGTAAGCCACGACAACGGCCACATCCGCGTTCAGCGCGGCAAAGGCGTCTTGCTCCTCGGCTGATTTCAGCGAAAAGGGATGGCGCACGAGCAAGCCCAGAGCCTCGGCCCGGGCATGAACGGGCGTTGGGCGGTCTTTCTTGCCGCGACCAGCGGGGCGCGGAGGCTGACAATAGACAGCAGCAATTTCGTGCCCGGCCTCGACCAGCGCATCCAGCACCGGAACTGAGAAATCCGGGGTTCCCATGAAGATAACGCGCATCTTTACCCCTGCTTTTTGGCTTTGCGCAGCAGTATGTCGCGTTTGACCTTGCTGAGACGGTCGAAAAACATCTTCCCGTTCAGGTGATCGATCTGATGCTGCACGCTGGTAGCGTCGATCCCGACAAAGTCACGACGGTCCACCATACCCTGTTCGTTCAGGAACTTTACAGTCACTGCACGCGGGCGTTTGATCTTGGCCGAAACGCCGGGCAAGTTCGGGCTGGCCTCTTCGTGTTCGCGAAGTTCGATCGAGCTGTGCAGGATTTCCGGGTTCGCCAGACGCACGGCCTTGCCGCGTTCGGCCGACCCATCGACTACTGCCAGACGCAGCATCACACCGATCTGTGGCGCGGCAAGGCCAACGCCGGGCATCGCCTCCATCGTGTCAATCATGTCATCCCACACGGCGCGAATTTCATCGGTGATTTCAGCCACCTCATCCGCTTTGGTGCGCAGACGTTTGTCCGGCCAGGGCAAGCAGGTGCGCACGGTCATGAGCGCGCTTTCTCGCGTTTCAGCTTTTGCATCTTGCGCGTGATCATTTGTCGTTTCAGCGGTTTGAGATAGTCGATGAAGAGCTTGCCGTTCAGATGGTCAATCTCATGCTGCACGCAGGTGGCCCAAAGCCCATCAAAGGTTTCCTGCTGCAGATTGCCATTTTGATCCATCCAAGAGACATCCACCACCTTAGGGCGGGTCACTTCGGCGTATTGATCGGGGATCGACAGGCAACCTTCCTCATAGACATTGGTTTCATCCGATGATGCGATGACCTCGGGGTTGAACATGATCAGGGGGCGCGGGGTTTCACCTTCTTCCTTGACACAATCCAGAACAATCAACCGATCCAGCACACCGATCTGCGGCGCGGCCAGGCCGATGCCGGGCGCGTCATACATGGTTTCCAGCATGTCATCAGCCAGTTTGCGCAGCTCGTCCGTTAGGTCGCCCACGGGCGCGCAGACCTTCTTCAGGCGGGGATCGGGATGGATCAGGATATTGCGTTTCATGAGGCTGATTTAGGCCATCCCGCCTCGCGCCGCAACGCCCCCCTTGCACCTGCCTGATTTGCGGTTAGCTTTCGTCCAACAGAACGGAGCAGACATGACTTTCAACGACCTGATCGATCGCCGGGGCACCAACAGTTCCAAATGGGATAAGATGGAGATGCTCTATGGTGTCTCACCCGAGGATGGGCTGGCCATGTGGACGGCCGATTCCGACTACCAAACAGCGCCTTGCGTGATCGACGCTTTGCGTAAAGCCGCAGATCAAGGCGTTTTCGGGTACTCATGGACGCACCCGGATTATCTCGCTTCGATCCAATGGTGGATGAAAAGCCGTCATGACTGGGAAATCGACACGGATTGGATTCTGACGACCCAAGGTCTGGGCAATGCAATCGCGCTGTCGCTGGATGTTTGGACCGAGCCGGGCGATGGCATCGTGATCTTCACCCCAGTCTACCACGAGTTTGCCCATAAAGTGAACAAATCGGGCCGCCGGGTCGTGGAATGCCCGCTGGTGCGTGATGGCGATAGCTATGGGCTTGATTTGGACGACGCGCAGTCGCGGCTGGACGGGTCAGAAACGATGCTGCTGTGGTGTTCGCCGCAAAACCCATCGGGTCGGGTCTGGACGCCAAAGGAACTTCGCGCTGTGGCCGCGTTTGCCGAACGCAATGGCTTGATCCTGGTGTCCGATGAGATCCACCACGATCTGGTTTACCCCGGCACCAAATTTGTGCCGATGGATGTGGCAGCGCCTGATGCACGGCCTTGGACCGTGACCCTGACCGCGGCGTCAAAGACCTTCAACATCGCGGGTCAGCGCACTGGCAACATGATCATCCCTGACCCAAAACTACGCACAGCTATGAAAAACCGGCTTCAGGCGCTGGATTACGATCCCGGTGCATTGGGCGTGGAAATGATCACCGCCGCTTACAGCCCGGAAGGGGCCGAATGGGTGGATGCCCAGGTCGCACATCTGGAAGGCAACAAGCGTTTGTTTGATCAGACCATTGCCGGGATTCCGGGCCTGTGGTCGATGCCTTTGCAGGCAACTTATCTGGCCTGGGTCGATTTCTCGGGCACCGGTATGGATCACGACGAATTTGTCCGCCGCCTGCGTGAGGACGCAAAAATCGCAACCTCCTCAGGCCCCGGTTTCGGAACGGGTGGCGAAACGTTTGAGCGGTTCAACCTCGCCACCCAGCGCGCGCGGGTCGAAGAAGCCTGTACGCGGTTGAAACGGGCCTTCGGTGATTTGCAGTAAGACATGATTTGGCTGGGATTGATTTGCCTGGCCCTGTTGATCGTAGGTGCCAGCCAGCTTGGCTGGCACTTTTTGTGCCTCGCCGATCCGCGCCCGTGGTTACGCCCCGAACTTAACGTTTCGATCCTAACCTGATCGAGAAAACCGCCCGAAGACCGGACATAAGGCCAGATTGCATCGTCGAACGCCTGAATGGCCACCATTGGAGCCTGACTAAAACCGGTACAACGAAAGAAATCAGGCCTTAATCTTCGTGCCCCAACAAAGCAATCGGCGCGTCCGGCGCGCGATAGAAATCCAGCGGAGCCCTGTCATGCGCCGCCGTGCTGCGTTTGAATTCATACCGCATCTCACCACCCTCATCTTCGTCCGCGACGATCAGACATTGGTAGAGATGGTTGGCCCCATCATAGATATCGACCAGACCGCGCAAACGCGGCGTAGTTTCAGCCTCAACTGTGAATCCATCCTTCCACAATTTGAGGATTTTGTAGGTATTGTTGCCCATTTCCACCCTTAGACGGCTGGCTTTCTTCAGCGTGGCGATTCGGGCAGCGTCCAACTCGGCGCGTATTTCCTTTGAAACATAAGTACTCATTAATCCGTTCCCCCGTGAATGACTTCTATTGTGCGGGAAAGGTTGTAAAAATCCAGTGAAGGAGATCACGGAAATCGAAGCCGGTACAAATTGTTGCCCGGATATCCCAACCGTGACTGTGCGCCAACGCAGGGATTTTGCGCGGCCATTCGCATAGGAACGGGTCCTGCTTGGGCTTATCTTTGACGAAACGCTCTTGCGGAGGAAAAGGTATGGGCCTGCTGGTCGACGGAACATGGCACGACACTTGGTATGACACGAAATCGACAGGCGGCGCATTCAAACGCAGCGCGGCGCAATTTCGCAATTGGCTGACAGCCGACGGCAACGCGGGGCCGTCCGGCAAGGGCGGTTTCAAGGCGGAGGCCGGGCGCTATCACCTCTATGTCAGCTATGCCTGCCCATGGGCACATCGCACGCTGATCTTTCGCGAGCTGAAAGGGTTGAGCGATCTGATTTCAGTCTCTGTTGTGCACCCCGACATGTTGGGCAAGGGCTGGACTTTTGAAAAAGACGATCATGGCGCGACGGGCGATGACCTCTATGGGTTCAGCTACGCGCATCAGATCTACACCAAGGCTGACCCCTCCTATTCCGGGCGCGTGACGGTGCCGATCCTGTGGGACAAGCAGCAAGAGACCATTGTCTCGAATGAAAGCTCGGAAATTATCCGCATGTTCAATTCCGCCTTCAACGGGATCACGGGCAACACCGATGACTACTGGCCCGAGGCGATGCGGGACGAAATCGAAGAGGTCAACGCCCGCATCTATTCAGACGTGAACAACGGCGTCTACAAGTCCGGTTTCGCCACTTCGCAAGAAGCATATGACGCCGCTGTGGGTCCGTTGTTCGAGACACTGGACTGGCTTGAAGAGCGCCTGTCCCGCAATCGGTATTTGATGGGGGGTCGGATCACCGAGGCTGACTGGCGACTGTTCACAACACTGATCCGTTTTGATCCGGTCTATCACTTGCATTTCAAGTGCAACAAGCGCCGTCTGATCGACTACCCCAACCTTTGGGCCTATACGCGTGAGTTGTATCAGTGGCCGGGTGTCGCGCCCACGGTGAACATGAACCATATCGTGCGCCACTATCACTTTAGCCACAACAGCATCAATCCACACCGGATCATCCCGACAAACCCTGTGCTGGACTATATGGAACCGCACCGACGCGATCAGCGCCCCGCTGCGTAATGTTCAACCATCGCCGCCAGGTCCTCTGGCGGCGTTTCGCTTTGCACATAGGCACAGGCATTCGGGCTATGAGCAAAGATCGAACCGTCCGAGAAAAAGGTGGTGTTGGTGACAAAGATCACCCGCGCCTCGGGGCGGCGATAGCTTGCGAAATCGGCCACGGCTAATGCGCTGCCGGTTTCCAGAACCAGATCCAGCACGATGATTTCGAAATCCGTGCCGTAAAGCGCCAGAATGGCGGCCTCCTGCGTCTCGACCAGCGTGACCTCGGCGCCTTGCCGTTCCAGATGCCTTTTCCAGACCCGACCAAGGTCGGGGTTACTCTCAACAATCAGAACTTTCATTTGCAACAACCTCGGCACTTGATATGGTGAGTGGTGCCGACCCCCGTGATCCGTGATCTCGTTATTTCCTTAACAAAGTGTTAACAGCGCCCCCACAGCTCCGTGATCTAGCGGATTTGCTTGTAAAAGAGGCGAAAATCCGCTTGAAACGCGCCAAAACCGGTCATTTCCCGCAGAGAGAGCAGATGAGCACATTGGATCACGGTCTGGACCCACGCGCGGTGCGCGACCACGGCGGCGGGCTGGACAGAGCGATCATCAGATATGGCGGTCAACGTGGCGACTGGATTGATCTGTCGACCGGCATCAACCCACATCCCTATGAGATTACAGGACTGACCGCAGGGGATTGGACTGAGCTGCCGGATCATGGTGCTTTTGAACGACTTAGCAATGCCGCGCGCCGGTTCTGGAACGTGCCGGATGGGGCAGCGATCCTTCCCGCACCCGGGGCATCAGCCATCATCGCCCGAATCCCAGCCCTGGCTAAATCCGGCACGGTTCAAATCACGCCACCCACCTATAACGAACACGCGGCCGCCTTTACATCTCAGGGGTGGAGTGTTCAGGCAAACACGCCCGGAGACGCCCGAGTGATCGTGCACCCGAACAATCCCGACGGGCGTATCTGGCTGGAAAGCGATGTCTCTGCCCCGCTGACGGTAATTGATGAAAGCTTTTGCGACGTCACGCCCGACGCCTCTCTGATCCATCTGGCAGACCGCCCCGGCGTGATCGTGTTGAAGAGCTTTGGCAAGTTCTGGGGATTGGCCGGAATGCGACTTGGTTTTGCGATCGGGCGGCCAGATGTGATTGGCCAGCTGAATGCTCTGACTGGCCCCTGGTCGGTGTCAGGCCCTGCCCTGCGGGTCGGAACTCAGGCCCTGTCAGACACCGGCTGGGCGGACTCTATGCGTGCGCGGCTGGCAGATGAGGCATCTCGACTGGATACGCTGCTGACAACCAAAGGTGCCGAGGTCGTTGGCGGCACAAGCCTGTTCCGTCTTTATCAGGTTGATGATGCCGAGAAATGGCGGGATCGGCTTGCTAAGACCCATATCTGGAGCCGCATCTTTCCTTATTCGACCACCTACCTGCGCCTCGGGCTGCCGCCTGCAAACGGGTGGGATCGGCTGGAGGCCGCGCTGTGAGCCTTGGCCTGATGCTGGTCTGTGCCATGTGTCTGGACGCAGCGCTGGGAGAGCCCGACTGGCTATGGTCGCGCGTCAAACACCCGGCAGTGATGATCGGAAATTTGATTGCCTGGCTGGATAATCGCTTAAACCACGGGGCATCACGACGATTGAAAGGTGCGGGCGTGCTTGCCGTACTGGTCGGCGGTGCATGTGGACTTGGATGGGCAATGTCCATGCTGGGGCCTGTGGCCGAGATCCTGCTTTGCACGATCCTGCTGGCACAGAAATCGCTGGTTGAACATGTGCGAGCAGTGGGCGACGGTCTGCTGACCTCAGTGGACGAGGGGCGGGCACAGGTGGCCATGATCGTCTCACGCGATACGCGGGACATGACCGAGGCGCAGGTGGCGCGTTCGGCCATCGAAAGCGCGGCGGAAAACCTTAGCGACGGGGTCATTGCGCCTGCTTTCTGGTTTCTTGTCGCAGGGTTGCCGGGGTTACTGATTTACAAGGCCGTGAATACCGCCGACAGCATGATCGGTTATCGCAATGAAAAGTACAGCGAGTTTGGATGGGCCTCGGCCCGGTTCGATGACCTGCTAAACCTGATCCCTGCCCGCCTGACCTGTGTGCTGATCGTGGCGCTCTCGGGGCAGCGGTCGCGCTGGCGCGAAATTGTGGGGGATGCGCGCCGCCATATCTCGCCCAATGCAGGCTGGCCCGAGGCCGCGATGGCTCGCGCGCTGAACGTCGCCCTGGCAGGGCCACGCAGCTATGATGGAAAGCTGCGGGACCTGGCCTGGGTCAATGGCGACGCGCCGCGCGAGATCGGGGCGGCGGAGGTTTTCCGCGCATGTCACATGTTGTGGAGCGTTTGGGGGCTTGCGCTTGGGCTCGTGTCGGTGTGGGTTGGGGTCAATCTGATTTTCTGACGGGTCTCTTCATGCGTTTACTCTCTGGGCTGATTGCAGCCGCGTTGTTTGCCTCTCCTGCCTTTGCCCAATGTGGGGGTGGGTTCAATTCCTTTGTCAAAGGGCTGAAGACCGAAGCGGTACAACAAGGCTTTGACAAATCCACCGTGAACGCGTTTTTCAAAGGGGTGCAGCAAGACAATGCCGTACTCAGGGCCGACAGGGCGCAAGGGGTGTTTCAGAAACCGTTCATCGAGTTTTCGCGCCGTCTGATTTCAGCCAACCGGATAGAGCGCGGGCAGGCCATGTCGCGCAAATATGATGCGGTCTTTGATCGGATCGAGCGTGAATACGGCATCTCTCGCGGCGTGCTGCTGGCATTCTGGGCGTTCGAGACCGACTATGGGTCATTCCAGGGCGACTTCAACACCCGCAACGCGCTGGTGACTTTGGCGCATGATTGTCGCCGGCCAGAACTCTTCCGCCCACAAATCTTCGCCGCCATCGAACTGTATCAGAACGGCGATTTCGACCCGGCCCGAACAACAGGCGCATGGGCCGGAGAGATTGGCATGGTCCAGATGCTGCCGCGCGACATTTTGGAAAACGGCGTCGACGGTGATGGCGACGGGCATGTCCGCCTGAAAACCTCTGCCGCTGATGCGCTGATGTCCGGGGGCAAAATGCTGTCGCATCTGGGCTGGCGCGCAGGCGAGCCTTGGCTGCAAGAGGTCACGGTGCCCGCACAGATGGACTGGTCCCTGTCCGGCCCCGGCAAACCGCGTTCGGTGGCCGACTGGCAAGCCATGGGCGTGCAGGCGCGCAGCGGGTCGTTGGCCAACTTGCCTGCCTCGCTGATCCTGCCGCAAGGACGCAATGGTCCGGCCTTTTTGGCCTATCCGAATTTCGACGTCTATTTCGAATGGAACCAAAGCTTTGTCTACGTTCTGACCGCCGCTTATTTTGGTACACGGCTGGAAGGGGCACAAATCTATGATGCAGGCAACCCGGCGCAAGGTTTGAATGGCGCGCAGATGAAGCAATTGCAAACCAAACTGCAAGCCAAAGGGTATGACGTGGGCAAGATCGACGGGATTCTTGGGGCCGGTACACGTGCCGCGGTGCAGTCCGAACAGGCCCGCTTGGGCCTGCCTGCGGATGCCTGGCCAACGGTCGACTTGCTGAACCGGCTTTGACTTGGCACGCCGCGCTTAACCGTCGTCGAACACTGGGCGCGGCGCACCGTTTTCGTCCAAAGCGACGAACACGAACTCGGCTTCCGTAACCTTTTTTCCATTCTGCGATTGCCTCGGGCGTGCCCAGACATCCACGTGAACACGAATGGATGTGCGCCCGACATGCGTCAGCGCCGCATACAGTGTCACTTCGTCCCCAACTTTGACCGGTTGCAAGAATTGCATGGCCTCAACGGAAACGGTCGCGGCGCGTCCTTGCGCCACACGCGCCGCCATATTACCCGCCGCCAGATCCATTTGTGACATCAGCCACCCGCCGAAAATATCACCAGCCGGGTTGGTATCCGCGGGCATTGCAATCGTTCGAATGACCAGAACACCTTCGTCCTGCTGACGACCATGTGAGCCGCGTTGCTTTCCTAAAGCGAGCCGGTCGTCGGTGTCTTCTGCCACAGGTTCAATCCCTTCCTAAGCCATAGACTGGCATGGTCCTCCGTTCAGTCTGGCAAGGTTTCCTACCAAAATGAAGAGAGCACCAGCTTTGCGCTCAGGTCGAGCGCCTCAATTTCGAAAAGCATTAATCAGGCCGGACGGGATAGCGGTCTCCTTTCTGATCAATCAGAATCAGCCGTTCACCGCTTCGTACATAAAGATCACACCGGCTGAACCCGTTGCGATAGGCGATACAAACGCTGCCGTCCTCGGAGATGGAATAGGTGCCAAAAGCCGAGTCTCCGCTGGCATAGGTATAGGAATAAGCCCCACCAGCCGAGAATTTGGCCTGACCATCATCGTAGAAGGTGATCGTTTGGCCTGCCAAAGCGTCAAGCTCTGCTGATGTCAGAGGAGTGTCCCCGGACTTTAAAGGCCAGTCT
The DNA here is from genome assembly GCF_013111185.1 of Ruegeria sp. HKCCD7303. Classification (GTDB taxonomy): domain Bacteria; phylum Pseudomonadota; class Alphaproteobacteria; order Rhodobacterales; family Rhodobacteraceae; genus Ruegeria. Next base: position 76,187 of record NZ_WVRE01000010.1, on the reverse strand, counting down.
GCAGCATAAGCAAAGCTTGCTACGAACAGGGCGGGGATCAGAAATCGTGTCATGCGCCCAAGCTAGCGCGATCCGAACGCAAACGTTGTAAACTTGCAGTGAACGGTCACGCGACCATCTGTTCGGCCTTTTTCAGATCAACCGAGACCAGCTGGCTCACGCCTTGTTCCTGCATCGTGACGCCGAACAATCGGTCCATCCGTGCCATTGTCACTGCGTGGTGGGTGATGATCAGAAAGCGTGTGTCGGTTTGGCGACACATCTCGTCCAGCAAGTCGCAAAAGCGCGTGACGTTGGCGTCGTCCAGCGGCGCGTCGACCTCGTCCAACACACAGATTGGTGCGGGATTGGCGAGGAAGACACCAAAAATCAGCGCGGTCGCAGTAAGGGTTTGTTCCCCGCCCGACAACAGGCTGAGCGTCGACAGTTTCTTGCCCGGCGGCTGGCACATGATCTCAAGCCCCGCATCGAGCGGATCGTCGCTTTCAACCATGACCAAGTTGGCCTCGCCACCCCCAAACAGGTGCTTGAAAAGCATCGCGAAGTTCGAGTTCACCTGTTCAAACGCGGTCAGCAGACGTTCGCGCCCTTCGCGGTTGAGGCTTGCGATACCGCTGCGCAGGGCCTTGATCGCCTCTTCCAAATCGGCCTTTTCGCTACTGAGCGTGTCGAACTCTTCCTGAACTTCTTTGCTGTCTTCTTCCGCCCGCAGGTTCACCGCACCCATGGCGTCGCGTTGACGCTTGTGGCGGTTCACCTCAGATTCCAGAACATCCGCCGCAGGCATCTGGTCGGGGTTCACATCCAACTGGTTCAGCAACTGGTTCGGGGTCAGTTGTTGATCCTCAGCGATCCGTTCTGCCGCAGCGACCACACTTTCCTTTGCCGCATCACAGCGCGCCTCAGCCGCCGCGCGGCTTTCGCGCGCTTCCGACGCCAGGCGTTCCGCTTCACGTTCTGCCAGAACAACCTCACGCTGCTGGGCCTCAGCCTCGGCCAGCTTGTCCGCAGCCTCTGCCCGGCGCGCTTCGGCAGCTTCGATCAATTCGTTCAGCTCTTCCCGCGCTTCGGCGATTTCTGCCGGGGCGGCCATGGCCTCGGTCAGTTCCTCTTCCGAACTTTCCTTGCGCTCAGCCAATTCCGAAATCCGCTTTTCAGCGGTTTCCAATCGGTGCCGCCACCCGCTGAGATCCTTAGTGACCTCTTGCGAGCGGCGGGTGCGTGCGTCCCCCTCACGACGCAGCTCATCATGGGTCGAACGGTGGGTCAGCATCGTGATCCGCGCCGCCTCGACAGTTTGTTTGATGTCTTCGACCTCGGCACGTGCACTGTCGAGATCGCCCAAGCCATTCAATGCGCCCTCGGCTTCGCGCAGTTGCGCGCGGGCCGCCATAGCGTCCTCCTTGTGGCGATCTACGGCAAGGGTCAAAGTCTCCAGCTTGCCCTGCGCCAGATTACGATCCGCTTCGGCGCGGCTGAGCAAGCGCGCAGTTTCGGCCATGCGCTGATCCGCAGCACGGCGGGCTTCTCGCGCACGGCGGTCGGCCTCAGTCACATCCGCCAATTGCCGCGACAGCGCCTCATGCGCGGCGCGCGCACCTTCTGCCTGCGCCTCGGTGCGGGCAAGTTCCTGTTTCAACGCTTCCAGCTTGTTGAGCTGCTCTAACCGTAGCGCTGCCGCGCTTGGGGCATCCTCGGCCCACGCCCGGAACCCATCCCAACGCCACAGGTCGCCTGAGCGGGATACAAGCCGCTGCCCCGGTTTCAAAGACGCCTGCAAGCGTGCGCCTTGATCGGCATCCACGAGACCGATCTGCGCAATCCGACGGCTGAGACGATCCGGGCCGGAGACATGCAGCGCCAGCGGTTCAACCCCATCCGGCAAAGGCTGATCCCCGTCATAGCCCGCCACCTGCACCCAGCCAGAGGGGCCATCGCCGTCGACCAGCGGCGCGCGCAGATCATCGGCCAACGCCGCGCCCAGAGCCTTTTCAAAGCCCGGCTCGACGCGCAACAAATCCAGCACCTGACCGCCCTCGGCCGTGTCGCGTTCCACCAGCTTGGCCAGCGCCGTGGTTTCGGCCCGGATCGCACCAAGCTCACCTTCGGCCTCAGAACGCTGTGCGCGTGCTTCGGCCTCGCGGGCTTGCGTTTCGTTGCGCAGCTCATCTGCAGCAGCCAGCGCCTCTTCTGCGGCTTCCGCTGCTTCTCGGGCTTCCTCTTCGCCCTCAAGGGCTGCTTCGAACGCTTCGCTGGCGCGGGTCAGGGCTGTCTTGGCCTCATCCACAGCCTGTCGGGCTTTCTCTTCTTCGCCCTCGGACCGGGCCAATGTCTTGCGACTGTCTTCCACCAATCGCTGTGCCGATTGATGCCGTGCAACAAGGCGAGCCATATCTTCGGTCTGTTGCGACAGGTGGTCTTCACGGTCCTGCAGAATCGAGGCTGCTTCGCGTGCGATTTCTGCCGCATCGGCCACTTTCTCGTCATGACCCTCGGCTGCTTTCGCCAGCTCGCGCGCTTCCCATTCAAGGCGCTCGATCATCTGCCCCGCGTCGCGGTTCAGACCGGTTTCTCGTTCAATATCATTGCCAAGCTGCTGGATACGGTTGGTCAGTGTCTCAATGGTTTGCCGCGCGCGAGTTTCCTGATCCGCAAGCTGATCGCGCTGCACCTGCTGGCGTTGCAAGACAGCCGCAGCAATGGCCTCTTCTTCCCGCAAAGGCGGCAAAGTTTCCTCGATTTCAGCCCGTTTTGCAGCGGCGGCGCGCGCCTCAGCTTCGGCACGAGAGGCTTCGGCGATACGTTCACGCAGCTTTTCTTCAGCCTGCTGGCGGGCCATATCGGCCTCTTTCCAGCGCCGATAGAGCAGCATCCCTTCGGCCTGACGCAGTAGCTCGCCAATCTCGCGGTATCGTGCAGCTTGGCGGGCCTGGCGCGCCAGTTGAGCCAATTGCCCACCAAGCTGCTCCAGAACGTCATCCACGCGGGTCAGGTTCGCCTCGGTGCCCTTCAGCTTCAATTCGGCTTCGTGCCGACGCTGATACAGGCCCGAGATCCCAGCGGCTTCTTCCAGAATGCGGCGGCGCGCGCGGGGTTTGGCGTTGATCAACTCGGCGATGCGGTTCTGCCCGACCAGCGCAGGCGAATGCGCCCCGGTCGAGGCATCGGCGAACAGCATCTGTACATCGCGCGCGCGCACATCCTTGCCGTTGGTCTTGTAAGCGCTGCCAACATCGCGGGTGATGCGCCGTACGATCTCCAACTGATCGCTGTCGTTGAACCCGGATGGCGCGAGGCGTTCCGAGTTGTCCATGGTCAGGACGACCTCGGCAAAATTGCGTGCAGGGCGCGTAGCCGCACCCGCGAAGATCACGTCTTCCATCGCGCCACCACGCATGGATTTGGGCCGGTTTTCACCCATCACCCAACGCAAGGCTTCCAGAAGATTGGACTTGCCACAGCCATTTGGCCCCACCACACCGGTCAACCCGTCTGCGATGATCAGATCGGTTGGATCAACAAAGCTTTTGAAGCCGGTCAGTTTGAGCTTGCTGAAACGCAATGGCAGCGTGTCCCGTGATTCCTATGAGTTGAAAGTCTGCGCAAGGGATAGGGTCCGAGTCAACGGAGTTGCGCAGGATATGGGATATCATTTTGAGTTATCCACAATATCTTGCCGAAATACCCAAAAACACGCGTATATCAATATGGGGTGCACTCAAAGACCTGATAGCCGTAGTCATCCCCAACGTTTTCGTAGATGCCATAGTCGATGCACTCATAGTTGGGCGTAGAAACAGCGGTTAGCAGCAACCGCTCGCCCGCGTCTCGATCACAGCCCAAAACACCAACCGTTACCGCCGCATCGCCCAGCACATCCAGAATCGGACAACCCGAAACCTGAGCCATCGCAAGGGCGGCCCGGTCTCGGACCGGACCCAGGCGGGGTGCGTATTGCGCGTTGACCCTGACCGCTTCGGCTAGTTCACCGCGCACGCGCACGTCGAACACGCTGCCATTCACCGCAACGCGTGTGGCAGGCACCTCGCGGAAATGAGGGGTTCCGACCGCACAGGCGGCCAACAACAAAGGGGCAAGACACCGGATCATGCCGCAGAGTTGCAGCATTTTGGTTAACAGATCCTTTCTACGTATCAGGCCCGCAGTACTTCACCCAACCGACGAATACCTTCGCGGATTGCTGCCTCGTCAGAATTTGAAAAACTCAGGCGAATGGTATTTGCGCCGCTGCCATCCGGGAAGAATGCCTGACCCGGCACAAAGGCCACTTTCACCGTGTCCGACGCACGCGCCAGCAATTCAGACCCACTGACCCCTGCAGGCAGCGTGACCCAGATGAACATACCGCCCTCGGGCCGGGTCCACTCGACCCCGTCGGGCATATGCTGTTCCAACGCGTCCAGCATCACATCGCGACGGTTTTGATAAACCGCACGCACTTGGGGAATATGGCTGTCAAAACACGCTTGCGCCACGTCATGAACGGCCATTTGGTTTATGGTCGCCGAATGCAGGTCCGCCGCCTGCTTCAACAAAACCAACTGAGATATGGTCGGTTTGGGCGCCACGACCCAGCCCATGCGCAGCCCCGGCGACAGGGTTTTTGAGAAACTGCCGCAATAGATTGTCCGACAGTTTTCGATAGACCCTTTCCGAGCCAGCTCTAAAGACAGGATCGGTGGGATCGGATCCCCGTCATAGCGCAACGCCTGATAGGCCCCGTCTTCGATTATGGCGCAATCCAACTCTTCTGCCAGGTCCAACAACGCTTCTCTGCCTTGCCGATCCAGAGTTTCGCCCGTTGGATTGGCAAAATCCGCCGAAAGATACGCGAATTTCACAGCCCCGTCCCCTGCGGCGGCTTTGTGTTCCGCGGCCCCGCTGTTGCCGTTCAACCGATCAAACCGGGGTTCATACGCATTGAACGCAGCAAGCGCGCCCAGATAGGTGGGCCATCCAACCAGGGCCGTGTCACCGGGGGACAGAAACAACTTGCCCAGGTAGTCCAGCGCCTGCTGCGACCCTGACGTGATCAGGATGTTGTCGATGTCACACGTCACTCCAATCTCGCGCATATGCTGCACCAGCCATTCGCGCAGCGGGACATAGCCTTCGCTGACCGAGTATTGCAGCGCCTGCGCCTGCGTCTGTGGTCCCAGTGCTGCTTGAAACGCCTGTGAAAACGCGTCGGCTGGAAACAAGGCAGGATCAGGAATGCCGCCCGCAAACGAAATGATCCCTGGTTGGTCGAGCAGTTTCAGCAGCTCTCGGATTTCTGATGCCTTCATCCGGGAAGCCCGGGTGGCAAACAATGGGTTTTTGGACATGAGGCTCCTCCGATCTCAATTCCGGGCAGCCTATGGTGGCTTATTTTAAAGTCAATAATACTGACCTTTTATTTCAAGCGATTTGAACGGGCATCCTTGAACGCGTCATGCGCTCGTGGTCAAATGACTTGACCAATTCTGGAGCTCTGATGCCCTTTCACAAAGTCGAAACCGAAAAACTGTCGCTTGCTGTTGTTCGCCAGATCGAGCTTCTGATCTTGCGTGGCATCCTGCGCCCCGGCGAACGTTTGCCCCCGGAACGCGATCTGGCCGAGCGGATGGGCGTGTCACGCCCGTCCCTGCGCGATGCGATTTCAGAGCTTCAGGCGCAGGGATTGCTGACCGCCAAGGCCGGGTCCGGTATATATGTGGCCGATGTTCTCGGGTCGGCTTTTGCTCCGGCCCTGATCCGATTGTTTGGCAGCCATGACGAAGCGGTCTTTGACTATCTGTCCTTTCGCCGCGACATGGAAGGGTTGGCAGCTGAAAGGGCCGCACGGCAAGGCTCTGACAGCGACCTGAAAGTGGTTCAGGCGGTCTTTGACAAGATGCAGGCGGCCCATGACCGGAACGCAGCGGATGATGAGGCGCGATTGGATGCCGAATTCCACATGGCCATCATCGAAGCCAGTCACAATGTCATCATGCTTCACATGATGCGTTCGATGTACGATCTGTTGGTACAAGGCGTGTTTTATAACCGTCAGACGATGTTCCAACAGCGGGCCACGCGCGAGGCGATTTTGGACCAGCACCGGACCATAAACGAAGCGTTACAAGCGCGAAATCCTTCGGCTGCTCGCACCGCGATCGAACAGCATCTGGATTTTGTGGAGCGTTGCATGGCGGATCAAAGAAAGTCCGACCAGAACGAAGCCATTGCGCAGCAAAGATTGCAACACGAGGCCGGGCGGGAGTGAACGCTACCCCTAGTAGACGGCCTAACGACAAATAACTGAATTACGCGGCCCCGGTTGCAACGGGGATCAGATGTTGCGGTAAAGGTTTTCCGCTGCTTTCTCCCAAATGATGATCGGGGGCCAGTGTTGTCAAAGCCGGATCGATGAACAACCTGGCACCACGGTCGCGTAACTGTTTATGCAGCATCACATGTTCGCACACCTGATGACCTTTCTCGTCCCGACAAGAATACCGCAAACCTCTCAAGGCTCGGGTTTTGTACAACCCAGCACCACCAAAGGCACTGTCGACCGGGATCAGCGGCGTTTCGGCTGGAATATGGAACTGCCGGTCAAAAACCGCCGACTTCAGCAAAGCCTTGCGCCACTTTAGACGTCCAAACAGCGGTCTGCGCGTGTTTTGAATGCGTTGCCAGACGTCTTCGTCACACCAGCCGGGGCAGCGCAAGGCGTAGATGTCGTAGTATGCAGGTTTGGAATTGGCAAAGACACCCTCCCACAAAGGGACAACCCTCCGCGCAGCTGTCAGAACCGCCTGAACATCAAGGCAGACATTTGGACCATCCAAATCCAGAACCAGAGTCAGATCCAGGTCGCTGTCTTTCTCTTCCAGCCTTTTGAGAACAGCATTTCTGGCCATAGTGATACGCTCAATCCGGTCAGGTTGTTTAGAAATCAAACCATCCAGTTGAAGAATATCGACACGCTGATTCCGATCCGCGTATTCGGACAATACCCGGTCCGTATCGTCCGTGTTGTCGTTGGTCGCAATGGTGACCGAGTAGCGGTGCAGTTGAACAGACAGGCTTTCAATCCTGTTGATCGTGTCAATCAGCGCTGAGCCGCCATTTCTGACCACGCCTAAAATATTCATCGAAACTGCGTCGCCCGACACGTCCTGTCTTTCCCTGTTTTTTCACGCTTGCTGCGGAGCTTTCCTGTCGACCAGTTCCCCAACTGTCGGCAGGATTCGGAGTGTCCTTCAAAACAAGCAGAACTCACCGCAAAACAAAAGACCCGAAAGCGAAACGCCCTCGGGTCAACTGTTTCATTTTTCTGTCAGGTCAACCGTCAGTGCAGTTTGGTGCCAACGTCTGCAATCGACGCATCGATCAATTTGTTGGCCTGTGCAGCAGTCATTTGCTTGGCCAGAACCGAACCCGCCGCAGCAACTGCGACCGAAACGGCTTGATCACGCACTTCTTTCACAGCAGACGCTTCAGCCGAAGCAATCTGATCCTGAGCTGCAGCCAGACGGCGTTCAATCGACTTTTCAAGGTCAACCTTCGCCTGTTCAGCTGCCAGAGCCGCGTCTTCCTTGGCCGCTGCAACGATCGCATCAGCCTGTCCCTGAACTTCACGCTGCTTGCGCTCGTAAGAAGCCAGCAAGCTACGTGCTTCTTCATGCAGAGCGCGTGCTTCGTCCAGTTCGGACTTGATGCCTTCGGCACGGTTGTCCAGCGCCCCACCGATCATGCCGGGGACCTTGAAGTAGAACAGGACCGCAATGAAGACGATAAAGCCCAGAAGGACGACAAAGTCTGTGTTGCCAAGCGAGAAGAACGGGCCTTTGGCCGCAAAGGCCGGGCTGGCCGCACCAAATGTCAGGATAAGGGCAAGAGTGTTCCGCATGTCACTTATCCTTTCGTCTGCGCATCTACGGCACCGGCAATGGCATCCGCATCCGCTTCGCCGCCCAGCGCTGTGACCAGTTCAGCCGCCGTGTCCTTGGCAACCACTTGAATGCTTTCCAGCGCACCGGCACGGATTTCAGCAATTGCCTTTTCCGATTCAGCCGCTTTTGCAGCGATTTCCGCGTCCGCCTTTGCAATCGCGTCATCCAGACCAGCCTGAATTTCGGCGCGGGCTTCCGCTGCGATACGCTGTGCCTCAGAACGGGCATCGGCCAGCGCTTTGTTGTAGGCCTCTTCAGCCTCGACCGCCTTGGCCTTCAGATCTTCGGCCGCAGCCAGGTCGTTGGTAATGGTCCCCTGACGTTCAGCCAGGATTGCCGCGATGCGGGGCAGAGCCACGCGGGACAGGACCAGAAAGATGACGACCAGCGTAATGACCAGCCAGAAAATCTGGTTGGGGAACCAATCGAAGCAGAGCTGCGGCATGCCAATGGCAGAGCCATAGGAGTCAACGCACGAGCCAGCTACTTCTTTCGTAATGGGTTCAGTCGCCATGATGTCCTCCGTCGGAACGTTGTCTTTACAACAGGTGGGCCGCTATGGCTTGGGCCCACCTGCGCGTAAGGATCAGGTTCCGCAGATCAGACGGCGAACATCAGCAGCAGCGAGACCAGGAATGCGAAGATGCCCAGCGCTTCTGCGAATGCGATACCGATGAAGAGGGTTGCGGTCTGCGAAGCAGCCGCCGAAGGGTTGCGCAGGGCGCCGGCCAGGAAGTTGCCTGCAACGTTGCCCACCCCGATTGCGGCTGCGCCGGAACCGATTGCTGCCAGGCCTGCGCCGATGTGTGCGAGATCGCCTTCCATGATGTGTCTCCTTACGAATTGGAAGTTTCGATGTTTGGGTATCGGACCTTTAGTGCGAAGGATGCAGCGCATCTTTCAGATAAACACAGGTCAGAATGGTGAATACGTAGGCCTGGATGAAGGCCACGAGGACCTCAAGACCGTACATTGCGGTGATCGCCAGAACGGACACAGGCGAGATCACGGCAACTGCGGCAAAGCCCGCAAAAACCTTGATAACCGCGTGGCCTGCCATGACGTTACCGGCAAGACGAATAGAGTGGCTGACAGGGCGCACGAAGTACGAGATCAGCTCGATGATTGCCAGGATCGGACGCAACGCCAGCGGTGCGCTGGACACCCAGAACAGACCCAGAAACGCGGCGCCGTTCTTTACGAAGCCCAGGATGGTCACAGTCAGGAACACGGCCAGCGCCAGCGGGATGGTGACGGCGAAATGAGATGTGGTGGTGAACGACGTCGGGATCAGGCCCAGGAAGTTCGCGCAGACGATGAACATGAAAAGGGTCATGACATAGGGGAAGAACTTAACGCCTTCCTTGCCGCAGATGTCTTCCAGCATCTTGTATACGAAGCCATAGGTCAGCTCTGCGACAGACTGCATCCGCGTCGGCACAATCGCGCGTTTGGACGTGGGCAGAACCAGCAATGCGACAACCGCCAGGATGGCAAAGAACAGCCACAGCGTCACGTTGGTGACGGTGAACATGCCGACCGCACCGTCGCCGAACAACGGTTTCACGATGAACTGATCCATCGGGTGGAAAACCAGGCTGCTGCCTGCTGCTGCGGTGGTCTCAGTTGCCACGTTCAGTCCCTCTCGTCCTTCTCGGCAGCCGTCGCCGCCATTTGTTTCTCTTGAACCTCTTTCGCGCTGCGGAGCATAACCTTCACGCCCGCGACAAGGCCCAGCAATGTAAACAGCACCAGAAAAATCGGGATAGTCCCGAGCAGGCTGTCCAGCCCGTATCCGATGCCAAATCCGATCCCCAGACCGGATACCATTTCGATGACCATCCTCCAGGCAAGTTCGCCGCCGGATATGTCACTGTCTGCACGGGGGGCCGGTTCCTTAGCCTTTTTCGCCGCTTCGATCTTGGCCTCCAGCTGCGCCATACGCTGCTTTTGGTCGTCTTCGGTCACGGACGGTTTCCTCGCGCTGTCTTGAGGCATGGTGCTAAGGCGCGAATGGCCCAGAGTCAACGCTGTCGTGAGACCGAAATGACGCAGTTTAAGTGCTTGTTTGATAACAATTTTATTAGATGCAAATCATTGTGAAAGAGTACCCTGAAACTGGAAGAAGCTTGAAATGTGCTGAATCCGCATATTCAACCAAAGAGTTGATTATTCCTGCAACACAGCTTGGCCGCGCAGTTTTGCGCTTTGATCCAGCAATCACGTTCGGAACGCCTGTACCGTTCTGCAGCGCACCGCTGTTGGACCCGAAACCAGCCAGAAACTTCCCTCACGGAATCCGATGAGAAAGCACCGGATCAAACGACCCGCCTGCAGATCGGTCAGCACGCACTCTTCGGATCCAAGATAAATGCCCAACCCACGCAGTGCCGCCGTCAGCGACAGATCCGTCCCCATCCGCCAGCGCACGTAAAGCTTCCAAGCGCAGATCAACACCGGGGTTGGCCGCGTAAAAGCCCGACAGCCGGGGGATGAGCGTGCGTTTTCCCAGCGACAGCTATCAACACCCAATGCTGTAACGCCCTTTTCGCCCTTGCTCCAAACGGTTATGACAGGGCAATGACCGACACGCTCGACACTGTTTTCGCGGCCCTTGCCGACCCAACCCGCCGCGCCATCCTGGCAATGCTGCTTGAGGACGATATGGCCGTTACGGATGTGGCCGAACCCTTCGAGATGTCATTGGCCGCGATTTCAAAGCACCTGGTCATCCTGACCAAAGCCGGATTGATTTCCCAGGAAAAGCGTGGGCGGGTGAAGTGGTGCAAGCTCGAGCCCGACGCCCTGCGCGCCGCATCGGTTTGGATGCAGGGTTTCGGACAATTCGAACCCGTCAATCTGGACGCGTTCGAACGATTTCTGGAAGTAGAGCTTCCGACACCAGACGAAGCCTAGCGCACGACAAAGACTGACATGCTGGCGTGTTTTGCAAGATAACCGGCGTGGCTTGAGAAGATATAGTCGGTGATCCGGGGGGCATGGGTCCCCACAATGATCAGGTCGGCGCCGATCTCTTCCGCAGCACGGGTCAGGTCGCTGTCCACTTCGGCGGCAACGTCAACCGAGTGTATCTTGCGCACGGCAACCTCGGCCCCGCCCTCGGCGGCCAGTTTTTCCGTAAAAGCGGCCAGTTCCTTGTCGATCTCAGCTTCGGTTTCCGTGGATTCCCCCAAATGGGCGCCGGTAACACTGACCAAAGTGATTTTGGCCCCCTGCCATTTCGCCACCTGCGCGGCAATATCGGCAGCTTTGCGAACCTCGGGCGGTAGATGCCGATCGATCGGCAGCATGATGTGGTTGAACATAACTTCCTCCTCTCAAGTGCTTTAAAGTGTATTGAAGAGGTTTTTCACGGGCTTTGATCTGGCTCAACAAATTCTACCTTTGGAATACATCAAAGTGCCGAGGCGTCTGCAAGCAAAGCTCCGGTTAATCAGCGGCCGTTCCCGCGGGCACCGCAGGCGGCGTTTCTTCCTTAAGCAGCATCAACAACGCAATGACGGTCAGCGCAACGCCACCCAAAATCAAACCGGTGGGCACAGCCTTTCCCAGCGCTATCTCCCACAAGATCACCCAACTGGGCACCAGATAGGTGTAAGCCATCACCTTGGCCGAGGGCAGTCGGAGCGATGAAAACTGCACCAGCACAAAACTGGCCGCCGTCGCGAAGAGCGAAATATAGAGCAGTCCGATCCAGACGATGGCCGGAAGAGCCGCCCAGTTGGTCGTCATCAGGTCGGACCACCCGAACACGATCAGCAACAAGCACCCGGCAACTTGTGTCCAGAAAGTGAACACCACTGCGGGCTCTCCGCGATTCAGTTTGCGGATCATGGGTGTATAGATTGCGTGAGATACACAGCCCCAAAAGTAGATGATCTCACCACGTCCGATTTCGAAGGCGCGGAACATTTGCCAGTCGGCTCGAAAGATTACCCAAAGCGCCCCCACCGCGCCAATGGTCAAAGCCAATGCCATGCGCGGGGTGGTGATCTGACGCAATAAAACCCAACCCGCAAGGGCTGTAACAACAGGCGTCAGGGTGAACACCGCAGCGGCGCTGACCGGCGGGGCGGTTTGTAGCCCATAGAACATCAGCACGAAATAGGTCGAAAACAGCCCACCCAACACAAGGTAGCGCCAAGGCGCCTGTACAGCGCTGCGCGGCAGGCCTGTTGTGGCCAGTGCCGCAATACCAATCACTACAGCCGCAATCGCAAATCGCACCGCGTTCAAGGCGGACGGCGCAATTTCGTTGGCGATCATGGATCCCAACGAAAAACTGCCCGCAACAAGCGCCGAAAAGGTCAGCATGGCCAGATGGCCACGCGCCTGAGGGCTCATGGTTTCCAGCCTTTGGCTTCTTCTTTCAGATAACTCAGGAAGGCCTGCACCTTGGTGGTGCGGTGTAAATCCACGTGGGTCACAAGCCACAGGTTTCCGAACCATTCTGGAAGCGGATCCATCACCTCGACCAGATTGTCGTGGCGGGCCGCTTCCCAGCGCGCCATGAAACCTATGCCCGCCCCGGCCATGACAGCCTCGCGCATACAGAAATTGTTGGTACAGCGGAAAGTGATGCGATCTGCCGGAACTGTTGCGCGCAGCCATCGGGTAAAAGGCGCGCGACTGCTTTCGTCGTCAGAACTGACGAAATGGTGTTTCCCGAAATCCTCTATACCCGACGGCGTGCCAAACCGTTCGATATACGCTGTGCTGGCATACAGGCCGACTTCTTCCTGTCGGAATGGCTGCACGACGTTGTCCGGCTGATCCGGGGCTGACCCTGCGCGGATCGCCACATGCGCCTCGCCGTATTCCAGACGGAAAAGCCGGTCGCCGGTCAAGTAGCGCACGATGAGATCCGGATGCATCTTTTGAAACGCGGTGAGTGTGGGCACCACCAAGGGTGCAAGTGAACCAAGCGATGTCACCACCAATTCACCTGAAACGTCGTCGCCCCGACCCTTCATGCGGCCAACTAGCTGGTTGAATTGATCCTCGGTGGCCTGTGCGACGCGCAACAGATCGTCGCCTGCCTCGGTCGGCGTGTATCCGCGTGCGTGACGCTGGAACAGTTTTACACCCAGCCGCGCCTCGATCGCATCAATGTGGCGGATCACGGTGGCGTGGTGAACCCCAAGAACCTCGGCTGCGCCGCTGACTGTCCCCATGCGCGCCACCTGATAGGCGGTTCTCACTTCGTCCCAATTATCCATGGCAATGCGTCACTGTGCAATTTCCAACAATAACTGTTGATGTATCCGAGTTTTGTTCACAAACGCAATAATCATATTGGGGACAGGACAAGATTTCCCTGACCCAAAGGACCTGAACAATGCCCAAAGCAATCCTTCACATCGATTCCTCTGCACGCCGCGTTGACTCGACGACCCGCGATCTGTCCGACCGTGTGGTCAAGCAACTGGGCGCGGAACGCATCATCCGTCGCGATCTGGCAACCCCTCTGCCCCTTTTGACCGAAGACTGGATCGCCGCGAACTTCACCCCTGCGGACCAGCGCGACGATGTACAGCGGGATCGGCTGGCCCTGTCCGATGAGCTGGTGGCCGAATTGCAGGACGCCGACACCATCGTAATTGGGTTGCCGATTTACAATTTTTCGGTTCCGGCCGCCTTCAAGGCGTGGATTGACCTGGTTGCCCGCGCAGGCCTGACCTTTGCCTACACTGAAAACGGCCCAAAAGGTTTGTTGGAAGGGAAGCGCGCCATTCTGGCTATCGCGTCGGGTGGTGTGCCCGTCGGCTCCGAGGCGGACTTCGCCACCAACTACGCGCGCCATGTGCTGGGCTTTATCGGCATTCATGACGTGGACGTGATCGCAGCGGATCAGATGGCCGTGAATCCCGAAGCGGCGCTGGAAAGTGCGCATAAGGCAGTTTCAGACCTCGCGGCTTGATCTGCTCTGGTCAATGACCCTTTAAACCTTCAGTCTGCCAATGTGTTGGGATTGGCAGGCTGGACGAAACCCATGAAGAAAATCGGCATTCTCGGCGGGGTGGGCTGGGCCTCGACCGTTGACTACTACCGCGCCATAGCCGAAGGGGCCGGGCGTCACTTCGCGGAACGCGGCCATGGCTCACCTTTACCGATCCCCCCGATGACCATCGAATCTGTCACTCAAGCCAGAACGCGAGCCCTGCGCGGTGTCGCTGGGGATGAGGCCAGCTGGGCGGATTTTGACTCAGTGTTCCGCGAAGCCCTGCTGACCTTGGAACGCGCGGATTGCGATTTCGGCATTATTGCGTCCAACACACCCCATGCACGGCTTCACGCGATCCGTCGGGGCGTATCCATGCCGATCCTCAGTATTTTCGACGCAACCGCCGAAACCACGGCGCGGACCGGGGCACCCAAGGCTTTGGTGCTTGGAACGACTGTAACGATGCAGGCCACCAACTATGCTGAACGTTTGGCCGCCGAAGGCATCACGGCAAATAGTCGCCTGCCCGAGTCCGAAATCTTTGAAATGCAAGCCATGATCGACAGCGACTTCTATGGCGGTGCGTCTGATAACGCTCGGGCACGATTGCTTGACTTCTGTAACAAGCACGCAAGTCCTGGCACCGCGATCTTGCTGGCATGTACCGAGTTGCCATTGGCCTTTCCGGCCCATCTGGACGATCCCGTGTTCGAGGCTGACGGGCACCTGTTCGTCAATCCATCTGCCGCGCATGTCACCGCCGCCCTCAAGGAAGCGCTAACCGGCACTTGAAGTGCTCTTCTTAGGTTCAAGCATACTTTCAGCGTCGTCAGTCGCGTGTGATCACGGCAACCAGGTTACCTCGCACCCGACGCGATCAAAGAAATCCATCAAATCGGCGCGGGACATAGCAACAGTGCGATCATTAACCAATGGGTGCATGTAAACAACATCGCTCTGCCGGGCCGCAGCGTCCATGAAGAACCGCACCTCATTCTGAACGCCGTTGATCATCGCCAACGGGCTAACGGCGCCGGGACGTATGCCAAGGTTTTGCAACAACCGGTCTGCCGAGCCGAAAGACAGGTTACCGACACCCAGCTCCGCACCCAGTGCTTTGAGGTCGATTGCCCGGTTCTGCTCGAGCGTCACCAAATAATTGCGTTTTTTCTTGTCGCGCAGATACAGGTTTTTGACCCTTAATGCGTTTTCACCGGGAACCATGAACTGATCTTCGACCGCCTTCGAGTCTTCGACCGTGCGCAACGGGACATGCGTGTGCAGACGATAGGCCAGCCCCCAGTCATTCAGCTGTGCCAGCAACGCATCAGAGCTCAAAGGTAATGTGTCCTGAAAAGCGGATGAAGCGTCCATCCCGGCCTCCTTGCGAAAGTTTCAAGGGCAGTGCCATAGAACGACCTCGCCTGCAATCAGTGGCCCAGAAGCTCAAGCTTGTCGGCATACGCAAGATCGCTTGTAAGCTGCCTATCTTTTCGACACAGGCAGAGAACGCTGCGCTTTGCTTCAACGAATTCTGAAAAGGCTGTAGTGTTCCGTCATGAAAATCACGCGCAATACCCCTGACCAACTGATCCTTTCAAACACGCCTTGGTTCATCGGCATCACACTGGTCCTCTTCATACTCGCCTTTGTATGTGCCGGCCTGTTCATGGCCAGTAAAGGCGGCGAGGGCATTTGGTTCGGCCTTTTCTTCGCAGTCTTCGGGGGTGGCATGGGTCTTGGTGCCTTCTGCACCTTTGTGAGGCGGGTTCAGATTGTACTGGACCGGCAAAAAGACAGTGTTCTGATCCGCCGCCAGTCGGTGTTCGGCTATAAGGCCGTGGAACACAAACTGTCCAACCTGTCTCATGCCGAAGTTGAAAGCACGACGTCCAGAAGCAACAAAAGCACTTCGCGGATGTATCGGACCGTCCTTGTACTGGATAAGGGAATGAGCGCTGGTCGCCACCCTATTGTCGAAGCCTTTGTTAGCGGGTCGGGTTCTCATCGGCTGGCTGAGGCAGTAAACAATTGGCTCCCTGCGTCCAAACAGAGCAACCACAACCTAGGCGTAGGTTAACGGGCAAACCCGCTTTCCAGCCACAAACGTTCTTCAGGTGAGACCATTTCAGAGATACATGTGTCATACTTGGCCATGTCATCAGACGTCAGCTTGCCTTCCCACTTGTTGCTGGTGCCCGATGAAAAAAACTGTGCAAAGTCGTGGAACCCACTGGTGAACCCGGGCGTTTGCTCAAGGCGTTTTGCGTTGTTTTTCATCGACCCGAAACTGCCCGCCTCGGCGATGTCCTTGATCAATTGCGGCCCAATCTCGATATCCATGATGCGGGCAAGCCGTGCGACTTGCCCAGGCAGATCGCGGCTGAGTTCGGCGTAATGCAGAAAATGAATGTTGGGCAAATCGCGATAGGCCCAAAAAGACCTGAAGTGATGAACTAAAGATCTGAGGGTCAAGTCATCCGTACCTTTTGAAGAAGCGGGGCGATCCAGAAACATTGCAAAAGCTTCCGAAAGATCTTCTGGGAACAGGTAATCCAGCCAATCGTCCTTCATGTTTTCAACATGCCGGCGCAGTGAGAAATGAACGTCGACGGGATGGCGATGCACAACCAGATACTGCGCATCGGGTGAGAATTTTATTCCATCCAGCGGGGTATGTGTCTTGATGCAGCGCCGATGGGTTTGTGCGTCCAGTGTATTTGCTTGCTCAACACGGTCGCGAAAGCCGCAATCCAGCCAAGGTGAGATCTTGTTGTCGTAAACGCTAGGGTCAGCGGTTTGCGTGATCAGCATTCGCACCAGAGTCTGCGTCCACGTGGTGCCGCATTTTGGCGGAGTGCACACAAAGACATCGTCTGGCCGTATCTCGAACCCGGACCAGATATCGGTGTTTGTCACCTCGCCAACATAGTCGGTTGTCTTTTGCGGAAGATCGTCCCTCATCGCCCCTCCCCGAGCTTGTTTTGATCAGAGTACCCTACACCGGCAGGCTTCACATAGCTTATCTTGACTCACCCGGCACCAAGGCGTAAATGACCGCCAAACATCCGGAAGCCTTTCGATCTTCCGGTCCCTTGAGTCGTTCAGGGATCGCCCCCCACCAGCGAGTTTCGCCCGTGGGGGCAATTGTGTATTTAACCGGTGTTTCCTACGTAGGAAGTGCCACCATATAACCGGCTAAGGAGGCCGAAGGCATGTTTGAAAATCTATCCGAACGCCTCTCTGGCGTCTTTGACCGGCTGACCAAACAGGGCGCTCTGTCCGAAGAAGACGTCAAGACCGCCCTGCGCGAGGTCCGGGTTGCGCTGCTTGAGGCCGACGTCTCGCTGCCAGTAGCCCGCGCTTTCGTCAAAAAGGTTCAGGAACAGGCGACCGGCCAAGCCGTCACCAAATCGATCACCCCTGGCCAGCAGGTCGTGAAGATCGTGCATGACGCGCTGGTCGATACCCTGCGCGGCGAAGAAGACCCCGGCAAGCTGAAGATCGACAACCCGCCTGCCCCGATCCTGATGGTCGGTCTGCAAGGCTCGGGTAAGACGACCACCACCGGTAAGCTGGCTAAGCGCCTGAAAGAGAAAGAGGGTAAGAAGGTCCTGATGGCCTCGCTCGACGTCTATCGCCCGGCCGCGATGGACCAGTTGGCTGTTCTGGGCACTCAGGTCGGCGTCGATACTCTTCCGATTATCCCTGGTCAGAAACCGGTCGATATTGCCAAGCGCGCCAAGCAGCAGGCGACTCTGGGTGGGTACGACGTCTACATGCTCGATACTGCGGGCCGCCTGCACATTGACGAAGTCCTGATGGACGAGGTCGAGCAGGTCCGCAACGCGGTTGACCCGCGCGAGACCCTTCTGGTCGTCGACGGCCTTACCGGTCAGGTCGCCGTTGAAGTGGCCGAAGAGTTCGACGCAAAGGTCGGCATCTCGGGCGTGGTTCTGACCCGCATGGACGGTGACGGACGCGGCGGTGCGGCGCTGTCGATGCGCGCGGTCACCGGCAAGCCGATCCGCTTTGTTGGTCTTGGCGAAAAGATGGACGCGCTCGAAACCTTCGAGCCGGACCGGATCGCCGGTCGTATTCTGGGCATGGGCGACATCGTTGCCTTGGTCGAAAAGGCCCAGGAAACGATGGAGATGGAACAGACCGAGCGCATGATGAAGCGCATGGTCAAAGGTCAGTTCAACATGAACGACCTGAAAATGCAGCTGGAGCAGATGATCCAGATGGGCGGCATGCAGGGCATGATGGGCATGATGCCCGGCATGGGCAAAATGGCCAAGCAGATGGATCAGGCCGGTCTGGACGACAAGATCCTGCGCCAGCAGATCGCCATGATCCAATCCATGACCAAACGCGAACGCGCCAACCCTCAGCTATTGCAGGCGAGCCGTAAGAAACGGATCGCGGCAGGCTCGGGTATGGAGGTCAGCGACCTGAACAAGCTGCTCAAGATGCATCGGCAGATGTCGGACATGATGAAAAAGATGGGCAAGATGGGCAAAGGCAAGATGCTGAAACAAGCCATGAAAGGCATGTTCGGCAAAGGTGGCCCGTCGCCCGAGGAAATGGCCGCAGGCATGGACCCCAAGGCGCTGGAACAAGCGGCCAAGGCGATGGGCGGCAAGATGCCCGGCGGTCTACCCGGATTGGGCGGCGGTATGGGCCTGCCGCAGGGCCTCAGCGGGTTCGGCAAGAAAAAGTAAATGACGGCCCCATCGGCATATCCCTGGGAGGCTCCGGCCACCGGTCCTGCAGCCGCGCTGTCTGCGCGGTTGGGTGCTTTGGTGCCGCGTATCGAGACCACTCGTCTGCTGCTGCGCGCGCCTGAGTTGCGGGATTTCGGGGATTATGCCGAAATTCTGATGTCTGATCGTGCACGCTTTATGGATGGCCCATTTGATCGCAATGGCGCGTGGCAAGATTTCACCCAATACGTGTCGGGATGGATTTTGCGCGGCGCGGGTGTGTGGACAGTTGAGGATAAGGCGACCGGAACTGTCACGGGATTTGTCTCGGTCGCTATGGAGTTCGGCGATCAGGAACACGAACTGGGTTACATGCTGACCGCTAAAGCCGAAGGCCAAGGCATCGCAACCGAAGCAGTGGCCGCCGTGCGCAGCTTTGCGCTCGAAACACACAACCTGCCTTCGCTGGTCAGTTATGTCGATCCCGACAACGCGAAATCCGCAGATGTCGCACGGCGCGTGGGTGCAAGTCGGGACGCGCAAGCCGAAAGCGTATTCGACGAGCCCGTTCACGTTTACCGTTATGTCTCATCGGACAACGATGGCGGAATGGAGGCATACGCATGACCTCGTTCACTATCCCCACCATCGAGACCGAGCGCCTGATCCTGCGCGCGCCACATCTGGACGATCTGCCTGCGATGACCGCGTTCTTTGCGACTGAGCGCAGCCATATGGTCGGCGGACCAAAGGATGAGCTTGGCAGCTGGGACTCCCTCGTGAAACGCCTTGGACATTGGGCCCTGAAGGGCTTTGGCCTGTGGCACCTGACCGAAAGGTCCAGCGGCGCGTTTGTTGGATGGGCCGGTATGATCGATGCCCCCGGCTGGGCCGAGCCCGAGCTGGGCTGGACCCTTATGGCCGAGGCCGAAGGCAAAGGGCTGGGATTTGAGGCGGCGCAGGCGGCACGCGACTATGCAGCGCGGCAACAGGGTCTGAACGGCGTGATCTCGTACATCGCCCATGCCAACGACCGCTCGCGCGCTTTGGCAGAACGCCTTGGAGCCACGCTGGAGCTTGAAAATGCCGAGCTACTGGGCAAACGCGCCCAGATCTGGCGTCACCCGCAGATTGACCTGACCACCGAAAGGACCGGCCAATGACCAACCCCGTGACACAGGCTGCCACGCTGTTGAAAGAGCATCGCGAAAGCATCGATCGACTGGATGCGATCCTTGTCTATACGCTGGGCGAGCGGTTCAAACACACGCAGGCCGTTGGCAAGCTCAAGGCCGAACACGACCTTCCCCCGTCCGATCCTTCGCGCGAAGCGACGCAGATTGCACGGCTAGAAGACCT
This sequence comes from Ruegeria sp. HKCCD7303, assembly GCF_013111185.1. Lineage (GTDB taxonomy): Bacteria > Pseudomonadota > Alphaproteobacteria > Rhodobacterales > Rhodobacteraceae > Ruegeria. The sequence goes on along the minus strand of NZ_WVRE01000010.1, from coordinate 56,214 downwards.
GGCGAAAGAGGCCGATCTGGACCCCGACTTCGCCAAGGCTTTCCTGAATTTCATCATTCAGGAAGTCATCCGACACCATAAGAAACATCAGAACTAACCGGCACCTACGCCGACTCAACAAAAGACACGCCTCCGGCGTGATGCCATTCAAAGGAGATACCACCATGGCAATGAAAATTCGTCTCGCCCGCGGCGGCTCGAAAAAGCGTCCCTTCTATCGCATCGTGGCTGCTGACAGCCGCATGCCCCGCGACGGTCGTTTCATCGAAAAGCTGGGCACCTACAACCCGCTGCTGCCGAAAGACAGCGAAGAGCGCGTGAAAATGAACATGGAGCGCATCCAGTACTGGCTGGATCAGGGCGCTCAGCCCACCGACCGTATTGCACGTATGCTGGAAGCTGCCGGTACCCGTGAAAAAGCCGAGCGTAACAACCCCAACAAGGGCACCCCGGGCAAGAAAGCTCAGGAACGCGCGGAAGAGAAAGCTGCAAAGGCTGCTGAAGCTGCCGAAGCGGCGGCTGCACCGGCTGAAGAAGCGGCTGCAGAAGAATAAGCAGGCAAGCGCGTGCGGGATCAGACTTTCACCGACGATTTTCGCACGCAGTTTGACCTGTTGTTGCGGCTCCGGCGTGATGTGCGCCGGTTCCGCACCGATCACGTGGACGAGGCAGTGCTGTTGCGCTGCCTCGACGCATTTCAACTGGCCCCTTCGGTGGGGCTCAGCGAACCCTGGCGCGTGATCCGCGTAGAAAGCGAAGCGGCGCGATCCGCCGCGCTGAAGAATTTTCAAACCGCCAACGATGATGCGCTGGCGGGGTATTCCGGCGACAAGGCGCAGCTTTACAGCCGCCTGAAACTGTCCGGAATGCAAGAAGCCCCGGTGCAACTGGCCGTCTTTTGCGATGACAGTACCGACAAGGGCCTGGGGCTGGGTGCGGGCACGATGCCCGAGATGCGGCGCTATTCGGTCGTTTCTGCCATAACGCTATTCTGGCTTGCGTTGCGGGCCGAAGGATTGGGGCTGGGTTGGGTATCGATCTTGAACCCTGACCAAATGACTCGTGATCTGAACGTTCCCGCAGACTGGCGCCTGATCGGATATTTCTGTGTTGGCTGGCCGGAACGAGCCTCGGACACGCCAGAACTGGAGCGGGTTGGTTGGGAAAACCGGGCTGACGGCCTGACAATCGAAACACGGTAAGGCCTTATGTTCGCATTGATTCGACTTCCCATTTTGCTGCTGATCGCCTTTATTGTCGGCGTGTTCTTTGAACGCAGCAATCAACGCGAGGCCTGCGAAGGCCTTGGCGAATGGAGAAACGGGATTTGTTTGACAACAGGCGTGTCCAATGAGTGATCTGATCTGCGTCGGCAGCGTTGCGGGGTCTTACGGCGTACGCGGCGAAGTGCGCCTGAAAAGCTTTTGCGCCGTGCCCGAAGATATCGAACACTACTCTCCGTTGACAGATGAGACCGGCGAACAGCGTTATCCGGTTGTTTTGACGCGCACCATCAAAAACGGGTTTGCGGCACGTCTGGGCGGGGTCGAAACCAAGGAAGAAGCCGATGCGCTGAACGGTCTGCGCCTGTTTGCGCGGCGCGATCAGTTGCCTTCGTTGCCCGATGATGAGTTTTATCACACCGACCTGATCGGGCTTGAGGTCTATGACACCGGCGGTACGCTGCTGGGCAAGGTAAAATCCGTGCAGAACCACGGCGCCGCGGATTTGCTGGAACTGCATGGGCCAGGCTTGAAATCAACGGTCCTGCTGCCCTTTACGCTGCAAGTGGTGCCGACTGTGGATCTGGAGCAAGGCCGCATCGTGGCTGACCCGCCCGAAGGTCTGATCTGATGCGACGCATTTTGCTGCATCTGGGCCTGCACAAGACAGGCATGGCCGCAGCACAATCGTTTCTGCACGAAAACCGCAGATTGATCTGGCCCCGATTTGCCCTGATTCTACCCTACAAGACCCGCAAGGCCGGGCTGAACGAGGCCGCCACCCGCCATTCTATCTATAGGCTGGACGCAACGCTGGCCGGATTTGGCGGTCAGGTTCAAGCCTTTCTGGATGAACTGGATTTTGGTGAGCGCCGGGGGCTGATCCTGAGCGAGGAGAACTTTCTGGGCCTGCGCCCCAGCAGGAACCGCGACGAGGGGTATGCTGCTGCTCCGGAACTGGCCGAAACGCTGGTCAGCGTGCTGCACCGACGATTTCTAGGCGACGAAGTCGATATCACCATCTACCTGTCACTGCGCCAGCGCGATGCATGGCTGTACAGCCTTTGGGCACACGACCTGCAGCAATCGCGGTTGGTGCAGGACCTGGATAGCTTCCGTGCTGACCTCGCGCACCTGCCTGCATTGCAGGAAACCGCAGACCGGATCAAAGACCGGCTGCCTTCCGTCACCATTCAAACCGAATGGATGGAGCAATTTCAGGATCATCGCTTTGGCGCAGGTGCATCCTTTGTTAGTTTCCTCGACCTGCCACCCGATAAAACATCGCAACTCGTGGGCCCCACACATTCAACCCCCAGCTTTTCTGCCGAGGTGTTGCAAGAAATGCTGGCGCTGAACCGTTCGACACTGGACGAAGCTGCTCTGATCACCCAGAAGAGGGCTCTGATTCAAACCGCCCAGACCGAGCTGGCCCGCCAGATATGACAGACACACCCCAAAAATCCCATGGTCGAAAGGCGATCCGACCGACCTTGAAACCGCGCGAGCTGATGACCCCGACCCCGGATTTGCACGGCGTCTGGAAAGCCAAGATCATCACGCTGTTTCCCACCGCCTTTCCCGGAGTGCTGGGCGAAAGCCTGACCGGCAAGGCATTGCAGGAAGGGTTATGGCAGCTGGAAACCGTGGACTTACGGCAGTTCGGCGTCGGCAAGCACCGCAATGTCGATGACACACCCGCTGGCGGCGGTGCCGGGATGGTGCTGCGTGCAGATGTTCTTGGTGAAGCTATTGAACATACGATGGCGGGTGTACACGGCAATTGGCCGCTTATCTACCTTAGTCCGCGCGGGCGGCGCATGGATCAGCGCATGATGCAGAACCTTGCCCGATGTGACGGCATGACCCTCCTGTGCGGTCGTTTTGAAGGCGTGGACGAGCGCGTATTGGAACATTACGGCGTTCAAGAAGTGTCTCTGGGCGATTTCGTGATGACCGGAGGTGAAATTGCAGCGCAAGCCCTGATCGACGCAACGGTTCGTCTGATCCCCGGCGTTTTAGGCAATCAGGCATCGACCGAGGAGGAGAGTTTTTCCTCGGGTCTGTTGGAGCACCCTCAATATACACGTCCGGCAGACTGGAAAGGTCGCCCGATCCCCGAGGTACTGATGTCTGGCCATCATGGCCGCATTGCGAAATGGCGCCATAAAATGTCAGAAGACATCACGCGTGAAAGACGCCCCGATATCTGGACAGAGTATCTGAAAACCACCTCGGAAACCGGAGACTAAGGGCACACAATGTGGCGAGGATGCCGCAGCTTCAATGTTTGTCGACTTGCCATTTGAAGTTGAACGCACCTCAAAATATTCACCTTTAAGGCCCATAAGAATCGTGGGTTGCTTAAAGTGAGTCTGTCGACATTATGAAAAAGTTATTGCTTGGCGTTGTGCTGGCTGTTTCAGCCTGCACCACAAAGCCGCTTGGGATGTCTGTTCCTACACAAGCTGGCCATAATCTGCACTCGGCGCGGGTGGCGGTCGATTCCTGTTCTCAGGAAGCGGATGAAGGTGGAAACAGCGCCGTCATTGGCGGCTATACGACCAATATCCTTTTTTGGGGGATCATTATCGGGCCTGCGGTTACGGCCCCGTTTCAAGACGAGCTGCGCGTGCAGGGTGAAATTGATCAGGTCGACCGTTGCCTGCGTGAACGCGGCTTTGAACGCCGCGAGCTCAACGCGGGTGAATCCTTCTGGCTGCGCAATGCCTATGGTGAAGAACGTGAGCGGCGGCTGGACCACCTGGTCAGCGGCGGTACGATTGAAACCTACCGGACACCGAACACCTAAGACTTGGCCTTCCATCTGGCCCAGTTTTCCGGTGTGCCGTTAAAGGTGTTGATGTCGACCCTGCCTTGAACACCTGGCACCAGCCCGGTGCCAGTGTACTGCCAGAACCGCCAAACGGTGCGCGGATAGACCTCGCGCGGGTGGCCGGCGACCGACCTCAGCCAGAATTCGGTTTTGGGCAGGCGGCCTATGTCGGTGTCTTCGAAGAAATCAACAGTGGTATAGACAATCGGGCGACGGCCATAGTGCCGTTCCAGAATATCCAGAAACCGCTGCGCTTCGGCCCGGACGGTTCTGCCATCTGGCCGCAGCGTGCAGGTTTTCGAATGGGGCGTCCACTCCATGTCCAGCACGTGTGGAAGGTCGGCCCCTTTGGGAACGTTCTTGATAAACCAGCGCGCCTGCTCGCGCGCTGAACGACAGAAATAATAGTAGTGATAGGCTCCCCAGGGCACTCCGGCGGCCTGCGCGCCGCGTCGATGCTCATCGAACATCGGATCGGCTACATCTCCGCCCTCGGTTGCTTTCATGAAAACAAAACTCACACCCGATGCTTTGGCCGTGCGCCAGTCTATAGGTCCCTGCCAGCGCGACACGTCCAGACCGTGGACAGGGTATAATCCGGGGTGCCGTCCCTCCCAGTCATGGGGGTCGGCGTCGCCAAAATCGGGATAGATTATAGAAGGGGCCGTCCGGTCCACGACCTGCGTGGGTTCTACCGTCTGCGGTTGCGGGCCACTGCGCCCGCAAGATACCAGCATTGCGGCCGCCACCGCCATAAGCAAAGCCAATCGCATCCTTGAAGTCCTGTTCAAAATTCTGCTCTTTCAATTTGCCTCAGAATGCCCGATCTGCGGGCTAAGGCAACGCTGCAATTTGTGACTGGCGGATTCCCACCTGTGCCACGCTGGAAATCTGTGCGATTAGCTCTTGATCCCTGCGCGCAATCCCCTTAAACGACCGCAATCCGGTGCCGCATCATGCGACTCCGGTGTTTTGGTTTGCATCACGGCGTGACGCTCAGCTTTCTTCGGCCGGGACGTGTCAGATCAGACCAGATCCAAGGAACAGTCGATCTGATCTCTGGCGGGCTGCGTGCAGGACCCGGTGAAGACCAAGAGCTCTCAGGCCGTGCCCAAACTTCGTGGACCAACCACGAGCAGATAGGAGTACCTGCGATGGACCTGATCGCACAGCTTGAGGCGGAACAGATTGCCGCCTTGGGGAAAGACATCCCCGACTTCAAAGCCGGTGACACCATCCGTGTCGGCTATAAGGTGACCGAAGGGTCGCGCACCCGTGTGCAGAACTACGAAGGCGTCTGCATCGCGCGCAAGAACGGCGAAGGCATCGCCGGTTCGTTCACCGTTCGCAAAATCTCGTTTGGCGAAGGTGTGGAGCGTGTGTTCCCGCTGTATTCGACCAACATCGACAGCATCACCGTTGTCCGCCGTGGCCGCGTTCGTCGCGCCAAACTGTACTATCTGCGCACCCGTCGCGGTAAATCCGCACGTATCGCAGAAGTCACCAACTACAAGCCCAAGGCTGGCGCCGAAGCGTAAGGAACGGAAAGATGAAAAAAGACATCCATCCCGATTATCACGTCATCGACGTCAAAATGACCGATGGCACAGTGGTTCAAATGAAATCCACCTGGGGCGCAGAAGGCGACCAGCTGGCTCTGGAAATCGACCCTTCCGTGCATCCGGCATGGACCGGTGGCTCGTCGCGCCTGATGGACGCCGGCGGCCGCGTGTCGAAGTTCAAGAAGAAATACGAAGGTCTGGGCTTCTAAGCTTGACTGGATTGAATTGCAAAAGGCCGCCCCATTGGGCGGCCTTTTTTCTTGGCTGCGGTGTGTCCGAATTCATCCGAAGACGTAGAAGCAAAGCTTGTTGCCGTCAGGGTCCCGAACATAAGCACCGTAGAACCGATCCGGTACGCGCTGCCCGGGCTCGCCTTCATCCGTCGCACCAAGGCTGATGGCCTTGTCATACATTGTAGTAACGGCCTCTTTTGTGTCGGCAGCGAAAGACACCATATTGCCATTCCCTGATGCGCAATCATTGCCATCATACGGCTCGCAAACGGCCAGCATCGGTGCCGCCGGATTATTGCCGATAAATGCAATGCGACCAGCGTCGATCAGAACTTGCGCGCCTTTGTCCTCGAACAGCGAAGTGTAGAATGTCTTGGCGGCGTCCATGTTGGAAACACCAATGGTTACATATCCGATCATATGCGGAACCCCTTCGAATACTGGATGGTTTCCGGGGCATAGTCCGCCAGCCACCGGACGGTTACAAGTCACGAAACCGGCATCGGTCAGATGTCAAATCCAATACGACAGCGCCACCGGCAGAACCAGTATTGTCGTCAGCGTCGAGACCAGAATAAAGCCTGCCACATCGGGCCCGTACTCCGGGATATGCTGATCGATGAAAAGATAGGTCGCCACAGAAGACGGCATAAGACAGCACAGTATCACAGCACCTCGTTCCGGCCCTGTAAATCCGAAAAACCAGATTAATGCACCGGCAATGACAACTGCCATCGCCAAATGTAGCAGCGTCAAAAGGATCGACCGCCCCAGGGTTTTAACCCGCAACGTCGCCAGGGTATGGCCCAGCGTCAGCAGCATCAGCGGGATCGACAGCCCGCCCAGAATATCAAACGACTTCGAAATCGGCCGAGGCAGGCTGGTATCTGTCGCCATAAGGATCAGCGAAAGCGCCACGGCATAGATGATCGGGGACGTGGCCAGCTTCTTGGGCGAAAACTCCCCGGCAGGAATCCACATGCCCAAGGTGAAGATGCTGATCAGCACGACCACCACAAACGCCATGGTATAAGCCATGCCCGCATCACCCAATGCCAGCAGAGTAATCGGCAAACCGATATTGCCGACATTTCCGTGCATCAAAGGCGTCAGAAACGCCCTGACCGGCAGGCGCAGGGCCTTCAGGGCAACAAAACCCAACACGCCAAACCCCGCCACTGCCAAAGCGGCTGCGGTCATCACGTCCAGAAAGGTGCCCACCGCCAGTTTAGTGGTCGACAAGTGCGAGATGATCAGTGTTGGGTAGCCGACTTTTGAAACGATCCCACCGATCACCTTGCTGTCAAAGGGGGCATGAATCAGTGCAAGCCCAAAACCGATCCCGGCACAGATCAAAACCGGCAAAACCACGTTCAAGACGTTCAGGAACAGGTGTTCCAAGCCAAATTCTCCCTGCCAGACCTGCATGTGGACTGTGAATCAGAGCTGTTGCATTGACAAGTGCCCGCCTGTAACCCGCGCAGCACGCAGGGTTTTCCAAAATAGGGTCTGATATTGCCCGAAACCGCCGCTTGAGGTTCTTTTCTTCCCAACCCACACAACATATAGTGGGTGTCAACAACGTGTAGTGAAGCACGGCGGGACTTGGGAATACAAGCATGGCACATATCATTGTGGTCGGGAACGAAAAGGGTGGCGCAGGCAAATCGACCGTGTCGATGCATGTGGCCACCGCGCTGGCCCGATTGGGACACAAGGTCAGCACACTTGATCTGGACCTGCGTCAGCGCAGCCTGGGACGTTATTTTGAGAACCGCAACAACTTCCTCAAAAGCTCGGACCTGACCCTGCCCAGCCCGCGCCATCACGACCTGCCCGAGATCGACGCTGCCACGCTGAAACCTGGTGAGAATATCTATGACCACCGCCTGTCCGCCGCCGTATCACAACTGGAAAGCGACAGCGATTTCATCCTGATTGATTGCCCGGGCTCTCACACCCGGCTCAGTCAGGTGGCACATTCGCTCGCTGATACGCTTGTCACGCCCTTGAACGACAGTTTCATTGATTTCGACCTGCTGGCGCGGATCGATTCGAAGGGGGAGAAAATCCTAGGACCATCGGTTTATTCCGAAATGGTCTGGAACGCGCGGCAGTTGCGGGCGCAGGCCGGGCTGAAGCCGATCGACTGGGTTGTGGTCCGCAACCGGGTCGGCACGCAGCGGATGGTCAACAAGGAAAAGATGCAGCGCGCAATCGAGATGCTGTCGCAGCGCATCGGCTTTCGCGTCGCCTCGGGCTTTTCCGAACGGGTCATCTTCCGCGAGTTGTTCCCACGCGGCCTGACCCTGCTGGACCTCAAGGACATCGGCGTCAAGCAGTTGAACATCTCAAACATCGCCGCCCGCCAGGAACTGCGCGATATGATGAAAGAGCTGAACCTGCCGGGTGTGGAGATTGATTTCTAAGCGGCTACCGTTTTGATTGGTTTGCGCAACCAACCGGCTTTTGGCAGTTGCAATGTTCGTACCAGATCTGGAGTTAGGAAGCCCCTAATTCAGAACACGACGCTCATCGCCGACTCCACGGCGTGAACACCTATTCCGACGACAATTCCTACGAAGATCAGTCCGACAATCGCGTTGATAACGGATAAAATCCGGCTGGCAGATTTCATCGGCTTAAAGTCACCGTAGCCAACCGTGGTTGCGTTTATGAACGCATGATAAAGGCTCACTCCGGTGGACCAGCCTTCGATCCTGCCAATCCATTGCCCCAGCGCACATATAGATACCAACAAAAACAGCAAAATCGGCGACAGATATATCAGGTCCTGAAAGAAGACTGACAAGAAGGTGCATATATAGCTGACGTCACAACCCATGGCGAAGCTCTCCTTCTCCGTGTCGCGCGGCCTAGTTGAACACCAGCGTCTTAACAGGAAGCAAAATGGCCTGTGCGCGCAAGACTATGGCGTTCGCTATGCCCATCCCGTCCACAATCCGTGCAACAAAAGCCGAAAACCCGGTGATTTTCCCCGCGTCTATTTCTTTTGCGCGGCTCGTGTAGGCAACGCCAACGCACGCACTTCCTGGCGGGATGTCTTCCAGATGTTTAGGGAAAATTGGCGCAAGGAAAGCTGTAACCGTTCCGGGCCGCGCACGATCCTGTTGGTCAAGCAGAGCATCACCGGGTCGAAACTGCCCCGCAGCAATCGCATTTTGCACGTCGTCCACCACCATTGGGATTATGGTCAGGGGTTTGGACGCACAGGTAATTTCCACTAACATTCCCGGCTTGAGCACACTGACCGAAATCTGACCAAAAGCCGCAATAAGGCGACCCTGCCCTGAGACTTCGGGAACCAGAATTCCTGCAGGGCGCAGAATTGGATTCACGATGTCACCTGGCTTCAACAAAAACTGTGTGACGGTCCCGTCTACTTCGGCAAAAACAGTGGATTTAGAGATTTCGTTTTCGGCCTCAGCCAAAACAGCACGCGCACTTTCAAGCTGCGCAGGAAGCAGAGTAGATTGGCGCAGTTTAGCGCCGTCAAGGGCTGCAACTGCAGCTGCGCGCTGACTTTCGGCACTGGACACAGCGGTTTGCAAACGCTCCAATTCCTGCTCACTTACAACTGTGTCGTTGCGCTCCGCGAGTTCAAGGCGGCGATCCAAATCGCTGGTCGCCTGAGCAAGATTCGCTTCCGCCGAACCAACCCGTGCCTCAGCACCCGCGATCTCGGTTGCTGTCAGTCCCTGCGCTGCCTCGATTTCTTCTATGCGTCGCTGTGCAGTTTCTGCCGCAGCTTCCTGCCGCGTCGTGTCCAACCGGAAGATTGCCTCACCCGCTTTTATCGTATCATTGTTCGCGACATAGACCTCCGAAACCCGGCCCCCGCGATCAGAAAGAATAGTTACCGTGCGAAATGCTGCGGAGACGTTCCGCGTGGACGGATGAAAATAGAAAATCACGGTGATCAAAGTGATTGCCAGGATTGCACAGGCCGTCAAACCCCAACGCAATTCATACCAGACATTGAACAGCGTGATTTCATGGCCCCATCGCTTACCCTGCTTGTAACGCCTGTATAGGTAATCCGGGACGATCGTGATCAGGGCAGAAAAGACCAGCTCAAGCATCCTGGCTCTCCGAGAGATCCACGTCACTCTTGAGCGGGAGTATTTCGTGCAAAGGTACGGCAGCGATTAGAATTGCCGCGATCCAAAACGCATTGTTAAGTGTAAACAGAGAAATCAACCCCAGCACACCAACCAATTGCATTTGAACTTTATGAGCACCTGCTGCCATGCGGTCGGGAATGGCCTGCACGGTAAAGTAGAGTGCGCCGAAACCAAGCAGCACAACAACGAGCAGAATTCCCACCACGATCAGAAAGCCATCCGTCTCGCCCGGTGGTGTCACCCAGAAGGGGAGTCTGGCCATCGCCTCATCAGAAATAGAGCTGCCCAAAAGAACCTCCTGTTTCTCAATGATCTGATGCAAGGATAAACGATTGAAATCAAAAAGATCAATCTTGCCCAAGCCTGTGAAGAACCCTCAACACTTTTTTGCCGCCAGTCTCCATTGCGTAAGAGACGGACGCCAAGCTTCTTCTACCGGTTCAAACAATGGAAAGAGAGAGAGAAGAAAGGCCGCTTCGGGCTTAAAACGAAGTTTCAATCGGCGTGGGATGAACCAACTGGTGAATACACCGTGAACAACTCTTTCGGCTCATTCACGCCGCGCAGCATGTAGCGACCGACCGAGACAAGTTCTTGCTCACAGGGTTGCGCGGCGCGGGCGACGTCGTCCGAGATCAGGATCCTCTGACCCAAAGATCGGTGCATTCCGGCAATACGGGCGGCCTGGTTGACGGCAGCACCGATCACGGTGAAATCCAGTCGTGTCTCGGACCCGATATTGCCGTAGAGAATTTCACCCGAATGCAAGGCCAGCGTATAGTTTGCCACTGGCAGACCCTGCGCCTGACGTCTGGAGTTCAACGCATCCATACGCGACTGCAACAAGGGAACCGCGCTCAGCGCGGCACGGGCATCTTCGTCGATCTCGCCTACATCAAACATGGCCATCACGCCGTCACCCATGAATTTCAGGATATTCCCGCCGTTGTCATGCACCACTCCTACCGCTACGGCCAGATAGTCGTTCAGCATATCGATGATCTCGTTCCCCGGCAGATCCTCGGACAGGGTGGTGAAGCCCTCTAGGTCGAAATTCCAGATTACCGCATCTATTTGTTGCAGCGACCCTCGCCGGATTTCGCCCGACAGAACCCGGCGACCGGCATCTCGGCCCAGATACACTCGCAACAGATCCTCGGTCAGGTTCTGGTTCTTGGCGGATTTAAGCGCCAACCCCAGATGCGGCAGGACGGTATGAATTCGCCTCAAGTCGCTGTCGTCGAACCCGGTTGGTGCGTCGCTGGTCCAAGACATCAGAACGCCATCACTGACCTTTTTTGCGCCGTTGGGGCGGATTTGCTTAACCCCTTCAAAAGACAGGCCCGTAGCATAGTAATCCGTCGCCCCAATTTCCCGCAGATCATTGAGCAAGGGAAAGCGACTAGGCTCGTTATGATCGACCAGCTTGACCCGGATTTCATCCAGATCCTCGTGCAACAAGGCATACAATGGGCTTCGCTGCCAGACTTCACTGGGCGTATCTGTATTCTCGAACCTCTCGGATTCACCACCCGCGCCGTTGTACCAGCTATAGCCGGTGCCGCCGTAAACCGGATGCAGGGTAGATTGCGCCGCGTGAAACCGCATCAAAGGTATGCCCATATCGACAAGCCAGGTGCAAAACCCTTCCAGCAATTCTTCTTGCCCGGCGCCTTCAAGCCCCTTGGCGACCAGCCAATCGATCAGGTCGTGTGCGGGAATCGAAGAAGAGTCCTTAGAAGTCATTTAAATATCCGTATCAAGCATGACCCCCATCTGGGGGCGACACGCATCAATTGCCAGTGGTCAGTCCAAACCAGCCAGTCTTTGCAGCATTTTACGCAGCAGAGCAGCTTCTTCCGCATCGAATAGGCCCGACAGTTTTGCATCATAGGCGGCGGCGACGCCATGCAGATCACGATACACGGTTTGCCCCGTCGGTGTTAGAGTCAGCCATTCCGCCCGCCGATCTCCTTCGTCGCGTGTGCGTTTCAGATACCTTCTCTGTTCCAGCTTGGCGACCGCGCGGCTGATTTTGGTTTTGTGCATTCTGGCGCGCTCGCAAATCTCTTTAGCCGTCATCTCACCGAATAGCCCAAGGTGAAACAGCACCCGCCATTCGGTTCTGAGCATCCCGTAACGGCCTTTATAGACGCTCTGAAACTCCAACGAGGCATGCTCGGCCGCCTGGTTCAGAAGGAAAGGCAGAAAATTCTGCAGATCAAACTCATCATTTTTTTTGGATTCTTCGTGTGTCATGCTTGTTAGTTACAAAATCAACTATTACCCGACAAGCAGCAACGGAGGAAAACACCATGAATCGTCCGAGTGATCCACATATGCTGACGCAGGCTGCAACGCCGGTCGGCACACATGCCGGCTATATGCCCGGCTTTGGAAACGACTTTGAGACCGAGGCCCTGCCCGACGCGCTGCCACAAGGGATGAACAGCCCACAACGGTGCAACTATGGCCTTTACGGAGAGCAGCTGAGCGGCACCGCCTTCACTGCGAACCCGCCCGAACGCACTTGGTGTTATCGCATTCGCCCGTCGGTGAAGCATTCACATCGTTACGAAAAAATCGACCTCCCCTATTGGAAATCGGCACCGTGCATCGACCCCGATGTGATCAGTCTGGGTCAGTATCGCTGGGATCCCGTCCCACATTCTGATGAAGGTCTGAACTGGATGACCGGGATGCGCACGATGACCACGGCGGGGGACGTGAACACGCAAGTGGGCATGGCCTGTCACATCTATCTGGTCACCGAATCCATGGTGGATGACTACTTCTTCTCAGCCGATTCCGAGCTGTTGGTTGTTCCGCAGGAGGGACGCCTGCGTTTTGCGACCGAGCTGGGCATCATCGATCTGGAACCCAAAGAGATCGCGATCATTCCGCGTGGTCTGCTTTACCGGGTCGAGGTTCTGGAAGGCCCCGCGCGCGGTTTTGTCTGCGAAAACTACGGGCAAAAGTTCGAGCTGCCGGGCCGTGGCCCGATTGGCGCAAACTGCATGGCCAACCCGCGCGACTTCAAAGCGCCCGTAGCTGCGTTTGAAGATCGCGAAACCCCGTCGACCGTGACGATCAAATGGTGCGGCCAGTTCCACACCACCAAGATCGGACACAGCCCGCTGGATGTGGTTGCATGGCACGGCAACTATGCGCCCTACAAATATGACTTGCGCAATTATTGCCCGGTTGGCGCGATCCTGTTCGACCATCCCGACCCGTCGATCTTTACGGTTCTGACGGCACCGTCTGGCCAGCCTGGCACGGCCAATATCGACTTTGTTCTGTTCCGCGAACGCTGGATGGTGATGGAGGACACGTTCCGCCCGCCGTGGTACCACAAAAACATCATGTCGGAATTGATGGGCAACATTTACGGTCAGTATGATGCAAAACCACAGGGCTTTGTCCCCGGTGGCACAAGCCTGCACAACATGATGATCCCGCACGGCCCCGACAGGGAAGCCTTTGACAAAGCATCATACTCCAACCTGGGGCCGGACAAGCTGGACAAGACGATGTCGTTCATGTTCGAAACCCGCTTCCCGCAGCATCTGACGCCATTTGCCGCCACCGAAGCGCCGTTGCAGGATGATTATATCGACTGCTGGACATCGCTGGAGAAGAAGTTCGACGGAACGCCGGGTAAGAAATGAGCTTGGATATCTGGTTCACCTATGTGGCAACCGTCCTGCTGCTGATGAGCACACCGGGACCCAGCCAGTTGCTGATGTTGTCAAACTCGGCCACCAACGGGCTTCGGCGCGGGCTGTTCACAGCTGCCGGTGATCTGACGGCGAACTTCCTGCAGATGTTGGCGGCGGGGCTGGGTCTGGCCGCCCTGATTGCCACATCCGCAACCGCGCTGACAGTCATCAAATGGCTTGGTGTGGCCTATTTGGTTTACCTTGGTGTCAAACAGATCCTCAAGGCGCGCGTATCTGAAGCGCAAACCGCGCCCAAGGCAAGTCGCAAATCGCTTTGGATGCAGGGGTTTATTACCTCTGCCGCGAATCCCAAAGCCGTGGTCTTTTTTGCAGCGCTGTTCCCACTGTTCATTGACGGAGCACTGCCTTTCTGGCCGCAATTCACCATTCTTTCGGCCACCTATCTGGTCATGGACGGGATGTTCCTGACCGCATATGGCGGCAGCGCAAGCTGGCTGGCCCGCCGTTTGCAAGGTCCTGCAAAGCTGTGGCTTGACCGCATTGGCGGCAGCTTCATGATCCTGGCTGCTATCTTGTTGGGGCTGAAATCCCTTCGCCCCTCAACTTAACCAACAAAACAGGGACATCGTATGCCTCTAATGACATCCTGGGTGACGTCGGCCAATGACGCGACACACCCGTTCCCACTGAACAACCTGCCTTATGGTGTCTTCTCGACCGAGGGCGACGATCCGCGCTGCGGCGTGGCCATTGGGGACATGATCCTCGACGTCACAGCTGCCGAAGCCGAAGGGTTGATCACCCTAAGCGATGAGCCTCTGTTCGACATGCCGTTCTGGAACCCGTTGATGGAGGAAGGCCCTGCCGTCTGGGCCGCCCTGCGGGAACGTCTGATCAGCCTTCTGGCCGAGGGCTCGGACGAGCAGAGCAAGGTTGAACCATGGCTTGTCAAACAAGACGACGCCGAGATGCACCTGCCCTTCGCGGTCAGCGAATACACCGATTTCTATGCAGGCCGGAACCATGCCTTCAACGTAGGCACCATGTTCCGGGGGCCGGAAAACGCGTTGCCGCCAAACTGGCTGCATATTCCCATTGGGTACAACGGGCGCGCATCTTCGGTCGTGGTATCGGGCACGGATATTCGCCGCCCATGGGGGCAGCTAAAAGCGCCCGACCAAGAGCTGCCCGCCTTCCTGCCCAGCCGCCGTTTTGACATCGAGCTTGAGATGGGCGCGATTGTCGGCACCCCTTCGGATGGCCCAATCTCGGTGCAAGAGGCGGACGACAACATTTTCGGATACGTCCTGCTGAACGACTGGTCGGCACGGGACATCCAGGCTTGGGAATACCAGCCACTGGGACCGTTTCAGGCCAAGGCCACCGCAACCTCGATCAGCCCCTGGATTGTCACCAAGGCAGCGCTGGAGCCATTCCGCTGTGACACGCCTGCACGTGAGTTCGAGCTACTAGATCACCTGAAAGACTGCGGCCCGATGCTCTATGATATTGATCTGTCGATCACCATGGCACCCGCAGGGCAGCCTGCTACGACAATTGCACAGACCAACTACAACCAGATGTACTATTCCGCCGCGCAGCAACTGGCCCATCACACGACATCCGGCTGTCCGATGAATGCAGGTGATTTGCTGGGCTCGGGCACCATTTCCGGACCAACCAAACCTGAACGCGGTTCGTTGCTGGAACTCAGCTGGAGCGGAAAGGAACCTCTGACGCTGGACGGCGGTGAAACCCGCAGCTTCATCGAAGATGGCGACACGCTGACCCTGACCGGCGCGGCCAAGGGCGATGGTTACACAATCGGCTTCGGTGATTGTGTTGGCACCGTCTTGTCCGCTCTTGAAAACCCATACACACGATAAGGAACCCATCATGGCCAGAGCATTCGCGTCCCAGGGGGACATGTCGGAGAAAAAGATCAGCTTCACCGAGGTGGGCGAAGGGCTCTATGCCTTTACGGCCGAAGGTGACCCGAACTCGGGCGTCATTATTGGCGATGACAGCGTGATGATCGTTGAGGCGCAGGCGACACCGCGTCTGGCCAACAAGGTGATCGAGTGCGTCCGCTCGGTCACCGACAAACCGATTACCCATGTGGCCCTGACGCACTACCACGCAGTACGCGTTCTGGGCGCAAGCGCTTTTGGCGCTCAGCAAATCCTGATGTCAGACATGGCGCGCGCCATGGTCGTGGAACGCGGGCAAGAGGATTGGGACAGCGAGTTCCAACGCTTCCCACGTTTGTTCGAAGGGCATGAAAGCATCCCCGGTCTGACCTGGCCCACCACCACGTTCAGCGACACGATGACCGTCTATCTGGGCAACCGTCGCGTGGATTTGATGCATCTGGGCCGTGCGCACACTGCCGGTGATATCGTAATTCATGTGCCAGACCAGAACGTGATGTTTACCGGTGACATCGTCGAATACCATTCGGCCTGTTATTGCGGCGACGGGCATTTCAGCGATTGGGGTGACACGCTGGATGCGATCAAATGGTTCGATGTCGATGCCATCGCTCCGGGTCGGGGTGACGCGCTGGTTGGTAAGGACATGGTCAATGCGGCCATTGAAAACACCCGCGATTTCGTCAGCAGCACCTACCGCCCGGCTGCCAAGGTGGCTGCACGCGGCGGCAGCCTGAAGGAAGCCTGGGACGCCGTACGCGCCGAGTGTGATCCGAAATTCGCTGACTACGCAATCTACGAACACTGCCTGCCCTTCAACGTCGCCCGCGCCTATGACGAGGCACGTGGCATCGACACGCCGCGCATCTGGACCGCCCAGCGCGACCTTGAGATGTGGGAAGCCTTGCAGGGCTAAGGAAAAACGGCTCGGTTTGATCCAGATCGTTTTACGCGTCTGGATAAAATGAAACCATAAGCCAAGGCCTCCGGCGCCTGTCGCCGGGGGCAGGACATGCCGCACATTGGTGCATCTGCTTGGGGGAGCCCATGAACAAGATCTTTGAAACGCCGCTTTACGGCTATGAACGCAGCCCGGACCAAGACAGCCCCACGCCCGTCAGGCACAAGGTCATCGTGATTGGTGCCGGTCCGGTTGGATTGGCCGCCGCTATTGATCTGACCCAACAAGGTGTCGAGGTTGTGGTTCTGGACGAGAATGACAAGGTCAGCTTCGGCAGTCGCGCCATCTGTTTTTCTCAACGTACTTTGGAAATTGCCGACCGTCTGGGATGTGGACGCCACTTGGTCGACAAAGGCGTCTTGTGGGATCGCGGCAAAGTCTTCTTCGATGATCGTCAGGTCTATGACTTCAACCTGCAACCGGATGAAGGCTATGCCAACCCCGCCTTCATCAACCTGCAGCAATACCACTTTGAAAACTACTTTGTAGAACGTGTACGCGAGCTGCAGGCAGAAGGCGCACCAATTGAAATTCGTGGCCGCAACAGGGTCGAGGCCATTGGCACGCACGAAGATCACGTTCGACTTGAGGTCGAAACCCCCGAAGGTCCCTATACGATTGAGGCCGAGTGGCTGATCGCCTGTGACGGAGCAACCTCTCCCACCCGCCGGATGCTGGGTATCGATTTCGAAGGGCGCGTGTTCGAAGACAACTTCCTGATCGCTGATGTAATCATGGACGCCGATTTCCCATCGGAACGCTGGTTCTGGTTCGACCCACCGTTCAATCGGGGACAATCTGCGCTGCTCCATAAACAGCCTGACAACGTCTGGCGCATCGATCTGCAACTGGGGTGGGATATCGACAAAGAACGCGAAAAGCGCCCCGAGAATGTGATCCCCCGCCTAACGGCGATGCTGGGCGACGACGTGGATTTTCAGCTGGAATGGGTCTCGATTTATACCTTCCAGTGTCGCCGCATGGAAAGCTTCCGCAAGGGGCGTGTTCTGTTTGCGGGCGACAGTGCGCATCAGGTCAGCCCCTTTGGCGCACGCGGGGCAAATTCGGGCCTGCAAGATACCGACAATCTGTGCTGGAAACTGAAGCTTGTGCTCGACGGCAAAGCGCCTGAAAGCCTGCTGGACAGCTACAACGCGGAACGTGTGTACGGGGCAGACGAAAATATCCAGAAATCCAGCCGGTCCACCGATTTCATCACGCCAAAATCCGAGATGTCGCGGGTTCTGCGCGATGCGGTTCTGGATCTAAGCGAAAAGTATGAATTTGCCCGACCACTGGTGAATTCCGGGCGCTTGAGCCAACCCTGCACCTATGACGGGTCTTCGTTGAACTCGGCCGATGCGCTGAACGGCCCAGCCTGCACACGCCCGGGGTCGGCCTGCCCGGATGCCCCGCTGGGCGATGAATTCCTGCTGCCCAAGCTGGCGGGCAAATTTACCTTGCTGACCATTGATGCCGATGCCCCAGACACTCTGGAAGAGGATGGGATTGAGGTCACTCGGCTGGCGTTGTCGGTCAAAGACGATCTGACGCTGGCTCTCAAACGTCGTTACTTGGGTGATGCAACCAGCGCTGTGTATCTGATCCGCCCGGATCAGCACGTGGCCGCTCGGCGGGACAGCTTTGAAGAAAACAGTTTCCGTCATGCGATCCGCAGAGCTTGCGGTAAGGAGTAAGCGCAATGTCAGACTTGATCCTAACCCCCAATTTCGACAACGCCGACGACTTTTACGCCACCCTTTTGGCGGCGCATGAAGGGCTTGAGAAAGCCGACAGCGACGCGCTGAACGCCCGACTGGTGTTGGTACTTGCCAATCACATCGGAGACGGCACCGTTCTGTCTGATGCCATCCGCGCCGCTGCTTTGTCCAACGATTGACAGGATCCCGTGTGAGCGAAGTTGTCCTCTTTGACTATTGGCGGTCTTCGGCCAGTTATCGGGTGCGGATCGCCCTGAACTTGGCCGGGATCGACTATGACTCGGTTGTTGTCGATCTGGTAGGCGGCGAACACAAGAGCACTGAGCATTTGTTACGCAATCCGCAAGGGTTTGTGCCAGTTCTGGAAATTGACGGGCTGCGATTGACGCAATCGTTGGCCATCCTTGAATATCTGGATCAAACCCGAGGTCTTGGCCTTTTGCCATCCGACCCGGTGCAGAAGGCAAAAGCTCAGGCGTTGGCATATGCGATTGCAGTCGATATTCATCCGGTCTGCAACCTCTCGGTTGCGCGACATGCGACCTCGCTCAGCACTGACGCCGACGACATGCCCGGAGATTGGATGCGGCACTTCATCCGGCCCGGCTTGCAGGCCTTTGAGACCATGTTGGGCAAGTTTGAACAGGCCCCTTATTGCGTCGGTTCGCAGCCTGGCCTCGCTGACCTCTGCCTGATCCCTCAACTCTACAACGCACGCCGCTGGCAGGTGGACCTGTCGGACATGCCACGTGTTCTGGAGGTTGAAACAGCCTGCGCTAGTCATCCGGCCTTTGTTGCAGCGCACCCCGACGCGCACGCCCCCCAATAACACTGCACAAGCACTGTGTGCTTGTGCGCCTAGTCGTTTTTCCTGTTTGACCTTAGCTTGGATACACCAAAGCTATGAGGTCACCATGCCTGAGATCACCGGCTACCACGCCCATGTCTATTTCGATGCCGACACACAAGCGACGGCACAACAGGTCTGTGAAGAGGCCGCACGCCTATTCCCGGTTCAGATGGGGCGTATGCATGCCCGCAACGTCGGCCCCCACCCACGCTGGAGTTGCCAGTTGGGCTTTGACGCCGATGCATTTGATCAAGTCATGCCATGGCTGATGTTGAACCGGCAGGGCCTGACCGTGTTCACCCACCCCGAAACCGGTAATCATCTGGAAGATCACCGTGATCGCGCGCTCTGGATGGGTGAGATGCTGGATCTGGACCTGTCGATCTTCGACAGGCTTTAACCTAACGCCCGCGCCTGATCCCGCAGGACGAATTTCTGCACCTTGCCGGTTGATGTCTTCGGCAGGGTGCCGAAAACCACGGTCTTTGGTGCTTTGAAATGGGCCATGTTGTCTCGGCAGAAGGCAATTAAGTCTGCCTCGGTAGCGGTGGCATCCGGTTTCAGCTCGACAAACGCACAAGGCGTTTCGCCCCATTTCTCATCCGGTCGCGCGACCACGGCCGCCTCCATCACCGCCGGATGTTTGTAGAGGATACCCTCGACCTCGACGGACGAGATATTCTCGCCACCCGAAATGATGATGTCCTTGGATCGATCCTTGAGTGCGACATAGCCGTCAGGGTGCATGACGCCCAAGTCACCGGACGCAAACCATCCGCCTTTGAAGGCCCCGTCCGTGGCGTCTGGGTTCTTTAGATACCCTTTCATCACCACGTTACCCTGCATGAATATCTCACCCATGGTTTCACCATCCGCCGGAACAGGTTCCATGGTATCGGGATCAGCCACCATCAGGCCAGACAGCGCCGTGTACCGCACACCCTGGCGTACTTTCAGAGCGGCGCGGTCTTCGGGGCCTTTTTCATTCCATTCGTCTTTCCAGGCACACACGACCGAAGGCCCATACGTTTCGGTCAGGCCATAGACATGCGTGACCTCGACGCCCATCGCCTCCATCGCTTCGATCACAGCTGCAGGCGGCGGTGCACCCGCCGTCATCACCTTGATCTGATGATCAAAGTCTTTCAGCTCATCCGGAGCATGGGCGAGCATGTTCAAAACGATGGGCGCCCCGCAGAAATGCGTGACTTTCTCATCGCGGAAAGCCGCATAGATCGGCTCGGCCCGTACGGCACGCAGACAGACCGACACGCCTGCATTGGCGGCCATGGCCCAAGGGAAACACCAGCCATTGCAATGAAACATCGGAAGGGTCCACAGATAAACTGAATGCTTGGGCATATCCCAATCCAGCAGATCCGACTGCGCATTCAGCGTGGCACCTCGGTGATGATAAACGACACCTTTCGGATTGCCTGTAGTACCCGAAGTGTAGTTCAGCGTGATTGCGTCCCATTCATCCTCGGGCAGAGACCAGCTGAATTCCGGGTCGCCTTCGTTCAGAAGGGCATCGTAGGTCAGGTTGCCCAGCTTTTCACCACCTTCAAAGCCGGGGTCTTCGATGTCTATGATCAGAATGTCATGGTCGACCTGCTTTAACGCTTCTTTCACGACGCCCGAAAACTCTGGATCGACCAGCAGCGCCTTAGCCTCGGCGTGGTTCAAAATGAAGGCAACAATCGGCGCATCCAGGCGCGTGTTGATGGCGTTCAGAACAGCTCCGGCCATTGGAACGCCGAAATGCGCTTCATACATCTCGGGGATGTTCGCTGCGATTATGGAAACGGTATCGCCTTTTCCTATCCCGCGCGCGCTCAACGCGCCCGCCAAACGTCGACACCGGGCATAGGTTTCAGCCCAAGTATACCTGCGTTCACCATACACCACCGAAGGATAATCTGGGTAAACCTGCGCCGTCCGGTCCAAGAAGGTCAGCGGTGACAAGGGCGTGTAGTTTGCCCGGCATTTATCCAAATGACGCTCGTAGATGTTTGTGGCTGTCATCTGCTCATCCTCCCAAATCGCAGTACGCGCGACTTGAACATAAACTTGGTGGCCTGACAAATCCGTAGTAATACGGTGTGCACCCATTCTGGCAATACGGGATGGTGTTATCTGGCCCTACTTACAAAGGGCCTTTCGCGGTGATTTGGAGCATCTTAAACACATGCAGGGGTCTCGCTTGACCATCGACCCCAGAAGCGCATCTCAGTGAAAGGACTTGTCATGGACGGCACGTTCAACGAAAACGATCTTTCCCGCGTGGTCGAAGCCGACCGCGCCCATATCTGGCACCACCTGCTGCAGCATAAACCCTTTGAAACCAATGACCCGCGTATCATTGTCGAAGGCAAAGGTATGCGCGTCTGGGATCAGAAGGGCAAGGAACACCTGGATGCTGTTTCGGGTGGCGTCTGGACAGTGAACGTCGGCTATGGCCGCGAATCAATCTGTAAGGCGGTCTATGACCAGTTGATGAAACTGTGCTATTTCGCCAATACCGCAGGTTCGATCCCCGGCTCCATCTTTGCGGAAAAGCTGATCGAAAAGATGCCCGGCATGAGCCGCGTCTACTACACCAACTCGGGATCCGAAGCGAACGAGAAGGCGTTCAAGATGGTGCGCCAGATCGCGCACAAGAAATACGGCGGCAAGAAAACCAAGATCCTGTATCGCGACCGCGACTATCACGGCTCGACGCTGGCGACCATGTCGGCGGGTGGTCAGGACGAGCGTACCGCGCAATACGGTCCCTTCGCACCTGATTTTGTACGCGTTCCGCACTGCATGGAATATCGCAAGCATGAACTCGACGGTGCACCCGTCGAAAACTTCGGCGAATGGGCAGCAGACCAGATCGAAGAAGTCATCCTGCGCGAAGGCCCTGACACCGTTGGCGCCCTGTGCCTTGAGCCCGTCACCGCCGGTGGTGGTGTGATCGAAGCGCCTGAAGGGTATTGGCAGCGCGTGCAGGAGATCTGCAAAAAGTACGACGTGCTGCTGCATATCGACGAAGTTGTTTGCGGCGTAGGCCGGACTGGGACATGGTTCGGGTACCAGCAGTATGGCATCAAGCCCGACTTCGTAACCATGGCCAAGGGCGTTGCATCGGGCTATGCCGCTATTGCTGTGATGGTCACGACCGAGGAAGTCTTTGACATGTTCAAAGACGACGCGTCGGACCCGATGGGCTATTTCCGCGATATCTCGACCTTTGGCGGTTGCACCGCCGGTCCGGCAGCGGCGATTGAGAATATGCGCATCATCGAAGACGAGAACCTGTTGGGCAACTGCGCCGACATGGGCAACCGCATGTTCGACAACCTGCAAGCGCTGATGGAAAAGCACAAGGTTATCGGCGACGTGCGCGGCAAGGGCCTGTTCCTGGGGGCCGAACTGGTCACCGACCGTACGACCAAAGACCCGATGGATGAAAAGCGGGTTCAGGCCGTTGTCGCCGATTGTATGGCGCAAGGCGTGATCATCGGTGCCACCAACCGCTCGATCCCCAGCCGTAACAACACGCTGTGCTTCTCGCCCGCACTGATCGCAACGGCGGATGACATCGACCAGATCACTGACGCCGTTGACGGCGCGTTGGGGCGTGTTTTCGGGTAAGCTGACCAAATATTAAAAAAAGAAAAACCGGCACATCGAGTGTCGGTTTTTTTGTGAATGGTCGAAGTGCGGACAAAGCGGTCATTTTCTTGCGCCGAATCTTGTCATCCGTATGCTCATATTCACGACTGAACAAACGGAGCATTCTCCTAAATGAAGTTTTTCTCCCGCAGATATTTCTGGTCACTCTCAATGGCTTTGGTTTCGTTGACGACTGTACCAAGCCCTTCATTCGCACAAGTTTCGGAGAGTGTAACATCTCAAGTCATCTATGTTCCCTCCTACTCGCGAGTTTTCACGCAGGAAGGGCGCAGCGAACCGCTCGCGTCTACCCTCGTTGTGCACAACATTAGTCTTCAATCAGAGATCAAAGTTGAGCGCGTCGAATATTACGACAGAGCGGGGCAGCTTCTGGAAACCCTCATAAATGAGCCCGTTCAGCTGATGCCATTTGGGTCAATGAATGCGCTTGTACCTATTGGTAGCGTCGGAGACGGCATCGGCGCGAATTTCGTAGTCACATGGTCGGCAGAAGTTCCGGTGTCACCCCCTATCGTAGAAGCAATCATGGTCGGTGGAAGCGGCACTCAAGGGATCTCGTTTACAAGCCGAGGTCAGGTGTTGTCACAAGAACCGTAACACCGACCACTACTTTGCTTCTATGTGACCAGCTCGACCATTAAGCTAATACCTAAGCAACAGTGACTGGTTCTTTGCCACTGCGACTGGAGCTAAGTTTGGGCTCAAAGCCGACATTCTCTACGTTCAAAAAAGGCCGCTCCAATCGGGACGGCCTTGAACTCGCAATCTCTCGAAAGAGGATCAGGCAGTCAGAGCGGCCAGCGTTTGGGCCACTCTCTGCTTTGCATTTTGCCCAAAGCGGTTCGTCAATGCCTCAGGCTGTTCCTGCTATTTCAACATGACGCTGTTCCAGCTCGATTTGCCTCTGCACCGCCACAGGATCAAGATCGCTTTCAGCGGGAGTGTCGATTCCAAAATGGCCGAAATTGTCTTCTCCGCGCACCAGCATTGCCGTATCGAGATCATGTTTGGTCTGACGTACATGCGCCGCAAGATACTGAATATTCAGCCCAATTCGGCGATCCTTACTTTTGTTCGGCATCGAGGCATGAAGCGTCCAACCATGGTGAAAACTCGCCTCGCCCGGACGCAGCGGACAAAGCTTAGCCTTGCTCTCATCAACTCCAAGAACAGTCTGCCCCTGCAAAAGAACGTTATCGTCATCTTCCGTTGTTTCATGGCTCATCACACCATTCGCGTGACTTCCCGGGAGCATTCGCATGCAACCGCTTTCCTCGTCCGCTGGCGACAAGGCGAGCCAAGCGGATACCTGGTCGTCATGACTCAGGCCCCAATACGTCAGATCCTGATGCCAACTGACATGCGAGGTCGAGCCAGGTTCTTTGATGATGTAGGTAACATTGTACAACAGAATGTCGGGCCCGATCAGCGCTTCGATGAGATCGAGCATCAGGGAGTGCGTAGCAAGCTTGTACGGCGAAGTTAGAATTGTGTGCGCTTTGGACTTATAATGCATGGACGCACCTAGTTGGTTTTCGGCCCATTCCATTGCGGCCCGGTGTTCTTGCGCTTCGGATTCAGTCAGGATCGGAACACCACCTACATAACCGTCCCGATTGTAAGCGTTCGCCCAAGTTCTTACCCTTTGGTCTACTCCCATAGTCGCCTCCCACGAAATGACTAAGCAATCGTTAGTGGAAAAACATGACCTGCCAAGCCTGTTTCGGCTCTGGTTTGCGTCGGCGCCAATGAAAATTGAAACATACCGTACCGAATGCGCGCTTGGAGCTTTTCGACCCATGATGCAAAAAAGCCGCCCCAACCGGGACGGCTTTTCTTTCACTGTCTCTTTTCAGAGGATCAGGCGGTCAGAGCGGCCTGAGCTTTGGCGACGATCGCGCCGAACGCTTCCGGTTCGTGCACGGCCAGGTCGGCCAGAACTTTGCGGTCCACTTCGATACCGGCCAGGTTCAGGCCGTTGATGAAGCGGGAATATGTCAGTGCTTCGTCATGCGAACGGACAGCAGCGTTGATACGCTGGATCCACAGCGCGCGGAAGTTGCGCTTGCGGTTCTTACGGTCGCGGGTTGCGTACTGGTTGGCCTTGTCGACGGCCTGACGGGCAACCTTGAAGGTGCTCTTGCGGCGGCCATAGTAACCTTTGGCAGCCTTGATGACCTTCTTGTGACGGGCGTGAGTTACGGTTCCACCTTTAACGCGGGACATCTCTTAATCTCCTCTTAGCGGTCGTAGGGCATGTAGCCCTTGACGATCTTGGCGTCGGGGGCGGACAGTGTGGTGGTGCCACGGGCGTCGCGGATGAATTTCTTGGTCCGCTTGATCATGCCGTGCCGCTTACCGGCCTGGCCTGCCATGACCTTACCGGTCGCAGTCACCTTGAAGCGCTTTTTAGCGCTCGATTTGGTCTTCATCTTAGGCATTTCCGTCTCCTTTTTCGGGTTCGGTTTCAAACGCGACTCGGCATGCCATCTCGGCCGGTCACGCGATCAGACGCGCCATTTACGCAAGTTCCGTCATACTGGCAAGGGGGATTCGACCAGAATCTGCGCTTTGTGCGCGGCTGGTCTGGCACCGGGGCGACATTGGCCGCCCCGGTGGATTGGATCAATGCTCGAACTTGCGGATTTCTCCGCTTTTCAACCGCTCAGCATAAGACGCCAGTTCCTGACGCACGACTTTCATCAGGAAGTAAAGCGCAAAGACGTTCACCACAGCCATCGCAAAGATCGCCGCATCCGAGAAGTCGATGACCGGGCCCAGATTGGCCGCCGCACCGATGACAACGAAGATGCAGAAGATGATCTTGAACACCAGCTCTTTGGTGTGACCTTCGCCGAACAGGTAAGTCCAGGCTTTGAGGCCGTAGTAGGACCAGCTGATCATGGTCGAGAAGGCAAACAGAACCACGGCAATCGCCAGGATGAAGGGGAACCAGCTGAACGCGCTACCGAAGGCGGCGGAGGTCAGGCTGACGCCGGAGTTGCCATCAACGGTGGCAATGGCGTTACCCGCCTCGTTCAGCATGTAGTTGCCCGTCGCCGGGTCAACGATGAGCTGCTGCGTGATGATGATCACCAGCGCCGTCATGGTACAGATCACAACCGTGTCGATGAACGGTTCCAGCAGTGAAACGAACCCTTCGGTGATCGGTTCCTTGGTCCGAACAGCCGAGTGGGCGATGGCAGCCGAGCCCACACCCGCTTCGTTCGAAAACGCAGCACGGCGGAAGCCCTGGATCAGCGCACCAACCATACCGCCCGCAACGCCAAGGCCGGTGAAAGCGCCCGCAAAGATCTGGCCAAAGGCCCAGCCGATCTGATCAGCGTGCATGATGATGATGACCAGCGCTGCCAGCACATACATCACGCCCATGAACGGTACGACCTTCTCAGTCACACGCGCGATCGACTTCAGACCACCTACGATTACTGCAAAGACGATGGCCGCAAAGACCAGACCCGTGATCCAACCGGGGTAATCCCCCACGATTCCTGCAATCTGTTGATGTGCCTGATTGGCCTGGAACATATTGCCCCCGCCCAGCGCGCCAAGAATACAGAAGATCGAGAACAGAACCGCGAGGATTTTACCACCGGGCAACCCAAGTTCAGCAAAGCCCTTGGACATATAGTACATCGGACCGCCCGAGACGGTGCCGTCCTCGTATTCGTTGCGGTATTTCACGCCCAGCGTACATTCGGTGAATTTCGACGCCATGCCCAACAGGCCCGCGACAATCATCCAGAACGTCGCTCCCGGCCCGCCGATTCCGATGGCAACCGCCACACCGGCAATATTACCAAGGCCAACCGTTCCGGACAGCGCCGTGGCCAGAGCTTGAAAGTGGCTAACCTCACCGGCGTCATTTGGATCGGAATAGTCGCCTTTGACAAGGCTGATCGAGTGTCCAAAGAAGCGGAACTGCACAAACGCAAAATAAAGCGTAAAGACAGTGGCCGCGATCACCAGCCAGCCGACGATCCACGGAAAACCGGTTCCCGGGAAGGGTGCAAAAATAAAGCTGACAAAGGGTCCGGTTGCATCAGCAAAGGCTTGATTGATCTTATCATCCAGGCCCGGCGCCTCTTGCGCCGAAGCTGCAGTGGCCATGAAGGCGGCAAGCGCCGCAAGGTACAGGTGTTGTAGCGTTTTCATTCTTCTGCCCACCTCAATTTACAACTGTAACCGGAACATCGGCATGCATCACAAGGTTCTGTGTTGAACTGCCGAAGATACGTTTCTTGATGCCGTCCGCTGAAGCCCGGCCCACAACAATCTGAGAGGCTTCGTTTTCAACGGTGATGGCGTTCAACGTTTCCGCCACATCGCCATGGCGCACAACGCCCTGCGCCGCGAAACCAGCTGCCTTGAGGGCGTCAACGGCGGGCGTCACAATACGTGACGTCGCCAACTCGACCTCTTCCTCACGCCGCTTGTGGCGCTGTGCGTTTTCTTCCGGTGTCTGGAATGTATAAGGGGACCATTCAATCACATATGCGACCAGCAATTCACATGATCCGATCAGCTTTGCCAGGTCCGTGGCAAAGGCCATCGCGCGCTCACCGGTCTCTGTCCCGTCGAGTCCTATGACAATCTTTGTTGTCATCTTGTTCCTCCTTTTTTGTTGTTTGGTCCGGGGCCCGTGCCCCCGGCAGGGCAGCCGGAACTTGGAACTTTGGCTGAGACTGCCCCTAGGTCATTTATCAGGAAATTCTACCCACGAATGAAGACCATTGTGCCAAATTCGCCCATAACGGTCAAATTTCGCTTATAAATCAAGTTTTTCACCCGTCGCAAAACAGGAAAACGGCAGCTTAAACAGCAGCCGTTTCCTTAGTTCTGATGTCGACTTGGGCCCGAACTACTCGGGATCGGTGCTGTAAATCAGGCGTTCGTCACAGGGGGCGACTCGTAGAATATTGGTGGTGCCGGGAACATTAAACGGCACACCCGCCGTGACCACAATCTGATCTGCCTCGGATGCAAATCCACCGGCCCGCGCAGCGCGGGCTGCGTTCACCACAGCGCCCTTAAACCGTTGCAGTTCAGGTGTCATCACACAGTTGCAGCCCCAGCTCAGACACAACCGCCGGGCGGTTCCCCGTTGCGAGGTCATGGCGATGATCGGCACGCCCGGACGTTCACGCGCCGTCAGCGAGGCTGTTGTGCCGCTTTGGGTGAAACAGCAGATGGCCTTGATGTCGGTCTTTTCCGCAATCTCGCGCGCGGCAGCGACGATACCATCGGCCACGGTGCTGCCCTTGGCCGTCCGGGATGCCGCGATAATCTGGGTGTAAGTCGGGTCTGCCTCGACCTCGATAGCGACCTTGTTCATGGTTTGCACGGCTTCGACCGGATAGGCCCCCGCCGCCGATTCCGCGCTAAGCATGATGGCGTCCGTGCCTTCATAGATCGCCGTCGCCACATCCGATACCTCGGCGCGGGTTGGCATCGGGCTTTCGATCATGCTTTCCAACATCTGGGTCGCCACGATCACCGGTTTGGCCGCGCCACGGCACCTGCGGACCAGCCGTTTCTGGATCGGCGGCACAGCAGAGACCGGCAGCTCCACGCCGAGATCACCCCGCGCCACCATGATCCCATCTGACGCATCGAGAATATCGTCAAACGCCTCAACCGCAGCGGGCTTTTCAATCTTTGACAGGATCGCAGCACGACCGTCAGCCAGAGACCGGGCCTCGAACACATCCTTGGCACGCTGTACGAAGCTCAGCGCCAGCCAGTCGACACCCAGCTGACAGACAAACTCCAGATCGTCCCGGTCCTTGGCCGACAACGCTGCCAGCGGCAGCACAACATCCGGGACATTCACGCCCTTTCGGTTTGAGATGGTGCCGCCAACTTCGACCGTGCAGTTGGCGAAATCCTGACCGCAGTCCTGAACCGTCAGGCGGATCTTGCCATCATTCACCAACAGGCGCGCACCCGGCTCAAGCGCCGCAAAAATCTCGGGGTGCGGCAGGCATACTCTGTTTTTGTCTCCGGCGGCGGGATCAAGATCAAGGCGGAAGGCCGCGCCTTCCTCCAACTCTTCCGCCTCGTTTGCAAAGACGCCAACGCGCAGCTTTGGCCCCTGAAGGTCAGCCAGAATGGCAATCGGGCTGTCCAGATCCTTTTCGACCTGCCGAATAATCTTGTGCCGCTCGCGGATCTCATCATGGCTGCCGTGACTCATGTTCAGTCGAAACACATCGGCCCCGGCCTCATGCAAGGCGCGAATAGTATCGTAGTCACTAGACGCCGGTCCCAGCGTCGCCACGATTTTTACATTTCTCAGGCGTCGCATTGGTCTTGATCTCCTTACGTCGTCTTACTTGCAGATTAGGGTGCAGCAAAATGTTACCGCAAACATTGGCTGAGTGCTTATTGCCCAATTCCCTTTTCAAAGCAACTGCCCTACACCTGCGACAAACTAGATGACAGGCTCATGACGTACACCCCATTTTTTGTTCACGGCGCGGATCGCCCGTCGCGCTGGTTGATTACATGTGATCACGCAACCAATACCGTCCCCCCCGAAATAAACGGCGGCGACCTTGGTTTGCCACGTGAAGATATGGAACGCCACATTGCTTATGATGTCGGGGCATACGAAGTCTCCAAACATCTGGGTGAGGTTTTGGATGCACCAGTGGTTGCCGCCAATTTCTCGCGCCTTGTCATTGACCCCAACCGTGGCGAGGACGACCCGACCCTGTTGATGAAGCTCTATGACGGTTCGATCATCCCCGGCAACCGCCACGCGGATGCATCCGAGCGCGAAAGACGCCTGAACATGTGCTATCGCCCTTATCATGATGCGCTGGCGCAGATGGCCGCCCTGCCCCACGCGGTGATTGTCTCGATGCACTCCTTCACCCGCCAACTGCGCGGGCGTGAGCCACGTCCCTGGCACATCGGCGTCTTGCACACCCCAGACGAACGTTTTTCACGCCCCCTGATCGAGCGGCTTCAGGCCGAAGATGATCTGTGTGTCGGCGTCAATGAACCCTATACCGGTGTGCTGCCCGGAGATGCGATTGACAAGCACTGCACCGCTTTTGGCCGCCCCAACGCTTTGATCGAGCTGCGAAATGACCTGATCGGCGACCACGAGGGGCAGCGAGAATGGGCCGAACGGTTGGCGGTTGTCTTGCAGGACGCGCTGGAGTCCAGCGACCTTTGAAGACGCAGGTCGTGCACCTGCGATCCGCACTTCACGCTATTGTGAGCGCACAGTCTGATCCCCATATAATGAACGAAAGGGGATCGTCGTGACACATGAGTTTCTGACAACGTTCTTCGGCTGGATGGCCGCCCTCAATATCGCGGTTCTTCTGTTCACCACTGTCATGGTCCTGATGCTGCAGGATTGGATTGCGGGCATTCACGGCAAGCTGTTTCAGATGGAGCACCCAGACGTGAAACGTGCGTATTTCAGGTATCTTGCCAACTATAAGATCCTGACCCTTATCTTTTGCATTGTGCCATGGTTGGCTTTGAAACTGATGTAGGTGGGGCAGCCCGCTTATTGTAACAAGTCTGCTGGATTGTTAGGTCAAGCACAGCACACCAAACCACCCGGAGCAGCCTTATGGACAAGCAAACCGAAATCGAACTTCAGGCCGCCGCGTTTCGTCGGTTGCAAAAACACCTGATGGAAGACCGCACCGACGTTCAGAATATCGACATGATGAATCTGGCCGGATTCTGCCGCAATTGCCTGTCGCGCTGGTATCAGGAAGCCGCCAATGAAAAAGGCATCGAGATGGGCAAGGATGAAGCCCGCGAAGTGTTTTACGGCATGACCATGGATGAATGGAAAGCCAACTATCAGACCGATGCCAGCCCCGAAAAACAGGCAGCCTTCAAGGTCGCGTTTGAAGAGAATGTAACCAAAAAAGGCTAAGTCCAAAATGAACAAGGCCCGCCAAATCGGCGGGCCTTTTCTTTAGATCGCCGCCTTGCGACTTTCATCCAGATAAATTTCGCGCAGACGTTTGGCAATCGGCCCCGGTGTGCCGTCGCCTAGCACGACTCCGTCAATCTCGACCACCGGCATGACAAAGGCGCTGGCCGAGGTTGTGAACGCCTCATCCGCTTCTTTGGCCTCATCGATGGTGAACAGACGCTCTTCGATTTCCATTTGCGCTTCGGCGGCCATGCGCAGCACAGCCTTACGTGTTATCCCATGCAGGATGTCGTTCGACAGCGGGCGGGTGACAATCTTGCCGCTCTTGACGAAATAGGCGTTGTTGCTGGTGCCTTCCGTCACGTATCCGTCTTCGATCAACCAGGCATCATCACAACCCGCTTTCTTGGCCATCATCTTGCCCATCGACGGATAGAGCAGCTGAACGGTTTTGATATCGCGACGGCCCCAGCGAATGTCGTCGATCGAGATGATTTTGGCGCCTTTCTTCGACGCGGGGCTGTCAGCCAAACCCGGCTTGTTCTGTGTGAACAGAACGAGGCTGGGCTTGGTATCTGCCGATGGGAACACAAAATCACGGTCGCCATCGCTGCCGCGCGACACCTGCAGATACACCAGGCCTTCTTCGATGCCATTTAATTCCACCAGCTTGCGGTGTATCTCAAGCAATTCGTCTTTGGTGCAAGGCTCGGCCATCTCCAACTCGTCCAGCGAGCGCTTCAGGCGAACCGCGTGGCCTTCGAAATCGATCAGCTTGCCGTCCAAAATGCTGGTGACTTCGTAAACCGCGTCTGCAAACAGAAAGCCACGGTCAAAGATCGACACCTTGGCTTCGGTCTCGGGCAGGTATTCGCCATTTACGTAAACGGTTCGGGTCATGTTTGTCTCCTCAGCCCCAGAGCGCGGACACCGAAGGGTGCACTCCGGCGTCGTCAAAAATCAGCGGGGTGTCGCGGTCTTCGGCCAACAGAAGCGGGCCGTCAAGGTCTGTCACCATCGCACCCTGCGCCAGCAGTGTCGCAGGAGCCATGGCAAGCGAGCTTCCGACCATGCAACCCACCATGATGTCATAGCCTTGGGCAATCGCGGCTTTGCGCAATTCCAGCGCCTCGGTCAGACCGCCGGTTTTGTCGAGCTTGATGTTGATGACATCATATTTGCCCTTCAGCTTAGGCAGGCTGTTGCGGTCATGGCAGGATTCGTCTGCACAGACCGGTACCGGACGATCCATTCCGATCAGCGCATCGTCGTCTCCGGCCGGCAGGGGCTGTTCAACCAGTGCCACTCCCAGACGCACCAGATGCGGGGCGAGGTCGGCATAAACCTCAGCCGACCAGCCTTCGTTCGCATCTACGATGATCTTGGATTTAGGCGCCCCTGCACGCACGGCTTCAAGCCGGGGCATGTCGTCAGGTGTACCCAGTTTGATCTTCAGCAACGGGCGATGCGCGTTATCGGCAGCCTGTGCCCGCATCGCTTCGGGCGTATCCAGCGACAACGTGTAGGCGGTAATCTCAGGCCCCGGAACCGGCAGACCTGCCAGTTCCCAAACCCGTTTACCGGCGCGTTTGCACTCCAAATCCCACAAGGCGCAATCCACGGCATTTCGCGCAGCGCCAGCGGGCAGCAAGTCCATCAGCGACTGTCGGGTAAATTCCGCAGGCAACCCTGCAATCTCGGCCTCAACAGACTCGAGCGTTTCGTCGTAGCGCGCATAGGGGACACATTCGCCCCAACCCTGATGGGTTCCATCTGATATGCGAACCGTCAGAACTTTTGCTTCGGTCCGCGACCCGCGCGAAATGGTAAACACCTGCGCCAGCCGAAACACATCGCGAGAGACCTCTATCTGCACGCAACCGCTCCTTCATTTCTTTTCTAATGCTCTTACCGGAGGCGGATGACCCCGCCTCCGGCATGTTGTTCAGCTCACATTGCCGCCAGCGCGTCCACCAGCTTGCCGGACCCGAAACGGAACGGGTCGGTTGCAGGCAAGCCCATGTCGGCTTCGATCTTGGCCAGATAGGCAACCGCGTCTTCTTCGGACATATGCTGGGTGTTAACCGAAACGCCAACAACCTGACAATCAGGGTTCGCCACTTTGGCCAGTGCAAGCGCGGTGTCGCGCAGGGTTTCCAGTGACGGTTGCTGATAGGTCGGCAGACCGCGCATGTGTTCGCGGGTCGGTTCGTGGCTCAGGATCAGGGCGTCTGGCTGGCCACCATGGATCAACGCCATTGTCACACCTGAATAGGACACGTGGAACAAAGAACCCTGCCCTTCGATCAGGTCCCAGTGGTCCTCATCATTGTCGGGCGTCAGCCACTCGATTGAGCCCGCCATGAAGTCCGCAATGACCGCGTCAAGCGGCACACCATCGCCGGTGATCAGGATGCCAGTCTGACCGGTCGCCCGGAATGTCGACTTCATACCGCGCTTGCGCATTTCAGCATCGATCGCCATGGCCGTGTACATCTTGCCGACAGAACAGTCGGTACCCACAGCCAGGCAACGCTTACCCTTACGCTTGATCCCGTTGGCAATCGGGTATTCGATTTCGGGCACACGCACGTCGTGCAGCTTTTGACCAGTTGCTTCGGCTACGGCCACCAGATCGGGTTCGTCGCGCAACAGATTGTGCAGGCCAGAGGCAAGGTCAAATCCTTCCTCAAGCGCCATAACCAGAACCTTCTTCCATTCTTGGCTGATAACGCCGCCACGGTTGGCCACGCCAATAACCAGCGTCTTGGCGCCGGCTTCTTTCGCCTCGGTCAAGGTCATATCTGCCAGGCCCAGATCAGCCTTGCAGCCGTCCATGCGATACTGGCCGACGGCGTTTTCTGGACGCCAGTCCTTGATGCCCACAGCCACTTTGGCCGCCAATTGGTCGGGCGCATCGCCCAAAAACAGCAGGTACGGTGTCTCGATCATTGCGGTCACTCCTTTGATTCCGGCTTAAGCTAGAGAAACGGCAAAACGAGCGTTTCGCGTTTTGATCCGCTTGATACGACTAAGGCGCGATATTCTTGCACAAGTTTACTTCGATGCGCAAAAATATTCGAAGTTTTCAAAATGATTAAACTTTAATCACCTTTTCGCAGTTATCCAATACCTCCATTCTGCAGCCGCATTGCCGCAGATGCATAATCGCCCTTGCGCCACGCCGCGCAATTTAATACCTCATTGAGCAGGAAAATCGCAATTTCATTACTCGCACGAGGTCTCGATGAGCTTTCGCATCCAACCTGCCGCACCGGCACGCCCCAACCGTTGTCAGCTGTTTGGCCCCGGGTCGAACACCAAACTGTTCCCTAAGATGGCAGCGTCGGCTGCGGATGTGATCAACCTGGATCTAGAGGACTCGGTTGCGCCTTCGGACAAGGATGCGGCACGCGCCAACGTCATTGAGGCGCTGAACACAGTCGACTGGGGTACCAAATACATGTCCGTCCGGATCAACGGGCTGGACACGCCCTACTGGTACCGTGACGTTGTCGACGTGTTGGAGCAGGCAGGCGACCGTCTGGATCAGATCATGATCCCCAAAGTCGGATGTGCGGCGGATGTCTATGCGGTCGATGCGCTGGTCACAGCGATCGAGCGTGCCAAGGGCCGTACCAAACAAATCAGCTTCGAGGTTATCATCGAGTCTTCTGCTGGTATCGCGCATGTTGAAGAAATTGCAGCCTCATCCCCCCGCCTGCAGGCCATGAGCCTTGGGGCCGCCGATTTCGCAGCCTCGATGGGAATGCAGACCACCGGCATCGGCGGCACGCAAGAAAACTACTACATGCTGCGTGAAGGCGAGAAACACTGGTCTGATCCATGGCACTGGGCGCAAGCTGCCATCGTGGCCGCCTGCCGCACCCATGGCGTGTTGCCGGTGGATGGGCCTTTCGGCGATTTCAGCGATGACGAAGGCTATATCGCGCAGGCTAAACGTTCAGCGACTTTGGGTATGGTTGGGAAATGGGCGATCCATCCCAAGCAGATCGCATTGGCCAATCAGGTCTTCACCCCATCTGACGAAGCCGTTTCCGAGGCCCGCGAAATTCTTGCCGCGATGGAACAGGCCAAGGCAAATGGCGAAGGCGCGACTGTCTATAAGGGGCGCTTGGTCGACATCGCCTCAATCAAGCAGGCGGAAGTCATTGTGGCGCAGGCCGAACTGATTGCGGCAGGCAGTTAAGTCAAAAAAGGGCGCTCAATCGAGCGCCCTTTTTGTGTTATTTCAACGACCAAAAACCTCGTTCGGTGTCCATGTGAAGCGTTCACCCTTCTTTCCTGACTTCATCATCAGGCACGATGTTCCCAGTTTTTGGAAATAGACGATCTTCAATGGATACCAGCCCGCTTTGGGCACTTCTACTTCGGTGCGTTGATTGGCTTCACAGCCCTGAATGCTTGTAACACGGCCAATCTGCTGGCCACCAACCCAAGCCTCGATCCCGTCATTTGACCACGTCTCCAACTCGTAAACCCCAGGCGAGTCGAACCGCATATACCCCGTCACCTCGGCGGCAACATTGTAGGCTTGGTCGAAAGTCATGACGTCCTCGCCCTTGCTGGTGTCCCTGTAATCCAACCCACGCAACGGTTTTCCCGGCTTCGCCTGAGACAGCAAGCTTTTGGCCTGGCTCAGATCGCGGATCTTTTTGTGTTGGTTGCCAGTACCATAGTATTTCACATTCAGCCCCGCTTTCGGAGCAGGTTGCGGGCTGGCAGGTTGCAGTTTCAGCGGGGCAGTCAAAGCAGCCCCGGCAACAAGCGACATGGCTACTGCGGTCGCCACTGTTCGAACGAGTTTCATCGTAATCTCCCTGTTTGCGCGCCGTTTTGGCTGGGCCTATCCCCTGGCAACGTCATTACCATGACACTAGGCTGTGAATTTTTACCCTGCAAGAGAGTGAAACTTCACAATTTCAAGGGTTATGCCCTCAAATCCTTGGGTGATCCCATAACCACATACGACGTGATCGACGTAACATGAGGCAGTGTTCCCAACACCTCGGTATGAAAAGTCTTGTAGGACGGCAGGTCGGCGCATTCGACCCGAAGTAGGTATTCGATAGTGCCAGTGATGTTGTGGCATTCGACAACCTCGGGGGCTTGTTGCAAGGCGCGTTCAAACCCCTCCTGCGCGGCTTTTGTGTGTTCACCCAAGCCAACACCGATGTAAGCAACAAAGCCCACACCCATGGCGGCTGGGTCCAGAACGGCGCGATAACCGGTGATCACCCCAGCCTTTTCAAGCTCTTGAACACGACGCAAGCAAGCCGAGGGAGACAGGCCGATCCGTTCCGCCAGTTCCAGGTTGCTGATGCGCCCGTCGCGCGTTAGTTCACGCAATATCTGGCGGTTAATTTGATCATTTTTCATCATGAGTTGTGTAATTACCGGAAACACGCACAAATAAGCAATTTCATTTTCATGAGCACGATCAATACTACGCGCTATGACCTATGACATCCTTATGGCCCTGATCGTCTTTGCCTTTGTGACCTCGATCACGCCGGGACCCAACAATCTGATGCTGATGGCATCTGGCGCGAACTTCGGTTTTCGACGCTCGATCCCGCATATGCTGGGCATTGGCCTGGGGTTCACGGTCATGGTGCTGCTGGTTGGTGCAGGGTTGGTGCAGGTGTTCGACAGATACCCTATCAGCCACACCGCGTTGAAAATCGTTTCAGTCGTCTATCTTCTGTATCTGGCGTGGAAGATTGCCCATGCCGCGCCAGCCAAGGGATCAGAGGCGTCGGGCATCCCGATGACATTTCTGCAAGCGGCCGCCTTTCAATGGGTGAACCCCAAGGCCTGGGCCATGGCCCTGACGGCCACGACTGCATACGCCCCCAATCAGACGTTGCACGCGATCCTGCTGGTGGCCCTTGTCTTTGGCGCGGTCAATCTGCCCTCGGTCAGCACCTGGACGGTCCTTGGTCAGCAGATGGCACGCCTGCTGACAAATCCGCGCAGGCTGGTTGCTTTCAACTGGACGATGGCCGCGCTGCTTATTGCCTCGCTCTACCCTGTGCTTTGGCCACACTGAGTGATGATGACAAGCATTGGCACTTAGGCTATTCCGCATGGCATCTGACACGCGACGCGGCATGCAAGAAAGGTACCCCTGATGGCCAACCCACTTTACGATGGTTTGTTCGGTATCCACGCAGGAAAAGACACAACTTTTTTGTATTTGCCTGATGGTAAAACCCTCAGCTATCAGGCGTTTTTGAACACCGCGGCTCAGATCGCCCATGTGACCGTTAAGCTGGGCCTGAAACCCGGTGATCGTGTCGCCGCACAGATTGAAAAATCACCCGAGGCGCTGGCGCTTTTTGCGGCCTGCGCGCAAGCGGGCCTTGTGTTTCTGCCGCTCAACACCGCCTATACTGCGGACGAGCTGACCTATTTCATCGAAAACAGCGGTGCGTCGCTAGTTGTTTGTGACAGCGGCGCCCTAGACAACCTTTCGCCTATTGCAGCCCGACTTGACGCACAGATCGAAACCCTGAACGCCGATGGCTCGGGTTCTCTTTTAGATCAGACAGCAGGGCTGCCCGCGCATTTCGAAACCGTTGACCGGGACGAAGAGGATTTGGCCGCCTTCCTCTATACCTCTGGCACCACCGGTCGATCCAAAGGCGCGATGCTGTCCCAGAACAACTTGCTATCCAACGCACAGACATTGGTTGACGAGTGGCGCTTTACTTCTGACGACGTGCTGCTGCACGCCTTACCGATCTTTCACACACATGGGCTGTTTGTGGCGACCAACGTCATGTTGGCGGTAGGTGGCAGCATGATCTGGCTGCCCAAATTCGATCTGGACCAGATCATCGACTGGATGCCGCGCGCCACGTCGATGATGGGCGTTCCAACTTTCTACACCCGCCTGCTGGGAGACACGCGTTTCACCAAGGACCTGTCGGCCCATATGCGGTTGTTCGTGTCCGGCTCGGCGCCTTTGCTGGCAGACACCCATGTGCAGTTCGAGGATCGTACCGGCCACCGTATCCTGGAACGCTATGGCATGACCGAAACCAATATGAACACGTCAAACCCCTATGACGGCGAACGGCGCGCAGGAACCGTTGGCTTCCCGTTGCCCGGGGTAGAGCTCAAGGTCTGCGACACCGATGGCAACACCCTTCCGCAAGGAGAAATCGGTGCCCTAGAGGTACGCGGCCCCAACGTCTTTAAGGGCTATTGGCAAATGCCCGAGAAGACCGCTGCGGAACTGCGCTCCGATGGGTTCTTTATCACTGGTGATCTGGGCCGTGTTGATGAGGACGGATACGTTCACATCGTTGGCCGCAACAAAGACCTGATCATCTCGGGCGGTTACAACATTTATCCCAAAGAGATCGAATTGGTTTTGGACGACCAACCCGGTGTGCTGGAAAGCGCGGTGATCGGTGTGCCGCACCCGGACTTCGGCGAAACCGTCCTGGGCGTGATCGTGGCCGAGCCCGGTGCGAGCCCCGATTTGGATCAGATACAGACCTCAGTGTGCAAAAGCCTGGCCCGGTTTAAGCATCCCCGCGAACTGATCCTGATGGACGAACTGCCCCGCAACACCATGGGCAAAGTTCAGAAAAACAACCTGCGTGATCAGTACAAGGACATGTTCGCAAACGCCTAACGGCCACCCAGCCCTATGTCCTGCCCTGGGATTTCCATCCAAGGATGCTGAGGCAGGCAAACAAAACTGCCGCCACACAGACAATCGATGGTCCCGCAGGGGTGTCAAAAACATAAGCCGCTCTCAGCCCAGCAACGGCTGAAAACGCGCCGATCCCGGCGGCAATCAGGGCCATGGACTCGGGTGAACGCGCCAAGTTGCGGGACGCTGCGGCCGGAATGATCAGCATGGCCGCAATCAGCAGAACGCCCACAACCTTGATCGCCACCGCCACGGTGACAGCTAGGGACAGTGTCAGGATCAACTGCTCTCGCTTAGGATCAAAGCCACTGGCATAAGCCAGTTCTTCGTTCAGAGTGGCCGTCAACAGCTGCGACCAGCGCCAGGTGATCAGCGCGACAACCAACGCCGCACCGCCCCAGATCACGATGAGGTCCGAGCGCGATACGGCCAGAATATCCCCGAACAGGTAAGCCATAAGATCAATGCGTACACCGGACAGGAATGAAACGGCGACCAAGCCAAACGCCAGGGCAGAATGCGCCAGGACTCCCAAAAGCGTATCCATCGCATAGCCACGACCAGCCAAAAGGGTCACGGTCAGCGCCATCATCAGTGCCACGGCCAGCGCACCAGTGAAGATTGACATTTGAAAGGTCAGAGACAGCGCCACACCCAGAATTGCGGCATGTGCGGTTGCATCTCCGAAATACGCCATGCGCCGCCACACGACGAAACACCCAAGAGGGGCCGCTGCAAATGCCACACCAACACCGGCGAGCGTCGCGCGGGTCATAAAATCATCAAGCATTATTCCGCCGCTTCTTTAGGGGGGTGGTCATGATCATGTTCATGATCGTGATGGTGGTCATGCTCATGGCGATACAGCGCCAACGCCCCACCGGTGCCTGTACCAAACAACGCACGGTATTCCGGCGCCGACGCAACAACCGCCGGAGAGCCTTCGCAACAGACATGCCCGTTGAGGCATATCACCCTGTCCGAGGCGCTCATGACCACGTGCAATTCATGGCTGATCATCAGGATGGCACATCCGGTTTCACGGCGCACCGCCTCAATCTGCTGATAGAAGCTGGCTGACCCGCGTTGGTCCAGACCCTGGGTCGCCTCGTCCAGCAACAGAATGTCCGGACGGTTGATCAACGCCCGCGCCAGCAGCACCCTTTGGAACTGTCCACCGGACAACTGCGACATCTGGCGGTGCAAAAGATCCGGCACGCCCGCAGTTTCGAGCGCCAAACCGCATTGCGTGCGAGACACGCGGTCGGTCAGGCGCATGAACCGTTCAACGGAAATGGGCAATGTCGGGTCGACATGCAATTTCTGCGGCACATATCCGATTTTCAACCCTGGCTTCAGGGACACTTGCCCAGAAGACGGACGCGTCGCACCGATAATGGCACGCAGCAAGCTGGTTTTTCCCGATCCGTTGGGACCAACGATGGTGACGATTTCACCCGGTTCGACGGCCATGTCCACACGACTCAGCACGGTATGCGCGCCATAGCGCACGCTGAGGTTCTCAACAGTGATAAGGGCCATCTTTACGCCTTTTCGGTGCAGTCAGGGCAGAGACCTTCGGCTTCTACAACCGTTCGTTCGATCTCGAAACCCGCTGCGCGCGCTGCAGCACCCAGAACACCCTTGGCGGGGGCTGATTGCGCTTCGGCCACTGCATCACACTTTCTACAGATCATGAACGCCGGAGAATGCGACTGCCCCGGATGCGAGCACGCCACAAACGCATTCAACCGCTCGATCTTGTGGACAAATCCGTTCTGCACCAGAAAATCCAACGCGCGATAGGCAACGGGCGGCTGCGAACCAAATCCTTCGGCGCGCAACCGATCCAGAATTGCGTAAGCCCCAAGCGCACGGTGTTCTTGCAGCAGCATCTCAAGCACCTTGCGGCGCACTGGTGTAAGACGCAGCCCTTCGGTGCTGCATCGAGCTTCGACCGAGGCCAAGGCTGTTTCGACGCAGGTTTGATGGTCATGTTCCTGAAACCCTACCGGAGCCGAGTCCTTGACCGGCGCAGGGCGCGCATCACTTGTCATGTTATTTCATATCATGTATTGCCACTCGCAACGTTATAAAATCACACAGAGGGTCTGATGTCCAGAAAGCTTCTTCCATTGTCGATCACGGCTGCATTGATGGGTGGAACAGCCCTTGCGGACGCGCCAAACGTTGCGGTTGATATTGCACCAATCCATTCGCTGGTCGCCCGCGTCATGGACGGTGTCGGAACCCCGGACCTGATCGTTGCACCAGGTGCTTCGCCGCATGAATACAACCTTCGCCCTTCCGAGGCCGCAGCGCTGCAAGAGGCCGATCTGGTGTTCTGGATGGGCGAAGATCTGACGCCATGGATGGAGAATGCGATCGATACGCTGGCTGAAGGCGCAACCGTTGCATCCATGCTGGAGGCCGACGGTACCGTTCTTCTTGAATTCCGCGAAAACGCTTTGTTCGAAGCGCATGATCACGGCGACGAAGATGACCACGACGACCACGCCGAAGACAAGGATCACGACGATCACGACCATGACGATCACGCCAAAGAAGATAGGCACGATCATGAGGATCATGACGGACATGACGGACATGACGAGCACGATCATGACGATCATGCCAAAGATGACGACCATGATCACGAAGAACATGCGGACCACGATGGGCATGACGATCACGACCACGAAGATCACGCCAAGGATGACCATGATGATCACGACGACCATGGCCACGAAGGGCACGCCCATGGTGACCATGATCCACATGCCTGGCTTTCACCGGCAAACGCAGAAACCTGGCTGAATGTGATCGCGGCGCAGCTGTCTGCGGCGGACCCTGAAAATGCTGGCACCTATTTTGCCAACGCCGCCGCCGCGCGCGAGGAAATGGCTGCACTGTCTGCTGAAGTGGCCGAAACGCTGGACCCTGTACGGGGCGGCAGCTTCATCGTGTTCCACGACGCCTATCAGTATTTTGAAGACGCCTTCGACTTCCCCGCCTCTGGCGCAATCTCACTCAGCGATGCGTCCGACCCCAGCCCAGCACGCATTGCGGAAGTTCAAGGACGTATCCGCGATGAAAGTATCGACTGCGTTTTGGCAGAACCCCAGTTCGATCCGGGGATCGTTGAAAGCGTTATGGGTGGCGTCGAGGCCAAAACCAGCGTGATGGACCCCCTTGGATCCGATCTTCAGCCAGGCGCGGATCTTTATCCTAACGTCATTCGCAACCTTGCGAAATCCTTGGCCGAGTGCCTTTGACTCTATTGCTACAGCCCGACCATGGTCGGGCTCCTTGCAGCCCGGGGTAATGCGTTCAACGAGTGGTCCTGTTACGTGACTGCTTCGCCCCGGGCGCTCAGCCTTGCGGGTCCACCTCTGGTACGAAATCGACCCATTATTTCATCTGTGGCAGTCTGAAACCTGTTCAAACGCGCATCACAGAAAACCCGCGATCTTGTCGAGCGTCGCGCGACTGACCGCGACCCCCGACTGCCGAGATGACAGGCGCTTGGTACGGCGGCCGTCTCCGGGCAGATGCGCAGCCTCCTGCGCACGGATCGCCCCGACCAGTTCGGCAACACCGGTCTCAAACGCACCCGATGCCGTCGTCGTGGGATCAATCGCAATGAAGAATTGACCTGTCTTCGGCGGGCCGCCCACAGTTCCGGAAAACGGGGACGCGTTGATGCCCAAACTGGCCCCCGTCAGCGCTGCGGCCATGAGCTCTACCATGAGGGCGACGCCGACGCCTTTATATCCACCTGACGGTGCCATAGAGCCCTTCAGACCAACTTCAGGATCGGTTGTTGGGTTGCCATCCGCATCCAACGCCCACCCAACCGGGATTGGCTTGCCTTCGCGCGCATGTTTCATCACTTCGCTTTTGGCTATGGTACTGGCGCTCTGATCGATCAGCAGGGCGGGTTCGCCATCGGGGCCGGGCGCGGCAATGGAAAACGGATTGGTGCCAACCACAGGCTTCGACCCACCGGACGGCGCGATCGAAGCGGGGGCGTTGGTGAACCCCAGCCCCACCAGCCCGGCCTGGGCCAGCCGATAGGTGTGGTAGCCCAAAACGCCACAGTTATAGCTGTTTTTTATGGCCAGCACCGCGACGCCCTGTTCTCGGGCCGCCGGGATCAGGGCCTCGAACCCTGTGTCAATGGCCGAATGCGCAAAGCCGGTTGCGGCGTCAACCGCCACGACACCGGGTTTGGGGCGTGATAGAACGGGAACCGCTAAACCATCGACCTTGCCGCATTGCACATGCTCGCAATAGATCGGGATATAGGCGAGCCCGTGACTTGCAACGCCATCGGCTTCGGTTGCCGCTGTGGCCTGCGCCAGCGGGCGGGCATTTTCGTCGGATGTGCCAGCCGCAACGAGCGCGCGGAAAGACAGGTCTTCGATCTCAGCAAGGGTCAGGGTTTGTGTATCGGTCACTTTGGCGTCTCTTCAATCATTGTCAGAAAGCCCGGACCCTGCACCCAGCAGGCGGGATTCCTCGGTTGCGGGGGCATAGGTGCGGTGGGCATAGCGGTTCAGCATATCCCAATCCTGCGGGTCAGGATAGGCGCGCGTCTCTTGTTCACGTGTTGCGGTCGGTGCACCGCCTCGGGAAACCACGACCGTGTGGGCCGTTTTTGGCAAACTGTCCGGGGCCATGAGCCAATCCTCGCCCACGACACTCTGAACCGTGTCGATCTCAATCGTCAGCGCTTCGTTCAATATACTCGCGGCGTGGCGCGCAAACGGCAGCATCAAGGCGGGCACTGCGACGTTCCGCATCTCGATTGGACTCGTTTTCAGCAAGTGGGCCGCATCAGACAACAAAGGCCCCGCAGACAAGGGGCACAACGCCTCTTCGCCCTGCCAGAGACGATCAATCTGCCCAGGGCGATGCGTCGCCGGGTCCGAAGCCAGCCCCCGCTCCAACAACGAGGACAAAATCCCGGCCCCATCCAGCCCCTGCGCGCAGAGCCAGCGGGCCGCCTTCGACGCCTCCTCGGCCTGGCCCCAGGAATAGCCCGCGCCACGGGTGGCCCGTTTTGCGGTTGCTTCCATCTCGTTGAGCGAAAAATTCATGTTGGTTCCTGCGGGTAGACCCAAAGATCCGCGTTTTCAGAAGTCAGCTCCTCCGGGTACGGCGCACCGGAATACATGCAGATTCGCACCCATCGATCCGAACGGGGGTCAAAATGGGTTGCTCCAAAGAAAGACAGCTTTGCCCGCAGCATGTCGATAGGCAGCACCTTTGACCCAATCGTGTTATCCCGGATTTCACCATAGGGTGCGGATGGGGTCATTTGTACGCGCCGGATCGTGTGGCGATGTTCCGGGTGACGCAACAGAAATTCGGCCACGGGCTTGGTGTCTTCCCACCCGCCCAGCGCGTCATAGGCAGCCGCTGCATCCCGCGCCGGGGCCAGAGGTTGTTCATAGTCAGAAATGGGTTCATCAAACCGTTCCCCCATGCGGGGTTCCAGCTTTTCCTCAGAAACATACCACGCTCGCGCGCAATTCTCGCGGACGTCCCAATCCAGATCCAAAGCCCAGGCATATGTTTCCCGGATCAGATCACGAACTGTCCCGATGGACATGGTTCCATCAATCACAAACGCCTGCGAACGGGTGTCTGCCATGCACGAGGCCAGCCCGTCCACCAAATCGCCATAAGGCTCCAGGATCAGCGACGCCAGCAACTCCTGACCTTCCTCGCTCAACGCGGTTTCTGACCAGTCCACCAGTCGATTCCACGGTCGATCTGCGGTCAAATTATCTTGGCGCAGATACTCGGAGATCAACAACAGGTCAGCCTTCAATGCCTCGAGCTTTTTGACCTGTATCGGGTGTTCAGACCGCCACCACGAAACCGACAGTCGGCTGCGTTCGAAAACATCGCGGAACCGCGCGATCTCGGCGTCGCTGGCCACGTCCACAGACCGAACCCGCGCAATCGCTTCTTCCCGTACCATGATCCAGTTGTTGAACAGAACAGGGTGGTTGACGATAAACGGCGCCATGCCAAGCCCGGTAGAGTTACCAATCCCCAGCCAGCGGGAAATTTCTGGGTCCAAAGTTGCAGCCTGATCGCCGCCTTGGACGTTCGCCATGTGCTGCACCAGATCCCGCACAAATGCCCGGGTCAGAAAGACCGAGAGCATTTCAACCTGAAAC
Source organism: Ruegeria sp. HKCCD7303 (assembly GCF_013111185.1). Classification (GTDB taxonomy): domain Bacteria; phylum Pseudomonadota; class Alphaproteobacteria; order Rhodobacterales; family Rhodobacteraceae; genus Ruegeria. Next base: position 11,571 of record NZ_WVRE01000010.1, on the reverse strand, counting down.
GGGGCCTGCGTCTCGGGCCGGTCGGCAACTTTTTCCCGATCCGCCGCGCCAAATTTACCCGAGCCATACACGGCAGTTGTCCGCATCAGGTAGCCGACCTGATAGATCTGCTCTACATCCGGCTGCTGGCCTGCGGCCAAGGATTTCACAACATGGTCCCAAAGGCGGACCGAGCGATTGGCACGAGACAAGGACAGCTCGCTCTCGCTCACCCGCCCGGCCTCTTGCAGGGGTACGTTTCGGGAAAGGCGGTCGATGTCGGCCTCGGTCGGGATGCCGTCGAACAAAGCAAAGGTGGCATCCCACGCTTCGGCAATCACACGATCCGAGCGTTGCTCCGGCGGCAAGTCATGAGCAAAGGCCACCAGCGAATATGTCCGATCCGGCCCTTGAGAGGTATAGACCGCCCGACCAACACCATTGGCGTCAATGTCGAAGACAGGCCGTGTGAACGACCAGTTTTCCCGTGCCATCCGGCGGGTCAATTGCCGCATGAAACTCAGTCGACACTGATGCAAAGAACCCAACCGCGACAGCCGCATAACTGTGGCCGGGTCTCGTCTTTCGATCTGTGTCTGCGTCTGAGCGTCCATTCAACTACCCCTGAGCACCGAAATTCTCGGCAAAGAACCTGTACCAGTTTTCACCCATGATACCGGCCACTTCTTCATCGTTCAGACCGGTCGCACGCAACCCGGATTCGATGTTTCCAAAGTCCCGATTGTCCTGAAACCAAGACGGCATCGGGGGGAATCCGGGGTTACTTGCCGACCCCTCACCATAGTCGATCTGCTTCGACCAACGCCCAACCCGCATCCATTCGACAACGCTGTCGGGCTGATCCTGGCACAGATCCGTACCGATCCCGAGATGTTCCGCTCCGTATTTCTCAGCCGTCCGCGCTATCATCTGGCAGAAGCTTTCAAGAGTGCAGTCTGACTTGTCCTTCAGGTGATGAGGATAGACCGAAAACCCCAACATCCCACCGTTTTCAGTCACCGCACGGATCACTTCGTCTCGTTTGTTGCGCAGGGCCGGGGCCCAATCAAACGGGTTAGCGTGAGTGATCGCAATCGGACGCTCGGACAGCTCGGCCGCCTCGATCGTGGACCGGTCGGCTGAATGGCTCATGTCAACGACAAGCCCAACGCGGTTCATCTCTTTGATCACCTGACGCCCCATGCGGGTGATCCCGGTGTCTTCGGCCTCGTAGCAGCCTGTCGCCAACAGCGATTGGTTGTTGTAGGTCAGCTGCATAAATCGCGCGCCCAGTGTATGCACGATTTCGACCAAGCCGATGTCGTCTTCGATGGGCGATGGGTTCTGAAACCCAAAGAAAACTGCTGTGCGCCCGGTTTCCCGTGCTGTATCAATGTCGCTGGCCCATTGACCCTTCATGATCAGGTCCGGGTATTGTTCGAACCAGCGGTTCCACTTTTCAAAGTTCAGAACGGTTTCACGGAAATTTTCATGATAGGCGATGGTGACGTGGATCGCGTCCACGCCCCCTTCGCGCAATTGCCGAAAGATCTTTTCGGACCAGTTGGCGTATTGCAGCCCATCGATCCGCATCAGATCGGCTTTCCGGCGCTGATATATGCAGTTTTGACCGTCGTGTAGAATTCGGCCGCCGCCTTGCCCTGTTCACGTGGGCCATAAGAGCTGTCACCACGCCCGCCAAAGGGTACATGATAATCCGTGCCCGCTGTGGGCAGGTTCACCGTCACAACCCCGGTGCGCGCATTGCGCCGGAAATGTGTGGCGCGGGCCAGATTTTGCGTGACGATGCCCGAGGTCAGACCGAAATTGGTATCGTTGACCGTGGCCAAGGCCTCATCATAGCTGTCGACCTTGATGACCGAGGTCAGCGGCGCGAACATCTCTTCCCGGTTGATGCGCATGTCGTTGGTGGTGTTCAGGAACACGCCGGGGCTCATGTAATACCCATCATGCGGCATGTCCAAACGCTGCCCGCCGCAGGCCAGTTCAGCGCCTTCGGATTTACCCAGATCAACATAGGCCAGGTTCTCGGCCAGTTGCTGCGCGCTGACGACAGGGCCCATCTGAGTCCCCTCTTCCAGCGCGTGACCGACTTTCATCGCCTGAGCACCCGATACCAGTTTCTCGACAAACGCGTCATGCACAGCGGCATGAACCACCAGCCGCGATGAGGCGGTACATTTCTGACCGGTTCCTCCAAACGCGCCGCCCAATGCCAGCGAAACGGCTAGGTCGAGATCGGCGTCGTCCATCACGGCCAGCGCATTTTTCGATCCCATCTCCATCTGAACCTTGGTCAGGTTCTGGATGGCCGCTGCTGCAATGCCCTTGCCCACCGGCACCGATCCGGTGAACGAGATGGCGTTGACCTTCGGGCTTTCCACCAGCCGTTGCCCAATGGACCGACCCGAGCCCATGACAAGACTGAACAGGCCCTTGGGAATATCCTGACGGTTGATGATCTCGGTCAGGGCCACGGCAGAGGCAGGCGTGATGTTGGCCGGTTTCCAGACTACCGCATTGCCATAGCAGAGCGCCGGGGCAATCTTCCAAGAAGCTGTCGCGGTCGGGAAGTTCCACGGGCTGATAACGGCGACCACGCCAACCGCCTCGCGGCGCACGTCAATCTCGATATCAGGACGTACGGAATCTGCGTTCTCACCGATCTGACGCAGGCATTCAGCTGCGTAATATGTGAAGAACTGACCGGCGCGAAAGACCTCGCCCTTCCCTTCTGCAAAGGGTTTACCTTCTTCGCGGCTGAGCAAGGTGCCCAGTTCTTCGGCACGGGCCATCAGCTCGTTGCCGATGTTCATCAGCACCGCCTGCTTGCGTTCGAGCCCGTAGGCCGCCCATTCGGCTTGCGCGACACGCGCTTGGTCCAGAGTCACGTCAAGCTGATCCGCACTGGCTTGTGCGAAATGGCCAACAAGGTCGCTCAGGTCTGAAGGATTGCGGTTTTCGATCTCGCTTTCGCCGGCAAGCCATTCGCCAGCAATCAGGTTCAGGTTGGTCACGGTTCGCCCCAAAAATAATAGAAGTTGGGGCATAATGGACTTCTCACACAATATCAGTCAAATTCAATATAATTGACCAAACTTCAGGAATTTTGAAATTTGACACTAAAAATCGAAATGCTGCGTTGTTTTTGCACGGTCGCGCAAACGGGCAACTTGTCGGAAGCAGCCGACCGGTTGGGGCGCACACAATCTGCTGTCTCGATGACTTTGAAACAACTTGAGGACCACTTGGGAAAAAAGCTGTTTGTTGGCGAGCGTAAGAACCACCTATCTGCATTGGGCGAGCAAGTGTTTGAGTTGTCTCTTAAACAAGTCCGCCAGTTTGACCAAACGGTGCAGTCGATCGAAGCTGCTGCTCATGCCGCCAATGGATTGATCCGAATTGCGTCCGTCCCTTCGGTCGCCGCGTTGGTGTTCCCGTCCGTGCTCGAACACATGACACACCGTTTCCCAGGCGTGAAAGTCGAACTAATGGACGCTGATACGCGACAGGTTTTGGATGCGCTTGCCGAGGGCAAAGCTGATATTGGCATAGCGTCAGGCTTTCACCCCGTTAAAGGGGTTAAAGCGCACCTCTTTTTCGAAGATCAGTTCGGTCTTGTCTGCGCCGCTGATCATCCGTTCAACAAAAAGGCGGTCCCGCCCAGTGTAAATGATGTGGTCACACCTTCATTTGTGCGAAACGCCTTGTGCGACCTCATCGAGACGCCTGAGTTCGTTAAGGCGGTTGAAGAGGCGAATGTCACCATTCACAATACGCAGTCCCTGATAACAATGGTTGGAACGGGCAAGTGGGTTACCATCCTTCCGCAAACAGTTGCTCGTATTATCCCTGAAAGCATGGCCTTTCGCACATTGTCCGATCTACCCGACAGGCGACAGGTCTATTTGTATGTGAAGGAAAGGCCTCGGTTCAAAGCCTTGGCAGATGAATGCAGCGCATTCATTCTTGCCAGCAAGCTGACCTGAGGCCCCCCTTTCAATCGCAGCATCTGTTAGCGGTTGCCCCGACCTGCTTCTTGCAAAATCCAATCCCGAAATGCCCTGAGTTGCGGCTGTTTTATCGCGTCAGATGGGTAAACAAGATGGTAGGATCTGGAAGGTGCAAAGTCTTTGGCAAACGGCCGTATCAACTGGCCGGATTGTAATTCAGCCTCGATCAACGGCAGTAACCCAAGGGAAACACCCTGTCCCGACAACACCGCTCGGAGCAGAACACTCGAATCGTCTATAATCACACCGGGAAGGTGGTCGCCGGTTTCCACCCCGTGTGCATCGAACCACTCCAGCCAGTCGACTTGATCCTTCCAGTGCAACAGAGGTAGGCGCAACAAGTTTGCAGGTTCGGTAGGATGGCCCCCCTCTGCGATCAGAGATGGGCTGATGACGGGCGACGTTGGGAAACGCAGCAGCGCCTCTGACGTCAATCCCGGCCAATCTCCGTCCCCCCAGGCCAGCATCATATCGGTCTGACCATCCGAAAACTCCACACCACCCGGGGAATACTGAAGATGCAGGCCTGTTTCCGGGAAACGTTGCCAAAAGCTGAACAGGCGGCGGGACAACCATTGCGACCCAATCAGCGCGCCGACGCCAACCGTTATTGACGATCTATTAGCGGTCTGGCGCGCGTCCTGCACGGCCCGGTCAAGCCGCGCGAACACCGCCTCGCACGCTTCGGAAAACTGCTGCCCTGCTTCGTTCAAAGCAACCGACTGCGCATGGCGTTCAAACAGGGGGCAGCCCAGATGAGCCTCGAGCGATTTGATCTGTGAACTCACGGCTGTGGGCGTCACACCAAGTTCAGTTGCGGCGCGTTTAAAGTTTCCATACCGCGCGGCAATCCAAAAGACACGAACTGCCCCGAGCGGTGGAACGTCACTGCCGCTTTGCCTCATGAGACCAACTTTAAGTTATCCCAGATATAAAGATTCTATATCTGTGCAAAGCTGCCAGTGCAATGCAGGCTAATGCTGAACAACATCCCCGCGATGCAGCACCACTTTGGCAAACCCACCAGAAGAGACCCCAGATGCCACGAGATTTGCCTTTGCAGGCCAAATATTACACTCAGCCGGACTGGTTCGAGGTCGATAAAGAGAAAATCTTCTTCCGAAGCTGGCAATGCGTTTGTCATGTGTCCGAAGTTGCGGAGCCGGGCGATTTCAAGACATTCACCATCGTTGATGAGGATGTCTTTGTCATTCGCGCACAGGATGGTGGCATCAATGCGTATTACAATATCTGCCGCCACCGCGGTCATCCGCTGGTCGAAGGGTCAGGCAAGGGCAAAAGGGTGTTGGTCTGCCCTTATCATGCGTGGACTTATGAAATTAACGGCCGACTGCGCCGCGCGCCGGGTTCTGCGGAAAGCGATGGGTTGACCTGTGACCAGATCAACCTGCGCACTATTCAGGTCGAGGAGTTCTGTGGCTTTGTCTTTGTGAACCTAGACGAAAACGCTGAGCCTATGGGGCCCGGGCTTGAGGAATACCGCGACAACATCCTCAGCTTTCATTCCGACCCAACAAAGCTGAAATTTGTCTGCGAAACTGAAATCGAACATGACAGCAACTGGAAGCTTTCGGTCGAAAACTACAACGAGTGCTACCATTGCCCGACAGTGCATGCGAGCTCGCTGACCCATGGCGTTCTTGAGATGGACGGATACACAACGGTCCCGCACGGGAAGACAATCTGGCATGATGGCAAGGCGCAGACAAAGAACGAAAAGCAGTATGATTATGATCTGAACGCCGGCCCACGCGCAGGTGATTACGGTGCCTACTGGATCTTTCCCAATGTGTCGATGTGCTGTTACCCCGGAGGGTACTTTACGATCCGTCAGTTTTTGCCTGTGGCATGGAACAAGACGATCTATCGGTATCGGTGGTTCTCAAGCGGAGGCATTTCGGATGAAGATGTGATTGAACTGATGCACAAGCACAAGGAAACAACCGGGGCCGAAGACGAAGTTGTTGTCTCCAAGATCCAGAAAGGCATGCAAAGCCGCGCGTTCGAACCGGGGCCTTATGTCATCGGTGACGGCTCTGGTGCGATGAGTGAGGTCGGGCTGCGCCATTTCCACAATTTGTACCGCGAAGCGTTGGGAGAGGCTTGATGAGTGACGTAATCCGTCAGGACTTGGCCGCGCTTTACCGCCTTGCTCATTACTATGGCTGGACCGACCTGACATCGACCCACATTTCAGCGCGTCTTCCAGAGGACCCTGATCATTACCTGTTGAACTCACACGATTTGATGTTCGACGAAATCACGGCTTCGAACCTGACCCGTATGTCTTTCGACGGGCAGGCCGTGGATGACGGGCCGGGCAGCGGTAAGATCGTCAATTTGGCCGGGCACATCATCCATTCGGGCATTCTGTCGGCTCGGCCTGACGTGAATTACGTGATCCACAGCCACACGCGCTGGCGTTGCCGTGTCGGCCATGCCCGAAGGGTTGTTGGCTTTGTCCCAACACGCGGGATTTGTACTGGGTACGTTGTCGAGCCATCCCTATCAGGACTCCACAGCGGTTGAGAACGAAGGTACCCTGTTGGCGCGCGACCTTGGTAGCAATTTTGCCATGCTGTTGCAGAACCACGGGCTGTTGGTGGTCGGACGCACGGCGGCAGAGGCCTTTATTTATCACTACTACCTTGAGATGGCCTGCAAAATTCAGGTCGATATTCTGAGTTCAACGGACAAGCCGATCACGATCACAGACGATGCAATGGATGCCTTGCACGACTGGGGGGCGCCGCAAAACGGACCACATGGGGGCGTCCAGTGGCCAGCGCTGATGCGTATGCTGGATCGAAGCGTGCCGGAGTTCCGGTCATGAGTGACAATGACCTGATCATGGCCCAACGCGAAGGTGCCTGTCTGACTGTCACGATCAACAGGCCAGCAAAGGCCAACTCGCTGACACCTCAGATGCTGGTCTCTCTGCGTGACGTTTTCCTTGAAGCCGGCAGTGACACAGCGCTGCGGGCTGTGATCATTACCGGCGCATGCGGGCGTGTTTTCTGCGCTGGCGCGGATCTAAACACACTTTCCATCGACGTGAACGGCCCAGACCCCTGGGACGAAATGGCCGAAGCGCTCAGAGCCATCCCGGTACTGACTCTGGCTGCCATTAATGGGCCTTGCATCGGCGGGGGGATGACACTGGCCCTTTCCTGCGACATCCGGGTTTGTGTGCCCGAAGCACGGTTTTCCTACCCGGTGCTCAAGAACAACGTTTTACCCGGTCAATACGATGTAAACAGGATGCACGCCTTGATTGGCCCGGGTCGGAGCGCAGCAATCCTGTTGGGGGGCGATGCCGTCAGCGCAGAGGATGCAGCCATGTGGGGTCTGGTCGACCGAATGGTGACGCAAGAAGTTTTAACAGACACCTGCCAAACGTTGTGTGCACCGGCCATAGCCTCTGCCGACGGGCATCTGAAAACCCTGAAATCCATGCTCGGAAGGAGTTCCAGATGAAAGGTATCCGAATTGTCGACATGACATCCGTTTTGTCCGGGCCGTTCTGCACCTGGCTAATGGCCAGTCTGGGCGCCGACGTTATCAAGGTGGAAAACCCGACTGGTGACCTTGCCCGCACAACTCCGCCGTTCGAGAATGACATCAGCCTCTATTTTGCGTCCCTGAACCGCAACAAGCGCTCGGTCGTTCTGGACCTGAAGACTGAACAGGGCAAAGAAGCCCTGCACAAGCTGCTGGCCACAGCAGATGTGTTTGTCGAGAACATGCGGCCCGGTGTGCGCGACCGGTTGGGATGCAGCGACGCCGATCTGAAACGGATCAACCCGCGCCTGATCTCGGCCTCGATCAGCGGCTTTGGGCAAACCGGAAGCCTTTCGCACCGCCCGGCCTATGACATCGTGGTCCAAGCAATGAGCGGCATGATGAGTATTAACGGAGAGTTGGACGGAGACCCCACCCGCGTCGGCTTTTCGATTGGGGACATCTCGGCTGCGCTGTTCACCACCATCGGCATTCTGCAACGTCTGTATGCGCGCGACGCACAAGGGAGCCAAAGTACCAGTCACTTGGACGTTTCCATGCTGGCCTGTCAGTGGGTTTGCTTGGAAAATGCCTTTGCGCGTTATCTCAATGCCGGGATCGTTCCAAAACCCATCGGCTCACGCCACCCGTCGATGACACCTTTTGAACCCTATCCGACAGCGGACCGGGATATCGTCATTGGCCTGGGAAGTGACAAGGACTGGCCCCGTTTTTGCGAGGCCATAGGATACCTTGACCTGCTGGACGACCCGCGCTTTCAGGGCGATGAGGTGCGGCTGGCCAATCGCGACGCTCTGGATCAGGTGTTGGGCGCGCATCTGAAACAGCATCCGGCATCTCATTGGATACAGATTTTGATCGACAACAGCATTCCGTGCTCGATGGTCGAGAACATCCAAACGATTGCAGACGATCCTATCGCAGAAGAATACGCCGCCTTTTCCACCGTAAGCTCTGAAGGGAAGGATATGCGTTTTGCGCGCAACCCCATTGCAGATCGCGGCCTTCAGGAAAGCCCGGCACCCCGCCTTGGACAACATACGAACGAAGTTCTGTCAGAACTGGGATATGACGATGCAGCCATCGCAGTTTTGACACGCTGAACTCAAAACTCTCCGACCAAGACAGGACCATTCGAATGCCCGAGTTTCAAACACCTGATGGGATAGCGCTGTACTACGAGGCAACCGGAACAGGTGCCCCGATTGTATTTGTGCACGAATTCGGCGGCGATTACCGCAGTTGGTATCGGCAGGTCTCGGACCTGTCGGAGTCCTTTTGCTGCATCACCTACTCGGCGCGTGGGTTTCATCCCTCTGCGATCCCCTCAGACCGCGCGCAATATGGGCAGGCGCAATCAACCGGTGATCTTTTGGCGTTGTTCGATCATCTGGGTCTGGACGCCGCGCATCTTGTCGGAACCTCGATGGGCAGTTTCACCAGCCTGGACTTTTCCCTGAACCACCCCCAACGCGTCCTGAGCGTGACGCTGGTTGGTAACAGCTCTGGACCCCGCGATCCGGGCGAACAGGAAAACTATCGAAGAACCTGGGTCGGGCACGAAATTCAGCTGCGTAAAGACCGGGGAGGAGACGGAGCCGTCGCGGTGCTGGAAAATGATGCCGCCTATCAAGGCTTTCAGAAAAACGACCCCGATGGTTGGGCGACATATTCTGCAAACCTGCGCGGTCAGTCTGCCGAAGGGGCTGTGCATGTGTTATCTACCCTGCATTGGAACCGGCGTTCCCTTTTTGACGACAGCGCTCGGCTGCAGGCTTTCAAAACGCCTGTCATGCTCGTGACCGGGGATGACGATTATTATCTGGTCGGTGAAACAAATGCATTCTTGAAGGACACCCTTACCAAGGTCAGATGGCATCGTTTTCCGGCGACAGGTCATTTGGTCAATATCGAACGGTCAGACGCGTTCAACCGCCTGCTGGCCGAGTTTATCGAGGAGCCGTCACACGAAAGCTGATCCTTACCGATTGCTGGAATGCGGCCCGATCTGCAGCGGTCTCGTGAAAACCAGGAGGCATTTTGAGGAAGTGCAACGCCCCAAACCGGGCGACTAAATTTGGCGCCAATGCGGACCAAGCTTGACCCAACATACAATTGGAACGACCGTCCTGTGCGACACCTTGCATGAAAGGGCATCCCCATGAGCAGCCATATTCGGCAAGAAGAAAGAACGCAGCGCCGTGATCGTTCGAACATGCTGATCATCATCTCGGACGAGCATCGAAAGGACGCGATGGGATGTGCGGGACACCCTATCGTCAAAACGCCCAATCTTGACGCTTTGGCCGCGCGTGGCACGCATTTTACCAATGCTTACACGCCCTCGCCCATGTGTGTTCCAACCCGCGCGGCGATCGCAACCGGTGATCATGTTCACAAGACCCGGTATTGGGACAGTGCATCGCCCTATGATGGCCGCATCCGAAGCTGGATGCGTCATTTGCGGGATCAAGGGGTGAAGACCGTTTCCATCGGCAAGCTGCACTTTCGTTCGGCCGAAGATGACAACGGTTTCTCGGAAGAACTCCTTCCCATGCATGTTGTGGGCGGCGTCGGATGGACGATTGGCCTCCTCCGCGAAACCCCGCAACCCTACGATGCGGCGGCAGAGTTGGCCGCAGATGTCGGCATTGGGAACAGCACTTATACCGACTATGACCGCGAGATAACCAAAGCTGCCGAAGCGTGGTTGCAGAACACGGCGGACCCGGATCAACCTTGGGCCGCATTTATCTCGCTGGTCAGCCCGCACTATCCGCTGACATGCCCGGAAGAGTTTTACACCATTTATGATCCTGCGCGGATTGACCTACCCGTCGGATACGAGAACCGTTTTCGCCCAGAACACAGAGAGTTACGGAATTTGGCGGGCTTTTTCGACTACGAAAAGTACTTTGACGAACAAAGGATGCGCGAAGCCAAGGCTGCTTATTATGGCCTGACCAGTTTCATGGACGATTGCGTCGGTCGCATTTTGAAGGCGTTAGAGGCAAGCGGTCAGGCCGAAGACACAGTTGTCATCTATGTCTCGGACCACGGGGACATGATGGGTGATCAGGGTTTCTGGACCAAACAAGTGATGTACGAACAATCCGCAGGGGTCCCAATGATCCTTGCATGGCCTGGCGTGCCAAAGGGGCGCAAGGTGGCCACCGGAACCTCGTTGATCGATCTGGCGGCCACTGCGCTCGACGCCACAGCAGTATCCCAAGACGAAATCAGCCGCGCTTTGCCCGGTGTTTCCCTGCGCCAACTGGCCCGTGAGCCTGACGATCCAGACCGCACCATTTTAAGCGAGTACCATGATGGCGGGTCAACCACCGGAACGTTCATGGTGCGGTGGCAGCAATGGAAGTATGTCCATTATGTCGGCCATGATCCGCAGCTTTTCGATCTTGCAACCGACCCGAACGAACTCCGGGATCTTGTCGCCCTGCAATCAGATGGCGCCTTTGCACTGGCTGCTCTTGCCGAAGGTGAACGCCGGTTACGAGAAATTTGCGATCCCGATGCTGTCAACGCACTATGTTTTGCCGATCAAAAAGCGAGGATTGAAGAACTGGGCGGAGAGGAAGCTTGTCGGACGGCTTATTGCTTCAATCACACGCCGACCCCGAGCGAGCAGGAGAAGATGCGTCAAGCAAGCGCCCTGAGAACCTGATTTGGCTTTTTCCGAGGATATTCCGTTTTTGCGGATATTCTTTGCCGAACCAGGGGTTCAACCGGCGTTTGACAGAGCCTGATGGAACTTAATTTGACCGCGTTACGTTTGTGTTATGGGTTTGACGCGTTTAGAATGGTCTGTTGTTAGATATTCTGACGCTGTTTACGTGATTAGGGTTTGCACCTCTGAGCTTCGGGTTACGAGGCTGACGGTGTTAAGACGTTAAGCAATTGATCCGGTGGATTTTTTGTAGATCGACCGGGCTGTTTGGATTTTGGTTGCGGGGAGAGGATTTGAACCTCTGACCTTCAGGTTATGAGCCTGACGAGC
>NZ_WVRE01000001.1 GCF_013111185.1 Ruegeria sp. HKCCD7303 | reverse complement strand
TGTGTCACCGCCGCTTCCGCAGCGTCCCAGCGCCTCAGCAGCGCCGGTGAAGGGGTATTTACGGATTAGGTCTGGGACCTGCAACCCCCATTTTGAAAAAACTTCACGATTCACGAATTTTTCTACAAAAACGCAATAATAACAAATAGATATGTGGTGACATGCAGCTTTTACTACTGCTTTGAGGACACTGTCTGCCTATCCAATTGGGGCAAGGCGCAGTCAGAAGACGGAATCGTGGCCAAGGACTCAGGGAAGAGCATACCAAATTACCTGAACGTCATGCGCGACAGGCCAGCTTTTCACCCCGCCCTTCATTTACCGCGTGCCCTGACTTGAGGTCACAATTGAATTTTGACTTAAATGCAGCAGAGTTTCGAAAACAAGCTGGTCACGGCGGAACAAGGCGCGGAGCTCAACATGCAATTCGACTATGTCATCGTTGGCGGAGGTTCAGCGGGCTGCGTTCTTGCAAACCGTCTGAGCGAAGACCCTGCAACTCGCGTGTGCTTGCTGGAGGCTGGTGGTAGCGGCGATGATGTGGTCGTGCGGATGCCGTCTGCGGCTGTCGCAACTTTGCCAGGTCGACCACGCATCCACAACTGGGCCTTTGAGACTGTTCCCCAGACAGGTTTGAATGGGCGCAAAGGCTATCAACCGCGTGGAAAAACGTTGGGAGGTTCCAGCGCCATCAATGCGATGCTTTATGTCAGGGGTCAGCGGCAGGATTACGATGATTGGGCCGATATGGGCTGCGAAGGATGGGCCTGGAACGATGTTCTTCCATACTTCAAGCGTTCCGAGAACAATGAGCAGGGCGCAGATGATATGCATGGCGGCTGCGGACCGCTGCACGTGTCTCATCAAAAAGAACCCCGCCCGATCACCCGCGCCTTTGTCGAAGCCGCTGGGCAACTGCAACACCGCAGAACAAGCGATTTCAATCGGGGCGATAATGAAGGTGTTGGTCTGTATCAGGTCACGCAGTTCCACGGCCCAGCAAAGAATGGTGAGCGTTGCTCTGCCGCGTCGGCATTCTTGATTCCGGCAATGGACCGTCCAAACCTGACCGTCATCACACATGCCGTTGTCAAAGAGCTGACATTTGAAGGAAAACGCGCCAGTGGTGTAACCTACCGGACCAAGGGCAAAGGTGCGGACATCAGCGTAAAGGCCACACGCGAAGTTCTGCTGTGTGCGGGCGCGCTAAAATCGCCGCAACTTTTGCAACTTTCGGGCATAGGTGCTGGCTCAGATCTGAACCCCCATGGAATAGCCATACGTCATGAATTGCCTGGTGTTGGGCAAAACCTTCAAGACCATTTGGATTTCACCCTGACATACCGCACCAAAGACACAAACACATTTGGTATTGGTCCGGTTGGGGCTGTTCGGCTTCTTGGGCATATCCAGCGATGGTACAAGACCGGCGCTTCCATGGCCGCCACACCCTTTGCCGAAGGGGCAGCCTTTCTGAAAACCAGCCCTGATCTGGAACGCCCCGATATCCAGCTACATTTCACAATCGCAATGGTCGATGATCATGCACGCAAACTGCACTACGGATACGGGTATGGTTGTCATGTCTGCAAATTGCGCCCGGACAGCCGGGGGGCAGTTGGGCTGCGCAGCGCCGACCCAATGGACACACCGGCCATTGATCCCGCTTTTCTATCCGACGCGCGGGATCTTGAAACTATGATCAAAGGGGCGCGGATGACTCGGGATATCCTTGAAGCGCCTGCTTTGGCAAAATACCGACACAAAGAGATGTTCGGAACGGACACCGCCCAGACGGATGCCGATTGGGAAAAACACATCCGCGCCCGCGCCGATACGATCTATCACCCGGTCGGCACCTGCAAAATGGGGCGCGATCCGATGGCAGTTGTGGATCCCCAACTGCGTGTGCACGGGTTGGAGGGGCTTCGTGTTGTCGATGCGTCAATCATGCCAAAGCTGGTATCCGGAAATACAAATGCGCCGACCATCATGATTGCGGAAAAAGCAGCGGACATGATCAGGTCAGCAGCGGGTTAAGGTGCTACTGGCCTTTCATCAAGGCGTCTAACCCGACCCTGTAATTGGGATAGATCAAAGTCACGCCTAGCTCGTCCTTGATCCGACTGTTACGCACACGCTTGTTTTCATTATAGAAGCTGCGCGCCATTGGCGTCAGGTCGGCCTCTTCATAGGATACCGCCGGCGGAAGGGGAAGACCTTGTAGCTCAGCAGCGTAACCAATGACGTCCTGTGGCGGGACGGGTTCATCGTCACATACATTGTAGACGCGACCCGGGTTGGAGTTGGTCATCGAGGCGTCGAGGATTTGCGCGATGTCCTCCACGTGAATGCGCGAAAACACCTGCCCCGGCTTGATGATACGCCGCAACCCGCCGCGTTTGAGCTTGGAAAATGGACCCCGGCCCGGCCCATAGATTCCCGCCAGCCGGAAGATATGGATGGGTAGGTCGGGAATGGACGACCATTGCTGCTCGGCCAGCATGCGCCATTTGCCGCGTTTGGCCGTTGGTGCCAGAGGCGTATCTTCGTCAACCCATCCACCCTGATGATCGCCATAGACGGCAGTTGTCGACAAATATCCAACCCATGTGAATTGAGCCGCGCGGCGGGCGATTTCATCACCCAGCGCCGCCAAGACCGGATCACCCTCTGCATTCGGGGCGGTCGAAATCAGCAGATGCGTCACCCCATCCAGGTTCGGTTCCTGTCCTGGCCAGACCAACGGCTCTGCACCCGAGTCACGGATGGCTTCCATACCCTCGCTGTCACGTGTGGTGCCAAGAATGCGCCAGCCTTTCGGAGCAATATGTCGGGACAGGGCCTGTGCGGAATAACCATGGCCAAATGAAAAAAGCGTCTGAGTCATGCCCCTTTGATGGGCCTCAGTGATCCGGGATGCAAGCGCTGCATGGACGCACTTGAATCGAATCTTTGGATGCGGCTTTCTGTTGGGTATGAGCGACAAGAAACCCGATTTGCATTCGGCCTATACGCTGAACTCACCTGATGAACACAAACGCCTCTATGCGGAATGGGCTGGGGATTATGATGACAGCTTCGCCGCGCGCGAAGACTACTTGCTGCACACCCACACGGCGCGGGCATTTGTGCGTGCTGGCGGTCAAGGCCCGGTTCTGGACGTCGGCGCAGGCACAGGCCTTTGCGGCGCTGTGTTGTCCGGGCTGGGCGTCGGGCCGATAGACGCAACTGATATGAGCACGGAAATGCTGGATCAGGCCATGCGCAAGGATATCTACCGCGACGCGATCGAAGCAGACGTGACCCAAGGTATCCCGGTACCGCGCGAAAGCTATTCCGGCGTCGTCTCATCCGGGACCTTCACCCATGGTCATCTTGGCCCCGAGGTCTTTCCCGCGCTGTTGCGTATCGCACGGCCCGGCGCGCAGTTTGCCATTTCGATCAATGCCCGTCATTTCGAAAAGCTGGGTTTCACAGACATGCTGCGCCAATTGGAACAAGGTCAGATTCGAAATCTGACCCTGCCCGAGGTTCGTATTTATGGCGATCTTGCCGCCGGTCCGAACAAGGACGATAGGGCATTTGTTGCCTTGTTCGAACGGGTTTAACCCAAGGCGATTAAATCGGCCCAATCAAGTATACATCTGCTTTTTATAAGCGCGCGTACGTGTCGTCGCCTCAGCCGATCCATCGTGGTAGGTGCCGAACCACTTATCAAACGGGATTTCGGACGTGCCGTAGTTGCACTCGAAATACCGGTGATGAAGCTGGTGGAAGAAATCCCCGGCCCGCGCAGCGTCGGTCTCTCCTGCCTTCAGTTTTTCGAACCCTGAATGCGACAGAACCGGGCTGATCTGTTGGAAAGAGCTGTGAAACAACAGATGCAGCGGATGAGACGGCACAATCAGGTGGATGAAGTAGGTGGTGAAATACAGCAGGTTTTCATACCAGTGGTTCGAAATGCCAGACCATGGTCCAACGTTTACATTACGGTGATGAACGGCGTGGACGTGTTTGTAGAGCTTTGGGTGATGCTCCAACCGGTGTATCCAGTAAAAGTGCAAGCCAGACCACATGGGGATGAACATCATCCAGACGACAAACCAAACCGGAGCTTCAGCCCAGGTGATCGTTGGTGCCCAACCATTGGCCATCGCCCAGTAGATGATCCACTGGTAAACGGTTGCCACTGTCATGGCGCTGCCCAGCGTCCACCAGATATTGTCCCAAACCTGATTGCGGAAGGTAAACACGCCGTTGTTCCGCGTCAGATCCCGGCGGTCGAACTTTTTATACATGCCCTGCCCTTTGCGCATGTAAAGCCACCAGTGTAGCGCACCGGCGACCAGGATTTGCGGCACCATGTTCAACAGCCAGATCCGAAACATCCAACCGGGCGCGAAGCTCTTCATCGTCTCTAATTCGGGGAAAAAGAAGGCATAGGCCGTTACCGCCAGGACCATGCACAAGGTCAGGGACGTGATCTGTAACCACGCGCCAGTGTACCATTTCAGCACAGCCGCAGGGCGCGGTGGCCAGCTGAACAGAGGGTTCAGACCTACGGGGCCTTCGGGATGATAGTGCCAGCGGGTGGTTTCGGGATCCGGGGCGATATCTGTCATGAGGCTCTCTGAAGAATTGGCGGTTAGGATGCGTAGTCCGAGCCCTCTGTGTCGAGAATCGCCTTTATCTCACGCAGATGGGCTTCGGCCTGATCGGGGTAGTCGTCCAGCTCTTTTGCGGTTTTCTCGGCAATCTCATCCGACAACACACGCAGGGGCAGGCCCGTTTGCAACGCGCGAATATACGTCTCGGCGGCGCGTTCGAAGTAGTACAACCTGTTGAAGGTATCTGCGGGGTCACTACCGATGATCAAAACGCCATGGTTGCCCATGATCATGACCTTTTTCTTTGGGTCCGTCAGCATTCCAGCACAGCGTTCACCTTCATTTTCGAAGGCCAGCCCACCAAACTCTTGGTCAATCACATAGCGATTGTAGAACGTTGCGGTGTTCTGATCGATCGGTGGCAAAGTGCTGTCGGCCAACGAGGCCAGAACTGTCGCAAAGATCGAATGCACGTGCATGACGCAACGCGCGTGCGGACAGTGGCGATGGATTGACCCATGCAATCCCCATGCCGTGGGATCCGGCGCGCCAGGTTGAGACATCACCTCGGGGTCATTGGCATCCAACAGCAGCAAGTCCGACGCGCGGATGCGCGAGAAATGCGCCTGGTTGGGGTTCATCAGGAACTGCGTGCCGTCATCGTTCACAGCAAGGCTGAAATGATTGGCGACAGCCTCATGCATATTCAACCGCGCAGTCCAGCGGAACGCGGCAGCCATATCCACGCGTTCGGACCAGTGGTCGATATTGGGGCGAAGGTTGGTAACACTCATGCGTGGGCTCCTATTGCGGCTGACCTTTTGTAAAGCCTGCATTTGGTCTGCCCGTTTGACCAACGAAAAAAACAACACTATCCCATTAGCAAAACTAATGCCGGGATTATGTCGATGCAGAATAAGCTGCCTCCGCTGGGCTGGCTGCGTACGTTTGAGGCCGCAGCGCGTCATTTGTCATTCACTGGCGCGGCTCGGGACCTAAACATGACCCAAAGCGCCGTCAGCCAACAGATCAAATCGCTGGAAGGCCATCTGGGTCAGCCCCTATTCCTGCGCCGCCCCAAGGCGTTAGAACTGACCGAGGCCGGAATCACCTATTTGCCAGTGGTCCGAGAAGCGTTTCGAACTCTGATGCGCGGCACACAGGCTGTCACCGGTGCGCAACCAAACGCCGTTCAGGTGCAGTGCAACATCAGCTTTGCCGTCAATTGGCTGGCCCCGCGCCTGCCGATGTTTCAGGCCGAGCATCCCGATGTACAATTAAATATCTTCACCGAACTCTGGGAACCGCGAGAGATGGCCGAAGGTGCCGCGGTTGAGATTCGCTTTTCGTTGCGCCCGTCGGACACCACCCGGACTGAAATGCTGCGCACTGAACACTATTATCCGGTCTGTGCCCCGGGGTATCAGGTGAGTCTGGACGATCTTCAGGAGAAGCCATTGTTTGATTGCTCCAATCTGCTGTCCAATTGGTCAAGCTGGGCAGAGGAGCAGGGTCTAACATGGGGCAATCCATCGATTACCTATGCAACAACCTATCTGGTTTGCCTTTCTGCAGTCACGGCAGGCGGGGGCCTGTGCCTGGCGCACGACGCCATTGCACAACACCTGATCGAACGCGGGCAGCTTGTCGCGCCATTCGAACATCGCGCACCAATGCCCGAGGCATATTATTTGCTGCTATCCCCGCAGGCCGAGGACACGCCCGGTGCAGTGGCTTTTGCGAATTGGATTCGGCGCGAAATTGGGTCAACAACGTAATCCGGTAAGCTCCCGCCGTTGCCCAAGGCCATTGCGCACCTGTCCGATGGTCGGGCAGCACGAGTTGGCTGCAAGTGGATGGAGGCCAAACAGGAATCTATGATCTATTTGTGACGACGCAGAACCGGGGTTGCACCCGCTCGCGCATTCGTGAAAGTTGAGCCATGGAATACACACCTTTCCCAAGTTGGCCCGATGTCGCCCCCAAGTTGATCGAAGTCGCGGCCGGACGCGCGCCTGCAGACACGATCATTCAGGGCGGTGTTTGGGTAAACGTACACAGCCGCGAGTTACTGCCGGATCATTCCGTTGCGATTGCAGAAGGACGGATTGCTTTTGTGGGACCTGACGCCTCGCATTGCATCGGACCGAACACACAGATCATAGACGCGCGCGAGCGCTATATTTTGCCCGGCCTGTGCGACGCGCATATGCATATCGAATCTGGCATGCTCACCCCGGCCGAATTCGCCCGTGCGGTCATCCCGCACGGTACGACCAGCATGTTCACCGACCCGCATGAGATCGCCAATGTGCTTGGTCTTGAAGGTGTGCGCATGATGCATGACGAAGCGATGATGCAACCGGTCAATATCTTTACCCAAATGCCGTCTTGTGCGCCATCTGCGCCGGGGCTGGAAACCACCGGTTATGAAATCACGCCCGAAGATGTGACAGAAGCCATGAGTTGGCCAGGCATCATTGGGCTGGGTGAGATGATGAATTTTCCGGGCGTAATCCACGGCGATCCCAAGATGCTGGCCGAGATTGCAGCCACACAACGTGCTGGCAAAACCGTGGGCGGGCATTACGCTTCGCCTGATTTAGGGTCTAATTTTGCAGCTTATGTGGCCGGTGGGCCAGCGGACGATCACGAGGGCACATGCGAAGCCGACGCCATTGCTCGGGTTCGACAAGGAATGCGGTCGATGATGCGCTTGGGCTCGGCCTGGTATGATGTCGAAAGCCAAATCACCGCCGTGACCGAGAAAGGGTTGGACCCGCGCAACTTCATTCTGTGTACCGATGACTGCCACTCGGGCACGTTGGTGAATGACGGACATATGAACCGCGTAGTGCGCCATGCGATTGCTTGTGGATGTGAGCCTCTGATCGCCTTGCAAATGGCGACAATCAATACAGCCACGCATTTCGGGCTGGAACGCGAAATCGGATCCGTCACGCCAGGACGGAGGGCGGATATCATTCTCAGCTCGGACCTGACGAGCCTGCCGATCGAGACAGTGATCGCCCGTGGGAAAGTGGTCGCGGAAAACGGAGTAATTCAGGTCGATTGTCCGCATTTGAACTGGCCCCAAAAAGCGCGCAACACTGTTCATTTGGGCCATGCGCTAAGCTCGGCCGATTTTGAGATCAAGGCACCGGCCGGTGCGAACCGGGTACGGGCCAATGTCATCGGCGTAGTTGAAAACCAAGCCCCGACAAAGGCGCTGAAGGCCGAACTGCCAATCATTGGCGGGCTGGTCGAGGGCGAAGGTGATGTTTGCCAAATCGCTCTAGTCGAACGGCATCGGGCGACGGGTGGAGTGACCAATGCGTTTGTCTCGGGCTTTGGATATCAGGGCAAGATGGCCATGGCCTCGACCGTGGCGCATGACAGTCATCATATGATTGTCGTAGGCACGGATAAGGAACAGATGGCACTGGCAGCCAACCGACTGGCCGAAGTGGGTGGCGGCATTACCATTTTCCGCGACGGGCAGGAACTGGCGCTGGTCGAATTGCCCATTGCTGGCCTGATGTCCGACAGCCCCGCCGCCGAGGTCGCAGCCAAAGCCGATGAGATGGTGCAAGCCATGCAGGACTGCGGCTGTCATCTGAACAACGCGTATATGCAGCACTCTCTGCTGGCGCTGGTCGTGATCCCTGAACTCAGAATATCGGATCTGGGGTTGGTAGACGTGCGCACTTTCGAAAAAATCGACCTTTTGGAACCTTTGGCATGACGACACTTCTGACCCCTGACTCACAAGCGCCAGAGCAATTCACCGATCCAGCAGCCGCCGTTGCCCGTTTGGAAGAGCTTTACACACAAGCCACGGAATTCCTGTGCGACAGCTTTTCCAAGGCGATGCAAGAAGGTGCTCCGTCCGCACGATACAGAGCCTATTACCCGGAAATTCGCATTCAAACGTCCACTTACGCGCAGGTCGACAGCCGCCTGAGCTTTGGTCACGTCTCAGAGCCCGGCGTCCATGCCACCACGGTGACACGGCCCGATCTTTTCCGGTCTTACCTGACACAACAGATTGCTTTGTTGATCAAGAACCACGGCCAGCCGGTGACAATTGCGGCGTCAGAAACGCCCATCCCGGTGCATTTTGCTGTGGCGAACAATTCTGATCTGGTTGTGCCACATCAGGGAGCGGCCGCGTTCACCCTGCGTGACGTGTTTGATGTACCAGATCTGAGCACAACCAACGACGACATCGTCAACGGTGTGCATGATCACGAGGATGTCGTTGGACCCCTGTCGCTGTTTACCGCCCAGCGCGTGGATTATTCGCTGGCTCGTCTGGCGCATTACACAGCGACCGATGCAAGCCATTTCCAGAACCACGTGCTGTTCACGAACTATCAGTTCTATGTCTCGGAATTCGAAAACTACGCCCGCGAGCAATTGGCAGATCCCGCCAGCGGCTATACCAGCTTTGTTTCGACCGGAAACGCCGAGATCACGGACCCAGAGGCAGCGATTGAACAGCCGCTGAAACTGCCGCAGATGCCGACCTATCACCTCAAGCGGGAAGACGGTTCGGGGATCACGTTGGTGAATATCGGTGTTGGTCCGTCGAATGCAAAAACCGCAACGGACCACATTGCGGTGCTGCGCCCACACGCCTGGTTAATGGTCGGCCATTGTGCCGGGCTGCGCAACACGCAGGCGTTGGGGGATTTCGTCCTTGCCCATGCCTATCTGCGCGACGACAAGGTTCTGGATGACGATCTGCCGGTCTGGGTTCCAATCCCACCCTTGGCCGAGATCCAGGTAGCGCTGGAACGCGCCGTGGCCGAAGTGACAGAGTTGGAAGGGTACGAACTGAAGCGGATCATGCGGACGGGCACTGTAGCCTCGGTCGATAATCGCAACTGGGAATTGCGCGATCAATCCGGTCCGGTCCAGCGCCTCAGCCAATCGCGGGCGATTGCGCTGGATATGGAAAGCGCCACCATCGCTGCAAATGGCTACCGCTTCCGTGTTCCCTACGGCACGTTGCTGTGCGTTTCGGACAAACCGCTACATGGCGAATTGAAGCTGCCAGGTATGGCCTCATCCTTTTATACCACGCAGGTCAGCCGTCATCTGGCTATCGGAATAAAAGCGATGGAACACTTGCGCGGCATGCCGCTGGAGCGGTTACACAGCCGGAAATTGCGTTCGTTTGACGAAACGGCCTTCCTCTGACGCAAAAAAGCAACGTTTTCCCCATATTTTTAGGGGTTTCAGCGCTACTATTCGTTGTGTTTGGCCACAATATCCCGTTACAGTTACGCGGTGAGGCCCTATAGATCGGGCACGTTAAGGAGACCAAGAAATGGCAAAGCCTATGACTAAGACTCAGCTGGTTGCTGCTCTCGCTGAGGAAATGGGAACCGACAAGAAATCGGCGAACGCCGCGCTTGAGGCCGTGACCGGCCTGATCACACGCGAAGTTTCTGCCGGTGGCGCAGTCACCCTGCCCGGCGTTGGCAAAATCTACTGCCGCGAGCGCCCCGAGCGTCAAGTTCGCAACCCGGCCACTGGTGAGACCTTCACCAAAGAAGCCGACAAGGTTGTGAAAATGACCATCGCGAAAGCGCTGAAGGACAGCGTGAACGGCTAAGTTCCGTTTTTCGACATGATCAAGGGCCGCCAATTGGGGGCCCTTTTTCTTTGGCCTCAGTTTCTTTGGCCTCAGTGCAGACTGAGCAAAACCTCAAGATCACGCCGGCTTAGTCGCTCCATCAGCGACCGTTCGTCGGATGTGAGCTTTGCATCGCTGCGGATGTATTTTTCTATATGCAATGCGATGTCGCTGGTCGGTCGGTAATACAGATCGGGATCAAGTTGGCTAAGTGCTTCGACCATGCGCATCAGAATTTTCTTCTGCTTCTCTGAGTCAAGATCTTTGCGTTTTTCTTCCAGCACTCTGCACACCTTTCGTCTTTCCCTGTGTAACATAGGGCAAACCTGATGGTCGCCAAGATGCAACGAAAAGGGGCACCATTTGGGTGCCCCTCGGATCAGTGCTTTGATCGACAATTAGTGAACCGTCTCAACCTTATGGAAGTCCAGATCGCGGTCTTCTGGCATCGCATCGATGCTCAACACCTCTTTGCGCTTTGTGATCAGGATATAGACCACGCAGGCCAGATACAGACCGACAACCACCGCTCCGATCCACTGGATCTGCAGCCACTGGCTTTGGAATAACAGGGTCAGAACAAACAACAGCGCAACGTTGCCGGCCACATAAGTGGCCTTACCGAACCGTTCGACCGTCATTTTCAGGTTGTCCGTATACAAGCGGATCAACGAGTCGAGCGAGTTGATCACGAAGGTCACACCAACGATCACCATCGCGATATTGGTGATTCCTGCGGTGCTGATGCCGTTCAAATGGTAATAGTAGAGAACGGTGAACCAGATCCCCAGCGGGATGGATGGAAAGATAAGCAGCGCCGCCAGCAATTGCCACGTGGTCAGACCGCCCACAAATCGCGAGGTAAACTGACCAATCATGATCGACCAAGCGAACCACCAAAACAGATAGAAGGCGTGATAGTCGGTCAGCGGCAGGACAAACTTGTGAAGGTTGGCGAAATAAGCGCCGATATTGCTGCCGGTTTCCAAAAAGCCAGTCACGCCCATGCCTGCCGCAGCCCACATTCCGATGATCAGCGCGAGGAACAGAAAGGTCGAACCCACCGACAGGATGCGTACGTATTTCAGGTCAGTCGACGAATAGGCCGCCGCCAGGATGACCACAAATACGATGATGTAGAACGTTGTTACAACGGACTCGCCGTCTCCGACTTCGGGTAGGTAGCCGGGCAGATAGATCAGGAACAGGCTGGCGGTGAAGGCGCAGGTGCCGATGATGACCACGTTATTGATCAGCTTGACCAGCGGAATCTCAAAGAACTTCACGCGTGGTTCGATCACGCAGAAATAGAAGGCTGTCAGGAAGTAGAACGCCCAGATCAGGAAGCCCCAGAACCCAAACTCGATCGCCAGCGGGTTGGCAAATGCATAAGCAGTGTCCTCGGCATAGCCACCGAATTCTGTCAGTGGGAACATGATCAGGCCGACATCCAGACCGGATGTGAACAGGATCGCGATGAACGTGAACAGATGAACCGGTGTCACACCAACGCAACGCAGGTTCCACCATTTCACGACGAAGAAAGCGACCAGGCCCAATGCCAGCAGGACGCCAAAAGATAGAATGTACTCCAGAAGCACTGACAAACCTCCCTTGTTTGGTCAGATCGTCACGCCGTTATAGTTTATTGGCTGATCAATCAATAAAAACATACATAAATCACACCGCATGTTACCTGCGTGTCTTTTTTGGCGCAGGCAACTTGCAGCGAGCTGGAAAATCGGGAACAGTCCGCCGAACATGACAGGGGGTCTCCATGGATCTGCGCGCCATAGCCATGGGGCTTACATTTGCTCTGATCTGGTCATCTGCCTTTACCTCGGCGCGGA
Source organism: Ruegeria sp. HKCCD7303 (assembly GCF_013111185.1). Taxonomy (GTDB): domain Bacteria; phylum Pseudomonadota; class Alphaproteobacteria; order Rhodobacterales; family Rhodobacteraceae; genus Ruegeria. Next base: position 1,009,524 of record NZ_WVRE01000001.1, on the reverse strand, counting down.
TCATCGTTGCAGATGCCTCACCTTTGTTCTCGCTGGCGTTGCGGTTCCTGATTTCTGGTGTTCTGGGCGTGATAATTGCAAGGGCAATGGGCCAAAGCTGGCACCTCACCCAAAACCAGTGGCGCGCGACGATCCTGTTCGGGATTTGTCAAAATGCTCTTTATTTGGGTCTGAATTTCTACGCAATGCAAACAGTTGAGGCTTCGGTTGCGGCCATTATTGCATCTACAATGCCGTTGTTGGTTGCACTTGCAGGATGGCTGATCTTTGGTGAAAAGCTGCGTCCGCTGGGCATTCTGGGTCTCTTTGCCGGTTTCGCAGGTGTTGCTCTGATCATGAGCAGCAGGATAAGCGCTGGTGTTGACATGTTCGGTGTCGCGCTTTGCGGTATCGGGGCGCTTGCTTTGACATTCGCCACGCTAGCGGTTCGCGGCGCGACGTCTGGCGGGAATTTCATGATGGTCGTGGGGCTGCAAATGCTGGTTGGCTCGGCCGTCTTGTTTGTCGCTGCGCCGATCTTTGAAACCATTTACATCCATCCAACGGTGCCGCTGGCACTGGCTTTCACATACACCACCTTGTTCCCTGGGCTGCTTGCCACACTGATATGGTTTCTGCTGCTGGATCGCATCGGTGCCGTCCGGGCAGCGACCTTCCACTTCCTGAACCCCGTATTCGGGGTCACAATCGCAGCGATATTGCTAGGTGAAAAACTAGGCGCGCTGGACGCGGTTGGTGTCGCTGTCACAACGCTTGGAATTCTTGCAGTCCAGCTCTCGCGTCAACCCGCTCAGGGCAGCAAAGCTTCCACCTGATTCAACAATTTGCGTGAGTCGGGTTTGACGTTTGAACCATAAGTCGCAACTACTTCGCCCGCTGGGTCGATCAGGATCTTGTTAAAGTTCCATTTCGGTGTGAACCCAGTCTGGGCGGCAACAGCCTTGTAAAACGGATGAGCGTCTTTTCCCTTAACCGGCGTGATATCTGTCATCGGCAACGTCAGCCCATAGTTCATCTCGCAGAACTGCTTTACCTCTTCCGCGGACCCGAGTTCCTGATTGAACGAATCTGAGGGAACCGCAAGCACGACCAGCCCTTTGCCGGAATAGGTCTCATGCACCCTTTGTAGAGCCTTATATTGCCCGGTGAACCCACAGTGTGACGCGGTATTGACCACCAGCACGGGTTGGCCACGCCAATCTTCAATGGCCAATGTGCCCCCGTCGATCGAGGCGAACTCACCGGTCACCGGCGCAGCCTGAACGGCGCGACCCAACAAGATCAAGGCAGTCAAAAGCAGCAATCTGAACATGTCTTGCCCTCCCTTTTTAAATTGATACGCAGAACGGCACACTCCAGATCACTTGCACGACTGCGAGAGCGGTTTGAAATATCGCTTTGCTTTCCACCCTGCAGCCCCCAGATAATGGCGCAATAAAAAATTCTGCCGGAGGATCCATGACTCGCTATACCAAAGACCCCACGGCCATCGCTGCGCTTTCGCCCGAAGAGTTTCACGTCACTCAACGCAGCGGCACCGAACGTCCGGGCACTGGACAATACCTGAACAACAAGGAACCGGGTATCTATGTGGACATCGTATCGGGTGAGCCTCTTTTTGCCTCTACCCACAAATACGAATCCGGATGTGGCTGGCCCAGCTTTACCAAGCCGATCATCCATGAGCATGTGGAAGAGTTTCGCGACACGACCCATGGTATGATCCGGACCGAGGTCCGCTCGAAACACGGCGATAGCCATCTGGGGCATGTCTTCCCCGATGGCCCGCGCGAACATGGCGGGCTACGTTATTGCATCAATTCCGCCTCTCTTCGATTCATCCATCGCGATGACATGGAAGCCGAAGGGTATGGCGAATATCTGATTCATGTGGAGGACATCTGATGACCGAACGACGCGCTGTACTGGCCGGGGGATGTTTTTGGGGCATGCAGGACCTGATCCGCAAATTGCCGGGCGTTTCACGCACCCGCGTCGGTTACACCGGCGGCGATGTGCCCAACGCGACCTATCGCAACCACGGTACCCACGCCGAAGGGATCGAGATCTGGTTTGACCCGTCGCAGATCAGCTATCGCGACCTGCTGGAGTTCTTTTTCCAAATCCACGACCCGACCACGATTAACCGTCAGGGCAACGATCGCGGCATGAGCTATCGCTCGGCGATCTACTATTTGGACGACGCGCAAAAACAGGTCGCGGTCGATACCATCGCTGACGTGAACGCCAGTGGCTTGTGGCCCGGCAAGGTCGTGACCGAAGTCGAACCTGTCGGAGATTTCTGGGAGGCCGAGCCAGAGCACCAGGATTATCTGGAGCGTATCCCCAACGGCTATACCTGCCACTTCCCGCGCCCGGACTGGGTCTTGCCCAAACGCGCCAGCGCCGCAGAATAAAGCACCACCTGCCCGGCCCCTCTGAACCTTTCAGGGGGGCTAGCCTGTCGCCACCCTTGGTCGCCCGCTTGCCTCGACCGTAATCATGGCTTCGACAAACACATCCTTGGCCTCGACCCGCGCCGTTTTGATATCGCGATCCACAATCACCCGGATATCTTCCGCACCAGCTTCTCTTACAGCGCCCTCAGCCTCGGACTTGAGAACACGTTCCAACAAATCCAGAGCTTCTTCGGACACCGCGAAATCCTGTGGCCCATCCTCCAGATGCACACGATACCGCCCTTCGGTCGGTGACGTGACCGTACCTGACCGCCGCATGGTCAACCGACCAACAACAGCACCGATTGCATTCGCTACACCCGCGTGTTCGGGCAGGATCATGCGGCAATGCAACCGCTCACCCACAGCCGGGTAATAGCTGGGGGCTGACGCCCCAAGACCCACCACATCCACATTCAACGCGGCATTCAACGACAGCAACCCACGATGTTGCGCCAACCCACGCTGCGTCAGCACGTGGCGCGCCAAGTCATGCGGCGGCAGTCCAAACCCTTCGCTCTCCTCGTCGAAAGCAGCCTCTAACAAGGTCAAACTGGTCTGTTCTGTCAATTGATCCACAATCATCTGCGCCAACGCCTCTGGCGAATTTGCCAGCATGTCCCCAGATCCGACCCGTTTGCGGGCCACCAGCTCCAAGGCCTTGCGCGCTGCTTCGGCGTCCCAGGCATTGACGCGCCCAAGCACGTGACTGGCATCCGAGGGTGTCACACCCGAGACCTGAACGATCCCGCGGTCGACCAAGCGGTTCAGAGCGCCATTCTCCATCCGTGACCGCAGCAACGCGCCAAGGGGGAGGACCTGATCGCCCAGACGCTCCAACAAAATCTCTTCCCGTACGCCCACGCCGTCAGCATGGACCCCCGGCACGCGTCGCACAAATCGAGTGTCATGTTCTCCGACCGTTGTGGCTCGCATCTGAGTATCCAGAATGCCATGCACAACATCTGGCGCCTCTGCCGCGATCAAAGACACAGGTAGAACACGCCGTGGCCCCAGAAACACACCGCTCTGCAATCCTTCGGTCACTACGTGCACCTGGCTGTCGCCGCCCAGACCATGGGTGCGCATCGCCACAGCTTCAACCATGGTTCGAAACCCACCCACTTGCGCACCGGCAGGATCAATCGCGGGCTTTCCATCCCGGATCAACGCCACATCGGTTGTGGTGCCACCAATGTCGGACACCAGCGCATTTTCCGCCCCGGTCAGCCAGCGCGCCCCGACGATCGAGGCCGCTGGGCCGCTGAGAATCGTTTCAATCGGGCGTTCCCGCGCCTGTTCGGCGCTCATCAATGCGCCATCGCCACGCACCACCATCATCGGGGCCGTGATCCCCAATGCGCGCAACTGATCTTGCGCGCGCCCGATCAGACGGTCGATCATGCCGATCAATCGTGCATTCAGAACCGCCGTCACAGCGCGCTTAGGGCCGTTCAGCTTGGCAGACAGGTGGTGCGAGCATGTCACCGGCGCACCGGTCTCTTGCAACACAACCCGCGCTGCTTCCAGCTCATGCGCCGGGTTGCGGGTCGCAAACTGAGATGCAATGGCAAAGCCCGAAACCCCTTTATGAGTGTCTAAAAAAACCTCCAAGGCGGCGACATCAAGCGGCGCGGCCTCGCTGCCCGAATGTGTGTGCCCACCCGCAATCACAAGGGCTGGATCGTCCTTTAGTGCGTCCTTCAAGCCATGTTTTTGCAGATCGCTATGCTTGAACCCGATATAGATCAGGGCCACACGTCCACCCTGCCCCTCGACCAGAGCGTTTGTGGCCAGTGTTGTCGACAAAGACGCCATCGCGATCTGATCCGGCGCAACCTGCGCCTCTTCCAAAACAGACGAAATCGCATTGCCCACGCCAATCGCCAGATCCGCGCGCGTGGTCAGGGACTTGGCCGAAGCAATCACCTCTTTCTCGTCCTGGATCAACACCGCGTCAGTATAGGTGCCGCCTGTATCTACCCCCAATGACAGCGTCATCGGATCCTCCTTACTGTTTGCTGCGGATGGGTGTAGCGGTTATGCGCGACGCGTCCAGCCTGTTTGCGGCATTTATAACAACTGTTCCACCGCCCAGCGCGCAGCATCAGCCACGGCTGGATCCGGATCTTCTGTGAGCGCCCGAGCGACAGATATCAAACACGGCTGTCCCGAGTTTCCAATCGCATAAAGCACATTTCGCACGAACCGATCTCGCCCGATGCGCTTGATAGGTGATCCGGAAAATTTCGTGCGAAAACCCGCATCATCCAACGCAGCCAATTCGCTCAGTACAGGCGCTTTCAGATCGTCCCGGGCGGCATAACGTATGTCGCTCGCGGCAACAGCAAACTTGTTCCATGGGCAAGCCGCCAGACAATCATCGCATCCATAGATTCGATTACCCAACTTGCTACGCAACTCGATCTCCACCGGACCTTTATGTTCAATGGTCAGATATGAAATGCACCGCCGCGCATCTAACTGATACGGGGTTGGAAATGCGTCGGTCGGGCAGCTGTCCAAGCAAGCGCGACATGAACCGCAGTGATCTACCTCCGGCTCGTCCGTCGGTAGTTCAATTGTTGCAAAGACAGAGCCTATAAAGGCCCAATTACCCCATTCCCGACTCACTAAGTTGGTATGTTTTCCCTGCCACCCTAGTCCAGCCGCATGCCCCAATGCCTTTTCCGGGACGGGTGCGGTGTCGACAAACACCTTCACCTCACCTCCGGCTTCAGAAACCAGCCACCGCGCCAATCGCTTCAGCCGTTTCTTTACCAGATCGTGGTAATCCTTGTTTTGCGCATAAACCGAAATCGCGCCCCGGTCTGGATAATTCAGAACCTCCGTCGGGTCATGTTCTGGCGTGTAACTTTCGGCCAACATGATCACCGACCGTGCCTCGGGCCACAAGGCACCAGGATCACCGCGCCAATGCACCCGCTCGGTCATCCACCCCATCTGTCCGTGATACCCCGCATCCAAAAATGCCCCAAGGCGCTCTGGCACCTGCGGAACATCCCATGGGCGGCATACTCGACACGCCACAAACCCCTCTGCCAGGGCCTGTTGTACCAGCTTTTTCTTCAGATCTGATCCGCTCTTCATCTGGCCAAAAATACCTTCGGGGGAATCGCGCCTCCGGCGCGATGGGGGCAGACAGCCCCCTGCTGAACCCTATCAGAAATCCAGATCGGCGTAATGAGGCGGCGGTCGAAACCCTGGTACCTGATCCGCCAGAATAGACCGAAACGCCGGGCGCGACTTGATCTTCGCGTACCAATCCTTGACCACCTGGCTGCGGTTCCAATCCACATCCGAGATATAGTCCAGCGCCGACAAATGCGCCGCCGCCGCGAAATCAGCCAATGTCATCTGATCTCCGGCCAGCCAACGGCGGTGATCCAGCAGCCAGGCCATGTAGTCCAGATGATACTTGATCGCCTTGGCACCCTGTTTGACATTCTTGCTGTCCGGGTATCCCTGACCTGTCACTTTCTTGTTCACCCGTTCGTACAGCAGCTTGGACGTCACTTCGTGATGGAACTTGTCATCGAACCAGCCCACTAGGCGCCGGACCTCAAACCGGGCTTCGGGGTTTTTCGGCATCAACGGCGGTTCGGGGCGGGTTTCTTCGATATATTCGCAGATTGCTGCGCTTTCAGACATGATTTGCCCATCCAGACGCAGCACTGGTACTTTACCTGCCGGGTTGCGGCGCAGAAAATCCGGATCCTGTTCCCAGTATCGCTCCTCGACCAATTCAACCTCGATCTTCTTCTCTGCCAAAGACAATCGGACCTTGCGGCAATACGGAGATAGGGGAACATGAAACAGACGCGCCATGGGCTTCCAATCGAACCAGTGAATTCCTGACTGATTTAGCCCTTGAGGGAGGCGGGTTTCAATCCTCGAAACAATCTGCGCGACCATCTGCGCGGATGGTGGCCGCCCCATCCATAATCGCAGCCGCACGCCGACGCGTGCGCACGCTTGGATCCGTGACCGAACGATTGCGCGGAGATGGCAGGATGGCAGCAATCCGCGCCGCCTGAACCGAGCTCAACTGCGCTGCACTTCTGTTGAAATAACGCTGTGCCGCTGCTTCAACGCCAAACACTCCATTCCCGGTTTCCGCGACGTTCAGATAAACTTCCAGAATGCGCTGCTTGCTCCAGAAAACCTCGACGACCGGAGTGATCGAGGTTTCCATCGCTTTCCTGACCCAACTGCGCCCCTGCCACAGGAATACGTTCTTCACCACCTGTTGTGTGATGGTCGACGCACCGCGATTGCCGCCGCCCTCAATCGCGTCACGAATGGCCTCGACATCGAATCCCCAGTGCAGGCAGAAATTTGCATCCTCAGCCGCAACGACGGATCGCGCCATGATGGGAGAGATTTCTTCAATCGAGACCCATTCGCGCTCAACCTTGCCCAACCGACGCCACTCCGACCATATGGTGTGGGTTACCGGCGGATTTACAACTGAATACAGCAAGACCAACGCGACAACCAACGCGACAGCCGCCAATGCGACTCGCATCACCCAACGGCGAAGTTGTTGCGCCACTGGTGTTTTCTTGCTGGATGCCTTCTTATTCTTACCGCTTGATTTGCGGGCTGCTTTCTTCGCCATGTCTCAGCTATACGACGCACCGCCTGCGTTTGAAACGACCTAAATCACGAATGCGCGCGCCTCGCGCGGGTGAACCACCGGCCGCGCTGTTTCCAGAAACATTGGATCCGCCCCCGCCAGTTCGGGGAACAAATGTAACACTTCGCTTTGAGTTTCCCGGTCTGACGCTGATAAGGCATGACCCGGATAATAACTTTCGCTCTTTGCCCCATTGGCGATGATAATCTGATGCTGCCTGAACAACAGGTGGATATATTCCACTTCACCACCTTCGACACGTGTGACGGTATCGCCATTGACCAGAACATGGGCTGCAACCAGCGCCTCGGCATGTCCAAAAAAGTAGGATGCACGCCAATCTTCGATCAGCATTCTATGCTGCGGCGAGACAAGAAGTGGACAATCAAGATCAAAAACGCCTGTCTCAAAACGGATCGGTGCTAATTTACCCTTGGCCTTGACCACCGTACGCCCCACCCAGATCAATGGTTGTGGGCCATGATCCAGAGTTGTGACCAGATCACCGGCTTTCAGGTCTTCCACTGCGCGGTCCCCTTCGGGGGTCGCGATCATCGTGCCAGGTGTAAAACAGGGCGGACCCAGGGTACCGACATCCAATGGCCCTTGCGTGGTGACAAATGTGGTCGAAACCAACGTGCCGGGTTGTAGCACCTGACCGTCCGTCGGCGTAAAAACCCGAGAGCCATCGGCAAGATAAAACGTGGTTCCGACATATGTTACGTTGCCGACACCTGCCACATTGATCGTAATTGTGTCCCCTGGCCAGGAGTTTGTGACGTCCTGCCCATTTACGGTATCACCGCTTGGCGCATCGATTTCGTTGTCATCATCCACATCCGTGAAATCAAGACTGACGACCGCAACAGATGTTCCCGCCGGCGGCGGGTTCGCCGGATCGAAGGTATAGAACTGGTCGCGATACGTTGTTGGCATACTTCTGCCCTCGATTTGCACCACAGGATTTCCAAAATCATCCTTGGTTTTCGTTCAAATTCTACAAAGACTGGCGAAATTCCTGTGATTAGGCAAGAAACCTACTAAGACAGCGTAAACAAACCGGGCCTCGCGTGGTGCAAATGACACGCGAGGCCCGACTTTTAATACTGTTCAGCCTTAGATTGTTACATCAGGCTTCATTCAGCAGGAACTGCGGTGGCTTCGATACTCAGCGGATGGCTCAGTTTGTTCAGCATTTCCTTGGGGCACACCTGCAAAAAGTTGCCTTTTTCCATGTCCCAATGTTGCAGAATATCAACGGCTTTCCGGCTATAGGTCTCTTCAGCGTGGCGAGCAACAAGAGCCTTCAACTGCTCTTCCCAATGTGCGACAGAAACCGGACAGGTGACAAGCGTCTCCATGTTCATCAGCGCTTGGGCCCTGCCTTCGGGATTATACAGATAAGCCATGCCGCCTGTCATACCAGCGCCAAAGTTGGCTCCGATATCGCCCAAGATCACTGCAACACCGCCGGTCATGTACTCACATCCGTTCGAGCCGCAGCCCTCGATGACCACCTTGGCACCTGAGTTCCGCACAGCAAACCGTTCACCTGCACGACCAGCGGCGAACAGATGACCGTCGGTGGCCCCGTAAAGGACCGTGTTGCCGATAATCGTGTTGTCATCCGCCTTCAAAGGGCTGACCTGCGGCGGGCGCACAACAATCGTGCCACCAGACAGACCTTTACCCACATAGTCGTTGGCATCGCCCGAAACCTCGAGCTTCAGTCCCGGCGCGGCAAACGCACCCAAAGACTGACCGGCCGAGCCCTGTAGTTTCACATGCAGATGGTCATCCTGGAACGTGTTCCGCATCCCGAAATTCTGCACAATGTGACTGGACACACGCGTACCTACCGTCCGATGCGTGTTCTGAATGGCGTAAGACAGCTGCATTTTTTCGCCATCTTTCAGGAACCGTGCAGCATCACGCACGATTTCGGCGTCAAGTGTATCCGGAACTGCGTTACGGTCCTTGTCCCGGTTATAAACGATGTCTTGTGCTCCATCGACGGTGATCAGCAGCGGGTTGAGGTCCAGATCGTCCAGATGCGCAGACCCACGGCTGACCTGCGCCAGTAGATCCGCCCGGCCAATGATCTCATCCATCGAACGCGCGCCGAGGCTGGCCAACAACTCGCGCACTTCTTGCGCGTAGAAGGTGATCAGGTTCACCACCTTGTCTGCATTGCCGGTGAACTTGGCGCGCAGGCTTTCGTCCTGCGTACACACGCCGACCGGGCAGGTGTTCGACTGACACTGACGCACCATGATGCAGCCCATCGCAATCAGGGCGGCAGTACCAATGCCGTATTCCTCGGCCCCCATCATCGCGGCCATAACGATGTCACGTCCAGTGCGCAGGCCACCATCGGTCCGCAAAGTTACGCGGTCGCGCAGGTTGTTCATCGCCAGCACCTGATGCGCTTCGGTCAGGCCCATCTCCCACGGAAGACCGGCATATTTGATTGAGGTCGCCGGAGACGCACCAGTGCCACCATTGTGACCCGAAATAAGGATAATATCTGCTTTCGCCTTGGCTACACCGGCCGCAATCGTGCCTACGCCCGAAGATGCAACCAGCTTGACCGTCACCTTGCAACGCGGGTTGATCTGCTTGAGATCGTAGATCAACTGCGCCAGATCCTCGATCGAGTAGATATCGTGGTGCGGCGGCGGAGAGATCAGCGTCACGCCCTTGGTTGAGTGCCGCAAACGCGCGATCAGGTCCGTAACCTTCATGCCAGGCAACTGACCACCCTCACCGGGTTTCGCGCCCTGCGCGACCTTGATTTCAAGCTCTTCGCACTGGTTCAGATACTCGGCGGTTACACCGAACCGGCCCGAGGCCACCTGTTTGATCTTGGCCGAAGGGTTGTCGCCATTCGGTTCCGGCACAAAATGCGCCGGATCTTCACCACCTTCGCCTGAATCAGACTTAGCACCGATCCGGTTCATCGCCACGTTCAGCGTCTTATGTGCCTCTGGCGACAGCGCGCCCAGCGACATGCCCGGGGTGACAAACCGCTTGCGGATCGAGGTGATCGATTCGACCTCTTCAATCGGGATCGCTTTGCCCTTGGGTTTGAAGTCCATCAGATCACGCAGATGGATCGGCGGATTCGATTGCATCTTGGCGGAATATTGCTTCCACAGCTCATAGGAAGCGCGATTACATGCCATTTGCATCATGTGCATCGATGTGGCTTCCCACGCATGGGTCTCACCCGATTTCCGCGCCTTGTAGAATCCCCCGATAGGCAGCACGTCCAGACCACTGTCCCAGGCCTTTGCGTGGATTTCCTCAAGCTTGGTCTGGATACCGGTCACGCCAATACCCGAGATCCGGCTGGTCATGCCCGGGAAATACTCGGCAACCATAGCGCGGCTAAGGCCCACGGCCTCAAAATTCAGCCCGCCACGATAGGATGAGATCACTGAAATGCCCATCTTGGCCATGATCTTCAGAAGGCCCTGGTCGATGGCTTCGCGATACCGCGCAACACTCTCGGTCAAAGTTCCGTCCAGCAGGCCGCGGTCAATGCGGTCAGCCAGAGAATCTTCGGCCAAATATGCATTCACAACCGTCGCCCCGCAGCCGATCAGAACGGCAAAGTAATGAGGATCGATACATTCGGCAGAACGCACGTTCAACGAGCAGAATGTCCGTAACCCTTGCCGGGTCAGATGAGAATGTATCGCGCTGGTCGCCAGGATCATTGGCATCGCAACCCGACCCTCGCCTGTGTTCATGTCGGACAACACGATGTGCCCAGCGCCTGAGCGTACCGCCTCTTCAGATTCGGCTCTAACACGGGCCAAACCAGCGCTCAACGCGCCACGACCTGGTTCAAAGCTACAATCAATCTCAACCAACGGTGCATCAAAATTCTCGACCAAATTGTCCCATTGCGCGTTGCCGACAAAGGGGCTTTCGAGGACGATGATTTCGGTCTGGCTGCTGTCCTCGTCCAACACGTTCTTTAGGTTGGCAAAGCGCGTTTTCAGCGACATCACCCGGTATTCACGCAAACTGTCGATCGGTGGGTTGGTCACCTGGCTAAAGTTCTGACGGAAGAAATGGCTAAGTGGTCGGTACTGTTTCGACAATACCGCCGAAGGGGTATCGTCACCCATCGACGCAAGCGCCTCTTTACCGTCTTCTGCCATCGGAGCGAGGATTTGCTCCAACTCCTCAACCGAATACCCCGCCGCGATCTGACGCTTGCGCAGCTCTTCGCCGGAAAAGATCGGGGCTTCGGTGACACCCGCCAGCGTGCCGTCAAGATCGTTGATCTTGCCGACCCACTCACCGAATGGCAGCGCAGCGGCCAGCTTGTCCTTGATCTGCGTATCGCGGTACAGCTTGCCCTTTTTCATATCCACGGCCAGCATCTGGCCCGGGCCAAGTGCCCCCTTTTCGGTTACGCTGGCCTCGTCGATCGGAACCATGCCCGCCTCAGAGCCCGCGATAACAAGCCCGTCACCCGTCACGACATACCGCATCGGGCGCAGTCCGTTCCGGTCCAAACCGGCACAGACCCAGCGACCATCGGTCATCGCCAGCGCGGCGGGGCCGTCCCATGGCTCCATCACCGAGTTGCAGTAGGAATACATGTCGCGCCACGCCTGCGGCAACTCAACCGCCTGTTTAGACCAGCTTTCCGGCACCAGCATGGTCTTCGCCATGGGTGCGGAACGGCCTGCGCGCACCAAAACCTCAAAAACCGAGTCTAATGCGGCCGAATCTGATGATCCCCCCGCGATGATCGGTTTGATATCTTCCGCATAATCGCCAAAGCTGTCCGAAGTCATCCGGATCTCGTGGCTTTTCATCCAGTTGATATTGCCCTTCAGGGTGTTGATCTCACCGTTATGCGCCAACATGCGGAACGGTTGCGCAAGCCACCATTGCGGGAAAGTGTTGGTCGAATAGCGTTGGTGGTAAATCGCAAAAGCTGATTCAAAACGCTCATCCATGAGGTCGGGATAGAAAACCGCCACCTGCTCGGCCAACATCATACCTTTGTAGATGATCGAACGACAGGACAGAGAGGCAAGATAGAGCCCGGAAATCCCAGCAGCCGCTGCAGCCTTTTCGATGCGGCGGCGGATTACGTACAACTCACGCTCAAAGGTCTCTTCATCCACGCCCTTGGAATTCGAGATCAGAATCTGTTCGATCTCGGGCCGGGTCGCATTGGCTTTTTCGCCCAGGCACGTCACATCAACCGGTACGTGACGCCAGCCGTAGATGTAATAGCCCAAGCGTAGCACTTCGGTTTCTACGATGGTCCGGCACTGTTCCTGGGCGCCAAAATCGGTACGAGGCAGGAAAACCTGTCCCACTGCGATCAGCTCATCCAACTTGGGTTCGTGGCCGGTACGGCGGATCTGGTCATAGAAAAATGGAACCGGGATCTGCACGTGAATACCCGCGCCGTCACCGGTTTTACCGTCGGCATCAACTGCACCGCGATGCCAAATCGCCTTAAGCGCATCGATCCCTGCGTCTACCACCTTGCGCGACGGTTTGCCGTCGACGGATACGACAAGACCCACACCGCAGGAAGAATGCTCTTCTTCCTCGGAATAGAGACCGTTTTCCGCCATCCAATTGCGCTTGGCTTCCTCGGCCCGCACCCAATCGGCATCATATTTGGTCATTGGCTATTTCCTTCTTTCAAGGGAACGTTTGGCGACGAACCCTCTTAATCCTTGGGCTTACTCGGCTGCGATGGCCGCTTTGGCATTGAACCGGTCGATGATCGCGTCGGCGCAGTCGCGGCCGTCGCGGATCGCCCAGACCACCAGTGAAGCACCACGCACGATGTCACCAATGGCGTAAACACCGTCCATTTCAGTTTCTCCGGTCTGGAACGCGGCCTTTACGGTGCCCCAGCGTGTCACAGGCAGGTCCGGCTGGCCGAACAGGGTGGGCAGGTCTTCGGGTTCAAAGCCCAGCGCCTTGATCACCAGATCGGCCTCTTCCACGTAATCCGCACCTTCGATGACTTCGGGCGCCTGGCGACCCGACGCATCAGGCTGCCCCAGACGCATCTTTTGAACCATCACGCCCGTGACCTTATCGTCACCGGTGAAGCCTTTGGGCGCGCTCAGCCATTCAAAAACAACGCCTTCTTCCTCGGCGTTTTGCGTTTCACGCTGCGAGCCTGGCATATTGGCTCGGTCGCGACGATAGAGGCATTTGACCGAGGTCGCTCCCTGACGGATCGAAGTACGCACGCAATCCATGGCGGTGTCGCCGCCGCCAATTACAACGACCTTTTTTCCTTCGGCATTCAGGCGGCCATTGTCAAAATCTTCGACGGCATCACCAAAACTTTTGCGGTTCGAGGCGGTCAGGAAGTCGATCGCCTTTTCAATTCCACCCAGACCGCTTCCCGGCATGGACAGGTCGCGGGATTTATAAACGCCGGTGGCAATAATCACAGCGTCATGCCGGGCACGAATTTCTTCAAACTTGGTGGCGTCAACATCACAGTTCAGTTCGAACCGGACACCGCCATCGGCCAAAAGGTCATTGCGCCTTTGCACGATGTCCTTTTCAAGCTTGAAGCCCGGAATGCCATACATCAACAGGCCACCCGCACGGTCGTAACGATCATATACTGTCACCTGAATACCTGCGCGGCGCAGCATATCCGCTGCAGCCAATCCACCGGGGCCACCGCCGATAATGCCCACACTCTCGCTGCGCTCCGCAGATGGGGTGGCCGGTTTCACCCAGCCGTTATCCCAGGCGGTGTCCGTGATGTATTTCTCAATAGTGCCGATGGTAACTGTGCCGTGACCCGACTGCTCGATTACGCAGTTGCCTTCACACAAGCGATCCTGTGGGCAGATACGCCCGCAGATTTCGGGGAAAGTATTGGTCGCCTGACTTGTCTCATAGGCTTCTTCCAGTCGGCCAGTGGCAGTCAGATGCAGCCAATCCGGAATATTGTTGTGCAACGGGCAATGTGACTGGCAGTACGGCACACCACATTGGCTGCAGCGGCTGGCCTGTTCGGCAGCTTTTTCGGCGGCGTATTCGGCATAGATTTCGTCAAAGTCTTCCTTGCGGTCACTTGCAGCACGCTTTTCCGGCATGACTCGGTCGATCTGCACAAATTTCAGCATCGGTTGCTTGGCCACGGGTCAGACTCCATGAATTGGCTTGGTCCGGTTTCTCTAAGAGATACCGTAGGGGATTAAAAGTCAATCATACTGACCTAAATAAAGAAAGTTTACTGTGTAGAGCTAATATTCTTGAAAAGTTCACTATTTTTAGTTCCGTATCGGACCTATATGTGCGCTTTCCTTTTCCCCACCACCCTTATACCCATAATTCGCAAGCATTACGTGACCGCAAATTGGCAGGGCAGATGAGTCTTTTTCACCTGATTCTCGTAGCAATTGTTCAGGGAATCACTGAGTTTTTGCCCATATCATCATCAGGTCATCTGATCCTGCTTCCAAACCTCACTGGTCTTCAGGATCAAGGTCAAGCCATTGATGTTGCAGTGCATGTTGGAACGCTGGGCGCGGTTGTTCTGTATTTCTGGTCGGATGTAAAACAAGCCCTTGCGGGGTTGCCTGGGGCCTTGCTTGGCCGGGCAGATACGCCACAGACGCGACTGGCACTGGGCCTCATCCTAGCGACGATTCCAACGGTGATTGCAGGTCTGATTCTACATCTGACCGGGTTAAGCGATGCCATGCGCTCGATCGCCGTAATCGGCTGGGCTATGCTTGGTTTTGGCCTGGTTCTGTATTGGGTCGATCAGAGCAGTCCGGAAACCAAAGAGAGCAGTGCGTGGGGCGTCCGTGATGCGTTCATCATGGGGCTGTGGCAAGTTCTTGCACTGATTCCCGGCACGTCGCGCTCGGGGATCACAATCACCGGGGCGCGCAAATTGGGCTATACCCGCGAGGACGGGGCGAAGATAGCCATGCTGATGTCAATCCCGACGATTCTGGCGTCTGGCGCTTTGTTGGCTGTGGACGTGATGCGCGACGCTGACGCGCAACTGGCACGTGACGGCGCCATTGCCGCTGTCTTTGCGTTTATCGCGGCCCTTCTGGCGCTCAGCCTGATGATGCGTTTGCTGCGCAGCGTCAGTTTCACGCCCTACGTCATCTACCGAGTCATTCTTGGCGCTATCCTGCTGATCATGGCCTATAGCTGATCAGATACGCAGGTTTTTGGCCGAGTTCTGAATGTCGTCATACTGGCCCGACGGACGGAACTTCCACAGGTACTCGGGCAGCACCGATTCCAAGGTGGTCGGTGTGATCCCAAGATCGGCAAAAGACTTAGCCTCATCGGCAACCACATTGTCATTCCGCAGATTCTTCAACTGATCTCGGGACAGAATATTGTTCGGGAACAACTGGAAGCTGACAAACTTAATGATGTCCAGAACACCCGCCATGATCCGTGCTGCAAAAAAAGGCATACCAATGATGACGCGGCGACGGTGAATCACATCCAGCATTTGCTGCATCAAAGCGCGGAATGTCTTCACCTCGGGTCCGCCCAACTCGTACACGCCAGGCTCAGCCTGTCCCAGAACGCCCTTAACTGCGGCCTGGGCCACATCATCCACATAAACCGGCTGAAATTTGGTTTCGGCACCAACCAACGGCAGGAACGGCCCCATGCGTGTCATTCCGGCAAAGCGGTTAAAGAACTGATCTTCGGTACCAAAAATAACAGAAGGCCGCAGGATCACGGCATCTGGCATATGCTTCAGCACACCGGCCTCACCCTGCGCCTTGGTCTGAGAATATTCGCTGGCAGAATTTGCATCGGCACCAATGGCCGAGACATGAACCATCCGCTCAATCCCCTGCTCTGCCGCCAAACGCGCGATCCGCTCCGCCCCTTCGGCCTGCACGGCGCCAAAGTCGTTTTTGCCCAGCTCGTTCAGGACGCCGACGCAGTTTACCACGACATCCGCACTGTGCATGGCCTGGGCAACCGACGCGTCATCGCGGATATTGCACAACACGGGCTCAACCTGACCGACGACACCATAAGGTTTCACGAACATCGCCTCGTTCGGGCGGCGCACCGCCACACGCACACGCCATCCCTCACTCGCCATGCGCCGCGCGATGTAGCGGCCGACAAATCCAGATCCGCCATAAATCGTCACAAGTTTCGACATGAGAGGGCTCCTGCTGAGAAATTGCGCCCTAGACCTAACGCCCGCAGCCCTTTCAAACAAGGCGCTAATTCGCCGCGAGGATGGTGAAATTCAAAGGCACAAATCGGGGGGCAAAGCCCAAATTCAAAAAACTTTCAAAAATCTCCGCGAATCTGGTTGACGCCCTCTGCCACTGGGCTTAAACGCCCCCTCACGACACCTGCCCAGGTGGCGGAATTGGTAGACGCGCTAGCTTCAGGTGCTAGTGTCCGTATGGACGTGGAGGTTCGAGTCCTCTCCTGGGCACCAAATTCTTCCTAAAAACCTGAATTCAAACGTGGTTCTCGTACGGTTGTTCTGTGACTGCCGAACACTGCTTGAATCCTGCTTTCGGTTCGGCATCGGTGCCGATTGCAGATCAAAACGGTACTGCTAGCTGTGTGTCATCACGCTGAATTCCGGCAAGGGTGCGGATTTGATTGACGCGGACCCATATTCGCTTGCAGTGCGCCTGGTCACCATTTCATTGGCAATCCCAGTCGCGGTAAGCCGGAAGCTTAAAAAACAACCAGCCCGCGCCTGACGACAACAAACAAGCGGATATGACGCCGCCACACCAATGGTCATTGATGCGCTCAGGCTTGTTTCTGCACTCCTGCCTCGTCCGCAGACTCAGCAGGCTCTGCCGTCACATCAACTGTGTCGGTTTCGTCCAATGGTTCCACCTCTTCAGGTTCGTCCGACTGATCCTCAAGCGCGCCGACAATGAGTGGCAGCATGTGGACACCGGTTGCGCTGGCGATCTCGGGGGTTTGCGGCGTTTGCCAGCTGAGCGTATCGAAGCTGCCGCAATTCTGGCAGACCGGGGCCCATTCGGGTTGGATGTCGTGACAATTGTCACAGACCCACTGAGGACCACGCGGTGCGTTGAGCGCCTTGGCCAACCAGCCTTGTACAACAGCGTCCGAAGCGCCCTCGCCCCGTTCGATCGCCGCCATCAGAGTGTACGCCCGCGCATCACCTTGTTTTTCAACCACATCCCCCAGCGCGCGGCGGGCTTCGGGGAAGTCTTCGGCCACGATGTTCAACTCGGCCAGAATCAGACGGGTCTCCATATTCTCGGGGTGAATACGCGTAAGTGCGGTAAAGCGCTTGATCCTTTGCGCGGGCGTCTCATCCGGTGCTATCTCGGCGAAAGCGTGGGCCAGGTCAGGATGCGGCTGCGCCTCCCAGGCTTTTTTCAGGATCTTGGTCGCGGGGCGGGGTTTACCTTTGGCAATATACGCACGAGCGGCCATCGCAGCCGCGGGCACCAGATCTGGCGACAGTCGATTGGCTTCGATTGCATGTTCCTGCTGTTCCAGGCTGGCGTCTTCGTCCAGAATGTCCTTGGCTTCAGACAAAGCCAAAACCGCATCACGGCGCTTGAACACATCGCGCGGCAGGTAACCGGCCTTTAATTTGGACGACAAGGTCGAGCGCGCACCGGCCCAGTCCTGCGCCTTGGTTTGAAGGTTCAGCAGAACATCTTGCGTTTCTGCATGGCGCGGTTTGATTGCCAACGCCTTTTCGGCCAGCTTGCGAGCGGTTTCGTCATCACCTTCGGCCAGTTTCTGCTTCATGATCCCGCGCACGCCGACAAATCGAGTCGCGTTATTGGTCACGAGTTTCTTGTAGGTGTCGGCCGCTTTCTTGGTGTCGCCCGTCATCTCGGCCGCTTGCGCCACCAATAGATTGGTCAATTCCGGCTTGTTGAGCAGCTTTTCGGCCTTGTTGGCCTTGGTCATGGCCGCACGCCCTTCACCTGAAGCCAAAGCCATCAATCCATCTGCCAGAGCCTGATACCCGCGCTGTTCACGGCTACGGTCGAAATACCGCGACAGGGCCGTTTCATCGCCATTCAAGAACTTCAGCGTCGCCACCAAAAGGCTAAGCAGTTTGAAGAACAGCCAGACCGCAAACACCAGCACGCCCAGCGCAATCACGGATTGCAGCGGCCCCAGTGTAAATTCCGTACCCGCGACGGTGATCTGCACCCCGCCACTGGTTTGCATCAGGAAGTGACCGCCCAGCGCCAGCAGGCCGATAATCGCAACAAAGACAAGGATCTTAAACAGTGACCACAGCATGGCAGGTCCTTCAGTTCGAGTTCAGGCTGGAAGCCAATGAGTTCGCCGCATCAACAGCAGCAACCCGTGTCTGGGCCGCCTGCTGCCAATCGGCCATCGCGGTCTGCGCCGCTTCGGGAAGTGATTTCAGTTCGCTTAACGCTTTGGACAGGTCTCCATCCGCCAATGCGGCATGCGCGCGCGACAGGACTGCGTCAGGCCCGTCGCCTTCCTGCGGCGTAACTGAACGTGCTCCTGTCTGCCGTTGTAGGAAAGCGATCAGACCCGTACCCTTATCCGCATCGCGCGCGTCTGCCAGTGCAGTTCGGGCAGCAGGGTCAAAAGTCGCCCGCAAGGATGACAAGGTTTCCACGCCTTCCTCAGCTGGCCCTGTCAAAGCATCCGGTACATCCACACCGCCCGACTTCAGTTCAGCAACCAGTTCGGAATAAGGTTGTCCTGCATCCAGCTGCCCGCGCAGACGAGACAGAACCGCGGCGTTCGTCGCAGCTTGTGCGTCGGCGGATGCTTTCGCCTCAAGCGCCTGCGCATCCGACACCATTTTTTCAACCTCGGCCCGTTGCGCCGCCAGCGAATCCTGGAGCTTTTTCAGTTCAGCCTCAAAGGCGGCTGTGGCTTCAGGTGAGGTATTGGATTCGATTGGAGCTTTCTCAAGCGCTGTGATCCGATCCGCCAAAGGCGCGACCTGACCGGACAGCGCTTCAACCGAGGATTTGACCGCGCTCAGGTCACCTTCGACCGGGGTCAATTTATCCGACAGCGCTTTGATCTGATCCGTCAAACCAGACGTATCCGGGCCGTTTGTCAGCCCTTGTGACAGTTTGGCGATTTGATCCGACTGATCCGCAAGTTTCGATTCCATCGCCGCCAGCGCGTCAGAATTGTCAGCACCACCCGGCAGCAACCCGCCATTGCCCAGCGCAAATCCGACCACGGCAGCAACGGCACCGCCCAGCAAAGCAGGCACAAAGCCACCGCGTTTTTCGACCACGCGCTCAACCGTCTTTTCCGCAACCGGAGCGATCTCCTCCGTCGGAGCTTCGGCTTCGGCTTCGGCTTCGGCTTCGGCTTCGGCTTCGGCTTCGGCTTCGGCTTCGGAAAGGTCTTCTGCTACAGGTTTATCGGGGTCAACAGGCGTACCTTCCTGTTGCAGCTCGGATTCAACAACGTCGTCTACCTTGGGGTCTTCCACCGGCTTTTCGTCGGATTTCTTCTTACCAGCCACCGCAATATTCCCCTTATCGAATCCAAATTCAGATGAATAACAGCCCAAGCTAAGTTAATCGGGGACCTCGTCTCTCTCAACCCGCAACACATGTTTTACAAGCTTTTTAACCGCCTTACGCATTTTCTTGGGTGTCGGCGCTTTGGCGATCTTCAGGTGCGTATAGTCCAAGGAATAAAGGGGATCAGCCGTCGCGCGGCTGATTGCGGCCAGCCAAAGCGGAGCCGAGCCCGACCAAATATCGGCAAAATGTCGCGCCGTTCGAGGCGAAAAAAGTGGGGCGATTATCGGCAAATCGTCGTTCGCGGCTTGGGTCGCCTCGGAAGTTAGCGGCAACAGAATCTGTTGATAAACCGGCTGTTCGCGTACCGTCAGGCCGGATTCGGTGAGCCGCCCCGCGATGTTGCCTCGTGTATGTTCGCCACGCAAATGCAACAAAGGGCTTTGGGGTCGATGTTTCAACAGATGCCCCACAAGCTCTTCGGCTGTGGTGCCTGCCATCTCGGCCTGCCAGCCATAGCCCTTGGCTGTCCCGGTCGTCGCGGGGCCAACGCAATAGGCGGGCAAATCGCGGTCGACACCCATTGAAGCCGCCGCGTTCACCGCATTGGCCGAGGTAAAGATCACACCCTGCAAACCTACGGTATCAACCGCAGCGGGCAGTGGGCGAATTTCGAGAATCGGGGAATAGATGACCTGAACCCGGGACCTGGTGCGGGTCGGCAACTGCGCGACAAACCGTTTCGAGGCTGCGCGCGGGCGGGTCATCAACAAATACAACGTTTGGCGCCTTGGCCCTTGAGGATTGTTTGCATCCGCGCAGGGTGATACCCCGCCGTTGGTAACATGATGCAACGGATCAGGGTGATGGTGCAAACACTTACCGTGCTGGGATTGGAAAGCAGCTGTGATGACACGGCTGCTGCTGTTGTGCGCCAAACCGAAGGTGCGGATGCTGAAATCCTGTCATCGGTGGTGCATGGCCAAACCGAGTTGCACAGTGCTTATGGTGGTGTTGTGCCCGAAATCGCTGCGCGGGCACACGCGGAAAAGCTGGACATCTGCGTTAAACAAGCGCTAGAGGCCGCCGACCTTGGTCTGCGTGACATGGACGCCATCGCCGTCACTGCCGGCCCTGGCCTGATCGGTGGCGTCATGTCCGGCGTCATGTGTGCCAAGGGGCTGAGCGCCGCCACCGGCTTGCCCCTGATCGGCGTCAATCACCTTGCCGGGCACGCGCTGACACCGCGCCTGACAGACGGGATCAGCTTTCCCTACCTGATGCTTTTGGTCTCGGGCGGCCATTGCCAGTACCTGATCGCCCACGGGCCAGAACAGTTCACCCGTCTTGGCAGCACAATTGATGACGCACCCGGAGAAGCCTTTGACAAAACCGCGCGTTTGCTAGGCCTGCCGCAACCGGGCGGCCCGTCGGTCGAAGCTGAAGCCCACACAGGTGACCCGAAACGCTTTCGCTTTCCCCGGCCGCTGCTGGACAGGCCCGGCTGTGATCTCTCTTTCTCGGGTTTGAAAACGGCTTTGATGCGGATGCGCGACCAAATCGTCGCGGAAAAGGGTGGGTTGACCCGTCAGGACCGCGCGGATTTATGCGCCGGATTCCAACAGGCGATTGTGGACACCTTGGCCGAGAAAACCCGACGCGCGATGGACCAGTATCTGGCCCTCAACCCTTCCGAACCCGTCATCGCCGTTGCAGGGGGCGTGGCGGCAAATTCGGCCATTCGTACCGCGTTAGAGACTGTTTGCGCCGAAAAGGGTACGAGATTCACGGCCCCCCCGCTTCCGCTGTGTACGGACAACGCCGCCATGATCGCCTATGTGGGGCTCGAACGGTTTCGCGACGGCTCACGCGACGGCCTAGACCTGACCGCACGTCCCCGGTGGCCACTGGATCAACGCAGCCCTGCAATGCTGGGCAGCGGTAGGAAAGGAGCCAAGGCATGAGCGTTTCTGTCCTGGGCTCTGGCGCATTCGGAACCGCGCTGGCGATCTCGCTGGCGGGCAACGGGCCGGTGACGTTGTGGGCGCGGGATGCGGAGCAGGCGCAACAAATGCAAATGTCGCGAAGAAACGAGACCCGCCTGCCCGGTGTAACCCTGCCGCCAAGCATTGCCGCTACGGCAGACATCAAGGAAGCTTGCACAGCAGATACGCTTCTTCTGGCTGTTCCAATGCAGAAACTGCGACAGGCTTTGACGTCTCATGCGCCCTTGCTGCAGGGCAAAACGCTGGTCGCCTGCTGCAAAGGGATTGAACTGTCCTCGGGCCTCGGTCCGATAGCCGTGATTGAAAGTGTTGTGCCGTCCGCCGACGTCGCACTGCTGACCGGGCCCAGCTTTGCAGACGACATCGCACGCGGCCTGCCAACAGCGCTGACACTGGCATGTGCAGATGCCCAGATCGGCAAATCGCTGCAAGCCGAGCTAACAACGACAAATCTTCGTCTTTATCGCACGACCGACACGGTTGGGGCCGAGCTGGGCGGGGCATTGAAGAATGTCATGGCCATCGCATGTGGCGCAACGATGGGTGCCGGGTTGGGTGACAGTGCGCGGGCGGCTTTGCTGACACGCGGATTTGTCGAAATGCAGCGTTTCGCCACAGCGCGCGGGGCGCGACCAGATACGCTGATGGGCCTGTCCGGGCTGGGTGATCTGGTGCTGACCTGCTCATCCGATCTGTCCCGAAATTATCGTTTTGGCCTTAGTTTGGGTCGAAATCAGCGCTTTGACAGCCAGACGACAGTCGAAGGTGTCGCGACTGCCTGCGCCTTGTCCGACATCGCAAGCAAAGAAGGCTTGGACATGCCCATCAGTACCACTGTGGCGGACCTGAGTCGCGGTGCTTACAGTGTACCTGAGGCCATTCAAACCCTACTCAATCGACCCCTTAAGGAGGAATAACATGCTGATCGCTCTCATCGCCAAAGACAAACCCGGTGCCCTGCAAACCCGGCTGGACAATCGCAGCGCGCATCTGGCGTATATCGAGGAAACAGGTGTTGTGGCGCAGGCTGGCCCTCTGCTGGATGGCGATGCCATGATCGGCTCACTGGTAATTCTGGATGTCAAAGATTTGGCTGCTGCACAAACATGGGCCGACAACGACCCTTACGCCAAAGCAGGGTTGTTCCAATCCGTTGACCTGATTCCATGGAAAAAAGTGATTGGCTGATGGCATATTGGCTGTTCAAGTCCGAACCCTCAACCTGGAGCTGGGACCAACAAGTCGCCAAGGGGGACGCAGGCGAAGAGTGGGATGGCGTGCGCAACTATCAGGCGCGCAATTTTATGCGGCAGATGGCCATCGGAGATTGGGGGTTCTTCTACCATTCGCAAAAGGACAAATCGGTGGTGGGAATCGTCGAGGTTTGCGCTGAGGCGCATGCCGACAGCACCACTGACGATGAACGGTGGGAATGCGTGGATATCAAGGCAGTTCGGCCCTTTGCCAAACCGGTGACGCTGGACCAGATCAAGGCGGACGAACGTCTGGCTGAAATGGTGCTGGTCAAGAACTCGCGCTTGTCGGTGCAGCCGGTGACTGAATACGAATGGAAGGTGATTTGCGCACTGGGCGATACGCAGCCTGATTGACGTGTAAACCTGTGTCTGGCGTAAAACTTCTCAAGCGCTCGACAAAATGCTATGTTTCTCTGGGCTTCGCCGGGTGGGGGCTTGCCATCTGCGGTTTTTACAACCGCAGACGCTTGGTGGTGTTCGAATAAAATTCGGTCTTTCTTGAAAGTGTGACCCCGTGTCTGACGTTAAAGGCGGCAGTGGGATTCTCGAAGACGCCGTCGCTGCGAAGAACACAAAAACCTGGGAAGCGCGCCTGAAAGAGGCGCGCGAAAAGCGTGCAAACGCGCTGGCTGATGGAAAGGTCGAAGCGCGCGAACCACCGCGCTTGAAACCAACTGAGACAGACCTGCTACCGCCAACAGATGACACTGAGATCGACGAGATCGTGTCCGAACGGGTACGCTCACTCCACCTGAACGAACCTGTCAGCAAACCGCCTTCGAAAAGCCGAATCCCTATAATTTTGGCGGCTCTGTTTTGTGGGGCTTTGCTGCATTGGGCCGGAACAAAGGTGATTGAAACACGACAGTCCACGCCAGAAAACTCTGTTGTGCAATCGAATGATCCTATCGACGAACCTGCATTGGACGAAACACTTTCGCCTACATCTGCAGCGATCGAGCAAATTCCTGAGGATCCGGCTGCGCCCGTGCTTGAGGAAGAAATCCAAGCTCCGATTCTTGAGAAAAAGCCAGTTACCCCTTCCATTGATATTGATGAAACACCACCGCAAGAAACCGAAGCATCACTTGCCCCGCCGATTGTGTTTCTTCCCTCCTTACTTGAACCTGTTTTGGAGGCTCCGGAAACGCTTGCCAAACCAGTATCATTTTCAGTTCCCGTTGCGCCGCAAAATCCCGCTTCCAGCCTGCTGAACAAGCGTAGTTCTTTACAGCCGACACAGGCAGTCTTCGACCCATTGCCCAAAGAGATCACGCAATCAGCGACTCCGAATTACTCTGAGGTAAAACCACTTCAACCCTCTAAACCTTCGATCGACCTTGAAGTGTCACTGTTCGTTCCGGCACGGGTATCACAAGACACCAGCGACCGGGCATTCGAACTTTTGAACGAAAGCCAAGCGAATGTGGTTGCGACCGCGCGTGTAGGCTATCGGATCAGAGAAACTCAGGTGCGGTATTATCACCCTGCAGACGCTGAAAACGCCGACCTTGCTGCCAAGGCTTTGGGTGGTATTGCGCGGGACTTCACAGGTTCTGGCAGCAAAACACGCCCTGGGCGCATTGAGGTCTATCTTGCTGGCGCAGGCGGAGGTGCAAACCGCACTTCAGACAATCAACCCAACAGTTTCGACAACTTTATAGAACGCATTCTGAATGAGCTTAGATAACAAATAAGGGAAGGTTCTGACCATGCAGAACCTTCCCTACCCCCGCGTGCTCCCTACTCACCACACGCGTATGGAAATGTCTGGTTCTGACCGTCCTGGTCACGGTTTAAACTTAACCCAACCATGACCATGGTTTCAAATACCAAGTCCCTAAACTTCAATTCAAAAACAAAACGCCCGTCATTAGTCGACGGGCGCAGAATGACTTTGCGCGATGATCAGCTGTAAACAGACTCTTTACGGAAATGCTTGGTCAGCATGTAATAGACCACAGCGCGGTATTTGTTACGCTCGGACATGCCATAGGTTTCCATGGCTTTATTGATCCCTTCCATCAATTCAGGCCCATCGGCCAGACCCAGCTTTTTGATCAGGAAGTTGTTCTTGACGGTTTCCAGTTCGGACTCTTGGCTGGCTGCAACAGTTGCCGCATCTGCGTCATAGATCGCCGGACCACAACCGATCGTAACCTTGGTTAAAAGGTCCATATCGGGATCCATCCCACATTTGTCCTTCAGGTCTTCTGCGTATTTGGCGATCAATTCGTCGCGCTTGCCCATATCCCAATCTCCTTAATGCGTTAATTCGGCCCTTATCACCGATGGCCGGAAGACTAGCCGCGCCCGTGTGTATTCCAAAAGGAAAAAAATTCGCGATTTCTCCCCCTTGGTCAAATTTGGGATGAAGGCTTCTAAACAATCTAACGACAGTATCCCCAACCCGGTCCTTGCAAGTGAAAGTGATCGGCATGCAAACGATTGAAATCAGGGCCAAGAACTACGCGGAACCATTCGCAGGCGCCACGCCAGATTTGTCTCAGAAACGCTGCCTCTGGTTCATTACGTTGCCAGTCAGCCAGTAAGGTCAGCGTCCGACCATCGGCAGTATCCAGCCCGATAACATCAATCGAGTCTGCGCGCGCGTGGCTGCTCCACCCGCTGTTTTCGCCCTGCGCTGTGCGCATACGACGGCAATTGTAACTGCCGATGTGGCGCAATCGGGTAATTTCGGTCCCAAGCAGATCCTGCGCGGCGGGTTGCACAACGTGGTTTTCCCACATGGCCAGACGCAACGTGGTGGGGCAACTCGTTTCCACAGGCTCCATCCGAGCCGTCACCAGTTGCGACAGCAAACCACGCCCGCTGATGCCGCAATTCTGATCGACAACCAGATCCTGCATTGCTGGGAATTGCACACCTGCCTCTGCCAAAGCAGCCCTGCACTGCGCCTCATTTGCCAGCGCACGGTTCAACTGCCATTTTGTGACCGGCGTCACCGGCGCGCTGATTTTCAGATCGCGCAACGGATTCCAGTAAGAAGGCACCGGCGTATTGGGATGCGTCAATAGCCACCATCCCCCACCGCCCAGCAGGATCACCACGACCGCCAGCCTGAAAAAGAAAGACGCCGTCGAGTACAAAAACCGGCGGCGTCCAGAAGTCTGCGTCATCGTCAGACAGCACTTAGTAGCGGTAGTGTTCCGGCTTGTAGGGACCTTCCGGCTTCACGCCGATATAGGCGGCCTGATCGGCGTCCATCTGGGTCAGCTTCACGCCGATGCGGTCGAGGTGCAGGCGAGCCACTTTCTCATCCAGATGCTTGGGCAGGATGTAGACCTCGTTTTGGTACTGGTCGCCTTTGGTGAACAGCTCGATCTGCGCCAGAACCTGGTTGGTGAAGGATGCCGACATCACGAACGAGGGGTGCCCGGTGGCGTTGCCGAGGTTCAGCAGACGGCCTTCGGACAGCAGGATGATGCGGTTGCCCGAGGGCATCTCGATCATATCCACCTGTTCCTTGATGTTGGTCCATTTGTGGTTCTTCAGGCTGGCGACCTGGATTTCGTTGTCGAAGTGACCAATGTTGCCAACGATGGCCATGTCTTTCATCGCACGCATATGCTCGATGCGGATCACATCCTTGTTGCCGGTGGTGGTGATAAAGATATCCGCGCTGGCAACTTCGTCTTCCAACAGGGTGACTTCGAAACCGTCCATAGCGGCCTGAAGGGCGCAGATCGGGTCCACTTCGGTCACTTTCACACGGGCACCGGCGCCGCGCAGCGAAGCGGCCGAGCCTTTGCCCACGTCGCCATAACCACAAACCACGGCAACCTTACCGGCCATCATGGTGTCGGTGGCGCGGCGAATGCCATCGACCAGCGATTCCTTACAGCCGTATTTGTTGTCAAATTTCGACTTGGTGACCGAGTCGTTCACGTTGATCGCCGGGAACGGCAGGTGGCCGTCTTTCACCAGCTGATACAGGCGGTTCACACCAGTCGTGGTTTCCTCGGACACACCCTGAATTTGGTCGCGCATCTTGGTGAACCAACCCGGCGATGCTTCCATGCGTTTAGCGATCTGCTTCTTGATCACTTCTTCCTCTTCCGAGCCCGGGACCGGGATGATGTCCTCACCCGCCTCGGCGCGAGCGCCCAGCAGGATATACAGCGTCGCGTCGCCGCCATCGTCCAGGATCATGTTCGGGCCGTCTTCGAACAGGAAGGACTTGTCCAGATAATCCCAATGCTCTTCCAGCGTCTGACCCTTGATGGCGAAGACCGGAACACCGGCTTCGGCAATCGCTGCCGCTGCGTGGTCTTGGGTTGAGAAAATATTGCATGACGCCCAGCGCACATCCGCACCCAGTGCGACCAGTGTTTCGATCAGTACACCCGTCTGGATGGTCATGTGCAGCGATCCAACGATGCGCGCACCTTTGAGCGGCTTGCTTTCACCGTATTCCGCGCGCAGGGACATCAGGCCCGGCATTTCTGTTTCGGCAATGTCCAATTCCTTACGGCCGAACCCGGCCAGTGAAATGTCCTTAACGATATAGTCCCCGGCCATCAGGCGCTCCATTTTCCGGTTAATCTTAGTCCCGGCTGCCCTAGCATTCCTTGGGGCAGGAGGCAATGTAGACGACTTCCAACTAAAAGATGTAAGTCTTTGTCAGCTTGGGATTCCTTCAATTTTTATCTTTGGTATCGCTTCAAAAAAATCAGTGCCAACGGCAACAATGCAACTGATTCCATTCGCATTGGTGACCAAAACGGTATAGCTACCAGTTTCCTTAGAGGTCCAAACCTCCATCACCGAATGCGCCCCGCGTGTCTTTTGCAGACCACCAAAGGCCAATTCCTCGGCGTAGTTTTCCTGCAATTTGGCGATAATATCGTCGCGCTCAGCGCAATTCTTGGCAAAGGCCGGTGGGGCTGTGGCAGCCATTCCAAAAGTCAGTGCAAGGGCGAACAAACGCTTGAACATGGCAAACTCCTTTCGTTTCGCGTTTCGCTTGTGAGAGGAGCACACCGGGAGAAGCGTGTGCCCCCCTCGGTTTTTATGTCGGGATCGGATGATGTTGTTTCAAAGCACGAATGCTCAAGAAAACGTTGGCAGCAAGTGATCCTGACAGGTAAATCATACCACAAAATACGATTTTTATGTGTCCGACTTCACAAGGCATGGCAAAATGGCAACACAACCCCGAGCATGGCAGAGGATGCTGTCAGGCCGCAGGCTGGACCTTTTGGACCCAACCCCGGTAGATATCGAGATCGAAGATATTGCGCATGGATTGGCCTTTGTCGCCCGTTGGAACGGCCAGACGAACGGCGACTTTGCCTATTCCGTGGCCGAACATTCCCTGCTGGTCGAAGAAATTTTTGGCCGGATTGCCCCAAATGCACCGATAAAATGGCGGCTGGCGGCGCTGTTACATGACGCACCGGAATATGTGATCGGCGACATGATCTCACCCGTCAAATCCGCTGTTGGCCCCGACTATGGCGCGCTGGATGATCGGTTGGCGGCCGCCATTCATATCCGGTTCGGTCTGCCCGCCGAGGTGCCGAAGACCGTAAAACGTCAAATCAAGAAGGCCGACAAGATCAGCGCCTGGATGGAGGCAACCCAAATCGCTGGGTTTTCCGAGGCCGAGGCAACGAAGTTCTTTGGCCGCCCGGATCGGGCGGTGATGGAGGGGTTGCAGATTACGCTGAGACCTCCGATTGAGGTGCGGCAAGCCTATACCGCGCGGCATGAAGACCTGCTTGCGCAGCTATAATCAGCAATCCGAACGACGAAAAGTAATGGTGCAGGCAGTTTAATGCCAGTCAAATTAGCCGTGGCTGGACTGTCTTTCTTTTAGTTTGGGTCGCGATCTTTGTCGCAATACCAGAATATCTTACCGCGGGCTGCGTTTCGCCAAAATCCGCTGCAAAGTCCGGCGGTGCATGTTCAACCGCCGAGCGGTTTCAGAGACATTCCGGTCGCACAACTCGTAGACCCGCTGGATATGTTCCCACCGCACGCGATCGGCGCTCATGGGGTTTTCAGGGGGCGGAGGCAGTTCGTCGCCCTTGGCCAGCAGCGCGTTTGTGATGTCAGTCGCGTCGGCAGGTTTTGAAAGGTAGTCCGTCGCGCCGATTTTCACAGCGGCCACAGCGGTGGCGATGGCGCCATACCCGGTCAGGACCACAACCCGGCTATCGGGGCGCTTTTCGCGCAGCACTTCGACCACATCCAGCCCGTTGCCATCCTCGAGCCGAAGATCAACAACGGCATAAGCCGGAGGACGCGCGGTTGAAATCGCGCGTCCTGCTGCAACGGAACCCGCGGTTTCGACCTCAAAGCCACGCTTTTCCATGGCCTTGGCCAAACGTCTCAGAAACGGCTCGTCATCATCTACCAGAAGCAGGGATTTGTCAGGGCCGATATCAAGCTGAGAACTGTCTGCCATATTTGGGTCTTTCTGCTATTTCATGCCGTTGGCTTGGGTATGAGTAATAGCAGCGCGCGAACAAAGGTCAAACAACCTTGTTACGATGCGGCCTGATCCAGAAAGCACCCAACTTTGTCCGCCATCTGCTCGGCCGTGTCATCGCGCTTGAAAAACTCAAGAAAACCATGTTCGGGCGTGACCAGATAGGTAAAAGTGGAGTGATCGACAAGATAATACTCGTCGCTTTTGTCATGCGCCTTGTAATAGGTCTTGTAGGCCTTGCTGGCCGCCTTCACTTGCTCGGGCGAGCCGGTAAGCGCGATGGTCTTGCCGCCCAGATTAAAGGCATAGTCATCCACAACCTCTGGCGTGTCGCGTTCGGGGTCGATTGAAATGAACAGCGGCGTTGCGGAATAACCCCGTTCGGCCAGGATATCCACGGCCTCTGCATTGCGCGACATGTCGAAGGGGCAGACATCCGGGCAGAACGTATAGCCAAAATAAACCAGCGTAGGTTCGGTGATCACATCTGCGTCAGTGACAGTCTCACCCTTGCCATTAACCAGCTCAAAGGGCCCGCCGATGGCCGCCGCGCCTCCGGCGATCTGACTGGACCGGCATTGCGCGAACTGGTCATCAGAACCGCTACCACGCGTCAGAAGCCACATGGCCCCAAGGCCAATTGCCAACACAACAGCTGCAAGAATTGCGTATAGACGGGTCATTTCAGTTTTCCGGTCGCAAGGGGTTGTTGAACGTTTCGGCCGGGACACCTATCAAGATGATCAGCCTATGCAACAGGACATAAGGAACCAATGGCAGAATCCAACCAGACCTTTTGGCGCGGCCAGGAACGCAGCAGCTGGATTCGCCTGCGCACCCTTATCCTGTTGCGATGGGTGGCCATCATTGGCCAGTTCACAGCCATCACCGTTGCCCAGCAATATTATGATGTGCAACTGCAACTGGGCCTGTGTTATCTGGCCATTGGCATTTCCGTCATGGGCAACCTGACAGCCATCCTGTTGTTCCCACAAAACAAGCGCCTGACCGAGTTCGAAAACTTCTTAATGGTTCTTTTCGACCTGCTGCAACTGTCGATATTGCTGTATCTGACGGGGGGGTTGAACAACCCGTTTGCACTGCTTCTGTTAGGGCCGGTTACAATTTCCGCCAATGTTATGAGCACCCGATCGACCCTGATCGTTGGGGCCGTGGCGATTGTTCTGACAACCCTGCTGGCCGAGTTCCACCTGCCTCTACGCACCAGTCTGGGACTTGTTCTGGATATCCCGGATATTCTGCTGTTCGGAAACTGGGCCGCGATTGTCATCGCTATTGTGTTTATCGGCGCCTATTCCCACCGCGTCAGCTCGGAAGTTCAATCCATGTCCGAGGCATTGGCCGCAACGCATATGGCATTGGCGCGCGAACAGAAGCTGACCGATCTGGGTGGCGTTGTTGCGGCTGCCGCGCATGAGCTGGGGACACCTTTGGCAACAATCAAACTGACCAGCGCGGAACTGATCGAAGAACTGGACGATCACCCGGACTTGAAGGAAGACGCCGCATTGATCCGCGAGCAGGCCGATCGGTGCCGCGATATTCTGCGGGATATGGGCCGAGCCGGCAAAGACGACCTTCATTTGCGACAGGCGCCACTGTCAACCGTGGTGAACGAGGCGGCCGAGCCACATGTGGGGCGCGGAAAAGAGGTTCATTTCTCGGAAGGGCCGGCGTTGGACGGCGATGTGCAGCAGCCGTCAATCCTGCGAAAACCCGAAATCATTCACGGGTTGCGCAACCTGATCCAGAATGCAGTGGATTTTGCCCGAGCCAATGTCTGGGTCGAGGCCGAGTGGACCGACACAGTGATCACAGTCAGCATCATGGACGACGGTCGAGGGTATCCGTCACACATGATCGGACGCATCGGTGATCCTTTTATGCGGCGCAGGCGCGCTGACGCCGACAAGAAAGCCCGGCCTGAATACGAAGGCATGGGCCTTGGCCTGTTCATCGCCAAAACCTTATTGGAGCGCAGCGGTGCCGAGTTGGAATTCGCCAACGGCGCGGACCCTTATCAAAACCTGACTGACGACCCGGCGCGCAAGGGGGCTATTGTCAAAGTGTCGTGGCCCCGCAAACTGATCGACGCGCAAAAAGGTGACACACCCGTCCCTTCGGGTTTGAATGAACGTATCCAGGTGTAAGTTAAGAGACCGTTAACCAAACACACCCATAGTCAGACCGGGTTGGGATCTGCTTTGGGGATAATGATGGCCGATTGGATCATTCTGGCCGCAATCAGCATCGTCTCGGGCTGTTTTGCCGTTCTGTGGCTTGTGCCGCGCCGGGCGTACAGGGATCAGTCGTATGGGCTGTTTTCGACTACCTCTCTGTTCGATGCGGTGTTTCTGTTCGACGGAGAACGGCTGATCAGCCATTCCGACATTGCGCTTGCGGGTTTCGAACACGTGAGAAACTGGCCAGATTTGCGCCGATTGCTGCAAAGGGATTTCCCGACTTTTCCGGAATCTCCGGATACCGTGCGCGACAGTGGGTATGTTGTGGTCTCTCCAATCGACTGCACGGTTGAACGTGATGTTCTGTGCGAGTGGATTGACGGAATTGTCCGCGTTCGGCTACGTGAATCTACCGAGAAAAAGCCCGAAGTGTCAGGTGCTCTGAACAACCCGACCCGGCTGGCCATGGATCAAGCCCCATACCCTGTGTGGCTGTTGGATCAAAACAATCGGGTGCAATGGTGCAACGCCGCCTATGTTTCGCTTGTCCGAAAAACGCGAGATCAGGACACCGATCTGACCGTCCCCCTGTTTCCCTCTGCCCCTGAAGAACGATCCGTCGGAAGAACCAGAGTTTCGGTCGGTGTTTCAGGCAGCAGCAACAAGCTTTGGTTCGACCTGACCCAGATTGAGCAGGAGCCCGGCCACCTTTGTTATGCCGTAGACATTAACGCAATAGTCGAAGCGGAAACCGCACAGCGTAAATTCGTTCAGACCATGACCAAGACCTTTGCTCAACTTTCGATCGGTTTGGCCATCTTTGATCGCAATCGGCAGCTTGCACTTTTTAATCCCGCTTTGATCGACCTGACCACTCTTCCACCCGATTTCCTGAGCTGCCGTCCTAGCTTAAGCAGCTTTTTTGACCGCCTGCGGGATCAACATATGATGCCGGAACCCAAAAACTATCGCAGTTGGCGGCGACAGATGAATGATCTTCTCGAAGCGGCAGAAGACGGAAACTATCACGAGACATGGTCACTTCCATCGGGATCGGTTTATTCCGTCAGCGGTCGACCCCACCCGGATGGAGCAGTGGCGTTTTTGTTCGAGGATATTACCGCCGAAATCACCCTGACGCGCCGCTTTCGGTCTGAAATGGATCTTATGCAATCCATTTTCGACAAGCTTGCAGATGCAATTGCCGTTTTTGCCGACGACGGTACCCTCGCTTTTACAAATTATGCTTATCAAAGGCTTTGGGGTGGCACGGAAGAGACCGGGTTTCAGACGGACACAGCCACAGACGTAATGCGGCGCTGGCAGGATCAGTGTTACGCGACCCCGATCTTGGGTGAAATCCGGGATTTTGTCGAAACACGCGACGACCGGGCTGAATGGTCAGCTGACATTCAATTAAAATCCGGCATCCTTGTGGAATGCACAATCATTCCGGTTCACAATGGCGCGACAATCGTGCGGTTTTCGGCTACTAAAACCCCGGCAAAAATCCCTCTGATCGAGCAGATCAGCGCCTGAACCGGGTTGCAGCCTGTCGGGCGCAAGGTCATTGTGGCGCCATGACGAAGCTGCCCCGATCCCTAACGTTCCAGTCCCCCGAAGAAACAGCCAATTTCGCCGTGCATCTTGGTGCAAACTTGCGATCGGGCGATGTTGTGTTGTTGGAAGGTGAGATCGGCAGCGGAAAGACCCATTTTGCGCGCGCGCTTATTCAGTCGCTCATGTCCGAGCCCGAAGATGTCCCTTCGCCCACGTTTACCTTGGTGCAGGTCTACGATACGCCGATTGGCGAAATCTGGCACAGCGACCTCTATCGTTTGAGTGCGGTAGACGAGGTTGAGGAACTGGGCCTGATTGACGCTTTCGAAACTGCTATCTGCCTTGTCGAGTGGCCTGACAAACTTGGTCCACTTACCCCAGGTGCCGCTTTGAAGCTGACCTTCAAAACAGACCCTAACACTGAAGATTTGCGCCATTTGACCCTGTCATGGAATGATCCGAAATGGACGAAAAAACTGGAGACCTTTGGATGACAAACAGGACGGTCCTCGCCGAAGCCCTGATTGCTCAAACCCAGTGGGCCAACGCCACCCGTGCACCGCTGGCGGGCGACGCTTCGGACCGCCGCTACGAACGGCTGACCGACCAGGCCAGTGGGCACACGGCTGTTTTGATGGATGCACCACCTGAAAAATGCGAGGATGTCGAGGACTTTGTGCGCATCGGGAATTACCTGCGTTCGGTTGGCCTGAGCGCACCTGAGATCTACGCAGAAGATGCGCAATACGGCTTTCTGTTGCTGGAAGATCTGGGTGACGATCTTTTTAGCCGGGTGCTGGCAAAGGATCCTTCGAAGGAACGTGTTTTGTATGAAGCGGCAACAGACGTTTTGCTGCACCTGCATCAAGCGCCGTCTTTGTCTTTGACATCCTTTGACCCGCCGCTGATGACCGAACTGTGCACGCTGGCCTTTACAAGTTACGCGGCCGGAATATTGGGGTCTTACGACGCACGTGCACTAAGCCGGTTTGAACACCGTTTCGCGGATGTTCTGCACCGCGAAACATCAGGTGCGAAAGTGGTCGCGCTCAGGGACTATCACGCGGAAAATCTGATTTGGCTCCCGGATCGCGACGGGCTAAAACGCGTTGGCCTGCTGGACTTCCAATCAGCCGTTCTGGCCCATCCCGCCTACGATCTGGTCTCACTGCTGCAGGACATTCGCCGCAAGGTCTCTCCCGGGGTCGAAATGCAGATGATCAATCGGTATATTGCGGCCTCTGGCATGGACGATCACGATTTTCGCACGGCCTACAGTGTGCTGGGCGCACAACGGAACCTGCGCATTTTAGGTGTGTTCGCACGCCTTGCCACGGACTTTGGCAAACCGCACTACGTGGACATGATACCAGCGGTCTGGGATCATCTGATGCGCGATCTGGATCATCCGGCCCTGGTGTCGATCGCACCGTTGCTGCACGAGGCTTTGCCCAGCCCATCCCCTGAAAACCTGAACAAGCTGAGGGTGCAATGACCGGTTCACCCTTTGGCGTGATGCTGTTTGCAGCAGGGTTTGGCACGCGCATGGGCGCTTTGACCAAGGACCGTCCCAAGCCGTTGATTAATGTGTCCGGGCGCCCTCTGATTGATCACGCGCTGGATCTTGCGCACGAACTTAACCCTGTGCGCATCGTGGCGAACGTGCATTACCACGCCGATCAGCTGTATGCGCATCTCAACCCCAAAGGGGTAATGATCTCACGCGAAGAACCAGAGATTCTGGAAACCGGCGGCGGATTAAGGGCCGCCCTACCCTTGTTGGGCACCGACCCCGTTTTCACGCTGAACACCGATGCCATCTGGTCGGGCCCAAACCCTCTGACCCTGTTGCAAAAAGCGTGGGATCCGACTCGTATGGATGCGCTTTTGATGTGTATTCCAATCGCCCAAACCATTGGTCACACGGGGGACGGAGATTTCTCGGTCGACGCGGACGGTCGCATCACACGCGGTCCCGGTTTGGTCTATGGGGGGGCGCAAATTGTCAAAACGGATGGATTACAAAGGTTTGCGCAACCCGCTTTTTCGCTGAACCTGCTTTGGAACCAGATGCAAGATCAAGGCCGCCTGTTTGCAGCCGAGTATCCGGGGCGTTGGTGTGATGTTGGACGACCCGAGGGTATCGCCCTGGCCGAAGGTCTGTTGGCTGTTGTTTGAACCCAGCGCCCTGCCCCGCGTCTTTGCTGTGCCACCCGGCACGGATTTCCCAAAAGCATTGGTCGATGGC
Source organism: Ruegeria sp. HKCCD7303 (assembly GCF_013111185.1). GTDB lineage: Bacteria > Pseudomonadota > Alphaproteobacteria > Rhodobacterales > Rhodobacteraceae > Ruegeria. The sequence goes on along the minus strand of NZ_WVRE01000001.1, from coordinate 974,162 downwards.
CTGCGGCAACGCTGCTCTGGCCCGCCGGAAGCCTTGGCGCGGGTGGAGCTGGTGCTGAATACGCGGCGTATGGAACGGCGCGTCCGCGATTTGTTCAATCAAGGTCCACCGTGCCTGCTGCCACGTCTGTCGCTGGTCACCGATTTGGGGGAAAGTGTTGATCTGGCGCAGATTCCCCCGGCCGCCCCCGCCCTGCGGCGACGTCTGGAACTCACGCAGTTGGTGGCCAAACTGCTGGAACAGCAACCGGATTTAGCGGCGCGCTCTTCGGTCTTCGACCTCTCTGACAGTTTGGCGGCGCTCATTGATGAAATGCAGGGTGAAGGTGTGTCGCCCGAGGCCATTCGGCAGTTGGATGTCAGCGACATGTCGGGGCATTGGGCACGAGCGCAGGCTTTCATCAGCATTGCGGATCACTTCATTGACACCAGTGCAGAGGCGATGGATGCGCAAGCTCGCCAGCGCCGCGTTGTCGAAAACCTGATCGCGCGTTGGCAGGAGAATCCTCCGCACCATCCGGTCATTCTGGCGGGCTCCACCGGGTCGCGCGGAACAACGCTTATGTTGATGGAGGCCATCGCGCGTCTGCCACAAGGGGCGCTGGTTCTGCCGGGCTATGATTTCGACCAACCCGATCATGTATGGCAGGGGCTGGACGACGCGCTGACGTCGGAAGATCACCCACAATACCGGTTCCGCAAACTTATGCGCGCGTTGGAACTAGTGCCTGATCAAATTGCAGTATGGACTGATCTGTCCTCCCCCTCTCCTGCTCGCAACCGTTTGGTTTCACTTGCTTTGCGCCCAGCGCCGGTAACAGACGCCTGGATGACCGAAGGGCCAAAACTTACCGATTTGGGGGCCGCAACCAAGGACCTGACCCTGGTCGAGGCGCAATCGCCCAGAGCCGAGGCTTTGGCCATCGCCTTGCGCTTGCGACAAGCTGCTGAAACCGGACAAACCGCCGCTTTGATCACGCCGGATCGCATGTTGACCCGTCAGGTCAGCGCCGCACTGGATCGGTGGAATATCCTGCCGGATGACAGTGCGGGCTTGCCTCTGCAACTCTCACCGCCCGGTCGTTTTCTGCGCCATGTGGCCAACCTGTTCACGCGCCGCCTTGAAGGCGAGGCGTTGCTGACGCTGCTGAAACACCCGCTGTGCCATGACGGGGGTGAGCGCGGCGCTCATCTATTGCATACCCGTGATCTGGAACTGGACCTTCGCCACCATGGCCCGCCATTCCCCGACAGTATCAGCCTGACGGCATTTGCGATCCGCAAAGAAGCGCCGGAAAGCTGGGTCAAATGGGTCGTACATCACTTTTGCGACCAGCACATCAGCGGCGAGCTGCATCTGTCCGACTGGGTAGACCGACTGACAACACTGGCCGAAGCGATCTCGTCTGGTAGTACAGGTGTAACCGGCACGCTTTGGGACAAAAACGCAGGTCAAAAGGCGCTGGCGGTTGTGAACTCTCTCAAAGATGAAGCGCAGCATGGTGGCCTGATGACGGCCCATGATTTTGCCGATCTTCTGGGCGCGCTTTTGGCCAGCGAAGAGGTTCGTGATCGCGACGCCCCGCACCCGCATATCATGATCTGGGGTACGCTTGAGGCGCGGGTGCAGGGTGCCGACCTGCTGATTCTGGGCGGGCTGAATGAAGGAAGCTGGCCCGAGGCCCCGACGCCAGATCCGTGGCTCAACCGTCAGATGCGCGACAAGGCCGGATTGCTGCTGCCTGAACGCCGGATCGGTCTGTCGGCGCATGATTTCCAACAAGCCATCGGCGCGCCCGAGGTCTGGCTTACCCGCGCGATCCGCTCGGATGACGCGGAAACGGTGCCGTCACGGTGGTTGAACCGGCTGACAAACCTGTTGCAAGGGTTGCCGGAGCAGGGTGGTCGCAACGCTCTGGAAGGAATGCGTGCGCGTGGTCAGCACTGGCTGAACTGGTCAGAAGCTTTGGAAGAAGCGCCGCGCATTGAACCCGCGTCTCGCCCCTCGCCACGGCCACCCGCCGCCGCGCGCCCGCGACGCCTGTCTGTGACCGAAATCAAGCGGCTGATCCGCGATCCATACGCGATTTATGCCAAACACGTGCTGCGCCTGAAACCACTCGATCCGCTTGTTCAGGCCCCTGACGCCTTGCTGCGTGGGATCGTGATCCATGAAATCCTTGAGCATTTCGTTAAAGACAGCGTTCTCGATAGCGCTTTGCTGACACGTGAGAATTTCCTGAAACGGGCGCACAGCCTTCTGGAACAGCATGTAGCCTGGCCTACCGCCCGCAAACTCTGGCTGGCTCGGTTGGAACGGATCGCGGATGACTTCCTAGGCGCTGAACTAACGCGCCGAGGTGACGGCGGGCCAATTGCGTTTGAGGCGGCCATGAAGCTGGTGCTGGATCCAGTGGATTTTACCATAGTCGGACGTGCGGACCGGATCGATCACAATGGCCGGGGCGCGTTGCGGATCATCGATTACAAAACCGGCGCGCCGCCCACGGAAAGTCAGCAATCCAAATTCGACAAACAACTGTTGATCGAGGCGGCCATGGCTGAGCAGGGCGGGATTGAAGGCATTGACCCAATTGATGTAGCCGAAGCCATCTTCATCGGCATGGGCGGCAGTTACAAAGAGGTCTCCGCACCCTTGGTCAAAGAGCCGACCGATAAAGTTATTGCTGAGCTGAAAGAGCTAATTTTGGCTTATTTAGAGCCTGATCAGGGGTTTTCATCCCGTCGGATGCTGCACAAGGATACGGATATCGGTGACTATGATCATCTGGCGCGGTTCGGCGAATGGGACCGTACTGCTGAAACCTGCCCCGAGGACCTGAAATGAGCCCGCGCAACGATGCAACCGAACGGCAAGTGCAGGCCGCGCGCCCCGACGCCTCGACCTGGCTAGCGGCCAACGCGGGGTCCGGCAAAACGCGGGTTCTGACCGACCGCGTGGCGCGGTTGCTGTTGGGTGGGGTTCAACCTCAACACATCTTGTGCCTGACCTATACCAAGGCGGCAGCAAGCGAGATGCAGAACAGATTGTTCAAGCGCCTTGGCGAGTGGGCAATGCTGAATAATGCTCCTCTGTTGGAACAATTGACTGATCTGGGCGTGCCCGGCGACATCGACTCGGACAGATTGGCGCAAGCACGCACTTTGTTTGCCCGCGCCATCGAAACGCCGGGCGGTTTGAAAATCCAGACCATTCACTCGTTCTGCGCCTCGTTGCTGCGGCGCTTCCCGCTGGAGGCCGGGGTCAGCCCTCAGTTCTCCGAAATGGAAGACCGTGCAGCCGCCCTGTTGCGGGAAGAGATCGTCGAGGATTTCGCAGAAGGTCCGCAAGCCGGGCTGATTGAAGATGTGGCGCGGTTCGTGACCGATACGGGCTTTGAAAAATTGACAGCTGCGATCACGCACAGGCGCAGTCTGTTTGCCCAGCCATTGGGCTGGTCCGATCTGTTGAAACGGTTCGATCTGCCGGAAGGCTTTGACGAAACGGCCCTGGCCGAGCGGGTGTTTCTGGGCGGCGAAGTCGAGTTGATCCAGTCCATGCTGCCCGCATTGACAGAAAGCGGCGTCAACGATGGCAAGGCAGCGGCGAAGCTGGCCGGGTTCACTGAGACCCGATTGGCATATCTGCCTATTCTGGAAGGCGTGTTGCTGACCGGAAAAGGCGCAAAAGAGCCTTTCACCGCCAAGATCAATGGGTTTCCGACCAAACCCCTGCGTGAGGGCGAACTGGCCGACCGGATGCCGCAATTGGAATCCTTCATGCTGCGGGTCGAGGCCGCGCGCGAACAGCGTCTAGCCTTGGTCGCGGCCCAAAAAACCGCTGTCCTGCACCGCTTTGCCGCAGCCTACCTGCCAGAGTACGAACGGCGCAAGCAGTTGCGGGGCTGGCTGGATTTCGATGACCTCATCCTGCGCGCGCGGAAAGTGCTGAATGACCCGGCGGTGGCCGAATGGGTTCTGTATCGCTTGGACGGCGGCATCGACCATATTCTGGTGGACGAAGCACAAGACACCAGCCCAGACCAATGGGACGTGGTCGAAAAACTGGCTCAGGAATTCACCAGTGGGGAAGGGGCCCGATCCGGGGTTGAACGCACGATTTTTGTCGTGGGCGACAAGAAACAGTCGATCTATTCCTTTCAGGGCGCAGACCCGCAGGCGTTTGACAGAATGCAGGAAGAGTTTGGCCGGAAACTGGCTGAATCAGACTCTAAACTGTGGGATATGACGCTGGAATATTCGTTCCGCTCCTCCAGCGCGATCCTGTCCTTGGTCGATATTCTATTTGAAAACCGGATCGAGGCAGGGTTTCACAAGGACAGCCAGCACCGTGCTTTCAAAGCTGACCTGCCGGGCCGGGTTGATCTTTGGCCAGTTGTGGAGAAGGTCGAAGAGGCCGAGGAGGGCGACTGGACCGATCCGGTGGATCGCCCTGGCGCGCGGCACCATACTGTCATTCTGGCCGAACAGGTTGCACAGTCGATCAAGGCCATGATCGAACGGGGTGAAACGATCCCTGAAGATGGCAAGAACGGCAAGTTCGAAAGGCGAAAGGTGAAGCCGGGGGATTTCCTGATCCTCGTACAGCGCCGCTCGGATCTTTTTGCCGAAATCATCCGCGCCTGCAAATCCGCCGGTCTGCCCATCGCCGGGGCCGACCGGCTTAAGGTGGGTGCTGAACTGGCGGTCAAAGACCTCGCCGCGTTGCTGAGCTTTCTGGCCACGCCCGAAGACAGCCTGTCGCTGGCAACGGTTCTGAAATCCCCTTTGTTCGGATGGTCTGAACAACAGCTTTTCGATCTGGCGCACCGGCGAAAGGAGCAATTCCTCTGGGCCGCGCTGCGCAACCGGGCTGAGGAGTTTCCCGAAACGCTTGCCATTTTGAACGATTTGCGCAGTCAGATCGACTTTTTGCGCCCCTATGACCTGATCGAGCGCATTCTGACCCGCCATGACGGGCGGCGCAAATTGCTAGGCCGTCTGGGGGCCGAAGCTGAAGACGGCATCAACGCCTTGTTGTCCCAGGCGTTGGCCTATGAGCGCACCGATATCCCCAGCTTGACTGGGTTTTTGGTCTGGATGCAGACCGACGATCTGGAAATCAAACGGCAGATGAGCGGTGTGGGCAACATGATCCGGGTGATGACCGTGCATGGCTCAAAAGGACTTGAGGCTCCAATCGTGATCCTGCCGGATACCGCCAAACGCCAAGCACCGCGCGATGCCGAGATCATGGTGACCGAAGGCATTCCGCTGTGGAAAGTGTCGGCAGATGCATCGCCCAAACTGATCGCACAGGCGCGGGAACAGGCGCGTGCGCGTGAGGAAGATGAACGGCTCCGGCTGCTATATGTGGCTCTAACACGGGCCGAAAAGCGGTTGATCGTGGCCGCAGCCGGCGAATTGGGGAAAGACGGCAACAGCTGGTATCAAATGGTCGAGGCCGCGATGGAGAGGGCCGGAGCCGCGCAGCTGCCGGGTTCCGACATTCGCCGACTGTCTCATGGGGATTGGGATGCGCTGCCTTTGGTCGATCAACCGCAAATGACGACTGAACGATCCGAGTTACCAGACATATTTCTGCATCCGGCACCTGACCCCATTGAACCCACAAGTACGCTCAGCCCTTCGGATCTGGGGGGGGTCAAAGCGCTACCCGGTGAAGCTGGTTTGGATGAAGACGCTGCGAAACTGCGTGGAACACGTATTCACCTGTTGCTGGAGCACTTGCCGATAGCTGAACCGGAGATTTGGCCCGAACTTTGCGCACGGCTTCTACCGGATATGCAAGACACAGACCGGCAAGAGCTTTTGGCCGAAGCCACCCAGGTTCTGACGGCAGAATCGCTAAGGAATATTTTTGCACCTGAAACTCTGGCCGAAGTTCCAGTAACCGCAGATTTGAATGGGCAGCGTATGCATGGGGTCATCGACCGGCTCATCGTTTCGGATACGGACGTACAAGTGATTGACTTCAAAACAAATGTAACTGTTCCAATTCGCGTTGAAGACTGCCCTGAGGGCCTGTTACGTCAAATGGGGGCTTATGCGCAGGCGCTTGCTCAGATCTACCCCGGCCGGAACATCCGAACCGCTATTTTGTGGACCCGGACAGCAAACCTCATGTGGTTGCCACACGATCTTGTGACGGATGCACTGACCCGAACCCGGATACCTTGACCTTACCCGGCGCGACACCTACGTTCTGTTTCCGAGTTTACCCCATTCAGGAGACAGAATATGTCGACCGTAGCCGTTACTGACGACACCTTTGACGCCGAAGTCAAAAACTCGACCGTTCCCGTGGTCGTGGACTTCTGGGCAGAATGGTGCGGTCCCTGTAAGCAAATTGGCCCGGCGCTGGAAGAACTGGCCGCCGAGTATGGTGACAAGGTGAAAATCGCCAAGGTCGATGTGGACAGCAACCCGAACTCTGCCGCCGCAATGGGCGTGCGCGGTATTCCGGCGCTGTTCATCTTTAAGGATGGCCAGGTTGTTTCAAACCGCGCAGGTGCGGCCCCTAAGGCTGCACTGCAAAGCTGGATCGACGAATCCATCTGATCTGGTTCTAGCAGAACGTTCCAAAGGCGCCTCAGATCGGGGCGCCTTTTTTGTTGCAAACATCGGAGAAACCAATGGCAAAAACGCGGGTGCTTGTAGAATTCGGCATGGGTACATCCCTGCGCCGAATGGACTATACAGAGGCGTCGTTGCGGGCGATCAAGGATGCGCTGTGGCACAACTCGGTCAACATGGCCGAACTGTTCGGGTTTCCAAAAGAGGCAATGATCATCGATGCCGAAATCGGGGTGCAGCAACCGGATCAGGTGGACACTGATGCGCTAAAGGCGGTCTTTCCATATGGCCAGCCGAACATCACCGTCACAAAAGGCGGGCTGGATATAGAGAAACCCCATAGCGACGGACATACGGTCATCGCAAATGCCGCACTGATTGTTTCTTTTGATATGGAGCCCGCACAATGACCGAAAAACGCATTATTCTGGAAATGGGAACAGGCAACGACCTATACGGTCAGGACTATACCAAAGCGGCCCGTCGCGCGGTGCAGGATGCGTTGCATCATTCATCAATCACATTGTTTTCCAAGCTGGGCATTGATCATTCTCAGATGCGGGTCGGCGTGACCATCGGCGTCCAAGAGCCCGATCAGGTGGATTGTGATCTGGTTGCTGCCGATCTGCCGCGGGGCCGCGCCGAAGTGCGCGCGGTCAAGGGCGGTCTGGACGTAGCAGACAGCGACGCTGGAACACACCACGTGATTGCGACCGCAGCGGTCGAAGCATTCCTGCCCGACTTGTCAGGGAAATTCGTGCAAAGCTGACAAAGAAAAAGCCGCTCGGGGTTCCGGGCGGCTGTTCCAATTCGGTAATCCAGACGAAGGATCAGAGATTTGCGATGCTTTCGCGGGTCAGACCGATGTCTTCCAGCTGTGCGTCGCTGAGCTCCGACAGAAGGTTCCGTGTTTTGCGTGCGTCGTTCCATTTCGCAACAGATTTGACGACGTTTGAGAACGCGTCCGCCACGTGCAGGATGGTAGCTGCTCCGAGCGGCGCATGAATGTTAGCTGTGGTTGCCATGTGCGCAGTCCTTAGATGTGAAACAGCCGACCCGTTGTCGGTTGTAAGCCTCATGTAGTCCCGCGCGCTTGGACTCACAATTGCTGGTCTGGTAACCCCGGATTGCATTTTCTGCATATCTTTTGGGCACTTTAAGAACGGGTTGCGCCAACACCTTACCCGGCCCATATATACCGCCAGCGAAAACGGAGACGATCATGGCAGATAACGACTTTCCCGGTTGGCACGGCACGACGATCATTGGCGTCAAAAAGAACGGTCAGGTTGTCATAGCCGGTGATGGTCAGGTCAGCCTTGGTCAGACCGTGATCAAGGGAACGGCCCGCAAAGTGCGCCGTTTGTCGCCCGGCGGATTCGAGGTTGTGGCGGGTTTTGCCGGATCGACCGCAGATGCTTTCACACTGCTGGAACGTTTGGAAGCCAAGCTTGAGGCCACACCCGGCCAATTGGCGCGCGCCTCGGTCGAACTGGCCAAGGACTGGCGCACTGACAAATACCTGCAAAAGCTTGAGGCGATGCTGATTGTCACTGATGGCAAGGATCTGCTGGTCATCACCGGGGCAGGGGACGTGCTGGAGCCTGAGCACAACGTGGCCGCCATCGGATCGGGCGGGAACTTTGCACTCGCCGCGGCCCGCGCAATGATGGACGGCGACAAAGACGCCGAGCAAGTGGCGCGTGAAGCGATGGCGATTGCCGCCGATATCTGCGTCTATACAAATGGTAACCTGACGGTCGAGACGATAGCTTCATGAGTGCGGTTCTCGCAGCCATATTCGGCGGCCTAATCGGAGGTATTATCGGGCCAATTGTCCTAGAGGAATATCGGAGCAGGAAGCACAACAAGGAATGGAAAGAGCCTCGCAAAGAGCTCCTGAAATCCATGTTGAAGGACTCGAAGTACAAGTTCAAATCTTTGGAAAGGCTCAGCAGGACGATTGGCTGCACCGAGGATGAAACACGCTCGTTGTTGATTGAGTTGGGTGCTCGGGGCACCGTTTTGAGGAAATCAAAGAAAGAAGGTTGGGCGCTGATCGAAAGAGCGCCGTTACCAGAGAGCCAACGCAAACTGGACGAAGAAGAGATCGAGGAAGATCAAGAGTAATAGCTTTCTTCGCTTTAACTCAGCCGCGGGTCGCCTGTCAGGTTAACAGCGCCTTGATCTCTTTCCCTTTCCAGCGACGGTGCATTCCGATCAGCCCGAAAATCGCGGCAATGACAACGATGTAGTAAGGCACACGGATGTCGATGCTCATCAACCCGCCGCCGATCAGGGACATGATGCCTCCGGCCAGACAGAAGACGGCGGTGGTCACGCCCATGACCCAGCCTTGGTCCGTCTCACTAACGCTGGAGGAAAACAGACCCAGCATGGTCGGGTAGGCAACGCCGAACAGGAAGTAGAAGAAGAAGACCGGCACATAACTGAGCACACCATTGGGACTGAATGCAAAGGCCAGTCCACAGATCACCATTACTATGAGAGACGTGTAGATGATCTGGTGTTTGCTGAATCGCTCTTGCGCGGGTTTGACGAGGAAGGTGCTTGAGAACGCCAGCGCAAAGCCAATCACCACCATCGCCATACTGCCGCCAATCACACCGTAACCGAAAGCACTGGTCAGGAAGTTGTCGACAAAGACATAGAACGTCACGTTGGCGATCATGAAGAATGCGTATACCGGCAGGATTTTGAGAACCATCGGATGGCCACGCACGGCAATTAGGCTGTCGGTGATGTCACGTGGGCGAAAAACAAAGGGCTCACGCTCTGTCCGGGTGTCTTTGAAAAAGGTCATCACAAGAAATATCGCAATCAGCACCAGAACAAATGCGCCATAGAACGGGGTCTTAAGTGTCGCGTAGCTGCCCAGCAGAGCGGCGTCGGACAGAACCGCCCCGATGATCGGGCCGCCCACAAGGCCAAAGCTGACGCCAGTCACAATATAACCCATGTTGCGGTCGCGGTCGGCCGTATCGGTGCTGCCGTCAATCATAGCTGCCTGAGCGATGGGCTGGTTCCCGGCAGTGAAGCCGGTGACCGACCGCCCGACGATCAGCAGCAGCAGGCTGTTCATGTACAGCGCCGCGATGGTTAGGGCGTAACCGACCAACGCTCCGCCCAGACAAACAAGAAGTGCATTCTTGCGCCCAATGGAGTCCGAGACCTTCGAAACATAAACGACCCCCAGAAACCAGGACAGAAAGAAGCACCCGATCACCAGACCATAGTAGAAATGGCGCCGCCCCACGGGCGTGTCATCCGGCAGGAAGCCTGATTTCGTCTCCATGATGAGCGAGTTGATGATAGGAAAAACCAAGCCTTGACCGATCAGGTCGACAAAAACCACGAACAACAAGGTGATCTTGGCAATCTTGGTCATGAAAACGCCCCCGGTTCCAATGGCTTGGGGCGATTGTAACAGACAGTTGCTCTGTTACCTAACGATGTGTCAGAGGCCGGATGGGTCGGCCTCTGAGCGATGTAGCTACTTCAGTGACGCGACGCCCAGCGGCACACCAGCGACCTCGCACCAGATGTACACTTCGTTGTAGCCAGACACATCCATTGTGGGCGGCACGGCATAGGATTGCTTGCCGGTCAGGTGCAGTAGCGCACCCAGTTTGCTGTCCGGGGCATAAGTTCCGTCTTTACCAAAAGCGACGCGAGGATCAGGGCCGTTGTCCAGCGAGAAGTCGTCACCCAGTTCGACGATGTACCGATCACCGTCTTTGACCAGCTTCACGGAACCGGTTGTGATGTGGTTCGATCGGCCTTCGAACGAGCCTTTCTTTTTGGCACCGCCAGCCACAGCAGCGGTGGTGCCGGCCAGTGTCAGGGCCGCGCCCGTGGCAGCAGCTTTCACAAAAAGCGAACGACGAGTCATCATGATTTGGTATCTCCACTGATGTATCCAGGCTGAATTGCCCGTCGCAATAACTATGCAGCACGCGAAACGCCTCTGGCGATTCACATCGTCACGAATTTCCGTGTGGCACCTGTGAGTTGGCGTGAGTTTTCCGTGATCAGCTTGTGTTTTCGTGTCTTATGATTAGGTTCCGTCTCGAAACAACCGGATTGAATACACATGACCGACCTGACCCCGCGCGAGATCGTCTCGGAACTGGACCGCTTCATTATCGGCCAGAAGGATGCCAAACGAGCGGTGGCCGTTGCCCTGCGCAACCGGTGGCGGCGTAAGCAGCTGGCTGATGATATCCGGGACGAGGTCTATCCCAAGAATATCCTGATGATTGGCCCCACCGGCGTTGGCAAGACCGAGATCAGCCGTCGTCTGGCCAAACTGGCCCGTGCGCCCTTTATCAAGGTCGAGGCCACAAAGTTCACCGAGGTAGGATACGTTGGTCGCGACGTAGAACAGATCGTACGCGATCTGGCAGATGCAGCCATTGTCCAAACCCGCGAATACATGCGTGAAGACGTCAAAGCGCGCGCGCATCAGGCCGCCGAAGATCGCGTGATTGCCGCGATTGCGGGCGAAGACGCTCGCGAAGGCACGCGCGAGATGTTCCGCAAGAAACTGAAAGCCGGGGAGCTGGACGACACAGTGATCGAGCTGGAATTATCAGATACCTCGAACCCGATGCCTATGTTTGACATTCCAGGGCAGCCGGGCGGTCAGATGGGCATGATGAATCTGGGTGACATTTTCGGCAAGGCGTTTGGCGGGCGCACTGTCAAAAAACGCATGACCGTCGCCGAAAGCTATGATGCTTTGATCGGGGAAGAGGCCGACAAGCTACTGGATGACGAAACCGTCAATCGGATCGCTCTGGAATCGGTCGAACAGAATGGCATCGTGTTTCTGGATGAAATCGACAAGGTCTGCGCCCGCTCGGACGCACGCGGCGGCGATGTCAGCCGCGAGGGCGTACAACGTGACCTGCTGCCTCTGATCGAAGGTACCACCGTCAGCACCAAGCACGGTCCGGTGAAAACCGACCATATCCTGTTCATTGCGTCTGGTGCATTCCACATCGCCAAACCTTCGGATCTGCTGCCGGAATTGCAAGGACGTCTGCCGATCCGTGTGGAACTGCGCGCCCTGACAGAAGAAGACTTTGTGCGCATTCTGACCGAAACCGACAACGCGCTGACCCGGCAATACACCGCCCTGATGGGGACCGAAGAAGTCACGGTCAGCTTTACCGATGACGGGATTGCGGCGCTGGCGAAGATTGCTGCGGATGTAAACCAAAGCGTTGAAAACATTGGCGCACGGCGGCTTTATACGGTGATGGAGCGGGTTTTTGAGGACCTGTCTTTCGCAGCACCGGACAAGGCTGGCACAGAAATTACTGTGGATAACCAGTTTGTCAGCGACAATCTAGGTGAATTGACCAAATCAACCGACCTCAGCCGTTACGTTTTGTAACGGTACAGGCCGGTTTTTGCCGCTGTTTTCGGTCGGCCCCGCTGGACGTTGGTCGAGAATCCGCTAGCGTATGCTCGATTCACCCCGAGGGCTGGCCCGTGCTGCGCTATTTCATCATTTTACTCGTATCCCTTTCACTCAGCGCCTGCGTTGACCGGACGGTGTCCGAGATTGTGCCTAATGCGGTGAATATCGGCACACCTGAAACCATCTTCGCCAGCACGACCCGTGCACGTGAAGCCGACGGCTCTTATGGGTTTCGTCGTGGCGAGGCGCTCAAGTTTCTGGAAACCACGGTTTCGATTCCGCCAACGCATACCCCGGGCACGCTCAAATTCTCATATGCAAACCCCAATCCGCAGAAGGAATTTGTTTTGGCGGATGTGACAGAGTTGGACGGGCCAAAGGGGCTGCGCAAACACCTGCGTGGGCAGGACGACGTCACGATTTTTGTGCACGGCTACAACTCGACCCAGACTGAAACGATCTTTCGTGCCGCCCAGCTGACGCATGACATTGGTCTACCGGGATCGACGCTGGTTTATTCGTGGCCTAGCCGCGCCACCGGCTATGGGTACGCCTATGACCTGGACAGCATGTTGTTTGCGCGCGACGGTTTGGAACAGACCATCCGCGAGTTGAAATCCATGGGTGTGAAGCGCGTTATTCTGGTTGCGCATTCCATGGGTGGGGCCTTGTCGATGGAAATGATGCGGCAAGCTGAACTGCAGGAACCCGGATGGGCCAATCGAAACATCGAGGGCGTCGTGCTGATCTCACCCGATCTGGATCTTGATCTGTTCCGTTCGCAAATGAAACGGATCGACAATCCACCCGATCCATTCCTTGTGATGGTTTCCCAGAAAGACAAAATCCTGAACATCTCGGCCCGACTGCGCGGCACGGATGAGGGTGAAAGGCTTGGAAACATCAGCTCGGTTGAGACGCTCGAGGAATTCCCGATCAGCGTGATTGATACAACAGCGTTTAACAGCGATGCGACATCATCACACTTCGTTGCGGCGACGTCTCCGGCATTGCTGTCGATCCTCAACTCATTGAGGCGCGTCAACAATACCTTTGGACGCGAGGACCGCCCAGCAATCGATATTCTGGTGCCGCCCAGCGAGCGTAACCCTGATGGCGCAACGGAAATTGTGCTAACTGAAACAGGACAGGCACAGGTGAATACTCCGTGACGCAGTTTAGCCTGCGCCGCTTTCTCATCGACAACGCGGCGTGGCTGGGCGCGGGTGTATTGCTGACCTTCCTGTCCAGCTTTGGTCAGACCTTCTTTATCTCGGTTTTTGCAGGCGAAATCCGCGCCGCTTTCGGGCTTAGCCACGGCGCGTGGGGTGGGTTGTATTCTTTGGGTACGCTCGTGTCAGCGGTAGTAATGATATGGGCAGGCGGCCTGACAGATGTTTTTCGTGTCCGCGTGTTGGGGCCTGTTGTGCTGCTTGGGTTGGCATTGGCAGCGTTGGCCATGGCAATGAACAGCTGGGTTGTGTTGTTGCCGGCGGCAATCTTCCTTCTGCGCCTGTTTGGACAAGGTATGAGCACCCATCTCGCGATGGTCGCGATGGCGCGATGGTTTATCGCGACACGAGGCAAAGCGCTTTCTATTGCGTCCATCGGCTATGCACTCGGCGAAGCCTTACTGCCACTGATCTTTGTCACCGCCATGGTATTTCTGGACTGGCGATTGCTGTGGGGGGTCGCTGCCGTCATCACTCTGCTGGGCATCCCTGTTTTGACGCGCCTGCTTCGGGAAGAACGCACACCGCAGAGCCTGGCCAGTGCGTACTCAGCCACCGGGATGCACGGCCGTCACTGGACACGGCGCGATGCGCTAAGCCACCCATTGTTCTGGTTCATGACGCCAGCTGTTCTGGGTCCATCGGCTTTTATTACGGCATTCTTCTTTCACCAAGTGCATTTGGCCGAGGTGAAAGGATGGGCCCATATCCAACTGGTCGCCCTGTTCCCGGTCTATACCGGGGTGTCGCTGCTTTCGATGTTTTCCGCCGGATGGGCCTTGGATAAATGGGGCACGGCGCGGATGATGCCCTACTACCAGCTGCCTCTAGCTCTTGGTTTTGTCGTTCTGGGCCTGTCGACCTCGGTCATGGGTGCTACGATCGGGCTGATCCTGTTGGCCCTGACCGTCGGGGCCAACAGCACCTTGCCCAGCGCCTTCTGGGCCGAGTTCTATGGCACCCGACACATCGGCGCGATCAAGGCGATGGCAACGGCCGTTATGGTCCTTGGATCAGCCATCGGACCGGGCTGGACCGGAGTGCTGATCGATTGGGGCGTTTCGCTGGACACTCAATTCCTTTGGATTGGCATCTTTTTCCTTTTGGTCTGCGCACTGGTCCACATAGGTGTCACCAGCGCGGTACGTACCCTTTAGCGAATACGCCGCAAGTAAACGTAATACGCCCCATCTCCGCCGTGGCTGATATGAGCAGGCGTGACCTGCATCACCGCTTGCGCCAATGGCGGGATGGACAGCCAATGGGGTACCTGGTTCCGCAGAACGCCGCGCGGTGTTGGGATCGGGCCAGGTTCGTCCCGGTCTTTGCCTTTCCCGGTCACGACCAGAACAAGCCGCTTTCCCTGTGCCTGCGCGGTCAAGACAAAACGGATCAGAGCGGGATGCGCGGTGTCGACCCGCATACCGTGCAAATCAAGCTTGCCTTCGGGTTTCAGTTTACCTCGTTTCATCCGACCGAAAGCCTTGTTGTCCATCTGAACCGGCACTTTGCGCAGCGCATCTGTGACCGACGGCTTCAAATCGTTCGGCTTAGGCTTTGCCTGGTGGGCCTGACCAAGTTCAAACGCTTCAAACCGGGGTTTCGGCGTTTTCTTGGGCTTGGGTTTCGGCAAAGAGGTCGGATGAACCGTCTGCGGTATTTCCGGATGCATCCGCTCGGCCTGTTTGGCGACCTTGCGCCACAGCTCGATCTCTTCTGTCGTCAGTTTGCGCCGGGTCATCAGAACTCATCCGGCAATAGAGCATAGGCCCGCTGTATTGGTAACAGTACGACCATCCGACCCGGATCTTTTAACCTGCCGGCGGCTTGCCCGGCCTCGTCACCCGTTCCGAAAAAGATATCTGCCCGCTGGGCGCCCTTGATCGCGGCACCTGTATCCTGCGCGATCATCAGGCGACGCATTGGGTTTTTGCCGTCTTTCTCAACCCAGACCGGAGCCCCCAACGGGGTATAGGTCGGATCTGCAGCTATGCTGCGCATCGTGGTAATTGACCGGTTCATCGCGCCCAGCGGCCCAAGTTCGGGCGCAACGCGCGAAACTTCGCGGAAGAACACATAGGATGGGTTGTGGAACAGCAGCTCGGCACCAGATTCTGGGTTCTTGCGCACCCATGCTCGGATCATCTGGGCGCTAACTTCATGCGCGCCCAAGACCCCGCGCCGCACCAACTCAACTCCTATAGATCTGTAGGGATGACCATTCGCACCGCCATAGCCAACGCGCAAAGCACCGCCATCGGGCAGCCGGACACGTCCAGACCCCTGAATCTGCAAGAAAAACAACTCAACTGGATCGTCCACCCAGGCAATCTCAAGACCGCGCCCTTGCATCACATCACCAGTCAGGATTTCCCGACGGCTGAGCCATGGCCCATCTCGCGCTTCGGGCGGCATCTTGTAAATAGGATATTTGAAGCGATCAGTTCGGCGGCGCGCACCATCGAGTTCGGGTTCAAAATACCCCGTGAACAGGGCTTCTTCGCCATCCTCGACCAGAACTGGGCGGAAGAAGAGCTCAAAAAATGCCTTTGCTGCATCCGTGTCATACGTCTCTGCTACAGCGCATAACGCGCGCCAGTCCGGGTCCTTCAGATCGCCGCAGGTGTTCAGAAAAACGGAAAGGGCTGCGCCGTGGTCATCATCGGCCCAGCCCTGCAGATCGTCAAACGACAGAATGGATCGCGTTGCCTCGGCTCCGGCAGCGCTGGCAGCGGTCATTACACCCACCAGAAAAAGCGACCGGAGCGTTGCAATCATGCGTCCGTGGCAACAAGCAGCCAGTTCGGATCGTCCTTGCCCATCACACGAGCAAAGGTCCAGCTGTCCTTTTGGCGTTTCACGGTGTTGGGGTTGCCTTCGACAATATCACCGCCGCGATCCCGCACAACCGAAGTCAGTTCACCTACAAATTTCATGGTGATCTCGGCTTCATTGGTATCCTTATCGAATTTAACATCCGACAGGGCGGTCTCTCGGACGCCGATGAATTCGGCTTCGATGGTCAGGCCCTGATCTTCGCGTGCAGCAACACCCGCAACGAAAGACTCAAATACCTCTTCCGACAGGAACGGCTGGATTTCGTCTAGGTTTCCCTTTTCGAACCCCATCACGATCATTTCATAAGCGCCACGCGCGCCGTGAACAAATTCACTGACCGAAAAGCCGGGCTCAACCCGTTTCATGGCGGCCAGGGTTTGCGCCTGTTCGCTGTCTTCAGCGACATGGTCAGTGATGTCATGATCCGGGCCGCCTTCGATCACCTCGAAATCGCGACGCGATTTGTGCGCTTCAGGCTGTTGCTGCAAAGGTGGTTTTTCAAAACCTTCACGCGTACCCAACACGCTTTTAAGGCGCAGGATCAGGAAAACGGCAATTCCGGCCAGGACCAGTAGCTGGATCATGGGTTCGTTCATTTCATCCTCTTTTCAGAACCGCGACTTTGTATACGCGGCCTCATGCTACTATGTAGGTGAGCGTGGGTGGCAAGTCCACAGCCCGGCCTTAGGGAAAGGATAACGCAAATGTATCTGTTCTTGGCATTTTTGTTGGTGCCCATCATCGAGATTGCGCTGTTTATTCAGGTTGGTGGTCTGATCGGCCTTTGGCCAACCCTTGCCATTGTTGTGCTGACCGCGGTTTTGGGTACGGTTTTGGTGCGGACACAAGGTCGCATGGCACTGGGAAATCTGCAGCGTTCCTTTGCTGAGCTGGATGACCCGACCGAGCCTTTGGCCCATGGTGCGATGATCCTTTTGTCAGGCGCACTGCTGCTGACACCGGGTTTTTTCACCGATGCCATAGGATTTGCCTTGCTGGTACCTGGCGTTCGTGTCGCTGTGTTCCGCTATCTGAAGTCGAAAGTCACCGTGGCACATTTTCAGATGGGAACGGGCACTGGATTTCAGTCACGACAAAACCCTTTCGAGCAAGGGGACATCATTGACGGTGAATTCAGTGAAGTTCGCCCGAAAAAAGAGCCTTCAAAGCCGTCGAAATGGGTGGAAGGCCCCCACCAGCATTGAGGTGCCGCGCCCAACTTGCTAAGCAGTGGCGAAATTTAATTTTGGAGTAGATCCATGGCCGAAGAAAACGCTGCAGAAAACACTGCGGCCCAAGCCGCCCCGCAGGTTCAAATGCGGGTTCTGGGGCAGTTCATCCGTGACATGTCTTTTGAAAACGTGATGGCGCAAAAGGGTGTGTCAGGCGACGTGCAGCCGGAAATCGCTGTCCAGGTGAACCTGGATGCGAAAAAGCGCAGCGCTGAACATCAGTTCGAAGTGTCCATCAAGCTGAACCTGACATCCAAAGCCAAAGGCATGGATGATGTGCTGTTCCTGTGTGAGTTGGACTATTGCGGTCTGTTCCACGTGGAAGGTGTGCCAGAAGATCAAATGCACCCGTTCCTGATGATCGAATGCCCCCGGATGCTGTTCCCGTTCCTGCGCCGCATTGTCAGCGACATCACCCGTGATGGCGGCTTCCCGCCGGTGAACCTGGATAATATCGATTTCGTCGCGCTGTATCGCAACGAATTGATGCGTCGTCAGGCCGCTCAGGCCGAAAAGACCGACGCCTAAGGCTTTGACCCGTGCCTGACCGGATCAGGCGCGGGTCCACAGGGCGCTTTCGCCCAGCTTTTCTACAAATGCCTCATGCGCTGCGCGCTCATCCTCGGTGATCCGGGAAGGCAACGGTGTGCCGCGCGGCATTGGCCGCCAGTCTTCGCCGCCGCCGGATGCGGAGGATGCGGACGTGGACAGGCCAAAATCAGGCTGTCGCCCACCGATCAGCTCAAGATAAACCTCGGCCAGAATTTCAGAGTCGAGCAAAGCGCCATGCAGAACACGGTTCGAATTGTCGATATTGAAACGTCGGCAAAGCGCATCCAAAGACGCCGGAGAGCCGGGAAACCGTTTGCGGGCGATTGCCAGCGTATCCAGTGCTTGTTCAATCGGGATCAACGGCGCGCCCATCCACTTCAGTTCAGCGTTCAGGAACTTCATGTCGAACGATGCGTTGTGGATCACCAACCGCGCATCCCCAACAAACTCACGAAACCCGTGACCCACCTTGGCAAACACCGGTTTGTCTTTCAGCGTCACCTCACCCTTTTCCGGTGGACGCGGGTTGTCCAACAGATCCGGGCCGATGCCATGCACGCCAAACGCCTCATCCGGCATACCGCGTTCCGGGTTGATATAGACGTGATACGTTTCACCCGTCGCGACGTGGTTCCACAGCTCTACGGCACCAATCTCAACAATCCGGTCGCCGCTTTCGGGATCGAACCCGGTGGTTTCGGTATCAAGTACGATCTCACGCATGATTCATCCCCGCCCGTATCTGCCTGACCACATCCTGCACTTGCTGACGGGCATGGTCCAGCGTGTCTGTTTCGATCACGAAGTCTGATCGCGCGCATTTCTCTGCATTCGGCATCTGCTTGGCGCGGATCTGTTCGAACTGCGCCTCGGACATGGTTCCCCGTTCCATAACACGGCGCTTTTGTTCATCCGCCGGGATCGAAACGCAGGCGACGGCGTCCATGGCTGCGTCTCCGCCTGTTTCGAAAAGAAGGGGTATGTCGAACACCAGAATGTCGCTTGTTGTGTTTTCGCGAAATACAGCGCGATCTTTCGCGACCAGAGGATGCACAATCGCTTCGATTGCTTTCAACGCATCAGAGTCCTTCGCAATGATCTGCTTTAACGCGTCCCGGCTTACAGCTCCGTCAACAATAGCGGCAGGGAAAACTGCACGCATCGGTTCAATTGCAGCACCTCCGGGCGCGTATAACCGATGCACAGCAGCGTCCGCATCCCACAGGGCGCAGCCTTCTTCGACAAACATCTGCGCCGTGGTGCTTTTCCCCATACCAATGGAACCAGTCAGACCCAGCGCAAAACTCATGCCAAAGCAGCCGCGCGCGTATCCGCGTCCACCTCAGGGCGCACACCGAACCACCGTTCAAATCCAGGAACCGCCTGGTGCAGCAACATGCCCAATCCGTCGACTGTGGTGCATCCTGCCTCTTCCGCAGTTTTCAGAAGGTTTGTTTTCAACGGAGCATAGACCAGATCCGTGACCACGGCACCGGGCTGCAACCCATCCAGTGGAACCCGCAATTCCGGCTGGCCCTGCATCCCCAATGAGGTCGTATTGACCACCAGTTCCGCGTTTTCGATGACGTTTCCGGCCTGAACCCAATCTACAACGCGGATTCCTTGACCAAATTCCTCTTTCAGATGATCCGCACGGGCGCGCGTCCGATTGGTCAACAGGATTTCCGGCACACCTGCATCAGACAACGCTTGCAGAACGGCGCGAGCTGCCCCTCCGGCCCCGAACACAACAGCCGGGCCGTCTTTGGCATTCCAGTCGGGGGCACCGCTGCGCAGGTTTTCCATGAACCCGTACCCATCAGTGTTATCTGCGTGGATCGAGCCATCTTCGCGGAACACCAGTGTATTCGCAGCACCAATCACCGTTGCGCGATCGGACACGTGATCCGCGATCTTCAACGCTGCTTCCTTGTGGGGAACAGTTACATTGGCCCCAACAAAACCGGCTTTGGGCAGCGTACGTAGCACGGTTTCCAGATCGGCTGGGGCAACATCCATTGGGATGTAGTGCCCGGCAAGACCATACGTCTTCAGCCAATGGCCATGCAGTTTCGGGGAACGCGAATGCCCAATGGGATGTCCGATCACCCCGGCCAGAGGAACCCGGTAGTCCGTCATTGATCGATCACCCCTTTGACAGCCAGAAAATTGAGAAGCTCCAACAATGGCATACCCAAAACATTAAAATAGTCGCCGTCAATGGTGGCGAACAACCGGACGCCTTCTTCTTCCAGCTTATATGCTCCGACGGCATGGCGGATACTGTCCCAGTTCCGTGAGACATAGTCTTTCAGATAGGCATCAGAGCTGGCCCGCATCCGCAATCGTACCTGTCCTACATGCCGCCAGATCGGCTCACCGTCCTGATAGATCACGGCCGCTGACAAAAGCATGTGCCGTTTGCCGCGCATCGCTTTTAGCTGAGCCACTGCTTGTTCCGGGTTTTCAGGTTTTGACAGCAGCTGACCGTCAAAATCCAGAACCTGATCACACCCCAGCACCATAGCGCCAGGATTCTTGTCGCTGACTTTGCGGGCTTTCATTTCCGCAAGCGTGTCGGCAATATCTCGTGGTGATGCGCTTTCAGCCAGCAAGGCGCGCTTGGCGGTCTCTTCATCCACGCGCGCGGTTTGAACCGTGAATGGAACGCCTGCGTTCTCAAGCAAGTGTGCCCGTATGGCAGATCCCGAGGCGAGAAGAATGGGGACAGACATGTGGAAAACCCCGTGTGAAAGTCGATGAGAGCTCTGGGGTGCTTTGTATGGTTTTACGGTTGACACGCAACCCCAGGAAATTCGCGTGAAAGATCCTCGAGTCGCTCTAATCCAATCCAGCCAGGACAAGGATAACTTGGAATACCGGGATAATCTGATTGTCCCATGATACCCAAAGAGTTATCCCCAAACGCTACCTGGGTGTAACAGACTTAAGTATCTGTTTTTATTGTTATAAATTAAGTTTCAACAGAATCACTGGAAAATCAAAAAGTTCTGTCCACCTGGGGAAAACACATGGGTAAAAAAGTAATCCACGGAAATTGTTATCCCTACAAAACCATCTTCCTTTCTCTTTCTTTATTTTTTTATTAGGGAGAGTTCCGAACAACGCTCGGAGCCAAGATGACTGATCTTCTTTTCACGCTGTACCCGTGGGTGAAGTCACTCCATATCATGGCCGTGATCTCATGGATGGCGGGTCTGTTCTATCTACCACGCTTGTTCGTCTATCACGTTGAAAAAGCTCAGGCTGTCGATGGGGCGCAAGAAATCTTCTTTGAAATGGAAGAAAAGCTGCTGCGTGTGATCATGCGCCCTGCGATGATCGTGGCTTGGGTGTGCGGCCTGATCATGGTGTTCACACCGGGTATTGTTGGATGGGATTGGTCCTGGCCTTGGATCAAAGGTGCAGCCGTGATCGGTATGACCTGGTTCCATCACTGGTTGATGGCGCGTCGCAAGGATTTCCTGGAAGGCCGAAATAAGCTCACTGGGCGGCAGTATCGTATGATGAACGAGGTTCCGACCGTTTTGATGGTTATCATCGTTCTGGCGGTCATTCTGAAGTTCTGACGGGCTGTTTGACTCCGAAAGCAGTCGCGCTTATGTAGGGGACAACTCGCCCGTCCGGGCGGCGTATCTTCCGTACTGAAATTTCACTTCGTGCCGCGCTGATCGCGGTGAAGGTATATATCATGACAACTGACGCCCTTAATCTGGCCGACCTGAAGGCCAAAAGCCCCAAAGACCTTCTGGCGATGGCCGAAGAACTGGAGATCGAAAACGCCTCGACCATGCGGAAAGGCGAGATGATGTTCCAGATTCTGCGCGAACGCGCGGATGAGGGCTGGACCGTTGGCGGTGATGGTGTGCTTGAGGTGCTGCAGGACGGTTTCGGTTTCCTGCGCTCGCCCGAGGCGAACTATCTGCCAGGTCCCGACGATATCTATGTCTCGCCCGATATGATCCGTCAACACTCGCTGCGCACCGGAGATACTGTTGAGGGTGAGATTAAGGCACCTGATGATAATGAGCGTTACTTTGCGCTGACCAAGGTCACCAAGATCAACTTTGAAGATCCTGAAAAGGCCAAGCACAAGATCCTGTTCGACAACCTGACGCCTCTGTACCCAGATGAGCGTCTGAAGATGGAGATCGAGGATCCGACCATCAAAGACAAGTCGGCCCGTGTGATCGACCTTGTGTCGCCGATCGGTAAAGGCCAGCGCTCGCTGATCGTGGCGCCTCCGCGGACCGGTAAGACGGTCATCCTGCAGAACATCGCGCATTCAATCGAACAGAACCATCCAGAGTGTTACCTGATCGTCCTTCTGATCGACGAACGCCCGGAAGAGGTGACCGACATGCAGCGCTCGGTGAAGGGTGAGGTTGTGTCCTCGACCTTTGACGAGCCCGCAACACGCCACGTGGCCGTGTCCGAGATGGTGATCGAAAAGGCCAAGCGTTTGGTCGAACATAAACGAGATGTTGTTATTCTTCTCGACTCGATCACAAGACTTGGTAGGGCCTTTAACACTGTGGTCCCATCCTCGGGTAAAGTTCTGACCGGTGGTGTGGACGCCAACGCTCTGCAACGGCCCAAGCGGTTCTTTGGTGCGGCACGGAACATTGAAGAGGGTGGATCGCTGACCATCATCGCCACCGCGCTGATCGACACTGGTAGCCGGATGGACGAGGTGATCTTTGAAGAATTCAAAGGCACCGGTAACTCGGAAATCGTTCTGGATCGTAAAATCGCTGATAAACGTGTGTTCCCGGCCATCGACATCCTCAAGTCCGGTACCCGGAAAGAGGACCTGCTGGTCGACAAGGGCGATCTGGCCAAGACCTTCGTTCTGCGCCGCATCCTCAACCCGATGGGCACGACCGATGCAATCGAGTTCCTGCTATCCAAGTTGAAGCAGACCAAGACGAACTCGGAATTCTTCGATTCAATGAACACCTGACGCCGAACCGGTACTGACGCGGGGGCTATTCATGGATACGATATTTGCCCTGGCCAGCGCGCAAGGCAAAGCTGGGGTGGCGGTCATCCGCCTCTCAGGGCCGGACTCGCACTCTGCGGCGGCGCGGCTGACAGGTGGCACGCTGCCTGAACGTGGCATGGTTCTGCGCACATTGCGGGATCAGGGTGGTGCGCGTCTTGACGATGGCTTGGTTCTTACGTTCCAGGCCCCGGCCAGTTTCACCGGAGAGGATGTGGCAGAGCTTCAGATTCATGGCAGTACAGCATCCGTCAACGCGGTATTGCAATGTTTGTCGGATACTGAAGGGCTGCGCATCGCGGAGCCGGGCGAGTTCACACGCCGGGCGCTTGAGAATGGCAAGATGGATCTGACGCAGGTCGAAGGCCTGGCCGATTTGATTGATGCCGAAACCGAGGCGCAACGCAAACAAGCGCAAACAATTCTGGCTGGTGAGCTGGGCATACTGGCAGAACGGTGGCGCCGGGATTTGATCCGCGCTGCGTCTTTGCTGGAAGCTGTCATCGACTTTGCCGATGAAGAGGTTCCAACGGATGTAACGCCTGAAGTTCGCGAATTGATCACTGGTGTCATGTCAGACCTTCGCCGTGAGGCAGAAGGAGTAAAAATCGCTGAACGTATACGCACGGGGTTTGAAGTTGCAATTGTGGGGCTTCCGAACGCAGGAAAGTCCACTCTTCTGAACGCTTTGGCAGGTCGAGACGCCGCCATCACTTCGGAATACGCTGGAACCACGCGGGACGTGATCGAAGTTCGGATGGATCTGGCTGGTTTGCCTGTGACTTTGCTGGATACGGCCGGGTTGCGTGAAACTGAGGATCATGTTGAAAACCTGGGTATTGAGCTGGCGCGCAGCAGAGCGGAGGCCGCCGACCTGCGTGTTTTCCTGTCAGATACACCCGAAGACCTAGGGGTTGGGATGCAGGCAGGTGATATTCATGTTTTGCCGAAAGCTGATCTTCGAAGTGAAAATAGTCTCGGCGTTTCTGGTAAAACAGGGCAGGGGATTGACGCGCTTGTAAACCAGATTTCGTATGTCCTTTGTGAAAGAACTACCACCCATGGTATTGCAACGCGGGAACGACATCGGGTTGCAATCAATGGGGCACTGACTTCTCTCCAATCGGCAATCCCGGTTCTGGAATCAGGTCCAGACATGTATGATATCGCCGCGGAAGAATTACGAACCGCCATAAGGGCACTTGAATCGCTGGTGGGCAGAATAGATGTCGAAACACTGCTGGATGAAATCTTCTCTAGCTTCTGTTTGGGAAAGTAAGGAGTGTTTCACGTGAAACATTCGAAGTTTGATGTCATCGTTATTGGTGCTGGGCACGCCGGGACAGAGGCTGCTCATGCCTCTGCAAGGATGGGTGCCAATACTGCTTTGGTAACCCTGTCCGCATCGGACATTGGTGTAATGTCCTGTAATCCGGCAATTGGTGGCTTGGGGAAAGGCCATTTGGTTCGTGAGATTGATGCTCTTGACGGCGTTATGGGGCGTGTTGCGGATCAAGCCGGCATTCAGTTTCGTTTGTTGAATCGTCGTAAAGGACCTGCAGTACAGGGCCCCAGAACACAAGCGGATCGAGCGCTTTACCGGGCGGCGATGCAAAAAGAAACGCAAAACCAGAACAATCTGTCCGTTATCGTCGGTGAAGTTGTCGACTTTCTTATGAACGGGCCGCGTGTTTCCGGCGTTTTGCTTGCGGATGGATCAGAGATTTCCGGGCAGGCAGTCATACTGACATCTGGGACATTTCTGCGCGGAGTCATTCATATCGGTGACGTCTCACGACCTGGTGGGCGGATGGGAGATCGCCCTTCTATCAAGCTTGCCGAACGTTTGGATAGTTATGATTTGCCGCTGGGACGCTTGAAGACAGGTACGCCGCCTCGTTTGGATGGGCGGACAATTGACTGGTCTGATCTAGAGCGTCAAGACGGGGACGAAGAGCCAACACTATTCTCATTTCTGTCGACAGACGTGGTCGCACCGCAGATCTCCTGTGGAATAACGCATACCAACGCACAAACACATGAGATCATCGAGGCCAATCTTTCAAAGTCAGCGATGTACGGTGGCCATATTGATGGTATAGGCCCTCGGTATTGCCCGTCTATTGAGGATAAGATTGTAAGATTTGCAGACAAGGAATCCCATCAGATCTTCCTGGAACCCGAAGGAGTGAATGATCACACGATCTATCCTAACGGTATTTCAACCTCACTTCCTCAGGACGTCCAACTGCAGTATGTACGATCCATCAAAGGCCTTGAAAAAGCAGAGATTCTGCAACCAGGATATGCCATTGAGTATGACTACGTAGATCCTCGTGTTCTAACCGCGACACTGTCGCTGCCAGAAATTCCGGGGTTGTACTTGGCTGGTCAGATCAATGGAACCACAGGATACGAAGAGGCCGCCGCGCAGGGTATGGTTGCCGGGCTCAATGCAGCGCTTGAAGTGCAAGGCCGTGATCCTATGCACTTCACAAGATCTGACAGCTATATCGGGGTCATGGTAGATGACCTTACAACACGCGGTGTGGCTGAACCTTATCGGATGTTTACATCACGTGCGGAATTCCGGCTTTCCTTACGTGCTGATAATGCAGACCAGCGCTTGACGCCGATTGGCATGGATATTGGATGCGTTGGGTCCGATCGTGAGGCGCACTTCAAAGACAAAATGGACCAGCTCGATGCGGTAAAGGCTAAGCTGGCAGAGCGTACATACACACCGAAACAGGTGCTGTCGGCCGGAATTAACGTCAACCAAGATGGCAATCGCCGCGACGGGATGGCGATCTTGGCATTTCCGGACGTATCTTTCGACAATCTGTTACCATTGATCCCGGATCTACAAGATGTGGATCAAAAAATCCGACTTCAGATTGAGCGTGACGCGCTTTATGCAAACTACATTGCGCGCCAGAAGCGAGATGTGGAGGCGATGAAGCGGGATGAATCTTATGTTATCCCTCGCGACTTCGACTATTCCTCTTTAGATGGCTTATCTTCCGAGATGAAGGATAAGCTATCGCAGGCGAAGCCTTCGAATATAGCCCAAGCAAGTCGAGTCGAGGGGGTAACACCTGCCGCGCTGACACTTGTACTTGCGAAGCTACGCCGCGAAGACAGGGCGCGACGGGCATGAGCGCTGGTTATTCGGCATTTGAGCGGCTAAATGTTTCACGTGAAACATTCAAGCGTTTGAAAACCTACGTTGATCTCGTAAATCGCTGGAATCCTAAAATCAATCTAGTGTCCCGAAGTAGTCTGGAACACATCTGGGATCGCCATATCCTCGACTCCGTGCAAGTTTATAGATGTGCTGGTCAATACAAAAGCTGGGTGGATATAGGCAGTGGAGGCGGATTTCCGGGAATGGTATGCGCCTTGATCGCGGCTGATCATTCACCAGACTCACGATTTACTTTCGTTGAAAGTGATCAAAGGAAGTCTGCCTTCTTACGCAATGTAGCGCGGGAATGTGAAATCAAATGCAAGGTGATTTCGAAGCGAATCGAAAGTGTTGATCCTTTGGATGCAGATGTCCTTTCGGCTCGTGCCCTGGCAGAGTTGCGGGTATTATTGTCCTTTTGCGACAGGCATTTAAGTAAAACGGGAACAGCTTTGTTGCCCAAAGGCGCAACCTGGAAAAAAGAACTGTCAGAGGCGCAAGAAGAATGGAATTTCGACGCCGAGCCGATTACAAGTTTAACTGAACCTCAGGCCGTTATCCTTAAAATCAAAGGAGTATCACGTGGTTGATCTGTCCCGACCTTCAGGACCTCGGATTATTGCGGTCGCCAATCAGAAGGGCGGAGTGGGGAAAACAACGACGGCAATCAATCTTGCAGCAGGGCTTGCGGAATCCGGTTGCCGGGTTTTGGTGGTTGATCTTGATCCTCAAGGGAATGCGTCCACCGGATTGGGTGTAGAGGATCGGGATTGGACAACCTATGACCTCATCCTTGACGACGCTCCGTTAGAGGCCGTTGTTCAAGAGACGGAAATAGAAAACCTTATGGTTGTTCCGGCAACCGTTGATCTGAGTTCTGCCGACATTGAATTGATATCCAATGAAAAGCGCAGTTATTTGTTGCACGATGCATTGAGGCAGACTGCGGTTGATGCTTTCAACCTTGATTTCATCCTTATCGATTGCCCGCCGTCTTTGAACCTGTTGACCGTCAATGCGATGGTGGCGGCGCATTCAGTCCTTGTGCCGCTGCAAAGTGAATTCTTTGCTTTAGAAGGTCTTTCTCAACTGATGCTGACGATCCGAGAGGTTCGGCAAACAGCAAATCCTGATCTGAGAATCGAAGGTGTTGTGTTGACCATGTATGACAACCGCAACAATTTGTCCCGTCAGGTTGAAAAGGATGCGCGTGACAATTTGGGTGAGATGGTCTTTAAGACAAAGATACCCAGAAATGTGCGAGTCAGCGAGGCTCCGTCATATGCGCTGCCAGTGTTGCAATATGATTCGGGTTCGCTTGGCGCGATGGCTTATCGGCATCTGGCCCGCGAGATCATGCACAAGAACAATAAAACCGCTGCGTAGGCGGAAATGAGGAGGGCGACATGAGCGCCAAAAAAACAAAATCCAGAGGGTTGGGGCGCGGGCTGTCCGCTCTTATGGCGGACGTAAATACCGAAACGGAAGGGCGGGTACAGTCCGAAGTGCGTCGGCCCGATCTTAAGGTTCCAATTGAGAAGCTAAAGGCCAATCCCAATCAGCCGCGCCGCACATTCCTGCCCGAACAGCTGGACGAATTGGCCGCCTCGGTCAAGGAAAAGGGTATTATCCAGCCTCTGATTGTCCGGTCGACCGGAGCTGATGAATACGAAATCGTTGCAGGGGAGCGTCGTTGGCGGGCAGCGCAAATGGCGCAGCTGCACGATATCCCTGTCATCGTGCGGGATTTTGACGACACCGAAGTTCTGGAAGTTGCGATAATCGAAAACATCCAGCGCGCGGACCTGAACGCGGTGGAAGAGGCCGCTGGGTACAAGCAACTGATGGATCGTTTCGGCCATACGCAGGAAAAGCTGGCTGAAGCTTTGGGTAAAAGCCGCAGCCACATTGCAAACCTTCTGCGTCTTTTGTCCTTGCCAATGGATGTTCAAGCTCTTGTTATTGAAGGAAAAATATCTGCAGGACATGCAAGAGCCCTGATTACGGCCGAAAACCCATCGGAATTGGCGAAGCAGATCGTCAAAGAGGGGCTTTCGGTGCGCGCAACCGAAGCTTTGGTCAAGAAGCAGCAACAAGGTGACGCCGAACGCGCTGCACCGCGGTCCAGAAATCTGGATGCGGGCAAGGATGCCGATACGCGCGCTTTGGAAAAAGATCTATCTGCAATTCTGGCGATGAAAGTCTCGATCAATCACAAGGCTGGAACAGAGACGGGTCAGGTTGTCCTAACATATGAGAACTTGGATCAGCTTGATGATCTGTGCGCTAAGCTCAGCCGTTAGGTCGCGTCCAGATAAAGATCAAAACACCCCCCAGAACGACAGCTTGAATGGCCAAAACGAAAACCGGGGCGGACATCCAAATTGAGATTCCAAAAACGGCGGCGACTGAAACAGTTGCCGCCCTTTTTGCACTAGGGCGGATTGCGCCTGAGCTTTGCCAATCTTGTATCAGCGGTCCGAACAGTTGATGGGTCAACAACCAAGTGTGCAAACGCGAAGAAGATCGGGCAAAGAAAAACGCAGCCAATAGCAGAAATGGGACGGTTGGCAAAAGGGGTAGGACAACCCCAACCATTGCCAGCGCAACACATAACAATCCCAGTCCGGCCCAAAGGTAATGCATGGCTAGCTCAAAAGCTCCCGAATGACGGCGTTCAGTACAGCGCGACCATCTGATGTTGCCCGAAGTCTGCCGTTTTCATGTTCAATCATTTTGATCCCGATCAGATGATCAACCGTGTCTTCCGAGAGTTTTCGGCCTGCTAAGCGCTCCCACCGATCAATATCTAGTCCTTCCGAAATTCGCATCCCCATCATAAGGTATTCGCTCGCCTGGTCTTCAAGGGACAGTGTTGTTCGTCCTTTCTCTCCACCCCCACGCTCTGCAGCGTCAAGCCAGCGCTGTGGATTCAGATAGGTTTCGGTTGCGCATTTCTGTTGGTTAAGCGTAAGCCTCCCATGGGCTCCGGGCCCAATGCCAATATAGTCACCGTATCGCCAGTAGATCAGATTGTGTTGCGACTCGGCCCCCGTGCGCGCGTGATTGGACACTTCATAAGCGGGCAAACCGTGCGCTTCGCAAATGTCCTGCGTGATCAGATACATGTCGGCGGCGCTGTCATCTTCGGGCAAGCCACGCATTTTTCCAACGGCATATCGATCACCAAAGGCAGTTCCGTCTTCAATCGTCAATTGGTACAGCGACAGGTGGTCCACGGCCATCGACAGGGCTTCGCTCAGTTCCGCGCGCCAGGCTTCAGGTGTTTGGTGCTGTCTGGCATAGATCAGGTCAAAACTGACACGATCAAAGCAGGTCCGTGCGATTTCAAAGGCGGCTTGGGCCTCGGCAACAGTATGAATGCGACCCAGACGCCGTAGATCGTCGTCATTCAGCGCCTGAACGCCCATCGAAATTCGGTTTACGCCGGCATCTCGATAAGCTGCAAACCGACCTGCTTCAACCGAGCCGGGGTTGGCCTCGAGAGTGATTTCCATGTCATTGGATGGGTGCCAGAGCGCGCGCGCCTCATCAATCACTGCAGAAACGGTTTCCGGGTCCATCAGAGACGGGGTGCCGCCCCCAAAGAAAATCGTGTTCAGTACCCGACCCGGCGTTTCAGAGGCAGAGCGGCGCAGCTCGCTCAGATAAGCTGCAAGCCATCTTTCTTGGTCAATTTTCTTCGAGACATGGCTGTTGAAGTCGCAATAGGGGCATTTGGCCTCGCAAAAAGGCCAATGCACGTACAGGCCAAAGCCCCCGTTGCGCCAATCATCCGCCAAAGCAGCCTTTCACGAACTTCTCAACCGCGCGGCCGCGGTGGCTGATCTTGTTCTTTTCCCAGCGATCCATTTCGGCAAAGGTAATGTCGTGCCCGTCCGGAACAAACATCGGGTCATAGCCGAATCCGTCCTTGCCGCGGATCGGCCAGACCAGGTGGCCCGGGACGATGCCTTCGAACACCTCGTCATGTCCGTCGGGCCAGGCCAGGACCAGTGTACAACGGAATTGCGCAGTGCGCGGGAGAGGGGCTTTTTTAGCCTCCAACTCATTATGTGCGCGATTCATGGCCATTAGGAAATCACGACCATTTGCCGTTTCCGCCCAGTCGGCGGTGTAAACTCCCGGCGCGCCATCCAGCGCGTCGATGGTGATCCCGGAATCGTCCGACAGGGCAGGCAGGCCGGTGGCTTTGGCGGCGGCATGGGCCTTGATCCGGGCGTTACCGACAAATGTGTCCTCAGTCTCTTCCGGCTCGGGCAGGTTCATGTCCCCAGCACCCACAACAGTGACGCCAAAAGGCTCAAGGAGATGCGCCATCTCCTCGAGCTTGCCTTTGTTATGGGTGGCGACCAGCAGCCTGTCCCCGTCGAACTTGCGGGTCATGCTGTAGCGGCCTTTTGCGCAGCTGCCAGTTCGCCGACGCCCTTTTCGGCCAGATCCATCAGCTGATCCATCTGAGCGCGGCTGAAGACCGAGCCTTCGGCGCTCATCTGCACTTCGATTAGTTTGCCGGATCCGGTCATGATGAAGTTGCCGTCGACGCCGGCTTCGCTGTCTTCCGGGTAATCCAGATCCAGAACCGGTTGACCGGCGTAAATTCCGCAAGACACAGCTGCTACCGGGTCCACTAGGGGGTCAGAGATAACATCGCCCGCTTTCATCAGCTTGTTCACAGCCAGCCGCAGGGCCACCCAACCGCCGGTGATCGAGGCGCAGCGGGTGCCGCCGTCGGCTTGGATCACGTCGCAGTCCACGGTGATCTGACGCTCACCCAGCGCGACCCGATCCACACCAGCGCGTAGGGCGCGGCCGATCAGGCGCTGGATTTCCACGGTGCGACCGCCTTGCTTGCCGCTGGCGGCTTCGCGCCGCATCCGAGTGTTGGTGGCGCGAGGCAGCATACCGTACTCAGCCGTGACCCAGCCCAAGCCGGAGCCTTTGATAAAGGGCGGCACGCGATCTTCGATCGTTGCGGTGCACAGCACATGAGTGTCGCCCATTTTTATCAGGCAGGAACCTTCGGCATGTTTGGTGAACCCCGTTTCGATTGAAACGGCGCGCATTTCGCTTAAATCTCTTCCAGAGGGTCGCATCGGAATTCCTTTGTTTGCTGGGTTGGGGATAACGCCCCGCAGCATTACGATGCAACCCCGATTGACCTTTCATTTGCCTGCGATTTAATGACGAACGAGCAGGGGAAGACGCATGAGCGAAGCAAGCAAAATTCTGGATGAGATGAACGACCGGTCTCGCGAAGTGTTCCGTTTGATTGTCGAGAGCTATCTGGAAAGCGGTGAGCCTGTCGGCAGTCGCACTTTAACGCGCACCTTGTCCGAAAAGGTGAGCGCAGCGACCGTTCGCAATGTGATGCAAGATCTGGAGTTTCTGGGTCTTCTGGACAGCCCCCACATCAGCGCTGGTCGAATTCCAACGCAGCAAGGTCTGCGGATGTTTGTGGACGGATTGCTTGAAGTCGGAGACTTGGGCGCGGATGATCGCGAGAAATTAGAACAAACTTTAGGCTCTAACACAGGCGATGTTGGCGGAATGCTCGATCGTGTGGGCTCGGCTTTGTCACACGTGACACAAGGCGCCTCGCTGGTTTTAACGCCCAAGCATGAATCGGAAATCAAACATATTGAATTCGTATCACTGGGTCATGATCGGGCTTTGGTAGTGCTGGTTTTCTCGGATGGTCATGTGGAAAACCGCCTGTTCACCCCGCCGCCCGGACAAACCCCAAGCTCGATGCGTGAGGCTGCGAACTTCCTTAATGCGCTCATCGAGGGGCGGACACTCAGCGAAGTGCGTCGGCAGATGCAGACGCAGATTGATGCACGCAAGCAAGAGATCGACGTTCTGGCGCGTGAGATGGTGGAAAGTGGAATGGCCGTCTGGGACGGAGATGGCAGCGACTCGGCCCGTTTGATCGTGCGTGGACGGGCGAATCTTTTGAACGAACCGGGTCGGGCCGAAGAACTTGATCGGATTCGGACCCTGTTTGATGATTTGGAGCGTAAGCGGGACATCGCTGAATTCCTTGAATTGACCGAAGATGGCGAAGGAGTGCGCATTTTTATTGGGTCTGAGAACAAACTTTTCTCACTTTCGGGTTCCTCTTTGGTGGTGTCTCCATATATGAACGCTGATCGAAAGATAATCGGTGCGGTCGGGATCATCGGGCCAACGCGTCTGAATTATGGACGGATCGTACCGATCGTGGATTATACGGCGCAACTGGTCGGCAAGCTGATATCCGACCGGAGCTAGAGGGTAAGAGATGGCAGAGCCGAAGAACGAAGATTTTCTGGACGATATCATGTCTGCGGAAGCGGAGGAGCTGGCCGAGGAGTTTGCAGAGATCAGCGACGAAGCGCTGGAATTGGATGAGTTACGCGCTGAGCGGGACGATTATAAAGATAAGTTCATGCGCGCGCTGGCAGATGCCGAGAATGCACGCAAGCGTGGCGACAAGGCGCGTCGCGATGCGGAACAATATGGCGGTTCCAAGCTGGCCCGAGACATGCTGCCGGTTTACGACAACATGAAGCGCGCGCTTGAGGCAGCGACGGATGAGCAGAAAGAAGTTGCTGCTGGCCTGCTGGAAGGTGTTGAGCTGACCATGCGTGCGTTGAAGGACGTGTTCCAGAAGCACGGGATTGAGGTGATCACACCTGAGGTTGGCGACCGCTTTGATCCTAATGTGCATGAGGCGATGTTTGAAGCACCGGTGCCCGGTACAAAAGCCGGCGATATCATTCAGGTGTCTGCCGAAGGCTTCATGTTGCACGACCGTTTGCTGCGTCCGGCGCAGGTTGGGGTGTCGTCAACACCTTCGAACTAGTTGGCCTCGAAGAGGCCAAGCCTCTGGCGGCCGTATTTATCAACAAGAAGAAGGGGCGGTCAGGAATTGGCCGCCTCTTTCAGTTTGTAAATCAAATCGAGCGCTTCGCGTGGGGTGAGTTCGTCGGGCAGGACGTCGCTCAACATATCTGTGACAGGCGATGCTTTGGATGAGGGCGGCGGTAGCGGTGATGCTTTAGAAAACAAAGGCAGATCGTCGATCAGGGCCTTTTGTTTACCGCCTTCCCGTTCGGTTTTTTCCAATTGATCCAGTACCACGCGAGCGCGTTCGACGACTGATGCAGGCAATCCGGCAAGCTGGGCAACTTGCACACCATAGGAGCGGTCGGCGGCGCCCTTGTGGACCTCGTGCAGGAAGATCACTTCACCTTCCCATTCTTTGACCGCAACGGTTGCGTTATCCACGCCTTCCAGTTTACCGGCCAAAGCGGTGAGTTCGTGGTAGTGAGTTGCGAACAGAGCGCGGCATTTGTTGGATGCATGTAGATGTTCAAGCGTAGCCCACGCGATCGAGAGGCCGTCATAAGTGGCGGTGCCGCGGCCAATTTCATCGAGAATGACCAGTGCGCGATCATCGGCCTGGTTCAGAATTGCAGCGGTTTCGACCATTTCCACCATAAAGGTCGAGCGACCCCGGGCCAGGTCATCGGATGCACCGACCCGGCTGAACAATTGACTGACAACGCCGATATGGGCCTGTTCAGCAGGCACGTAGCTGCCCATTTGGGCAAGCAGGGCGATCAGGGCGTTTTGGCGCAGGAAGGTTGATTTACCAGCCATGTTGGGGCCGGTCAGTAACCATATGGCCGCGCCGTCATCCGCGCTTAGATCGCAGTCGTTGGCGACAAAGGCATCGCCGCTTTGCTGCCGTAAGGCGTGCTCAACGACCGGATGTCGACCGCCGTGCACGTTGAACGCACGTGATGTGTCCACATGTGGGCGACACCAGTTTTCCCCGCGTGCCAGATCGGCGAGGGCAGTGGTCAAATCCAGCTCTGCCAGCCCGCGGGCAGCTTGATTAAGCTGTGCTGCAAGGGCCAAAATCTCATCAGAAAGCCTTTGATAGAGCCGCTTTTCAATCTCAAGCGCCAGATTCCCTGCGTTCAGGATACGGGTTTCGATCTCTGACAGTTCGACGGTGGTGAAACGCACCTGATTGGCGGTGGTCTGACGGTGGATATAGGTTTCGCTGAACGGCGGGTTCAGCATTTTCTCGGCATGGGTCGCTGTGGTTTCGATGAAGTACCCCAGCACATTATTGTGCTTTATCTTAAGCGAGGCGATACCCGTGTGTTCCGCGTATTTCTGTTGAAAGCCGGCGATAACCGAGCGGCCTTCGTCGCGCAGGGTACGGGCCTCGTCCAGTTCAACTTCGAAACCGGGGGCGATGAAGCCGCCGTCACGTGCCAGCAGAGGTGGTTCCGCAACAAGCGCTTCGTCCAGAAGGGTCAAGAGATCGTCAAACCCAGTCAGGTTTTGGACGGCGGTTGACAACAGTACTGGCAACTCTTGGACACTGCACAAACTGGCAATCGTGGCCGCTTGCGCCAACCCGTTACGGATGGCAGCCAGATCGCGCGGACCACCTCGGTCCAACGACAAGCGTGACAAGGCGCGGTCCAGATCCGGTGTTTTGCGTAGCGCTTCACGCAGGTCTGACGCAATCAGGCTTTCCTCAGTTGCGAAGCTTACCGCATCCAGGCGCGCATGGATCACGTCCAGATTTCGGGACGGGCTGGACAGGCGCTGTTCCAGCAACCGCGCGCCGCCGGGTGTGACGGTGCGATCGACCACGGACAACAAAGACCCGGCGCGCCCACCAGAGAGCGACCGTGTCAGTTCCAGATTGCGGCGTGTTGCGGCGTCAATTTGAACGACGCGGTCTTCTGATTCTTTGAGAGGGGTTTGCAGCAGGGGTAATTTGCCTTTTTGCGTGATCTCAAGGTAATCGATCAGTGCGCCCATCGCCGAAACTTCGGCGCGACCGAAAGTCCCGAACGCATCCAGCGCACCGACGTGAAACAAGCCGCATATGCGCTTTTCCGCTGCTGTGCTGTCAAAACTGGCACGTCCCACAGGCGTCAGAGAAATCCCCAGATCCCGAACCGGCTCAATAAGCTTGTCTTGAACACCGTCGGCCACGATCAACTCGGACGGGGCCAGCCGCGCCAGTTCCGGGCTGAGCCGAATCGAGGTCAGAGGCATCACGTGAAACGCGCCGGTCGAGATATCGGCCCAGGCCAAGGCGGCCTCATCCCGAACCTCGGCATAGGCAGCCAGAAAGTTGTGGCGGCGGGCTTCCAGCAGGGCGTCTTCGGTCAGTGTGCCGGGCGTCACTAGACGCACGACTTCCCGCTTTACGACTGATTTAGAGCCTCTTTTCTTCGCTTCCGCAGGGCTTTCCATCTGTTCGCAGACAGCGACACGAAAGCCTTTGCGGATCAGTGTAAGCAAATACCCTTCGGCTGCGTGCACTGGCACGCCGCACATTGGAATATCATTTCCATTGTGCTTGCCGCGTTTGGTTAGGGCGATGTCCAGCGCTTCGGCGGCATTGACGGCATCTTCAAAGAACAACTCGTAGAAATCGCCCATGCGATAAAACAGCAGGGCATCGGCGTGGGCCTCTTTGATTTCGAGATATTGCGCCATCATCGGCGTGACTGTGGACAAAGGCGGCCCCCTTTTGGCGTATTCCGGGCGCGACCTTACAAATCCCCCATCTGCTGCGAAAGGTGAAAACGTATTCTCGTTGAGGCGCGCCGTTGCCTGCGCTATGAGGCGAAAGTCCCGCAGTTGTAAAGAAACGACCAATTCCATGCCCAAAGCGAAGATCACCAAAGAAGAAGCACTGGCCTTTCACCTGGACCCGACCCCCGGCAAGTGGGAGGTGCAAGCCACCGTGCCCATGACCACGCAGCGTGATCTGTCGCTGGCTTATAGCCCCGGTGTTGCTGTTCCATGTGAAGCCATCGCCGAAGCGCCCGAAACCGCGTATGACTATACCAACAAAGGTAATCTGGTCGCCGTGATCTCGAACGGTACCGCCGTATTGGGCCTGGGCAATCTTGGCGCGCTGGGCTCGAAGCCGGTAATGGAAGGGAAATCCGTCCTGTTCAAGCGGTTCGCTGATGTGAACTCGATCGATATCGAACTGGACACCGAAGACCCGGATGAGTTCTGCCGTGCGGTACGCCTGATGGGCCCCACCTTTGGCGGGATCAACCTGGAAGACATCAAAGCACCTGAATGCTTCATCATCGAGCAGCGCCTGAAGGAAGAGATGGATATCCCAGTCTTCCACGATGACCAACATGGCACGGCGGTGATCTGCGCGGCGGGTTTGCTGAACGCACTGCGAATCTCGGGTAAGAAGATCGAGGATGTAAAGATTGTCCTGAACGGTGCGGGTGCGGCAGGGATCGCCTGTATCGAGTTGCTCAAGGCGATGGGCGCGCGGCACGAGAACTGCATCGTGTGCGACACCAAAGGCGTGATCTATCAGGGCCGTACAGAGGGTATGAACCAATGGAAGTCCGCGCATGCCATCTCTACAGATTTGCGTACGCTGGAAGATGCGATGAAGGGCGCGGATGTGTTCCTGGGCGTGTCGGTCAAGGGTGCGGTCACGCAAGAGATGGTCGCCAGCATGGCGGACAACCCAGTGATCTTTGCGATGGCGAACCCTGACCCCGAGATCACTCCGGAAGAAGCACACGAAGTCCGCGTTGATGCCATCGTCGCCACCGGGCGCAGCGATTATCCCAATCAGGTCAATAACGTACTTGGCTTCCCCTATCTGTTCCGGGGCGCATTGGACATCCATGCGCGCGCTATCAATGACGAAATGAAAATTGCCTGCGCCCATGCGTTGGCTAATCTGGCGCGCGAGGATGTGCCGGACGAGGTCGCGATGGCCTATGGCAAATCTCTGACCTTCGGGCGCGACTATATCATCCCGACACCGTTCGACCCACGTCTGATCCACCGTATCCCGCCAGCCGTTGCCAAGGCCGGGATGGACACCGGTGCGGCGCGGCGCCCGATCATCGACATGGATGCCTATGAGCTGAGCCTGAA
The DNA here is from genome assembly GCF_013111185.1 of Ruegeria sp. HKCCD7303. Taxonomy (GTDB): domain Bacteria; phylum Pseudomonadota; class Alphaproteobacteria; order Rhodobacterales; family Rhodobacteraceae; genus Ruegeria. Next base: position 937,085 of record NZ_WVRE01000001.1, on the reverse strand, counting down.
ATCCCGCATGGATCCGACCGCAAGCATCCTGCGCGGTTTGAACGCCCGTGCGCGTCAGGCACAAAGCCGGATGATCTTTGCCGAAGGTGATGATCCAAGGGTGCTGCGCGCTGCGGTCATGTACCAACGATCCGGCTTCGGAAAGGCGCTGGTGGTCGGTCGCGCCGATGAGGTCAGGGCCAAGCTGGAAGAAGCGGGCTTGGGTGACGCTGTGCGTGAGCTGGAGGTTGTGAATGCCGCCAACACAACGCATCTCGAGAGCTATTCGAATTTCCTCTACGACCGTTTGCAGCGCAAGGGTTTCGACCGAAAGGACATTCACCGCCTCGCCGCGCGGGATCGGCACGTGTTTTCATCATTGATGCTGGCCCATGGCCATGGGGATGGGCTGGTTACGGGTGCGACGCGCAAATCGGCGCATGTGATGGATCGGATCAACCACGTGTTTGATGCCGATGCAGCGCGTGGGGCCGCTGGTGTGACCGCCCTTTTGCACAAGGGCCGGATTGTTCTGATTGGCGATACGCTGGTTCATGAATGGCCGGATGAGAATGACCTGGCAAACATTGCTGAACGATCGGCTGCGGTTGCGCGTCACATGGGCCTGGAGCCCCGGGTGGCCTTCGTCAGCTTCTCGACTTTTGGTTACCCGGTGTCCGAACGGGCCGAAAAGATGCACGTGGCTCCGACGGTGCTGGACCAGCGCGGTGTTGACTTTGAATACGAAGGCGAGATGACCGTGGATGTGGCGTTGAACGTTGATCAGCAGGCTACCTATCCCTTCCAGCGTCTGACCGGTCCGGCGAACATTCTGATTGTTCCGGCGCGGCACTCGGCCTCCATCTCGACCAAATTGATGCAAGAAATGGGTGGTGCAACTGTAATTGGTCCGATTCTGTCAGGCATCGACAAACCGATTCAAATCTGTTCGACCGTTGCGACCGCCAATGACATTCTAAACATGGCCATTCTGGCCTCGTGCGACATCGGATAAGACATGACAATCTGGAACCTCGGCTCGATCAACGCGGATATGGTCTATGACCTGCCGCATCTGCCTGCGCCGGGGGAAACTCTGGCCGCCCTTGGACTGGATCGGTTTCTGGGCGGCAAGGGGGCCAACATGTCGGTGGCTGCGGCTCGGGCCGGATCGCGCGTCAGCCATATCGGTGCTGTTGGCCAGGATGGGCGCTGGGCGAAGGATCGATTGACGGAATATGGCGTGGATACACGCTTTATCTCAGAGGTCGATTTGCCAACCGGACACGCGATCATTGCGGTGGATGCTGAGGGCGAGAATCTGATCATCCTGTATCCCGGTGCCAATCATGCGTTAGAGGTCAGCGATCTGGGACAAGCGCTATCCTCAGCAAACACGGGCGATCTGCTGATCCTTCAGAATGAAACCAACGCACAAGTGGAAGCTGCGCAACTGGGGCACCGGCTGGGGCTAACCGTGTGTTACGCCGCAGCGCCGTTTCAGGCAGAGGCTGTGAAGGCGGTTCTTCCCTATCTGGATTTCCTGATCCTCAACGAGGTCGAAGCTGAACAATTGCGCCAAGAAACCGGCTTAAGCGCCGCTGATTTGCCAGTGCGGCACGTCATCGTCACGCTGGGCTCAAAGGGCGCGCGGTATTTACAGCAGGGCAGCGAACCGGTCGAGTTTGCGGCACATAAGGTGCAAGCGGTGGATACAACAGGGGCAGGCGATACCTTCACCGGCTATGTACTGGCAGGAATGGATCGTGGAATGCCGATGGAACAGGCTATTCTGCAAGCAAACCGCGCCGCGGCCCTGATGGTCACGCGGCACGGAACGGCTGATGTTATCCCCGATTTGAAAGAGGTGCGCGACGCGTCCTTTGACTAAGATCCAACAAACGGCGCGTCAGTACCCCAAAGCTGTTTGACGCGCGCGTCACGGCCGCAGGCTTTGCGGTAAGCTTTGTATGCGCTGTGCTGTCGCTTCGGCCCGAAGCGGGTCAAAATCAGTTTGTTCCCCTTGTAGTAATCCTGATGATACGCCTCGGCTGGGTAAAAAGTTCCTTCGCTCAGGATCGGCGTTACCACTGTCTGGCCCAGGGCCCGCTGCGCATCTGCTTTTGCTTTCTCGGCCAAAGCTTTTTCCCCTGTGTTAGAGACGAAAATCGCAGTGCGATAGCTATCACCGCGATCGCAGAACTGACCTCCGGCATCTGTGGGGTCGACCGAGCGGAAGAACATGTTCAGAAGCGTTTCACGTGAGATTTGAGCTGGATTGAACGTGATCTGAACCGCTTCATAATGGCCGGTTCCTCCTTTTGTGACCTGATCATAAGTGGGATTTGCTGATTTGCCGCCGGTATAGCCTGAAACAGCCTCGATGACGCCGGGGACAGACTCAAAATCAGATTCAACGCACCAGAAACATCCTCCGGCTACTGTCAGAGTTTCTGTTCCCGCCGCGGGCGCAGGCAAAGCGCGCAGCATCGCCGCCAGTGCGATCAGCGTGAACAGAAGGGCTGGTTTAAGCGTGTCGAGGTAAGCAGTCCGTGTCATGTCAGGTCTCCTTTCACGACCAAGGTGACCCGACTTGGATCAACATGCAATTGCCTGACATCCCATGTCACGCGCTGGTGAGGCGAGTTTATCAACTTCAGCCAAGTCCGAAGAAACCTTGTGTATCGCAGTCAAAAGACCTTTTCTGAGATGTGGTGATGCAAGCTTGGATTCAGGATCGATGACACAGGAGATGCAGGTTTCGACGCGCGTGCTGGTCATAGTTGCGCCCAGCTTCAATATGGCGGCAACCATGGCATTCATAGATCCGTTTCGTGCTGCCAACTATCTGGATGGAAAACCTTATTTCAAATGGGACTTCGTATCAGAAGCAGGCGGTTTCTGTGTGTCCAGCAACGGTGCTGGCATTGAAACTCAACCGCTTGACGCGCTTTCGTTCACCGAGTCTGATATTGCCATTGTCTCTTCCAGTTGGACACCAGAACGGCACCTGACATCCAAACTGGGAACAGCTTTGCGTCAACTTGCGCGCAGCGGCGCGACTTTGGGCGCATTGGATACCGGCGCCTTTATATTGGCGCAGGCCGGGTTATTGAACGGACGGCGCGCCACCGTTCATTACGAGCATATCGATGCCTTGCAGGAGCTTTATCCGGAAGTCGAGGTCGTTGAGAATCTTTATGTTATGGACGGCAATCGGCTTACCTGTTGCGGTGGGTCTGCAGCAACTGACTTTGGCCTGCAGATTCTTCAGGGGATACATGGCAGCGCCCTTGCCAATGCAGCGGCCAGATACGTTTTTCACGATCGTTTGCGCGGCCCCACGGAACAACAGCAACCCCAAGGAACCGAGCCTTTGGGAACGACAGTGCCCGCCAAGCTTAAAACGGCGATTCAGGTGATGGAGGCCAATCTTGAGGAGCCCATTCCCGTTCCCCAGATTTGCAAACGCGCGGGAATCTCTCATCGCCAACTGGATCGGCTGTTCGCGACCTACATCAAAAAAACGCCCGCGCTTTACTATCGTGACATTCGCTTGGATCGGGCACGTGGCCTGGTCACGCAGACTGAGCTTCCCATTGCAGAGGTCGCTCTGGCGTCGGGCTTTTCCAGCCCGGTGCATTTCAGCCGGGCTTATAAAGAAAGATTTGGCCTGCCCCCGACGCGCGACCGGGTCGAGGGCAGGGTTCCATTCGAGTTCCGCGCCTGGCCGATGCATCGCAAGCCCAAAGATTGACGCCATCGGGATCATCAAGTTGGCCAAAACTGAAAACAATAAGGCGAAAAAAGTTAAGAGGCGAACCAAGACTCAGAAGATCATACCCGCCACACGTCAATCATTGGGGCAAAGCCTGCCCCTCAGCTGTGGAGCCACCCATGAGCCAGCTGCCGTCCAAAACCAAGTTCGAGCGGATTTCCGATGGTTTTAGCACCGATCCCTTCAATACCAGTTCCCTGAAGGCCGAAGCCTATGTCGATCCGTCCTGGTATCAGGTCGATCAAAACGGAGTGCTAGCCAAGACCTGGCAATGGGTGTGCCACGTTGAAAAGCTGCGCGTTCCAGGGTCATACACAACCGTCGAAATCGCCGGACGTCCGATTGCTGTCGTGCGCGACCGCGAGGGCACATTGCGTGCGTTCTATAATGTCTGCAAACATCGGGCCCATCATTTGCTGTCGGGCGAGGGCGAAACCACGCGTATCATGTGCCCTTATCATGCGTGGGTCTACAAACTGGACGGCCAGTTGGTGCGCGCGCCCGAGACCGAGAACCTGGCTAATTTCAAAACATCGGATATCTGCCTGGACCAAGTACAGGTCGAAGAGTTTGCCGGGTTTATATACGTCAACTTAGATCCTAACGCGGCACCTTTACGCGAAGTATCCGGGAATCTCGAAACCGAAATCCGCCATTGGGCACCGGATATCGAGCAGCTGACATTTGGTCATCGCCTGACCTATGACATCAAGTCGAACTGGAAGAACGTCGTCGATAACTTCCTTGAATGCTACCACTGCCCGACAGCGCACAAGGATTTCTGTGATCTGGTCGATATGGACACCTACAAGGTGACCACATACGGCATCTACTCCAGCCATATGGCCGAGGCGGGTAAGGGTGCTAACACCGCTTATGACGTGTCCAATGCCACAGTACGAACCCATGCAGTTTGGTGGTTGTGGCCCACGACATGTTTGATGCGCTATCCGGGGCGGTCTTCGATGATCGTGCTGAATATTATCCCGATTGGTCCTGACCGGACGCTCGAAACCTATGATTTCTTCCTTGAGACCCCGGAACCAGACGAAGCCGAACTGGAAGCCATCCGCTATCTTGATGAGGTTCTGCAACGCGAAGACATCGACATTGTCGAAAGCGTACAGCGCGGTATGAGCACCCCGGCCTTTACGCAAGGCCGGATCGTGCATGATCCCAATGGCTCGGGCAAATCGGAACATGCGGTGCATCATTTCCATGGGCTTGTACTGGATGCATATGCAAAGGCTGCGCCGTGACACAGCCCAACATCGTTGTGATCATGGCCGATCAACTGGCGCCGCATTTTTGCGGTGCTTACGGCCATCCAACGGTCAAGACCCCAAACATCGACGCGCTTGCCGCGCGCGGGATGCGATTTGACGCGGCCTATTGCAACTCACCCCTTTGCGCGCCGTCGCGATTTGCGTTCATGTCCGGGCAGCTGATCAGTCGCATCGCGGCATATGACAACGCCAGCGAGTTTCGTGCCTCGGTCCCGACCTTTGCGCATTACCTCAAGGCGCTGGGCTACCGGACTTGCCTGTCGGGCAAGATGCATTTCGTTGGGCCAGACCAGAAACACGGGTTTCAGGACCGTGTGACAACCGACATTTACCCCGCCGATTTTGCCTGGACCCCGGACTGGGAAGCCCCGGACGAGCGGATCGACAAGTGGTATCACAACATGCAAACCGTCAAGGAAAGCGGTGAGGCGGTCGCCACCTTCCAGACGGATTATGACGACGAGGTCGAATTTGCCGCGCGTCGCTGGTTGATCGACAGGGGCCGCGATCGGGCGGCTGGGGACAATGCTCCGTTCTGTATGGTGGCCAGCTTTATCCATCCGCATGACCCCTATGTCGCCAAGCCCGAGTGGTGGAACCTGTATTCCGACGCAGACGTCCCGATGCCGGAATTTACACTGACGCCCGAAGAGCAAGACCCGTTCTCACGTCGCGTGATGGATGGGATCGAGGCAAGCTATGTCCCTCTGAACGAGGAAGAAATCCGCCGCGCGCGTCGCGCTTATCTGGCCAATGTCAGTTACTTTGACAGCAAGGTCGGCGCGATGGTCAAAGCTTTGAAAGACATCGGCGCGTTAGACAATACCATCGTCATCGTCACCGCAGACCACGGCGATATGCTGGGTGAGCGTGGGTTGTGGTACAAGATGAATTTCTTTGAACACTCGGCCCGTGTGCCGCTGATCATGGCGGGTCCCGGTGTTGCCAAAGGCTGTGCTGCCAACGCCTGTTCCCTGCTCGACCTGTTGCCGACATTTGTGGACATCGCCAGCGGTTCTGACGCGATCTTCGGGGAGCCGATTGATGGCCGATCCTTGATGCCGCTTGCGCGCGGAGAAGCTGACCCTGTGGATGAAGCCATCGGCGAATATTGCGCCGAGATGACGCCTTATCCGGTATTCATGATCCGACGCGGGCCGTTGAAGTATATTCACTGCGACCCGGACCCACCTCAGCTTTACGACCTGTCCAAGGATCCGTTGGAAAAGGTGAATGTGGTCGATGACCCGGCTTACGCTGAACATTCCGCAAAGTTTGCTGAAGACGTGGCGCGACGTTGGAACAGCGAAAGCCTGCGTGCGGACGTCATTGCAACGCAAAAGTCCCGGCGCGCCTTGCACGCCGCGATGGAGGCGGGTGCCGGAGAGGCCTGGGACTACACCCCGCCACGAGACGCCACGCAGGAATATGTACGCAATCACATGGATTGGACGGTTGCAGCGACTCGCTATCGCTATCCGCCATTGAAGGAGACCAAAGAATGATGCTGGACGGCAAAACAGCGCTTGTAACCGGTGGGCGCGGCGGGATCGGGCGCGCGATCGTGGCGCGTTTTCTGCGCGAAGGCGCACTGGTTTATGCGGCTGATCTGACGCCCGAAGGATCCTTGTCAGCCCATGATGACGACGGCAGCATCTTTGTGAAACTGGACGTCACGCAAGAAGCTGATGCGATTGCCGCGATGGAACAGGTTGGTGCGGAAGCTGGCCAATTGGACATTCTGGTCAACGCCGCTGGTATTGAGATCGAGAAAACTATCGAACAGACCACGTTGGAGGAATGGAACCAGTCCTTCGCTGTGAATGTCAACGGCACGTTTTTGACCTCAAAACACGCGTTGCCACTGTTGCGCAAAGGGGCCACGTCGGGAACGTCAGCCTCGATCATCAATTTCGGGAGTTACGATGGGTTCATTGCGGACCCCGGCCTTGCCGCCTATTGCGCGACCAAAGGTGCTGTTCATGCACTGACGCGTGCAATGGCGTGTGATCATGGACCGGAAGGTATTCGTGTGAATGCCATATGCCCCGGCTATGTCGACACACCCATGTTGCAGAGCTTTTTCACCGGCGATGGCTCGGGCGGTGGCGGCAAGACCATCGACCAGTTGCAGCAGGCCGTGCGCGATGTGCACCCGATGCGCACATATGGCACGCCCGACGACATCGCGAATCTGGTGAATTGGCTGGCTTCGGACGAGGCTCGATATGCCAGCGGTCAACTTTGGGTTCTGGACGGAGGGCTGAGCGCACAAGTCCAGCAGATGAAGCTATGAGCAAACCGGTCATCATTACATGTGCTCCGACTGGCGGGATTCATACGCCGACCATGTCAGAACACTTGCCCATCACGCCAAACGAAATCACCGAGGCCAGTATTGGTGCCGTCGAGGCCGGGGCTGCGATCATCCATCTTCATGCCCGCAATCCGGAAAACGGTCGACCAGATCCGGACCCTGACCTTTTCATGCAGTTCCTGCCCGGCATCAAACAAGCAACCGGTGCTGTGATGAATGTCTCAACCGGTGGCGGGTTGGGCATGACCCGCGAAGAACGCCTGCGTGCGGCATTACGGGCCAGCCCCGAAATGGCCAGCATGAACATGGGCTCGATGAACTTCGGCATCTTCCCTATGATGCAGAAATATTCAGGCTGGAAACATGACTGGGAACCCGAGTTTCTGGACATGACCCGCGACTTCATTTTCCGCAACACGTTTGCTGATATCGAATATGCGATGAAGGAATTGGGCGAAGGTCACGGCACGAAATTCGAATTCGAATGCTACGATTTGGGACATCTCTACAACCTGGCTTGGGTGGTGGATCAGGGTTGGGTAAAGCCGCCATTTTTCATCCAGATGGTTTTTGGGATTCTGGGCGGTGTTGGTGCCGACCCCGATAACTTGATGCACATGCACACAATTGCCGAAAAGTTGTTTGGAAATAGCTATGAATGGTCGGTGCTGGCCGCAGGTCGCCACCAGATGGCCTTCACGACACAGGCCGCGATTCTTGGTGGCAATGTGCGGGTTGGGCTGGAAGACAGCCTTTACATCGGGCCCGGCGAAAAGGCGAAGTCCAACGCTGATCAGGTCCGCAAGATTCGCTCAATCATCGAAAATCTTGGCCTGACGGTCGCTACACCGGACGAGGCCCGCCAACGTTTGGGCCTGAAGGGCAACGACCAGACCGCTTTTTGACGGGGGAAAGATATGCAGACGAAGATGCTTATTAACGGAGAGATGGTTGAGGGTCAGGGCGATGCTCTGCCCGTTCTGGATCCATCCACCGGCGAGACAGTAGCCCATGTGCCCGAGGCAACGCCCGAGCAGATCGAAGCCGCAACACGTGCTGCCCATGAAGCCTTTGACACCTATCGGCTTGTCACGCCCGCCGAGCGGTCGGGATATCTGCATACGATTGCGGATGTAATGGAAGAAAATACAGATGAATTGTCCGAGTTAGAGACACTGGACGTCGGCAAGCCGTGGCCGATGGCCCGCGATGAAGAGATGCCTCTGACCATCGACACTTTCCGCTTCATGGCCGGTGCCTCACGCACGATAAGCGGGTCAGTGGCCGGAGAATACGCTGCGGGCCACACGTCGATGATCCGAAAGGATCCGATTGGCCCCGTGGCGTCCATCGCACCGTGGAACTATCCGCTTATGATGGCGGCATGGAAGATCGCTGCGCCTCTGGCGGCGGGCTGCACCATTGTAATGAAACCGTCCGAAATCACGCCGCTGGCCACTCTGCGGCTGGCAGAGTTGCTGGCAGATGTATTGCCCAAAGGTGTGTTGAACGTGGTCCATGGTCGGGGCATGTCGGTTGGTGACAGCCTGATCAATGACCCACGGATTGAGGGGATTTCCATCACCGGCTCACCTGCGACCGGAATGGCCGCGATGCGCGCTGCATCCAACCAGATCCGCCATGTGCATCTGGAACTGGGGGGCAAGGCACCGGTCATCGTGTTCAATGATGCTGATATCGACGCCGTGGCCGAGACGATCCGATACGGTTCGTTCTTCAACGCAGGTCAGGATTGTGCTCAGCCCTGTCGGGTGATGGTGCAGGATGATGTATACGACAAAGTGGTTGCTGCCGTCGCTGATCAGGTTGCTCAGATCAGGATCGGTGCGCCAAAGGCCGATGGTACAGAAATGGGGCCCATCGTATCAACCGCCCAACGCGACCGGGTCGCCGGATTTGTCGATCGCGCCCGCAGCAGCGCTGAAATCGCCGTAGGTGGCAAGGTTGGTGAGGGGGAAGGGTTCTTCTATCAGCCGACCGTCGTCGCAAATGTGGATAATAACGCTGAGATCGCGTGCAGCGAGGTGTTCGGCCCGGTCGTGACTCTGTCGCGATTTACCGAGGCGGACGAAGCCCTTCGGATTGCAAACGCGGGGCGGTACGGGTTGGCGTCGTCTGTCTGGACCAAGGATGTCTCGACCGCGATGAAAATGGCGGCGCGGCTGCGGTACGGCATGACCTGGGTGAATACGCACGGAATGCCAGCGGCGGAAATGCCCTGGGCTGCGATGAAAGGATCAGGCACGGGTTGTGACATGTCGGTTTATGCGCTGGATGCCTACACGTCCGTGCGCCATGTGATGGTGGCACACTGATGCGGTTGGCTGGGAAAAGAGCGCTTGTGACAGGTGGGCGGCAAGGCATTGGCCGAGGAATAGTCGAAGCCTTTCGCCGTGAAGGCGCGACAGTGACGACATGTGGACGCGGGGCGCGGCCTGATGGGTTGGCTGACGACATCATCTGGTATCCGCTGGATGTCACGGACACGGACGCTGTCGAAGCGTTGGCCGAGGCCGCAGGCGGCATCGACATTCTGGTGAATAATGCTGGTGTGCAGGTCGAAAAGACTGTTCCAGACAGTTCGGACGCGGATTGGGAAGCTGTGATTGGCACCAATTGCAAGGGCGTCTTCAATATGTGCCGGGCTTACATACCTCGGATGGATGAGGGCGCTGCGATCATTAATATAGGCTCTATTTCCGGGAATACCGCTGATCCGTCCATGGCGCTTTACAACGCGTCCAAGGCATTTGTGCATGGCTTGACCCGTTCTATTGCGGTCGATCACGGGCCAAAGATCCGCTGCAACGCGATTTGCCCCGGATGGATTGAAACAGGAATGCTGGACGCCGCGTTCGAGTTGGCCAATGACCCTGATGCCGCGCACAAGGATGCGATTGCCCGCCATGCTGCAGGTCGTTTTGGGAAACCCGAGGATATTGCGAGCATGGCGGTCTGGCTGGCTTCGGATGAGGCAAGCTTTGCCACAGGTCAGCTTTTCACCCTGGATGGTGGTATGACAGCAGCTTCACCTTTGAACCCGGGATTGTTCTGATGGAAATACAACACACGGCCTGCTTGGGCGGAGGCGTCATTGGCGCTAGTTGGGCAGCTCTTTTTCTGGCATCCGGGCGTTCTGTTGCCCTCTTTGATCCTGACCCGAACGTCGAAAGGAAAGTATGCCAGTATGTAGAGAATGCATGGTCGACCCTTGGTGCGCTGGGCTTGACGGAGAATGGAAACCCGGACGCCATCACGTTTCATTCCAGCGCTGCTGCCGCAGTGGCTGATGCGGGATTTGTTCAGGAAAATGTGCCTGAGCGTTTGCAGATAAAACATGCAACCTTTGCCGAGATTGAGCCTGCTTTGTCCAAGGGCGCAATCGTCGCCAGCTCTGCATCGGGTCTAACACTTGGCCAAATGCAGCCTGGATGGTCTGACCCGTCGCATTTTGTTTTGGGACATCCCTTCAACCCACCGCACCTAATCCCGCTGGTTGAGGTGATGGGGAATGAGAAAACTTCCGATGGTGTGGTTGATGCGGCACAGGCGTTTTATGAAAGCGTGGGTAAGACCACGATCCGGGTCAACAAAGAGGTGCCCGGCCATGTAGCAAACCGGTTGCAAGCTGCTTTGTGGCGTGAAGCCATTCATCTTGTGGTGTCGGGTGTTGCGTCGGTCGAAGATGTGGACAAAGCCGTCTGGGCAGGACCGGGTGTAAGGTGGGCGGCGATGGGGCCGACCATGTTATTCAACCTCGGCGCTGGCAAGGGTGGGTTGAAAGCCTTTTGCGACCATTTCACCGATACGTTCAATGGATGGTGGGATGATTTGGGTCAGGTCTATTTGACTGATGATGTCGCCCAGCAGCTTACAGAAGGTGTGATGGCTGAGGCCGCAGGGAAAACCCAAGCCGAGCTGTCCGAGCAACGGGATGCGTTGATTCTGGCAATGCAGAAATCCATTGCAGAATTGCGCTGAGTTTAGCCGAGCAGCTGACCCAGCTTCATCGCGACGCCCATATTGCCCGAAATCTTGAGCTTGCCCATAGCGACACCCGTCATCGGGTTCAGTTTCCCTGTCAGCAGCTTGGTCAGGTTGTCTTGTGAGATACGGATGGTGCAATCCGTGTCCTGATCCTGCGTCGTGGCCTGATTGTCGGCCAGAACAATCACCCCGTATGCGCCACAGTCGAATTTCAACGAGCCATCAAAGGTTTTGCCGTTCAGGCCCTTTTGAATTCCATCAGCGATGTCTTCAAGCATCCGGGTTCCTTTCGCAGTTTCCGAATGCGTAAAGGGTCAGACGGCGCGCAGGCAAGGCTGACCCAACGGGAGCTTGGCTTTATGACGCACCAAGCATCTGCGTTGTGCGATCGCAGGCATGACCATCATAAAAGGCGTCGAGAACAGCCTGAAATTCGACCGGAGCATCAGCGACAGAAGAAAACAGCGTCATCGAAGATCGAAGCTTCTTTGCATCAACCCCACCCAGAATGTCAGCCGCATCTCGCCCTTTGTGCGACAGCATCAGCGACGCTGCTTCCGTCAGCCGACGGCGCAGTTCAGGGTGGTTCAGATAGCTCGTTGCCTCGTCCAGATCTTCGATGCCGTAAAGCTGCGCCATATGAGATTGGCCCAGCTCGGCCAGTTGCGGAAACACAAACCACATCCAGTGGCTGGTTTTCTGCCCCTGTTCCAATTCACGCAGGACATCGGCCCAAACCGTGTCCTGCGCCTCGATGAACATATCGAGTTCGTCGTCGTTATCGTCTTCGTCGATCACTTGGACAAACGCTTGTCGCGTGCGGCCAGAAGTTTCAGGCGTAGTGCGTTCAGCTGGATGAAACCGGCTGCGTCTGTCTGATCGTATGCACCAGCGTCTTCCTCAAAGGTCACGTGCGCCTCGGAGTACAGCGAGTAATCCGACCAGCGGCCTACGGTCGAGGCCAGACCCTTGTACAGTTTCACACGAACGGTGCCGGTGACATGCTCTTGCGATTTGTCGATGGCGGCTTGCAGCATCTCACGCTCGGGCGAATACCAGAAGCCATTATAGATCAGCTCGGCATATTGCGGCATCAGCTGGTCTTTCAGGTGCATCGCGCCGCGGTCCATGGTGATGGATTCGATCCCGCGATGCGCTTCCAGCAGGATGGTGCCGCCGGGTGTTTCATAGATGCCGCGCGACTTCATGCCCACGAAGCGGCCTTCGACCAGATCCAGACGGCCAATGCCGTGCTTTCCGCCATATTCGTTCAGCTTGGTGAGGATGGTGGCCGGGCTCATCGCTTCGCCATTGATGCTGACCGCGTCACCTTTTTCAAAGCCGATCTCGATGAACTCGGGCTCGTTTGGCGCATCCTCGGGATGGACGGTGCGCTGATAGACGTAGTCAGGCGCCATGTCGGCAGGGTCTTCCAGAACCTTGCCCTCGGACGAGGTGTGCAGCAGGTTCGCATCGACCGAGAACGGAGCCTCGCCGCGCTTGTCCTTGGCAATCGGGATCTGGTTCTGTTCCGCAAACTCCAGCAGTTTGGTGCGGCTGGTCAGGTCCCATTCACGCCAGGGCGCAATCACCTTGATCTCGGGATTCAGGGCATAAGCTGCCAGTTCAAAGCGAACCTGATCGTTGCCCTTGCCGGTCGCGCCGTGCGCAACAGCATCGGCACCGGTGGCCTCGGCGATCTCAACCAGGCGTTTCGAGATCAGAGGGCGCGCGATCGACGTGCCCAATAGATACAGCCCTTCATAGACGGCATTGGCGCGAAACATCGGGAAGACAAAGTCGCGCACGAACTCTTCGCGGATGTCCTCGATATAGATGTTCTCGGGCTTGATCCCCAGCAGTTCAGCCTTTTGGCGGGCGGGCTCCAACTCCTCACCCTGACCCAGATCGGCGGTGAAGGTCACGACCTCACAACCATACTCGGTCTGCAGCCATTTCAGAATGATCGAGGTATCAAGGCCACCGGAATAGGCCAGAACAACTTTCTTGGGCGCGGACATCTGACTTCCCTTTATGCGTAGAACGATTGGCCCCTAACGGGTTTTGAACTCGGGGGCAAGCTGTGTGGATTGACGCAGAGCGGGAATTGGGGTGAAACATACGCAATTAAAACAATGTTTGGTTGAAGGGGCAGTTTTCGGATGTTGGGATGGCAAATTTTCGTTCATTCAGTGCGGATGGTGTTTGGTAACCTGAAACAGGTCCTGCAAATCACGGTTGGGCCTGCGGTGATTGCGACTATCGCAATTGTGGCTTTGTTTCTGGCCCTTGGTATTCCGCTTGAGGCGCTTGACGAAAATGCTGGCGAATTACCTCCGGGCACGACTGCCGGGTCAATCTTGATCTTTATGTTCGTCCTGCTGGTAGTGTTGTTGGGCACCATGTTCTGGATTGCCGTGTCATGGCACCGTTTCATTCTTTTAGAGGAGTATCCTACGGGAGTGCTTCCAACATTCCGTTTCGACAGGATTCTAGCCTACTTCGGTCGTTTTCTCATGCTGGGAATTCTAATGGCAATCGCATTTATCCCCATGAGCTTGGTTGTTGCGGTTCTGGGCGAAAGCCTTGCGTTGCTTTCCCTTATTGTTTTGATTTCCTACACGGTTTTTCTGGTCATTTGCTTCTTCCGCCTTTCCATAATTCTTCCGGCGGCTGCAATTGGAAGCCCGATCTCACTAAAAGACGCTTGGAGCAACACAACTGGCGTCGGCCCTTCTATTTTGGTGTTGCTGGTTGTTGCGTTCCTGTTCCAGGTTCTGGTGCAATTGGTTTTCACCGCTCTGGCGATTATTCCGGTTGTGGGAGTGTTGCTGACCGTGTTTTTCGGCACGCTCATCCTTCCGATGATCAATGTCAGCATCTTTACCACCATGTACGGTGTCTTTTTCGAAAAGCGCCAGCTGTCCTGAGCCCGTACACATATGTATTCCTTGCCCTTATCGCGGTGATACGGCAGTGAGGCGGACATGACTGATTTCATGACCCGCGCCCGCGCCGCAGAACAAGCGATGCGCTCTGTGTTTCCTGCAACGCCTTTGCAGCGGAATGCCCATCTGTCCGACCGTTATGGCGCGGACATTTGGCTCAAACGTGAAGACCTGAGCCCGGTGCGGTCGTATAAGATTCGCGGCGCGTTCAACGCGATGCGCAAGCAGCAGGGGCAGGACCTATTTGTCTGTGCCAGCGCGGGCAATCACGCACAGGGTGTGGCCTTCATGTGCAAGCATCTGGGGGTCAAGGGCGTGATCTTCATGCCGGTCACGACGCCACAGCAGAAAATCCAAAAGACTCGTATCTTTGGCGGCGAAAATATCGAGATTCACCTGACCGGAGACTATTTCGATGACACGCTGGCCGCTGCCCAAGCGTGGTGTACGCAGCAGGGCGGGCATTTCCTGTCGCCGTTTGACGACGCGGATGTGATCGAAGGTCAGGCCTCATTGGCGGTTGAGATCGAAGAGCAACTGGGCGGGGTGCCAGATCATGTCGTATTGCCGGTGGGCGGTGGCGGCATGTCCTCGGGCGTGGCGACGTGGTTCGGGGATCGCAGTCATTGCTTGTTTGTCGAGCCCGCTGGGGGCGCATGTCTGCGTGCTGCATTGGCGGCAGGGCATCCCGTTGCGCTGGATCATGTGGATACCTTTGTCGATGGGGCGGCGGTCGGACGAATTGGTGAGAAACCGTTCGAACTGCTCAAGTCGCGGCATCTGTCGGATGTGCTGGTCCTGTCCGAAGACCGTATCTGCGCCACCATGATTGAAATGTTGAATGTCGAAGGCATCGTGCTTGAACCGGCTGGGGCTTTGGCGATTGAGGCGGTGGGGGACGTCCAAAGCTTTGTGCGCGGCAAGACCGTAGTCTGCGTGACGTCCGGCGGTAATTTCGATTTCGAACGTTTGCCCGAGGTCAAAGAACGCGCGCAGCGCTATTCCGGGGTGAAAAAGTACTTTATCCTGCGCCTGCCGCAGCGCCCCGGTGCGTTGAAAGAGTTCCTTGGCATTCTTGGCCCCGAAGACGACATCGCCCGCTTTGAATACATGAAAAAATCAGCGCGCAATTTCGGCTCGGTCCTGATCGGGATTGAAACCCGCAAACCTGAAAACTTCATGCGCCTGTTTGCGCATCTGGATGAGGCCGGGTTCACCTATACAGACATCACCGAGGACGAGACCCTGGCGCAGTTTGTGATCTAGCAGAGATTCTGTTGCAACTCTGCTTCGAACTTGAGTTTCGAGCTGTCAAAAAGCGCCAGCAGGGCCGGCAGATCAACTTCTACGCCTTGACCTGCCGCGGCCTGCCGTTCGCCATCCTGGCAGAGTTTCGAGAATTGATCGAACCCAAGGCTGAGAGCGCTGCCTTTCAGGAAATGAAGGTTCTGTTCCAATTCGATTCGGTTGGTATCGTGATGCAGACGCGCGATAACCTCTTGCACCTCTTCCAGAAAAATCTCGACCACCTCGTCAAATTCATCTGGGCCAACTTCGTCCCGCAATTGCCTGACTCTGTCCCAGTGGATCATTGTGAGATACCTGCCATTTAACCTTCAAGGATCTGGTTAAACCACGGCTGGTAAAAACCAGGTTAAGGGCACCATTTGGACGTGAGTCGGGTCTTCACCGGATGTTAAGCCCGCAGACGCTAGGGTCTCTTTGACCGGTCAATTTTGTAAGAGCTGAGTGTAAATGGTACCAAGGGCGAGTCTTGAGGACACCAGATCAGATCTGGACTTCGGCGCGATCCGCAAGGTGCTGGTTGTGGATGACAGCCGTTTGCAGCGGCGCATCCTGGTGGCCTCTCTCAGGAAATGGGGGTTTGACGTAGTCGAAGCCGATACCGGTGAGGCCGCGTTGGAGCTTTGCCAGACAGACCCGCCCGATCTTGTTCTTAGCGACTGGGTTATGCCGGGGATGAGTGGTCTGGAGTTCTGCTGCGCGTTCCGCGCGCTGAATTCGGACCAATACAGCTATTTCATTCTGCTGACGTCCAAAAGCGAAAAGCAAGAAGTCGCCCGAGGTCTGGATGCCGGGGCTGATGATTTCCTCATCAAACCTTTGGAGGCGGATGAGCTGCGCGCGCGTATCTCTGCCGGAGCGCGTATTTTAGATATGCAGCGCGAGCTTTCGCAGAAAAACAGGCTGATTGAATCCGCGCTGGAAGAGCTGAAGCTGGCGCATGACGCGATCGACAAAGATCTGATGCAGGCGCGTAAGATTCAGGAATCTCTGATGCCCGAGCTATCGCGGGATTTTGGCAACTCGCGCGTCAGCCTTTTGCTAAAGCCATGCGGACATATTGGCGGCGATCTTGTTGGCATGTTCTCGCCCGGTGTGAATCGGTTGGGGTTCTACAGCATTGATGTGTCCGGCCACGGCATCACCTCGGCCATGATGACAGCCCGATTGGGTGGCTATCTGTCCAGCAAGCACTTTGACCAGAATGTCGCGATGGAACAACGGTTTAACAAGTTCTACGCGCTCTTGCCGCCCGAGGATGTCGCCAAAACGCTCAACTCGCGTCTGATGGCAGATACGGGGATCGAGGAATACTTCACGATGGTTTACGCCATTGTTGACCTGCGCAACGGGCTTATGAAGATGGTGCAGGCCGGGCATCCGCCCCCCCTTTTGTTACGCAAAGATGGCAGCAGTGAGTTTCTGGGCGATGGTGGTTTGCCTATAGGCTTGATCGAGGATGCGGGCTTCCATCAGATCGAGACGAAACTGCAACCCGGGGACAAGCTGTTGCTGTATTCCGACGGGTTTACCGAATGCCCCTTGGCCGATGGCGGTCTGTTGGACGAAAACGGTTTGCAGGAGATGGCACAACATTGCGTTACGGAACATGGCGGGTCCGAGTTTCTGGATGACATGTTCTGGCGACTGACGCAGGTGATGTCGCCCAAAGAGGGGATAGGGGATGACGTCTCGGCCGTGTTCTTCGAATATAACGGCCCTTAAAGCGACCAAAGGTGCAGCTTGGCAAAATGCCGATCGCCGTCATTGCCAAGCTTTTCAATCGCATCTGATGCATCTATCCATCGTGCTTCGTGAAACGCCTCGGCTGGCGGTCCGATGCGGCGGACTGGACGCGCGCGATAGATCATACAGATTTTTTCCGCCCACAGATCGTATTCGGGCATGTAGGAAAAGCGGCGAAAGGTACCGACCCGGCGCGGGTTGGCAACCAGCCAACCCGTTTCTTCGTAAGCCTCGCGATGCAGGGCCGTGATCGGCGATTCGCCCGGATCAATGCCTCCGCCCGGCAGTTGCAGCTCTGGGTTGAGGCCGTCGTCATACCATGTCACCAACAATGATCGTCCACGAGGCAAAAGCACGTACACTCCCGGTCGCAGTGTGTATTTCTGCCCTGCCTGAGGGGTTTCACCAAACCGTCTGATCATGTATGGCCCCTTAAAACCCAATCTGTACGACCTATATGGTGCCGGTATGCCAACCTGTGGCGTGTAAGGAAACCCCATGTCTCTTGGAACAAAAATCGCGTGGGACGACACCGTCCTGCCCTTTCAACTTGATGCATCCGACATGCGTGGCCGCGTGGCCCGTCTGGATGGCGTGCTGGATGGCATCCTGAAGCAGCACGACTATCCGCCGCAAGTCGAAGCGCTGGTGGCTGAAATGGCCTTGCTGACCGCGTTGATCGGCCAGACCGTTGCGTTGCGCTGGAAGCTGTCGTTGCAGGTGCAGTCCAAAGGGGCGGTGCGCATGATCGCAACCGACTATTACGCGCCGCAGGAAGAGGGCCAAGCCGCCCAAATCCGTGCATATGCCAGCTTTGACCGCGACCGGCTGACCGACGCGGCACCTTTTGATCAGGTGGGAGAGGGGTATTTTGCCATCATGATCGACCAGGGCGAAGGCACGCAACCGTATCAGGGTATCACGCCGCTGGCGGGCGGATCACTGAGCGCATGCGCCGAGGCGTATTTCGCCCAGTCCGAACAGTTGCCGACGCGGTTTTCGCTGAGCTTTGGTAAATCGACCGAGCCCGGCGTGGGCGAGCATTGGCGTGCCGGCGGCATCATGTTGCAGCATATGCCCAAAGCGTCGCCCTTTGCAGCATCTGGCGAAGGTACCGGTGAGATCCTGACCGCCAGCGATCTGGTAGACGGCGAAGAGGGTGAGAACTGGGGCCGCGTCAATATCCTGCTGGATACCGTCGAGGATCTGGAAATGATCGGCCCTTCGGTTGCGCCGACCGACCTTTTGGTTCGCCTGTTCCATGAGGAACAGCCGCGTGTCTATAACGCGCAATCGGTACAATTCGGGTGCACCTGTTCCGAGGACCGGGTGCGTCAGAGCTTGTCGATCTATTCGGCGAAGGACATCGAAAAGATGACAACGCCTGAAGGTCTGGTTACGGCTGATTGCCAGTTCTGTGGCGCGCATTATGTGCTGGATCCGGCAACTGTGGGCTTTGAAGCTGAAGACAGCAAAGGTGCATGATCCGGTTGAACAGATCCGGGCGGCCTTGCGCCGCCCCGGTCACGGGTCCAGTGATTTTGACCTGAACCCCGATACCGTTCTGCCGCCCGGGCGGCGGCTGCGTCCTGCCGGTGTTCTCGTGGCCATATCTTTGGCTTATGACGCGCCTCGGGTGATCCTGACCAAACGATCTTCGGCGCTGAAGCATCACCCCGGTCAGATCGCTTTTCCTGGCGGCAAACAGGATGAAACGGATGCCGATGTCACGGCGGCGGCTTTAAGGGAAGCACAAGAAGAGATCGGACTGCCACCCGATATGCCAGAGGTTCTGGGGTTTCTTCCCATGCATGAAACCGTCACCTCTTTCAACGTTACACCCGTGGTTGCAGTCGTACGTGACACATTCAAACCTGTGCCCGAACCCGGAGAGGTGGATGAGGTTTTCTCGACGCCTCTTGCCCATCTTCTAGATCCCGAGAATTATCTGGTTGAGTCGCGTCGCTGGCGCGGCCAGAAACGCAGATATTACACAGTTCCGTTCGGCCCCTATTATATCTGGGGCGCGACG
Source organism: Ruegeria sp. HKCCD7303 (assembly GCF_013111185.1). Taxonomy (GTDB): domain Bacteria; phylum Pseudomonadota; class Alphaproteobacteria; order Rhodobacterales; family Rhodobacteraceae; genus Ruegeria. The sequence goes on along the minus strand of NZ_WVRE01000001.1, from coordinate 917,686 downwards.
GCCCGCATATTGCGCGGGCTTGCAGCACGGGTGAATGAATGATGCAGATAAACGAGCCTTGGGTCAGTGAACCAGCGACCCAACAGGTATGCGCCGCCCTGACTGCATCTGGTGCGCAGGCACTTTTTGTGGGTGGCTGTGTGCGCAACGCGCTTTTGGGCGCACCTGTCTCGGATATCGATATTGCCACCGACGCGCGACCCCAGCAGGTGGTTGAGATGGCGCAGGCTGCGGGGCTAAAGGCAATTCCAACCGGCATCGATCACGGTACGATCACGGTCGTCAGCGCCGGTATCCCGCATGAGATCACTACTTTCCGACGTGATGTAGAAACCGACGGGCGGCGCGCTGTTGTTGCGTTCTCTGATCATGTCGAGGAAGACGCGGCGCGGCGCGATTTCACCATGAACGCGATCTACGCGCAGCCCGATGGTACCGTTTTAGACCCGCTTAACGGACTGCCCGACCTACAGGCGCGTCGGGTTCGGTTCATTGGAACCGCTGAGAATCGTATCCGCGAAGATTATTTGCGCTCGCTTCGCTACTTCCGCTTTCATGCCTGGTATGGTGACGCGGACGCTGGATTTGATCCCGACGCTCTGGCCGCCATTGGTGCCAATCTTGACGGGTTGAAATCACTGTCGCGTGAACGGGTCGGCGCGGAACTTCTGAAACTGCTGGCAGCGCAAGATCCAGCGCCTGCGATTGCAACAATGCGCAGTACGGGTGTCTTGGCACAGTTGTTGCCGGGTGCAAATGACCGACCCCTTTCGCCTCTTGTTGCCCTCGAACAAGCCGCAGGTGCTGATCCCGATCCGGTGCGACGGCTGGCAGCCATTGCCACGCCCGAAGACGCAGCGACATTGCGGTTGAGCCGTTCGCAATTGCAACGTTTGACCCGGATGCGAGAGGAGGCACAAGCCACCACCAGCGTGGCCGAGCTGGGTTACCGCTACGGTGACGAAGGCGGTTTGCACGAGACTCTTCTGCGTTGCGCTTTTCTGGAACAACCCTGGTCCGAAGCCTTGAGGCATGACTTGCATAAAGGGGCGGCTGCCCGTTTTCCAATTCAAGCCAAGGATCTGATCCCCACTTTCACAGGACCAGCGCTGGGCCAGAAACTGGCCGAGCTTGAAAACCGCTGGATCGCGTCCGGCTTTGCGTTGTCGCGCGAGGAGTTGCTGGCAAGTTAGCGCTAAGTCTCAAAAGGGGATGACAAACCAACACGTTTGTGGTTACGTGCGACTGTCACATGGATGGAGGACTGCGAATGTATTACGGGATCTGGTTCGGCTAAAGCCAGAACACTTGCCCCGTAAAGGGTGGTGTTCAGGCGCCATTCTTCTTCGCACGTCTACATTTTTGCTCAATCGGAGCACTCTCCATGTTTCGCTATTTCGAAAATCTCGTTAACCCTTTTGTCGCCTACAAAGAGACCGACGCGCCACCAACCAAGTTGTGGCCGTTCATGTTGGATTATTCGCGGCCTTTTGTCCGGGTGTTTGTCTGGGCCGCACTGATTTCTATCGTCGTCGCAGGGGTCGAAATCGGGTTGATCTATTATATGGGCCGCGTTGTCGACCTGCTGGGCGGATCTCCTGCAGAAGTCTGGCAGAACCACGGGACAGAGCTGTTATTGATGGCGGCGTTTGTTCTGCTGCTTCGTCCGTTACTGCATCTGATCGACGTACTTCTGTTGAACAACACGATCCTGCCTAACTTTGGCACGCTGATCCGCTGGCGCGCGCACAAACATGTGCTGCGCCAATCGGTTGGCTGGTTCGAAAACGATTTTGCCGGGCGGATTGCGAACCGGATCATGCAAACGCCACCTGCCGCAGGCGAGGTGGTCTTTCAGGTCTTTGATGCGATTTCCTTCTCGCTAGCCTATCTGATCGGTGCGGCGATCTTGCTGTACGCAGCGGATCCGCGTTTGTTGATCCCCTTGCTAATCTGGTTTGCGTTTTATGCGATGCTGGTGCGCTGGACGGTGCAGCGTGTCGGTCCGGCGTCAAAAGCGGCCTCAGATGCGCGCTCGACTGTCACCGGCCGGGTTGTGGACAGCTATACCAACATCCATTCCGTCAAGATGTTCGCCCATGGTCCGCAAGAGTTGGACTATGCCCGCGAGGCGATCGAAGAAACCCGCCGAACTTTCCAGATTGAGATGCGGATTTTTACGATCATGGATGCGGTTCTGGTCACCTTGAACGGCATGCTGATTGTGGGCGTTGTTGGTTGGGCAATTGCGTTGTGGATGCAAGGCACCGCCTCGGTTGGTGTCGTTGCGGCTGCCACCGCACTGACTCTTCGTCTGAACGCCATGACCGGATGGATCATGTGGGCGCTGACCAGCTTTTTCCGCCAGCTTGGTATCGTGGCCGAGGGGATGGAGACGATTGCCCAAGCCATTGATCTGTTGGATGCGCCCGCTGCGAAACCCTTGCGACTGAACAAGGGTGAGATCCATATCCGCGACCTGTCGCACCACTACGGTCGCGAAGCCGGTGGTTTGGACCACATCAACCTAACCATCCAACCCGGCGAAAAGATCGGTTTGATCGGTCGGTCCGGTGCTGGAAAATCGACCCTAGTTAAGCTTCTTTTGCGGTTTTATGATGTCGAGCGGGGCGCGATCCTGATTGACGGGCAGAACATCGCAGATGTCACGCAGGACAGCTTGCGCAGTCATATCGGCATGGTTCAGCAGGACAGCGCTTTGCTGCACCGGTCGGTGCGGGACAATATCCTTTATGGCCGCCCTGATGCGACCGAGGATCAGATGATCGCCGCCGCCAAGCAGGCCGAAGCGCATGAGTTCATCCTTGACCTGCAAGACCCGCAAGGACGCACGGGGTACGACGCGCATGTGGGCGAGCGTGGTGTAAAGCTGTCCGGCGGGCAGCGGCAGCGTGTGACGCTGGCACGGGTAATCCTTAAAGATGCGCCGATATTGTTGTTGGATGAGGCGACATCCGCCCTAGATTCCGAGGTTGAAGCGTCAATTCAGGAAACCCTATACGGCATGATGCAAGGCAAAACCGTGATCGCCATTGCGCACAGGCTCAGCACGATCGCGCAGATGGACCGTATTCTGGTCATGGATGATGGCCGTATCGTCGAAGAAGGCGCCCATTCCGACCTGTTGACGCAGCGTGGTCTTTACGCGCAGTTCTGGGCGCGGCAATCTGGCGGCTTCATGAATCCGGAGGCCGCGGAATGAGGGTCGCTGACCTCATCCAACCGTTCAAAAACATCGAAACGCCCCCGCCGCAGACGTTGGGAGCGTTCATTCGCTGGAGCCTGTCCGGTGCTTGGCCGATGTTGTTTGTTGCAGCGTTCTTTTCGGCCACAGCCGGCGCGATGGAGGCGGGCACGGCTTGGATTTTGGGCCGTGTGATCGACGTGGCAACGTCTAGCGGTCCGGAAAACTTTCTGACCGTGCAAAACATGTGGATGATCTTCGGCTCGATCGCTTTCTTTATGCTGGTGCGTCCGATCCTGTTTGGCCTGTCTTCGGTTTCGAACAATTACATCGTCATGCCCAACATCACACCCTTGGTGTTGGCCAAGTTGAACCGTTGGACGCTGGGCCAGTCGGTGACGTATTTCGACGATGATTTCGCTGGACGCATCGCACAGAAGCAGATGCAAACGTCGAACGCGATGGCTTCGGTCGTGTCAGAAACGATCAGCGCCATTGTATTTGCCCTGGCGTCTCTTGTGGGGTCTTTGCTTTTGTTAGGGTCTATTCACCCGCTTGCGATGCTGCCTTTTGCCGCTTGGCTCGTGGTCTACTTCCTGCTTGTGCGCTGGTATTTGCCGCGCATCCGTCAACGCTCTGCCGCGCGGGCCGGGGCGCGGGCGATGGTTTCGGGGCAGGTCGTTGACACGATCACCAACATCAAGACGGTTAAGTTGTTTGCACATTCCGCTTTTGAAGATCGGGCTGCGCGCGACTCGATGGTGGAACTGCGCGAACGGTCGCTGGATTTCGGTAAGCTTTCGGCCAGTTTTCGATTTATCCTGATGACGTTGGCTGGTGTTTTGCCGGTTCTGCTGCTGGGTGCGACGCTTTGGTTGTGGCAAATCGGCATTGCGACCGCAGGGGATATAGTGGCAGCAGGTGCCGTCTCAATCCGGATTGCGCAAATGACGGGTTGGGTCAGTTTCACTCTAATGGGCCTCTACGCCAATGTGGGTGAAATCGAAAACGGGATGAAAACGCTGGCCAAGCGTGACCGGGTCGAGGATGCGGGGGACGCAAAAGACCTGGTTGTGCACGACGGATCAATCTCATTCGAAAATGCCAGCTTTGCTTATGGTCGGGACGTAGGCGGTGTTACAGATCTGACCCTGACTATAAAACCCGGCGAAAAGCTGGGTATTGTCGGCGCCTCGGGCGCGGGTAAATCGACGCTCGTGTCCTTGCTGCTTCGACTCTATGACAGGGAAAGTGGCGCTATTCGTATTGACGGGCAGGACGTGTCGCACGTGACGCAAGACAGCCTGCGCCGCCAGATCGGTATGGTTACGCAGGAAACGGCGATGTTCAACCGTTCAGCGCGCGAAAACATTCTGTACGGTCGCCCGGATGCGTCCGAGGATGAGATGATAACCGCTGCGAAAAAGGCAGAGGCGCATGAATTCATCCTCAGCCTTGAGGATGCTAACGGTCGCCAAGGCTATGACGCTCATCTGGGCGAAAGGGGTGTAAAACTCAGCGGCGGACAGCGTCAGCGGATCGCTTTGGCCCGTGCCATTCTGAAGGACGCGCCGATTTTGGTTCTGGACGAAGCAACATCGGCATTGGATTCCGAGGTCGAAGCCTCGATTCAGACCGCGCTGCATCGGGTAATGGAGGGTAAGACCGTTCTGGCCATTGCACACCGGCTGTCCACCCTCAGCGAGATGGATCGGATCGTTGTCCTGGACCAGGGGCGGATCGTCGAAAGCGGAACACATCAGGCGCTGCTGGATCAGGGCGGGCTTTATGCGCGGTTCTGGCATCGTCAATCAGGCGGCTTTATTCAGGCGGAAGCTGCGGAATAAGGGTTTTGTTGGCTTCAAAGCCCGGCTATCAGGCCCTTCATGACGCAGCAATTCACAATCACACGGCTCGGTCATCAGGGGGATGGTATTGCCGATGGCCCCGTCTATGCCCCGCGCACTCTGCCCGGCGAGGTTGTTGGCGGTACTCTGGTAGGTCAGGTGCTGACCGATATCCGGGTGGAAACGCCGTCCGAAGATCGGGTCAAGGCGCCGTGTCGCCATTACAAAGCCTGCGGCGGGTGCCAGCTGCAGCACGCGTCTGACGCCTTTGTTGCCGATTGGAAGCTTGAAATTGTGCGCACTGCCTTGGCAGCGCAAGGTCTGGATGCGCCGATGCGCCCGATACACACATCACAAGAACAGTCGCGCCGACGCGCAACGGTCGCCGTAAGGCGTACAAAGAAAGGCACATTGGCCGGGTTTCATGGTCGCGCGTCGGACACGATCACGGAAATCCCCGACTGCCGGTTGTTGGACCCCGAGTTGATCGCGGCCATTCCTGTGACCGAAGCGCTGGCCGTTCTGGGCGGCAGTCGTAAGGGTGTTCTGGCGGTGACACTGACACTCTCCGAAGGCGGATTGGATGTGGCTGTTAAAGGCGGCAAACCCTTGGACGGTCCGCTGGAACTGGCGCTGGCTCAAGCGACCGAGAAACACGGGTTGGCGCGGCTGAGTTGGGACGGTGAAGTGATCGCTATGCGACAGGCGCCGGTTCAGCGGTTTGGAACAGCCGCCGTCACTCCGCCATCCGGTGCGTTCTTGCAAGCGACCAAGGACGGAGAACAGGCTCTATTGCAGGCGGTTTTGGAGGCAACAGAGGGTGCAAAGCGCGCCGTCGACCTGTTTGCAGGTAGCGGTACGTTTTCCCTTCCCTTGGCCCAAACTGCTGAAGTTCATGCTGTGGAAGGCGAGGCCGCAATGGTTCAGGCGCTGGATCAGGGCTGGCGCAGAGCGCAGGGTTTGAAACGCGTAACAACTGAGGCCCGCGACCTGTTCCGTCGTCCATTGATGCCTGATGAACTAAAGGCCTTTGACGCGATTGTTTTAGACCCGCCCCGCGCCGGAGCCGAGGCGCAGGTGGAGGAGTTGGCTCAAGCCAGTCGACCAGTGATTGCCTATGTTTCCTGCAACCCGGTGAGCTTTGCGCGGGACGCAAAAATCCTTGTTAACGCAGGCTACACCCTTGAATGGGTACAGGTCGTTGACCAATTTCGGTGGTCGTCACACACGGAACTTGCTGCGCGCTTTGTCCTGAACGCCGCATCTTGACCAGACAGGAGATCGCGACACATGAGTGTCAAACAGCGTTTGCTGACCATCATCGAAGCCCCGGCTTTCGGGCGTTTCATCACGGCAGTCATCATTTTCAACGCAATTCTTTTGGGGATGGAGACATCACCCACTTTGATGAACGCAGCAGGACCGCTGATTGTCACGCTGGACAAGCTGTGCCTTGCCATCTTCGTGGCTGAGATCACAATAAAGCTGATCGCGACCGGGCGCAGATTCTTTACAAGCGGTTGGAATATATTCGATTTCCTGATCGTGGGTGTCGCACTTGTCCCCAGTGCTGGTGGTCTTTCCGTGCTGCGTGCCCTGCGGATCCTGCGGGTGTTGCGCGTGATTTCCGTGGCGCCCCGCCTGCGCCGCGTGGTCGAAGGCTTTATTTCGGCCCTGCCCGGGATGGCCAGTGTCTTCTTGTTGATGGCAATCCTGTTCTACATCGGCGCGGTAATCTCGACCAAACTGTTCTCGGTGTCATTTCCCGCCTGGTTCGGTGATCTGGGCCTGTCGGCCTATACCTTGTTCCAAATCATGACGTTGGAAAGCTGGTCCATGGGCATCGTCCGACCTGTGATGGAGGTATACCCCTACGCCTGGCTGTTCTTTGTGCCATTTATCATGGTCACGACTTTTGCCGTGGTGAACCTGTTGGTGGGTTTGATTGTGAACTCGATGCAGGACGCACACCATGCCGAGGACGAGGTTAAAACCGATGCCTATCGCGACGAAGTGCTGGAACGGCTGGAAAGCATCGAACGCCGTCTGGCCGAGCAGATGAACAGCAAAAAGTGATTTCCGTTTCGCAAGGTTTTTGGCATATTAATCTCCAAAAAACAGAGCAGGCAGTGAAAAATGGATCGTCGAGCATTCGGATTGGGGGCTATGGCAACGCTGAGCCTTACGGCTTGTGCCAAAGCTGGCCCAAGATTTCTGACTTATGATGGGCCCGAAGTGACCTCTTTGGTGGTCAACAAAGGCGCACGCAAACTCTATCTGCTGCATCATGAGCAGGTTTTGCGAGAATACGATGTGGATTTGGGATTTGCGCCACGAGGCACCAAAACCAAAAAAGGGGATGGTCGCACGCCAGAGGGCAGCTATCTGATTGATCGCAGAAACCCGCGAAGCCGCTATCACCTATCGTTAGGTATTTCCTACCCCAACTCTCAGGATATCGCTCAGGCCAAGGCAGCAGGCGTTAATCCGGGCGGTGATATCTTTATTCACGGCCAGCCGAATCTTCGGTCAGAGCTCAAGCGCGCGCGGAAAACACCCGATTGGACCGCAGGATGCATCGCTGTCAAGAATGACGAGATTGAAGAGATTTATGCGATGGTCAACAAAGGCACGCTAATCACTTTGCGTCCTTAGGCGGCACCGGGGCCCAGGCTCCAAACCCGAACACCTCATAGTCATGCTGGTAGACGTCCTCTGCCAGCGCCTCTAGCTCAGCATCATAGATCTGGTCCAGCGTAAACGGTTCATCAGGCGCGCGTGTGCTGGGCTTTGGCGGGTTTGAATGACCGATATCTCGTGCAAGCGCTGGAAGCGCTGTGGTCAGGTCTTCTTCCCGCAGGATCAGGTCTGGCAAAAGGAAACCGGAAATCCCGTCCAGAACCCGGGATTGGCTGCACCATGTCCCGTCAACGCGGATTGGGGTTTGATTGTTGAGGTTAAGACGTAGGAAGCCGAGAAAAGCGGAAAACGCATCACGGTGCTGCGCGACAGAATAATTGGTGTCCCGCACCTGCCCTGGAATCGGCACCTTTAGTCGGTTCCGCAGATAGTTACGCACCATTTTGTAGCTGCCAGGTCCAGTACTTAGAATGTGTTGGCAAAACGCGGTATGCGCCCGCGCCAACGGATGGCGCAGGACTGTGAATTTTCGGTGACCGGTGTGGTTCCTCAACCAAGCGCGGATCTGTTTGCGGTTGCGATCGGTGATTAAATCACCAGTCTTACCGCCGTCCAGATCGGCCAGCCATTGGTTTAAAACAGGCTCTAATCCGTTACGAATGGGCAAATACATCAAGGCCGACTTTGGTGCCGCGACGTATTGCGGGACGGCGGCACCGCGCTGCGGCTCAAATCGAGAGGTGTGATGCAGCCCAAACTGGTCGACATCCGCCAGCGCACGCGCCATGTCGTCAGGATTTGTGACTTTTGACACTGCGGGCGCTGGGTTTTGCGGTTTCAGCGTGTCGTCCAGCCGGGTCAGTCGCGCTTTGACCCCCAGCCATTCGGCTAGGCCGTTCAGGACGTCCATTTCAGTCAGGTCTTCATAGGAGATGAAAAAAGCGCTCTGACCTGTCTTTTGCAAATGTCGCCGCAGCATGTGCTGATGGCTCTGGACCTGTTCCAGATAATCCAAGAATTCCTGTGCATCAAAGGTGACTTGGGCATCGACGCGGCGTTTAACATTCTTCAGCAGCCATTGCTGTGTGGTCCGCGCGATCTTCAAGGACAGGTAGCTGTCCAGTGGATTGCGGGTCAGAATGATCTTTGCGCAGCGATGGTCATTCAAAACGGGCTTCAGAATGCGCGGATCGTGTTCTTCGAAATACCGGAACCCGTTGATGTCACCGGGTGCTGTACGAATTGCTTTCAGCAGCTTCATCGGATCTGCGTCACGGTCTTCCAGCGTCAGGCCCAGCAGTGTATCTGACTGCAGATTCCCGGCAAAATGGGGATTAAACGCCTCGCCATGGCAGGTCACGCTGTCAAGCGCGTTCAGGTTTGCCTCCAGCAGGTTAGACCCTGTGCGCATGGCCGCCAGTACAACAAAGTAATCATATTTGGCTGCCATTGGCCGTCACTGCACCAGATAGGGTTTTCGGAAAGGTTTTGTCTGCCGACCAAACACATCGTCAGACGGGAAATCACCCATCAGATATGGGTGCATACCTTGATTCTTCAGATTTTGCAGGAACTTCCCGAAACCGGTCAGATCAACCATGGTGGGCACTTCGGTCAAGTGGCTGGCCTGATGTGCGCCGATCTCATCCAGAATCGTCTGTAACGGATCCATCGGCGATTCAATGAAATCGGCCAAGGTCCAACTGCGCATACGGGCTTTGGTCCAGACCGAGGTCAAAACCTCGAGCTGCTTGGTTTCAATCTGCTGCAACCGTGCCGCTTCGCACCGGATCTCCGAGAAGTTGAGGTTTGAACGGAACAGCGGAATTGCCCAGGCCCCGGTGATGACCGAAATCTGGGCGTTCTTGTCGCGCGCCAAAAACCAGTTGATCTCTTGCGTGTCTCTTGGGCTGAACTGAAAACACTGCCGTTCCCCCCGCGTGTTCCAGATCAGGTTCGACAGGAATGCTGTGGGGTTGTAGTCCCGTAAAGTTGCACTGTCGCTAAGGGCGCCGTTTGTGATGGTTTCCCCTTGTGCAAATTCGGCGCGATCAGGTCCGAACAAGTGCCCATGGACTTTTGCTCCCGTGGTGGTCACAAGCCAGGATTCAAAATCCTCAAACAGCTCGGAAAATCCCTGGAATACAGAATATGGCGAAGATGTCAGGCCGTTTTCGCTGCCGTGCCGCGGAAAGCGGCTTTGCATATAAAGCCCGTCGCGTCCTCGCGTCCGCCGTTCCACCGCTTTCGAGAAGATACGGTCGATCTTGCCGGGATTGGGCTCAGCCGGTTTCATGGCACTAGTCTGGTCCGTCAGAAATGCCTGATACAGCCGTTCGGCCTGAGGCCAGATCTTACGGGCAACAAAGCAATCCGAGCGTCGCAGCAATTGCAGGTGATCGTCATAGAAAATATGCGGACGGCCCTGGTAATCGAATTTGGACAGAGTCAGGGATCGGCTTTCGATATGCGTCGAATATTGTCGTGCAAGGGTCTGGAAATAGCTTTCATCCGGAATCCAAACATGGCGAAAATACTTGTCGTATTGTTTGCGTTTGGGATCTTGAAGGATGGCTGAGAGTGTCTGGCGGGTCAGGCACCACCACTGGCTGCCCATATGAGGCACCAAACCATCTGGAATTTGTCTGCGGTACCCCACGGCACGCTGCAGCCTGACATAGGTGTCAAACAGCTTGCGCTGTTTGCGCCACGAGAATGGGAACCGCAGGGTAAACCGTTCATGATCCAGACCTCCAATGGTCCAGCTGACATCGGATGTCGTTGCGCTTTCGATAAAATCCACGCGGGGCCGTTCAGCCAGGTAATCGATTAGCTCCTCAACCGGACGCAGGGGCAGGCATGCTCCTGAAGACAGAAACACGTGCCGAACGTCGGGAAATTGCTCAAGCATCAATTCGGATGCGCTTTGCGAGGCAGCGACGATGCCCCAGCCGCCCCAATCGCACCGGTGACGTTCAGAAAAAACGATACTGGGGTCGTTCGAGCAGGATGCGACAAAACGGGCGTAAGTGCCATCCGGGACTTTGCGATCCACGTGCACCACAACCGGACATCCCGCAGCCGTCCAATGGCGCGCCACCTGCTCGGCTCGGTCCAGCGAAGTATGGACCAGCATGACGACGCCCAGGCTACTCATGCCCAATTCCCCTTGGACATAAGGCCCAGAATCTCAAGCTGTCGCCAATTGATGTAAGCCTCGGACCATTGGCACCAGAAAACGGGTTTTTCCTCAAGCTGCGCGGCATAGGCTTTGTATTCGCCTGATCCGCGGTAATGTTGACCGCGCTGCAGTTCCTCGCGCGCTTTGTCGCCAAGCGTGTCGATCAGTTTGGCATGAAGCAGTGACCCGCTGGCTTTTTCCCCGCCCCACTCGTCATAAACTTGGTTCAAACCCCGCGGCAAAAGCGAATGGGTCGAGCTGACATAGACATAGCGCCGATCCCACTTCACCAAGGGAATCTTGTTCAACGCAGGCGCTTTGGAGGGGTTTTCGCGAAAAAACACGCGCGCTCTAGGACCGCCTTGAATCCACAGGTTCTTATAATCCGGGTTCTTGGTGATCATGTAGTTCCCGGGATCGAACCAGCGTGCGATTTCGAACGGGTTCTGCCCCTCGTGGTAGGGTTCTGCATCTACCGGACCTTCGGGGTACATGTCGATCAGCATGGTTCCAAAACTGCGCACGGCGCTGCCATCCAGCCAATCCGTCAATGCGCGTATAGGGCGGGTGTCGCAAAACGGATAGATGAAGAATTCATCCGGATCGACGGTCAGAACCCAATGACTATGTGCGTATTTTCGCAGAATGTAGTTCGACCAGTCCAGGCCATAACCTGCGCGTTTGTAGCTGGTTGTCGTTCGCCAAACTGACACGTCGGCCTGTTCTTTCAGGAACTCGAAACTTCCATCATCGCTATTGTTGTCGATGAACAAAAAGTGGTTGATGCCCAGTTTGCGGTAGTATTCTAGGAAAAACGGCAGGCGGATTTTTTCGTTCCGGACAACGCTCATTAGAAGAATGTCGTCGTGTCGGATGGCCGATGTGTTGACGCTGGCGGGTTTCAGTTCATGGCGTCGTCTGAGGCAGCGCAGAATACGGCGCTTGCGCCGCAATCGCATTTTGTAGGATTCGAACAGGCTCACGTGACTGCCCAACCTTTATTATTACGCGAGCTTTCCCCGACCTCGTCTTTCCAGTTGGCAGGACAAGGCATTACCGGTTTATGCCACCTATGCATCTTCTGAGGCAACTTTTTTAAACCGACAAAGTGTAAACGTGCGGTTGACTGTCGTATTTTCATTGCAGGCCCCAATCCCCGCCAGGCATCAACCCCATTTGTTGCAACTGTTTCCAGCCGGTATAACGGACTGATTGTGGAGTCCACATGACCGGCTGATTAATGATCCCGTCATAATACGCCGCAAATTGGCTTGGATCATGAAAGTGCTGGCATCGTTCTTTTTCCGATTTGGACTTTTCAACAATCTCCGGCAGGAATTTTGTGTGCAGCAATACTCCCGAAGGCGCCGCTCCACCGGGCCCATCATAAGCTGCGTTCAGGTGGCGCGGCAGGGCCGAGTGGCATGAGTTCACATACGCATACCGCCGCGACCAGCGGATCAGTGGAATCTTGTTCAGAGTGGGAGAGCGCTGCCGCGTCTGGGTGAAGAACATCCGTTCCCTTGCGCCGCCTTGAACCCACAGATTGCCAATCGGGCTTTGTCGCTCTGCGCGATATGGCCCCGCATCGAACCAACACAGCAGATCTGTTGGGTCGGTATCCGGGTCATAGGTGTCGCGGCCCAACGGACCTTTGGGATAGAGGTCCAGCATCAACGCGCCAAAACCAACCCGCCCTTTCTGCTCCAGCCAATGTGTCAGGTCCTGAAGGGGCCGGGTATCGCAATGGGAATAAACCAACAGCTCATCCGCATCGACCATAAGACACCAGTGCGCGTGTCCATGCCGCATCTGGAGCCAAGTCAGCCAATCCAGACCAAATCGTGATCCCCGATAGCTTGAATAGGTTTGCCAGACAGAAACATCTGGTTGATCCAAGAGATACTCTGCCGAGCCGTCATCGCTGCCATTGTCGACGACCAGAAAGTGGCGCACACCCAACTGGCGGTAGTGGCGAAGAAACCAGGAAAGGCGGGTCATTTCGTTGCGCAGAGTGGTAAAAGCCAGCACGTCACCAGCGCGGATCTTGCCGGTCCGATCGTTCAGGCAGGTCAACTGGTTCCGGCTGCGAAAGGATCGCCACAGAAGCCGCCGACGTTTCCAGCGCAGCTGATACTTTTGCCGCCAGCCGATCTTGGGCAGCTTTTGTAACGCGCTGAAGGTCAATTTAGCCTCATTTCTCGTAGTGGCCGTTCTGATGCCAGCGCCAGGCATCCGCTATCATTGTCTCTAACGTGGAGCGTTTTGGCATCCATCCCAGTTCAGTTTCAGCCCGAACAGAGCCCGAGACCAGCTTGGTACAATCGCCTGCCCGACGAGGCCCGGTTGAATAAGGCACAGGGCGGTTGGTAACGGATTTGGATTGCTCGATTACCTCCAACACGGAAAATCCTGATCCGGTGCCCAGATTGAAAACACGGCTTTCCTTGCCTTGTTCCAGCCATTCCAGCCCCAGAACATGCGCGTCGACCAGATCGCAGACATGTACATAGTCGCGGATACATGTGCCGTCGGGGGTGTCATAGTCGGTCCCAAAGACGGTCAGGCCTTCGCGTTTGCCGTCGATCGCATCCAGCATCAGAGGGATCAGGTGCGTTTCGGGCTGGTGGAATTCACCAACGTCTCCGTCAGGGTCTGCCCCGGCAACGTTGAAATAGCGGAAAATGACGTGGCGAAGGCCGTGGGCCGCTTCGAAATCTTTCAGGATATCTTCGATTGCACGTTTCGATGCACCATAGGCATTCAGTGGATACTGCGCGGTGGATTCATCCAGAACCACGTTGTCATGTTCACCATAGGTGGCGCATGTGGACGAGAACACAAAATTCAAACACCCGGCTGCAACCGCAGCTTCGATCAAGGTCAACGAACCGGTGACGTTGTTTGACCAGTACAATCCGGGCTGCTTCATCGCGTCGCCCACCTGGCTTAGGGCCGCAAAATGCATCACGGCTGCCGGTTGGTGTTTGGCAAACACCTCGTCCAGACGCGCGCGGTCCAGCAGGTCGCCCTGCTCGAAAGGGCCGTATTTCACCGCATCCTGCCAACCCGTGACCAGATTGTCATATGTCACAGGCACATAACCCGCTTGCGCCAGCGCTTTGCACGCGTGCGAGCCGATATACCCTGCACCGCCAGTAACAAGGATAGTTGTCATGATGCGTCCTTTAAAACGAGTTAACTATACTTAAAATTTGAGCACCGCCGGATGTCATGGGGAAAATCGGTTATTCCAACCCCATCGCCGCCATCATCTCTTCGATTTTTGGGACATCCTGCGGGTTGTTCAGTTCCCAGAACTGGCGGCCCTTGGCCTCGACTTCGACGCACAGTACCTTGCGGCCGTTCTCCATGAACCGAAGCTGCTCCAGGCCTTCCAATTGCTCCAGCGGGCCGGTGGGCCAGCCTGGATATGCGGCAAGCGCATCGGGCCGATAAGCATATACACCCACGTGATGAAACACCGGGGTCGGCTCGTCGCCTGCATAGGTCTGCGAGGTAAACGGCACGACCTCTTTGGAGAAATACATCGCGCTGTGATCGCGACCGAACACAGCGGTGGTTCCTCCGACACGGTCATGCTTTCGGTCGTTCAGCAAACTGTTCAGCGCGTCGCCGTCACAGCGCAGCACAGGCGTGGCCACACCAGCATCCGGCGCCGCGCGCAGGCCCGCGATCAGGTCTTCTACAAACCAGTGTGGCGTCAGTGGCGCGTCGCCCTGAAGGTTGACCACCATATCATACCCAGCCCCCAGAACCTCATGCGCTTCGGCGCAGCGTTCGGTGCCGTTCTGACAGCTTTCCGAAGTCATCACCACTTCGGCCCCAAACCCTTCCGAGACCTCGCGGATACGATCGTCATCCGTTGCAACGACCACCCGATCAACGCCCGAGACAGACTTGGCTGCGCGCCAGGACCGTTCGATCAGCGTCATCGCAGTGCCTGTGGCACCAGATAGCGGCACCAACGGCTTGCCCGGATAGCGGGTCGAGGCATAGCGGGCGGGGATGGCAATCAGAACAGACATCAGGCTTCCTTTAGTTCAACACCCGGAGCGTAGGCGATAAAAAACGGGTTGGCATAGCCTTCTTTGCCATAGAGCAGCGGCGAATGGTCGTCAAAACGCACCACCTGGCCACCGGCCCCGGCCAGAACCGCGTGACCTGCCGCTGTATCCCATTCCATTGTGCGACCGACACGAGGGTAGATATCCGCTTCACCGGTGGCCACCAGACAGAACTTGAGGGAAGACCCTGCGCTTTTGCTGTCTTTGGCTTGGTACTTGCTGATGTAATCCTCGGTCGCCTGATCCCTGTGGGATTTCGAAGCCACGACCAAAAGCGCCGAATTGTCTGGTTTAGAGACTGAAATATTCGTCAAATCACCAGGTGTGTCCTTGTCAAACGCGCCGGTTTCCTCGACCGAACGGCCATCTGCTTGTGTGTAGAACATACGACCGCGAGCTGGGGCATAAACAACACCTCGCGTTGGTGTTCCGTTTTCGACCAGCGCAATGTTGACGGTAAAGTCGCCACGGCGGTTGATGAATTCTTTGGTGCCGTCCAGCGGATCAACTATCAGGAACGTATCACCTTTTTCCGAATGCGAAGCCGCCTGTTCTTCAGTGACCAGCAGAATATCCGGGAAAGCTGCGCGCAAACCGGCGGAAATCAATGCGTCTGCAGCCTCATCTGCCTCGGTTACTGGGCTGGAGTCAGATTTGACTTTGACATCGAAATCATCTGCCTCATAAATCTCCATGATCTTATCGCCTGCCTCGAGGGCAAGACGTCGGATGACTGGGATAAGCGCGTCATAGGTCACAAAAATGCTCCGTTCCTGTGGTTTGTTGATCCAAACTCATGACCGACTTATGATGTGGCGGTTACGGAACGGCAAGATATTCATGCCAGATTGAGGGCGACGAGGCAGGAAAGACCTTCGAGTGTTTTACTTCAAGCGCAATCAATCGCTGCTGGGCGGCGCGTTCACAACAGCTGAGCTTGTGTTCCATGCTGTTGTCAGAAATGTGCGGGCACAGCACCCGAATGCGGTTATCGCC
This sequence comes from Ruegeria sp. HKCCD7303, assembly GCF_013111185.1. GTDB lineage: Bacteria > Pseudomonadota > Alphaproteobacteria > Rhodobacterales > Rhodobacteraceae > Ruegeria. Next base: position 901,729 of record NZ_WVRE01000001.1, on the reverse strand, counting down.
ATTTTGATTAACGTCATACAACTGGTGGTGATGTGCATGGTGTTCTACCTGCTGATGACATTGCTGGGTCGGGGTGGCATAGCCAAGATCAGGGGTGAATTCCTGCTGTATATCCTGTCCGGCGTCCTTCCGTTTATGATGCATATCCAGTCGATTGGGTCGATTTCCGGGGTTGGTTCGGCCAACAACCCAATGACGCTGCATTCACCAATGAATGCGATGGTCCTTATCCTGGCGGCGGCTTTCGGCACGCTGTACAAACAGGTGATGGCCATGTGCGTCCTTCTGTTCATTTACAATGTTGCAGTCGCCCCTTTGGATATTGAGAATCCCGGTGGTGCCTTTGGGATGGTTTTACTGGCCTGGTTCACCGGATGCGCGATCGGGCTTGTGTTCATGGCGATCAAGCCCTGGTTCCCGACAACCGTTACTATGCTGTCAAACATTTACCGCCGAATGAACATGGTGTTTTCCGGTAAAATGTTTGTCGCAAACACGATGGGCGGATGGTTGTTGATGATGTTCGCCTGGAATCCGCTTTTTCACATCATTGATCAGTGCCGCGGTTTCATTTTTCAGAACTATTTCCCCCGCAACACCAGTTGGGAATACGCGCTTTGGGTCGGGATCGCCTTGTTGATGATCGGATTGATGGGTGAGTTCTTTACGCGCCAGCATGTTTCGCAAAGCTGGAATGCCCGCCGTTAACGCGCCACCCGCAGTGTCAGATTGATCCGCCCGCCCTTAGGCAACAGGCGCGACGATCCGAATCTGATCCGGTCCACCCCGTGATATGCCAACCGTGCGGACCCACCCATAACGACCACATCCCCCGAGCTGAGCCAGATCGACTCGGTCTTGCCGCCACGGGTGGTGTTGCCAATGCGAAACAGGGCGTCATCGCCCAGAGAAATTGACAACACGGGCCAGGAAAAATCAGCCTCGTCCTTGTCCTGATGCAGGCCCATCTTTGCGCCTTCGCCATAATAATTGACCAAACAGCAATCCGGCTCATGTTCCGTGCTGACCAAGTCATGCCAGATACCCAAAATACTGTTGGGAATGCCGGGCCAAACTCCGCCCTTGGGATGCTGTTCCTGATAACGGTAGCCTGCCTTGTCTGTCACCCAACCCAAATCCCCGGCCGAGGTCATACGCACCGACATCTCTTTGCCCGAAGGCGTGACGGGGCGAAACAAGGGCGCGGATTTCAGAATCGGCCGCAGATCAGCGATGACCTGCGTCTGGGTGGCAGGATCCAGATGGCCTTTTCTGATGTCGAACCCCCGCAAAATCAGCCGCGCCATTCCGGAAACCCCAATCCTTTCCAAATCCTTGCCAAAAAAGGCCACAGATTCCCGAAAACCTGCCTTTTACGGTGCTTGCAGGCCCTTGGTCTCGCCCTTATATACGCCGGGACGCGCGATGGTAGTGCTGTCGCGCACATCAGATCGGGGACGGGATGCCGTAACGGGTCCGGTTCTCGGGACATCGCCTTGAAGAGAAAGGGATTGCAAAAATGGGAAAAGTCATCGGGATTGACCTCGGAACCACCAACTCGTGTGTGGCCATCATGGACGGCTCGCAGCCGAAGGTCATCGAAAACGCAGAAGGGGCGCGGACCACGCCCTCGATCGTCGCCTTCACCGAAGATGAGCGACTGGTCGGTCAGCCTGCAAAGCGTCAGGCGGTCACCAACCCCGACAACACGATCTTTGGCGTCAAGCGTCTGATCGGCCGTCGTGTGGATGATGCAGAAGTCGAAAAAGACAAGAAAATGGTGCCGTACGCCATCGTTGATGGCGGCAATGGTGACGCGTGGGTCGAGGCCCGCGGTGAAAAGTACTCCCCAAGCCAGATCTCGGCCTTCACTCTGGGCAAGATGAAGGAAACCGCCGAGAGCTATCTGGGTGAAGAAGTCACACAAGCAGTCATCACCGTACCGGCCTACTTCAACGACGCACAGCGTCAGGCCACCAAAGACGCCGGTAAAATCGCCGGTCTGGAAGTGCTGCGGATCATCAACGAACCGACAGCGGCTGCTCTGGCCTATGGTCTGGACAAGGAAGAAACCCAAACCATCGCGGTTTATGACCTTGGTGGTGGTACCTTCGACGTGACCATCCTGGAAATCGATGACGGCCTGTTCGAGGTCAAATCGACCAACGGTGACACCTTCCTGGGTGGTGAAGACTTTGACATGCGCATCGTCAACTACCTGGCGGATGAGTTCAAAAAGGAACACGGCGTCGATCTGTCCCAAGACAAGATGGCCCTGCAGCGTCTGAAAGAGGCCGCTGAAAAAGCCAAGATCGAGCTGTCTTCGACCTCGCAGACCGAAATCAACCAGCCGTTCATCTCGATGGGTTCGAACGGTCAGCCGCTGCACATGGTCATGAAACTGACCCGTGCCAAGCTGGAATCGCTGGTGTCGGACCTGATCAAAAAGTCGATGAAGCCTTGCGCTGCCGCTCTGAAAGACGCCGGTCTGTCGGCTGCTGACGTGGACGAAGTTGTTCTGGTTGGTGGTATGACCCGGATGCCGAAAGTGATCGAAGAGGTCACCAAATTCTTCGGGAAAGAGCCGCACAAGGGTGTGAACCCGGACGAAGTGGTTGCTATGGGCGCCGCCATTCAGGCCGGTGTTCTGCAAGGCGACGTTAAAGACGTTGTTCTGCTTGACGTGACCCCGCTGTCGCTGGGCATCGAGACTCTGGGTGGCGTGTTCACCCGTCTGATCGACCGCAACACCACGATCCCGACCAAGAAGTCTCAGGTCTTCTCGACCGCCGAGGACAACCAGAATGCCGTGACCATCCGCGTGTTCCAGGGTGAGCGTGAAATGGCTGCGGACAACAAGATCCTGGGTCAGTTCAACCTTGAAGACATCCCGCCCGCACCGCGCGGTATGCCTCAGATCGAGGTGACGTTTGACATCGACGCCAACGGCATTGTCTCGGTTTCGGCCAAAGACAAAGGCACCGGCAAAGAGCAGAAGATCACCATCCAGGCTTCGGGCGGTCTGTCCGACGAGGACATCGAAAAGATGGTCAAGGACGCCGAAGAGAACGCGGAAGCCGACAAGGAACGCCGCGAACTGGTCGACGCCAAGAACCAGGCGGAAAGCCTTATCCACTCGACCGAGAAGTCGATGGAAGAGCATTCCGACAAGGTCGACCCGACCACCATCGAAGCCATCGAGCTGGCGATCGCCGCTTTGAAGGACGAGCTGGAGACCGAGAATGCCGACAAGATCAAGTCGGGCATCCAGAACGTCACCGAAGCGGCCATGAAGCTGGGCGAAGCCATCTATAAGGCGCAAGCCGAAGAAGGCGAAGAAGAGCCCGCAGCAGCCGACGCCGCACCGGGTGACGATGACATTGTCGATGCCGAGTTCGAAGATCTGGACAACGACAAGCGTAACTAACGGGTAACCGGGCCAATTCGGGCCGGTCCGGTTGCCGGGCCGGCCCGATTACGTTGAGGCAGAAGGAAACACTGATGTCAAAACGCGACTATTACGATGTGCTCGGCGTAGCCAAAGGTGCATCGGCGGACGAGATCAAAAAGGGTTTTCGCAAGAAAGCCAAAGAATTGCATCCCGACCGTAACAAGGACAACCCGGATGCCGAGGCGCAGTTCAAGGAAGCGAACGAAGCCTATGACGTTCTGAAAGACGCCGAACGCAAGGCGGCCTACGACCGTTTTGGCCACGCAGCCTTTGAAAACGGTATGGGTGGCGGCGGGCGTCCTGGCGGCGGCTTTGGTCAGGGCGATTTCTCCAGCGCGTTCTCGGATGTGTTCGATGACCTGTTCGGCGACTTCATGGGCGGTCAACGCGGAGGAGGCGGCGGCCGTCGCGCCGCGCGCGGCTCGGACCTGCGCTATAACCTGCGCGTGTCGCTGGAAGAGGCGTTCTCGGGCCTGCAGAAAACCATTAACGTCCCCACCGCCGTGGCCTGTTCGTCCTGTGACGGAACCGGCGCTGAAGGTGGCGTTGAACCCACAACCTGCCCCACTTGTTCGGGCATGGGCAAAGTGCGGGCGCAACAGGGCTTCTTTACGGTTGAACGCACCTGCCCGACCTGTTCTGGGCTGGGTCAGATCATCAAGAACCCCTGCAAATCCTGCCAGGGTTCCGGCCGTGTCGAAAAAGATCGTGCTTTGTCCGTCAATATCCCAGCTGGTGTTGAAACCGGAACACGGATTCGGCTGGCTGGCGAGGGCGAAGCTGGGATGCGCGGCGGTCCTCCGGGCGATCTCTATATCTTTGTCGAGGTCTCCGACCACAAACTGTTCGAACGCGACAGCGTAAACCTTTATTGCCGGGTTCCGGTTAGCATGGCCAAGGCCGCGCTGGGCGGTTCGATCGAAGTTCCGACCATTGATGGTGGACGGGGCCGTGTCCAGATTCCAGCCGGTAGTCAGTCAGGTCGCCAGATGCGCCTGCGTGGCAAAGGCATGCCCGCCCTGCGTGGTGGTGGCGTTGGTGATATGTTCATCGAACTGGCGGTGGAAACTCCGGTCAACCTGACCAGTCGTCAGAAAGAGCTGCTGCGCGAGTTTGAGGACCTGGGTGAAGACAACCACCCGGAATCCAAAAGCTTTTTCTCTTCCGTCAAATCCTTCTGGGACGGAATGAAAGGCTAAGACTGAGGCGGCGATTGCCGCCTCTTTTACGTTTTGACCGTTGTAAAAATCAAAACGACATGGCTTCGTTTGGCACTATCTGGTTTCCAGCCAATCCATGAAACGCATCGACCAGATCGCCGTTCCCAGACCTGCAATCTTGAACGGGCGATAGGACATGGCCCGCACCGGTGTTGTTGGAAAGGTCAGAGATTCAGAGTCAGCGCCCAGGGCACGCTCGGCTAGAACGCGGCCCATCACATGTGACATTGCAACGCCGCGCCCGTTGTAGCCTAGCCCGATTAAAAGGCCCGGCTGCGGTTCATGCAGGTGAGGCAGGTGGTCGTCGGTAACCGCGATGCGCCCGCCCCAATGATGGGACCAGTTGGCTCCTTTCACCTGAGGAAAAACGCGTTCGGCGTCTCGTTGAAGCCAATCGAAACCGCCCAGGTTGCCCGCGCGGTCCATGCGGCCCAACCCACCGTAGACCAACCGATTGTCTGGCTCTCGCCGTGCATACATGATGATCCGTCGGCTGTCCGAGATTGTGTGTCCCTGTGGCAGGATCGAAGCAATGACGTCTTCCGGCAACGGGTCTGTTGCAATCTGGATCGGGGTCAGAGGCATGATGCTGTTGGGTAGTTTCGGCACCAGTGGGCCGGTATAGCCGTTGGTTGCAACGATCACAGTGTCAGAGGTGACCGAACCCTGATCTGTGCGCAGTTGCCACTTACCGCCGACCTTGTTCATCGAGGTGACAGCGCTGTTTCCAAAAATCGAAACGCCGCGTTGTTGGGCGGCACCTGCTACGCCGCGCGCCAGCATCATTGGCTGTACGGCGCCACCGCGTGGGGTCACGACACCACTGGAATAGGCAGCAGTGCCCGAGGTGATTCGCAGATCATCCCCACGCAGAAGCTCCATTCCTGCGCCAAATTCGTTCCAGGCTTTCACGTCCGCCTCGGCCTTTTGCAAGGCCCGGTCGTTGTGCAGTACCCTCAGCCAGCCCTTCTGCCGGGCTTGGCACGGGATTTGATGGGTGTCGATCAACGAGAACAATTCGTCGGCGGAATTCAGAGACACTTCGGTCAGACGCTCAAAATAAGTCTGTCCCAGCATAAGCTGTAAGTCTTTGGGTGAGTTGAAAGGCAGCATAGGATTGACCTGCCCGCCAGTGCGCCCCGATGCGCCCCAGCCTACATCACCGGCATCGAGTACGACGGCTGACGTACCTGCCTCGGCCAAGGCCAATGCTGCGCGCAGACCGGTGAAGCCAGCGCCCAGAATGGACACGTCCGCATGCAGATCGCCGGTCAATTGTGGGCTGTCGGGCATTGACGGCGCAGTGCTGGCCCAAAGCGAGTTCGGCCGCGTGGCCATGGCAGGTGGTGTTGCGAACATAAAAATCTCGTATATCGGAACAATAATTCCAATATTCGATAGCATCCGTCAGGTCGTCAAGTGGAAGTTTTCGGGTGCTTCGCCGCCGATCCGACTACAGATCTCGGCAGCGGTTTGTTTCAGCAAGTCAAGGCTGGCAAGCAATTCCTCTGGCGTGTCGTCTGCCGTCAAAGTCCAAACAGAAAGACAGGCGGCGACTTTGCCCTGATCATTCCAAATAGGAGCGGACATGCCCATGACCTGGAGAAATTCCTCTTTCACGACAACCGCATAGCCCTGATTCCGAACGACACCCAAGTCGGTCTCAAGCTCTGGCAGGTTGGTCTTTGTGTATTCGGTGAACTTTTCCAATCCGGCCGAGTCGAGCACGGAATTGCGCTGTTTTTCGGGCATAAACGCAAGGAAAACTTTGCCTGCGGCTGTGCAGTGCAGCGGTGCGTGGTCGCCTGCACGCGCTGCGTACCGAACCGAAACATTATTGGTTGTCCGCAGGTACAAAATGGTATCGCCATCCAAAACAGACAGCGCAATGTTCAATCCTGTCGCTTCGCTGAGGCGGTCAACAGGTTCTGCGACAACCTGCTGAAGATCCGGGTGTCGAAATCCGGCGCGTGCCCATTCCTGAAATCGCGAGCCAGGTTTGTAGGTTCTGCCGCTTTTGTCGTATTCGACCATCCGCTCACTTTGAAGAACGGCAAGTACGCGGTGGCACGAGCTTTTGACCAAACCTGTCCGCGCAACGATATCCGAAAAACCCATAGGTCTTTTTGCGTGGGTCAGGGCATCCATGATCATAGCGCACTTTGCGACGATAGAGCTGTCTGTCGATCTTGCCATGCCCACTCCCATATCTACTGCATTGCAGAACTACGACGAGTTTTTAACCTTTTCAACTTTTGAATACGCTCACAGCAAAACTTGAAGAATAAACAGTTGACGAAAAGAATGCGTACTCACTAGTGTTCTATTTCAGAACACCTGTTCTGCACAACGATAGAATGAGAGGCTTCTTGATTGGCGGCGTGCAAAAAAGAAAAATACACGGCACAGTACCGTAAGGCGCACCCAATGCTCTCTCACAGTAAAACAGCGGAACGCGCTGTAAAAAAGTGACCCAACCGGAGGATACCATGAAAAAAACACTCGCCACTCTCGCTGCGACCAGTGTGCTTGCGTTGACAAGCCATGCAGTGCTTGCGCAGGACCTGGACGAAATCACCGTTGCATACTTCCTGGAATGGCCGCTGCCCATGCTAGAAGCCAAGGCCAACGGAACCTATGACGAGGCACTTGGCCTCAAGGTGAATTGGGTGAGCTTTGAAACCGGCACTGCGATGAGCGCGGCCATGGCCTCGGGCGACGTGCAGATCGCGGTCAGCCAGGGCATTCCGCCTTTCGTTGTTGCCGCATCCGCTGGTCAGGCGATTCAGGTGGTCGATGTCGCTGTGACGTATTCTGAGAACGACAACTGTGTCGTGTCGGAAGCGCTGGAGATCGATAAGGAAAACGCCAGCGAGCTGGCAGGTAAAAAGGTGGCTGTGCCACTGGGTACCGCCGCGCACTATGGCTTCCTTCGCCAGATGGATCACTTCGGTATCGACTTGGCCAGCCTTGAAGTTGTCGACATGGCCCCGCCTGAAGGCGCTGCGGCCCTAAGCCAGGGCGCAGTTGATTTCGCGTGTGGCTATGGCGGCGGTCTGTCCCGGATGAAAGAGCACGGCAACGTTCTGTTGACCGGTGCCGAGAAGGAAGAACTGGGTATTCTGGTGTTCGATGTGACCTCGGCCCCGGAAAGCTTTATCTCGGAAAACCCTGAGCTGGTCGCCCAGTTCCTTCAGGTAACTGCGGATGCAAATGAGCGTTGGAACTCGGGTGCGGGCGGTGATGCGATGCTTGAAGTTGTTGCCAAAGAATCCGGCATGGATCTTGAAGGCGCGCGCGCGGCCATCGGGACGATGGGTTTCCCCAGTATGGATGATCAGCTGTCGCAGAAATGGCTGGGCGGCAATGTGCAGACCTTCATGAAGGGCGTAGCCGACGTGTTTGTCGAGGCCGGCAGCATCGACGGTGCGCTGGACAGCTATGCCAACTCGGTCAACACCGAGCCGATGACGATTGCCGACGGCAAGTAACAAGGTTTGGCGTGGCGCATTTCCATGCGCCCGCGGATCCTCCCCCGGCAATCGGGCGTGCCGCCTGCTTGTGGCGGCGCCCTCATCTACAGAAAGCGGGATATGACAGGTTTATCCATCGAAAACATCTCCATGCGCTTCGACCTGCCTAACGGAACGGCCGTGCAGGCGTTGAAGGATGTCACGTTGCATCTGAACGAAGGCGAGTTGATGAGCGTGCTGGGCCCCTCAGGCTGCGGCAAGACAACACTTTTGAACATCGTCGCGGGTTTTCTGGCCCCGACCGAAGGGCAGATCGTGATGAATGGCCACACGGTCACTGGCCCTGATGCCGAACGTGGCATGGTGTTTCAGAAGGGCGCTTTGTTCGAATGGATGAGCGTGCGTGATAATGTAAGCTTTGGCCCTCGGATGAAGGGGCAGAAGGAAGCGCAATACGCGGCCGAGGTCGATCATCTACTTGAGGTCGTGGGGCTTCAGGACTTCAAGGAAAAGGCTATCTACGAATTGTCTGGCGGGATGCAGCAGCGTGTGGCGCTGGCGCGGTGTCTCGCAAATGACCCCGATGTCATCCTGATGGACGAACCGCTGGGCGCGCTGGACGCGCTGACCCGTGAAAAAATGCAATCGCTGGTTTTGAAGCTGTGGAAAGAGACCGGCAAGACAATCATCCTGATCACCCACTCGGTGGAAGAAGCGCTGCTATTGGGCGAGCGTCTGCTCGTGATGGCACCCAGACCGGGGCGCATTCACAAGGAATATCGCCTCCCCTTCGCAGATATGGGCGTCGACCAGGATCTGCGTGAGGTCAAAAAACACCCTGACTTCGCCACCAACCGCGAAGAGATCCTGGGCATGATCTGGGACATGGAAGAAGAAATCATGGGTCGGACGGAGGCAGCGCAATGATCCCCATTCTGATCTATATCGCGATATTTATCGGCGCTTTCTTTGTGGTCAAACTGGTGACTGCAGGCACAGACCGCCATGATTTCACCTCACTTAAGACGGTCACTTTCGGCGATGAAAGCGCCGTTGTCTCGGATCGTAAGGCATCAATCATCTCGATCATCGCCATCTTCGTGCTTTGGGGCGCATTCACCGGGTCGGCCTTGTTGCCGTCCTTCTTGCACGCGCCCGGTCCTTATGTCGGAGAGGGCTCATTCACCTACACTGTTGAAACGGCTGATGGTCAGACCGATGACGCCTCAGTGACGGTGATCGTGCACCCTGCGGACGCACCGGTGGATGAACCCGAGGTCGCGCCCGGCGATGGATTCGCCAAGGACGATGCCGTTGTGGTGCAGGCCTATCGCAGTAAGTTGGCCCGCCTTGACCGAAATGATGAGATCGGTCGTGACGAAGGTGCAAAGATCGTTGCCGTGAATGGTCAGTCGATTGAGCCGGGTGGTTCTGTGAACACTGATTTCGGTCGTGTGGTCATGTCGCAGCGCGGCACGCTCAACATCGACCCGGACAAGGGCTGGCAGATGGAGCCGATCTGGCTGCCCGCACCGGAAAACGTTTTCGAGCGCTTGGGCGAGATTGCCAGCGAAGGCTTCCGGAATTTCACCCTTTGGGAGCATCTGGGTTACTCGCTGTTCCGCGTGATCGTGGGCTTCCTACTGGGATCGCTTGTGGGCATTCCCTTGGGCTATGCCATGGGTCTGTCCAACTGGTTCCGTGGCTGGTTCGACCCGATTGTCGAGTTTATGCGCCCGGTTCCGCCGCTGGCTTTGATCCCGCTGGTGATCATTTGGGCAGGGATCGGTGAGGGAGGCAAGATCATCTTGCTGTTCCTGGCTGCGCTCTGGATCATGGCGATTGCGGCCCGTTCTGGTGTGTCCGGCGTGAACATCTCGAAGGTACACGCGGCCTATTCCCTTGGGGCGTCAAAGTGGCAGGTGATGCGCCATGTGATCATCCCCAATTCGTTGCCCGAGATCTTCACCGGTGCGCGGGTTGCGATGGGCGTCTGCTGGGGCACGGTTGTTGCTGCTGAACTGGTCGCCGCTGAAAAAGGGGCCGGCATGATGATTATGGTTGCCTCCAAATTCCAGAATACCGACATCGTGATCATGGGCATCATCCTGATTGGTGTCATCGGCTTCGGCATCGACATGCTGATGCGCTGGGCCGAACGTATTCTGGTGCCCTGGAAAGGCAAAAGCTGATATAGACTTGCACCAGACGTCAATACCGTCTGGGTGCACCCATAAAGATCATGAGGCGCGGTTTCCCAGTCAGGGTGCCGCGCCTTATGTGTTTTGCGCCTGCCGCGCCACTACGCGTGTTGCAAAACGGACCAGCGATATATCCAGTTTGCTGACCGATAACGCCCATTTGGCTCTTGCGTTCGGTGTCGGTGGCTGAGATTGTCTGCCCCAACCGTTGGGGTGCCCTATTTGCAGGGCTGAGAGGCGTGGCTGCGTTAACCCATCGAACCTGATCCGGGCAATTCCGGCGTAGGGAACGGTCTTTTGAATGCAGACAGTTTTCCTACATCGTTGCCCAAAGAAGATGGAGCGACGATATGGCTGCAATTGCCTTGACCATTGCGGGATCTGACAGCGGCGGCGGTGCCGGAATACAGGCTGACATGAAGGCCATGTCAGCACTTGGTGTTTTTGGTGCAAGCGTGATCACCGCCGTCACCGCACAGAACACGCAGGCCGTCACAGCGGTGCATGGTATTCCTCTGGACGTGATCGAGGCGCAAATTCAAGCGGTGCTGGGCGATCTGGATGTCAAAGCTGTCAAGATCGGTATGCTGGCAACACCTGAGATCATTCAAACCGTCGCAAACGGGTTGGCCGACTTTCAGCGACCCATTGTTCTGGACCCGGTGATGATCGCCAAGTCTGGTGACGCCTTGCTGGCGCAAGAGGCAATCCAGACCTTGCGCGATGTGCTGTTGCCGATGGCGGCGGTTTTGACCCCAAATCTGCCCGAAGCTGCTTGCCTGTTGGATGCAAAAGAGGCCGAAACACCCGATGAGATGGCCGCCCAGGGTCAGGCTCTTTGCGCTTTGGGTGCGCGCGCTGTGTTGATGAAAGGCGGTCATAGTGCGGGTGAGGTATGCCATGACTTGCTGATCGATCCGACGGGTATCGTGGCAGAGTTTCAGGCCCCGCGCCGGAACACCAAAAATACGCATGGGACTGGATGCACTTTATCGTCCTCGATTGCCGCGGGTTTGGCAAAGGGTCTGACGATGCAGGATGCCGTTGCGCAGGCGCATGAATACCTGCAAGGCGCGATTGGACGCGCAGATGAGCTGAACGTGGGTTCTGGGCACGGTCCGGTGCATCATTTCCATCAGGTCTGGCCCAAGTGACCGTCTGGTCTGTCATAGGAGCCGGGGTGGCCGGTCTGGCCGTCGCCAGCGAACTGGTGTCGCGCGGCGCGAAGGTGCAGGTGTTTGATCCCGGCGGCCCGCCAGGCCCGCACGGGTGTTCATGGTGGGCCGGGGGTATGCTGGCACCCTGGTGCGAATACGAAAACGCGGAAGAACCGGTGCTGAGACTGGGTCAGCGGGCAATCGATTGGTGGGCTGGTCGCACAAAGGTACAGCGGTGCGGTACGCTGGTTGTCGCCAATACACGAGACCTGCCGGACCTACGCAGATTTGCGCGTCGGACCGAAGCGTTTGTGGAAGCCGATCGCGCAAAAATTGCTGAATTAGAGCCTGATTTGCACGGGTTTGGGAAGGGCCTGTTCTTTGACCAGGAAGCCCACCTTGATCCCCGCCAGGCATTGCAGGACCTACACCGAGGCTTGAAGGAACAAGGGGTGGAATTCCATCGCAAATTGGCCCCTGCACAAATTGAGCACGCGATCGACTGTCGCGGACTGCACGCACGCGAATACCTGCATGATCTTCGGGGTGTGAAGGGTGAGATGCTGGTCGTGCGTTGCCCGGACGTTGAGTTGACACGCCCCGTGCGTCTTTTGCACCCCCGAATGCCGCTTTATATCGTGCCCCGGGGCGATGGCATCTACATGCTGGGCGCGACCATGATCGAAAGCGAAGACAGCAGCCGCATCACGGCCCGATCCATGCTGGAACTGCTCAGCGCAGCCTATGCCCTGAACCCGGCCTTTGGTGAGGCCGAGGTGTTGGAAATCGGCGTCGATCTGCGTCCCGCCTTTCCCGACAATTTGCCCCGCATCCGTCGCTTGGGTCGGACAATCTATGCCAACGGACTTTATCGGCACGGCTATCTGCTCGCCCCGGCTCTGGCGCAGGGTGTGGCGGATTTGGCGCTGGACAACACACATACGGAGATGGTCGATGAAGATCGTGCTTAATGGCGAGACGCGGGATGTGCGCGCCGAAACCCTGGCCGAGCTGCTAGAGGAATGCGGCTTCACTGGCCGCGTTGCCACCGCAGTGAACGAAGACTTCGTTCCTTCCAGCCTGCGCGTCGCGCACAAACTGGCCGATGGCGACCGGGTCGAAGTCGTTGCGCCGATGCAGGGGGGATAAGGATGAAAACCTTTTATGGAACGGAACTGCCCAACCCGCTGATGCTCGGCACGGCCCAATACCCCAGCCCTGCCATTCTGGAGCAGGCTTTCCGTGACAGCGGTGCGGGTGTTGCAACCGTATCCCTGCGCCGTGAATCCGGTGCGGGGCAGACCTTTTGGCAGATGATCCGGGAGCTTGGCGTCCTGATCCTGCCTAACACAGCTGGCTGTCATACAGTAAAAGAGGCCGTGACCACAGCCCATATGGCCCGCGAGGTGTTTGAGACCCCGTGGATCAAACTGGAACTGATTGGGCACACCGACAGCCTGCAACCGGATGTGTTCCAGTTGGTCGAAGCCGCCCGTATCCTGACCGAAGACGGGTTTCAGGTGTTCCCCTATACCACTGACGATCTGATCGTGGGCGAACGCTTGTTAGAAGCAGGGTGCGAGGTGCTTATGCCTTGGGGTGCGCCCATTGGGTCTGGGCGTGGTCTGAACAACGAATACGCCTTGCGCGCTATGCGGGCCGAGTTTCCGGATGTTCCGTTGGTGGTCGATGCCGGTATCGGTCTGCCCAGCCATGCGGCCCACGCAATCGAACTTGGCTATGACGCCGTCCTTTTGAACACTGCCGTGGCTCGCGCCGGGGATCCTGTTCTGATGGCCAAAGCGATGGCGCAGGCGACACTGGCCGGGCAATTGGCCCATCAGGCGGACCCGATTGAGGCGCGCGATATGGCTGAACCCTCGACCCCCGTTGTTGGAAAGGCATTTCTGTCATGACGCTGGACCGTTTTTATCCGATCTTTGATCACTCGGATTGGCTGCGCCGGATGTTGCCGTTGGGTGTCAAACTGGTGCAATTGCGCGTAAAGGATCAGCCTGATGATGAGGTTCGCGACCAGATAGCGGCCTCGCGCGATTTGTGCCGCGATCATGGGGCAGTTCTGGTGATCAATGATTATTGGCAACATGCCATCGATCTGGGATGCGACTGGATTCACCTTGGGCAAGAGGATCTGGATGATGCTGACCTGAAAGCCATCCGAAAAGCGGGTCTAAAGCTGGGTGTTTCAACTCATGACGATGATGAGCTTGAGCGCGTGTTGGCAATGGATCCCGACTATGTGGCACTGGGACCGGTCTATCCAACCATCCTGAAAAAGATGAAATGGCATCAACAGGGCCTGCCCCGCGTGACCGAATGGAAGGCACGTGTTGGCGACATTCCCTTGGTTGGTATCGGCGGCATGAGCGTCGAGCGCGCAGCGGGGGTGCTGGAGGCCGGGGCCGATATTGTCTCGGCCGTGACGGACATCACCCTAAACGCGGATCCCGAAGCGCGGGTGCGCGCGTGGATCGAGGCGACGCGATGAGCCGCTATACCCGTCAGACGCTTCTGCCCGAAGTGGGCGCCGAAGGGCAGGGCCGCTTGTCTTCAGCTCATGTTCTGGTGGTGGGAGCAGGCGGGTTGGCCGCGCCGGTCCTGCCGCTTTTGGCCGGGGCCGGCGTTGGGCGGATCACGATTGTAGATGGTGACACTGTGGATCTGTCGAATCTGCATCGGCAAACCTTGTTTGCTGAGGCAGACTGTGGACATCCAAAAGCCGAACGCGCTGCTGACCGGTGCCGTGCATTGAATGCCGAAGTTGAAGTTGTCGCCCTCAATCACGCCCTTACAAGCGAAAACGCGGCTTCCCTGGTGGCGCAAGCCGATGTCGTTCTGGATTGCGCCGACAGTTACGCGGCCAGCTATATCCTGTCGGACACGTGCCTCGCGCAAGGCAAACCGTTAATCAGCGCTTCGGTTCTGGGGCTTTCGGGCTATGTCGGTGGATTCTGCGGCGGAGCCCCATCTCTGCGCGCTGTGTTCCCGGACGCGCCCGATAGTGGGGCCAGCTGCGCTACGGCGGGCGTTCTGGGTCCTGTGGTTGGTGTGATCGGGGCGATGCAGGCGCAGATGGCGCTCAACCTGATCCTTGGGCTGGAGCCTTCGCCCTTGGGCCAGATTGTGCAGTATGACGCGCAAACCCTGCGCAGTACGGGGTTCCGCTTTGACGATGCGCCCGAGCCGAATACGTGCTTCCGCTTCCTATCTGTTAATCAACTGACGGATGCCGACCAAATCGTGGAGTTGCGCGGTATAGAAGAAGCACCAGTTCCAGCACACCCTGACGCCATCCGTATATCACCTGAAAACTTGCAACAGATAGACCCTAATAAAGGGAAACGGCTTGCTCTTTGCTGTGCGACAGGCCTGCGCTCGTGGCGTGCGGCGGAACACATGCAACCGAATTGGCCAGGCGAGATTGTCCTCGTCGCGGCCTCAACCTCGTGAATGAAAAGGAAACGCGAGACATGAAGAAGCTGATGACAGCCATAGCCCTTTTGGCCGCCGCGCCAGCCTGGGCCGAAGACAAGATGACAGTCCTGCTGGATTGGTTCATCAACCCTGACCATGGCCCTATTATTGTGGCTCAGGAAAACGGCTATTTTGCCGAGCAGGGCCTTGAGGTCGAAATCGTCCCGCCCGCGGATCCGTCCGCCCCGCCGCGTCTGGTTGCTGCTGGGCAGGCGGACCTGGCCGTGTCGTATCAGCCCCAGCTACATCTGCAAATCCACGAGGGCCTGCCCCTGAAACGCGTTGGCACACTGGTTGCAACACCCTTGAACTGCCTTTTGGTGCTGGAAGACGGCCCGATCAAATCGCCCGCCGACCTCAAGGGCAAGAAGATCGGTTTCTCTGTCGCAGGTGTCGAAGAGGCCATCCTTGGCACCGTTCTGGGCAAATATGACGTTGCATTGGACGATGTGGAGCTGATCAACGTCAACTTCTCACTCTCGCCCTCGCTGATGACTGGCCAGGTCGATGCGGTTATCGGGGCTTACCGTAACTTTGAACTCAACCAGATGGATATCGAAGGTCGTCCGGGCACTTGTTTTTATATCGAGGAAGAAGGCGTGCCATCCTACGACGAACTGATTTATGTCGCCAACCCCGAGACGATGGACAAAGACAAGATCGCCCGCTTTTTGGCCGCGACCGAAAAGGCGACCCAGTATATCGTCAACAACCCGGAAAAAAGCTGGGAGATCTTCGCAAGCACGTCGCCTGAACTGCAAGATGAGCTGAACGCCCGCGCTTGGGTCGATACGTTGCCACGTTTTGCACTGCGCCCTGCAGGTTATGATGCCGGTCGGTATGCCCGGTTCGAGGCGTTCCTGAACGAAAGCGGCATGATCGATAGCATCCTTCCGGTCAGTGATCTGACCATCGATGTTACCGCGCAATGAACGGGTATGGCAAAGCCTTCACGCTGATGCGTGATGCGGCGCAGGGGCCGTGGCGGGACTATACCCGCCACGCCTTTGTCGAAGGAATGAAGGATGGAACGCTGCCGCGTGAGGCGTTTCTTCACTATCTGCGTCAGGATTACGTGTTTCTGATCCATTTTTCTCGTGCGTGGGCTTTGGCAGTTGTGAAATCGGAAACGCATTCCGAAATGCTGACAGCGGTCGGCACCGTGAACGCTTTGGTCGCGGAAGAAATGCAGCTGCACATCGATATCTGTGAGGCTGCTGGAATCTCACAGGATGAATTGTTCGCCACCCCCGAACGCGCCGAAAATCTTGCATATACGCGGTTCGTCCTCGAAGCGGGATACAGCGGTGATCTGCTGGACCTGCTGGCAGCGTTGGCCCCCTGCGTTATGGGCTATGGTGAGATCGGTACCCGGCTGGCGGAGGAAGCGACGTCCGAGACCTATCGCGACTGGATCAACACCTATGCTGGTGAAGAGTATCAAGGCGCGTGCCAAGCGGTAGGTGAGTTGCTGGATTCGGCTCTAACAAGGCGACTTGGGGCGGATTTTGAATCTTCACCCCGCTGGCATCGTCTGTGTCAAACCTTCCGGACGGCGACTGAGCTGGAAGTGAACTTCTGGCAAATGGGCCTAACACCATGACCCGTGCGCCCGGTCTGACAATCAGCGGATCAGCCAAAATCGACGATGCGACCCTGTTTGCTCCGTTGACCTTGAACCTGGACGCGGGTGCTTGGACCTGTTTGCTGGGCGGATCGGGCGTGGGAAAAACCACCGTTTTGCGGTTGATTGCCGGGCTGGAAACCGGGGCCAAGTTCTTGGGCCAGATCACAGCAAGCGACGGTTTGCCGGTCTCGGATCGGGTAGCTTACATGGCGCAGGATGATCTTCTGTTGCCCTGGGCGACAGTGGCGCAGAACGTTTCGCTTGGCGCACGGTTACGGGGCGAAAAGCCTGATTTGGATCGGCGTGACCGCCTGATCAAACGGATGCGCCTCCAGGATCACATGACCAAGAAACCGTCCGAGTTGTCGGGGGGACAAAGACAGCGCGTCGCGCTGGCCCGTACATTGATGGAAGATCGGCCTATCGTGCTGTTGGATGAGCCGTTTTCAGCGCTCGACGCCCGGACACGCGCCGATATGCAGGATTTGGCGGCCGAAGCGCTGGTGGGGCGAACTGTCCTTTTGGTCACGCATGACCCAGGTGAAGCCGCGCGCTTGGGGCAGTCCATTGTTGTCATGACCGAACACGGCCTGACCCCATGCGACCCGCCTCATGCTCCGGCCCCACGCAGCGTGGATGATCTGGAAACGCTGGAAACTCAGGGTGCGTTGCTGCGGCTTCTGCGGGAGGACGCAGCATGAGGTATCTGTCGGCGCTAGCAGCCACTCTGTTTGCTCTGCTCATCTGGCAAGGGATCGTAACCTTGACCGGATTGCCAAAATTCATCCTGCCCGGACCAGCCGTGGTGGCTGAAACCTGGTGGCAGAACAGGTGGTTAATCGCCGAGCATGCGTGGATCACCGCAGTTGAAGTTGTCATAGGCTTAGCTGTCGGTACGGTGCTTGGCGTCATCACAGCACTGCAATTGGCGAATTCGCGCGCTGCGCGAGTTTTGGTGCAGCCCATGCTGGTGTTCACTCAGGCGCTGCCGGTTTTTGCGTTGGCGCCGTTGCTGACCTTGTGGCTTGGTTATGGTCTATGGTCCAAGGTCGCGATGGCGGTTCTGATCATCTATTTCCCGATCACCTCGTCGTTTTTTGATGGTTTGATGCGAACACCTGCGGGCTTTCTAGACTTGGCGCGCACGATGCAGGCCAGCAAACGTTCGGTCCTGTGGTACATTCGCATTCCGGCGGCGCTGCCATCGTTGGCTTCGGGTATGCGTCTGGCGGCGGTTTATGCTCCGATTGGGGCGGTGATTGGCGAATGGGTCGGCTCGTCGCAAGGTTTGGGCTATCTGATGCTGCTGGCCAATGGTCGCGCCAAGACCGACCTGATGTTCGCGGCGATGCTGACGCTGGGTGTGTTCTCGATCCTTCTGCACATGATTGTCCGCCGCGCCACCGCGCGTATGGCAGGAGATGGGCGTTAACCAATCAGAAACTGATTCTGCGTCAGGGTGAAGCTATGACCCAGAACGCCTTTGCCGAAGCCCCTATGCTGTTTGACACGGACGAAGCGCCCGCGCAGCCGCTGCCGTCAGGTCGGTTACCCTCCTACATAAAAGACCACCGCAAGCGGCTGCGCGAACGGTTCATGGCAGGCGGATCAGCAGCGATGCCGGATTACGAGTTGCTGGAACTGGTGTTGTTCCGGTCGATACCCCGGCAGGACGTCAAGCCGTTGGCGCGTGCGTTGATGGATGCGTTTGGCGATTTCAACCGCGTGTTGACCGCGCCGGAAGAACGTCTGCGGCAGATCAAAGGCGTGGGCGATACCGTGATCACGGATCTCAAGATCCTCGAGGCCTGCGCCCATCGGATGGCGCGTGCACGTGTGATGCAGCGGCATGTGATCTCGGGTTGGGATGCGCTGCTGGATTATTGTCACACCACCATGGCCCATCGCGAAACCGAGCAGTTTCGGGTGTTTTATCTGGACAGAAAAAACGTTCTGATCGCTGATGAAGAACAGGCCAAAGGAACCGTTGATCACGTACCGGTCTATCCGCGCGAGGTTGCAAAACGGGCGCTGGAGCTGAATGCTTCGGCCTTGATATTGGTCCATAACCACCCGTCTGGTGACCCGACGCCCTCGCAGTCGGACATCGACATGACCAACCGTATTCAGGATGCCTGTTCGGCCTTGGGGCTAACCCTGCACGATCACCTGATCATAGGAAAATCGACCGAGTTGAGCTTTCGGTCGGAAGGATTCCTGTAGCGCTTACTGAACCCAGATTTCGACCCGACGGTTAACTTTGCGGCCCCATTCCGTGTCATCGCAGGCCATTGGCATCGACTCGCCAAACCCTTCGGCTGAAACCTCGATACCTTCGGGCAGTGACGATTCCACAGCCGACAGCACAGCGTTGCGCACGGTTTGCGCGCGCCGCAAGGCGATGCGGGCATTGGTGGCGGCCCCGCCGTCACCGTCGCTGAAGCCCGCAAACACCAGCTTGCGCGCCTTCAGCGTTCCGGTCTCAAGCATCTGGGCCAGTTGTTGAATGTTTGAACGAGACTGTGCGTCGGGGCGCGAAGAGCCGGGTTCGAATCGAACAGACAAGGATAGGCGCGAAAGTGGGCGCAGCGTGTCGATCATGCGCTGCAACTCCTCCAACCCGACCTCGGAGCCGCCTGTTAAGATGGCATTTGCCAGCCGGTCGCCCTGCACGTCAACCGGCAGGTTTTCGGGCGATTGATCCACATACCCCGCGCCCCGTATCGCCATCTGAGCCTCTGGGCTTTGGGTGTATGCCAGAAACTGTCGCGCGATCCGTGGCAGGCGTCGGTCCGGGAGGTAAAGGAACATCGGCAGAGTCAGCGGATAATCCTCGGTCTTGATAGATTGTCGGGTCGCGGCAAGAGGATGTCCGCATCCTCCGGTCAGTGGCAGGATGCGGGTGGTATTAGCTGTAGCTTTGCTGGCTATCCCAATTGAAAAGGGATCTTTTGCGACAGAGTCTGTCAGATCGCGGATTCGGCTGTGCGGGGTCGCTGTCGGTGACAATTCTGCATCCACGGTTTTCAAAACCTGGTCTTCAACAGCTTGCGAAAGTCCGGATCCTATTTCCGGGACATGCAAAGCAATCGGCGCGTCTGGGCCGCCCAAATCCGCCCAATTGGTCACTTCCCCGGACAGGATGCGGGCCAAATCCGCCATCGAGATTTGCTGCATCATGTTGTCGGCAGCGACCACCGGGACCATTGCGTCCAACGCAATGACGCGCGAGCGCCGCGCCCGTTTCAGATCACCCAAACCGGCAGCTTCGGCTTCCTCTCGTTCTGACTCACGCACTTCCCGCTGGGCCATCACAATATCTGTCTGATCCGCAACAAGATCACTGAATCCACGCGCCGTCGTGCCCACATCAAAATAAAACCGTGCCAGCGGTGCCGAGCGCTCAGCCTGTCTTAGTTCGTAGACAAAGCTGTCCGAATCCACACGCGCCGGGGTTGCGGTCAGGCTTTCTTGTTGCGCGAAGCCAATGATCAGCGCGGGCAGTACCGTTTCAGCCATAACGGATGAGCCGGAAAACCACAGCTCGGCCACAAAATCGGTCAGGTTCGGGCAGGCTGGACCGTCACATGTAACGCCCGATCCATCCACCGTGAGTGTGCCAAACTGCGTCTCTACGCGATAAAACTCGCCGTCAAAGCCCAGCAGATTGCCGGTCACTTCGACCTTGCCGTCATGCGACGTCAGCGTGATGTCCTGCGCCAGAGCGCCAGTGGCAAATGAAATCAGCGCAGCTGCCGCTACACGGAATAATGTCATAAGAGAGCCGAACCTGCCTGCGGATTACTTTGCCGCAATTGTCAGGTCTGAGAGCAGATTTTTCAACACCAGAAACTCACCAGCCTGTGAACAATCAGGCAGGGTCAGCGACATGTCGCGTGACCGCAAGCGACGGTCTGACAGAAGCTCTAAAGCTTGCACGTTCAGCGTGCGCCCACAATTTGCTTCTGTCACTTCGGCCTCGACCGTCAGGTCAATTGTACCGGACTGATCCGATGCGCCTGCAGGAAAAGAATACACTTCGATATTCTGTGCCTTTTCGTGACCGATCTGACCCAGGCGCGAAACCTTTCCGGCGCCTTTGGCCGATGCGTCATCCCATACATGGCCATCGCCGCCATAGCTGGCACCGAACTCCAGAGCATGGATCTGCAATTCGGTCTCACCCTGCCATTGCAGGGCAACGCGATTGTATTGAGCAATGTCGGTGACGTGAGTGGTGGCGACAGTGCCGGTTTCATCTTCGAACGAAATCAGGAAAATCGCGTATTCCGACAAGGCCGGGATGGTCATTTGCAACCCGCCAGAGGCATCGGTCATTTGACTGACCGTCAAGCCACTGTGATGGACCTCAACTCGTTCTTCCGCGTTGCAGGGCGCTTTGAGCGAAACACGCGCCATCGCGCCCGAAACCGCAATTGCACGGGCACTGATATTACAATCCGACGGTTTGAGCGCGGAAGGAACCCCGCGAGGTGCCGAAGCTGCATTGCCGGGATTTGCATCAGAGGGCGTGGCAGACGTCAAAACAATATCTTCCAGTCCCGACAGAACCGAAGACTGTTCGGATGCCGAAGCGACATCAATTCCAGCCTGCGCGCCGTTGGGCTGCGCAGATGATCCGTTTTGCATCAGGTAGCCGATGCCCAAAGCACAGGCGACGGTACCGCACATGGTCACGTAGTTGCGAACTACAAACAAGACACCCTCCCCAGTTGAAGGAGCAGCTTGCACTCTCGTTACGAATCGCGGCCAATTTGTGGCCGCGAGACGGACTCATTGTGATCAGTGTGTGTTGACGTCAGGTCAATCGGCCGTGGCAGTGTTTGAACTTTTTGCCAGAGCCGCAGGGGCAGGGGTCGTTTCGCGACGGGTTACCCCAGGTTGACGGGTCATTCTCATCAAACCCCGGCAGCGCATCACCGGATGCTGTAGCTTCGGCTTTGGCTTCGGCCTGACCAGCGGCCTTGTCCACCGCCTGTTGCGCCTGCGCTTGTTGCGCAGCCATCTGGGCGAGCATTTCTTTCTGCTCTTCCTCGGTCAGCGGACGCACGCGCGACAATTGCTGAGTCACGGTTTCGCGCAAGCTGTCCAGCATACTTTCGAAAAGTTGGAAGCTTTCGTTCTTGTATTCGTTCAGTGGGTCGCGCTGTGCGTAACCGCGAAAACCGACGACCGAACGCAAATGTTCCAACGTCAGCAAATGCTCGCGCCATTTGCTGTCGATAGTTTGTAGCAATACCTGTTTTTCGATATTGCGCATGTTTTCCGGACCAAAGGCGACGGCTTTCTGGGCCATCATCTCATCAGCGGCTTTGATCAGACGTTCGCGTACTTGCTCGTCATCCACGCCTTCCTCGGCGGCCCAGTCCTGAACCGGGGCGTCGATGGTCAGCTTATCCTTGATCGACTCGTGCAGACCATCGGTATCCCATTGATCGGCATAGGATTTCGGCGGCATGTACTCATCGATCAGATCGTCGATCACCTGCTCGCGCATATCCGAGACGATTTCGGACAGGTCATTGGCCGACATGATTTCGCGGCGTTGGCTAAAGATCACCTTACGCTGATCGTTCATCACGTCGTCAAATTTGAGAACGTTTTTCCGCATGTCGAAGTTGCGGCCTTCAACCTTGGACTGCGCGCGTTCCAGCGACTTGTTCACCCAAGGGTGGACGATCGCCTCGCCTTCTTTCATGCCCAGCGTGGTCAGCACCTTGTCCAGACGTTCCGAGCCAAAGATGCGCATCAAATCGTCTTCGAGGCTCAGGTAGAACACAGTGCGGCCCGGATCGCCCTGACGGCCTGAACGACCGCGCAGCTGGTTGTCGATGCGGCGGCTTTCGTGGCGTTCAGACGCCATGACATACAGACCACCAGCAGCCAGAACCTTTTCTTTTTCCTCAGCGTGGCGCGCTTCTTCTGCGGCTCGCAATTCCGATGGATCAGCCTCGGGGTTTTCGGCCAGCGCCTTCAGCACTTTCATTTCGACATTGCCGCCCAGCTGAATGTCGGTGCCGCGACCGGCCATGTTTGTGGCAATTGTCACGGCACCCAAACAGCCTGCATCTGCAACGATCTGCGCCTCTTGCTCGTGCTGACGGGCATTCAGAACGTTGTGCTCGATGCCTTCTTTGGTCAGCATTTGGCTCAGCAGCTCGGACTTCTCGATCGAAGTGGTACCCAGCAGAACCGGCTGACCTTTTTCCTGCGCCTTTTGGGTTTCGCTGATCATCGCGCCATATTTTTCCATTGCGGTGCGATAAACCTGATCATCCTCGTCGATACGGGCAATTGGCTTGTTGGTTGGAACCTCGACCACGCCCAGACCGTAGATTTCCTGAAATTCCTCAGCCTCGGTCAACGCAGTCCCGGTCATACCACCCAGCTTGTCATACAAGCGGAAATAGTTCTGGAAGGTCACGCTGGCCAGCGTCACGTTTTCGGGCTGGATCTGCACACCTTCCTTGGCCTCAATCGCCTGATGCAGGCCTTCCGACAGGCGGCGACCCGGCATCATACGGCCAGTGAACTCGTCGATCAGAACAACGTTGCCGTCCCGGACAATGTAATCCTTGTCCCGTTGGAAAAGCTTGTGCGCGCGCAGACCCTGGTTCACGTGGTGCACGACCGTGGTGCTTTCGGGGTCATACAAGGAATGGCCTTCGGGAATCAGGCCTGCCTGTAACAACTGAGCTTCCAGAAACTCGTTGCCCTCGTCCGTGAAGGTCACGTTGCGCGACTTTTCATCCAAACTGAAATGGTCATCGCTTAGCGTTGGGATCAGCGCGTCAATCGCTGTGTACAGATCCGAGCGGTCCTGTGCAGGCCCCGAGATGATCAGCGGCGTCCGCGCCTCGTCGATTAGGATCGAGTCGACCTCGTCCACAATCGCGAAGTTGTGGTGTTTCTGATAAACCTGTTCCAGATCTGCCTTCATGTTGTCGCGCAAATAATCGAAACCCAGCTCATTATTGGTGGCATAGGTGATGTCGCACTTATAAGCGGCCATCTTTTCATCATCGGGCTGGCCCGACCAGATCACACCGGTGGTCATGCCCACGGCGGCAAACACCTTGCCCATCCATTCCGAGTCGCGCTTGGCCAGGTATTCGTTCACCGTGACCACATGCACGCCCTTGCCGGTCAAAGCGTTCAGATAGGCAGGGAAGGTCGCGACCAGTGTCTTGCCCTCACCCGTTTTCATTTCCGAGATATTGCCCTGATGCAGGAAGGTTCCGCCCATCAACTGCACGTCAAAGGCCCGCAAACCAAGCGCGCGCTTTGCACCTTCGCGCACGTTGGCAAAGGCTTCGGGCAGCAGACTGTCTAGGCTTTCGCCATCCAGCGCCCGTTTGCGCAGTTCTTCCGTTTTTTCGATCAGACCCTGATCCGACAGTTTCTCAAATTCGGGTTCCAATGCGTTGATCTTTTCGATCAGGGGGCGGGTCGCCTTGATCTTGCGGTCGTTCGGTGTTCCGAACACCTTTTTGGCGAGCGTTCCGAGTCCCAGCATGTTCACTCCAGCGGATCTGTTCTTGTCTTGGTTGCGACAGGCTTGCCCACCTTGCGCGCAACCCATAGATACGGGGGGTGAAAGGCGGCCCTGTCCAAGGCTTCAAAGCGATGTAAGCGGCAGGTTCCAGAGTGTCAACGCTGCGCCCTGTCGCGGCAAGGAAATAGGATGATTCAATGCCCAAAGGCCTCACTTTTCTGCCATCGCTGGCTCTGACTGCCATGATGGCGCTGCCGCTGGCCGCCGAAACCCAACCCGATGCGTCCACAGTTGTTGCGCGTGTGAACGGTGACGAGATCACACTTGGTCACGTGATAGCGACCGTTGCCGTTTTGCCCCCGCAGTATCAGCAGGCAGAAGACGACGTTTTGTTCGACTTTGTTCTGGAACAATTGATCCAGCAACAATTGCTAGGTCAGCAGCAAGATGACCTGAACACTGAAAACGCCCTGCGTTTAGAGAATGAAGAGCGATCGCTGCGTGCGGTACAGACGGTCGCCGCGTTGACAGAGGCTGCGGTCACGGATGATGCCATTCAAGCGGCCTACGATGCGCAATTCAAAGATTTCGCAGGCGAAGACGAATTTGATGCCAACCACATCCTTGTCGAGACCGAGGAAAAAGCAAAAGAGCTTAAGCTGCAGCTGGATGAAGGTGCCGACTTTGCCGAGCTTGCGCGCGAAAACTCGACTGGGCCGTCCGGCCCCAATGGGGGCGCGCTGGGTTGGTTTGGCAAGGGCCAAATGGTGCCCGAGTTCGAAGGCGCCGTGATCGCGCTTGAAAAAGGGCAGGTCTCGGATCCGGTTCAGACCCAATTTGGCTGGCATCTGGTCAAGCTGAATGACAAGCGCAAGACCGAAGCGCCTGAATTGGACATTGTGCGCGAAGAACTTGTGCAGACGATCCAGCAGGACGTCATTCAGGCCCGTATTGATGAGCTTACGCAACAGTCACAGATCGAACGTCCCGCGCTGGATGGTGCAGGCCACGAAATGATGCGCCAACTGGACCTGATTCAGGAGTAAAGACCCGTGGCCAAGATTACCAAGGTTTCACCGCTGGCCCCAGCGTCATTCCCTGACCTGCCCGCGATTGACGGTGTGCGCTTCGCAACTGTCGAGGCCGGGGTGCGTTATCAGGGCCGTACCGACGTCATGCTGGCCGTTTTGGACCCAGGCACTTCGGTCGCCGGGGTCTTTACCCGCTCGGCCACACGGGCTGCGCCGGTGCTGGACTGTCAGGACAAGATCGGTGGGTCCAGCGAAGGGCCTGCGGCGATCCTGGTGAACTCGGGCAATGCCAATGCCTTTACAGGCCACTATGGCCAGACCTCGGTGGCCGAGGTGACGCAAGCCGTGTCCAAGGCCACCGGCGTTCCGATAGAACGCGTCTTTACCTCGTCCACCGGGGTGATTGGTGAACCGTTGCCCCATGACCGTATCGTTTCGCAGCTTGAGACGTTGAAATCCGGCCTGAGCCGCCATGCTATCGAGGATGCAGCACGGGCCATCATGACCACCGACACCTTCCCGAAAGGGGCGTCTGCTCAGGTCGAGATTGACGGGAAAACAGTCTCTATTGTTGGGATTGCGAAGGGGTCCGGCATGATCGCGCCCGATATGGCGACAATGCTGGTCTATATCTTCACAGACGCGCAGGTTGAACAATCCGCGCTGCAGTCCATGCTGAGCGCGCAGACTGAACGGACCTTCAACTGCATTACCGTGGACAGCGATACGTCGACCTCGGACAGCCTGCTTCTGTGCGCCACCGGGGCATCTGGCGTGAACGCCACTGGCAATGCCGCCTTTGCCGAAGCGCTGGAAACCGTGATGCTGGACCTCGCGCAACAGGTCGTGCGTGACGGGGAAGGGGCCACAAAATTTGTGGAAATTCGTGTGACCGGAGCCGCCAAGGACGCCGACGCCAAAACCCACGGGCTGGCCATCGCCAACTCTCCGCTGGTCAAAACCGCCATCGCGGGCGAGGACCCCAACTGGGGTCGTATCGTCATGGCCATTGGCAAATCTGGCGCGGCGGCGGATCGTGACCTGCTGAGCATCTCTTTCGGTGACATTCTGGTGGCGGAAAAAGGTTGGGTCAGCCCTGACTACCGTGAGGACGATGCGGCCGAATATATGAAGGGTCAAGACCTTGTGATCGCGGTCGATCTGGGACTTGGCGAAGGCAAATCCACCGTTTGGACCTGCGACCTGACCCATGGCTACATCGAGATCAACGCGGATTACCGTTCATGAAGACAGTGTTAGTGTCTGCTGTTGCCCTGATCGACATCGAGGGCCGTGTCCTGCTGGCTCAACGTCCCGAGGGCAAATCCATGGCCGGTCTCTGGGAATTTCCCGGCGGCAAGATCGAACCCGGCGAAACCCCCGAAGCCGCGCTGATCCGCGAATTGCACGAGGAACTGGGCATCGACACCTGGGCCTCGTGCCTCGCGCCGCTGACCTTTGCCAGCCACAGCTATGATGATTTCCACTTGTTGATGCCTTTGTTTGCTTGTCGCAAGTGGGAGGGGATACCGCAGTCCAAGGAGGGTCAGGCGCTGAAATGGGTGCGCGCGAACGATTTGCGGAATTATCCGATGCCTGCGGCGGACATACCGCTGATCCCAATTTTGCGGGATTGGTTGTAGCCGCACATGCTGGTTCCGGACTTATTCAACGCGCGTCGCTGACAGTTTGAGATACCCGACCGGAGTATTTGCGCCATTTCTGACAAAGTCATCGTCTGCTGCATCAAATATTGAGAAGGTTTTGACGTCTTTTCCATATTGGATGATTGCGTGACCGTGTTCATCGATGAACTGCAACTTGCCTGTACTTTTTGCGATCTGGAAGAAAACGATATTGAGCCCTGGCCTTAGAGTGCTTTCAAAATCTCCCATAGCAACCTTGCAATCCGCAGACTCTTCACACGTAAACCGAAAAACAACTTCATCGTCTTCAACTTTAATATGCCCCTGGATCAGTACCTCCGAGGGTTGCTCTGCAACTGCCCCTGATCCCGTGAGCAAGCTTAATATGAAGAAAAGCCGATAGATGGTGTTGGTCATCAACTTACCTAAAAAATAGCCTAAAACACATATGCATTAGAGGTCGCACATATCGCCTGCCTCGCCAAGCGAGATCTTGTAAACCGTTCAATTCTCAGGAACACCCTTTCACCCCTGTTACAATTCGTAAGAATTGAGAAAACATCAGGCAAAACTTGACGTTGATCTTTCCTGCGTCCCTTATCGGGACATCGACACCCGGGGCGTGTTCCCGATCTGTCGTTTCCGGCTCGGAGGAGGGGCCGGATGGGGAGGAGAGAAAGATTGGCTCAGACGCAGTCGGGCGCTGAAGGGATGCAGTCTCTTCCGGCGCTGCTACATCGCAATGTGACCCAGTTCGGGGATGCCCCGGCCTATCGGGAAAAAGAATTCGGAATCTGGCAATGCTGGTCCTGGGCGGAAGCCGCCAAAGAGATTCGAGCGATTGCGCTTGGGTTTCTGGAATTGGGCGTTGAGAAAGGCGACCATATCGCCGTCATAGGCCGCAACCGTCCTGCGCATTATTGGTCGATGGTTGCCGCGCAGATGGTGGGCGCGGTGCCTGTGCCTCTGTATCAGGACTCAGTCGCCGAAGAGATGGCCTATGTGCTGGAACATTGCGGCGCGAAATACGTGGTCTGCGGCGATCAGGAGCAGGTCGACAAGGTCATCGAAATTCAGGAAAACCTTCATCAGGTCAAACACATCCTCTATACCGACAAGCGCGGGATGCGGAAGTATGACCATTCCCAGATGAACGCGCTTGATGACATTATGGCCGAGGGCAGTGCCGGTCATGCACGGTTTGACGCGGAACTGGACAAGCGCATCGCAGCGATCACCTATGACGATACCTGCGTGATGCTTTATACCTCGGGCACCACAGGCAAACCCAAGGGTGTGGTGCTGTCGAACCGCAATGTCATTGAAAGCGCAAAGAATTCTGCTGAATTTGATCACCTGACACGGAACGAGGACATTCTGTCTTATCTGCCAATGGCTTGGGTGGGTGACTTCATTTTCTCGATCGGTCAGGCCTATTGGTGCGGCTTCTGCGTGAACTGCCCAGAAAGCGCCGATACCATGATGACCGACCTGCGCGAGATCGGGCCGACCTATTTCTTCGCACCGCCGCGCGTGTTCGAAACGCAGCTGACCAATGTGATGATCCGGATGGAGGATGCGGGCAAGCTGAAGCAGCGCATGTTCCACCACTTCATGGCGCATGCCAAGAAGGTTGGTGGTTTGTTGTTAGACGGCAAGCCGGTGGGCTTTGGCGACAAGCTGAAATACGCGTTGGGCAATCTGCTGGTTTATGGGCCGCTCAAGGATACGCTGGGCTATGGCCGCTTCCGCGTTGGATATACGGCGGGTGAGGCGATTGGGCCGGAAATCTTTGATTTCTATCGCTCTTTGGGCATCAACCTGAAACAGCTTTACGGTCAGACCGAGGCAACCGTCTTCATCACCGTACAGCCGGATGGCGAGGTGCGTGCCGATACAGTTGGCGTTCCCGCGCCGGATGTGGAGTTGAAGATCGACGATAAGGGTGAGATTCACTATCGCTCGCCTGGCGTGTTTGTTGAGTACTACAACAATCCCGATTCGACTGCCTCGACAAAGGATGCCGAGGGGTGGGTGGCCACCGGGGATGCGGGGTTCATTGAAGAGACCTCGGGTCACTTGCGGATCATCGATCGTGCAAAGGATGTGGGCAAAATGGCCGACGGGTCGATGTTTGCGCCGAAATATGTCGAGAACAAACTGAAATTCTATCCCGATATCCTTGAAGTTGTCCTGTTTGGCAACGGCAAGGATCGCTGTGTCGCCTTTATCAATATCGACCTGACGGCAGTGGGGAACTGGGCCGAGCGTAACAACGTGGCCTATGCGTCCTATCAAGAACTGGCGGGTCATCCCCGCGTGTTAGAGACGATTCGTGGCCATGTGGAAGAGGTCAACAAATCGGTCGCGGCAGATGAAATGCTGTCGGGCTGCCAGGTGCATCGCTTTGTGGTTCTGCACAAGGAACTGGATGCCGATGATGGCGAGATGACCCGGACCCGCAAAGTGCGCCGCGGCTTTGTCGAGGACAAGTTCCACGACATCATTGCCGCGCTATATGATGGGTCCGAGAGCGTTTCGACCACCACCGAAGTGACCTATGAGGATGGCCGCAAGGGCTCGATTTCTGCAACTCTGGAGATTGTAGACGCACCGGTTGTGCCGGTCGCGCAGCACAAGGTTGCGGCGGAATGAGCGCCGCTCGACCTGCCGCCCATCTTCTCGTTTTTGTGTCAGGGAGTAACTGATGCTGGATAATTCCGAAGGATATGTCACCGAAGACGGCCGCCAGATTGGCGGTGTGGTGATGGAAATGAAGAACATCACGCTGCGTTTTGGTGGTGTGGTGGCGATCAAGGATATCTCGTTCGACATTCGCGAAGGTGAGATCCGCGCGATCATTGGGCCGAACGGGGCGGGTAAGTCCTCGATGCTGAACGTGATCTCGGGCTTTTACGTCCCGCAAGAGGGCGAAGTTTGGTTCCACGGATCAAAGCGCCCGCCAATGCGGCCTTATGAGGTTGCGCAACAAGGCATCGCACGGACTTTTCAGAACATTGCTCTGTTCGAAGGTATGAGCGTTCTGGACAATGTCATGACCGGGCGGCTGAGCTTTATGAAAACCAACATGTTTCAGCAGGCTTGGTGGAAGGGCAAGGCCGAGGCGGAAGAGACGGAGAACCGTGAGGCGGTCGAGAAGATTATCGATTTCCTTGAGGTTCAGCACATCCGCAAAACACCGGTGTCCCGACTGCCTTATGGTTTGAAAAAACGCGTCGAACTGGCGCGAGCGCTGGCTGCGGAACCCAAGCTGCTGCTGCTGGATGAACCCATGGCAGGCATGAACGTTGAAGAGAAAGAGGACATGAGCCGCTTTATCCTCGACGTGAATGATGAGTTTGGCACAACGATTGCCCTGATCGAACATGACATGGGCGTTGTGATGGACCTGAGCGATCGGGTGGTCGTGATGGATTATGGCAAGAAGATCGGGGACGGCACACCGGACGAGGTGCGCAACAATCAAGAGGTCATCGACGCCTATCTGGGGGTCAGCCATGATTGATATCCAGACAGAAATTTGGGGAGGCGCAAATGCCTGAACAACTCGTATTTGCGATGGAGGTCATCCTCAACGGTCTCATGGCCGGGGTGCTCTATGCTCTGGTCGCGCTGGGCTTTGTGCTGATCTACAAGGCTTCGGGGATTTTCAATTATGCGCAGGGGGTTATGGCCCTGTTCGCTGCGATGACGCTGGTTGGGATCATGAAAGGTCAGGTGCCGTTTGCGCATCTGATCAACGCTATATTCGGCACTCATATTCATTACTTCGGCTGGAACGTGCCTGCGCTGGTGGCGATCATTCTGACGATGGCGGTCATGGTGCTGTTGGCCTGGGCGGTGCAGCGCTTCGTGATGCGCCATCTGGTCGGGCAAGAGCCGATCATTCTGTTCATGGCGACCATCGGTCTGGCCTATTTCCTTGAGGGCGTGGCCGACCTGATGTGGGGGTCCGAGATCAAGACACTTGATGTTGGTCTGCCACAAGGGATCAACCTGTGGATCGACGAGACGACCTTTAACATATTCGATTACGGCTTCTTCATCGACAATCTGGACATTGTAGCCACAGTGATTGCCGCACTGTTGGTGGCTGCGCTGGTGGCGTTCAGCCAGTACACCAAACAGGGCCGTGCGATGCGCGCGGTGGCGGATGACCACCAGGCGGCACTGTCGGTCGGGATCTCACTGAACTTCATCTGGATCATGGTCTGGTCGGTGGCAGGCTTCGTCGCTCTGGTCGCAGGGATCATGTGGGGCACCAAATCAGGCGTTCAGTTCTCGCTTTCGCTCATCGCGCTCAAGGCCCTGCCGGTGCTGATGCTGGGCGGTTTCACCTCGATCCCCGGTGCCATTGTGGGCGGGCTGATCATCGGTGTGGGCGAAAAACTGTTCGAATTCGCGCTTGGCCCGGCGCTGGGCGGCGCGACCGAGAACTGGTTCGCCTATGTTCTTGCACTGATCTTCCTGGTGTTTCGACCGCAAGGCCTGTTCGGCGAGAAGATCATTGAGAGGGTGTAGGGCATGACCAAGCTGATCGCCATCATCAACGTGATCGCATGGGCCGGGTTCTGGGCCTTCGGGTACATCGCCCTCACATCGGACGACCTGACAGAAGGCCAGCTGACCATCGCCGCGATCCTAGCCTTTGCGGGCCTGATCATGGGGGTTCTGGCCTACTTGAAACTGGTGCGCGCCTCAGAGGCGAGCGGATATGCCAAAGGATCCAACCAATTGGATGCCGCAGCCCGTAACCGGGCACAGGAAGAATGGGGAAAGTAAGACATGTTCTATCGTGAAGCCGGGGATTTCAAAACCTCGTACATTGATGACAGCCAGACCTTCCCGATCAAGTTCGACCGGTACCGGTATTACGTCGTCCTGGCGGTGGCTTTTGGTATTATTCCCTTCATCATCAACGACTATTGGGCCAACGCGCTGCTGCTGCCGTTCCTGATCTATGCGATTGCCGCGATCGGGCTGAACATTCTGGTGGGCTATTGCGGACAGGTCAGCCTGGGCACCGGTGGTTTCATGGCGGTCGGGGCCTATGCCTGCTACAAGCTGATGACCGCTTTCCCCGATGTGAGCATGTTCATCCACGTGATCCTTGCCGGGGGCATAACAGCCTTTGTGGGCGTTTTGTTCGGCTTACCGTCACTGCGAATCAAAGGGTTTTATCTGGCCGTGGCCACGTTGGCGGCACAGTTCTTTCTGGTTTGGCTCTTCAACCGGGTGCCGTGGTTCTACAACTATTCGGCATCAGGTCAGATCAACGCGCCCGAGCGGGACGTGTTCGGCATCATCATCACCGGTCCGAATGCGCCGGCCTGGGCCACATACCTGTTCTGCCTGATCTTCCTGACAGTCTGCGCCATAATTGCGCGTAACCTGACCCGTGGAACAACGGGTCGGACCTGGATGGCGATCCGCGACATGGACATCGCAGCCGAAATCATTGGAGTGAACCCGCTCAAGGCCAAGCTCACTGCATTTGCCGTCAGTTCGTTCTTTGTCGGCATCTCGGGCGCGCTGTTCTTTGCGGTTTACCTGGGTGCGGTCGAAGTGGGTGAGGTCTTTGGTATCCAGAAATCATTCCTGGTGCTGTTCATGGTGATTATTGGCGGGTTAGGCTCGATCTTTGGGTCATTCGCCGGGGCGGCCTTCCTGGTTTTGCTGCCTGTGGTTCTAAAACTGCTTGGCGTCGACCTGCTTGGCTGGCCGACAGATATCGTGGCGCACCTTAACCTCGTGATTGTGGGTGCACTGATCATCATGTTCCTGATCCTCGAACCACACGGGCTGGCCCAATTGTGGCGCGTGGCCAAAGAGAAACTCAGACTCTGGCCGTTCCCGCATTGAGGGGCCGGTCCAACGAAAAGACGGGTGCAACAAGCCCGAAAACCAACATCGGATTAATCAAGGGAGGAGACACCCGATGAACAAGAAACTGGCAACCCTGGCGCTGGGCGCCGTGATGGCCGCAGGTCCGGTCATGGCCGACCTTGTGTTCCCGTCGCTCAGCTACCGGACTGGCCCTTATGCTGCAGGCGGTATCCCGTTTGCTGACGGTTATGCCGACTATTTCACCCTGCTGAACGAACGCGATGGCGGCATCGGTGGCGTTCCTGCCCGCGTGCTGGAATGCGAAACCGGGTACAACACCGAAAAAGGTGTGGAATGCTATGAATCGACCAAGGGCGAAGGCGCGCTGGTGTATCAGCCGTTGTCGACCGGCATCACGTATCAGCTGATCCCAAAAGTGACGGCTGATGGCATTCCTCTGCACACGATGGGATATGGCCGAACCTCAGCGGCGAACGGTAAAGTGTTCAGCCATGTGTTCAACTATCCTGCCAACTACTGGAACGGTGCATCCGGCGCGATCAACTATCTGTTGGACAGCAATGGCGGAGACCTGAGCGGCAAGAAGATTGCGCTGGTCTATCACAACTCGGCCTACGGCAAAGAGCCGATCCGCACGCTCGAGACACTGGCCGAAAAGCATGGCTATGACCTTACACTGCTTCCTGTCGACCACCCCGGTCAGGAGCAGAAGTCGCAGTGGCTGCAAATTCGTCGTGAAAAGCCTGACTTTGTCATCATGTGGGGCTGGGGTGTCATGAACCAAGTTGCGGTTCAGGAAGCTGCCAACATCCGTTTCCCGATGGAAAACTTCATCGGTGTCTGGTGGTCTGGTGCTGAATTCGACGTGCAACCCGCAGGTGAAAAGGCCACCGGCTACAAGGCGCTGACCTTCACCGGTCTGGGTGACGACTACCCGGTTTATGAGGACCTGCAGAAATACGTTGTCGATTCTGGTAAGGCCGCAGGTGCAGGCGATCAGCTGGGCACGGTGCAGTATAATCGCGGTCTCTATGCGGCGATGCTGGCAGCCGAGGCGGTCAAAACTGCACAAGAGATGCATGGCACAGCAGATATCGACGCGTCGATGATGCGCGATGGCATGGAAGCGCTTGAAATCACCAACGCCAAGATGGAAGCGCTGGGCATGGCAGGGTTCGGGCCCGAGTTCTCGGTCTCATGTGACAATCATGGCGGTCCGGGTCTTGTTGGTGTTGTTCAGTGGGATGCAGCCGCTGGAACATGGAACCCTGTTCAGGATTTCAAGCCAACTGACGTCGAGGTCATCAACGCGCTGATCGAGGAAGACTCGGCAGCCTATGCGGCTGAAAACAACATCTCGCAGCGCTGCGAGTAAGCCAACCCAGTGTCCCGGAACCTATCCGGGGCACCCTAACATTCGGAGTGGCGGTTTCGCTGCCGTTCCTTACAGACGCCCCAAGCTGGGCAGGCATGAGGACACGCGCTGATGCTGGATGCGGCAAATACCACTGACGTGCAGGCGGAAACCCTGCTTGAAGTCAACAATATCGAGGTGATCTACAATCACGTAATCCTCGTGCTGAAGGGCGTCAGCCTGACTGTTCCAAAAGGGGGCATCACGGCATTGCTGGGCGGCAATGGCGCTGGCAAAACGACAACGCTCAAGGCTGTGTCGAACCTGCTGCATTCGGAACGCGGAGAGGTCACGAAAGGGTCGATCAAGTATCGCGGTGTAAGCGTGCATGAAAGCGATCCGGCTGATCTGGTGGAAAAAGGCGTCATCCAGGTGATGGAAGGCCGCCACTGTTTTGAACACCTGACTGTTGAAGAAAACCTGCTGACGGGGGCCTATACCCGCAAAGATGGGTCCGCAGCGGTTCAGCAGGATCTGGAACTGGTCTATAATTATTTCCCGCGCCTCAAAGAACGTCGCAAGTCGCAAGCGGGCTATACCTCGGGCGGTGAGCAACAGATGGTCGCGATGGGTCGGGCCTTGATGTCGCGACCTGAAACGATCCTGCTGGACGAGCCCTCGATGGGTCTTGCGCCGCAGCTGGTCGAAGAGATTTTCGGCATTGTGAAGGACCTGAACGAAAAAGAAGGCGTGTCCTTCCTTTTGGCAGAACAGAATACAAACGTGGCTCTGCGGTTTGCACATTACGGATACATTTTGGAATCCGGGCGCGTGGTGATGGATGGCCCTGCTTCCGAGCTGCGCGAAAACCCAGATGTGAAAGAATTCTACCTCGGCATGTCAGATGAAGGCCGCAAAAGCTTCCGCGACGTGCGATCTTATCGCCGCCGCAAGAGGTGGCTGTGAGCGGATGGAGGATATGGCGATGACCTATTTCGATGCACTCGAAACGCGCTCGGCAGACCAACGCGCCTCAGATCAGGCGGCAGCGCTTGTGGAACAGATCAAGCGCGTGTCATCCGCGCCCGGGTTCGCGGCGCACCTGTCGGATTCAGACACTAATAAAGTAGTTTCAACGGAAGATTTGCCGCTTTTGCCGGTGTTGCGAAAGTCGGACCTGACCCGCGCGCAAGCCGAACGGCCGCCCTTTGGTGGGTTTACGGTGAAGCCCGCGCGGCATTTTCATCATGTATTCCAGTCGCCGGGCCCAATTTATGAACCGGGCAGCACGGATCACGACTGGTGGCGCATGGGTCGCTTCCTGAATGCTGCAGGTGTGGGCGTTGGAGATATCGTGCAGAACTGCTTTGGCTATCACCTGACCCCGGCGGGCATGATCTTTGAAAATGGTGCACGCGCGGTTGGCGCAGCCGTTTTGCCTGCGGGCACTGGACAGACGGAATTGCAGGTGACAGCGGCGCGGGATGTCGGTTGTACGGCCTACGCAGGAACGCCGGATTATCTGAAAGTCATTCTGGACAAAGCCGATGAGATGGGCGTTTCGCTGAACTTCTCAAAGGCCGCCGTTGGTGGCGGGGCGCTGTTTCCGTCACTGCGTCAGGAATATGCTGATCGCGGGATTTCGTGCCTGCAATGTTATGCGACAGCCGATCTGGGCAACATTGCATATGAAAGCCCAGCGATGGAGGGAATGATCATCGACGAACATGTGATCGTCGAGATTGTTACCCCCGGAACTGGTACTCCGGTCGCTCCGGGTGAAGTGGGCGAGGTTGTTGTGACCTCTTTGAACCCCGATTACCCGTTGATCCGCTTTGCAACAGGTGATTTGTCGGCGGTGATGCCGGGCGTTTCGCCTTGCGGCCGCACCAACACAAGGATCAAGGGCTGGATGGGCCGCGCGGACCAGACCACCAAGATCAAGGGCATGTTCGTTCGCCCAGAGCAGGTGGCGGCGCTGGTCGACAAGCATGACGAGATTGTCAAAGCCCGCGTCATCGCGATGCGTCAGGGTGAGATGGATACGATGACCGTCCAAATCGAAAGCGCGGGCGGCGAAAACCCCGCCTACGCCAAGTCAGTTGCCGAAGTGCTGAAGCTGAAAGGCGCGATCGAGGTCGTGGCCCCGGGTTCGCTTCCCAAAGATGGCTTGGTCATCGAGGACCAGCGGGTTTACGAATAGCCTTAGAAAATGGGTCTGCGGCATTTAATGCCGCAGATTTATTGGCCTACGTACTGGTGTTTCCGAGCTTTTTGGTCGATTAAAGGCGAACCCTTCGCCTTTGTCAGTCAACAGCCGGGATGATGGCCGAAATCGAATACTCACAAAACGGATCGCGCAATCGTGGCGTACGCGGAACCCGGCTGTTGGCGGGGATCGCGTATATCGTGGCGGGGACTTGCCTGTTGCCCATGCTTGCCGTGGTATTGGCAGCAGTGACGGGTGGGACGGATACGATCTCGCATCTGATGCAAACGGTGTTGCCGAGTTATACGGTCACGACCCTGATCCTTGTTGTACTGGTTGCAGCAGGTACCTTTAGTATCGGCACCGGAGCCGCTTGGCTGGTGACGATGACCCGCTTCCCCGGCGTACGGTTTCTGGAAATCGCACTTGTGCTTCCACTGGCCTTTCCCGCCTATGTTTTGGCTTATGCCTACACGTTCATTCTGGACCACCCGGGGATCGTTCAAAGCACATTGCGGGACGTGACAGGCTGGGGGCCGCGCGACTATTGGTTCCCGGAAATACGCTCGACCGAGGGCGCGGCGGTGATGCTGATCCTTGTGCTTTACCCCTATGTCTATCTGCTGGCACGGGCGGCCTTTCTGCAGCAAAGCGCAACGGCGTTTTTGGCGGCCCGGGCGTTGGGCAACAACCCGTGGCTGGCGTTTCGGCGCGTTTCGCTGCCAATGGCACGGCCGGCAATTGCGGGCGGCGTTCTGCTGGCGGTGATGGAGACCATCGCGGATTTTGGCACCGTTTCGTATTTCGGCGTGCAGACCTTTGCGACCGGTATCTACACCAGTTGGTTTTCCATGGCGGACCGTGCGGCGGCGGCGCAATTGGCGCTGTGCCTGCTGGTTTTTGCTCTGGTGATGGCCGTGGCCGAGCGCACGCAACGCGGCAAGGCGAAATATTATCAGGCCGGTAAACAACATGTCGCGCAACCGGCAGCCGACCTGACGGGCCTGCGCGCCTTAGGGGCCTTTCTGCTATGTGCGATACCGGTTCTGTTCGGGTTCTTGTTGCCTGTGATCATTCTGGTTGAGATGGGGCTGGAGTCGGAACAAAACCTGCTGTCGCGGCGCTATATCGGTTTCATCCAGAACTCGCTGACTCTGGCCGGGACGGCAGCGGTCATCACCGTCTTTGCGGCGATCAGCATCGGGTTCTTCCAACGTCTCAGGCCCGGGCGGGCATCCTCAGCGACGGCTTATCTGGCGCGGTTGGGATATGCTGTGCCTGGGGGCGTGATTGCGGTGGGTCTGATCGTACCATTCGCCGGGTTCGACAACGCGCTGGATGCCTGGATGCGTAAGACCTTCGATGTGTCCACCGGATTGCTGGTCACAGGTTCGATCTGGTTGCTTGTCGCTGCCTATATGGTGCGGTTCCTGGCAGCTGCTCTCAGCGCCTATGAAGGTGGGCAAAGTACGGTGCACGCCAATATGGATGCCGCTGCGCGGTCACTGGGTCAGTCACCGCTGGGGACCTTGCGGCGTGTTCATTTGCCTATTCTGACGCCTTCCCTGTTGACGGCGCTGTTGATCGTATTCGTGGACGTGATGAAAGAATTGCCCGCCACGCTGATCATGCGTCCGTTCAACTTCGACACATTGGCGGTGCAAGCCTACAGACTGGCCTCGGACGAGAGGTTGGAGGGCGCAGCCGTGCCATCTCTGGTCATTCTAGCCGTTGGTCTGCTGCCTGTGATCCTGATTTGCCGTCAGGTTGGTCGCCGGTAACACTTCCGCCTGAATTCTTGGGTCATAACGCATCAGGCTTGATTCAAACGCGATTTCCGGCAAGGCTGGAGGTATGAATATGCAGCCTCCCAGCCGGTTTTCGGCAAGTGCAGCGCAGATGCCCGTCGCCTTTGACCGGCATGAGATGTCCCAAATCCTGTCCGTATATGGCCGGATGGTCGCCGCCGGAGAATGGCGGGACTATGGTATCTCGAACCTGCGCGACATGGCAGTGTTCTCGATCTTCCGGCGCACTGCTGAACATCCGATCTATCGTGTCGAAAAGCACCCGCGGCTTAGGTCCCGGCAGGGGATGTATTCTGTGGTCGGAATGGACGGTCGCATCCTGAAACGCGGCCACGATTTGCGCGCGGTGCTTAGAGTGTTGGAACGCAAGTTGATCCGGGCGGTCAACCTTGATTAGAGCCTTTTGTGAGCTGTGATCGGACCATCGCCCTGCGCCTGAATACGCTCAATGGCCTGATCCATAGGTTCAAACACAACCGCCATATGGCTGGCGTTGGCATGCAAAATCATGTTTTCTCCGGATACCCAGGCCACATGACCTTTCCAAAACAACAAATCGCCCCTTTGTGCGGCTGACCCGTCGGCGAGTGTCGTGCCCAAAGCACGTTCCTGATCACCGCTGTCTCCGGGACAGGGAATGCCGCAGGCCAGCAACGCAGCTTGGACAAGCCCAGAGCAATCGATACCAAACCGGCTGTTTCCACCCCACAAATAAGGCGTCCCCAGGAACAATTCGGCCACAGCAACCGGGTCGTGTGGCGTATCTGAGATTGGTGCGGTGTGTACCTTTGGAACAAAGCCCCACTCGGTTTCCAGATAGCGATCTGTTTCCGCCAAAACATGGATCTTGCTTCCAAAGCTGAGCGATACCAGATCGCGGCTTTTGAAGTTTGCGCTTTCATATGCATGCGTCGCCGGTGCTTTGATCCAACGGGTGGCGGGGATATCATGGGTCAATTGATCCGTTTGCAGCCAGCCAGTGTACCCGTCTTTGTCGGCGATGACCCGGCTCCAGCCGTCCTTTTCTTCTGCGACTTGAACCGTATCACCGAAAAGCACCTGCCTGTCGCGAGGCCCTTCAGGGTCGCGCAAAAGATCGACCACAGGTTTGGATATGCGCAGGC
Organism: Ruegeria sp. HKCCD7303; assembly: GCF_013111185.1. GTDB lineage: Bacteria > Pseudomonadota > Alphaproteobacteria > Rhodobacterales > Rhodobacteraceae > Ruegeria. The sequence goes on along the minus strand of NZ_WVRE01000001.1, from coordinate 862,549 downwards.
GAGTCATAGGCCCAACATCTCGGGCAAAGCGTTCAGAATCGCGCGCGGCCCTTGACCCAGCCCACCCTTGCTGCGCCCGGGTTCCTTGCTGGGTTGCCACGCGTAGATGTCGAAATGGATATAGCGGCGCGATCCCATGAACCTGCGTAGAAAAAGCGCAGCGGTGATCGAACCTGCGAACCCGCCCGAAGGCGCATTGTCCAGATCGGCGATGCCGGGTTCGATCATCGCCTCGTAAGGTGTGTGAAACGGCATACGCCAGACCGGATCAGCCGAAACAATTGCGGCGTTGGACAGAGCCGACGCGCAAGTTTCATCATCCGTATAGAACGGGGCCAAGTCGGGGCCCACGGCGACGCGCGCCGCGCCTGTGAGCGTGGCCATCGAAATCACCAGATCGGGCTCACCCTCATCCGCCAGAGTCAGAGCGTCGGCCAGAACCAAACGCCCTTCGGCGTCGGTGTTGTTGATCTCAACCGTCAGGCCCTTGCGTGAGGTCAAAATGTCACCGGGCCGGAACGCGTTGCCCGCAACCGCGTTTTCAACAGCGGGGATCAGGACACGCAGCTGCACCGGCAAATCCAGCGCCATGATCATGCGAGCCAATCCAAGCACATTGGCGGCCCCGCCCATGTCTTTTTTCATCAGCCCCATCGAGGCACCCGGTTTCAGGTTCAGCCCGCCTGTGTCGAAGCATACACCTTTGCCCACGAGCGTCAGTTTTGGGCCGCTGTTGCCCCAGGTCAGCTCGATCAATCGCGGGGCCTGTTCAGCAGCCCGCCCAACCGTATGGATCATCGGGAAGTTCTGATCCAGCAGCGCATCACCAAGGATTGCGTCGCAAGTGGCCCCAAACTCTGCGGCCAAAGCCTCGACCGCCTGATGCAGCTGTGCTGGTCCCATATCCGACGCGGGTGTGTTGACCAGATCGCGTGTCAAAGCCTCGGCCTGCGCCATTGCTTCGATACGAGCTGCATCCACCCCATCCGGTGCGACCAGTTCCGCTGACCCACCGGTTTGGGAGGCATAGTGATCAAACGCATAACCGGCCAACAGCCAGCCGAGGCATTCAACCTCTAACTGGTCCGCGGGCACGCCGGATGCGATATGATAGGTTCCTTCTGGCAAAGACAGAGCGGCAGCGGCCAGCGGGAACCGTTTGCGCGTGCGTTTTTCTTCGGTTCCGTAGCCTGCCAGCGTCATCTCTGCTGCGCCACTCGCGCTTGGTACCAACAAAGTCTGACCCAGGGCCGCCGAAAACCCGTTCACAGCGACCCAAGATTGCACGTGCTGCGATTGCTTTTGCAACCAGCTTTCCAGGTCCGGCTGAGCAATCACATGCAACGGAAAAGAGGTGTCAGAGGGTAGAGCGAAGGACAGGGTCATGGGCGTCTCGGCGTTAGAATTCCACGCACAGACTAGCTGCGCCTGATCCACCTGCAACCCCCGTCAGACGGAAAGATCCTGCTGGTCCCATACGGCGGTCAATGAACGTTCGCCCACTCTGATCAGCCGCCCCAAGGTCGCAGCAGCCGCCACCGCATCACCGGCATCGACGGTTTGGGCCACATCAGCGGCTACGCGCGCCAGCGCCGTCATCCCGACCTGTTCAGAGATTGCAACCAGCGATTTGGCACATTTGCGCAGATCGGCCCATTCGCGGTGCCGCCAAAACCGTTCACAGTTTGAAAGACGCACGGCCAGTTCCTCAACCGTGCGGCACAGCACGTCCAACGCGTTCTTGTCCCCCAATTGGCTATACAGCCCGCCGAGTTGATCCGGGTCCAGCCGGACGGATTCCTTGTGTTCAAGCGCGATTATCTTTTCCACCACATTCACCCTTAATTTTGACGCCCCCACGGCGTTGTTTTGATATTGGCGGGAAATTCCTTTGCAAAACCTTGCAGTGAATCTGGATAATGGCTCGAATTTTTCTTGAATTCGGTTTAGAGCGTCCTGAAGCGAGAAGAACTGGGACAACACAATGGACTTTGCCAAGCCTTTGCCGACCTATCTGGTCAAGCGCTATCACGGGTGGAAAGCCACGACATATTCCGAGAACCAGGTTTGGTACAAACGGTTGGCAGAAGAGGGGCAGCGCCCTCGTGCGATGGTAATATCCTGCTGCGACAGCCGGGTGCATGTGACTTCCATGTTCGGGGCCGATCAGGGCGATTTCTTTATTCACCGCAACATTGCCAATCTGGTGCCGCCATACGCGCCGGACGGTGATCATCACGGCACCAGCGCGGCAATCGAATACGCCGTCACGGCGCTGAAGGTCGCGCATCTGATCGTGTTGGGTCATTCGCAATGTGGCGGTGTTCAGGGGTGCATCGACATGTGCAAAGGGGAAGCACCCCAATTGGAGGTCAAGGAAAGCTTTGTGGGCCGGTGGATGGACATCCTCAAACCCAAATACGAACTGGTGGCCGATATCGAAGACCGTGTCGATCAGGCGCGGCAGTTCGAACGTCATGCGGTTGTGGCGTCTCTGGAAAACCTGATGACCTTCCCGTTCATCTCTGAGGCGGTCGGGCAAGGCGCGCTGAGCCTGCATGGCTTGTGGACAGATATCGGCGCAGGCGGACTGGAATGCTTTGATCCCTATCAGAAGAAGTTTGTTCCCGTCTGAAGCGGCTCTTTTTGATCTGGGCCTGCGGTGGACGGCACAATCTCTGTCGAAAACCACACCTGTTTAGCATGTGAGCGCCCAGCCCGCGTACGTCACTCTATTCGAATTCGGGCAAGCTTTCCCAGATGGTCCGATCCCATGAAGGGGCGCAGTTCGACCGTTCCGATTGTGCCTTTGGGGAAGAGTAGGTTGTCTATCGGCAGCGGCACCTTCCAACTGCCAAGATGATGCGTATTCAGGGCGGTTCCAAAGCTCTGATTGTCCGCCGCCGCAGCGATCCGCTGAACGCTTGCCCCCCATGGTACCATGTTGAAATCGCCGGCAATCAGGACAGGGCCGTCCAAATCCGCAATGCGATCAGCGATAACCTGACTTTGCTGCGCTTGATCATAAGGAAACGGCCAATTCAGGTGAATCGATACAATCCAGACTGAAGTACCGTCAGGGGCCTCGACCTGAATGCCAACCAGCCCCGAGCCTTTCAGACAGAACTCAGAGTTTTCCACGATGGGCAGGGTTGTCAGGATGGCAACGCTTTGTTCGGGTCGAAAGCCGCAAACAGTCTTGGACGGGTAATGTTCGAACAAGTTGCTCATGTATTTCTGGTTGTGGCTGGACACTTCCTGCAATGTAACAACCTGGGCGTCGGATGTGATAATGTCGTCCGCCAGTGAATAGCGCGGCCAAGCTTTGTTCATCAGGTTTTTCTGATAAAGCGTCAGGCAAGTGCCGTTGCAATCGGCAGAGGGTGCAGCATAGCTCGTGGCGATCGAACCAAGGGCCATCCCGGCAACGGCAAAAGTTGTCAAAGCGAGATACCTGGCGCGCAGGTACAGCAACAGCGCTGAATAGAGTACCAGCAAAATACCAGCTTGCGGGCGTAAAAGGGCAATCGAGTCCCCAACGGCAAAGATTTGCCCGGTAAAGCCAATGAAGACAAGCGCCATCAGAACACTCGCGCATCCGATGGTCAGAGTTCTGCCAATTCTGCGTTTGGTCGAAACCTGCATGCTCTGCCTCAGCCGCCTTGCGCGGGACACCGCCTGAGGTGTGATTGGTCACATCTGCCGCGATCAAGGTTTGTTATTTAGGTGGCAAGCCAGCCCGTCTTTGTCAACAGACCGGGCAAATTTACCTCATTGAGGGCCGCCTCGCGCCCACAGCGGTTACTTGCACGCGTTGCGTAAGGATTGTCATGGGTTAAGATCTTAACGTTATCCGGTGCGTGTACTAAGGAGGCGAGTCCCAAGCCCCAAAATTCGGTATTCAAGTGGTCAAGGTAGAGGTGTGATAGCCACCTTTGTGACCGGGTTAAGGTCGCCATTTGGGTCTGTCAGGATTCCCTCTGGGAAGGATACCGAGATGGGCTGGTCTTTTGTATCCATACAGAGCATGTGGTTGTTGTCTCCATCGCCTAAGTTTGCCAGCTCTGCTGGCTTCACCTCGCGCCGGGTCCAATCCGCCGCTTCGACGGTGATCGCGTAGAGATCGCGCTCAGCCTCGCCGGGCTCGGTACCGTCTTCCAGCGTCACGCCGCCCTCCCACACAACACGGACCGCCTGAACGATGCCCTCTGTTTGGCAGAGGCTGCCCCTGACCCGAGGTGGGCCCAGCGTGCCAACAAGTGTCCAGTCTTCCACAACCTCAGCCCATGCGATCGATGGCCCGTCTTCAAGGGGTATTACTGGCGTACTGGCTCCGCGAAAATCCATCGACCCGTCGATCGAATGCAGATGACCCACGATTTCAACGCTGACTGGTGGGTCAGTGTCCGAAGGGCCCAACCGCCCGATCAAGAGTACGGTACGCAGCTCTCCCGGATCAGTGGCGGGAAGAACAGACACGCAGTGCATGATCCCAATTTCGCCAGACCTAGTCCTGACCTGAAAGTCACCCGCCTGCATCGTGGCGACGTCTATCTCGGTCGAGAAGATAACAGGCATCCCAGAATAGCCCTTTGAACCTTTGCAAATCACATTGGAAAGCCGCGGCAAAGCGTCAAGCCCGTGAAAGGCCGATAGAAGATTGGCAGATTGCCCGTTTGCCTGTCTCGGCAGGCTAGCATTGGCGGTCGTATCGGAAAGTTTGCGATTGGAGATGTTACCAGTCCAAGTCCCAGGTCCATAAAGTATGAACCAAGTGACGCCTACGCCGATTACGGCTGCCACGGCAACCAATACGCCTATTGTAGTACGCTTCGAGATGCCTTTGAGCATGTCAGAAACCCCAGCACGATTTTTTAAGTATTACTGCGAACGTCATTTGCCCTAAAGTAAGTTGAGGGAGGTGCCGAACAATAAAAATGAACACATGGGAGTGAAAGGTTGTGCATCTCGAACTTCGAATGGTTCGAACCGTCGCCGATTGTGTAAACTGCGACGGGGGAATTGGGCACTGTATGAAAGACTGCTTCGTCCGCTTATGACTAATCAGGTCGGGGTGCAGTATTTGGAAGGGCAGTTCTGTGGCCTAAGTTCTGTGGCCTCAATGTCCTGTCCAAGAAACTGTATGCGCGACTAGAGCCCGTTTGGTTTGCAATCTAGGCTGACTGAAACAAAAAAACCCGCTGACCAAACAGCGGGTTTCTTCTTGGTCTTTATTGGGGCCGGAACGTCAGCCCTTTTTCAGAACCTCACGGCCCAGCAGTTCAGCGATCTGTACCGCGTTCAGGGCCGCGCCCTTGCGCAGGTTGTCCGAGACGCACCACAGGTTGATGCCATTTTCCACGGTCGAATCCTGACGGATACGGCTGATGAACGTAGCAAAGTCACCCGCGCATTCGATGGGCGAGACGTAGCCACCGGCTTCGCGCTTGTCGATCACCATGATGCCCGGTGCCTCGCGCAGGATGTCGCGGGCTTCGTCTTCGTCCAGGAATTCCTCGAACTCGATATTCACGGCCTCGGAATGGCCGACGAACACCGGAACGCGGACACAGGTGGCTGTAACCTTGATCGACGGATCGACGATCTTCTTGGTCTCGACAACCATCTTCCACTCTTCCTTGGTCGAACCGTCTTCCATGAAGACGTCGATTTGGGGAATGACGTTGAAGGCGATCTGCTTCTGGAATTTTTTCGGCTCAACCTCAGTGGTGGGGTTGTAGACCGCCTTGGTCTGATCCCAAAGTTCATCCATGCCTTCTTTACCGGCACCCGACACCGACTGATAGGTCGACACCACAACGCGTTTGATCTTGGCACGGTCATGCAGCGGTTTCAGCGCGACAACCATCTGCGCGGTCGAGCAGTTGGGGTTGGCGATGATGTTCTTGTTCTTATAGTCGTGGATCGCCTCGGGGTTACACTCCGGCACGATCAGCGGAATGTCCGGGTCATAGCGATAAAGCGACGAGTTATCGATCACCACGCAGCCCGCAGCTGCGGCCTTAGGGGCATAGGTCTTGGTGGCGTCCGAGCCGATGGCAAACAACGCCATGTCCCAGCCGGTGAAGTCGAACGTGTCGATGTCCTGGGTCGTCAGTGTCTTGTCGCCAAAGCTTACCTCTGTCCCCAGCGAACGACGGCTTGCCAGAGCAGCAAGTTCATCGACCGGGAACTGGCGTTCCGCCAGGATGTTCAGCATTTCGCGGCCCACGTTACCCGTGGCGCCGGCGACAACGACGCGATAGCCCATTTCATGTCTCCAAAGTTAAGGACGCGCGTTCATAGCTGCGTTGCGGCAAAGAAAAAAGAGCTTTTGGCGCTGAATCGAACGTTTGAGGTCGAATTGAGGCGCTTCAAGCGCTCAGAAGACGCTGGTAGAGCGCAACCAACGTCTCTGCCTCACCGTGAATATCGAAATTCTGTTCGACATGGGTGCGGGCGGCCTGACCGGACAGTGCAAGGGAATCACGGTTTTCCAGCATCTCCGCCGCTGCGTCGGCCAGCGCGGGAATGTCGTCCGGGGCTACCACCCTGCCCAGCGACGGGTCGGTCACGATCTCGGAAAACGCACCAACATCTGTGGCCACAACCGGTACGCCACACGCCATGGCTTCAAGCGGGGTGAGCCCGAACCCCTCCCACCGTTGCGGTGCTATGAACAGATCCAGAACCTGATACCATTCGGCAATCTGATCAACCGTGACCTCGGGCATGAATAGGATGCGATCAGACAAGCCTGCCTTTGCAACCTTGTCTTTCAGCTCGGCCAGAAATGCGGTGTGCTTTTCGGTGGCCCGCCCCATGACGATACCTGAAACGGTGTCGAACCGCCCACACAGATCGATCATCGCGTCAACAAAGGCATCTGTACCTTTTTGGTGCCGGATGCGGCCGTAGCATCCCAACAGCAATCCGTCCGGCAGCCGCAGTTTCTCCCGAACGGCGGCCTTGTCCTGTGGGGGCGTAAAGTCCTCGAGGTTGATACCATGCATGACAACCTGCGCGTCGCGCTCAAGGTACCCGGCGGTTTTTTGTGACGTTGCCACGATCGCGTCCATCTTGCCGATCAGCCATTTTGTGTAGCCAGTATGAGGACGTTGGGATGCGCTGGTGAACAGCAGTTTGAGTTTCAGGCGGAACACGTTCCGCAGGATCAGACCCAGCAGCATCTCTGTATTGCGACGGGCATGCCAAACGCGCATTGGACGGCGTGAAAGAAAGGGTAGGCGGCCCAGCGGGATATGCGGGATGTCGGCGGGCAGGCCCGGACCCGTGGCGGCGATGTCGATTGATTTTGCCTGAAGCGGAACCAGCCTTGCGATGGTTGCGGTCACGCCCGAAAGCCTGCGTTTCAGATTTGGGGCTATGACGACGGGGTCTTTCACCGGGCTCTCCTGATGGCTGCTTCAGTCGACACTATCCCGGCTGAATAGATAGATCACGCAACCAATGGCAAGCGATATGGCAAAAAACCCGAATATCGCCGTGTAAGGCGCGGTTGACCCAGTCTGAACGGTGGCAGCATGAATCCGACCGGTGACGAACTGGGCAACGCCGACGCCACCGATGCCGAACAGGTTCAAAAGGGTGACGCCGCGGCCAACCAGGTGCGGTGGTACAAAGGCCCGACCATGGGCCATGATGACCGGAAAGCTGGCCCCGGCAAAGCCTATGACGGCCAGCAGCAGAACAGACAGCCAGATTGCGTTGTCAATCCACAGGCACAGCAAGGTCAGCGCCACTGCCCCCAGCGCATTGCCCGCAAAAACAACCCACTTTCGGGTACCAAAAACGCGATCCAATGGCCCGTAGACAAAAGTGCCAGCGATCATTGCGGCCCCCATGATCAGGGTCGCGGTGCCGATTTGCGTCGTGCTTAACCCGAAAACATCGTTCAAATATGGCCCCGCCCAAAGGCCCCGCAAAGCGCCAGAAGGCGCGTATGCGACCAACATCAGCGGCAGGATCAACCAGAGGGCGGGCTCCTTCACAAGGTCCAACAATGACCCCTTTTGGTCCGTCTCAACCTTTTTCGGATCATGCACAGTCAGCAAAATGCCAAGAGAAATTGCAGCCGAAATCACGGCCAGCCCAACCATCGTTGCGCGCCATCCCATCCACTCGACCGCGAGTGCGGTGGGGTAGGATGCCACGAGGTTGCCAACAGACCCCACGCCAAGCATCACAGCCGCCAAAGTGGCAAACCGCGCCGGAGGATATTCTCGGGCAAAGATAAAATATGAGGCCATCAGGACCGGCGAGCAGCCAACGCCAATCAGCCCCATTGCAATGCTGATATGCATTGGCGTAGACGCAGCGGCAAAAAGCGCCGCCCCTCCTGCACCACCAATCAGCAGCAGCACCGCTGCGGTCAGGCGGGGGCCAACCCGATCCAGCGCCCAGCCGACCGGGATTTGCATCGCAGCAAAAACCAGGAACCAAAGGCCCGAGGCAAACGCCAGATCCTCGGGTGTTGCGCCAATATCCTGTTCCAGGTCGAGGCTGAGAACAGCCAGAAACGCGCGGAAAAACTGGCTGAGTACGTAGCCCAGGCATAAAACCACCAAACCTGCCTGCATAACTTGCCCCTTATTTTGCGCGCTTTAGGGAAAGGCTTGGCATGTCATGATGCAACGCACAAGCGTGTGTAGTATATTTCAGAAACGGGACTTGGACTTACGCCCGCCTAATTTAAGCTCAACATTGATTTGAGGGGGACCATGAAAGACCTCCATTCCGAGTTTTATGAAAACCTCCCTCTTTTGCGGGAGTTTACTTTGGTGGCGGACCCGACGCAGTTTTCAGCTGTGCCGGATGAATGGGTCGTCGGCGTTGCCGACATAGTTGATTCAACCGGAGAAATCGCCCGGGGCCGATACAAAACCGTCAACACGGTTGGGGCGGCTGTGATTTCAGCCATGATCAACGCCATGAACGGCAAGTTATTTCCCTATGTTTTTGGTGGCGACGGTGCTGGATTTGCCGTTCCGCCCAGTCAGGCCGAAGCCGCGCGTCATGCATTGGCTGCTTTGCGACGCTGGGCAGAAGAAGAGTTTTCCATGCCTCTGCGTGCGGCCATGGTATCGATGGCCGAAGTCCGAGCCGCCGGTCGGGATGTGCGCGTGGCCCGCTATGCACCATCTACCGGCGTGGACTATGCCATGTTCTCGGGGGGTGGGCTGGCCTGGGCCGAAGCCGAGATGAAGGCTGGCCGCAACATGGTTGATCAAGCAGATCCGGGCGCACAGCCGAATCTGACAGGCCTGTCGTGCAGATGGTCCAACAGTACGGCTCGGCATGGCCAGATCGTCTCGCTGGTTGTTGAGCCCACTGCATCAGCGTCAGAGGGTGATTTTGCCGATCTGGTGCAATCCGTTCTGTCCATGTCGGAAAAGCTGGAGCGTGCGGGGCACCCCGTGCCCGAGAACGGCCCGCCTATGAAATGGCCGCCGCCTGGCTTGGACATTGACGCGCATGTGTCACGCAATGGGCGGAACATGGTATTGCAAAAGACTGTTCTGCTGTTCCAGAATCTGTTGATCGCGGCCCTGTTTAAATTGGGCAAACGCCTGGGTCAGTTCGAGCCGGACCACTACAAGAAGATGGTCAGCGGCAACGCAGACTTTCGCAAGTTTGATGACGGTTTGAAGATGACGCTGGATTGTGATGCGTCCACGTTGAAACGGATCGAACACATGCTGGAGCAAGCGCGGTCGCGTGGAAAGATACGCTATGGTTTGCACGCACAAAACGAAGCGATGATGACATGCATTGTCCCGTCGGCCACCCGGGATGATCATGTGCATTTTGTTGATGGCGCGTCGGGCGGGTATGCTCAGGCCGCTGCGGCCATGCGCGCGTGAAAGGTCAAGACACCTTCCACTGCTCCGAAAGCGAACGGGCCGTCTGCGCCAATAGCATCACGTCGATACCTACGGCCAAAAACTGCGCGCCCATGTCTTTATAGGCTTGCCGGGCCTCGTCATTGGTCGCAAGGATGCCCGGCGCTTTGCCAGACGCCTTGATCCGCGCCAGCGCGTCTGCGATCACCTCGCGCATCTCAGGGGCGGCGCTGTTGCCCTGATAGCCCATGTCGGTCGACAGGTCGGCGGGGCCGATGAAAACTCCATCAACGCCCTCGACCTGTAAAATATCATCCAGGGCATCCAATCCAGCGCGGGTTTCAACTTGCAGCAACAGGCAGATTTCCTGATCCGCTGTTTGAATATACGCGTCGACAGCCCCATACATAGTCGCCCGTGCCGCCATAGCACCCACGCCGCGCGCTCCGGTCGGAGGATAGCGACACGCACGAACCAGTTCGCGCGCTTGCTCGGCGCTTTCGACGATTGGGACCAGCACGGTCTGCGCCCCTGCATCCAGAACCATTTTGATCAACCAGGTTTCGCCAATTGGAACGCGCACCACCGGATGCGATGGGCTGGCGGCCAAAGCCATGAGTTGATCCCGGATCGAACGGATGTCATTTGGGGCGTGTTCCCCGTCAATTACCAACCAATCGAAACCCGCTGTGCCCATGACCTCGGCGGTGACAGATTCAGCAAAGCTCATCCAGCACCCAATCTGGGTTTTTCCCTCATTTAGAGCCTTTTTGAAGGGGTTTTCCGGGGCAGCCATCAGATCTCTCTTGCTTTTGCAAACCATGATTATCAAAGACCCGGTGCCGGGTCCTTTCTGCATCTTCTCTTATGACAGTGAATTGTCCAGTCTGAATGCAGCCTTTCTGACGGGGCATAATCGACGCTGGCGGCGCCTTGCCTCCGCATGATGATAACTAGCGCCTTGCCAGAACTGGGAGGATTGCTTGCGAAAAAGCTGAAATTCGGTGATAATTTTCCTATGACTGACGACCTGCCTCTGACGTCGCGATCTTTGCCCATAGCGCTGTTGCGGGCGCGGGAAAAGGTTATGGGACCCATCCGTGCAATGCTGGCTGACGCTGGTGTCACCGAACAGCAGTGGCGGGTTTTGCGGGTTTTGAACGAAGAAGGCCCACAGGAACCGACACACATCGCTGATCGCGCCTGCCTGTTGTTGCCCAGCCTGACGCGGATTTTGCAGAAGCTGGAACAAAGCGGTTTGATCTCGCGGCGCTCTCATCCGGCAGATCGCCGTCGCCAGATCATTGAGATCACCACAAACGGTACCCAGATCATTCGCGCCAATTTGCCCGTAAGTATCGCCCAAGCAGAACGCATTCGGTCTCAGCTGGGGCAGGAAAAGCACGAGTTGTTGCTGGATCTTCTCAATGACCTGAAAAATCTCGAAGCCTGACAAGTGGCTAAAGCGAAGACGCTTCTTAGAAACCCCGCCGGAGAGTTTAGGGGGTATTCTCCAGCGGGGCGGCCAGACTCGTACTGGATCATTGCCTGGCCCGAGGCCGGTTGCGTCATGTGTAGTCTGACGGTCCGACCTGCAATTCGGAGTGTGCGCCGAGTCAAAACAGACTCTAATTAAAGCGTTGCTCCCGGGGACGGGCACATGCCTTTGCTCTCCGAAATAGATGTTGGTAACTGCCAACCGATGGATTGTCTTGCAAATGGGACCTCTGAAGTCGCATCGGCTAGGTAATTTGCCAAGTGTGTGCATCTGGCTTCAGTTCGGCCATATTGTCGGCTGCAACATCTGTAATTGAGGACATAACTCAACTTAAGCCCGAGCCAAGTCACGTTTGTTCTTCCTTTGACAAGGTCATAAAGGCGGAAGTGACATTGCTGTGAAACGGTCATTGCACTGCATACCGGAATTGGGCGGGTTTGCGCTGAAACACCAACAAAGCTTTGGCGAAATTCGGCGTGTTTTCTTGTATTGCTGATCGGACTGGCGGTCGTAAGATGAACCAGCACAATAGTCCGAGAGCACCATGTCAAATAGTCTGTTTTCCCTTCCCGACCCGGTTACTATCCCTGTTGTTGGGGCCTCAGCAGAGTATCCTGTGGGGCGTATTTTCTGCGTCGGTCGGAATTACGCGGCCCATGCGGCCGAAATGGGGAATGAGGTCGATCGCGAAGCACCGTTCTATTTCACCAAATCTGCAGCCAACGCGGTTCTGTCCGGGGCTATGGTTCCGTACCCGGCAGGGACCGAGAATTATCATCATGAAATGGAGTTGGTGCTGGCGATCGGAAAACCTGTATTCCGTGCCACCTCTGCGCAGGCTTGGGATGCAGTTTATGCTTATGGCTGCGCCCTCGACATGACCCGTCGCGACCTGCAGATTCGCGAACGAAACAAGCAACGGCCCTGGGATCTGGGCAAGGATGTCGAAAACGGTGCGGTATTTGCCCCGCTGACACCGGCAGGCAAATGGTCGCCGGACGCAGACAAGCATATCCGTCTGCGCGTCAATGATGAACTGCGACAAGACGCGACGCTTGAGGAGCTGATCTGGAAAATCGACGAAATCATCTGCCACTTGTCCGGCTTCTATCACCTGCGTCCCGGGGATCTGATTCTGACCGGCACACCAGCGGGTGTTGGACCGGTTGTGGCAGGTGATGTTCTGAGCGGTGAGATAGACGGGCTCGCGCCGATTGAATTGACCCTGACGGATGCAAAGTAGACCCTATTTAGGGTCTTTTAGCCAATCGTTGGCAAATTCGATTTGTGTGACTCCCGCCAGTCGTCGCACGCGATCCAGCTCGGCGTTCAGGCGTCGGGTGCGGGCGTCAGACCAGCGCACTCCGCGCTCGGGCCAAAGGGCTTTGACGCGTAACATGTCGCGGTCGCGATGCGCTTTCATGTCAATCCGGCCAACTAAACGGTTACCTTCCAGCAGTGGAAACACGTAGTAACCATAATTGCGCTTGGGTTCCGGCACGAAGACCTCGATCCGATAGTGAAAGCCGAACAACCGTTCTGCGCGATTGCGGTCACGCAGCATTGGATCAAACGGGCTGAGCACGCGGATGCGCCCGGGTGGCTGGGGCAGGTCCAAACTCTGGTCCGCCAGGTTTGAGCGGGCAAAGACCTTGCGGTGCCGCCCATCAGCGCAGGTGATCTCGATCTCTTCTATATCGCCTTTGGCCAGCGCCCTTGCGCACCAGCTTTTGGCTTCTGCTGCGCTGACCGTGTCCCAGAACGCAGCCAATTCGCCCGATGTTGCAAATCCAAGTCGGTCCAGTGCTGCGTTGCACAGCCAATCCACAGTCGCTTCTGCATCGCAATGCATGTTTCCCGGACAAAGTTGGGTTTCAATAACTCGCTCTGTCAGGTCATAGCGTTTCTGAAACCCCTCGCGGCCAACAACTGTAAGCGCGCCAGACCGCCACAAAAACTCCAAGGCGGTTTTTGACGGGTGCCAATCCCACCATCCGCCCGAGCCTTTCTTTTCGTCCTTGCCCACGTCCGAGGACGACACCGGCCCATGGTCACGGATGTGCTTCAACACCGTTTCAAACTGTTGTTCGAACCCATCCCGTCGCCAGTTCTTCCACCGCGCTTTCAGCAAATCAGCGTCGCGCTGAAAGCGCAGATGCCAGTGGGGGTAGAACTCCATCGGGATCACGGCCGCATCATGCGTCCAATGTTCGAACAGCTCTTTTTCCCTTTCATAGAGCCTTTTCAGGTGCGCGCCGCGATAACTGGGCCTGCGCGAAAACAGGATTAAGTCATGGGCGCGTGCAACTGTGTTGATACTGTCGAGCTGCACAAACCCCAACCGCTGGATCAGATTCAGAAGCGCACCGCCCTTGGCCTCACCCGATGGCAGTTCCGCCAGCGCGTGGCGATCCATGAAAACGGCCCGCGCTGTTTGGTTGTCGAGCCGTTTGAGGGGTGCCGTCATCGCCGCTTCAGGGTGTCGCCAAAGCTGATCTTGGGAGTCAGTGTCGCGCGCGTTTCAATCTCGGAGTCGGGATCTTTCAAACGCTCGGCGATGATTTGGGCGGCATGACGACCAATCTCAAGCCGACAGGCATCCATCGTCGCAAGTTTGCGCGGCAGACCCTGCAACAGTTCGACATTGTTGAAGCCGGCCAACCCGATTTGCCCTGGAATGTCGATGCCTTGCTCCAGCAGGTACAACAAGCCACCCGCACCGATCATGTCATTGGAGTAATACAGAAAATCCAGATCGGGAGAACGTTCCAGCATCGCCTGCGTCATCTCGCGCCCCTTCGCAAGGGCCGAGCCGCCGGAATAAAACTCGCGGTCTTCGATTTCGATCCCGTGCTTGCCCAATACCTCGGTGAAGCCTTCGAAACGCTTCCGGGCGCGGTGATCCAGAGGCATCTTGGTGCCCATGAAGCCAATATGCTGATACCCAGCCTTCAGGATCGCCTGCGCCATCTCGCGCCCGGCGCGGCGGTGCGAGATGCCGACCATCGCATCCACAGGCTTGCCGTCGGTATCCATGATCTCGACCACAGGAATGCCCGCTGAATCCAGCATGGCGCGTGCGGCTTCAGTATGTTCCAGCCCTGCAATGATCACGCCTGAAGGCCGCCACGAGAGCATCTCGTACAGCACCTTTTCTTCTTTTTCGGGCAGGTAGTCGGTCACGCCCACAACTGGCTGCAATTCCGTGTCTTCCAGCACCTGATTGATACCTGTCAGAACCTCAGGAAAAACCATGTTCGATAGCGACGGGATAATGACCGCGACCAGATTGACCCGGCTGGACGCCAGAGCGCCCGCGATCTTGTTGGGCACATAGCCAAGCTCTTTTGCGGCGGCCAGAACGCGGGTGCGGGTGGCGTCTGACACGTCCCCCCGGTTCCGCAAAACCCGGCTTACCGTCATCTCGGATACTCCAGAAGCCTCGGACACATCGCGAAGGGTAAGCGGGCGTTTGGATTCACTGTTCACGGGAGGCACCTGTGTTGTTGTTTTGCCCGATGGTAGCGTGAACAAGTCTGCGTGTACAACAATTGTGCAAAGCCGATGACAACCCGGAAAATCCCGGTTACAGAAGGCCACACACGGCCCCGTGGCTCAACTGGATAGAGCAGCCCCCTCCTAAGGGGCAGGTTGCAGGTTCGAATCCTGCCGGGGTCGCCAATTTCTCATGGTCTTCCGTCAATCGACGCGCGCTGAAACGCGGCAAGATTGGTCCCTGAATGCGCATCAAATACGTTGTTCGATCCACATTTACCTGCAAAAATTGGGCAAACTTTCCATGGGACCATCCGAGTGCCGCTCAGATACGCAGACATTTACCCCTCTGAACCACTGCTCAACAGCGACTCGATGGAGCGTCCTTCGGCAGCGGCACTGATGTCTGTACGATATTTTCAGGCGGAACCGGACGAAATGCCCGAGGACGTGTTCGCGGAACACCACGTATTGCTAAATTTGCAGGACAGTCCGCATCGCGTTCAAAATTGGCGTGACGGCACATTGCGGGATTTCACCTTCTGCAAGGACGAGGTCATTGTAACGCCCGCTGGCGTGCGGTCAGGTTGGCGGTGGTTCGCGCCGTCTGACGTGATCGTCATTACCCTAGAACCGCACAAGGTGGACCGTTTCGCGCAGTCTGAGCTTGGGATGTTACTCGATCCCCAACAATTTAAGGACTTGCCGCAGTTTTCCGACCCTGACCTTTGCGCGGCCGGTGTCATCTTGCGGGATGCGCTGGAGACTGAAGACATGTCCTCGGCCGTTATGTTCGAGGCCATGAGTCGGGTTTTTCTGGTCAAGCTGCTGCAGAAATACGGAAAGCGGCGCGCCGAAGATGCTGAATTGTCATCGCGGTTCACCTCTCGCCATTACCAACGTGTCCTGGCCTATGTACAAAAGCGCCTGGATCGCACGATCACCGTTGACCAACTGGCGTCCGAGGCTGGAATGAGCGCGTCGCATTTTGCCCGTGTCTTCAAGGAAACGCTTGGTTCAACGCCTATGCAATATGTCATGTCGTTTCGGATCGAGCAGGCGATGAAGATGATCGAAGATCCAAGGCGGCCCTTAGGGGACATTGCTTTGGCTTGCGGGTTTTCCGATCAGGCGCATTTCACCCGCAGCTTCAAGCAAGTGACCGGTCAGACCCCACGTGCTTTTCGCGTTGCGCTGAACGGTTGAAGCAGAATCTTTCAAAAACCGGGCAGCATGGTGCAATTATCGCAGGCGCTGACTTCGTATCTTTCATGTCATCGGGCCTGTGCCCAAACTGACAGATTTTGGGAGATACCTCCATGAAAACCCTCGCTTTGAACACCGCCGCTGCGCTAATGGCATCGACTGCCGCGATAGCTCAGGTCGAAACCCGCACCGTGACCTTTGAAAATGAAGGCACCATCATGTCCGGCACGCTGTATTTGCCGGAAGAACGCGGTGACGCGCCTTTGCCCACGGTTGTTGTCACCGGTGCCTGGACCTCGGTGCAGGAACAGATGCCCGCTAACTATGCACATGAAATGGCGGCACGCGGATTTGCTGCATTCACCTTCGATTTTCGCGGTTGGGGCAAGTCGGGCGATTTGCCTGACAATGTACGTTTTGTCGAAAGCCCAAAGGCCAAGACGTCGGACATCAAAGCCGCGTTCGAATATGTCGCAACCCTGCCTGAAGTGGATGCCGATCACATCAACGGGCTGGGTATCTGCGCTTCGGCCGGTTACATGGTCGACGCTGTTTCCGGAAATCCGCTGGTGCAACGTGTTGGGCTTGTCGCCCCCTGGCTTCAAAATGAAGAGATCGTCGAGGCCGTTTATGGCGGCAAGGATGGCGTTGCCGGGCTGATCGAAGTGTCCCATGCTGCCGAAGCCGCGGGTGGGCAAATCATCCCTGCGGCAGGGCCGGAAGGTGCCGAAGGCGTTCTGATGCCGATCGGTGGGTACTATTACGAGGCCGACCGTGGCGCGATCCCCGAGTATGACGACAAGTGGAACAATGCGGGCTGGGAAGGCTGGCTGACCTATCACCCTGCGGACAACCCGCAGCGTTTGGACAAGCCGCTCGCCATTGTTCACTCGGAAAGTGCGGCCATACCTCAGGGTGTGCAGACCTTTCTCGCAGGGTTTGCAGGCGAAGCGACAGCCCAATGGCTGGAAGATGTCACGCAGTTCGATTTCTACGACAATCCCGAAGACGTGACCCGAGCAGCGGATACCGTGGCTGACCATTTCAGTGCTGGCCTAGACAGCTGAATTCTCGATCAGGCGTCGAAGTTGTCTTCAGCGCCTGCCCCTTACCCTGGAGTAAACCGATGCCCAAGAACCTTACCGCCACACTTGCAGCCGTCACAATGATTGGCAGCGCGGCGTTTGCCGAGCAACACACTAATATCTCGACAGCAATCACCGATATCGCAGCGGGAGCTGACCGCCATGACTGGACTCGTGTGCGCGGCGCTTTTGCCGATACGGTGACAACCGATTACACCAGCCTTTGGGGCGGTGACCCAGTAACGCAACCGGCTGACGACCTGATAGCAGGTTGGTCCGCATTCCTGCCTGGGTTTGAAAGCACACATCACATGGTCACCAACCATACCGTCAGATCGCTGTCCGAAACCCAGGCCACAGCGCAGGCTGATTTCACTGCTACCCACCGTATCGCGGATGGCTTGTGGGTGCTGGGCGGCCGATATGACTATATCCTTGAGAAATCCGAGGATAGTTGGGTTGTAACATCACTGACCATGACAGCGCTTTGGGAAACCGGTGATCGTGGTCTTGTGGCAATCGCGGCCGAGCGCGCGCAACAGTCCAATTGAACCAAGTGGTGAGCCGAGGTCGCCAAGTCTACCTTGTTCCTGGTTCTGGAAAACGCGTGCGTGTGCGGTTGGCGAAAGCAACAAGGGACAGCATCACTGGGACTTCGACCAGAACGCCTACAACGGTCGCCAACGCCGCGCCGGAGTTCAGACCAAACAAGCTGATAGCAACGGCCACAGCCAGTTCGAAGAAGTTTGATGTTCCGATCATGGCACACGGGGCTGCGATCCGATGGGGTACTTTCAGTGCATAGGCAGCGCCATACGCTATAGCAAAAATTCCGTAGCTTTGGATGAGGATAGGCACCGCGATCAGCACGATAACCATTGGCTTGGACAGAATGGTCTGACCCTGCAGTCCGAACAGAATAACCACAGTTGAAATCAACCCCATAACCGACCAAGGTTTTACGCGGGTAGAAAACGCCTCAACTGCCTGTTTAGAGCCTAGTTTGTTACGGGTGATCAACCCGGCAATCAGCGGCAACACCACGTAAAGAACCGTGGCCAGAACCAGCGTCTGCCAGGGCACTTCAATATCGGTGACACCCAGCAAAAAGGCGACGATCGGGGCAAATGCCACGACCATGATCAGATCGTTGACCGAGACTTGAACTAGCGTATAGGTCGCGTCGCCTTTGGTGAGTTGCGACCACACAAACACCATGGCGGTGCAGGGGGCTGCCCCCAACAAAATTAGCCCAGCTGTGTATTGGGCAGCGTCTTCGGGTGCAATCCAGGGTGCAAAGATATAGTCAAAGAATAATACGGCGAGCAGCGCCATGGTGAAGGGCTTGATCAACCAATTCACCACCAGCGTCACGATCAGACCGCGTGGCTGGCGGGCAACCCCGGCGACTGCGCGGAAATCGACGTTGACCATCATCGGATAGACCATCGCCCAGATCAGTACGGCTACAACCAGATTGACGCTGGCGATTTCGGCCCCTGCAACCAGTTGAACCAGTCCTGGCGCGGCTTGTCCGATCAGAACACCGCCAATCATGGCGAGCGCGATCCAAATTGTGAGATATCGTTCGAAAATGCTCATGAAAGCGCCTCGGAAGTCTGATCTGTGAGTTTACCAGAGGTCAGTGCGGCGAGGGCAACCATAGCGGACGCGGTACCGAGGACCATCGGCAATCCCCCGACCTGATAGGTGAGGCCAGACAAAACGGTGCCGACCAGCCGACCTGCTGCATTCGCCATGTAGTAAAACCCGACATCCATCGTCACACGCTCGGACTTGGTGAAGGCCAGGATAAGATAGGAATGCAGTGCCGAATTGACGGCAAAGACCGCTCCAAAGACCAGCAAGCCAGCAACGAGTGTCGTGGTCAGCCAGGTCTCAGGCTCGTTTGACAGCCAAGTGGCCAATGTTAGAGCCGCAGGAATGCAGAAAAGGATCACTGCCCAGCTGCGCGCAGCACGGATCAGATCACCTTCGGTTCGATCCGAGGCGCGAAGTATCCTTGGCGCGTTGGCTTGCACCACACCATAGAGGATGATCCACACCGCCATGAAAGTTCCTATCATGAAGAACGCAGATCGGTTGCCCGCCTCGGTACCGTCTGAGAGCACGGCGTAGAAATAGATTGGGATGCCGACCACAAACCAGACATCACGGGCGCCGAACAGAAAGACACGCGCTGCTGACAGCCAGTTTACATTGGCGGACTTCGAAAAAACTTCGGAGAACTTCGCCCCTTTGCGTCCCTTCGGCAAGCCTGCTGGCATGAACAGGATAACTGCAAACAGGATCACCGCCAGTACGGCTGCCATGACCAGAATTGCTGTCATAAAGCCCATTGTGGCCAGCATGGTCGCGCCCAGCAAAAAGCCCAGACCTTTGACTGCGTTTTTCGACCCCGTTAGCAGGGCCACCCAACGAAACAACCCGCCGCCCTCGGCAGGGGCCAGAAGTTTGACCGACGATTTCGAAGACATTTTGGCCAGATCCTTGGCCACTCCGCTGGCGCCTTGCACCATCATCACGAATGTGACCGACGCTGCGACGGTCCAGTTCGGGTCAAGCTGCGTCATGGCAAGCAACGCAATAACTTGCAGCCCCAGCCCTGCATAAAGGGTCGAGGTCAATCCGAACCGCGCTGCGATCCAGCCTGCGGTCAGGTTGGTGACAATCCCGGCGATCTCATAGAGCACAAAAAGATAAGCTAACTGAACCGGCGAGAAGCCCATGGTGTGAAAGTGCAACAGCACCAACATCCTGAGCGCCCCGTCGGTCAGCATGAAGGCCCAATAGGCCGCCGTAACCGCGATATAGGCCGACAATCCTTCGGGCCGTTGGGTCACAGCGACGATCCGACCATCAAAGCCACATCCACCAACCGATGCGCATAGCCCATCTCGTTATCATACCAGGCATAGATTTTAACCTGCGTCCCGTTCACCACCATGGTCGACGGCGCATCGACAATCGAAGAGCGTTCGTCATTGGTGTAATCGGTCGAAACCAGCGGGCGCGTCTCATAGCCAAGAATGCCCTTCAACTCACCCTCGGCAGCAGCTTTGAAAAAGCCGTTGACCTCTTCGGCGGAGGTTTCGCGCTGAACCTCGAATACGCAGTCAGTCAGCGATGCGTTCAGCAGAGGCACCCGCACCGCATGACCATTCAGACGTCCCTTAAGTTCGGGATAGATCAAAGTGATCGCCGTAGCCGAGCCAGTGGTGGTCGGGATCAAGGAATTCAGGGCCGAACGCGCGCGGCGCAGATCCTTGGCGGGGCGGTCCACGATGGTCTGGGTGTTGGTCACATCATGGATTGTGGTCATCGACCCGTGGCGAATGCCCAGATTTTCGTGAATGACTTTGACAACCGGTGCCAGACAGTTGGTGGTGCAGGAGGCCGCTGTCACGATGTTATGGGTCGCAGGGTCATAAGTATCATCGTTCACACCCACAACAATGTTGGCTGTCGGGCCGTCTTTGACGGGGGCGGAGACAACAACCTTTTTCACGCCTGCATCGAAATAGGGTGCCAGCTTGGCTTCGGTCTTGAAGACGCCAGTACAGTCGATCACTACATCGACACCGTCCAACGGCAGAGCTGAAAGGTCTTTTGTCCCAACAAAGGGGAGGCGCGTGCCACTCACAGTGATGCTGTCGGCATCGTGGCTGAACTTTGCATCCCAACGTCCGTGCACTGTGTCAAATTCCAGCAGATGCGCGTGCATTTCGGGATTACCAACAGCGTCGTTGATCCATGCAATTTTTGCGCCCCGTTCCAGCAAGGGTTTCAGCGCAAGTTTTCCCATCCGGCCAAGGCCGTTCAGAGCGTAGGTCGTCATTTCGTGTCCTCAAAAGATGCTCGCCCGATGTCATCGACAGCGGATTGCAGTGCGATCCGGTCAAGACTTTCGACCGGCAGCGACGTAAAGGCTTGGATCCGACGCTTCAGCGCGCCGTAAGCGTTTTGAAACGCAAGGCTTTTTTCTGCGTCGGTGCCTTCTGTCTTGACCGGGTCAACCATACCCCAGTGACCACTGATCGGTTGACCTTCCCAGGCCGGGCATTCTTCGTTCGCAGCCTGGTTGCAGACCGTAAAAACAAAATCCAGGTCAGGCGCATCCGGCCCCGAAAACTCGGACACATTCTTTGACCGTAGGACTGACGTGTCATGGCCCTTGTCTTGCAAAACCTGCATCGCAAACGGGTTCAGTTCGGAAAACGGCCATGTTCCTGCCGAATAGACATTGAACCGATCGCCGCCTATCTCGCGCAGCAGAGATTCAGCAAAGATCGAGCGGGCGGAATTGCCCACGCAAATGAACAACACATTGAACTTCCGGTCAGTCATGGTGTCACTTCCTTTGGTTGAAGGCATGCAAAGATCAGGTCGGCCACGGCAGCAGTCCACAATAAGGAAATCGAGCATTTGCTGCACGTTTTTCATTTCAATCGAATAGAGAAGAGACGTCCCGGATCGCTCCTGCTTGACCAGCCCTGACCGCTGCAACGCATTCAGATAGTTCGACATTGTGCTGGGTTTGATACCTAACTCTGCCGCCAGCTCGCCTGCGGGAACAGTGTCAGGAAACCGTCGCATTAACATGCGAAACACGGTGATGCGTTGCGGGTGACCCAGAATGGCCAGCTGGTCGATTACTTTTTCTATCATATTTCATGAAATATTGAATTAATGACCGGGAGTCAATTTCAACCCGTTGGCGTTACAAAAAATTCACATACGGAAGCTGCCGCAGGCAGAGTCGGTTGCCGGCTCAAAAGAAGACCCCATTCAGGCAGGTCGGCCGCAAAAAGCTCAACTGGGCTTGCAGGCAACAGACCGACAGTTTAAACGATCCATCGCACCCAGATAGAACCAGTTCTGGCTGCCATAAGTTGCCTCAATAGCTCAGCTGGTAGAGCAGGTCCTTCGTAAGGACAAGGTCGGGGGTTCGAGTCCCTCTTGAGGCACCACACATCTCGCTTTTCTGAAAAAATTCGCGTTGAATTCGAATGTACTTTCAAATTTTAAGTGTGCCCGTTGCACAGGCGTCGACTTGACGTTCTTTCCAACAAGACACATTTCGCAATGCCCAAAGGCGGTCTGCGCGCGAGTGTCGACCGTATCCCGACCTTGCCCCAATGCCTTGCCTGAGGCATGCTTGCTTCCGCAGGAAGAGTATCTGTTCACCGTCGGGTTTGTCGGTCAACGGATCAGCGCGGCGCCATGCTTTGGGAGGAGTTTGTCATGACATCCAAGACCGCAGGTTCCACACCACCAGACAACCTGACACCGCCACAACAGGCCGTGCCCGAGGTCAACAAAGTGACAGCGGATGATATCACCGCCGCACTAAAGGCTGGGTTTTCCGATTTTCTGGCGCGCCCCGTCATGAGCGGTTTTTTCGGCCTGTTCTATGCGGTTTTCGGAATACTGTTGGTTTGGGCCTTGGTTTGGCTCGGCAAGATCTGGATGATCATTCCTGCAATTGTAGGATTTCCGCTGGTCGCGCCTTTTGCCGCCGCCGGGCTTTATGAAATGTCGCGTCGCTTGCAAAAAGGGGAGAGTTTTGGGTGGTCCGAGATCCTCACCGTCATGGCCAACCAACGCAAGCGGGAAATGGGCTGGATGGCCTTTGTGACCTTGTTCATTTTCTGGGTGTGGGTTTATCAGGTGCGGCTTTGGCTGGCGATCATCCTGCAGAATGCATCCTTTTCCGATTTCGACGGGTTCTTGAACACCGTGCTATTTACGCCCCAAGGCTGGACGTTCCTGGCTATTGGCACGTGCGTCGGCGCTTTTCTGTCAGCAGCCCTGTTCACAGTAACCGTTGTCGCCATGCCTATGTTGCTGGACCGGGAAACCAATTTCGTTTCCGCGATGCTCACCTCTGTCCACGTTGTCAGGGAAAGCCCTGTGGTCATGCTCACTTGGGCGGCAATCATCTCGTTTACCATGCTGATATCGCTGGTTCCCGCATTTTTGGGCCTGATCTTTACTCTACCGATCCTTGGTCACACCACGTGGCATCTTTACCAGCGGGCGGTGCCGCCGGACGAGGTGTGATTTAACGGTAAGGCGTCTGCGATAGTCGAACGGCGGCACACATTTTTTGTACTGACAACGAAGAGGATAAAGCTGCTTTTCTAGCGCCTGTATCCGATATGGTACGGCTTAGGTTTGTTTTTGTGCAGCAAAGCAATTTCGGCTGCCGAAACGGGAACGCCCATACTCCTTCCACTAAGAACATTTAAAGCGAACAAAATCCTCATCACAGGCATCCCAAGTGCGCCGGAGGAAGTCACCAGACCGATGCGCGCAGCTCAGGCGCGCTTTTCCCCTATTGATGCAACGCCCAGAACGTCCAAAACTTTGGCTTCGATCTGTTCGGCGTTCATGCCGGCCACGGCATACATGTCCGTTGGGCTGGCCTGATCGATGAACGTATCGGGCAAGACCATCGAACGGTATTTCAGCCCTTGATCAAAAACGCCTTCCTCGGCCAAAAACTGTGCGACATGGCTGCCAAAACCGCCAATCGCGCCTTCTTCGATGGTGATCAGAGCCTCGTGGTTTGCTGCCAGGTCCAGGATCAGGTCGCGGTCCAAAGGTTTGGCAAAGCGGGCGTCGGCAATGGTTGGATTGATGCCTTTGCCCGCAAGGGATTCGGCGGCTTTCTGCACCTCAGACAATCGGGTACCGAACGAAAGTAGTGCCACGCGCGCGCCCTTCTGGATCACGCGGCCTTTGCCGATCTCAAGCACCTCACCGCGTTCCGGCAAGTCGACGCCAACGCCTTCACCACGCGGGTAGCGGAACGCAATCGGCCCTTCGTCATGTGCAACAGCGGTTGCCACCATGTGCATCAGTTCAGCTTCGTCTGCGGCGGCCATGACAACCATGCCCGGCAGGTTGGCCAAATACGCAATATCGAACGATCCGGCATGGGTGGCTCCGTCGGCACCCACCAGACCTGCGCGGTCAATCGCGAAGCGGACGGGCAGACGCTGGATCGCGACATCGTGCACCACCTGATCATACCCGCGCTGAAGGAAGGTTGAATACATGGCGCAGAACGGTTTCATCCCACCCGCAGCAAGCGCGGCAGAAAACGTCACCCCGTGCTGCTCGGCGATCGCAACATCGAAACAGCGCGACGGGTAGCGTTCGGCAAACAGGTTCAGGCCGGTACCGTCCGGCATGGCGGCGGTCACGGCAACGATCTTGTCGTCTCGCGCAGCTTCATCCACCAAGGTTTTGCCAAAGACGGACGTGTAAGAGGGCGCGTTGGAAGGTGCTTTCTTCTGTTCGCCTGTCACGACGTCGAACTTGGCTGTTGCGTGTCCTTTGTCTCGGGCTTGCTCTGCGGGTGCATAGCCTTTGCCCTTCTTGGTCAGAACGTGAATCAGGATCGGGCCGGTCGCTCGTGCCTTGACGGTCCGCAACACCGGCAGCAACTGGTCCAGATCATGTCCGTCTATGGGGCCTAGGTAAGAAAAACCAAGCTCTTCGAACAGCGTGCCGCCGACGGCCATACCTTTCAGCATTTCCTTGGCGCGTTTGGCCCCTTCGCGGAAGGGCTCGGGCAGCAGCGAAACCGCGCCTTTTGCGGCGGCTTTAAGATCGTGGAACGGCTCTTCCGCATAGATACGGGACAGATAGTTGGACAAGGCGCCCACCGGTGGCGCAATGCTCATCTCGTTGTCGTTCAGAATGACGATCAATCGCTTGCCCAGATGGCCCGCATTGTTCATCGCTTCAAATGCCATGCCTGCAGACATTGAGCCATCGCCGATCACAGCAATCGCATCGCCCAAACCCTCGGGTGTGACACCACCCAGATCGCGCGCCACGGCAAAACCAAGTGCTGCACTGATCGAGGTACTGGAATGAGCTGCGCCGAACGGATCATAGGGGCTTTCGCTGCGTTTCGTAAAACCACTCAAACCATCCTTCATCCGCAATGTGCGAATACGATCGCGCCGCTCGGTCAGGATCTTGTGCGGATAGCACTGATGACCCACGTCCCAGATGATCTTGTCGCGTGGCGTGTCAAACACGGCATGCAGCGCCGTGGTCAGCTCGACCACACCCAGACCAGCCCCAAGGTGCCCGCCCGTCACGGACACGGCCGATATTGTCTCGGAACGCAATTCCTGTGCCACCTGATGCAGCTGCGCGTCCGAAAACTGCTTGAGATCCGCAGGGCGGTTCACAAGGTCCAGCAGGGGCGTGTTCGGGCGGTCAGACATTGGAATTCCTGGCTTAGCTGTCCCGGGCAATAACGAAGCGGGCGGCGTCCTTCAAGGTTTCTGCTGACGCACCGTACCCGTCCAACGCAGCACAGGCCGTTTCAACCAGATCTGTCGCGCGGGTTTTGGCCGCCTCAAGACCCAAAAGCGAAACAAAGGTTGCCTTGCCCGCATCTGCGTCTTTCTGCAGCCGTTTTCCTGCCTTTTCCACATCGCCTTCTACATCCAAGATGTCATCAGCAATTTGAAAGGCAAGCCCAAGAGCCTGCGCATAATCGCGCAGAGGGGTCGGATCGGCTTGCGCCAGCCGCGCACCCGCACAAGCAGACCATTCGATCAACGCACCTGTCTTGCCCGCCTGCAACCGGGTGATTTGTTCCAGTGTCAAAGGCGTGGCCGCTGTTTCGGCTGCGATATCCAGCGCCTGACCCAGAACCATGCCTTGCGCCCCGCTGGCTTGGGCCAGAGTCAGAGCCAATTCTGCACGCGTTTGGGCATCGCCAACTTCGGGCCGAGTGCACAGTTCAAATGCTAAGGTCTGCAACGCATCACCGGCCAACACCCCGGTCCCTTCGTTCCATTTCACATGAACGGTGGGCCGCCCTCGGCGCAAATCATCATCATCCATGCAGGGCAGGTCATCATGGACCAAAGAATAAGCGTGCAGCGCTTCGATCCCCGTTGCGGGCCAGATCGAGCGGGCCTCATCCACGTCATGCAAGCGCGCGCTTTCCCGCACCAAAAACCCGCGCAACCGTTTACCACCTTGCGTGGCATAGGCCATGGCCCGCGTTACGTCGACATCGTCCAGTGCGCCTAGAACCAGGTCAAAATGCGCCTGAATGCGCGCTGCATCCTGCGCCAGTCTTTCGCGAAACATTTACTGACCGTCGACAGATGTGGTCCCGGTGGGTTGCCCTGTGGCATCCAGAGTGATCGCGGCCACTTTCTCTTCAGCCCGCTTCAACTCGTCCTCGCACCGTTTCTTCAGGGCCGCACCGCGTTCATACAGCGCGATCGATTGATCCAATGCCACGTCGCCGCGTTCAAGCTGGCCCACAACGGCTTCAAGCTCTTTCATGGCCAGCTCGAATGTCATCTGCTCAACTGGGGTATCGGTCATGGTGCTGCCTTCATCAATTCTTCCACATGGGCGCGTGTGGCCGCGGCCAATGCGTTCAGATCATACCCGCCTTCCAGAGTCGAGACGATACGACCGTCACAAACCTCATCGGCGATTTTGCACAGCTCGGCTGTGATCCAGGCAAAGTCGCCAGTGGACCAGTTCAGATTGGCCAGCGGGTCGTCCTGATGGGCGTCAAACCCGGCGGAAATGATGATCAGATCGGGGTTGAACGCCCGCAGGCGCGGAAACGCCTGGGACTCGTACGCTGCGCGCATGTCAGCCCCACCGCTGCCCGGAGCCAGCGGGATATTAAGAACCGTGTCGTGAACCCCTGTCTCATCCGGGCGTCCCGAACCGGGCCAAAGGGGCATCTGCTGGCTGGTGATCACCAGGGCACGCGCTTCGTCCCACAGCAAATCCTGTGTTCCATTGCCGTGATGAACGTCAAAATCAACAACGGCAACGCGGCTAAGCCCGTGATGGTCCAGCGCATGTTTCGCCGCCAAGGCCGCATTGCCAAACAGGCAAAACCCCATTGCAGTGTCTGTTTCCGCATGATGCCCCGGCGGGCGAATGGCGCAGAACGCATTCGTTACGTCTCCGCTCAGTACCAGATCGACCGCTCGCACCACTGCGCCTGCGGCTCGATAGGCTGCGTCCACCGAGCCCGGCGACATGAACGTATCCCCGTCAATCTGCGCAAACCCATCTGACGGGCGCGTGGATCGAATATCGCGAATGTAACCTTCCGGATGCACCCGAAGCAGATCGTCATCAGCCGCCAACGGAGCGGTCATCCGTTTCAGTTCCAACCCTTCCAGGGCGTGCAGAACATGCTCCAACCGCGCCACCCGTTCGGGGTGACCCTCAGGCGTGATATGGCCCAGGCAATCAGCATGGGTCAAAAGGGCAGTTGTCATCGGGGTCCCCTGTTCATCTGGCTACAAATACCTTCGCCGAAGGCACAAAACCGCCGCACAGCGGCACGCTTAATCCGGTGCCAGCATATAGCCTGCGCCGCGGACGGTTTGCAGATATCTGGGCTGTTTCGGGTCTTGCTCGATCTTGCGCCGCAGGCGCGTGATCTGCACGTCCACTGCACGTTCCTGCGCTTGGCCTTTGTCGCGCCCAAGATCCTCTACCAGTTTTGCGCGGCTGATCGGTTCGCCGGGCTGGGCCGAGAAGATCTTCATCAACTGGCTTTCCGTTGCGGTCAGGCGCACGGGATCTTCGCCCTGCCACATCTCTCCCCGCTCGATGTCATATCGGATCGGGCCGAGGTACAGGATCTTCGCGGCTGTTTCCTCGGCTGGCGTTTCCGGCATCCTGCGTAGAATTGCGTTGATCCGCAGCAGCAGCTCTTTTGGCTCGAAGGGTTTCGCCAGATAGTCATCTGCCCCGGCCTCAAGCCCTGCAATCCGGTGTTCGGTTTCCCCTTTGGCGGTTAGAAGCAGGATGGGAGTGCTGTGCGTCTCACGCAGCGATTTTGTCAGACTGACACCATCTTCGCCCGGCATCATGACATCCATGACAATCATGTCGAAATCCAGCCCTGACAAGACCCGCCGCGCATGGGCAGCATCCCGAGCTGCAGTGACCAAGAACCCGTTTCGCATCAGGAATTTCTTGAGCAGATCGCGAATGCGTTCGTCATCGTCAACAATCAGCAGATGGGCGTCCATATCGCTCATGAGGTCGTATCCCGAAGTTTCGTATAAGCATGACGCATATCAGCATCCATCATTGCTTCAAGCACTTTGCGAAATCCGGCCACAGCTTCGGGACCGGCATCCTTGTAAGCGGCGCGCATCCTAGAGCGTTGCGCATCTGACAACGTCGTCTCCAGAGCTTGCCCCTTCTCAGTCAGAAATAGGTGGCGTTCGCGTTTGTCCACCGTGCCGACACGGCTTTCCACCAGCCCATCCTCGATCAAGGTTCGTAAAACCCTGTTTAGAGACTGTTTTGTGACACCAAGGATCGCTAACAAGTTGTTGACCGTAGTCCCCGGTGCACGGTTGATGAAATGGATTGCCCGATGGTGGGCGCGGCCATATGCCATTTCGGTTAGGATGCGATCAGGGTCCGCAGTAAAGCCGCGATAGGCGAAAAACATGGCCTCAATCCCCTGCCGTAATTGCTCATCGGTCAAAAACAACAGGCTTTCGCCCCCATAACGCGGGGCCGGGCGGATGTCGGACATGGTGCGCCTCATTCGTTACTCGGGGCCGAGTTTATGTCAGCGTTATTGACATTCCAAGGGTAGAGCGGTATCGAATCGCAGTTTTTGCGCAATAATATGTCCGTATCGGACTTAATTGGCGCAATAATCGAAAATTCACCCGGTTCAGGAGGTTTCGCATGGCGGGGTATGATGATCGTGATGGTACCATTTGGATGGATGGCAAGCTGGTGCCCTGGCGTGAGGCCAATGTCCATATTCTGACCCACGCCATGCACTATGCCTCGTCCGTGTTTGAAGGCGAGCGCGCATATAACGGCAAGATCTTCAAAAGCCGGGAGCACTCCGAGCGACTGATCGCATCGGCCGAGGCGCTGGATATGCCGATGCCCTATTCGGTCGACGAAATTGAAGCTGCGAAGGAAGAGGCGCTGAAAGCCAGCGGCCTGCAAGACGCCTATGTGCGTGCTCTGGTCTGGCGCGGCTCGGGCGAAGATATGGGCGTGGCGTCCGCCAAGAATCCGGTGCGCATGGCCGTCGCGGTCTGGCCCTGGGGTGCTTATTACGGCGACGCGAAAATGCAGGGCGCTAAGCTGGACATTGCCGAATGGAAACGCCCCAGCCCTGAAACCATCCCGGTTCACGCCAAGGCCGCAGGCCTTTACATGATCTGCACCATCTCGAAACACAAAGCCGAAGCCAAAGGCTGCTCGGATGCCTTGTTCATGGACTGGCGTGGATATGTGGCTGAAGCGACCGGCGCGAATGTCTTTTTCGTCAAAGATGGAGAGGTTCACACGCCGCTGGCCGATTGCTTTTTGAACGGCATCACGCGCCAGACGGTGATCCAGATGTTGAAAGACAAAGGCATCACCGTGCATGAGCGCCGTATTAAGCCCGAGGAAATGGCCGATTTCGAACAATGCTGGCTGACCGGTACCGCAGCTGAGGTTACTCCGGTCGGGCAGATTGGGGAGTACACATTCGAGGTGGGCGACCTGACCCGCGAGATTGCGGAAGACTACGAAAAGCTGGTCCGCTCGTAAGCTTCAGCCCCCCGCTCCGGCGGGGGTTTTTCATTGCAGAAAGTGCAAATATCCATGCAATGCGTCCAGCAATCTGGACGGCTTGTATGGAAAGCGTATTTTTGGCGCATGTTAGATCTTCTCAGCGATATTCTCACGCGCCTGTCCCTGCGTGGCACATTCTACTTTCGCACATCGTTCACACCGCCCTTCGGCATTCAGGTGCCGGGCTATGAAAACGTCGCGCGGTTTCATTTTGTGCAGCGTGGTGAGCTTAAGGTGCATGTCTCAACGACTGGCGAGACACTGAGGCTGCGACAGGGTGACTTGATCCTGATTCCCCACGGTGCGCCGCACGCGTTGCTCTGTGCCGAGGTCAAGCCTTTGGATGCGTTGCCTTTGGAAGAGGTGCTTGAGGTGGCTGGCTACACAGGCGACGGTGTGCTGGTATACGGTGGCTCTGACGAAGACCGAGATACGCAGCTGATCTGCGGTCACTTTTCTTTCACAGGTCCTGCCGGGCGGAAGGGCACTGGGCACATGCTGATCGACCGTCTGCCGCCCTACATCCTTATCGAAAACTACGGCGAAGAAGCCGGGGCCTGGATGGAATCGACTCTGCGTATGATTGGTTCCGAGGTTTCTGGCGCGAAAATTGGCGGCGACCTGATCGCGATGAAATTGTCCGAAGTTCTGTTCGCGCAGGCAATCCGGGCCTATCTGGAACGCCAGAGTCCGCAGGATTCGGCTTTGGCCGGGTTTGCCGATTTGCGCATTTCGCGGGCGCTGACCGCGTTCCATCAAGCCCCGGCTGAGGATTGGAGCGTCGCATCTTTGGCGCGAGAGGCCGGTATGTCTCGCACTGCCTTTGCTCAGCTTTTTGCCGAGAAAATGGGAACGACGCCGATGCAATACCTCACAGACTGGAGGATGCAGATCGCCTGCCATGGTCTGACCGAGGCGCGCTGGAACGTGGCGGACGCGGCAGCCGAAGTCGGATACGCCTCGGAAGCCGCGTTCTCGCGTGTATTCAAAAAACAGGTTGGCCTGTCACCGGCTGCGTACAGGGCGATGCACTGATACTCCGCTAATTTTGAACGATCTGCATTATATCGTAAACGCTCAGGAATTCAGCGTCCGGGATCACCAGATTAACTTCCTTTCATCACTGGTTGAGGAAAGGAAAACCTTATGTCCCTTCGTTTTGTTACACGTTCTGTCCACGCCTATCTGGATTACCCGGTCGCCGTTGCCCTGATGACCTTGCCGTTCCTTCTGGGGCTGGGTCAGTCCAATCCGCTGGCCCTGTGGTTGTCTGTTGCGACCGGGGTGGCCGCCTTTGTTCTGACGGTTCTGACCGATCACCATCTGGGGATCTGGCGGGTTTTGCCCTACAAGGTTCACTTGGCCGTAGACTTGCTGGTTGGCATCACCTTTCTGTTTGCACCCAGCATTCTGGGGTTCTCGGGGTTGGATGCGGCGTTCTACTGGCTGAATGGCGCGGCTGTGGTGCTGGTCATCTCGCTCAGCGCGCCCGAGCAGGAAGTCGCAGCCTGACGGCGTTACCCACATCTGTCATGGTATCATCATGATACTGTCAAGAAACTGAGCCGCGGGTTTTACAAACTGGCGGCTCATATCGGCGCACCAATCGCGTGGTCGGAGAATCGATCACCAGACAGGAGAGCCTCACTATGACCAAGATCTTACGCCCAAACCGTCGTTCGTTTCTGGCAGGCAGCACTGCCTTTGCCGCTTCGCTGGCCATGCCAGCCATCAGCCGCGCCGGATCCCGCCCCGTGTTCACACATGGCGTTCAGTCCGGTGACGTCGATACGACATCGGGCATGATCTGGACGCGCACGGATCGTCCCTCTCGCGTGATGATGGAAGTATCGACCACAGAAAGCTTCGCAGACGCCCGCACACTCCCGCCGATGGATGCCATCCCCAACAGCGATTTTGCAGTGAAACGTCTGGTCGAGGGGCTGCCATCGGATCAAGACATCTTCTACCGATTCGTCGCCGCTGATCTGAGTGACATCAACACCGTATCAGAGCCTATTACTGGGCAATTTCGCACCGCACCGACCTCGCGTCGTAACATTCGGTTTGCCTGGTCAGGTGATACGGCCGGTCAGGGATGGGGTATTGATGACGAAGGTATGCGCACCTACGCGACCATGGCGCAGCACAAGCCTGACTTCTTCATACATTCCGGTGACACCGTCTATGCCGACGGTCCTATGCAGGATGAGGTCGAGAAAGACGGCCAATTGATCTGGAAGAACACAACCCTGATCGACGAGAAACGCAAGGTGGCCGAAACACTGGACGAGTTCCGCGCCCAGTGGAAATACAACATGATGGACGAGCATGTGCGGGCCATGAACGCCGTTTGTCCGACCTTTTTCCAGTGGGATGACCATGAGGTTGTGAACAACTGGTCCGACGCAAAAGACCTGATTTCAGACGACCGGTATACCGAGAAGTCGGTGCATGTTCTTCAGTCACGCGCCGGACGTGCTTTCCATGAGATGACACCGTTGCGCATTACGCCGGCAGAGCCAGGGCGTGTGTATCGCAAGATTTCCTATGGTCCGATGCTGGACGTCTTCTTCCTGGACCTGCGCAGTTATCGTGGACCGAACGGCCCGTCGATGGAGGATGAAATCACGGATCAATCCCGCATTCTGGGCGCGGAACAACTGGCATGGCTCAAGCAAGAGCTGGCAGGATCTCAAGCGACCTGGAAAGTGATTGCCTCGGACATGCCGATCGGATTGATCGTCTGGGACAACTGGAAGGAACAGGCCGGAGCAGAGGCGATCTCGAACGGCGATAGTGGTTCGGCCAAGGGGCGTGAGTTGGAGATCGCGGACCTGCTGCGTTTCATCAAAACGGCTGGCATCACCAACACGGTCTGGTTCACAGCAGATGTCCACTACACTGCCGCGCACTACTACGACCCTAACAAAGCACAATTCCAGGATTTTGAACCGTTTTGGGAGTTTGTTTCGGGTCCGCTGCACGCAGGGACATTTGGTCCAAACGCGTTGGATGGGACCTTTGGTCCTGAGGTCAAGTTCGTCAAAGCACCCGCCGAGGGGCAAGGGGTGAACTTGCCTCCAAGTGAAGGGCTGCAGTTCTTTGGTCTGGTGGACATTGACGGAGTGACCGAACAGATGACGGTTCGGCTGATGGATCGGGCAGATACCGAACTCTGGTCGGTTACGTTGGACCCGCAGGATCGCGCGCTCTGATTTCTTGTAACGACGTGTTTGCACCCCGAGCAATCCTCGGGGTGTTTTAGGGCTTGAAAATCCCGACTTAAATAGTCAGATTATTCGCAACGCCAGATGTTGTACCATCAAGCTCATGGTTTCGGGGCGGTTTGCAGGTTTGGCATGACTTTGGTGATAGCTTGCCGCCGCTCCGGAAACGAACCTGTCTAAACAGAACGAGGCCGAAATGAGCGAGTCGCTAGATGAAATTATGGCACGCCATGACGCGCTGGCTGTGTGTGGATGCACCTGTTGCGACAGTGACTATTGCGCCTATGTCGATTGCCAAAAGCCGCGCCGCAAACAAACCGAAGCGATGCCGCCTGTAAGATCAAAACCTGACGATCTTACCCCACGCGCCTCGCTTCGAGAGATTGTTGAAGCGACCCTGAGCCGTTTTGGCTGAGTGACGTAGGCCGTGAGGCCTACGTCAGCCAATTGTCAAAAATCCACGCCGCGCTGCGCCTTGATCCCCGCTTGGAACGGGTGCTTTTCCTCAGTCATCTCAGTAACCAAGTCGGCGTAATCACGCAGCGCTTGGGGCGCGTCGCGGCCGGTCAGGAACACGCTGGTCTTGTCCGAACGCGCGTTCAGGCCGTCGATGACCTGCTCAACAGACAGATACTCGTACCGCAGCGCGATGTTGATCTCGTCCAGCACGACCAGATCGTACTCGCCGCTGGACATCAGGGCGCGCGCCTTGTCGAAGGCGGCGTTTGCGGCAGCGATGTCGCGTTCGCGATCCTGCGTGTTCCAGGTGAAACCTTCGCCCATCGTGTGCCATGTCACCAGATCACGTTCTTCAAAAAAACGGCGCTCGCCTGTTTTCCACTTGCCCTTGATGAACTGAACCACGGCGACTTTCTGGCCCCAGCCCAGCGCGCGGATAACCACGCCAAAAGCGGCGGATGACTTGCCTTTGCCCTTGCCGGTGTTGATTAGAACCAGACCGCGACCGGGGTCCACCGCCTCGGACACTTTCTTGCGGTGCTTGGCTTGCACCTGCTGCATCTTTTCCTTGTGATCCTGCGCGTCGCTCATGGGGGAACCTCTTTGATTGTCCGGCCCAACCTAGGGGAAGATTACAAAAGGTAAAGTCACGCTTTGGGGTCTGTGACTGACCGGGCTTTGCCACGCTCGAGCCCCAACTGGTGTTCGCGCCAGATCACAACAACATTGCCTGCGATGACCAAAGCGGCCCCAATCAGGATTGCAAGCGTTGGCAGTTCGTCGAACCAGACATAGCCAATCACAATCGCAAACAGCATGGTCGCGTAATCATAAGGTGCAAGCATCGAAGCCTGACCAAAGCGATAAGAAGACGTCACCAATATCTGCGCAACCCCGCCGATCAGGCCCATCATGATCAGTATTAGAGCCTGATTCCACGTCGGCATCGTCCATCCCCAGGACGCGGTCAGCGCCGACAGTAAGGTTGCGGTCATCGAGAAATAGAAGACGATCGCAGCCGGGTGATCGACTTTGACAAGCTGCCGGATATGAATCTGCACAAAGGCGCGCGCGATGGTGGCCCCCAAAACGCACAGAGCGCCGATGGTTGCGGCGACCTCCATCTGGGTGCTGCCCAAGCGTGGCCAAATCATGATCAGGACCCCCAACAGACCAAGAGCCACCGCGCCGATACGGATCAGACGAATGCGTTCGCCCAGCATCACGGCGGCCAGAATCAGGGTGAAGATCGGTGTGGCGTAGCCAATTGCCGTCACCTCGGGCAGGGGCAGCAAGCTGAGGCCGGTAAAGGTAAGCCCCATGGCGCTGGTGCCCAGGACGCCGCGCCAGAAATGGCCCATGGGTTTTTTGACCACAAAGCCCTTGGATAATTCCCCGCGCGCGATGAGCCAAAGAATGATGACGGGAATCGCGAACAGGGACCGGAAGAAAACCAATTGGCCCGGCGGGAATTCATCCGATAAAGCTTTGACCAAGGCGGACATCGACGTGAACAGGAACAGCGCGCCCAGTTTCAGCGTCACTGCCAGCATAGGTCGATGCGATGTTAAGGGTTTTGTCATCGGCGCGAACCTGCGCCTTTGGAGGACAAAGATCAACGGGTGGGTTTAGTCATTCACCCAGGATTGAGGCAGAGAATTGCCGATTTCCTCGCCGAATTCTTCAAGAAAGCGGATCATACGCGTGGTGCGTTGTTCCGCAATCTGTCTGCCGGTCTGGGTCAGCATGTCGCCCGGCAGCCCCAGCAGTTTGACTTTCCAATGGTCGAGCGAGAAATGCAGGTCGTCCAATGGCCGGTTTTGGGCAAAGGGATCTGCCGCGTCATAAAGAGTACGCCCCAGTGCTCCGGAAACAGAAAAGTTGCGCGCAATACCAATGGCACCCAAAGCATCAAGCCGATCTGCATCGCGTAGGACACGCGCCTCGGCTG
The DNA here is from genome assembly GCF_013111185.1 of Ruegeria sp. HKCCD7303. Classification (GTDB taxonomy): domain Bacteria; phylum Pseudomonadota; class Alphaproteobacteria; order Rhodobacterales; family Rhodobacteraceae; genus Ruegeria. The sequence continues at coordinate 827,117 of NZ_WVRE01000001.1, read as the reverse complement.
TTTTCGGAGTAATGTCGGCCGAGAAGCTATGGGCTTCGATCGCATGCTGGATGGCTCGGATCTGGTTCGAGTTATACCCCAAATCCTGCAGAATAGGCTCTGATTCCATTGCGGATTTGCGAGATGCCAGATACCGATCAGGATCATCCTTGGGTAGATTTACCAGATCATGCAGATAACTTGCGGCCAGCAGCACGGACATATCGGTTTGATCATCTGCGATGGCCTGAGCGTTGGTCCAGACCCGATCCAGATGGGCCAGATCATGGGCTGGATCCGTTTCCATGCGATGCGCGACCACCGCACGTAGGCGCGTGCGCAGATCAGCCGATCCGTCCACGGTTCTCTCCGATCTGACCGCGATGCAGAAGCAGGTGGTCGAGGATCACGCAGGCCATCATCGCTTCGCCAACCGGAACCGCGCGGATGCCGACGCAGGGGTCGTGGCGGCCTTTGGTGATGATCTCGGTCTCTTCACCCGACTTGGTGATCGTTTTGCGTGTGGTCAAGATCGATGACGTAGGCTTCACGGCAAAGCGTACCACAATGTCCTGTCCGGTTGAGATACCGCCCAGAATGCCACCGGCGTGATTCGAGCTGTATTGCGGGCCGTTCTGGCCCATGAAGATCTCATCCGCATTGGCTTCGCCGGTCAGTTCCGCGGCCGCCATGCCTTCGCCAATTTCTACACCTTTGACGGCGTTGATCGACATCATCGCAGCGGCCAGATCAGTATCTAATTTGGCGTATACGGGCGCTCCGATTCCTGCTGGAACACCGCGCGCGACGACCTCGACCACAGCGCCGACCGAGTTGCCGGACTTGCGCAGATCGTCCAGATACGCGGCCCAGTCCTCGGCAGCTTGTGCATCGGGTGTCCAGAACGGGTTCTGTTCGATCTGGGACCAGTCGAAATTTGCACGGTCGATTTTGTGCGGTCCAATTTGCGTCATGTAGCCTGTGATCTGCACATTCGGCGCGATCTGTTTGATCGCCTCACGCGCGAGCCCTCCGGCGGCGACACGTGATGCGGTTTCCCGCGCCGAGCTGCGCCCGCCTCCGCGATAGTCGCGGATGCCGTATTTCTGCCAATAGGTGATATCGGCGTGGCCCGGACGGAACTTGTCCATGATATCGCCGTAGTCTTTTGAACGCTGATCGGTATTCTCGATCATCAATTGCACCGGAGTGCCGGTGGTCTGGCCTTCGAATACTCCCGAGAGGATTTTTACCTGGTCCGGTTCGCGCCGCTGCGTGGTGAACTTGTTCTGACCCGGTTTGCGCTTGTCCAGCCAGTGCTGGATCATGGCTTCGTCGATTTGAACACCCGGAGGGCAGCCGTCGACCGTAGCGCCCAAAGCGGGACCATGGCTCTCGCCCCAGGTGGTGACGCGGAAGAGGTGTCCAAAACTGTTCATCGACATGGGGCGTGCTCCTTTGCGGGTCGTGATTAGCGGGCGCGGGTCCTGGCCTCAAGCGGAATTGCGTTTTGGAGGTGGTGGAGGGGACGTCGTCCCCTCTTGAGCCTGCGGCTCAATTCACCCCTGCCGTATTTGGGACAAGAAGAAGCGATCAAGCTGCGCTTGCGATTTTTGTGCGGATCTGGGTGATGCCGAGCGCGGCTTGAGCGGCTTCGCGGCCCTTTTGCACGAAGTGGTCGCGGTAGATGGCGTTGTGGTGCTCGGTCTCTTGATACTGGTGCGGCGTCAGCGAAACAGACAGGACAGGAACGCCGGTATCCATTCCTGCTCGCATTAGGCCATCGACCACTGCCTGCGCGACGAAGTCGTGCCGGTAAATTCCACCGTCCACCACAAAGGCGGCGCACGCTACGACGGTGTAGTTGCCGGTTTGGGCCAGGTCGCGGGCCAACAAGGGCATTTCGAACGCGCCGGGGACGTCGAAGACATCGACCTGCTTGGCGGGGATGAGTTCGAGGAAGCCGTCAAGTGCGCGGTCGACGATATCGGAATGCCAGTTGGCTTTGACAAAAGCATAGCGGGTGTGTGTCATCGTGATCTCCTTTCGTAACAGACACGTCACCCAAGGCGATCACGAACAAGCACACCGATTGCCGGCGTGTTGCACGTTCTCTTTCATCCGGACTGTAACCGTCGGCTCTGGCTTCTCACCAGATCTGCTTGTCACCCTCTGGCGCTTCTACACTTTGTCCGAAAACCGGTTCCCACTTTTCGGATCGTGGACACTTTTGGGCCGCTCGCGGGCTTACGGGTCGTCGCCCGCATACCGCCGGTGGGGAATTTCGCCCCGCCCTGAGAACAAGACGGTCCTTGCATATCTTGGGCCTCGTCTGCAAGAGATTTGGCAGGAGGATCACCATGCACCCGAACCCCGCCTTTTGCGCCGAGGAGCGCGCGCGCCATATTGAGTTCGCCCGTGACCGAGGATTCGGTGTATTGGTCTTGTCGACAGATGGTGCCCCGCTGTTGAGCCATGTGCCGATTCTTCTGTCGGACGACGGCAGGGTGGCTGAACTGCATCTTGTCCGCTCCAATCCCATCGTGCGCGCCTTGGAAAAGCCGAAAGCGGCGAAGATCGCGGTACAGGGGCCGGATGGGTATATCTCTCCGGATTGGTATGAGGTTGAGGATCAGGTTCCAACCTGGAACTACGTGGCTGTGCATCTGACCGGGGAGCTGGAGTTGCGCCCGCAGGAAGAGCTGTTGGATCTGTTGAACCGGCAGTCGGCCTTCTATGAAGAGCGCCTGCAACCTAAACCTCCATGGGCCACAGGAAAGATGTCAGATGAGGCTCTGACCAAAATGATGCGGATGATCGTGCCGTGTCGAATGCAGGTCGAGGATGTTCAGGGCACATGGAAGTTGAGCCAGAACAAGCCTGATGATGTGCGCTTGCGGGCGTCTGAACAGATTGCGTCAGGGATCGGGTCCGAATTGAATGTTCTGCAAGAGCTAATGCGCAACGCCTAGCCCTCGGCAAAGTGTGGGCTTTTGTTTTTGCAGGCCTTCTGTAAGGTCGGCTCAAACAGGGAGCCCGCCGATGAAACTCTACCACAGTCTGACCTCGCCTTATGTACGCAAAGTCATGGTATTGCTGCATGAAACAGAACAGCTTGAAGATGTTGAGCTGGAGACCGTGGCCGGAACACCGATCTCACCGGCTGAGCCACTGGTTAGCAAAGCACCGTTAACAAAAGTTCCGGCGCTGGAGCGCCCGGATGGGCCTACCTTGTTCGACAGTCGGGTAATCTGTGCGTTTCTGGATGCCCGTGCCGGTGGAAAGCTTTATCCCGAGGGCGCAGGTCGCTGGGATGTTCTGACACTCGAAGCGCTTGCTGACGGCATTCTGGATGCAGCCCTTTTGATGACTTACGAAGACCGCCTGCGTCCCGACGACAAAAAGTGGGATGCCTGGATTGAATCGCAGTGGGTCAAGATTGACCGGGCCTGTGCTGTACTGAACCAACGGTGGATGGCGCATTTGTCCGGCCCGTTGGATATGGGGCAGGTCGCCGTCGGCTGTGCGCTGGGTTATCTGGATCTGCGCCATGACGCGCGGGGGTGGCGCAAGGGTAATGACGCACTTGCCAAGTGGTTTGCGGAGTTTGGCGAGCGACCCAGCATGGTGGCCACCCGCCCTCAGGGCTAAGGCATCCTCAGCCGCATCTGCGTTACTGGCTGAACGTCGCCAGATAAGCAGCGATATCTTCCGCACCTTTCTTGAGCTTGACGCTCATGTTCGGGCGGGCGGTGTCATCGTCGAGATAATCCTTGATGAACCCGATGGGGTCTTTGGAATAGGCGGCGATGTTTTCTTCGGTCCAGACCAGACCTTCTTCACCGGCGCGGATCATGTCGTCGGTGAACATTCCGATGGGTAGGCGCTCGCTGCCATAACGGTAATCGTTCTCGGACCCGGCGACTCGTCCGATGACACCATAAAGATTCGGTCCGGTGATTCCGCCTTTGACCAGAACTTTTCCGTCTTTGATGATCGCGTGGCATGACGAGCAGCGGTTATAGATCGCCTTTCCCTTTTCGGGGTCACCTGCGGCAAGGGTCTGAGTGGACAGCGCCAGTGTAAGTAAAGCTGTGGTCAACAGGGTTTTTGACATAGGGGGTCTCCTGACAGGAGTTCGCGCGTTTTGCCCGCTGTCCTGTATTCGCGCAAAAAGTGCAACGGGGTAAACCTGCACAATTTGCAATTTAAATCATCTATTTGGGGAATATGATTTTGCAGAAAACAATCCCGTTCCCGCCGGTTGGATTGTGAACATTCAAGGCGCAATTCAGCGTTACATGGCTGGAACGCCCCGCGCCTGCTGGGCGTCGTCTTTGGTGTCTGCTGGCAATCGAATCAAAGCAGCCTGATTCGACCTGATCAACAAAGTTGAGCGCAAGATTCACCAAAAAAACGGCCTCGTTCCCTAAATGAAGCGGCACATGCGGCGTATTGCGCGTTTATGAACGCTGGACGAACACTATTCTCCCCGATAGTAAGCGCGTTTAAGACGCCGCTTTCACGCGGTGCGCGAGCTTTTTGCCCGTCCGCGGGCGCCAGACAATCGGAGATAACCTCGTGTCCCACGCAGAAGACCACGAAGGCACCCGCAGAGATTTCCTGTATTACGTCGCTGGCGGCGCAGGTGTCGTTGCGACGGGTGCAGCCGTATGGCCCCTGATCAACCAAATGAACCCGTCAGCAGACGTGCAGGCGCTTTCGTCGATCCGCACGGATGTGAGCGGGGTCGAGCCGGGTACACAGCTGACCGTCAAGTGGCTGGGAAAACCCGTCTTTATCCGTCACCGCACTGGTGCTGAGATTGCCGAAGCGCAGCAGCAGGATGAGGAAGCCATTGGCAGCCTGCCTGATCCGTTGGCACGGAACTTCAACCTGAACGCGGATGCGCCCGCGACTGATGCAAACCGTGTTATGCCGTCGCCCGAAGGCGAGGCAGAGGGCGCGTGGATTGTTCAGATGGGCGTTTGCACCCACTTGGGCTGTGTCCCCTTGGGCGACGCTGGCGATTTCGGCGGTTGGTTCTGCCCCTGCCACGGTTCGCACTACGACCTTGCTGGCCGGATCCGCAAAGGCCCCGCTCCTGAGAACCTGCCTGTTCCACCCGCAGAGTGGGTCGACGCAACAACCATCAAACTCGGCTAAGGGAGACCCAGTTTATGTCCGGAATTCCCCACGATCATTACGAGCCGAAGTCAGACGGCGAAAAGTGGCTGAACAGCCGCCTTCCCATCGTCGGCCTGCTGTATGACACCCTGATGATCCCGACCCCCAAGAACCTGAACTGGTGGTGGATCTGGGGCATCGTCCTGGCGTTCTGCCTGGCGCTGCAAATCGTTACCGGCATCATCCTGGTGATGCACTACACCCCGCATGTCGATCTGGCCTTTGCCAGCGTCGAGCACATCATGCGTAACGTGAATGGCGGCTACTTCATCCGTTATCTGCATATGAACGGCGCATCGCTGTTCTTTGTTGCGGTCTACATTCACATGTTCCGCGGCCTGTATTACGGCTCGTACAAAGCCCCGCGTGAAATCACGTGGATCATCGGTATGCTCATCTACCTGATGATGATGGGTACCGCGTTCATGGGCTACGTTCTGCCTTGGGGCCAGATGTCCTTCTGGGGCGCGACAGTGATTACCGGCCTGTTTGGTGCGATCCCGTTTGTGGGTGAAGCGATCCAGACTTGGCTGTTGGGCGGACCCGCCGTGGACAACGCCACGCTGAACCGCTTCTTCTCGCTGCACTACCTGCTGCCGTTCATCATCGCGGCGCTGGTCATCGTGCATATCTGGGCTTTCCACACCACCGGCAACAACAACCCCACGGGCGTTGAAGTGCGCCGTGGTTCAAAAGCCGAGGCCGAGAAAGACACATTGCCGTTCTGGCCCTACTTCGTGATCAAGGACCTGTTTGCGCTGGCCGTAATCCTGGTCGTGTTCTGGGCAATCGTCGGCTTTATGCCGAACTACCTGGGCCACCCGGACAACTACATCGAAGCCAACCCGCTGGTCACACCTGCGCACATCGTTCCGGAATGGTATTTCCTACCGTTCTACGCGATCCTGCGTGCCTTCACCGGTGAGGTCTGGGTTGTTCAGTTCGCCAGCTTTATCACCGGTGGCATCATCGACGCCAAGTTCTTCGGTGTGATTGCGATGTTTGGTGCGATCCTGGCCATGGCGCTGGCGCCCTGGCTGGACACATCGAGCGTGCGTTCGGGTAAATACCGTCCGATGTTCAAATGGTGGTTCTACCTGCTGATCATCGACTTCTTTGCCCTGATGTGGCTGGGTGCGATGCCCGCGGAAGAGCCCTATGCGACCTTCTCGCTGATCGCGTCTGCCTACTGGTTCGCCTATTTCTTCGTGATCCTGCCGATCCTGGGTGTTATCGAAAAACCGCTGACTCCACCGGAGACCATCGAAGAAGACTTCAACGCGCATTATGGCAAGGCTGACGCCGAAGCCACGCCGGCCGAGTAAGAAGAGGGACCGGATACCATGTTCAAGAAACTTGCAATCGGCGCTGCGTTTGCTCTGGCCCTGACCCCTGCTGCATCTTTTGCGGCAGGTGGTGGCGATCAGCATATCGAAGATTTCGCCTTTTCGTTCGAAGGTCCGTTTGGCACCTGGGATCAAAACCAGCTGCAACGCGGTCTGCAAATCTATACCGAGGTTTGCGCAGCCTGCCACGGCCTGCAATATGTTCCCCTGCGTGATCTGGAAGCGCTGGGCTACAACGAAGAGCAGGTCATCACCTATGCGGCGGACAATTTTGAAGTTTTCGATCCTGAGTTGGACGATTTCCGCCCGGCGATCCCGACCGATCACTTCCCGGCCAATACTGCCGTCGGCGCACCGGACCTAAGCCTGATGGCCAAAGCCCGCGCGGGTTTCCACGGCCCTTACGGGTTGGGCATCAACCAGCTGGTCAAAGGCATGGGCGGCGCGGAATACATCGCCTCGCTGCTGGATGGCTACACCGGCAAGGAAAAGGAAGAGGCAGGCACCATCCTGTACGAAAACACCGCTTTCCCGGGCGGCTGGATTTCGATGGGCCCGCCACTGGCAGATGAACAGGTTGAGTTTGCTGATGGTCACTCGAACTCGGTCGAGCATATGTCGGAAGACGTTGCGGCCTTCCTGATGTGGGCGGCTGAGCCCAAGCTGATGGATCGCAAGAACGCCGGTTTTGTTGGCGTAATCTTCCTGTCTATTCTGTCAGTCCTGCTGTATCTGGTGAACAAGCGCCTCTGGGCACCACACAAGGGCAAGCTCCGTCCAGAGGATTGATCCTTTTTCGGAATTAGAAATCGAAACCCCCGCGCCCACCCGGTTGCGGGGGTTTTCTTTGCGAACTAGCTAAAAAGGGGCCAGCCCCTTCTTGGCCTTTGGCCAATTCATCCCCGAGGTATTTTGAGCCAGATGAAGGGCGGATCAGACGATGAGTTGATCTGCAGTTTGTCCAGTGATCGCAGCCGTTACGATCTGACCTTCGGACTGAGGCGTGGTGAAGGACACTTCGGTGAACTGCTCGGTCCGGCCCATATGGGGGTTTTCCATCAGGATGTGATGGGTTTTGCCGATCTGTTCCGATAGGTGCTTTGAGACCTGAGCATCCCCGGCCGCGCGCAGTCGGGCCGCGCGGTCTTTAATCACCGTTCCATTGATTTGCTGCGGGATTCGTGCGGCAGGCGTGCCGTCACGCTTGGAGTATGGGAAGACGTGCAGCCACGTGAGATTGCAGTCTTTGACCAGCCTGAGCGAGTTTTCGAAATGCTCTTCGGATTCTGTAGGAAACCCCGCGATAATATCGGCACCAAACGTCATGTCAGGACGCAGCCTTCGGGCGTCTTCGGTAAATCGGATCGCGTCGTCACGCAGGTGGCGGCGTTTCATCCGTTTCAGAATCAGGTCGTCCCCGTGCTGAAGCGACAGGTGCAGGTGCGGCATCAGGCGCGGCTCGGTCGCGATGGCTTGCATCAGGTTTTCGTCGACCTCGATCGAATCGATTGAACTGATCCGAAGGCGCGGCAGGTCTGGCACCAGTGTGAGGATGCGCATCACTAGATCGCCAAGCCTGGGTTCTGCGGGCAGGTCGGCCCCCCACGAGGTCAGATCGACCCCAGTCAGAACCACTTCGTTGTAGCCCTTGTCCACAAGCCGCTTGATCTGATCCACAACAACGCCCGCAGGGACGCTGCGAGAGTTGCCGCGGCCATAGGGGATGATGCAGAAGGTGCAGCGGTGATCACAGCCGTTTTGAACCTGCACATAGGCGCGTGAGCGTGTGCCAAAGCCGTCGATCAGGTGGCCCGCCGTTTCGGTCACGGACATGATGTCATCAACCTGAACGGCCTCGGTCTCGCCAATGAAATCGGCGGCCATGCCTTTCCAGGTTGCGGGCTGCATTTTCTCGGTATTGCCGATGACCGCATCGACCTCTTCCATTTGGGCAAAGGTCTCGGGTTCAGTTTGGGCGGCGCATCCGGTGACGATCAGACGGGCGTTGGGGTTTTCGCGCCGCAATTTGCGGATCTCTTGCCGGGCTTTGCGGACAGCCTCAGCCGTCACCGCGCATGTGTTCACCACCACAGCATCGGTCAGACCTGCCTGCTGTGACAGCTCTTTCATTGCCTCGGTCTCATAGGCGTTCAGGCGGCAGCCCAAAGTGGTGAACTTGGGCAGGTTCATCCCAAAGTCCCCAAGAACTCAGGGGTGAGCGTGCCCGAGAAGACATGCGCTGTCGGGCCGGTCATCCAGACTCCATCCTCGCGCCAGTCGATCCAGATCGTGCCGCCATCCAGCTCGATCTGAACTTTGCGCCCCGTGAGACCGCGTCTTGCGGCTGCAACCGCCGTCGCGCAGGAGGATGAGCCAGATGCCAATGTGATCCCCACGCCACGCTCCCAGACGCGCATACGGATATTGTCCGGGCCAGTCACCTGTGCGACCTGAACGTTGGTGCGCTCTGGGTAGAGTGGATGGTGTTCGTAACGCGCGCCAAACTCGTTCAGCGGAATTGCCTCGGCGTCTTCGACAAAGAAGGTGCAATGCGGATTGCCCATACCAGTTGCCGTAGGCGCACCTTCGATCGGCAACTCCAGCGTGTCCATCTCCTCCGCCAGCGGTATGTCCTGCCAGTCCAGTTGAGGCTGTCCCATATTCACCGAGGTCAGACCATTGCCGACATCTTTTGCAAAGAGGGCACCGCGTTCGGTTGTCAGGGCCAATTCGGACTTTCCGGTCTCATCCATCAGAAACCGCGCGATGCAGCGTGTTGCATTGCCACATGCGGCCGAGGTAGATCCGTCTGAATTGTAGAAGACCAGATGTGCGTCCGCCTGGCCGTTTTCGATTACAGCCAATTGGTCGAAACCCACCCCAAACTGCCGATGGCCGATTCCCTTTGCGAGAGCCGGTGTAATCTGGGAATCGCACCCGCGCGCATCCACGATGACAAAGTCATTTCCCAGCCCGTGCATCTTCATGAAGGGCAAACCGGTATCGAGTCTCTGTTGCATGGCGGCGATATAACCCCGGTCCGAACATGAATCCACCCTGTTGCGCAGAATCGTGAAAAAAGGGGTTGACCCCCCTGCGACACCTGCCTAATTAGGCCGCCTATCGGGTCGCCGGAAACATAAGATGTATCGGTGAAACGAGGCGCAAAATAAGGGCTTGAACCCGATCAGGGATTTGTCTTAAAGAGCGCCACGGATCAGGAAGATCCAGCAAAAGAGTGGGCCGTTAGCTCAGTTGGTAGAGCAACTGACTTTTAATCAGTGGGTCGCAGGTTCGAATCCTGCACGGCTCACCACTTTTTCTGATAAAAACCAATGTGTTATCGGGCGCGTCGCTCGATCAGCTCGGTCTACACTGCGCCACGTCGTGCTGTTGGGGGACAAATGGGGGACAAATGGTAAGCGTTTACACCAAATGCGGCCTACCTTACTAGTTTTTGAGTTACGTTCTAATCCGCAAAGAGAGCCACGTAGGGATCGTACCTGAAAACGCGATTTCTTTTTTGGCCTGTTGTCTCTGTAACTAATCCCATTCCAAGGAAACGGTCCGTAATGCTGTTTGCCGCCTGCGGCGATATCTCTAGGAGTTCGGCGACATTGTTGACTTTGAAAATTGGGCGGAGATAAAGGGACTCCAAAAGCTTTAGACCGTTAGCAGCACCGCGTCCAAGGTCGTCGATAATCATCTGTCGATGAGCTTCTCGCATTTGAACAATGTCACGAGCTGTTTCGGTAGCTTCATTCGCTACTTGAGCCACGCCTTTCAAAAAGAACTTTAGCCAACCCTCCCAATCACCTGCAGTTCGAACGGCTTGTAACCGGTCGTAATACTCGGCTCTGTTCCTTTTCAAGTAGTGAGACAAATACAGTACAGGACGTAAGAGAACTTCCTGCTCGCACAGAGTGAAAGCAATTAGCAACCGCCCCATCCTTCCGTTGCCGTCGAGAAAGGGGTGAAGAGTTTCGAAATGAGCGTGGATCAATCCAACACGGATTAGAAGTGGAGTAGAGCTTTTTTCGTGGAAGTAAGTCTCCAAGTTGCCGAGTAGTCGGGAGAGTTCTGAGGGGGGTGGAGGAACAAACGTTGCGTTTTTGAGCGTCGCTCCTTCAGGGCCGATCCAATTCTGCGTCTTTCTGAAGTCCCCTGGCGTAGCGTGCTGCCCTCGCACTCCTTGCATTAATCGCGCGTGGATTTCTCGTATGAGACGGAGAGACATTGGCAGTTCGTCAAGGCGCTTTAGACCGTAATTCATTGCCTTTACGTAGTTTAGAATCTCCTCCGTATCGTTGGGCCTAGTAGGGTCAAAAATTTCTGCTTCTACTTCTAGAATGTCCCCCAAGGACGCCTGGGTGCCTTCAATCTGGGATGAAAGCACAGCCTCCTTTCGGACATACATAAAAACAAACAAATCTGGATTCGGCAGTGATTGAATTGAACCGTCAAGTCTTCCTAACGCCCTATCTGCTCGAGAGAGCAGCCCCTGCATCTCATCATCGAATTCAACTGGTGGTTCAGGAGGTAGGTCAAATGGTACAAATGCTGAGTAACCTTCAATTTGTTGTATATAACGCCCAGATTGTCGCGACATCTTCGACGGTTCTTTCTTAGCAAGATTGTTTTAATCAAGTTTGGATTCACTAGCTGCCAGCATTGATGCCTATAATCAAGTGCCACTTGAGTATGGAGCGCAGATTGGTGCCATGTGAATCTCAACTGAAATAAGAATGTGGTGCTTTACCTCCGTGCCACCACCAACGGCGGATCGGTCGGAAACGACCTAATATCGAACCATTTGAAGCACGTGCCATCAGCGTTGCGCTTGTTGCCCATGAGCAGGTGTGTGCCGGTCGTCCTGTGCCTTATCAGCGCCGCTCTGAACGCCCGTAAGTCAATCAGCCACCAACTATCTATTACCTGCCCGTCTGGACATGCATGGCCGTAGACCATCCAGTCTCCGTGGCCATTCACAATCTTGGATAGCTCAGTCTCTGCACCTGTAGGCAGCTTGGCCCGGATGGTGAATTGGTTCGGGTAGGGGGCATTCAGCACTTCGCCAGCCCCTTCGATGGTCAGAAGCTTGGTCATCTGTTTTACCTCCTGAACATGACGGCCATACCATACAGAGTTGTGACCGAGTTCACTGACACGCACGCCAAATCTGTAGATACATACAGTTAGATGAGACAGCGCACATGTTCGGTTTAGAGCGCGGTTTTTTATTTTCCTCCCTGTGGACTGGGCGCGCTTGTGGTAAGCGCGTCCTTTTCATCTGCCTGGTGGGTTCTGAGAAAATTTAGTTTCCCTCCGAGGGGACGCACAGGTCCAATGCGCTCTATGGAAAGATACCGATTTGATACTCATTCGGTCCCGACCAGCCTTTTGCACGTCACCCCGCTCCTGCGCAGCGTCGTATTCATCGGCCTTTGGGGGTTGGCATGAATCCGGCGCTTTTGATGCATGCATTCAGGCATGAATTGTCGGATCGATCCGAAAATCTCAATTTTGAGCGAAACCCCCTGCTACATCTGCTACACCTGCTATACAAGGGTCCCTCCAAAGCTGGATACTATTAGCGCACCCACATATAGGTCGTCCTCAATTTGTGGTTGGCCGACTACATCTGGCGGTTTTCTACACCGTGTGGCAAAACGACTACCTGCACTGTTGGTAGCGCAGATGGCTAATTGACTGCGAAAAGCCTGTCAGAATCGCGCTCGTTCAGGTATGAAGTCTCACATTGATTTATGCCTTGAGGTTCTACTATGCCAATCGTTCGCACCCCGACCGAGTACCGCGCCGCGCTCCGGGAAATCGAGTACCTGTGGGGTTCTGAACCGGATACCGAAGAAGGTCGGCAACTGGCGGAGTACCTGTCGGCAGTGGAGCAATTCGAACAGCTACCCAACTCAACATCAGATACGCAGGGGGTTGCTTAAACCCCGCGCGGCGATGGCTATAGGACACCTCTCTGCAAGGGTGGATAGAGATGAATAGGACGCTTATCATCATTGCGGCTGTTGCGCTTATTGTTGTGCTGGCTCTGTCCTTGATGCGGTCAGGCGATGTTGCTGGAACCGGTGGACTTGCCCCCACCACAGCCACGGATTAGTCAAATCTGGACGCGCCCCACATCGCTCGCCGTAAGAGGGTCGACAAATCAAACACTTCATTTGGATCGTTGCCGCCGTAGGCTTGATTGCATGGCTTGGGAATTCCCAAAAGGAAAGTTCGCCGCCACGCTCGCAACCCTCTGCATCTGTACAGGCCGACCAAGCGGTTTACCTTTATGTCACCGGTAATCGGGTCAATCAACGGGCTGGCCCCGGCACCAACCATCGAAAGCTTGGACAATTGAACCGGGGCGCTCGTGTTCGTCACGTTTCTGACGCAAGCGGTTGGACTGAGATTGTGTCGTCTTTGGGAAGCGGTTGGATGTCATCCGAGTATCTGTCTCGAAGCAGCCCACCGGTAGAGAAGAAGCCCTCAAAGGCAACAAGCAGGACTATAGCAGCGCCGACAACACGTGAGATTCAAGCCGCCCGCAAGGCAATCATTAGCCAGAGCATCGCTGCTTATCCCGGTTCTTGCCCATGTCCCTACAACATAGACAGGGCAGGTCGACGTTGTGGCAAGCGAAGCGCTTGGTCTAAGCCGGGTGGATACAGTCCGATATGCTACGACAGTGACGTGTCAGAACAAAGGTTGAAGTCCTACCTTGCAAGGCGAAGGGGAGCATCAAACTAACTGTAACGCTACGGCGTCCTGGCAAGCCCCGCCTTGGGGCTGATGTGTTCGGTATCCGCTCACTTGTCATCGTGCTTCCATTAGTGCAGGTCCGTTTTCTAATCCCGACACATGGGTGCACCTACTGCGACGTGGCGTCACTTTAGAAATCACAGCCATTAAGAAGTCGACGCAAAGGTTAGTGACGTAAAGATTTTTTGACCAGCTAGTCAAAACGATGACGGAAAACCCCACTTTGTTCCCCCTTACGTCTCAAAACGAAACTCTTACATCCGCCGTGTCGCTGCGGGTTGGCACTCACGGAAGGTGATCCTTGAGCCTAGCCACCTGCATGGCTCGGATCGGGCCCGCAGCGACAAGATTTGAATGTCTATTGGGAGCGGAAGAATTTGGTGCTGAATTTATTAACTGCCCTTCGGAGGATTCACTCCGAAGAAAGTCGTATTGCTCATCTCAACGATGGTGAACGCAAGCAGCGCCCGGACGGAGAAAAGGATAGCTCAAGACTGAAGAAAGAAGCGATACAGTCTCTGTTTCACAATGAGTTTGTGGAGAAGGGCAGAGAACTGCCGAAGCCTCCTTTGTAACTTGCCAAGGTAAAAGCCCATTAGAGTGATGCAGCTTGGCTACAGGTCAAGTTCCAAGTGCTATCGGCAAACACGGGGTAAGATGTTTGGTGCTTTACTTCAGCGGGTTTGTGCTGCCGACACAGCGGGTTTTTGCGCCCAAATCTGCACCCGATTTGCGAGCGACCTAAATTGCTCTATGTCGAGCCAATCTGGGAGCGTTAAACAAAATGAAACTCAGCGGATTGGAAATCTTTTGCATACTACTTGCCAGCTCAGTTGCGGCGGCGGGGTTTGTAGGAGCGGCAAGCGTATTGATTTCGGTCATTTGAACTGCTCTTTTGGGTAGGCGAAAAAGCAAGAAAGCTCACTGCCAGCTATTCGCCCTCCAACCCAAGGCGGATCAATCAGGAGGACTGCAACGCGTTCTAGGCCTATTGCGGTTGATGTGACCGATATGGACATCTGAAGACACCAGCAGCAAAGTCAGACCTAAGACGGGCTAAGGGATATAGCAGCACTTATTTTTGAGAGACTTCCAGATTGATAAAACGCCTTGTTGTAACTGCCTTGCTTACCACCATACCCGCTTATGCTGGCACCCTTCATGTAAGAGATGCCGACACAATAGTTGTCGATGGAACGCCTGTGCGCTTGAACGGCGTGGATGCTCCAGAGCTTGGAACGCGATCCGGTCAGGACGCTAAGCGCTGGATGGTTAACTATCTGCGCGGCAAATCCATATCTTGTGACTTGAACGGCGAACGAACCCACGACCGATGGGTTGGCGTTTGCTATGCAGACGGGCAAGACATTGGCGCTGCCGTAATCGCTGCCGGACACGCCTTGGACTGTGCGAGGTATTCGGGGGGCCGATACAGGCATTTAGAGACCCCAGCAGCTAAGTCACGTCTAAAACGGGCAGGATATTGCCGCTGACCCTATGTTTCGCAATCAGGCCAAGGAAGTACCTCAATAAGAAAAGTTAGTGCCTTTACGTTTATCCCAGGTGCCTCAGATTCCCGTGGTCCTGCGATGTTCAAAGCTAACGGCTTATTGGACGCGATCCACCGCTGAACCTGTTCAATTTGAGACTGGGTGCCACCTGAAAGATTAACCAGCATTAGGGGCTTTGCCGATTCCAATGCGACTTGCTGAGTGTAGTTCGTACCGGGGCTTTCTGATCCGTCGGTGATAATGAGCGTTGCATCACTCGAACTGACATTCAGTCGCGTTCTTACGTCTGGTTCAGAAGAAAAAGCTTCAACCAACCCCGAGTAATGTTCCGGAATGCCGCCTGCTTCGTTAGTACGCCCTTTTGGGATCCAGCCACCATAGATCAATCCAAGTTGCATAGCGAATTCAAGTGCTGCCAAGTCTACACCTGTTTGCCCACCCGAAATGATTTTCATTATCACCGTCCTGCCGGGTCCGATTTCTTGAGCTCACCTTCTTGGACAATGCGCATTTGTTCTGAATCGAACGGCTTCAGCAGTTCGAACGCGTCATCTGCGCTGCCGTTTATCCACTGCTCGTAGTCTTCGGGCTCAAGGATCACCGGCATTCTCTGAGGGTGTATCGGCTTCACAATCTCATTCGCGGTTGTCGTAATCACGGTGTATGCCTCGACGGACTCGGTGCCTTCCTTGCCCTCGTATCGTGACTCCTGCCACATGCCAGCAAACGCAAACGGTGGGCGGTCTTCATCACCCGTCAACGCAAACCAGTAGTAGGTGGCAGGATTTCGTCCTTTTGCTTCGCAGAACGAGCTGGCAGGCACTAGGCAGCGCCGATGCTCAAAACTGCCCTTCCATAGCCCGTTAATCCGCACCTTGTCGTCTCGGGCATTGTTCCAAGCATTGGGCTGGATGATGGCGCCGGTCTTCTTTGATTTTTTGGTGGTGCGAAAACCCCAGCTCAGCGAAACCAACTCTCGCTCGCCATCCTCAGCCTTCCTAACAACCGGTGCCTTCTGCTTTGGAAAAATGGCGGGCAGTGGCTCAGCATTTCCAAGCCTATCGCGCTCGACAGCCACATCGAATAACTGGCGCATCGCGTCGGCAGGTATTGTGTTGGAGTAGAGATTACACATGCGACTTACGGTAAGTACGAAATTTCATTTGGACAAGCACTCGATGTTCGCTACTTGTTCCACATGAGTGAATGGCCGAATAGAATCCCTTTTGACCTGTATGAAGAATTTGAAGCTCGACAGACTGGAGACTGGAAGACGGCGTTGCGTGTCTGGGCGAAGGCACACGGGCTAAAGCTCAAACTACAATGGTGGTCTCGGCTTGAACGTCAGATGGTCGACCTAAATTCACGGCGATACATACCCGGGCCGCAAGACCATTGGGCAGCCGTTAAAGAATGGCTGGAAGAGTATGACGTGCCAGCCCCTGAAAGGCTTCCGGTGTGGCCGGAACAAAAGTGACGACAGTTCCCTAGCTCAACCAAGCACCGGTCTTCCTGTCTAGTCGGACCTCCCCATATTTAGCGAGTGTACGTGGAACAGTTGCTGGAGTGAACTGTCACAATACCGCTCCAAATAACTAAACTGCCTGTCCCAAATGAATAGAAAGTGATGGGTGGTGTGAGGGGCTGGGCGAGGGGGTCTTAACCAGCCCCTCATTTGGAGGGGGTGCTGCGGATTGGTTTGGTGGTCCGTTTAATTGCGTGCTCAAACTATCATGCTGTGGAAATTGGGGTTCCCCGCAATACGTGCATACTTAGTCAAACGGACACATTTCGAACACGCGTCCTTTGTAGTCGGTATGTGCGGTGCGTTTTGAGGGGGCGTAACGATTCCCATTAGGGGGATGAGTTTGGCGCGTCGCACTCATCCTATCCGGACTGACGGGGTGTTAGGGCTCAGTCGCTAGAAAGCGGAACACTCTCAGACATCATTTCAACTCGCTGAAATAGTTGTGTGGCATCCAGTATCTCCAAAATTGATTTCCTAAGGAGATTGGTCATGACCAAAGCAATCCACACCCCCGATTTATCATGCTTAGAGAGCATCTTCGAATTACCGGTTCGACGCAGTCCATACTGGAACATTCTAGAATACTGCCGCCATATCGGCGTTAAAAAACTCTCCTCGGCAAAGTGTCATTGGATGGCCCGTATTCGTCGAATTGACGGTAAATACAGCGAAAAGCGAATTGGAGAAGTCGCCCAGATTCATAGGAACGGGCTTGACTACGGCCAAGCGCTAACCCTTGCCAAGGCTTGGTTTGACCAGCCTGATATCAAGGCAATCGCTTCGCAACCCTATGCGGTGGGCGTGAATTCAGTGCTGAAGTATGAAAAGACCAGCAAGTCTTTTACGGTCGGTGACGCAATGAACGGGTTTGTAGAATGGAAACGTATTGCTGCAGCAAAAACCTACTTCGAAACAACGCTTTCGCTCATAAATCACCACATAATTCCGAGATTGGGCGACCTTCCTGTAAGAGAGCTCAGTCAATCCGTTTTCCTTGAGTTTTGCACTGATGTTCTGGAGACAGCACCCAAACGAGGAAATCAAACCCAAGGTGACAGAACCCGGATCGAAGACCTGGATCATGAACAACTTCGAAAGCGGAAAAAGACACTCAACACTGTTATTGGCATTCTTCGAACTGCAATCGAGATGTCTTGGGAAAATGGCGACGTCGAAAGCGAGCGTTTATGGCGACGATTACGGCGAATACCCCACGCCGATACGCCTCGGCAGTTCTTTTTGACACGGGCACAAGCCAAACGATTGATTGCCTCTTGTCGGCCAGATTTGGCTTTGCTGGTTCAGGGTGCACTTTACACTGGATGCAGAGTTTCGGAGCTTGCACAACTCAAGGCGCGTGACGTCGGCGGGCATGTGTTCGGCATTTTTGTTGCGCCTCTAAAAAGCTACCGAGGCCGATATGTGGTTCTACCTGACGAGGGGATGTCCTTCTTTTTGGATCAAATTAGCGAGTTGGATGACGAAGAATTGGTCTTCAGGATGTCTTCTGGAAAGGCTTGGTCTGGATGCCACAAGCACCTGTTTAAAGAGGCCGTTCGACGTGCGGGCCTGCCTGCCCCTTTTGTTTTTCACGGCCTCAGGCACACCTATGCCAGTCAATTGGTTCAAGCAGGGACGCCTCTAGCAGTTGTGGCGAAACAGCTGGGCCACACCAATACAGATACCGTCAGCAGGACCTATGGACACCTTTGCTGCGATACAATTGAAGCTGAGATTTCTCGCAGGTTTTCACCTTTGCAGAAGACTGGTAGCGACCCGCGCCTCCTAGACCTAAGAAAGACACTTCAGGGAAAAGCAGAGCCTATTTGGTCCTGGCCTCGAAAAAACCGAAGTAAGGCTTCTGGTGATGTCGTCAGCAGACTTAGGGCAAAAGAGGAAGAATTGCGGCTTAGGTAGACCGAAATTGGTGCGGTCGTGGCGAGGTTTCGCAGTTTCGGTTTAAATCTCATAGGATTGTGAGGCTCCTCAAGCTGCCCAAAAAGTATCAAAATGACACCAAATTTGGGACACAAACAGCCTGCAACACAACACCGTTGCCACTAACTAAAGTCGTTTCCTTAAGCAATGACCAAAGCATCGGCCATTTAAGGTCAACTTGTTAGTTGGCTTCTTGAACTACAGGAAGAGTGAATGAAGAAAATCTGTGCCACCTTTTGTGCGCTGTCGATTGTGTCGGCTTGCGCGCAACAACCTGCGTCTATTTCTCCCGTTTCTATGGGTAATACGTACAGCAACATATCTTGTACAAAGGCCGCCGAGCTATACAAGCAAGAAGCAGCAAAAGTGCCAAGCCTCGTGGCGGCTCAAAAGCAAGCCGTTACCGGTGACGCTATTGGCGTATTTTTGATTGGCGTTCCGATGTCTAGCCTATCCGGAGGCGATTTGGAGGGTGAGATTGCGGCTACAAAGGGTAAACTGATTGCTCTAGCAGGAAAATTGGAGACGTGCGGCTCGTCTCCCGCACAAGTGGCTTGGGGTTAACGATCCGGCCAGATATCTGACAAACGTGGGTCGCGCTTGCGCAATGGGCGGCTCGCAAAAAACTAATTGCTCCTCCCCACCATGCGACTGTGAACAATCACCCAAGAGGCTGTTTACTCTTCGTTAAGAAAATCGGCTTAGTTAGCATCAACGTAACTTGATTAGACCTGTTGATATGGATGAAGAATTTTTGCAGCGAGCTGAGGGCACTAGATTGCGGCTTGAGGCAGAAGGCATGATTGCTACCGCCAAGGCAATTCGAGAACTAGCGAGAGATATTAACTGCATCAATTCAAACTTGCCTAGTGACTTAGACGGGGCCGCAATTAAGGAATGGCTAGAGCGCAACGACGTTCCGGTGCCTGACGATTTGCCGTGGTGGCCTGAACAAGGCTCGTAAAGCAATAAGGGACTGGCAGAGGGGGTAGACGCCAGTCCCTTAACGAAGAGCAAGTGGTAGTATGTGTCAGTGATTTGAGCGTGCCACACAAACCAGAATGCGGGTATTCGGGAAACCCCGTAATGAACGAAAAAGAGGCGAAACAGTCTGTTTCCAATGTCTGAACGGTTAGTTCCGGGAGAATCGTGGACACAAAATTGTCTCAATGCGATATTTTTCATCGTGGGTGGCACGTCTTTATTTTAGCACGTACTGGTTTTTGACCTTTTAAAAGAGGGGGTCACGAGTTGGGTGTGTCACCCACACCAGTCACTTAGAGTTGGCAAAATGCGCGTTTTGTGCGCCCAAATCCGATGTAATTTTCCTCCAGAGGGTCTCATTTGCTTCATGTCGCCAAGCTAGACATAACACGCGGCGCGCCTTGAGGGGGTTAACGATTTTCAATGAGGGGGTACGAGTTCGGCGCGTCGTACCCCACATCGAAGTCTTACTTTCTGGCAAGTGACTTAGCGTCAGCGTCCGATAATTCCTCTCCACGATAAAGCTTGAGTGCCAATTCCGGCTTATCAGCTGCGATTATGAATTGAAGATCCTTGTCGCTTAGCTCGTTGGAGCGGCATTTTTCTAAACCTTTGGAAGTCACGTAAGCCTTGAACACTCTTTGACAGAACTCGCCAAGGTTTTCGCCTTCTTCCCTTTGAAACCCGCCGTCAAGCCCGGGGACAATCGCCCATTGCGTATCCATACCTTCAAAGACAACAAATTTCGGCGGCAAAACAAGACAGTCAGTTGAACTTGCAGTTTCAAGCTTCTTCAGCCGGTTCTTAATCGTCATTGTTTCTGCCCCCCATTACTCGGTCTGCAACGGCAAATGCCGTCTCTCGTTCTTCTTTGGTCATGTCCTCAATGTGCTTTCCACCTGCCTTGATGGCAAAAACACGCCGTTCGAATTCGCTTTGGCTTTCACTTTCATGTGGAAAGATCCGGCCAAGACCGAGGCCCGGAATTGTCGCTGGGCCATGCTCTCTTTCGACTACTCGACTGGTTCCCTCAGTACCTTTCTTGATCCCGTAGATTTGATAAAACACGATGGGAAGTTCGAGCGCGTTTGGCGAACTCGCTTCCAGTTTGGTCAATCGGCTTTTGATGCTCATATCAACCTTCCTCCGCCAGGCTTGCTTGGGTGCACCCGGCTGCGTCCAAGAAGCATTGGAACAGATTTGCGCTCGGGGCTGATTGCTTAGAAAGCTCGATGCAGTTACGAGCTACTTTCTCATCCACGCGGCCATCCAGAATAAGGGCGGCTACCTCGACAGGTGACGCCTTGGCCGTCAATTGGTCCAGTGGAATGTCTCGCATCCGCTCTGCGGTGTTTTGCAGTTGCCTGGTTAATTGATCCGGCGCGCCCGAGTTCGATATGGCGCTTACAGCTTTCCTGCTTTCCAAAGCCGCCAGTCTATTCCTAATGCTCATTTCGCGGCCTCCAGTGCAGTGATCCTGCGCTCCAATTCGGTGGTTTCAAGGACACGCCTGTACTGCTCCACCAGACCCATGACAGTTGCACCTTCCAGTGGCGTTACTTCACCCTGAGAAACTGCCTGTAGCACCGCCTGTGCGGCCTCTGAGGCGTCCTCGGCGGATTTGATAGTTGGAAGGTCGAAACTGACTGGTGCGTCCTTTCTGGTGGGCGCCAGTCGTTCCAAGCATAGACGCAGGGCCGTGCTGTCGCCTTCGAGCGCCAGCTCAACAGCCTTTTGGGTTATTTGCTCAGATTGGCCTTCCAGCAGTTCCTCAACTGCCCTTGTGATACGGTGCCGTGCGCCTCTGGGCCTGCCTGAATTTCCGGGCGCAAAAGTGCCATCCGGGTTCCGTTCGTCCGTTGTCGTGCCGTTATTACGGCTAGGTTCATCCATCATTGTTCTTGCCTCGCTTGCTGGATTGTTGGTGCAGAAGGGGTCGGTTTCCCCCAGACCCCCTGGTAGATTAAGGATGTCTTAAATATTGCGACGGGGGACTTGCCGGAATCGGGTGTATTCGTCGCAAAAATTGATACGGCCCGTCGCATTTATTGCGTCGCCTCCGTCATTCTCGTCGCAAAATCTACGACTGTCTCGTCGCAGTTTTTCAGACAGGGTTTTGTTTTTCCGCTTTTGCCAGTCGGGTTGTGAACCGGGGCTTTCACAACCGGGAAATCTGAACCTTTTGACCACTGCTTGTAGAGCCTGCGGCCAGCCTCTCCGTGCGCGGTAGGCAACGAAATTTCGGTTAGTTCGAACATCGGAGATGATGCGACGCCACTGGTGCCAAGTTTGGGCGGGCGTGTCACAGCAATGAAGCCCTTTGCCTGTAACTCGCGAAACCCTTTGGCGGCTGTGTTGTACGACACGCCTAACCGGTCAGCGGCTTGTCTGACGCTCAAGCTAATCTTGCCGTTGTTGTTGTTGCCCGCCCCGCGCCATTCTAGCCTTAGCCATGGATACAGTGCCTGCGCGGTTGATGAGAGGGCCCGCCAAGCGGGCTCCTCCATCATGTTGCGAACAAGCTTGGTCCAATGCTCAACGCGCTTCTCGTTTTTCTTGTCGCGCCCCATCTACGCAGCCTCCGCTTTGTTGAGCGCGTCTATGAACTCAGGCAGCAATTCAGCCTTGAAGGCGACACCTTGCTTGCCCGGTAGCATCTCTCCGTCTTTCGAGATGAAGAACACGCGGATATTGATGAGGTCATGCCCTTGAAAGTCATCCCGGCTGACACGGAATTCCTCGCGGTTGTTCTTGGGGATCTGGGTGATGAGGGCCATTAGCGGCCCTCCCCGTAGTACAGCGTTGCGACAATGCGAGCAGCGGCCTCTGAGAGGCCGTGCTTGCGACGAAGGGCATGAATCTGGAGGTCGCGGGTTCTCATGCAGCAACTCCGCGCTCTTCAATCAGCTCAACCTGTGAAACCAAGACATAGATGCCGTACTTCTGGCGCCCGGTGTCTGCATCGCCTCGGTACATCTTGCATTCGATGTTCACGCCGTCATCTCGGCGCAGTGGTAGCACCTGGTCCGAAAGACGGCAGTAGCTGGCCGCGTAGAGAGGCGACCGCATCAGCCCCTCAAGGACTTGGCGCTTGTGCTTGGAGGCATAGACTTCACGGGGTTCCTGACCTGGATCAGTAACCCGGTAGAGGGCAGGGGCCGTTAGGTTGGGTAGGTCTGCCCAGCGGTACACGCGCAATGCGTTTGCTGGTGGAAGATCCGCATCGATTGTTCGGGGTTGCTCGAAAATCATCCTGTATTACCTTTCTATTGTTGAAAGGCATCGGGTTTCTGGCTATTCTCAAGTTGCTAACCTAAAGAAATTGCCTCCGCCCGTGCCTCGGGTGGGGGTTTCTTTTAGGCGGTGAAGCGTTTCGCCTTGGCTTCCTCAACAAAACTGTTGATTTCAGATTCGGACCAACGTGTGGTCCCTTCCATCTTGACCGGCTGTGGGACTTTGCCTGCTGCGGCCCTGCGCCAAACGGTGGCTACGCTGCAACCAAGAATGGCTGCGGTATCTTTCACCGAAAGTAGGCGGTCTACTGTGGCAGCGTTCATTTTCAACACCTCGCGTTTGGTTGCGACGTGTTGATATTACCCCTCGAAAACAATAAGTTCCAAGAAATGTGGTTCGTAAGAAGTCCCCACCTTTTGTTTTCATCCGTTTGGAATTGTACTTAGAATAAGTGCTTCGACCTTGTCAGCGTAGCGCTCTTGCTCATCCAAAAATCCTGGATTGAGGGCATTCAAAATTTTGGGCGATGACAGAGAAAATAATCTATCTGCAGCCTCAAATTCAGAACGTAGTCGTTCTTTGCTTTTGTGGGTCAGTAAATCTCTCAGTTCTTTGGAGTTTTTTTTCACCCCTTTTTGACGCAAGGCCAACACTACAGCATCACAGGCTCCCTCTCTGGCTGTGAAATCATTGTTGGTTAAAAATAGGCCAAAATCCTTGGAAGTTTGGTGGCACAGAGTGTGAAGGTACTTTTGTTCCAGCCAATTCCGTTTCCGCTCTCGATGAGGTGGCGTAGGACGGAGAGTTTTGCCAGCCAAAGCTGCTCCAGCGAATAAGCGTAACGCATGGGGAAGCGGGTAGCCCTTTGAAACGTGCAAGGCGCAGATTTGAATGCATGTGTCGAAAAACTGATAGTGTTCTCTGGACAGCGAAAGGAGTACTTCTGCGACCTCCTCGGAAATCTCGTAGCGGATAGCGCCGCCAGGGCCTGTCGCTGTTTTCGCGTTAGTAACCCAAGAAACAGCTATGTCAGCAAAGGTGGTAGACGGGAAGTCTAACCGACCATCAACTACGACATGGTCAAGTTGCTTATCTAGCCACTTGACCGCTGCTTTGAAATCAGAAGTCATGTCCTTGAAACCCTCTTGGAACTGGATGTTTCCGTTACCAAATCCGCCCACTGATCTAGCGCTTTAGCGCGCTGTGACAGCAACTCAGCTTGATTGTAAACACGGGCAACAGCGCTGGCTTTTGACGCTGAGGCGGCGTGGTTTAGAACTCGATCCACTACAGATTCCGATATACCGCGCTCGGCCATGTGGGTTGCGAATGCAGTCCTGAAATCGTGAAGCCGCCACGGCTCAAAGTCTTCGCCAAGAAGTTCATCAAGGCGTGCTTTCATCTTGCTCCACCCGGAAATTGGGGTGCGTCCCGTAGTCGTGAACAAGAGGTCGGATGTAGCGGCTTTAACAGGGGTGCTACCCAATTCCTTGCTTTTTCTGGCCTCGGTCTTTGCTTGTTCCTGACGGGACAGAACGGCCTCAATCTCAGACAGCGCACGGGGTGAAAGGTGGGTAATGTGACCCCGGTCGTTCTTTTCTTGTGAAATTGCCTTTTTGAAGCGGGCGTTTGAAAGTTCCAGTTCGCTTTTGCGCAAGTTGTTGATCGACGTGCGCCGTTGAACCGTCAGGATCAAGAGTCGAACTGGCGGACCCCACAAATCACCAAGTTCGTGGGTTTTCCTCCAAATGGCTCGGATTTCATCCAAGCTGAGAACACGCTCCCGGATTTGCTCTTTGGTCGCGCGCTCAAGGCGGTCCCCGATATCCTGATCCAGATATTCACGACGCCACGCCCACCGCGCGAAATGTTTAAGTGCCGCCCTGATCCGGTTAGCCATGAACAGCTTACCCTCTTTGGCCTTGTCATCTATCGGCCTTTGCAGGCTGGCGCGCGTCAGATCCCCGATAGGCAGGGCAAGGTGCTTTCCCAATGCATCCTCAAGCTGGCGCTTTCTCTCGCCTTGGCGCTTTAAATTGGATAGGTGCAGTTCGTCGTAGGCATCCAGCACGTCTTGCAGCGTTTGCGCCGTTGCGGCGGCTCTCTCTTGTTCCCTGCGCGTCTGCTTTGCCTCCAACACGCGGTCAAAGCCCCGCGCGGCCTCAGCCTCTATCTCAAGAGCCAGCGCACGCGCCTCAGCCAACCCAAGCGCCCCATCCTCGCGCCTACCTGTGGAGGACCATGTGCAATAGGTGCCGAAAGTGTGTTTGCGCTTGGCCCCGCCCTTTACGCGCTTTTCATACATCCAGACAGCTCGAGCGGGATAAACTCTCAGCCGCAACCCGGTGCGCTTGGTGTCCGATATCTCTTCTCGCCCATCGGTCGGGGGCTTGAGCTTCATAAGGTATGCGTTGGTAAGCTCTTTCTTCACAGTATCGCCTTTGGGGGACTCATGGGGGACAAAATCCCCGAGATTGAGTGATATTGATTGCGACCAGATTAGACGCGATTTACTCAGGGGACAACCGAGATGGAGAGCAAAAGTGTAATTTTTGAAGGGGGTTTTGCAACTGAATGCGATGAGGTGAGATTGGTGGCGATTACGGTAACACCCTGAAGTGCTTCTGACTTTTAATCAGTGGGTCGCAGGTTCGAATCCTGCACGGCTCACCACTTTTTTAAAATTAAGGCGTTCAGTAAGCGGGTTTGGTGCGAAGACGACCGGGCCTATATGTATGGCTCACCAAGCTGCGTGTGCGACTTGGGCGTGATTTGAGTCTCTTGAAAGCGGGTCAGGCGCGATCGTTAAGCCTTTGCGGGTCGTGCGCGAATTTCGTACAGCCACGAACCTATTACTAATGCGGTTTTGCGCCATCGGTCCATCGCTGCGTGAGGCCTCCAACCTTCGGTAGACCCCGTTGGGCTCCCATGTAAGGACAAAAACAAATGGTCCTTTAAATGGTGCTTTCGTACCAGGACCACGTCGGAGAGGCCGCCGGGCGCTATTTTGCCTATGTAAAATTGCTTTCAACTTACAAACCCGATAGGTTTTTGGAAAAGGTGGTCAACACCGGGGGCAGTGAGAGCGCAAATGCGACAGGCGAAAAAACGTGTTGTGCGGGCGAGTGTGCCTGCAGGTATGGTGGGCAAACGGGATGGTCTGTTTTTCCTTTGGGGCCAGATTGAGCGGGCGCGTCTTAATTTGGAGAACACAGTTCCTCCTGACGGAACCGTTCCGGATGGGTCAGGCATGAACAGGAACGGCAGTACAAATCGAACAGTGCAAGCCCCGGTAGACGAGTTTATTTTCTACTGATTCCGGAAGACCAGTTGATCCAGCTTCGGCTATCGCTTTTCGAAGAAGAGGATCACTTCGCCCAGACGTACGCCATAGCGTGAGACGTAAGCGCGATTAAGAAGCCGATCATCATCCAACAACCACATCCAATCGTCGAATTTGACGCGCATCGTCCCGTCCTTGATCGGCAGGTCGATCTTGTATTTCCAATTGAACGTATCTCCGCGCTCAATCCCGCTGGCGGTGCCCAACACACCGGGGGCTGTACCGGTCCAGGTATCCTCACCGGTTTTCGTCAGCGTCCAGATACGCTGTTCGGTGGCGCCATCGTCATAAACGAAATCTTCGACTAGCGTCAGGGTTTCACCATCCCATGTCCCGTCGATATCGACGGTGAATCTACGGGGGATATTGCCCAAAATGTCCTGAAACTGACCATAAGCCACCGTTTTGCCTTCGAAAAACTCTTCGAGGTTCAGTTGCCGGTCGGACAAGAAGGTCTTGGGCACCTTCGGCTTGCTGGAACAGGCCGCCAAAAGCGCAAGGCTTGCTATGGCAAGAAAGGTGAGAAGGGTACGGAACACACTCATTGCAATGGTTTCCCTTCGGATGTCGCATCATACCCGTTTGCACCTGGCACGTGCGTGGTTTTCACATCGGGAGCAGGGCGCATCGTAGCGACCAGTTCAGCAACCTTGAGGCCGAACTTGCGCATCTCGGATCGGTTCATGATGACGCCGTGTTCCGTCAGATACATCCAGTCTGTGACGTCCAAAGTGTGCCCCCCCGCATCTTCGGGCAGGATGATCCGATAGGTCAGTTTGACGGTTGAGCCTGAGATGACGCCCTGACCCTCACCGACGATATCGTCCGCCGTTGCGGTGAACGTGTTGCCGGTGCCCAGTGTCAGATACCACTTTCGGTTCATCTGTTTGCCGTTGGAATAGGTGAAGTATTCCGACAGCGTGCCCGAATTTCCGCTCCATTCGCCGACCATGCGCGCGACAAAGCTGTTCGACATCTTCCCATTGGGGCCATAAATCAGCCCTTCGGACAGGATTTCTCCGTTCAGATGCTCTTTCAGTGAAAAGGCAGGTCCGGTTCCCGAGTAGTCGGATGGAGATTGCGCGCGAAAGCTCAGCAGACGGGCGCGGATGAAAACTGCGATCAAAAGGACCAGCAGGATGATGGCGATAGCGTTCATTTGCTTGTGACCTCGGTGGGCAGGGTCAAGACCATTCCAAACGCGCCGAGCTTGAGGATGCAGGGCAGCACCGCATAAGCAAGGTTGAGTGTCTCTAGCGCGACAGCAGAATTGGCTTGACCGGGGGTGAAGCCGCTGCGTTCCAGCAGTGGCAAGGTGAAAAAGGCAGCCAGGGCGAGGCCAAGCTTGCCTGCGAAAGACCAGATGCCAAACGCCGCAGAGGCGTTCAGCCCGGCCCGGGTCAAGACGACCGAGAACATAGCGGGCAGCACGACCATATCCGCACCTAAGGCAGCGCCCGAGGCAAGGCAGATCACGGCAAACCCGGTTAGATTCCCAGCGCTCAGGGTGGCGGTACCGATAAACCCTGCGATTGAGAGGGGCATGGCAATCATCAGAGTCTGTTTCGGGCCAATCCGGTTGGAGAGTTTGGCCCAAAGCGGCACGCTTGCGCCCGCGCTGAGGAAGAACAGGATCAACAGCGGGCCTGCTTTGCCCGGCAGTTGCAACCGATCTTCAACAAAAAACAAAAACAGGGTCGAGGTGATGGCTACGGGCAGGCTGTTAACCAGGGCAAGCGCCAGCAGGCGCAACCCTCCGGCCTGACCCAGCCCTGCAAAAGACAGACCGGTGCCGGTGATTGGCGTGCGCCTCCAGATCGGAATAGTCAGCAGCAGGGTCAGAACTGACAGCAGCCCCAGAAACACTCCAAAAGCAGGATAGCCTTGGGCTTGCGCGCCAAATGCAACCAAAAGCGCTGGAGCGCTGGCAGCGATGACCACGCCGGTCAGTTGCCCGCCTTCGCGAAAGGCGGCCAAGGTCATCAGTTCTTGCGGGTCTGGACGTTTCGCCAAAGTTGCGCTGCGCCCGTACAAAAGGATGGTTCCCAGGCTGTAAGCCGAGAACAGCAGGATCAAAACCGCGATCAGCGCGGCGACACTGACACCCTGCGGCAAGCTAAAGAGCAAAGGGAAACCGACCGCCAACCCCAACGCCGCTAGAGAGGCAAATACAAGCTGGCCCTTTGGCCACTTGTCGATTGCCCAGCCAATCAACGGGTCCTGAACCAAATCAACAAGGCGGATCACCAGAAGAACAGTTCCAATTACACCCAGGCCAATACCTAAATTCACCGCCGCAAAGCGCGGCAGGTGGATATAAAGCGGGATGCCCGCCGCAGCGAGCATCAGCGCATACAGGCTGACCCGAGGATAAAGCATCAGCGCCCCTGCAGTTTCTGCGTGAACGACGCCGATCGCGTGTTGTCCCCCAGAAACACGGACATGAAACTACGCTTGATGCCCGGATAGGACATAGTGCAGGTTTTTTGCCCGTTCAGCCAGAAGCTTACGTTATCCGGCCCGTTGGACACCGCGAGAAAGCTGTCCCCCTTGGTCACGGCTTTGAAACACTGGTCCAATTGGTTGCGTACCGGGGCAGAGCGTCCGATCCGGTCCATCTCGTCCAGGGTCGAGTTGACCAGCGCTTTCTTCTTGAAGTTCTTGCGGTAGGTCAGTTGCAGGCCGATGTCTTCGCTCCAACTAAACGGAGCGCCGCCGGGGGTATAGAGTTTGGCGTCATAGAGCGGCAGACCCAGATATCGAAAAGTCGCTGAGCCACGCAGTTGCGCGTCCTTCAACTCTTCGTTCACGGGCGATGCCAGCGCTGCTGATGGGGCCAGTAGCGCCACGGTCAGTAACGCTGCACGCAAAATTCCCTTATTCGGCGGCCACGGGGATGGCCGGGTCTTTCCCAGAAATGCCATTGTCAGCTCCGATGGTTTGCGGGGTGCCATTAATTTGCGCAACGACATGCATCGCGCTGGCAATCCCGTCTTCGTGAAATCCGTGCCGGTTATAAGCACCGGCAAACCAAGTTCGGTTCTGTCCCTGCATCTCGCGGATTTGCCCTTGTGCCTTCAGGGCGGCTTTGTCGAATACCGGATGGGCAAATTCGACCTGATCATAGATTTTGTCCGCGGGAATTTCTGATGAAGCATTCAGCGTCACAAACAGGGGATCGCTGTCCGGGATGTTCTGAAGCCTGTTCATCCAATATGTCACGCCCACATTTCCGGCTTGCGAGCGATAGGTCCAACTGGACCAACACGCGCGCCGCTTGGGCATTTGGCGTTGGTCGCAGTGCAGTATGGCGGTGTTGGGTTGATAGCGGATCGCGCCCAAAGCTGCGGCCTCGGCCGGGGTTGCGCCTTCGCCCAAAATGGCGAGGGACTGGTCCGAGTGGGTCGCCAGGATGATCTCGTCGAATTGATCCGTATGCCCCTGGCTGGTGACGCTGACGCCCATGTCGTCGCGATGAACGTGTTGAACCGGGGCGGCCAGTCGGATGTCGCAGCCACGTGCGCGCAGAGCGGCGTCTATGCGGCGGACGTATTCGATGCTACCGCCGTTGACTGTATACCATTGATGCTGATTGGCACGCCCACTCGCCAGCAACGCATGGTTGCGGAAGAACTGCACAAGCGAACGGGCCGGGAACTGATCTACGAACTCAACCGGCGTGGACCAGATCGCGCCGCACATGGGCATCAGATAGTTGTGCCGGAACCAGTGACCCAGACGCAGTTGATCGACCAGTTCACCAATCGTTGTGTCGTCGTCCTTGGCGGCCTCGGGCGCTTCTTTGCCGAAGCGTATGATGTCTGCAATCATCTTGTAATAGGCAGGGCGCGCCAGATTGCGTTTCTGCGCCGTCAGCGTGCGCAGATTGTTCAACCCGTATTCGATGCGGCCATTGTCGATGGTCGCGCCAAAGCTCATTTCGCTTTTGGTGACGGGTACGTTCAGCTCGTCAAAAAGCTGCGTCAGGTAAGGGTAGGTTGCGTAGTTGAAAACGATAAAGCCGGTGTCGACCGGCTGGTCGCCGTTTTTGCCAGCCATCACCGTGCGGGCATGACCACCCAGCCTGGGTTCGGCTTCATACACCGTCACGTCGTTGTTTTCTGAAAGGTAATACGCGGCAGAGAGACCCGAAACGCCTGCACCTACGATCGCAATTTTCTTCCGTACACCTCGGGTTTCGTCGAACATTCCAGCCTCGTTATGTGACATTTTACAATGAGATACGCAGGGTATGCCGTGCTGGATCAATCCGGATAGAAGTTTTTAACAGATGCACTATCTTGTGACTTCGGGTTTCAGCGCCCGCTTACTTGCGTCACCCTATGATCCACTGCGGGTGTAGGGCCGTAAAAAGTGTAACTTCAACGAAACGGCGCGGGTATGAGCAGCTTTGACGGAAAAACCTATTGGATCATCGGCGCAAGCGAAGGCTTGGGCCGTGCCTTGGCCGAGGCACTGAGCGGTAAGGGCGCGCATCTGATATTGTCTGCACGCAACGCCGCGCGTTTGAATGAAATCTGTTCCAAGCTTCCAAATGCACGCGCGATTCCGTGTGATGTGACCGATTTAGACTCTGTACGCAATGCCGTGGCCGAGGCAGGTCAGATCGACGGTCTGGTTTACAATGCAGGCGCTTACGAGCCCATGCGCTCGGGCGAATGGGATACCGAGGCTTCGCTCAGGATTAGCGATGTGAACTATTCGGGGGCGTTGCGGGTATTAGGTGAAACGGTTCCGGGCTTTGTTCAGGCGCGTCAAGGAGAGATCACTCTGATCGGGTCGCTGGCCGGATATCACGGTTTGCCTGCCGCTATCGGATATGGGGCCAGCAAGGCGGCGCTGATTTCGCTGGCCGAAACGATGCGGCATGATCTGGCGGGCACCGGTGTGACGGTGCGCATTGTCAATCCCGGCTTCATCAAGACCCGCCTGACCGACAAGAACAGTTTCAAGATGCCGATGCTGATGACAGCTGAGGACGCGGCAGAGCGCGTGGTCAAAGCGATGTCGCGCCGCCGGTTCCGTACCGATTTCCCGGCACCATTCTCGTGGTTTATTCGTTTGATTGACTACCTGCCGGATCTGCTGGTTTATCGCGGAAAATAGACTCTAACAAAACTGTCCCTGACAGAACCAGCCTGCAGACATGGTGCCTCCGTGCCCGTAGAACAGCCATAGGCGTTCGCCCTGTTCCGTCACCACCACCCAGTAATCGCGCACGCCGCTGCGCCAGTTGGGGTCATCCAGCCACCATTCCGGTGCGATCCGTTCCGGGCCGGTGGCCTGAGCCAGTTGCCAGTCGCGTCCGCGCCAGCGGAATGCGGTTGGGACATCTGGGGTTTCCGGTGCCATCACCGGCTCGGGCTGCCACATCTGCAAGGGCCGGGGGCGCGGCGGTGCAGGCCAGTCGCGCGCGGGTTCCGACCATGCAGCCGCCAGCGTCTGTGCCGTTTTCTCGGGGATATGAGAGGCGGCCGGGTGCCGTCTTGTGATCGCCTCCAGCCCAACACGCGCACCCAGCTTGCCGATCAGGTCATCCACGGCTGTATTGCCCTCAAGCCGGTTACGAGCCACGCGGCGTGCCTCGGCATGACCGGCGATGGTGCGGGCGTGGATGGGCTCGGTCTGGATCGCTTCAAGCCGCAGCATGTCGATGCCATAGCCTGCATCGATCTTGTCGATTTTCATCTCTAACAAAGGTCGAATACGATGTTTGTCATAGGTCGGGCGGGCCAGGCCGACCTCGATGATCTCGGCGGCTTGATCAGCACGGTGCGCCTCAAGCCGTAATGTCCGCACCCCGCGCCCTTTCTCCTCCAGCTTGGCGCAGAGCGTGGGCAGCACCCGATCAACCGCAGCCATCACATCCTCGATCAAACCGATCGGATTGGGCAGCGTCATGCGCACCGCGAACTGATGCGGCGGACGCGCGGGCGAGACCGGCTCGGGTGCGCTGCCCATGGCCTGATCCAGCCGCAGCACCAGCCCGCGCCCAAAGCGGCGCGCCAGCGACGCGCGCGGCTGGCCCAGTAGATCGCCGATCCGGCGCAGGCCCAGCCGGTTCAACTGCGTCACAACCGGGTCGTCCAGTCGCAGCGCCGCGATGGGCAGGGGGCTGAGCGCACCATAGGATTGCCCCGGCGCTGCAATACGCGCGCCACCACCCAGGGCCATCACTTGTGGTGCAGCCCCGCCTTTGGTCCAGTGTCGCCGCTTGCCTGCCCGGGCGCGGGTGGCGCGGGCCTCTTGGCTGATGGCGTCGCCATTGCGGTCGGATGTGGCCTCTTGACCTGCATAGCGTGCCAAAGCCCAGGCTGCGCCCAGCGTGTCGGCAATGCCCATTTGTACGCTGAGGCCCATATCAGCGCAGTCGGTTTCCAGCACGCTCAGCAGCGTCTCTTCCCCGCCAAACAGATGCGCGCAACCCGACAGATCAACGATCAGCCCATCCGGAGCTTCTTCGGCCACCCAAGGGCTGAACTTGCCCGCCCAGCGGCGCAGCGCGGTTAGAAACGCAGTCTCGGCCGGGGCGTTGCGGTGCCGTGTGATCAGGCTGGCGCACATGGCATGGGCATCGCGCACGGGCTGGCCCACACGCAGCCCGGCGGCCTGCGCCTCAGTATTCAATGAGGTAATGACCTGCATGTTCGACTGCTCAGTGACCACAGCCAACGGCCCGGCATGCAGCCCCCGCGCGGCGCGGATCAGCCGTTCAGCCCCAAGACGGGGAAACCACAGTGAAAGTATTCGGCGTTTTGGCATCGGCAGACATCAAAATGTTCCCACTTTGTTCTTATCTGAGAATCAACGCCCGAGTCCACGCTTACCCGCAGGTCAGGCGCTGAATAACACCGGCCCCGTTTACAAAGACGTTCAGCCTGTCGATCCGGTAATCCTGCGTTGCAATGTCATCGGGCCCCAACACGCGGGTGCGTTCCGGCAAATCGGCCTGAATGGACGAAACCGGCTGGCCTACCGAGTCGGCAAATGCTTCGCCCTGACAAAAGGCCAGATCAACCGGCGCGTTCTCGGGCGCAAGGCGTGCTTCTTCGGGGGCAGGGGTCTCGGCGCAGGCGGCCAGAAGGATCAGAATCGGGATAAATCGGTGCATTGGCGTTCCTCATTCCGGCAATGTCGTTTCTGCAATATCAAACAATTAGCAAGTCTGTCATGAAAGCACAGTTGAAAACACCCTGCAATTGACGCAGGGTCGGGTCAAAGAAGACAGGGAGACAGTGATATGCGCACCCGTGCCGCCGTCGCCGTTCAGGCGGGCAAACCTTTGGAAGTGATGGATGTGAATCTCGAAGGCCCCAAGGCGGGCGAGGTACTGGTGGAAATCAAGGCCACCGGCATTTGTCATACAGACGAATTCACCCTGTCGGGTGCCGACCCCGAGGGCCTGTTTCCGGCCATTCTGGGCCATGAAGGCGCAGGCATCGTGGTTGAGGTCGGCCCCGGCGTCACCAGCCTGAAGCCGGGTGACCACGTGATCCCTCTTTACACTCCTGAATGTCGCGAGTGTGAATACTGTCTGCATCCCAAAACCAACCTGTGCCAGGCGATCCGGGAAACCCAAGGCAAAGGCTTGATGCCCGACGGGACCTCGCGATTCTCGACTTTGGATGGTGATCCGATCCTGCATTACATGGGCTGCTCGACCTTCTCGAACCACACGGTTCTGCCCGAGATCGCGCTGGCCAAAGTGCGTGAAGACGCGCCTTTCGACAAGATCTGCTATATCGGCTGCGGCGTCACCACCGGCATCGGCGCTGTGATCAACACCGCCAAGGTCGAAATCGGCAGCCGGGCCATCGTGTTCGGCTTGGGTGGCATTGGCCTGAACGTGATTCAGGGTCTGCGTCTGGCCGGGGCGGATCAGATCGTTGGCGTTGACCTGAACCCATCGAAGGTCGAGATGGCCACGAAATTCGGCATGACCGATTTTGTGAACCCCAAAGAGGTCGAAGGCGACCTGGTTCCCTATCTGGTCAACCTGACCAAGGGCGGCGCGGATTATACCTTTGACGCCACCGGCAACGTCGGCGTGATGCGCGACGCACTGGAATCGGCGCACAAAGGCTGGGGTGAATCGATCATCATCGGCGTGGCGCCTGCTGGGGCCGAGATCTCGACCCGTCCGTTCCAGCTGGTCACCGGCCGGTCATGGCGCGGCACAGCCTTCGGCGGCGCACGTGGTCGGACCGACGTGCCCAAGATCGTCGACTGGTACATGGAAGGCAAAATCGAGATTGACCCGATGATCACCCACACCATGGGTCTGGACGACATCAACCACGGCTTCGACCTGATGCATAAGGGTGAGAGTATCCGGTCGGTTGTAGTGTACTGATAAAACTCAAATAATCTTAAAGGGCGGGCTTTTGCTCGCCCTTTTTTGTTACTACATTCCGCAATGCGAATTAGTTTTGTTTTGAGGAATTACAGTGACAACAGCAGGCATGGATCGCTTGGCGGTCCTTATTGATGCAGAGAATGTACCGGCAAAACACGCGCCGGAGATTTTTGAAGAAATCGCCACTTTGGGCGAGGCAAGCCTAAGGCGGATCTACGGAGATTTTTCGAACGGGTCGCCGCAGGGATGGAGCTCTGGATCATTGGCGGAATACGCAATTGTTCCCCAACAGCAATTTGCCAATGCGTCCAAAAAGAACTCCAGCGATATTGCCTTGGTCATTGATGCTATGGATATCTTGCACAGCAGTCGGTTCAGTGGGTTTGTGTTGGTATCATCCGATAGTGACTTTACCCGCTTGGCCAGCCGCATCCGCGAGCAGGGGTTGAAGGTATTCGGCATTGGTGAAGAACGAAAGGCTCCCAAAGCGTTCGTGAATGCTTGCAACAGGTTTATCTACATTGAAAACATCCACAAGCCGGAGTGCGGAGCAAATACTTCAAAAGAAAACAAAGACGCAAAATCGAAACATGGATTGAACCATGCGTATCAATTGATCCGGAATGTTGTGTTGAACACAAACGAGGCGGACGGGTGGGCCAGTCTTTCCTTTGTGGGTAGCCAACTTGGTAAGATGTATCCGGATTTCGACTCTCGCACTTACGGCCACAAAAGGCTAGGCGATTTGGTCCGCGCCATTGGCCGCTTTGAAGAAGGTGATATCAACGGGGGTCTCAAGATCAGGTGTAAGGACAGTTGAAGCCTTGCTTCAGCCCCCCGGCCTCGTTGCTCCCGTATCCGACCGCGGAGACCGCACTCGCAATACTGGCGTGTTGACCGACGAAGTATTGGCCCGGCTCTCGCGCCACACCACGAACACACCCGATGCAATGATGACACTGGCCCCGACCGCGACCCAGCCGTCCGGGCGTTCACCAAAGAAGATCATGCCAAACAGTGTGGCCCAAATGATCTGACTGTATTGGCTGGGGGCCACGACCCCTGCAGGCGCGGCACGGTAGGCGAGGATGATCAAATGCTGGGCGATGACCGAGAACACGCCAACCAGCGCCATCATAGCCAGATGCAGCAGCGAGGGCGGCTGATAGACGGCAGGTTGCGCAAGGCTCATCACCACGATGGCTAGAAGCATCGGATAGAGGATGAGCACGGCCGAACGTTCCTCATTCCCGATCTTTCGCACCAGAACAGAGCCAAACGCGCTGCAAAACGCAGCTGTCAGGGCGGTAAGGTGACCGAGGGTGATGTCCGTCGTGCCGGGGCGCAGGACGATCAGAACGCCGATAAGACCAACGACGACGGCGGCCCAGCGTTGGGCGCGGACGACCTCCCCCAATATGGGGATCGACAGAACCGTAACGAACAGGGGGAAAGCAAACAGCAGCGAATAGACCTCGGCCAGTGGCAGCACCGAAAACGAATAGAAGGCGCAGACCATGGATGTGACCATCAGGGCCGAGCGCAGCAGCACCAGCCAGGGATGGTGCGGCAGGAAGTTGCCCGTGGTCCGGTCGGTCAGGATCGTCACCGCCATCGGTACAAAGGAAAACAGCGTGGCGAAGAAAATGATCTGCATCACCGAATACGTCCCGCCCAGCACCTTGATCAGCGCGTCGTGGCTGGCAAAGACCGCGAATCCCGCAAACGCGAAACCAAGGCCCCTGAGGGTGGTGTTTTGAGTGCTCATCGATATGGCCTCGGGCGATGTCGGTGTGGTGGCACTGTGCCGTCGCAGCGCAAAGGGGCTGTCTTGCCCCTGAGTAACCCCATTTTTGCGGTCCGCATAGTCCCTATTTTACCGCTAACATGACAAAGCCGCCATGCAGAGGGATCAACGCAGGATCGGTGGCGCGTCTTTGGGTTGACGGGCCGATTGCACGCCAGCCTTCATCCCCACGCCGATACGTCGGGCCAGCGCGACCCAAGGGACTGCGGTTTCGGGCGGCAAGGTCTGGGTTGCAACCTCTTCGAACAGGTCCAGCCAGTGGGCAAACATCTCGGGTTTCACATCGGGCCGTTCTATATGGACCCGCTGTGGATTGCCGTCGTAGCTGCGTTCAAACAAGATGGCGTTGCGCCAGAACGCGGCGATCTTGTCCTCGTGCGCGGGCCAGTCGGTGACATGGTTGGCAAAGACCGGACCCAGCACAGCGTCTTCTCGTACGCGGGCATAGAAGGCGTGAACCTGCGCATTGATCTGGTGGGGTGTCGCCGGAAAGCGCGGCGGCAGGGTGGGTCTGGTCATGAGGTCACCAAATTCGACTCTGTCCCGGGCAATATCCCCTTCAGCTGTCATGTAACAGGCGTGGTTTTGTCGCGCGGCTCGGGCGTCAGGATATGCCGTAGCAAGGCCACCGGATGCGCCCGCAGGCTAAGACGGGTGGCGACGTAATCTTCGACCACCTGCTCACCCAATGTCATTTGCGGCAGATAGGCTTCGGGTTCGTCCAGCGCCTCACCTTCCAGATCTTGCGAGAACAGGGGCAAGGGCTTGGCGGTTGCAATCGCCTTGGCCTGCCACAAGGCCTCGCGCCGGGTCAGGTCGCAGGCGGCAAAGGCATCGGCCTCGGCCAGGCGTTCGATCACTGACGGCCCCAGACCCGCGCGACGCCACACATCGTCGACCTGATGGTAGCCGTTGCCGCGCGCAGCGGTCAGCCAGCTGGCGTCTTCCTCGCTGAGGCCTTTGATCTGACGGAACCCCAACCGCAGGGCCAGCCCACCATGGCCGTCAGGCTCCATCACATTGTCCCAGAAGCTGGCATTGATGCAGACCGGGCGCACCTGCACCCCATGTTCGCGCGCATCGCGTACGATCTGGGCGGGCGCATAGAACCCCATGGGCTGTGAGTTCAGCAGCGCGCAGGCGAAAATCCCGGGATGGTGGCATTTTATCCAGGCCGAGGCATAGACCAGCAAGGCAAAGCTGGCCGCATGGCTTTCAGGGAAGCCATAGGACCCAAACCCTTCGATCTGTGAAAAGCAGCGCTCGGCAAACTCGTCATCATACCCGTTGCGCTTCATTCCGCGCAGGAATAGCGCGCGAAATTCGCTGACATTGCCATGCTTTTTGAAGGTTGCAAGCGACCGTCGCAGCCGATCGGCCTGTTCCGGGGTGAAACCCGCACCCACAATGGCGATCTGCATCGCCTGTTCCTGAAACAGCGGTACGCCCAGCGTTTTACCCAGCACCTCACCCAGTTCGTCCGAGGGGAAGCTGACCTCCTCCTCTCCGTTCCGGCGGCGGATATAGGGGTGAACCATGTCGCCCTGAATGGGGCCGGGGCGGATGATGGCGACCTCGATCACCAGATCATAGAAATTGCGTGGCCGCATCCGGGGCAGGAAGTTCATCTGCGCACGTGATTCCACCTGAAACACGCCGATACTGTCGGCTTTGCACAGCATGTCATAAATCACCGGATCTTCGGGCGGCAGGGTTGCTAGTGTATAGCTGGTCTGGTGGTGTTGACCGATCAGATCGAATGCCTTGCGGATGCAGGTGAGCATCCCAAGGCTGAGAACATCGACCTTGAGGATGCCAAGCGAGTCGATGTCATCCTTGTCCCAGCAGATGACCGTGCGGTCTTCCATCGTGGCGTTCTCGATGGGAACAAGTTCGTCCAAACGCCCCTCGGTTATGATAAAGCCGCCGACGTGCTGGGATAGATGACGGGGGAAGCCGTCAATTTCATACACCAGCATTAGAGTCTGTTTTAGGCGACGGTCCTCGGGGTCGAGGCCGATCTCGCGCATCCGGTGCGCCTCGAGCCCGACGGTCGAGAAGAAACCCCAAAGCTGCGAGGACAGCGCCGAGATCGTATCTTCGGTCAGCCCCATAGCACGGCCGACCTCGCGAATGGCCCGCTTGCCCCGATAGTGCACGACCGTGGCGCACAGCCCCGCGCGTTCGCGACCATAACGATCATAGATGTGCTGGATCACCTCTTCGCGGCGTTCGTGTTCAAAATCCACGTCAATGTCGGGCGGTTCATCGCGCGCCTCAGAGACAAAGCGTTCGAACACCATCGTACCCATCTCGGGGCTGACTTCGGTGATGCCGAGGCAGAAACAGACCACCGAATTGGCCGCCGAGCCGCGCCCCTGGCACAAGATGCCCCGAGATCGGGCGAAATGGACGATGTCGCGAACGGTAAGGAAATAGGGTTCATATTTCAGTTTGCCGATCAGGGCGAGCTCATGGGCCAACATCTTCTGAGCTTTCTCTGACGCGCCTGCCGGATAGCGCCATTTCAACCCCTCATGTGCCAAACGGTGCAGGCGTTGGGTCGGAGTTTCCTGTTCGCTGCCCTCGCTGGGATATTCATAGCGCAGCTCGTCGAGCGAGAATGTGAGTTGCTCGCTCAGCTCATGGGCGCGGGCAACAGCGCCCTCGTGACCTTTAAAGATGCGCAACATCTCGGTCTCGGAGCGCAGGCGCTGTTCGCCATTGGCCAATGCCTCGCGGCCCAGATCATCCACCTTACGGCGCAGGCGGATGGCGGTCAGAACGTCGGCCAGCTTACGACGGGCCCCGTGATGCATCATCGGTGTGGCACTGGCGAGTGTGGGGATGCCCAGTTGCTTTGATTCAGTCTCTAACAAAGAGAAATATGCGCTGTCTGCGCCATCGTATCGAGGGTGCATCAACAGGTTTATCCGCCCGGCAAAGCGGCGCGTCAGTTGTTGCGCGTGTGTCCTCCATGCGCTCGCGCCGCCTTGGGATCGGTCCGCTTGTGGCCAGAGCAGCAGGTGGAGGCCGTCGGAAAACTCCAAAAGGTCGGACAGGTGCAGGATGCAGTCGCCTTTCTCGGCACGCAGGCGGCCAGTGGACAGGATACGGCATAGGTTGCCCCAACCCTGTCGGTTCAGCGGCAAGGCGGTGACGGTAGGTGCGTCGGTAAAGATCAGCCGCGCGGCTGGGATCAGGCGCGGCACTGCGTGAATCGGATACGAGGGCGGTTTGGGGATGTGGTCAGGGCAGGGTGGGCCGATGGAGGTGCTCTGCGCTTCCCACTCCAGCCGTTCGCGGACCTTGCGGGCAATCTCGCGCGCCTGGGTGTGGGCGCGGACAATCCCGGCGACCGAGTTGTCATCGGCAATCGCAATAGCGGGCAGGCCCAGGGTGACGGCACGCTCCATATACTCCTCGGGGTGCGAGGCCCCGGTGAGGAAGGTGAAGTTCGATGTGATCGACAGCTCGGCATACATGGCGAGTCACTATTATATTCACGTTTTGTTCTTTTTCGAGTCCTTTGCGCAGGAAACGGGTCGCTTGAGATCGATCAGATCGGCAGGGTCGGCAAAAAAGGAGGCCCGATATGTTCAAAATTACTGCATTACCCACCAACGAGGTACGCGCCCTTCAGGCCGGTGGTCCGGATGCTTATGGCGCAACGCCCGAACACGCCGTTTCGACTGGTGCAGGCAATCCATGCCGCCACTGCCTGCAGAACATTCCCGAAGGCGAAGAGATGCTGATATTGGCCCATCGCCCCTTTTTAGAGACGCATCCGTATGCGGAAACCGGCCCGATCTTTCTGTGTGCTAAACCGTGCGAGCGGCATGAGGGGGAAGAGATGCCCGAGATTCTGACCACCTCTCCTGACTATTTGATCAAGGGCTATGGTGCGGATGACAGGATCGTCTATGGCACCGGGGCGATCACGCCCATGGAGCAGATCGGCGCAGCGGTGAAGGGCATCTTTGCTAGACCGGATATCGCTTATATCCATGTCCGCTCGGCCAGAAACAACTGCTATCAGGCGCGGATCGACCGCGCCTAAAGCTTAACGCGGTGCATTCCCCGGCGCGGCTGGTCCTGATCGTCTGCAGGTTCCTCGGCGCGCGACGAAGTCAGTGCAAGGAACACATCCTCAAGATCGGCTTCCTCGGTACGCACGTCACGAATACGGATAC
Organism: Ruegeria sp. HKCCD7303; assembly: GCF_013111185.1. GTDB lineage: Bacteria > Pseudomonadota > Alphaproteobacteria > Rhodobacterales > Rhodobacteraceae > Ruegeria. The sequence goes on along the minus strand of NZ_WVRE01000001.1, from coordinate 786,913 downwards.
CCACGGCACGGACGGCTTCCAGCACCTGCTCGGCGCTGGTTTGATTGCCCTGATATTGCAGCACAAGGCTGCCATCGTCGCGCAGCGCGGCTTCGACCCCTTCTGTTGCAGGCAGTTTCGTCACAGGGTTGTCCGGAACGATCACCATCGTCCGGCTGTCCATCCGACCCAGCAAGTTGGCGGTGCTGTCCTGTGCGATCTTTTCGCCATGGTTGATGATGGCGATCTCGTCGCACATCTCTTGCGCTTCTTCCAGATAATGCGTGGTCAGGATGATGGTCATGCCCTGTTCATTCAGTTTGCGCACATTGGTCCAGAGCATCTGACGCAGTTCAATATCCACACCTGCCGTGGGTTCATCCAACACCAGAATCTTCGGGTGATGCACCAGCGCCTTGGCCAGCAAAAGCCGCCGCCGCATCCCGCCCGACAGCGTGCGGGCATACGCCTCGGCCTTGGCGCTGAGACCCACCAGTTCCAGAATCTCATCGCTGCGGCGCTGCGCCTTTGGCACGCCATAAAGCCCGGCCTGAACCTCCAACGCTCCACGTGGGGAAAAGAACGGATCCAGGTTCAGCTCTTGCGGCATCACGCCAATGGCGGAACGCGACTGGCGCGGGTTCTGATCCTGATCGAATCCCCAAATAGATACATGGCCCGAGGATTTCACAACCAGCCCGGCGAGAATGTTGATGAGTGTCGATTTTCCTGCCCCGTTCGGCCCCAACAGCCCAAAAACCGACCCGCGCGGAACGGTCAGATCAATGCCTTTCAGCGCGTGTTTCTCGGGCTGGCCCTTGCCGCTGCGATAGGTTTTGCGCAGCCCTTTGATCCTGATTGCCGCATCGCTCATGTGGCTCTTGCCCCCGGTTTGCTCATCGCTCATAAACGCACCTAGTACATGCCCGCGAGGCCGACAACCGAAGAAGGATCGCCAGCCGTGACCATCGAAGCGCCGGAAACCAAGATCGTCGAAACCACCCGTGTTGCCTGTGATGGCGGTGAAGGTGCGTTGGGGCATCCGCGCGTGTGGCTGCAAATCCCCGAAGATACCGGCTGGGTCGAGTGCCCCTATTGCGACTGCAAATATGTTCTGAAGGGCACAGAGCAGGGCTGATTGCCCCCCTAACCGGGTTTCGCCCAAATCTCGCCGCGATTTTCATGGTAGTGCGTTGGTGCAACCATCATAGGTGAGTGTGATGACCGACATGACTGCCACTGACACGGCCAACCCGGTTTTTGGTTGGATCGGGTTTTTCCTTGCGGCAATGGCTTTGTTCGCCGCGTTGTTTGTGTTCTGGGCCGGTCCTTTCGCGCCGCAACAGTCCACCGGCGTTTCATTGGGTGAACTGGCGGCAGAGCTTGGCAAATCCACCCTGCGCGCCGCAGCCGGGCTGGAGCAGCCTGCACCCGTGGCCCAAACCCGCGACCTGGACGATTACCTTCAAATTGGCGTGGCGATGCTGGGCGGGCTGGCAATTGTCGTCTCGGTGATTGGCATTTTGCGTCATGAACGGATGCGTCCGGCTATTGCGGGTGTCGCAGTCGGCATCGGCGCAATCTTGTTCCAGTTCTTCGCCTTCGCTTTCTTCGCCTTCCTCGGAGTTCTGGTGATCATGGCGCTGCTGAACAGTTTCTCGGACGTTTTCAGCGGTCTCTTTGGTGGGTAACGCACGTTCCTGACTGGTCACCCGCCTGCCCCTGTGGCAGAACCATCACTGACCGACAGGGAGAGCGCGCATGAGCAATTTCGGAAAAGGGTGTCATCTGCATCTGATCGACGGATCGGCCTTTATTTTCAGGGCTTATCATGCGCTGCCTCCGCTGAATCGAAAATCCGACGGATTACCGATCGGGGCGGTCTCGGGCTTCTGCAACATGCTGCAGAAATATGTCGAGGGAAACGCCGGACCAGATGCTCCAACCCATGTCGCGGTGATCTTCGACAAAGGTTCGCACACGTTCCGGAATGATCTCTACGATCTGTACAAGGCCAACCGCGAGGCGATGCCCGAAGACTTGCGTCCACAGATGCCCCTGACGCGCGAGGCGACAAAGGCTTTCAACATCGCCTGCAAAGAGCTTGAAGGGTACGAGGCTGACGACATCATCGCCACGCTGGCCGTTCAGGCGCGTGAGGCCGGAGGCCGTGTGACCATCGTCAGTTCCGACAAGGACCTGATGCAATTGGTCGGCGACGGCGTTGAGATGCTGGATGCGATGAAGAACAAGCGCATCGACCGGGATGGGGTTATCGAAAAATTCGGTGTTGGCCCTGAACGGGTGGTCGATGTGCAGGCTTTGGCCGGGGATTCGGTGGACAATGTGCCGGGTGCCCCTGGGATTGGCGTGAAAACGGCGGCCCTGCTGATCAATGAATATGGCGATCTGGAAACCTTGTTGGATCGCGCGGAAGAGATCAAACAGCCAAAGCGCCGCCAGACGCTGATGGAAAAACGAGACCAGATCGAGCTGTCCAAAAAGCTGGTGCAATTGGACGAAAACACGCCGCTGGACTTCACCCTCGACGATCTTGAAGTAAAGGACCCCGATGCCGAAACCCTTCTGGGGTTCCTGGCCGAGATGGAGTTTCGCACTCTCACCAAGCGGATCGCAGATAAGCTGGGGGCCGAAGCTCCGGTGATTGTTGACGCGCCTGCCCCTGCGGCTGAAGAACCAGAGGTAGCGCTTATTCCGTTTGATGCGTCGAAATACGAGTGTGTGCGCGACGCCAAGGCCATGCAAAAGTGGATCGATCAGGCTTATGAACGCGGTTGGGTCGCTGTCGATACCGAAACCACTGGTCTGAATGAAATGATCGCCGATCTGGTCGGCGTCTCGCTATGTGTTGAGGCTGGTGAGGCTTGCTATATCCCCCTGACCCATCGGGACGGTGCGGCGGACGATTTGTTCGGCTCGGATGCATTGGCCGAGGGGCAGATGCCACTGGATCAGGCTCTAACCCAGCTGAAACCGATGCTTGAGGATCCGTCGATCCTCAAGATCGGGCAGAATATGAAATACGATGCCAAGATCTTTGCGCGCCATGGGATCAAAGTTGCGCCGATCGATGACACGATGTTGATGTCTTATGCGATGCATGGCGGCGAGCATGGGCATGGGATGGACACTCTGTCCGAGCGCTACCTGAGCCACACGCCAATCCCGATCAAGCCGCTGCTGGGTTCGGGCAAATCCGCAATCACCTTCGACAAGGTTCCAATTGATGAGGCCACGGCCTATGCCGCCGAAGATGCGGATATCACCTTGCGTCTTTGGCAGCTGTTCAAGCCTCAACTGCATCAGGTCCAAGTGACGACCGTCTATGAGACGCTGGAACGCCCCTTGGTGCCTGTCTTGGCCGAGATGGAGATGCATGGCATCAAGGTGGACCGCGATGTGCTCAGCCGCATGTCCAACGCATTCGCGCAGAAAATGGCCGGGTTAGAGGCTGAAATTCACGAGCTGGCGGGTGAGACTTTCAACGTTGGATCACCTGCGCAGTTGGGTGAGATTCTGTTCGACAAGATGGGTCTTGAGGGCGGAAAGAAGGGGAAGACCGGGAAATATTCGACCGGGGCGGACATTCTGGAAGATCTTGCGACTGAACACGAACTACCGCGCCGGGTGCTGGATTGGCGGCAGCTGTCCAAGCTGAAATCGACCTACACGGACGCGCTGCAGACCCATATCAACCCGGATACCGGGCGGGTGCACACGTCTTATTCCATCACCGGGGCGAATACCGGACGTTTGGCCTCGACCGATCCGAACCTTCAGAACATCCCGGTGCGGACCGAGGAAGGGCGACGCATTCGTGAGGCGTTTATCGCCGAGCCGGGTAATGTCATGGTCAGCCTCGACTACAGTCAGATCGAATTGCGGATTCTGGCGCATATTGCGGATATTTCGGCATTGAAACAGGCATTCTCGGACGGGCTGGACATTCACGCCATGACGGCATCCGAGATGTTCGACGTGCCGCTGGATGAGATGACCCCCGATATTCGCCGTCAGGCCAAGGCGATCAACTTTGGTGTGATCTACGGCATCTCAGGTTTTGGTCTGGCGCGGAACCTGCGCATCCCTCGGGCCGAGGCGCAGGGCTTCATCGACCGATACTTTGAGCGTTTCCCCGGCATTAGAGCCTATATGGATGACACCGTCGCCTTTGCCAAAGAACATGGCTATGTCCAGACCCTGTTCGGGCGCAAGATTCACACGCCCGAGATTAACGCCAAGGGACCTCATGCCGGGTTCTCAAAGCGGGCGGCGATCAACGCGCCCATTCAGGGTACGGCGGCAGACGTGATCCGACGGGCCATGGTGCGGATGCCGGAGGCGATCAACGGCCTGCCGGCCAAAATGCTGTTGCAGGTGCATGACGAATTGCTGTTCGAAGTGGCGGAAGATTCAGTGGATCAGGTGATCGGCGTGGCACGCGACGTGATGGAGGGTGCCTCGGATCCGGCAATCAAGCTGGACGTCAAGCTGAGTGTGGATGCCGGGCAAGGCGCAAATTGGGCCGAGGCGCATTAGCGATGCGCCGCATCCGGCCCGGCGGGCCATCTTCGTCGCGGGTCAGTCTTGTGGCTTGACCATGCGGTTCACCATGCGTTGCACGGTTGGGCCAAACAGAAGAATTACGGTGAAGGCTATCGGCCAGCAAAAAGCCCAGGATGCCAACCAATCTCCGAATGTGCTGGGGCCGAAACCAATGGCTTTCACTGTTGCGATCCCTGTGACGATGCAGGACATGAGGCCGGACATGATCAGGCTGAATACGGCGCGGGCATAGCGGGCTGGAATCATGGCGGGTATCCTGAAGGTCGCATTGCCTTTGATCTGCAGCATTTGCCTGTGAAATGCCAGTACTAGGGCTGCATCCAATCAAGACTGTCGGAGGTTTTCGATGTCGAAGGTGTGTATTCGGCACTCACCCAACCCGTATATCCCGCGGCATCCATAGCCGAAAACAAGCTTTGGAAATCCGTAGGTCCCCGACCTGGTTCAGACCGATCCGGGGCAGCGCCGATCTGGGCATGGACCACCCTGCGATGAAATCGATCCCAAACGGCCTGCGCGTCGCCGTGGATCATGTGAGCATGAAAGCTGTCATATTGCAGGCCGACATTCGGGCGATTAACACGATCCAGAACCTCAGCTGCCAGATCGTAGTCGTTCAGGAAGTATTCAGGCTGCGACACCGAGTTGAGCGGTTCAATCGTGAACTGCTGTTGAGGCGCAGCATCAGCGGCCCATTGCAGATTTTGAACAAAACACGACAGAGCGTCCAACCCCGAGGCGTACCCTGACATGATGTGAATGAATCCGGGGCGCAGCATGTCCGCATAACGCAGAACGCGGCGGATATCCGACTGAAACCGGGCCTCGCCCCCCGGGACCGCGGCGAAACCGGGTTGGCCGCCCGTGTAATTAGGGGGTGGGGCGTTGATCAGTATCAATTCCAACCCGTTGGCCAGCAAGGCGCGGCGGGTTTCTTTAGCGGCTATGTCATAGGGGAACAGGATTTCAACAGCAGTGAATCCCACATCAGCAGCGGCCTGAAACCGGTCGAGATAAGGCAGTTCTGTAAAGAGCAACGACAGGTTGGCGGCAAATCTGGGCATGAGAGATCTTCGGTAGTGACAGCTCGACCCTAACCGTCGAGTGGTTTTCGGGGAAGGGACTGAAAACGACAAGTTGTCGAAAATCGGCCAGATCATGGACAAAGGATCAGGGACAGTCGGGCAGTAGCAGCGAATCATTTTTCACGCTGAACCAACAAAAAGGTCTAAACTCATGGCCATGAGCCCTGAACCCGTGCGCGGGGCGGCAGTTTCTTTGCCTGCTGGCCGTAACTCGGTCCTGTCCGGGAATGGTCTGGCAGTGGCTTCGATGATGACTTGGGCTGCGGGTTTCCCTGCCGCTGAGATCCTGTTGCAAAGTTGGCCACCTGTCGCACTGCTAGCTGCGCGTCTGGCAATGGCCGTGGCTGTGATGGTACCGCTTTGGTTCATTCTGGACGGGCCCAGCCGCGTACTGAGGGCCAAATGGGGTCGGGCGACGATCATCGGCGGGTTCGGTTTCGGGATCAGTATGTTCCTGTTGATCCTTGCACAGAAACTGACAGATCCCGTCACCGTTGCAATCATTGCGTCCTGTGCTCCGCTGGCGGCAACATTGCTGGAACTTGCGGCGGGCACGCGCCGTTTAAAGTGGAACTTTGCCCTTGGTGTCTTGGTGTCGATTGTAGGTGGATTGATAGCAACAAGCGCCGGTTCACCGGCACAACTGGGGCTGGGCGCAGTCTGCGCAATCGCTTCAACCGGTCTGTATTGCTGGGCCAGCATGGCGACGGCACGGGACTTTCCCGAGCTCAGCCAGATCGGCCGCACAACGATCACGTTTACCGGCGGATTGCTGATGGCCAGTGCTCTGTGTTTTGTTTCTGCGCAAATGGGTATGGACGTGATGCCGCGTACGTCAGTTGATGCGCAGCAAGTTGGGATGCTTGTGATCTATGCACTGATTGCCATGGGGCTCAGCCAGGTTCTGTTCATCGCTTCGGTTGGTAAACTGGGCGTTGCATTGGCGTCGTTCCACATCAACATCGCACCGTTCTACGTGATGCTGATCATGCTGATGCTGGGGGATGACTGGAACTGGACCCGCGCGCTGGGCGCGGGTGTTGTTGCTGTGGCCGTTGTTTTAGCGCAGGATCGTGCGCCTCGACAGTCCCGAGGATCAGCCAAGGTCGGTTGACGGGATCAGCCCAAAGAATTCCTGGCCTGACCAAACGCCAAACCAGCCGTCATGGTGGGTGCCAATCTCGACCAGGCGGTAGAAACTTTTGCGATCTATGCGTGCTTCAAGATCGGAACGGATCATGATGTAGGGTGAAGGTTCGCTTGTCACCGGGTCAATAACGATCCGGATCGGATGATCTGAACCTGCAACAGCATGATCGCCTACATGAGTTGTAAAGGTCAGGTTTTGCTGCTCGCCTTCGCCTTCACGATCAAAATCCACGGCGACAAATGGGGCGTCTTCAACAGTGATTCCCACCTTCTCGACCGGTGTGACGAGGTAGTATTTCCCATCTTCTTTCTTAAGAATTGAGGAAAATAGCTTCACCAGCTCGAAACGGTTGATAGGCGAGCCTAAATAACTCCAGGTGCCATCTTTTGCGATATGGATGTCCAGATCGCCGCAAAACGGGGGATTCCAAAGGTGAACGGGCGGTAAACCCTTGGTTTTGGCCGCTTTGACTGATGCAGCCAGACCATCCGGCGACGGTTTCACAGGTTTTTGTCCGCTCATTGCTTTTGCCATTTCCTCGTAGCGCGATACACTTCAATCATATTAGTCCACGGAAGGGAAAGTCATGACCGAACCTGCCGACCTCGTAGCCGAGATCGAAGCGCTGGAAAACAAGCTGCAAGAGGCCAAGGCCTCGATCACCCGCCGCTTCATCGGGCAGGAAAGGGTCGTGGATCTGACTCTGACCGCGCTGTTATGCGGTGGTCATGCCCTGCTGATCGGTTTGCCGGGGCTGGGAAAAACGCGGTTGGTCGAAACGCTTTCGACCGTGATGGGCTTGAACGGCAACCGCATTCAGTTCACGCCCGACCTGATGCCCGCAGATATTCTTGGGTCCGAGGTTCTGGATACTGCCGATGACGGTTCACGGCATTTCCGTTTTATCTCTGGCCCGATCTTTTGCCAGCTGCTGATGGCTGACGAAATCAACCGCGCCAGCCCGCGAACTCAGTCGGCTTTGCTGCAAGCGATGCAGGAACGCACGGTAACTGTGGCAGGCGAAGACCGCTCGCTTGGGACGCCTTTCCACGTATTGGCCACGCAAAACCCGATCGAACAGGAAGGGACCTATCCGCTGCCCGAGGCGCAGTTGGACCGTTTTCTGGTTCAAATCGACGTCGAATACCCGGATCGGCAGACCGAACGTGATATTCTGCTGGCCACGACGGGTGTGGAAGAGGAAGACGCGCACCAGATTTTCAGCAAGGAAGACCTGTTGGCGGCCCAAGTCCTGCTGCGCCGGATGCCGGTGGGTGAATCGGTGGTCGAACTGATCCTTGATCTGGTTCGCGCGTTCCGCCCCGAAGAAGCAGGCGCGTCCGAACGCGTTTCAGAAACCGTGGCTTGGGGCCCCGGTCCTCGCGCGGCGCAGGCGCTTATGATGACAGTGCGCGCGCGTGCGATGCTTCAGGGGCGGTTGGCTCCGAATGCCGAGGATGTTCTGGACATGGCGCGCCCGGTGCTGAGCCACCGGATGGCGTTGAACTTTGCGGCGCGGGCGCGCGGTGACAGCCTTGCCGAGCTGATTGACTCGACGGCTGCCGGTCTGATCCGCACCGAGGCTGCGGCGTGAATGCTGCGCTGACCCTTCGCGAAAGATCCGAGGCCGAAGCGTCCCGGGTGCCGCCGCTTTTGGCGCGGGCCGAGCATTTGGCCGGGACCGTCCTGTTGGGCGATCACGGGCGTAGGCGCTCGGGTATGGGCGATGATTTCTGGCAATACCGCCCCGCGCAAATCGGGGATAGCCGCCGGATGATCGACCACCGCCGTTCAGCGCGGGGGGATCAGCAGTTTGTGCGCGAGCGCGAATGGCAGATCGCGCAATCGGTGATGCTCTGGGTCGATCAGGGTGCTTCCATGCGGTTCGCGTCTGACAAATCGCTGCCGACAAAGGCGGATCGCGCCCGGCTGTTGGGGCTGGCAACCTCGATCCTGCTGGTACGCGGCGGTGAACGTGTCGGCCTTACAGGTACAACCTTGCCGCCCCGGCGCGGCAACGCGCAGATCATCCGTTTGGCGCAAGCCTGGTCTGAAGATGATCAAACGGATTACGCCCCGCCTGAACACCGTGCCATGATTCCTCATGCCCGCGCCGTGTTTATCTCGGATTTCCTTGGCCCCATGGACGAAGTTGAATTGGCCCTGACCAAAGCGGCTGACCGTGGCGTGCGCGGTGTGGTGCTGCAAGTACTTGATCCGGGCGAAGAGACATTTCCCTATCGCGGGCGCACCATTTTCGAAAGCGTCGGAGGATCTGTCCGGCACGAAACCCTCAAGGCGGCTGAGTTGCGGGACCGCTATTTGGCACGTCTTGCGCGCCGCAAGGATGCCCTGACGCAGTTGTGCCGTGCAACCGGCTGGCAACTGGGCCTGCATCATACGGGTGATAGTGCACAAGCGGCTCTATTGTGGCTTTATCGAGCTTTGGATGGGGGCACGCGATGACGGTTCTTGCGGGCATAGGCTTTACCGCGCCATGGGTTTTGCTGGGTCTTCTAACCCTGCCGATTCTGTGGCTGATTCTGCGCGCTGTACCGCCCGCACCGATCCGCCGGATGTTCCCGGCGGTTACGCTGTTGTTGGGGCTGAAGGATGACGAAAGTGTTTCCGACCGTACGCCATGGTGGCTGTTGCTGCTTCGGATGCTTGCGGCGGCAGCCATCATCATCGGCCTGGCCGGGCCAGTTCTGAACCCCTCGCGTGATGAGACTGGCACAGGGCCGCTTCTACTGGTGCTGGATGCCAGTTGGGCCGGTGCCACGCGCTGGTCGGCCACGCTGGATCAGCTTGACACGCAACTGACCGAGGCCGGACGCGCGGGTCGCACGGTTGCCATAATACGTTTGACCGAGCCGGAAACACCTGTTTTTCAAGCGGCGGAAGCATGGCGTGGGCGTCTTCCTGGTCTGACTCCGAACCCTTGGCAACCGACTGCAGATCAGATTTCGCAAGCCATTGCCGCTTTGGATGCAGTTGATGGCGGCTTTGACACTCACTGGTTTAGCGACCGTTTGGACTATACCCAGCATACCAGTTTGGTTTCTGCCGTGCAGGCACGTGGTGATGTGACGGTGTATCAGGCGGCATCCAGGCCCATTGCGATCCAGCCCGCGGCCTACCAAGACGGTCTTATCCAACTGACCGTGCAACGCGCGGGACCCGGCCCGGAAGAGCGGGTGACGGTTCTGGCGCAGGGGCGTGATCCGGCAGGCACGGCGCGGGTGCTGCATTCGGTAGACCTGACCTTAGATGCCGGGGAAACCACGGCGCAGATCGAACTGGCACTGCCGTCGGAATTGCGCGCGCGCATCACGCGTTTCGAAATTCAGGGCCAAAGATCCGCCGGGACTGTGACTCTGACCGATGACAGCTTGCGTCGTCGCGAGGTTGCGCTGATTGCCGGAACCCTGAACCGTGAAGGGCTGGAGCTGTTGTCGCCCCTACATTATCTGACACAGGTTCTGATCCCCACGGCGGATTTTGTCGATGGGGGTCTGCTTGAGGTTCTGCCTGCGAACCCAGATGTGATCGTTCTGTCGGATGTCGCGCAGATGTCGGATGCGGAAGAGACCGGTCTGATCGAATGGGTCGAACAGGGCGGCCTGCTGCTGCGGTTTGCCGGTCCGCGCATGGCAGCCAGCGATCTGGGGCGGGATACCGAAGACACCCTGTTGCCCGCGCGGCTGCGCAGCGGCGGGCGATCTGTCGGTGGAGCGATGAGCTGGGGTGAGGCCAAGACCTTGGCTCCGTTCCCCGAGAATTCACCGTTCTATGGTTTGGACATCCCAGGCGATGTGGTTGTTTCGACTCAGGTAATGGCCCAACCAGACCCTAATCTTGCGGATCGCGTGATTGCTTCGCTGTCAGATGGAACACCTTTGGTGACGCGCAAAGCGCTGGGATTGGGGCAGGTGGTGCTGTTCCACGTGACCGCCGATGCGGAATGGTCCAGCCTGCCGCTTTCGGGTCTGTTTGTCGAAATGCTGGATCGTCTGGCCGTGGCCTCTGCTGCGAAGTCTCGGCAAGAGACGCAGTTGCAAGGCACCACGTGGGAGCCAGTGCAGATCATGGACGGGTTTGGCACATTGTCAGACGCTGGCACTTTGGCTGGTGTGGACGGTGTGCAGTTGATTTCGGGACAGATCGGGCCGGATTTGCGTCCGGGTCTATATGAAAGTGGCAAACAGAAACTGGCGCTGAACGTTGTTTCCGAGGATACTGAACTTCGTCCGGTGGTCTGGCCTGCCAATGTGCCGATCAAGGGGCAAGAGGCCAGCACTGAAACGCCGCTGTCGGGTCTGCTGCTTAGCCTTGCTTTGATCTTGCTCACAATCGACGTGGTTGCGTCGCTGGCTTTGTCTGGCCGATTGGGCTTGGCGCGTGCTGCTGCTGGGGTTCTGGCGGCGTTTCTGCTGGTGCCCGAGGTTCAGGCGCAGACGCCGGAGGACACTGAGTTCGCCTTGGCAGCGACGCATGAACTTGTCTTAGCCCATGTGCTGACTGGCGACGCGCAGGTGGACGAGATTGCGCAGGCCGGTCTGCGAGGATTGGCGCAAACCTTGTTTTATCGCACCTCCGTCGAACCGGCCGACCCCATAGGTGTGGACCTTGAACGTGATGAGCTCGCATTCTTCCCGCTGCTCTACTGGCCGATTTCCCCGAGCCAGCCTCAACCTTCCGCCGAAGCCTATGCGAAACTGAACGCCTATTTGCGCTCGGGTGGGATGATCCTGTTCGACACACGTGACGCGGATATCGCTGGCTTCGGCGCGTCCAGCCCGAATGGCCGCAAGTTGCAGCAACTGGCTGCACCGCTGAATATCCCTGCGTTAGAGCCGATTCCACGTGATCACGTCCTGACCAGAACGTTCTATCTGTTGCAGGATTTCCCGGGCCGTTATTCTGGCACGGAAGTCTGGGTGGAAGCTGCGCCACTGGACGCGGAACAGATCGAAGGGATGCCGTTCCGCAACCTGAACGACAATGTGACTCCGGTGGTTATCGGCGGTAATGATTGGGCTGGGGCCTGGGCTGTGGATCGCAATGGGCAGGCCCTGCTGCCTGTCGGGCGCGGCTATGCCGGGGAACGTCAGCGCGAGTTGGCCAATCGTTTTGGTGTCAATTTGGTAATGCATGTGCTGACCGGGAATTACAAATCCGATCAGGTCCACGTGCCCGCCCTTCTGGACAGGTTAGGACAATGACCGGAACCGTCATATTCGACCCACTGATCCCTTGGCCTATTTTGGCCGCTGTGGGTGCGATTGCCGTGGCTGGGGTTGTGTTGGCCCTGTGGCGTGGCTTGTCGGGTTGGGCGCTGCGGGGTTTGGCGGCTTTGGTGGTTCTGGCGGCTCTGTCCGGCCCGGTCTATCAGATCGAAGATCGCGCACCGCTGACAGATATCGTCCTGATGATCGAGGATGAAAGCGCCAGCCAGACGCTTACGGACAGGGCTGAACAAACTGCACAGGCAGCCGAGGCACTTGCTGCTGAGATTGAGGCGCGCAACAACACGGAACTGCGCCGCATTCAGGTTGGCGACGGGGATGGGGATGAGGGCACGCAGATCATGGCGGCTCTGAATGAGGCATTGGCCGAAGAACCCCGCGCTCGGATCGCTGGCATTCTGGTGGTGTCGGACGGGATTGTGCACGATGTCGATCAGGCCCCGGACCTGCCTGCACCGATGCACCTTCTGCAAACCGGGCGCGAAAGTGATTGGGATCGCAGGCTTATCGTCCGCAATGCGCCGGCCTTTGCCATTATTGGCGAGCCGGTCACATTGACCCTTCGGGTGGAAGACAGTGGTGCGGCACCTGCGGGCGCGGCGACTGCGCCACTAGAGATTTCGGTCGATGGCGGCGCGCCGGAGCAGTTCAGTGTTCCCATTGGTCGTGATGTAGAACTGCCCATCACGCTGCCCCATGGCGGGCGCAACGTTATCCAGTTCTCTGTTCCGCAGGCCGAGGGTGAATTAACTGATCGCAACAACACTGCGCTGATCCAGATGAATGGCGTTCGGGATCGTCTGCGTGTTTTGCTGGTCTCGGGCGAACCGCACCCCGGTGGGCGCACATGGCGTAACCTGTTGAAATCCGACAGTTCGGTCGATTTGGTGCATTTCACCATTCTGCGCCCGCCTGAGAAACAGGATGGCGTGCCTGTCGATGAGCTGTCCTTGATCGCCTTTCCAACGCGTGAACTGTTTCTGGAAAAGATCAACGATTTCGATCTGATCATCTTCGACCGCTACAAGCGGCGTGGCATCTTACCTGCGATCTATCTGGACAATGTCACAAGTTACATCAATGACGGGGGCGCGGTTCTGATCGCCGCTGGTCCCGATTTCGCCAGTGCCGACAGTATCTTCCGATCTCCTTTAGCACCGATCTTGCCGGCGCAGCCTTCGGCACGGGTGTTCGAGGAACGGTATGTGCCGATGGTCAGCGACTTGGGGCAACGGCATCCGGTAACAACCAATCTGGGCGATTCCGAGGATTGGGGGGCTTGGTTGCGCCAGATCGACGTGAACCACCGCTCGGGCGAGGTTCTGATGACTGGCATCGAAGAACGGCCACTGCTGGTTCTGGACCGTGTTGGCGAGGGGCGCGTTGCGATGCTGGCATCCGACCACGCTTGGTTGTGGAGTCGCGGCTTTGAAGGTGGCGGTCCGCAGCTGGAGCTGCTGCGCAGGTTGGCTCATTGGATGATGAAGGAACCCGAACTGGAGGAAGAAGCGTTATGGGCCGAGGCGAACGGTCAATCCATGCGCATCATTCGCCAGACGCTGGAAGACGAGGTCGGGCCGGTTACGGTAACGCGTCCAAACGGTGAGACACTAGAGATCACTTTGCAAGAGGTCTCTCCGGGCCGGTTCGAAGCACAATACTATGGGCCTGAGATCGGTCTGTACCGGTTGCAGGAAGGCGACCATATGGCCGTGATTGGCCTTGGCCCCGCCGCACCGAAAGAGTTTGAACGCACCATCGCAACCGATGATGTTTTGGAACCGACCTTGGCTAGTATGCGGGGTGGCGTGATCCGTTTGGAAGACGGTTTGCCATCAATCCGCAACGTACGCGCAGGGCGTCCTGCGGCTGGTCGGGGCTGGATCGGTCTGACCCCGCGCGATGCCTACGAGACGCGGGATGTTACGCAGGCCGGTCTGCTGCCCCCTTGGCTGGTTTTGCTACTGGCAGGAGGGTTCCTGCTGGGCGGTTGGCTGCGCGAGGGGCGGCGCTAATCAATCCTGATTGCGGCCCGGTCCGATTGGCCCTGCGAATCCACCACAACAAGCGAGGTGAAACCGGCCCCCGGATTGGGGATTTCGAACTCTCGTTGCCGCTGTCCGGTCAGCACGGGCACGCCATCCGCCAGCACTGAAAATGGCGCGACACCCCCGCGTAGTTTGACCGTTAGGGGTGCTCCAAGTGTCTCTAACACGGCGCTTTCAGGCGGAAATAGCAGATTCGGAGCGGAGTGATCATTTTGGAAAGCCGCCGTGCGAGGTCGGAAACGTTGCAAGGGTTGGGGCAATTGCGCAGCGCCCACCAACAAGGTCGAGGGCGGCGGCGGGCGCAGCGGGGTAAGCGCGGGTTTCAGCAGGCTGAAGGCTTCGGCCAGAAGCGGCGCGGCAAGATCGCCTCCGAACGCGCCGGGAACGGGCGTTCCATCTGCACGACCTAACCAGACCCCAATGACGTGCTGACCGTCAAAGCCGATGGCCCAGGCATCTCGGTGACCATAAGATGTGCCGGTTTTGTAGGCCAGCGCCCCTGTCGCGCCGCCTGCGGGTGGTGAAAGCCCGGCCAGAATGTCGGCAACCTGCCAGGCAGAGGTTTCTGACATAACGCGCGGGGTTTGCAGCGTATCCCCCAAGGCATCGTGGTGCAGAATCGGGCCTTGTCCACCGCCTGCCAGAGCGGCGTAGATTTGTACAAGGTCGTGCAGACTTAACCCCACACCGCCCAATGAGATCGCCAAGCCGGGCGTGCCACCGTTCAGGCGCGGTTCTGATCCGGCCAAGCGTAATGCCACCATGATACGCGCTGGCCCCAGCGCGTTTGTCAGACGCACGACCGGAATGTTGAGCGACAATTGCAGGGCGTCCCGTACCCGGACATCGCCACGGAATGCCCCATCAAAATTGCGCGGGGCGTAGCGGCCAAACATTACGGGGCTGTCGCTGATCAGAGTTTCGGGATGGGCCAGTCCCTGATCGAAGGCCAGCCCGTAAACCAGAGGTTTCAGGGTCGATCCAGGCGACCGCAGTGCTTGTGTCATATCCACAAACCCCTGTCGGGCATCCTGATACCCGGCGGACCCGACTGAGGCCAGAACCTCGCCACTGCGATGATCGGCCACGATCAGAGCGCCAGACACGCGTGGTCCGGCGCGCGTGGCGGCCTGCATGACTATAGCTTCCAACCGGGCCTGTAACCCGGCATCAAGGGTTAGATCAAAGGCGCTTGTTTCGGGTGTTTGCCGCTTTACACGATCGGTCAGATGCGGTGCCAGGCGCGGAAATGGTTTCATCCGATCCGGCAGGGGCTCCGTCAGAGCTGCGCGTGTTTCAGCGGCTGTCAGGACGCCATGACGTTCAAGCCTGCGCAGAACCCGGTCACGTGCTTCTCGGGCTGCGTGTAGCTGGCGATCCGGGCGTCGAGCCTCTGGAGATTGCGGCAGAGCAACCAACAGCGCTGCTTGCGCCGGGGTCAACCGGGCTGCCTCTTTGCCAAACCACGCACGGGTGCCGGCGCGGATACCTTCCAGATTACCGCCGTAAGGCGCATGTGTCAGATAGAGGCTTAGGATTTGCTGTTTGGTCAGTTGCCGCTCCAACGCCAATGCGACCCTAACCTGACGGATTTTACCGCTCCAACGTCCCGTCGGCCCGTCCTCAATCAGCCGCGCGACCTGCATGGTCAGCGTAGACCCACCCGATACCTTACGCCCATTCCACAGGCTTTGCCCTGCTGCCCGCAGCAACGCTATCAGGTCCACACCGTGGTGACTCCGAAACCGCTTATCCTCGTACCGGATCAGCATGGAGGTGAAATTTGGATCGACTGTGCCTGGCTGCAGTCTCCAGATGCCATCCTCAACCGGGAACGCACGCAGGAGGTCTCCGTTCCGATCTCGTATCTCAACCGAGGTTTCGGCCAGAACAGGTGGTAAAACGGTGGCGTCGACCCATTGGTCAACGCCATCCCGTGCCAGCGCCGTCAAATAGAGGGCACCGACCAGTGCAAGCAGCAGACGCGACGGCCTAGGCACGACAGCCACCCGGGCATTGATATGTTGCAAAGCTGATCAATGAACCTCAACCCGACCGGTCGCTGTGCGTGCCCGATTCTGCGGGCGATACATATCCTCAACTGAGGCCGCAGGATGATGGAAGATACCCGGCGTAACAGCGCGCGCCACGTAGGCCAGCGTTACCGTTTCACCGCCGGACAGATCAACCGCAGCAAGGAAACGGTCAGAACGGAACTCGGTATGAGTTGCCTCAGACAGGTCCAGCCAGTCAAGCGAACGCACATCGCCTGAACGCAGCAGACTGGGGTTGTTGATTTCGATCCCGGCGGCAAGTGGATCATCGACCATCAGCCGCGCCCCGCCGCTTTCGAACGGGGTCACTGTCAGAACCGTGACAAACCTTTCGCCGGTTTCAAAGCTGTTGGCGTCAATCGGATCGCCATCCATCGAGTAATATTGCCGTTCGATCGAATAACCGGTGCCACCCGCCTCTGGCGGAACCTCAGGAATCCCGGTGACTGTCAGGGTGATGTCCGTGGCTTGGCCGTCACTTGCCGTGATGTTGACCTCATCCGCCTGACCAGATTGCAGAACCTGCACAAACGGACCAGCCACCTGAGAGCCGTTGACGGTCAAGCCCGATCCAGTCGGATCAGACACCAACGCATGTGCCGCCAGCAGAGACCACGTGGCCTCTTGCGTGGACAATGGCGCGCGACCGGCGCTGACACGTTGGATCAGTGCGTCGCGATTGACGGCCTCACTGCCCGCGCCCACGGCAAGAGTCAACAGACCTGCCGCATCCCGCAGGTGCGTGCCGTAATCCGCGCGCCAGTAATCTTCCTGCTCATCGGGGACCTGTTCCAACATGCGAGCGGCGCGGTTGAACATCGCGTCCGCCCGGGTCTGATCGCCGTAAGATGCAAGTGCTGCGCCCAATTGTGCGGCCGCCAATGGGGTGTCGAACGCATCCCCTTTGACATCTGCATAGTAGCGCAGATCACCCATCGATGCCGCGCCTTCTCGTGCCAAAACCATCAGGGCATAGGCAATATCCTGACCGCCTTCGTCGAAATCTGGCGCGTAGTTGACCCTATTTCGTAGGTTATCCATGGCCTGCGCAAAGGCGCGATCCGGCACAGGGTATCCCTGTGCGCGCGCACGGGACAGGAAGTCCGTCACGTAAGCGTCCAGCCAGAAATCCCCACTGTCTGCACGCCAAAGGCCAAAGGCACCATTGGCTGCCTGACGGGTCAGGATGCTGCGAATGGACTCTGCGATGCGCTGATCCACCACCGGACCGTCCCCCAGCCCCGAGGCCTGCGCGACGGATGACAGATAAAGCAGCGGCAGGGCTTTGCTGGTGATCTGTTCCGTGCAGCCATAGGGGTAACGGTTCAACTGATCCAACAGACCGGGCGTGTCGAACTTTGCCAAAGCTCCGGCGGATAAGATGGCCTTGGCCGAACCGGGCTGGAACCCGTCAAATACGTCCTGTGAAAACAGGAAGCTGTCCCCGGCCCCTAACGCGAAACGTCTTGTCTGTGCAATCACCGGATCATTGGCACGTATGGGCATGCGCAGGGTTTGCGACAAGTCGCGCCCGTCCGGTGTGGTGATCGAGACACTGATTTCGGGATCGCCAACAACGCTGGCTGTGACGGGGATGTCAAAGATCGCCTTGCCACCGTTCTCCAACACAAAGTTGGTCGGTGCCTCACCCAGTTTCAATCCACCGGAAGCCGTCAGACCAAGTACCATGTCCCCGGGTGTGCCATCGGCATGAACGATCTCAAGCCGCATTCGGCTTTGATCGCCGGGGGCAAGGAAACGGGGCAGGCTGGCGGTGACGACCACCGGATCGCGGACGATCATATCGGCTTCGGCCTGCCCGACCGCTTTGGGTGACCACGCGACAGCCATCAATCGGACAGTGCCGTTGAAGGCGGGTAGGGGAATGTCCACCTCAACCTCTCCGTCCGGGCCGACTTGAACCGGGCCGCTGAACACAGCCATCAAGTCTTGCGTCGGAGGCGGGGATTGGCGGCGCATGCCGTTGTCGGCGTCACCACCGGAACGGACGGTACCCATCGCTCCGGTCATGCCGTCGATCAGGCGCCCGTAAACGTCGCGCAGATCCACGCCAAGACGACGTTGCCCAAAGTAATATTCCTGCGGATCCGGGCTTTCGAATCCAGTCAGGTTCAGAATGCCCACATCCACTGCAGCCAGTGTTAGCCAGACAGGGTCATTCTCCGAGGCATTTTCGACCCTAACACGGGCTTTTTGCGTTTGCCGTGGAGATGTGACCTCGGGCACATCAATAACGACTTCCAGCTTGCGATCTGCTGGATCAATGGTGGCATGTGCCACGCCCATCGCACGCGCCGGGTTTTGACCTGCTGCGACGTTCATCGGGCGGATGACCGTGGCGGTGACATAAGCCCCCGCGCCCCAATCTTCGGTCACTTCGATCGGGATTACGGTTTCACCTTCCGGCACGTCCACCATTTGGCGATGGATCAGCCGGTTCGACAGGATTTCGATCTGGGCGACGCCCGCCATGCGCGGGACGATCCGTAACTGCGCGGTATCGCCTGCGCGATAGCTGTCACGGTCCAGCGACATCTCAAGCCGGTCTGGTGTGGTTGACGCATCCGCGGCCTGATACCAGCCCGCATAGAAATCGACAGCGGTTTCGGCATATGTGCCGTCGATGCGCTGGACGACCAGTTCATAACGGCCCCAATCCACGGGCTGCGCCAGTGTCAAAGGATCTGTCGAGATGTCAACTTCGCCGGTGGCAATGCGTGTGCGGCGGGTTGTCGGTTCCCAATTCCAGTTGCCGTACAGCTGATACCACTGATACCGCGTCTCGACCCGGTTCAGAGTCCAACGCAGACGCATCGGACTCGGGCTCAGATCAGGGGCGAGCGCGACGATCTGAAACGCCGCTTCGGTACTTTCGGGAACAACCTGTTCGAACAAAGGTTTGACACCGATCACCGGCTGCGGTGGCAGAACCGGAGCAGACAGGCGACGTTCAACCGGACGGCCAGAGCCATCGGTCAATCGTGCGATGATTTCAGCCTCAATGGGCTTTCCTTCAGTCTCTAACACTGGAATTTCGACGGCCACGGTGGCCTGTCCCGCCGCATCCGTGCGCGTGTTTCCGAAATAAGTGCTTTTGATCACGGCCTCAGCATCGTAGCGGCCAAAGCGGTAACCTTCGTACCCCGGAACGGTGTCCGCGGCGCGCGCGATGACCTGTCCGTCAATGCTCAGGTCAGATCCCGGCGCACCAAACAGATAGCGCGAATCTATGGAAAGCGGTGGGCTATCGCCGGGCCGCAAGGGCGCGTCGGGTAGGGTCAGATCGAAATCGATACGTTCAGGCAGAAAATCCTCGACCAGTACCGTCTGACGCGCCAGTGCCTCGCCTTTGGGATCAGATTTAATCTCAATCTTCCATGCTCCACGCGGTACGTCGATGGCGACAGGCAAAGCAAAGACATGCCCCCCGGCAATGCCCCCGTCCGAGACAGACCGACGGTATTCCACCCCGTCCGGACGATACAGGATCGCGGTCAGTGGCAACGCTTCAATGGCCTGTGCTTCACCATCTCGGGACAGCGCGGTGACATGGATGACCTCTCCGGCACGATAGGCACCCCGATCCGTGGTCAGGAAGACATCAACCGGCCCCGCAGGCGCGCGCCCTTCAACGCCGCGATCCGACAGATCAAAGGCGGGATCGGTGAGGGACAAAAAGCTGAAATCGCTGTCTCCGGCAGAGGCCATCACCAAGGCAGGCGCACTGGCCCCTTTTCCGCGGATCAGGCCTGGATCGAATCTGGCATAGCCCGTTTCATCGGTCCGCGCGGTTGCAATGACCGCGTTCGCATTTGTGACCAGCGAAACCTCGACGTCCTGACGCGGTGCCGCATCGCTGAGGCCGCGCACCGTTACGTGCAGCCCATCGGTGCCAAGCGCGGTGCTGATCCCCAGATCAGACAACACAAACCACTGCGTCGCGCCGGGGTCGTCATAAGGATCAGCCCCCGGAACACGGGCTGTCAGCGCATAGATGCCTGCAGACTGACCAGCGATGGCCTCTGCCATAGGAAGGCGCGCCGTCATGGTTTGGTTCAACTGATTGGATACCTCGGCAGTGCCGGTCCAGATATCCTCGGCAATCTGGTCCGAGAATTCCTCTTCCTGCCATTCGCTGAGCGGACGGCCAAAGAAGTCCTGTTGCACGGCTCGCAACAGGTTCCGGTCGCTGATCCGCCGCAGGATCAGATCCAGCTCGGTGACGTTGACCGTTTCGACCGGCAAAGCCGCATCCGCAGATTTCGGGAGGACATAGCTGCGCCCGGGAAAGCGAACCGAAGGCGTTCGGTCGCGCACGTAATGGGTCAGTTCAACGTTTCGGTTCAGTACTTCACCCGAGGCAGCTGGCAACCCTTGCCGCAGTGTCACGCGATATCGCTGGCCATGCGCGACCCCGTCGACGCAAAGCTGTTTATCCTCAGCCTGTACGACCAACCCGACATCGCCACGCTGCACAAACGGATCATAGTCCACGCCGGCCTTGACCAGGGGTTCGGAAAACTCAACACAGATCCGGGGGGCGGCAGCATCGCTTTCGACCGAGCTATCGACAACGCGGAAGCCATATTTTGCAATGGCATCGTCGAGTGCGGCCAACACATCCTCGCGCGGTTGCACTTGCTCGGCCAGGCGCAGCACTGGAACCATGTCACGCCCGCGCTCAACTTCTTCCAGCGCATTTGCCATAGTCATCAGAGCCATAATCTGGGTGCCCGGGGTCTCGGCGCGCAGATAGCCATTGATCGCAGCGTTCAATGCACGATTGCGCAAATCCCGTCGTTCGCTCCAGCCCGAGGGGTTCATAATCAGCAATAGTCGCGCGTATTCCACCCACAGGTCCGGCGCATCGCTGAGAGACACGGCAACGCCGGTCCATTGCATCGCTTGCGTCGCACTGCCCGCGCTACGCGCTGCGTCCAACACAGCTTTCAGGTCGTAACCGCCGGCAGGATGCAGGAATCCCAGGTTGCGCGCCTGATCTGTCGCCCGCTTCAAATCAGCAGAACCCAGAACGCTCAACGCTGCCGCACGGGTTTTGCCCAATTTCAGAGCCTGTTCTGAGGTCGTTACCTTTTGCGCGGAAAGCGCCCCTTGATACGCCTCCTGCCGGGTCACCCCGTCCTTGGGAAAGCAGGCATCGGATCGCGTGTTATAGGTGAAAGCAGTGCAGCGATCATTGGCCGAGCATGCCCGAATGCATGATTTCAGATCTGTGTCGAACAGAGCATCCAGATCTGACCCATAAAAGTCCGTGTCCCGGGTGGTTATGTAGCGGAAGTCAGGCACGGCGTTCTGCGCCAGAGCGGTGACGGGCAGTATCAAGAGTGAAAAGATATAAGTTATTGAAATAAAAACAAAGCGGTGCATGTTGCCCTCCTCTTTGTGCTCAACCTTGCATGGCGCGTACCTGTCACGCAACGGCTTAAACAGTTTTTCATTCTCTGCCGCGATGGTGGGACCGGAACGTCCCGGAATCGATTACCATGAGTCTTGCACACAAACTGGCACAGGAACGGCGCGCACGTCTGGCGGCCGAACGAATGCTGGCCTTGAAACAGGCCGAGCTTTCGGCGGCCAACCGTAAACTGGGCCAGCATGCGATGGCATTGACCAAACGCATTGGTGAGACTCAGGCCGAGGTTGAAACCGTCCGCGACGAGAATGAGAAGGTCAAATCCGACCTGACCGTCGCGAATGCCAAGATCGAGGTGGCTGAACGCCGTTTGTGGCATTCTATCCAAACCATTCAGGACGGGTTTGCCTTTTTCGACGGCGATGGCAGATTGATCGGAGCCAACACCGCTTATCTAAGTGTTTTTGACGGTTTGGATGAGGTGTTGCCTGGGATAACATATCCCCGCATTCTAGAATTGTTGACAACCGAAGGCATTGTCGACATCGGCGATGACACGGCTGATGCGTGGCGCGCCAGGATGCAGGCACGCTGGAAACGCGCTAATCCTCCGCCCATCGTACTGCAACTGTGGAACGGGCAATACATCCGCCTGATTGACCAGCGGGGAAATGGTGGTGACGTGGTTAGTCTTGCGCTCAACATCACGGCGTCGGTTCGGCATGAGACCGAACTGACAGCCGCGCGCGAGCGTGCCGAGGCGGCCAACCGCGCAAAGTCAGCATTTCTGGCCAACATGAGTCATGAAATCCGCACGCCGATGAATGGTATCGTCGGGATGAGTGAGCTGTTGGACGAAACCCCTTTGAACGAAGAACAGCGTCTGTACGTCAACACCATCCGCAATTCGGGTGAAGCCTTGCTGGTCATCATCAATGACGTGTTGGACTACTCGAAGATCGAAGCGGACAAGCTTGTTCTTCATCCCGAACATTTCGATCTGGAACGCTGCATTCTCGAGGTTGCGATGCTCTTGCAACCCAGTGTGCGCGACAAGGGCCTGACACTACTGGTGGATTACGACCTGTTCCTGCCCACTCTGTTTGTTGGTGATCCCGGACGGATACGACAGGTTCTGACCAATTTGGTTGGCAACGCGGTCAAATTCACGTCCGAAGGGCATGTTCTAATCCGGGTCACGGGTGTGCCCCACCCGGATAAACAGACCTGCGACATCCATGTTGCCATCGAAGATACAGGCATCGGTATCGAGGCTGAAAAAATCAGTCACATCTTTGGCGAGTTCAATCAAGTTGAAGACGAGCGCAACCGCCAATTCGAAGGTACAGGGCTGGGCTTGGCTATCACAAAACGGCTGATTTCAATTATGGGCGGCACTGTTTGGGTGGAAAGCGAACTGGAGCTTGGGTCCTGTTTCGGGTTTCGCATCTCTCTGCCCACCGCCGAAGGCAAGCAACCCGAGCCGCCGAATCTGGCAGATTGCGTCAAACACGTGATGGTGGTCGAAGATCTGGCCGTAAACCGGGCAATTCTGGCGAAACAGCTAGGCCAGCTGGGTGCTGAAGTGACTGTCTGCGCGTCGGGCAGAGAGGCGCTGTCCTTGATGAATGATCAGATAGAATTGGTGCTGAGTGACCATGATCTGCCTGACATGGATGGGCTGGACCTTGCGACCTCACTCAAGGATCGGGGATGGGGTGACTTGCCGATCATTGTGATGTCCGCAAATCCCGCATTGATCCACGCCCATCCGGCGCGCGACCTCGTAAGTGGCGTTCTTCAGAAACCCATTCCCCGATCAGAGCTGTATGCCAGGTTGATGACTCTGAAAGCCTCACCGCAATCTGATCGAGCGCCGCAGCAGACAAAGTCAGAGTCTAATAAAAAGGATTCCGGATCAAAAACGCTCCGGCGAATGAAGATTCTTGCAGCCGAAGACAACCGCACTAATCAATTGATCCTGAAAAAGATGCTCAAGACTTTGAACATTGACCTACGATTTGCATCTCATGGGTTTGAGGCGGTTGATATCTATCAGAAGTTCGAGCCTGACTTGATTTTCATGGATATTTCAATGCCCAAGATGGACGGCAAACAAGCCACTGCCGAAATCCGTAGGCTCGAAGTTGAAACCGGCCGACACGTCCCGATCGTTGCCCTGACCGCGCACGCGATGGCTGGGGACGATGAGGGGATATTATCGGCAGGACTCGACCACTATTTGACCAAACCGCTGCACAAAACCCTCATTCATCAGATGATCTTGAACCACCAACCCAGTAACGTGAGACCTGTTGATAAATCCGAACCCGAAGAGTTCATCACAAACCGCTGCGATCAAAAACAGGATCCTGCTTCATCTGGCTAAAAATACCTCGGGGAGCGCGAGGGGCTGGCCCCTCGCTTCCTTCCGTGGCCGCAACCGCGACCAGGTGTTTCAATGATGTTCAGGCTGTATAGGGCCTGACAAAGACCGGTTTGTCCTCTTCAGACAGGTCAGGACGGTATTCATACCCACCAGTGTCAAATTCCAGCAGGGCCTTTGGGTCGGTCAGACGGTGCTGAACGATATATCGCGCCATGGCACCGCGAGCCTTTTTGGCAAAGAAACTTACGATCTTCGGGGTCCCGTTCTTGTCTTCCAAAAACACCGGTGTGATGACCCGCAGTTTCAGCGCTTTCAAGTCAACCGCGCCAAAATACTCCTGACTGGCGCAGTTGATCAGAAAGTCACTTCCAATCTCTGCTCCTTGGGTATTCAGCGTTTTGCTGAGTTGGTTGCCCCAGTATTCATACAGGTTCTTGCCGCGCCGAGTTTTCAGCTTGCTGCCCATCTCCAGCCGGTACGGCTGAATCGCATCCAATGGGCGCAGCACACCGTACAGCCCTGACAGAATGCGCAAGTGGTCCTGGGCCCACGCCAGTTCCTCGGCATCTAGAGAACTGGCCTCAAGCCCTTGGTAAGTGTCGCCAGCAAAAGCAAGCGCGGCAGGGCGCGTGGCCTCGGCCTCGGGCGTATCCGAAAAGGTGCGATAGCGGTCGCGGTTCAGGCGTGCCAGATCGTCGCTCAGGTTCATCAACTTTTTCAGATCGCGAAGTGTCAGGTTGCGGGCTGTTTTAGATAACCGGATCGCGTCATCCTGAAAGTCGGGTTGTGTGACCGCGACATCCCGCTCTGCCCAGTCCAGCCGCTTGGCCGGGGAAATCACTACCAGCATATCCGCCCTCTTTCCTTACCTGCTTTGGTGTATCTAGGTCGTTTTGCGTGTTACCAAAAGAGCATTTGTCGAAAGGCGCGGTCGACCATAGGGAGAGGCAGCGTCTTTTGACACGATTGAAACGTAAAACGAACTAGCCCGCCTCACGCAGCACGTCCAGAAAGGCAGCGCCAAACCTTTCGTGACGTCGATCACCCAGCACCGTCTCGATCCCGCGTGGGTCATCGGGGCGCATTTGCGCCACCTTTGCCAGTTGCGAGGCAGAACAGGTCAGTGGCTTATCAATCCCCTCGGGACCACGCGACAACTGAGATTGCACTTCGAGTAAACGGTCATAGATCTCACCCTGATCGCGCCCGGCCAGTTTGCGCCGCGCAGGGTGAACGGCCTCGACCGCGCCTACAATGACTTCAAGGAAAGTGTCGCCATAGCGTTCCAACTTCTTGGCACCAACGCCGCCAATTCGAGCCATGTCATCCAGTGTTGTGGGTCGGTTTTCAGCCATTTCGATCAAAGTGCGGTCTGGGAAGATGACATAGGCCGGCACGCGCGCAGACTCAGCCAGTGCTCGGCGTTTCGCTTTAAGTGCCGACAGCAGCGGAGCGTCTTCTTCGGATACCATGGCTTTCACTGCGGGTCGGCGCGTGGCTTTTCGGATCGTATCTTTGCGCAGATTAATCTGCGCCTCGCCTTTCAGGATCGGCTTGGCAGCTTCGGTCATGCGCAATGCACCGTGGCGCTCTGGATCTGGGCGGACCAGATCATGCCCCATCATCTGCCGGAAAATCGCCTGCCACTGAGGGCGCGACCAGTCTTTGCCGATGCCCCAAGTGGACAGATCGTCGTGACGACGCGCGCGGATTTTGTCGGTCTCGTTCCCCAGCAGAATATCGATCAGATGGCCCGCGCCAAACCATTCCTCGGTGCGCAGGATACAGGAAAGGGCCATACGGACGGGGGTGGTGCCGTCGAAGACCTCGGGCGGGGTGTCGCACAGGTCGCATTTGCCACAGGGCGCAGCCTGTTCACCAAAATAGTCCAGTAAGGTTTGACGACGGCATTCCAGCGCTTCGGCCAAGCCCAACAAAGCATTCAGCCTGGCATGATCTGCCATGCGACGCTCGGGCGGGGCCAGCCCCTCGTCGATCTGCGATCGCCGAAGGCGGATATCGTCAGGGCCGAACAGGGTAAGCGTTTCGGCAGGGCCTCCGTCACGGCCCGCGCGCCCTATTTCCTGATAATAGGCCTCGATGGATTTGGGCAGGTCAGCATGGGCCACCCAACGGATATCGGGTTTGTCGATGCCCATGCCAAAGGCCACGGTGGCCACAACTATCAGACCGTCCTCGCGGGCGAAGCGGGTTTCGACGATGCGACGATCCTCGGGGTCCATGCCACCGTGATAGTGGCAGGCTGTGTGCCCTTCGTCGCGCAGAGCCTTAGCCAACACTTCGGTCTTGTTGCGGGTGCCGCAATAGACGATGCCGGATTGGGTTTTGCGTGCGGCTGCAAAATCGAGGATTTGTTTGCGCGGCCCGTCCTTGGCTGCAAAGGCCAGATGGATGTTAGGCCGATCAAAACCCCGCAGAAACTTGCGCGGTTCGATGCCGTCAAACAGTTTTTCGACAATCTCGTCTTGCGTCTCTGAATCCGCCGTGGCGGTGAAGGCTGCAAGAGGAACGTTCAGCGCGCGCCGAAGTTCACCGATCCGCAGGTAATCTGGACGAAAATCGTGACCCCATTGGCTGACGCAATGCGCCTCGTCCACGGCGATCAGGCTGACATTGATCCGGCGCAGCATGCCCAACGCCGACCCGGCGGCCAGACGTTCAGGCGCCATGTAAAGCAGTTTAAGCCGCCCAGCTTCCAGGGCTTCCCACACCGCGTCGGTCTCTTCGGGTGTGTTGCCCGAGGTCAGTGCCCCGGCTTCAACCCCGGCTTCCTGCAGTCCGCGCACCTGATCACGCATCAAGGCGATCAGTGGTGAAATCACCACCGTCACCCCGTCGCGCAGCAAGGCAGGAAGTTGATAACACAGGGATTTCCCGCCCCCGGTCGGCATGATCGCAAGCACGTTTTCGCCGGCGGTCACGGAATCGACAATCTCTTCCTGTCCGGGGCGGAAGTCATCGAATCCAAAGACATCTCGCAGCAGGGGTGCGGAGTCGAACATCTGCGGGGTTGCCCTGTTTTAAGGTTTGTCTGCTCTTAAGACAGGACAATCACATACTAAGATTTGGTGAACAAGAGGTCAGTAGAAATAGGGTGCATTGTTGATCAGGATGATCCGCAGCGCATAGACCCCGATCAGGACCACCAAAGGTGTTAGATCCAGCCCGCCCATATTGGGCAGGATGCGACGGATGGGGCCGTAAATAGGCTCTAATATGCGGTTCAACCCGTACCAGATTTGCGCAACCAGTTGCTGGTGCAAGTTGAGCACCTGAAAGTTTATCAGCCAGCTCATGATCACATGGGCCAGAATGATGAACCAGACAACGTCCAGGATCAGCAGCAGGATTTGGATCAGCGACAGCATGGGTTCTCCGTTTTCTTGTTCGCCGAGACCTAAGCACCACAGCGGCAAAGAGCAAGTGCCTGACACTCAACGCTTGCGAATTGACCCAAACCCCCGTCTTATAAACACAACAATAACAGAGGCAGAGATGGCAGAGATTTCCAAACGCAGGCGCATCTGGGGCTGGTGGTTCTTTGACTGGGCCAGTCAGCCATATCACACCCTGCTGGTCACGTTTGTCTTTGGCCCAT
The DNA here is from genome assembly GCF_013111185.1 of Ruegeria sp. HKCCD7303. Lineage (GTDB taxonomy): Bacteria > Pseudomonadota > Alphaproteobacteria > Rhodobacterales > Rhodobacteraceae > Ruegeria. The sequence goes on along the minus strand of NZ_WVRE01000001.1, from coordinate 759,358 downwards.
ACTTCGCCGGGGTGGCCGCCGGATATTATGCCAACAGTGGATTGGATGCCGAAGCCGCAGCCGCGCAGGCACAGACGGTCTGGGCGAACTGCCTGACGATTACGGGGCTGATCATTGCTTTCGGTGCACCATTGTTGGGGGCGATGGCGGATGTGTCGGGGCGCCGTATTCCGTGGATTTTTGCGTTTTCGGTCATGTATGCGGTTGGGTCCGGCGCGTTGTGGTATACGATGCCGGATGGCTCGAACATGTGGCTGATGCTGTCGGCCTTTGGGCTTGGTTTTGTTGGCGCGGAATATGCGCTGATCTTCATCAACTCGCAGCTGCCCGATCTGGGCGACGACAGTGAAGTGGGCGAGATTTCGGGCTCGGGCTTTGCGTTTGGCTATTTTGGCGGCCTGATCTCGCTGGCCATCATGTTGGCGCTGTTTGTTGAACAGGCGAACGGGAAGACACTGATCGGGATGGAGCCAGCCTTGGGTCTTGATGCGGCGACCCGAGAAGGCACACGTTTTGTCGGCCCGTTTACGGCTGCTTGGTTCATTCTGTTTATGGTGCCCTACTTCCTGTGGGTGCGCGATGACGCACCAAGTGAAAAAACGGGCAGTGTGGGTGAAGCGCTGCGGCTACTGGCGAAATCAGTGTCTAACCTGCGTCATCGCGTCAGTCTGGCCAGCTACCTCGGCTCGTCGATGTTCTACCGCGATGCGCTGAACGGGCTTTACAGTTTTGGCGGTGTTTATGCGCGGCTCGTGCTTGAGTGGGATTTGATCAAGATCGGCGTCTTCGGGATTGTCAGCGTTTTGGCAGCGGCGGCATTTTCCTGGGTCGGCGGCAAGCTGGACAGGAAATACGGCCCCAAACCCGTGATCATCGTTGCGATCTGGGTTCTGATATTCGTATGCGCCACTGTGGTCATGATGGATCGGACGCAAATCTACGGCATCCAGCTCGAAGAAGGGTCAAGCTTGCCGGATATCGTTTTCTTCGGCTGCGGTGTGTTGATCGGTGGTACGGGCGGTATTCTGCAATCGGCCAGTCGCTCGATGATGGTACGCCACACAGATCCGGAGACGCCGGTCGAAAGCTTTGGTCTCTATGGCCTGTCAGGGCGCGCGACTGCTTTTGCTGCACCTTTGATGATCGGGATTGCAACAACCGCAACCGGCAGTGCGCGTCTGGGGGTGTCACCGATCATTCTGTTGTTTATTCTAGGGCTATTCCTGATGCGCTGGGTCAGACCGGAAGGGGATCAGAGCAGATGATTATACAGCGTTTTTTGATAATTTTGGCCGCGCTTACTATTGCGAGCACAGCGGCGGCAGAGCCTCTGGCAAAGCAGTTGTTTGGGGCACAAAAGGTCAGTTCACAACAAAAAGCAGCAGCCTTCGGCAGTTATTCGCGCGGATGCGCTGCCGGTTCGGTGCAATTGCCGGAAACCGGACCAACGTGGCAGGCCATGCGCCTGTCTCGGAACCGCAATTGGGGGCACCCAGAGGCGATTGATTACGTGAAGGACCTCAGCAAGTTTGCGGCGCGACAGCCGGGTTGGAATGGTCTCTATATCGGGGATATCAGCCAGCCACGGGGTGGTCCGATGACGTCGGGCCATCGGTCTCATCAGTTGGGTCTGGATATCGATATCTGGATGCTGCCGGGGAACAACTTGCGCCTCAGCCGCAAAGCGCGCGAGAATATCTCGTCCATTTCGTTGCGACGCGCGAACGGTGCCTTTGTAAACGGGAACTGGACGAAACAGCACCATGCAGTTTTGCGCGAGGCCGCAAAAGACAAGCGCGTTGCGCGCATCTTCGTGTTTCCCGGTGCCAAGGTGCAGATGTGCAACGACGAAAAAGGCAACCGTGCCTACCTGCGCAAGATCAGACCATGGTGGGGGCATCATTATCATTTTCACGTCCGTCTGAAATGCCCTCGTGGATCGAAAGGCTGCGTCAACCAAGACCCGCCACCCAAGGGCGATGGCTGCGCACAGGCGCAAGAATGGGTAAACAACATCCTCAATCCGCCGCCACCTGATCCAAACGCCCCAGCCCCCAAGAAACGCCGGGAGTATGTTCTGGCCGATTTACCACAACAATGCGCAGCTGTTTTGCAATCCAACTAACCGCCTTTCTGTTTGTGGCTACGGCAGTCGCCGCGGTCGAGATCAAGTCCGCCACGTATCTGCACAGCTTTGAGTGGCGTGATCCGGCAACCTGGTTCGGGGGGTTCTCGGCATTGCAGGTTTCGGATGATGGTCAGCAAATTCTGGTGCTGAGCGACCGGGCCAGGATGGCGACCGCGCAAATAGAACGGGACAGTGGTCGGATCACCAACATTCGTGTTTTGGATCAGTGGCGGATCTTATCCAGCCAAGGGCACATCATGAAGGGTGGTGTCGGCGACTCCGAAGGGCTCGCATTGGCGCCAAGTGGTGGAGTTTACATCTCGTTCGAAGGGGTGCACCGGGTCGCGTATTATGCAGCACGGGGGGCAAGGTCGCGAGTTTTGCCTCGGTTGCCCGAGTTTGACGACCTCGCCGACAACGGGTCGTTCGAAGGTCTTGCCATTGATGCACGCGGCTGGCTTTACACGATCCCGGAAAAAGACCGTACCGCTGACGGGGACATCCCGGTTTACCGTTGGAATGGCGATGCATGGTCGATCCCTTTTGTATTGCCACAACGCGAGGGTTTCAAACCAGTCGGCGCTGATTTCGGCCCGGACGGGAAATTTTATCTGCTGGAGCGTAAGCTTGGATTCATCGGGTTCCGCTCTCGGCTGCGTCGATGGGAGGTGACGGATGACGTTCTCAGCGCCGAAGAAACCCTGTTCGAAACCGCAGCTGGCATACATGACAATCTCGAAGGGGTGTCAGTCTGGCGCGACGGTCAAGGCCGTTTGCGGGCTACGATGATCTCGGATGACAACTTTCTGGCCCTGCAGCGGACCGAATTGGTGGAATATCTGCTGCCCGATTGACTCGCGGCCTCCAAGGGTCTAAACGCACGGCTTGCCTTGGGACGGTCCCTTGGCCAAGTCGCCGCTACCTTGTCAAAACGGGCATCAAAACATGCAACGCGCTTACATTCCCGGCATCATTGCCATGGCCGCCATTGTTGTGGCCTCAAACATCCTGGTCCAGTTTCTGATCCTTGACGGTCTGTTGACCTGGGGTGCTTTCACCTATCCGCTGGCTTTTCTGGTCACGGACATCATGAACCGCGTCTATGGCGTGGGACCAGCCCGCAAAGTCGTGTTCGCCGGGTTTGTCACCGGCATCATTTGTTCGCTGATCGGCAGCCAGATCATGCTGCAAGGCGACGGGTTTGAATACGCCGCCGTTCCACTGCGGATCGCAGTCGCCTCGGGCACAGCCTTCCTGATCGCGCAACTGACCGACGTCACAGTGTTCAACGCCATGCGCGGTGGCCGCTGGTGGCGCGCGCCTTTGGTATCGACACTGGTGGGCTCGGCGCTCGATACCGCCATCTTCTTCACTATCGCATTCTCGGCCTCTGTCACCTTCTTCGGAGCCAACGCCGACGCCGCAATCAACTGGGCGTGGGAGCCTGTGCCGTTCATGTTGTCCGGCCCAATGGCCCCGTTATGGGTGACGTTGGCTTTTGCGGACTGGTTGGTGAAGCTGTCGCTGGCGCTGATTGCTTTGATCCCGTTCAAAGTCATTGTTGCCCGGCTGACCGCCGTACAGGCTGCGTAAAAAAGTGCTTTGAGAATGGCGCATCTTGTGTCAGGCTCAAAGTTAACCGCAACAGATAGAAAAGGAGGTGATCCAGTGTCAAGAAAGAGATTGGAGAGAGGTGTCGGAACAACCGGGGGGAAAGCCTGCTAGGGCAGCCCTTGGCGGAGCGCTCGCTCCGGCTGGTCGATTGATCTAACCGACCCGACCTCCTGAACTTTCGAAGGGCCGTCCCAAAGGGGCGGCCCTTTCTGTTTCCATCCGTGCCCTGTAAGGTCCGGCCCATGTTGCGCATCTCCGACGATATCATCCTGCAAGACTGGGAAATGACCGAAAGCTTCGTACGCTCTTCCGGACCCGGTGGGCAGAACGTCAACAAAGTCTCGACCGCAGTTGAACTGCGGTTCGAAGCCGCGCGCTCTCCCTCTTTGCCGGATCCGGTCAAGAGCAGGCTGAAACGGTTGGCCGGGCGGCGCTGGACCAAAGAGGGCGCAATCATTATCCAATGTGAAGAAACCCGTTCTCAGGCGCGTAACCGTGAAATTGCCCGCGCACGGCTGGCCGAACTGATCACCCGCGCGCTGGTTAAACCCAAACGGCGCATCGCAACCAAGCCGACCTATGGGTCGGTCAAGCGCAGGTTGGCGGCCAAGAAGGCGCGCGGCGACGTTAAAGCACTGCGGGGCAAGGTCTCGGAAGAATGATCTGGCATCTTTTCGATGCGTTGTTACTCTGCCCCTGACAGGCAGGAGGATAACGCCATGAGGCTGGAGGGAAAAACCGCAATCGTAACCGGTGGCGCATCCGGGTTCGGCGCAGGGATCGTGCAAAAATTCCTCGAAGAAGGCGCGCGCGTCATGATTGCGGATATCAATGGCGAAGCGGCGCTGGATCTTGCAAATACCCTGGGTGAACAGGCAATCGGACACCATGTTGACGTTGCAGACGGCGCGTCGGTTCAAGCCATGGCAGATACCGCAAGGCGTCAGTTCGAAAATCTGGACATTCTGGTGAACAATGCAGGTGTCACGCATTTGCCGACCCCGCTCGAAGATGTCGCCGAAGACGATTTCGACCGAGTGTTCAATGTAAACATGAAATCGGTCTATCTGACCGCCCGCGCGTTTGTCCCGGCGATGAAAGCGCGCGGGGCGGGTGCGATCCTGAACGTGGCCTCAACGGCTGGGTTATCCCCGCGTCCCAACCTGAACTGGTACAACGCCTCAAAAGGCTGGATGATCACGGCAACCAAGACCATGGCTGTTGAACTCGCCCCGACCGGTGTACGTGTAAACGCGATCTGTCCTGTGGCCGGAGAAACACCGCTGCTGAAATCCTTCATGGGCGAAGACACGCCCGAGATGCGCGCCAAGTTCCTGTCGACAATTCCACTGGGCCGCTTTTCCACACCAGAAGACATGGCCAATGCCGCCTGTTTCCTCTGCTCGGACGAGGCCAGTATGATCACCGGTACAGCACTTGAGGTTGACGGTGGCCGCTGTATCTGATCCGTTCTTCATCTGGCCCAAAATACCTCCGCCGGAGGCAGCGCGCTTGCGCGCTTTTCGGCCTCAACCTTAAGGCCAAGCATGACCCCCGGACCCAAAAACCTGATCACCGATATCCCCGGCCTGATGGTCGGCAACGCGCAGGACGACACGCTGAAATCCGGCGCGACAGTCTTGACAGCGCAGGCTCCGTTTGTGGCTTCGGTCCACGTGATGGGCGGCGCGCCCGGAACGCGCGAAACCGAACTTCTTGCATCAGACAAAGCTGTGACACATGTGGATGCGATTGTGTTGTCTGGCGGCTCTGCCTTTGGCCTGGACGCCTGTTCCGGCGTCTCGGACGGACTACGCAAAATGGGACGAGGGTTTCCAGTAGGTGACGTTAATGTTCCCATTGTTCCCGGGGCGATCTTGTTTGACCTGCTCAACGGTGGTGACAAAAACTGGGAGGACAACCCCTATCGTGCCCTGGGTCGCACAGCGTTCGAGGTGGCTTCGGACCGCTTCGATCTCGGTTCAGTAGGTGCGGGAACCGGAGCTTTGGCTGCGATGCAAAAGGGCGGGCTGGGCTCTGCTTCGTTAATTCTGGACAGTGGCATCACTGTTGGCGCGCTGGTTGCAGCCAATCCGTTGGGCAGTGTGACCACACCGGGTGATCAACATTTCTGGGCGGCACCTTTTGAAATCGGCAACGAATTTGGCGGTTTAGGGCCTGATACCAATGCCGCTCTTGGTACTCCGCAAGCAAGCCTCAAGGCGCAGGCGATGAAATCTGCAGACCCGGCTAAGACAAATACGACCATTGCCATCGTCGCAACCGATGCAGCCTTGACCAAGCCCCAATGTCAGAGGATGGCCGTTGCCGCCCATGACGGCATTGCGCGTGCGATTGTGCCCGCCCACACACCGGGCGACGGCGATCTGGTTTTTGCCGCCAGCACCGGTGTTCGACCCTTATCAACCGAAGCTGAACTGGGGCGCATCGGTCATGCAGGTTCGGTTTGTCTGGCGCGGGCTATTGCGCGGGCGGTGTACCTGGCGACTCCGGCAGCGGGCGACCTTTTGCCGTGCTGGTCCGAGGTACATGACATAAGTTAAGGACATCCCTTTTGTCGCAGTGGCACAGTAAGCCCGCGCGGCAATCTGCGCGTTGACTCTTTTTTGCGCCGAAGGTCCATTCGGTGCAGCCATTTTGTATCGGAGCACAAGCTATGAATCGCATCCTCGCTACCGCAATTGTCGGCCTTCTGGCACTGCCCGCCTATGCTGAAGGCGATGCCGAAGCCGGCAAGAAAGCCTTCAACAAATGCAAGTCCTGCCACCTGATCGCTGACCCGGAAGGTGAAGTGATTGTCAAAGGCGGTAAGACTGGGCCCAACCTGTATGGAATCGCGGGCCGCACGGCTGGGACATATGAAGGCTTCAAATACGGTGACAGCATCGTTGCCGCAGGGGAAAAAGGCCTGGTTTGGGACGAGACGACCTTTGTCGAATACTCGCAAGATCCCAAAGCATTCCTGAAATCTTATCTGGATGACACTGCTGCCAAGTCGAAAATGACCTTCAAGCTGAAAAAAGGTGCTGAAGACGTCTATGCCTATATCGTCAGCGTTTCAGGCGAATAAGCCTTAACGCACGGTGCTAAAGCACATGGACTAAAGGCCGCAGCCCCTGCGGCCTTTGGTGCGATTGATACCCAAGTGAATAGAAGCCACTTTGGTACTGACGGGAGATGTCAAATCGCGTCGTACAGCCAGCCTGTTCAGATGGCAGCTAAATTCAAACCAGCGCCGGGCAGACGGATTGGCAACGGGAGAGGACAGATGGGAATTATGATCCCGGCCTGGGTCGATGGCCAATTGACCCCTGTGGACAAGCTCGAAGCGCACGAAAAAGGGCTCAAGCACAAGGCTGTGTCCGTGTTTGTTGTTCGCGGAACGGAAATTCTGCTGCAACGTCGCGCAATGGGCAAATACCACACGCCCGGCCTTTGGGCGAACACCTGCTGCACGCATCCGGATTGGGATGAAAGCTCGTCAACCTGTGCCGTGCGACGTCTGCGCGAAGAACTTGGGATAACGGGTCTTTATCCAGAATACCGGCACCGTCTGGAGTACCATGCAGATGTGGGCAACAACATGGTCGAGAACGAAGTTGTCGACGTCTTTCTGGCCCATGTTCGCGGCCCACTGAAAATCGAGCCTAACCCGGACGAAGTCATGGACATTCGCTGGATCGATTATCACGATCTTCTGGCCGAAGTGGCCCGCCATCCGGATCGTTTCACGCCATGGCTCAAGATCTATCTGCACAAATATGCTGACACGATTTTTGGCCCTGATCTGATCATTTCTGCCAAATCGTGACGCAGTTGGGAAAACCCTGCCTTGCAAGGTCGGCGCAAGCCGCCTAAATCAACGCGTCATGGCCAAACAGAAGACAGACCCGAATTATAAGATAATCGCCGAAAACCGGCGCGCTCGCTTCGATTACGCGATCGAAGAGGATATCGAGTGCGGTATCGTCCTGGAAGGGTCCGAGGTCAAATCCCTGCGCGCAGGCGGGTCGAACATCGCCGAAAGCTACGCTTCGGTCGATGATGGAGAACTGTGGCTGATCAACAGCTACATCGCGCCCTACGAACAGGCCAAAGTGTTTAAGCACGAAGAACGCCGACGCCGCAAGCTGCTGGTGTCACGCAAGGAATTGTCGAACCTGTGGAATGCGACCCAGCGCAAAGGAATGACGCTGGTGCCGCTGGTTCTGTACTTCAACCACAAGGGCCGGGCCAAGCTGAAGATCGGGATCGCCAAGGGCAAGAAGATTCACGACAAGCGGGAAACTCAGGCCAAGCGGGATTGGTCACGTCAGAAACAGCGCTTGTTGAAAGACCACAGCTAGAACGCCATTGCGGCCTGTACGGCACGTTGCCAGCGGCCGTAAGTTGCGTCGCGTTCGTCTTGCACTTGCGTCGGTTCAAAGCGACGGTCCAGCGCCCATGTTTCGGCAAAACCGGCCTGATCCGGAAAAATTCCGGCTTTCATCCCGGCCAGCCATGCAGCACCCAGCGCAGTTGTTTCCTGCATCACCGGACGGTCCACTGGTGCGCCCAGGCAGTTGGACAAACCTTGCATGGTCCAGTCAGAAGCGCTCATCCCGCCATCGACACGCAGAGTCACGTTGGTTTCGGCACCCCAGTCGCCTTGCATTGCATGCCACAAATCTCGTGTTTGAAAGGCAATGCTTTCCAGCGTGGCGCGAGCGATCTCGGCCCGACCCGAGTTGCGGGTCAGACCAAACATCGCACCACGGCAATCGGGTTTCCAATAGGGTGCACCCAGCCCAGTGAAGGCAGGCACCAGAATTACGTGTTGGTTCGGGTCCGCCCGCGTTGCTAGATCCCCGCTTTGAGGGGCCGACTCGATGATCTGTAGCGCGTCACGCAACCACTGCACCGCCGCCCCCGCGATAAAGATCGACCCTTCCAGCGCATAGGTGCGCTGACCGTCCAACTGATAGGCAATTGTCGTCAGCAGGCGATTTTTCGATTCAACTGGCTGTGCACCCGTGTTCAGAAGCGCAAAGCAGCCCGTGCCATAGGTCGATTTCATCATGCCGGGTTGGAAACATGCCTGCCCGATGGTGGCGGCTTGCTGGTCACCCGCAACGCCCAGAATGGGTATTTCGCCACCGAACTCCGCAGTGGAGCCAAAGTCCGAGGCGCAATCCCGCACTTCGGGCAAAAGGTTCAGCGGCACATCCAGCAGATCGCAGATCTCGGTACTCCATGTGCCTTTATGAATGTCAAACAACAGGGTGCGCGCGGCGTTGGTGGCGTCGGTGGCATGAACACGGCCCTGGGTCAGCCGCCAGATCAGGAAACTGTCGACCGTGCCGAACAGCAAATCCCCGGCTTCGGCCTTGTCGCGGGCGCCAGAGACGTTATCCAGCAACCATTTGACCTTCGTCCCCGAGAAATAGGGGTCCAGCAACAAGCCGGTTTGGGCCGTGACGTCATCCTCGCATCCGGCTTGTTTGTAGCGGGCGCAGATGTCGGCGGTGCGGCGGTCCTGCCAGACGATGGCGTTGTGGATCGCTTTGCCGGTGTGTTTGTCCCAGATGACGGTCGTCTCACGCTGGTTGGTGATCCCGATCCCGACAATCTGATTGGCGGAAATGCCGGTGGTCTCCATCACCTCGCGGCACACATGCAAAACGCTGGACCAGATATCCTCGGGGTCATGTTCAACCCAACCTTCCTGTGGGAAGTGCTGGGGAAACTCTTGTTGTGCGGTGCCTACCGGCTGCATTTGTGCGTCAAAAAGAATGGCGCGCGAAGATGTCGTGCCCTGATCGATTGCCAGAATATAGGTCATGTCCGCTCTCCCCCGGTCTCGTTTCGCGGGACTTTAGCGCAAACAACGGCGTAGGGGCCAGAGCAGAAATCAGGCTGAATCGACCGGGATATTGTCAATCAGACGGACGCCATCCGCCCATGCAGTGACGAACAGGCGGGCTGGCCTGTTGGCATTGGGCAGGCTTTCCAGCGTCTCGGCGCAGCGGAGATCAATGTATTCAACCTCGGAAAATCCGGCGGCCAGCAAGCGCGCTTTGGCATCTTGCGCCAAGGTTGCGAAATCACCGCCCTCCGCCAGGTTTTGGGCGACTTGTCGCATGACCTTGTGCATATGTTCCGCGATCTTCAACCCGTCAGATGAGAGCAGAAGGTTACGGGAAGACATTGCCAACCCTGAGGGTTCGCGCACGGTCGGGCAGCCAAAAACCTCAACGGGGATGTCCAAATCGCGCGCCATGCGGCGGACAACTAAAAGCTGCTGGTAGTCTTTTTCCCCGAAATAGGCTCGATCCGCTTGGGTTTGCAGAAACAGCTTGGCGACAACCGTGGCCACGCCCTCAAAGTGCCCCGGTCGGAAGGGGCCTTCCATCATGTCGGTCAGGCCAGAGACAGAAACCGTGGTGGAAAAGCCTTCAGGATAGACTTCCTGCGGGTCCGGCACATAGATCGCGTCCACCTCGTAGGGAGCCAGTTTTTTGGCGTCTTCATGTTCAGTGCGGGGGTAATTTGCCAGATCCTCGGGTTTGTTGAACTGCTTGGGGTTCACAAAGATCGTCACGATGACCCGGTCGCAGCCTTCTTTCGCGGCCTGTGCCAGCGATAAATGCCCCTCGTGCAGCGCACCCATGGTGGGAACCACGCCGATCATTTCGTCATCGCGGTGCCATTCGGTGGTTTTGGCGCGCAGTTCGGCCAGAGACCGCAAAATCGGTGCTGTCATGCCTTAGGTCCTTTGGTCGGAGCCTGGTCGGAAAAGACATGTTCGTCTGCCGGGAAGGTCCTTGCACGCACGTCGGCGGCGTATTCTGCTATGGCAGCTTCGGCCAGTGGGCCGAGCTCGGCATAGCGTTTGACGAACTTGGGTTTGAAGGCGGTGAAAAAGCCAACCATGTCGTCCACGACCAGAATTTGCCCGTCACATCCAGCCGAGGCACCGATGCCGATGGTCGGAATCGCAACCTCTTCGGTGATTTGGTCGGCCAACTTTTGTGGAACTTTCTCTAGAACGACTGAAAACGCACCAGCCGAGGCCACGGCATGGGCATCGGCCATGACTGCTTCTGCCTGTCCGTCACGGCCCTGTACCTTGTAGCCACCCAGCGTGTTGATCGATTGCGGGGTCAGACCGATATGGGCCATCACCGGAATACCACGCTTGACCAGAAATCGGATGGTTTCTGCCATTTCAACACCACCTTCCAGCTTCACGGCCCCAGCACCTGTTTCTGCCATAAGGCGCGCGGCATTGCGGAAGGCATCGGCTGGAGAATGCTCATAGCTGCCAAAGGGCATGTCTATGACCATCATGGCCTTGTCCAGACCGCGCGCGACGGCCTGCCCATGCAGGATCATCATCTCCATCGTGACGCCAAGGGTAGATTCCAGGCCGTGCAGCACCATGCCAACGCTGTCACCCACCAGAACAAAGTCGCAATGCGCATCCATCAGACGTGCCATGGGCGTGGTATAGGCGGTCAGCGAGACCAGAGGCGCGCCACCTTTTCGGGCGCGAATATCCTCGGCATTCGGGGCTTTCTTGCGGGCGGTGGCGCTCATGTGTCGCTCCTGCAGGTATTATGTTGCAGTGCGGCATAGCAGACCGGATAGGTCCAAAGAAACCCCGGTTGCGCGAACATTCCCTTGATTGACCTCAGGTTTACAGGAAAACTGTTGATAAAACGGCCCTGAAATCAAGGGCACAACCAGTTTCAGTAGGGAGAGTTCACATGACAAAATTCATGTTCAGGACGTTTGCGTCGACCCTGGCGGTGGGCGTTGGTCTGCTTGCCACGCAGGCTTTTGCCAAATCGGACATCACCATCGCGATGCAGCTTGAACCCCCGCATCTGGACCCCACCAGCGCGGCGGCGCAGGCCATTGACTCGGTGGTCTATACAAACATTTTCGAAGGACTGACCCGGTTCATGGGCGATGGCTCGGTCGTGCCCGGCCTAGCTGAAAGCTGGGAGATTTCTGACGATGGTATGGTTTATACCTTCAGACTGCGCGATGGTGTGACCTTCCATGACGGCACAACTATGGACGCCGAGGACGTCAAGTTCACCCTTGATCGCGCCACCGCCGAAGACAGCGCGAACGCCCAGAAGGCATTGTTTGCTGGGATTGAAAGCGTTGAGGTTGTCGATCCGCTGACTGTCAAAGTCACTCTTTCGGAACCGAACGGAAATTTCCTGTTCAACCTGGCTTGGGGGGATGCGGTCATTGTCGCGCCCGACAGCATCGAAAACATCAAGACCAACCCAGTTGGCACCGGGGCATACACCTTTGGCAACTGGGTTCAGGGCGACAGCATCACGCTGAACCGCAACCGCGACTATTGGGGCGATCAGCCCACGTTAGAGACTGCTACATTCAAGTTTATCTCGGATCCAACCGCCGCTTTTGCGGCCATGATGGCCGAGGATGTGGACGTATTTGACAACTTCCCTGCGCCGGAAAACCTGCCGCAATTCGACGCCGATCCGCGCTTTCAGGTTCTGGTTGGTACAACCGAGGGTGAGACGATCCTGTCCACCAACAACAAACAGCCGCCGTTTGACGACATTCTTGTCCGGCAGGCCATGGCTCATGCCATCGACCGGCAGGCGATTATCGATGGTGCGATGTTCGGCTATGGCACGCCGATTGGAACCCATTTTGCACCGCATCATCCGGCCTATGTCGATTTGACTGGTGAGTCTGCCTATGACCCGGAACAGGCAAAGGCGCTGCTTGCCGAGGCCGGTTTTGAGAATGGGTTCGAAACTACGCTTCACCTGCCGCCGCCGTCTTATGCACGCCGGGGCGGTGAGATCGTTGCCGCGCAACTGGCCGAGGTCGGCATTACAGCCGAGATCATCAATGTCGAATGGGCGCAATGGCTGGAATCGGTGTTCCGGGGCAAGGATTTTGGCCTGACGATTGTCAGCCACACCGAACCCATGGATATCGGAATTTATGCGCGGCCAGATTATTACTTTCAGTATGAAAGCACTGATTTTCAGGCGCTGATGGATACTTTGAACGCCACCACTGATCCCGATGAACGCACACGACTGCTGGGTGAGGCCCAGCGTCTGATCTCCACCGATTATGTAAACGGCTATCTGTTCCAATTGGCCAAGCTGGGCGTCGCAAAGGCCGGTGTGCAAGGATTGTGGGCAAACGCACCCACTGCGGCGATCGACCTGACACAGATCAGTTGGTCTGAATAAGATTTCTACCGGGGCTGTCTGGCGCGGCCCCGGTGTTACGCTCTTTTCGGGTGTCTCTTGTTATGTTCGTGTTTCGTGGTTTTTACCTTCTTTTGCTAGCCATTGGCCTTGTGTCGAATGCGCCGAACATGGCCGCGGCGCAAAACGTGTTGGGTGGGCGGTTGGACGCCTTGACCGGCACACCGGAGAACCCGCTTGAGGTGGGCATAGGCATCCGCATCGACCAGATCACCAGCGTCGACCAAAAGGCGGAAAACTATGGCGCTGTCGTGGTTTTACGGGTCGAATGGACGGATCCCGCGATGGCTTTTGATCAAGCCGAGATCGGGCGCGAGATCCGAGTATTCAGCCCGCCGGATCTGGCGGATCATGCCGCCGACATCGGCACCGTTTTGCCCGCCTTCGTCATCCACAACCAGCAGTCCAACAAGTGGATACACGAATCTGCGGCGTCCCTGCGGTACGACGGGCGCGTGGTTTACGTTGAGAAATCATCGCTGACATTACAGGCACCGCATTTTGATTTCCGCAAATACCCGTTCGACACGCAGGAGTTTCACTTCGAGGTCGTATCAATCTTTCCCTCTGACTACGTGAAATACCGCCCGCTCGAGGACTATTCGGGACTTGGCGATTTGTTGGGCGAAGAAGAGTGGATTTTGGACAATGCACGTCTGGAAGCAACCAAGGTCACAGGTCTGTCCGGCAGGGAAAGCGATCAGGTCGCGCTTGTCTTCGAAGGCAACCGGCACCTGACCTACTACGTCATTAGGGTATTCTTGCCGATGCTGGTTCTGATTTCGGTCGGCTGGGCGCTGTTCTTCCTTGATGAATACCGCCGCAGGATCGAGATTGCGGGCGGCAATCTGCTGGTCTTTGTTGCATTCAACTGGGCGATCTCGGCAGATTTGCCTAAGCTGGGCTATCTGACCTTTCTGGATTTTGTTCTGCAATGCATGTTCCTGATGACCGGGGCCTTGATTGTGTTCAATGTGGCGTTGCGGAAACTCAAAGTGTCCGGGAAAGAAGGCGCAGCGCGGACGCTGGACAATTACGCGATCAAGTGGATCTATCCTTTGGGCTATGCCGCAATCGTGGCCTACGCGGTTTTCGCCTACCTTCTGGTGCCTTAGATGCTGGACCCGTGACTGATGTGACCCTAACGTGGTACCAATGCTCCGCTATGCCCTTAAACGCTTGATTTCGCTATTGATCAGCCTAGCCGTCGCCTCGGTCGTCATCTTTGCGGTGATCGAGGTCGCGCCGGGCGATCCGGCGTCGTTCATGCTGGGCGTGAACGCGCAAGAGGATACGCTGGCAGCGTTGCGGGCTGAGCTGGGCCTGAACGGGTCAAAAGTGCACCGGTATCTCAACTGGGTCGGCGGAATGCTGGTGGGGGATTTTGGCACGTCCTACACGTACCGCACGCCGGTGTCCCAGATGATCGCAGACCGGCTATGGGTATCGCTGCCGCTGGCACTTTACGCGCTGACACTGTCAACTTTGATCGCGTTTCCCGCCGGGATCTACGCCGCCGCCCGCCGGGGCAAGCCGGGGGATCTGGCGGTAATGGGCGCCACTCAGTTGGGCATTGCCGTGCCCAATTTCTGGTTTGCGATGATGCTTGTGCTGATCTTCGCCATCAACCTGCGCTGGTTCAACGCGGGCGGGTTTGTCGGTTGGGGCAACGGCGTATGGGCCGGATTGCATTCGCTGACCCTGCCCGCAATCGCACTGGCCTTGCCACAGGCGGCTATCCTCGCTCGCGTTATGCGGTCAGCCTTGCTGGATATTTTGGGTGAGGACTTTATGCGCACTGCCCGGGCCAAGGGATTGTCCCGCCGTCAGGCGCTTTGGCGGCACGGCGTGCGAAATGCGCTGATCCCGGTGCTGACCATCATCGGCCTGCAGTTCTCCTTTCTGCTGGCCGGGTCGATCATCATCGAACAGGTATTCTACCTGCCTGGCCTTGGTCGTTTGGTGTTTCAGGCCATCTCGGCCCGTGATCTCATCGTGGTTGAATCGGTGGTCATGTTGCTGGTCTTTGCCGTGATCACAGTGAATTTTCTGGTCGATCTGGCTTATGCCGCCGTCGATCCGAGGCTGAGGAGCAGGACATGAGCCGCAACCTGTTTCTGGGCACTTTTTTGTCTTCACTAGTGGTTTTAGCCGCGCTGATTTCGTTTGTCTGGACCCCCTATGATTATTCAGCACTGAGCATTCCAGAGAAGCTACAGCCCCCAAATGTGGAGCACTGGTTCGGTACGGATCACTTCGGGCGCGACATGTTTTCGATGATCATGGTCGGTGCGCGCACGTCCATTGCGGTGGCTTTGGTGGCTGTGGGGATCGGTATGGCGCTGGGCGTCCCCCTTGGCCTCACAGCCGCGGCCCGCAAAGGATCGTGGTTGGATGAGGTCATCATGCGCGGCAACGATCTGGTTTTTGCCTTCCCCTCGCTAGTGATCGCCATCCTCATCACCGCCGTGTTTGGAGCCGGAGCGATCAACGCCATTATTGCCATCGGCATTTTCAACATCCCCGTTTTTGCCCGTATCACCCGAGGTGCGGCCCTATCGCTGTGGGAGCGCGAGTTCATCCTTGCCGCTCGCGTGTCGGGAAAAGGGGCAGCGCGGATATCGGTCGAGCATATCCTGCCCAATGTCGCCAACTTGCTGATCGTGCAGGGCACCATCCAATTCAGCCTAGGTATTTTGGCTGAGGCCGGTCTGTCCTACGTCGGACTGGGGGCGCAGCCGCCCACGCCAAGTTGGGGCAGAATGCTGGCTGATGCGCAGACAATGGTCAGTTTTGCCCCGCATTTGGCTCTGATTCCAGGCGTGGCGATCATCGTCACCGTCTTGGGCCTGAACCTGTTGGGCGACGGGTTGCGGGATTGGCTGGATCCACGGATCAGGGTGGCGCGGGCATGAGTTTGTTGCGCATCAAGGACCTGTCACTGTCGATCCATGGGACATCGATCCTGAAACAGATCGACCTGTCCATCGATCACGGTCAGATCGTCGCCGTGACGGGTGAGAGCGGTTCGGGTAAATCCATGACGGCCTTGGCAGTGATGCAGTTGCTTCCGAACGGTGCAGAGGTAGACGGCACGGTCCAACTGGAGGGCGAAGATCTGCTGATCCGGTCCGAGGCCGAGATGTGTGCATTGCGCGGCGCATCCATCGGGATGGTGTTTCAGGAGCCGATGACAGCGCTCAACCCCGTTAAAACCATTGGCGATCAGGTGATGGAAACGATCCTGATCCATAAGGCGATGCCTCTGGCTCAGGCTAGAGCAAGGGCAGAAGAGGTTCTGACCCGCGTCGGTTTGCCTGCCGATCGGTTCCCGTTGTCCCGCTATCCGCATGAGCTGTCTGGTGGGCAACGACAGCGTGTGGTGATCGCCATGGCCATTGCCTTGCGCCCCAAGCTGTTGATCGCGGACGAGCCGACAACGGCGCTGGATGTCACCACGCAGGCGCAGATCCTCGATTTGCTCAAGGGACTGGTGCGCGAATATGACATGGGTCTGTTGATGATCACCCATGATTTGGCTGTGGTCGCAGACATGGCTGACCAAATTACCGTCATGCGTCACGGGGAAGTGGTCGAAAGCGGCGCGACAAGTTACCTGCTACACAACATGCAGCATCCCTACACCCGGATGCTGTTTGAGGCATCCGGTCATCAGGTCACGCTGCCGAAACCGCCGCAGCCGCAGCCGTTACTGGAGGTGAGCCAGGTCGTGCGTGAGTATCGCCTGCCCCGTAAGGGCTTGTTTGACAGGCCGCGTCATCATCGGGCTGTGGATGGTGTAAGCTTTACCCTCAACCGAGGAGAACGTTTGGGGCTTGTGGGCGAGTCTGGCTGCGGAAAATCGACCCTAACACGGGCTATTTTGGGGTTGGAAGAGGTGCAATCGGGCCAGATTCGACTGGACGCGCAGCCTGTGTTCACAGGTCACAAACCCAACCTTGCGGTGCGCCGGAAGATGCAGGTGGTTTTCCAAGACCCCTTTGGCAGTTTCAACCCGCGCCACCGCGTGGCGCGTCTGATCACCGAACCCTTCCATCTGCTAGATACTCCGCCGACCGGATCGGACCGTCAGGATCGGATCGCTGAGATGCTGACAGCGGTCGGCCTCAGCCCGGATGACTCTGGTAAGTACATTCACGAATTCTCGGGCGGGCAGCGTCAGCGGATTGCCATCGCGCGGGCGCTGATCATCCGACCTGAATTGATCCTGTTTGACGAAGCTGTCTCGGCGTTGGACGTGTCGGTCCGAGCGCAAATCCTTGATCTGTTGGCCGAGCTTTGCGAAGCGTATGACCTGACTTATCTGTTCATCAGTCATGACCTGAGCGTTGTGCGCACCGTCACCGACCGAGTGTTGGTAATGCGGTCCGGTCAGATCGTTGAACAGGGCGAGACCGATAAGGTCTTTGAGGCACCACAACACCCCTACACACAAACTCTGATTGCAGCCGCACCCCGATTGCCAGAGATTGAGATGATATCGGCCTAATAACTGCTGATTAGAGCCTGAAATGGAGGCGAAATTGATCCAGAAGATATGGTTCGACCCCACGCTTTGTCTGATCGAGGGACGATGGAAACCTGCAGCCTCGGGTGGCACCCTGCCGCTCATCAACCCCTCGGACGGGACCGAAATCTGCCGGATCGCACGTGGTTCCGAACCAGATATCGACGCCGCAGTTCAAGCGGCTCAAACCGCCTTGCAGTGGGATTGGGGGCGTAAAACAGCGCTGGAGCGGGGGCGCATTCTAACGAGGCTGGGTCAGCTGGTGCTGGAGCGGGCCGACGATCTGGCGCAGCTTGAAGCTATGGATGTGGGTAAACCGCTGACGCAGGCGCGGGCTGACGCTGTCGCGCTGGCCAGATATTGCGAGTTCTATGGGGGTGCTGCGGACAAGGTGATGGGAGAGACCATCCCCTATCTTGATGGCTACACCGTTTATACACTGCGAGAACCGCATGGGGTGACGGGCCATATCGTGCCGTGGAACTACCCGATGCAGATCATTGGGCGTTCGGTTGGGGCGGCGCTAGCTATGGGCAATGCTTGCGTTCTGAAACCTGCAGAGGAAGCTTGTTTAACGGCACTGGCTTTTGCTCATCTGGCGCAACAGGCCGGTTTGCCAGCCGGCGCGTTAAACGTCGTGCCCGGTCTTGGATCCGAGGCAGGCGCGGCGCTGTCAGCACATCCGGGGGTGAACCATATTTCGTTCACCGGTTCGGTGGCCACGGGAGCCCTGGTGCAACAGGCAGCTGGCCGCAATGTGGTGCCTGTAACGCTGGAATTGGGCGGAAAATCCCCGCAACTGGTCTTTGACGATGCGGATCTGGATGCGGCGCTGCCGTTTTTGGTGAACGCGGGTATACAGAATGCAGGGCAAACCTGTTCGGCCTCGTCGCGTATTCTGGTGCAACGTGGGGTGTATGATCAGGTCAAGTCCCGCATGTCTGAGGCGTATGAACAACTGACCGTCGGGCCCGCAATTCAGGATATGCGTGTCGGGCCTTTGATCTCGGACCGGCAGAAACAGATCGTTAGCGGTTTTCTGGATAAAGGCGCGGATCTGACCATTGCCGCGCAGGGTCGTATCGTCCGTGAGGCACCTGAAACAGGTGCTTATGTCCGGCCCACCTTGTTTGCAGATGTATCGCCCGATCACGTGCTGGCCCGGGATGAGATTTTTGGCCCGGTTCAGGTTCTGATCCCGTTTGACACCGAAGAACAGGCTCTGACAATCGCAAACAGTACGGAATACGGCCTTGTCGCCAGCATCTGGACGCGCGACGGGGCACGCCAGATGCGGTTGGCGAAGGCGCTGCATTCAGGGCAGGTTTTTATCAACAACTACGGCGCTGGGGGCGGAGTTGAGTTGCCCTTTGGCGGTGTTGGGAAATCCGGCCACGGTCGTGAGAAGGGGTTCGAGGCCCTTTATGGGTTTTCACAGCTGAAGACGGTCGCAGCCTATCATGGCTAGACCACGACTTCGATCGCTTGTTGCGCACCCACTCCGAAAACGCGTTTGTAGCGCTCGATCTGATCTTTCGGTCCCATCGCCTTTTCCGGGTTGTCTGACAGTTTTACCGTCGGGCGCCCGTTGGCGGATACCGCTTTGCAGACCAATGAGAACGGTGCCAGCGCGTCATTGGGAACAAGTCCGCGAAAATCGTTGGTCAGCAAAGTGCCCCAGCCAAAGGAAATATTGGCGCGGCCAGCGAATTGTGCGTGCAGCTCCTGAATTTTTTCGACGTCCAGACCATCCGAGAAAATAATACGCTTTTGCGTCGGATCTTCACCGCGTGACTTCCACCACGCGATGGCGACTTCTGCCCCTGCCGCTGGATCCCCGCTGTCAATACGAATACCGGTCCACCCGGCCAGCCAATCGGGCGCATTGTCCAAAAAGCCTTTGGTGCCGTAAGTGTCGGGCAGAATGATGCGCAGGTTGCCGTCATGTTCGTCGTGCCAGTCGCTAAGGACGTCGTACGGCGCTTGGGCCAGTTCGGCGTCGGTGTCTGCCAACGCTGAATACACCATCGGCAATTCATGTGCGTTGGTGCCGATGGCCTCAACCTCGCGCCGCATGGCGATCAGACAGTTCGATGTGCCGGTAAAAGACGCGCCCAAGCCTTCGATCATCGCTTGCACGCACCAATCCTGCCATAGAAAGGAATGGCGCCGTCGCGTTCCAAAATCGGCGATGGTTAAACCTTCGACCGAACTCAGCCGTTCGATCTTTTCCCACACGCGCGTCATCGCGCGGGCATAGAGCACCTGCAATGCGAACCGTCGCATATCGTTGAGAACGGCGCGCGATCGCAGCTCCATCAACACCGCCAGCGCAGGGATTTCCCACAGCATGACCTCGTGCCATTTGCCTTCGAAGGTCAGCTCATACTGATCGCCTTTGCGCTCCAGATGATAGGGAGGAAGGCGCATGTTCTCGAACCATTCCATGAAATCGGAACGAAACATCTGACGTTTGCCATAGAACATATTGCCCCGCAGCCAGGTGCTTTCGCCCCGGCTCAGGCTGAGTGATCGGATGTGATCCAGCTGTTCCCGCAACTCTCCTTCGTCGATCAATTTCGCCAAAGGTACGTGATTCGACCGGTTAATCAGCGAAAACACGACGTTTGTTTGGGGCTTATTGCGAAACACTGACTGGCACATCAGCAGTTTGTAGAAATCTGTGTCGATCAAAGATCGTACAATTGGGTCAATCTGCCATTTGTGATTGTATACTCGGGTCGCGATGTCGACCATGGGGAACTCCTGCGATTTCCGTAGTTAGATCAATCGACAACGGGAATGGCAAGAGTCGCTGATTTGGTGACAATGCCAGTTTGACGTCACAATGCCGGCATATTGTGCATTGTTTTAACCGGTTAGTGAGAAGAGGGGATGGAAATACGGAACTGAGTTTGTGAATGGGTCTCGAGTACGATTTTGATATTGTTAACGTAGCACCGGATGATTTTGACCCCGAAATGCCGGGGGCTCAGAAGGGTGGGGTACGTCAAGTGCATGCGGTTTTCCGCGACATCAGAACTGCGGACGCTTTGCGGGGTACGTCTCCGAAAATCCGCAAGATGTTTCTGGATGCTGGTTTCAGCCTCGAGTCGCGCAACAGCGGCATCGTGCCTGGTGTTTTCCCGGCAGAAGATCAAACGGATCGGGTGCGGGTTCTCAGGTCACTTTTTGCCAACATTAAGACCGGTGGGCTCCGTGGGGAATATTGCGGCGAGTTCGACCTGATGGATTTCCTGAACTACGTGCGCACGGCGCAACCCATGGCTGGGATTGTTCGCGCGCGTCAGCCACGCACACCGCCGCCACAGAAACTCGCAGAGTCCAGCCCGAAGCGCCGGACTGTGCCCAGTCGCATCGGCTTGGCTTTGGGTTTGGCGGTTGTTTTGTTTGTGCTTATCAAGCTGCTGGCCGCAGCCGGGGGGGCGCCTTAGCCCAAGGTAACTCCTGCGTCGCGCATGGCGCGTTCCGCTGCCGCAAGTGAGCCATCCATATCAATTGCACGGCACGCATCCATTTGAACAGTGACATCGAACCCTAATTGTGCGGCATCCACGGCCGAATAGTGGACGCAGAAATCGGTTGCCAAACCAACCAGGGTCAAGCGGTTGACACCCCGGGTTTCCAAATACCCTTTTAAGCCCGTGGGTGTCTTGTGGTCGTTTTCAAAAAATGCCGAATAACTGTCTATCGCGCGCCGAAACCCTTTCCGCAGGATCAGATCGCCATCGACACGGAGATCAGGGTGAAATGCGGCCCCTTGCGATCCTTGAACGCAGTGATCGGGCCAAAGCACCTGAGGACCATAGGGCATGTCGATCAGATCGAACGGGTTTTTAGTATCATGTGAGCTGGCGAAAGAAGAATGCCCCGCCGGATGCCAATCTTGCGTCAGGATCACGGCGTCGAAATCGTCCATCATTGCATTGATCGGGGCGACGATTTCGTCCCCTCGGGCCACTGCCAGCGCTCCGCCGGGGCAGAAATCGTTCTGAACATCGATGACGAGCAGTGCATGGGTCATTGCGGCCTCCTTTGATTATCCTATCGGTAGGGATCACAGTACGAGGCGTCAATGCACTCCCTTGCGACTTTGGGTTTGCAAAGGTAAATCGCGCCTATGTACACAATCGCCGCTTTGTACCACTTTACCCGTTTCCCGGATCCCGCTGCGCTGCGTGATCCGCTGCTGAATCTGTGCCGAGAGCAATCTGTCACCGGCACTTTGCTGCTGGCGCAAGAAGGGATCAACGGCACCATCGCAGGTCCACGCGCCGGTATTGATGCGGTACTGGCGCATATCCGCGCTTTGCCAGGTTGCGCAGAACTCGAATGGAAAGAGGCGACCTCGGATCATCCGCCATTTGGCAAGATGAAGGTGCGACTGAAGAAAGAGATCGTGACCATGGGGCAGCCGGATGTCGACCCGCGCGCCCGCGTTGGCAACTATGTTGAGCCGCAAGAATGGAACGACCTTATCCGCTCGGACGATGTTGTGGTGATTGATACGCGCAACGACTACGAAGTGGCGATTGGCACGTTTAAAGGCGCAATAGACCCTGAAACAGCCAGTTTTCGCGATTTTCCAGCGTGGTGGGCAGAAAACAAAGACCGCTTTCACAACAAACGCGTCGCCATGTTCTGCACCGGCGGTATCCGCTGCGAAAAGTCCACCAACTACTTGTTGGGGCAAGGGGTTGAGGATGTCTATCACCTTAAAGGGGGAATCCTGCGGTATCTGGAAGAGACGCCTGCTGAAGACAGTACCTGGCAGGGTGAGTGTTTTGTGTTCGACAATCGCGTATCCGTCGGTCACGGCCTTGTTGAAGGGCCGCACATGCTTTGCCACGGTTGCCGCCGACCGATCTTGCCTGAGGACATGAAACGCCCGGAATACGAACATGGTGTTTCTTGCCACCAGTGCATCGATGAGACGTCCGAGGCAGATAAAATGCGCTTTCGCGAGCGGCAAAAGCAGATCCTGCTGGCGCGTGAACGGGGTGAGGCGCATTTACGGCAGGATTGAATTCGGGTTGCAGGCCATTGCTTTAGGTCAGATGATCACCTGGAAATCAGCTTGAAGGGGCACTCATGCGCCGCAAACCCACAACACTGGAAGAGTGGAAGTCGACCTTTCTGGCGGCGTTGGGTTTGGTTCTGGCAAGCTTTCTCGCCTGGTATGGCCTTTCTCGACTGAGCGAAACGACCGCAGGTGACACGATCGGCACAATCGCTTCGGTTGGTCTGTTGATCTGGCTGGTGTCGCAGTCCTGGTACTACATGACCCAAGTGAAATCACCGCGAAGGCTTTTGTTCCTGATGGGGGTGTCTTTCATACAGGTGGTCCCGTTCCTGTTTGCTGCTGTATATGGCGCGTTTGGATACAACGATCATTGTGTCGTCGGTGCAAAAGGTCCAGGTGATATTCTGTATTTTTCGTATGTGACTTTTACGACGGTTGGATATGGCGACATGTCCCCAACCGGCCTGTGTCGCGGGCTTGCCGTGTCCGAAGCTGTGACAGGATACATCTTGCTGGGCATGTTTGTTGCAGCGGCAGTCGCGCTTTATGCGCGCAATCACAGTCATGAAGGCCCTAAGTAGGGTCTATTTGTTGTGATCGATCCAGCGCGACATCATCTTCTTGTCGCGAAAACACTCAGAAGGGATCGGGCGGCGCTTGCTGCGTGAAATCCGCTCGGCGAAGGCAACTTGCTTGCCTGTTGGGTAATTGTCGAATTGCGACGTGCTGCGCGGTTTGTGCGTTGAAATCCAATCCGAAAGCAGCTTTCGGTCACGTTGTGCCTCGACCGGTATCTCCAATGCTGACTTTTCGGCAATTGCGCGGGCATAGCGCATCTGCCGGTCTGTCACCGGAAGCAAATGGTAGTCGTTGCTGGGCCCGTTCAGGGCAGGTTGACGTGCGTGCTGGGCCATCGGTTTATCCTCTGACTATGTAGAACATAAATAGAACATTAACCAAAAATTTCAAGGTTTGGGGGTAAAGTCGGCACGTTCCCGCCGCTGGAATGAGTTTATTGACTGATCAATCAATAATCTTTAGGGCCGAATTCAACGAACCAATTGTCCCGTTCAGACGGGTGCAAGAGAAGAGGACACGGTATGAAGTTTCAGCCCCAAGCCAGCCATTTCATTGATGGCGCGTATGTCGAAGATACAGATGGTGCCGCCATCGACGTGATCTACCCGGCCACTGGCGAGGTGATCGCGCGATTGCATTCGGCAACTCCGGCGATTGTTGAACAGGCTCTGAACAGTGCCAAAAGTGCGCAAGCGGCCTGGGCGGCTATGTCGGGAACCGAGCGGGGTCGGGTTTTGCGCCGCGCCGCTGACATCATGCGCAAACGCAACTATGATCTGTCGGTCCTGGAAACCCATGACACCGGGAAGCCCATTCAGGAAACCACTGTTGCAGACGCCACTTCGGGCGCGGATGCGCTGGAATACTTTGGTGGATTGGCTGGCAGTCTGACCGGCGAACATATTCCTCTGGGCGGGGGTGATTTTGTCTATACGATCCGCGAGGCTTTGGGCGTTTGCGTCGGGATTGGGGCATGGAACTATCCAACTCAGATCGCGTGCTGGAAGGGGGCTCCGGCGTTGGCCTGCGGCAACACGATGGTGTTCAAGCCTTCGGAGACCACGCCCCTCTCGGCGTTGAAAGTGGCAGAAATCCTCATCGAGGCCGGTGCGCCAAAAGGCGTTTACAACGTGATTCAGGGGTACGGGGATGTAGGTGCTGCACTGGTAACCGACGCGCGTGTGGCCAAAGTCTCGCTGACCGGCTCTGTTCCAACGGGCCGCAGGGTCTATGCTGCTGCAGCCGAAGGCATGAAACATGTCACCATGGAATTGGGTGGCAAATCTCCGATGATCGTGTTTGACGACGCGGATGTCGAAAACGCGGTTTCAGGCGCAATTTTGGGCAACTTCTATTCGTCAGGTCAGGTCTGCTCCAACGGCACCCGCGTGTTTGTGCAAAAGGGTATCAAAGAAGCTTTCCTTAAACGCCTGTCCGAACGTCTGGCCAACGCCAAAATCGGCGACCCGATGGACGAGGATGTCAGCTTTGGCCCGATGGTCAGCGAAAATCAGATGAAAATCGCGCTGGGCTATATCGAAAAAGGCAAGTCCGAGGGTGCGCGTTTGGTCTATGGTGGAGCGCGGCTTGATGGCGACGGGTTCTACATGCAACCCACGGTCTTTGCCGACGTGACCGACGATATGACCATCGCGCGCGAAGAAATCTTTGGCCCGGTCATGTCGGTGCTGGATTTTGACACCGAAGCCGAGGTCATGGCCCGCGCCAACGATACTGAATTTGGTCTGGCCGCCGGTGTCTTCACCAGCGATCTGACACGCGCCCACCGCGTGGTGGCCGGGTTCGAAGCGGGCACCTGTTATATCAACACCTATAACCTTGCCCCGGTCGAAGCCCCGTTTGGCGGATCGAAGATGTCAGGCGTGGGGCGCGAAAACTCGAAACTGGCAATCAACCACTTCAGCGAGATGAAAACCGTCTATGTCTCGATGAACGATGTCGAGGCACCCTACTGAATAGTCGGCGTTACGCCTGTTGCGCCTAATCTGTCCCTGTTCCTGGCACCAAGCCCTAGGAACGGGGCATCATTTGAGAAAACGCTTTTCAATTCTTCGCGCCGACCAGATGTTGATGGCGTTTGCGTCGCAAGCCAATCCGAGAGCCGCTATCGCAATACTGACCCCAAAACGCAGTTTTCTCATGTTGGCACTGGATTGTCTGAAGAGCAGCAGGCGCACTTGTCATTTTAAATTGACCGCATTCAGCATCTCAATGATGCGTTCGCGTGTCGTTTCACTGTTCTCAAGCAGACCCTCTGCGTCCATTAGGGGTTTTTCCAACTGTCGTGCCGGGGTGTCCAACAGGGCTTGCGTTGTCTGGTTCAGGACCGCGTATTTCCCACCCTGTGGATCAACGGTATCGTCCGGCAGCCCTGCCAGCCAGTATAAGCGGTTTGCTGCCTCGCCTTGCCCCAAATCTTTCATGATCTCAGCTGCTGCTGCAAAGTCACTAATTCTGCCCAGGGCCTGTGCACGCAAGGCGCGGGCTTCGTCCGATTTGTCTTCGTCCAACTCCATCAGAGCCTTGTGCGGACGTCCCGACAGAAGGGCCGCTTTGGCCCGCACGCGCGCTCTTTCTGTCTTGTGCGTTTGATCTTCTGCTCGGTTTGTCAGGTCAATGGCTTGATCCGCAAAACCAAGCGCCGCCAGCCGATCACCAACGGCGATTGCACTGTCCGTTGACAGGGCTGGGGTCTTGCTCATCTGCATTACGTGGAACGCTTGGCGTAAAAAGGTTACGTTGTCGGACCGCTCTGACAGTAGGTGAAAATGTCGATTGAACGCGCGGGTTCTGTCCTGCCCGTTTGGCAAGTTCAGGATGATGTCGAATGCTGGCTCGAAATCCTGGCTCAGGCTCAAGGCGATCGCGTGCGTGCGTGCCATCATTGGGCCCAGGTTCGAGCGTCGGTATTCGACCGCAAAAGACGCCGCCAGTTCCAGTTCTTTCGAAGTGACTGCGCTGCGTTCGCCCCAGCGCTTTTCGACCAAACGGGCCAACGCCACCGGAGCATTTGTCGTGGCGTTGGGTGATGAAACAACCTCCGTCAACAACTCCTCTTCGCGCACGTCGTTCCCCTCTGCCGCAGCAACTATGGCCTTGGCATGTGCGGTACTTGCCGAAGTGCTTTGTTCGATACGGTCGACCGAGCGTATCACTCTGCGGGCGGCCTCCAACTGTTGTGCGTTGACGAGAATTTCGGACAGACGTTTTCCGAATTGGCGGCGCAAGTGGTTCGGCAAACTACCATAAGCTTGCTCGATCGCCTCAACATCCGCGTCAGGTGCCAGAGTGCCTTCGGACAATACTGCCCAAAGCGCGGCGTCACTGTCGCAACGCTGCAATCCACTGAAAGGATGGGGGGGCTTAATTGGTTTGTCGTCTACGAGCTGAGCGACAAACTCGATGCGGTCCAGTTCTTCAGATGGTGCTTCAGACAGCGCCAAAGCAGCCAGTGCTTCGGCCCCAAAGCCGTTGAACGCATACAGCTTTGCCAGTCTGAGAGCCTTGTTTTCATCAATACGGTCAAACTCCTTAAATAGACCCGTACGCAAAGCAGACACTTGCGCAGAAAAGGGTTCATCCCCAGACCAGTGTGCGAAGCCAAGCTCGGACGTCGTGATGCAGGCTCGTTTGTTATCTAACTTCTGAAACTCGGCATTCAGAACATTCTGCAAATCGTCCAGCACCGAAGTCAGTCGAATATTGCCGGACAAACCCGTTGGCAGGCGCGCTGCGTCGGGTGGGGCAGAGCTGCGAGGACCAACTGGGGTTAGGTTCAAACCCAGCAATCTGCGGTCGGCCCCTTGCAGAAAACGCGTGGACAATTGGTCCTTCAACCCGTGTTCAAGAAGCGGCAGGTCCAATGCTGCCAACTGCGCGTCTTTATACGATTCAGACGTGGCCTTTTTGGCCGTCCGCTTCACTGGGGGGGGGATGTCAACCAGCAGCGGGGGCAGAAATGCGCCCGGTGCAATATCAAGAACAATCATAGAATCCCGGTACAGGAAAGCCGAGGCTGCGCACGCGCACCCGAACTCCAATTCCAATGCCCCACCGGGTTCAGGTTGTGAGATTGACGCAAGGCGATTGGTCGTCAAGCGGCTGAACACTGCGCTTGTCTGAAAGGTCGCGGCATCCAATGCCAGCCTTAAGCGAGCACCGTTTTTACGCTGTTCCAGTGTCCATCCTGTGTTTGGTGGTACATTGAAAACCAAACGCGTATAGCCATCATGCTCACCTGATCGCACCGTCACATTTTGTGCGGATGCCGAAGTGGCCATCATGATCAGGGCCGCAAACAGGATTCCGAACTTTTTCATGCTGCGGCCTGCTTGAGCTCTTTCAGAGCCTCTTCAAGCTCGGAGAAGCCGGGGCGGTTGTGAGTGGGTGTGTTCTGGCGCCCAACCTCAATACACATCGCGGCATTGTGGTTGTGCAGGTTTGCAACCAGAACCTCTTTGATCAATTGGTAGAAGTGATTGTCTTCTTCGACAACGGATTTCAGCTTGCCTGAAAAGGGTCCCACCAGACCATACGCCAGGAAAACCCCCAAGAACGTGCCCACCAGAGCGCCGCCGATCAGTTTGCCCAGAACCTCGGGTGGTTGGTCGATCGAGCCCATCGTTTTGATCACCCCCAAAACAGCCGCTACGATCCCTAGCGCAGGCAGGCCATCCGCCACTGTTTGCAACGCATGGCTTGAGTGCATTGCGTGATGAAAATTCGCCTCCATCCGCTTTTCCAGCACTTCTTCAACCTGGTGCGGATCATCATAGTTCATCGCGGCGGAACGCATAGTGTCACAGATCAGATCGACCGCCTCCTTGTCGGCTTGAATCTTGGGATAAGTGGAAAACAAGCTTGAGTTTTCAGGGTCTTCGATATGTTGCTCGACCTCAACCGGATTAGCACGGGCAATGCGGATCAGTGAAAACAGAAGGCAAAGAAGGTCACGATAGTCCTCGGGTTTCCATTTCGGTCCCTTGAAAACCTTCCCCATGTCTTTGATCGTGTGTTTTACACCGCCCATGTCATTGCTGATCAAAAAGGCACCAACGGCGGCGCCGCCGATCATCATCATTTCAAACGGAAGCGATTTCAGAATGATGGTCATCTTGCCGCCAGCAGCAAGATAGCCGCCGAAAACCATCACGAAAATGACAACAATTCCAACAATTCCAATCATTTGAGATCTCCGGCTTAGTGATGCGCGTGAAAATGTGGCACTGGTTATTCCAGTGGGGCCGAGGCATTACGGCCTGCCATGACAACACTGATCGTGTAGGCTGCCTCGGGGCTGAGACCAGCAAGTATCCCGGCCGCTGAATCAGGAGGCATACGAGAAAGAAACCCGGCGGCAAAAGTTGGATCCATGGTTTCAAACAACGCAGCAGCATCTTTGGGTTTCATGGTTTGATAGACATCTGTCAGACGGGTCAGATCATTCTCGGCCGCGTTGTCGGCGACAGCCAAAGTGGCACGCAGAGCCTCTTCCGCCTCTTGAAGCGCGACCAGCCGCGTCTCGATAGCCTGGCCCGCGATTTCCAATGCCTTTTCTTGATCCCGCAGCGCGTCTTCACGTTGTGTGACCTGTTTTTCTCGACGCAAAAGCTCGGTCAAAAGAGCTTGAACGTCGCGTGTTTCCAACGCTTTGGGCGTGTGTTCAACGGCCTTAGGTTCGGCTGGTTTCGCAAGCGCCGGCCCAGCCTCTAACCCGATGCGAATTGCGGCTGAACCAAGCATGAGTAAGGAGATGACAGCAAGTACACCGGCCCGCGGGCGAGCGTTTGGCCGAGTTGCGCGAGGGCGGTTCATGCCAGTGTTCCACCCTGCTTGTGATCATGACGGAAGAACATCAGACCCTCTGGCGCTTTGTTTTCTTTTGTTTTGGGTGCTTCAGTTTCAGAAGATTCTGCGTCGTCAGAGGGCTCTGTGACATCCTCTTGCCTTGCAAGAGTTGGTTCTTGTGGCTGAGCCTCTGCCGGAACAGCCTCTGGCTGCGTCTCCGTTTTGGAGGCGTCTTCGGAGATCACGTCATGCATTGACGCCATCATCAGCTCGAGCTGTTGCGCGACGCTCTCGGCTCTGTGTGTGAGGGTTGTAAGCTTGTCCCGGGACTGGTCAGAAGCGCTGCGCGCGTTGTCCAGAGATTTCTTCAGCTCTTCCGCTTGCCGTGAAAGAACCGCCACAGCACCACCAACGCCTTTTTCAAGGTCGGTAAACCGCTTGAGGCGGCGCGACAGAACAAAGCAGTAAAGACCCGCGCCCAACGCACCGGCAACCAGCAAAATATCCGCGATCAGCTCCAATTTCGCCTCCTAGTTCAAAACAAATTCCATCACCAGCACATCGCGAACGCGACCCTCGCCAACGACAATTTCAATGCGGCGCAGCAAATGGCCCCGGATGCGCATCAACGCCAACGAATCTTCAAGATCCTGCAATTCCACGGCACGCAGGTATCCGTTCAGAACATCCATGATTCGCGGCTGCATTTTTTCCACGTCAGCCATGTACGGGGCGTTAACTTCGAGTTGTGCGTGAAACTTCAAATGCCGAGAGCTGTCTGAATTCACCGATACGACGACGGGTGGCAGTGCGAGGAAGCCAACGTTTTCCAGCGCTTTGACAGAGTTTCCTTTTTCCATGTCCTGGCTTGTTTCCTGCGTAGCTTTGCTGCCCAGCGGAATCAGTCCGGATGAGGTTAGGAAATATCCGCCCGCGGCCCCTGCAATTGCCAGAATCAACCCAATAAGGATTCCCTTTTTCCCCCTTTTTTCCGGGGCTTCTGCCTGTTCTGCCGTCGCGTCGGTCATGACGTCCTCATTCATCCGTTCTGTCGTTTCATAACCGCTCAGGGACTAACCGATTGTTAAGGGCAATCGTCCAAACAGAGGGTGCGCCGGGCAGAATGTCGGCGAGTCGGAGGTGAGCGTGCAGCAGATCGGAACTGTTTGGGCAAGTTTGGACAGGCGTAAACAAATCATTGTCGCCAGTGCAGTTGTGCTGGTGTTTTTGGGAATTCTCGGAATGTCCCGCCTTGCAACCGCACCGTCTATGACGCTGCTGTATGCAGGCTTGGAAAGCGGCGCGGCAGGGGACATCGTGCGCGCGCTGGATCAGCGCGGTATCACCTATGAGATTCGCGGTGGGTCAATCTATGTACCCGGCGCGCAGCGGGACGAGTTGCGGATGACTCTGGCCAGTGAAGGCCTGCCCGCAAATGGTAACAGGGGGTATGAACTGCTGGATTCGCTGAGCGGGTTTGGCACCACCTCTCAGATGTTCGACGCCGCATACTGGCGTGCAAAAGAGGGTGAGTTGGCGCGCACCATAGTCGGCAGTCCGCATGTCAGCCAGGCGCGGGTGCACATCGCCAACGGGTCTGCGAACCCGTTCCAGCGCAGCGTTGCGCCGACAGCCTCTGTCTATCTGGTGCCGTCAGGTGCCGATATCACTGGTGATCAGGCCAAGGCGATCCGGTTCCTTGTTGCCTCCGCCGTAAGCGGCCTGGCACCTGAGGACGTGACTGTAATCGATTCGAACGGGGCTGTTATTGGTGGGCAAGACACTGCGGTGGCCGCTGACACGGCAGATGATAAATCGCGCCAACTGCGTGAACGTGTACTGCGCCTTGTGGAAGCGCGTGTCGGACCCGGCAATGCGGTGGTCGAGGTTAGCGTGGATACGGAAACCAAGACAGAATCAATCCGCGAGCGGCGCTTTGACCCCAAAGGCCGCGTGGCCATCAGTACGGATGTCGAGGAACGTTCGGACAGCGCCCGCAATCAGTCTTCTGATGTCACCGTTGCATCCAACCTGCCCGATGGAGATGGGGCTGGTGGTGACGAATCGAACTCCACCGCCACCGAAACGCGTGAGCGGGTGAATTATGAGGTCTCTGAAACAGAGCTTGAAGTTCACACAGCGCCCGGTTCGATTAAGCGCCTGACGGTTGCCGTTTTGGTGAACGGAACGCGTACTGTGGATGCCTCGGGAGCCGAAACATTTGCACCGCTGCCGCAGGCAGAACTGGACGCGCTGCAAGAACTGGTGGCTGCGGCCGTGGGGTTCGACGCCGCGCGCGGGGACGTGATCACACTTAAATCTCTGGATCTGCCTGTGACAGAACCGCAAGGCACTCTGGCTTCGTCTTCCATGTGGCAGAACATTCATCTGGACGCCATGTCCCTGATCCAAATGGCCGTGCTGGCGGTGGTATCGCTGGTGCTGGCGTTGTTCGTGATCCGACCGATTCTGATGAAGCCGACACTGACACCAGCGCTTTTGCCCGCTGTTGACGGGGCCGAGGTGGAACCTTCGGTTTTGACCGGTGAAATCGCGGCCGATGACGTGGCTGAGTTTGCAGCCTTGTCCCAAGACGGGGGCGTTCCAGCGCTGGGCGTCAACGCCGTCGAAGACCCGGTTGAACGGTTGCGGACTATGATCGGTGACAAGCAAGAGGAGACCGTCGAGATCCTTCGCAGCTGGCTTGAAGAAGGCGAGGAGCGGGTGTGATGTCGATCGCCCATCTGCTTGAGGATTTCACCGCTCAGACCAGCACCGGCACGGTTCTGCTTCTGGATGAGGAAACATTAGAAGAACAGAGGCTTGCCGCCTTTGAGGATGGTTATGGTGCTGGTTGGGAGGATGCCGCTCAGGCGCAGGAGCAAAGTCGCGGAAAGGTATCGGCAGAGCTCGCGCAATCGCTGGAGGACATGTCATTCACCTATCACGAGGCGATGACCCGGATGACTCTGTCTTTGGAGCCGATGTTTGAAAGCCTGGTGCAGACAGTCTTACCGCAGATGGTTGACCGGGGATTGGCCACCCTTCTTGTTGAACAGCTGTCGGAGATGGCGCGCATGCAGCTGGAGCAACCTATGCAGATCATGGTGCCGACGGGCCGTGCTGAAGATGTTGCAGCAATTTTGCCGCCAAGTGCACAGCTCGCGCCAGAGGTCATCGAAGATCCCGGGCTCGAGCCGGGGCAGGCCCGCCTGCAAGTCGGCATCAGCAGGCGCGAAGTGGATTGCAGCGCCTTGCTGACCACCGTTGCACAGATTTTTGACGCATACGTCTTTGAGGCAAGAGAGGCTTTGTCCAATGAATGACACTCAGACCCCGAACACCGAAAGACCCAACCCGTTTGAATCCGTCCCGATCGAGGTGACTGTCTCTGTCGGCCGCGCCCGCCCATTGATCCGGGATTTGCTCAATATGGGAGAGAATGCGGTGCTGACACTGGACAAAAGGATCGAAGATCCGGTTGACCTTTATGTCGGGGATCAGTTGGTGGCACGTGGGCTGCTTGAAGAGATGGATGGCGACCAGGCCGGTCAACTGGCCGTGCGCCTGACCGAGATTGCCGACCTTCAAAACGGGATCGGTTGATGCGCTTTGCGATCTGGCTGGCTCTGGCGATTGTGCTGACACCATCGCTCGCCACAGCTCAGGATGTGACTTTGTCCCTTGGCGAGGGAGGATCTATATCGGCACGGACCATCCAGTTGATCCTACTGATCACTGTATTGAGCATAGCGCCGGGCCTGGCAGTTATGATCACCTGTTTCCCGTTCCTGGTTACAGTATTGTCGATCCTGCGACAGGGGATTGGATTGCAGCAATCGCCGCCCAATATGCTGATTGTCAGTCTGGCGTTGTTTTTGACCTATTTCATCATGGACCCTGTCTTCACTGAAGCCTGGGAAAGCGGCATTCGCCCGATGATGGAGGAAACGATCGGTGTCGAGGCCGCACTGGAACGGGCGCTGGACCCGTTCCGTACTTTCATGGCAGCCCGGTTGGACGCGGATACATTTTACGCCATGGCGGCCCTACGTCCCGGTGGGGATGAGATGGAACTGTCAGCACAAGCGCCGCTGTCCGTCCTGATGCCATCTTTCATGCTATCTGAAATCGCGCGGGCCTTTCAGATTGGCTTTCTGATTTTTCTGCCGTTTCTGATCATCGATCTTGTTGTTGCAGCGGTGTTGATGTCGATGGGCATGATGATGGTACCTCCGGCAATCGTATCCTTGCCATTCAAACTTGCGTTCTTTGTCATCGCAGACGGCTGGGCGTTGATTGCAGGCGCTTTGGTGCGTAGCTATGCGCCCTGAAATCGAAACAAAAAAGGGTCAGAAGAACCTGACCCTTTTTTGTGTACTTGCAATAACTTTGATCTGGCGTGTTACCACACCCGGCCGCAAGGTTAGCCTGTTTTGTTCAAATCTCTGATCAGTTGATCCAGATTGCCTTTCCGGGCATCCAGCATAGCACCGATTTCGGTGCGTTCGGTCAGCAGAAGGTTCACGCCTTCAATGAACATATTATAGAACTTGTCCCGGCCCGACTTGTCGGACACCAGGAACGTCACGTCAAACGGGGCGGAGCCGCGCAGTTTGACCATCGTCCGAACTTCGTACCCGGCCTTGATTTTTCGCGCATTGCGTACGTCAACCTCGCCACCAATAAACTCTCGGAACCGGCGGCCGTATTTACGCGAGATATAGCCCTGGAACGCTTTGGTGAATTTTTTCAGCTGGGCGGGGCTTGCCGTGCGGGCATCCGCCCCCAGGGCATAGCGAGCCATGATCGGGACATCACCATATTGCACAAAGATTTTTTCGAAGTCGCGCAGCATTGCCTTTTCAGACTTGCCCGAATCGATCACCCGATTGATGTCAGCAACCACGCTGTTGACCAGCGCTTTGGCTGCAGCTTCGGTCTGCGCCAAGGCAGGCATGGGCAGCAAGGCCAGCGCGAGGCTCGAGGCGATGAAGTGACGGCGGTTCAACTCGTTATTCGGCATAGGGGTCCTCGTAGGGGTCTAAAAAGGGGTCCCTGACCGGGTCTGTCCCGGTTTCGGCATAGGGGTCAGAATATAGATCCAGATAGGCGTCTTCGTCATCTCTTGCCAGTTCAAAGCGGCGATTTTGCAAAAAGATCAGGCGTGCTTGCGCGTAACTGTCTGCACTTTCGTAAAGAATCGAGTCGACTGTATCCGAGAACCGGCCGCGATCTCCCATGCGGCGCACGATCTCTGCGTAGACGCCAATATTGTCGACCGGTCGCACCGGCGAAAAATTGATTGGGTTCGAGAACAAGTTGATCACAACCCCGATCGCATCTCGTTGGGTGGATGGGCCGTAGAAGGGAAGCTCAACATATGCGCCTTCGCCCACACCCCAGACATGCAGCGTCTCGCCGAAATCGGTATCCACTGGTGGCAGATTCAATTCATCCGCAGGTGCGGAAAGACCAAAGCCACCCACAGTCATGTTGATCACGAATCGCAGCAACGCGTTGCCCATCTGTTTCGGATTGCCCTGCAACAAGTAATCTACGGCCTGCCCCGGCAGCGAGATGTTTTCGGCGAAGGTGCTGAAACTGGTCACCATCGGATCAGGAACGATCTTCACATAGCCTTTCGAGGCAGGCCGGAACAAAAATCGGTCCACACCAAGGTTGAACTTGTGGATTGCCCGGTTGTTGTTCTCATACGGATCAAAAACGTCGCTACGCGAGGCCCCTTCGGGCGGGGTCGTAGCGCAAGCAGACAGAATGGCCATGCATGACAGGACAATAAAATGTTTCAGGCGCAATCTGCTTGTCACGGTTTGCTTCTCCCAAAATGGTCCGACACATGGTCCGCCGGACGTTCAATCAAAATCCACGTGCTGGGGTGGCACAAGTTCTGTCACTAGTCGTTTCGGGCCTTAAATGAAACACCTTGCGTGTAACCTGTCATTTGGGGGCGGGTAAAGTGACCCAGGATCAACAGCTCGTAATAAGTAAAGAAACGCTCAGATCGCAGGCAGACAGGAAATTGCCGGTTTCCGTCTTTCCCAATCCAAGCTTCCCGGTTAGCGTCCGGCAGAGTCGAATTTAGGGAAGGACCCTCTCAATGAGCATCGCCGCAAAACTGGAAACCCTGGGTGTCACGCTGGATGACGCACCTGCACCCGCTGCCAACTATGTGCCGTTCGTGCGCGTGGGCAATATCGTTTATGTCTCGGGCCAGATCTCGAAAGCTGATGAACTGATCACCGGCAAACTGGGCGACGATATGGACGTTGAGGCCGGGGCCGCTGCGGCCCGGGTTTGCGCGATCAACCTGCTGGCGCAGGTCAAGGCAGCCTGCGGCGGCGATATCGAGAAACTGGTGCGTGTGATCAAGCTGACTGGTTTTGTAAACTCGACAGCAGAGTTCACAGCACAGCCACAGGTGATCAACGGTGCCTCCGATTTCATGGTCGAAGCGCTGGGCGAAGCGGGCCGTCATTCACGTTCCGCAGTCAGCGCGGCGTCCCTGCCGTTGGGTGTGGCGGTTGAAATCGAAGGTATTTTCGAAGTCGAATGATACCACCTTTGCCAAACGCGTTTTTGCAGGTCCCTATTGCTCATCGGGCTCTGCATGACATATCGGACAACCGCCCGGAAAACAGCCGGGCGGCTATTCAGGCAGCGATTGACGCGGGTTACGGGATCGAGATCGATCTTCAACTGACATCGGATGACCGGGCCATGGTTTTCCATGACTATGATATGGCGCGTCTGACCGGTCAGCCCGGGCCGATCCGTCAGGTCTCGGCGGCTGCAGCTTCTGGCGCGACCCTTTTGTATGGGGATGATGGCATTCCAACGCTGGATGATGTTCTAGAGATGGTAGCAGGTCGGGTACCGCTGCTGATCGAACTGAAAGATCAGGACGGTGCAATGGGTGCAAATGTGGGCGCGTTGGAGCGGGATACCGTCCGCGCATTGCTGGGTTACGACGGTCCTGTGGCCCTGATGTCCTTCAATCCCAACTCGGTCGCTGAACTGGCACGGCTTGCCCCGCATCTGCCGCGTGGCATCACCACTTGCGCCTATGAACCCAGCGTCGAACTTTTGCCCCAAGACATTTGCGACAATCTGCGTGGTATTCCGGATTTTTATCGTGTCGGAGCAAGTTTCATCAGCCACGAGGCCGCTGACCTGTCGCGCCCCCGCGTGGCCGAATTGAAGGCGCGCGGGGTGCCAATTCTGTGCTGGACTGTCCGATCGCCTGAACAAGAGGCAGAGGCTCGCAAAGTTGCCGACAATGTGACTTTCGAAGGGTATCTGGCTGCGCATTCGGCTTGAACCTCCTTCAGGCTGTCACAGATAAAGGGCAGGCGCGGAGGACATATGGATCAGGCACAGATCGAAATTCAGGTATTGGGTGCTCTGTCGCAGATTTCTGCGGCAGAGTGGGATGCCTGCGCTTGCCCCGAAGCCGTTGATGGCGGGCGGCCTCTTGATCCCTTTACAACCCATCGGTTTTTACTAGCGCTGGAAGAAAGCGGCTCGGTTGGTCGCGGCACAGGCTGGCAGCCGCAATATTTGACTGCTTATCTTGATGGTATGCTGATCGCAGCGGCTCCGATGTATGCCAAATCGCACAGTCAGGGCGAATATATCTTCGATCATAGCTGGGCACATGCTTATGAAAGCGCAGGTGGGCGTTATTACCCCAAGCTTCAGATCGCAGTGCCGTTCACCCCGGCAACCGGACGACGTTTCCTGGTGCGCCCGGGATACGAGAGGATCGGCATGTCAGCTCTGGTGCAGGGCGCTGTACAACTGGCGGCGGATAATCAGGTTTCGTCGGTTCATGCGACCTTCTGTACCGAGGACGAAGCGTTGGCCGGTGAACAGATGGGCCTGATGTTGCGCAGCTCGCAGCAGTTTCACTGGTTGAATGAGGGCTATTCAGACTTCGACGCTTTCCTGGCTGTCCTGTCATCGCGCAAACGCAAGAACATCCGCAAGGAGCGGGCGCAGGCCAATGACTTTGGCGGTGACATCCGCACCCTGACCGGCGAAGCGTTGCGTCCTGAGCATTGGGATGCGTTTTGGCGATTCTATCAGGATACCGGCGCGCGTAAATGGGGCTCGCCCTACCTGACGCGCCAATTCTTTGATATTGCACAGGAAACCATGGCGGATGACATGGCCTTGGTGCTGGCGGAACGGAACGGCTATGCCATCGCGGGTGCGTTGAACTTCATAGGCCGCGAAACGCTTTTTGGCCGGTATTGGGGCTGCGTTGAACATCATGCCTGTCTGCATTTCGAACTGTGCTATTATAGGGCGATAGACTTTGCCATTGCCCGTGGTCTGGCCCGGGTCGAGGCGGGCGCTCAGGGTGAACACAAGTTGGCGCGGGGCTATTTGCCAACGCGCACGCATAGCTTGCACTGGGTTGGCGATCCGGGTTTTGCTGATGCCGTCAAAAAATATCTGGACGCCGAAGGCCGTGCAGTGGGAGAAGAGATCGAGATCCTAACGGACTACGGTCCGTTCAGGAAATCGAACCCGGAGGAACAGCAATGACCGAACTCTTGTCGACAGAAACCCGCGGCCCGCTGCTGGATCCGCTGTTCAAGAACGGTTGGACGATGGTCGAAGGCCGAGATGCGATTACAAAAACGTTTATATTCGACAATTTCGTTTCCGCTTTTGGCTGGATGACCCAGGTAGCGATTTGGTCCGAGAAATGGAACCACCATCCCGAATGGTTCAACGTGTACCGCACGGTCGAGGTTGTTCTGTCCACCCATGACGTAGGTGGTCTGTCCTCATTGGATGCCAAACTGGCACGCAAGATGGACAGTCTGTGCTAGCGATCATTTCCCGAGCCTTGGCCTCCGGCAAGTGAGGCCGTGGTCGCCATCTGCCTGAACTCGGCTGGCGTGACATAGCCGTCGCTGACATCTATGGATGCAGGAATCCTGGTGGTCTTGTTGCCAATCTGTCGCACGCTCCGCGCTGCTGGGTTTATGTCCAGACAGCGGTTTTGATAGCAGGTCAGCCCGGAAAGGTTGATTTCAATGCGAGACTGCCCATCCGGTCCCGTCACCACAGTAGCCTGCGGAACATCACAGGCCGCGACCAGTGCCAATGCGCCCAAACCAATCCATTTGTTCATACCAAGCTCCTGTCGTGACAGGCTTAATCCAGTTGGCCATTGCCATCCTGATCCGCCGTGTTGAAGTCCTCATCCATCTGAGCATCATATTCCGCTCTTGAGATAAAGCTGTCTTTGTTGCGGTCAACATTCTGAAACTGCTTGATGTCCAGAAACGGTTTGGCCTCTTCCAGGCCCAGGGTGCCGTTTTTGTCTTCATCCATGGCCTGAAATGCATAGTCCGAGAATGCGTCGAACTCGTCTTTTGATAAGAACCCGTCATTATTCGCATCAATGGCGTTCAGTTCTTTTTCATGCAGCTCTGCAACGGTTTCGGCGGCGGCTGCCGAGGTCAGAAATGTGATCATGAGTATGATAATTCCGCGTGTCATGGTTGACCCTTTCAGCATGCAAATCTCTGGCCTTCAAAGCCACCAGCCGCGGCACCCGCAGCGGTAAGGATTGTCTTGCCCGACCCGCCACCAAATTGATTGCCGATGGCGCCACCGATCAACGCACCGCCCAAAGTTCCGCCCAGGCACGCGATCTCGTGTTGGCGCGCGGCTTGTTGCTGTGGGGTGGGTGCCGGTCCGCAGGATGCTAGAATGGCGGAGCCGGTCAGGATAAGTGAAAATGTCTTAAGTGTCATAAAGAACTCCCCAAACGCCTGGATCAAGTATTCGCGCATTAGGGAAGAGCATCAAGTTAATTTGGGTTTTGATGGCCCCGAAAAACCGGGGCCGAACTCTATCAGATGACGTCCAGCAGGCCTTCACCGGCAGAGATTTCGCATGCGCCCGGGTTTTCTTCCAGGTTCAAGGCAGTGACTTTGCCGTCCTCAACCAGCATGGCATAGCGTTTGGACCGGGCAATCAGACCGGCGGGCGGGGCGTCGAAATCCATGCCGATGGCTTTGGTGAATTCTGATGCGGCATCTGCCAGCATGGTCAGACCGGCGTCAGACGCGCCGGTGGCTTCGCCCCAAGCTTTCATGACAAAGGGGTCGTTGACCGAAATGCAGATGATTTCGTCTACGCCTTTGGCGTCGAACTGATCTTTCGTCCGCATGAAGCTGGGTACATGCGCGGAATGGCATGTCGGTGTAAACGCCCCAGGAACAGCAAAGATCACCACTTTGCGGCCCTTGGTCTTTTCTGAAATCCGAACCTCTTCCGGCCCGTCCGCGCCCATCTGGGTCAGTGTCGCTTCGGGAAGGGCGTCTCCTGTTGAAATCATTTTTCAGCTCCTGTTGTTTGGATTTGCAGAATTGGGCTTAGCCGCAATATAGGTGGTCCAAACACGGAGACCACGGGAAAACTGCAGGGTGGGCAAAACATGAGCCATATTGTCGTGATCGGTGCCGGTCAGGCGGGTGCATCTTTGGTGGCGCGTTTGCGCAAGGATGGGTTCGACGGGGACATCACCCTTGTCGGCGCTGAACCGCATTTGCCCTATCAGCGCCCGCCTTTGTCCAAAGCATACCTGCTGGGCGAGATGGAGCTGGAGCGCCTGTTCCTGCGGCCCGAGAGTTTCTATGCCGAGAACAACATCACCCTGCGTCTGGGCCAGCGCGTCACGGGCATCGATCCGCAAGCCAAGACTGTGACGTTGGGGGACGAAGTCATTTCTTACGACGAACTGGCGCTGACCACCGGGTCCGATCCGCGCCGTCTGCCCGCGGCAATTGGTGGTGACCTGGAAGGTGTGCATGTGGTGCGCGATCTGGCGCATATCGACGATATGGAGCCCAAGGTCACTGAAGGTGCTCGTGCGTTGATCGTGGGGGGTGGCTATATCGGGCTTGAGGCCGCAGCCGTCTGCGCCAAGCGAGGCGTCAAGGTGACTCTGGTCGAGATGGCAGACCGTATTCTACAACGGGTTGCAGCACCCGAGACCAGCGACTATTTCCGTGCATTGCACAGCGAGTATGGTGCGGACATTCGCGAAGGCGTCGGGTTGGATCGGCTGATTGGCAAAAACGGAAAGGTGACGGGGGCCCTGCTTACCGACGGCACCGAGCTTGAGGTTGACTTTGTCGTGGTTGGTGTCGGCATCGCGCCCGCAACCCAATTGGCCGAGATGGCGGGGCTTGAGGTGGACAATGGTATCAAGACCGATGCCCATGGCCGCACTTCGGATCCGTCAATCTGGGCGGCAGGCGATTGTGCCTCGTTTCCACACGGTGAAGGCCGGATCAGGCTAGAGAGTGTGCCTAACGCCATCGATCAGGCCGAGATCGTCGCGCAGAACATGCTGGGCGAGGCCCGGGATTATGTGGCGACCCCATGGTTCTGGTCGGACCAGTATGACGTCAAACTGCAGATCGCCGGTCTGAACACCGGATATGACCGCGTTGTGACCCGCAAGGGCGAAGGGCAGACCGTGTCCTTCTGGTATTACAAGGGCGATCAGTTGATAGCTGTGGACGCAATGAACGATCCCCGCGCGTATATGGTCGGCAAACGCTTGATCGACGCAGGCAAGACGGCCGATCCGGCCATCGTGGCGGATCCGGACGCGGACCTGAAGCCGCTGCTTAAAGCGTGAGAATCATCGCCGGAGAGTTCCGAGGCCGCGCCTTGGCCTCGGTCGGCAAAGGGGATGCGGGGGCACATCTGCGCCCCACCACTGACCGTGTGCGCGAAAGTCTTTTCAACGTCCTGACCCACCAGATCGATTTTGACGGCCTGCGCGTGCTGGATCTGTTCGCAGGAACCGGGGCGCTGGGGCTTGAGGCGCTGTCGCGTGGTGCGTCTCATGTCACCTTTGTTGATGACGGACGTGTGGCCCAAGGGCTAATCCGCAAGAATATCGACCTGACCCACAGCGCCGAGCGTACCGATCTGGTCCGCCGCGATGCCACCCGGCTGGGCGACAACCCGAAGGCCCCATATGATCTGATCTTTCTGGACCCCCCCTACGGCAAAGCGTTGGGCCAAAAGGCAGTGACCGCAATAACCGCCGGTGGATGGGTCGCTGATGACGCCTTACTGGTTTGGGAAGAAAATGCTCCGATGCAGCCACCTGCCGGGTTCACGTTGCAGGGCAGTCGGAAATATGGCGACACGTATATCTCTTTGATATGGAAAGACGAACCGGATGCATGATCTGGTGATTTTTGATTGCGATGGCGTTCTGGTAGACAGCGAAGTGATCTCGAACCAGGTGCTGGTTGAAAATCTAGCTGGCTATGACCTGCACCTGACACTGCCTGAATGCATGTCGCTGTTTGTAGGCGGAACAATGGTCGGGGTGCGCGACAAGGCACGCAGCATGGGTGCCGATTTACCCGATGACTGGGTGGATCAGATCTATGCTGAAACCTATGACCGACTTCGCAAAGGGGTTCCTTTGGTGCCTGGTGTTTCCGAATTGTTGGTGGCATTGGATCAAAACGGCATCCCGTTCTGCGTTGCGTCAAACGGCAGCCCGGACAAGA
This sequence comes from Ruegeria sp. HKCCD7303, assembly GCF_013111185.1. Lineage (GTDB taxonomy): Bacteria > Pseudomonadota > Alphaproteobacteria > Rhodobacterales > Rhodobacteraceae > Ruegeria. The sequence continues at coordinate 717,795 of NZ_WVRE01000001.1, read as the reverse complement.
TGAAGATCACCCTGGGTCAGAATGGGCTCTGGGACCGGTTCAAGGACGTTATGTTCTCGGCTCATGTTCTGGGAACTGGCAAACCGGACCCAAGGATGTTCAAGCTGGCCGCTCAGCACTTCGAAGCAAACGCCCCGGTGGTTATTGAAGACAGCGAGAACGGCGTCACTGCGGCCACCCGGGCGGGTATGCGCTGTTTGGCCTACGCACCGCATGGCGGCAGGCTGGCAGATCTGGGTGCCGAAGTAATCACGCACATGTCACAAGCGCACCAGTTGTTGGGACTCTGACCCTTTGTTGTGCTAAGGTGCAGGCATGGACCGCGCCCTGACACCCTTTAGTTGGACGTTTTCCCACGACGCCGAAGCCTCGACCGGCCCCGAGCGCAAACCCATGCGCGCGCCTGTTTTCATCCACGACGCGGTGACGCCGTGGGGGGCAGAGACGATGCTGCTGAAAGTGATGCGCGAACAGGCGGTCGATCAGGAGGAATAGGTCGGGTGGAACTTGTCGCCCGGCGAGAGTGTAAAAATCTCGACCCCATCCGCTGTGACACCCACCGAATGCTCGAACTGTGCCGACAGTGACTTGTCGCGGGTCACGGCGGTCCAGTCGTCGGCCAGTGTCTTGGTTTCAGGACGGCCCAAGTTGACCATCGGTTCGATGGTAAAGAACATACCCTCTTCCAGAATCGCGCCAGTGCCCGGACGGCCATAGTGCAGAACGTTGGGCGGCGCGTGGAACACGCGGCCCAGACCGTGGCCACAAAAATCACGCACAACGCTCATCCGGTGCGCTTCTACATAAGCCTGAATGGCGTGGCCAATATCACCGAAAGTGTTGCCGGGCTTGACCATCTCGATGCCCTTGAACAGCGCGTCATGGGTCACTTGGATCAGCCGTTCCGCCTTGCGGGGCAATTTACCGGCCACATACATACGCGAGGTGTCGCCGAACCAGCCATCGACGATCACAGTCACGTCGATGTTCAGGATGTCGCCATCCTTCAGCTTTTTTTCACCCGGAATGCCATGGCAAACGACGTGATTGACGCTGATGCAGCTGGCGTGCTGATAGCCTTTGTAGCCAATCGTGGCCGAAGTTGCGCCTGCGTCTTCGACCATCTGCGTGATCAGCCCGTCAATCGCGCCAGTGGTCTGGCCGGGAAAGACGTGTTCTGCAATATCATCCAGAATGCGTGCCGCCAAAGCCCCTGCCGCGTGCATTCCGGCAAAGTCGCTTTGTTCATAGATGCGGATGCCGTCTTTGGTCAGGCGGCCACGATGTTCTTTCATCGACGCTAAGCTCCAAATGTTTCGCGCAGCATTCCTTTTACGCTGCTTGTGCAGAAAGTACCAGAGGGCGCAGGGTCACACTCTTTCAGCGAAGTAGCTCGACGGCTTATCAGTTTCAACAGCCGCTCTCTCATGCCATTACTACGACCCTATGTCGCGACAGGCTCAATCCCACGCTATTTTCGGGGGTGGAGTGCCGCAAACTTCCAAACGAGCGGACAGTGCGATCAATTTGCCCTTGGTCGCGGCTATTTCGCCCTCCAAATCATCCCCAGATAAACTGGATACAGGAACGCCGATTAACAGCACGCCGACAGCGTCACCAGCAACCGCTTGTTTTTGTGCGGAAACCAAGGCAGGCACTCTGGCAACCTCTTGTTGGTAGAGTTGTCGTGCCTTTGCGCAAGATACGTCGTTATAGACGTCTCCGATTGGAACCGGTGCAATCGAACTTGGTTGTTCCGCGCACGCGGTGACGGCGAGAAGGACGGCCAATGTGACTAAATTTTTTTGCATGCTGAACTCCGTGATTTCTGACATAAGGCGACAGTTTCGCGAAGGCTCAGCAGGTATAGGTGAACTCCCACTGAGGGTCGATGACCAGTTGGGCAGAACGGATGTCACATGTTCTGCCGGTTGACTTCAGGTACTCTGCCGCCGCCGATTGAAAGACCAACTGCGTGGGGTCCATACTGCCAGCCAAGCCGAATGTTGCCCCTTTGGCGGCACCTGCCAATGCCGCATCTCCCAAGCTGGGCGTCAGCATAATCAAGCCGCTTTCAGGCTTGTCGAAGACGCGCCAGGTTCTGCCAAAGGCTTCGAAGTTTATTGGGTCGACGTCGCCATATGTCTTCATCGCGTAACTCATGCCCGAGCAAGAGGCCGTGTATAGGAGTGCGGCGCACAGAACGGTCATACCAATGGCTTTGTATCGCATGACAAATCTCCCCTCGAAATTGTCGTGCTGAATAGCAAAGCTTTTTGTATGCTCATTAACCTTGATATGAATCAACAAATAGCGTTTTAAGAATATTTATAGTGAGCTTTAGGTTTGACCCGAGACGCTAGGTTATCTTGTTTCTGGCGGGTGCTGCTGAATGGCCTCTAGATCGGTTTGGGTAAGACTGCGACGCCCAAGGGTGAAATCTCTGTCCCATACACCAATCGTTCCACCCCCTGCGCCTGTGCTGTTTCAAACGCCGCCGCATAGGCCGGGTCAATATCAGCCGCCAGCGCAAACCTGTCGCAATCGGTACGCTGGACCAGATACAGCATGATCGCGCGGTGTCCTTGCGCGGCCATGGCTGCCAGCTCGCCCAGATGCTTTGTGCCGCGTGCCGTGACACTGTCGGGAAACTCGGCCAGGCCGGGCTGGCGCGAGAGGGTCACGCTTTTGACCTCGACATAAGCGTCGGGCAGGCCCGGCCCGGTCAGCAGGAAATCGATGCGGCTGTTTTCGCCGTATTTCACTTCGGGCCGGACGGTGTCATAGGCGGCCAGTTCTGCAATCTCACCGGCTTCAAGCGCTGCCCTTAAGGCGCGATTGGGAACCGAGGTGTCAACGCCGGTGAAATGCCCGTTTTCGTGATCCACCAAACGCCAGCCGTATTTCAGCTTTTTCTTGGGGTCGTCATTGGGTTCCAGCCAGATTTTCTCGCCCGGTTCAGCCAGCCCCATCATCGATCCCGGATTGGCGCAATGGGCCGTAACCTCTTGCCCGTCTTCCAGCGTGCAATCAGCCAGAAAGCGTTTGTAGCGGCGGATCAGGCGGGCGGGGACAAGAGGGGTTTCAAATCGCATGGTTCAGGGCCTATACCTGCCCCTGAGAACGATCAAGAGGGGAGAGCGCCATGGCCAATCCAACTGCAGCAATGCTGGTGATCGGGGATGAAATCCTGTCCGGCCGCACCCGTGATGCCAACATGCACTTTCTGGCGCAGGAGCTGACCAAACACGGCATCGACCTGAAAGAAGTGCGCATTGTCAGCGATGACGCCCCCGCCATCGAAGCGGCGGTCAAAGCACTATCAGACGCCTATGACACCGTCTTTACCAGTGGCGGCATCGGTCCGACACATGACGATATCACCGCCGATTGCATCGCGCGGGCCTTCGACACGCCGATTGATATTCGGGATGACGCGCGGGCGCTGTTGCAGGCGCATTACGACAAATCGGGGTTGGAGCTGAATGCCGCCCGCCTGCGCATGGCCCGCATTCCCGATGGTGCGGCGCTGATCGACAATCCGGTCTCGACTGCACCGGGCTTTACTCTTGTGAACGTGCATGTGATGGCCGGTGTGCCTTCGGTGTTTCAGGCGATGGTGGCCAGTGTTCTGCCAACGTTAACCGGAGGCAGTCCCTTGCTGTCGCAAACTCTGCGCGTGGATCGGGGCGAGGGCGATATTGCCGCAAACCTGTCCGCCTTGGCCGAAGAGTTCAGCGACCTGTCCATTGGCTGTTATCCGTTCCAGATCAACGGGGCCTTCGGTGCCAACGTTGTGATACGGGGCACTGACGGAGGGCAGATTGATGCGGCGATGACCCGTCTGGCGAAAGAGTTGGAGCTTTGAGCGCCAACTGGGCGGATATTGTCGACGGCACTTGGCCCGCCGCAGGCTACAAGGCACTTGGCCCGTTCCAACTGCGCGAAGGGCAGGGTGGTGGGTCACGTGTGTCTGCGGCCAATGCGCTGGGCCCTGCAACAGACGCGGATATTGACGCCGCCGAAGCCGCGATGCTGGCCATGGGGCAGAAACGCATTTTCTGTCTGCGTCCGGGTGATGAGGCTCTGGACGCGAAACTGGCTGATCGGGGGTACAGCGTTCTGGACCCGGTCAACATCTATGCCTGTCCGGTCGACCTGCTGACAGATCAACCGATCCCTCCGATCATGGTCTTCTCGGTCTGGGAGCCGCTTGAGATCATGCGTGAAATCTGGGCTTCGGCCGGGATTGGGCCAGAACGCCAAGCGGTGATGGCGCGCGCGAAGGGCCCCAAAACCAGTCTGTTGTTGCGCCACAACGACAAGCCCAGTGGCGTAGCATTTGTCGCGATGCACGGGGATGTTGCGATGGTCCACGCACTTGAAATCCTGCCCGATCATCGCCGCCAAGGTCTGGGCCACTGGACCATGCGCGCGGCGGCAATCTGGGCGCGGGACAATGGCACGCAGACCCTCAGCGTGATCTGCACCAAGGCCAACGTGGGAGCCAATGGTCTTTATCGCGCACTCGGGATGGAGCTTGCGGGCGAATACCATTACCGTCACCTTGAGTGAACTGAAGAGGCCGCCGTGACACAGAAAGACATGCCCACCGCGCTGAACCTGCCCATGGTCGATCCGCTGCCGCCGGAAACGCAGAAATACTTTGATATCTGTGTCGAAAAGCTGGGAATGGTGCCGAACGTATTGAAAGCCAACGCATTCGACATCGACAAGCTGAACGCCTTCACAGCGATGTACAATGACCTGATGCTGGCCGACAGCGGCTTGTCCAAGCTGGAGCGCGAGATGATTGCGGTGGTGGTATCGTCGATCAACAAGTGCTTCTACTGTCTGGTCGCACATGGCGCGGCGGTGCGTCAGCTGTCGGGTAATCCGCAACTGGGTGAGATGCTGGTGATGAATTACCGCGTCGCGCCGCTGGAGCCGCGTCAACGTGCGATGTTGGATTTTGCCGCCAAGATGACCACTGCCAGTGCCGAGATTGAAGAACCTGACCGCCAGAAACTGCGCGATGCCGGGTTCACCGACCGGGATATCTGGGACATTGCCAATGTCACCGGGTTCTTCAACATGTCCAACCGGGTGGCCAGCGCGACCGCAATGGTACCCAACGAAGAATATCACGCACAGTTTCGATGATCCGCGCCGCCGCCCTTGTTTCAATGCTTCTGACAGGTCCGGTTCTGGCACAGGACCTGACACTGCCCAGCAGTGCGCGTCAGATCAGCGACCGGACCTCGCCGCTGGATAGCTATGACCTACCGACGGGGCCTTATGCCGATGGTGCAGTGCCAGCAAAGACCGTTGAGGGGCAGGTCGAACGGTTCACATGGCGGCTTCAGGCCGGGTCCAGTACGACCCTGCAACTTCTGGCCCCGCTGCGCGACCAGATCGAGGCGCAGGGATACAAAATCCTGTTCGAATGCGAGGTTCAAAACTGTGGCGGCTTCGATTTTCGATTTGGTACCGAAGTTGTGCCGACACCGGACATGTATGTCGCCATTCAGGATTACCGCTTCCTGTCGGCCACCAAAGGGCCTGTTGTGTTGAGCCTGTTGGTCAGTCGCAACCCGCCGGATGGCTATGTTCAGCTTATCCGTGTGACGCCGCAGGATGCTCCTGACCCTGATCCGGTGGTGATCGAACAGGCCGTCGAAGGTTCGGGCGGATTGCTCGAGGCTCTGACTAGCACTGGGCATGTGATCCTGGATGATTTGCATTTCCCTACGGGCGAGGTGGCGTTAGGAGAAGGGCCATTTGGCTCACTGGCCCTGCTGGCCGGATATCTGGCCGACAACCCGGAGACGCGGTTGGCGCTGGTGGGGCATACCGACGACACCGGCGCGCTGTCGGCCAATATCTCTGTCAGCAAAAGCCGGGCCGAGGCCGTACGCACCCGATTGATCGAGGCGCATGGCGTGGCCCCCGAGCGGATTGAGGCGCAAGGCGTGGGCTATCTGGCTCCGATAACGTCCAATGCAACGCCTGAGGGGCGCGACCTGAACCGCCGGGTCGAGGCGGTTTTATTGGTCAACTGAAACTGTGCCGCCGAGTCTGAAGGCAAAAAAAGACCCGCACTTTGACATGCGGGTCATAGGTTGGTCTTCAGGGAGAATTACCAGTCCATCGGGCCTTTGTCGTGGTAGGAATTGACCAGGAAGTCGATGAAGGCCCGAACTTTGGGTTGTGTGAAGCGGCCGGGTGGGTAGACGGCATAGATGCCCTGAACCTCATCCGGCAGTGATGGCATGGCGTCGACCACCTGCCCTGATTTCAGCGCATCGGCATAAAGATAGCTGGGCAGATACGCGATCCCCAGCCCCGAGATGGCCGCGTTCAGCAGCGACTGCCCGTCATTCACGCTCAGCCAGCCCGCAGTGCGCACCTGACGCTTTTCACCCGAAGGTGCCGTCAGTTTCCAGACATTGCCCGAGGACTGGCTGGAATAGTGCAGCAGCTTGTGTTCGTTTAGATCATCAATCTTCTGCGGGCGACCGAAGCGCTCTATGTAGCTGGGCGCAACCACCATGCGCTTCACGGTTTCAGTCAGTTTACGGGCGCGCAACGTGCTGTCTTCCAGCTCTCCAATGCGGACGGCCACGTCAAAACCTTCGGAAATCAGTTCGACATAACGGTTGTTCAGAACCATGTTCACGGTGATGTCGGGATAGGCGGCCAGGAACTCGGACAGAACGGGGGACAGGTGATTCACGCCGAAATCCGTGGCAACGCTGATGCGCAACAGGCCAGATGGGGCCGATTGCATTGAGGTGACCAGCGAATCTGCCTCGCCCGCGTCATTCAGAACGCGCCGTGCGCGGTCATAATAGGCAAGGCCGATTTCTGTCGGCGACACCCGACGCGTGGTGCGGTTCAGCAACCGGGCCCCCAGACGCGCTTCGAGGCTCGAGACATGTTTGGACACGGCGGATTTGGAGATGCCCATCTTTTTGGCCGCATCGGTGAAGCCACCTTGGTCCACCACATTGGCGAAGGCTTCCATTTCAGTCAGTCGGTCCATACTTGTTCCCCAGATCTTGATTTCCTCCCTGACTATGGCGCTGAATCTGGGCGGAAACGGGGCATACATGGGATAATATCAGGGATTTGAATCGGATCGTTTGCGTATGGGAAACGCAGAAACAGTGGTTTCCAAATGCGCCGCAGCCCCTGTGTGGCTGTGTTTTTTGGCCAATTGGACTAATCTATTAGTTTGAGAATGGCATTTTTGTGACAAGGGAGGAGACCATGAAGACCGTTTTCACCATCGCTGCCTTTTGCCTTTTTGCGGGTTTCGCACACGCCGGGGGTGAAACGCCTTCGAACCCCGAAGCAAAGGTCTATTTCGTCAATTTGTCAGACGGTGACGCAGTGCAATCGCCGGTTACGGTTGTCTTTGGCCTCAGCGGAATGGGTGTCGCTCCGGCAGGGACCGAGAAGGAAAACACCGGCCACCACCACTTGCTGCTTAACCGCCCACCAATTGGTGAGGGTGATGACGGCGCAGATGAGCTGGCCTATGGCCTGCCCGCCGACGACAACCACATGCACTTCGGAGGCGGTCAGACCGAGGTGACACTGGACCTGCCCCCTGGTCAGCACACGTTGCAACTGGTGCTGGGGGACGCGGGCCATGTGCCGCATAACCCGCCGATTGTGTCCGAGGTGATTACGATTACCGTCGAATAAGCAACCACGGGCCTGTTTACTTTCGCGTTGATGTGGGGAACTCTCCGGCGCGTGTTCGGGGGGTTTCATGTCGCTTGAGTTTCTTCTTACGTCCTTGATCGTTGTTCTGTTGCCGGGTACCGGCGTCATCTACACGCTGGCCATTGGGCTTGGCCGAGGATTTCGCGCCAGCGTCGCGGCAGCAGCAGGCTGTACACTTGGGATCGTGCCCGCCGCTGTAGCCAGCATTATCGGCCTGGCCGCTTTGCTGCATACAAGCGCGCTGGCCTTTCAGGTGCTCAAATACCTTGGCGTGCTCTACCTGTTCTATATGGCGTGGGGAATCGTCCGTGAGGGCGGTGCGATGGAAGTGAGCGCCGAAAAATCCGGTAAAGGCTACCTAAAGATTGCGACGACCGGCACGCTTATCAACGTTTTGAACCCTAAGTTGTCTTTGTTCTTCCTTGCGTTCCTGCCGCAATTCCTGCCCGCCGACACAAGCGATGCGGGGCTGGCTTTGGTGCAACTGGCGCTTGCGTTCATGGCGATGACCTTTGTTGTATTCATCGCCTACGGGGCCTGCGCGGCCTTGGCGCGGGACTACATAATCCACCGCCCGTCAGTGATGGCCTGGATCAAACGTTGTTTTGCAACAGCCTTCGGCGCGCTTGGGGTAAAACTTGCGCTGTCCGACTGACCAAGCTTAAAGCTCGGCCGCCAATCGTGTTCCTTGATTGATCGCACGTTTGGCGTCCAGTTCGGCCGCTACATCCGCACCGCCGATTACGTGCGGGGTAACGCCGCGTTCGATCAGTGCGTCCGCGAGCGACCGGTCTGAAACCTGCCCGGCACACAAAACGATCGTATCCGCCGAGATCACTGTGGGGTCTGCACGGTCTTCGCCAAAGCTGACATGCAGGCCGTCGTCATCAATGCGCTCATAGTTCACGCCGCCCACGAAGTTGACGTTTTTCATCTTCAACGCTGCACGGTGAATCCAGCCAGTGGTTTTGCCCAATCCCTTGCCGTGTGCCTGTTTCTTGCGCTGTAGCAATGTGACCTGACGCGCTGGCGCGCTGGGTTGAGGCCCTTCTGGCGCAAGGCCCGAGCGGTGCTCGGCCGGGTCTGTCACGCCCCATTCCTTCATCCAAAGCGGCAAGTCGGTGGTTGCGCTGTGCCCGTCCTCCAAAAGAAATTCGGAGACGTCAAAGCCGATGCCACCTGCACCGATCACGGCGACAGATTCGCCGACTTCGGCCTTGCCACGCAGCACGTCGATATAGCTGAGGACATTTTTCCGATCCTGCCCGGGAATCTGTGGGTCACGCGGGGTGACGCCGGTTGCGATGATCACTTCGTCAAAGCCGGCCAGGTCATCGGCGCTGACCTCACGGTTCAATTCCACCTTCACGCCCAGATCGGCCATCATTGTGCGATACCAGTCGACCAGCCCCCAGAACTCTTCCTTGCCCGGCACCTGTTTGGCCATGTTCAACTGTCCGCCAATCTCTGCGGCGCGGTCAAACAAAGTCACGTCGTGACCACGCTGGGCGGCTGTCATGGCCGTGGACAGACCGGCGGGGCCCGCACCGACAATGGCAACGTTTTTCTGCGTTGTGGCGGGCTCAATCACCAGCTCAGTCTCATGACAGGCGCGGGGATTGACCAGGCATGTCGTCAGTTTGCCGCTGAATGTATGGTCCAAACAGGCCTGGTTGCAGGCGATGCAAGGCGCGATCTGCGCAGATTGTCCTGCGATTGCTTTGTTGACAAAATCCGCGTCCGCCAGCATCGGGCGGGCCATCGAAACCATATCGGCACAGCCGGTGGCCAAGACCTCTTCGGCGACCTCGGGCGTGTTGATCCGGTTTGAGGTGATCACAGGTATCGAAACCTTGCCCATCAACTTTTTCGTCACCCAAGCAAAGGCTGCACGCGGGACGCTGGTGGCGATGGTCGGAATCCGCGCCTCGTGCCAACCAATGCCAGTATTGATGATTGTGGCACCGGCCTTTTCTACTTCTTGCGCCAGTTGCACCACTTCTTCATGGGTTGAACCATTGGGGACCAGATCAATCATCGAAAGGCGGTAGATGATGATGAAATCGCGGCCAACGGCCTCGCGCGTGCGGCGCACGACCTCAATCGGCAGGCGCATTCTGTTTTCGTAGGACCCGCCCCAGCGGTCTGTGCGTTTGTTGGTATGGGTCACAAGGAACTGGTTCAGGAAATACCCTTCAGACCCCATGATCTCGACCCCGTCATAGCCCGCCTGTTGGGCCAGAACGGCGGCGTTCACGATGTCGCTGATCTGTTTTTCGATGCCGTCTTCATCCAGCTCATTTGGCGGAAAGGGTGAGATAGGGGATTTCACCGGGCTTGGGGCTACGCATTTCGGGCCATAGGCATAGCGGCCTGCGTGCAGGATCTGCATCGCAATCTTGCCGCCTGCTTCGTGCACCCGCTGGGTCACGATGGAATGGCTCGCCACCTCTTTTTCATTGGTCATCATCGACGCGCCGGGCAGAACCGAGCCCTCAAGATTCGGACCAATGCCACCTGTCACCATAAGCGCCACGCCGCCGCGCGCCCGGTCCGCATAGAATTCTGCCACCCGGTTCCAGTCACCGGTTTCCTCAAGCCCCGTATGCATCGAGCCCATCAGCACGCGGTTCTTCAAGGTGGTAAAGCCCAGATCCAGCGGGGCCAGCATGTTTGGGTACGCAGTCATGGCGAAACTCTCCCTCCCGAATATGCGAGTTAGATTGACCTTCGCGTCAACTTTGTCACGCGAAACCCCACGTCACCCTCTTTGCTGTTGCCCCTGTGGTTGTTAGAGGTTGGCGGAACAATCCGATGAGGCCCCCTATGACCCCCGAAGACATCGCCAAGCTACCCTATCGCCCATGTGTGGGGCTAATGCTGATAAATGCGGACGGCAGGATTTTTGTGGGTCAGCGCAATGATCGCCACAAAGACGCGTGGCAGATGCCGCAGGGCGGCGTGGACAAAGGCGAAGACCCGCGCGATGCGGCCCTGCGCGAGTTGTGGGAGGAAACCGGGGTAACCTCGGACCTGGTGGAGATCGTGGCCGAAACCGACGGTTGGCTGCTCTACGATCTGCCGCAGGACATCGTGCCCAGGATCTGGAAAGGGCGCTATCGCGGGCAAGAGCAGAAATGGTTCCTACTGCGCTTTGTCGGTAAGGATGACCAGATCAACATCGAAACCGACCACCCAGAGTTTTCACAATGGAAATGGCAAGCGCCTGATCGGTTGATCGACGAGATCGTACCGTTCAAACGGGACGTGTACGAGCAAGTGCTGGCGGCTTTTGAAGACCACCTCGGCTCGTATAAGTGACGCTTGGGAAAGTTGGACATCCTTTTGGCGGGACTTTAGCGCAGAGCTGTTTTTTAACTGGCCAGTCATGATGCAAACAACCTATCCCAGCCCAATACGCGCGCATCGCACCGCGGACATGGTTGTCCATGTGATCGGGTTGTCCTTGATCCTGACGGCTGGGGGTTTGCTGATCGTGAACGCCTATCAGCGTCTGGATGTCGCGCTGCTTTTTGCTGTCATCGTTTATGTTCTTTGCGCGCTAGCGTCGAACCTTGCGTCTTGTGCCTATCATTTCGCGCCCTGGCATGACCGTCGCAAGTTGTTGCGCCGTATCGACCACGCCGCGATTTATCCCAGTATCTGCGGGACGTTCACACCATTCTTCGTTCAGGCGGGCACGGCATGGACCATGACCTTGCTTTGGGTGTGCTGGGGGCTGACCATCGCAGCCGTCTGGAACAAGATCGCGAATGAGACGGTCAAATCACGATGGTCGACGGCGTCATACCTTGGTTTGGGTGGTATCGGTTTAGGCGCAATCCCAGACATGACAACCGTTCCCACAGCCACCCTTTGGTGTATTGCGGGCGGTGCAGTCAGCTATGTTGTTGGAACGATGTTTTACGCTCAAAAGACACTGCCGTTTCGTTATGCGATTTGGCACGTCTGGGTGAACCTGGGTGGGGTTCTGATGTTCGTCGGAATCTGGCTGGCGCTGTTTTCTAACTAAAGGGTAGGGTTGGGGCGCTGACGCCCCAATCCATTTTGTGAAAACGATCCGATCCGAGGTCAGAGCAACCCTTCGGCGCGCAGCAATTCCTGCATGTTTGCCTCGGGGCGTGGACCGATATGGCTGATGACTTCGCGGGCGCAGACATTTCCGATCTTTGCGCAAGTCTCGTAATCCCGACCGGTGGCCATACCAAACAGGAAACCTGCAGCAAACTGATCGCCAGCACCTGTTGCATCCACGGGCACAATCTTTTCAACCGGCACGTCAATGCGGTTGTCACCACTCAGAACAGTGACACCGTCGCCTGACCGGGTGCAGACCACCAGCGGACAGATTGCGGCTGTTTTGGCCAGCGCTTCCTCCAGATCGTCGGTTTCGAACAGCGATTTGATCTCGGCCTCATTTCCGATCACGAAATCCAGCTCATTCTCGATCAGCAACAGGAAATCGACCCGGTGACGTTCAACGCAGAACGGGTCGGAAATGGCGATACCGGCCTTGCCGCCACCCTTATGACAGGCACGTGCAGCTTCAAGAAACGCGGCTTTGCCTTTTTCTTTGTCGAACAGATAACCTTCGAGGAACATGATCTGGCTGTTGCCTGCAACATCATCCGAAACGTCCTGCGAAGACAGCTCGGACGAAATCCCCAGATAAGTGTTCATCGACCGCTCGCCATCGGGCGACACAAAGATCATCGAACGCGAGGTCGGCAGCTCTCCTCCCGGGACCGGGGGGTTCACGAAATCGACGCCGTCCTCGTTCATCGCATCCGCATAGAACCGACCCAGCGCGTCATCATGCACGCGGCCGATAAAAGCGGCGTCCAGCCCTAGGGCACCTGCACCTGCAATCGTGTTGGCGACGGACCCGCCCGGCGTCTGCACGCGGCCTTCCATCGAGGCATAGAGAACCTCACCGCGCTCCTGCTCGATCAGCTGCATGATGCCTTTCTCGATACCCATCAGTTCCAGGAAACTGTCATCGGCCTGGGAAATCACGTCTACGACGGCATTTCCGATGCCGGTCAGCTGGTAAGTTTTCATTGGGTTTTGTCCTCGAATTGACAGAGATCACGGATGATGCAGGTCGGGCATTGCGGCTTGCGTGCCTTGCAATGGTACCGGCCATGCAGGATCAGCCAGTGATGCGCATGTAGTTGAAAGTCAGCAGGTATGTTGTCTTCGATGGCGCGCTCGACTGCGTCTACGTCCTTGCCGGGGCAAATGCCGGTTCGGTTGCCTACGCGAAAGATGTGCGTATCAACCGCCTGCGCGGGTTGCCGCCACCACATGTTCAGCACCACATTGGCCGTCTTGCGGCCTACACCGGGTAGGGATTGCAACGCGGCGCGTGAGTTGGGCACCTCGCCATCATAGTCTTCGACCAGAATTCGGCTGAGTTTGATGACATTCTTCGCCTTTTGGCGGAACAGGCCTATGGTCTTGATATGTTCGATCAGACCCTGTTCGCCCAGGTCCAGCATCTTTTGTGGTGTGTCGGCGATCTTGAACAGCTCGCGCGTGGCTTTGTTGACGCCAGCGTCGGTCGCTTGCGCCGACAGCGCCACGGCCACGACCAGGGTATAGACGTTCACATGCTCCAGCTCGCCCTTGGGTTCGCGGTCGGCGTCCTGAAAGCGCGTAAAGATCTCGCGGATCGTATGATAATCGAGTTGCTTTGCCATCCGGGCCTTAATGCCGCCCAAGGTCCCGTGACACAAGCCCAAAGCCAATGCGCAAGTTCCGGGTCGCTTGGGCGTGGCCTGCGCGCTATGGTTTTGTCAGGAAATGAGGTGGAACCATGAATGTCCAGACCCCGGAAAGCGGATACCACTACAACGTCATGCGCCGCGCGATCGATCTGATCGATCAGGGCGGCGAGGGCCTTAGCCTTGATGAGCTGGCCCACCAGATGGATATGAGCCCGGCCCATTTCCAACGTCTGTTCTCGCGTTGGACTGGGGTGTCACCGAAGAGATACCAGCAGTACCTGACACTAGGCCATGCAAAGGCATTACTGCGGGAACGATTCACCACGCTGGAAACGGCACATAACGTTGGCCTCTCGGGCAGCGGACGCCTGCATGATTTGTTCCTGAAATGGGAATCCATGAGTCCCGGCGAATACGCCCGCAAGGGTGAAGGTCTCACGATCTATTGGGGTTGGTTCGAATGCCCCTTTGGTCCTGCGCTTGTCATGGGAACAGACAAAGGTATCTGCGGCATGGCCTTTGGGGCAGAGACCGGGGAAGAGGCCGCGATGGAGGACATGATTTCGCGCTGGCCCAAAGCGGATTTCGTCGAGGATCCGATGCGTTTGCGTCCTTGGGTGCTCAGCGCTTTTGGGGCTGCCAGCGACCGGTTGGAACCAACGCCGCTTTACCTGATCGGATCGCCCCTGCAGATCAAAGTGTGGGAAGCGTTGATGCATATCCCATCAGGACAAGTCACCACCTATTCCGAGATCGCGCAGCGCGTAGGCTCGCCACAAGCCGTGCGTGCGGTGGGAACGGCAGTTGGGCGTAACCCGGTTAGTTGGTTGATCCCCTGTCACCGCGCGCTGCGCAAATCGGGTGGCCTTGGCGGCTATCACTGGGGCCTACCGGTAAAGCGGGCCATGCTGGCGTACGAAGCTGCTCAGGCGGATGCCTGAGACATAGAGTGAGGCATCCTAAGGTGCCTCACGCTTGGTTCACGTTGCAATCTGGCTTATTCTGCAGCCCAGCCGCCGACGGCTTTGATTTCCAGAAAGTCTTCCAGACCAAAGACACCGCCTTCGCGCCCGTTGCCAGATTGCTTCATGCCGCCGAACGGAGAGCCCGCGCTGCGTGATTGACCATTCATTTCAACCATGCCCGAGCGTAAGACCCGCGCCATGCGATTGGCTCGCGCGCCGTCTTGGGTCTGAACATAGTTGGTCAGGCCATAGGGCGTGTCGTTGGCTATCTCGATGGCTTCTTCTTCGGTGTCGAAGGGGATCATGGTCAGAACCGGACCAAAGATCTCTTCGCGTGCGATGGTCATCTGGTTGTTGGCGTCGGCAAAAACCGTCGGGCGGACATAGTAGCCCTTGTTCAGCCCCTCGGGCCGTCCGGTGCCACCGGCGACCAAACGCGCGCCTTCGTCAATGCCCTTTTGAATCAGATCCTGAATCTTGGTCCACTGAACCTCATTCACCACCGGACCGATATGGCGGCCCTCTTCCATTGCGGGACCAACCTTGACCATGTTTGCAACCTCGGCCGCCGTTTCCACTGCCTTGTCGTAGATCGGGCGTTGAACAAGCATCCGGCTGGGGGCGTTACAGCTTTGGCCGGTGTTTTGCATCATGTGCAGCACGCCGCGTTTGACCGCCTTCTCGTCGGCGTCCTCAAAGACCACATTGGCACCTTTGCCGCCCAATTCCAGATGCACTTTTTTGAGCGTCTCGGCTGCGTTCTTCGAAATCGCCGTGCCAGCACGGGTTGAGCCGGTAAAGCTGACCATATCGACATCCTTATGGCCCGATAGCTGAGAGCCAACGCCCACCCCGTCACCGTTGACCAGATTGAACACACCGGGTGGGAAGCCTGCCTCGTCCATCATCTCGGCAAAGATCATCGCGTTCAACGGGCTTTGTTCTGACGGTTTCAAAACCATCGTACAGCCCGCAATTGCCGCCGCGCCGACCTTGAGCGTGATCTGGTTCATAGGCCAGTTCCAGGGTGTGATCAGCGCGGCAACGCCAACAGCCTCGTAAATGATCCGGTCATTTGGTGCGTGATCTCCAAGCGGGCGCTCAAACTCGAATGCTTTGGCAGCGCGAATGAAGTTCTTCAGATGGTAGATGCCCGCCCCAGCCTGCGCCGAACGGGCCAGATCGATGGGCGCCCCCATCTCAAGCGACATGGCTTGCGCCAGATCCTCGGACCGCGCCGCATAAAGATCCACCAGTTTTTCAACCAGCGCTATGCGGGTTTCCACCGGGGTTTCCATCCAGCCGGGAAGGGCGGCCTTGGCCGCCGCGACGGCTGCATTTGTGTCGGCTTCCGCGCCAAGCGAAATCACTGCGCAGGGTTCTTCGGTCGAGGGGTTTATGACCTCGAAATCATTGGGCTGCGACGGCGCGACCCAATGACCGTTAATATAGAAATCCCGTTTTTCGATCATCGTGCGCCCTCCTGAAGGTTCAGCCTTAAATCGGTGTTTCGGACACACTCTGTCACCCATACTTAGACTGGGCAATAGTGAATTTGATCAAATTATTTTCTTGGGAGGTCTGTAAATTCCTTATCCCTAGACGCATAGGATGGTTTAACCTGCGCGCAAAGTGATTAGGTTCCAAGCAACCGACTCAGGTTTTTAACAGGAAAGGAGATGCCCCATGGGTTTGCGCATCAACGATACCGTCCCAAATTTCACAGCAGAAACGGATCAGGGTACCGTTCAGTTTCACGACTGGATCGGCGACAGCTGGGCCATTCTGTTCTCGCACCCAAAGGATTTCACGCCTGTTTGCACCACCGAGTTTTCTGCCGTTGCGCAACTGAATGACGAATGGGCTGCGCGCAACACCAAGGTGATCGGTGTTTCGGTCGACGGGGTCGAGGACCACAAGAAGTGGAAAAAAGACATCGAAGAATACGGCAAAGCCAATCCTGGTTTCCCGATCATCGCCGATGACGGACTGGCTGTGTCCAAAGCCTTCGATATGCTGCCCGCTGAAGCGTATCTGCCGGACGGTCGCACTCCTGCAGACAGCGCCACTGTGCGTTCAGTCTTCATCATCGGCCCGGACAAGCAACTGAAGCTGTCGATGACCTATCCGATGACCGTGGGCCGGAACTTTGCCGAGATCCTGCGTGCGCTGGACGGGCTGCAGATGTCAGCCAAGGGTGTTGCGACACCGGCCAATTGGGTTCCGGGCGAGGACGTAATTATCCCGCCGACCGTTTCCAACGAAGATGCCAAGGCCAAGTTTGGCGAGTTTGAGACGATCTTCCCATATCTGCGCAAGACCAAAGCACCGTCCTAAGGCGGGCTGAAAGTTGGGGGGCCGTTGGCTCCCCAATCGCGTCTATAGGAATTTTTCCCAAAATGTGTTTAGCGTCGGATGCAACTGGCGGTTGCTGATCGCATGGCAATCCGCAGAATGTTTGATCTGCGCTTTATTTTGTCGATTTTTTCAGAATGCCCCCGCACCAGAGGCGCGAGGGCATAACGGGGAAGGGAAACCGGAGAGAAACCTAACCCCCGATTTTATCAAAACTTGTAACGAAGCCCGAAGTTAACGCTGAATGTATCCAGGTCGTCTTCAACCGTTCCCGTCAAAGCGCCGTTCGGGGCCAACCGCTGCGACGACACATCAAAGGCGCGGGCATAGCGGGCGTCTACGGTAAGGGCGGTTGACGGGTTGATGTCATAAGCCACGCCAGCGATCACCTGAGCCGCAAAAGCAGTGTCGCTGTCATCCAGCGCCACACCGGGGCCGTAAGCAAAATCCAGATCCGAATAAGTCGCGCCCAGACCAAAGCCTGCAAACGGGGTCAGCGCACCGGATTGTTTGAAGTCGAACAGCACGTTGGCAAAGAGCGAAGTTTGCGACACGTCGCCGGAAATATTGCCTTCCGGTGCCGGACCGTTGCCCGAGAAATTTACACCATCCACGTCGCTTTCGCGGTATGATAATTCCAGTTCAATACGCGTTCCGACCGTGTCGTTGGACCACTGCGGGATCTCTTTACCGATAGCCACACCCAGGCCAAAACCTGCATCAAAATCCGTATCGACAGATTGGGTCGCGCCGCCAATCGCGCCAGAGAAATTGCTGTCCTGCAACTGACTGTAGCCAATGAAGCCTTGAACATAGGTGCCGTCACCCAGGCTTTGCGCGGTTGCTGCAGTTGAGCCCAGCATCAGGGCGGCGGAGGTCAGGATGAAACGACTAACCATGATCATGTCCTTTGTTCCAAAACGTTTCCACACGTAAATCGTGTGTCTGGCGTTGCATGGAAAGGGCTTGGGCGGTCACATCGGATCACTCTAAATTGGGTCCGTGTGATAGAATAATTCGCTTTATCAAATTGTTGTCGCTCGACAGCAGCAGGTTGGTTTCTGATCTGCGCAGGGATGTGCTAGTATGGCTGAAGGGGGCTGTTCCACAGGCGAAGGCCATCGGGATTTCACTGTACTTTGCAGGAGAGAACCATGGCGTTTACAGATTGGTATGTTGAAGGAGAAAGCTTCGGTAACTGCAATTGCGGTTATGCTTGTCCCTGCCAATTCGAAGAACTGCCCACGCATGGGGATTGCCGGGGCTTCGAGGTGCTTGAGATTGGCAAGGGGCATTTTGGCGACACTGATCTTTGCGGTGCCAAAGCTGCTCTGATTTATGCCTGGCCAGGGCCGATTTTCGAAGGTGGCGGGGAAATGCAGGTGATTGTTGATCCTGCGGCGAGCCCTGCGCAGCGCGCTGCGCTGGAAAAGGTCTTTCATGGAGAAGAAACAGAAGAGATGGCGACGCATTGGTACGTGTTCCGTGCCATGTGCGATAAGGTGCACGAGACTCTCTATTTGCCGATTGAGTTCGAGATGGACATGGAAGAGCGTACTGCCCACGTGTCCATCGGAGATGTGCTGAGCTCGACGGGTCGTCCCATAGAAGCCCCACATGGCGGGGGCGCGCATCGCGTACGCATCGAAATTCCCGGGGGCATCGAATTCTCTGTGGCCGAGATCGGCAGCGCCACAACACGCGCAGATGCGGCGATCAAGCTGGATTTGAAAGACAGTTATGGCCAATGGCACGTCCTGAAACATGGGCCGAGTGGCGTCTTTCACTAGATGATGTCAGGCGGCCCTCTTCTGCAGGTTTGGACTTGTCTGCCAATTTGGAACCATCAGCTCTGATTTCAGAATTTCGGCCTCAAAGGGTTTTAGAACCGGCAGTACCGTTGGCCCGTAATCTTGCGCGCCGCGCGACAGGTCTGGGAACAGGTCGAACAACCTGCGCAGGGTGGCAGGTTCCATCGCACTGAGGGTCGTGTCGCCGGGATAGAAGGATTCGGACCAGATCCCTTCGACATTCACCAGCTCATGCTGATCTAAAAGGATGTGAACATATTCGACCCCCTGCGCAGGCAGGTCCTGTACAATGCTTTGCCCGTTGATCAACGCCTTTGCCGGGGTCAGCATCACGGTCTCGCCATGCATCAGCTCCATCATCGCTGATGTCACGGCGACCCGATGTTGCGGCGACACCAGCAGATCGCGCGTGGGGGCGTTTTGCCCGAAACAGCCCGCCTTCAAGCGCACTGGGCACAGATGCGGAGACGAACGCAGCTCTTGCGTCGACAAATGCCGTCGCCCGATCCAGCGCACTGGCCGGATGCGCCCATCTGTGGTCAGGACAGGATCCCCCGGTACCAGTTCTTCCACCTGGCGCTGCCCGGAGGGCGTCAGGATCAGCGACCCCGTGGTGAAACACACGAAAGAGGGTAGGCTCTGATACGGGGTAGAAGTTGCGGTGCCGCCAAAGCTGGTGTCTTCGATGGTGTCATTCAGCGCAGCCTGCCCCGAAGTGACGATGATATAGCGCGGGTTGCTGAACTGGATCAGGGTGAAACTGACAGGCGCGCCGTTGATCGTTCCGGAATATGTCTCGAACGTACTGAAATTCTGAGACGAGGCGGTAAAGCCCGGCAGCCCGGAAAGATCCAATTGGGTGCTGTCGGGGTCCGGGTCATCCAGGATCGCGTCGTTATCAGTTACTTCAACAGAATACGCGGCCGTGATATCGACGTTGCGCGTGCTGAACGGGTCTGCACTGATTTCATAGACGGTAATCGTGGCCACGGTCGCACAACATCCCTAAGAGCAACAAAATTACCCTTAAGGTTGTGCTAATACGTTTAAGAATCGTTAATGGTTGATTTACCAAGGCCAGAGTATGGGGGCGTGATTGATGACATCTCCAAACAAAAAAGACCCCGGACAGTGCCGGGGCCTTTCGAGCTTGAAGAAAGTTACAGATTACTCTGCGTCTTCTTTCTTTTCTTTCTTCTCGGGAACGACCTCTTCGCCGGTTTCCTGATCGACGACTTTCATCGACAGGCGGACCTTGCCGCGATCGTCAAAGCCCAGCAGCTTGACCTTCACTTCCTGACCTTCCTTCAGAACGTCTGACGGATGGTTCAGGCGGCGATTTTCGATCTGGGACACGTGGACCAGACCGTCGCGCTTGCCAAAGAAGTTCACGAAGGCGCCGAAATCGACGATCTTGACCACTTTACCGGTGTAGATCTGACCTTCTTCCGGTTCGGCCACGATCGAATAGATCATGTCATAAGCCTTCTGGATCGATTCACCGTCGGGCGATGCGATCTTGATGACACCGTCGTCGTTGATGTCGACCTTAGCACCCGAGGTTTCCACGATCTCGCGGATGACCTTACCGCCCGAGCCGATCACTTCGCGGATCTTATCGGTCGGGATGTTCATGGTTTCGATGCGCGGGGCGTGGACCGAGAATTCGTTGGTCTCGGACAGGGCTTTGCCCATCTCGCCCAGAATGTGCATCCGGCCCTCTTTGGCCTGTGCCAGAGCGGTTTCCATGATCTGCGGGGTGATACCTGCGACCTTGATGTCCATCTGCAGCGAGGTGATGCCGTTTTCGGTACCTGCCACTTTGAAGTCCATGTCGCCCAGGTGGTCTTCATCACCCAGAATGTCGGTCAGAACAGCATAGTCGCCATCATCTTCCAGGATCAGACCCATGGCCACACCGGCAACCGGTGCTTTCAGCGGAACACCTGCGTCCATCATCGACAGCGAACCACCGCAGACAGAAGCCATCGAGGAGGAACCGTTGGATTCCGTGATCTCCGACACCACGCGAACGGTATAGGGGAAGTCGGTTGGCGCAGGCAGAACCGCTTGCAGCGCGCGCCATGCCAGCTTGCCGTGGCCGATTTCACGACGGCCGGGCGAACCAACGCGGCCAACTTCACCCACCGAATATGGAGGGAAGTTGTAGTGCAGCAGGAAGTTCGATTTGAAGTTGCCATGCAGCGCGTCGATGAACTGTTCGTCGTCACCGGTGCCCAGCGTGGTTACAGCCAGCGCCTGTGTCTCACCACGGGTGAACAGGGCGGAACCGTGGGTCCGGGGCAGCAGCGAGGTTTCGGCTTCGATGGCGCGCACATCGGTGGTCGAACGACCGTCGATGCGCTTGCCGCCTTTGACGACGTCACCGCGCAGAATACCGGCTTCCAGCTTTTTCATCGCCGAGCCAAGATTGGCGTCTTCCAGCTGTTCCTCGGTCAGCGCTTCTTTGATCGCTTCACGGGCAGCGGCAACAGCGGCGGTGCGCTCTTGCTTGTCGGTGATCGCGAAGGCGGCGCGCATCTGTTCTTCACCGGCAGCGGAAACAGCGGCGTACAGCTCCGAGTAATCGGGAGCGACGAACTCAAACGGCTCTTTCGCGGTTTCTTCGGCCAACGAGATGATCAGGTCGATGACCGGCTGGATTTGCTCATGCGCAAAGGTCACGGCGCCCAGCATTTCGGCTTCGGACAGTTCATAAGCTTCCGACTCCACCATCATCACGGCGTCTTTGGTACCGGCCACAACCAGGTCCAGACGCTGTTCGGGGTTCAGGCGCAGGTCCTGCATATCGTCCACGGTCGGGTTCAGGACGTATTCGCCATCCACGAAACCAACACGGGCACCAGCGATCGGGCCCATGAACGGGGCACCCGAAATGGTCAGGGCAGCCGAAGCAGCGATCATTGCAACGATGTCGGGGTCATTGACCAGATCGTGGGACAGCACGGTGCACATCACCAGAACTTCGTTCTTGAAGCCGTCAACGAACAGCGGGCGGATCGGACGGTCGATTAGACGCGCGGTCAGCGTCTCTTTTTCGGTCGGGCGCGCTTCGCGCTTGAAGAAGCCACCCGGAACCTTACCGGCGGCATAGTATTTTTCTTGGTAGTGTACGGTCAGCGGGAAAAAGTCCTGACCGGGCTTTTGTTGCTTGGCAAAGGTCACGTTGGCCATGACGCTGGTTTCGCCCAGCGTGGCAATCACGGTGCCGTCGGCCTGACGGGCAACCTTGCCGGTTTCCAGTGTCAGCGTCTCTTCGCCCCACTGAATCGATTTCTTCGTTACATCAAACATATGCGTATCCTAGAACGGAGCACTCCCGCCCCTGCGGGTCTCCGGTTTGCATGGCGGCCCCATTGCCGCCGACCCCACTTTATCTTCCATTCGAGTGCCAGGGTCAGGGCACAACGTCTCAGATAACGCGCGCATACATGAGAATGCGTTGGAAGGAAAGAGAAACCGCATCCGGCGGCCGGATCATGCTGAGACAGATCGAAGCTTTCCTTTTGTACGTAATTTTCAGGTCAGGGCATGAAACTGAACGTCGTGAAACAGGGCGTTTTTTCCGGGCAGGGGATAATAAATCGCAAAAAAATTTTATCGCTAACATAGGTGAGATCGAATGCAATTGAAAAAATAGCAAGGCTGTATAAGCTCTTACGAACCAGCCTGCGGTCGAAATGACGGAAACGCGCCAAGGGGGTAACTATCTCATAACCGTCCGCCGACCGAATACCTTGGCGTTTGCAAAAAGCGAACAGAAGGGCAATCGAATGGCACAAACAAAGAAGATGCTGGATCCGGACCCCCGGATTTACGACTTCGAAACGGAATATGAGCTGGGTCAGGATAACGTCCGGCCATTTGGTCTGGATATTCACAACCCGGTCTTTCTGATCTCGAGTATTTTGATCTTTGCGTTCGTTCTGATCGCATTGGCCAACCAAGAGGCTGCGGCTTCTTTCTTCGGCTGGCTCCGGCCCTGGCTGACCAGCACGTTTGACTGGTTCCTGGTTCTTTCGGTCGACGCAATTACCCTGTTTTGTCTGGTTCTGATCATTCTGCCGGTCGGCAGTGTTCGGATCGGCGGCAAGGATGCCAAGCCTGACTATTCCTATGCCGGATGGATCGCGATGATGTTCGCCGCCGGTATTGGTATCGGTCTGCTGTTCTTTGGCGTGATGGAGCCGGTCTATTATAACTTTGCCGAAAGCGGGAATGCGCGGCCCTTGGGCATTGATATTGCCGTTCCGGGCAATGAATACATCGGCATCGTCGGCACAATCCATCATTGGGGGCTGGAAGGCTGGGCGGTCTATGCCGCTGTGGGTCTGAGCCTTGCGATTTTTGCCTATAACCTGAATCTGCCACTGACCCTGCGCTCGGCCTTTTATCCAATCCTGGGCGAGCGTGTCTGGGGCTGGTGGGGCCATATCATCGACACGCTTGCGGTGTTTGCGACGTTGTTCGGCCTGACGACCTCTTTGGGTCTTGGGGCGCAACAGGTTGCGGCGGGGCTGAACGAGGTGTTCGGCATCGAACCCAGCCCAACCGTGACCGTCCTGCTGATCATCGGCATCACCATGATCGCGCTGGGATCAGTCCTGATGGGCATGGATGCAGGTGTGAAACGGCTGAGTGAGATCAACATGATCATGGCTGTGGGCTTGTTCCTTTTCGTCATTGTTGTCACCGGCGTTGGCACAGCCATCGCGCGGTATTTCAACGTGATGGTGGATTACGTGACGCACCTTCCAGCGCTGTCCAATCCGTTCGGGCGAGAAGACACCAGCTATTTCCACGGCTGGACGACGTTCTACTGGGCCTGGTGGATCGCATGGTCACCGTTTGTGGGTATGTTTATTGCCCGCATCTCGAAGGGTCGCACGGTGCGAGAGTTCATCCTCTGCGCGCTGCTGGCCCCGACGGCGGTCTGCGCCCTGTGGATGTCGACCTTTGGCGGTGCGGCCATCGACATGCTGAACGCAGGCGGAGCCGAAGGCGTCCGCGCCACCGTAATCGACAGCTACGCCCCCGAAGGCGCGCTGTTCGGCTTCCTGAAAGAGCTGCCGCTTTATGGCATCGTCGCGCCCATCGCGTTGATCCTGATCGTAGTGTTCTTTGTCACCTCGTCCGACTCGGGCTCGCTGGTGATCGACACGATTACGGCAGGCGGCAAGATGGATGCGCCAGTTGTACAGCGCGTGTTCTGGTGCACGTTGGAGGGTCTGGTTGCTATCGCCCTGCTGCTTGGGGGTGGGTTGTCCGCCCTGCAAGGCGCAGCGGTGTCTACGGGGATACCGTTCACGCTGGTGGTTCTGATGATGTGCTACTGCCTGTGGCTGGCGCTGAAATCGGAAAAGGCGAAGATGTAAATACGACCGCTATGAAAATTGAAAACGCCCACCAGATGGTGGGCGTTTTTTGATCCGGTATTAAAACTTGCCGTTGTCATGCGCCATTTCAGACGGGATGGGTGAGACAACATCCCAATGCTCAACAATTTTTCCGTCCTCTACGCGCCACAGATCGAAGAAGGCCCATGGCTCACCACCCATAATGGCATCGGTGGCCACGAAGACGAAATTGCCCTCGGCTACGGCGAACTGAGGCTCGAACTTAGTGATCACCATGCCTTGCGCGGCGAAAGCGTCGATCGCGGCCATCAATCCGGCCAGACCGTCCTCAATAGAAGGATTGTGCTGCATATAGACCTCTGGGTCCATGTAGGTTGTGACGTTCTCTGGCGCGGCACCGCCCAGCACATCACGCACAAAGCCCAGCACCAGCGCCTTGTTTTCTTGGGTTTTGTCGAGGTCGGTAATTTCAACCGGCCCGTCCGTCATGCCACGCCCTGACGCGGTGGTTTCGGGGATGGGTTGCAGATTGTCCCAGTGTTCGACAACCTTTCCATCTTCCACGCGGAAGATATCAAAAGCCGCAAGCGACGAGGCTCCAAACGCGTCGACATTGTCATAAGTATTGTGCAGCACAACCATGTCGCCTTCGGCAATCACACGGTGGGTTGTGGCAGTCATGCCGGATTGTCCAACCAACGGGATCAGCCCCATCAGCCCTTCAGCGCCGGTCGGAACCTGCGGATTGTGCTGGATGTAATCGGCGCTCACCATCTGGAGCGCGGCTTCTGGGTCGTGATCGATAAAAGCGGCTGAGAACAGGGCGAGGACAAGCTCTTTAGGGGTCATGGTCAATTCCTGATGATTCGAGTTGTGCTGATAGTAAGTATTAAAAATGCACCACAGTTCAATTACGCACTAAAAAGTCATGAGGTTACTTCTAGGATATTTCATTAAAAAACATGTCCTTGCGATTATTTCAGGAGGTTCTATTGTTGTCTTAAGTAACTAAACCGCACCGGAGGTTCTCATGCTCCCCATTGGCGTCAACAGCAAGGCCGAAGCGTCCAACTGCTCGATCCGTTCGGTTCTGTCCAACGTCACGGGCAAATGGCGGATGATCATCATTTTGGCCCTTGAGGATGAGCCGAAACGGTTTGGAGAACTCAAACGCTGTATTGGTGACGTGACGCAACGTGTGCTGACCGAAAACCTGAGAGGGTTGCAACGGGATGGGTATCTGACGCGAACTGTCGATCCCGGCCCGCCTGTTGCGGTTTCTTATGCGCTGACACCTTTGGGTCGCGACCTATTGGAGCTGCTCAAGCCGCTTGTCTATTGGTCACACGAACAAATGGATCAGGTCAAATCCGCGCGCATGGAATATGAACGGGCCCACCCAGATTGAGGGCATCTGACTTCCAGCTGGTTGACCTGCACAAAAAAACGCCCGCCAAAGTGACGGGCGTCTGAAATCTGCAAGCGATGCGATCCGAACTTAACGGCGGATGCCCAGCTTTTTGATCAGGTCCTGGTAACGCGCTTCTTCTTTGCCCTTCAGGTAGTCCAGCAGCTTACGGCGCTGGGCGACCATTTTCAGCAGACCGCGACGACCGTGGTTGTCTTTTTTGTGGGTCTTGAAGTGCTCGGTCAGGGTGTTGATGCGCGAGGTCAGGATGGCAACCTGTACTTCAGGCGAACCGGTGTCGCCTTCTTTGGTTGCGAATTCTTGCATGACGCGTGCTTTTTCAGCGGCAGTGATCGACATCGGGGTCTCCTTTAAAGGTTAGAGTTAATGGCGCAGGCCGGGATGTCGTCCAGCACAGGCCCATGGAGAAAACCGCGCCGATTCCGATGCGGATGGGCGCGTATAAGCGGATTTTTATCAAATGGCAAAGGGAATCTGCGGGGTCAGACCATCTGCCCATACTGTTCCAGTTGGGCTTCGGTGATCAGTTGGATATCGGCTGCCGTCATCCCTTCGGCACCATAAACCTGCGCCACTTCCTGACCGTCAATGATCACCCGAGTAAGATTTGAATCTTCAGCGTCAGGTTCCACGGCTATTTCAGGCTCGGATTCGTTCTCCCAAGTGACAAGCAACTTATCCTCACCCGGCTGGAACCCCATGACGGTAACATCGTCCTTACCTTGGCCCACGAAGATGTCATCGGCCCCCTGACCACCGGTCACGACGTCGCCGCTGCCGGCAACTAGGGTGTCATTGCCGGCACCACCATTCAGGAAATCCTGTTCGGCTGCACCGTCTTCTATGCCGAATACAAAATCGTCCCCTTCGCCGCCAAAGATCGCATCCTCGCCCGCCGCTCCGACCAGAACGTCATCCCCGAAGCCGCCTTGCAACGCGTCGTCACCGGTCCCGCCGTCCAAAGTATCGTCACCCTGACCGCCATAAAGCTCGTCTTCCCCGTCACCACCGTCCAGAACATCGTTTCCGAAATGTCCGAACAGAGCGTCATTGCCCGTGTCCCCAAACAGCAGGTCGTCATCCGCTTCGCCATGCAGGACATCGTTGTCCGGCCCGCCATAGATGGTATCTATCCCGTCGCCGCCATGCAGGACGTCATCCCCCTGGCCGCCGTGGATCGTATCGTCACCGCCATAGCCGTTGATCTGATCCACGCCGTCTCCTCCGGTGATGATGTCCGGGCCGTCTTGTCCTGCAATCACCAGATCGCCTTCGAATTCGGAAAGGACGATGCCGGTGGACAGGGGTTCGACTTCGGTTTCGACGGGGTCTTCGACATTTTCGCCGATATCCAGGAATTCCCCGGTTTCGGCTTCGGATCGCGGCTCATCTTCGGGAATGTCATCTGACACGTCCTCGTCTTCGATCAGCATGTCGCTCATCGCGTAAGCTGCACCGCCGATGGCGGCCAGTCCGATCAATCCGGCCAGAAACATGGCACCCTCCGATGGCAGAAAACTCCGAGGGGATTGTCTCATTCTGCAGGCAGCAGCGTCAAAGATAAGTTGTTGAAAGGGTTAATACTTTATCACCACTGCTCAGGCTGTTGAGTGTAGGCGATGTAAAGGGGGTGCTTGGGGTGGCCGTCTTTGGTCAGACCCAAATGGAACAGGGGTTGACCCGTCTGACGCAACAACTGTTCAACTGCCGGGCCACGGTCCAGATGTGCGCCGTGGGTGCCCCAGGCGGCAATGACCCGATCGGCCCAGTCCACGCCATCCAGAATCGCCCTGTCATTTTCTGGTCCCACTGGATCAGTGGCAGCGCGCATCTTGCGCGGGTCAGTGTCGCGCCAGGCAAAGATGTTGGTCACCTGAAACGCGCCAAACCCCAAGGCCCGCGCGCGGCGCTCGCAGCGTTCCACCGTAGGGTCATTTACTGCCTCAGTCGCGGTCGAGGGGTTCAGCATCACAAACAATGCCTTCTGCCCCTTTGGATCCCAGACGCGGGTCAGGCTATAGCGATACTTCTCGCAATCGGAATAGATGGCGGTCGAGGGCGCATCGCCCTTGGTATGTGTTCGGGTGATCATGCCAACCGCCTAACACGTGAGTTAGGCGACGAACACCCGGCTCGGATGCAGCTCGCCTGATTTGTAGATGCCCACAGCCACCGCCTTGCCGTCCAACGAGGCCCAGGCTTCATCGCCGTATTCGACGTCTGATGCCATCACCATGCCGGGATTGCCGTTGCGCAGGCGGGTGGCGCCCTCCGGGGTGCATTTCAATTCGGGCAGGTCCGACAGGCCGGTTTCCAGCGGGTGCAGATACGCGTCCAGCGCGGTTGTCTTGGCCATATCGTCGATCTGTTCGATGGTCAGGCCATCTTCGGCCTCAAACGGGCCGGACCAGATGCGGCGCAGTTCCTTGACATGCCCGTGGCATCCCAGTGCCTCACCCAGATCGCGCGCGATTGAGCGCACATAGCCACCTTTGCCGCAGGTCATTTCCAACACCACGTGGTCTTCATCGGGGCGGTCGACAAGGATCAGTTCCTCGACCCAAAGGGGCCGAGCGGTCAGTTCCACATCCTCGCCATCGCGCGCCAGTTTATAGGCGCGCTGGCCGTCGATCTTCACGGCAGAAAACTTAGGCGGAACCTGCATGATGTCGCCCAAAAACGGGGTCAGCGCCTGTTTGATGTCCTCATCCGAAGGGCGCGCATCGCTGCTTGAGATCACTTCGCCCTCGGCATCGTCGGTATTGGTGGCTTGACCCAAACGCACGGTGAACGTGTAAGCCTTCAGCGCATCGGTGATATAGGGAACGGTCTTTGTTGCCTCGCCCAAAGCCACGGCCAGAACGCCGGTTGCTTCGGGGTCCAGTGTGCCCGCATGGCCCGCCTTTTTGGCATCCATCGCCCAACGCACCTTGTTGACCACAGCGGTCGAGGTCATGCCCGCAGGCTTGTCCACAACCAGCCAACCGGAAATGTCGCGACCCTTGCGTTTGCGTCCCATCTTGCACCTTGCCTTTTGCTGAGGCGCGCGGGTTAACGGATCACACCCGCCCTGTCAATTTGCAGGCATGTCCTCAACTACACCCACAATCGGTCCCAACGAGAATCCCAGATCCGAACGGTTGCCTGCGCGGTCATACATTCGTGAGATATTGCCGTCCAGAAACAGCGCGTTTGGGGTGTTCAGAACATCGCGAAACAGTCTGCCGAATTCGTGGAAGGTGACATAATCTTCTGAGATCGCAAAAACGGCCCGCGCGCCATTGGCACTGGTGCCAACACCGTTGCGGATATAGCGCGAGGTCGAATCGGGCAGAAAGCGCGGGTGCAGCTCGCCGTCGATCACCAGCATCGGTCCGGATTGGGTGGCAAAGCGGCAGTCCGGTGTTTGATCCACGAAATCCAGCGTCTCGAACACATCGGCGCGCCCGTTGCGGATGCAGAAAACGCCATTGGGCAGCAGGCCGAAATTGCCGGGGCCGGGGTTCGCGATTACCCGCATCTGCTCCTGCCCATCTTCGACATAATGGCCGACGGGCGAGCGGTCGTCGTGATACATGCCGGCGTTCATCGCAAAGGCCAGCCGTTTGCCCTCGGGTTCAAGCGTCTCGTTAACCGATGAGAAATGCCCCAACACTTCGCCGTCTTCACCATTCAGAAACAGGCGCAGATCCGCTGCAGTCGCATTGACCTCGCAGACGGTGTAGCGCAGACCGTCGTGAGTAACCTTTTCACACGTAACCGCAGAGGCTTGCGCGGCCCACAAAATCGCGCCCAATGTTGTTAAAGTACGGATCACTCGTCCAGATCGCGGCGCACCGCGTCCTGCTGGAACATGCGGCGGGTGTCGTCCAGACGGTCAAACGTGTCATCCAGACGGAACCGCAGATCGGGCGAGAACTTCAGGTTCAGTTTCTTGCCGATCACGCGTCGTAATTCACCTTTATTGCGGGCCAGCAGGTCGATCACGTCCTCTTGCCCTTTGCCGCCCAACGGCAGCACATAGGCCGTGGCGATTTTGAGATCGGGCGAGGTACGGACCTCACCCACGGTGATCGACATGCGGTTCAGGTCGGGGTCGTGGACATCTCCGCGCGCCAGAACTTCGGACAGGGTGCGACGTATCAGTTCGCCGACACGCAGCTGTCGTTGGGACGGGCCGGGGCCATCGTGGAATTTGTTCTTTGCCATATCCCCGATCTAAGCCCAAAGCGGGGCTTTGCCAAGCGGGCGCGAACGGGGTAGGAGGCTTTGAGCCGACTTAGCGAAAAGGACCAGCGCAATGACCCATATTCCGGGGATCGTTATCACAGGGGCTTCGGGCCGCATGGGGCAGATGCTGATCAAGACTGTCACCGACAGTGATCAGGCGCGTCTGGTTGGCGTGGTCGAGCGCAAGGGTCACGATTGGATCGATCAGGATGTGGGCACGGCCATGGGTGGTCAGGCGCTGGGCGTCACCGTCACTGATGATCCGCTGGAGGCGTTTGCGCAAGCGCAGGCGGTGATCGATTTCACCGCGCCCGAAGCGACTTTGGAATTTGCCGCTCTGGCTGCGCAGGCGCGTTGTGTTCATGTCATCGGCACTACGGGCATGTCCGACGAACAAATCGCGTCACTTGAACCGGCATCACGCCACGCCGTGATCGTGCGGGCGGGCAATATGAGCCTTGGTGTGAACCTGCTGGTGCAACTGACCAAGAAAGTCGCTGCCGCATTGGATGAAGATTTCGATATCGAGATCATCGAAGGCCACCACCACCACAAGGTCGACGCGCCCTCGGGCACAGCGCTGATGCTGGGTGAGGCCGCTGCCGAGGGGCGCGGCGTCAGATTGGCGGATGTGTCTGATCGAGGCCGTGATGGCATCACCGGTGCGCGCAAGCGGGGTGATATCGGCTTCCACGCCATTCGCGGCGGCGATATCGTTGGTGAACATGATGTGCTGTTCGCTGCCCCCGGAGAACGCATCGTCCTGCGCCATTTGGCCAGTGATCGTGCAATCTTTGCCCGTGGTGCCCTCAAGGCCGCACTATGGGGTCAAGGCAAGACACCCGGGCAGTATGACATGGTGGACGTACTGGGGTTGTAAGCCATAGACGCCCGAATTGTTGGCGCTAAGCTCTGATCTATGCGTTTACGTCGTTCCGGTCTGGCAACTGGTGTCCTGCTGGCACTATTTTATCTGACGCTGCTGCCGTTTGTGGCGCACGGGTTTGGTATGATCGGCGTCGGCCTGTCGCATGATGCGCCTGCGCAAAGCTATTTGTTTGCGGACGGTCAGAGCGTCGGCAACGCGGCGATGATTCTACATATCTTTGCCGGAACGGTGTTGGTAACGCTGGTGCCGCTGCAACTGGTCCGCGCCCTTCGGCAGCGCTTCAACTGGTTTCACCGCGCCTTGGGTGCTGTGCTGGTCGCGCTGGCTCTTGTGACCGGGATGGCGGGGATGACTTATATCCCTTTGCGAGGCACGATTGGTGGGCCGGTGATGTCTGCCGCGTTTTTCCTTTACGGCCTCTGCCTCTTTGCTGCGGCGCTTATGGTTGTACGCATGGTGCTCAGCAATGATCGCGCGGGGCACTGGGCCTGGGGGCTGCGGCTGTTCTGGCTGGCGCTGGGATCATGGCTCTACCGGGTGCATTACACACTTTGGTATCTGCTGACCGGTGGGCTGGGGTCAGAGCCCGATTTCTCGGGCCCTTTCGATCTGGTTCAGAACTTTGCGTTCTACGTGCCCTATTTGCTGGCTGTGCAGATTTGGATCGTGCGCAAAGGGTCAGGGCATCAAGGGGCTTTGGTTAAAAGCCCTTGATCCTGTCTTCGCGCAATGGGCAGGCCAGGTACACACCGAACTCTTTCCCGATATCCGCGCTGACCCGTGCGTGAACTGCACCCTGCCGGTCGAGGAATCGTTGGTCATCTTCGACCGGGAATATCCCCTCGTGCCAGATGCCCGGGTGGATATAGAGGCCACGCGAGCCGTCGCACCAGAACGCCACCACCTTGTCGGGCGTCAGGTTGTCACCGGGCAGGGCCGCGGGGACGATGAAGGGTTTTTTGTCCAAAGGCCAAAACATCTGACCGCCGTCGGGGTGATAGTTCATGTGCCAGAGCAACACCTGATCACGGGGCGCGGTTTGCCGATCCGTCTGCGCGGTTTGCGGATCCGTGGACCAGCCAAGAACGTAATGCCCTTTGACGGCTTCGTTCTCGCCATACAGCACGTCGCCTCGCCAGTCACATTTGAACGTGCCTTCGACCCAGCCGCCTTCGTCGCCGGTGCCTTCGTCGATGGGGCGCCAACCTTGTTGCGGCCAGCGGACTATCTCGATTTCAAAGGTCTCGGGGTCATCGACCAGACAGCCATAGCCTTTGACCGTCTGATCTGTTGCGCGGATCAGAGGAACTTCGTGCCAGGGTAGCGAGGGCTTGGAACTGGCCTCGAAGATGTATTCAGGTGCAGTCACGACGTGCCCAGATGTTTGTCGACCATGCGCTGCACCATGGGTGCAAAATAGGGGAAATCGGGGGTCTCCATATCCGCGCGTTTACCGGCCTCATCCAGATAGCGAACCTGAATGATCTCTTTCAGGTTTGGGTTGGATTCGAATGCGACAACCTCTTCCGCGCTCATCGGGCCGCCCTGCAGTTCCAGCGTGTGGACCGAGGCAGTCGACAGGCGTTGAAAGTACTCGGGCTTGGTGGCGCAAAGATACCGTTTGGCCGCCACGTGATAGCGGCAGCAATCGGTGATGACCGAGGGGAAGAACTGTTCCAGTACCTCAGCGCCTGCGTCTTCGTGATGGCGGTCTTCGGTATCGTCGGGGTGATAAGTGCCGAATTCGGACGTAAAATGCCCGATGTCGTGCAGAAGTGCACCGACGATGATTTCCTCTGGCTGGCCGTTCTGCTTGGCGATGGTGGCCCCTTGCAGCATATGTTGGGCCATGGTGACGGGTTCGCCTAAGTACTCCTCGCCGCCGCGACGTTCGAAGATGTCACCGATGAAGGCCACGATATTGTCCCTGTTCAGGGTCGAGAAATCGGGTTTCATTCAGCCGCCTCCGGTTGTGTTATTTCCATCGCGGCGAGTGTGGACAGCAATCCATCCTTGTCAGCATAGCATCCCTGCAACCAGCGTGAGCCTGCACCGGAATAGCCCAGACGCGCGTGCAGCACGCGTGTGTTGTCGACGATAAAGCTTTCGCCCGGTTCCAGCTTGAACGACACGCCCATCGCCGGGTCGTCGATGATTCCACCCAATTGGCGGTAGGCAGCGTAATAGGCTTCCATCTTCTCAAAGGGGATATCGACGAACGGCGCGGAGGAGCGGTTGTTGAAACGGATTCCGATCAGTTCGCCATCTGGCGACAGTTCGATCATTGGGCGCCGCGACCGCAGGCAGACGCCGTCCGAGCCCTTGTATTCGAACCGCGCCGGGAAGCCGGCCAACAGGGCAAAACCCTCGGGGTTCTGATCGCGCAGCTTCTCGGCGGCGCGGAAGCCGTCGACCACGATGCTGTCACCGCCTTCGGCTGAATTCTCCAGACAATACAGAATTTGCAGCGTCGGCACCGGGTCGCGGTAGGGGTTATCGGTATGGGCCTGCAACCCAAGCCCGGTATAGGCGAGGTTGGTGGGGTTCACCTCGGTCCGCACTTCGAAATAGGGGCCATAATTGGTCTCGCGGACATAGCCAAACAGATCGGCCACCTTCAGCAGCGATTCCGGTTCGGTTGGGCCGCCTGTCAGCTTGGCAAACCCTAACTCGGCCACCGCCGCTAGCCAATTGCGCTTAGCAACCGGGCTGGCGTGGACCTCGTTCCAATCTCCGCTGGGGGCGTCGATGCCACGTTCCCAGGTGGTGATACCGGTGGCGATGCGGCCGAACTCGGCGGCTTGTGCGCTGTCATAACTGTGATCGGCCAGCCAGTCGGCAGGGAAGGTCACTGTCTTGCCCTCGGGCTGGAAGGTGATCACGAGGTCGCCGTTCAACACATCGGCAGCGCTGACCGAAATGTTGGCGGGGATGTCCCCGATAGTGATCAGGCGCTGACCGTTGCCGGGCGCGCGGGTGTCCGGGTCCAGCGCGTTGTCACGCAGCCAGATGGCGTGAAAGCGGGCTTGGCTATCGTCGGTGAAAGTCACGGTCACGACGTTGGTGTCATGAGTAGCGGTGCGCGGCATTGGGGATCTCCTGTTCGGCGCGAGCTTTGGTTGAGCAGATACGCCGTTCATGGCATTACGACAATTAATCCTTATTTCGTCTGAGGCTTGGAAAATCTTATGGCTAAGAAAAAGGTGGGATTACCGCCGCTGGACTGGCTGCGCGTGTTCGAGGCCGCAGGGCGTTTGGGCGGGTTCTCGGCTGCGGCCAAAGAGTTTGGTTTGACGCAGGCCGCTGTCAGCCAGCGGATCGGAAACCTTGAGGCTTGGTTGGGCCGATCCCTGTTCGTGCGCGAAGCGCGGGGTGTGTCGCTGACGGTAGAAGGCGAGAGCTATTTGCCTTTGGTGCAAGACAGCCTGCAGGCGTTGGAGCGCAACACAGAGGATCTGTTCGGCAAGTCCCCGCGTGAGTTGCGGGTGGCCGGGTTGTCATCCAATATTCATGCGCTGGTACTGCCTGCTCTACCTGTCTTTCACCAGTTGAGACCCAAAGTGCAGGTGATGACCGACTCGGTCGCACGTCGGTCTTCGTTGGATGAAGAACGGACCTGGCTGCAAATCCGATATGGCCGCGGTATGTGGGCCGGGCGCGATGCGGCCTTGATCGCGCGCGAGGTTCTTGTGCCCATGGCGGCCCCCGACGTTGAATGGGGTGCGCCTTTGATCGATCTGCGTGGTGAGCGCCCGGGGTGGCGGGAATGGTGTCAGAAATGCGATAAGAAGGATGTACCGACTTCCCAAATCAGTTTTGATTCAATGGAGCACGCAATCTCGGCGGCGCGGCGCGGCCTTGGTGTGGTGTTGGGGTCAGTTCCGCTGGCTTCTGCCGATCTTCAAGAGCGGCGGCTGCGCAGACTGGACCAACCTGAGCTGCAAACAAAAGACGGGTACTGGCTGACATGGCCCGAAGATCGGGCGACATCCCAGAAACAGCGCGCTTTGATAGGCGACTTCCTCAAGGCACTGCGCGGCTGAGCGCCTAGAAATCAATGG
The DNA here is from genome assembly GCF_013111185.1 of Ruegeria sp. HKCCD7303. Taxonomy (GTDB): domain Bacteria; phylum Pseudomonadota; class Alphaproteobacteria; order Rhodobacterales; family Rhodobacteraceae; genus Ruegeria. The sequence continues at coordinate 683,193 of NZ_WVRE01000001.1, read as the reverse complement.
CGATGCCCTTCTTTTCCCAATCACCATAGCGGGCGGGGTCAGGTCCGTCGCGCCCGCCCAGTTCTTTGGGCAACGCCTTGGCTTCGGCTTCGGACTTGCGTCGGCGTTCTTCCGCTTCGGCCAGCGCGCGCCGGGCGGCGGGGGGCAAATCTTTGCGGTCGTCACTCATGACATCGGGTTCCTTTCCGTGCTGTGTCTTGATATACGCCCGCGTCCGCCATTGGCAATGCGGGCGCAAGTCACAGTAAGGCGGTACCATGGCAAACAGCGCAACAGCAGCACGGCGCAGCGCAATCTATCTGCTCGATCAGGTTCTGGGTGAGGGTCGCCTGTTGTCCGAATGTCTCGCAGCGGGTGCATTGGACCGGCTGGGTCCCGAAGATCGCGCGCGGGCTCAACGGTTGGCGTCAGAGACCTTGCGCGGCCTGGAACGCGCCGACAGGTTGTTGGACAATCACTTGAACCGCACACCCGCCCTAACAGTCCATAACGCGCTTAGGCTGGGCACAGTCGAGCTTTGTAACGGAGAAGCCGCGCATGGTGTGGTGAATTCTTTGGTCGAGATCATTAGCCGCTCGCGCAAGCACGGGCGTCTTAAGGGCCTGGTGAATGCGGTTCTGCGCAAAGTGGCAGCCGAAGGCCCTGAAGCCTGGCCCAAAATGCGAGTCCCGCGCTTGCCGGAATGGCTTCGCAATCCCCTGACTATGGCGTGGGGCGCGGATGCCGTGGCCGGGATGGAGCAGGCGCATTTCGCAGGTGCACCGCTTGATCTTACCGTGAAGCGGGGGGGGATAGGTCCCTCGGGCGATGTGCTGCCGACAGGCTCAATTCGTCTGCAGGATGCCGGTCAGGTTTCGACCCTACCGGGATACAAAGCCGGGGACTGGTGGGTGCAGGATGCGGCGGCGGCTTTGCCCGTTCGCGTTCTGGCACCCAAAGCGGGCGAGACGGTTTTGGACCTTTGCGCTGCTCCCGGTGGCAAAACGATGCAATTGGCTGCGGCAGGAGCGGACGTTACGGCGTTGGATGTTTCAGAAGCTCGGATGGAGCGGGTGCGCGAAAACCTGCAAAGGACGGGTCTGACGGCGAAGGTCATTGTCGGGGATGCGCTGGAACATGAAGGTCAGTATGACGCGATCCTGCTGGACGCGCCGTGTTCGGCCACAGGTACGATCCGGCGGCACCCGGATTTGCCCTTTGCCAAGGATGGGTCCGAATTCGGCGGTTTGATCGAGCTTCAGACGCAGATGTTGGCCCATGCATGGGGTTTGCTGAAACCCGGTGGGCGTTTGGTTTATTGCACCTGTTCATTGTTGCCGGACGAAGGCGAAGTGCAGATTGAAGAGGCGCTTGAGATGTATCCGGACATGAGCGTGGATCGCGACGCAGTGAACATAGCGGGTGTTGATACGGATTGGATGACGGAAGAAGGCGGTCTGCGGCTGCGGCCCGATTATTGGGCGGATCAGGGTGGTATGGACGGGTTCTATATCGCCTGTCTGAACAAATCCGCCTAAGCGCACGCTTTTCGATGACTTGACGATCGACGCGGTCTATCGTTGGGTCTCAAGCGCCAGCAGAGCGCAAGGGGCAGAGTAACGCGAGACATGTCGAACTCGGACACCATGACCAGTCGATGGATGCGGTTTCAGAACCGTTTCTACGCGCGCCTGAGCCAGCGGCAAAAGGCGGTCACGGGATTTGTCGCACAGCCCGATCCGCGCACTGTCGGGTCGTTCGCACGTGGACGGCAATTGGTTGCCGGAAACCTCTTGTTTGCCGGATATCTGGTCGAGGCCGAAGATACCGGGCTCTGGGACGTCGTCGCCCCCAGCGCAGGTTTCGATGATGAACGCCACGGCTTTGCGTGGCTGGATGATCTGGCCGCAGTCGGAGACATGCGCGCGCGGGAAAAGGCGCAACGCTGGGTCTGGGGCTGGATCGAAGCGCATGGTCGCGGGCAGGGCCCCGGTTGGGTGCCTGACCTGACTGGTCGGCGGGTCATGCGCTGGATCAACCACGCGATCTTTCTGCTGCGTGGGGTGGATGAAAAGCAAAGCAGGCTGTTCTTCCGCTCGCTGGCACAACAGACATGGTTCCTGTCCAAACGCTGGCCGGCGGCGACGCCGGGCCTACCCCGATTCGAGGCTCTGGCCGGATTGGTACAAGCCGGTTTGGCGTTGGAAGGGTTGGAGCAGATGGCCGATCCTGCCCTGCGGGCTCTTGCCAGCGAATGCGATCGTCAGGTGGACGCGCAGGGGGGGATCCCCACGCGCAACCCGGAGGAGTTGCTGGAAGTTTTCACACTGCTCAGTTGGACAACCGCGGCGCTGAACGATCTGGGGCGCGGTGCGCCCGTCGCGCAGGTCAATGCAATCAAGCGGATTGCACCGACCTTGCGCAGCCTCCGCCATGCGGATGGCGCTTTGGCACGATTCCACGGTGGTGGACGCGGAGTCGAGGGGCGTCTGGAACAGGCCTTGGCACAAAGTGGCGTCAAGCATAAGGCAGCGACCGAATTGCCTATGGGCTACGCGCGCTTGTCTGCTGCACGCACCACTCTGATTGTAGATGCCAGTGCGCCGCCCAAAGGTGCCGCTTCGTTCAACGCGCACGCGTCCACATTGGCATTCGAACTGACCTCGGGCCGGCGGCCGTTGATCGTGAATTGCGGATCAGGGGCCAGTTTTGGCCTGGAATGGCGCCGCGCAGGGCGGGCGACGCCGTCGCATTCAACCTTGTGCCTGGATGGGTTTTCCAGCGCGCGGCTGGCAAATCCATTGCCGGGCCGCGAAAGTCAGGCGTTGGTGGATGCGCCGCAGGATGTGCCTGTCGATTTCGAAGACGCGTTTGAGGGTATCCGCTTCATGGCTGGTCATGACGGGTATGCCAAAGTGTTCGGCCTGACTCATGCGCGGACCTTTGAGTTGCGATTTGATGGGCGCGAACTTGCAGTTGAGGATATTCTGCTGACTGCGACCGACAAGGCAAAGCGCCAGTTCGACAAGGCTATGGACGCTTCAGGGCTCAAGGGAATCGGGTATGATATCCGTTTTCACCTGCATCCGGATGTGGATGCGGCGCTGGATTTGGGCGGGGCGGCGGTGTCCATGGCCCTTAAAAGCGGCGAAATCTGGGTTTTCCGCCATGATGGCATTGGAAAATTGTCCGTCGAGCCAAGCGTTTACCTTGAAAAGGGGCGTTTAAAGCCGCGCGCGACAAAACAGATCGTTCTATCTGGCCGCGCAATGGAGTATGCGACCCGCATCCGGTGGACGCTAAGCAAGGCACAGGACACAGCCTATGCCGTGCGCGATACGCACCGGGACGAGCCAGAATTCGACTGACGCCAAAAGGACCTTTGGACCCATGACCGATCTTCACCCCGTGCGCCGCGCGCTGCTTTCCGTATCCGACAAAACCGGGCTGATTGAGCTGGGCAAGGCGTTGGCCGAGCGCGGGGTCGAGCTGCTGTCGACCGGCGGAACGGCCAAGACGCTGCGCGATGCTGGGCTTGAAGTGAAGGACGTCAGCGAGATCACCGGTTTTCCCGAAATGATGGACGGCCGAGTCAAGACCCTGCACCCGGTGGTGCATGGTGGGCTGTTGGCGCTGCGTGACAACGACACCCATGTCGCTGCGATGAATGAGCATGGTATTGGCGCGATCGATCTGCTGGTGGTGAACCTCTACCCGTTCGAAGCCACAGTCGCCAAAGGTGCGGGCTATGATGAATGCATCGAGAATATCGATATCGGTGGCCCGGCGATGATCCGTGCGGCGTCCAAGAACCACGCCTTTGTAAACGTAGTGGTGGATGTTGAAGATTACTCCTCTTTGCTGGACCAGTTGGAAGAGAACTACGGCAAGACGTCGTATGGTTTCCGCCAGTGGCTTGCCCAAAAGGCGTATGCCCGCACGGCGGCCTACGACACGGCAGTCTCGAACTGGATGGCCGACGCTCTGCAGCTGGAGGCCCCTAAGCGTCGCGCCTTTGCAGGAGAGTTGAAACAGACTCTGCGTTATGGCGAGAACAGCCATCAACAGGCTGCGTTCTATACCGATGGCACCAACCGCCCGGGTGTGGCCACTGCCGTGCAGCATCAGGGCAAGGAACTGAGCTACAACAACATCAACGACACCGACGCCGCGTTTGAGCTGGTCGCTGAGTTCGACCCCACTCAGGGCGCGGCTTGCGCGATCATCAAACATGCCAACCCTTGCGGTGTGGCCACGGGCGGGACGTTGCTTGAGGCTTATAAGGCGGCGTTTGACTGCGACCGCACCTCGGCCTTTGGTGGGATCGTGGCATTGAACCAGCCGTTGGATGCGGAAACTGCGCAAGAGATCACCGGGATTTTCACCGAGGTCGTGATTGCCCCCGGAGCATCTGACGAAGCCAAGGCGATCTTTGCGGCCAAAAAGAATTTGCGCTTGCTGACGACCGACGGTCTGCCAGATGTAACGGCCGGTGGCAAAACAGTACGTCAGGTGGCCGGTGGTTTGCTGGTTCAAGACAAGGACAACGGTTTTGTCGGCATGGACGACCTGAAGGTCGTCACCAAAAAAGCCCCGACTGATGAGCAGATGCGTGATCTGCTGTTTGCATGGAAAGTGGCGAAGCACGTCAAATCCAACGCCATCGTCTACGTCAAAGACGGTTCAACCGTGGGCGTGGGTGCGGGTCAGATGAGCCGCGTGGACTCGGCCCTGATCGCCGCCAAGAAAGCTGAACGCATGGCAGATGTGCTGGGACTGCCGCAGCCGCTGACCATTGGATCGGCTGTCGCCTCGGATGCCTTCTTCCCTTTCCCCGACGGTCTTATGGAAGCGGCTGAGGCCGGTGCAACCTGCGTCATCCAACCCGGTGGATCCATGCGCGATGACGAAGTGATTGCCGCAGCGGATGAGGCCGGTTTGGCCATGGTCTTTACCGGCATGCGGCACTTCCGTCACTAATGCAGTCACGCCTGCTTCTCTGGGCGGCGCTGGCCGCCTTTGCGATCGACCAGATCAGCAAGTATCTGGTCGTCCATGTCATGCGCGTGGCCGAGAAACCAGGTGGCATTGATGTTCTGCCACCGCTGCTGGTTTTCAAATACGGTGAGAATCGCGGTATCAATTTCGGTCTGTTTCAGGGGAATTCCGACTCCGCGCGTTGGGTGCTGATCGGTATTTCGATTGCGATCTGTGTCGGCGTTCTTATCTGGCTCAGCCGTATAGCCGCATCAAAACTCATGCTCTTCTGCGCAGGTCTGTTGATAGGCGGCGCGCTTGGAAACGTGGTGGATCGGCTGTTATACGGCTATGTTCTGGATTTCCTGAACATGTCATGTTGCGGCATCAACAACCCGTTTGTGTTCAACCTTGCGGATGTGTTCATATTTGCAGGCGCTTTGGGGCTGGTTCTGTTCGACAGCAAAAAGCCCTCGTGACGCGCCGAATTATATGAGATAAAAGCGCCAGAAACAGGCTGGAGACACCTATGCGGATGCCGCGCGCCATATTTGTTCTGACTGTTGTCGCAGCGGTTGCGGCATGTTCGAATCCCGGTCTGCGGGATCTGGCGCCTCCGGGGCAGGGTCCGGATGAATTTTCTGTTCTTCCGGTCAAACCACTGACGGAACCTCAGGATTACGCCTTTTTGCCTGCTCCGACGCCGGGCGGTGCCAACTTGACCGATCCGAACCCGAACGCTGACGCCGTGGCAGCGCTGGGTGGCAATGCGGCTGCACTGAACCCGAATACAGCGGTGCCGTCGTCAGATGCGGCGCTGGTCACGGCCTCAAGCCGTTATGGTGTGCCACCTGATGCGCGTCAGGTGGTCGAGGCCGAGGATGCCGCGTTCCGCAAGCGCCGCGGTCGCTGGACCGGTTTGCGTCTGTTCCCTGTCGATCGTTATGGTCAGGTCTATGAACGGCAATCCATCAATCCCTATGCGGAAACAAACGCCGCGCGTAACGCTGGGATTGAAACGCCATCATCGCCTCCTGATGAATAATTCTTAACTTTCCGTCATCGGGCTTGAACCCGGGCCGCACCACCGTAGTTTGAATACCAGAAACGAAACGGAGGATGCCCCATGGTTCGGGCCCTGGCTTTGTCGGCTGCCCTGATCGCTGCCACCCCGGTTTTCGCCGAGGACGGGAAAGAAGCGGTCACTACATTCACTTTGGACAACGGCATGGATGTCGTGGTGGTTGAAGATCACCGCGCGCCGGTGGTGCAACACATGGTCTGGTATCGCGCTGGATCTGCGGACGAGCCGATAGGGGCCTCCGGTGTCGCGCATTTCCTGGAACATCTGCTGTTCAAAGGTACAGACACGCTGGCTCCGGGTGAGTTTTCGGCCACCGTCGCCGCCAATGGCGGCAATGACAACGCATTCACATCCTATGACTACACCGCGTATTTTCAACGCGTCGCAGCCGACCGGCTTGAGTTGATGATGCGGATGGAATCCGATCGGATGCGGAACCTGCGGCTAAGCGAAGAGGATATTCTGACCGAGCGTGACGTGATCCTTGAGGAACGCAATCAGCGCACGGAAAACAACCCACGCGCTCTGTTCGGTGAACAGATGAACGCTGCGCAGTATCTCAACCATCGCTACGGCGTGCCGATCATTGGCTGGAAGCACGAGATGGAAGAGCTGGATATGGAGGATGCCCTGTCGTTCTACCAGACCCATTATGCACCCAATAATGCCATTCTGGTGGTTACTGGCGACGTTGAGCCTGAAGAGGTCCGAGCCCTTGCCGAGCAATACTACGGCGTGATCCCGGCCAACCCGGATTTGCCCGAGCGGGTTCGGTCGCAGGAGCCACCGCATACGGCAGAACGGCGCCTGACCTACAAGGACCCGCGCGTGGCGCAGCCCTATGTGCAACGCAGCTATCTGGCCCCCGAACGCAATCCGGGTGAGCAGGAAAAGGCAGCAGCCCTGTTTCTTCTGGCTGAGCTGTTGGGTGGCAGCACCACATCATACCTGAACGAAAAGCTTCAGTTCGATCAGCAAAAAGTCGTCTATGCGGGCGCATTTTATCGCGGCGTCTCGCTGGATGACACGACCTTTGACCTGCTGGTAGTTCCGGCACAGGGCGTGTCACTGCAAGAGGCAGAAGACGCCATGGATCAGGCTGTGGCCGACTTTATTGCCCAAGGCGTGAACGAAGACGATCTGAACCGCATCAAGATGCAGCTGCGCGCTGCTCAGACCTATGCGCGCGACAATGTGGACGGCATCGGCAACCGGTACGGCCGCGCCCTGACCAGCGGCTTGACGGTCGAAGATGTACAGGCTTGGCCCGACATTCTTCAGGCCGTGACGGGTGATGAGATCATCGCCGCTGCCCGCGAAGTGCTGCAACCCGAGGCATCTGTCACAGGTTGGCTGATGCGAGATGATGAGGTGACGCAATGAAACGGTTCCTTGCAACTCTGATTGCCTGTCTGGTTGCCCTGCCTGCCCTGGCCGAGATCGAGATCGAAGAAGTGACCTCACCCGGCGGCATCAAGGCCTGGCTGGTCGAAGATCATTCGATCCCCTTTACCGCGCTGGAGCTACGGTTTCGGGGCGGCACTTCTCTGGACGACCCGGACAAGCGCGGTGCTGTCTATTTGATGAGCGGTCTGATTGAAGAAGGCGCGGGCGACATGGACGCTCAGACATATGCCCGTGAGCTTGAAGCACTGGCCGCATCATTCAGGTATAATGCAGGCGACGACACCGTATCGATCTCGGCGCAATTTCTGACCGAGAACCGGGATGAGGTGGTCGAACTATTGCGCACCACCTTGCACGAGCCGCGTTTCGATCAGGATGCCATTGATCGCGTGCGCGCCCAGATACTGTCGGGATTGCGCTCGGATCAGACCGACCCGAATGAAATCGCAGGCTTGAACTTTGCAAGGATGGCCTATGGCGACCACCCCTACGGATCAGAAGGGAAGGGCTCGATCGAAAGCGTTTCGGTTCTGACGCGGGACGATGTAGCGGCTGCATATGACAGCGTGTTCGCCAAAGACCGCCTTTATGTTGGAGCCGTGGGCGACATCACTGCAGAGGAACTGGGCGCGTTGCTTGATGCGTTGCTGGCCGATTTGCCTGAGACCGCCAGACCCATCCCGGAAAAGGCTGACGTGACAATTCCCGGAGGTATCAGCGTTGTCGAGTTCGATACGCCGCAATCGGTGGCCCTGTTCGGTCAGGCCGGGATTGATCGGGACGACCCGGATTTCTTTGCTGCGTTTGTCTTGAATCACATCCTGGGTGGTGGTGGCTTTGAAAGCCGCCTGATGCAGGAAGTGCGGGAAAAACGCGGGCTGACTTACGGTGTGGCAACGTATCTTGTGCCCAAGGATCTGGCGTCTGTCTATCTGGGGTCAGTTTCGTCAGCCAACGACCGCATTGCCGAGGCAGTTGAGGTGATCCGTGACGAATGGGCCAAGGCCGCTTCGGAAGGTGTCACCCAGAAAGAGCTGGACGATGCCAAGACCTATCTGACCGGTGCGTATCCGCTGCGGTTTGATGGAAACGGGCAGATTGCCGGTATCATGGTTGGGATGCAGATGGAAAACCTGCCCATCGACTATATCGCGACACGCAATGACAAGGTAAACGCCGTGACGTTGGAAGACGTGAACCGGGTTGCCTCGGAATTGCTGGATCCGGACGGGCTGCATTTTACCGTAGTGGGCAAACCCGTCGGCCTTGAGACCACGAACTGAGCATGAGGGGGTGAGCGCGTCTCACCCCTTTTTCATGCTGCGCAGCATCTCACCCATCATCTGGCCGAACTTACCCGAGCCGCGTTGATACAGCGCGCCGTCGACAGCCAATACAGTACCGCTGATATAGCTGGCCAGATCCGAGCTGAGGAACAGGCAGGCATTGGCCACGTCCTGCGGCTGACCCCAGCGGCCCAACGGTACATCGCGGCGCAGCGCTTCACCGGCATCCGGGGTAGGGGCCAGGCGTTTTGCGCCTTCGGTGCCTTCGATGAACCCCGGCACGACCGAGTTCACGCGGATCCCTTCAACACCCCATTCCATCGACAGCGTCCGGGTGATCTGATCAACCCCTGCCTTCGCGGCACAGACATGAGCTTGACCCTCATAAGGCAGGTAAGATTGCGGAGCCGAGATGTTGATGATGCTGGCACCGGGGCGTTTCAAGAAAGGATACGCCCCTTTCATCACATGGATTGTACCCATCAGGTCAATGTCGATCACGGTCTTGAACGCGTTGACCGACATCTCGGATGCCAGCGCCGGGAAGTTTCCTGCCGCGCCAGAAACCAGCACGTCGAAATCACCATAGGCGTCGTGAAACTGTTTCAGACCAGCGGCCACAGCATCCGGATCACGCACGTCAAAGGCCGCCCCGATGGCGTCCTGTGCGCCTGCGGCTTTCAGCGCGGCCACGGTGTCGTCCACCTTTTCCTGTGAACGGCTGGCGACGGCCAGTTTGGCACCCGAGGCTGCAAAAGCCTCGGCAATGCCACGGTTGATACCGCTGGTGCCGCCAATGACGATGACGGTTTGTCCTGCAAAGTTCATATGGGCCTCCCGTGATGCGCGGGGGCCCTACTCGCCGTAGGGCACCCAGATGTTTTTCACTTCGGTTGCAGCCTGTAGGAAGCGGCGGGAATGGTCCACGCTCCAGTCAAATGCCGTCGCGTTATTAACCCAGGTCCGTTTCAGGTTCCCGGCCGAGACTGTCTCGATCTCTTTCGAAAGGTCAGTTGACGAGAAGGACCAGACCGCGTCCACGTTCAGATGCGAGGCTAGAGGTTTCGCCAGTTCCGCGTGGCTGCCTGTCAAGATGTTGACCACGCCTGCGGGGACGTCCGAGGTCTCCAGAATCTGGTAGAAATCCGTTGCTGCCAGCGGGTAGGGCTCGGATGCCGCCAGAACCACCCGGTTGCCCATAGCAATCGCAGGCGCCATCGCCGAGATCAGACCCAACAGAGGCGCTTCGTCCGCGCAGAGCGCACCGATGACGCCCACGGGTTCCTTCATGGCAATAGCCACGCCCCGGATCGGAACGCCATGCACCTGACCGTCATATTTGTCGGCCCAGGCAGCTGCGGTGAACAGGCGTTGGATCGAGGTTTCGACCTCTTTCGCGCCATCCTTCTTGCCGGTCATGGCGTCGATGCGCGCGGCGAATTCACTCGCACGGGCCGAGAGGTTCTCGCCGATGTAATACAGAATCTGTGCCCGCAGATGGCCGGTGGTCTTGGACCAGCCTATGGCACCCGCTGCGGCCTCAACGGCGTTGCGCACGTCTTTGCGGTTGGCCAGACCCACGTGGCCCAGCAGGCCGGACTTGCCCCAGACGGGTTTGGAATACCCACCATCGGGCCGCGCCTGCTTGCCGCCGACATACATCTTGGCAGTGCGGTCAATCGGATCGACCGGGGACCCTTCGCCCATTGACGCTTCGACCTTCGCAAGAGGTTTGGCCTTATCCTTGGGTTTGGTGTAAGCCGTCAGACCTTCCCAGCCGCCTTCGCGGCCAAAGCCACTTTCGCGCACGCCGCCGAAGCCTGCGGCGGCATCGAACAGGTTGGTGGCATTCACCCAAACCACGCCTGCAACCAGCTTGGGCGCGATGTCCAGCGCAAGGTTCACATTCTCAGTCCAGACTGTCGCGGCCAGCCCGTAACGGGTGTTGTTGGCCAGTTCGACCGCTTCAGCCGGGGTGCGGAAGGTCGAGGAGACCAGAACCGGGCCGAAGATTTCCTCCTGCATCAGCGGGTCGGATGTCTCGAGCCCCGAGATCAGCGTCGGCGGGTAGTAGCAGCCATTTGCGGGCAGTTCACAGGCGGCCTGATGCACGTGACCCGCCGTATTGCTTTCGACCATGCCCTTGATGGTCTGCAACTGAACCGGATCCACAACCGCGCCCACGTCGATGCATTTGTCCAGCGGATCACCCACCCGCAACCCATCCATCCGCGCGCGTAGCTTCTCGTGGAACCGGTCGGCGATACCTTCCTGCACCAGCAGGCGGGACCCCGCGCAGCAAACCTGACCCTGATTGAACCAGATCGCATCGACCAGACCCTCGATAGCGCTGTCGATATCGGCGTCATCGAAGACGATGTAGGCAGATTTACCGCCCAGCTCTAACGTCAGTTCCTTGCCTGAGCCAGCCGTTGCCTCTCGGATGCGCCGTCCAACGACGGTCGAGCCAGTGAAGGCGATTTTGTCCACGTCGGCGTTCACGATCATCTCGCCCACCGCGCCATCGCCGGTCACGATGTTGACGACACCTTTCGGCAGCCCGGCTTGCGAGCAGATGTCGGCAAACAACAACGCAGTCAGCGAGGTGTACTCGGCCGGTTTCAGAACCACCGTATTCCCCATCGCCAGCGCAGGTGCGATCTTCCATGCCAGCATCAACAGCGGGAAGTTCCACGGGATGATCTGACCACAAACGCCCAAAGCCTGCGCATCGGGCAACTCGGCCTCCATCAACTGCGCCATGCCGGCGTGATAGTAGAAATGCCTCTGCGCCAGAGGGATGTCGATGTCGCGCGATTCACGGATCGGCTTGCCGTTGTCCATGCTTTCCAGCACCGCAAACAGGCGCGCGTGTTTCTGCAATAGCCGCGCAATGGCATAGAGGTATCGCGCACGCCCTGCGCCACCCAGCTTTTCCCATTTCGGCTGCGCTTTGCGGGCAGCGGCCACGGCGGCGTCCACATCGGCCCGTTTCGCCTGTGTCAGCTTAGCCAACACCTCGCCAGTTGCCGGATTGCGGCTGTCGAAGCCTTTTCCCGGTTTGGTGAAGCCGCCATCGATATAGTGACCGAACTTGTCACCTTGATCGACCAGCCACGCCAATGCTTCGGCAGCGCTTTCAGGGGCAGGGCCGTATTCCATGGTCTCGAAGATTTCTTTGACTGTCATAGTTCTTTCCTCAGCCCATGGAGTGACGGTAGCCAGCCGAGTAGGACCCGGTGGCAAAATGTTCCAACTGCCGCTCGATGTCGCCCAGCAGTGACGACGCACCAAAGCGGAACAGGTCGGGCTCCAACCAGCGGTCGCCCAGCTCATCCTTGATCAGCGACAGGTAAACCAGCGCGTCTTTGGCTTTCGAAATGCCACCGGCAGGCTTGTACCCAACGCGATACCCGGTGCGATCATAGAAATCCCGAATGGCGCGGATCATGACCAGCGATACGGGCAGGGTGGCGTTGACGCTTTCCTTGCCGGTTGAGGTCTTGATGAAATCCGCCCCGGCCATCATGCAGACCAGCGAGGCGCGGGCGACGTTACGCAGGCTGCCCAACTCTCCGGTCGCCAGAATGGCCTTGACATGGGCATCGCCGCAGGCCACGCGGAAGGCCTTCATCTCGTCATACAGCGCCTGCCAATCACCCGACAGCACGTGGCGGCGTGAGATGACGATGTCGATCTCTTCCGCTCCGGCTTTTGCGCTTTCCTCAATCTCGGCCACGCGCAGGTGGAAGGGCGACAAACCAGCGGGAAATCCGGTTGATACGGCGGCCACTGGAATGCCTGTGCCTTTCAGGGCATCCAAGGCAGTCTCGATCATGTCATGATAGACGCAGACGGCACCTGTCGTGATCGGCGGCATATCCATTGCCTGTAACAGCGATGACGACACAGGCTGGCGCGCCTTCGCACAAAGGCGGCGTACGCGGCCTACGGTGTCGTCGCCTGACAGTGTGGTCAGGTCGATCATGGTAACCGCCTTGAGCAGCCACGCCGCCTGATAATCCTTCTTGACCGAACGCCGCCCGGGCAGGGTTGCCGCCCGACGTTCAATCGCGGAAGTGTTGGCCTGAACTGCGCGGACCCAATCCAGATCCAGTTCCATACCAGGATTCCGAGGTTCGGTCACTTGTGGCAGATGCGCGGTGCGCACGGGGCTTTCTGAGCTCTGCGTATCCATAGTCACGTCCTTTGGGAGGTTTGCGACAAATTCGCACGGCAGACCGGGGAATGGAAGGTGCTGCATGCAATTGAACGGCAATTTTTTGACCATTTGGACAAAAAGAGAGGGCTTTCTTGCGAATAATTCGCATTAGCGTTGACTTAGTTGCGAATGGTTCTCATATTCAGTCTCAACAGAACGCAAAACTGAGGTCGAAGATGATTCGTCGGAGTTTTCTTGCAGCGTTGGCGCTGGCCTTCTCGATGCCAGTCGCCGCTTGGGCTGAAGCGCCACTCAAAGTGGTCGCGACAACAGGCATGATCGCGGATGCAGCGCGCCAGGTGGGCGGTGATCAGGTTGAGGTCACAGGCCTGATGGGGCCGGGCGTTGACCCTCATGCCTATCGACAGACCCGCAGCGACATCGTTGCCATGACCCGCGCTGACCTGATCCTTTGGCACGGTCTGTATCTCGAAGCGCAAATGGAAGACTTCTTCCACGATCTCGAACGCAAACGCGCTGTGGTCGCGGTTGCCGAGGGGGTCGATAAGTCCAAACTGCGTGCTCATGATGATTACGCCGACAAATACGACCCACATGTGTGGATGTCGCCCGTGCTTTGGCGCGAAGTTGTGCTAGAGGTTCAAGGCGCTCTAACCGACATTCGTCCCGAAGCGGCAGGCTTGTTTGCAGCCAATGCACAGGCGCATCTTGCCGATATTGACCGTTTGGCGGCTTATGCCGAGAATGTCCTGTCTTCGGTGCCCGAGAACAGCAGAGTTCTGCTTACCGCCCACGACGCATTTGGCTATTTCGGTCAAAGCTATGGGTTCGAGGTTCTGGGCATTCAGGGCATTTCGACCCAGTCCGAGGCGGGTTTGAACCGGATCAGCGAATTGGTTGACCTGCTGGTTGATCGCCAAATCACGGCTGTCTTTGTCGAAAGTTCGGTCTCGGATCGCTCAATTCGCGCGTTGATCGAAGGGGCTGCGGCCAAGGGGCACAAAGTAACGATCGGTGGTGAGCTTTTTTCGGATGCGATGGGCGCAGAAGGCACCTATGAGGGTACCTATATCGGGATGCTGGATCACAACATCACAGTCATTGGAAGTGCGTTGAACGGCGACGCCCCCGGTCGAGGCATGGACGGCAAACTGTCTGCGGGGTTTTGAACAATGCTGGGTCTGGTCAGCAATGATGGTGTGACGCTTGAGGATAGCGGGCTGGGTGAAAGCCCGCTAGCGGTGCGTGGCCTGACCGTTTCTTACGGCCAAAAGCCTGCTGTGTTTTCGGTTGATATGACAGTGCAGCCTGGTGCCATGACCGCCATCATTGGCCCAAACGGTGCGGGCAAGTCCACGCTTCTCAAGGCGGCTTTGGGAATCGTCAATCCCCTGTCCGGTCAGGTGACGGTGTTTGGACAGCCGCTGGAGGCGCAGCGCGCGCGTATTGCCTATGTCCCCCAACGGGCCAGCGTGGATTGGGATTTCCCAACACGCGTGATCGATGTTGTGCTGATGGGGCTGTCGCGCGAGCTTGGGCTTCTGGGGCGCGTACGTGCCCGTCACAAAGCCTGCGCGATGGATTGCCTGAATCGCGTCGGGATGCGGGACTTCGCGGATCGTCAGATCGGCCAGTTGTCCGGGGGCCAGCAGCAGCGCGTGTTTCTCGCTCGTGCTTTGGCGCAAGGCGCGGATCTGTATTTGCTGGATGAACCTTTCGCTGGGGTGGATGCCGCCACCGAGAAGGCCATTATCGCGGTGCTGAAGTCTCTGAAAGAGGCGGGTAAGACGGTAGTCGTGGTGCATCACGATCTGGCGACAGTGACCGATTATTTCGACCACGTTTTCCTGATCAATACCCGCAAAGTGGCCGAAGGGCCGGTGTCCGAAGCTTTCACTGCAGAAACGTTGCAAGCGGCCTATGGCGGGCGTTTGGCAACTGCGCAGATCGATCAGATATCGCGCGCGCTGGGATAACACATGATTTGGGACGCTCTGACCCTGCAGCTTGGCTATAACGCCACGCTGGTCGCCATTGGTGCGACGTTGCTGGGTGTTTCGGCCGGAGTGACAGGAACGTTCCTGTTTCTGCGTAAACGCGCGTTGGTCAGCGACGCCATCAGCCACGCGACATTGCCGGGCGTCTGTCTGGCCTTCATGGTCTTGGTCGCGCTGGGCGGGGATGGGCGAAACCTGCTGGGCTTGCTTGCGGGGTCTGCAATTTCGGCCTGGGTTGGGCTTCTTTGCATGAACTGGCTGACACGGCGCACCCGACTTGCTGAAGATGCAGCAATCGGCGCGGTTCTGTCTGTCTTTTTTGGCTTTGGGATCGTTTTACTGACGATCATTCAAACCATGGGCGTTGGGCGTCAAGCGGGGTTGGAGGGTTTCCTGTTGGGTTCGACCGCCGGAATGCTGTGGGCGGATGCGATGATCATCGCCATCGGTGGCTCGGCTACGCTACTGCTGGTTCTGATCCTACGCCGTCCCATGACTCTTGTCGCCTTTGACCCGGAATATGCTGCCGCCCGTGGCTTGCCGATCCATCGCATCGACCTTGCGATGATGGGGCTGGTCATGGCTGTCACAGTGGTCGGTCTGAAAATTGTGGGCTTGATCCTGATTGTGGCCTTGCTGATCATTCCGGCGGTTACGGCGCGGTTCTGGTCAGAGCGTTCCGAGCACGTTGTCCTGCTTGCCGGGCTTGCCGGAGGTCTGGCGGGTTACATCGGTGCTGCTATTTCCGCTTCTGCCCCCAACTTGCCGACGGGACCTATCATCGTTCTGGTCAGCTTTGCCTTTTTCGTCCTGTCCCTGTTCTGCGCCCCAAAGCGCGGGGTGCTGGCGGCGGTGTTGCGGCATCTGCGCTTCCAGCGCCGGGTGCATATCCGCCAGGGTCTGTTGGCGCTGGCGCAGGGGCAGAAAATTTATGAACCTCTTACGCTGCGTTTGTTGCGCCGTGCGGGGTTGGTCCGGCCAGACGGGGTTGCCACGGACTCTGGCAAGGCGCGGGCGGCCAAGGCGCTGCGCGATGAAAAACGCTGGGAAATCGTCCGCGCGGATCAGGCGCATGAGGCGACGGCTGCGCTCTATGACGGGCTACGGGATATCGAAACGGTCCTGACGCATGACCAGATCGCTGAAATCGACCGTCAAATCGGCGGGCCGCAAGGAGTGCCGGTATGAGTGGCGAGGAGTTTGTCCCACTGTCGTTGACGCCGCTGCTGATTGGCACATTTGCGGCCATTGCCTGTGCCTTGCCCGGCAACTTTCTGGTGCTGCGCAAACAGGCGCTGATTGGGGACGCGATCAGCCATGTGGTGCTGCCGGGTATCGTGGTGGCGTTCCTGGTGACCGGGGCGATATCGACATGGCCAATGATGCTGGGCGCTGCTGGGGCGGCGATTGTGGCCGTGGTTCTGATCGAAGCCATTCGCCGACTGGGTCAGATCGAACCCGGTGCCGCCATGGGTGTTGTCTTTACCACGATGTTTGCAGCGGGTGTTTTGCTACTTGAGCAAACAGACACCTCTACCGTGCATCTGGACGTAGAACATGCGCTTTACGGCAATCTCGAAAGCCTGATCTGGCTGGACGCAACCGGTTGGGGATCATTGCTGGATGTCGAAGCTCTTGCGGGCCTGCCACCTGAACTGCCTCGGATTGCTCTGACTCTGGTGGGTGTGTCTGTGTTCACTTGGCTGTTCTGGCGGCCGTTGAAAATCTCGACTTTCGATGAAGGCTTTGCGCGCACGATCGGTATTCGCACGGGTGCCCTTGGCATGGCATTGGTCATAACAGCGGCCATCGCGGCGGTGGCTGCATTTGATGCGGTGGGATCGATCATCGTGATCGCCATGTTCATCTGCCCTCCGGCGGCGGCACGGATGCTGACAAACCGGCTTGAGGCACAGATTGCCTGGAGCATTGTGTTCGCCACGGCCTCGGCAGTGTCGGGCTATGTATTGGCGGGATACGGCCCCTTGTGGTTGGGCGGGTCGGATGCAGTCAGCGCGGCTGGCATGATTGCCACGATGTCTGGTCTGATACTTGCCGCAGCCGCCATGTTCGGACCGTGCCGCGCGCATATCGGGGCGCACACATCTACGTGACCCGGCACGTTCCCGCTGCACCTTCCCATGCGTCATCGGCCAAACTCTGCCCAGATGCCCAAAAGATGAATCTTAAGCAGATTATTGGGCAGGCCCATGTTACACGCAGCCATTCATTAGCTGACTCACACCACTCACTTGGTGCGTCCGGGTGGACCCGAAGGCCAAACCGTTCAGGGCCACCCGGACGCCTTTTCTCTGATCAGAAAACCTGTGCAAAGCTGTGGCAGAATCGTGCGCGGCTGTGCTAGGTCTAGGGGTATGGCGCAAGCAAACCCCAATATCGGCGAAGATCGCCCGGTGATCCGACAATTGGATGACGCTGCAATCAACAGGATTGCTGCTGGTGAGGTGGTGGAACGTCCGGCCTCTGCCGTGAAGGAACTGGTCGAGAACGCAATCGATGCAGGGGCCACGCGGATTGCCATCGATATTGCGGATGGAGGCAAGACCCTGATCCGTGTCACGGATGACGGGTGCGGTATTTCGGCAGGTGATCTGCCACTGGCGTTGTCCCGCCATGCCACGTCAAAGATTGATGGGTCGGACCTGCTGAACATCCATACCTTTGGGTTTCGGGGAGAGGCGCTGCCTTCTTTGGGTGCGGTCGGGCGTCTGACCATTACCAGCCGCGTTCCGGGTGCGGATGCGGCGCAGATCCACGTTGCGGGCGGCAAGATGGGCGCGGTCAAACCCGTGGCCTTGCGCGCAGGCACAGTCGTCGAGCTGCGCGATCTGTTCTTTGCCACGCCTGCACGGCTGAAGTTCATGCGCACCGACCGGGCCGAGGCGCAGGCCATTGCAGATACGGTGAAACGGCTGGCCATGGCTGAGCCATCCGTGACCTTCACCCTGCGTGATGTGTCCGGTGGCGGAGAGGGTCGTGTGACCTTCCGCGCGGATCGCGAGAACGGAGATCTGTTTGACGCGCTCCACGCCCGTCTGGCCCGCGTGATCGGGCGCGAGTTTGCCGAGAATGCGCTGCAAATCGACGCTACGCGTGAGGGCATCCGGCTTTATGGCTACGCTGCCTTGCCGACCTATTCGCGAGGTGCTGCGGTGGCGCAGTATCTTTTCGTCAATGGTCGGCCTGTGCGTGACAAGATGTTGACTGGCGCATTGCGGGCCGCTTATTTCGATTTTCTTAGCCGGGATCGGCATCCGGCGGCGGCTTTGTTCATCGACTGTGATCCGACGCTGGTTGACGTGAACGTTCATCCCGCCAAATCCGAGGTGCGGTTCCGCGACCCCGGCGTTGCGCGGGGCTTGATTGTGTCCAGCCTGCGCCATGCATTGGCCGAGGCCGGGCATCGGGCGTCCTCGACCGTGGCCAATGCGACCTTGGGCGCGATGCGGCCCGAACTTGCGCAATCTGCCACAGCGCGGGTGTACCAGATGGATCGACCTTCGCCAGCAGCGCGACAGGCCGCTTACCGGGCGCAATCTCCGGGCTTTGCTGAACTGGCCCAGGACTACAGTGGCAGCATTGTCGAGCCTACCCCGGTTGCGCCGATTGCCGAGGCAGAAGAATCTCAACCGCAGGATCTTCCCTTGGGGGCTGCGCGGGGACAGGTGCACGAGAATTACATTATCGCGCAAACCGCCGACGGTATGGTGATCGTGGATCAACACGCCGCACATGAACGGCTGGTTTATGAAAAGCTGAAAACGCAGATGGCGGAAAACGGCGTTGCAGCGCAGGCGCTTCTGATCCCGGAAATCGTGGAGCTGTCTGAAGGCGATTGTGCGCGCCTGATGGCCGTTGCTGAAAACTTAACGCGCTTTGGTCTGACCATCGAACCCTTCGGTGGCGGGGCCGTTGCTGTGCGTGAAACCCCTGCCATCTTGGGCGAGGTCAATGCCCGCGCGATGATCCTGGATATCCTTGATGAGTTGGCCGATCAGGGTGAAAGCCAGATGGTGCAGGCAAAGATCGAGGCGATCCTCAGCCGAGTGGCCTGCCACGGCTCTGTCCGCTCTGGTCGCCGTATGCGCGCCGAAGAGATGAACGCTTTGCTGCGCGAGATGGAGGCGACGCCGCATTCCGGTCAGTGCAACCACGGTCGCCCGACCTATGTGGAGCTGAAACTCAGCGATATCGAAAGGTTGTTCGGACGCAGTTGATCCGTCGTTCGGAACCAATTAAGAAGACAGAAACAAAACGAGAACATAAAGACTGATATGATCCAGATTGCAGGCACCCAGATCCCAGTAGATGACCCGGTCTTTTTGACCGGTGGCGGGGTTGTCCTGCTGATCCTTTTGCTTTTGTTCCTGTCGCTGCGGGCGGCCAATCGCTCGGCCCGGATGGCGGAACCTCTGGCGCGGCAGATGGCGCATCTGGGACAGCATGTGCAGCAACTGGGGCAGGGGCAGGAACAATTGCGCGGCGGTCTTCAGCATGTCTCGGACACGCAAGCCAATGCGCAAGTGCAGGTGATCCAAACAGTCGAGGCGCGCCTTTCCTCGGTTCAGCAGCAGATGAATGACCGGCTGGCGGACAACGCGATGAAGTCTGCACGCGCGCTGGCCGAAATGCAGGAGCGGATGAAAGAATCGCTGCATGGGTCATCGAAACAGACCGCGACATCCCTGACCCAATTGCAGGAACGTCTGGCCGCGATCGACAAAGCGCAGGACAATATCACCAAACTGTCCGGTGACGTTCTCAGCCTGCAGGATATCCTGTCGAACAAGCAGACGCGCGGGGCGTTTGGCGAAATCCAGCTGACAGACATTGTGTCAAAGGCACTGCCAAGGGACAGTTTCCAGTTGCAGGCCACCCTGTCGAATGGGCGTCGTGCGGACTGCCTGATCCATCTGCCGAACCCGCCCGGCCCCATCGTGATCGACAGCAAGTTCCCGCTGGAGGCGTATGAAGCATTGATCGGCGCGACTAATGACACTGAGCTGAAAGCGGCGCTGCAGATGTTCCGCAGCACGGTGCGTAAGCACATCAACGACATTGCCGAGAAATACATACTGGATGGTGAAACCGCTGATGGTGCGCTGATGTTCCTGCCGTCCGAGGCCGTTTATGCCGAGCTTCACGCAAAGTTCCCTGAGCTGGTTCAGGAAAGCTTCGGCAAGCGCGTCTGGATCGTTTCGCCGACCACCTGCATGGCGACGCTGAACACGATGCGCGCGATCCTGAAAGATGCCCGGATGCGCGAACAGGCAGGTGCGATCCGCAAAGAATTGGGACTGCTGCACAAGGATGTGGAGCGTCTGGGTGATCGTGTGACCAATCTGGATCGTCATTTTGGTCAGGCGGCCAAGGATATCTCGGAAATCAAGATCAGTGCGGAAAGAGCTGGCCGACGGGCGCAGCGTCTGGACAATTTCGATTTTGAAGAAATCGCACCTGATGCCGCGTCAGAGGTTGTGCCTTTGGCGCGTCACGAAGGTTGAGACTTACTGGATCGACAGGTCCAAGTTGTACCCGACGGTTTTGCCGGTATCTCGGTCATTTCCCATCAGATAAACACGGATCGTATAGTCTCCGTCCTCTGGCAGGTTGATCCGAGCGGTATTGCCGTCAATCGAGCCATTATAAATCGCAACCCCATCACTGCCCGGGGGCAGGATGTTGAAATAGACCACGCCGTTTCCATTGGTGTCACTGACCTGAAGGTCGGCGAACATCTCCTGACCGGCTTTTGCGCCCAACACATAGTCGAAGTATTCGTCGCCAGTGACAGCCCCGCTGACCATGGTGCCATAATTGCCGGACTGAAATTGCACCTCTGAGGTCATCTGGGCTAACGCCGCAGGCGCGAAACCAAGCAGAAGGGCCGACAAAAGAAGTTTTCCTGTCATGTCTGTTTCCTTTCAAGCTTCGCTTTAGCCGGAAATCACCAGCAGGTCAGATGCGCAGGAAGGGCTGGAATAATCGCGGCATAAGCTTGTTGAATTTCAACGGTGCATCTGTGACTGCAAGACAAATGCAGTCTTCCGAGATATCCGCGACAGGTGTGTGTTCCAAATCCTCGTCAGCGATCTCAACGTCGCCGCGGGCAAAGTGATCCACCTCGTCCGAAAACGCGCCCTGCAATACCATAGTCAGTTCCATGCCCTGATGACCGTGATCCGGGACCGCAGCACCGGCCGGGATGAACAACAACCTTGCCGTGGCCTCTTTGGTGGTCGGCAGAATGGCCTGCTTCACGCCCATACCGATGGATTTCCAGCGGATGTCCGCGACAGTTCCGCCCACATAGTCCTGCAAGGGGGTAGGCAGCACGGCGCAGCCCGGTCGCGCGGGCTTGGGGCTCGGTGCGCCCTGCGCAATCAAGGCCATGGTCGCCGCGAGGGACGCATCAGACATGGCAACCGAGCCTGCCTGATCATCCAGAACCTGCCCGCCAACGGCGTCAAAGCTCTCGGCCCGTGCGCGGCAATGGTCACACAGGGAAAGATGGGTTGCGACCATAAGATCGAACGCCTCGGGCAGAGTTCCTGCGGCATATGCCATCAGCAGGTCATCTGTCAGGTGATGTTTAATCGACTTGCTCATCTTACTCATCTCAGTTCATCGCGTGGCGCAAGCGGTCCAGCGCCAGCCTAATACGTGATTTGATCGTTCCCAGGGGCAACCCGGTCTGAGACGCAATTTCGCGGTGACTCAGGTCGCCGAAATACGCCTTCTCGATCAGCTCTCTCTGCGCTTCAGGCAACGCCAGCATGGCGGTGCGCAGCTGCGCGGTTTCCTGTTGCAGCGCGATTACGTCGTCCTGGTCAGGCTCGGCCTCGGGTCCCCATCCCAGTTCCTCGGGTTCGGGGCGGCGTTGCTTGCGCAGAACGTCGATGCGCTTGTTCCGAGCAATCGTGAAAACCCACGTGGCCACAGTGGCCCGTGTTGGATCGAACAGATGGGCCTTATGCCACAAGGTCGCCATCACCTCTTGCGCGCATTCTTCGGCCATGGTGGCATCAGACCCTGATTTCATCAGGAACGCCTTGATGCGTGGCGCGAAGTGTTGGAACAGCTCGGCAAAGGCCGACTGGTCCTGCGCATCCCGGATGCGTTTGACGTGTTCCACCCACTCGGTTCTGGTGTCGCAACTTGCTTTCGTTCCGTTCACCTGTCTACCCTTGATGCGTTTCTTCCCGCGCCAAGGCTGAGGGGCGGCTGTGTCAGCCGCAGGTTCGTCCAAGGTCGCAGTATTGATCTCGGTAAACATAACCACATTACGGGCTGCGCCCCAAGCCGGATCACTTTATCGGGACATTTTGATCCAAAGCGCGCTATTTTCCGTAACACTACTATACAAATACGGCGGAAAACGATGCTGTTTTAAGCGGTTATGGGCAGGTCTGAAAACACACGATGGCAAAAGAAATTGATCATATCGCGGGCCACACTTATCACGGGCGCAAGGGCGGGATCGAAAACGCGTTTCGGTATTCGGTCGATTACATCCTGTTCGACCCCGAGGCCAAGTTGTCCACACCCCTGTTGTTTTCACGTGACCGCGCAAACCTCGCCAATTGGCGTACGCGTGATCATGGCGGGGCGCCCGGTCAGGGCGAAGGTGCCGCGTGGGTGCGTACCCGCTTTGACGAGATGGCCGTGCCGCAACCGGCGCGGATAATATTGCTGACCCAGCCACGGGTTCTGGGGCATGTCTTCAACCCCGTCAGCTTCTGGTTCTGCTTTGACGGCAACGACCAACTCTATACGGTGGTGGCCGAGGTGACGAACACCTTTGGGACGCGTCACAGTTATCTGTGCCACAAGCCAGACTTTGCATCCATCGAACCATCGGATCGGGTGGTGGCGGACAAGCTGATGCATGTTTCGCCATTCCAGAAGATCGAAGGCAGTTATACGTTTCGATTTGATTTCCGTCCTGACAGGGTTGGTGTTTGGATCGACTATACTCGACCCGACGGTGGGTTGATCGCCACCTTGACAGGACCCCGTCAGCCGCTAACCAATCGGGTGATCCTGTGGTCCTTGCTGCGGCGTCCGTTTGGGGCCCGGCGGACATTTACTCTGATTGTTTGGCAAGCGTTCAAACTGTGGCTTAAAAAGGCAACCTTTCGCCCGTTTCGATCCCAGCCTGTACCAGACCAGCCAATGTCGCGTGTGCGTGACTGACCCCCAGTTTGCGTAAGATCAAAGACTCAGGCCCCTGTCGATGATTGTGATGGTTTGACAACCGCGAACAACAGGAGCTGAAGACATGTTGGAAATTTCGGCAAGGAAAGTTGCCCAGGTGGCCATGATGGGCCGCGAACTGAACCGGGCCGAGGGCGAGCTGCGGGCGTTCATCGACCGCATGGGCGAAGACGAACAGGCCGAGCTGGTCGCCATCATGTGGATCGGCCGCGAAAGCTTTTTCGCCGAGGATTTGGCCGAAGCCATCGCCACCGCCAAGTCCGAAGCTTCGACCCCCTGTGCCGACTATCTGATTGGAACCCCACACTTGTCGGATCACTTGGAGAACGGGTTGGATGCTTTGGGCATTTCGGCTGAGGATATTGAGAACGACCTGATGTAGTTCGTTTTCCACACCAAATACGAGGATGGCGGTTTGGCCGCCATCTGGGCTTTATCTATTACTGAGATACACTTTGCTGGCGTAAATTGCGGACACGCCTCGGCATAACTCATCCTCCACGTGCTTTCTCTGACCCAGACTTAAACAAACCTTAATGATGCGCTTTGATAACGTTAAGGCGGCGTCCCCAAGTTTGATTTCACCAAGACAACGCAAATCAAGTTTAGGAGGACAAAGACATGGTACATACCCAAGCAGTAAACACCCAGAACGGCCTTCTTGATGGTCTGTTTTCGAAGTACGCCGACAAAAAGGTCGAGCACTTCCGTCGCCGAATTCTTGCAAAAACTGTGCGCGATCTTGAGAAGCTGGATGATCAACAACTTGCCGATATCGGTGTCCAGCGGGACCAGATCAATCGATGCGCGTACGAGAGTGTTTATCACAACAAACCCTACCGGCAATGATGGTGAAAAACCCCTGAGTTAAATCATCCCCAGTTCATTGTTAGTGAGGTTATCAATATGTTTGACGTTATCCCGCCCACCAATCAACCGGCCCCGGCTGCTAGTGCATTGCTGCTATTCGACCGTGCCATGCGCATCCGTGCCATCAGCCCGGACATTGTCCGGGCGGCCCAGCATCTGAACGCTTTGAGCGATCAACAATTGTCCGAGCTCGGCATCAATCGAAGCGACATCGAAGACACGATTGAGCGGTACATCTGAAAGCCCGAAAGGGAACGCAAGTCATGTTTAGCCAAGAACTATGAAAGCCATTCCAGCAAAACTGGGATGGCTTTCACTTTTCAATCAGGCCAAGTGATCAACGATCTGCAAATGTTGTGCCAGCGTATCGATCTCACTCATCCAATCCTGCACAAGTTTCGGATCGCTGGGCGCTGCGTGAACCCCTGCCGGGATTGCTCGGTTCAGGACCGCCTCGATTGCCAGTGATACCGGGATCGACACCAGACGCGCCATGGCGGTGCCGCGCGCATCGCCCCAGGCATCCATGACATAGGTCTTGTTCCAGACCTCAATACCGTTCTTCTCGGCCTTTAGGCCAACGCACAGCACAACGCGGTCTGGTTCGCCCTCATCATAGGCGTTTTCGTCCCAGAACTGATCCGACATCTCTTTCAGGCGAGCGTCACCTTCGGGCCCGGAAAGAGTTTCGATCTCGGTGAACACATCCGACCACGCGTCGGCCCAGCCGTTCAGGCGCAGGGTGCCGCGGACGAATTCCTTGACCGGCCAGTGATCCTCGAAATGGTATTGCGCCATGAAGGGGATCGAGTCGCGGTTGGGGTAAACCTCGAAGCTCTCCGGTGTGGGCAGCGGCGCGATATAGCTGCTGATGGCATCCCATGGGCGTGCAACATCCAGCGGGGCATAGTCGCGGATCGACTTCGAGGGCGACCGCAGTGCCTTGAGCACGCCCAGAGGCGACCAGCTGAACTTGTATCGGAACGGGTTGGGCGTTTTCGGGATGCCCCCGCAATAAGAAATAAAGCTCAGGTGGTTTTCAGGATCGAACACATCTGAGGCGCGATAGTCGTCGACCAACGCATGAGCCATCAGGTGGTCGATGCCCGGGTCCAGCCCGACTTCGTTTACCAGAATCACACCGGCCTCGCGCGCCTTGTCGTCCAGCGCACGCATCTCGGGCGCGATGTACGAAGATGAGACGAAGTTGGCCTGTTTCGAGATCGCCAATTCTGCCAGCGGAACATGCCAGTCGCCCGGCAGCATCGAGACGATCACATCGCCTTTGCCCAGCACCTTGGCAAGGGCTTCGATGTCGAACGCCCGGATATCGTCGGTCAGGTCGCCGACCTCGGCTTGGGCCTTTTCGATGGTTCGGTTCCAGACAGTGACCTTGTGCCCGCCCTCGATCAGGCGGCGCAGGCCGGGGATGGCCGACAGGCCGGTGCCACACCAGTGAATCGTCATCGTTCAGAGTCCTTCAATATGCGTTTTGTAGGTTGCTTCTGCCCGACCCCAGACGCCGCTGTCCAGATCGGTCAGTGTCAGCAGAGACGGCAGCAGTTGCGCGGCGTAGTCTTCCGAGCTTTCGACCGGCAGCATCGACGGCAGGTTGTCGATGGCCATGACGTCCATCACCGGATCATCGGCCACGCGCAGCACTGGGGCCTCCCATGTGGTTGCGCGGTCGTAGACCGGCACCGGGTTGTAATCGCTGTCCGGGTCGCAGGCGACGTCGCCAATGGCAGTCAGCTTGCGTGATGCGGTCAGCGCGTCACGCGGAACAAAGACCGGCGTACCCGGCCGCGCGAAGATGCAATTCAGGAACAGGTCATGGTCCAGGATTTCCGGGAAAGGACCACCGCTGGCAGTTTCGGCCATATCCCATTTGGTGACAGTGATACCCATCGCTTCGCACAGATCGGCAGCACCAGTGCCGACGCGGCCCAAGGCCCCGACGACAATGGCGCTTGGTCGTTCGGCCCCTGTGGCGTCCAGTTCGGCCAGCAAATCGACATTAAGCTTGTCCTTACCGGCATAAACCCCAACAGGCGGACATTGGTCGCCCCGATGCTGCGCGGCCCATGCTTTGAGCGTCACTGCCGCACCCGCATAGCCGGCCCAATAGCCAAAGGCCGCAACCCGACGACCGTCTTCATCCACCAGATACTCAAGATCATACAGCGTGCCGCCCCCGGCCTTGAACCGTTCCAGCAAAGCGCGGCCGGAATGCTGGCCCTTGTAGGCATGTCCGAACATGATGTGTCGGTGGGGCAGGGGCGTGCCATCTTCGGGCAACTCTTTGAGGCCGAAAATGATCGCGTCCGCCGGAGCGTCAGGCCAGGAGTTTTCAGGTGCGATCTCGCAGCCTGCGTCCTTGTAGCCGTCGATTGGAATGGCACGAACATGGCTTTCCTCGACCGTCACGCGGATGCCAGCCGCGATCAACGCCGCGGCACCTTCGGGGGTCAGCCCAACCCGTTCCTCGTTCGGGCGCTGTTCTGCCCGGACCCAGAGATGTGTCATCGTATTTCCTTTTGTCAGAGCATTCCGGCGGCATGTACCGCCTGAACTGAAGGCCGCGCCTCCATCGCCTCGCGGAAGGCGAGAATTTTGGGGAAGGCCGTGACATCGACGCCGTCGCCTTCCAGCCAGCTGCAAACCACATAAAGATAGGCATCTGCCAGCGAAAATGCCTCACCCAGAACAAACGGCCCACGCAGGCCGTTTGAACAGATGTATTCACAGGATGCTGTCATTGTTTGTGGGACCTTATCCTTCATGTCTTTCCAGCTTGGCTTCTTGTCCGCCCATCGCGCTCCGCGCATCTTGTGCGCGTGGTTCACGTGCATGGTCGACGCAAGATAGAACATCACCTCACGCATGCGCGCGGCCATGACCGGATCAGCAGGAACCAAGCCTGCGGCAGGTGCTTGGGCAGCGACATACTCCAGCAGCGCTCCGGTTTCGGTCAGGATACCACCATCAACAACCAGCGCCGGCACCCGACCTTTGGGGTTGATCTGCCGGTAAGCCGGTTTCGTCTGCTCGCCCCCGGCAAAGTCCAGTTTGATCACCTCATATTCTAAGCCGGCCTCTTCCAGAGCAATCGCAACAGCGACCGAGATCGTGCGAGGGGCATAATAAAGCTGCATGGGGTATCTCCGATCTGGTTACAGGTGGGTCTGCGCGAACTGCCGGTCGGGTGCCTCAAGATGCGGAACGGCATTGAAAAGAACCGGGCTCAGTTGCGCCCCAATCGGATGCAGACGATGCATTGACGTGTTCATGATGGCAAGGGCCACACGTGCCATCGACGGGATGTCCAACCCCATCGCCTGCCGCACCACCATCGAGATCAACCCGCCCGAGGTGACAACAATGGCGGGTCCGCCTTCGGTTCCGATTTCACTCAGCGCATCACGAACACGCGTTTCGAACGCTTCGAAGGTTTCGGGTGCGTTCCTGATGTCGCCATTGGCCCAAGCGGCAAAGGTTTGGGGCAGATGTTCGACAAAACCCTCGCGGTCCGTGGGGATCGCAACCCCGTGCTGTTCTTCGAGCAGTTGTGCCAGGGTGAAATATTCAATCTCGTTCAATCGTGCATCACGGATCGGGTCAGACAGCCCCATGCTTTGGGCGGTTTCTGCATGGCGAGTCAGAGTGCCGCAATAAACGCGGGTATAGTGGCTGCGTGTGTCGCGCAGATGCGCGCCCAGCCAACGGGCTTGCTGATGCCCCAACTCGCTGAGCTTGTCATAGCTTACTTCGTCGCGCGCTGCGGTATTGGCCTGCCCGTGACGCACCAATGTGATATGTGACATGTCGGTCCCTCTTGCGCAGACGTCTTAGGGCAGGTTCTACCCCGGGACCAGAGGGGTTTCATGTGCGGTTGAAAAATTCCTGGCTGTGTTCCGGTTTGTGGCTATGGTCTGCCCAAGGAAAACTTGGAGGTGTCATGTCGGTCAATCACGAACGGTTCTTGGCGGATTTGCACAAGCTGCGTGAATTCGGGGCCTCGGGTGTAGGCAAGGGTGTGATCCGACCGGCCTATTCCCAAGCAGACATCCAAGCGCGCAAATGGCTTGCCGAACGCATGTCTGACGCGGGGCTGACACCGCATTTCGATCCGGTCGGAAACTTGTTTGGGTTGGCCGAAGGTCCGTCGCTGTTGATGGGATCGCATTCCGACAGTCAGCCCGAGGGCGGTTGGCTGGACGGAGCGCTTGGCGTCATTGCAGCACTGGAAATCGCGCGTTCAAGTGATCGGCCCATCTCGGTCGTCAGCTTTCAGGACGAAGAAGGTCGGTTCGGCGTGACCACAGGCTCAGCCGTATGGTCCGGTGGCCTGCCATTGGAACGGGCAGATGCTTTGACAGATGGTGCGGGCGTCAGTTTTGGTGCCGCGCGGTCCTCAATGTCCGAACTGTCTGGTGGCTTTATCGACCCGTCCAACTTCAAAGGTTATATCGAGATGCATATCGAACAAGGCCCGTCCCTGGACGCGACAGGAGATCAGGTCGGCGTCGTCACTGATATTGTCGGCATCCGCGACATGTCGATCACTTTTGAGGGTCAGCAGAACCACGCAGGCACCACACCGATGCACCTGCGCCGCGACGCGTTTCAGGCGTTGTCCCTTTTCAACACGCGTCTCAATGAACGTTTCCGAAATGTGGTGACGCCTCAGACCGTCTGGACCATCGGACGTGTTGACGTGTACCCCAATGCCTCATCCATAGTTCCGGGTCGGGTTCGGTTTTCGATGCAATGGCGGGATGGCGATGCGGAGCGCCTCGTCCGGATGGAAGAGATCATTCGCGCGACAGCACAAGAGGTAGCCGATGAACAGGCGATGGCGCTGGAGTATGGCCCGATGCTGGGGCTTGAACCTGTGGCCATGGACAAGGCATTGCAGGATGCGTTGGAAGGTGGCGCGCAACAGGTTGCTCCGGGGAAATGGCGCCGGATGCCCTCGGGCGCGTTGCATGACGCAACAAACGTGTCGCGCCTGATGCCGGTTGCCATGTTGTTTGTGCCGTCGATCAACGGAATCAGTCACGATTTCGCTGAAGACACCGCCGAAAGCGACCTGCTTGCTGGCCTGAGCGTGCTTGACGCCGCTGTTCAGTCACTTGCGGGGCAATAGCAAAAAGTGAGGGTAAAATACTGTTTTTTCTGTTTCTTGCGGTCAAGTAGACTGGAAAAATTCCGGCAGAAAACGTTTCGAGCCTCTGAGTTTCAAACAAGGCGTGTTGCTTAAGGGAAAAAAGTTTCCTATAGGAACATTTATGTGCATACATCCGTATGCAGAACGTTCCCAGGAACGGTGCGTCGGGCGTAGGCTGTCTGGAATCGTTGCAATCCTCACTGCTTGTTGCAGACTGTTGGGATGCGCACCGACCCATAGGTAGGAAAAGGTATCCGCAATGACTTCACCGAAACGCACTCCCTTGTATTCGTTGCATGTTGAGTTGGGAGGTAAGTTGGTTGATTTTGCTGGCTGGGAGATGCCTGTTCAGTATCCTTTGGGGATTATGGGGGAGCATAAGCAGTGTCGTGAGAAGGCGGCGTTGTTTGATGTGTCTCACATGGGTCAGGTGATTTTGCGCGGCGAGAATGTGGGTGAGAAGCTGGAAGCTTTGTGCCCTCAGGCTTATGCGACGCTGAAGGAAGGCAAGGCGCGGTACGGGTTCTTTACGAATGCGGATGGCGGGATCATGGATGACCTGATCGTGTCGAATGCGGGCGATCATTTCTTTGTGGTTGTGAACGCGGCGCTGCGGCATCAGGACATTCCGCATATGCGCGCGCACCTCGAAGGCGTCGAAGTGACCGAGATCTTCGAGCGGGCGCTGGTGGCGGTGCAGGGTCCCAAGGCCGAGGATGTGGTGGGGGAACTTTGCCCTGCTGCCCGCGATCTGAAGTTCATGGAAACCACAGTGGCCGATATCAACGGCGTTGAATGCCGCATCTCGCGCCTGGGCTATACCGGCGAGGATGGTTACGAGATTTCGATCCCCGAGGACAAGGCGATCGAGATCAGCAAGGCCTTCCTGGCGCATGAAGATTGCGAACCTGCGGGTCTGGGCGCGCGCGATAGCCTGCGGCTGGAGGCGGGTCTGTGCCTGTATGGCAACGACATCGACCAGAGCACCTCGCCGATCGAGGCCAGCCTGGGCTGGGCCATTCAAAAACGCCGCAAGGAAGAAGGCGGCTTTCCGGGCGCGGATCGCGTGCAAAAGGAACTGGCCGAGGGCGCGGCGCGCAAGCTGGTGGGCATCAAGCCCGACGGCCGGGCACCGGCGCGTCAGGGCGTTGAAGTGCAATGCCTTGAGGGCAACACGATTGGTCAGATTACCTCGGGCAGCTTTGGCCCCACGGTGGGTGGTCCGGTTGCGATGGGCTACGTGTCGAAGGGCCATGGTGAGCCCGGCGAGAAGGTGAACCTAATCATTCGGGGCAAGGCGCAACCGGCGCAGATCGTGGCGCTGCCCTTTGTCACACAGAATTACAAGCGTTGAAGTCAGGAGAGAGACAAGATGGCAACCTATTATTCCGAAGAGCATGAATGGCTGACCGTTGAGGGCGATACCGCCACGCTTGGCATCACCAAGCACGCGGCTGAACAGCTGGGTGAGGTGGTGTTTGTCGAGCAGCAGGAAGCGGGCGACGAGTTCGAGAAAGACGGCGAGATCGGCGTGATCGAATCCGTCAAGGCCGCGTCCGAGCTTTATGCTCCGGTGGATGGCGAGATCGTTGAAGTGAACGAAGCGCTGGCCGACAACCCCGGCGCGCTGAACGAAGACCCCGAAGGCGAAGCCTGGATCTACAAGATCAAGATTGCGGACGCATCGCAGCTTGAGGACCTGATGGACGAGGCCGGATACAAAGCCTTCATCGGCTAAACCAAACCGGGGGCCCGCGCCTGGGGTTCCACCGCTTTATCCGGAGCTTCTGCTTTTGGGGCTCCGCCCGCTCGGGCCGGACTGGCCCGCCTTCCACCGGAGATCTGCGCGGTCTCTGCCGGACCTGACTTATTCATAGGAGCGCTGCAATGGCCTTCAAACTGACCGACTACGAAGCCTATGACTTTGCCAACCGCCGCCACATTGGCCCGTCGCCCACCGAGATGCGCGACATGCTCAAGGTGATCGGCTTCAAGACATTGGACGAACTGATCGACGTCACCGTCCCGCCCGCGATCCGGCAGAAAGAGCCGCTGGACTGGGGTCCGGCGATGACGGAACGTGATGCTCTGTTCCACATGAAAGAGGTGGCGAGCAAGAACACCGTTCTGACCTCGCTGATCGGTCAGGGCTATTACGGCACCACCACACCTGCACCGATCCTGCGCAACATTCTGGAAAACCCGGCCTGGTACACGGCCTACACGCCCTATCAGCCCGAGATCAGCCAGGGTCGTCTTGAGGCGCTGCTGAACTTCCAGACCATGGTCAGCGACCTGACCGGGCTGGACGTGGCCAACGCGTCCTTGCTGGACGAAGCCACGGCGGCTGCCGAAGCCATGGCCATGGCCAAGCGCGGCGGGCGGTCCAAGGCGAACAATGCAGCCTTCTTTGTCGACAAGAACTGCCACCCGCAGACCATCGCGGTCATTAAGACGCGTGCCGAGCCTTTGGGCATCGACGTGCAGGTGGGTGATCCCGACAGCCTGGATGCGGGCGCGGTCTTTGGCGCGATCTTCCAATACCCCGGCACCCATGGCCATGTGCGCGACTTCACCGCCGAGATCGCGGCACTGCATGAACACAAAGCCATCGCCATTGTTGCCGCCGACATCCTGTCGCTGGCGCTGCTGAAGTCACCGGGCGAGATGGGCGCGGATATCGCCATCGGCTCGACCCAGCGCTTTGGCGTGCCGATGGGCTATGGCGGCCCGCACGCCGCTTACATGGCAACCACCGACAAGCTGAAGCGCTCGATGCCGGGCCGGATCATCGGTGTGTCCATCGACAGCCGTGGCAACAAGGCCTACCGCCTGTCGCTGCAAACCCGCGAACAGCACATTCGTCGCGAGAAAGCCAACTCGAACGTTTGCACCGCGCAGGCGCTGCTGGCGGTCATTGCCTCGATGTATGCGGTCTATCACGGCCCCGACGGCATCAAGGCCATCGCGCAATCGGTGCACCGCAAGACCTCGCGCCTGGCCGCTGGCCTGGAAGAGGCGGGTTTTGCCGTTGAGCCGGAAGTGTTCTTCGACACCATCACGGTCGAGGTCGGCCATCTGCAGAAGACCGTCATGGAAGCTGCCGTGGCCCGTGGCGTCAACCTGCGCAAGGTCGGCGATACGAAAGTGGGCATCAGTCTGGACGAACAGACCCGGCCTGAGACCATCGAGGCCGTCTGGGGTGCTTTCGGCATCGACCGCACCGATGACAGCTCGAACAAGCAGTACCGCCTGCCGGACTATGCGCTGCGCGAAAGTGCCTATCTGACCCACCCGATCTTCCACCAGAACCGGGCCGAGGCCGAGATCACCCGCTATATGCGCCGTCTGGCCGACCGCGATCTGGCGCTGGACCGGGCGATGATCCCGCTGGGCTCCTGCACCATGAAGCTGAACGCCACGATCGAGATGATCCCGGTCACCTGGCCCGAGTTTGGCAATCTGCACCCGTTCTGCCCCGAAGATCAGGCGCAGGGCTATCACGAGATGATCGCCGATCTGAACGACAAGCTGTGCCAGATCACCGGTTATGACGCGATCTCCCAGCAGCCCAACTCGGGCGCGCAGGGCGAGTACGCGGGCCTTCTGACCATCCGCAACTATCACTTCGCCCGCGGCGAAGGGCAGCGCAATGTCTGCCTGATCCCAACCTCGGCGCACGGGACCAACCCGGCCTCGGCCCAGATGGTGGGCTGGCAGGTTGTGCCTGTGCTGGCGGATGAGAATGGCAACATTGATCTGAACGACTTCCGCGCCAAAGCTGAGAAGCACAGCGATCATCTGGCCGCCTGCATGATCACCTATCCCTCGACCCATGGCGTGTTCGAGACCACCGTGCAGGAGGTCTGCCAGATCACCCATGATCACGGCGGTCAGGTCTATATCGACGGGGCCAACATGAACGCTATGGTCGGCCTGTCGCGCCCCGGAGACATCGGCGGCGATGTCAGCCATCTGAACCTGCACAAGACCTTCTGCATCCCGCATGGTGGTGGCGGCCCCGGCATGGGTCCGATTGGCGTCAAGGCGCATCTGGAAGAGCACCTGCCCGGTCACCCGGAATACGGCACCGCCGTGGGTCCGGTCTCGGCAGCGCCCTTCGGCTCGCCCTCGATCCTGCCGGTCAGCTGGGCTTATGTGCTGCTGATGGGCGGCGCGGGTCTGACGCAGGCCACGAAAGTGGCGATCCTGAACGCCAACTACATCGCGGCGCGGCTCAAGGATGCCTATCCGATCCTCTACACCTCGGAAACGGGCCGGGTGGCGCATGAATGCATCCTCGACACCCGCCCGCTGGATGCCGAGGCGCATGTCACCGTCGACGACGTGGCCAAGCGCCTGGTCGATTCAGGCTTCCACGCGCCGACCATGAGCTGGCCGGTGGCCGGAACCCTGATGGTGGAGCCGACCGAGTCTGAGCCCATGGCCGAGCTGGACCGCTTCTGCGACGCCATGCTGTCCATCCGCTCGGAAGCGCAGGACATCATCGACGGCAAGATCGACGCGGAAAACAACCCGCTGAAAAACGCCCCCCACACCGTGCGCGATCTGGTCGGCGAATGGGACCGCCCCTACACCCGTGAACAGGCCTGCTTCCCTCCGGGCTCCATGGGTGTCGACAAATACTGGTCCCCCGTCAACCGCGTCGACAACGCATATGGCGACAGAAACCTCGTCTGCACATGCCCCCCAATGGACGCATACGCAGACGCCGCAGAATAATCCCATAACAAAACCCCGCCAAAACATAGGCGGGGTTTTCGCCAATCGGAAACTTCCGAAACAATTTGGCACTGACCAAACCAAGGTTGGTACATCCAATGAAACACTATGTTGTCACGAAGGATCACGAGAATGCTGCCAAAGGCTCTGCCCCGGTGTCAGATCGGTTACAATTCATAGATGTCGTTTTGTACCGAAACTCTGACAAAGCCTCTGCTGAACTGATTATGGAGTTTTACCGGGCGCTGAACACTTTGGTGGAAAAACACACCTATGTTGTGAATTTACGTGTCCTTGCTAAAGAGCCAGTAGGAGGTCCGCTGTATTGGGCCGGACGTACCGCGATTTTTTGGGGGGATTTTGAACGCGTCTGGTGCCCCACTGCAGCTGAAAGGTCCTGGGTGAATCAGGTGCTGAACTTGTCCCCTAGGTCTGTTCTTGTAGGGGGGGCGGTGATGCTGCTGGCGCAACTCGGAAGTGCTGACCGAAGCACAGCAGCCGTGCATTCGGGTTTCGAAGCCGCAGCGCTGGAACTCGGGATTGGAAACAGCGGAACTTCGATCCATTTTCCCCCAGATGGGCGCACGCACAGCGCAAACACTCGGATCAGCGCCCTACGTCTGCTGGCCGAGTTTGTGTCAATGGATCATGGTGAGCATTTGGCAGACACGTTGCGGCGGTATGTCGGGCTGGCCGAACCCAAGGGTGCAACTGAAAGCCAGGTCGCAAATCGCCTCATTCGAAAGTCCAATGGAGACAGGCTTGTGAGCCTTGCCGTGGATACAATGCTGGATAACATCGAAGACCCGCTCAGGATTTCTGAGCTTTCTGAACTGGTCGGGACGTCCATCCGGCAGCTTCAGCGAAGGTTCTTGTGTAAAACGGGCATGACTCTTTTGGACACATATAAGGAACTCCGCCTTGAGAGGTCCAACAGTCTTTTGAAGTATACTGACATGCCACTTGTTGAGGTCGCATCTGCAACTGGTTTTTCGTCCCGAACGGCAATGTCGCGGGCCTTTATTAAACGTTACAAATTACGCCCAGAACAGGTTCGGAACGGACGGTTTCTTGGACACATGTCTGCTTGAATTAGCAGTTGCGGGTTTCCAGCGATCTAGCGGTACGGGCGATAGGTGCTGTGGCCGGATCAAGGGTAGCTGTCCCGATGACTTGGCCGTTTTCAACAAGCTGTATTATTACTGCCCTGTCGCGGCGTTTCCTGTTGGACATTTACGTCAAGAATTTGGACAGCAGTTTTGACCAATGGCACACCTTTTCCGAGGTTTTCTGCTGCCGCCTCTTTCGTTGATTTTAGCCATAGTTGTCGCGCTGCTGTGGTACGCCCACCGATGAGCCATAGGTTGTCCAACACCCTCGCCGCGCTTTCAAGATAGCCCTGATTTTTTCTTTTGGCTCATCCGGTCCCACGTTCGTTAGGCTTGGCTGAGGCGAGGATTGCCGCGCAGTTTTTCTACGTTGCGCAACGAAAAATCCCAATACAGCGGATTGAACGGGCTAGCTTTCGGGTCGGTTTTTTGCTTTACATCATATCGGCACGTGTCGCTATTATCCGACATTTTGTTGATGTAATTGCTGCTGGCCGCATAGGGTTTCGATCCCAGCAATCCTCAGTCGGCAAACTGACTCAAGCTAATGACATTGGAGGCTTCGACCGCGTTCAGCGGGGCATGACCGTCATAATAGGCGCGTTTAACCCGTCGGCAGATTTCCAGTGGATACAGCAGCCCGGCGTTCAGATACTGAGCTAGGACCGAATAATAATGAAACGGTTCACCCATCTAAATCGCGTCCTGACAGTCACCGAAATGCGGTAAGGCCGTCTGCACAAAGTGCTCCAGCGCGTTGTCCCGTGTTGCGGCAAACAAGAACGGTATCACGCGCGGCGATGCCCCGACGCAGCGCGGCGATCTTGGGGGGTCAGCTGATCGCCAAGGACGACAATTATCCTGAGGTGCGTTTCTTCCATTGGCTTGGAGCGAGGACATCAGAGCAAGTTGGCCAGATCAAACCGAGCGTATGCGCTTTGGTCTGGCTGGCTAATCCCGCCATTGGCAAAACGCGTGAAAACTGAAGTCTTCTTCTCTGAGCGTTTGCCAGTTTCCGTGGCGTAAAAGGTTGAACCAAGAGCGCCTCACTCAAGGTCTTCGGCGAAATCAGGATGGTTGTCGATTGACAATGAAACCAGCACGCGTCGCGCTCAGGTCATTCGCCGGCATAGTACCCTACGACATCGCCATCCGTTGTGACGCCCAATCCGTTGAGCAATCGATTGGCATAATTGAAATAGCCGACGATCTGGTTGATTTCGAGAATCTCGCCGTCGTCCCAACCTGCGTGTCTCAGTGCGGTGACGTCGGATTCAACCATAGTGCCAGGCGACACAGTGAGCTTTTCGGCGTAGATCAAGGCCTCTAGATGTTCGCCGTCGAACGCATCCTGCGGTCGTTGCGCCTTGAGCGCGGCCTCGATCTTGTCCGCCCGCGCGTCATCCCCGATCAGATGCCGCGCGTTGGCCCAGTGATTTGCGTAGGAATACGGGCATGTGTTCAACGTCGAAACATAAGAACTGACCACTTCCTGAAACCACATTGGGATCGTGTTGCTGTCATCGTGCAAGCAGGCGCGATACAAAACCACATGCCCTTTCATGGTATTGGGGCGCAGGGAATGCACGCGCATAACGTTGTCCACCGTTCCATGCGGAGTTCGCGCAAGGTCCAGAACGGCCTTAAGCGGCGCTTCGGCCTCTTCATCAGATATCATCCTGATCCAGGCAGACAAATTTGGTTCCTTCCTTGTATTCATAGCCCAGGTTTTGAGCGATCGTTGGTGTCACGCCACGTTTGTTTGGCGAATTCCGTATCTTGGTGAACCAATGTAGAGCGCGCGCATTAGTGTCAGTATGATTAACCTGTTTTGCGCAACCCGATATCTGTGTCGGGATGGGCAAATAGCCCTGCGGCGCAAGGATACCGGCTTAGTATCTCTGAACCGCGCGGCAGACGATCGGCGTAAAAACGCCCGCTCTGCCAATAGGTTGTGCCGTCGATGACAATGGTCGGGTCGATCACGTTCCAGCTGATTTCACCGGGAGCGTAAGCACCACATGTGTGGAAATGCAAGATGCGCGGATTGCCGAATGCCGCCCCGCCCCACCGTTCATAGTTCTCACGCATGTCCCAGGGGTAGCCGCATCCGGGATGAATGCCAGCATGCCAGGAATGCACAAAGTTCCGGTCAATTTCGAACTGTTCGGCCACCCGATCATAATGAGTCTCTGCCCGCGCTACATCTGAAGGATGCCCCTCGAACCCGGTCAGGCGGCCTTGATCTAGGCGCGCAAGAACGGGATGAGTGAATTCGGTAGTGTAACCTTCATAGTATTTTGATCCGGTCCCTGTCAGGAAGGTCAGGGCCACTTGGCCAGAGAAGCTGTGTGCAGGGACAGGCGTGAAAACCGACATCGGGAAGCGCAGGATGGAGGTATCACCCGAAGGGTCCAGGTTCATTTCAGGCCGCCCCCGCACATCCGTGCCAAGGGGGCACGTGAAACGCACTTCCTGCGCGGTATTTAGTACAGAGTTGATCTCGGCCTTGAGTTCCATGAAGGCGTCGTGGTGCCCGTTCGAAAACCCCGACCCGAATTGTTCGCGGCTTAGGGCAAAGCTGACGATGATCTTTTTGCCCTTGGGCATTTGCGAAAACCGTAGCTGATCTCCGAGGCGGGCCAGAAACAGGATAACATCGGCGGTTTCGAACCTTTTAAGCAAGTCCACAGGCAGATGCGGAGTGTCAGGGTTGAACCCCACATCAACCGTTTCGACGGACAGGCCCATGGACTTGGCAACACGCGAGACGATTTCGACACTGTCCGCGTCGAAATACCCGTACTCTGGCGGTTCGTAGACGATCAGCAGCCGGTCTCCGGCCGTTGCATGGGCACAGTTTGCCAACAGGTTTTGCGCGCCACGTTCCGGCGTGATGTCCGACATTCGCGTCTCCCATAGGATCGAATTGGTCAAGGTTACGCCAGGGGCTTGCAGCCAATCTATTTGAAAGTATTAATGAGTGACATTAGAGTTACTAATATGATCTTGAACTTGCCCTATTCCGCACTAAGAGCGTTCGAGGCCGTCGTCCGACATTCGGGGTTTTCACCCGCCGCTACCGAATTGGGCGTCAGCCAGAGCGCTGTCAGTCAGCATGTGCGCAGCCTTGAGGAATGGTTGGGGCGCGAGCTTTTGGTGCGGGGCGCACGTCAGTCGCGCCCAACCCGTGAAGGAGAGTTGTTGGCCCTTGCGATCTCGGAAGGACTGGGGCGCATCTCGGATGTATGCGCACAACTCAGGGATAAAACACGCTCGGATCGGACAATCGTTATCTCATGTCTGCCGGGTTTT
Organism: Ruegeria sp. HKCCD7303; assembly: GCF_013111185.1. Classification (GTDB taxonomy): domain Bacteria; phylum Pseudomonadota; class Alphaproteobacteria; order Rhodobacterales; family Rhodobacteraceae; genus Ruegeria. The sequence goes on along the minus strand of NZ_WVRE01000001.1, from coordinate 644,835 downwards.
GCGTTCAACTGGTTGTTTCCACGACTTTTACGCTTTGACATGGCCCACCCGAACCTGTCGATATCGATAGCAACCGATACCGGACAATTCCCGTTTTCCGGTGCGGATGCGGATATCGGAATTCGCTATGGCTTGGGCGATTTTCCGGGCTGTCAGGTCGATTTACTTATGACAGAGCAGCTGTTTCCGGTTTGCGCGCCGTCGTTGTTGCCGGACCTTCGCAAGGTCGATGACCTCGCACGTCACACGATGTTGGTGGACGAGAATCTACATCACAGAGCGGCGAGCCCCACATGGGAATTCTGGGCGCGGCGCTGTGGCCTGACCTTGCCAGCCGCGCTGCGGACACGGCGACTGGGGCAGTCAAACATGGTTGTTCAGGCGGCGATTGAAGGATTAGGTGTGGCACTGGGGCGCGAGCCTTTGGTCATTGACATGATGGCAGACGGGCGTTTGGTCCGACCCTTTGCGGAAATGACCCAATCGCCGTTGTCTTATTGGCTGGTCCGACCGCACGAAACCAAGGGTAGCGAAAAGGTTGCCGAATTCTTGAGCTGGATTCATTCCGAGGTTGCTGCGCAACCTGACATCCCTCCGCCGGCTTCAGTTTGAAATTAGTCAGGCTTATACAACCCATTACTACTCTGACATGGCATGGCGGCGTTTAGGCGCCCATACTTTAGCAAGCCAAATGATGGATTGGCGGGCAATCGATGTTTCTGAGAAATTGCTGGTAAGTTGTGGCCTTGAGAAAAAATATCGGGCGCGTGCTGAAGGCCGAAACGTTTCTGGCTAAGAACATCGTTTTCTTCCGGCAGGAAGATGGCACCCCGGTGTCGTTTCCGAGCGATTGCGACCGGCTTCAGCATTACGAGATGTGCCTGCCTGCTATCGCGCTGAACAGATCCGTTTACGCGCCTGTTGGAACCGGTGGCTATGGCAACCCCCATTCGACAAGATCTAAGTCAATATCTCGTACAATTTCATGACGCCGTTTGACGAGGACCGAACCCGGTACTTTTGGTTTCAGCACCGAAACACAGACCCCGATAACGCAGAGGTTTTAAAGTTCATGAATGACGCATGCGGATGGCGTTTCTCGAAGACAAAGGGGTGTTGGAGCAGGTGCATCTGGGTATTAAGCACGCCAAGACACCCTATATTGATCTTGGTCTGGATAAGGGCGCAAAACTGTTCCGCAAAGCACTGGACAGCGCTATCGAAGCTGAAACGACATCCATGGGCACCACTGCGCGGGCTTACCGGCCTTTTCCGTATACCGTTTCGCCTGATGAGGGGCAGGGGGCCGATGTGTTGACCAATCGTCGGCAAAGCGCAGCAGTTCAAAATCCCGCGGCGACAAGTCTACCGTTTCTCAATTCAAGCGTGTCCGGGGCCAATGCCTGACGGAAGGATGGCGCATGGCTGACCAGTAAGATGGCCTGTGGCAAACCCTGTAGTATCTCCAGCAGGCGGGCTTCGTTCTGGATATCGAGCGCATTTGTTGGTTCGTCCAATAACAGTGCCCGGGGTTCCATCGCCAATACGGTGGCAAGGGTCACAAGACGCTTTTCGCCCCCCGACAATTTATGTGTTATGCGATCACGCAAGTGCATCAAGTCTAGATCAGAGAGAACTCTGTCGACGATGGCGAGAGCATCGTCCTTGTTGCGCCCTAGATTGAGAGGCCCAAACGCGATGTCTTCTGCCACAGTGGGGCAAAACAGCTGATCGTCAGGGTCTTGAAACACCAGTCCGATCTCGCGGCGAACCTCGTGAAAATCGGCCTCGGTGCGCCGATCTTTTCCAAGGGCGATCACACTACCCGAGGTTGGCTTTTGCAAACCAAGCGCAATTCCAAACAGGGTGGATTTCCCTGCTCCGTTAGGTCCTGCAATCGACAGGCGTTGCCCTGGTTCAAGCGTAAGCGAGGCGCCGTCCAGTACGGGTGCTTGACCGGGATAGGCGAAATGAATGTCTTCCAGCTTGAGGATCGTCATGCGAAATCCAGACAAAGAAGCCCAATGCACACTATGCATAGAGTCGCCGCAAACACGTAGTCGCGCAGGGTCAGGTTAAATTCCTGCAGCAAGAGAAGCCGTCCAGAGAACCCTCGGCATTTCATCGCTGCTAAGATTCGCTCGGACCGTTCGATGGCGCGGACCAACATCATGCCAACCAGATAGCCAAAGCTGCGATACGTGTGCCAATTAGTGCCCGGTCGAAACCCACGGACCTTCATCGCCGCGCGCAGGCGCATATATTCCTCGCGTAAAACTTCGATGTAGCGAATGGTAAACATCAGAAGGTGGACGAGTGCTTCGGGACAGCGCAGTTTATGCAACGCGTGGCCAAGCGTAACCGGTTCCATCGTTCCAACCAGAACCATCAGGGACAATATGACGGCGTTAGCTGTCAGCGCAATCTCAGTGGCTTTCCAAAGGCCTTGCCAACTGGCCGGAAACCCAAACAAGTTGAACATCGCATCCCCGGGCGTGGTAAATGGCAAAAGTACCAACATGAAGATGATAAAGCTGTCCATCATCGCCATACGTTTGAGCGTTCGGCGAATGGGCAGGCGAGACATCAGCAGCACTCCGATAGAAACAGCCAATGCCGCAATCAGCCCTGGAATGGTGCTGAGCGAGACCGTGACAATGGAAAAAACACTCGCCACCACGATCCGCATCCGAGGATCCAAGCCTTGGATCACCCCAAAGGATGCACCCGGGCCAGTCTCGGCCAATGTCTTGGCCTGGGGTTCCAGGGCGTGGGCCATCAGGAGGTCATCTTCTTGCGTGCGGCGATGTAAAAGCCGATTCCGAACAAACCAATGATGTAACCGATGCCACCCAGGATCGTTTGCAGATCATTGTGTTCACGATAGGAGGCAATCTCGCGTCGCAGCGGGCGGGTTTCGTCTCGGACCGCCTGAGCAATTGCGGCGCGTTCTTCGTCCGTCAATGATGCGACAGTCACCTGCGTCCCACCTTCCTTAGGGGCAATCATTGCGGCAGTTTCGACCACGTCAGCTTCAACACCCATTATCGCCGCGACATCGGCAGCAGGCATGGTGACTTCTGCCACATGCCCCGCGCCCAAGTCTGCTTTGAACGTGTGTTCTACCGGGTTGGTGGGGGTGTAAAGGAAGAAACCATCCGTATCGGTCAGTGTTCGTCCCAACTCAGCACCATCGGGCCCGTACACGATGACTTCTTGGTTTTGCGCCATATCGCCGTTTGAAAAGCCCAATTCGCCTTCGATTGCATCGCCTGCAGGAAAGACCCCTGCGATAACTTTGTGGGCCAGCGCAGGAAGCGGCATCAGTGACAACGCAATAACGACGAGCAGATGCCTCATGCCGATGCGCCTTTGTAAAAGAGTTCTGGTTTAACCTGACGAGCCAGTAAAATGGCGAACCCGGTCAGAACCGCTTCGACGGCCATGACAGGGACGTGAGCAAATAACACAAGCTTCGCAGCCGGCAGGAATTCGTCGCCCGACAGCGCCAGCGATACTGCGACAAAAGCCGTCGTAGCTGCGATTGAGAAAGCGCCGCCTATGCCGCCCCAAACTGCTCCTTGAACAGGCGTGCCCTTGGCGATCAGACGACCGAAGATTATCCATGTAAGCACCGCCGGAAGGGCGATGTTGACTGTGTTGATCCCAAGCACTGTCAGTCCTCCAAAGCCGAAGAACACAGCCTGAAGCAGCAAGCCAACAAAAAGCGCCGGAAAGGCCGCCCAGCCGAGCAAAAGCCCGGCCAGACCGTTCAGGATCAAATGCACAGAGGACGGGCCGATCGGAACATGGATCAGTGAGGCGACAAAAAAGCTGGCTGACAACACCCCGGCAGTGGGAATGCGATCCAGGTCCAGCGATTTCAGCCCCATGGCGATCCCGCCTGCTGCCGCGATTGCGCCGCCAATCACAACAGGGTTCGAAAGGGCTCCGTCCACAATATGCATATGGGTTACTCCAGATCCCAGGCGCGGATCCAGATCACAGCGTCCTGACTTAGTTCTTTGCCTTCATGTTCAGTCTTCGGGCCCGAACCCAACGCTGCGAAACCCCAGTAGCCTGCTTTTGGCACGCCAAAGGTGAAATAGCCGTTTTCGTCCGAAATTGCGACCAGTGCGCCGCCTGGCAGTGGGGAAGCAGTTGCGCTTTTTGCGCCGTTTCCGGCCAAGTCGGGTTCCGCGGCCATGTGTTCGATTTCAATCTCTACGCCAGCCACTGGGTTGCCCTCGCTCAATACACGTCCCGTGAAGGTCGAGCCAGCGATGATGTTATAGGGCTTGTTCAGCGGCAGTATTTCGGTAGCCAAACCTTGCGGCTGGTCCCAGTCGGTGGGCAGCTCGTTTCGGTTCAGATATGCCTTGGTGACCTGCTGGATATAGATATCCTCAGATTCCTCGTAATAAGGCGCAGGTACCGTTACCACGACGTAATCGCCAGAACGTTTCACTGGAACCGAGCCCAAAAAGGCCTTGGCTGTGTTCTCGGGGCCTTCGAACGTGGTTTCTTCCAACGTACCCAACAAATCGGTCTTTTCGCCGTTGTGGATCACATAAAATTCTTCTGGCTTTTCCAGGGTCATCACGTGCCCGGCTTCAAACGGATGCCAGAAGACCAACTTGACCGGAACGTCACCAGGACGATCAATCATGGTATCTTCGGTGTATTCCAGCAGGAAATGAGCCTGAGCCATCGCAGGCAATGCAATGGCAGCTGTTGCCGCCAACAAAAAGTGTTTCACAAACAAGTCCTTCTCACGTCGTGCCTTCCCCGGCACGCATTGGTTTTTGACATTGGGGAATGCGAAACCATTTGCTCAAATAGGCAAACAGTTTCGGCGCACACCCCGTCGCCGACGATCAACGCCCATTCCGAGGGCGCATGTTCGGCAGGTCTCCTGACTTGCGGGTCAAAACGCTTGGCTGGCCTTCCCGGGCATATCCCAGTGGCACGATCAGCCGCGCTCGCCGCTTACAGTTGCGGGGGCAGTTGCAGAATTGGCGAAGAAAAAGCCGCACTGCATTCCCTATTGCCTCCGGGTGAGTCCCCGGAACCGAACATGGCGCGTTGATGGCAGAAAAACTTGTACACGGTCAACTCTCGTTTGCGGCATCGCTTAGGGCAATACCGAATTTCAATAAGGTGTTTCTGCCGTGTAGTTGCGGCTCGGTGCATAGAGGTGATCAGTGTCACTGTCTGACAATCAGTGCGGTGACCTCAGATTTGATGCCGAAGCATAAGTATCCCGGCTTGTGAAACCAGAAATTTACAATACGCACAAAAATTGGACTTTTCCATTGCCGAAACCGGTTTCGGAAACGCAAAATGATGGAATGACAGCGAATCTCAACACGCGACAGCGACAAATCCGATCCCGGCGCGCCTCGGCGACTGGACGGGTGAAGCTTGATGAACTGGCCGATCAACTCGGCCTTTCGAAAAGCACGGTGTCGCGGGCATTGAATGGGTATTCCGACATCTCAGAATCAACGCGAAAGCGGGTTGAGGTGACGGCGCGCAAGATGGGGTATCGCCCGCTCAGCCACGCTCAGGCCATCCGAACGGGGCGCGTGCGTGCCATTGCAATGGTCATCAACAGTGAAGAACCGGATCGGCACAATCCGTTTTTCCAAGACTTTCTGGCAGGGGCTTGTGAAGCTGCCAGTGCGTCTGACTGGACGATGACAATTTCGACCGCGAAGTCGAAACAGGACATGCTGAACATGCTGGGCCGTTTGGTTGAAGAACGTAAGGCCGACGGATTTATACTGCCGCGAACCGAAGTCGATGATGCGCGCGTTGGATACCTGAAGGACTTGCAGGTGCCGTTCATCCTTTATGGGCGGACTGGCTATGGTCAGGTCGGGTTTCAGGACGATACGTCGTGGTTTGATATTTCCGGCGAAACAGCCATGAGCGACGCGGTCGAACGTCTGGTCCGATTTGGTCACAGCCGTATCGGGTTTGTCGGCAGTGATCCAAAGTTCAACTACAGCCACCTGCGTCGGGATGGCTATGTCGACGGGCTTAGGGACGCAGGATTGCCAGTTGATCCCGAATTGATACGCGAAGGGGCCCGCACCCGCGAAGAAGGGGCCGCTGAAGCGCGCGCTTTATTGCGTCTTCCTGTCCCGCCGACCGCGATTGTATTTGCGACAGACCAAGCGGCACTGGGAAGCTACTCTGTCTGCGCAGAATTTGGCCTTGAGATCGGGCGCGATGTCTCGGTTCTTGGATATGACGGGGTCCCGGAATGCCAATACGCCAGCCCCGGGCTAACGACGTTCAGCGTCGACTCTAAACGGGCAGGTGAACGCCTTGCTACGATGCTGATACGTCAGACCCGAGGAGAAGAGCCCGCAACTTTGCGCGAGCTCAGTCAGGCGGTGCTGATTGAACGCGACTCTGACGGACCGCCGCTGCTGACGTCGAACGAGTTGGCGAAAAAAATCAAACGATCCATGGAAGACAATCGGGGAGGAAACCGACCATGAAACTTACACCAAAAGCAGCCAAGCTGATGCTCGGCTCTTCGTTGGCAATGGCGCTGACGGCAATGTCGGTACAGGCGGACACGATCCGTTTCTGGACGACCGAAGAGCAGCCCGAGCGTCTGGCGAAACAACAGGAAATGGCCGACCAGTTCAAGGCTGAGACCGGAACAACCGTTGAGGTGATCCCTGTCACAGAAACAGATTTGGGCACCCGCGCAACCGCAGCCTTTGCCGCAGGTGACTTGCCAGATGTGGTCTACCACCCGTTGCAGTACGCCCTGCCGTGGGCCGAAGCTGGCATTCTGGACACCGAAGCTGCGACCGAAGTGATCGAAGAACTGGGCGCTGATACTTTCGCTCCGGGTGCTTTGGGCATGGCGGCGTTCAATGGTGAAACCGCCTCGGTTCCGGTGGACGGCTGGACGCAAATGGTTGTGTACCGGAAGGACCTTTTTGAAGAGGCCGGTCTGGAAGCGCCTGACAGTTTTGCAGATATTCAGGCCGCACTTGAGGCGCTGCACAACCCGCCAGAAATGTATGGCTTTGTCTCGGCCACAAAAGTTGACGAGAACTTCATGAGCCAGGTGCTGGAGCATGTATTCCTGGCAAACGGCGTCAGCCCGGTTGGCCCCGATGGCTTCCAGCCGCTTGATGAGGCCAAGACCACCGAGGTTTTGGATTTCTACAAGGCCATTTCCAAAGCCTCGCCTCCGGGTGAACTTTTCTGGAAGCAATCGCGTGAGCTGTATTTCGACGGTAAAGCCGCGATGATCATCTGGTCGCCTTTCATTCTTGATGAACTGGCCGGTCTGCGGGACAGCGCCCCTCCGACCATCAACGACGACCCGACATCGCGCGATCTGGCCAGCAAGACCGGTATCGTGACCAAATTGTCGGGCCCGTCGAACCCCGATGGCGCGGCCTGGGGCGACGTGCGGTATTTCGGTATCACCAATGATGCGGACACCGACGCGGCCATGGAATTCGTAAGGTTTGCCATGGATGACGGCTATACCCAGACGCTGGCCATTGCGCCTGAGGGTAAGTTCCCCGTGCGTCGTGGTAATGCAGACAATCCGACTGCATTCTCTGAAGCCTGGGCGGAACTGCCTGTCGGTGTCGACCGTAAGGCCCCTCTGGGCGAGTTGTATGAACAGGCGATGATCGATGAGATCGTCGGTGGTCTGGACGTGGCGCAGCGTTGGGGCGTAGCCGAGGGTCAATTGGCGCTGGCGTCGAAAATGATCAACTCTCAGGCCATCAATCGTGTTGTACGTCAGTACATTGATGACGAGATCGACGCAGCCGCAGCGGTTGCAGCCATGAACGAAGAACTGGCGAAGGTTCAGTAATCAAGTGGCATCTGCAGCGGCGTGCGCGCCGCTGCACTTAACCCTTCGAGGTACCCCATGACTTCGGCCACCCCACCGACCGGAACCGGGGCGTTAGCCAAACGCGAGGCGCGTCTGGCCTGGACGCTGCTGGCTCCGACCGTGATCAGCGTATCGCTTGTGGTGATCTTGCCTTTGCTGGCAATCTTCTGGATCAGCTTCAAGCCATTTACCCTGTCCGATCTCCGCCCACCCGCACCGGTTGTGCGTGAAAGCCTGCGCGGATCGGGCGACGATCTGCGGATTGAATACCGTCTGCGCAACTCCAGTCAGGAGATCGCAATCGACGGCGTCACCCTTAGTGACGTTCTGCCCGACGGTGTCGTTGCGGGGGACGTTGCCGCCCCCTGCGTTTTGGACGGGCAGGACCTGTTTTGTGACTTCGGCACTCTGGAAGGGGGCCAGCGTGAGCGTATCCGCATTCCTGTTGCCGTCGACGGCGATCCCGATGCCTTTGAAGACGTGGTCGAAGCGTCAGAACCGCGTTTGACTGGTAGTGGACCGAACGTTCTGACCAACTTTGAATTCAGCCTCGAAAACTATGCTCGCGTCTTTGACGGAGCTGAGTTCTGGGGCGTGCTTTGGGTAACGTTGTTTTACACGGTGTTCGGGACCATTGGCGCCTTGGTTATGGGCCTGTTTGCAGCGCTTTTGCTGAACAAGAGCTTCAAAGGGCAGGGGGTCATCCGGGGCCTTTACTTGTTTCCCTATGTCGCTCCTGTCATTGCGGTGGCCTTTACCTGGGTCACGCTGTTTGATCCGTTTTCGGGTTCAGCCAATGCGCTCTTGATCCAGATGGGTCTGACCAGTGCGCCGATCAACTTTTTCGGCGAACGCCCTCTGGCACTGATCATGGTCACGGTGTTCGAAATCTGGCGCTATTTCCCGCTGTCTTTCCTGTTCATTCTGGCGCGGATGCAATCCATTGATAGCAGCATGTATGAAGCCGCTGATATGGATGGAGCGTCGCCCTTCCAGAAGTTCTGGTTGCTGAGCATCCCGCAATTGTTGGGCATCCTGTCGGTACTGTTCCTTCTGCGCTTTATCTGGACGTTCAACAAGTTCGACGACATTTTCCTGCTGACCGGTGGTAATGCGGGTACCCGCACACTGACTGTGAATGTCTATGAGCAGGCGTTTGCGATCTCAAACATCGGGGCAGGCGCGGCGGTGGCCGTGGTCATCCTGCTGTGCCTGATCGCCTTCAGCTTTGTCTTCTTCCGCTTCATCAGCCGTGAGGAGGGTTTGTGATGCGCAAAGGTTTCATCACTGGCCCGGTTCTGGGCGCACTCTGGTTGGTCATCATTTCAACCACCGTTTCCGTCACCATGTCCTTCGCCACGGGCGCAGCGTTTCGCCCGCAGGTGGGGTTGAGCCTGATCTGGGGCGCGGTGGCAGGTCTTACCTATGTTGCGTTTCCGGCGCGTCATGCTCCGGCGCGTTTGGCGATCTCTGTGCTGCTGGGTTTGTCTTGCCTAAGCGGTTTGGGTCCCGTTCTGATTGGTCCGGATACGACGCTGCAGGCAAGCCTAACTACTGTCATCGCTGTTGCGGTTGTCATGCACCTGTCATTGGCCGAGATCCTTAAGGAACTGCCCTTCACCGAACTGACACGCCATGAATTCGAAGATGCGGTGATCCGCTTTTGCACCGGATTCGGGTACATCTTTTTCACGGCAATTGTCGTCATCCCCTTCTATGTGATGGTGATGACCAGCCTGAAATCTCAGCAGGCGCTATTGCAGAACCCGCTGGATTTTTCCGTTGATCTGAGCCAGGGCACTGCACTGTTCCGCAGCTATACCGAGCTGTTCCGCGACTTCAATTTCGGCACTTATCTCTGGACGTCCTTCTACGTCTCGGTCCTGACAGTATTCATCACGTTGCTGTTCAGTGTCCCCGGTGCCTACGCGGTGGCGCGGTTCCGGTTCAAAGGGCAAAAGGCGTTTTCGCGGTCGATCCTGCTGATCTACATGGTTCCGATGATCGTTCTGGCGCTGCCGATTTATATCGCGTTTTCGCTTACGGGCCTACGGAACTCGATCCTCGGCATTGTCATGATCTACCCGGTCACGACGATCCCCGTCGCGCTTTACATGCTGCAAGGCTATTTCCGTGGTCTGCCCACCGAAGTGGAAGAGGCTGGTCTGATGGATGGTCTGTCGCGTCTGGCCGTGATTTGGAAGATCACCCTGCCGCTCAGCCTGCCTGCGCTGGCCTCGGTCTCGCTCTATGTCTTTATGATCGCCTGGAATGAATTCTTGCTTGCCTTCATGCTGCTGGACGATCCGTCGAAATTTACCCTGACCCGAGGCGTCACGATGCTGAACTCCTCGGAAATTCCCCGACAACATCTCATGGCTGGCGCGGTAATCGCCACTTTGCCGATCATGGCGTTGTTCCTGGGGCTTGAACGTTTCATGACCAAAGGCCTGACTGCGGGGTCCGTCAAAGGATGACAGAAATGAATCAACATACGAACCACAACCGCGAAGCGCGCAATATCCTGATTGCCAATGATCGCGGGGGTTACACAATCCCGACCGAGGGGCTGTATCCTTATCAGTGGAACTGGGACAGCGCGATTGCCGCCGTGGGCTTTGCCGAATTCGACATCGACCGCGCCTGGACAGAAGTAGAGACGCTTTTCTCGGGCCAATGGGCGGACGGCATGGTGCCGCATATCCTGTTCCACAAGCAAGACGACGGGTATTTTCCGGGCCCAGATGTATGGGGTTGCAACGGCCCGATCCCGTCGTCGGGTATTATTCAGCCACCCATCGCAGCAACGATGGTTCGGAAAATTTGGGAGCAGGACAAAAAGGTGGGCGACCAGCGCCTGCGTGTCCTCTTTCCAAAGCTTTTGGCCTGGCATCGTTGGATCATGAAATGGCGGCTTGATGAAAAGGACGCTGTCTGTACGACGCACCCTTGGGAGGCAGGTCGCGACAATGCCCCTGACTGGGATAAATCCATGGCGCGCATGGACGCCTCTGACGTGGGGGAATACCAGCGCAGGGACATCGCGCATGTGAACAGCGACGATCGCCCTACCAAGTTTGACTATGATCGTTACATCAAACTGGTCCAGATTGGCCGAGAGGCCGGATGGAACCAACAGGCTCTGTTGGAGAAAAACCCGTTTCGGGTTGCCGACCCGACAATGACATTCACGACCTTGCGCGCTGCGCGGGATCTGCTGGCGATCAGCGACCAGCTAGGCGTCGACGCCGAAGGGTTGCATTCGGATGTTGAGAGGCTCGAAAATGGTGCGCGATCCTTGTGGAATGAGGATCTGGGTAGTTTCGATTCCCGTGACGTTCGTACAGATGAATGGGCCGGCAGCATCTCGAACGCTTCATATATGTGCTGGTACGCAGGCATCGAGTCGGAACAGATGCTTAAGCGTTTGAATGCTGTGTTGGACACCGTTCCTTATCCGGTTCCAAGCTATGATACGTCGATGCCGAATTTTGATGCGCGCCGCTATTGGCGTGGTCCGACCTGGGCGATCATGAACATGATGATTGGGTTCGGTCTGGCTGATATGGGACACACGCGGCAGGCAGAAGACCTGCGCCTGAAAACAGCAAAGCTGATTTCGACCTACGGCTTCGCCGAGTATTTTGACCCCAACACAGGCAGCGCTGCTGGCGGCACTGCCTTCACCTGGACAGCCGCGGTCTGGCTACACTGGGCAGGGAGGAGCTAATGGGCAGCATCGAACTGAAGTCCGTCGAAAAATGGTTTGGGTCCGCCCAGGTCATCAAAGGTGTGGACCTCAAGATTGAAGAAGGCGAGTTCATTGTCTTTGTCGGTCCGTCGGGCTGCGGAAAATCCACTCTGCTTCGCATGATCGGCGGGCTTGAGGATATTTCGCGCGGATCGCTTCTGATAAACGACAATGACGTCACCGATCATCCGCCTTCGAAACGCGGCCTGACGATGGTGTTTCAGTCTTATGCGCTGTATCCGCATCTGACTGTTGCTGAAAATATGGGGTTCTCGCTGAAAGTGGCCGGGGTGCCAAAGGCTGAAATCGCAGAACAGGTCAACAAAGCGGCTGAGGTTCTGAAACTCGGGCCGTTTCTGGAACGCCGACCCAAAGACTTGTCAGGCGGGCAGCGCCAGCGTGTGGCCATCGGCCGATCCATCGTGCGCGACCCGACGGCCTTTTTGTTCGACGAGCCGCTTTCGAACCTTGATGCGGCGCTGCGCGTTGAGATGCGATACGAGATCGCCAAGCTGCACCAAAGCCTCAAGCGCACGATGATCTATGTGACCCATGATCAGGTCGAAGCCATGACGCTGGCCGACCGGATCGTGGTTCTGGAATACGGCAAGATCGCGCAGGTCGGTACGCCCCGCGAGCTCTATGAACGTCCGGCCAATCTGTTTGTGGCGCAGTTCATTGGAAGCCCGAAAATGAACGTGTTGACCTGTTCCGCTCAAGGCGGCAGTTATACGCTGGCACACGGCAGAGGGGGCCAATTTGCGTTTTCCGGCGAAGCCAACCGATTGGGTGTTCGTCCTGAACACATTGAAGTGGTTGCAGCGGGCGAGGGCCAGACGGACGGTGTGATCGAGGTGATCGAATACCTGGGTGCTGATACGTTCCTGATCGTCGATGTCGGTGCTGAAGAAAACGTCACTGTGCGTTTGAATGGAGACACGGACCTCAAACCGGGCGCACATATCGGTTTGCATTTTCCGACCAGCAAGCTGCATTTTTTTGATGAAGATGGTCAAGCTGTGGGTCGGGAATAACCCAATACACTGCCGATAGCTTTTCAAGCACGCGTTGCGGTTTCAACTCCTGAACCGCAACGTGTTTTGTTTGAGGTTATGTGCAGCTTAGTAACTGCATTCGCCTGCCCCGGCTGGTTTATTGTCAAAAACACTTGGAACCTGTGGCAATCCACAAGCCTATAGGATCATACTGTGTTTGTGTCCGTCACATCCAATTGACCCTTGTGTGATTTGAAAAGTCGGTGAAGCGACTTTGATTTTTAGGATGGCTATTGAATTAAAGGCGGACAGGATGTTGGCTACATCTTGTTGAATTTGCTCGAAACGAGAGAAGAGAGACATGGCGAAAAACGTGTGTGAGGTCCTGCTGGACATTTTGTCGGATGCAGGTGGTTGCCAGATCTTTGGCGTGGTTGGCGATGCGCTCAACCCGTTTCTCGAAGCCATGCGCGGGGACGACCGTTTTGAATGGAAGGGTTTGCGGCATGAAGAAAACGCAGCCTACGCGGCTTATGCGCAGTCGCATCTGACCGGTGGTATCGGCATTTGTGCCGGCACGGTTGGTCCCGGTGCTTTGCATCTGATCAACGGGCTCTACAATGCCAAACGCGAAGGCGCGGGCGTGGTGGCGATCACTGGCCAAGTCGCCCATCGCGAGCGCGGCACTGGCTATCATCAGGAAGTGAACCTGGAAAAGGCATTTGATGATGTGTGCGACTATCAGGCGGTGATCCACACGCCGGATCAGATGCCGCGTCTTGCCCAGATCGCCGTGCAACGTGCGCTCATCAACCGCGAGGTGGTGCGGATTGAACTGCCCATCGATGTATCCGAACAAAAGGTGCCCAGCCTGCACCAGTTCCACCCGCTTTTGAAACAGCCCTCTACCCTGATCCCACCCGAAGCTGAGATTGCCCGTGCTGCGCAGATCATAAACGCAGGCAAGAAGGTGGCGCTTTTTGCCGGTGTAGGTTGCCGCGAGGCCAAAGATCAGGTTTTGGCCCTTTCGCAAAAGCTCAACGCTCCGCTTGCGCATACGTTGAAGGGCAAGGACATCTTCGACTACGATGACCCGAATGTGGTTGGTATGACTGGTCTCATCGGCAACCCCGGTGGTTATCATGCGGTACGCGATTGCGATGTGCTTGTGATGCTGGGCACCGACTTTCCCTATGAATGGTTCCTGCCAGAAGCGGCCAAGATCGTGCAGATCGACCGCAGCGTTGAAAATCTGGGTCGCCGTGCGCCTATCGCATCGGGCTTGTTGGGGGATGTCGGTGCAACGCTGGACCGGCTGCTGCCTCAAATAGCCGAAAAAGAAGACCGAAGCTTCGCTGATCATCAGGTCAAACTGTGCAACAAGTGGCTGGCGCAACAGGACAAAGAGGCCAGCCTTGAACGTGCCAGCGAACCGCTGCACCCGCAGTTATTCGCCCGCGAGATATCCAATCAGGCCGCAGAAGATGCGGTTTTTGCGATGGACATAGGTGAATGCACTGTCTGGGTGGCGCGGCAGACCCGAATGAAGGGTGGGCGGCGTATGGTGGGATCATTCAACCATTCCTCTCTGGGCTCTGGCTTGCCTTCGGCGCTCGGCGCGGCTGCGCTGGATCCCTCGCGTGAGGTCTGGACGTTCTGTGGCGACGGCGGCTTTGGTATGTCCATGCAGGATTTCGTGACCGCCGTGCGCTACCACTGGCCGATCAAGGTGATTGTGTTCAACAACCAGACACTGGGTTTCGTGAAGATGGAGATGGAGGTCGCGGGCTATGCTGTGAACCCTATGGCAACGGATCTGGTGAACCCGGATTTTGCCGAATACGCCAAGGTCTGCGGTGGTGATGGCGTGCGCGTGGAACATGCCGCTGACATCAAAGAAGCCGTGGCACAGGCCAAAGCCAGCACCAAGCCGTTCATCATCGACGCCATGGTCACGCCGGGTGAGTTGGTCATGCCACCTCATGTGGACACAAAGATGGCCTGGGGATTTGGCATATCCAAACTGAAAGAGGGCATCCTTCTGGCCAAGGGCGACCACGCGCAGTGGGACAACTGGGTCAAAGAACTCAAGGCGCAGCTTTAGTGCAGGTGCCAATCCAAGCTAGTAACCGGAGATCGGACGCATGATTGTACGCAATATTTACTACGCGGTGGCCTTTTTTGGTCTACCATTGACCTTGTTGCTTGGCTGGTTCTGGACCCCAGCGCTGTGGCTGTTGGTGATCGTGCTGCCCTATATCGCGATCGGGGCTTATGACCTGATGACGACCAAACACAATGTGCTTAATAACTATCCGGTTCTGGGCCATTTTCGTTACATGCTGGAATTCGTCAGCCCAGAAATACGCCAGTATTTTGTTGAAACAAACGAAAGCGGACGGCCCTTCAACCGGATTACGCGCAGTCTGGTCTATGCCCGTGCCAAGGGTCAACAGGATACACAGGCGTTTGGCACCCAGTACGACATCACGCAGGTGGGCTATCACCGCACCAATCATTCGTTGGTGCCGAAAGAGGTGGGGGAAAGCGAGAAGCGTGTTACGCTGGGTGGTCCTCTATGCTCTCAGCCTTACGATGCGTCGCGCCTGAACGTTTCAGCGATGAGCTTCGGAGCGTTGAGCCATACCGCGATCCGGGCTTTGAATGGTGGGGCCAAGGACGGTGGCTTTGCCCACAACACCGGTGAAGGAGGGATAAGCCCGCATCATCTGGCGGAAGGCGGTGATCTCATTTGGCAGATCGGTACCGGCTATTTCGGCTGTCGCACCCCCGAAGGTGGGTTCGACAAGGACAAGTTTGCCGAAAGAGCCGGAAAGGACGTGGTCAAGGCCATTGAGATCAAGCTGAGCCAGGGCGCAAAACCCGCTCATGGCGGCGTGCTGCCTGCGGTTAAGGTTGATGAAGAAATCGCTGAAATTCGCGGTGTTGAACCCCATAGAGACGTGATCTCACCTCCTGCACATGCGGCCTTTGAGACCCCCACCGGGCTGATGGAGTTTGTGCAACATCTGCGTGAGATGTCGGACGGCAAGCCAGTGGGTTTCAAGCTGTGCATCGGTAAACGGTCCGAGTTCATGAGTATCTGCAAGGCAATGCTGGATACCGGGATTTTGCCCGATTTCATTACCGTGGATGGAGCTGAGGGTGGTACCGGTGCTGCACCAGTGGAATACTCCAACAGGCTGGGGATGCCCCTGAACGAAGGGTTGATCTTTGTCGACAATTGCTTGCGTGGCATCGGCGTGCGCGACAAGGTCCGCATCATTTGTTCGGGCAAGGTGGCGACGGGCTATGACGTTATCGAGAAACTCGCCTTGGGCGCTGATATGTGCAACTCAGCCCGCGCTATGTTGTTTGCCGTGGGCTGCATCCAGTCGCTGCATTGCAACACCAACCGCTGTCCTACGGGCATCGCCACTCAGGATCAGGAACGCGCCAAGGCTGTGAATGTACCTCAAAAACGTCAGAGGGTGCATCGCTATCATGATGCGACGCTGGAAAGCTTCCGCGAAATTCTGGGTGCAATGGGCTATGAAAAGGTCACGGAGTTGCACCCTTCGGACATTCTGCGCCGCTCAACGGACGAAAAAGAGCTTACATACGCGGACCTTTATGAACGGCTTCCGGAAGGTGGGTTGCTGGCAGACAGTGTCCCTGCGGGATTTGCAAGCGATTGGGAGCGTGCATCGGCCCAACGGTTCTGAAGTACCGACGGCTCGATCATTGGCGTTTTACCACCCAAGCCTGTATGGAAATAGATCGAAGAATACGATTCTGATCAGGGGGCCAAGGGCTTGCAGAGAACACTCATGTACCTCGCCGTCTTTGTCGGCGGCGCGCTTGGGTCCTTGCTGCGCGAAGTGCTGTCGCTTGAGATACCCGGTGTGCCCTTCGTGACTGCGACCTTCGGAATCAACATCGCGGCCTGTCTGTTCATCGGCTGGCTTTATGCGGTGCGGCACAGGGTTCATGCCCATGTCATCCACCTGGGCGCGGTTGGCTTTTGCGGCGGGTTGTCGACTTTTTCCTCGTTCGTGGCCGAGCTTGACCGGCTGCACCAAGCAGATGTCACCTATATGGTCGCAGCTCTGACCCTTGAGGTTGTTTTGGGCCTTGCCGCCGCTATCTTGGGTGAGGCGATCGGGCGCAAGTACCACGCCGGAGAGCACCCGGATGAGTGATCTCTATTTACACGCAGCATTTGCTCTTGGCGGCGGTCTGGGCGCAGTCGCACGGCACATGCTCAACCGCATGATCACGCACGAACTACCGCTGTCGACGCTGATCGTGAATGTGGCAGGTTGTTTGCTGCTCGGGTTGTGGGTCGGTTATCTGGGCGATCCCCAGGTTCTGCCGGACGAGGAACGCCGCCTGGTGTTCGGCTTTTGCGGAGGGTTCACCACTTTTTCCAGCTTTGCCTACCAGTCTCTGCAACTGCACCGCGAGCGCACCATCCTTATGGCGGCAGGAAATATCCTTCTCAGCGTGGGTCTATGCTGGATTGCATTCTGGTTGGGCCTTCGTGCGATGCTCTGAGCCTTGCCGAAACCGGAGGCTTGAAATTTCGTTGCCCTTGGCTGAACGCAGCACGAGTATGCCAGGCCAGCGTCTGTCGCCCTAGATAATGGTGCCTTTTTGCGATGACGAAATTGGCAGCCTCGCCAACATGATCTGCCTAGGCAGATTGAAACGCGTATTAGGCGTTCATTTTTCGAAACGCGGTCGGGGTCTGGCCGAATTCCGCCTTGAATGCCCGTGTCATCGCACTGGCGTTATCATACCCGCAACGCCCGGCGATTTCCGCAATGGACTGTTCCGTATCCTCCGCCAGATTACGCGCAAGCGTTAGGCGTAGACGTCGGTACAATGCTTGCGGCGTTGTTTTCAGGTCCGCCCGGACGCGAGCCTCGATCCGTCTTTGCGAACATCCAATGCGTCGTGCAACCTGAGCGATTGAAAGCGGCGTTTCAATATGCGCCTGCATCACGTCCAGTACCCGATTGACCAGTGTATCTTTGGATTTCAACGGAAGAGCATAAGCGTCGCGCCCCTTACGGCCCATCAGCAGGTGCGCTACCTCCATGGACAAAAGCGGGCCATGATCCCGCTGAATGAGGGCAGAGGCCAAATCGAACGCCGCCATTGCCCCGGAACAGGTCAGCAGATTGCCATCAATCACAAATCGCTCCCGCACGGTATCGACGGCCGGGAAGCTTTCTTCGAACCGCGAAAGCTCGTCCCAATGAATGGTCGCTTGGCATTCATCGAGCAAACCGGCTCGTGCCAGAAGCCAGCTTCCGGTGTCCAATCCTGCGATCTGCTGGTGCCGTTTTGATGCGGCCAGAATTGCCCGCGCAGTCGACCTGGTATCGAGTTTCAGAAAGCCGTAAGATGGCATAACCACCAAAACATCTCCGCTCTGACCTTCGAGGGCGCAATCCGGGGTTACGCTTAGGCCGCTGGAACTGCGTACGGGCGCCCCATCAAGCGAACAGAACCTCCATGCATAGAGCGTTTGCCGTGACATGTTGTTCGCCGCCCGCAATGGTTCGACCATGTTCGCAAGACAATGGTTCGAGAACCCATTGAAAAGCAGAATATTGTAGTGCTGTGGCAAAAATTTCGAATCCTGCATGAAATGCGACCAATTCTGCATGCCGAATACTTGGAGGATGACGTTCTTTGGGTCAACAACTGATCCAAGGGATGCGCGCTATGCAGTTTGGTTTGTCCGAAGAACAAGAGATGATCGTTTCGACCGTCCGCAGCTTTGTTGAAAACGAAATCTACCCGCATGAAGAGGCCGTCGAACGCAGCGGTACGGTCCCGCTGGAGCTGGGCAACGAAATCAAACAAAAATGCATCGATCTGGGTTTTTATGCCTGTAACTTCCCTGAAGAGGTCGGTGGCGCGGGCTTATCCCATCTGGATTTCACCCTTGTTGAGCGCGAGCTTGGCCGAGGCTCGATGGCACTGACGCATTTCTTTGGACGCCCTCAAAACATCCTGATGGCCTGCAACGAAGAGCAACGCGAACGCTATCTGCTGCCCGCCGTGCGCGGCGAAAAGATGGATGCTTTGGCGATGACCGAACCGGATGCCGGGTCGGATGTGCGCGGTATGAAATGTCAGGCGGCGCGCGATGGTGGTGACTGGGTTGTAAACGGTTCGAAACACTTCATCTCGGGCGCGGAACACGCGGATTTCTTCATCGTCTTTATCGCAACAGGCGTGGACGAGACCCCCAAGGGCCCCAAAAAGCGCATCACTACTTTCCTGGTGGATCGCGGCACCCCGGGCTTTGAAGTGCGCGAAGGGTACAACTCGGTCAGCCATAAGGGCTACAAGAACTATATCCTGTATTTCGATAATTGCCGTCTGCCGGATGCGCAGGTTCTGGGCGAAGTCGATGGCGGTTTTGCCGTGATGAACGAATGGCTCTACGCAACCCGCCTGACGGTTGCGGCGTTCTCGGTTGGGCGCGCGCGGCGCTGCTTTGATTATGCGCTGAACTATGCGGCCGAGCGCAAGCAGTTCGGCCAGCCTATCGGAAAGTTTCAGGGCATCGGCTTCCAGATCGCAGACATGATCACCGAGATCGACGCCGCCGACTGGCTGACCCTCGCCGCCGCCTGGCGGCTGGATCAGAACCTGCCATCGAACCGTGAAATTGCCTCGGCCAAGCTTTATGCTTCTGAAACGTTGGCGCGGGTGACGGATGCGACGCTGCAAATCTATGGTGGTATGGGCCTTATGGACGACTTCCCGATCGAACGGTTCTGGCGCGATGCGCGCGTTGAACGCATCTGGGACGGCACCAGTGAGATTCAGCGCCATATCATCAGTCGTGATCTTCTGCGTCCACTGGGCGCCTGACCATGAACAAAGACCTAACTCGGCTGCTGCGCCCCAAAACCATCGCTGTCATTGGCGGTGGTGCCTGGTGCCAGCAGGTCATTCTGCAATCCGAACGTATGGGCTATGCCGGGCAGATTTGGCCAGTGCATCCCAAAGCCAACGAGATCGCGGGACACAAGGTTTATGGCCACATCGAAGACCTGCCTGAAGCCCCGGATGCGGTGTTCATTGGCATCAACCGCCACGCCACGATTGAGGCGGTTCAGGTCCTCTCCAGCATGGGCGCGGGCGGGGCGGTCTGCTTCGCCTCGGGTTTTTCCGAAGCCGTCGCTGAAGATGATAGCGGCGGGGACTTGCAGGCGCAGCTGATCGCCGCAGCCGGTGAAATGCCCATTCTTGGCCCTAACTGCTATGGCTACATCAACGCGCTAGACGGAGCCCTGCTGTGGCCTGACCAGCACGGGGCGACGCCGGTGGACAAAGGCGTGGCGATCCTGACGCAAAGTTCGAACATCTCGATCAATCTGACCATGCAGAAACGCGGTTTGCCGATTGCCTATATGGTGGCCTGCGGAAATATGGCTCAGACCAGCCAGGCGCAGATTGCTGCGGCCCTGCTAGATGATCCACGCGTGACAGCCGTGGGCCTGCATATCGAAGGCTTCAAGGACATCCGCGAGTGGGAGGCGCTGGCCGTCAAGGGGCATGAAAAGGGCATCCCGCTTGTTGCCCTCAAGGTCGGTGCATCGGAACAGGCGCAGGCAGCGACTGTCTCTCATACGGCATCTTTGGCGGGCAGTGATGCAGGCGCGCAGGCGCTGTTGGACCGGCTTGGCATCCCGCGCCTGACTGCGCTTCCGGATTTCCTCGAAACGCTCAAACTTCTGCATTGCTACGGGCCGCTTCCCGGCGGCCGTATCGCTTCGATCAGCTGTTCCGGCGGGGAAGCAAGCCTGATTGCAGACATGACGGTTGGCACTGACCTGACTTTCCCAATGTTAAGCGATGATAAAAAGGTTCGCTTGCGAGACGCGCTCGGTCCGATGGTCGCGTTGAATAACCCGCTGGACTATCACACCTATATCTGGCGCGATGAAGAGGCGATGGCCCGGGCATGGTCAGGTATGACTGGCGCGGATATCGATTTGACGTTTTCTATTGTCGACTACCCGACCACCGATCCAACTGACTGGGCCAGCGCGACCCGAGCGGCTTTGAAGGTGCGCGCTGACACTGGAGCGCGTTTTGCTGTTGTCGCTACATTGCCAGAACTGCTGCCGGAGGATGTCGCGCAAGACTTGATGGCTGGCGGAGTGGTGCCATTTATGGGCTTGCGCGAAGCGCTGGCCGCAACACGCGCAGCGGGTCAGATCTGTGCGCCTTGTGTACAGCCTGTTTTGCTGCCGGGCTGTGCCGAGGTGTCCCGAACCCTGACCGAAGGTGAGTCGAAACAGGCGCTGGCCAAGTTTGGTTTACGTATCCCGCAAAACCGTTCGGTCAGAGGTAGGGAAGAGGCCCGCGCGGCGGCTCAGGACATGAACGGCCCCTTTGCTGTAAAAGGCGTGGGGCTTGCTCACAAATCAGAACACGCCGCCGTTCGGTTGGGCATTCAGGCGGAAGATGTTGCCGCTGTTGCCGCTGAAATCGGCACGGAAATCATTCTGATAGAAGAGATGATCACCGGCACTGTCGCCGAACTTTTAATTGGCGTCTTTCGGGACCCAGCGCATGGATTTGTGCTGACATTGGGGGCAGGGGGCGTGTTGACCGAACTGCTGCGCGATACGGTTTCGTTGTTGGTGCCCAGCTCTCCTGCGGAGATCCGCAGCGCCCTTGGCACATTGAAGATCGCACCCTTGCTAGAAGGCTATCGCGGTCAACCTGCGGCTGATATGGATGCGATCATTGCCGCAGTCCAGGCCGTACAGGCCTATGTCACACAAAATGCCGACGCGCTTGGCGAGGTCGAGATTAACCCGCTTCTGTGCACGCCTGAAAAGGCGGTTGCTGTGGATGCTTTGATAAGAAAGGCCTGAGAATTGGACCCGATCAAAACCCGACGTGATGGAACGATCCTTGAAGTGACGCTAGACCGACCCAAGGCCAATGCCATCGATCTGGCCACCAGCCGCAGAATGGGTGAGGTTTTTGCCGAGTTCCGCGATGACCCGGACCTGCGCGTGGCCATTCTGACCGGCGCGGGCGAGAAATTCTTTTGCCCCGGCTGGGATCTGAAAGCTGCTGCTGATGGTGACGCGGTGGACGGAGATTATGGCGTTGGCGGGTTTGGAGGTCTGCAAGAGTTGCGCGACCTGAACAAGCCTGTGATCGCAGCCGTAAACGGCATCGCGTGCGGGGGCGGGCTAGAGCTGGCCCTGTCAGCGGACATGATCCTTGCCGCTGATCACGCCACTTTTGCTTTGCCGGAAATCCGATCAGGCACTGTGGCTGATGCAGCCAGTGTCAAGCTGCCAAAACGCATTCCCTATCACATCGCCATGGAACTGCTTTTGACCGGGCGCTGGTTCGATGCTGAAGAAGCTAATCGCTGGGGTTTGGCGAACGAGATTGTCACCGCAGATCAACTTATGGACCGCGCGTGGGAACTGGCGCGTTTGTTGGCGTCGGGACCGCCCCTGGTTTACGCCGCAATCAAAGAGATCGTGCGCGATGCGGAAGATTCCAAGTTCCAGGATGCGATGAACCACATCACCAAACGTCAGCTGCGCACTGTGGACGTACTCTATGCCAGTGAAGATCAACTGGAAGGTGCCCGCGCCTTTGCCGAAAAACGTGATCCGGTTTGGAAAGGGAAATAAACAAACCCGGCGATCAGTAGGTGGATTTGCCATTTACTGATCCACGCTGCGGGTGCACATTAAGTTATGCCTTATTTCGAGCGTAAACCCTACGAAAACCCGTCGCGCGTAATTAGCTCTGTTGCATCGCAGCCGGACACGCAATCGATTTCGAATATTGCGCGCCGCGTGCTTGAGACAGAGCGCGGCAACCAAAAACACCTCGAAGGGCCTTTTACCTGTCGCAAAATCTGCCATCCCGGCGATACGGCCACAATATTGTTGTCTTTTGCTGCGGCTGAAGGTGACGAGCCGGTTGAAATGCAGTTCGAACCCGGTGATCTGACCAATCCGAATGGGGATATTCTGCCTGCGAACCGCGTCAACGTTATTCCGCCCCAGATTCGATTGGCCTCAGGTGAGGCCACAGATGTAGCGGTAGTTGTCACTGTACCGGACCTGACGGAACCGGGCGCTTATCATGGTCGGATCGCCTGCACCGGGACCGAGCAGACTTCGATCGTTGTGGTGTTTGAGGTTGCAGGTGCTCAGACCTGACGTGTCACGAGGTAATCCATGAACTGCGCGAGAAATGCACGCGGTGCGTCTTGGGTGCCTGCAAATACCTGCGCAAATTCCTGACGGGCGGAAGCAAGCAGATCGTTGGCCGCATCTTGCGCAAATCGGATGCTGCCATAGTGATCCATACGCTCAAGCACCCATTCAACATCTTGACTTGAGCGATTTTCGCGCGGGTTTGATAGCAGTTCGGCCAATCGCTTCTGTTCCGGCTCATCTGCGTGCAGACCAAGTTGCCCCAACATCAGCGTACGCTTGCCCTCATAGATGTCGCCGCCAATTTCCTTGCCGTATTTATCTTGCGAACCAACAAGGTTGAGAACGTCATCCTGAATTTGAAACGCCGCGCCCAGAAAGAAACCGAACGCGTTGAAGTCATCCAAATTCAGTGTGCCCGAGGCGACATCCTGCGGCCGTGCAATCAATGCGCCGATCCGCATGGGGTGAATGAAACTGTACCAGCAGGTCTTTTTGAGACACATCCGCAGATAGTCCGAGGCGCCCACGTTCAGCCGATTGTCCCGTATCCAACCCAGCTCCAACGCCTGACCTTCGATGGACTGCTGTAGCAGATGGTCGAACTCGTCCACGACACGCATCCCGGTTTCCAGTCCAAGCGACCCCAGATTTTGCCGCAACAGCCGCAGGGCCAGCGCCTGCATCCCGTCGCCTGTATTTATGGCCAAAGGGACCCCAAGCCGCTGGTGCATACATGCACGCCCACGCCTGAAATCGCTTTGGTCTTCGATATCATCGTGGATCAGAAAGGCATTGTGCAAAAGCTCCAGCACAGCTGCGGACACTCGTGCTTCCTCGGTGTTGCCGCCAAAGGCTTCGCATGTGGCCAGCAATAGCGCGGGCCGTAGTCCTTTGCCTGATGTTTCGATGTAATCCCGTATCGGACCATACAGGTAAGCCTGGGGTTCACCCGTTGGCAAAAGCCCCAACAGAGTTTCGCGCGCGCGATCCCCGTAAGAGGTCAGCTGTTTCAGAAACTCCTGCTGTGCCGCAGGGTCCAGATGCGCGGTTCCGGGTTTCAAAGGTTAACCCTTCTGCGTGATGATCACGCGAGGTTTGCTGCTCTGCGCGCTGGCGGGGGCAAACCCGGTTCCAGCAGAGGCAAAGGGTGCATCCGTTATCGGCAGGGCTCTGGACAGCACATCAGACTGACCGCTGTCCCGGCCCAGATCATAGGCCACATCTTCGGCAACCTCATCTCCGGGTATCGGAAGATCTGCCGTTGGTTCATAGCTGGCCATCAGATCAAACAGTTCTTTTGGCGGGCAAATCATGCGCAGCGCTTCGGCAATGGCCGGGTCTTCGATGATACCGCCGGGTTTTGAATACTCTGCAGCCGGTTCACCGATGGCTGCCAATGGCCCGTCACCACCGCGATCAATCCCTGCGGTGTCTTGGCCCATTTTCAGTGCAGCTTCGACCGCGACAGCAAACCTGTTGTCCCACGGCAGACCCGCTTGATAACGCGCGTAGTCATAGGCGCGCAGCGGTTTCAGGATATCAGGCTCGTGCAGGTCCCAGATCTGGCAGGGCTCGGCATCCGATCCGCTGCGTTGCAGGATCGCGTTGACTGCTCGGCGCGCGGCCTCATTCGCCCCTTCCATTGTGGCAAGGTCAGTAAAGGTGCGCACATAATCGGAGGCCAGAAAGAAATTCGGGATCAGCGTGGCCGCATCTGGCCGCAGTCGCCAACTGTTGATGCGGTTGACCAGCAGAGGTTCCACATTGCTTTGGCGTTTGGGATCTTCGGGGTCCTGCACGATGTCGGGATCAAGGAACCAGTAGTGCATATCCTCATCCCGCAGCAGAGTCTCGCCATCCACGTTGAGACTGCGTTTGAGCTGCTCCCAAACTTCTTTTGCAATCTCTTCCCGGGTGCAATTGCGCGCGGTCTTTCCGTTCAAGCCCGGCTTGTCCCATTCCGAAATATCAATTGAAAGCAGGCCTTTGGTTTTGCCTTCAGCCCAGTTGTCAAAGTTGATCCCCGGCCAAAACTGTTTTTGCGACACGGCGGTCAGAGCCCACGGGCTATCGATGAAGATCACATGCCCGTTTGTAAGTGTGACCTCTTTGGTCAGATAGAACTGAATACCGTTCATCCACTGAACGTCGTTTGCTAGCAGTGGCAGTTTGGCAAGCGCCGGATCGGCTGCCATCATCTCGGGCGTGAGAAGTGGCGCGATGCGCTCGATCGGCATGGCACTGATGAACCAGTCGCCTGTTACGTTCTGTTCTTTGCCATCCTGTTCAACCGTCGCACCGGTAATCCGCCCGTTTCGGCATTCGATGCCTGTTACCTTGGACTCGAACTTGTAAACGACCCCCTTGCTTTTGAGGTAATCCAGCCAAGGCTGAATCCATACTAAGTTGGTCGGTCCGTTCAGCAACCTGTTGCAATGCGGTTCAGGCGTGGCAATGCCCAACTGCAGCTGCACGGCAATGTCGCCAACGGTCTTGGTGCTGGCAGTCGTGGCTTTAGCGGCCACCAGAGACCGTGTCAGGCCGATGGCAAGAAATTTCTGATAGGCTTCCGAGCGGTCTTCCGCCCCGATGAAATCCCACCATCCGATCCGTTCATATTCGTCGAACCGGCGTTCCTTGCAGGACGTCGCTATCCGCCACATGCAGGCAACGAAATGCTCGACATCCTCATATGCTATCTGGTCTCTTGGCGAGAGCGCGAAGGCAATTGTCTTGAACGCATCCGCCACGTCTTTGAGGGTGCGAGGAAATCGCTCGGGTACAATGATGCCGGGCTTGTCGAACTGACTGACCAGAACCTGAGTGGTCGGCACCAGATTATCAAAGCACGTGCCTTTGTCGTAATAAGGCGTACGGGCCATCGTGTCGGTAATATGTCGATAGAAGTTCGGGAAGAACCGGAACCCATGCTCGCCTGGCAACCATGGGCGTTTCACTCCGGGCGGATAGCTGGCCCCGTCCATCTCGGCCCAATTCTCCAGCGCTTTGATATGCTTTGCCTTCGAGCCGTGATCGCCTTCACCCTTCATCACAGGGATACTGCGTGCCTTGCCGCCGGGGATCATTTGGCGTTCGTGGATCTCAACCTCGAAACCGCGTTCGATCAGTTCGTGCGCGGCGCTCATGCCGGCCACGCCACCCCCAAGAATGACAACCTTTTCAGCCATCTGATGTTCCTTTCGCGGAATAGACGTCAAAGCGCAGGGTTATGTCCGACAGGCTGGCTTCGCCAATGCCAAACCCCTGCACCCGATTCATCCAGCTGTAATGCAGGTTCGAGGTCAGGTAGCGCGACGCCACCCGCACAGGGGCCGACGCAGGCAGGTTCCCCTTCAACAGTGCGGCATAACCATCGGGGCCAAACTCACACATGCCGGTATCTTCAAACAGGATCGGAGCGCCGCCGTCCGCTGGCTTGATCAGCGCTTTGGCATGGAGAAGCCCCACGCCGTCAGGACGCACACGCATCCAGTCGCCTCCAACCGGTTCAATCACCCCATTCAAATGAGGGCCTTCGACCGTACCGCCTTCCTTGATGGCGAAATGCAACCAAACCCCGTCCGGCGTCTCGCCCGAAGGGTGGAAATCGCTGGCGAAGGGGACAACGAACTTGGCGATATGGTCCAAAACCGGTGGTTGTGGCGCGGGGTTTGGCTTTTGCACCGGTGCTGTCTTGGGGGCAGTGTCCGGTCCTGGGTCATACTCATGGCCGCCAGACGTCAATACCGGACGCCAGCAAAGTGTCTTGTCCTGTGCTACCGAGGGAAGGGTTGCCGCAAAGCGCTGAAGCCCGGTTTTCTTATCATAGCTCAAAGGCCAGCCGCGAATGGCCCGCTCGGGGCCGCCATCCGGTGAACAGATCAGCCGCATTGTGTCATGAGGCGAAACGGATGGTCCAGCTTCTATCAAAGCTCGCTTGTCACCGGTTGCACTGATCGTTTCTGACCAGCGCAGGGTTACACCCCGGTCTGTAAACTCGCGCACAGCCAAGCCTCCGGTCAGCAGGTGAGGGTGCAGATGGCCTGTTCTTCCTTGATCCGCAGGCGGAATTTCTGTTGCACACGGAAGACATGCTCACCTTCCGACGAAGTCTGCAAGTACTTGACCGCGATTTCAGATGGCACCACGATTTCAACAGGTGCGCCTTGTAGCGACACAAGCGCTGCGTTATTCGCGGGCAGGGTGCCCGAGCGCAGCAACGGACCATCCAGAAACGGCAGAATGCTGTCCCGCGGCAGCACCATCGAGTTTTCCAGCGGCGTCGTCACGGCCTGGAACAGGCCATTGCCCATCACACAGGCATAGGGGCCCAGATACCCGCGCGATTCCAGTTCATTGATACCCGCAACCACCGCTTCGAACACTTTGGTGCCGGTGTAGGTTGTCTTCTTTGCTGACGACGAACCAGAAGATGTCTCACCCGCTTCCAGCAAGCCTTCGTATTTGCCGCCGCCGCTGACGGTATAGATCGGTGGCAAAGAGGTGGGCGCGCTAGAGTTGGGTTTGGGACCTTGCCCGGTGCCCGGTTGGCCGTTGAAGATGATGTCGTCTTCGACCCGTGCCACAATCGCAGCCGCACGGCGGAACATGATCAACGCCGCGGACAGCTCGGGGTCGGCCATCTGCGCGCTTTTCAGATAGACGTTCACAGACACAGTGGTCAGGCGCGTGGTGTCAAAGTCGTTGACACCAAGGCGTTTTGCAGTGCCGTTTTCGTTGTCGACCAGTTCAAGCCGGTTCAGCGGGACCGATTGTGTATCAGCGGGGAGCGGCCCGTATAGTGGCAGAAAACTTGCGGCCACCCGCGCGCGGAGCGCCTCATCATGGACGGCTTTGTTCACGGCGTTCCACTGGGCGTCGCCCCAGTCCAATGCATCGGTCATGTCAAATCCCTCTTGGTTTTGCCGCCATATTTGGCGGTTCACTTGGTTTTGTTCAATTTTTTTCGGTCAGTTGGTCCAGAAATTGTCTGGCCCGATCTTCCTGCACAATAGCCCCAATGCTGCGCGCCAGCGTTAGTGCCTGCACGGCTTCAGC
This sequence comes from Ruegeria sp. HKCCD7303, assembly GCF_013111185.1. Classification (GTDB taxonomy): domain Bacteria; phylum Pseudomonadota; class Alphaproteobacteria; order Rhodobacterales; family Rhodobacteraceae; genus Ruegeria. The sequence continues at coordinate 616,911 of NZ_WVRE01000001.1, read as the reverse complement.
CCTGGCTGCATCTATTTTCCCGCTTGCCGCGAAGGCCTTGGCTCGCACGCGGTGATATTCAGGCTTGTTTAGCGTTTCTCCGCGTTCCCAGCCGGGTGCGCAGACCGCCTCGAGCCGGTCCAGCGCCCTATCGAGGTCACCATGATCGATCATTATTTCCGACAATACGATCTGATTCTGCGGGAAAGTGAAGTTGCCGCCTGATTTCGAAATCAGGTTCATGCGCGCTTCGATCTGTTCGGGCACATCAGCAAGGTCGCCTTTCCCGGCCTGTGCAAGACCCATATAGATGTCCTGCATGGCGTGCAGATACAGGAACCCTTCCTCATCTGCGATCTTGCGGGCTTCCTTCATCGTTACGTCCATCCTGTCCCACTCACCAGCGTAAGGCAGGAACATGCAGCAGGCACCCATGATATAGACCAGATTGGGCGCGTGGTTCAGCGCCCTGCTGACTTCAATGGACTTAAGACGCGCAGTTTCAGCTTTGTCGAACTTACCTTGCTGCCATAGCAGGCATCCTTGAATCGCCAACAGCGAAGCCATGGTCGAAGACTGCGTCATCGGCATCATCGCCATATCAAGTTCTGGCGATATCAGGGCAAAGGCCCGGTCAAGCTGACGCTCACATTCGGCGAACTCACCACGGAAGTAATGGGTGAAGCTCAGCGCGCGGGCGGTGAGAACGTTGGCAACCGGATCCCCGGTCATTCCAGCCATCGCATCCAGCGCCTGTCCCATCTCCATTGCGTGATTCATTTGGCCACCAACAAAGAAATTGGTCCAACGGCAGAAGGTTGCAGCGAAAAGCGTCTCTCCATCACCCAGAGACTGAGCAAGCTCCATGGCGCGCGCGGCTGTCTCTCCGACCTGATCAGCAGACCAGCCATAGATCGCCATGTAAGCGGGCAGAATGTTCATCTGAACGCGCAATTCGAACCCGTCACGTTCGGCAGTTGCGGGCATGGACCCGAGATTGCGCAGCGCCGCCCGAAAGGCTGAGATCGCGGGCAAGTTCGCGAGTCGGGACAGGGCTTGCTCGCCTGCGGTGAACCAGTGGGCGACAGCTTCGTCCTTTAAACCACCCAAATCGCAGTGATGCGCGATGGTGTCAGGGGCTGGGTTGCCAAAGGCCTTGTGCTTTTCAAGTAGGGCTTTGCCAATTTTCAGATGCAGTTTTTGACGATCGTCGCGTAGCAGAGAGTTATAGGCGGTATCCTGAACAAGCGCGTGGCTGAACGTATAGGTGGCGGACCCTTCGTCGCTGGTCGCCAACAGTACACCGGCCGCCATCAATTCCAGCAAGGCTTTGTCGACATCCATGCTGTCCTGGGCGACCGCGTCGATCATGCGTGCTGAAAAGCTGCGCCCGATGACTGATCCCAACTGCGCAACAGGTTTGGCGTTTTCCATTCTGTCAAGGCGTGACATCAACGAATCCTGCAGCGTGGATGGAACGCTCAGCGCATCCAGCACCTCGGCATTGATCGGCGCGTCGGCGGGTAGCTGATCCAGAACCGCCTTTGTTATTTCCTCAATGAACAGAGGAACCCCATCCGCTTTTTCAATGATCTGACGGATCAGAATAACTGGCAGACTAAAGGGCTCGGCCACACGGCGTACCAACTCGGATGCCTCTGTCCTTGCAAGCGGTGACAGATCGACGGTTGCCGCCTTGTCCAGGTAATGCTCTGGCGGCTCGTATTCAGGCCGGTGTGACAGAACCATAAGTACCGGGAAACCTGCCAGATTGGCAGCAAGTGTGTCCAGAAAATCCAATGTGGTGGCATCTGCCCAGTGAACATCTTCTATAACCAACAGCAACGTGCCGCGCCTGTCGCATATGCTGGCAAGGCTGCGCAGAAGCACATCCATGGATTTCCGCGCCTTTTTCAGCGGATCAGGTTCGGCGGGCGCGCCCGAGTCGACACCTGCCAAATCCAGCAGGACGGGCAAGTCCGTTTCGTTCACACGCGAGGCGGATTGAACAAAACCTGTTACCGCAGCCTGGATATTTTCGTCGGATTGGTCGCCTGACACACGTCGTAACTCGTTTATTATAGGGTGTAGAGGTAGACTGGTCAGGTGTGGCGTACATTGTAGGGTAAGCGGTTTGACCCCGATCGTTTCAGACAGCGACTTGATCAGTCTCGACTTGCCTATACCTGCCGCGCCGCCGACAAGCGCCATTCTGCCGGCCCCTTCCTGTGCTGCCGACCAAAGCTGAGTCAAAGTCGACAGGTCGTCTTGCCGTGCCACCAGTTTGACTGCAGATTGTCCGGTCCGGGCCTCAAATCGACTGGCAGATACGGTTTCCTTGAGCACGCAAAAGACTTTGCGCTGGTCTTCGAACCCTTTCAAATCATGGCTACCGCGCGGCTCGAATTCGAACGTTCCCTGTGTCAGCCGCATTGTTTCTGATGAGACGATCACCTCACCAGGCTTGGCCAGCCCTTGCAACCGGGACGCAAGGTTCGCCGTCTCGCCAACCAAAAATTCCTCAGACCCAAGGCTTTTCGAGGACACGATGCCAACAACGACCATTCCGGTTGCGATTCCTGCACGCAGATTAAGCTTTTCGCCGAATTTGTTGTCCAGGTTTTGAACAGCCTCGATGGTTTCCAAAACTGCCCTTACAGCCCGCTCAGCGTCGTCTTCCATTGCTTTGGGATACCCAAAATACACCATGATGCCATCGCCCTGACGATAGGCCAGATGACAGCCATGCTGTTTCAAGGTGCCGATGGCTGTATCCAAGTACAGATTCATGATCTGCATCAGGTCTTCGGGATCATAGCGCTGTGCAAGCTGCGTGGATCCGACGAGGTCGCAAAAGACCAGAGTCAGTTGCCTTCGTTCGGCCTCGGACTTTACTCCATCTCGGCTTGACGCGTCTTTGCTTTTGAGTTCCGCCTGAGCTTTGCGAAACCTTTTTCTTTCCCCAACGCTCAACCCAAGGTCGCGCAGTTCCGGGTCGGTCAGATCGTCCAAAAGCTGGTCGTCCACGCCTTCTTGCCGGAACATCGATAAATGATCCGTCAGACCGGCCAGATTTAGAACTTTGGAAATACGTTTTGCCTCAAGGACCCGCGTCATAGTCTTGCGATCCCGCCCATATTTTTCCCCTCATAGTCCCCACAGTTTATATTGTATTTGCATAGGCAAAAATAGAGAGGATTTTTTAGAAGGCGCTTGACGCAAGGGCAACTTCGTTAACGAGTTATCTTGTTTGAAGAAATCCTGTTGAAATTTCAACCCGCCTTTGCTGCCTTCAGTTGGGAATAGTGAGTCAGGGTATCAAAGCGATATTGGAAAGGGGGAATCCCGTTCCACAGGTTCGTTTTTGCTGCTCAGCTTGCCAATTGAAATCGGTTAAGAAATGAATTGCGGCAACCCAATGACAAAGAACGAGGCCGCGTGTTGAATTAGAACGCTACGAGGTACTCGACCCAAACAGCGTTCAAGGCCAACAGGATCGCTGATTGACAAATACCCGGCCCTCGCTCAATGCAGTAGGGATGATCACAAGTCTGAATTCACGGAGCGCGGCCCCAAAAATGCCCAATCTCACCCAGCTGGCCAAAAAACACGGTACCGACAAGGGACTGACGGATCTGGCTCATGGTTACACGCGGCTGTACGAGCTTCTGTTTCACCCGCTTCGGGACAAGCCTATTCGGTTGCTTGAAATGGGGTTGTTGCGCGGTGGCCCCGAGGTGCGGGGGCGTCGGGCAGACCGTGAAACGGATCGCGTTCCATCGGTTGATATGTGGCTGGAATATTTCGAACATGCTCATGTCACGGGTCTGGATATCTCGGACTTTTCTTGGCGCAAGGGGCCTAGGTTTGATTTCGTCCAATGCGATATGGAAAAGCGTGAGAACATCAAAGCTGCAGCGGCCCAGTTTGAACAGCCCTTTGATGTGATCATCGACGACGCTTCGCACGCCTCGCATCATCAGCAATTCGCGCTTTTGGAGATGTGGCCAAAACTCAAGGATGGTGGGATTTACATTATCGAGGACCTCCACTGGCAACCGGGCACGTTTGAGAACCCGGATTTTCCCAAGACGGGAGATCTATTCCATGACTTCCAACGTACCCGTAGGTTTGCGCACTCTGATCAGGAGATCGAGCGCGATCTGAACGCTCTTGCGGATGAAATCGGGTTCGCCTTCGTCTTCCCCGACAAGTTCAAGCGACGCGGCGCACCCAAAATCCTAGCGATGCAAAAAGTACTTGGTCAATATGATTGATAGCCTATCGCTCTCGATACCTTTCGGCCCATTTTTGCGTTCAAGTTATGACCCGCAGGATTGTGTCGGATGACCAGCGACAAAAAAATGGCTGTCGTGCTGTGCACGGACGAAAACCAGATTTGGCAGGCGGCCTATGCGTTGGTGCGATCATTCTTGCTCGACACGACCAACGAGATTCAGCATTACCTTTATGTCTCGGCTCAGGTAGATCCGCGGTTGGAAACTCTGTTTTCAAGATATTTCAGGATCGTCTATTGTTTGGACGATATTGTCCCGCCCGAAAAATTCAAGTCGCATGGTTACGTGTCCCAGGCGACTTTGCTCAGGCTAAAAGCACTAGGCGATCTGTCTCATTTGCACGAATTTGTACTGTATCTTGATAATGACATCGTGCAACGTTGGGGGTCGCCGTCAGACCTGATGCAGTTGCAGGGTTTTGAACAGCCCATTGCGGCCGTGGCCGATAACACCCGCTGGACGCAGGGCCGGTTCTGGAAAAACGCAGACTTCAATTTATTACCTGCAGGCGCGCAGCAAAAGTACTTCAATGCCGGTATGCTGTTCGTCAACAGCAGGGCTTTGATTGCGGAAAACATCTTTGAAAAGGCGCTTGGCGCGTTGACTGGTGCGAGTGATCCTCTGCCCTTGGCCGACCAAAGCGCACTTAACATTGCTGTGGACGGAAACTGGCTAGAGTTGTCGCCATCGTGGAATTGGCAGCACTCATACCTGCCGGGCAAGATCATAGCTTTGCTGAACCCCCGTTACGTTCACTTTACAGGACCAGTCAAACCCTGGGCCAACACGACCCGCGAAATAGAAGAGATCTATACCCTGTCCCTTTTGGCTTTTCTAAAGCACTTCGGACTTGATGATGTGCATAATGAAATCGCGGCTGAGAATTTTCCGAAGAAACGTCTGACGCACTACATGAAAAGAACGCATGGCATTTCGGAGAAAACGTTGTCCAGATACGACAAAAGCTTGCCCTACTTTTCAGACGGCACATTTGCAGACCGCCAATCCGGCATTCTTGCTTTTGGGGCGGATGCCGACAGGCAGGACTACCCGTTTCCTGACCTGTTTAACTTCCTTGGATTGAATCCAGATTGAGCCCTAAGGTCTGTTGGCGTGTGTCGGTCCCGCCGGGGTGGCGGAACCGGATCTATGTCAGGCCGTAGAACCCTTGAGTCGAATGGCCGTGCCCAAGCTGCCTGCGCAGACACCGACCACGACGGCGATGACAAGCTCTAAACCTTCGACTTGCGCGAATTGAAAGCCAGCAAACACCAGCGTTTCGAATATACCGACTGCGCCACCCAATGCCGCGCCCAGCCACAGCTTGCGGGTCATCATGCCAAGGGCCAGCCCCAGAATGCCGGGCAGGCTTAGGATGTTGCCGCCTATCGTTCCCAGTATCTCTAGCATCTCCGCTCCCCCTTCAATTCGAGCTGTTGTTCAGGAAGTCACGGATATCGTCGCCAGATGCGGTCGCATGTTCTTCCAGAACTTCGCCTTCAAGTCCCGCGGTCACATTCTCATATGTTTCCAGGTAGTTCGGCGGCAGGCTGTGCGCGATACCCTGGTGGCAATCGATACAGGTCATGCCTGTGTCGATAGCGCGCTGGTGTTCCGACGCGGCGCGGGTTTCCTGAATGGTAAAGTCCATATAGTCGAAGTTGTGACAGTTGCGGCATTCGCGGCTGTCGGACGCTTTCATCTTTTTCCACACCGCCGAGGCCATTGCCAGCCGGTGATCCTCGTATTTCTCGGGCGTGCTGATGGTTCCGGCAAGCTCGTGATAGACGTCTTTCACGGCCATGATCTTGGCTTTGATCTTGTGGTTCCACTCATCCGGAACGTGGCAATCGGAACAGATCGCACGCACACCGGAATGGTTGTTGTAGTGGATCGTCTCGCGGTATTCGCCCAGATTCGTTTCCATGGTGTGGCACGAAACACAAAACTCTTCTGTATTGGTCAATTCCAGGGTCCAGTGAAACCCACCCCAGAACAGGATACCGGCCAGAAATCCTGCAAGGATCAGAAAGCCCGAGCTGAACATTACCGCCGGTGTCCAGATCGCGTTCCACAGTCGACCTAAAAAGCCGCGTTTTTCGGGGGAGTCTGCCATGTCGCTGCTCCTTTCAGTCTTGAGTTGAATCAGTTGCCAGTTGAGGGCTGGAACACGTTATCGACCAGCGGCGGCGCGTCCGCTTGCGGAACGTGGCACTGATTGCAGAAATACCGGGTTCCTGCGATGCGATCCAACTCGCGGCCTTCGCGGTCCAGATAGTGGGTCATCGAAAGGGTCGGTGCATTTCTCTCGCCAGCTTTGGACCAGTCATGGCAGGACAGGCACTGATTGGTGCGCACATCGATCTGATATTGTTCGATCGAGTGCGGGATCAGCGGCGGCTGCTGGCGATAATTGCGCTGCATCCGTCCTTCTACATTTTTGTGGATTTGATCCAGCGGGATCGGTTCGTCCACGTCCGCGCCTCGCAGGGTTTCAACTTGTGCGGATTGCGCGAGGGCCCATCCGCTCAGCAACAATACGGGTAGAAGGGCAATTCCGCCTGTAACGATTGATCTTTTCATCTTGGCACTCCCCTAGATAGGTCTGGCAGCGCGCGGTTCAGGCGCGGCAACTGGATCGGAAGGTTGAACGACGTGGTCGTCAAACCGGTGAGTAAAGTTAAAAACGTCGACTGCGCAGACATCGATGCAACGTCCGCAGTTTGTGCAGTCGGGTGACAGGATCAGTGGCGTGTGTCCCGACTTGCCTTTCAGCGCGGGTGAGATCACCTGATTTTCCGGACAGACCGCATAGCAATCCATGCAGTCGTCACAGGCGGCGCGATTGGTGGCGCTTACACGTAGCAGGCTTTTTGACCCGATCAGGCCATAGAACGCACCGACTGGACACAGATGACCACACCAGCCATGACGTGAGACAATCACGTCAAAGATAAAGATCGCGGCAATCATGGCCCAAACAAAACCCATGCCGAAAACCAGTCCGCGATGGAGCATGGTGATCGGATTTACCAGCTCCCACGCGATCACACCGCTCAGGCCCGACACAAGCAAGACAGTTGCCAGAACCCACAGGCGCGAACTGCGCTTGGGCTGCCAACCTTTGGGCAGATCCAGCTTGCGATGCAGCCAGTTCGCGGCATCCGTCACCGGGTTGATAGGGCAAACCCAGGAACAATAGACCCGACCGCCGATCAGCGCATAAACCGCCAAAACGATCAGCCCGCCGATCAGTGCCGTCACCTCAGGCAAATGACCCGCAACGAAGCTTTGCAACAGGATGAAAGGGTCTGTCAGGGGCAACACGCCCAGCGTCAGCGACCCCGCCAGGTTTCCTTCCACGATCCATATGCCGAACCACGGACCCAGCAGAAACAGAACCAGAAAGAACAGCTGACTTACGCGGCGCAATAACAGATAGCGATGTGCGCCGATCCAACCTTTGCTTTCGACTGCCTCGTGACCTACAGGCATATGCGTGCGGGCGCTCATTGTCCGACTCCGGGTAGTTCATATCCGGGGGCAAACCCGCCCGGAGAAACCAAGTTGTCGGTGCCAGGTCCTGGCAAACGGTCGGGCAAATCAATGATCCCTTCGACAACCGGCGCGCCCTTGGCAGCCTTTTCTTCCCAGCCTTTCCGGTAGTGTTCTGCCGAACTACCACGCGCCAGCCGCGTAGGCAGAACCTTGATGGCTGCTTCTGGTAGAACACAGCTTTTTTCGCACATGCCGCAGCCAGTGCAGCGATCGGAATGGACGGTCGGAATGAACAGCGCGTGATGACCGGATCGAGTATTATGCTCGGTCTCGAGCGTGATCGCTTCATCAATCACCGGACAAACGCGGTAACAGACATCGCAACGCAGGCCGAGGAAGTTCAGGCAGTTCTCTTGATCGACCAGCACCGCGACGCCCATTTTGGCATCGTCGATATTGTCCAACCCGGGGTCCAATGCCCCTGTTGGACATGCGGCCACACAAGGAATGTCGTCGCACATTTCGCAGGGAATATCCCGCGCGGTGAAAAACGGCGTTCCGGTTGCTACCGCATCCGATCCAAGTTCGGCCAGCTTCAGGGTGTCGTAGGGGCAATCCCGCACACACAGACCGCAGCGGATGCAGGCCGACAGAAACTCCTTTTCCGGCAATGCGCCGGGCGGGCGCAAAGCCTCGGCTGGCAGCGCGCGGGCGTCGCGGGCCAGATAGGCCAGCACCGACCCGGCGACAACGCAGCCGCCCGCCGCGCGGGCCGAGTCCTGCAGGAACCGGCGCCGTTGCGGCGAAAGGGGTGTGTCGACAAGAGGCATGGGAATTACCCGTACAATCCTTGCTGGTTACGCGCGCTCGACCTTGCAGGCGCACTTCTTGAAGTCGGTCTCTTTCGAAAGCGGGCAGGTCGCGTCCAGCGTCAGTTTGTTGGTTAACTGATGCTCGTCGAACCAGGGCATGAAGACCAAACCACGCGGCACCTTGTTCCGGCCTCGGGTCTCCACTCGGCTGGTGACTTCCCCGCGACGGGTGGACAGGACAATCTCTTGCCCGCGCCGCAAGCCGCGATCACGCGCGTCTTCTGGGTGCATGTACACCACAGCCGACGGATAAGCGCGGTGCAGTTCCGGAACCCGGCGAGTCATCGAGCCCGAGTGCCAGTGCTCCAGAACGCGGCCCGTTGACAGCCACAGATCGTACTCCTCATCGGGCACTTCGGCGGCAGGTTCGTACGGCGCAAAGATGATCTTGGCTTTACCGTCTTTGTGACCGTAGAACTTCACATCCGCGCCTTCGGGCACGTAGGGGTCATATCCTTCGCGGAAGCGATAGAGCGTTTCCTTGCCATCCACGACCGGCCAACGCATGCCGCGTGCCTGATGATACATGTCGAACGGAGCAAGGTCATGCGCATGACCACGCCCGAAATCGGCATATTCCTCGAACAAACCTTTCTGGACGTAGTAACCGAAATGCTCGGCATCGTCGTTGTCGAAGCCTTCCGCAGTTTCGGACAGCGGGAATTGGTCAACCTTGCCGTTGGCGAACAGCACGTCATACATGGTCTTGCCGCGATGTTCGGGCATCTTGGCCAGCAGCTCTTCGCCCCAGACCTCTTCGACGGTGAAGCGTTTCGAAAACTCCATCAACTGCCACAGGTCGGATTTCGCTTCGCCCGGCGCCTTGACTTGTTGACGCCAGAATTGGGTGCGGCGTTCCGCGTTGCCATATGCACCTTCCTTCTCGACCCACATCGCGGTGGGCAAGATCAGGTCGGCAGACACCGCCGTAACTGTCGGATAAGGATCAGATACGGTGATGAAGTTTTCCGGATTGCGGTAACCGGGATAGCCTTCTTCGTTGATGTTGGGCGCAGCCTGCATGTTGTTGTTGCACTGAACCCAGTAAGCGTTCAGCTCACCATCTTTCAGTTTGCGGTGCTGCAACACGGCGTGGAAGCCGGGCTTTGGCGGGATGGTGCCAGCCGGAATGTTCCAAGCGGTTTCGCAAATTTCCCTGTGCTCATCATTCGCGACGACCATGTCGGCGGGCAGGCGATGGGCAAAGGTGCCGACCTCACGCGCGGTGCCACAGGCCGAGGGCTGACCGGTCAGCGAGAAGGGCGAGTTGCCGGGTTCCGATATCTTACCCACCAGCAGGTGCACGTTGTACATCAGAGAGTTCACCCAAGACCCGCGTGTGTGCTGGTTGAAGCCCATGGTCCACAGGCTCATGACCTTGCGTGTTGGGTCTGCATATTGCTGCGCCAGTTTTTCCAGCTTATCCGCAGGGACGCCGGACAGCTCGGAAGTGTACTCCAGCGTGTAGGGTGCGACAGCCTCGGCGTATTCCTCGAAACTGATGGTTTCCAGCTTGCCCGAGTTCGGGTTCGCGGCTTCCTGCTGCAACGCATTGGTTTCACGCAGGCCATAACCGATATCGGTTGCGGTCTTAGTGATATTGACGTGGTTACGCACGAAATACTCGTTCACCGCGCCATTCTGGATGATGTAGTTGGCGATATAATTCAGGATTGCCAGGTCTGTCTGTGGTTCGAACACCATTCCGTTGTCGGCCAGTTCGAACGAGCGATGCTCGAAGGTCGACAGTACATGCACTTCGCATCCCGGTTTTGTCAGGCGCGTATCCGTCAGGCGCGACCACAGGATCGGGTGCATCTCGGCCATGTTCGAACCCCACAGCACGAAGGTATCGGCGTGTTCCAGATCGTCATAGCACCCCATCGGCTCGTCGATGCCAAAGGTACGCATGAAACCCACAACAGCCGAGGCCATGCAATGGCGTGCATTGGGGTCGATATTATTTGACCGGAAGCCTGCTTTCATCATTTTGGCCGCAGCGTAACCTTCCCAGACGGTCCATTGGCCCGAGCCGAACATGCCGACGCTGGTCGGGCCTTTCTTGGCCAGGGCCTCTTTCCATTTGGCGGCCATGACATCAAAGGCTTCATCCCAGCTGACGGGCTCAAATTCACCGTTCTTGTCGTATTCGCCGTTGGTTTTGCGCAGCAGTGGGGTGGTCAGGCGATCCTCGCCGTACATGATCTTGGACAGGAAATAGCCTTTGATGCAGTTCAGACCCCGGTTCACGGGTGCGTCGGGGTCGCCTTGTGTGGCGACAACGCGGCCATCCTTGGTGCCAACCAGAACCGAGCATCCAGTGCCGCAGAAACGGCAAGCGGCCTTGTCCCAGCGAATATCGGGCGCATCGGCCTGCGCATTGGCCTGACCGGCGGCCATCGGAATGCCAGCGGCCGAGGCCGTTGCGGCAGCGGCGGATGCCTTTAGAAAAGTACGACGGGATTCAGAAACAGTCATTGCATGGGCCTCCTGCTGGTCGGTTGGCTTTGGGCATTTGATTGCGGAGATGTCTCCGCCGGATCTTCGAAATGGTGATATGTCAGCGACAAAGAGATCACGCCGGGGATCTGGTGCAGATCCATAATGGTGTCCGAGGCCAGCTTTTCAGCGGTATCCTCGACAACCACTACAAACCGGCCATCCTCGGCTTCGGCATGAAGCTCGACGCCTTGGGTTCCAGTCATTGCCGCACGCGCGGCGTCGGTGTGATCTGGGGCGATGTGGACGAGACAGCCACAGATATTCATTAGGTCACCTCCGGGTGTTGTGGGGTGGGGCGGTGCATCGAGATGGCCCCGGCGGGGCAGGCAGCAGAGCAGCTTCCGCAACCGATACAGACTTCGGTATCAAGCGCAGGCTCCGCCCGTCCGCCCAGTTGCAGACGAAAGCGGATGGCGTCTTGCTCGCAATTGTCCTGGCATACGCGGCAGCTGACCCCGTTCATTGACAGGCAGCTTGCCGCATCAACTTGTGCACGCCACGGCCATTGGGCCACACGTTCGGGCAACAGCGCAAGTGTTGGGCACGCTTGGGCGCAGTCTCCACATAGGGTGCAACCATCTGCGGAAAAGTCGAGAGTGGGAAAACCACCGTCATCGAATGTGATGACGTTTTCGGGGCAAGCCGAGGCGCAATCCTCGCAGCGTGTGCACAGATCTGCAAAGTCCGAAACGGCCGCGCCCGGCGGGCGGATCGCATCGCGATCTTCCCTAAGTATGCGCGCGCTGAGAAAAGCGCGTCTACTCGTCATCTGGCTCATGGCTGGTGACTCGAATGTGGACATTTTTTGTTCGCGTGTTTGTTTTGGTAACCGCCAAGTCGCGAATCTGACTTGATCCAAGTCATATTCGTTCAGAAATTTTATTGATCACTTTGACACTTTGGCGGCTTTCTTAGGCGTTCAATTCAATCCGGGTGCCGGGAAACCGTTGAACAATTTCCTCTGCGTGACTGTCTGGGGCGGCGCATATGGCGGTTGAAAGCCCATCTGCTAGGCTTGCGTTCGGTGCTGAAACCGAAACTGTTCTGTTGCGGCGCACTGGCCCTGCAGAGGTGAGGATATGTCCAAGCCCGTGACCTAGCTGTGTGCCCAAGGATGACGACGTAGCAACGGCGCGGTTCCGCAACGCAATGCGTTTCAACACCCTTTGATCCGGTTTGGCCAACCCAACTTTCCAAGGCGTTCCATCGCCTCGCGTGCCCAAAGCGGCGACCTCTCCCATGTTTACCAGAACATCTCGCAAGCCAAAGTCGCGTAGCAGAGCAGCGATGCGATCGGTGATGGCACCCTGCGCGATGCCGTTCAACGTCAAGGCCGATTGGCCCGGATCCGGAAGGCGCACATTAGACGCGTCAAAAGACACTTTTTCCCAACCAACCAGGCGTTGAGCCTCAATCAAGTCTTTGGGGCGAGCCCCGTTCGCCAAACCCAACCACATCGGTTGAATACTTGGATCGAACGCACCTTTCGAAGCTTGGTGCAGGGCTGTGCACAAGCTCAACACATTCAACAATTCCTGAGCCGGAGCAGTAAGTACACCGTCCCGGTTCAACCGGCTCAGCTGCGAGTCTGGGCGGTACAAGCTAAAGATGTCTTCCAGTCGGGAAATTTCCGCTTCAACAGCAGCAATGATCGGTGCGGCATCCGTGTTCGACAAACCAACCAGCCGCAAACTTGCAGCAGCACCCAACGCCGTTCCATTCCATCGCGCGTCCGAGGCCCATGCCGGGTTCGCCGCCGCACACGCGGCTGAGATAAACAGAAATCGACGGCGGGATAGGGCGGTCATACAGGGGTCTCCAACGACAGATCAAGATCAACAGGGCCGAGCACTTCTGCATCGGGGATGTCTGGAAGGGGCATCGCCGTCCCGCCGTAAGTGTCAACAAATGTCTGAGCGTCAGTGGGATTGGCAAACGGCACCACCTCGCGCGCGCCCATGCCCCCGGCCACATTGCCGCCGACGACAAAGGTCGCGTCATTTGCGGCGATCCAGTTGGATATCCCCGGCTGGCGCCAACTTGGCGCAATTCCCATATCGCTGACATAAACGGCCGTGATTTTCGCGTCACGTTCCGGACTTTTGAGATATGCCACCATGTCCCGCACTTGCGCAAAGAACAGTGGGGCTGGGTAGCCTTCCAGGTGAATCTGTCCCTTGGGTCCGCCATGCTCGGCGATGTTCATCTGGCAGAAGAAACTCAGCGCATCTGGGGTCAGATCGACCGGATCGGGGGCTTCGGCGACCTCTTCCTTGCAAGCCGCCAGCGCGACCAGCGCGATCAGCGCGAGACGTTTCATGGTTCAACCCTCCGGAATGCAAGCCGGGCAAGGGCGAAGGCCACCACGGGCCAGATCAGCAGAGACGCAGGCGCGGCCCAGACGGGAAGGGCTTGCGCAGCCCCGGTCATGCCGGATGCCATGGCCACGCCTTCGGTCGCGGCGATGTTCCACAGTCGGAATGCGTCGGCCGGGTTGGCCACCATCACCCATGGAAAGACGGATTGGGTGAAGGTGCCGCCCTTGTCCATGACGACGGCCCCCAACAGGCCCAGATCATAGAGGACGACAAAAACCAGCCAGAGCCCGGCCGACAAACCCGCCGCCGCCGTGGCCCCCTTTGCCAGGGCAGACAGAAGGTATCCCAGCGCCAAAAACACGGCGCCCAACAGGATCGAAGTGAGGATGAGGCGCGCCAGTGCCATTAGGCTTTCGGGCCCTGCGCCGCCAAAGAACGCGGCCACCGCGCCTGCGGTGCCGAAGCCGACGGCCATGGCAAAGGCCAGCGCCGCCAGATGGGCGGTGAACTTACCCAACAGGATTTCCCCGCGACCCGCCGGGTAGGACAACAGCAGCGACAGGCTGCCCCGATCCAAGTCGCCTGCAATCGCGTCGAACGAGATCATTAGGGCCAGCAAGGGCGCAAGATAGACCGACAAGGTGGTCATCGACGCGACCGAGACGGTCAGCATGTCCACGCCCAGTGTGCCGGTTGGTGCGCTGCCCGCAAATGTAAGGGCTAAAGCGAACAGCACCATGATCAATGTCGCAACCAGCAGCCAGCGGTTGCGGCTCAGGATCAGCATTTCGGTGCGGGTGACGGCGAGGAAGCGGGTCATTTCAATTCCTCCTGTGCGTAATGGCGATAGAGGTCTTCCAGATTCGGCGGTGTCATCTCGACATCCGCCACCGCGTCGCCCATGCCAGCGATGCGGCGCAGGGCTTCCATCTTGTCGGCTGGGCTACAGAGTAGTTCCACCGACGCGCCGTTGATGCGGCTGCCGCCCAATTCGGCGGCCAAGGCATCAGCATTGACGCTGGCGCGTACTTTCAAGCGGATCGGTAGACCGGCCAAAGCCGACAGATTGTTCAGCGTGTCGTCGGCGACCATCTGACCCTTGCGCATGATAGCGATCAAATCGGTGCGAGCCTCGACCTCGGTGAGCGCGTGGGATGCGATCAGTACGGCGGTGCCTTGCGCAGCCAGCTCGTCGATGATGGCATAAAGATCCTGCCGGGAAATCGGGTCCAAGCCGCTTGTCGGCTCATCTAACAGCGCCACTTTTGGCTGGCCCAGCAGCACCTGCGCCAGACCTAATCGCTGCCGCATGCCTTTCGAATAGGCACCAATCCGGCGGTCCAGCGCGTCGCTCAGGCCAACGCGTTCCAGAAGGCCGGGCACATCAGCTTTTGCGCCGGACAGTTTCGCAAACAGAGTCAGTTGCTCGCGTCCGGTCAGGGCAGGGTGGAACGACACTGCCTCGGGAAGGTAGGCCGTCTCGCGCCGCGCTTGCGCGCTGCCCGGGGTTGCCTCTCCGATCCGGATTGTTCCACCGTTGATCGGCGTCAGGCCGAGGATGGATTTGATCAGCGTCGACTTGCCCGCGCCGTTATGGCCCAGCAGCGCAACGCGCTGTCCAGAGGCAAGAGACAGGGTGATGTCGTCAAGGACGCGGGTTTTGCCTCGGTCCTTGAGAACATGGTCGATTGACAGGGCCTTATCCGTCATGAGGCACCTTTTTCATTGCTGGGGGTTCAGGGGCTTGCATCAGTGGATTGCTGTCCATCACACCCCCCGGCAGCAGCGCCGGGAAGGCCGATTGCGACCAGCGCACCAGCTGCACGGCAGGGGAGCCGAGCAGCAGTTTGGCTGCGGGTTGGGTCCACAGCACATGGTCCATCGAGTCATTGGGGCGATAGGGGGCATCGGCAATGCCGTTGCCGTCCACATCAAAGGCGGCGAAATCGGACCAGTAATTTCCGCGCCCGTCCTCAGACCACTCGACCCACTTGGTCGAGACGTATTTCACCTGTGTCCGGTTGCCGACAAAGGCGTTTCCAACGATGCGATTGCGCTCGCTACCAGCGGTAAAATGGATGCCGATGCCGCACCCCTGGAACCAGTTGTCGGTGAATTCGTTCTTGTTCGAGTTATACAGAAAGGTGCATTTCTCTTTCGCACCTTTCACAACGTTGCCGGTGATGACGCTCTTGTTGGCATAGTTCAGCATCACGCCATGTTCGCGGTCGCCAATCGAGACATTGTTGGCCACGGTCACATTGGTCGTAAACATCACCGCGTAGCCCAGATCGTTACCGATCGAGACATTGTCGCTGACCACTGAATTGTCCGCGTACATGTAATGCACCGCAAAACGCAGATCGCGGAACAGGTTGCCGGTAAAGGTGTTCTTCTTCGACGAATTCACAAAGATCCCGTCGCGGCCATAGCGAATGTCGTTGTCTTCAACCCGCGCACCCGGCGCATTCCAGACATAGACGCCATTGCCGCGGTCGTTCATGCGCTGGTCTTGTCGTCCTTCGATCCGGTTGCGCCGCACGATGCTGTCTTTCGCACCGTGGATGTCGATGCCATAGAGATTGCCTAGCAGGACATTATCCTCGACCACCGGTGCGAATGCCGTCTTGGTCAGCTGGATTCCGCTGTCGATCCCGTCATGGTCCGAGCCTGAGCCGATCACCGTCAGCCCGCGCACCGTCACGCCCGGCCCGGTCACGGTGATAACGCTGCCTTGGCCTTGTCCGTCGATGGTGGCCTGTCCCAGCCCGTCAAGGGTGACGGGCCGGTCCAGAACCAACGTTTCAGTATAAACACCGGGGCTCAGGCGGAGGGTGTCTCCATCCGCCGCCTGCGCCAGTATCTCGTTGATGGCCCCCGCCCGGTTGGGCACATCCCAGTCCGCCGCCCAAAGGGGCGAGCCGAGCAGGAGCGGTATGAGCAGGGACCAGCGCATTGCTTATGCGCTCCGCGGCTCAACAAACATCCGGCCGCGCATCTCCATGTGCAGCGCATGGCAGAACCACTGGCAATAATACCAGTGTACACCAGGACGGTCGGCGATGAAGGTGACAGACGCGGTGGCTTGTGGTGCCACTTCCATTGCGATACCGAAGTTCGACAGGCACAGCCCGTGGGTCACGTCATCCACGTCATCCAGGTTGGTGACATAGATGGTTACTTCATCACCCTGTTTGACTGTGAACTTCTCCATGCTGAAAACTGGCGCGGTCGAGGTCATGTAGACGCGGACCTTATTGCCGTCCCGGATGGGCTCTTCGGCACCTTCGTCCAGATCAACACCATCGGACTCGGCCTGTTTGCGGGCATCTTCCCACATCGGATCATTTCGATCCCAGACATTGACCGGGTTCACTTTGGACCGGTGCACAAGGATCGAGTCGTGCGGTTCCGCGAAGGTCGGGCCATCATGAACTACCTTCATCTTGTCGCCCGAGATGTCGATCAACTGCTCGTTTTCAGGCTTCAGCGGACCCACGTTCAGGAAGCGGTCTTTCGAGAACTTGTTCATCGAAATCAGCCACTTGCCATCGGCTTCGGCGGTCTCACCCATCGAGGTCGAGTTGTGGCCGGGCTGATACTGCACATCCACCTTGTCGAGGATCGGATCTACGTCCGAACCACCATAGGCTTCGATGGCCTTGGCGATGTCCCATTTCACCACCTGGCTGTCCAGGAACAGGGTGGTGTAGGCGTTGCCCTTACCGTCGAACGCAGTGTGAAGCGGGCCAAGACCCAGCTGCGGTTCAGCCACGATCGCGGAACGCGGGTCAGCGTTGTCTGCAAACAGCGCGTCCACTTTTTCGACATCAATCACGGACACGGTCGGCGAAAGCTTACCGTTGATCATGATATGCTTCTTGTCGGGCGCGGCGTTCACACCATGCGGCGAGTTCGGGATCGGGATGTAACGGGTCAGGTTGCCGCCTGCCTCTTTGCGCCCGTCCACGACCTTGACGCCGTTCAACTCTTGATAGTTGCCGGCAGCAACGGCCTCTTCGATGCCTTTCAGGTTGAATACGACCACGTGGTCCAGTTCATTCTCGGTCATCTCGGCCAGATTCATGCCCATTTCCGAGTTATATGAGGTGGAGAAGGCGTATTTGCCCTGATAGTCGCAGTCGGTGTTGTCGAGGTTACCAGAGACCATCACCTGCCACGCGATCTCCATCGTATCACCATCGATGGCGGTGAAGATGTTCACGTATTGCGACGGATCGTCGAGAATCTGGCCGTCGTTGACCAGCGGTGCCTCGTGTTCGCCATTGGCAAAGACATAGCCGGTGCGTGGATATTTCTGCGGACGCAGGCCGTGAATATCGTGTGCGTTCGGGATCTCGATGATCTTGTCGCATTTCATCACGTCGCAGCGTACGCGAGCCACACGGGTGTTGGCCTTGTCGTTCATGAACAGGTAACGACCATCATAGGTGCCATCGGTGAAAGACATGTGTGGGTGGTGCAGGTCCCCGTTGTCATAGGTGACCTTGCCGTTCGCGGCTAGGAACTCTTTGGTTTCGGGCAGCAGGCCTTCGGTCAGAATTTTCAGCGACTCATTGGTCTGACCCCAGCCGGTGGCCGAACAGCGATTGAATACTGGCACCCGCATCAGCTCACGCATCGAGGGCACGCCCAGAATGCGCAGCTCACCGGTCTGGCCCGAGGACCAGAAGCCATAGTACTCGTCCAACTCGCCGGGCTCCAGATGAGCATTAGCGGCGGCGCTGGCCTCTTTGGCGGTCATCAGGGTGCTGCCCAGACCGGTCCCGGCCAGCACGGCGCCAGTTGCAGATGCACCCAGCAGCCCGCGGCGTGTGACGTTTAGTTTCTTGTCATGTTCCGACATGATCGTTCCTCCTTTTTTGGAAACGGATTGCGGTTTGGCGTTCGGATGGTTCGCCGGTGGTTGCCCGAGGGGGGTCTTAGGTGTGACCGACCCTGTCTTGGCCCGCCGTTTCAACTGGCGGATAACGACGGGACATTTGTCCTCGGACTGGTAGAGCACCTGACAATGCAGGCAGGTGACGCACTCGTTCGGATTGATCTCGCCTGTGGGGTGGATCGCCTGAACGGGGCATTCGTTGGCGCAGGTCTGACAGGGGCTGCCGCAATCCTTGTAACGGCGCAGCCAGTCGAACATGCGGATACGGGCTGGGATCGCGAGCGCCCCGCCCAGCGGGCAGAGGTAGCGGCAGTAGAACCGTTCGATGAACAGTCCGATCCCCAGCAGAGCCAGCGCAAAGACCACAAATGGCCAGTCGCGCATGAATTTCAGAATGATCGCGGTCTTGAACGGCTCGATCTCGGCATAGGTTTCTGCCAGCGGGATTGACACAAAGCTTAGGCCAAAGAGGCCAAGGAAGATCATGTATTTCGCAGGCCAGAGCCGTTCGTTCAGACCCCAGGGCAAAGTCCATTGCGGCACCTTGAACGCCCGCGCGATCTTGTTGGTCAGTTCCTGCAGCGCGCCGAACGGGCACAGCCAGCCGCAATAGGCCCCGCGCCCCCAAAACAGCAGCGCTGCGGCCACGGCGAACCATTGGATGAACACCAGTGGATCCAGCAGGAAGGCATCCCAGCTGAAACCGGTGCGCAGGCTGCCTGCCAGCGCCATCAGGTTCACCACGCTCAGCTGCGCATTGGCGTACCAGCCGATGAAGAACAGAGTCATGGTCAGGTATCCGATGCGGAACCAGTAGAAGACACGCGCGTCCATGGTGGCATGGAACTGGAAGAAGAACGTCGCTGTTAGCACCAACAGCATCACACCCAGAACCGCGATCTCGACAGTACGGTCCTTCCAGATGCGCTGCCATAGTGCCGCTTTGGCGGCGGCTTCACCGGTGGCGTCATCGACCACCACGGGCGCGGCGACCGGCAGCAGGTACTGTTCCGGCAGCTTGTAACCCAGATCGAAGGTTAAGAATGTCTTTTCGACAGCACCAATCGCGCGTTGCACCAGCAGTTGCAAACGGAACGGTTCAGCCGGATCAAACTCGGCATCGGCGGGGATTCTGAAGATGTCGAGTTCGGTAAAGCTGGGTGCATCCGGCGCGGCAACCTTGCCCAAACGGCGCTGTTGTTTGTCAAAAAAGCGCACCGAGCTGTCGCCTTGGATCAGCTGAATCCGGTCAAAGATGCCACCCCGCACATAGCCCGATCCCTTGAAACTGTAAGCCCCGCGTCCCAGCACCAGAATGGCTTGCTCGCCCTCATCCAGCCAGTTCAACAGGTTATGATATTCGGCCTCGCCCAGCAGCGACTTGCCGATCGACGGAACCGAGACAAGCGCCATATGCATGTCGATGAAGGTGTCATCCGGTTCGCCTGGTTCCGGGCGTTTGATGGCCCGTTGATCGCCAGTGGCCTCGAACGCCGCGTTGACCTGCCCGATATCCAGCGTCAGCCGCCGGACCGAGCCGTCGCCCGACAGGGTGGTCCAGTCGTAAACCGCATCCTGCGCCAGATCGACCTCGAGCTTCGGTCCATCGGCCTGCAGCGGAGACAACCCACCCAGCCCCAGCGCCCGCGCCACCTTGATGCCGCCGCGCACAAGGCTGTCGTCGATGACCATGATCGTGACCGTCGCGCCCGAGATGATGTCGAGGTCATGCCCCTCGCCACCGGTTTCGGCCTCGACCCTAAGGTCCAGACCGGCATAGCCTTCGGTCAGCTCGACCATGCGGGAATTGGGGATCCCGATCAGAACGATGGGTTCCGAATGCTTGACCAGTTGCACGCCAGTCAGCACCGCATCCTCATCGATACCGGCGACCACATGGATGGGTTTGCCGGAATACCCTGTCGTGCCCACAAAGTCAGACGTCAAGAATGCCCAGGCGACAGTTTCGCCATCCTTCAGGACAGGCGCTACCGGAACGTCGTCACGTACCGGGCCAAAGGAATCGGCACCGGGGGCCAGATCGGCGGGTTCAATCTCGGGCAGGAAACTGGCCAGACTGTCGGCATGGGCGCTGATCGCCATCAGGCAGGACAGGGAGAAAGCCAGCAGGAAATGGATTGCGCGACTTACGACCACGGCGCACCTCCGAATATTTGGGTGGACGCCATGGACGCGCGCAGGGCGCGTTCAGATTCTTCTTGGGTCGTAAACGGGGGCCCTCGGGTTTCGGGCCACAGTCGTTTCGAGTTATGGTAATTACACGGATCACCAATCCCAGGGAGTACAATTTGCTGGGCGCGGTCCGCGACCAGCAGCGGAGTGTCTGGCACAGGTCCGGCTGTTGTTACCGCGCATAGCGCACAGTCGGCGCATTTCGGGCAGGGCGCGGTTGGATCGGTGTTTTCCTCTTCAAGGTCCACCTCAACCCAAACCGCGCCTGCCTCCGAGCAGATCTCTACCCACATGCTTTGTCCGGGACTCGCCAGCACAGGACCAAGCATTTGCAACAACAGAAGAAGGGCGCCCGCCACTCCACAGACCGCACGCAAGACGCGGTCAGGGAGGATGTGGAGAAAGTGATAGGCGGACATGGAGAATCCAACTCGGAAGTCTTTCCTGAACCGTATGGGATTCCTGCTTGCCGATACTTGACTTTGGTTAGGCAGACGGACTCTTTGCTCAGCCGTCTGCTTCGTCCATCAAACCGCGTACCCAGCGGCCTGCCAGCCATGTCGCTGGAATGCCCAAAGGGACGGACCACAGAAGTGCGGGAACTGGTTCAATCGCTCCGAACCCGATGCCGTGTGAGATTAAACCCAACAAAAACAGGTTGATAGCCACGGTCAGAGCCGTGGCGGGATAGAGCAGAATGGCAAGTTTCCAAACCGGCCATTTGCCGTCAGTGGCTGGTGCCTTCCGAGAAGGTGATTTTGTTCCAGACATTGTACTTTCCAGACGGTTTGCGCATCGGCAGGCGACGGACTTCTTCCAGCGTCTGCGCGTCATAGACGATCACTGCGCCATCATCTTCCCAGATCGAAACCAGCGCGTGGCTACCATCTTTGGTGAACTCCACGTGAGCCACGGTTTTGCCTGGCGCGGGGCGCAGAGTTTTCACGATTTCAAGGCTCTGCTTGTCGATCACGTGCATCGCGTCCTTGTTCGGGCCAAAAAACACATCGGCCCAGACATAAGGCGAGTTTTCATGACTGCGCATGAAGAACCCGGGTCCCTCTGTCTTGATCCGTTTGACGGTTTCCCAGCTTTCCATATCGATCACGGAAACTGTGCCGTCGGTCAGGTGCGGCGTTGCCATCACGGTCGTATCACCATGCTTCCATGTAATCCCAGAACCAAGATGCGGCATCCCCGGTAGATCCAGATCGGCGACCTTGTGCCCGATCACCAGATCAATCACCTGACCGCCTTTGCCACCACGGGACGCCCCCATGACAAACTCATAGCTCTGATCGAAAAAGAAATCGTCCAGATAGTCTGGCGTGGTGATCTTGCGCACGGGGAAAGGATTAGGATTCTTGAACTGGCCTTCAATGCGGAAATCATGCCCGATTCCGAATTGCGGCGGATTGGCACCATAGAACACCTCCCAAATTTCGGGCACGTCCTTCAGGGCCAAAACAAAGCTCTCCCGCGGTGGAGCCTGATAGACGGCAGACACCCTGCTGGGCACGCCTTTCTTGCTTTTGACTTCAATGACAGTGGCAACCGAGAGGTCCGCGGTCGACAGCAGGGACAGGCTGTTGGGCAAGTAATTTGCAACGGCCACCCATTTTCCGTCGCCTGACATGGCGATGTTGCGACTGTTGAGGCCCGCGCGAACGCGTCCAACCTGCTTCAACGCCCAGATGTCGTATTTCTGAACCCAGCCATCGCGGGACATGATGAAAACGTATCGGCCATCTGGGCTGAATTTTGGCCCGCCATGAACGGCAAAAGGGGTCTCGAACCGGTCCAGCACTTCAAACGTGTCGCCATCCAGAACGCTGACGTGATGATCACCGGTCTCCACCGCCAGCGTGATGTTCATCGGGTCACTATCCCACACGGGTGCTTCGACCGGGGTGTAATCCTCGTCCAGAATACGGCTGGCCATGATGTCAGCTTCACCCCATTCCGGGTCGCTCTCGAGCGGAGATTTTAGCCACCCCGCCAGTTCTTCGATCTGCAAAGCGTCGAGCTCATGTGAAAACGCAGGCATCTGTGTCGCGGTGCGGCCCTCGGCGATCACCGCTGCAACCCGCGGTCCCCGCATTCGCTTTAACGTCTCGGGGATCAAAGCTGGCCCAACGCCGCCTAAGCGGTTCTCGCCATGGCATGACGCGCAGTGCTCAGCGTAATCCGCTGGCGCGTCGGCCCATGCCGAACCAGCCGTCAGAACGGAACACAACAGTCCGATCTTCATCTTTTTCCAAATACTCCCGCCGGAGGCTCCCACAGGCTCCACAGGTGGCACGATTTGCCGGAACAGGGAGGGGTTATCCAAAGAACTGATGCGCCGGATCATGGCTTTTCCCCCGGAACGGCGTGACCTGCAGGCGCTCTCCTGTGTCATCCACGCCGATTTCTTCGTTAGACAGGTAACAGGCCGGATCTTCGGCCCAGGGATCGCCTGTCAGTTGCAAGGCGCGAATACGCGTGTTGCCACCGCAGACGTCCTTCAGCTCACACGCACCGCAGCGACCTTTCAGTGGGCGAGGACGGGTCCGTAACATGGCCAGCATCGGGTCATCGCTGGTCCAAAGCTCGGAAAACGGTTTGGTTTTCACGTTGCCGACCGTGTAATCGGACCAATAGGTGTCCGGATGAACCCGACCCAGATTGTCGATATTGGCGACTCCCAACCCGCTGGAGTTTCCACCCCATGCGGCCAGATGCGTACGCACATGCGCGGCCTTTTCGGCATCAAAGTGCGCACGGATCCAGTTCAGGAAATACCCTGCATCGGCGTCATTGTTGCCCGTCACGATATCCAACGGTCGCCCGCCTGACGCGGCTTCCCACGCGCACTCCAACAGCAGGTCCAATCCCTTGCGAGTAAGTTGATGTGCGGCGTCTTCGCCTCGGTTCTTGTCGCCCCGCCCGGCATAGACGAGGTGAGACAAGTAGAACTTGTCGACCCCTTCTTCATCACAGAGCTTCAGCAAGTCAGGCAAGTGATGCTGCGTGCCTTCGGTCAGGCAGAACCGAAGGCCGACCTTGATGCCACGTTTCTTGCATTCACGCACACCGCGCAAGGCGTCAGCAAAAGCGCCTTCGACGCCACGAAACCAGTCATTCGTTGCTCCAATTCCGTCCAGAGAGATGCCCACATAGTTGAACCCCACATCGGCAATCATATCGGCGGTTTCCTCGTAAATCCGCGTGCCGTTGGTCGACAAAGCCAGCATAGGCACCAGATTGCGGGCACGTTTGGCGATGTCGAAGAAATCGAACCGGTCAAGCGGCTCCCCACCCGAGAGGATCAAGGCCGGGACGCGAAACTGGCCAAGATCCTCAAGGGTTACCATGGCTTGCTCATGGCTGAGCTCACCGGGGAACGCCACATCTGCTGAGACGGTATAGCAATGGCGGCACTTCAGGTTGCAGCGTCGCGTCAGGTTCCAGATCACCACCGGCTTCACTGGGCCCGGGCGGCGTTTGCGCACCGGGGTCGGGTTGACCAGTTGGTGCATGTACTCTGTCAGGCGGAACATGTCTCAGCCTTTCTTTTTCAGGCGCAGCCCGGTCTTTTTCAAGATGCGCGTGGAATAAAGGATATCCTTGGCCCGGCAGGCGTCGCCCAGAATTGCGGCGATCTCGGCGCGCTTTTGTTCAACCTCATCGCAGTTGGTGCCATGCACCATGGCAAACAGGTTGTAAGGCCAGTCGGGCAGGGCGCGGGGCCGTTCATAACAATGGGTCACAAAGGGCAGCGCACCGATCTGTGCACCCAGCTTGGTGATGCAGGCATCGTCCACATCCCAAACCGTCATGCCGTTCGAGGTCATGCCCAGTTTGTAGTGATTGGGTGCCGCAGCAATGCGACGGATCACACCCCGTGCTTTCAGGGCTGTCAGCCGTTCAAGCAGATCGGTTTCCTGTAGCCCAAGATCCTTGGCAACCTGCGCATACGGGGTCGGCGACAAGGGTAAGCCCCCTTGCAACGCCTCGATAATCTGTCTGTCGGTTGTATCGATCATGCTGCCACCCGGAAGCCAATGAAAAATTCCTGGAGTTTGGGGAAACGGAGAACATCGATCCCCGTTTCCCGTTCGATGGCATCGGCGGCGGCCTCGATCCCCGCAGGTGTTTCGGTGGCCAGCACGAACCACATGTTCAGCCGGTGCGTACGTTCATAATTATGGGCGACCTCCGGGTGTGCATTGACTTTCGTCAGGACGGTTTCGAAATTTTCAGCCGGAACAGCCATGGCGCAAAGGCAGAAGGCCCCGCCCATAGCAGCAGCGTCGAAAAACGGACCAAAGCGTGTGATGACACGGTCTTCCTTCAGCCGTGTCAGACGCTCCAGCAGCTCGGTTTCGGACAGGCCAAGCTCGTCGGCCACTGCCGCATAAGGATGAGAGGTGAGCGGCAGATCGTCCTGCATCCGGTTCAGGATCGCGCGGTCTTTGTCGTCCAGAGTCATGCGGCAACCTCCCGCGCTTGAATCAAGGCTCCGGTCTGCTTGAAACAGCGGGTCGAAAACAAAACTTTGTTCCGCGCGCCGGCCAACTCGGGCAACTCCATCGCGCCAGCCAGCACACCCAGAGCCTCGTTCCGGGTCCGGGCGTGGATCATCGAATAGAGGCGATAGGGCCAGACATCTTCAACCGGATTTCGCTCATAGCACAGCGTGACACCGGGATAGGCGGCCAGCGCCGGACCGGCCGTGTCAATTTGTTCCGCTGGCAAATCCCAAACGACCATCGCGTTGGCGGACCACCCCAGTGCCCGGTGGCGCACGATAACGCCGAGCCGTGAAATGATACCGGCGGAGTGCAAGGCAACGATCCGCGCCATCACATCATTCACGTTCCGGTTCAATGAACGAGCCAGAGCCTCATAGGGCTCTGCGACCAGTGACAGGCCCGAACTGAGTGTCTGCAGCAAGCAACGATCTCCGTCGCGCATGGCCGATGCGTCGACTTTGCGCGCACTAGGGACGTTCTTGGCGCCAGCAGTCATGCGAAACCCAAGGTCCACGTTGAACGGCCGGACAAGACGCAGATCCAGCACCTGCAACCCCGAGGTCCGGCTGATCCGGGCCAGTGTCTCGTTGACATGTTCCCGGTCCGGGCCTGTTGCGACAAACCAAAGGTTCCAGGCATCCTCTCGCTGGTAATTGTGGTTCACCCCAGGTTCGGCATCGATCAGGGCGGCAACTTCTTCCAACCGATTTTCCGGGGCGGACACAGCTGCCAGAGTGCTGGCCGTCACCGCGCCGGGCGTGATGGTTGCGCCAACCCGCGTGATGCGGCCGGTGGCACGCATCCGGGTCAGCCGGTCAAGTACTTCGGTTTCGTCCAATCCCAGCGCGTCTCCCAGCACTTGAAAAGGGCGCTCTGTGATCGGGAAATCGCGCTGAAAGTCGTCCAACAGGCGGCAATCGATTGGGTCGGTGATATGCTGCATCCGTCAAAGCCCCGTTTTGTGCGCGCGGGCCGTGAAGAAGATGCCCGAAGGGCTGTCGGCATCGATTTCGCGCAATTTCTCAAACGTTTGCGTGTCGTAGACCATCACCTTGTTGGCATCGCGCACGCTGATCCAGACTTCATGCCCGCGCGGCGTGAATTCCATATGCAGCACGGCGGGGCCGGGTTTGAATTCGTGAATGATCTCCTTGCTGACGCTATCGATCACTTGAATGGTATCGTTCAACGGGTGGGCGAAATTCACCCAGACTTGCCGTCCATCAGGGCGGGCCATGGCAAAGACCGGCTGGCCGTGTGTCTTGGTACGCCCGGTTTCCGACAAAGTGTCGGCATCGACCCAGAGCACCTCGTGATGACCCACTGCAGGCAGCACGAATTCGCGCCCGGTCAGCGCCCAGCCTTCCAGATGAGGCATCTTGTAGACGGGCATTTCCTCTTGCCCGCGCCCATAGTCAGGCAGCACACGGATGGGTTCCAGGGTGTCGGCCCACAGATCAAGCGCGGTCAGGCCGTCTTCGCCAAACAGGCCGGTGATATAGGTGCGGCCATTGGCGGTGATCAGCGCGTCATAGGGGTTCTTGCCCATGTCAGGTATCTTGGTGATCGCGGGCTCGCCTTTGGCGAAATCGGCAATCCATGTCTCGCCCGTGTCCCACATGGTGAAGACAAACCGACGTCCTGGCGCGTCCACAAGACCGATGGTTTTGCTGTCGGTGGGTATGTCCGCAACCATTTCCAACGTGTCAGCATCAAACACCCGCACACCACCGGGTTCGTAGTTCGACACGGCAACAAGTGTTCCGTCGTCCGAGATGGCACCGCCAATGGCGTTGCCCGCTTGAACAACGCGGTTCACGATCTGGCGGGTGACGATGTCAACCTTGGTCAGCCCGCCGTCACGGCCAAAGACATAGGCAAAGCGTTCATCGGGCGAATAGACCAGCGAGGCATGGGACAAATCGCCCAAGCCTTCGATACGGGCCAGAGCTGCACGGTCGGATTGATCGACCAAAAGGACCGATCCCTTGGCGCGTTCGATCACAAGACCAAGATCGCCGGTCGCTGTGGGTTCGGCATGTGCGGTGGTCAACATCAATGAGGCTGCAAGGCCGAGTATGAGGTGTTTCATTGTGCCTCCTGTTCCAGCAGGTAGCGGGCAATCCATTCGGCCTCTTCTTCGCTGATCAGGGGCCGCCAGGGGGGCATCGCGGTGTCTGGGATGCCGTCAAGGATGACGCCGGTCAGGACGTCCGCATCATAATGTTTCAACGTCTCGCTGCGCAGATCGGGGCCGAGACCGCCTTTAAGCGACAAACCGTGGCAAGAGCCGCAGTCCTGGTGGACAAGGTGTTTCAGGGCGTTGGGGTCGAGGGTGTCAGCGGCGAAGGCGGATGTCGCAATGAGAACAGCCGTTGTCAGCAACACCGAAGGCACCGAGTGCCGCCGCGCGACAGGGCGCTGTACGCCACAGCTTATCGCACCTGTTCTGCACCCCAGCTTAGCCATTGGCTTGCTCCAAAAGCTCGGCCACAGGCCGTTCTGCGTAAAGCGACACAACCTTGCCAATTATGAAGAGCGTGGGTGCTTTCAACCCGGCCTCGCGCACGTCGGTAGCCAATTGGTCCAGCCGAGATACCATGCGGCTTTCATCCGGTGTGGTCGCTTTGCCCACAGCCAGAACCGGTGTGGACCCGGGAAGGTTTTCAGTCATCAGGCCCATGGCGATCTGGCCGATATTGGCAACCCCCATGTAAACCACCAGCGTCGAATCCGGATCGGCCAGACGTTTCCAGTCGAGGTCCAGCACCTTGTCAGCTTGACGGTGCCCGGTGACATACTGCACCGAGGTCGCCAGCCCGCGATGGGTCAGCGGAACGCCGGTAGAAGCGGACGCACCCTGTGCCGCCGTAATGCCAGGCGCATATTCGACAGCAACACCGTGGGCCATCAGATAGGCGGCCTCCTCTGAGCCGCGGCCAAAGATCATCGGGTCACCGCCTTTGAGACGGGCAACCGTGTGACCCGCACTGGCCTCTTCGAGCAGAATGTCGTTGATGCGGTCTTGTGGAACCGTATGGCACTTGGGGGCTTTGCCAACCGGGATCAGCCGTGCGCCTTCCGCGTGAAGGTTCAGGATGTCGGCAGACACCAGCCGATCATAGACCACCACATCTGCTTCTTGCAGCATCCGTAGTGCACGTAGGGTCATCAACTCGGGATCGCCAGGGCCTGCGCCAATCAGAAAAACCTTACCGCTCATGTGCAAACTCGCTTGGTCTGAATGTCATCGAAACCCGAATCTGCCTTGCGCAATAGGGACGTCGCTGGGCCTGCCGGGCGTGTCATGAGAGCAAGGTGGCGCAATCGCAAACCAACCTCCTTGACAAAAGTTAAGGAGCGCGGGATTTGCGCCCACGCTCCTGTCTTTTTTGCCTGTATTTTATTGCCTTAGGGTTCGACGGTGATCATTCCGATCATGTTCTGTGTTTCCCAATGCGGGCCGCACAAATATTCCTGCGGGCCGGGTGTGAGAAACGTCAGATCAACCGATTCCTCAGGGAACAAACGGTCGCTTTCCGGTTCGCTGCCATCTTTCAAAAGAACTGAGTGGCTGGTTCGTTTGTCGACATTCACCCAGCGGACAGTTGTGCCTGCCTTCACGGTCAGCTCAAACGGGCAGAAGTTATATTTATACATCAGCACCACTTCGGCGTCCTCAACGGCAGATGAAGGCTGACCAAACAGCTCGACATAACGCTCTTCTGCCTCGGCACACAGCTCGGCGGTCTCACCCGCCCAAGCAGGCGCGGCCAGGAGCAGCAACGCGGGAAGAAGGCGTGGGGGTTTCATCGTCCAAGTCTCCTCTTCTTGGTGGAAGGGGCCGGATCGCCCGGCCCTTTTTCTTTACTGTTTGACCACGTTGATGAACGCGCTGTCGTCGTCCAGTGCCAAGCTGGTATCCAGCGTCACGTGGTGGAACCTTGCGGCTGCAAAGTCATCGTGGATGGCAAACCCAACAGTGTAGGTCTGGCCTGCCTCCAGCGGCACATCTCCTGGCGCGCCCGAATTCAGAGGGCGGGTGAAAACCACGGTCCATATACCAGCGTCCAAGCTGGCCGAGGCCGTGATTTCGCCGTCATTGACCACGCGTTGCTCCAGCAAGTAGCCATTGGTGGCACTGCCGTCTGCATAGACGCGCATCAGGTCAAGATAGGTGCCGTCGGCCAAGTACTGCTCGATCTGATCCGCAGCCTGCAGCTTGTCCCAACCGCCCAGCGCCTTGCCGCGACGGCCTTTGATTTCGACCTCGGTTCGGCTTTCGCTGATGTATTTGGTCACGGTGTCCTGAGTGTTAAGTCGGCCTGCCGCATCCGCATTGGCGGCAATTGCCTCGGCACCGGGATCAAACGGCATGTAAGAGTTATCCGCGTGGCACGATGCCCAACAGCCCACCTGATCGCCCAGCTCGATTCCTGTACCGGTGATCATCATGGCGACTTTGATCTGGTTGTCGGGGTCCATCTTGCCACCATCGACAAACGGGGCAGGGTTGTGACCAGCATCCGGCCACTGCAAGCGGATATACAGGTTCTCGTCGTCATGCGCTGCCTGGACGGTTGCGTCGATCACACCGCGCTTGCCAGGGATCGGAGTAGGCTCCAGTTCGCCTCCCGCAACGATCTTGTTGCCGATCGCATCCAGTTCCTTAGCGTGACATGTGGTGCACTGATCGCCACCCTTGGTCAACGGCCGCGCGCCACCGTGGGACCTGCCGTTCTGAACCCATTCAAACGAAGCCTGACCAGGATAGAACAGTTTCATGTCCGCACCTGGAACAGCCGCCCAATCGATGCCTGTCCCGACATCACTGCCTCCACCTGCGGGGGCTGTGGCCTCTTCACCTGCTGCTTTGGCGCGTTCTTCGGCCACGGCGGCATCCACAGCCGCGGCGATCTGGGCCTGAACGGCCTCTTGCTGCGCCACACGTGCGGCTTTTTCAGCTTCGGCTTCGGCTGCCTCCTTGGCTTCGACCCGCTCAAGGCTGGCCAGGTATTCGGCGGGGATTTCGCGAATGAAATCAGGATTCGGAGCTTCAAGTTTTTCGAGATACTCTTCGTCGGCCCGGTCACGTGCGTCGGAATGCGCGATGCCCTTGTGGCAGTCGATGCAGGTTTGACCAGCGGACATCGCGTTTAGGTGCTGCTGCCGGGCGCGGGGTTTTTGAAATTCTGGCATCATCGATTCAAAATCGTGACAGTTTCGGCACTCGCGAGAGTCGGTTGCTTTCATCCGCTCCCATTCATTCATCGCCAAATGCACGCGCTTGGCTTCGAACTTTTCTCGGGTGTTGATGGTGCCGACCATTTTGCCATAGAGCTCTTTCGAGGCCTTTATCTTGCGGATGATCTTGTGGGTCCAGTCCTTGGGCACGTGGCAGTCTGAACATACAGCCCCTACGCCGGATCGGTTCACATCGTGGATCGTACCGGTGTATTCCTCGTAGACGAAATCGCGCATCTCGTGGCACGAGACGCAGAATTCCTTGGTGTTCGTGGCTTCCATGGCGGTGTTGAACCCACCCCAGAAGATGATACCGGCAGCAAAGGCTGCGGCAATGCCGGCCACGGGCATCCCCCATAGGAAATACCGGCGCCAGATCGGTGGTTTTTTATCAGGTTCGGAGGTCATATCCGGGCTCCGTCTTGGCTGTCTTGACTGGCGCGGCGTGTTAGGCCGACGCGTTTAGCTGATGGGGAAAACGAAGAAAGGGCGGGCGAGGGGCCCGCCCTTTCTGTTTCATGTGTAAATCCGTCAGGTGACGTGGTTTGACCGATTGTAGACGTTGAACTTGCCGGTGGGCGCAAACAGACCCTTCACGCGGCCGATTTCTTCCAGCGTCTTGGCGTCAAAGATCACGATCTCACCGTTTGGTTCTTTCGAGGTCGAGCGGTTCCACTTGGAAACCCAGACCTCAGACCCATCCTGGTTGAACTCGAAGTGGACGGCGACGTTGCCTTCCTCTTCAGTGATCTGGATCGTTTTCACGATTTCACCGGTTGCCTTGTCGATGACCTGCACCGATTGCTGGATCTCAGGCTCGGGGTGCTTGGTCTGGTCAGCCCAGATGTAGTCTGATTCCGGGTGTGTCCGAATGAACAGACCGGGTCCGTCGGTTTCGACTTCGTAGCAGACCTTCCAGGCATCATCCGGGCGACCTTCGGGGTCGTTGCTCCAAACGGTCACGGTGCCTTCACCCAGGTGGGTTGTACCGGCAACAGGGCCGCAATTCGGATCATCCCAGTTGGCGCCCGGGCCGGGGTGCGGCAGCGGCGCGGTGTCGATCAGAGCTTCCAGCTTGTGGGTTTCGGTATCGACCACAACCATCTTGTTCGACGCGTTCGCGGCGATCTGAAAGTAACGGCCGGTCGGGTCAAAGAACCCGTCATGCAGGAACTTGGCGCTGTCGATCTTGTCGATCCGCAGGTTTTCCAGATCGGTGTAGTCGACCTGCCACAACTGACCCAGTTCTTTCACGGCAACGATCCAGGTGGGTTCGTTTGGAGTGGTGTAGATCGCAGCCACGCGGGCCTCTTCCACATAGTCCCCATCGACGTTGTAGCCGCGGGTCGAGACAACCTTCTTCGGCTCCATGGTTTCGGCGTCGACAATGGCGAAGTGCGGAGGCCAGTAGGCCCCACCGATCACGTATTTACCGTCGCCCGAAACTGCCACGTCGCGGGCGTCATAGCCAATGGTCACTTCGGCCACCAACATGTTCTCGGGGTTCTGCCACAGGTCGATCTTGGTCATCTTGCCGTCGCGACCCATCGTGTACCAGAAGCGGCCGGGGTTTTCCGGTTCTTCCAGTTTATGGTGTTCGGAGGCTTTCAGAACGTGCACGGCGTAACCCGTCGGGATGTGCGCCAGAACTTCCTTGGTGTCACCGTCGATCACGGCCACCTTGCCCACGTCACGTTCGATGACCACGAAGAAGTTTTCCCAGTTGCGGCCATGTAGTGGCTCGGTCGGGTAGTCTTCGGGTTCAACATAGACCTTGCGTGTCGCCATCATCTGTTCAAGCGACATTTCCGGTGGCTGGGGCGGTTCCATCTGGATGTAGGTTGCCATATCGCGGATTTCTTCTTCGGACATAACGTCCGAAAAGTTGTTCATCCCGCCTTCGGTCCCCCAGGCGATGATCTTTTCAAGCCGTTCCTGACCCAGCTTCAGGGTGCCGGATTCGGTTACGGTACCGTCGGCGTTTTTGGTTTCCACCAATGGCTCAAGGCTTTTACCTGTCGCCCCTTTGCGCAGCACGCCGTGACAGCCGGCGCAGCGTTCAAAGTACAGTTGTTTGGATGATTCAAAGGCTTCCTTGCTGAGAGTTGGCTCTTCGGCGAAGGTTGGAGCAGCGACGCTGCCCAACAACATTGCCAATCCGACCCCCAATGTGCGGCCAGTTTTGTTGTAGCTGATTCCAAGTGACATGATCACTCTCCATTTGCGTGGTGAGGCAGGAGAGAGACTGAGCCATCACGGAGATGTCATCCTTGACCAAAGTCAACGGCAAGAGCGCAAACTGAGACTTCCAGGTAAAATTAAAGCGTCGAAACGCCAATAAAACTTGACATTTTCACACATGTTTTAAGGGGGTCTTGATTTCTGTTAAGTCCGTGCACCTGCTGCTGCGATAGAGCTTGATCAACGGCAAGCGAGGCTATGGAGAGCAGGGATGTCTTCCGTAATTACACGCGTTTTCAGTGAGGGTTTTCGTGTCTTTTTCCTATTAGCGGGCCTTTACGGTGTATTCGCCGGCGTTGCCTGGGGCGTGTGGTTGGCTTCACTGGACGGGTTGTTGCCGTTTGTAAACCAAAGCTATGCCATGCCACCTGTTATGTGGCACGCGCACGAGATGATCTTTGGATATGCAACGGCAGCATTGGGCGGGTTTTTCTTGACAGCCGTCCCAAATTGGACCGGAGCGCCCGAGGCGCGGGCACGCTTTATCACTGTGGTGGCGTTACTCTGGATTGCTGGCCGGATTGCAGTTTGGTTTTCCGGTTCGTTGTCCCCCGTGACCGTCGCTTTGGTGGATCTGAGTTTCGTGCCTATTCTGGCGCTGAAGGTTGCAAGCCAGTTGATCCGACGTCCCAAGCCGCAGAACATTGTCTTTTTGTATCTTCTCGGTTTGATCTGGACCGCCAATCTTTTGATCCATCTGGATTGGATCGGGGTCACTTCGGACACCTTGATCACAGGCGTTCGGGCGGGCTTGCTTGCCATATGTTCGATGATTGCGATTTTAGGGGGTCGGATTACGCCTGCTTTTACTCGCAACGCAATGAAGCGGGAAGGTCAGCCCGAGGCGTCCTGGCCCGTTTCCGTGCCGCAAGTCGACAAGGCGGTGATGATCTTGGCCTTGCTTTTGCCTCTGCTCGTGCTGACATTTAACATAAGCCCGGTGGCGGGTGGTGTTGCCCTTCTGCTGGGCTGTGTTCAACTGGTGCGCATGGCGCGCTGGAGGGTTGGCTGGGCTCTGCGTAGGCCAATCCTTATCGCGTTACATCTGGGACTGGGTATGCTGGCATTGGGGCTGATTCTCTGGGGTCTGGCAACGGTCGGGTTTGGCAACGAGATCGGCGCGCTTCACATTCTGGGAATTGGGTGTGTTGGCGGTATGACTTTGGCCGTTATGAGTCGTGCCGCCTTGGGTCACAGCGGGCGTCCTCTGGTTGCGCCTTCTCCGATGGTGGTCGCATACGGTCTTATGGCGGCGGCGGCTCTGGTGCGCTGGCTGGGGTCAGAGCTTACAGGCGGCTACATGGCCGCCATGCTGGCGGCTGATGGCCTTTGGATTGCAGCTGTTGGGCTGTATGTCTTTGCGATGTGGCCTGCATTGACAGGACCTCGGGTATCCAGGCCAAGCTGAAAAACCCGATCCGGCCCGACCTAATTGTCAGAGATCAGTGGGCGTTCATTCTTGATATGGCGGAAAACGAGCGCGCGTGCGCGTCTGCCTTGTTCTGGAATGTGACGGGCTGGTTGAGGGACGTAACCCGGTTGCGCAAGCTCCGGAAACAGTTCAAGGATCTCGGCGCGACCATCTAGATGGATGCTGGCCAAAGCTTGTGTGCCGGTAAACAGGCTTTCGGAAGGTGCACCTTCGGCAAAGACGATCTCGTGCCGGTCGAAAAGAATGTGGTAGTAGACAACGTCTTGCGCACCTGTCTCAACCGTGATGCCGGGAATGCCAACAAGTTTGTGCGCCGGAAGCAGAACCTCTGCGCTGTCAAACATACGCACTGCAATTGGTGAACGCAGCATCATGCGGTGTTGTGGTGACACCACGAGATCTCGTTTGGGCAAGCCACTGCCAAGGCTTCCTGCCGCAATCCGAATGGGCTTCAGCTTGGGACGCGGGGCCAGATCCGCAGCATTCAATTTACGCGCTCCAATCCAGCGATTTTTTTTGCGATCCGTTATCCGCAGTTACGACCAGATCGCCGACCCTTAGATTTTCGATTGAGACAGGTCCGTCCTGTGTCGTGATCTGTGTTCCTGCTGCGAAGCAGGGAACATCGACAATCGCCGTAGGGTCAGACGTATCCGGTGCGTTTGTCGGGGTGACGTTCGATCTGACAAAGGAATAGTTCGTTCCGGGGACCAGCGGTTCTGAGGTGATGTATCCAACCAGATTACCTTCAACTTCGACCCGAAATACATCGATGGTGCCGCCGCCGGGTTTGGCGAGGCTATAAGATTCCTCAAGATAGATAGCGCCCGAATCTATCGTAACTGACCCATCAAGGTTGGTCACGACCCCGGATTGGGTCAGGTCGTCGCCGAATTCGTTGTTGAATCGATCGCCGTTAAAGTCGGTTCCGTTGTCTGGGTCGCCATTGACCAGTGTGCCACCGGCCGTGTCAGTTACGTCAAAGCCCCGACGGTCCGTGGCAGCATCATAGGTCCCGGAAAGCGTAATAGTGCCAGTGCTGAAACCGGTAAAATTGACCGAAATGACCCCCGGATCGTAGCCGATATATGAATAGTTCGCCATTGATTAACCCGTCACCTATTACTGCTGATCAGAAGCGTTGATTCACACTTCCGCCATTTCGCGCCGTACCTGTTATCATTGTATGAATTTAAGTCATTTTAGGGCGTATTTTGGTTTCCTGTCAGCAATTTCAGCCACCTGCGCGCGCTCAGTTTCGTGGTCTTGACTTTCGTTAAGGCACCGCTGCGCACCTCCCGCCATTGTGCAAATACTAGCTAATCTGCGCAAAGGAGAGCGCGATGCGAGAAGTCATGACAAAGAGCATGGCTCGCAACATATTCTATGGCGGGTCACTGTTCTTCATCCTCATCTTTCTGGCCCTGTCGGCCCATTCGCACCTGTATATCGTTAACTCGGAAAACGCCGCCAAACTTGATGAAAGCGTGATCCGCGGCAAGCATGTCTGGGAAAAACACGCCTGTATCAACTGCCACACTATCCTTGGGGAAGGGGCTTACTATGCTCCCGAAGTGGGCAATGTGATGACCCGCTGGGGCGTTCTGGATGACCCGGAATCGGCCTTTGAATCGCTCAAGGGCTGGATGGAAGCACAACCGACCGGCATTCCCGGCCGCCGACAAATGCCCAATTTCAACCTCAGCGACGAAGAAATCCGTGATCTGACCAACTTCCTGATCTGGACGGACAATATCGACGCTCAGGACTGGCCGCCCAACGAGGCAGGCTGAGAAAGGGAACGGAGCAATGAAATACGAATCCCAAAAAATCGCCTACGCCTACTTCGCTGTAGCCATGGCCTTGTTCGCAATACAGGTGATCGGCGGCCTACTGGCCGGTTTCATCTATGTATTCCCAAACTTCCTGAGTGAGCTTCTGCCATTCAACATCGTGCGGATGCTGCACACCAACTCTCTGATCGTCTGGCTGCTGCTCGGTTTCTTCGGTGCAGCGTACTTCCTGATCCCGGAAGAGACTGAACGCGAAATCCATTCGCCAACGCTGGCCTACCTTCAGCTGATCATTCTTGTGGTCGGCACCTTGGGTGTCGTCGTCACCTATGTCTTCAACCTGTTCGAAGGCAACTGGTTGCTGGGCAAAGAGGGGCGCGAGTTCCTTGAACAACCCAAATGGGTCAAGGCGGGCATCGTCGTGGCCGCGCTCATGTTCCTTTACAACGTGTCGATGACCGTCCTGAAGGGCAAAAAGACCGCCATCTCCAACATTCTTCTGTTGGGCCTGTGGGGTCTGGCCTTGCTGTTCCTGTTTGCCTTCTACAACCCCGGCAACCTGTCCCTCGACAAGCAGTACTGGTGGTATGTTGTCCACCTGTGGGTGGAAGGCGTCTGGGAGCTAATTATGGCTTCGATCCTGGCCTACCTGATGCTGAAGCTGACCGGTGTGGACCGTGAGGTGGTCGAGAAATGGCTGTATGTCATCGTCGCCGCCGCGCTGTTCTCGGGCATTCTGGGGACCGGGCACCACTACTACTGGATCGGTACGCCAGCCTATTGGCAGTGGATCGGGTCGATCTTCTCGAGCCTCGAGGTGATCCCGTTCTTTGCAATGATGGCCTTTGCCTTTGTCATGGTCTGGAAGGGCCGCCGTGACCACCCCAACAAAGCCGCGCTGCTTTGGTCGTTGGGATGTGCCACGCTTGCCTTCTTCGGCGCCGGTGTCTGGGGTTTCCTGCATACGCTGCATGGGGTGAACTACTATACCCACGGCACGCAGATCACTGCCGCACACGGCCATCTGGCCTTCTACGGTGCTTATGTCTGCCTCAACTTGGCGATCTTCACCTATGCTATGCCGATCCTGAAAAACCGCGATCCGTATAACCAGGTGCTGAACATGGGCTCGTTCTGGCTGATGACCAGCGGTATGGTCTTTATGACCTTCGTCCTGACTTTTGGCGGAACCGTGCAAACGCACATGCAGCGCGTGGTTGGTGACTACTTCATGGACGTGCAGGACCAGATCGCGGTCTTCTACTGGATGCGTCTTGGTTCCGGTGTGGTTGTGGTTCTTGGTGCGCTGCTGTTCATCTACTCGATCTGGGTGCCCCGGAAAGAGGTCATTGAACCCGGCGCAGCCGAAACCCCTGCGGAGTGATGGATATGGACGGCTCCATGAAACTGAATGAGGGGGCGGCA
This sequence comes from Ruegeria sp. HKCCD7303, assembly GCF_013111185.1. Lineage (GTDB taxonomy): Bacteria > Pseudomonadota > Alphaproteobacteria > Rhodobacterales > Rhodobacteraceae > Ruegeria. Next base: position 579,696 of record NZ_WVRE01000001.1, on the reverse strand, counting down.
AACGCCCCCTTCTACCTGCCCCAAGGCGATGAATGCGATGTGTTCTGCGCCGCGTATAACAACGACCTGCCGGTTCTGCTGAAAGGTCCGACAGGCTGCGGAAAGACCCGCTTTGTCGCTCATATGGCGGCCAAACTCGGCCGCCCGCTTTACACCGTGGCCTGTCACGATGATTTGGCCGCAGCCGACCTGATCGGGCGCTATTTGCTGAAAGGTGGCGAAACCGTCTGGGTCGATGGCCCCCTGACCCGGGCGGTGCGCGAAGGCGCGATCTGCTATCTTGATGAGGTGGTCGAGGCCCGTAAGGACGTCACCGTCGTCCTACACCCGCTAACCGACGACCGGCGTATCCTGCCGATTGACCGCACAGGTGAAGAGCTTGAGGCTGCGCCCGGCTTCATGCTGGTGGCTTCATATAACCCTGGATACCAGAATATCCTGAAAACCCTGAAACCCTCGACCCGTCAGAGGTTTATCTCGCTCGAGTTCGACTTCCCGTCGCCTGAAATGGAGGCGCAGGTCGTCGCTCAGGAAAGTGGGTTGCCGCTGGAGCGGTGCAAACCGCTGGTGCGACTGGCGAACAAGCTGCGCGGGCTCAAGGGTCAGGACCTTGAGGAAGGCGTTTCCACCCGTCTGGTCGTTTATGCCGCGACGCTGATTGCGCAAGGCATGTCCACCGACCGCGCCATCCTCGCCGCTATGGTTGAACCTCTGACAGATGACGAGGACATCAAACGCGGGCTCCTCGATCTTGTCACGGCTGTCTTTGGGTGAGGCCGGCCGATGGTCAAGATCGACTTTGAGCCATGGGAACCCGAAGAAACGATCGGGAAACTGTGGCACACCCTAGCCAGTCGCCTCGATGCACCCCAGGTGCATGAAGGAGCCGCGGTTGACCTGTCTCAGGTCGCGGGGCGGCTGGCTGTCCTTTTTCGAGGACTTGGGGGTAGTCCGGGCGTTGAATTGCGCCCGGTCTCACCCGAGGTTTCGCGCCACCGCCTAAGCTGGCGGCGCCGATTGGCGACTGAGGTCGAACTGATGCCCCGCGCATCGTTTGACGGTGAAGTGCTTCGGCTACCGGATCGCCTGGCTGTGTTCCCTGCGCGTGAAGCAAATGGCGCGCTTTATGTCTGGCTGGCCGCCGCTGCGGCTCATGCCGGAACCCGCATCGACGAAGATGACGCATTACGCGCTGACCTGCGCGCCCTGATCGCTGCTCAACACATGGTCGATGCAACATTAGATAACGCCCCCGGGCTCCGTCCGCTTTATACCGAGCTGTGCAAGGGCGTTCTGCATCACCGTAACGTTCCCGACCTGCCGCCCGATGAGGCAGCAGTAGAAGAGCTTGTCCGTCATATGCTGGGCGACCCTGCCCCTCTGTCTTCAAGAGCCGAACAGCTTTTGACTGCAGTAGATAACGACCTGTCTGCGCCGCGGGGCTATCAACATTTCCGCCCGGTTCCCCTGTGGCCCGAATTGCGGGCGGTTGGGTTTTCCGAACATAACGAGGTGGAAAACCCCGAGACTGAGGGCGAACCTGAAGAGTCTGGTGAGAAAACTCACCGGGCCCGCCGCCGAAAGTCCGATCAGGCCGAGCGCAGTGACAGTTTCATACTGCACAAATTCGAAGCGATCCTCAGCTGGGCCGAGTTCCTGAATATCAACCGCCGCATCGATGACGACGATCCTGACAATGCCAAGAAAGCCGCTGACGATCAGGAAGAGATCGGCTTGGGTCAGATCTCAAAAGCGCCGCCAACCAAATTGAAACTGCATCTGGACCTTGCGCCAGAGGATGTGAATCGCGAACGCTTATCTGGTCGGATTCTCTATCCTGAATGGGACGTGCGGACCGGGCAATATCTGCCGGATCACGTCAATGTTCTGCTTTCAGATGCCGATATCCGCGAAGACGCGGCCGAGTTTGGCAAGGATCCCGCAACTGCCCGCCGTATCCGTGCTGTGAAACGCCAGTTCGAGGCTCTGCGCCCTGGTAGGGTGATGACGCGAGGCCATCTGGACGGAGACCAGCTGGACATCGAAGCTGCGGTACGGGCCGAAACTGAGCGAATGGCGAGCGGCGAAGCAAACGAGCGCATCTGGATGCAATCGCGCCCGGAAGCCCGTGATCTGGCGGTGTCGATTCTGTTGGATGTCAGCCGCTCGACCGAAAGCGCGGTCACAGGTCGCGCCGTGATCGACATCGAACGCGAGGCTTTGGCCGCGCTTGCCTGGGGTCTAAACGCCTGTGGCGACGACTTTTCCATCCACGCGTTCAGTTCTTTGAAACGTCAACGTGTCTATGTGCAGCGCTGCAAGCGGTTCGATGAACCAATGGGGGCTAAGGTCGAGCAACGTATTGCCTCACTGCGACCGGGTCACTACACCCGGCTCGGCGCGGCGATCCGCCATTGCTCTGCCGATCTGGCCAGCCAATCCCGCAAGCGTCGGTTGTTGTTGGTTATTACAGACGGCAAGCCCAACGACCTCGACCATTACGAAGGCCGCCACGGTATTGAAGACACCTGCATGGCGGTACGTGAGGCGCGCCGTGCCGGGCAATCGGTTTTTGGCGTCACCATCGACAAAACTGGCAAAAGCTGGTTCCCACGCATGTTCGGGCAGGGCGGTTTCGCTGTCATCCCCGACCCGCACCGCCTGACCATGGCCCTGCCTCAAATCTACCGCCAGCTGGTCGGGGCATGAGCAACGCTTCCTTGATCGACGAATTACCTGGCGAGTTGCTGATGTGGGTTCTGATCATATCGGAACTGCTGGTCTTCGGTGCTGGCCTCATTGCCTTTATGGGCGTGCGACTGACCGATCCTGTGGGCTTTGCCGAGGCGCAATCGCATCTCTATCGCACCGGAGCTGCCTTCAACACTGCGGTGCTGGTCACGTCGGGTTACCTGGCCGCGCAAGCTCTGCACTGGCGTCGCGCCGCGGAACGGTTCAAGGCACGGTTTGCTCTAGTGGCTGCAGTTGCGTTGGGGATCGTATTCCTGGGTATCAAAGGTGTGGAATACGCAGGAAAGGCCGCACAGGGCATCACCTATGAAACCCACCCCTTCTTTCTGTTCTATTACCTTTTGACGGGCTTCCACGCCGCCCATGTTCTGGCCGGGGTCGGAATCCTTCTCGTGGTGGCCTGGCGCGACGATCCACGCAATATCGAAGCAGGCGCGCAGTTCTGGCACATGGTCGATCTGGTCTGGATCATGCTGTTCCCCGTGATCTACCTGCTTGGGTAATTAAAATGCCTGCGTGTTCATCTTTTCACAAATACTCCCGCCGGAGGCTCCCAAACGCGCTCACACGCGCGTGGTTCACCCTGTTGGCGCTCAGCCTAACATCGGCGCTGCTGACGCTGTTTCCGCTTGGACCTAAAATCGTCGGCGCTGGTATTCTGGGTCTTGCGCTGCTCAAGTGCCGCATCATTCTGGCGCAGTATCTGGATCTCGCGACCAGCCCGGCCTTGCTGCGTGGGTTTTCCGGGGTTCTGACGGGCTTTGCGTTGATCGTCTTCGTCCTCTATCTGCTCTGAACAAAAATGTGCCGCCCCGAAGGGCGGCAGTTTTTCAAGCAAAGGGGTGCTTTGAACTATTGTGCGGCCATTGGCATGCGCGCGATCTGACAGCGCTGCCACAGGGCTGAAAGCGCACCGACCAGATGGTCGATATCCTCGTCCGTATGAACCGGAGACGGCGTAATCCGAAGGCGTTCGGTGCCTTTGGGAACCGTGGGATAGTTGATGGGCTGAATGTAGATGCCGAATTCTTCCAGCAGCGTGTCCGAGATGAACTTGCATTTCACCGGATCGCCCACCATCACCGGGATGATGTGGCTGGGGTTGGGCAAATGAGGAATGCCTTCGGCATCCAGACGGGCCCGAACCTGCGCCACCCGCTGTTTTTGCAAGTCTCGTTCCGCGCTCGATTGTTTCAGATGCTGGATCGAGGCCGCAGCCCCAGCCGCGATCGACGGCGGCAATGCGGTGGTGAAGATGAACCCGCTGGCAAAGCTGCGGACGAAATCGCACAGCGCGGCAGAGGCCGCGATATAGCCGCCCACCACACCAAAGGCCTTGCCCAATGTGCCTTCAATTACGGTCAGCCGATCCATCAGCCCTTCGCGCTCGGCAATGCCGCCTCCGCGAGGGCCATAAAGACCGACGGCGTGGACTTCGTCGAGATAGGTCATTGCGCCGTATTTGTCGGCCAGATCGCAAATCTCTTTGATCGGGGCAATGTCGCCATCCATAGAATAGACAGACTCGAATGCGATCATCTTGGGCGCGTTGGGGTCGGCGGCGGCCAATTTAGCCTCCAGATCCTCAAGGTCATTGTGGTTCCAGATCACCTTCTGCGCCCGTGAGTGGCGAATGCCTTCGATCATCGAGGCATGGTTCAACGCGTCGGAGAAAACAATCAGATCCGGAATTTTCGCAGCCAGCGTTCCCAACGCAGCCCAATTGGAAACATAGCCCGAGGTAAACAGCAGCGCAGCTTCTTTGCCATGCAGTTCAGCCAATTCAGCTTCCAGAAGCACGTGGTCATGCGTGGTCCCCGAGATATTGCGCGTTCCGCCCGCGCCAGCACCGCAGCGGTCCAGCGCATCGTGCATAGCCGTGATTACCGACGGATGCTGGCCCATGCCCAGATAGTCGTTTGAACACCAGATCCGCACATCCCGCTGGACTGGCCCGTCGGTCTGCCGGGCGTTCGGAAAAGCCCCGCAACGCCGTTGCAAGTTGATAAAAACCCGGTAATTGCCTTCGTTCTTCAAAGTATCGAGGCTCTGGCTGAAAAATCGCTCGAAGTCCATCTGACATCTCCCGGGATAACTGGCTTTGAGCAGAGCTTAAGTCAGCTGATCTGGTCGTGACATGACAATTGTCAAGTTTGGAGACAAGAATAGGGGTGGTACGCCGCAACGGGCTTTGGCATAGCATTGGTCAAGGTTGATCATTCGGGCGCTGCCCGGAACGGACAAACAGGGGGACGCCTGCATGCCACATGAGGCTCAAAAGGCAATTGCGCGCCAGTCACTGCTTTTGCGCAGCCTGCCTGAGCAGCATGTCGACACTTTGCTGCGTCAGGCCGTTTGGCGACAATACGACCGGGGTGAGACAATTTTTCTTCAGGAAGAAGAAGCAAAGGCAGTCCATGTTGTTCTGGCCGGTTGGGTCAAACTGTTCCGGGTTACTCCGACAGGTGCCGAAGCGGTGGTGAGCGTGTTCACCAGAGGCGACAGCTTTGGTGAGGCCGTGGCCCTGCGTGATGTGCCATACCCTGTATCCGCCGAGGCCGTGTCCCCCTGTGAAGTTATGCACATCCCAAGCCCCGTGTTGCTGTCGTTGATGCGAGAGGACGCGGAAATAGGTGTCTCAATTCTGGCGGCTACCTTTACGCATCTGCATTCACTGGTCGCTCAGCTTGAGCAACTCAAGGCGCAGACAGGCGCGCAGCGCGTAGCTGAGTTCCTGCTGAATTTGTGTGAAGTCGAAAGTGGCACCTGCGAAGTTGAATTGCCCTATGACAAGATGTTGATTGCCGGGCGTCTGGGTATGAAACCCGAAAGTCTGAGCCGCGCGTTTTCGCGTTTGAAAACAGTTGGCGTAAAGATCAACAGGAACCACGCCGATATCGCGGACATCGACGTTCTGCGTGATTATGCTGAAAACGATCCGAGCGAAAGATAGCGCCAACCCGGATAGGATTGATTGATCGGCTCTGTTCACAACAATGCAGGACGCATGGATCAGTGATCCAACCGTGTGGCGGCAGGTCTGTCTTTTGGTGACAGTAGTGACTGATTATTCTCGGTCGGGGCCACTCCTTCGCAAGCATCTTCACGCAAAAAGCAGGTGCCAGATCTTATGAAGGTCGCGTATTTTCGAGCAGAACCAAGGCGTCTGCGACATCTCTGTTTTGCGTGCTGCCGGTAATCGCGTCTAGTATGCCTTCGATGTCAGGGGGAACCTTGGGCGCACGCCCGCAGCGCTGACAGGTCCGCAGATAATCTACGGCCACGCGAAGCTCGAACATTCTGGCTTGCTGATCGCGCGCAGATTGCAGGGCGTGCGAAAACAGGTGGTCGGCTGGCTTGTCCGAGGACTGTAACAGCGCTTCGATTCGATCTGTTTCAGCCTGCGCCCACCCTTCATTGGTTAAATCTTGCTGCGCACGTGCTTCGTTCAGCAGGTCCAGCGCGGACCTTGAATCTTGCGCGTTCAAAGCAACCTCGGCCATCGCGGTCAGAAACAAGGGTTTGTAGTTTCCGGCCCCACTGGCCCACCAAGCCTCGGCTGCGTCGCGCATCACGCTGAGGGTGTCTGGGTTGGGATTTGTCTGTGCGTCTGCCCAACTGCGCCAGACATTGGCTGTTAAAGTCATAAACGGGAACGCATGTTTGACAGCCAACGCTTCCAGCTGTGCCACAACAGGATAGACCTGTTGGGGGTCGCGCCTCAGCAAATGAAGCATGCAAAGATAGGTCAATGTCTGCGCCATGCTGTGTGCATGTTTCAAATCCTGTGCCGCCGACACAGCCTGAAGCTGAATGTCAAGGGCACGGTCTGGCTCGCCGCGAAGCCAGACCGCTATGCTCAGAAAACAGGACGTAATGGCGGCATGATCAGTGCCATAGACATAGGCCAGTCGGCTGTGCTGTTCCGGATCATACAAACTCAGCGCCTGTTTTAGGTGATCACAAGCAGATTCCAGATGCCCGATATGCAGCAACACGGCGCCCATGGCCCGATGCGCGATCATGGTGTGATGCGATTCCTCGTCAAGTTTTGCCAGATCCAGCAATTGCGCTGCAGTGTCCTTGGCCAGATTGTATTCACCCCGCACCAAATGATAAGCGTAAAGGCCATTGAGAACCGGGAAAAGCTGTTCGGTTTCGCCCAGCCGGTTGCACAGGTCGCGTATTCGCGCGTAAGCGGCGCCCGTTTTATCGGCCGCAATGCCTGCAGTCGAACGGAGAACGCCTGCTCGCAGAACCTGAATGCGGGTCTCGTTTCGATCCCGGTCGACAGAGTCGTCCATCTTTTCAAGCAAGGCGACGGCCCGGCCCAATTGTGTCACCGCTTCGACCGCAGCCGACCGTTCGACAGAGCGTTGCCCAGCCAGATACCAATGATCGATCGCCTCCTTCGGCATGTCTGCCATCGTGTAGTGATGGGCAAGTATCTCGGGGCCGACTGCTGCGTCTTGATGTTTGGTCTGTTTCAATGCTTCGACCACGCGGGCGTGCAGCCCTCGCCGTTCGCGTTTCAGAAGGCTGTTATACGCCGTGTCGCGAATGAGGGCGTGACGGTAGGTAAAGGTCTGCTCTGGAACCGTGCCCGAGCTGTTCACGATGTCTGCCTCCACCAGCAAATCCAGACCTGCCCGCAACGCCCTTTCGTCCAACCGCGCAACCTGGGCGATCAGAGGAAACGAGAAATTTGGTCCGATCACCGCCCCTATCTGGGCCACTTCTTTGGCCGAACTCAGTCGATCTAGCCGGGCCATCAAGGCATCATGCAGTGTCTTGGGAACGGAAGATGAGGCCGACGCACCGCCAGCCGCTAAGGTGTCGGTGCCATCAATCAGAAAGTTGGTCTCAATAAGGTCCTTGGTGACTTCTTCGACATAAAGTGGAACGCCGTTGGAACGGGCCGCGATTACATCATAAGCCGCTTTTGGAACAGGTCTGCCATTGGCGACGCCGTCCACGATTTCTTTGATTTGTTCAAAACCCAACTGCTTCAAGTCGACATGAGTTAGATTTGAGGTGAAGGTCCAACCCGGATCAAAGCCCGTGCGATAACTCATCACCATCAGCACAGGTGCATCAGCGAGGCGTTCAACAACAAGGTCGAGCATCAATTTTGTTGTTGGGTCGATCCAATGCGCATCTTCGAACAGCACAAGCAGCGGAGTCTTCCCGGCTGTTTCAAGCAGATGATCCACCAGCATGTCCAGCGTCTGTTTCATCAACTGATCAGGCGTCAGATCCAGCGGACCCAACTGATCCTCGAATGGAACCGACAGAAGTAATGCAGCCAGTTTCAGCGTGAGGTCAGACGGTGCGCCAAACAAGCGCTTTAACTTGTCCAGTTTCTCCGTCGCGCTGTCGTCCACTCGCAATTCTGCCGCGGCCTCAAGCTGGCGAATGACGGGGTACAGTGCGCTGGCATCGTGATAAGGTGAGCATTGAAACCGGATGTGCTGGAACTTGGTTTCGGGAATCGATCGGCTCAGCTCTTCGATCAGGCGGGATTTTCCGATCCCTGCTTCGCCTGACACTAGCGCCACTTGACCATGCCCTTGCCGGGCCAAATCCCATTTGCTGTGCAGGGTTTTGTATTCAAGCGTTCGACCGACAAGCGAGCTCATCGCTGTGTCATCCGAGGCCATGAACCGGCTGAGAGTTTGGCGCGTACCGGTGACCTGCCAGGCTTCAACCTCTTTGGCGAAACCTTTCAACTGAAATGTACCGCGACGTTCGTATTCAAACGTATCGCCCGCAAGCTCGTGTGTCGTTGGCGCAATGATTAGGGCGCCTGGGTCGGCCATGGATTGCAATCGCGCGGCGAGGTTTGGGGTTTCGCCCATCGCTGTGCCATCCTCGAACATCTTTTCACCACGCAGATCGCCAACGACGACCAGGCCGGTGGCGATACCGATACGCACCTGAAGCTGTGCGTGGGTCTGCAAGTTGGGGATTTCGCGAATGATCCGCAAGCCCGCGTGTATCGCGCGTTCGGGATCATCCTCATGCGCGTGAGGAAACCCAAAGAACACCATGATGCCGTCGCCATAATAGCTGGCGATATGTCCGTCATATGCGGCGACGGCTGCGGCGCAGGTTTCCTTGAACAGCCTTAAAACTTCGGCCAGATCTTCGGGGTCGAGCTGTTGCGACAACGGCGTCGAGCCCACAAGATCTATGAACATCACCGTCAGCTGCCTGCGTTCGGCGACAATATTGCGTTCGGGAACTGAACGTCCCTGCGTGCCTTCGCGGATGGCCTTCAAAAAGCGCCGTCTTGGACCCAACGGCAATCCAATTGTGATCAGGTCGTCATCGTTGAGTTCCGAGAGATCGCTCAACTCGATCTCATGCCGGGAAAAGGCGTCGGCATATTTGGATAAGCCGTGCTTGCTCAGCCAGTCTGAGATATCTGCCATGTGACCCCGCGAATGACTCAGACGCGACGATGCCAAGCTCTTCGCGTTTTCGTATGATCCCTAAGATCGGCGTCTGGGCCGCGCGGGACGATTGATCTTATCAAGAACGACAGGGCCGCGCGGGTCAAGAGTGTGTTGTGGCAACAAGGTACTGCACGTTCATCGCGTTGCTCCTAAACGCTTCCGTGGGTCCATTTGATCGAACAACCCATCGATGGTGTCTGATCCTGAGGGCCTTGGCCGGTTTCGGCGATTCGAAGCATCGCATCGACAAGTTCCGGCACGCGCGCTCCGGTTTCGCCGCGGCGCAGATTGTCCAGACGTCCACGGTATTGCAGCAAGCCATTTGCGTTCAGTCCAAAGAAATCGGGTGTACAGACTGCGCCATATGCTCGGCCAACGGTTTGTTCTTCGTCGACCAGATACGGGAAGTTAAACCCGTTTTCGCGCGCGAATTCCAACATTCTATCCGGTGCATCTTCAGGATAGTCGCGATAGTCGTTCGACATCACCGCCAAGACTCCAATCCCCTTTGACATTAACAGGTCCATGTCCTGCGTCAGCCGATCTGCCAGCGTTTTAACATATGGGCAATGATTGCAAATAAAGGCGATCAACAGTCCGTTTCGCAGATGATCGGACATCGTGAAAAGTTGGCCGTTGGGATCCTTCAGCGTGAAGTCCGGGGCCTTCCAGCCAAAATTGCAGATTGGGGTGTCTAGCAGCATGTTCTTCCCTGCGAGTGCTAAGAACGGCGTTAGGTTCAATCTAGCGGACAACTTTTGTAAAGTTTAGCGCAAGTTTTTCCTGTCGCGAAGATGAGCGTTTGGTTCCCCCTCAGATCAGCAGTGTCGACAGGCTGGGGAAATAGCTGAGCAAAAGCAGAACCAATGTCACCGCGATCAGGAAGGGCCAGAGCGATTTGAGGATTGAGCCCGGTGTGGTACCGCTCATAGATGAGGCGATGTACAATCCGATCCCGACAGGCGGTGTCAGCAGGCCAAGCACAAGGTTCAAACAGGCAACTATGCCGAATTGATAGGGGCTGATGTCATAGGACCCGGTTGCAATGGGCAGAAGGATAGGTGTGATCAGGATAATCGCTGCTATGCCGTCGATCACCATTCCAACCAGCAACAGAGCCAGATTTACAATCAGCAGAAATACAAAGGGGTTCGAGGTGACGGATGTGATCAAACCGGCCAGATGCTGCGGTATCTCTTCGTAGATAATGACCCAACCAAACACACTGGCGGCCGCAATCATGAACAGGATCATCGAGGCATTGGCAGCGGTGCGTTTGAACGTCTCGGCTAGGTTTTTCGGTTTCAGATCGCCATACACCAACCAGCCCACTAGAAAGGCGATCAGGGACGCAATCGCGGCGGACTCGGTCGGGGTGGCGATCCCGAACAGGATGCCGCCGATGATCGACAGCGGGATCAGCAAGGCCGGAGCGGCGCTGATAAGGGACCGGAAAGCCTCGGCCCGCGTCATCCAGCGGCCTTTGGGAAACTGTTGCTGCCAACCAATCAAAGTGATGACCAGCGCGAAAGCACCAGCCAGAATTAAGCCCGGCAAAATACCCGCAATGAACATATCACCTATGGGGATCTGGGCCAGCACACCAAAGATCACGAACATCATCGATGGCGGAATGACCGGGGCCAATAAGCCACCAGCGGCTGTGGTCGCGGCGGCAAAGCCTTTGTCATAGCCTTCTTCATCCATCGCTGGGACCATAGCGCGCGACATCACCGCGATCTGTGCTGTGGCAGAGCCGATGATCGCCGCCATGAACATATTGGCCAGCAGGTTGATATAAGCCAACCCGCCACGAAACCCGCCGACAAACACCCGCGCTAGCGCGACAAGGCGTCGGGTCATTCCGCCCTCATTCATAAGCTCGCCGGTCAGCATGAACAGCGGAATGGCTAAAAGGCCATAGTTCTCAAGACCCCCGAACATTTTCTGCGCGAAGCTGTCATAAAGAACAGTGTTGCCGCTTTCCCAGATGTACCAGATGGCGGTGATGGCCAGCACGATTGCCACTGGGACAGACAGAAGCAGGGTCGCCAGAAAGACGATGGGACTCATGTTAGCGTTCCCTTCGTAGGGGCGCTCAGCAAGTGCATGGTGGAATGCAAAGTTGCACCAAGCGCAAACAGCCACATGACAAGCCAGAACAGGTATTTTGGCAGGCCCAGGGTCAGTGTCGGCTCGGCATAGATGAAATTGAACGTCTGTCCTTGAAAAGCCAAGGTGTCAAAGCCGCTGAGCGCGATGTCCAGCGGCAGAAACCAGAGCCAACAGAACCACAGCATCGTGACGGAGAAGGCGAACACAACGACATCGACCGTCTTGCGGATTACCCGTTTTGCGTGATCCGGCACATTGTCGGAGAGAATGGAAATCGACACCGAACTGCGATGATGCAACGCGGCGGACGCGCCCAGAAAGGTCATCCAGACCATCGCGTAAATCGCCAGTTCATCGACCCAGAACAGGGCGTTACCCGCCGTGCGGGTGACGACATTCAGCAAAATCAAAACGGTTATGCAGACCGCCAGAAAGGCAGCGCACCACAATTCGACCCGCGCCAAGCCAGCCGACAGCCGATACAACATCGCTGTTCTCCCGAGAAAAAGGGCGCAGGATCGACCTGCGCCCTTTCCGTCATGCCGTTTTCGTTATTTTGTTTCTGCCGCAGTCTGCCGCAAAGCGTCAAGGGAAGAGGTCTTCTCGGACCAGATCCCGTTCCACTCTTCAATCGCATCGCCAAAGAACGAGGCATCGACCTTTTTGTAGGCTTTGCCCGTGCCTTCGATCTGCTCCAGCCATTTAGAATCGTTTTCGACATAGGCGTCGATGGTGCTGTCGACGTGTTTGGCCATCAGCTCAGAAATCATCGCCCGGTCTTCTTCCGACAAACCCGCCCAGACCTTGGCCGATACCAGACCAACCATCGGGAACATCATATGATCCGACTGCACGATGGTGTCAGCGTGCTCATAATACTTCAGAACCCAAATCAACTCGGCATCCATATCGATGGCATCGACCTGGCCGTTGGCCAAAGCATCATAGACCGCAGGCAATGGCATCGGCGTAGGCGCTGCCCCTACCGCGTTGTAGAAGTCGAGGATAGGTGTAAACGGCGTGATCCGCAGCTTCAGGCCAGACAGATCGTCGGCGGATGAAACTTCGCCTCGGCTGACGATCTGACGCAGCCCGGCCATACCATATCCCAAGCCCACGACGCCAACTTGACCCGGTAGCGGCTCAAGCATGGATTTGGCTGTGTCAGACCGAAGAATGCGCCCTGCGTGCCCAATGTCATCTGCCAAATAAGGAGCGTAGAAAGCCCCCAACTCGGGCGCGCGGTTCGACACTTCCGCGACTGTCATGAAGGCCATGTCCAACGCGCCGGTTTGCAATTGCTGCAGCATTTCAGCTTCGTTCCCCAGCTGGCGCGCCGGGAAAACCGACACTGAATGCGTGCCGCCACTGGCCTCATTCAACTCAGCCCCAAAGGCCTCTGCGGCTTTGGTCCAGATATGCGGTGGCGGCGTGATCAGGCCCAACCGGAACTCTTCGGCCTGAGCGGCAACGGATGACATTGCCAGCACAGCCGCAGAGGCGGCAATTTTTACAATATGTTTCATGACTTCCCCTGTTTTGATCTTATTTCACAATGTAACCCAGCCCTCGGGTGGTTCCTTGCCCGGATGCACCGCCTGACAATTTGGGCAAGTGCGATCTTTTTCCGAGGCATAGAACTTCTGATAAACCGGAGGCAGGTCATCAACGATGGACTTTAGCTGCATTTCTGCGCGATGCACCAGTGATCCGCATTCGAAGCAGTACCATTCGATGGCGTCCAGCTCACCCGTCTGGCGTTTTGGTTCGATAACAAGCCCGATAGAGCCTTCTTGTGGGCGTTGCGGAGAATGGCGCACATGCGGTGGCAGCAGGAACACTTCACCTTCGCGGATCGGAACGTCATAGAACTCCTCTCCATCAAAGATTTTCAGCACCATGTCGCCTTCCAGCTGATAAAAGAACTCTTCGACCGGGTCGTCGTGATAATCCGTTCGCTTGTTCGGGCCGCCAACAACCGTGACCATAAGATCGGCATCTTCCCAAACCTGACGATTGCCCACAGGCGGCTTGAGCAGATGGCGGTGTTCGTCGATCCAGGCCTTGAAGTTAAATGCTTGCAGTTTCGACATGTCCCACTCCCTATCGTCGAAAGTTTGATGTGTTTTTCCACAACGGCAAAGAAATTTTCAGCATCTAGCTATCAGATTTCTTTATACAGCTTGGCGCGTAACCGTTTCAGACGCGAAGACCGCATTCGTCGAATGCTTTGTGAATGATCGTTTTTTCGGCCTCGGTCAGTTCCAGCATCGGCGGACGCACGCGGCCACCGACCTGACCCAATAATTCCTGCCAGTATTTTCCAAAGGCCGTGGGTTTACCCGCCGGGCGCGTGCGTTTCATGGCATCCCGGACAGGGTTGAGGCTGTCAAACACACGTCGCGCTTCATCCGCCTTTCCGGCAAAAGCCAAATGTGTGTATTCGTTCATCCGCTGATCGACCTTGCTTTGCAGCTGATAAGGCGGGGAGGAACAGAGATAGAGCTTCCAGTCGAGTTCCAGGATATTGTCCAGCCATTCATGTTCGGCTGAGGTTGAGACATGGATCTTGTCTCCGACCATATGTGTCAGCTTCACATACATCTCACGAGGGACTGAGTATTTGATGGCCACGATATTCGGCAAGTCCGCTATGCGTGCGCATTCTTCGGGTTGCATCAGATAACCGCTGTCCGGATGGCTCCACATGGCGATGCCGATGTCCAGTTCGTCACAGAACCGCTTGTAATATTGGTACAGAACCTCACCGCGATCCTGCACAAAGCTCAGAACCGGCGCGTGCAGCACGATGTAATCCGCGCCGCAGTTCTGGGCATGGTGGGCCAATTCCAACGCCGTATTCATGTTCTGATCCGAGACCGAGACAATCACCCCGGCTTTGCCCGCGCATTCATCGACGGCAATTTCGAAGTTCCGCTTGCGTTCTTCGAAGCTCATCGAAAAGAACTCGCCCTGTTTGCCGGCGACGAACAGGCCCTGAATGTCCAGATCGTCTATCCAATGCCGGATATTCGCGCGCAGCCCGGGTTCATCCAGAGACAGATCTTCATTGAACGGGTTCAATGCTGCAGCCCAGATCCCTGTCATGTTCTCGCGGGCATAAGCTTTTGCGTCGTGTTTGGTGTATTTCATAGAATGCAGTCCCAGTGGCTTTGGCCCCATGAAAAGCACACTGCGACAGTCGATCCAGCCCGATTTCGGGGAAATGGTTATCTGAAAAAATTATACCGCAAACTTACCAATTCAGATTTCTTCTGTGCTGGTCTAGGATTCAGGTATGAAAATAGCAATCATTGGAACCGGCGCAATTGCGCAATATGTTCAGCGCGCCTTACCAAAGCATGAGCACGAAGTGGTGGCGTTTCTCGTCAGACCACATCGTGTTGAGTCAAAAACGCCTTTATTTGTTGGCTCGGTTGATGACTTGCCAGACGGCACCGACATGGTTTTGGATTGCGCCGGGCATGAGGCCTTGGCCGGTTTGGGGCCGCTCATACTGGCTAAAGGCATCGACATCATCAGTGTTTCTGTCGGTGCACTGGCGGACCGGAAGACCGCAGATCGGTTGGAAAGCGCGGCACGGCAGGGTGGGGGGCGCTTGCATCTGGCCAGTGGTGCGATCGGAGCTTTGGATTGCCTGAGCGCAGCGGCTGTCGGTTCGCTCACATCTGTTACCTATGTTGGGCGTAAGCCGCCAGCAGGGTGGAAAGGATCGCTTGCCGAACACAGCCTGGATCTCGACAAGTTGAGTGACGCAAAAACCCATTTCCAGGGTTCTGCCCGCGAGGCGGCGCTGTCTTACCCAAAGAATACAAATGTCGCGGCAGCCGTGGCATTGGCAGGATTGGGATTTGATGACACACAAGTTCGTCTGATCGCAGACCCAACGATCCAAAAGAACATTCACGAGATCGAGGCTGAAGGCGATTTTGGCACCTTTCAGTTTCGGATCAGTGGCACAGCACTGCCTGACAATCCAAGAAGCTCGGCGCTTGCAGCGATGAGTGTGCTGTCCAAACTGAACCAGCTTAATTATCCAATTGTGCTCTGACCATGGTTGGGCGTCACTCTCGCATCGTTGATCGTGCTTTGACACGCCTGAAACTGCGTCAACTGCGTCTGCTGGTTGCCGTGGGTGCGCATGGCAACATTCAAAACGCGGCCCGAGAGTTGGGCATTTCTCAACCTGCGGCCACCAAAATGATCCAAGATCTTGAACTGGATTTTGAGGTCAAACTGTTCACTCGCACCAATCGTGGGGTGGTGCCAACCGTTTTCGGAGAGACCCTGATCCGTCACGGCAAACTGATCTTTGCGCAGGTTTCGAATGCCGCGCAGGAATTGGATGATCTGAACGAGGGTAACTCGGGTCGTGTCGTTGTGGGTACATTGCTTGCTGCATCAACCAGCCTGTTGCCTGAAGCCATTGAACTGTTGCTGGAAGACCGTCCGAATGTTGCGGTCAAGATCAACGAGGGCACGAACGAAGTTCTGATGCCTCGACTTCTGTCGGGTGAGATCGATATGGTTGTTGGCCGTCTGCCGTCACACCGGCATCGCGACAAGATTCGGCAGGAAAAACTGTTCGAGGATCGAATCTTAGCGGTTGTTGGCCCTCAGCATCCGCTTGTCCGTCGCAAAGACGTAACATTTGCTCAAACCAAACCCTTTGGCTGGATACTGCCCCCGCAAGAGACTACGTTGCGGCGTCAGGTCGATCATTTCTTTGTTGGGCAGCAGCAATATGTGCCACCGGTCATGATCGAGTCGGTGTCTTATCTGACGAACCGCGCCTTGCTGCAGTCGCGCGACCTGATTGGTCTTATGCCAGCCGAGGTTGTTGCGCAGGATATCGAACATGGTCACCTTGCCAAAGTTGATTGGAACGTGCCCTTCGGTCAGGGGCCGATCGGTGTTTCTTTTCGTGCTGACGATGATCTGTCACCTGCCGGGCGGGCGTTTAAAACGGCACTGCACAAGGCAGCGCAGGGTAAACAAGCCAGCTATTCGCCAAAGTGATACCCGTATTTGTTCAATTCACTTGAAGTAATGCGAAGCATCGAGCGATCTGAAAACAAGGCTAAAAGAGGTGTTAGCTTCATGTATCCAGAGCTTAAACTGTTCATTGATGGCACGTGGCGAAAAACCGACCGCGATATCCCGGTGATCAACCCGGCAACCGAAGAAGAGCTTGGGCGGTTGCCCTGCGCATCGGTAAAGGACCTGGATGATACGTTGGAGGCGGCTGTCAAAGGTTTCCGCGTTTGGAGCCGCACGTCTCCGCGTGAACGCGCGGATACAATCCTGCGCGCCGCAGCCCTGATGCGGGACCGTATCGACACGATTGCGCACTCAATGACGTTGGAGCACGGTAAACCCCTGAAGCAAGCCCGGCTGGAAGTGATCCGCGGCGCTGAGTTTTTTGAATGGGACGCGGGTGAGGCCATGCGAACCTATGGGCGGATCATTCCGGCGGCTCCGGGCTACAAATTCGCGGTGCATCACCTGCCAATCGGAGTTGTCGCAGCATTTTCCCCGTGGAACTTCCCCATGAGCCAACCGGCAAGGAAAATCGCTGGTGCGTTGGCTTCGGGCTGTTCGGTGATCCTTAAGGCTGCGGAAGAAACCCCTGCTGGGGCGTTGCATATTGCCAAAGCGTTTGAAGATGCGGGATTGCCTCCGGGCGTTCTGAACCTGGTATTTGGGGAGCCAGCAGAAGTTTCCGGATATCTGATACCACAAGACCCCGTGCGTCTGGTGGCTTTTACCGGTTCAACAGGTGTTGGGCGGCATTTGACCACCCTTGCGGCCCAGCATGATACGCGTGTGCTGATGGAGTTGGGCGGCCACGCGCCGGTCATTGTCTGTGAAGACACGGATGTTCAGGCGGCGGCGACATCTGGTGCGGTGCGAAAAATGCGCAACGCCGGGCAAGTATGCACGTCGCCGACCCGCTTTTTCGTACACCAAAGCATCTTTGATCTCTACGCCAATGACTTTGTGAAACGGGCAGCGGCCACAGTTGTCGGCAACGGCTTGGAGTCAGGGGTCGAGATGGGCCCGCTGGCCAATGAACGCCGCGTGCCTGCCCTGACCGAATTGGTCGAGGATGCACGGGCCAAAGGGGCAACTGTCGCCACGGGAGGCGCGCCGATAGGCAATCAGGGCTATTTCTTTCAACCTACAGTCTTGTTGAACGTTCCCGATACCGCGCGGATCATGCAGGAAGAGCCTTTTGGTCCCGTGGCGGTCATAAACCCCGTGGCCTCATTGGATGAGGCAATCGATCAGGCAAATTCTGTCCCTTACGGTCTGGCCGGATATGCCTTTACCAACAGGGCGGATTACATCGACCGATTGATCGATGAGGTTGAAGTAGGAAATCTGTCGATCAACACGCTTGAAGCGTCGATGCCGGAAACGCCTTTCGGCGGTGTGAAATCCAGTGGTTCTGGCCGTGAAGGCGGAACAGAGGGGCTTGAGAATTACATGACGGTCAAACACGTCTGGCATTCGGCTGGCATCGTCTGAGAGAATCCGCAACCCGACTTCTGCGCGATTTGCCGCGCTATAGGCTCTTCGCAATACTCGCTTGAAGCGGGTACCAAGGGTAAACGCACACTGCAAGGATCAGGTCGGAGGTATCATGGTCTTCAGGCACAGCCTTCCCGCGACGGCCACAGGTGAAACATCCGAAAGATCTATGGCCGCACCGCTTGGAGTGGCCATCGCCATGGGGGTCGCGTTGGTCTTCATCCTGTCGGTGTTCCTGTACATGTCGCGCGAAACGACAGACCGGATCGGTGAAATGCGAAAGGTCTGGCAGGGCTATTCAGTCGAGACCACCCCTCGCGGCTATTGGATATCGGAAATCCGGGGATATTTCGGCTATGGCGGGTTGATTCACAACTTCAAAAACTACGTCCTGCGGCACGACGCAGAATACTCGCCGACCTTAAAATCCCAGTCGCAGAACCTTCTGACAACCATCGAAACCTACCGCAACGCCGCGCCGTCGCAGACTGAATTGGATGCATTGCAACGCATCGAACGGGTGGCGCTGGAATATATCGGGAATATTCCCAAGATTGAGGCGGGCATAGCAGCCGGCCTGCGTGCCGAAGAAATAGATGCTTTGGTGCGGGTCGACGACAGTGACGCGCTTGCGGCGCTTTCTACGCTGGAGGCACTGTGGATCACCGAGCGCGATCAAAGCTTGTCGGACATGGTTCAGGCGTTCTCTGAAGGGGAACAGCTGGTGCGCCGCTTCTCGGTTCTGCTGGTCGGTTTAATAGCGGTGGTTGGGGTTATTGCCATCCTGACCACGTTGCTGATCTCAAACATCCTGCGGACCAATCGTCGTTTGAAGGCTGAGTTGGAACTGCGCGAGCAAGTGGAACTGGCCGAGCGCAAGCTTGCGCGGGCTGTCGAACAAAGTCCGGCTTCGATCATCATCACAGACACCGAGCTGAAGATAGAATATGCCAATCGCAAGTTCTTTGACCTCAGCGGATATGAGGCGGATGAGGTCTATGGGCACACGCCCAGAATGCTGCAATCGGGACATTCGGGACAGGGGGTTTACGCCGATCTAAGGCAGAAATTGCAACGTGGTAAAAGCTGGTATGGCGTGTTTCGGAATCTCAGCAAGGATGGCAGCCATTATTGGGTTTCAACTGCGATTTTCCCGCTGGTCGATCAGAACGGCAAAGTCACGCACTATATCGGGATTGGCGAAGACATTACCGAAACCCGGCGCACGCATGAGCAATTTGCCCAAGTGCAGAAGATGGAAGCTGTGGGTATTCTGGCAGGCTCGGTCGCGCATGATTTCAACAACGTGTTGATGAGTATCACTGGAAACGCCGATTTGATCGAACTGGATGCGGAAGGGATTGACGACATCCAGACCTCGGTCAACCATATTCGCATCGCTGCGCGCCGGGCTCAGGCATTGGTTCGCAAGATGCTGACCTTCGCCCGACAAAGACCGCGCAACCCCCGTCGCGGCGATATGGTCAAAGCCACGCAAGAAGCGCTGGATCTGATCCGGGTATCTGCCCCGCCTAGCGTTCAGACGCGCTTTGATATCGAGGTCGAAACCGCCTTTTCCGATTTTGATGGCACACTGTTCTTTCAGACCCTTCTGAACCTGTGTCACAATGCGTTTGAGGCTATGGGCGATCAGCCAGGTGAGGTTGCGTTGCGTATCGGCCTGGTCGACAAGGGTGCGTTGGACGATTTGCCGGACGGCGCTATTGGGGTGATCCGTTTAGACGTCAGCGATACCGGCCCTGGCATTGCTGAGGATTTGCAGCAACAAGTGTTCCAACCTTTCTTTTCCACAAAACCCGTCGGCAAAGGCACAGGTCTGGGTCTGACCATCGTGCACAACAGCGTCGAGGAATGTCATGGTCGTGTCGAACTGCATTCAGAACCGGGCAAGGGCACATGTTTCAGCTTGTTCTATCCGTTGATGCCCGCGCTCAGCCCCGAAGATCAGGCTGAGGTCGAAGCAGTGGCAGGGGACGAACATGTCCTGTTGGTCGACGATGACGAGAACATCCTTTACGTGACGCGGCGGCTGCTGACGCGATACGGATATCGTGTCGAAGCTTATTCCGATCCGTTGAAAGCGCGCGAGGCGTTTCGTGAAGCTCCGGAAAGCTATGACATCCTGATCAGCGACCTGATGATGCCCGGCCTGCGGGGGACGGACCTGATCGAATCCGTGCGCGCAATCCGGTCAGACTTGCCTGCTATTCTGATCAGCAGCTATTTCGATGATGCCGAGGTGTCCGTTGCCGGGGCTTCCCCAATCATGGTTCAAAAGCCGCTGGAAATTCAGTTACTTGCCCGAATTATCCGGTCTCAGATGACCTGAGTTTGTAACATAATTTAACATCTCTTCTTAAAACTTAACAAAGGTCAAATTCTCACGAAACAACTGACCCTTAGTGTTCGCCATACCGATCCCCAATCACCCGGAGAGATCGGATTAGCGATAAAGGGGCTTTTAGATGATGACCAAAGCCAGAACATGGTTCTCGGCGCTTTCGACAGCTTCGCTGCTGACGATGAGCGTCGCGTTCCCGGTTCACCAGGCCCAGGCGGATGAGCCGGGACCGGTAGAAGCCATAGAGTTCGACCCCGCCAAGGCGGCCCTTGGCAAACGTTTGTTTTTTGATCCGCGCCTGTCCGGCGACACCGAGCTGTCTTGCGCCAGCTGCCACCAGCCGGAAAACGGGTTTACCGACGGGCAGGCCCTGTCGGATGCCTATTCCGGCAGCTTGCATTTCCGCAATGTTCCCACGCTGATCAACAGCGCCAAGCGGGCAGCGTGGTTCCATGACGGGCGCATAGGCACCAACCTCAACGACGTGACCCGCGAAAGCATCACTGAGACATACTCGATGAATATGGACATGCGTCTGATGCAAGAACGCATCAAGCAGGACCCCGTCTATGTCGAGATGTTCGAAGCCGCCGGCTTTGGCGAGCCTTCGAACGGCGGTGTCCGCAATGCGATTCCGGAATATTTAAAAACGCTGATCTCGCGCGGGGCACCCTTCGACACCGGTGAGATGTCGGATGAGGCCAAAGCGGGGTACGAGTTGTTCAACGCGAGCGGCTGTAATTCGTGCCACTCGGGCGAGCGCTTCACCGATGACCTGCCGCACAATATCGGCGTTGGCGACAATCCCGATATCTGGGCAACTCCGGAACGTCACATCACTTTCGTGACCATGATGAAGTTCCTCGGCGTCGAGAACTACATGAACCTGCGCGCCGATCCTGGTGCGTATATCCGTACCCACACCGCCGACACGTTCGGCACCTTCATGACACCCACGCTCCGCGAGCTGACCTATACAGCTCCGTATATGCATAACGGCTCGATCGCGACGCTTGAAGATGTGGTGGCCTTCTACAACGCAGGTGGTGGTGACGACGAAAACAAGGATCCGCGCATCAAACCGCTGAACCTGAACGAGACCGAGCAAGCACAGCTGGTGGCCTTCCTCAAGGCGCTGTCCGGCGATCCGCTGAACGGCCCCGACTTCGTCGCCGAAGAGATCGATACGGGCTATGCGCCGATCGAAAACTGGCAAGACGCAACAAACTGAGGAGTGGACCCATGAAAGACCTTAAGTCTTACCTTTCAGGCACAATCGCCACCGCTGCCCTGTTTGCGGTCCTTGGTTCGCAGACTATCGCGGAAACCAGCATGGAGATTGAGGCCGGCATCGGTGGGGCAGACCCCGACCCTGATGCGCCGCTTGTGGCATTGGGTGAGCCCCCAATCCCGTTGGACAACCCCCAGACCGAGGCCAAGATCGAACTGGGCAAGATGCTGTTTTTCGATCCCCGTCTGGGCAGTAACCCATCGACCCCGTGTTCGTCCTGCCATCTGCCGGATGTGGGCTGGGATGTCGAAGCCCCGATCTCGTTCGGCTATCCGGGCACGACCCACTGGCGCAACAGCCAGACCATCGTGAACTCGGCCTATTACGGCAAACTGTTCTGGGCGGGCTCAAGCAAAAGCCTTGAAAGCCAGGCCAAATCCGCCGCAGGCGGTGCGGTAGCAGGCAACGGCGAGGCCGACATGATGGAGGCGCGTCTGGCCTTTGTTCCCGAATATGTCGAACGCTTTAACGATGTCTTCGGTGATCAATGGCCGCGCATCAGCAACGCATGGCGCGCGATTGCCGCGTTTGAACGGACCATTGTTCAGACCGATACCCCCTTCGACAACTATCTGCGCGGGGATGATGCGGCGTTGACCGACGAACAGAAACGCGGGCTGGAGCTGTTTACCGGCAAGGCACAATGTTCCGAATGCCATAACGGTGCGCTGCTGTCGGATGAGAAATACTACAACACCGGCGTGCCCGCCTATGATGGTTGGCAGGATGATGGTTTGGCCCAAGTCACCTTCCGGTATGAGCTTTATGCCAAAGGTTCGACCGAAGAGATGTATCGCCACACCAAGGACGATCCCGGGTTCTATTTCCGCACCAAGGAAAAGGCCGACAAAGGCAAGTTCCGCACGCCGTCCCTGCGCTACACACTCTATACCGAACCCTACATGCACAATGGCATGTTGGAGACGCTTGAGGATGTGGTCGAATTCTACAACCAGGGCGGCGGCGAGAATGAGTTCTCAGCCAACAAAACCCAGCTGATCCAACCCCTTGGCCTGAATGAGCAGGAAAAGGCGGATCTGGTGGCCTTCCTGAAATCCCTGTCCGGTGACGAGATCTTGGTCGAAGAACCCGATCTGCCGGATTATCAGCCGCTTCCTGCGGTTGCAGCAGAGGAGTAAGCGTCATGAAAGATCATAACGCAACCGGATGCAGTTGTACGGGTGAGGCCAAGAAGGCCTGCACCGTGAACCGCCGCCAGTTCCTGTTCGCCTCGGGTGCCACGACCTTTGCCGTGATGGTGGCCATGCCCACCCGTCACGGCCAGGCCGAACAGGTTCCCGCCCTTGTATCCACCTATCCGCGCAAGCTGATCGGCAAACTGTCCGAACTGAAACAGGATGAGCCGGTCGAGTTTTACTACCCGGATGAGGGCGATTATTCGGACTCGATCCTGGTCAAGACCGGCGTGGAAAGCGGCGGTGGCATCGGTCCGCAAAAGGACGTTGTGGCCTTCAACCTCACCTGCACCCACCAGGGCGGGTCGATGTATGACAGCTACAAGCCCGAACATAAGGTGCTGGGCCCGTGCCCGCTGCACCTGTCCACCTATGACGTGACACGGCACGGCATCCTCGTTTCGGGGCAAGCCTACCAGTCTTTACCGCAGGTTCTTTTGGAACTGGACGGTGATGACATCTACGCCGTTGGCATGTTCGGCCTGATCTATGGCCGTTACGACAACCTGATTGCATAAGGGGAGACGGTATCATGGCAACCCCGTATTACGTACCCGAAACAAACGTCCCGCTGCCGCCCAAAGGCGCCGAGGTCATCTCGACCGCCTGTGATTACTGCATCGTGGCCTGTGGTTACAAAGTCTACCGCTGGCCCGTGACGGCCAAACCCGGTGGCCCAACTGCGGACGAAAACGCGTTTGGCGAGGATTTCCCTGTTGCACCTCTGGGTGCCTGGGTCGCGCCGAACCAGCACAATATCGTGCTGCACAAAGGCCAGCCGCACCATGTGGTGATCATTCCTGACAAGGACACGCAATACGTCAACACTGACGGCGACAGTTCCTTGCGGGGCGGGTGTATCGCGCAGAAATGCTATAACCCGCAGACACCGACACGCGACCGTCTGAAGACACCGCTGATGCGGATCTACGGCACATTGATGCCAGTTCCGTGGGATCTGGCGCTGGATGTGGCGGCCGAGGTGGGCAACCACGTCATCGCCAAGCACGGCACCAACGCTTATGGCGTGAAAACCTTCAGCTATCAGTATATCGAGAACACCTATGCGATCTCGAAATACGCGCTGCGCCATATCAACACCGCCAACTTCACTTTCCACGACACGCCGTCCGATGTGACCTCGACCCCCGGTTTCAGGGATGCGGGCTTTGACAACTTTGGCCCCTCCTATGAGGACTGGCGTGACGCGGAAACCCTGCTGGTCTGCGGCACTGATCCATATGAGACCAAGACTATCCTCTATACCCAGTGGATGATGAAGGGGATGCAGAACGGCCAGAAAGAGATCTATCTGATCCCGCGTAGCTCGGCCGGTGTGGCCCATGCAGTCAAGATGGGTGGTCTGCATATCGATGTTCTGCCCGGTACAGACTTGCTGGTCGTCAACGCCATCGCCCGCGTCATCGTGGAAAATGGCTGGGAAGACAGCGACTGGATCAAGAAATGGGTCAACAACAAATGGGAAAGCTCCTCCGGCTTTGGTCAGGGCACCCGGAACACGCCATGGCAGTGGCGCACGACCTGGGGCAAGTTCCAGACCAAAGGCTTTGAAGACTGGAAAGAGTGGCTGCTGTCGCAAGACGAGTTCTCGCCCGAGAACGCAGCCGCCATGGCCGAAATCGATGTGCAGAAAATCTATACTGCCGCCGAATGGCTTGCCAAACCCAAGGCGGATGGCACGCGGCCCAAAACCTCGGTCATGATCGAGAAAGGGTTCTACTGGTCCAACAACACCGGCAACACACAGGCGATTTCCGCGCTAGGCATCATCTGTGGCTGTGGTGGTCGTCCGGGTCAGGTCATTGGCCGGGCCGGTGGACACCAGCGTGGCGGCGTGAAGGGCGGGAAATATCCGCGCAACAAATCGCCCGAGAAGCTGCCGGGTCGCCGTCGCCGCGCCATGGATACCGACCGGTACCTGATCGCAGGTCATACCCGTATGGCCCACGTGATCGGCACCACATGGATCCAGGCCATGTGCGGCAGCCAACAGCTGGCCGACAAGTTCGAGGAACTAACCGTTCGCAACCCGCACCAGATCGCCTCTTTCGACAAGCAAGAGATGATCGACACGTTGAAGGCCCGCGCCGACAGCGGTGGCATGGTGGTGATCAACCAGGACATCTATCTGCAGGACCCGATCGGCAACCGCTACGCCGACATCGTGTTCCCCGCAGCGACCTGGGGTGAAGAGGACTTCTTGCGCGCCAATGGTGAACGCCGTCTGCGTCTCTATCAGAAGTTCTATGATGCTCCCGGTGCGGCAAAACCCGACTGGTGGATCATCGCGCAACTGGCACAGCGGATGGGTTTTGACGGGTTCGACTGGCAGAGCTCGAACGAAGTCGCCGAAGAAGCCGTGCGCTTTACCCGCGGGTCGCGCAAGGACTTCCACGCTGTCTATCGTTTGGCCAAGAAAGAGGGCAAAGGCCTGCACCAGAAGGTCCGTGAGTTTGGCACTGATGGTGTGCAATGCCCGGTCATGCTGGATGCCGATGGCGTAACGCTGATTGAAACCAAGCGTCTGCACGACACAACCCGCACGCTGCCCGATACCGGTGCAGCCGGCGCGGATGTGTTCAACAAGAAGCTGACGCATTTCAACAGCCAAACCGGCAAGTGCAACATTCAGAAATCGCCGTGGGGCCTGTTCTCGGATTATTGGGAATGGCTGAAACCCAACAAGGACGAAGGCGAGCTTTGGGCCACTTCGGGTCGTATTAACGAACGCTGGCAGTCCGGCTTCGACGACCGTCGCCGCCCGTATATCGTGCAGCGCTGGCCGGAAAACTGGGTCGAAATCCATCCCGACGATGCGGCTGAACGCGGCATCGAAAGCGGCGACTATGTGATGGTGTATTCGGAACGCGTTCCGGGCAACAAACACACGCTGCTGGGTGTGGAGGGCGATGACTTTCAGTTCTCGAAACTAATGGAGAACGGGCATATCGAGTTGACCAAAGCGGCGATCACCGCCGTGGCCATGGTCACGCCCGCCATCAAGAAAAGCGTGGTCTACATGGACTTCCTGCACATGCAGCAGCCTGCGAACGCGCTTGAGGGCCGGATCGTCGACTGGATCAGCGGCAACTACAATTACAAGATGGGCGTTGCCAAGCTGCGCAAACTGGGGCCGAGCCCCTACAAGACCTCGTTCCGCACGATGTCCTTTGCGCCGCGCGATATCGCCTGATGAAAGCATGCCGGGGGGCGGACGCCATGCCGCCCCTCTGGTTCGGTCCCACTGCAGAAGGGACCACCTGGAAGGCAGGTATCGGTTGGGAAACCTGCCTTCCACTTCCCAACCCTCCCAACACAAACATGGCAGCTTGATATGAACATTCAGACCAATACCGCCCTGCGAGATGAGGCCGCCGGCCTGTTTTCCGAATATGCAAAATCCGAATATGACGTCATTCGTCTGCGAGCGATTCAGGCCCTGACCACCATAGGCGCCAGCAACAGCCCGGCCCTGATCGAAGCGCTGCTGGACGACGATGAGGACGTCCGGCAGGATGCCGCCCAAGCTCTGGGGGCATTGGGTGTGAAAGAAGCAGCCCCGCAGCTACTTGAGAATCTGATTCACGATCCCTGTGGCGAGGTCAAACTGGCCTGCGTGACGGCCCTGGCCGAGCTTAAGGCCGAAGATGCCGCGCCTTACCTGCGCACCCTCGTCACCGGACGCGGGGATGAGATTACATGGGATGAAGACGAGTTGCACCAGGACGAATGGGATGACTGGCTCGACACCCAGATCGCTGCGATCAGGGCGCTGGGGCAGATGGCGGATGCGACTGCGATTGAGCCCATTGTCATTGCTTTGATGGACGAAGACGGGCAGGAGTTGGGCGATGTTGCCTGCGAGGCTTTGGGACGGATTGGCGTACCAGCCGTGCCAACTCTGGGCGTTTTCACACAGTCTTCAAACCGCCGCCTGCGCCACCGCGCCCTACGTACCCTGGCAACGATTGGTGGTGCCGAAGCCGAAGGTCTTCTGCGCAAGGCTTTGAATGATAAGGATGGAGCTGTTCGTTTGATTGCCCATGAGGCACTGATGCCCAACGATCCGGTTTTGGTCGAGCAAGCATTGACGGACTCAGTGGAAGAAATTCGGATTGCCGCGCTCAATCAGTCCGGTTTTTCAGAACCCGAACTGCTGGACCGTATGATGCGTGACCCCGGCGCCAAGGTTCAAATGGCGCTGATCGATCGACTGGATCGTAGCCAGCCTATCGCGGATCAGGAAGACTTGCGCTGGCAAGTGCTGGACTTCCTTGCCACCGGTCAACAGCCCGAGGTATCGGCGCAGGCGTTGGGCCTGTTGTCAGCTTTGGCGCCGACTTTGGTGGCGGATCGCCTGAATGCGCTTTTTTCTGTTGAAAGCGATGACCTCAAGGCTGAGCGCCTGCAATGGGCTATCGTAGATGCTCTTGCAACTTCTCCCCTGCGCGAAGCGGCTGAATGGTTGCAGCGTGCATGTCGCTCACCCTTCCGGTCCGTTCGGCTCAAGGCTGTGGCGTCACTTGCCTTGATTGTTACTGATGTGGATCGCCCGCATGTGAACCAACAACAGGGCCGAGAGTTGCTGCTGTCCTTTGCGTTGGCCCCGATGCCAGTGGCCTCGGAAAAAGAGGAGACCGAGGAAGACGCCCCGCAGAACGATATCGCCGCGCTGGAAGATGCTGGGCTGGACGTCTCAGAAGGGGGCGAGAATGGTCCAACATCAAGCCTCGGTGCAATCCTCGGCCATGACGCTATCGCCGCTGAGATGACACAAGAGGCCGAGGAAGACACGGTTCAACCCCTGACACCGCGCGAGCAGGCGCTGTTGGCCAAGGCAACCCGTCATCCCAAGCGCCGTCGCGTCGCGCTGGACGACGACGCCGAAGCGCTGGACAGAGAGACCCGCATGTCCGCCATCCGCCTGTTGGGCGAAATTCGCGGGATGCAGATCATGCTTGCTCAGATCGCCAAGGACCCCGAAAGCGATATAGCACAACAAGCCTTTGCAGCGCTTGGCGTTTCAATTGTGCGCAACGGGCTAGAGCTGGGCGAAGCGCAACTGATCGATCTGATCACTCAGGGGCTTTCGCACACAGATTCAACACTTTCGCCGCAAGCATTGAAATTGCTGCAAAAGGCCGATCTGCCACCGCAAGACGCGCTGAGAGGTAAGTTGCGAGCGATGGTAAAAACCGGAGACACCGCCTTTCGCATCGATGCCATGCACGTCCTGACCCAATGGGATGGCACCCCCGACGTGGCGCGTAGCCTGCTGGATGACATTTCGGCCCCGGTGCGGCAAGCAGCGATGCGTCTTTTGTCGGTAACTGCTCCGGATCAGGCAGGCGCTGCTATTGTGCCGTTCCTTCTGGCCAACCCCGAGCAACGAATCCTGACCTATGTCAAAGACGACGCCCCTGCAGTGATGTCCATTGGTCGCCAATTGCTGACCGAGTTGCGCGACGAAGACCACCGCGCCGAATGGCCGGTAATGATAAGCGCGCTGGCCGATTTGTTGGGGGAACCTTCACGGGCGGCCTGAACCCGGAGGGACAGATGGTATTTTCGCTGAAACCATGTGCAGCGATTTTGGCAGGGGTATTGGCATTTGCTCCTGTCGCGAAGGCCTCGGATGTTCCCGAGGTTGCCGTTGTGCATCAGATCATCGATTTGAACGCCGATACCCCGGCGCATACCTTTCGGTTTGAACCGAACCTGTTGCGTGTCCCCGCTGGGGCAACCGTGCGTTTCAAAGGGTCTACTGGGCGTCACACGGTAACGTCGATTATCCGAATGATCCCCGTCAGAGCCCGTAGTTTCGAGATCAGAGGCAAGCCCGAGATGGACTTGACCTTCGAGAAAGAGGGTGTGTATGGCATCCGCTGCCGCGTGCATGGCCGCCATGGCATGGTCATGCTGCTGGTTGTCGGCGATCCCAACTCGAACCTGGAAGAAGCGCGCGCCTATCTGCCCAAACTCGGCGAGGCTGAGCAGGCTGGATTTGAAGCGCTGTTCGAACAATTGGAGAACAAAAATGGCTGATGGATGCGCCTGTGACCGCCACGCTCACATGTACCTATCTGTCGATCAGGCACAGAACCGCGGTTTGGCCGTTTCTGATCCGTTGACCGACACGGAAACATTGCCGTTGATTCAAGCGATTGGACGGGTTCTGGCAGAGGACTGTGTCAGCAAGGTCGACATGCCAGCCTTTGATAATTCGGCGATGGACGGCTATGCGGTTCGGACTCAGGATCTGAGCGATGGCCCACTGTTCGATTTGCCCGTCGCTGGACGTATTGCAGCTGGCGACAGCGGCGCGCATTCGGCCCCGGCAGGCAGTGCACTGCGCATCTTCACTGGTGCTCCGGTTCCTGATGATTTCGACGCGGTGCTGATGCAGGAGGACTGCGAGACGACCGAAACCGGCATCCGGTTCACCCGCCGCCCGAAACCAGGGCAGCATATCCGCCGCGTGGGCGAGGACCTGAAAGCAGGTGCCCCGATCTTGCGCCGGGGATGCGAGATCACGGCGCGTGAAGCAGCCGCTTTGGCCTCGGCCGGGTACGGAGCGGTGAAAGTGGTCCGCAAACTGAAAGTTACAATCTTCTCGACAGGAAGCGAGTTGAAGCAGCCGGGCGAAGAATTGGGCCCCGGCCAGATTTACAATTCGAACCGCTATATGCTGTTGGCATTGTTGGACAAGCCGTGGATCGAGCTGACCGACAAGGGCCCGGTTGAAGACAACCCGGTCTTGCTGGAACAGGTCTTGCGTGAAGCCTGTGAAACCTCTGATCTGATTATTACCACGGGTGGTGTATCTGTCGGGGATGAAGATCATATGCCACGCCTATTCGCGGAAATAGGCGGCCAGACTGATGTGATGAAGGTTGCGATGAAACCCGGAAAACCGATCATGTTCGGACGGCGAGAGGGTGCTTTATATATCGGGCTGCCGGGTAACCCGGTGTCTGCCTATGTGACCTGGCAGATCATTGGATCGCAGATGATGGCGCGGCGGGCCGGGCTGCATCGCACGCCTCAAATGCCAGAGCAGGCGGTTCTGGCCGAGCCGCTTCAGCGCCGCGCGGGTCGTCAGGAGTATCGCCCGGTCCAGATCGAAGGCGTGTCCGTAGAAGGTGCGCCCCGCCTTCGGTTAATGGCCCCATCCTACAGCGGGCGCGTCGCACTGTTGGCGCAAGCCGACGGTTTAGCCATAATTCCGGCAGAGATCGAAGCCATGCCCGAGGGGCAGGGGCTGCATTTTTTGCGGTTCTGATGCCGTTTGTTGCGAGGAATTCTGTTACCGTTCGCGGCTTGCACGACCCAGGTGGCCGCCGGTACAACGGATCAGCGCCAGCCTGTAAAAAACGCTAGAAAGCCATTATGGTCAAAGAACATATTCTTGTAGTTGATGATGATCCCCAGATCACCTCGTTCTTGCAGAGGTATCTGGAGAAGCAGGGTTGTCAGGCCACCTGTGCGGCGGACGGCGATGCGATGGATGCGATCCTGGCGCAAGGTGGCGTGGATTTGATCCTGTTGGACATTGGCCTGCCGGGACGCAGTGGTTTTGACATTACCCGCCAGTTACGGGTCGAATCGAATATTCCGATCATCGTTTTGTCGGGCCGCGACGACATTTTTGACCGCGTTGTAGGATTGGAATTTGGTGCTGACGATTATATCACCAAGCCCTTCGAAGCGCGTGAAGTGCTGGCACGCATCCGGACTGTGTTGCGTCGAAGCCGCGGGGACGAGGACGTGAGCTCTGCAAATGGGTCTGGGTCTCCACTGATCATGTTCGGCGACTGGGTTCTGAACCCTTATGAACGGACGTTGACATCCAAAGACAGTGGTCAGCAAACGCCTTTGACCACAACGGAATTTGATGTTTTGCAGGCGTTTGTCCTAAGCCCGCATATTGTGTTTTCCCGTGATCAGTTGCTGGACAAGGCGCGGGGCCGGGACACTGTCGTAGGCGACCGAACAATAGACGTTCATGTTTTGCGTCTTCGCAAGAAGATCGAGCCCGACCCGACCGACCCCACATATATCAAGACGGTTCACGGTATCGGATATTGCTTTGCGGCGAATGTGCAAAAGTCCGGGGCGTGAAGCGCAGGGCTTTCCGGGCGTCAGGTGGTGCTAAGACACCAGCTCTTCTGCTTCTTTCTTTGAGCTAATGAACTATTTGGCGAAAAGAAGGACTTGCGTTTTAATTTCTGCGGCGAACGTTCCCTGAACATCCTAAATTTGTCGCTGTTGTTAAAGTGCATGACGGAATATGCACTGACAGAGGCGATTGGAGTGCGTCACGATGCGTTGGTGCACAGAAAGTTAGGAACACTTCCACATGCGGTATTCGGCGCTCGCTATTTTGCGACAGGTTCTGAACGGACACAGGGGCTGGGGCCCCGCGTGGCGGGATCCCGAGCCGCAATCGGACTATGATTTTATCGTCATCGGTGGCGGCGGTCACGGTCTGGCAACGGCTTACTATTTGGCGAAGGAACATAATGCAGCCCGCGTTGCAGTGTTGGAGAAGGGCTGGATCGGTGGTGGCAATGTGGGCCGGAATACCACGATCATTCGAGCCAATTACTTGCTGGACGGCAATCAGCCGTTCTATGAGTTGTCGCTGAAACTCTGGGAGAACCTTGAGCAGGACCTTAACTACAACGCGATGGTCAGTCAGCGTGGCATTCTGAACCTGTGCCACACGGATTCACAGCGCGATGCGTATCGCCGTCGGGGCAATGCGATGATGTTCACCGACTCGGGGGCCGAATTGCTGGACACCGACGGTGTGCGTGCGATGTATCCGTTCCTGAATTTTGATGATGCACGTTTCCCGATCCTCGGCGGACTGCTGCACCGCCGCGGTGGTACAGCGCGGCATGACGGAGTGGCCTGGGGCTATGCCCGTGCAGCGGACCAACGCGGTGTCGATATTATTCAGAACTGCGAGGTCACTGGATTTCGCATCGAGAACGGCAAGGTTCTGGGTGTTGAAACCACGCGGGGTTACATCGGCGCCAAGAAAGTGGGCGTTGCAGTTGCGGGTTCGTCCGGCCGGGTGATGGCCCATGCGGGACTGCGTCTGCCGATCGAAAGCCATGTGCTGCAGGCCTTTGTGTCCGAGGGGCTGAAACCAGTTTTGGACGGTGTGATCACCTATGGGGCCGGGCATTTCTATATCAGCCAGTCTGACAAAGGGGGGTTGGTGTTTGGTGGCGATATCGATGGCTACAACACCTATGCACAACGCGGCAACCTGCCGGTGGTCGAAGATGTCGTTGAAGGGGGTATGTCCCTTATGCCGATGATCGGCCGAACACGCCTGCTGCGCATGTGGGGCGGAGTGATGGACATGTCGATGGACGGGTCGCCGTTTATTGACCACACCGGTGTAGACGGTCTCTATTTCAACGGCGGTTGGTGCTATGGCGGCTTCAAGGCAACGCCGGCCTCGGGCTTTTGCTTTGCGCATTTGATGGCCACAGATCGCCCGCATGAAGTCGCCACCGCGTATCGTCTCGACCGCTTCAGAACGGGTCGAATGATCGACGAAAGAGGCGCGGGCGCGCAACCGAATCTGCACTGAGGAAGCCAGGACATGATCATTAATCACCCACTGCTTGGCCCGCGTGATGCATCCGAGTTCACCTATCTGGGCGATGCCGCGTTGATCGAACGGCCAGATTGGCAGTCAGAAACGGCGCAAGACGAATTTCACGACTATGTCTACTTGCGAGACAACCCTGCGGGGACGCATCGCGAGCTTTGGTTTCATGAGCAGGGGGACCGGTCCTGGCTGGTGGTTACCCGCAATACAATGACGCATGAAATTCTGGCAACGGAACTGGCGCGGGATGTTGCCCGCAAGATGGGGCGCGGGAAATGACTCAGAAAAATCGCTTGCAAGGGGGCTTGGTCGACCGCTCGAAAAAGCTGTGTTTTACCTTCGATGGGAAGTCATACGAAGGGTATCAGGGCGACACGCTTGCCTCGGCCCTTTTGGCCAATGATGTGCGGTTGGTTGGCCGATCTTTCAAATATCACCGACCGCGGGGTGTTCTGGCGTCGGGTTCTGAAGAACCCAACGCGCTGGTCGAATTGCGCACGGGCGACCGACAGGAACCCAATACGCGGGCAACGACCGTTGAGTTGTTTGACGGGCTTGAGGCGCGCTCGCAAAACCGTTGGCCCTCTTTGGCGTTTGACGTACTCTCTATCAATGACCGGTTGTCTCCTTTTCTGACGGCGGGGTTCTACTACAAAACGTTCATGTGGCCCAAAGCGTTCTGGGAAAAGCTCTACGAACCGATGATCCGCCGGGCCGCTGGTCTGGGCAGCCTGTCGCAAAAGGATGACCCGGATATTTACGATAAAGGGTATCTGCATTGTGACGTGCTGGTGATCGGGGCGGGACCTTCGGGCTTGATCGCCGCTTTGACGGCGGCTCGTGCTGGAGCAAGGGTCATTCTGGCTGATGAAGACAGTCAGATGGGCGGTCGCTTGCTAGCCGATAGCGACAGGTTCGAGGATGTTTCGAATTCCGATTGGGTCGCGCAGGTTCTGGGCGAGCTGGCGTCGATGGACAATGTCCGCCTGCTGACGCGTACCACCGTGTTTGGTGTGTATGACCATGGCATCTTTGGCGCGCTCGAGCGCGTGTCGGATCACCTTGCTACGCCCGAGGTGGGCAAGCCGCGTCAGATCCTGTGGCGGATCTACTCAAAAAGGTCGTTGCTGTGCGCCGGTGCGACCGAGCGGCCCATCGCGTTTGCGAATAACGATCGTCCGGGCATTATGCTGGCAGGCGCGATGCGTGAATACGCAAACCGCTGGGCAGTGACGCCGGGTCAGCGCGTTGCAATCTTCACAAATAACGACGAAGGCCACTTTGTTGCGCAAGACCTGATCCGCGCCGGTGTTAAGGTTGTCGCCGTGATTGATCCCCGTCGCGATGTCACGCGCATTGCAGAATGCGAGTTGCTGGCGGGTGCACAGGTCACGGATACGCAGGGCCGACTGGGCCTGAAAATGATCACCGTGCAGCTGTCTGATGGTAAAACCCGGCCGATTGAAGTAAGTGGATTGGGCGTCTCGGGCGGGTGGAACCCAAATGTACAGCTGACATGCCACCAGCGCGGTCGTCCCCAATGGTCCGAGGAACTTGCGGCTTTCGTGCCTTCTGCTGATCTGCCACAGGGCATGAACGTGGCAGGGGCAGCAGCCGGTGATCTTACCACAGCTGGCGCGTTAGTTTCGGGCTGCAACGCAGCGCTTACGGCGCTGGAGGGGCTGGGGCTTAAAGCCAGCGCAATCGATCTGCCAAAGAGCAATGACGAGGCGGTTCGGATCACGCCGCTATGGCATGTGCCTGGCAAAGGCCGCGCCTGGCTGGATTTCCAGAACGACGTGACTGTTAAGGACGTTAGACTTGCCGAACAGGAAGGGTTTCGCAGCGTTGAACACCTGAAACGGTACACCACGCTTGGAATGGCGACCGATCAGGGCAAGACGGCTAATGTGGGTGCTTTGGCCGTGATGGCCGAGATCACCGGCAAGAGTATTCCAGAAACCGGTACTACCATATTCCGCCCGCCGTATTCTCCGGTGTCGCTGGGAGCTTGGGCCGGGCGCTCGGTCGGCAAGGAATTCAGGCCCACCCGTCTGACGCCCAGCCACCAATGGGCTGAAGAACAGGGCGCGGTGTTTGTCGAAGTTGGCCCCTGGCTGCGCGCACAATGGTTCCCGCAGTCCGGTGAAACCCATTGGCGTCAATCGGTAGACCGCGAGGTTCTGGCCGTGCGCAGCGGCGTCGGTGTTTGTGACGTGACCACGCTGGGTAAAATCGACGTACAGGGCACCGATGCAGCGGCGTTTCTGAACAAGGTCTATTGCAACGGGTTTGCCAAGCTGCCCGTGGGCAAGACCCGATATGGGCTGATGTTACGCGAAGATGGTCTTGTTATGGATGACGGTACCGCCGCGCGTTTGGCCGAGGACCATTTTGTGGTGACTACGACGACGGCCAATGCCGTTGGTGTTTATCGCCATATGGAATTTGTGCATCAATGCCTGTTCCCGGACATGGACGTGCAGCTGATCTCGACCACAGACGCCTGGGCTCAGTTTGCCGTGGCGGGCCCGAAATCTCGAGAGCTGTTGCAGCAAGTTGTTGATGACACATTTGACATCAGCAATGAGGCATTCCCATTTATGGGTTGTGCAGAAATCACCATTGCAGGCGGTGTCCCCGCCCGACTGTTCCGCATCTCGTTTTCCGGCGAGTTGGCGTTTGAGCTGGCGGTTCCCACCCGGTACGGCGACGCATTGATCCGGCATCTGATGGAACTTGGCAAACCCTTGGGTGTAACCCCATACGGGATGGAAGCCTTGGGCGTATTGCGGATCGAAAAAGGCCATGTCACGGGGAATGAACTGAACGGAACCATCAGCGCCCATAATCTGGGTATGGGGCGCATGGTTTCGACCAAAAAAGACAGTATCGGCGCGCCGCTCAGCGCGCGCGCGGCTTTGGTTGATCCCGAGGGTCTGGCGCTGGTTGGCATTCAACCCGTTGAGAACTCTGACACTGTGTTGGCAGGGGCGCATGTCTTTGCCGAGGGTGCACCGCATTTGCGGCAGAACGATCAGGGCTATGTCACTTCAGCAGGATACTCTCCACACTTGTCCAGCAGTATCGGTCTTGCCTTTGTGGAACGCGGATCGCAACGTCTGGGTGAAGTTGTTCAGGTTGTGAGCCCGGTAGACAATTCGAACATCAAAGCAACCCTTGTCAGTGCCCATTTCGTTGACCCTGAAGGAGACAGGCTCCGTGCGTGATTTTGTTGCCAAGACTGCCTTAGGCGGCATTGAGCCCCGCAAAGATGTGATTGGATCGCTTACCCTTCAGGAACGAGATGATATCGCCCTGGCTTCAATCTCTGCCCGTTTGGGTCAGGAAGAAGCGCTAAAAGCCAGGCTAGAGACCGTGTGTTCCGTTGTCGCTCCAAAGCCGGGGCGCAGCGAACAAGGCGAAAACAGAAGCTTGCATTGGTTGGGTGCTGATCAATACCTGTGTGAAGAAGCGCTTTCCGGCCCGTTGGTCTTGGCCCGTCGGCTCGTGGATGAATTGGCAGGTGTCGCCTCGGTCACTGATCAGACGGATGCCTTTGTGCGGATGGACGTATCGGGTCAAGGCGTAGTCGATCTGTTACAACGCCTGACCGTCCTGGATGTTGAACAGATGCTCGCCGGGGCTTTCAGTCGTACCGCCATTCACCACGTGGGATGCTTGCTGCGTTGCAATGAGGCTGGGATGGCCTTTTCGGTGTACGCGCCGCGCAGCTATGCGATCTCAGTTCACCACGCGTTGGTTGAAGTATCCAAGGCTTTGTAGGCGGCGTGCTGGGATGCTTGCTCGCAAGGGCGTGAAACGGATTTGGGTCGCGCCTAAACGCGCCTGCGCCCGATCAGACTGAACCAGGCGTTTCCATGCCAGCGCTGTACTCGCCTCATTGCGCGCGGCCTGTAATACCAATT
The DNA here is from genome assembly GCF_013111185.1 of Ruegeria sp. HKCCD7303. Classification (GTDB taxonomy): domain Bacteria; phylum Pseudomonadota; class Alphaproteobacteria; order Rhodobacterales; family Rhodobacteraceae; genus Ruegeria. Next base: position 543,387 of record NZ_WVRE01000001.1, on the reverse strand, counting down.
CATAACTGTGCATGCGGGGTTAAACAGGAATTTCACCCTGAAAACCTATGTCGCGAAAACAAGAAGGCCCGGTGTCCAAGTGTTCTCATGCTCTTCAAGGAATACCAGGCGCCACTGAGAGCCCAACAACAACTGTCTAAAACCTCAGTGACGCGTTGCAGCGCTTGATGGTGTCGCTAACACTAAAATGAGCGAATGTGTTAGTCGTATACTGAGGTGTAAGTGTCGCCTTTTTGACTGAGCTACCCTCACCTAGCATATATTTATTCCAAGTTGAAAAACGCAAAAATATTTGTGCTTGCGCGCTTTGGTCAAGCGGCTTCAACGTATGCCGGAAAATCCAGAGGCGTATGCAAGTGGTTAAAAAACCGGGAGAAGATAAACGGTAAGCCATGCAGCCAAGCGTGGTCAATTGACCGTAGCTCAAATCTGAACTGTGCAAGGTTCTCAGTTGATCTGGCCTGTGGAGCAGAGCGTTTCGCTTAGTGACCCGGGAAATCAACCTGCTCAGTTACATAATCCAAAACGGCATACGCAAGGAGGAGCACCCAACATGTCGATACCTGAACCTTTTACGGACGTTGAAATAGAAACGGCGGATGCCGGTTTCTATGAAAACTACAGCGTCCCGATTGCCCTTATCAGTAAGGCGATCATGGTTGGCTTGGTTTTGTGGGCTCTGGTTTTCCCCGCAAATGCGAATAGCACGCTGGGCAGCCTGAACGGACAGTTGCTCGAAGTTTTCAACAGTTTCTATGTCGTAATTGTAGGCCTGTTTTTCTTTTTCCTTGCCATCGTGGCCATCCTTCCGGCAACGGGTCGCCGGGTTATGGGTACTCCTGGAGAAAAACCTGAATTCTCGAATTTCTCATGGTTTTCCATGATGTTTGGAGCCGGTCTGGGTGTAGGCTTGATGGTGTTCGCCACAGCAGAACCGCTGGGCCTTTGGGGATCAAACCCCGTGGTCGTGTCTGGAGCGGTTGAAGGCAACACGCCTGAAGCCCTGCAATCGGCTTACCGCTTCACCTACTTGCACTATGGCTTCCATGCGTGGGCGATCTACGTCGTGACTGGTCTGTCGCTGGCCTACTACGCATACACGCGCGACATGCCGCTCACGATCCGCTCGGCGTTGACACCGCTGTTTGGTCGTTTCGTCAACGGCTTTTTCGGCCATGTGGTCGATGTTTTGGGCGTTGTTGCAACGATCCTAGGTGTGTCCGTTACTATCGGTTACGGGGTCAGCCAGTTTATTGACGGCGTCTACGCCATCACCGGTATGGGCTGGGTCATGGATCTGGGCGGAGAAGTTCCGACTCCCAGCAAAGTTGGCCTGATCACCGGTCTGATCGTCATCATGACGTTGTCGATCATCTCGGCTGTATCGGGTGTTGGCCGGGGTGTGAAATACCTGTCGAACCTGAACCTCGTCCTGTCGATAATCCTGCTGGGCACATTTATCGTATTCGGTTCGTTTGTCTTTGCCATGACCACATATGGCTCAGCGATGATCGACTACATCCTTCACTTCCTGTCGCTTAGCTTTAATGCCTACGGCCCCCTGTCGGCCGAAGCATTTGCTGCGGCTCTACCCGCCGAGGCGCAAGCTCACGCAGCAGACCTGATGGGTGGTGCAACCAACGCCTGGGGTAGCTTTGACGGCTTCAAGGGCGGGCTGGAAGGCGCAGCAGCCGAGTTGGACGAAGCGACCTTGGCCGCAGCTTATGCAGCCGGTGAGCAAGGCCGTCAGTTCGGTTGGCAGGCTGGTTGGACTACCTTCTACTGGGCCTGGTGGATCGCGTTCTCGCCCTTTGTGGGCCTGTTCCTGGCGCGTATCTCCAAAGGTCGCACTGTCCGTGAGTTCATCCTGGGCTGCGTGTTCGCACCGGCACTGGTCTGCTTTGCATGGATGACCGTATTGGGCGGTACTGCGATTGATTTGGAACTGGCAGGCGCCGCTGAAGGTGCGATCATCGGGGCATCGAACACCAACAAGCTGTTCGTGACGCTGTCCTACATGATCGACGGTGGTTTGCTGTCTATGCTGAACGTCATGTGCGTGATCCTGATCATGACCTTTCTGGTCACGTCTGCTGACTCGGGTATTTTGGTGATGAACACCATTATGTCCGGTGGCAGCCAGGAAACGGGTGTCAAGCACCGCATTATCTGGGGCGTGATCCTGACGGCAGTGATCGGTGCGCTGATCCTGGCAGCGGGTGAAAACAACCCGATGGATGCATTGCGCAATGCCATGATCATTGGCGCGCTGCCGTTCACAATGGTGATGGGTCTGATGTGCGTTTCGCTGGGCAAGGCATTGTTCCGCGACAGCCAGCGCGACAAACACGGCACTGTAAGCACACAGGCTGCTGAGTAAGCCCACGATTTGTAGATCGTTTGGTCAGGCCGCTCTGTCACGGGCGGCCTGACTTTTTACGTAAGTTCCTGCGCCAGCTTTGAGTTTCCACAAAAAGCCCCGGGGCGAACCGGGGCTTAGCGGACTCTCGTTTCAACAATGCTTACATGCAGGCTTCAATTGCGCGCTTTGTCATGACCGATACAAGGTGCGCGCGGTATTCTTTGCTGCCATGCAAATCGGCGATCATATTCGCCGGATTGATCCGAAGACCCATCAAAGCATCTGGGCGGAATTCCTTGTCCAGGGCTTCTTCGGCCTCGGACCAACGGAAGACACCATCTTCGCTTGCACCCGTCACAGCAACGCGCACGCCATCCGCAAAACGGGCCAGGTAGACGCCGACCAACGCAAACCGTGACGCGGGCTGCAGGAACTTTTGATAGCTCGCTGCCTGCGGTACGGGGAAACGGATCGAGGTGATGATTTCACCTTCGTCAAGCGCAGTTGTAAACATGCCCTCAAAGAACGCATCCGCAGCGATCTGACGCGCATTTGTCACGATGGTTGCCCCGGACCCCAGAACCCCCGCTGGATAGCAAGCTGCCGGATCATTGTTGGCCACAGAACCACCTATGGTGCCCCGATTGCGCACTGCAGGGTCACCGATCTGACCGGCAAGCGCCGCCAGGGCTGGATACGTTGCGGCAGTGTCAAGCGCCACAGTGGCATGCGTTGTCGCGCCACCGATCGAGACGGACCCGTCATCCTCAGCGCAAACGCCCTGCATCTCGGCTATCCCACTCATCGACACCAGCTTGGATGGTGCGGCAAGTCGCTGCTTCAGTGTCGGGATCAGTGTCTGCCCGCCTCCCAGAGCCTGCGCATCCTCAGCCCCCAACGCAGCAACCGCATCGGCGATGGTCGAGGGTTTTTCAAAATCGAAACTGTACATTTCGTCTTCCTTTCCGAAAGGCGCGGATCCGCCCTTCATCTGGCTATAAATATCTCGGGGAGCGCGAGGGGCTGGCCCCTCGCACCCCAACACCTCAACTGTTCATCGCAGACCAAACGCGAGACGGGCTCATTGGCATGTCGATGTGATCCACCGCCTTGCCACCCGAATTCAGCGCGTCCAGAACCGCGTTGACCACTGCAGGCGGCGAGCCGATCGCTCCGGCCTCGCCACAGCCTTTCACGCCCAACGGATTGTGCGTACAAGGCGTCTGGCTGGAATGGTCGACACCATAAAACGGTACGTCATCTGCGCGTGGCATCGCGTAGTCCATGTACGAGGCGCTGAGCAATTGGCCGTTCGCATCATAGGCACAGTTCTCAAGCAGAGCCTGGCCGATGCCCTGGCCAATACCGCCATGCACCTGACCGTCGACGATCATCGGGTTGATGATGTTGCCAAAGTCGTCCGCCGCCGTGAACTTTTCGATGCTGACCTGGCCGGTATCCGGATCGACCTCAACCTCACAGGCGTAGGCACCAGCCGGGAAGGTAAAATTGGCCGGGTCATAGAACGCAGTCTCTTCCAGCCCTGGCTCCACTTCTAGCGGGAAGTTGTGTGGAACATAGGCCGTCAGGGTTACATCGCCCCAGGCCACCGATTTGTCGGTTCCTGCTACACTAAACTGACCGTCTTTCAACTCGATATCGGCCTCGGACGCTTCCAACAGGTGCGCGGCGATCTTTTTGGCTTTTTCGATCACCTTCTCAGTTGCCTTGACCATAGCCGAGCCGCAGACAGCCAACGAACGAGAGCCGTATGTGCCCATTCCAAACGGAATCTTCGAAGTATCGCCATGTACGATTTCGACCAACGACTCATCAATGCCGATCATGTCGGCCACAACCTGTGGGAAGGCGGTCTCGTGCCCTTGTCCGTGGCTGTGTGCGCCGACCATGACGCTGATTGAACCGGTGGCGTTCACGCGAACAGTGGCTGCATCATAAAGACCCGCGCGGGCCCCAAGCATCCCAACAATGTTGGATGGCGCAATGCCACACGCTTCGATGTAGCAGTTGATGCCCAAGCCCCGCAGCTTGCCTTTGGCTTCGCTTTGCGTACGACGCGCGGCAAAGCCTGCCAGATCAGCAGCGGCCTCAAGCTTGTCCATCGTTCCGTTGTAATCCCCGGTGTCATAGGTCAGCGCTACTGGTGTGTCATAGGGGAACTGAGTGACAAAGTTCTGACGGCGCAGCGCTATCGGGTCGACGCCCAACTCGCGCGCTGCCTTATCCACTACGCGCTCCAACTGGAACGTCGCTTCGGGACGACCCGCACCGCGATAGGCATCCACCGGAACCGTGTTGGTGAACATCGCTTTCACATTCACCTGAATGACCGGCGTCTTGTAGTTGCCTGCCATCAGAGTCCCATGCAGCCAGGTTGGAACCGAGCTTGAGAAGGTCGACAGATACGCACCCAGATTGGCAAAGGTGTTGGTACGCAGACCGATGAAATTGTTATCTGCATCCAGCGCCAGTTCGATCTTGCTGACATGGTCACGGCCATGGGCATCTGACATGAACGCCTCGGACCGGCTTGAAGTCCACTTGACCGGACGGCCACAAGCTTTGGCAGCGAAGGTACAGAATGCCTCTTCCGCATAGTGGAAGATTTTGGTGCCGAAGCCACCGCCAACGTCTGGGGCCACAACGCGCACCTTGTGTTCGGGTAAGCCCAGAACAAAAGCGCACATCAACAGGCGGATCACGTGCGGGTTTTGCGACGTGGTATAAAGCGTATACTCGTCCGTTCCACGCTTGTATTCGCCAACGGCGACACGCGGTTCCATTGGGTTCGCGACCAGACGGTTGTTGACCAGATCAAGCGTCGTCACATGCGCGGCATTGGCAAAGACTTCATCGACCTTGGCGTCGTCAGTTTCACCCAACTGCCAATCGTAACAGATGTTGTTCTTTAGATCGTCATGAACCAGCGTTGCGCCATCCTGCGCTGCAGCCTTCATGTCGATTACAGCGGGCAGCTCTTCGATGTCCAGATCGATGGCTTCGGCAGCGTCACGCGCCTGCTCAAGGCTGTCGGCCACAACTGCGGCAATCGGATCGCCCACATGGCGCACTTTGCCCTGCGCCAGAATAGGATGCGGAGGTTCCTGCATCGGAGCGCCATGCTTGTCGGTCACTTCCCATCCGCAAGGCATCCCGCCGACGCCTTCAAAATCCTTGCCGGTGAACACCTTGACCACGCCGGGCATGGCTTCGGCGGTAGAGGTGTCTATTGATTTGATCCGACCATGCGCAATGTCAGATCTCAGAAAATGCACATAAGCTTGGCCATGTACGTTTATGTCGTCGGTGTAATTACCTGCTCCGGTCAGAAAGCGCACGTCCTCGCGCCGCTTGGAACTGGCTCCGATGCCACTGTCTTTGGGCATTGCTTGTTCTCCTCCCTGGAAAAGAATTTTCGGCGAAAATTCTTGTGCGCCTCACTCGGCGGCGATGCTGGAAACGTCTTGGCCAGATGCGGCCATGATCGCTTTGACGATGTTGTGATACCCGGTGCATCGGCACAGGTTGCCTTCCAGATATTTCCGGATTTCAGCCTCGGTTGGGCGCGGGTTCTCTTTCAGCAGTGCTGCCGCACTCATCACCATGCCTGGCGTGCAAAAGCCGCACTGAAGGCCATGGTGGTCCTGAAACGCCTGTTGGATCACGTTCAGCGATCCATCCGCATTGGCCTGGCCTTCGATTGTACCAACGTCGGCCCCGTCAGCCTCAGCCGCCAGCATGTTGCACGACTTCACCGCCTCACCGTTCACATGCACGACGCAGGCGCCACACTGCGCAGTGTCACAACCGACATGGGTGCCCGTCAAAGACAGATGCTCACGCAGAAAACCGGACAGCAATGTCCGGCCCTCAACGTCTCCGCTTACGGCCTTGCCGTTCACGGTCATTGAAATCTTCATGAATTTCTCCTCCCTGAATTCCCTTGGTTCAATCGCCCAATACGCGTTTGAACCAGCCTTTCTTTTCTTCCTTTTCCTCACCGTCATCCGAAGTTTCCGCCTCGGGCGCTGGTTGCGGTTCGACCGCGTTCTGAAAATTCTCAAAGAACTGATCAGCCAGTTTTCTGGCAACGCCGTCGATGACCCGTCCTCCCAACTGGGCCAGCTTGCCGCCAACACGAGCGTCGACGCTGTATGTCAGCAAAGTACCTTCGGGGGCGTCTGCCAGACTCACATCTGCAGACCCTTTGGCGAACCCTGCTGCTCCGCCCTTACCTTCACCCGAGAGCTTCACGCTTTCAAGCGCCACGAGATCGGAAAGAGTGACGGCCCCTTTGAAGGTCGCTTTGACAGGCCCAACTTTTTGCACAACCGTTGCTTCGAACCCGTCTTCAACCGAGCCTGTCATCTCCTGACACCCCGGAACGCAGTCTTTCAGAACCTCCGCCGACAAGAGCGCATCCCAGACCTTGGATCGTGGCGCAGCTATGACGCGGCTGTCACTCAGTTCCATTCAATGTCTCCAACCATTTTTTGTTACGCTACGCGGTGTTGGCTGCCCTGCCTATAAGACCTTGGGTGTAGTCGCCGCCCTGCGCGCAGCCAATATAGACCACTGTGACGCTGCATTTCCCTGTAAGCAAACCATTTGTCGTCTACGACCATCGGCCAGTAGGGACGGTTTTCATTGAGTGTTAGGATTGGTTAGGGTGGGACCAAATGGATTACAAAAGGCGATACCAAATGCTTGCCGATTCCGCCCGACGGACAGATTTCAAGAATGTGCTGATTGTTGATGACCATCCTTTGTTTTGCGACGCTCTGTCGATGACCTTACAGACGGTGGCGAAGATTGGCGACATCCACACCGTGGACAGGCTGGAAGGTGCCATGGATCTACTGGCGCAAGGATTAAAACCGGATGCGGTCATGCTGGATCTGAACCTGCCGGATGTGGACGGGTTGGACGGGCTTGTGCGTCTTAAAGCTGCTGCCAATGTGCCGGTCATTGTGGTGTCTTCCCTGACGGACAGCCGTGTTGTCAATCAAGTTATTCAAGCCGGAGCGTCTGGTTATGTGCCCAAGCACAGTCAGCGGGATGTGTTTCGAACAGCAATAGAAGCGGTGCAAGCAGGTGACATTTTTGTGCCCGAAGGCTGCGTGTTGATCGAGGCGGAAGAAGACGACGAACACAGCGATGCAGTAAACCGGCTGGCGACGCTGACAAATCAGCAATCGCGAATACTGCAACTGATCTGCGAAGGCAAATTGAATAAGCAAATCGCCTATGACCTTTCAATTGCCGAGACCACGGTAAAGGCGCATGTTACTGCAATCATGCGGAAATTGGGTGTGCAAAGCCGCACGCAGGCGGTTTTGATCGCCAAGAAAGCGTCGTTTGCCAGCGTCTTGCAAGAGCAGGGCTAAGCGGCATAGTCTCATTCAACCGTCGCGCTTTGAGGGAGGACGCACGATGGACCAAGCAGTCGGGTGTGCGACAGCTCAGGCCCGTGCGCCAGGCATCGTTAAAACGGCATTTGTACATTATGACAGCACCCAGGCGGTCAAATCACTTGAACGCGATTTGGGTGATGGGCCTTTTGCGCTTGTCATTCTTTTCGTAAGCTCCAAGTCAAATGCGTCTGCCGTCATTTCCGAAGCTCAGCGTATTTTTGCGCCAACACCTGTTGTCGGCTGCACCACCGCCGGAGAGTTGGCGAATGATGGCTATTGTGAAGGCAAAATCGTCGCGATTGCCATGCCGCAAAGCCACTTTGAAGCCCGCACTGTCCTTATTTCCGATCTGAACAACATTGATGCGCAGAGCATTATTAACGAGATGATTAATAATCGTCATGCCATGATGGAGTCATCGCCTGACTGGGCGCATGAATTCACATTCCTGATGATCGACGGGTTGTCGACCAAAGAAGATGCACTGACCTCTGAACTTGCAGTTGGCTTGGGGCCGGTGCCTTTGTTTGGCGGCTCGGCCGGGGATGGAACGCGATTTGGGCAAACTTTTGTGTTGCATGAAGGTCGTGCGCTCAGCAATGCGGCCATTCTGGCTCAGGTTCGTACCCGCTGTCCGATCAAAGTGTTCAAAACCGATCACCTAGTGCCGGCCCAACGGCGCATGGTTGTCACCAAGGCTGATCCGGCAAAGCGGATTGTACAGGAGATCAACGCAGAACCAGCCGCGCGCGAATATGCGCGCATTCTTGGAAAAGACCCCGAGCAACTGACAACATTCACCTTTGCCGCCCATCCAGTGGTCGTGCAAATTGGCGGGCAGCATCACGTCCGCGCGATCCAACAGGTGGCTGGCAATGGGGATCTGGTTTTTTTCTCGGCCATTGATGAAGGTTTGGTTCTGACGCTGGCTGAACCTCGTGACATGGTCGAACATCTGCAAACAGAAATTAGTGCGCTGAACGAAAAGCACCAACCGGATACCATTTTGGGCTGTGACTGCATCCTGCGCCGGTTAGAGGCGCAGGAAAAGCAGAAGACGCGCGACATCTCGGATATTCTGGCGCGCAATCATGTGTATGGGTTTTCGACCTATGGCGAACAATACAATTCAATCCATGTGAACCAGACGCTCACCGGTGTTGCGATTTATCAGCCGGAGGATGAGTAACTCATGATCGAGCACCTGACGGACCCCTCCGACACGATAGAGCGTCAAAACGAGAAGCTACGCAAAATTGTCGAAGCTCTTATGCGGCGGGTCGAAGAGTCGACAGATGCTTCAGGAGCTGCATATGCGCAGTTCCAGCGTGCAGCTGTTTTGGAGCAAGAGGTTCGAGCCAGAACAGACGATTTGGAACGCGCACTTGAGCTGCTGAACGAGTCAAACGCAAGGCTGGCGCAGGCCAATCAGGAAACCGAGGCGGCGCGGGCCGACCTCGCCAACGCAATCGAAACGGTTCAGGAAGGCTTTGCTCTGTTCAATCGGGATGATCAACTTGTGCTGTGCAACAGCCGTTTCGGTTCACATATGCCCGACATTCAAGACCGGATGAACCCCGGGCTCGGGTTTTCGGATTATGTCGAATTACTTAGCCAGTCCAAGTTCCTGTCACTACCCGAAGGGATGACCCCGCATGATTGGGGCCAAACTCGCCTGGACCGGCACAGCGAAGATCGCGTGGTCTTTAATGTCCGGCTTGTTGGAAATCGTTGGATGCAGGTGTCCGAGCACCGCACACCAGATGGCGGCACTGTGATCCTACAGACGGATGTAACCGACATTATGCGTATCGAGCGGCAGGAGAGAGACCGCATTCTCGATGACAAAGCCCGCTTGATCCGCGCAACTTTGGAACATATCGAACAGGGTGTCTGCATATTTGACAACAAACACCGCCTGATTGGCTGGAACAATCGTGCCAGCGAATTGTTGGCTGTGCCAATCACCCAATTTCAGATGGGTACACGTTTCGACACTCTGTCCAACCGCCTCAGCGCAAACATTTCTTTCCAAAAGGGGATCACCGAACAGGACTTGTTAAATTGGGTGCGTCGCAGGACCTCGCGACGACCGCTGCAATTTCAAATGCATCGCGGGCGCTCAAAGATTCTGTCTGTTTTTGCTCAGGAAATGCCGGATCGGGGTTTTGTGATCTCTTTTACGGATGTGACGGCGGAACGCAAATCAGCCGAGGCCTTATATGAAGCAAAAGAACTGCTGGAACAGCGCGTGGCGTCACGCACGGTGGAACTTGCCGACGCGCTGAATGAGGCCGAGCGTGCCAACGCGTCGAAGTCGCGTTTTGTGGCCGCCGCCAGTCACGATCTTCTTCAGCCATTGTCAGCCGCAAAGCTGTATGTGGCGTCGCTGGGCAGCGGGTTACAAGGCGAAGATGCCCAGGCTGTTGCTGCAAAAGCGGAAAGTGCGTTGAACAGTGTTGAACACATTCTCGAGGCTTTACTGGACATATCAAAACTGGATTCAGGGCGCGCTCGTGTACACTTGTCCCCAGTTCCTCTTGGACAGCTGTTTTCTCAGATTGAGGACGCATTTCGCCCGGTTGCACAGGCTAAGGGATTGGATTTGCGCTTTGTGGGCACGAGCTCGGTTGTCACCAGTGATGCAAGTTATCTGCGGCGCATTCTACAAAACCTGTTGTCGAATGCGATCCGATACACCGAGGCAGGCAAGGTGCTGGTGGGCGTCAGGCGGCGCAAGAAAACCGTGTCGCTAGAGGTTTGGGATACTGGCATCGGCATCGCACCACATCACAGAGATACTGTTTTTCAGGAGTTTCAGCGTTTGCACTCAGACGCTAGCGCCGCAGAAGGTATGGGGTTGGGGCTTGCGATTGTTGAACGGGCCTGCGGGTTGTTGAGGCACCCGATCCATTTGCGGTCCGAGGTTGGCAAAGGTTCGGGGTTCTCGGTTGAAATTCCTCTGGCAAAGACAAGACTGCCGGTGGTGCGCGATCCCTCGGCGCGTCAAAAATCAAACTCTGTATTGCCGTGCAACACTGTCACTTTGCTGATCGAAAACGATGAGAACCTGCGCAATGCGTTGCGCATGACCATCGAGTCTTGGGGTGTTGAGGTTCTGGAAGCGGAAGGCGGAGAAGACGCAACCCGTCTACTACGAGAAATAGGTATACTGCCAGATGTCATTGTTGCCGATTACCAGCTAAATAACGATGAAACCGGGATTGATGCAATAAACGCACTGTTCCACGCGTTTGGCCCTTTGCCTGGGTGTATTATTTCGGCCAATCGGTCCGCTGACCTTGCTGACTACTGTGCGCGTGCTGATCTTCCGTTGCTCTATAAACCTATTGACGCCCAAGTGTTGCGGGCAACTTTGGAAACATCTGTCGCTGGGCGTGATTAACCGCCCCGATTTTTTGCGACCGCTTCAGGGCTGGGGTCTTTTACTTGTTGAAACGGCTGGGTAAGACACCCTTCCACAGTTGTTTCAGGAGGCTCCTTTGGACCGTATCGCCCGCACCATTGCCACCGAGATCAATGCAGGCTCCAATCAGGTCGGAGCCGCGATCAAATTGCTGGATGATGGGGCAACCGTGCCATTTGTCGCCCGCTACCGGAAAGAAGCAACAGGCGGTTTGGACGATGGCCAGTTGCGTCTGTTGTCCGAGCGGCTGACCTATCTACGAGAGCTTGAAGCGCGACGTGAAACCATCCTGAACTCGATCCGGGACCAGGGGAAGCTAACCGAAGACCTGAGCAAATCAATTGCCCGGGCCGAGACCAAGGCGCAACTGGAAGATATTTACCTGCCGTACAAGCCCAAACGGCGCACCAAGGCGATGATTGCGCGGGAAAATGGGCTTGAGTCGTTGGCCGATGCCATTTTGGCCGACCGTGATGCGGAACCGGAAACACTGGCCAAGGCTTATCTTTCCGAGGCGGTACCGACCCAGCGCGACGCGCTAAACGGGGCGCGGGATATTTTGACCGAACGGTTGACGGAAAACGCTGAACTTTTGGGCGAACTGCGGACCTTCATGCAGCGCGAGGCAATACTGACTGCAAAGGTCATCGATGGAAAGGAAAAGGAAGGCGCGAAATTTAGTGATTACTTTGACCATTCCGAGCTTTGGGCCGATGTGCCGTCGCATCGTGCGCTGGCGATGCTGCGCGCCTCGAAAGAAGGCATTGTTACGTTGGATATCGCGCCCGAACCCGAATTTGGCGCGGCGCGGGCCGAGACGATTGTCGCCGCACATCTACAAACGCGCGGGAAGGGGCCAGGAGATGCATGGCTGCGCAAGGTTGCGGGCTGGACGTGGCGTGTAAAACTGTCGTTATCGATGATGGTTGATCTCATGGCGGATCTGCGCAGCCGAGCGCAGGGCGAAGCCATTCAGGTCTTTTCGCGCAATTTGAAGGATTTGCTCTTTGCAGCGCCAGCAGGGGCCAAGGCCACTTTGGGTCTTGACCCGGGCATCCGCACCGGTGTGAAGGCGGCCGTTGTTGATGCAACCGGCAAGGTGGTGGCGACCGACACGCTTTATCCATTTCAGCCTAAGAAGGACGTGCGCGGGGCGCAGGCGACCATCCTCGATCTGATCTCGGCCCACCAGATCGAACTGATCGCCATCGGTAACGGGACCGCCAGCCGCGAAACTGAACGGTTGGTTGCAGACACACTTTCCCTGCTGCCGAAGACGGTGAAAGCGCCGACAAAGGTGGTGGTGTCCGAGGCGGGGGCTTCGGTCTACTCCGCCTCTGAACTGGCTGCGCGCGAGTTTCCTGATCTGGATGTTTCGCTGCGCGGGGCAGTGTCCATTGCCCGGCGGTTGCAGGACCCGTTGGCGGAGCTGGTTAAAATCGAGCCCAAATCCATTGGCGTCGGTCAGTATCAGCATGACGTGGATCAACACCGGCTTTCCCAGTCTCTGGATTCCGCGATTGAAGATGTGGTGAATGCAGTTGGCGTCGATCTGAATACCGCTTCTGCCCCGTTGCTGTCGCGTGTGTCGGGTCTGGGTCCGGCACAGGCAGAGGCCATCGTTACCCATCGTGATCTGAATGGGCCGTTTCAATCGCGTAAAGATCTGTTGTCCGTTGCTCGGCTGGGCCCGCGTGCATTTGAACAATGCGCCGGCTTCCTGCGCATCCGGGATGGCGCAGAGCCGCTGGACGCCTCTTCGGTTCACCCCGAAGCATATGACATCGCCCGACGTGTTGTGGCCGCTTGCGGACGCGATATTCGACGCATCATGGGCCATGACGGAGCTTTGAAAGGAATGAGGGCCGAACAGTTCGTGACAGAAGATTTCGGTCTGCCGACGGTTCGGGACATCTTTGCCGAGTTGGAAAAGCCTGGACGCGATCCTCGCCCAAGTTTCGTCACGGCCTCCTTTGCGGATGGCATCGAAGAGATCACTGACCTGAAGCCCGGGATGGTTCTGGAAGGCACCGTGACAAACGTGGCCGCCTTCGGGGCATTTGTGGATGTTGGTGTTCATCAAGATGGGCTGGTTCATGTCAGCCAGTTGGCAGATCGATTCGTCAAAGACCCGCATGAGGTTGTCAAAACCGGGCAGGTTGTGAAAGTCCGCGTTGTCGAGGTGGATGTGCCCCGAAAACGGATCGGCCTGACGATGCGAAAACAGGGCGGCGGTGGAATGAGGCGCTCTTAGTCTTCGATGTGCCTAGTTTCAGGACGCACAGACATCAAGTCGTTGCATTCTGAAGGTAGAGTGGCGTCCAAACCGGGCGGCGTTGTTGCATCGTTTTCATTGAACGCCAAACTGAGTATCAGCAAGAGAGTTCACAGCGCCGCGACACGGACCGAAACGGAATCGAAAGTTCATGCAGTATCACAACAAGCCTTATGACAAGCTTCAGGTCGGCGATACTGCCGAGCTGGTTCGTACCTGCTCTGTCGACGACTTCTATGTATTCGCGAACAATTCCGGCAATCACAATCCGCTCCATCTGGCAAGTGAAGATGGCGACGGTGATCATACCAACGAAGCGGTTGCGCCTGCCATGTTTGTGGGGGCTCTGATCTCTGCCGTCCTGGGAAACGTTCTGCCGGGCGCAGGGACGCTCTACAAGTCGCAGAACTTTAACTTTATTGAACGGGCACATGCGGGTGATGAGCTTGTGTCCAGGGTCACGGTTGCAGAAAAGCGACCGAACCGAGAAGTTGTTTTCGATACAGCTGTGACACGCCCATCCGACAGCGCAGTGATCGTTACTGGGCAAGCTGTTGTCGTTGCACCGGACAAAGAGCTGGCGTTTGCCGAACTGGAATTGCCCGGGCTTGTGGTCAAACGGCATCGGCACTTTGACGCCATGTTGGATAAGGTGCGCCCTCTGCCGCCCATGCCGACGGCGGTCGTGGCCCCTGAGGACCCGAATTCTTTGGGTGGTGCCCTGCTGGCCGCGCACGAGACGATCATTGCCCCTATTTTGATCGGTGATCCCAAGAAAATCGCCAGCGCGGCCGCCGAAATAGGCGCTACGCTCGATAAGTTTGAGATCATACCGCAGAGCGACCATTTCAGCGCAGCCAATACGGCGGTTGATCTTGTTGCTGCAGGTCGGGCCAAGGCGTTGATGAAAGGGCATCTGCACACGGATGAACTGTTGAAGGCCGCGCTGCGACGCGAGAATGGCCTGCGCGCGGGACGCCGGTTTACCCATGTGTTTGTTATGGACGTGCCAGGGCAACCCAGACCGCTATTGGTGACAGACGCGGCGATAAATATCGAACCGGACCTGGAAACCAAGATAGACATTGTCCAAAACGCGATCGATCTGGCCTTGTCTCTGGGGATCGAACAACCCAGGGCGGGCATCCTTTCCGCTATCGAGACTGTCAATCCGGCTATTCGATCTTCGGTGGATGCGGCCTTGCTGTCGAAAATGGCGGAACGCGGTCAGATCACAGGAGGGTTGGTTGATGGCCCCCTTGCCATGGACAATGCCGTCAGCCTCGCTGCTGCGCGATCTAAAGGAATAGTCTCGGACGTTGCGGGCAAAACAGATATTCTGGTGGTGCCCAATCTGGATGCCGGAAACATGATGGCCAAGCAACTGACCTATATCGCGAATGCAGAAGGGGCAGGGGTGGTGATGGGGGCCAAAGCGCCCATCATTCTGACCAGCCGAGCTGATGACGACAAGGCGCGGCTGGCGTCCTGCGCTGTAGCCGCGCTGCACGATGCATTTACTATGTCGCAAACCGGAGCACACGCATGACACATGTCGTGACATTGAACGCTGGATCGTCTTCGATGAAATTTGGTCTGTTCGAGTTGACCAATGACGATCCGATAATGGTTTGCACCGGGGCGGTTGAGCGGATTGGCGAGGGGGAGCCTTTGGTCAAAGCCAAGTCATCTGATGGCAGTGTTTTGGCCAGTGGCACGGCGGGCGAAATCCATGACCATGCCGCGGCCCTGGATTGGGTGTTGAATCTGCTGGCGCGTTCATTTCCAAACAGCGAGGTGACCGCATTTGGACATCGTGTTGTCCACGGTGGTCCGAATATCGATGCACCGCTGCCGCTGACCGAAGCCTCCATTGAAGCGCTGGACAAGCTTTCGCCCTTCGCGCCATTGCACCAACCGCACAATCTGGCCGGGGCAAAGGCGGCGATGAAACGGTTTCCGAACGCTGCCCAGATCGCCTGTTTCGACACGGCCTTTCACCGTAACCACCCGTGGGAGAACGACGTTTTTGCCCTGCCACGCGAGTATTATGAGAAGGGCGTTCGTCGATACGGTTTTCATGGCCTGAGCTATGAATACATCTCGGACCACATGGCCAAGACGGCCCCGTTGTTGCACGAAGGTCGCGTGGTTGTTGCCCATCTGGGCAACGGTGCATCAATGTGTGCAATGATCGGAGGGCGATCTGTTGGCTCGACCATGGGTTTTTCGGCTTTGGATGGGCTGCCAATGGGGTCGCGTTGCGGACAGCTTGATCCCGGTGTGGTGCTGTACTTGATGGATCAGGAGGGGTTAAGCGCCGACGAAATCTCGGACCTTCTGTTCCGCAAGTCAGGCTTGCTGGGCCTTTCGGGGTTATCGAACGACATGCGTACCTTGGAAAAGGCGGACACGCCCGAAAGCCGTCAGGCGATCAGTTACTTCACATTCCGTATTCGGCGGGAGCTCGGGGCGATGGCGGCCATTCTGGGCGGTATAGACGCCTTGGTATTCACCGGCGGGATCGGAGAAAACTCGCGACTGGTGCGCGACCGGGTGTGTTCCGGAATGGGATGGTTGGGGATCGAGCTGAACCCGGATGCGAATGCGGACAATGATCGGATCATCTCAACGGATCTGTCCCGCGTTGTGGTCATGGCGATCCCGACGAATGAAGAACTGATGATTGCCCGCGCCGCAGCGGACCTGTTGGCCGGTCGCCCACATCTGAAAACCGCGTAGCGGCGGTTCATTTCGGCTTATAGGTCCAGCGATAGGTGGGTGGTGTCGGTCCCTTGTTCCTGCCCCCTTGTTGCATCTGTTCCCATGCATGGGCCAATATACCGACGGATCGGGATAGGCAGAACAGACCGCGCGCAAGCGGGGGCGCAAAACCAAGTTCGGCGTAGATAACCGCGGTTGCGCCATCTATGTTCATTGGAACGGGCTTGCCTTTGCGCCGTGCCAATTCTGCCTCGATCGCTTGGCCAATCCGCATAAACCGTCCATCACACGCTTGATCCTTTACGGCTTGAGAAGCCATTGTCATCAGACGCGGAGCGCGCGGATCCGTTGGGGTGTGAAACCGGTGGCCAAAACCAGGCAGTATCGTTCCTTCGCTTTCAATCCAGTCGTCCAATGCCTGTTCCAAGCGACCGGGATGTTCCGCAACGAAATGGTAGAGAGTTACGGCTTGCTCACCAGCCCCGCCGTGAATGTCGCCCAACATATTTACGGCGCTTGCAATCGCGTTGTTGAGAGGTGAGCCACAAGTCACGGCCATGCGTGCAGTTGCAATCGATGGTGCCTGAGGGCCGTGGTCCACCGCCGCGACCAAAGCTGCTTCGAACAATCGGGCCTGCGCGTCCGAGGGGCGATCCCCGCGCACCATGAACCAGATCATCTCCGAGAAACTGACATTTCCGATCAGGTCCTGGATCGGCTCACCGCGCATATCGATCCGGCCGGGCTCCATGTCGATGATGGATGTCGTCCACCAATCGGAAACATCGCTCATATGACCCCCTCCTTGTTCAACGCATCAATTTCTGCGTCGGACAATCCGATTTCAGACCAGATCGCATTGTTGTCAGCTCCAAGTTCAGGTGGTGCGTTTTGTGGCATGCGCCGCGCGCCGTCCATGACAACGGGACTGCCCGCAAGCTTCATATCTTCGCGTTGAACCCGCACAGACCCGATCAGGCCACGCCCAGAAAGTTGTTCGTCTGCAAGAGCTTCGGCCACTGTCAGAACCTGCCCGGTTGGTACGCCGATGGCATTAAGTTCTCGAACCCAGTCGGTTGCGGCTCTGGTCCGCAGAGTTTGTTCCAGCGCGTCGCGCAAGGCGTGACGGTTTTGTTTGCGGTCTTCGCGGGTTGCGTAGTCGGGGTTGTTTAGCAGATCGTCCCGCCCCAGATGTCTTGTAAGGGCCTGCCACTGTTCATCTCGGTTTGCAGCGATGTTTATTGGGCTGTCGAGCGTCGCAAACGTCCCCGATGGGGCAGACGTTGTGTTTTCATTTCCATGCGCTGCGGGTGTGACGCCGCCGACTAAAAAATTCGACACGACCCAACCCATTGTGGAAACAACGGCTTCGGACATCGCAACATCCAGAAAGGTTCCACGCGGTTTCGCGTTCAACGCCGCAGACACGGCAAAGGCGGCCGTCATCCCGCCGACCGTATCTGCCAAAGGGTAGCCAACGCGGTAGGGTGCAGTGTCCGGTGCCCCGGTGATGGACATCACGCCACTGATGCCCTGAACGATCTGATCATAGGCCGGATCGTCCCGTCGCGGGCCGTCCTGACCGAACCCGGTGATGGCGCAGTAGATCAGGTTTGGATTGACCTTACGCAAGACGTCGTAGCCCAGACCAAGCCGATCCATCACACCGGGCCGGAAGTTTTCGACCAGCACATCAGCAGTTTTTACAAGCCGTTTAAGCAACGCCTTGCCTTTTGACGATTTCATGTCGAGCGTTACCGATTTCTTATCGGCGTTTTGCGCCAGAAAACTGATCCCCATGCCGGCTTTGTTTCTGTCGGGGTCAGCGCCCAGAACGCGGGCAAGGTCGCCGCCACCGGGGCGTTCGACCTTGATCACTTCAGCACCCATCAGCGCCAGTTGATAGCAGCAATACGGACCCGCAAGGACATTTGTCAGATCTAGAACCCGTATTCCTTCCAGCGGTTCAGTCACCTTCGGCGACCCCCGCGGCCCGTGCCCGTGCGCGACGTGCACGGTAGCTTGGCAGAAGCACCAGCAGCACTGCGATAACCAGCAGACCCAGCGTCATCGGACGCTCCCAGATAAATGCAATGCCGTCATAGAGCTGCATCGAACGGGCAAAGTTGTCTTCCATCATCCCACCGAGAATGAAACCGATCAGCAATGGAGCCAGCGGGTAATCGGCGAATTTCAACGCTGTGGCGCAGACACCGAAGCCAACAAGTATCAAAAGCTCAGTCGCATTGTTCTGGCCAATATAGGCCCCCATCAGAGTGAAGAACAAAATGAAGGGGATCAGATAGTTGCGTGGAACCGAGAGAACTTTGGCGATGTAAGGGATCAGCGGCAGGTTCAGCACCAGCAGAACGAGGTTGCCGATGAACATCGACATGATCACGGCCCAGAAAATCTGCGGCTCGTCCAGCATCAGACGCGGGCCGGGCGTGACGTTCAAGGCGATCAAAGCGCCAAGCAGGATCGCCGTCGTACCAGAGCCGGGAATGCCCAGCGTCAGTAGGGGCACGAATGAACCGGTACACGCGGCGTTGTTCGCTGTTTCGGGTGCGGCCAGCCCTTTGATTGACCCTTTGCCGAATTCTTCCTGCTCCTCTTTCGGCGCGATGTTGCGCTCGACCGCATAACCCAGAAAGCTGGCAATGGTTGCGCCTGCGCCGGGCAGAACGCCGATGAAGAACCCTTGAACCGATTGACGACCGACCACTGGCGCTATGGCCTTGGCCTCGGCCTTGGTGATCCGCAGGTCCTTGATTTCACCATCGTCGCCTTTCAGGTCCTTTGGTTTGAGGACTAGAAAAAGTGCTTCGGGCAAAGCGAACATGGCCATAGCAAGCGTGATGAAGCCAAAGCCTGATTGCAGATCCATAATGCCCATGGTGAAACGCGGTAGGTTGAACAACGCACCTTCGCCGACAGTGGCCATGATCAGGCCCAAAACCGTCATGATGACAGCTTTCGCCACCTGACCTGTACCTGCAAAGGCTGCAATAGCCGACAAGCCAACCACCATAAGCGCGAAATACTCGGCGGAGTGGAACAGCAAGGCCACGGAGGACAGGGCAGGGGCGAAGACCATCAAAAGGACCGCGCCCAAAGTGCCGCCCGCGAAACTTGCGATGGCCGCGATGGTCAGGGCTTTGCCCGCTTTGCCCTGTCGGGCCATTGGATAGCCGTCAAAGCTGGAGGCCACCGTGCCTGCGACCCCCGGCGCATTGAGCAGGATCGAAGAAGTTGAGCCGCCGAAGATGGCGCCATAGTAGACACCGGCCAACAGGATCAGCGCCGCTGAAGGGTCACCCATGGAAATCGCAACCGGGATCATGATCGCGATAATCGACATCGGGCCTAGGCCCGGAAGCATGCCGATGAATGTACCGATCAGACATCCTGCGATGACCATCAGCAGGTTTTGAAGTGAAAATGCCGTTTGCAGGCCGATCAGAAGTCCTTCAAGCATGTCAGCCTCCGAAAATGCCCGGCAGGGGGCGCATGTAGATGCCAAGAACTTCCTGCACCAGATACCAGACGGCACCTGTCGCGATGAAAGCGACGGGAAGCATGATATGCCACTTACGTTCACCCAGAATGAACGATCCCAGGATCAGGAAAGCCGAGGTCGAGATCAGAAACCCAACAGGGCGCAGGCAGAGGGCGTAGATCACCATCAGAGCGAGGAGCATCAGCGCCTGATCAAGATGGTAGTCACCCAACCGCCGATAATCGATATCGGCTTCTTTTGGTTCAGCCTTCTCGAAACCCAAGAGAATGATCGTGGTGGTGATGATACCCAGAATCGACAGCACTTTTGGGAAGGTGCTGGGCCAGATTGGGTTTCTCTGCATGAAAGGGGGAAGGCCGCCATCCATCGTGAACCAAGCGGCGTAGCCATATGTTAAACACACACCCAGAAGAATGAGCGCGATCCAGCGATCCAGCGCCATGAGGCCCCCTCCTTTCTTGTCGTTGGGGATGGCAGAGCGGCGGCCCGCTCTGCCGGTAGTGGTTTCAGAGGAAGCCCAGCTTTTTCATCAGATCGCCGATCTGCTGTTCCTGCTGCTCCAGGAATGACTGGAAGTCGTCGCCAGAGTTGTGGATGTTCACCCAACCGTTACGCGCACGAACCTCTTCCCATTCCGGGGTGTCGTACATCTTGGCAATCGCGGCCTGATAGGCGGCCAGCTTGTCTTCGGGCAGTCCAGGGGCTGCAAAGAAGCCACGCCAATTTACGAAGGTGGTGTCGATGCCTTGTTCCTTCATGGTCATCGCATCAGGCGCCGCATCGACGCGTTCTTCCGACGTCACGCCGATGATTTTGACTTCTCCCGCGTTCGCCAGATCAACGGCTTCTGAAAAACCGGTGGACAGCGCCGCGATCTCGCCCGACAGCAGTGCCGCCATGGCTTTACCGCCTGCATCGTAAGGGATGTATTTCACCCCAAGTGCGTCCTTACCCGCAGCTTCCATCACCATCGCGGCCACCAGATGGTCCATACCGCCGGGAACCGAACCGCCACCAATCGCAGTTCCGCCCGGATCGGCGTCAAAAGCGGCAAGCAGGTCATCCATGGAGTTGATGGGGCTGTCTTTGCCCACAACGATCGCGGCATAGTCACCGATGGTGCCCGAGACCAGAGTCAGGTCGCGGAAGTTATGCGGAAATACGCCGGTCAGTGAACGGATTACGATCGGAGTTGAGTTCACCATCAGCGTGCCGTGATTACTGTCGGCGTTTTCGATCAGATAGCCAATGGCTTTACCGCCGCCGCCACCGGACATGTTCTCGTAAGATGCCGTCCCGACCAGGCCAGCATTGGTCAGTGCTTCGCCAGTGCCACGGGCAGTGCCGTCCCAGCCGCCGCCGGCGCCACCGGGGATCAGAAAGTGGATGCTGTCCACAACCTGATGGCCATCTGCTAAAGCCGGTCCTGTCAGGCCAATTGCGGCCACAGCTGCGATCAGGGCGCGGCGGCCCAGTGTGAATGTCGTCATGATGTCCTCCCATTTGACAACCGGCCGCGTCGCGGCTCAGATTGGCGGAACAAAAACACATCAACCTGACATCAACCTGTCATGCGTCAAAAATAGTGCAAAAGCCCCATGAAGTTCCTGCTTGTTGAAGACAGTCCCGACCTTGCACGTGCGATTTGTTCCCGCATGAGGTTAGACGGGCATGTAATTGATCACGCGGCAAATTTGGATGATGCGACGGGGTTTGTGGAAACTCAGGATTATGACCTGATCCTGCTGGACATCATGCTGCCTGACGGGGATGGACGCGACTTCTTAAAACAGCATCGCGCAGGCAATCGGGACACGCCCGTCATTGTGCTGACGGCCCGCAGTCAGGTGTCGGATCGAATCGGTTCGCTGGATCTGGGGGCAGACGATTATGTCACCAAACCCTTCGATCATGCCGAGCTTGAGGCGCGTTGCCGTGCCGTTCTGCGTCGCAAATCCGGGAACGCGAAGACAAGGATCGAAGTGGGCGGTATCGTATTCGATCCACTGGCTGGCCACCTGACTGTCGGGGAACAGACCGTTTCCCTGCGAAACCGCGAACTGCGCTTGCTGGAGTTGTTCATCAACGCGCCCGGACAGGTGTTTTCCAAGCAAAAACTTACGGATCGGTTGTTTTCTTATGACGACACTGTCTCGGACAACGCGATTGAGGTCTATGTGGGTCGCTTGCGCAAGCATTTGGAGCCGTCTGAATTGAAGATCACAACACTTCGTGGTCTGGGATACAGGCTGGATCATGCCTCTTGACCCGAATGTATCAGGGTCGCTGCGGAACCGATTGGTTTTGACACTCATCGGGGGTGCTGCACTTCTTGCGTTTCTGCTTTTTGTCGCGGTCCGAAACTATGCCGCGCAGGTTGCACAACAGGGGCAGGATAATATTCTGAGCGCCTCCGTGACCTCCATACTTGATGCAGTAGCCCTGCGCGAAGGTGAGCTTGAGGTTGATATTCCATACGCCGCCTTCGCAATGCTGAGTACCCCGTCCGACGACCGGGTCTTTTATGCGATTTATCAAGACGGAGAATTTCTGTCTGGATACGAAGACCTTTTACCGTCCTCAGAGCAGTATGACGGCCGGTGGCGCTTTGAATCAAGCCAGGTTCGAGGCGAGACCATCCGTCAGGTCAGTGCCAACCGAACGTTGGTGGGGTTGGACAAGCAAACCGTCATCGAAATTGTGTTGGGGCAAACACAGGATGCGCTGGCGGAAACCCTGGATCAAATCTCACGCAATGCGGCAATCTTGGGGATAGGGTTCTTTGGCCTTGCCGCCGCTTTGTCCTTTTGGGCGACATCGTCGACCATTGGGCAGTTGAACCGGCTGACAACCTCTGTCACCCGACGAGGTCCGCAGGATCTGAGCCCATTCAGGAAACCCGTGCCCCGTGAAATGGCACCATTGGTGGCTTCGCTGAACTCATTGATGGGGCGCCTCGATCAGTCCCTGAGCCAATCCGAAGACTTTATTGCCGAGGCGGCGCACCGCGTACGAACCCCATTGGCAACAGTCAGGTCTTATGCCGATGCGACATTGCAAAGGGTAGAAAAGGAAGAAAACCGTGAAGCATTGCGTTCGATGGTGCGCGCCATTGACGAAAGCTCGCGGGCGGCAGGACAGTTGTTGGATCACGCGATGATTACGTTCCGCGCGGATCACCTTGAACGGGAAGAGATCGATCTGGTCACATTGATCCGGGATTTGGTTCAGCGTTTGACACCCATTGCTGAAATGAAAGACCTTTCGCTGTCTCTGGGCGGTGACCCTACGGTTCATTATTCGGGGGACCCGATCCTCATTCAGAATGCGGTGCGAAACATGATCGACAATGCTTTGAAATATGCACCGCCTGACAGTTCTGTTCGCATTGAAGTGACGTCGGCACCCACGGCTCAGATCCGTGTCAAAGACCGCGGGCCCGGTTTTCCGCCCAACGAAATTGACACGCTGACGCGCCGGTTCGAACGCGGCAAAAACGCAAGCGGAACCATCGGCTCCGGCTTGGGTCTGACCATCGTGCAGGATGTTGCAACAGCCCACGGCGGCGAGCTGGAATTGGCAAATCGGCAAGGGGGCGGCGCGTGCGTTACATTATCGCTCTGATTCTGGTTATCTTTCCTGTGGTTGGGTTGGCGCAAGTCTGGGAAGACAGGCAGGTTTTCAATGCAGAGGCCGGCCATACATCCCTGCGGGTGATTTCTAGCACCGACACTTTTCTTTTCGAGCCGCTAATCGCCGCGTTTCTCAAGGAAAACCCAGGTATCTCGATTGATTACATGGTGACGGGCACGGCAGATATCGACCGTGTCGTCCGCGCGGCCCCTGACGATTTTGATATCGTCATTTCCAGTGCAATGGACCTGCAACTGAAACTGGCAAATGACGGATATGGGCAGGCGATTGACAACATCCAACTACCGGCTTGGGCGCAATGGCATCAAAGTCTGTTTGCCTTTACGTTCGAACCGGCAACGATTGTGATAAATAGCGCGGCTTTTGCGGGTGGTCCCATTCCGGAAACCCGCCAACAGCTTATCGAAATACTTCGTGCGCATCCCGACGATTTTCTGGGAAGGGTAGGGACCTATGATATCCGGCAATCCGGCCTGGGTTATTTGTTTGCAACTCAGGATGCGCGCGCGTCCGAGACCTATTGGCGCCTGATGGAGGTCATGGGCGGGTTGGATGTTCGCTTGTATTGTTGTTCAGCCGATATGATTGACGATCTTGTCAGCGGAGAGATTGCTGTAGCGTACAACGTACTCGGCAGTTACGCTTCAGCACGGGCGGGCAGCAAGGATGTTCTGGAAATCATCCGACCGTCAGATTTCCAAACCACCATGATGCGAACTGCGTTGATTCTAAAAGGCACGCCTGAGGTCGAGGCGGCTTCGTCTTTTGTTCGTCACCTCGTGGAAAGCCAGTCAGACAGAGGCCGTGGCGCTTTTTCACTGCCGCCTCTGGCACCGTATGATACAGAGACCGAGCGTGAAACGATTGGCTTGGACCCCGCTCTGCTTACTTTTTTGGACAGATTGAAGCGCCGCAGATTTTTGGCGGAATGGGAAAGCGCAGTGATCCAGAATTAGCGGCGCCTGCCTTATTCGCGGAAGGCGCGATTGAAATAGTCAGCCATTGGTTTGACCAGATAAGACAGCGGTGTACGCTCGTCGGTTTTAATCAGCGCTTCTACCGGCATGCCGGGCAAAAGCTCTTGCCCGTTCAACCGGTCAATCTGCCCGTCGTTCAGCTCAACTTCGGCGCGATAGAACGTAAACCCTGATTGTTCGTCGGTGAACGTATCAGCAGAGACGTTGTATACTTGCCCGTCCAGTTCAGGTGTTTCTCGCTGGTTAAATGCGGGGAACCGCAAAGCCACTGGCTGACCAACATGCAACTGATCAACATGGATTGCGTCCACTCGGGCTGCCACCAGCAAAGGTGTGTCCTGAGGCACAATATACATCATCGGTTCCCCCGGCTGCACGACCGACTGCAACGCAAAAACCTGACTTCCGTACACTCTTCCGGTAACTGGGGCGCGAATGTCCAGACGGGTCAGGCGCTCGGACAAGGACAGCCTGCGTTCAGACAGCTCGGCAACCTGTGCCTGGACGTCCCGCAAGGTGGTGATCGCCTCTTCCCGCCGGGTTGCGGTCAGTTCGACAATCTGTATTTCGGTCGAGGCGATCTGCCCTCGAAGTCGTGCGACAGCGGCCTCCAGGCGGCCAATCTCACCGTTCAGGCTGGCTTCTTCCCGTTGGAGCGCAAGTACACGGCTGGTTTGTGTCAGTCCGCGGTTCAACAGGCTTTGCTGATCTTCCAGTTCATCTTCGATCAATTCGACCTGGCGCCGCAAAGAGACCAGTTGGGCCTGCGTGCCTTCGATCTCGCTTTCGATTTGAACAACTTGTTTGCGCAGTTGTTCATCCTGACGGGACAGCGTTTCCAGTCTGGCCTCGAAAAGGTTCTGCTGCCCGGCAATCAGGTCAGCCCCAATGCCGTATTCTTTCTGAACCTCGGTGAGCTGGGTTGTCAGTTCCGCAGGTGTCAGGCCATCCCGCTCTGCCTCTAACCTGGCGCGCCGGACTAAAAGTTCGAACAGTTGCGCCTCGACAATAGTTTGTTCGGACGAAAGGAAGGTATCGTCCAGACGCAGCAGCATGTCGCCTGAAGACACCACATCCCCGTCGCGTACGAAAATTTCTCCGACCACGCCGCCGTCAGGGTGTTCGACGACCTGCCGATTGCTTTGCACTTCGATCACCCCCGAGGACACAATAGCACCGGCCAGGCGCGTCTTGACCGCCCAATAGCCCAATCCGCCCACCAATAGGAACAGCGCAAGAAATCCGACCAGCGCAGGAATTTTCATGCTCCAGACCTGTTCTGGTTTTTTCGTTGGTTTCTTCGCCATCATTCACCTACAGGGCTGAGCTTACGCTTGATCGCGCCTGCGTTCTGCACCATCGCGTTCAGGACTTCGTCTCGGCTGCCGAACTTTACTACCTGGCCCTTTTCAACAACGGCCAGATCATCGCATTCTGAAATGGCCTGCGGTCTGTGCGTCATGATGATTGTTGACTTGCCTGCGGCTTTCAGGCCGCGGACCGCCGTGTTCAATGCATCGGTTCCATCTGCGTCCAGTGCCGAGTTCGGCTCATCCAAAATCAGAAGGACGGGATTTCCATATAGCGCTCGTGCCAGAGCGATCCGCTGTTTCTGTCCCCCGGACAATTGGCTGTCATTGCCTTCCAGAAAGGTGCCGTAACCTTTTTCCAGAGACAGAATCAACTCATGCGCGTTGGCTTTCTTGGCTGCTGCTACAACCGCCTCGGAATCCGGGTTCTCGGACATTCTGGCAATGTTTTCAGCAACCGTTCCGTTAAACAGGGTCACCTGCTGCGGCAAGTAACCGATATGGCTGCCCAGATCGTTTGGGTCGTATTGATCCAGTGTTGCACCGCCCAACCTGATTTCACCGGCGGCAGGTCGCCAAAGCCCCAGCAATGCCTTTGCCAGTGTTGTCTTTCCTGATCCGCTTTTCCCGATGACACCCAAGGCTTTGCCGGGTTCCAGCTTCAGGTTTACGTTTCGTAATGTCGGAGTTGAAGCCCCCGGAGGTATCACCGTCAGGGATTTTGCTTCGAGTTGCGCCTTCGGCACGGGAAGACGAATGCGCTTTTCTTCTGGCGGAGTATGATCCAAAAACCTGTTCAATGAGACCCAAGCCGTTCGGGCGCGTTCCACAACATTCCACTGGCCTACAGCTTGTTCGACAGGCGCCAGGGCGCGGCCAAGCAGGATCGATCCCGCAATCATCGCGCCGGGAGTCATTTCGTTTTGCAGCACCAACCATGCGCCCAAGGCCAGCATGGCTGATTGAAGAAACAGCCGTAACGATTTGGTAAGTGACGTAAAACTTCCAGTCCAGTCGCTTGCTGCGACAGACTGCGTCAAGGCATCGGATCGCTGCTTCAGCCACCGCTTTGTGACGTCTGCCTGCATCCCTTGCGAACGTACTACTTCTGCCGCTTGTCTGGCGTGCTCGGAAAAGGCATTGGCCCGCGCAGTTGCGGACTGGGCCTCGGCAACTTTCCTGCTGGTCATCGCCTGATTGAGCAGGGCGATTGCCACAAGCACCACACCGCTGCCCACGGCCAGCCATCCAAGCAGTGGGTGAAACAGGAAAATCGCGCCTAAAAAGACCGGCGTCCACGGAAGGTCCATGACTGCCAGAAGAACCGGGGACGAGCATAGGTTTCGAATGGATTCCAGATCGCGCAAAGCGGTTGCAGGGGCAGAGCGCACCTGAGGAACAAGGGACCGACGCATAGTGGCTTCGAACACACGCTCGTCCAGTTGGGATTGGAACCGTGCGCCAAACCGCGCAACGATACGGCCACGAGCAAAGTCGAGCATCGCCATAAGCGCGTAAAGCATGGCGACGAGCAAAAACAGAGCGGTCAAAGTCTCGACCGCGCGCGAGCCCAAAACCCGGTCATATACCTGCAACATGAACAGGGGACCCGTTAGCATCAGCAAATTAACGAAGATGCTGAACAGGAACGCCAGCGCTAAAAAAGCGATGCCTTGGTTCCGCACATTGCGCAGTTCGTGGCGCTGAGGCGCAGATAGGCGGTGTTCAGATTTCACTGTTTTTGATCCTAATCATTCCAGGAAGCATCGCCGCATTAAAAAAATAGTTCAGCCTTGCCAAGTTTGCACATGTTTTTTTGAGCAAGAAACCGCAAACAACACGTTAAGAACAGCGTCATTTAGCCATGGGTTCAAATTTACGCCAGGTAGACCAGCACTGCGATGGGATTTGAGTCCAGAACGAATTGACCCCTATCTCGCAAATCCCGGGTCAAAGCTGTTCCGCGCGATCAATCTCGGTTCTGTGTCCCTTTCAAAATGAGATTGGCGGCGATTGGTGCGCCGATGATGACCAAAACGATCCTTGTCAGATGGTGAGTGATCACAAAGCCCAGATCGGCGCCCGATACAATAGCCAGAACCGTCATCTCGGCCTGCCCGCCGGGGGCGAATGCCAGAAACGCTTCGACAGGGTGCCCAAGACCTAAAGTTGTGACTAAGGCGGTGAACACCGCTGCAAGGACGGCAAGCACAATGACATACGTGAAACCCGCGGCCACGACACGGCGAAGTTCGGTCCATGTTACCCCCACAAATTTCACACCGATCGCACAGCCAATAAAAAATTGCGCAGCTAAAATGGCCTCACGTGGCGGCCTGGTGTGGATGAAGTCTCCAAGGGACAGCGCTGCCGTCAGGATCATTGGCCCCAAGATCGATGCCCCGAACAGGCCGATGCGCTCGCCGCCCTTCCAACCGATAACAGCGGCGACCAACATAAGTGCCAATTCGTGTATCGGGAGGTCCCGCGCAGGCTGGCCTATGGGATTGGTTAAGTCCGCGTCGTAGAAAACTGTCAGGAATACTGGGGCTAGGGTGACGATGATCAAAACGCGCGTTCCATGTATCAGCGACAAAGTGCGCGGGTTGGCCCCTGCTTCAGTGCCGAAAATGATCATGTCTTGAAGCCCACCCGGCATTGCCGCGTAAAACGCGGTTTTTGGGTCAAAACCCCAGACTTTGCGGAAAAACGGCACACCGACCATCGCGATTAACAGGATAAAGAATGGAACCAACAGAATCGAAGAGGCCATTTTGGGCAGTTGCACAAACAAGTCAGGTGTAATCGATGCCCCGACCGCAACGCCTAGTATGGTACGCGCTGCAACCGAGACCTGCCCAAACCCTTCCATGGGGGCATGAGCCAGAGCAGCAATCAGACACGCGCTCATAGGGCCAAACAAGAAGGGCAGCGGCAAGTTCAATGCCCAAAATACACTGGTGCCCAGAACCGCCAGGCCGAACGTCAGTGCCCGTTTGGTCATCAAAGAGGGTGAATTCAAGAGGGTGGGCACAATGGAGGTTCCGGCGTCGTTGACTCAGTGTGTATCCAAATGTATACACATGGACGCAAGTAAGCAAGTGAGCCTGTGATGACGATTCAAGACGCCTCCTTCCAGCCTGGTCCACAAGGCAATTCTGCGTACCAGCGCCTGCTGGACGAGATTCGCGGGGGCACTCTTTTGCCCGGCAATCGCCTGCGCGAGATTGAATTGTCTGAACGGCTTGGTGTCAGCCGCACCCCGGTGCGCGAGGCGATCCGGCAATTGGAGGCTGACGGGCTGGTCACACATGTTCCGCGGCAGGGCGCGACAGTGCGCAGTCTGGACTACGCCGAAGTCATGGAGCTTTACGAAATGCGCGCAGTGCTGGAGGGCACTGCCGCCCGGCTGGCGGCCCGCGCGGCGTCGGACATCGAACTGGATGAATTAGGCATATTGAATGACCGGCTTGCCGAGGCGGGCACAGGTCCTGACGCGGCTCAGATCAACAGGGTTTTCCATGCCACGCTTCTGGATGCCGCCAAAAACCGGTTTCTGGCCAAATCCATGCTGTCACTGCAAAAGGCTTTGCTGATCCTTGGCCCTTCGCAATTGTTGGACAGCGACCGTGCCGACGCGGCAGTGGCGGAGCATCGGCGTATCATGGCCGCTCTGAAGGCCCGCGATGGCGCGGCGGCTGAAACGGAAATGCGCGCACACATTCAGGCCGCGCAACGGATGCGAATCCGTGCGTTACAGGAACGCGACCGCACAACCGATGAAATTCAATAGGCAGTCAGAATATGGCTACCCAAAAGAAAGCTTACGATATTGCTGTCATTGGCGGTGGAAACGCCGCCTTGTGTGCCGCGATGACGGCCGCCGAGGCGGGTGCCCGCGTATTGATCCTTGAGACCGCTCCAAAACCATATCGCGGAGGGAACTCGCGCCATACCCGGAACTTTCGGTGTATGCATGCTGGGCCGTTAGGCCCTTTGGTCGATGCGTACGGCGAAGATGAATACCTATCAGACCTGATGAAGGTCACCGACGGGAAAACAGATGAGCATCTTGCCCGCTTGGCCATACGCACGTCCGAGGAATGTCTGCCATGGATGGAACAGCGCGGGGTTCGCTTTCAACCGTCTCTGTCCGGGACACTTTCATTGGCGCGAACAAACGCATTCTTTATGGGCGGCGGAAAGTCTCTGGTGAATGCGTACTACAGGACAGCGGCGGGTCCGGGCGTCGATGTGCTGTATGAGGCCGCTGTGACGCATTTGGAGCTGAATGGTGATCAGATCGAATGGGTGGATTACACCTGCGAAGGCCAGTCTCACCGCATCGCACCGAAAGCAGTCATAGTCGCCTCGGGCGGGTTTCAGGCTGACACGGATTGGCTAACCCGCGCATGGGGGGAACCCGCGAAAAATTTTTTGATCCGTGGTACTCCGTATAACCGGGGCGTAGTTCTGGCTGACCTTCTGGATCAAGGCGTCGAGAGCGTCGGCGATCCTACGCAGTGCCACGCCGTGGCCATTGACGGGCGTGCGCCGAAATTCGATGGGGGCATTGTCACGCGGCTGGACTGTGTGCCTTTTTCCATCGTCGTGAACAAGAAAGCCGAGCGGTTTTATGACGAGGGCGAAGACGTATGGCCCAAGCGCTATGCAATCTGGGGCCGATTGGTGGCGGCGCAGCAGGATCAGGTTGGTTACGTCATCATTGATGCAAAATCGCTGAACCTGTTCATGCCGTCGGTTTTCCCGCCTCTGAAGACGGATACATTGGAAGAACTGGCCGGAATGATGGGTCTTCCGGCAGACAAGCTGTCAGAAACGGTCGCCGCGTTCAACGCGGCCTGTGGCGACACCAGTGGCTTTCATCCTACCGAATTGGATGGCGTGGCGACCTCGGGATTGAAACCACCTAAAACCAACTGGGCGCGCCCGATTACCGAACCGCCTTTTTATGGCTACTCGCTGCGCACCGGTGTGACCTTCACATATCTGGGGCTGAAGGTTGACGATACGGCCCAGTGTTCGACACCGGACGGCAAGATCAAAAACCTCTGGGCAGCAGGCGAGACCATGGCCGGATCGATTTTGGGGCAGGGGTACCTGGCTGGGTTTGGCATGACCATCGGAACCGTCTTTGGACGCATCGCAGGACGTGAGGCCGCTGCTTATGCAAATTGATCTGATACAAGAAGCCCGCCGTCAGGCCGAGGTTTGCAACGCCTGCCGGTATTGCGAAGGCTACTGCTCGGTCTTTCCATCGCTTCATGCTCAACGCGCATTCTCGGACGGCGATATCACGCAACTGGCCAACCTGTGCCATAACTGTCGGGGCTGTTATTATGCCTGTCAGTATACGGCACCGCACGAGTTTGACCTGAACCTGCCCAAGGCTCTGGCAGAGGTGCGCCGGGACAGCTGGGAAAGCTTCGCTTGGCCGCAACCTCTGGCCCAGCGGTTTCACACCCAAGGAGGTGCCATAGCTTTGGCACTGGTGATAGGGTTTGCTTTCATGTTCTTGGCTATTCGCGCGATCAGGTCTGACGGGGGGCAGGGGTTCTACGCCGTATTGTCACACAATGCGATGGTCGCAATCTTTGCGCCGGCGTTCCTACTGCCTCTTATTGGTGTCGTCGTCGGTCTGAATCGCTATTGGCGTACGGTTGGGGGTAAACCGATAAAGTGGGCAGACCTAAAAGTTGCCTTAAAACGTGCGGGCAAAATGCAGGATCTAGCTGCTGGGCACGGTGAAGGCTGCAACTTTGAGGACGAAGACCGATTTAGCCAAGCTCGTCGTCACGTGCATCACACGATCATGTACGGATTTCTGCTGTGCTTCGCCTCGACTTCATTAGCGACGGTTATGCACTACGGTTTCGGAATGCACGCGCCATACGGCTTTTGGTCCTTGCCTAAACTATTTGGGGTCACTGGTGGCGTTCTGCTGACAATAGGTTGCTGTGCTATGGCGCTTCTCAAACAAAAGTCAGACCGCGATCTTGGTGATCCTTCGGCATGGGGAGGCGATATCGGCTTTATCCTGTTGCTGGGTTTTGTCGGTCTGAGTGGGCTTGTCCTGTACGCAATGGGGTCAACCCAGATGATGCCGGCACTTCTGGCGGTTCATCTCGGATCGGTGCTGACGTTTTTTCTGCTCATGCCTTTTGCCAAGATGGCACATGGGTTCTATCGCCTTGCGGCCCTAATTCGGGATGCACAGAGGAAACGGGTTGCAAGCGTGTAAGCAGTATCCTCTCGCGAATCTAAAACTCTTGGGTGTGGTGAGCCTTCCGTTCTAAAGTTTTATTCTGAACTCAGGCGAGGGTCGCGTTGCCTGTCTTATCATCTTCCGTGCAACATGCTGTTTTAATAGAAAGATTGCACTTTGGGTGTGAACCCACCCTTGAATGTATATACGTGGTATAATCATGATTATGTTAAATTTGGTGCGGGTGGAGGGACTTGAACCCCCACGCCTTGCGGCGCCAGAACCTAAATCTGGTGCGTCTACCAATTTCGCCACACCCGCAACCATGCGCTTCAGCGCCGTACTGCTGCGCTCTTAACAAAGCTTGATGCCGAGTGCGAGAGGTAAAATTTACGAAACAGCAAGTTTGTTCACTTGAATGGAACTGATAGGGATTATCGGTTCTGGCCTGCGTGAAACGCGTCGTTGGTTCGGAAGACATATACCTTGATGAGGGTTGATCGCGTGCGGTTGACTCGACCAGACATCGGCATTTTTCAAAGCAAAGCTTCCACAAGTTTGCGGTGAATGGGGCACTCCAATCAATTCGCAATGCGAACGCGCTTACGTTGAGAAGACGCTCAGTCTTCCGCAAGTACGTTGTGGTTTTCGGATGTCGAAGTAGGATAAAACACACCCATGACTAGCGTATCTGGCACCGCAAAAATCGAGCGCTCGGCCACATGCTCATCCAATAAATTAGTATTTTCAATTAATTACTGAACGGCAGTTCACAGTCGACAAGCCAACCCTGCAAAATGGTCGGCAGAAGCGACTGCACCAACTGGTTGAAAGCAATATACTCGCAAAGGTTGAGGCATTCTTAGGTTGGCTCTGCCATGTTGCCGCCACATTTCAACCGCCAAAAAATCTTATTCGCGTCAAATTAAGACCGCCTTGAAGGTTCTTCTTGGTTGCAAGGAGTTAATGAGTCTTTTTCGCCAATTTGGCACCGGTACGAGTTTTCTGCTCAACTCCAGTACAAGGTTTTCTGCTGTGACCGATCTGAATTCCTCCGTTGCCGCCGAGCAAGACGCTGTCTTTTTCGCTCGCGAGAGCTTTCTTGGCGAACTCAAAACTCTGAACCGGGACTATCCAAATACGGGCTTTGGTATTTCGTTGCGCACCCATTCAGGTGAACATTATCTGCTGGCAAACGCCCGGATGCCTTTGCCGGCGGCGAAATCTCTGGGTTTCCCGACAGGGCGCCGCGTGGCGCGACTTGAGAACGGTGATCGCTTCAGCTCTATCGAAGTGCTGGCGGATTCCAAAGCCTACGAAACAATTACCCCACGTGCCGAAGCCGAGATTCTGGGCAACGCGCTGGATTTGATCGCACGTATTGACACATTGACAGGCCTACCTACGGGGCGCGTGTCGCACGAACCCCAGATTGCTGCTACGGGAACCGGAGGTTAAGCATGGCGCGCAACGATCACCTTTTGTCTGTCGGCAACGAGGCATTGGCTCCGATGACCTCTGCTATGTCGTCGCTGACGGCGCAGATCGATCAATTGACTGAGGTGGCAGATGCGCGCTCCTCGGCGCGGCTGGCCACCCTCAAGACGCGAATGGAAAATTTCACCGCCAGCATCACGATGGTGGGCCAGGTCAAGGCAGGCAAGTCGTCGATTGTTAATATTCTGGCCGGGCGCCCTGCCCTGTTACCCTCAGACGTCAACCCTTGGACGTCGGTTGTCACGACCTTGAACATCAACACGCGTCCGCCAGGCGACACCAAAGCCAAGTTCACATTCTTTGAGCAGGAAGAATGGGACAACCTGATGGTCGGCGGCGGTCGTTTGGGCGAATTGGCGAACCGAGCGGGTGCGGATGACGAGATGGACGACATCCGCCGCCAGATCGGTGACATGAAAGCCAAATCCGAAGAGCGTTTGGGCAAGCATTTCGACCTGATTCTTGGTCAGAGCCATCAGTATGATCATTTCGATGAGGAATTGATCCAACGCTATGTTTGCTTGGGCGACGAAGACGATCCGGATATCGATCCAAAAACCGGACGGTTTGCTGATGTCACGAAGTCAGCTGAGCTGTACATGGACATCCCGCAATATCCGATCGCGCTCAAGCTCTGCGACACACCCGGTGTGAACGACACATTCATGGTGCGCGAACAAATCACTCTGCGCAGTCTGCGAGGGTCTGAGGTTTGTGTCGTCGTTCTGGCCGCAAGTCAGGCGCTAACCACCATGGACATGGCTTTGATGCGCATTATTGCGCAGTTTGAGAACCGCCAGATTGTCCTGTTCGTCAACCGCATCGATGAACTTTCAGATCCAGTTAATCAAGTGCCTGAAATCCGCGACCGCATTCAGGATACGCTGAAGCAGAACAACATCGACACCAATACCAGCGTCGTGTTTGGCAGTGCTTTGTGGGCCGAAGCAGCCTTGACCGGAAACCCGGACATTCTGACCGAAGAGTCGCGTGAGGCACTGAACACGTTCTACCTGGCCGCTGGGTTCGGGGATCAGGCACCTTCACTGGATAAGATTTGGGCCTTGTCCGGCCTGCCCGATCTGCTTTTGGCCATCAATGAGCGCATTGCTGAAGGGGCCGGAGCGCGGTTGATGGATCGTGTGCGTCATCGCGCGCGCAACATCGCCAGCCAAATCCGTGCCACAGCA
Organism: Ruegeria sp. HKCCD7303; assembly: GCF_013111185.1. Taxonomy (GTDB): domain Bacteria; phylum Pseudomonadota; class Alphaproteobacteria; order Rhodobacterales; family Rhodobacteraceae; genus Ruegeria. The sequence goes on along the minus strand of NZ_WVRE01000001.1, from coordinate 508,790 downwards.
GTTGCAAAGAACTTGTCCGACGGTGAAGGCATTTCGAGGGATTTGGAAGGTGTATCGCCTGAAGATGCAATCAACACCGTGGCAGCGGAATATGAAAAGAAAGCGGCCGAGCTGACAAATGCCCTGCGTGACAAGGTGTTGGAACGTCTAAGCGCAGCCGAAGCCAACTTTGTCAAACGGGCAACGGATTCTTTGATCGCCCATCTTGAGAAGAACGGCGAACAAGGTACATGGCAATACGACCCGGCTGGGTTACGCACACTGCAAAAGGCAGCTTATTTCAGCTTTGCTCGTGCAATGCGTAAGGATGCTGGAGCGTTGTATGGAACCGCTGCGGCAGATGTCGAGGCGTTGTACCAAAAGATATTGGGCAACCATCTGGGCGAGTTCAGCATTGAAGCACCCATTGTGCCCCGCGTCCCGCCGCCTCTTGGCATCGGCCGGACCATTGCTCTGGATCTGCAAAGCACCTGGTGGCGGCGATGGTGGCAAAGGCGCAAAGGCTTTGAAGCCTACGCTGCGGACTACACACGTCTGATTGCATCCGAGGCCAACTCGATCACTAAAGATATCGAGGAAAACCAGATTGCCGCGGTGCTGGAAAACGTCCGCGCAACCCTGACAGACTTTATGCGCGAGCAGAAGGAAACTCTGCTGAGCATTTCGTCGACGGCCGATAAAAACGCAGGTCAAACTGCAGCGGCCATGGCGGGTTTGCAGCCCCAGAAATCCAAAGATGAGATTCTGGGTGACATCCTAAAAGATCTAAGCAACGAAGCGGCATAAGTAGAAAAATGGCAAAAGATACACAATCACGCTTTGTTTCACCGAAGACATGGGAACGTATCGAGCAGTGGTCCCGCCGTAAGCCTGTTTTCGCCCTGATGGGCGAATTCAGTGCCGGTAAGTCTACGTTGATGAATTTTCTGCTACGAACGCAGACCTTGCCCACGCAGGTTACCGCAACCCAACTGCCGCCAGTCTGGTTCAGCTGGGGTGATCGCTCACCCTATATCAAGCGCCATGACGGCTCGGTCGAGGTTATCGAACTGGACGATCTGGAATCCGTGGGCGTCAACGACGCGCAATTCATTCGGGTATTTCTGAAAGCCGATATTCTTGAGGCCGTCGATCTGATTGACACGCCCGGTATCTCGGATCCTAAAATCTCGACGGATGTCTGGCAACGGGCCGTCGGTCAGGCCAATGGGGTATTGTGGTGTACACACGCGACCCAAGCCTGGCGCGAGACTGAGCGTGCGACATGGGTATCACTGCCTGAACGTTTGCAAAACAACTCGCTGCTTTTGATCACTCGCGCGGACGCGCTGAACCTCAAGGACCGTCAAAAGGTTTTGCGTCGCGTGAATCGTGAGGCAGGTCACCTGTTCAATCGTTCTATTCTGTTTTCCGCTCGGGATGCGATTGTTGCCCGCGACAAAACCGGTGATGCTGAGATGTGGTCTCGCAGCGGTGGCGGAAAGATGATCGACAGCTTCCTGGAGATCACTGAGCAGATTATGGACAAACGTGCCGATCAGCTGGCCCGGTATCAGATCGACAAAAGCCCCTCGGACGCATCCAAGGTGCAGCCGGTGCGCCCGGCTCGGAAATCCGACAGCGAGACTCAGGCCGAAGCCGCACCTTTAAGGTTGGTCAACCCTGTGGAAGAAGAAGCGCGGCCCGAGCACGATGGCGCCGCGGTCGTCACCAGCTTTCCCGTCCGCCCCGCCCGTGTAGAGCGGCGCTCGGATGAAGCTGAACGGGTGCGGATCAATGCGGAAGAGGCCGAGCGTCTGCGCGCTGAAATGGTCTCGGACCCAGAACCGACATCAGCGGAACCCGACACAAGTGATGATCTGCGCGCTTTCTTCAAGGACACGTCTAACGATCCGTTGGAGCTGACCAATGTCGCCGGACTTGACGGCAGCGTTGATGAATTTGACTTGTCAGATGGTACCGACCTTGATGACGAGCTTGAGGATTTGGCCGACAACAGCATCGAAGTTGAAGAGACCGGTGGTGCAGCCCTTGAGATTGAGGCCTCCGAGGATGTCCTTGCATCTCTTAACACGACTCTGCGGGACGCACCGTCTAACACGCAACCTGCGGAAGACGCGGTCGACGAGTCTGATAACTCCGAAGATCGTGGAATTGAGGTTTCGGTTTCTTCCATTGCGGCGTTGATGGCAGCGCAGCCCAACGGCAGTGCCGACGATTATGAACCAGAACCCGAGACCAGCGGGCTGATCGAAGCTGCTCTGACCGATCAGGTGGATGCCATCGAGGCTAACATCTCAGTACTCGGAGAACGGCCTGAGGATGCGGATGGCTCGCCCTTGAGTGCATCGGATATGTGGCGTGAAATTGCGGACAGCGAAGATCTGCCTGACGATGCGGATGGCCTGAAGAACGTGTTCAAGGCGTTTTTGGCAGAGTTTGACCAAATCGCCATCGAAAAAAGTGAAAAGCACTCAAAGGAGACATTGCAATCCATTCCGAAAGCAAAGGAAAACAGCGCTGCAGAATGGCACGTGTTGTAGTGTCACCAGAATCGATATGACCGGCAACCTTCAATTGAAAACAATAACTTAGATGTCCATCCAAAACGCCTTAAGCACAGCGATCGAAACAATACCCGACTGCATTGCAGCCGGGTATATCGATATGGAAACCGGGATGCTGCTGGGGAGCAGCGTTTCGGAACCGGAATGCACGGAATCTTTGGACAATTTGTCGATTGCGGTTGCTAATCTCTTTCAAGGACGCGGGGTTGCCGCGTTTGAGGCGTTGTTGCGTGACGCTGGTGGCGATGATGAGGCGCAGAACACAGGATTTGGGGAAATCGCCGTGTTTTCAAAAGATCGTCTGAACATTTTCTTGCGGACGAAAGAATATCCGGACCATGTGGTCTGCTACATTTGCCGCAATAGCGCAAATGTCGGTTTGGCATTGACAAAATCACATCTCAGCCTGGGGTCGGTTGCGGCCGCAGTTTGAACGGGACCAGAGGGGGTCACGGTATGATGGACACAGACATTCTGGACATGCTTGAGGATATCGGGCGGTCCTCGGTTGCGCGGTTGTCACCTGCTGTGACAATTGCAGCGGACTCGGCTGCGGCACGGCGCGCGGCAGTCTTGCGCAGCATTCGCGGCACTATTCTGCCCCGTCGGCTGGACTTCACGGCCGCCAATGGGATGTGTCTGGCGATCGAGGTGAATAGTTCGCGGGTCACGGATATCTTCCAGGTGCCGAGCGGACCAACGCCGGATTTCGAAACGGAAAGTCGCGGCGAACTGGTCGAAAAGCTGGCTCAGTTGGTGTCAGAGATTGCAACCGCCCCTACCCCGCTTGAGCTGAAGTCAGGTAAACCGGACTCGGATCTCGAGGCGGATGATGTGGGTTTGACTTATAGTGAAATCGAGAGCGCTTGCGCTGCCATTGACTTGTCCACAAAACCGATTGTGTCCGTTGTGCCGGATTTAGAACCGTCGACAGACGACGACCCTGCACTTGCAATGAATGTTGATCCTTCAACAGAGCTTGCGCAGCGCTTTTTTGACGGTGCGGGCCGCTTTGCATCTGGCCGCGTGTTGATCGACAGCGCGGACAAGACCGGCCTGGCCTACGAAGGGTCTTGCCAGCCGTCGCAAGGCATGCATCCCGGTCCGGACGTTTTGGCCCGTTTTGCAACCGATCTTGCGGGTTGGGATAACGATACCCAGGACGAGTTCGACGGTCCCCAACTTATCGTCATACGGCCGTCTGGCGGGAAAGGCGCTGGACTGGCAGTGCTGAGCGATAGTGGTCAAATAGCTGTTGCCGCCCACGACGCGCGTAAGCTGGGGGCAGTTGTTAATCTGTGGACTTCTTTACAGGGGACTAAGGAATGATTGTCCCTGTAGGAGTCAAATTTTCGATTAATTCAATCCTTTTTTGTGTGACCAAGGTAGTGAGTAATGAGTGAAACAAATCGCCGCGAGCTTATACGCATCGCAGAAGATATGCATGAAACCAGCAATGATGAAACGCGCCATTTCATTTCGCGTATCATCGGAGATCTGGCAAGCCTGAAGCCGTCAATCGCTTTTGTGGGGCAGATCAAGGCTGGGAAATCCCGTTTGATCAACGGGTTTACCGGGCAGGCTGAATACCTGCCGTCGGACGTCAACCCATGGACCACGGTAATCACCGACATGCATTTCGGGCATCCCTCTGGTCGGACTGAGGGGGCCGAGTTCCATTTCTTTGACAATCACCAGTGGCAATCTCTGATCGCCGAAGGTGAAGAGCTGCGCAATATGTTCCCCGATGACGAGGACAGCTATAAGCGCGAGATGATCGAAGAGCAGGTCGAAGCTATGAAGACCCGGGCGCGCCTGCGTTTGGGCGACAGCTATGAGCAGCTGTTGGGGCAACATCACGATCTTGAAGAACTGAACTCGGACGATCTTGCGCGCTATGTGTGCGCAGGGGATGATCCTGGCGAAGATGGCAACGTAGATCCAGGCAGTGATCGTGGACTGTACAGCGATATTACCCGCAAGGCCGAAGTTTATTTCGACATCGGGCATTTCCCGTTTCCTCTAACCGTTACGGACACTCCTGGGGTCAATGACCCCCTGCTGATCCGCGAAGAGATTTCGCGCCAATACCTGAAGGAATCAGATTTCTTCGTGGTGGTTCTGTCCGCACATCAGGCATTGTCGCGCGCGGATCTAAAACTGTTCCGGCTGATGCAAGCGCTTGAGCTTGGTCAGATCGTTGTTTTCATCAACCGCGTTGATGAGTTGGGCGGCGGCCCCGAGGACGCGGCCAAAGTGCGTTTGGATGTTCTGGACGGGTTGGAAAAGGCCCTCGGCAATGCGGACATCGACGTTCTGATGGGCAGCGCTCAATGGGCGCATTATGCGCTGACCGGTGATGAAACCGGTGTGAACCATGACGATGTTTTGGCGTGGCTGCGCGCGCATCCGGAACAGATGAAGCAATACCTGAACGGCGTGGCCGAAATCAAACAAGGCCCTGGCCCCATCAGTCGCGAGGCTGTTTTGCGTTTTGCCGCAATGATTGCTTCAGGTCTGCCAGATCTACGCAGGCATGTTACCAAGGCTTTGACAAACGGGCCCATTGACGAACAGCTTCGGATGGCCTGGCAGCATCTTGACAGTTTCGCACGCGGTGAGCTTGAGCGGTCTCAGGTTCATCTGCGGGCGCTGCAAGATGAAAATAGTTCCGATGCGCGCAGCGCAGGTGACAGTGACAAATCCTTTGGTGAGCTGCGCAAACTGATAGCAGATAAGACACAGGAAATCACTCGGGACATGGATGATGTCCTTTCCAATCTACGTGGCGTGATGGACGATACAGTTGCTGAATCCGTCTCGGGCGTAGTGCGTGGGCCCAACGGTCAATCACCCCTGCTGGCCAAAGGTGGTGCGACCGAGTTGAACTTTACCCCTTTGCGCGAACACATGCGGGAACTGGTACAAGGCGCTTCTCAAGTAGTGCGCCAGCGCATGCTGAGTGAGCTTTATGCGGTCGACATGCAATGCAACGCAGCTTTGCGCGCTTTGCCGGGCTGGCAAGAACCGGTCGACAATCGCATGAACACCAGCGCTGTTCGGTGGTTCCGACCTGACACCACTGCGCTCACCCGTGGAATTACGGTTGAATTGCGTGTAAACTGGTTGTCGCGTCTGATCTCGCGCAACAGCGTTGTAACACGAGCGGAACGGATGATTGTGCAAGAGTTCGAGTTGATTGGTGACGATTTGATCGACACCACGCGTGACAACTTGCTGGAACGGTTAAATACAGTTTTGGATCATTATGTGGCCCTGTTGGCGGGTCATTTCGAACACCGCTCGGGCGCGGGTGAATTGAATGCTCAGGCCGAAGCACAAGTTGCATTCGACCGAGCGCGCCGCATTGCTTCGGACCTTGAAAGTGTCTTTGGAACCGGCCATGCGGACGAACGACAAGCAGAGGCAGCGGAATGATAGAATTTCCCGGAACCGAACAGGAAGTGCGCCAACTGGAGCGTTTTCTGACCGCGACTGAAAAACTGTCGTCTGATGACAAGTTGGAGGACATGCGCGCGCGGGCTTTGGCCCACGCCGAGCGGTTGTCCAATGCGGTCAATATCGGGTTTGCCGGGGAGTTTGGTGCAGGTAAATCAAGCCTTGCTAACATGCTGGCCGGTGCAGATATTCTTCCCACCGGTCCTCAGCATCTGAAACTGCCACTTGTCATTGTGGCCTTCGCGGAAACGCCCGAGACGACCGTGGGTTGGTGGGACAAAGAACCCAAGACCTACTCTGGAATAGCACTGGAAAAAGCCGCGGCGGATGAGCCGGATTTTATTTCGGTGGGGATCAACACGCCTGCACTGAAGGAAATCTCACTGTTTGACCTTCCCGGCTCAGGTGCTTTGGACGATACCTATAAAAAGACCCTGGACTTGCTGAAGTTCGTCGACTGCGCAATCTGGTGTTCAAACGGGACAAACGCATGGCGTGAGACAGAGCGCTACTTGTGGTCCAAAGTGCCACCTGAATTGCGCGCCAACAGTCTGCTGGCTGTGACTCACGCTGATCTGCCGCACGTGCAAGGATCATTGGACCGCGTTTTGTCTCGGCTTAACAAAGAAAAGGACGGGATGTTCTGCGAAGTAGTTCCGATCGGCACTCCTTTGGCAGTGAAGGCCATGGCTCAGGAGCCGGAGCCTGATTTTACCTTGTGGGAGACGTGCGGTGGTCAGAACCTTGCCGAACAAGTTCTGAACGTAGCGTCCAGCCGACGTCGCAGCGATCTGGACGCGGCTCGAAAGGACTTGCAACAGGAATTTCTGCCATTCCTCGAAGCGCTCCAGGGACCGGACTCAGAACCGACACCTCCCGATGCAGCAGCGATGCAATCCACGCTGGGCTCTGCCCTACCGCCTTTGAACAACCCCATTCTCGAAGACTGGCTGGCGGCAATTGCAAGCATCTATGAGGATCTGCGCGAGTCCTCGGATATAGAGCCAGTTTCGTTCCTGCAAAGTTGCCAGGAAATCGTCGAAGACTTTGCAGAAAGACTGGAGCAAGGTGGCGAGATTGACCCGGATGCAGACTGGATTCCAGCAGAGTTTGAAAAGGCCACCGACCTGCTTTTGCTGTTGCAGTTCGAAAGTGGCGATGCGCCCCTGAAGGACGCAATCAGCATATTGGTGCAGCTGGGTGACAACCTTGCATGGGCTGGTAGCACGGTCGCCGCAGCTCAATCCAAAACCGGGACCTGATAATCTCTCGTTAAGATTGAGTGCAGTTTAGCGATTCGAAGGGCCAAGGAATCGGCCCTTTATTGTTTCGAATTCGTAGACCAACCTGCGTTTTTAGGGGTGTGCGTTTTCATTACCTCTACCCAATTTATCAATATGTAGTGTTAAGGGCGCGTGGGAAACTACATGTGCTATGATCAAGAGAACGATCCATAGTGAAGCCATCAGGCGGCCCCAATAAAGTCAAATTTGAAACGTCTAACCGTTCTTAAGTGTCCTGCGGTTGTTTTTGGTTGTGAGTTCGTGGGCTGTTGGCCCTGTTAAATTTAGCCGCATAAAACGAGTAGAACGGGCGGATTAAAATGAGCCACAACCAGGCTGTCGGTGCAACGCACGACGAACCAAAAATCGAAGGATTGCAACCGGGCGCAAAACTACTGCGCGGTCAGTATGAGATCCTCCGCTTTCTGAGCAACGGAGGATTCGGCATCACCTATCTTGCGCGCGACAGCCTGGAGCGCGACGTGGTGATCAAGGAATGCTTCCCCGGTGCCTTGTGTCGTCGCAATGGCGATCTCGTTGAACCCAACGATCCGTCCTACAAGGAAGACCTGCGCGCCATCATTGATCTGTTTATTCAGGAAGCCCGCAATCATGCGCGGCTGGTGCACCCGAATATCGTCGATGTTCATCAGGTGTTTGAAGACAACGACACCGCCTATATCGCGATGGACTTGATCCGCGGTTGCGATCTTCTGGATTATGTTGAGAATCCTGAAAACGATGCAGGCCCTGACTTTATCGTGCAAGTCACGGAAAAGATGTTGTCGGCGGTTTCGTTCATCCACCAAAGCGGGATGTTGCATCGTGACATTTCGCCGGACAACATCCTGATCGACGAGAACGACGACCCTGTCCTGATCGACTTTGGTGCGGCGCGTGAGCAGGCGGCCAACAAATCTGCGGCTCTGCTGACCCTGCGTGTCATCAAAGACGGGTATTCCCCACACGAGTTTTATGTCCGGGGTGCGGAACAGGGGCCAAGCAGTGATCTCTATGTTCTGGCGGCAACGTTGTACCACGCCATTAGTGGCGAACGCCCGGTCGACGGCCAAAGCCGGTTGAATGCCTTCAACAACGGGCAGGATGATCCGTACACCCCGCTTGCGGGCCGCTTCGAAGGATATCCTGAAGGGTTCCTCGAGGCGATTGACAAGGCCATGGAAGTTCACACCACAGATCGTTTGCAGACTGCGCTGGATTGGTTGCGCATGTTCCGCGGTCCGGGCGTGATGTTTGATACATTTGCCTATCGCCCTGTCTCGGTGATTGTGGGCATGGACCGCAAGGACAAAGAAGAAGAAAAGGCACGGATCAAGGCCGAAAGCGAAAACGCCGAGGCCGTTGTGACCGCACTTTTGGCGGGCAACCCGGATATTGTTGTTGGAAACGATGACAAAAGGAACGAAGACCTGGCCAAGATCGTCGCGAAGGAAGAAGCTCCTGTCGCCGTCGATACTGTGGTTCAAAGCGGTTCTGGCGGCAGTGGTAAGCTGATTGCCGGCGCGGCTGTGGTTGCAGTCGCATTGGCGGCTGGCGGTTACTTTGCAATGTCTGGCAACAAAACCGAAGAACAGGTTGAAGCACCAGCTAGGCAAACCGCGGCAGAGGTGGAAACGGCAGATGTCCCGGCAACAGCGGTAGAAGCACCAAGCTCTGTTTCGGAAGAACAGGAAACCGAAGTCGCCTCCGCGCCGTCGCCTGATCCAACACCAGTCGCAGAAGAGCCTGTCGAGCAGGTACAAACTGAGCCTGCAGAGACTGCTGTGGCAGAAACTGCGACTGCAACCCCAGAGCCCACAGCCCCTGAAGTGGCCAAGGCTGAGGCGCAGGACCCTGCGGTTACAGAATTTGAACCCGAGGTCGCCACGTCAAGTGCCGTTCCGGCAGAGCAACAGGTGTCCTTTGCGCATTGGGATGTGGAAATCCCCTTCCAGACATCTCGTCGCCGCGCCTCAACCGGTGCGACCATCGCTATAACTGGTCTCGATCCCAATCAGGACATGAGTGTGATCGGCGAATGGGTGCAACGCGGTGCCGTGATCTTTACTTTGAACGGAAAGCCGATACGCGAGGATGCTTCTCTTGCAGCACAGGTTCTGGACAAGCTGAGCGTTGATCCCGACGGTTATACCCGCGTCGCGGCCCGCTATCGTCCAATTGGTCAGACCCGGGCGCAAAACGGTCTGCTTGCCTTGCCTGTTGAGCGTTCTGTCGGACTTAAGAACGGATTTACCTTTACTGTCAGCAGTTCTGGCAGTGAGGGCTGGCAAACCAAGGTGGACGCGACCCCATTCAGTGACGCAGGCGGTCTGCAGCGTGGCGATGTGCTTCTGAGCGAAAGCCAGTCGGGGATTGCCTTGGGCGGGTCGGAAAGCCTGGATGCCATGCTTGCAGAACTCGTCTCTGAGGGCCGACCCGAAGCGAAATTGACCGTCCTGCGTAACGGTGCTGAAGCCGCTGCAACCATGCAGCTTGCACAGGAGTAATCTGACCGGTTCGTTTGTGATCTGCCAGCGTGTGTTTGCTGAGGGTGGCATCCAGTTTGTCACCCCGGCGGGAACCGGCCCGCCGCAGAATGTACCAGTTTCCTTGAGTATCCAATGAGTGTCTCTGCGCTTTTGCGCGCGGGATAAGTAGCAGCTTACGGCACAAGATATTCGTGCCGCCAAATCGAAGGTGTCGACACCATGTTCAAATACAAAAGCCCTCTGAGCCGGCTTCTAGAAGGTGCCGGCAAATCCAAAGAAGAAGACGTTGCAGAAAACTCAGACGCGGTTGAAACCCCTGCGGTCGAAGAAGAAAAGCAAGAGCCGATTGCAGACTTCAATGCTCTGCGTGCGGCGCTGGCTGGCGGCAACATGACATCCGAGTCTTACGAGGAAACGGATGAGCTGATCCCCGAAGAGAAGATGCCTGAATTCGACGAGGTCGCGACCGAAGAGACTGTCGAGGACTCCATTTTCGTCGAAGATACCGCAATCGAACACGACGCGCCGGAAGAGTTGCTGACGGCTGAGCCTTTGGAAGAAGAGGCAGCCCTCGAAGACGAACACATCATCACTTTGCATGTTGCCGAGGACCCAGCACCGACACCGGTGGAAGAGGTTTCGGAAAACGTCGCACCCGAAGCGGTTGAATCGCCAGTTGCCGAAGCTGCGCAAGATGATCCAGCCGAAGTCGCGGAGGCCCCGGCCGAAGTTTCAGAGGCCTTGGTTGAGGTTGCGGAGGCTCCGGTTCAGGAAGCGGAAAAGGTTGAACCAGCGATTGAACCGGTTGCCGAGCCCGCACCTGCCCCTGCACCAGCGGAAGATCGCCGCTCGCGTGTCAAAACAACTTTCCTGGGTTTCGAACGTGCAGACACCCATGTGCAAGAGTTGATCGAAACCGCAGAACCCGTCGCCAAAACTGAGGCAGCGCAAGAGACATTCCCAGTCGGCTGGCTGGTTGTCACCGCGGGGCCAGGTCGGGGTGCCAGCATCACTTTGACAGAAGGCCTGATGCAGATCGGTCGTAACGATGATCAGGCTATTCAGCTGGATTTCGGCGACACAGGCATCTCGCGTTCAAACCATGCGGTTATTGCCTATGATCCGGAAGATCGTAAGTGCTACTTGGGTCACGGCGGCAAGGCCAACCTTGTGCGCTTGAACGGCAAGCCCGTACTCAGCACCGTGGCATTGTCCAGCGGGGATCTGATCCGAATTAGTGAAACATCCATCCGGTTTACGGCCTTCTGCGACGAAGGTTTTGATTGGCGGGATTCCTGATAGATGCTGGCGACTCCGGCATATGATGTGGCGCTGATCCTGCACCAGGGTCAGCGAGAGACGCAGGAAGACGCCATTGCTGCGCGCATGTTCGACGCGTCGGATGCGGGCTATGTCGTGATTGCAGACGGTATGGGTGGTCACGATGCAGGCGAAGTCGCTTCTGAGCTGGTGATTTCGGCTTGGCGTGAAGCCCTGGACCCCGAACTTGAAGCGGAAACCCTGAATGAGGGATCCATAGTTGATGCCCTTCCTTTGGCAGCCATGCAAGCAAACGCTGCTATTGCTAACCATAACGAGGCGCAAGAACAAGGCTTCAACATGGGTTCGACCATGTTGGGTGTTCTTCTTTTGGGGCATCGCGTGTTCCGGATCTCCATCGGGGACAGCCCTCTTTATTTGTTCCGCGAAGGCGCTTTGTCTCAGGTAAATGAAGACCACTCTATGGCGCCCGTGATCGACGCGAAACTCGCTGCGGGAGAGATCACTGAATCAGAGGCACAGGATATGGATCGCAACCAGCTGACCTCGGTCATAATGGGGGGCGCCATTCCCAAAGTGGATTGCCCCGAGCAACCCATTCTCGTGACACCGGACGATATCCTGATCCTTGGCAGTGACGGTTTGCAATATCTCAGCGATGCCGAAATTCAATCGGTTCTGAGCAAGCACAAACAATCGCTGGCGCAGGAAATCGCCGAGGCGTTGCAATTGGCCGTTCAGGCCAAGGGTGACCCGGATCAGGACAATCTGTCCATCGCAGTCGCGAAACTCACAAGAACATAAACAGGCAAAGCAACAGGACTCATGAAAAAACACCTCATCATATCCAGCCTTGCTCTTGCTGCCGCCACCGGCGCAGCGTCGGCGCAAGAGGCTTGTACCAGCTATGAAATCCAACGCGGGGACAGCCTGCGCGAGTTAGCCATTGAAGTTTATTCGACCGAAGATTTTCGGATCATTTTCGATGCGAACCGGGATGTCATTGGCTCGAATCCAAACATCATCCGGGTGGGCGACGTACTTGAGCTACCGTGTCTTGAGGATATAGGTCGTGCACCTGTCCTTGCCGATACCGAGGCAGAACGCCTAGCCGCGGAAATGGCTGCAGAACTGGTAAAGGCCGCCGAAGAGCGCGCCGAAAAAGCCGTGGCCGAAGCAGAAGCCCGCGTGGCAGCAGCTGAAGCGGAAGCAAAGAAAACCAGTGAAGAAGCAGTTGTTGCAGCACGGGCCGCGGCCAAAGAAGAGATTGAGGCCGCCCGCTCTGAAGCCGCCGCTTTGATCCGGAATGCCGACACCGGCGAGCGTCCGGAAATCCGAGACCGGCAGCTTTTGCTGATCACAGGCGGGAACTATGCACCGTTCACCGATGAAGCGCTGCCCAACCGGGGTCTTTACACCAGCCTGGTGGAAACAGCCATGCTGCGTGCCGCACCGGAACAATCCTACAAGATCCAGTTTGTGAACGACTGGTCATCACATTTGGACCTGTTGATGCCCACGCTGGCTTTCGACGGCACTTTCCCCTGGTCGCGCCCAAACTGCGAAGAGGCAGAAGCCTTGTCCGAAAGCGATCGCACACGGTGTGAAACCTACAATTTCTCGAACCCGTTTTATGAAGTTGTGGACACATTCTTTGCGCTTGACGGATCGGGCTATGAGCAAGCGTTCAGCTATGCGGACTTTGCAGGTACAACTATTTGCCGCCCGGAAGGCTGGTCAACATCCCACATGGATTCTGTCAGCCTATATGAACCGATCATCAAGCTTTTGCGCCCTGTTTCGCCCGATGATTGCTTTCACGCAGTTATTGAAGGTCGCGCGGACATCGTCGCAATCGAAGCGCATCTGGCGGTCGAGGCGATCTCGCGGCTGGGATACGATCACCGGATAATCGAAAACCCCAACCTGGCGGCGATCAAGTCGCTTAACGTCATGACCCACAAAGATAATCCTGACGGGGAAGCGATCCTTGAGACGCTGAATCAGGGCCTGGCAATCATGCAGCAATCCGGAGAATGGCGCGACATCGTGTCGACCGCTCTGCGGCATCAAATGGAAAACGGATAAGGCCCCAACTGGCCTGGCAAAACTAAGTCTGGAGGACGTGGACATGTTTGAATTCAACCTTAAGAAAGTGGCGATGTCGGCGAGTGCCGTCACGGCTCTGAGTGCGGGTGCAGCAGCGGCGCAAGAAGCCTGTACAAATTACACCGTTGCAGATGGTGACACGATGGCGACCATTGCAATTGCAGCCTATGGCACCTCGAACTATCAGCCGATCTTCAACGCGAACCGCAACATCATCAACAACCCGAACGCACTTGAGCCCGGTTTGGTTTTGGCATTGCCTTGTGAAGATGGCAGCCTGCCAAACGGCCAATCCGCGCAGGAAATCATCGCAGCAGAAGAACAGCGGGCGGCCAGCGTCAAGCGTTCGAACGTCTACGCTCCGCCGATCAAGATGGTTGCCGGTAACGGCTGGGAACCGTTTACAACTGAGAATCTTAGCGGTGGCGGCATCATGACTCGTCTGGCTACCACTAGCCTCCAACGCGCGGGTAACCAACGCGATTATTCGGTCAGTTTTGTTGATGACTGGAGCTCGCACCTTGATACCCTGTTGCCACTTGGTGCGTTTGACATCTCTATCGCTTGGACTGTCCCGGATTGCACAAACCGTACATACGAATGGTCAGCCGAAACAACCGCGCGTTGTACCCAGTTTGTTGCGTCGGTGCCAGTCTACGACGTTGTCGGCGGCTTCTTTACTCTGCCGGAAAGCCAGTATGCAAGCGCTACGGATTTCAGCGATCTTGAAGGTTCCACCATCTGCCGGATGGCAGGTTGGAGCATGGTTGTTCTGGAAGAAGTCGGTTTGAACCGTGAGAATACAACTGTCGTCCAGCCGAATTCCGCGCGTGAATGCCTGGATGCGGTTTTGACCGGCACGGCTGATGTGGCCGCGTTCGAGGTTGATCTATTCGCATCCACGATGAACGATATGGGCTTGACCTCGTCTGATATCATTGAAAACCCATATGTTTCGACACTGTCGTCGATGAGTTTCCTGGCGCATCGTACAAACCCGTTCGCGCGCGAGTATATTGCGATGATGAACAAAGGCCTAAACGAAATGCGTGAGTCCGGTGAATGGTACGCGATTATTTCGGACTCGCTGCGTGAACAAAATGCAAAACTGAACGCAGCTTCGAACTGATCCCTCGGTTCAGCTGAAACTATGGGCCGGTCTACGCACCGGCCCTTTTTTCTTGCCTGAGCGTACATGATTTTGTCGTAGGACAAATTTTGGCCGTTTATCTGCTGCATAATCGCCTCATCAGCATTTCAGTCTAAGGCTGAAGCGCAATCATCAATCCCTTGATGGGATAGCAAGAGCATGGGTCACGCATGATACAAGGTGCCTTGGATCTCAGGAAAAGATCGGTGACACCGGTGAACAGACCGGACTTGGAAATTGCCGTGATCTTGCCATGCTATAACGAGGCGATTGCCATCGGCGAAACCGTCAAGCAGTTTCGCGCAGCCCTACCGGATGCAGTTATCTATGTCTTTGACAACAATTCTACGGACGACTCTGTCAGGATTGCAGAAGAAGCCGGTGCACTGGTCTTTTCAGAACCGTATCAGGGCAAAGGCAACGTTGTGCGCAGAATGTTTGCTGATGTTGACGCCGATGTCTATGTCATGGCGGATGGCGATGCGACTTACGACAGCTCGGCTGCACCGGAACTGATCAACCTTTTGGTGTCAAAGAACCTGGACATGGTTAACGGCGCGCGGGTGAACGACGAAACGGACGCATACCGCCCGGGCCACAAATTTGGAAACGCCGTGTTCAGCGGGCTCGTGAAGTTTTTCTTCAAAAGCAAAATCAACGATTTGCTGTCCGGCTACCGGGTATTCAGCAGACGGTTTGTGAAAAGTTTTCCTGCAGTTTCGAATGGCTTCGAGATTGAAACCGAGCTTACCGTGCATGCGATGCAGATGCGGATGCCGGTTGGTGAAGTTGAAACACACTATTTCTCACGGTTGCCGGACTCGAATTCCAAACTGGCCACTTTTTCGGACGGGTGGCGCATACTCAAGATGATTGGCCTGCTGATCAAAGACGAAAAACCAATCTCGTTTTTCCTGTCTTTGGCCTTGTTGGCATTTTTACCCTCGCTGTTGGTCTTTATTTCGGTTTTCCGCGAGTTTCTGGATACCGGTCTTGTTGACCGGATACCGTCGCTGGTTGTTGCCGTGTCGGGATTTGTCGCATCGATGTTGTTCATTGTTTGCGCCCTTATCATGCAGTCTCTTGCCCTTGCACGGCGAGAGGCGCGGCGTATGTCCTACTTGCAATATGAAGGTGTGGCCGCATCAGGTGCGAACAGGATGCAGTCTTCCCTTGTACAGCCGCAGGCACGCCGTTTCGGCTGAATTACAGCGCACTCCAAAACATTCCCTTGCTCAACCGACCGCGCACAGCCGCAGCTGACGCGAATCTGACAGGATTGGTTTGGTCAGGGTTAATCTCGAGATTTTGGGCTTTGAAAAGCAAAATGACCAGCACCCCAAATGCTGGTCATCTTCTGAGTGAGTGATAGAGCCCAAGGGGCCTCACCAGTGAAATTCTTTGTTGTCACAGGTGTAACTTAGGCTCATTCCAGTTTCTATTGGGGGAATCCCGTAGGTGGATGAGGTATTCTTGTAACCATCTGAAATAATGTACTTAAAATCTCATACAGGAGTACTGTAATGCAGTTTCGTATTCGGTCCAGCACCGTAGATGAAGTCGTTGATCCTCTGCTTAAATCGGCACGTTTATCGATGACCTGTTGTCACAATAATTAAGGGGCCGCACTCTCTGCTGGCCCCTTTTCTTAGCTTACAGAGTAGATGCACGTGCATCTGCTCTGTCGGTACCGATTACCCGATGATCGCGTTCAGTGTCGCACTTGGACGCATTACAGCGGCCGTTTTGGCGGGATCGGTGTGGTAGTATCCGCCCAGATCCGCAGCAACACCCTGAGCCGCAGCCAGTTCCGACAAGATTTTTTCTTCCTTATCGGCTAGGTCTTTGGCCAGGGGCACAAACTCCGCCGCCAGATCAGCATCATCGGATTGCGCTGCCAGAGCTTCTGCCCAGTAGCGCGCGAACCAATAGTGGCTGTCACGGTTGTCCGGCTGGCCTACTTTGCGGCTGGGCGAGCGGTTGTTGTCCAGAATGCCCTGCGTTGCAGCTTCGGCAGCAGCACCCAGAACACCTGCCTTGGCGTTGCCTTTGCTGTCAGCAAGGAAGTTCAGAGATTCACCAAGCGCACAGAACTCACCCATCGAGTCCCAGCGCAGGTGGTTTTCCTCAACCAACTGCTGCACATGCTTCGGAGCGGACCCTCCTGCCCCGGTTTCAAACAATCCGCCGCCATTCATCAGTTTCACAATCGACAGCATCTTGGCCGAAGTACCCAGTTCGAGGATCGGGAACAGATCGGTCAGATAGTCCCGCAGCACGTTGCCGGTGATGGCAATCGAGTCGTTGCCAGCCGTGATGGTTTCCAGCGATTGACGGGTGGCTTCGCGCGGGGCCATGATCAGGAACTTGTCGGCAACGCCAGCGGCCTCGAGCGCCGGTTTGACGTATTTGATCAGTTCGGCATCATGGGCGCGGTTTGCATCCAGCCAGAAAATCGCCTCGGACCCGGTCAGGCGCTGACGGTCCATCGCCAGTTGGATCCAGTTCTCGATCGGTGCTTTCTTGACGGTGCAAGACCGCCAGATATCACCGGCCTCGACCTCGTGGCTATGCAACGTTTCACCATTCGCAAGAACGATGCGGATCGTACCATCGGCAGGGGCTTGGAACGTGGTCGGGTGCGAGCCATATTCTTCGGCCTTCTGTGCCATCAGGCCGACGTTAGCGACTGCACCTGCGGTCGCTGGGTTTAACGCGCCGTTGGCTTTGAAGAACTTGATGGTTTCGTCATAGACCGGCGCGTAGCAGCGGTCAGGGATCACACAATTGGTGTCACCCTTGGCGCCTGTCTCATCCCAACCCTTGCCGCCTGCACGGATCACGGCAGGCATAGAGGCGTCGATGATCACGTCTGAGGGCACGTGCAGGTTGGTGATACCACGATCCGAGTCGACCATGTACATCGACGGACGATCACCTTTGATCGCATCGATGGCGGCCATGACATCGGCGTTGTCTTTCACACGATCCAACAGGTCGCCCAGGCCCGAATTCGGGTTCACACCCAGTGCGTCCAATTCGGCACCAAATTGCTCAAACACCGGGGCCAGCCACGCTTTGACGGCATAGCCGAAGATGATCGGGTCGCTGACCTTCATCATCGTCGCCTTCATGTGCAGCGAGAACATGGTGCCGTCTTTCTTGGTGTCCTCGATAGCGTCGGCAAGGAAAGAAGACAAAGCCTTGACCGACATGAAGGTCGCGTCGGCCACAGTGCCTTCTTCCAGCGGCCAGGCGTCTTTCAGAACGGTGATGCTGCCGTCTTTGCCGACAAACTCGATATTTGCGTTGCCGGCCTGAGCAGCGGAAATGGTCGCGGACTTTTCGTTGGCATAAAAGTCGTTGCCGGTCATGGACGACACTTTGGTTTTGCTGTCCGAAGCCCATTCACCCATCGAATGGGGGTTCTTCTGGGCATAGTTCTTAACCGCACGCGCCGCTCGACGGTCGCTGTTGCCCTCTCGCAGAACCGGGTTCACGGCCGAGCCCTTGATCGCGTCATACCGCGCGCGGATTGCTTTTTCTTCTTCTGTGGCCGGTTCTTCAGGATAGGCAGGAATGTCATAGCCTTGCGACTGAAGCTCTTCGATGGCGGCAACCAGCTGCGGAACCGAGGCCGAGATATTCGGCAGCTTGATGACATTGGCATCCGGTGTTTTCACCAGGTCACCCAACGCGGCGAGATCATCGGTAATGCGCTGCGCATCTGTCAGCTTCTCAGGGAAAGTTGCCAGAATGCGCCCAGCCAGTGAAATGTCCTTGGTGCCAACGCTGACGCCCGCAGCAGATGCGAACTTGCGGATGATGGGCAGGAACGAGGCGCTGGCCAGCTCGGGCGCTTCGTCTACAATGGTATACAATATGTCGAAGTTCGATTTATCTGCCATATTCTTTTACCTTTTTTAAGCCTTTCGGGGCGTGCGATCTAAGAGTTAAGGGCCGCAAAAGCGCGGCGCGGGAGGGGCGCGATCACGATACCGCCCCTGGGTGACTCTGTTTTGACAGGGCTTCCCTTAAATCAGGTTTGGCTTGGAATCAATCGCCTACAGGCGCGCGTTTTGCCACGGGTCAGATTTGAGTGTCGTGAGTTTCGTACGGCAAAACGTTCCAAACGTTCGCCATTAGTTGCTCTGCTTTGAAGCACGCAACACTATTCAGCGGTACTTTGCGCATGCGCAACCAAACTCTCGGTCCAGGTCCAGCGGATTACCGAAACCTCTGCCCTGTTTCGGGGTCGAACACCATAGCGCGGTCAGGTTGGATCGAGATACCAATCCGTTCGCCTGTTTTGCTGCGTTGATCATCCCGTTCCTCGACAATCAGCTTGTCGCCATTTGGGGTGAGGAGATACGAGTAGGAAACGCCCCCAAGCGCTTCGGTCAGGTCCACGGTGCAAGTGTCTGCCGCGCGATCAATCTGAATATGTTCCGGGCGCATCCCCAAAGTAACTTTTACCTGTCCGGCCGGAATCGTTGCCGAAATCGGCAGCGGTTGCGCCAGTGCGGGATGTGTGACGTGCCCATCGGCATAGTCGCAGTCTAAAAAGTTCATCGCGGGTGAGCCAATGAAACCGGCCACAAATCGGTTGTCGGGATCGCGGTACAGATCCATCGGGGCACCCACCTGCTCGATTCGACCATCGCGCAGAACAACGATCTTGTCGGCCATGGTCATTGCTTCGACCTGATCGTGGGTCACATAGATCATGGTCGCGCCGATTTCCTGATGCAGACGCGCGATTTCGACCCGCATCTCGACCCGCAATTCGGCGTCGAGATTCGACAAAGGTTCATCGAACAGAAAAACCTCGGGCCCGCGAACAATGGCCCGACCGATTGCAACCCTCTGCCGTTGGCCCCCTGACAGAGCCTTGGGTTTGCGCTTGAGGTATTGATCCAGCTTCAGAATGTTCGATGCTTCCTGAACCTTCTTTTCAATCTCGGGTTTTGCAACACCGTTCATGCGCAGGCCGAACCCCATGTTTTCGGCGACCGTCATGTGCGGATAAAGCGCGTAGGTTTGAAACACCATCGCGACCCCACGTTTTGCAGGGTCCATATGCGTGACGTCCCGCGCACCTATGTGAATCTGACCTTCTGACGTTTCTTCAAGCCCGGCGATCATGCGCAGCAAGGTGGACTTGCCGCATCCAGAAGGGCCAACAAAGACGCAGAATTCACCGTCGTCGATCTGCAGGTCGATCCCGTGAATGACCTGTGTCTGACCATACCGCTTGATCGCCTGGTTCAGAGTTACTCCCGTCATGTCGCTTGCATCCTGTCATTGCTGTGGTTTGGGTCCGTTTCGGGAAAGCGCCATGCCTGCGCCTCGGCCCCGATCTGTTCGGCCACGCGGCGTAGACGCGGCACCCAGGCTTCGAGTTGTTTGAAATCCATCCGTTCCGTCGAGCCTGTCACGGAAATCGCGCCCAGCATTCGACTGTTGGACGTCAGAACCGGGCAGGCGATACAGATGATACCGGGTTCGTGTTCTTCATCATCAACAGCGAACCCGCGGTTGCGTATCCGTTCGAGGTCGTCGCGCAGCGCCTGTTCCGAGGTGAGGGTCTTGTCAGTGAAGCGGTGATAGCTTTGTTGGGAAAGGACCCTGTTCAGCGCCTCCTCCCCCAAAAACGCCATCATCGCCTTGCCAACCCCGGTGCAGTAGGCGGGCCCGACTTTGCCGGCTTGCGAATACATCTCAATGGGCTGCGCAGCGTTGCGTTTGTCGACGTACAGAACCTGGCCTGAGTCGAGCTGCGCCAAATGTACAGTTTCACCTGTTTCCCGGCTCAACGCGTCAAGGAATGGGCGTGCTATTGGGGCCAGAGAGCTTTGAGTCCACGCGGCATGGGCAAGGCGAACCAACCTCATACCAGGCGCATAGGTTTGTCTGTCCGGGTCGTAAGACAACATTCCCTGATTCGTCAGGGATTGAAGGAACCGGTAGAGCGTTGCCTTGGGAAAGGCACTGCTGTCCAGCAGTTCAGAAAACCGCACAGGGCGTTGAAATGCCGCGACGTGATCCAGCACGTCACATGCTTTGCCTATGGTTCCATCACCTGACACGGGCTTGCATTCTCCTCCGTTTTCCATCGCTTCCTCTCGATGGGTCTTGACAAGACTAACCGAGTCGATGTGTAGTTTTCAATATATAAAACTTGGTTTCAATATTTGGAACCTCACATGGGAGCAACAGGGAGGAGACCATGTATTCCACTTTCAAGCGCACAACGGCTGCGCTGGCGCTTGGCGTCGCAATGGCGGCGCCAGCAGCTGCGGAACTGACCGGAGAGCTGCGCATTTTCCTGGACACGTCAAACCCGGCGCCGCGTGCGACGATGGAAGCGATGATCGAGCGGTTTGCGGAACAGCATCCAGGTTTGGAAATCGAAACCACCGTGATCGACCGCGAAGCTTATAAAACGCAGATTCGCAATTTCCTCACGGCCGATACTCCGGACGTGGCCACTTGGTACGCAGCCAATCGCATGAAGCCATATGTTGAGGCAGGCCTGTTTGAAGACGTATCAGACCTGTGGGCCGAGCCTGAAATTGCCGAGAACCTGGCTTCGACCAAAGGCGCGATGACCATCGATGGCAAGCAGTGGGGTGTGCCGTACACCTACTATCAGTGGGGCGTTTACTATCGCAAAGACATCTTTGATGAGCTGGGCCTGAGCGAACCGACGACTTGGGAAGAAGAACTGTCCAACTGCCAGAAGATCGTCGATTCAGGTCGCGCCTGCTATACCATCGGCACCAAGTTCCTGTGGACCGCCGGTGGCTGGTTCGACTACCTGAACATGCGCACCAACGGGTTTGACTTCCACAACCAACTCGCCAATGGCGAAATCAGCTGGGAAGATGATCGAGTCAAACAGACCTTCGCCAACTGGAAACAGCTGATCGACATGGGTGCGTTCATCGACAACCATCAGACCTATAGCTGGCAAGAGGCCCTGCCCTTTATGGTCAATGGCGAAGCCGCTGCTTACCTGATGGGCAACTTCGCCGTTGCGCCGTTGCGTGATGCCGGTCTGACGGATGATCAGCTGGACTTCTACCAGTTCGTTTCGATCAATCCCGACGTCGAATTGGCCGAAGACGCTCCGACAGACACGTTCCACATCCCGGCCAATGCGTCCAACAAAGAAGCCGCGCGTGAGTTCCTGCGCTTTGTGGTTTCGGCAGACGAGCAAACCGAGATCAACAATGGTGCAAACCTAGGTCAGCTGCCTGTGAACGCGCAGTCTTCGGTGGATGACGACAAGTTCCTGCAGCAGGGCTTCCAAATGCTGTCATCAAACAGCCCCGGCGGTGTCGCTCAATTCTGGGACCGCGATGCTCCGGCTGAAATGGCCAAAGTTTCGATGGAAGGTTTCCAGGAATTTATGGTCAAGCCGGACAATGCTGATCGTATTCTGGCGAAACTGGAACGCGCCCGTCAGCGCATCTACGACAACTAAGCGGATCGGGCCGGGCTAATTGCCCGGCCTACCTATCCCCTGAAATGTAGGACGGACTTCAGCCCGCCACCCCTTATCACCCGGAACACCGTCATGACCGTTGCCGCCGACATCCCAGAACAAGAAAGCTGGTTTCACCGCAACCAGCAGCGAATTGCGCCGTGGTTGTTCCTGGCGCCGGGTCTGCTGTTCTTCATGGTCTATGTGATCATCCCGGTATTCCAATCCTTCAACCTGTCCCTTTACGAATGGGACGGTTTGGGCGCAGCCGAATATGTCGGGTTCCGGAATTACGAAGACCTGTATTGGGAATGGGTGGATCGGGATGCTTTTTTCATCTCGTTGAAAAACAACCTGATCTGGCTGATCCTTTATCTTCTGGCGATTCCGGCGGGCCTGTTCATCGCATTATTCCTGAACCAGACGGTTTGGGGCATCCGCCTGTACAAATCCCTGTTCTTCTTCCCGTTCGTAATCTCTCAGGTGGTCGTGGGCCTTGTATTTACGTGGTTTTATGACCCGACCTTCGGGCTCTTGAACGAATTCCTTGGTTTCTTAGGCCTTGGCCCGCTGAATGTGCTGGGCGACGAACGGTTCGTCACCTATGGCATCATCTTCGCCGGTCTTTGGCCGCAAACCGCATATTGCATGATACTGTATCTGACGGGCTTGAACGCTGTGGATCCGGAACAGATTGAGGCCGGGCGATTGGACGGTGCAAAAGGGTGGAGAATGCTGTGGCACATCATCCTGCCACAACTACGCCCCGCCACCTTCATCGCATTTGTTGTTACAATCATCGGCGCTTTGCGCAGCTTCGACCTGATCTCGATCATGACCCAAGGCGGACCCTTCGGATCATCTAGGGTGCTGGCCTACTACATGTTCGAGGTTGCCCTGTCCGAATACGGCTTCCGCATGGGATATGGCGCTGCAATCGCAGTGATCCTGTTCCTCATCATGCTCTGCTTCATCGCCTACTTCCTGTGGTCGATGTACCGCGAAGAAAAGGGGCACTGAGATGTTTCCCAAACCCATCGAAAAACAACCCCGAGCGGCGCAGATCACCTATCAGGCCATGCTGCCGCTGGCCTTGTTGCTATGGCTGGGTCCACTGCTGGCGGTTGCCCTGTTTTCGGTCAAGCCCGCCGCGGATTTCACAAACGCCAATTACTGGGGATTGCCATCAAGCTTTGAAGGTGCGTTCAACTATGGGCAGGTATTCTTCAACTCGGACATGCCGCGCTATCTGTTGAACTCGTTCATGATCACCATCCCAACTGTGATCGGAGCCGTCGCGCTTAGCTGCATGACCGGGTTCGCGTTGGGGATCTACAAGTTCAAATCGAACCTCTGGATCTTTTTCATGTTTGTCGCGGGCAACTTCGTACCCTTCCAGATTCTGATGGTACCCGTACGCGACCTCACCCTTGAACTTGGTCTCTACAACACAAAAACCGGCCTTGTCCTGTTCCACATCGCGTTCCAGACCGGGTTCTGCACCCTGTTCATGCGGAACTTCATTCGCGCCCTGCCCTTCGAGTTGATCGAAGCTGCTCGGGTGGAAGGCATTAGCGAATGGCGAATATTCTGGTACGTCGTGCTGCCATTGATGAAACCGGCAATTGCAGCGCTTAGCGTGCTGATTTTTACCTTTATCTGGAACGACTATTTTTGGGCCGTCGTGCTGACCCAAGGCGCTGAAAGCCAGCCTGTCACCGCAGGAATCACCAGCTTTAACGCGCAGTTCAGGGCAGCCTATCAGTTAATGAGTGCAGGCTCGATCGTTGCAGCTTTACCGCCGGTTGCCATGTTCTTCCTGATGCAGAAACACTTTATCGCGGGCCTGACCCTCGGTGCCGTAAAATAACGTCAAACCAAGAGTTTGTAAGATGACAAAGATCACCTTTATCGGGGCTGGTTCCACGATCTTCATGCAGAACATCGTAGGTGACGCCCTGCTGACCCCTGCATTGGCCAACAGCCAATTTGCACTGATGGACATAGACCCCGAGCGGCTTGCCGAAAGCGAAGCTGTAGCTCGCGCTATGATCCAGTCGGTCGGTACAGGGGCGACGGTTACAACCCATACTGACCGCCGCGCTGCGTTGGATGGCGCAGATTTTGTCATTACCGCCTTTCAGGTCGGGGGGTATGAGCCCTGCACTGTCACCGATTTCGAAATCCCCAAGCAATATGGCCTGCGCCAGACCATTGCCGACACGCTGGGCGTCGGTGGCATCATGCGCGGGCTGCGCACGGTTCCTGTGTTATGGGACGTAGCACGGGACATGATGCAGCTCTGTCCCAACGCAACACTGCTACAATACGTAAACCCGATGGCGATCAACACCTGGGCCTTGGCCGAGCAATTCCCCAGCCTAAAACATGTTGGTTTGTGCCATTCGGTTCAGAACACGGTCGAGGAACTAGCTCATGATCTGGACCTGCGCAAAGAGGACATCCGCTACAAGGTTGCGGGCGTCAATCATGTGGCCTTCTTCCTGAAACTTGAACATCAAAACAGCGATCTCTACCCCGCTTTGAGGCAGGGGTATGCCAATGGCCAAATCCCAAAACCACCCCTGCTGATGCCGCGCTGCCCCAACAAAGTGCGTTACGAAGTAATGGACCACCTGGGCTATTTCTGCACTGAAAGCTCGGAACATCTGGCGGAATACGTCCCGTGGTTCATCAAGGACGGACGCCAGGATCTGATCGAACAGTTTTCGATCCCGCTGGACGAGTACCCAACCCGTTGTGTCGAACAGGTCGCTAACTGGAAAGAACAGGCCAAGACGTTGACCGACGGCCGCGACATTGAAGTCATTCGAAGCCACGAATTCGCGGCCGACCTGATGAACGCCATCGTCACGGATACGCCCTATACAGCCTACGGCAACTTGCCCAACACCGGTCAAATTCCCCAACTTCCACTGGGTGCCGCTGTCGAAACGCCTTGCCTGGTTGACAGTAATGGTGTCCAGCCTTCGGTTGTCACGGACATCCCGCCCCAATTGATCGCGTTGATGCGCAGCCAAATCAATGTGCAGGAACTGACGGTCCGCGCATTGGTCGATCAGAACCCCGAATACATCTATCACGCCGCGATGATGGATCCACACACCGCTGCCGAATTGGACCTTCGTCAAATCCGCAGCCTGGTGAGCGATCTACTGGACGCACATGCAGACTGGTTGCCGGATTGGTGCAAACCCGCCAAAGCCGCCTGACCGCGAGACTAGAAGGCTAACAAAAAATGACAAAAAAGCGCCGCTCATCACATTGGTATGGAAAACTCGACAAGGACGGGTTCATCCATCGTTCGTGGATGAAGAACCAAGGGTTTCCTGACCACGCTTTTGATGGGCGCCCTATCATCGGCATCTGCAACACATGGTCCGAACTGACGCCTTGTAACTCGGGCCTGCGCGATCTGGCCGAAGGCGTCAAACGCGGTGTGTGGGAGGCAGGTGGCTTTCCGGTCGAATTCCCCGTCATGTCACTGGGCGAAACACAGATGAAGCCGACCGCCATGCTGTTCCGCAATCTGCTGGCGATGGATGTCGAAGAAAGCATCCGCGCATACGGAATTGATGGCGTTGTCCTGCTGGGCGGGTGTGACAAGACAACGCCCGGGCAGCTGATGGGCGCAGCCTCGGTCGATTTGCCGTCAATCGTGGTCAGCTCCGGCCCGATGCTGAACGGCAAATATCGCGGGCAGGATATCGGTTCGGGCACCGACGTTTGGAAATTCTCCGAGGCTGTCCGCGCTGGGGAAATGACGCTGCAGGATTTCATGAACGCCGAATCCGGCATGTCTCGCAGCGCGGGGGTTTGTATGACCATGGGGACTGCCAGCACCATGGCCTCGCTGGTTGAGGCGATGGGTATGTCCCTGCCTACCAATGCTGCCCTGCCCGCAGTGGATGCCCGCCGTATGGCGCTGGCACATCTGACCGGCAAACGGATCGTCGAGATGGTGGGCGAAGACCTGAAGCCCTCGGACATCCTGACCAAGGAAGCGTTCGAGAACGCCATTTTGGCGAATGCTGCTGTGGGTGGGTCAACCAATGCTGTGGTCCACCTGTTGGCTCTGGCAGGCCGTGTAGGAGTTGATCTAACGCTCAAGGACTTTGAGATTGGGTCTGAGATTCCTCTACTGGTTAACTGTATGCCTTCGGGCAAATACCTGATGGAGGACTTCTGCTACGCAGGCGGGGTTCCCGTCGTGCTGAACGAGCTTAAACCCTTCCTTCGCCAGGCAAAAACCGTGTTGAACAAGGACATTTCAGCCCATTATGAAGGGGCCGAGTGCTTCAATACGGACGTCATCCGCCCTTTCAACGATCCGGTGAAACCTGCCGCCGGTCTGCGCGTCTTGCGAGGCAACTTGGCGCCCAACGGGGCGATTGTGAAACCATCGGCGGCGACGGATGAATTTCTGGAAACCGAGTCCGAGGCTTACGTTTTTGAAAACATCGAAGACCTGAAAGCCAATATCGACCGAGATGATCTGCCGGTCACACCTGATACTATTCTGGTCCTGAAAGGCTGCGGCCCCAAGGGATATCCCGGCATGCCCGAGGTTGGCAACATGCCGATCCCGGCCAAGCTGGTGAAAGAGGGCGTGCGTGACATGATCCGCATCTCAGACGCGCGCATGTCCGGTACCGCTTATGGCACTGTCATTCTGCATGTCAGCCCCGAAGCGCAAGCCGGTGGTACACTGGCACTGGTGAAAACCGGTGACCGCATTCGTATCTCGGCCAGCAAGGGTGAGATGGAATTACTGGTTGATGAAGCGGAACTGGACGCCCGTCGCGCCGCGTGGCAGCCGGATGAGCCGTATTACTCCCGTGGTTACGCGAAACTTTACATCGACCACGTGCTTCAGGCAGATCAGGGCGCTGATCTTGATTTCCTTGTGGGCAAAGACACCCGCCTTGTAACCAGAGAGAGCCACTGATGCCCCAACTAGCAACATTTCATGACCTGAAAGGGGCGTCTGTCTATATCACGGGCGGAGGCTCGGGCGTCGGCGCGGCGCTGACAGATGGTTTTATGGCTCAGGGGGCCAACGTTACGTTCATCGGTCGCTCGGACGCCAGCGGGTTTGTTGACGAGATGCGCGACAAGCATGGCCGCGCGCCGCTTTTCATGCAGGGTGACATGACCGATACCGAATTGCTGCACGCAACCATGCGCAAGGCCGCCGACGTACATGGGCCTTTGCATGTACTGGTCAATAACGCGGCCAACGATCAGCGGCACGCCTTGGACGAAACAACGCCAGAGTTCTGGGACTGGATGATCGAGGTCAACTTGAAAGCCTATTACTTCGCCTGTCAGGAAGCCGCCCGGCAGATGAAAGACGGGGGTGCGATCATCAATTTCAGTTCAATCAGCTATATGATGGGCAACGCGGGCTATCCGATCTACACGACGTCAAACGCCGGGATCACGGGCATGACACGCTCTTTGGCGCGCGAGCTTGGGCCACAGAACATCCGGGTCAACGCCCTGGCGCCCGGCTGGGTTCTGACGCAGAAACAGCTGGACATGTGGGCCACGCCCGAAGATTTGGCTGCACATCTGGACCGGCAATGCCTGAAAGAGCATCTGACACCTGAAGACATGATTGCGCCCACCCTGTTTCTGGCGTCTAAGGCCAGCCGCGCGATGACCGGCCAATGCGTGGTCGTTGACGGTGGCGTTGTGGTTACGGGGTGACGTGATGAATACTGAATGGATCGCTGTTGATTGGGGTACATCCCATCTGCGCGCGTGGGCCATGCAGGGGCGCACCGTGCTGGATCAGGCACGGTCTGACGCAGGAATGGCCCGAGTTGGCAAGGATGGGTTTCAGGCGGCGTTGCTTGCGCTTGTTGAAACATGGCTGGCGGATACCCCGGTGGACGTAATCGCGTGCGGTATGGTTGGTGCGCGGCAGGGCTGGGTCGAGGCACCTTATGGCGCAGTTCCAAGCCAACCACTGCCCGACGCGCCAATCCGCGTTCCCGACACCGATCCACGCATCTGTGCCTTTGTCGTGCCCGGTCTGAAACAGATGGCACCGCCGGACGTTATGCGTGGCGAAGAAACGCAGATCGCAGGATTTCTTGCCGCGCGGCAGAATTGGGATGGGGTGATCTGTTTGCCCGGAACGCATACAAAGTGGGTTCAGGTCAGCGCGGGCGAAGTTGTCAGCTTTCGGACATTCATGACGGGAGAGATGTTCGATCTGTTGTCTGGGCAATCGGTGCTGCGACACTCGGTTTGCGAAGGTTGGGATGATAACGCATTTGTGGACGCCGTTGCAGATACCCTGTCCAAGCCCGAACAACTGGCAGCACGCCTATTCGGTCTGCGCGCAGCAGATCTGCTACACGGTCAGGACAAAGGCACCGCTCGGGCGCAGCTTTCGGGGTTGCTGATCGGTGCCGAGCTGGCCGCCACCCGACCCTATTGGTTGGGACAACAGTTGGCCGTGATTGGTGCCGACGGTGTTTCGCAGATTTATGCAACTGCGCTGAAGCAACAAGGTGCGTTTGTCGAAACTGAAAATGCCACTGCGGCGACACTGGCAGGGCTTGCTCTGGCAAAAGACAAGGTGAATTCATGAGCCGTCCCATCATCGCCATTCTTCGTGGGCTTAATCCGTCCGACGCCGAAGCCGTTGGGCGCGTGATACTTGACGCGGGAATCGACCGTATCGAAGTGCCGCTCAACTCACCCGACCCGTTAAATAGTATCGCTATTCTTGCCAGGGTATTCGGGCATCAGGCACTGATCGGAGCAGGCACGGTTTTAACCATCGATCAGGTCAATGCTGTTTCGGATGCCGGGGGTAAACTGATCGTATCGCCAAACTATGATGCCGAGGTCATTGGGCGCACGGTCGCTTTGGGGATGCAAAGCTGGCCGGGTGTTTATACCCCAACCGAAGCGTTCGGGGCACTAAAGGCCGGCGCCACAGGGCTAAAGCTGTTTCCCGGTGTGATGGCAGGACCTGCCGGACTGGCAGCTTTGCGCCCGGTTTTGCCTGACGGTGCGCTGGTGTTTGCCGTGGGTGGTGCGGGCCCTGAGAATTTTGATCAGTGGATCAAGGCCGGGGCAGATGGGTTCGGGATCGGATCGGCGCTATATAAACCTGGCATGGACGTGACCGAGATATCAGACCGCGCCCGCCAGATCGTTGCCGCCTATGACAAGGCGGTGGGATGAGCACTGTTTTCGATGATCGCCCCTGTGAATTGGGTGAAGGGCCTTTGTGGCATCCCGAACGGCAACAGTTGTATTGGTTCGACATCATCGGCAAACGCCTGATGACCCGTAGCGCACAAGGGCCGCAGAGCTGGGCATTTGAAGAATATGTCTCTGCTGCAGGATGGGTGGACCACGATACGCTGCTGCTGGCGTCGGAAACCGGGCTTTGGCGTTTTGACTTGACCACTGCGGACTGCAGCCTGATCACACCGTTGGAGGCAGATAACTCAGTCACCCGCTCTAACGACGGTCGGGCCGACCCTTGGGGTGGCTTCTGGATCGGAACGATGGGAAAGCATGCGGAACCAGCAGCCGGATCGATCTATCGGTTCTGGAAAGGCGCGTTGAGGCGTCTGGTTGCGGATGTGACAATCTCAAACGCGATCTGTTTTGCTCCGGATCGGTCGGTTGCCTATTTTTGCGATACCGTGACAGGGCAGGTTCGGCGTTGGAAGCTGGACGCGGAAACCGGGTGGCCTGAAGGGGATCATTCGGTCTTTCTGGATCTTCGGGCGGAAGGGTTGAACCCCGACGGCGCTGTGGTTGATGCAGCTGGAAACATCTGGATTGCCCAATGGGGTGCGAGCCGGGTTGCCTGTTATACATCTGAGGGACAATTCCTGCGTGCCGTTTCTTACGACGCGGCGCATACATCCTGCCCGGCCTTTGGCGGCAGTGATCTGAGCACCCTTTTCTGCACAACAGCGCGTCAGGGGTTAAGTGCCGACGAAATCGAAGCGCAACCAAACAACGGAAAGACCTTTGCCGCGCTAAATGTCGGGCGGGGTCAGGCAGAACACAGGGTCATTTTATGAAGCCGGAACTTGGCGTTTGCTACTATCCCGAACACTGGCCCGAGGCGATGTGGGCGGAGGACGCAGCGCGCATGATCACCACCGGTCTGACCTGGGTTCGGATCGGTGAGTTTGCATGGAGCCGTATGGAACCTCAGCCGGGTAATCTGCAACTCGATTGGCTGGACCGTGCGATCGAAACACTTGGGTCCGCCGGGTTGAAGGTTGTGCTGGGTACGCCAACGGCGACACCGCCCCGCTGGATGATCGACAAACACCCGGATATGCTTGCAGTGGATGAACTCGGGGCCCCGCGCAAGTTTGGGTCGCGGCGACATTATTGCTTTAGTCACCAAGGCTATATCGACGAATGTTCACGCATCGCCCGCATCATGGGCGAACGGTATGGTCGTAATCCGCAGGTGGCAGCATGGCAGATCGACAACGAATACGGGTGTCATGACACAACGGTCAGCTACAGTGCCCCTGCCCTCCGCGCCTTCCAACAGTGGTTGGCAGTTCAATATGGCACCGTCGAAGCGCTGAATACAGCATGGGGCAATGTGTTCTGGTCAATGGAATATGCCAGTTTTGACGAGATTGACCTACCCAATCAAACCGTAACCGAACCGAACCCGGCTCATGTGTTGGCGTTCCGACGGTTCAGCTCAGATCAGGTTGTGGCTTTCAACAAAGCTCAGGTTGAGGTTTTGCGGCAGCTGACCGACGCGCCACTGCTGCACAATTACATGGGCCGGGTTCTAGATTTCGATCACTTCGAGGTCGGCGCAGATTTGGATATTGCCACCTGGGACAGTTATCCAATTGGATTTTTGTCGGATCGGCTGGAAGATGACGATGCGCAAAAGATCGCCTTTCTGCAACAAGGCGACCCGGATATGCAGGCGTTTCATCACGACCTGTACCGGGCCGTCGGGCGCGGACGTTGGTGGGTGATGGAACAGCAACCCGGTCCTGTGAATTGGGCACCTTATAACCCAGCGCCCCTTCCCGGAATGGTACGGCTGTGGTCTCTGGAGGCCGTTGCTCATGGCGCTGAAGTGGTGAGCTATTTTCGTTGGCGACAAGCCCCCTTCGCGCAAGAGCAGATGCACGCAGGCTTGTTGACGTCAAACAACCGTCCTGCACCTGCATTGACTGAAGCGCGTCAAACCGCGGATACACTGTCGGAACTGGGTGACGTCCGGCAGTCGCAAGCCAAAGTGGCTATTTTGTTCGAATATGCGTCGGACTGGGCATGGTCCACTCAGCCGCAGGGGGCCGGGTTTGATTACTTCCGACTGGTCTTTGCGGCGTATCGCGCGCTGCGACGCGCAGGGTTGTCGGTGGATTTTGTATCTACCCATGACCTCTCAGGACAGTACGATCTGATCCTTGCACCGGGGCTGGCGACGCTTGATCAGGATTTGGAGAGCCGTCTGCAATCGGCATGTAAACTCGCCATCCTTGGCCCCCGAGGTGGTGCCATAACGCGCGATTTCCAAATTCCCGAGAATGGCCGCCCCGGATTGAGTGCATTGGACTGTGACGTCGACCTGGTCGAAACGCTTCCTCCGACGGTTGAGCGACCTGTTAATGGCGGTGGCGCGGCGTTGCACTGGGTTGATCGACTGTCAGGTTCCGCCACGGACTTGCTGAATTTCGAAGATGGGGTAGCCGCGCTCAAAGGGGAAAACGGGATTTGGTATCTGGCGGGGTTTCCTGATGCACAGCTTTGGGATCGGGTCATTGCGATGGCGGCAAAGCACACAGGGTTGAGCGTGCAGGCCATGCCTCAAGGCCTGAGGATGCGCGAGACAGCTGATCATGTGTTCCTGATCAACTACAACGCAAGCCCGGTGATCTGGAATGGGCTAACTGTTCAAGGCTGCGATGTCGCCATCCTGAAACGCAATCCGCCCGGACAGGGTTGATCCTGATCCGGGCGGATGCCTTGGCTATCAACCTGCAAAGTTAGTCGTCGTTTTGCAGGCTGTTGGGGTCGAAGACGTTGCCGAACCCGCTGTTGTTCGATGGGGCCGGGTCGGCCTCGGACGAACCATCGTCGCTTTCGCTTTCGTCTCCGCCCAGAGAGTTGGGGGCAAATACGTTTCCAAAGCCACTGTTGTTCGACGGCTTCGGCGTGGACTGTGCCCCGCCCTGTTCTGCTTCTTCGGCTTCGCGCTGCTTGCGGCGCTCTTCGCGTTGCTCGCGCAGTTGCTGAATGCGCTGTTCGGCTTCCAGCTGTTTCTGCTCGCGTACGTCAGCAATGCACTGACCGGGGTCGTAGGCCGTTGCGGTGCCGACAACCGTGATTGTTGCAATCGCAAAAACAACCACCAGAACCGCAGCTGCGTTTCCGGCAAAGAAGCTGGGCAATTTGATCTTGCCTGCCAGTTCCTCAACCGTTGCGTTCTTGCGCGCCGCTGCCACCAGTTTCTGACGCTTGAGCTTGGCTTCATTCAGCAAGGCAAAGAACACGGTCAAGGCCACGATGATAAATGCCAGCGCAGAAATCGCGGGTGTGATGCCATAGCGGACCTTCTGGGCCAGCTCGATTGTCAGCGTCGGGTATTCACCAAACGTAAAGGTGGTGGTGTTGTAGTTCTCGAACGAAGCGAGGAACGCCAGCACCGCCGCCGAGGCAATCGCCGGGCGCATGAACGGCAGCAATATCTTGCGGAACGCCTGTGCGTGGCTGGCCCCGAGGTCCAATGCTGCTTCGGTCAGGGCAATATCGTAGCGCTGCAATCGCGCCACCAGCACCAGCATGCAATAGCTGGCGATAAAGGTGGACTGGCCGATCACCGTCAGAAAAATGCCATTTGACAAGAAGCTGTCTGCCCCCAGTCCGAGCATACGGTTGATCCGATCCCAGAACACCAGTGTCGAGATACCCAGAACCACGCCCGGGATCAGGATCGGTGCGATGATGATCGTGTAATAGGTCGCGCGCAACTTGGGCCAGATCTGAGTCAGCATCAGCGCACCTGCCAGACCCATCGCCACGGACAGAACAACCGTTCCAAGCCCGATGATCAACGAGTTTTTGATACCGTTCAGGATGCGCTGATCCTGAAACAGTTCGCCAAACCACTGGAAGGTCAGGCATTCCCACGGGCTCATCCGGGGGAAACCGGACGAGTTGAACGCGGTGATCGACATGATCACAAGCGGTCCCAGCAGATACAGGAAGAAGATCGCCAGATAGACCCAGATGCTTATGCGGAGGAAGGAATTGTTCATTTCCCGATATCCCCCATATTCACCTTAAACAGGCGCATCACCGCCAACACGAACAGGATACAGGTCACCAACAGCACGATCGCGTAAGCGGCTCCTTGTGGCCAGTCATTGTTGTCGTTGAATTGCTGATAGATCAGCTGCGTGAACCACAGGCTCGACGGACCGCCCAAAATCTGCGGTGCGGCCAGCGCACCAGCGCTTAACATGAACACCATAGTACAGCCTGAACTGATGCCCGGCTTGGCGTAAGGAATAACCACGCGCCAGTGAATCCGCCACCATGGCGCACCCAGGTCCCGAGCGGCTTCGATCTGGTTTTTATCCAGACTTTCAATGACGTTATACATCGGGAAGATCATCAGCAGGATATAGGCATAGCCCAAACCCGCATAGAGCGCGATATCGTTGCGGATGAAGTCAAACGGTGTATCCCAGATCCCCATGCCCATGAACAACGTATTCAGAACGCCGGTTTCACCGAAGATAATGCGCAGCGCGAAGGCGCGTAGGATCTCGTTGATCCAATAGGGAATGATAAGCATGATCGCAAAGATGCGGATATGGCTACCTTCGGATTGTCCCAGGTAGTAGGCGATTGGATAGCAGATGATCAGATTGAAGATCGTCACACAGACAGCCGCCACAAGGGTTCGGAAAAACACTCTCAGGTCGACCGTGTTGTAATCCTGACTGCCGCCCTCGGGGCCGTATATCAAGTACTTGTAGTTCTCCAGCGTATAGACGTCCTTGGGCCCGCCAATCTCTGGCGGCGGCAGGTTCGGACGGAATGAAAAGTCCAGCATCGACAACTGCGGCAAGATAATCAGCCCGATGGTCCAGAACAGGACCAGGCCCAAAATCGCCAACCCCATGCCGGTGCCATTGCGATTGAAGAAATCCTTTAGAAACTGGGGCATGAACTGTTCCCCTTATTCCGCAGCCAGCTCACCCGCAGGAACGACGACGGCGTTGTGCGTCTCATATTCCAACGTGATGTTCTGTCCGGTGTGATCTTCGAAGGATTGCCCGTGGTTGGGGATCGATACTTTGATCTCTTTTCCGCCCTCGCCTTCGGTGAAGATGTTAAAGACGTTGCCCTCGAACTCTTCGTGGTTGACACGCGCGGTGACGAAATGGTCGCCCGACGCGCCATCGGGGGCGATGGCAAATGCCTCGGGGCGCACGAACATCATGGCATCGTCGCCTTCTTTCATCTTGCCTTGATTGGCCGTCGAAATCCTCGCTACCAGATCGCCTGAGCGGTTAGTCGCGATCAGAGCCTCATTGCCCATGACTTGTTTAACTTTACCCCGGAACACATTGTTTTCGCCGACGAATGAAGCCGCAAACGCCGTGTTGGGATCGTTGTAGATGGTCTTGCCGTCGGCAATCTGATCAATCACACCCGCGCGCATAACGGCGATGTTGTCGGACATGGTCAGCGCCTCACCTTGATCGTGAGTGATGTAGATAAAGGTGATACCCACGCGCTGCTGGATTTCGCGCAGCTCTGTGCGCATGTGTTGGCGCAGTTTCAGATCCAGCGCTGACAGAGGCTCGTCCAACAGCAACACATCCGGCTCTGCGCAAAGCGCGCGGGCGATGGCCACACGCTGACGTTGCCCGCCTGACAGTTCGCTGGGCAGTTTGTCGCCCTGCCCGGGCAAAGCGATCATGTCCAGAAGCTCATCTGCACGCTTGCGGCGTTCAGCGGCGCTGGCCCCTTTAATCTCCATCGAGAAGGTGATGTTTTCCCAAACTTTCATCAACGGAAACAACGCCAGGTTCTGGAAAATCAGCGCCGTGGGCCGCTTGTTTGGTCCGATGCCGCGCATGTCATTGCCGCCAATCAATACCTTGCCCTCGCTTGGCTCCAGGAAACCTGAAACGGCGCGCAGGATCGTTGTTTTTCCACAGCCAGACGGCCCGAGGAACGAAAAGAAATCGCCCCCGTTGATGTTCACATTCGCGTCCCGCACGGCAACGAAGTCACCGAAACGGATCCACAGCTTTTCAAGATCGACGCCGACCCCTGCACTCATTTTTGGTATCTCCCTGGGGTGCACATTGTCTTCACACCACATTACTGTCCGTTACGCCGGGACGGCGCACAGAGTGTAGCCCCCCGCGCAAGGCGGAGGGCATGTTTTCAATGCGTTTAAGCGCTCTTGAATTTGTTGACGAACTCGGTCCGTGTTTCTGCATACCAAGGTGCTTCGGCCGGCCACGGGTTAAGGTTGGCCAACGAGTCGCCCGGATAGGCTTCGGCGAAGTTCTTTTTGTAAGTGTCGCCCGAATATTGATCAGCTCCAAGAACCGGCGAGTTGTAACCGTGGCTGTCGATGGCAACACCGGCAGGCTTGGCCTGATAGGCGAAATCAATGAACGCATAGATCTGGTCGATATTCGCGGCACCTGTTGGAATTGACATGCCGTCAACCCAGGCCATCGCGCCTTCGACCGGCGCTTGGTAGTGCACTGGTTCACCTGCAGACTTCAACGCCAGCGGCGGGCCATCCCAAGTTTGACCGACAATCACGCCTTCGTTCAACAGACCATTTTTCTGTGTGTCAGCGTCATTCCAGATCAGCTTGATGCGATCTTTGCGCGCAACGCACCAGTCGGTGATCTGGCCCCAAACCTTGCGCATGGTTTCTTCGTCACCATACGCCGCCCAGACCGAGCCCGGCTCCATCTCGCCCGAACGCTCCATGTAAAGACCCGCGCCCAACATCATCGAATGCGCGCGGCCCATAGTTTTCCCGGCGTTTTCTTCGGACCAGACGTCGCCATAAGACGGTGCGTCACCTTCCGGCAGCCACAGGTCGGTGCGGTAGGCAATGCCTTCGGTGCCCCAGATATGCGGCAGCCAATGCGCCCCTGATCCACCAAAGTTCCAAGCGTCTGTGCCGATCTTGGCCATGGCTGGGTTCACCAAGTCAATCGGAACCTTGTTCATATCAAAGGGCTGAAGAAGCTCCAGCGGCTCCCATTGCAACGACCGGTTGTTGGTGGGCGAGACAATGTCAAAGCCCTGACCTTTGGTGGCCTTCATCTTGTTGATGATTTCTTCGTTCGAACCGATGCCGGTGTAGTTCACCTTGATGCCGGTCAGAGTTTCAAACTCTTCGATGAAGCTGGGCGGAAGATAATCCGACCACATCAGAATATTAATCTCGCCCGACGACGCCAGCGCGCTTTTGCTGTAAAGCGGCGCTGCCAAAGCAGCTGCACCCGCGCCCTTTAGCACCTTGCGTCTGGAAAGAGTCAATTTGTCAGCCATGTGTTTTCTCCCATTGATGAACTGTTTGTTTTTATTTTTTGTTTATAGGACTTTCTGTGTCAATTCGGCAGTGAAAAAGTGACAGTTTTGAAAATTCATTAGCCCAGCCTCCTGATGGAACGCGTTCAGACTGATTTTTTAAGGGGTACATCTTCTAGCCAAACGGTCATGTCCCGGACATCCACCGGGTCGGTTCCTATCAACAATCTACGATGATCACCGGCTGGCAAGGGTTTGGGAGTGTCACCAAAGTTAAACGCGAAATGCAACGTACCGCGCCGGGCAATGCGAATATCGGGATCACAGTTCAGTGTGCTCAGGCCAGCCCACTCCAAAGCCTGATGTAAAATGGATTGCAAAAGCGCACCACGTGGAAGCATCGCCATATATATTGCCCGGTTTGACTGCACGACCGCAGGGCTTCCGTCGCAATAGGCGCTTTCAAAGCGCGCTAAGACACTTTCGTTGGTCTCGACGATCTCGCGCCAACCTACGAAAGCGTGCCGAGGGCCGTTGATCAGTTGCACATGTTCTTGTGCCAGGAGGGGAAGTGACTCGACGCGTGTGACATGAACGCCGGTCAACTCTGTTAATGTGCCAGGGGCAAGGTTCGCAGGTGTGTGCATCTGGGGTGTTTTGCTGCCTGACCTGGCTCCAATCACGAGTTTCGCGTCCGAATCTGAAAGCTTGGCAGCAAGGTCTGCGCTGACGATCATGCTCTGCGGCAATAGGATCAGTGCATAGCCGTCCAGATCATCTTCAGGGCCTAGGAAATCGACGTCTGCCCCTAATTGACGAAGGCTGGCATACCATTCACGGATAATGTGACTGTTTGGGAACTCGTCATCATGCGGCAGGATATCCGCAGCCCAGATTGAGCTGTAATCCAAAAGTATCGCCACATTGGCCTTTGAACGCGTCGCAGATGGTAGAGTTTCGCGATCCTTTACGATCTGTGCCAATTCAACCGCCGCTTGATCTGGGCTGTTATCCGAGCGCAGCAACGCCGTATGATATTGTTCCTGCGCGAATTTTGCTTGTCGCCAACGAAAGAACATAACTGCTTGCGCACCATGCGCATAAGCTGCCCAGGTCCAAAGCCGTACCATGCCCTCCGCTGGAGAAGGGTTTTTAGCCGCCCAGTCCACCGGACCCGGCTGTTGTTCCAAAACCCACATACGCCCACGTCCCTGACTGCGGTATAAATCGCAGTGAAAGCCTTGATAATCCGGCGCACCTGTCCGCAGATAGCGACGCTTTTCATCGTCGGAGAGGGTCGAACCCATCAGGTTGCCCAGCGGGTAACTGTCAAAGCCAACCACATCCAAATCGGCCGCAACGGCGTGATGGTCAAACTCGAAACTGCCTGCCATAAAGTTGTGGGTGATGTCTCGGCCCGGAGAATGTTCCCGCAGAATGTCGACCTGTGCTTTGTTGAACAGACGTACCCTGTCCGAAGAATAACGCATGAAATCCAATGCATGTGTTGGATTCGGGGCTGCGACCAGACCGTTGGGCAGCTCAATCTGGTCAAATCCGGAATAGAGCGATCCCCAGAACACGGTTCCCCATGTTTGGTTTAGGGCGTCGATTGTTTCGTATCGCTTCTGAAGCCAGCGTTGAAACCCGCTGCGCGCAGCCATTGAATAGCTGAGTACCGTGTCGTGGTCGTTGTATTCGTTGTCGATCTGCCAGGCGTGGACATGAGGGTTCTTTCCATATCTGCTGGCGTATTCGGTTGCGATCCGTTTTGCCTCGGCCAGATAAATCTCGGAGGAAAAGCAATAATGCCGACGCGATCCGTATCCCCTGACTCGTCCGTCCGGTCCGACGGGTAGGATTTCAGGATGCGCGTCGATCAGCCATTTTGGCGGGGCCGCCGTTGGGGTCGACATCATGACCTTCAGCCCGGCCTGACCCAGAATTCCAATGACCTCATCCAGCCAACCCCAGCGAAATTGCCCGCGTGCAGGTTCGATCAGGCCCCAGGTGAATTCGGCAATACGCACCCAATCCAACCCCATCTCGACCATACGCTTGGCATCCTCTTGCCATTGCGACCGATCCCATTGTTCAGGGTAGTAGCAAACCCCCAGCTCAAGCTTGCTCATCTGCTATCCTTTGCGGTACGACGTTCGATCCATTTCAGGAAGCTGGCGCAACCCAATGTGATCACGACGTAAAGAATTGCTGCCGTATTGAAGGGGGCGAAAGGCAGGAAACTTGCCGCCTGAAACTCTCGCATCCTTTGGGTCATGTCACGAACAGACAGGATCGACAGCAGCGAGGTGTCCTTGATCATTGCTATGAATTCGTTGCCCAAGGGTGGGGTCACGATCCGCAATGCCTGCGGTAAGACGATGAGCCGAGCAGTCTGCCATCGAGACAAGCCCAAGGAGCTG
Organism: Ruegeria sp. HKCCD7303; assembly: GCF_013111185.1. Taxonomy (GTDB): domain Bacteria; phylum Pseudomonadota; class Alphaproteobacteria; order Rhodobacterales; family Rhodobacteraceae; genus Ruegeria. The sequence continues at coordinate 469,969 of NZ_WVRE01000001.1, read as the reverse complement.
CCTGCCTCCAACTGCCCTTTGGGTATGGCCTCGATCCCGGATCGAAAGATCTCGGCCATATAGGCTGAATAGCCGACCGAAATGGCGATGATGCCGCGGGTCATATTGGTCATGTCGATGCCGCCGCCTGTGGCATCCTTGACTGCACCCGCCAGAGGCAGGCCGATGTAAAGGATGATCACCAGCATCGGGATGCCCCGGATCGTATCCACAAAGAACTCTGCGCCAACGGCTAGCGGGTGGAGTTTGTGCTGTGCGCCACCAATGGTCAGCGTCAATAACAAAAAGCCAAAGACAGCAAAAGCCAGCGCCGGGTTGCGGTACTTGTCGGGCAAAAAGCTGGTTTGCCAAAGCACCGGATAGCCCTGCGTGTGTGCCTGAACGGGGACAAACGCGCCAGAGACACTTTCAACGGTTTCGATTTGCTCCAGGGCCGCTGCGGCGTCTGTTGCACTGCGGATGCGGTATTGCTGCTCTCCACCGCCTTCGAATTCACCAAACCGGATGATATCGGCCTGTGCCTGTGGTGTACCGCGCACAATCGCAATGCGGGCTTCGGTGCTCCCGACAAGGACGTAATTCACTTGTGGTTGCATGAAGAAAAACGTGGAAACTCCTAGCAGAGCCAAGCTGATTGCGCCGTAAACCATCGTAGTACGCGCTTTGGGTTTGAACGATTGCAGCCCCACCCAGATCAGCCCCAGGATCGCTGCAAAAATATAGGCAAAGATCGCCGCGCGGAATGTAATGGCAACGCCAGTTGCAAACTGCCAATGCGCCATGAACATCAAATAGAACAAGGTGGCCCCGGTCAGGATTTCAAACCCAAGTTGAGAATAGCCGCGCAACGGGTTGTTCAGACGGGTGGATAACACGCACAGCGCGATGATCACCGCATAGATTGCCAGCAAGACCTGCAAACCAGTCTGCACTTGCGCCACAACCACAGGGAAAAGCACCCAGGTCTGGTTGGTTCGGTCGATAAGTGCCGATGTGTTTTCACTCAGCGCATGAAAGAAGACCGACTCGGCGAATGGCATCAGGATCTGAGGTGCGACAAAGGCAAGCATCGACAGGCCAACCGCCGCAGGAAATGCAGCCAACGCCGCCACGCGCAACCAGGCCGGGGCTTGCGAATGGAACCGGGAATGGCGGGCGCAGAGATAGCCCAGGATCGCCGCGGTCAGGATCAGCAAGAACCCAACAAAAATCGGCCCCGCGTTGTTGCCGATCCCTAGGATCGCGACCAGAGATCGCAAATATTTGGACGAGGAAGCAAACAGGTAAATGATGAATGGCGCTGCTGCGAGCAACACAAGGTTGCTCGGGCGGATCGAGCTGAGACGCGACATGGGGTTCTCCGCTAGGTCAAAACCCCGGCGAAAAATTCCGCCGGGGCCGTAAGGTATTCAGAGTTCAGTTTGTTCCCCAGTATTTGGCTTTCAGCTTGTCCAGGGTGCCGTCGTCCTGAATCGCGGCCAGTCCCGTGTTGATGGCATCAACGGTTGGGTCGCCTTCCTGAAAGACGATGCCCAGCGGGTCGGATTGCAGGCCAGTGATCCCAACGGTCAACTCGCCTGCAAACTCCTGCTCATAGGCCGACGCCGAGGTGCCGTCGATGATGACCCCCTGTACGTCGGCGTTTTGAAGCGCCAGAATGGCGGCCGAAAAATTGTCATACAGACTCACATTCTCGCGGCCCACCAACTCTTCCGCGAGTTGCGCGTTGGTCGTACCGGTCTGTGCCGCAAGCTTCTGGCCTCCTGCCTTGAAATCTTCCAGCGTCATATCCGCATTGTCGACCTGAAGAAGAATGGCCTGGCTGACAACGATGTAAGGTTCGGAGAAATCCATGGTCTCTTCCCGTTCCGGTGTGATCGAAACGCCCGAGATCACCAGATCGAACTCACCCTGCTGAAGTGCCGCGAAGATCCCGTCCCAAGCCGTGTTGACGAAATTCGGAACGCAATTCACGCGCTCGCAAATGGCATTCATGACGTCGACGTCAAAACCGACAATCTCGCCAGTTGTTTCATCCACGGTTTCCATCGGTGGATATGTCGCGTCCGTCCCGATCTTGAGCACACGGCCTTCCAGGTCGGCGGCAAAGGCGGCAGGTGCGGTCATCGCAGAAAGCGCCGCCGCTGCAAGTAAATGTTTGAACATGTTTGGTTTCTCCTTTGTTGGACTAAGTCAAATCGCCGGTTCCGGCGGTGGCGTGTCAGGTTGCCGCTCGATCAATTGGGCCCTGATCTTTTTTTGAATCGTGGATGGGTCGGCTCCGGCCAAGGCTTGCAGCATAAACTCGCCCAAGAGGCGGCTGGTCTCGCCAATGGGCAGATAATAGGTGCTGGGCGGGGGTACGAAATACTGGCTGAGTTTCAGATCATCGTTTGAAATGACCACAACATCCTGCCCCACCCTCACCCCTTGTTTTGCTGCCGCCGACAAGGCCCCAAGGGTCATCGCCTCGTTGGCGCAAATGATGGCGCTTGGCGGTTTGGGCAACTGCATAAGTGCCGCGAAAGCCGTTTGGCCGGTCTCTGCTGTTGTTGGACCGGTCGCAATCAGCGTAGGGTCAAAGCCAAGCGCACCCTTTGACAGAGCATCGGCATAGCCCAGGCGTCGTTGCAGGGCATAGACGAGGTCATCCGGGGGGTTAATCAACGCGATCCGGCGATGGCCAAGGCCAATCAATCTGGCCGTCGCTTCATACGCCGCAGTCTCACTGTCGAGATCAACATATGCATGTGGCAGGTCGCTGCTACTCATGCCGTAGGTGACAAAGGGAAATGCCTCAGCCTGAAGATACGCTATCCGCGGGTCGTTCACTCGCGTGCCCGAGAAAATCACACCATCGGCCAGCCCTTCTTGCACGATCGAACGCAGAGTCTTCAGTTCAGTATCGTCGCCGCTTGTGCTGAAAACACTCAATTGATAGCGCGATCCCTGAACCGCTTTGGAAATCCCGGCCAGAATTCGTGTGAATTCAACGCCTTCCCATTCCTCAGCGGCATCTTCCGAAACGCTGACCAGAACAGCAATCCGATAGGATTTATTGGTCCGCAACTTAAGTCCATCAAGGTTTACCCGATAGCCCAGAGCGGTCGCTGCCTTGTGGATTTCATCCCGCGTTTCTTGTTTCACCGAGGGCGCATCCCGTAAGGCGTTCGAAACCGTTCCGACAGAATAGCCAGTCTTCTTTGCAATTGATTTTATTGTCGCCCGCGCCATCAGGTAATCCCGATCAGACGTTCGGTCAGGAACCCCCGTCCCGTGTTCAATGTACGTCTGTGATCTAAGGTTTCGTCATGTTCGACAAACAAATCGGAACAATTGCTGTCTGCGAGTGCCTTCAATACAGCGTCCCAATCCACGACGCCCTCCCCCAGATCGCGCCAACGCTCGTCACCTGTGCCACAGTCTGGATCCGCATCCTTTGCATGAATAGACAGGATTCGGTCCGCATGACGTTTGATCATTGCGGCAGCATCTAGGCCAGCAACTTGCAACCAACCTATATCTGGCTGCCAGTAGATATTCCCTTGCGAAAGGACTTGATCCAGGGGCGTTTCACCCTTTGCCCCCACCAGATCAAAGTCGTGATTGTGATAGGCCAGACGGATGCCGTGCTCGCTTAGTCGATCAGCCCATTCTGACAACTGGCCCGACACTGCCATCCATCCCCGGGCAGTGTCGGGCCGCGCCTGGGGCGCCAGCCAAGGCATGACGGCCACCTGGCATTCCAAAAGGTCCATGACCTCGACAATGTCATCGAAACGCGTGTCGAACTCTTCCCAGTCAAAATGTGCAGACCGAACGTTAAGACCGGATTGATGAATGGTACCCGCCATCTGCTGCGGGTTCAGTTCATGCAGCCCCGTGGTTTCGATATCCTCAAATCCGCAAGCTGCAACCAGACGTAACTGGTCTGCCAGATCACCGCATTGCCGCACTGTATAAAGCTGGGCTGAAACTCTCATTCCCCCACCATTGAAACGTTTCAATTATGGTGGAATATGAGCAGTTGAGTTGTCAAGCTTCGCGTTGATTAGCCGCCGTTCTCACTTTCGCATCGATACGCCGTTGTGGAACAAGTGTACTTTTTCAGGGGCTGCGGTCACGGAAACGGTCTGTCCGCGCATCTTCCGTTGAACTCCTGGCAGTTTGGCAATCGGCGCTTCAGCGTCCGTGGTCTTTTCGAAGTACAACAGTGTGACCTCGCCCAAAGCCTCGGTGAAATCCACCTTTCCGGTCAGGATCGCGGTATCGTCAGTCATGACAAAATCTTCGGGTCGTACACCGATATTGACCTGCTTGCCCAGATCGCTGTCCTCGGTCGGGATCGCGGAAACGGCGGTGCCGCCAGACGCAAGCTCCACAGTCGTTGTCGCCCCCGTTCCGGTGATCGTTCCGGGTAATAGGTTCATTGACGGCGAGCCAATGAATTGGGCCACAAACTCGTTATCGGGCGTCTCATACAGTTCAAGCGGCGTGCCCACCTGCGCAATACCCTTGTTGGCCAATACCACAATCCGGCTGGCCAATGTCATCGCTTCGACCTGGTCGTGGGTCACGTAGATCATGGTGCTGTCGGGCATGGCCTCTTTCAGGCGCGCAATTTCGATCCGTGTTGCCACCCGAAGGGCTGCGTCAAGGTTCGACAAGGGTTCATCAAACAGATACACCTTTGGGTCGCGCACAATGGCGCGCCCGATGGCGACCCGCTGGCGCTGACCGCCGGACAGAGCTTTGGGTAAACGGTCAAGAAAGGGTTCGAGTTGCAGAATTTGGGCGGCTCGATCTACCGCAGCATCTATTTCACCCGCAGGCATCTTGGCAATTTTCAGTGCAAACGCCATGTTTTCGCGCACGGTCATATGGGGGTACAGGGCGTAGCTTTGAAACACCATCGCGATGCCGCGTTGTGCGGGCGGAACATCGTTCATGACCTGCCCTTCGATTTCCAGCGTCCCGCCTGTGATCTTTTCCAAACCGGCTATCATCCGCAGCAAGGTGGATTTGCCACATCCGGAAGGACCAACAAAAACGACCAGTTCGCCCTGCTCTATGTCGAGATTGATGTTCTTCAGAACGTCAACAGGGCCATAAGACTTGGCGACACCTGTAAGGTTGAGTTCAGACATGCCTTACCCCTTTTTCCGAGCCATCAGGCAGAACTGCGAAGCCGTCAGAGTGATTGAATTTCCGCCTTCAATGCCACCCAGCTCCTGACCAATGGTCTGCCAATTGCCGTCAGGCACTTTGATCTCGGTTTGATCTGATCCGAGATTGAACGCACAGAAAATTTGCTCGGAGCTGTCTTCACGAATGAAAGTCAAAACTGAGCCTATTTCGTTCATCTCAGAAAGACGTCCAGATGCCAGAGCCGGGTGCGCATGACGCAGCGCGATGGCGCGACGATAGTGGTTCAGCATCGATTGCGGGTCCACTTCGGCCCGATCGACCGCGTGTTCAGCCTGTTGGACGCTGACCGGTAGCCAGGGTTCTGCGGTGCTGAAGCCTGATTGTTCATGCTGCGCTTGCCAAACCATTGGCGTACGGCAACCGTCGCGGCCTTTGAATTCGGGCCAGAATTCGATGCCATAGGGGTCTCGAAGCTTCTCAAACGGCACATCTGCTTCATGCAGGCCCAATTCTTCGCCTTGATACAGGCAAGCCGAGCCGCGTAGGCACATCATGAGAACCGCATGCTGTCGGGCTGCGGCGTCATCTAAGTTCCAGCGAGAGGCATGGCGTTGCACGTCATGGTTTGAAAACGCCCAACAGGGCCATGCATCACCTGCCTTGGCCTGCAATTGGCCAAAGACATGTTTGATGTAACTGGCTGTAAGCGCGCGTTTCTCGAGGAACTCGAACGCATAGCACATGTGCATCCGCTGATCGCCCGAGGTGTATTCACCCATGATCTCGAGCCCACGCTGCGCATCGCCGACCTCGCCCAGACACGCACGGCCTTCGTATTCGTCCGTAAGCGCCCTCAGCCGTTCAAGGAATGCAATATTCTCGGGTTGGCTTTTCGAATACAGGTGGTCCTGATGGTTGTACGGGTTGACTGCTGGTGCGATCGTCGCGTTGCGCTGATCCATTGGCAGAGCTGGATTGTCGCGCAATTCCTTGTCATGGAAGTAAAAATTGATTGTGTCCAACCGAAAGCCATCTACGCCCAGATCCAGCCAGAACCGTGCGACGTCCAGCAAAGCATCCTGAACATCCGGGCAATGGAAATTCAAATCCGGTTGCGATGTCAGGAAGTTATGCAGATAGTACTGCAGGCGACGAGAGTCCCATTGCCACGCCGAGCCGCCAAAGATCGACAGCCAGTTGTTTGGTGGTGTGCCATCCGGCTTGGGGTCAGCCCACACATACCAGTCGGATTTCGGGTTCTCACGGCTGCTGCGGCTTTCGCTGAACCAAGGGTGCTGGTCCGACGTGTGCGACAGAACCAGATCGATCATGATTTTCAGTCCTTTGGCATGCGCCTGATCCAGAAGCTCTTTGAAGTCCTCCAGCGTTCCGAACATGGGATCGACATCGCGATAATCGCTGACATCGTATCCAAAGTCTTTCATTGGTGACTTGAAAAACGGTGAGATCCAGATCGCATCAACACCCAACGACGCGATATAGTCCAGTCGCGCGGTGATGCCTTTCAAGTCACCGACCCCATCGCCGTTGCTGTCCTGAAAACTCCGCGGGTAGATCTGATAGATCACCCCTCCTCGCCACCAATCCGAAGACAGTCTTGTTGCTTTGCTGTGTTCAAGGTTGTTCTGCACGTTCATCAGACGCCTCTATTTAACAGATCCGGCCAGAAGGCCCCGGACCAGGTATTTTTGCATTGCGAAAAAAACGACCAGCGGCACAAAGATTGAGACAAAGGCGGCGGTCGCAAGAATTTCCCAGTTGCCGCCACGCGTCCCCAAAAGCTCGACGATGCGGTTGGTCATCACAGTTGTCTGGCCGGTCGCATCGATCAGGAAGACCTTCGCAACCAGCAGGTCGTTCCATGTCCAAAGGAACTGGAAGATCGCGAAAGACGCCAGCGCCGGGAAGCTGAGCGGCAGGATCAGCTTGGTAAAGATCTGGAACTCGGTGGCGCCGTCGACGCGTGCGTTTTCGATCAGGTCACGCGGTAATCCGGCCATGTAGTTGCGAAGCAGATAAATCGCCAGGGGCATCCCGAACCCGGTATGTGCCAGCCAGACGCCCAGATAACCCTTGCCGATGCCGATATTCAGGTGGAATTTCAGCAAGGGTATCAGGGCCAATTGAAGCGGAACAACCAACAGCCCAACAACCGCCGCGATCAACAGCGCCCGACCGGGAAAATCCATCCAGGCCAGCGCATAGGCCGCAAAGGCGGCAACCAGAATCGGGATGATTGTTGCCGGGATCGTCACGGTCAGCGTATTGAAGAACGCCTTGGCCATACTGTCCGTACTACTCTGATCCAGAAGAACTTTCTGGTAATTGTCCAAGGTGAACTCAGGCGGCAACTCGGCCGTCACAAAGATACGCGCGCCGCGGTTTCCGGTGAACTCTTCGCTGTTTTCCATCCGATAGTTTCCAACGGCATCGACGGTGATGGTGCCGCCTCGGCGTAGCTCGACCGTTTGACCGGGCTCAAAGGCATCCACATCACGCGAGCTGATACCCCATCTCGAAATTGTGGCTTGCTCATCCGCGCTGAACAGCGCGCCCTCAATGACATACAACCCGTTTTCCAACGCCTGTGTTTCAGGCGCGGCGCTGCGAAGGGTCAGATTCTGCTCGGATGGAAACAGCGATCGCCACCACCCGCTTGATGAGATTTGGTCGGCTGTCCGAAAGGACGAGACCAACAGACCCAAAGTTGGAATGACCCACAACACCACAAGAAAGATGACCGAAAGGTGCACAACCCATCTGAGCGCGGGTTTGGTTCCAGCAATATCGCTCATGGCTTACTCCATCTCCTTGCGGGCGTTGCGCACATTCCACACCAGGATCGGAGCAACCAGCAGCATAATCACCATGGCCGAGGCTGATCCGACGCCCCAGTCATTTGCCCGAAACAGCTTGTCGTACATGTAGTTGGCCAGCACCTGTGTCTCCCACTGGCCGTTGGTCATGGCAAAAACGATGTCAAAGACCTTGAGCACGGTGATTGTGATTGTCGTCCAAACAACAAGGATTGTTGTTTTGATTTGGGGCACCTTGATCTTGAAGAAAATCTGGAACGGATTCGCGCCGTCCAGAATGGCTGCTTCGATGGTTTCTTCGGGGATACCGCGCAGAGCAGCCGACAGGATGACCATGGCAAAACCGGTCTGAATCCAGACCAAAACGATCATCAGGAAAAAGCTGTTCCAGAACGGGACCGTCAGCCAGGTTTGCGGTTCGGCCCCACCGAAAAAGATATAGAGCGCGTTTAGGATGCCAATCTGGTCTTGTTCTGCAGGACGCGCATCATAAACCAGTTTCCAGATCACCGACGCGCCCACAAAAGAAATCGCCATCGGCATGAAGATCAGAGATTTGGCGAAGTTGCCCCAGCGGATCCGGTCAGTCAGTTGCGCAACAAGCAGACCAAAGGCTGTGGACATGGCTGGTACGACGATCAGCCAAAACATGTTGTTGCGCATGGCCTCCCAAAATTTGGGCTCAGCCGCCATCTGTGAGTAATTGTCCAGACCCACCCATTTGTACCCGCCGCCGGGCACACGCTCCGTGAGTGACAGGCGCAGTGTTTCAACAACCGGATAGGCCAGATACAGCCCCAGCGCAGCAAGCGCAGGGAACAGAAACAGCCATGGTCGGATCATGTTGGCCCGGTTGATGTTGCGCCCCGCATTCGGCCCGTGCGGCGGGAACAGGACTTTGTCTAGAAACTGGTTGGAGAGGTAGAAATAGCCCACGCAACCAGACACGCCGATGGCGATCGTCAGCAGGCCTTGAAGTGCCGGTGTCATGGTGCGCTCATCCGTTTGGCAAGCAGGGCGATCCTAAGACCGCCCCAGCGGTTGATCACTTGGCTGCGTCCCAGGACGACTGGATTTCGCCGGCCACGGTGGCTGCGTCTTTTGCACCCGATGAATAATCTACCATCCCGGTCCAGAAGGTACCGGCACCAACGGCACCTGGCATCAGGTCAGACCCGTCAAAGCGGAAGGTGGTGGCATTGGTCAGGATTTCACCCTGCCCGCGCTGGGTGTCGTTGGAATAGTTTTCGGGGTTCGCACCAAGATGCGGTGTCAGGAAGCCGTCTTGTGACATCATGATCTCATGCGCAAAGGGTGTCTTTAGGAACTCCATGAACGCTTCGGCGGCAGGGTTTGGGTTGGTGACTGTAAACAGCGTCCCCGCCCCAAGTACCGGAGTACCCAGATCCTTTTCGGCATAAGCCGGGAAATAGAAGAAATCAGCATCAACGCCCAATTCGGTGCCCTCAGGGAAGTACGCCGGAATAAACGACGCTTGGCGGTGCATCATGCAGGCCGGGGGGCTGTCGAACAAACCCTTGGGGCTGTCGCGGAAGTCAATCGCGGCAGTGTCGTCTGCATCCCCGACAACATAGTCGTCGTTGCGGGTAAAGCTGCCATATTCCTCAATTGCGGCGATCACCCGAGGATCGTCAAACTTCATCTCATTCGACACCCACTGGTCATAAACTTCCGGTGGCTGAGTGCGCAGCATCAGGTCTTCTACCCAGTCAGTCGCAGGCCAACCGGTTGCGCCTCCTGAAGCCAGACCAACGCATAATGGGGTTTCGCCATCTTCGACCATCTGGTCCATCAGAGCTTTGAACTCTTCCATGGTCTCCGGTACTTCGTATCCAAAATCTTCAAAGTTCTCGGGGATGTACCAAACCAGAGACTTGACGTTTACGTTGAAGAAAAAGCCATAGAACTCGGCAGCGCCTTGATCATTCTCGAACGTGCCCAGATCGACCCAGGACTGACCTGCAGCAAAGTTATCTTTGATCCAGTCAGCAGACCCATCCGCAAGTGGCGTCAGGTACCCCTGCTTCGCAAGGTTTGCCGCCAGACCAGGCTGTGGAAACACTGTCAGGTTCGGCGCCGAGCCCGCCGCTGCATCAATGAGGATTTGTTGCTCAAGCGAATCTGAACCTACGTAGCTGGAGTTTGCGCCTGTTGCTTCGTCGAAATACGCAACAAGGTTCTCAAAGGATTTGCCCTCACCCGCTAGCCAGGGGCCAAAGATGGTCAGGCTTTCCCCGGACAGATCGTTAGCATCGGCAAAGGCCTGGAACCCGTCCCAGTCAAAGCTGCCTTCACCTGCGGCGTGGATCAACTCACCCTCCGCCTGAACCGACCCAGCCATCAGGGCGAACATCGCCGCACCTGCATAAAGCGAGTGTTTCATCTAATCCTCCTCCCGAATTTTCACGCGCTTAAAGACTCACTTTCAAAGCGCTTTGGATGCAACGTGTTATCCGCTAACACTTTCATTCTGTCAATCATTTGCTGCCTTATGCTGAAAATATTAATAAATTTGGCTATAACGGTAAAACAAGTTGACGGGCGCTCAAATTGGCCACACAACAAATGTTGCAGATAATTGAAGGCGCTTTGAATAGCAAAATGAACCTGAAGCAGCTCTCGGAAATCCTGGGCCTTTCGCAAACAACGGTGAGCCGCGCGCTGAACGGATATCCGGAGGTCAGTGAAGGAACGCGTGTACGTGTGCAAGCCGCCGCGCAAAAACATGGATATCGCCCCAACAGCCGGGCGAAAGGGCTGGCGACAGGGCGATCCATGGTCATCGGTCATGTGATCCCCAGTTCGTCGCAGCATGAAATGGTGAACCCCATCTTTGGCGACTTTGTTGCCGGTGCCGCGCGGAAATATGCGGAATATGGCTACGACTTGATGTTTACCAACGCCGACGACACTTCGATCGAAGAAGCCTATCGCAGTCTTTTTCAGCGGGGTGCGGTCGATGGCGTTGTCCTGCAGGGGCCGAAAGTAAATGAGCCTCGGATCGCTGTTCTGAAACGCATGGGCGTGCCGTTCATCGTGCATGGGCGTTCGACTGGCGTAGATACGCCTTACGACTGGATCGACGTGAACAACAAAAGCTCGTTTCTACGGGCGACGCGGTTTTTGATTGATTTGGGTCATCGCCGGATCGCCTTGATCAATGGCCTGGAAGATATGGATTTCGCACAGCGCCGACGCGCCGGGTATCTGGAAGCGCTCAAGCAAGCTGGCCTTGCCGCCGATCCCGAACTGATGCGCAGCGCAGAGATGACGGAAGTGTATGGCCATCACGAATCGCGAGGTATGTTGCAGCTTGAGAATCCGCCAACCGCCATATTGGCGTCCTCGATGATTTCCGCCATAGGAGTAAGGCGTGCCTTGGATGAAGCGGGCTTGAAGATGGGGCGCGATGTTTCGGTCATAGCGCATGACGACGACTTGTCTTATCTGAAGAACGGTCAAGACGTTCCTATTTTCACTGCAACCCGATCATCCGTCCGTCACGCCGGGGAAATGGCGGCAGAGATGTTAATTGAACGGATCAAGTTCCCCGATGATGCGGCCAAATCCAAATTGCTGGAGGCTGAACTGGTTGTCGGACGCTCAACTGGCCCTGTGCCCAACAGGACGTAACAAAGAATGAAATACACTCGCTCTGACTTCCCAAAAGACTTCCTTTTCGGGGTCGCAACCTCAGCTTATCAGATCGAAGGGCATGCACAGGGTGGTGCCGGGCAAACACACTGGGATACGTTTGCGGCCTCACCTGGAAACGTGGTTCGTGGAGAAAATGGCGATCTCGCCTGTGATCATTTGAACCGGTTCGAACAGGATTTCGATCTGGTGCGCGAGGCGGGGTTTGACTGCTATCGGTTCTCAACCAGTTGGGCGCGGGTGATGCCGGAAGGTCGCGGGCAGGTAAATCAGGCCGGTTTGGATTACTATGATCGACTTGCCGACGCGTTGCTGGAACGCGGAATACGGCCCTGCGTAACCTTGTATCATTGGGAGCTGCCCTCGGCCCTGGCGGACCAGGGGGGGTGGCGCAATCGCGACATTGCAGGATGGTTTGCAGACTTCACCGAGGTCATCATGGGCCGCATCGGGGACAGGATGTACAGTGCCGCACCGATCAACGAGCCATGGTGTGTCAGCTGGCTAAGCCATTTCGAAGGTCATCACGCCCCGGGCCTGCGCGACATCCGCGCAACGGCCCGCGCGATGCATCACGTTTTGCTGGCGCATGGTCGCGCCATTCAGGCCATGCGTAGTCTTGGGATGAGCAATCTGGGCGCGGTGTTCAACCTCGAATGGGCAGACCCGGCCGATGACAGCGTCGAGGCGCGGCTTGCTGCGGACCGGTATGATGCGATTTACAATCGGTTCTTTCTTGGTGGCGTCTTCAAGAAACAGTACCCCAAACTGGTGTTGGATGGGCTTGAGCCACACTTGCCATCTGGTTGGCAGGACGATTTTGAAACGATTGGGACTCAGGTCGATTGGTGCGGGTTGAACTACTACACCCGAAAGTTGATTGCCCCGAGCGATACCGCGTGGCCCAGTTTGACCGATGTTCCCGGACCACTGCCAAAAACGCAGATGGGGTGGGAAATTGACCCTTCCGCCCTGACCCGATTTCTTATTCGAGCACAGAAGGACTATACGGGCGGGCTACCAATCTATATCACCGAAAACGGAATGGCGAGCGCAGAGCGCGTGCGGGATGAGGACCGTATCGAATATCTTGATACACACCTTGCAGCCGTGCTGGACGCTTTGGCACAAGGTGTTCCGGTTAAAGGCTATTTTGTCTGGTCTCTGCTGGACAATTACGAATGGGCCTTCGGGTACGAGAAAAGGTTTGGACTGGTGGACGTGGATTTTGAAACTCTGGAAAGAACGCCCAAAGCGTCGTTCGCGGCGCTGAAATCCGCCCTTTCAGAGGGGCAGAACGTCTCTCTTCCGTTAGCGCAACCATCTGGTTCTGTGCATGAACACTGGAATTTGGTTGCAGACATTGGCGGAACAAACACCCGTCTTGGCGTTGTGACAAATGGCGAGCTAACGGACCTGCGCAAGCACCCTACGGGCACATTGGACGATCTGCTGAACGCATTTCACTCTCTGCGAGATGAGGTTGGCACAAATCCTCAGGCGGTCGTTGCTGCTGGGGCTGGTCCTGTAAGAAACGGAGTCATCCGTCTTACAAACGCTAATCTGGACTTGTCCGAGGTTGAACTGGCGCAGGCGACCGGGGCGGAGCATACTTTTGTTATTAATGACTTCACAGCGGCAGCTTGGTCAGTTGCTGACGTCAAACAGAACGAAGTTTCGGTTTTGCAAGGTCAGGCGAAACCGCCTGTGGGCACGCGTTTGGTGGTTGGCCCCGGCACTGGGCTTGGTGTCGGAGCTTTGTTGTTTTCTGAAGGGCATTATCACACGGTTTCCGGCGAAGGCGGCCACGTGGGACTGTATCCGCGTCACCGCGACGAGGTAGAGATCTTTGAAGCAGCCCGCCGAATTGCACCTGAATGCTTTTTCGGGAACAGCCTGGCTCTGGAAGCGGAAATGTTCCTCAGCGGAACGGGCTTGCCCATCCTGTATCAAGCCGTTGGATTGGCGGCTGGAAACGCACAGCCTTCATTGCGCTCTGCCAAAGAGATTTTGGCCGAAGCCCGCGATGCCTCGGACCCCATCGCAGTCAAAACAGCGCAGATGTTCACCACGCATCTGGGCGCACTTATGGGCGACATGGCAGTTACTCTGATGCCTGCCGGTGGGGTATTTCTTGTGGGCGGCGTCGCCGAGAAAAACCGCTGGCTCTTTGATCAGGACTTCAAGGACGCGTTCAACGGCGGTGGACGTTTTAGTGAGTTGCGAAAGTCATTGAACCTATACGTCTCAGAACAAGCCGAATTTGGCATCATAGGTGCAAATAACTTTTGCAAGAACGCGCTCAAGCGTTAAGCGACGTACCCCTCAGGAACTCCAGGAAAGGACTGTCGAATGATCTTGTGCTGCGGGGAAGCCCTGATTGATATGATCGCCGAGCCGACAGTTTCCGGTACGCACGGCTTTGTTCCGCATACCGGTGGGGCGATCCTGAATACAGCAGTCGCCATGGGGCGTCTAGGCGTATCTGTGGGGATGCTGACGGGCATTTCAACGGACATGTTCGGCCAGCAGTTGATCACCGCATTAAACGCCAGTCACGTTGATACATCGCATGTGATCGTCTCGGATCGCCCCAGCACACTTGCCTTTGTTCAACTTCAAGATGGGCACGCAACCTACAGCTTTGTCGATGAAAACACGGCTGGGCGTATGTTGACGCCGGAAGATATGCCAGATCAGCTTCCAGCAGTCTCTGCTTTGTATCTAGGGGGTATTAGTGTGGCGTGTGAGCCCTGCGCGGATGCCTACGCGTCATTGTTGAAGCGTCATGGTGGCGAACGTGCGGTGATGCTGGATCCGAACATCCGTCCGGGCTTCATCGAGGATCAGGCCCGGTTCCGAACACGCCTGAACCACATGATCGCGCAATCCGATATCGTCAAAGTTTCCGACGAGGATCTGGACTGGATCATTCCCGGTACCGAGCCCGAGTCGGCGAAAGCCGCGTTGTTGTTGCAGGCCGGGCCAACGGCGCTGATAGTGACCCGGGGCGGTGATGGCGCACATGGGTATCTGGCAGATGGATCAAAGGTTTCGGTGCCGGTGAAACAGGTGCAGGTCGTAGACACGATCGGTGCCGGCGATACGTTCAATGCTGGTGTGCTCACCGCACTCAGCCGTGCTGAGAAACTGACCAAACAAGGCGTGCGAAACCTGACCCCAGAAGCGTTGCGCGCGGCCATGGAACTGGGAGCCGAAGTCGCCGCTGTAACCGTATCCCGTGCCGGGGCCGAGCCGCCCTGGGCGCATGAGCTTTAATTCTTGGAAAAACCAATGAAACGATCCGAAATTAACCGCATCAAGTCCGAAGCGCAGGCTTTCATACAATCCTTTGGAGCCGTGTTACCACCTTTTGCCGATTGGTCGCCCGATCAGATGCGAAGTCCTGTAGCTGAAACGATCCGCAGTCGGGGGCTGGGCTGGGACATCACCGATTACGCTCAGGGTCGGTTTGACGAACTCGGCCTGTTCCTCTTCACTCTGCGCAATGGTGAGGTGAATGATCTGAAATCAGGTCGCGGGATGTTGTATGCGGAAAAATTGCTGATCTCGAAAGATAAACAACTGTCTCCGATGCATCGTCACATCGTAAAGGCCGAGGACATCATCAATCGCGGCGGGGGTGATCTGGTGCTGGAGATTTACGCATCTGACCCTGACGGGGGCATCGACCGGAACACGCCAGTGACGGTACCCAGCGATGCCTGCCCTGTTACGTTGCAACCAGGTGAGCATTTGCGGCTGAAACCGGGGCAAAGCGTGACCCTTATGCCGGGTGTCTGGCACGCATTCTGGGCAGAACACGGCGATTGCCTTATTGGAGAGGTTTCGACTGTGAATGATGACCGTACGGATAATGTCTTCGAAGATTCCATCCCTCGGTTTTCACAGATCGAAGAAGACGCTGCGCCGGACTTCTTGTTGGTTTCCGACTATTGATATCAACCAGGCTAGAACCGGCCAACGTGAATGTGAGCCGCGCCCAGATGTTTTGGATCGGCTCGACTGCTTCTCCTTCTTGACAAGTCCAGCACCGCCAGCCTAGCTGAGTTGGATGGTTCCGAAAGGGATGAAAATGGGAATACGGTGCGGCGCTGTATTGCGCCAAGTCCGTGACTGCCCCCGCAACTGTAAGCGGAGAGCGACGCCACTGCGCCACTGACCCCGAAAGGGTTGGGAAGGTGGGCCAAGCTTTGACCCGCAAGTCAGGAGACCTGCCATCCGATGTTTAACCAACCCGGGGCGGGGCGTCCTGGAAGGAGGCTTTGATGGCACGGTTTTCGCGTGTTTCCATTTTTGGCACCTTCTGTCCGCGCTTGGTTTCAAGCAGAGCGGACAATGCAACAGGTGACTGATAGCTTTATCCTCAACCCCAATACCTATTGTGCTGTGGCCTCGCGAAAAGATCGCGATTCTCAAAATAGTAATGTTATAACATTGTATTGTAGTTTGATCAGCGGTAACCGGTGCGCACAATGACGAAAACTGCAGATCATTTCCTACTTGTATGCACGACATGCACAGGCGCGATGTCCACCGATCAAGTGAGTGGCGCATTGGCGCGAAAACTGCCCGAAGGGTTTGCAATCCGGGAGGTCGCGTGCATGGCGGGCTGCGACCGGCCAACCACCGTCGGTTTTCAGGCACCGGGCAAGGCGCAGTATTTGTTTGGTGACATCGTTTCGGAACAGGATCTGGATGCAGTGGTGGAATTCGCCGGGCAATATCAGCTCAGTTCCGATGGTTGGACAAACGCAACTGACCGCCCGCTAACACTGTTCACCAAAACCTTGTCGCGCATGCCTGCCTTGCCATCGCAGAGGCCGTCATGAGTTTCCTGGCTGTCGAAAACCTAGAATATTATGCCTTGAACGGTGATGTGCTGCTTCAGGATGTGTCCTTTGGCTTGGAAGAAGGATCAATTCTGGCGATTGCGGGACCGAATGGGGCTGGGAAGACTACGCTGCTCAAGCTGCTTTGCGGAATCGAACGTATTGCGCTGGGTGATGTGCAGATAAAAGGTCAAAGCCTGCGCACCTTGTCGGCCCATGAACGCGCGCGGACGATCGCTGTGGTTGGCCAACAGGAAATGCCGGATAGTCGGTTGCGATTGCACGACTATGTTGCACTTGGCCAAATTCCGATCAAGGCTGACAAGTCCGCGTCTGAGCACAGGGAAGATCTTGACCGGGTTTTGGAAACAACGGGTTTAATGCACCTTTCCCGCAAACCTATGGGTCAGCTATCGGGGGGTGAGAGGCAACGGGCGCATATCGCACGTGCGCTGGCTCAAAACCCGTCTCTGTTGTTTCTGGACGAGCCGACCAATCACCTAGACCCGGATGCCAAGGGGCACATGTTGTCTTTGGTCGCTGAATTGGGCGTGACGGTTGTCATGATCGTCCACGATCTGGTCATGATCCCGGAATTTGCCACTCATGTGGCGTTAATGAAATCAACACGTCTGACAGGGTTTGGCCCTGTCAACGATGTTCTGACAACGGATCGTGTCCGCGACACGTTTGGAGTGGATTATCTGTGTTTCCAGCATGAGGGCCGCATGATCCCTGCTCTGGATATTCGAAAACGTAAACTGTCATCATAACAGGAGCTTACAATGATGCAGAAACTCTGGCCTGTGGCTGTGTTCACTGGCCTGGCAAGCGGCGCAGCCGCGGATGCCATTACAGTGGACAATTGCGGCGAGCCACTGGTTTTTGAAACAACGCCAGAACGGCTCGTTGTTCACGACATGAACATGACTGACATGGCGTTTGCTTTGGGTCTGCAAGACAAGATCGTCGGCCTGACCGGCATCACAGGCTGGTACAAGACCAGCCCGGATTTTGATGCACAGCGCGGCGACATCCCCGAGTTGGCTCCGAAATATCCTACAGTTGAAAACCTTGTCTCTGTCGAACCCGATATGTTTTTCGCTGGTTGGTATTACGGAATGCAGCCAGGTGGCGAAGTGACCCCAGACACGCTGGAACCCTTTGGCATCAAGACCATGGTCTTGACCGAAAGCTGCGTGCACCTGAACAAAGACCGCCCCGAAGCCAGCATGGATCTGCTGTTTGACGACGTCCTGCGTTTGGGCCAGGTGATGGGTGTCGAGGCTAAGGCGGAAGACCTTGTCTTGGGCTGGAAAGTCCAGTTGGATGCCCTTGAGGCAAAAACCGCCGATCTGGATAAACCTCGTGTTTTCCTGCTGGACGGGCCGGCAGATGCGCCTTTTACCGCAGGTAAATTCGCCATCCCGGACGCCATGATTGCCGCTGCGGGGGGTGTAAACGTCACACATGACATGGATACCAGCTGGGGTCGCACCTCTTGGGAAACCGTGGCAGCCGCAAACCCGGAATTCCTGGTGCTACTGGACTATCAAACAGGAAATGGTGCAGAAGATACCTTCCAGTTTCTGAAAGATCATCCTGTCATGTCACAAACCGATGCAGTCAAGAACGCGCGCTGGATCGGCCTGCGTTACGAGGAATTGACACCCGGACCGGCAAATATTGAAGCCATTGAAAAGATGGCCAATGCGATGCATCCGGAGACCAACTGACATGGTCCATTTGGGCCGATCGATCTTGCTGGGGGCGGTCATTCTGACCGCCCTTTTGCTGCTGTCTACGATCTATGGCACAACCTCGATCCCAATGGCCGAGGTCTTTACCGCCATTGGCTTGGGGACCGGCCTGACAGAAGGTGAAATGTCCCCGGTGCATCGGATCGTTTTCGACCTTCGCCTCCCCCGAGCCTTGTTCGCCGCTGTGATCGGCGCAGGGCTGGGCGTAGTTGGCGTGGTTTTGCAAACAACCACGCGCAACGATCTGGCCGATCCGTTCCTTTTTGGCCTGTCCTCGGGGGCGGCGGCTGGGGCCGTTCTTGTCATAACGGTCACTGGCGATGTGCTGGGGGTCTGGACCCTGCCTTTGGCGGCGTTTTGCGGGGGGCTAATAGCCTCTGGCATTGTTCTGGCTCTGGTTCAGGGTTTGCGCACAAGTGCGCCGGAAAAGCTGATCCTGGCCGGTTTGGCTGTGTCTTTCCTGTTTTCCGCGATTACAAATTATTTGATTTTTTCCGGCGACAGTCGTGCGGCGCATTCGGTTATCTTCTGGATGCTGGGCGGATTGGGTCTTGCCCGATGGCAGACCTTTCCACTGGTCCTGACCGGGCTTGCCCTGATCCTAAGCTACGCGCTTTATCGCAGTCGCTGGCTGGATGCCCTTTTGACCGGAGATTTCACTGCGTCGTCACTGGGAATTCCCGTCCAGGGTCTTCGATTCCGAATGTTCTTTGTGGCTGCGTTGGCTACGGCCAGTTTTGTGTCCGTGGCTGGTGTCATCGGATTTGTTGGGCTGATGGTGCCTCATATTGCGCGCGGCATTGCTGGTACGCTGCACCGAAACCTGCTGATTACCTCGGCCATCGTAGGGGCGATTCTGCTGACGCTGTCGGATATTCTGTCCCGCCTGCTCTTGGCCCCACAGGAACTGCCCGTGGGTATCGTGACAACGTCTATCGGGTCTCTTTTTGTTTTCCTGTACCTGTTCAAATCCGCGCGTGGTGACTGACCTCAGACACCGTCCTGCGTGTCCGATCCATGCGACAAGAGCTCTTGCACCAAAGGGTTCGGGAACCGGCGTTTGAACGTGATCGCGTGGAAGTTTTCCTTGATTTTCGGGTGCTCTTGCGCCTCGACCAGACGACCCGAAATCAACTCATCCTGAACAACGATCGGAGCCACCAGAGCCAGCCCGATATCCTCCCGTGCAAGCAGCCGCATCATCGCCATGTCGTCCACCTCGGCTGCCACCTGAGGGCGCACCGACATGCGGCTGGCCATGGCATCAAAAGCCGTGCGGACACTGTTGTTCGTTGTGGGCAGGATGAAGGGTTGTTCTTCCAATAGATCCCGTATTGAACGTGTCGGTTTCAGACGATCGGGGGTTCCGACGATGCTCACCGGTTGTTCGGCCAAATGATGAGTGACAAAGCTGGTCAAACTGTCGCTTGCGGGTTCGTGGTTCATCAAGACCAGGTCGAAATTCAGCGTTTCGAGCCCCTCCAGCAACTCGCTTGGGCTACCGGACCTTAAAATAACCTCGACGTCTGCGCGCGCCAAAATGGGCCGCAAAAAACGAATCTGAAAGTTGCGAGAAAGGGTGGACTGTGCCCCAACCCTAAGAGCTTGCCGCGTATTCCCCGCGTCCTGCAAGGTTGCCACAAGTTCCTGACCTGTCGCAAAAATCGCATCGGCGTGGTCCAGAGCGATATGTCCGGCTTCGGTGAGATGCAGCTTGCGGCCCCGGCGTTCAAACAGCGGATGACCAAGCCGGTCTTCCAGTTCTTTTATCTGCACCGACAAGGCCGATTGAGAAAGATTCAAACGCTGCGCCGTGCGGGTCAAGTTCCCGTCATGAGCGACGGCCCAGAAGTAGCGCAGGTGATGATAGTTGAGCGGCATATCGTTCTATTTATATGAACGAAACACATCAAACAATGTATTTTTCTTATGTTGCACTGCGAAATATGTCGAACGGAACAAGTCGAGTCAGTATCGAACGTCAAGGGACACACGCATGAGTTACCTGCTTCTACCCCTCCTAAGTCCAATGATCTTGTTGGGATCTGCATATTACTGCAGCCGACATCCGGGGATGCGTCCGGGCAATTTGCCGAAAGTCGCAGAATGGGCGGCCCTGGCGGCATTTGGCGTGTCTGCCTTGGCGGTCATGCTGCTAATTGCAAAAGGGTCCGGGACCTCGACGATGATCGGCTTTTGGGGAGTGGGCCTTTCGGTCCGGTTGGATGCTATAAGCGCCACAATGTTGGTTCTGGTCAGTTTCATTGGCTGGATCGTATTGCGGTACTCTGCAACATACATGGACGGAGAACCAAGGCAGGGTGCCTTTAGCGGTTGGATGTCTGTCGCGCTGGCCGCCGTTCTTTTGTTGGTGATGTCCGGCAACATCGTCCAACTGCTGGTCGCCTGGATTGCAACAAGCCTGGCACTGCATCAACTGCTGCTGTTCTACCCCGAACGTACCACGGCACAACGCGCAGCGCGCAAAAAGGCTGTTGTGGCGCGAATCAGCGAAGTTGCGCTTGGTCTGGCCGTTGCCTTGCTGATCATCGGCTACGGCACCACCGACATCGCTACGATCCTGTCAGAAGCACAGCCGACAGTAACCACAATTGTCGCCGCCCTGTTCATCGCACTGGCGGCCGTACTGGCTTCGGCCCAGTTCCCGGTCCATGGGTGGCTGACCGAGGTGATGGAAGCACCAACCCCGGTCTCGGCCCTGTTGCATGCGGGCGTGATCAATGCGGGCGGGTTTCTATTGATCCGCTTTGCGGATGTGATGCTGGTGGCTCCTGGAATTATGGCCTTGTTGGTCATGCTGGGCGGTTTCACCGCGCTGTTCGGAGGCTTGGTCATGCTGACGCAGCCCGCGGTCAAGACATCCCTGGCGTGGTCAACAATTGCCCAGATGGCGTTCATGATCATGCAGTGCGGTCTTGCCCTGTTCCCGCTGGCGCTGCTGCACATTGTGGCGCATTCGCTCTACAAGGCCCACGCCTTCCTGAGCGCGGGTGAAGCTGTGCGCAACGTGGCCGCCATTCGCCGTCCGGGGCCGGTGGCAGTACCAAGTGCCCGCAATGTATTGCTGGCCTTTGCAACCGGCATTCTGATCTATGGTGCGGTGGCTTCGGTGTTTGGAATCGACGGGAAATCTGTTCAGGCCATTGCCTTGGGTGTGATCCTGATCTTTGGCGTCGCCTACCTGCTGGCGCAAGGCTTTGCGGATGCAGCGCCCGGTGCGCTGACCCGGCGCACTGTCATCTATGCGGGTGCAACATCGGTCAGCTACTTCGTTCTGCAAATCGCTGCGCAGAATCTAACGGCGGGCACCCTGCCGCCTACGCCTGCTGCAGGACCGCTGGAATGGGCTTTGATCGTTCTTGCGCTCATCAGTTTTGGCGCCGTGGCGCTGGCCCAATCGACCTTCCCGCTCTGGGCCTCGCATCCGGCGGCGGCGGGAATGCGGGTGCATTTGTCCAATGGACTTTATGCCAACGCAATCTTTGATCGGCTGCTGGACGGGTGGTCCACGCGCCGGACTGTGTGAAAAGGGGATCAGATATGTATATGAAACACGAAAGCTATCCTGCTCCGCTTTTGGAACTAGTCGCGATTGCTAATGACGCTGTGCGTCAGATCCCTCCTCTGTTTCCGCTGTCTGCGAATGTCGCTGTGAACCCCTTTTTGGGTCAGACAGGGGATACCCTCGCTGTAACGGCCGCACGTCTTGGCCGTGTTGCCGGTGTGCGCATCACCCCTGACAGGCGCATTATGGCCGAGAAGTTGAACTCGGGTGAGATGACCGAAGGGGATCTGCGTGAGGCGATTTCGCATGTAGAAAGTCGCTTTGATCCTCAGGGGCTTGAAGAAGTCACAGCCGCTTTGACGGATGATGCCGCACCTCTTGCCCCGTTTCCGACGGTGGCGGAATTGGCCGCAGATGTGTCTGGCATCGACTGGCCCGGTTTAATCGAAGAACGTATCGGAGCTTGGGCTGCCAGCCATTTTGACGAAGGCCAGGCCCTTTGGCAGCCCAGCCGTGCCGGCGGTGCGTTCAGTGCATGGCGGGAGTTCGCATCGCGCGACCTGACACCTGAGATCAATGGGTTGAAAGGCTTTGGCGCATTTGTGGCGGCCACCAACCGTTCGCAATGGCGCGCCATCGGGCGGGCCTCGGAAACGCTGGGCGTGACGCCTGACGCGGCTGGAACAACATTTCATCGTTGGCTAGTCACGCTTGGCGGTTGGGCGCAATACGCGCGCTATTTGTTGTGGAAGGCCGAGCTTCAGGGTCAGACCGACACAACAACGGCGGAGTTGCTGGCCATTCGGATGGTATTTGAAGAGGCCCTGTTCCACCAATACCGTGATCAGATTTCGGCGCGTTGGCTGGAAACCGTCGCAATGCACGAGACCCCGATCACTCCGTCCCGTGACATGGTGATTGATGCCATTCTGCAGGATGCTGCGGAACGGGCTCAACAGCGCAAGCTGGGTCAGGTTTTGGCTAGTCGTCAGCCACGGGCGACCGAGGGCCGCCCACTGGTGCAGGCTGCGTTCTGTATCGATGTCCGGTCCGAAGTTTTTCGCCGGGCGTTGGAAGCACAGGACTCGGGTATCGAAACCATCGGCTTTGCCGGGTTCTTCGGGTTGGCCAGCGCACATAAATGCGCGGGATCAGACGTGACCGAACTGCGGGGTCCGGTTCTGCTGAACCCCAATGTTAAGTCCAAAGCAGCAGAAGACACACTGTCCGACCTGGATCGTCGCTATACGGCCCGTGCCAAAAGGGCGTGGGGGCGGTTCAAGCTGGCCGCTGTTTCATCCTTTGCCTTTGTCGAGGCGACTGGTCCGATATACGCTGGTAAATTGTTGCGGGATTCGCTGGCTGCGAGTGGTAGTGGGAGCAAGTTTGACCCTGCGCCTAAACTGGACCCTTTAATGGATCTGGTCACGCGCATCGATACCGCCAAAGCCATTCTGGGCGCGATGTCTCTGACAGATAATTTCGCGCGCATCGTGATGCTGGCGGGACATGGGGCGGACGTCACCAATAACCCCCATGAAAGCGCGTTGCAATGCGGTGCCTGCGGCGGTCACGCGGGGGATGTAAGCGCCCGGCTACTTGCCAGCCTGCTGAACGACAACCAAGTACGGGACGGACTGCGGGACAAAGGGATCGACATCCCCACTGACACGCTGTTTCTGCCAGCGCTGCACAATACCACGACAGATGGCGTTACTCTGTTTGATCAGGATCACCCCGCGGGATTGTGGGCGCCGCAGATCGCTCAGCTGAAAACCTGGTTGGCAGAAGCCGGACGCCTCTCACGTACCGAGCGTGCGGCCCGGCTGCCTCGGGCCCATGGGGGCGACGATATCGCCCATCGCGCCAAGGATTGGGCAGAGCTTCGACCCGAATGGGGTTTGGCAGGGTGCCGCGCCTTTATCGCAGCGCCGCGAAGCCGGACTGACGGGACCGGTTTGGCCGGGCAGTCCTTCCTTCACAGCTATGACTGGCGCTCGGATGATGGGTTTGGCGTGCTAGAGTTGATCATGACCGCCCCGGTTGTCGTGGCCAGCTGGATCAGCTTGCAATACTATGGTTCGACTGTCGCGCCGGGGTTATTCGGTGGGGGCAACAAGTTGCTCCACAACGTAGTCGGCGGGATTGGTGTTGTTGAAGGGAACGGCGGCGCTTTGCGTCCGGGGCTGCCCTGGCAATCAGTTCATGATGGCGAGGCGTTCCAACACGACCCTCTGCGTCTGTCTGTGGTGATCGAAGCCCCACGTGAGGCCATGAACGCCATTCTCAAGCGCCACGCCAATGTCAAAGCGCTCTTTGACAACCGCTGGCTTCACCTGATCGCGATGGACGAAAAGGGTGATCTGGCATGGCGTTACACGGGTGATCTGGAATGGAGCCCAATTGCCAAGACGACTGGTTATGAACAGGCCATAGCAGCCGAATGACCAAGACCATAAAGCCAAGGCCCGGCGCATTCTGCCGGGCCCCTATCCGTGTATCAACGCCAGTAGGTTAGCACGTAATTCCGGCGTCGCCGCAGAAGCGACCGTGCATCAGACTTCAGTTTCAAAGCCCTACGCTGCCAATCGGTCTTCACACCACCGGCTGCCGCAACAAATGGCGTGACTGCCAGAAATGCTTAGGGTTGCAGATCAAAATCCACCACAGCATCCACATGCCCCGCAGCCAACAGCGCATAAGGTTAACAGTCAGAGGTAAACCGACGGTTCTGCCAAGCCTGCATCAATCGGTCGAACAGGTTCGGATGATCGCGCTGAATCTTGTCATCTTTGTTCACAGACAGGATCGACTGATCCAAACGCGTTTGCTGCGGGGTCTGAATGGGCTGGCCATTCTTTGTGGCCCCCTCCCCCATGACACCCACAAATACCTCATCCAAGGCAGGCCTTCCAACCAACCCTAGCCTAGGCTGTCCCTCAACCGGATATGCACACAGGAAGCCAAACAACGGGTGCCGCCAACTGGATCAATGAACCACATATGCCGACCGTCTCCAGCCTCCTGCCCGTGTTCCTCACCAAAGATTCCATGCTCGGGGAAATGTCGTTTCAAGTAGGACCGAACCTCAGCTTCAACCGGCTTGTCGGCTTGCGTCACAGGGCGTTCATCCAGCTTGAGTTCAACACTCAGAGATCCACGAAGGAACCGCATCCCGTTCGTGGATCCAATATTCGCCATCTGAATGGAGTGTTCTTTAAGCGTATGTGTGACAACCATTTCAATACTTTAGGATGGAAGCACCTGTGAGATTTCAAAGACGGGTTTCATCAATTGCAGTAAGCATGCGCTGCAGCCGCACCCGGCGATTTGAAGTTCTGTCGGGCGGTGCCGTCAATGCCGAATCCAGCTTTAGGCTTCATGAACTGCAAGAAACCAATCTGGCGCGTATTGCTGCTCGGAATGCGCAGGTCCAGATCGTGGTAACTGACGGGAAAAGCCGGGTAAGTGCGCGCTGGTCACTCTGGATTCAGACAGACATATCAATCTGCTTTTTACGGACCCTCACCCGTCAAAGGGCATTTGCCAAATGTTGTTTGCAAACGAAATGGTTTGGTGGTCGCCGAATAGCCGCTTACTGCTTTTGGGCAATGATCCAAACCGGGTGATATGTCAAAGACACCCCGTCATCCGTCGCAAAGCTTCGTACATAGTCTTTCTCAAACCGGGCCAGAGTGGACTTGGTCCACGCCCCTTGCGCGCGACCGTTCACCCCGGTTCGGCGCAAGTATTTCAAAACGTCACGCGGAGTTTCGAAATATGATGGCCGGATGCGTTCCCCGGCGGTCAAAACCCGCATTGACCCCTCAATGGCCGCGACAAGGGCGTCTGCCCCGCAAAGGCCAGGCGCCTGGGCTGTTGATCCGATGCTTGTCAGTTCTTTGTATTGCTGAGGTCCAAATCCTGAAATGGCCAGCCAGCCACCGGGGGCCAATGCATCGACCGCCTGCTGTAGCAGCCCGGTCGGGTCGTCCATCCATTGGATCATCGAGGCTGAAGCGATCAGGTCGATCTGGCCGGGCCATTGCACCATACGCACGTCGCCTGCGATAAATACGGCCGCTTCGGCGTCTGCCGTTGCCTGGGCTTGCGGCGCGATGTCGTTCAGAACAAGGTCAGGCAGATCGAAATTTTGCCGCAACGTCCGGGTGAGATGCCCGGTGCCACACCCCATTTCGAATGCGGTGCGAAATTGCCCCGGTGCGCCCACACGGCGCAGTTCAGAAACCAGTTTATCAGCAACCCACGCCTGTTGGCTGGCTGTGTCGTGATAGGTGTCAAAGCTTCTGCTAAAGCTGCGTTGGACCTTATCTGCCGGTTGCGCCGTCATGACAGCCACTCCGCCCAATTTTGGCCTGACCCGAAGGGTACATGTGACCCTGCAACACGTTTGACCGAAGCTGAGGTCTCCGCCCAGGCAGCCTCTTGCGCCTTCGTTGGAATGATACGGTCCCGATCGGGTATCCACACCAGGTCAAACCCGGGATTCAGGGCCGATCCGCGACGGATCACTGCGTGAAGCTCTTGTTGCGCTGCTGCGAGGTCAAGCTCTGGTGCCTCAACAGACAACCCCGCGCGGCGGCAAAACTTGGAAAAACTGGAGGTCGTCAGCTGATCCGCCGTCGCCCGTATCATTTCGGGCGCAATCCCACGGTCCGGACAGGTCGGATGCAGGGTGCCACTGACGGCAACAAGCCGGTCGGGGCGAAACTGAGTATTAGCCAGCCAATGCGCGGCAGATGCCACGCCAAAGGAAAACGCGAGCATGTCGACACGGTCAAACCCTGTCAAATCAGGCAAGGGGTCATCAAGCTGGGTGTAGTCATCAACCAACAGAACAGACGCGCCACCGGATAGACCCAGGAACGGTGCAGCACCAAGCGCCCAACCCCCGAACACAAGGATCAGAATGCCGTCGCCTGATTGCTCCAGCCACCTGTGTTTCATCCCTGCCCCCCGGCCAGCGCGACCATTGCACTCGTGACCTGGCTGAGCTCGTCAGGAGAGATTACGTAAGGGGGCATGCAATAGATGTTGCGCGCAAAGGGGCGTAGCCACACTCCGGTCTTTGGGGCCAGCCGGTGGGCGACAGAAGGATCAACCGTATCCTTCATTTCGATAACGCCGATGGCACCAAGGACTCTGACATCCGCTACGCCAGGCAAAACGCGAGCTGGCTCCAGTTCGGTACGCATCTGGGCCTCAATATCAGAAACCTGCCGTTCCCAGTTCCCCTCGGCCAGCAGACGAAGGCTTGTCGATCCCGCGACACAGGCCAGAGGGTTGGCCATATAAGTCGGGCCGTGCATGAACACGCCTGCCTCACTGTTGCCGATGCCATAAGCCACCTGTTCGCTGGTAACCGTTGCCGCGAATGAGATATGTCCACCGGTCAGCGCTTTGCCCAAGCACAAAATATCAGGTTTGACGTCAGCGTGATCGATGGCGAACAGCTTACCGGTGCGGCCAAAGCCAGTTGCAATCTCATCAAAGATGATCAGCACATTGTGGGCATCGCACAAGGCACGTGCCGCGCGCAGCCATTGTGGGTTATAGAAATACATACCTCCGGTGCCCTGAACCACAGGCTCAAGGATCAGGGCGGCCAGTTGGTCGCCTTTTTCGGCAAGCAAGCGCTCCAGCGGCTCCAGCCCGTTCTGTACCGAATCTGCGGGCCATTCGTCACCCAACCGCACGTGCGGGCGCGGCAGGAAGTGCTGGATCGACAAGGCTCCGCGGAACAACCCGTGCATACCGGTGACCGGGTCGCAGACGCTCATCGCCTTCCAGGTGTCGCCGTGATAACCGCCCCGAATAGTAGCGAACTCGAACTTGCCGCTGCGGCCATGTGCCATTTGGTACTGCACAGCCATCTTCATCGACACTTCGACCGAAACCGAACCGCTGTCACAGTAGAAAATGCGATCCAGCCCTTCGGGCAGCATGTCGATCATCCTGCGCCCCAGATCAATGGCTGGATGATGCGTCAGCCCCCCGAACATCACATGGGGCATCTTCTCCAATTGGTTCTGCATCGCAGATGTGATCTCAGGGTGTTTGTGACCGTGGATCGCACACCACCACGAGGACATGGCGTCGATCATCTTCACGCCGTCTTCCCGGTACAGATAAACGCCCTCGGCCCGGTCGATCAGGTGCATCGCGCCGGGATTGGCGACGTTGGTATAGGGGTGCCACAGGTGGCGGGCGTCAAACTCAAGCGGGGTCACAAGAACCTCCGAATGGTGACAACGTCAATTTCTGAGAAGGCATCTTTCAGGGTTTGCTGTGTCAGTTCGCTTAGAACCGGAAGGCGCCCAAGGTGACGGACATTGCTCATCTCTACGATGGTTTGTTCAACATCCGGCTCAGCCTCACCGACAAAGGCAACACCCACAACCTCACATCCAGCGCCACGCAAGGCCATCAGAGACAATGTGGTGTGGTTGATCGTTCCCAGCGCCGTGCGTGCGACCAGCACAACCGGGGCCTGCCACTGGGCAATCAGGTCCAGGTAATAGGACTGGCGGTTCAGCGGCACCATCAGGCCCCCTGCCCCCTCAACGACCAGCGGCCCGTCAACCTGCGGCACAGCAAGGCGCGACAGATCAATCTCAACACCCATGTCTTCGGCAGACAGATGGGGTGAGGCCGGCAGGTTCAGGCGATACGCCTCAGGCAAAACTTCCGCACCGGACAACAATCGGACGGTTTCTGTGTCCGTCGCATCTTCCAAACCCGACTGAACGGGTTTCCAATACCCTGCATTCAACGCTGCGGTCAGACCAGCGGAAAAAACGGTTTTTCCGACGCCCGTGTCGGTTCCGACGACAATCAACGCGCTCATGCGGCCTCCGATTGATGGCTGGCGATGGTGGCAAACAGCGCCGAGATATCCTCGTGGGTCACATTTCCGGTGATCGACACACGCAGTCTGGACGTTCCCTTGGGAACGGTGGGGGGGCGAATACCCCGGATGTCAAAGCCCTGTTGCTGCAAGGCAGAGGCCGTCGCCATCGTTCTGGCCTCGTCACCCAAAATAACCGGGATGATCTGGCTGGTCAGGGCCGAATCCGGCAGTCCTGTTTGCCGGGCCACGTGATGGGCATGACGCAGACGGTCATGTGCAGCAGCGACCAATTGAGCGTTGGTCGCCAATTCCCGCAAAGTTGCCCGTACCAAGGCAGCGTTCAAAGGCGAAGGCGCGGTTGCAAAGATAAAGGGCCGCGCGCGATTGATCAGCGTATCAATCATTACACGCGGACCACATATCAGACCGCCCGAAACGCCCAGACCCTTGCCGCAGGTATGGAGTGTCAGAACCTCCGCGCTCAGACCATGCGCCAGACCTTTGCCGTTCAGGCCAAAAACGCCAGTGGCGTGTGCTTCATCCACGATCAGTACGGCATCGGCCTCGCGCGCCAAGGAGGCAAGATCCTCCAGCGGTGCAAGATCGCCTTCCATGGAATACACGCTTTCCACTGCGATCCAGATGTGGCCCGATCCACCCGTCGACTGCCACTCGGCCAGAACCTTGCGTGCATCTTCTACGTCATTGTGGCGAAAGGCACGCAGATCCGCGCGGCTCGCACGCATCCCTTCATGGGCACTGGCATGGACCAGTGCGTCATAAAGCACCAGATCTCCGGCTGCTGGCAGGGTGGAAAAGATTGCTTGATTGGCCTGAAACCCTCCGCCCATGAAAAGCGCGGCTTCAGATCCAAAGAATGCGGCAGCTTCCTGTTCAAGCGCCTCGTGTTCGGGGTGATTACCCCGTAGCAGGCGCGAGCCACCAGAGCCAACCGGCACACCGCGCGCCAAGGCAGCCTTTGCGGCATCTTGCAACAGTTTTGACCCCGCCAAACCCAGATAATCGTTCGACGCAAAATCCAAACCCTGCGCAGGGATCAAAGCCCGGCGGCGGTGCCGGGCTTCAAGCGCATCAAGCATGGATTCCAGTCGATCGACTGCTTTCATTCGGCAGCTTCCGTGCGCTTGTGGTCTTCCGCCGTTTCAGCCTGAATGCCAAGTTTCGCAAACAGGATCGAGTCGGTGTCTTCCTCGGGGTTTTCCGCAGTCAAGAGCGTTTCGCCCACAAAGATCGAGTTGGCACCGGCGAAGAAGCACATCGCCTGCATCTCGTCGCTCATATCGCTGCGTCCGGCAGACAGGCGAACATAAGATTTGGGCATCAGAATACGGGCGGTTGCGATGATCCGCACAAAGTCGATGGGATCGATCGGCTCTGCATCGGCCAACGGCGTGTCAGCCTGCGGCATCAACATGTTGATTGGAACCGAATCCGGCGGAGGGGTCATGTTGGCCAGGGTCAGCAACATGTCGATACGGTCGCCGGTATGTTCGCCCATACCCAGTATACCGCCCGAGCAGACCTTGATACCGGCTTCCTGCACCCGGTTCATCGTATCGATCCGGTCCGAGAAAGTGCGGGTGGTGATCACTTCGGAGTAATAGCGCTCAGAGGTGTCGATGTTATGGTTGTAGTAATCCAACCCGGCGTCGCGTAGCTGGACGACCTGAGTGTCATCCAGCATGCCCAGTGTCATACAGGTTTCCATACCCATCGCTTTCACGCCTTCGACCATCGCAACTAGGGCAGGCATGTCACGCGGTTTGGGTTCGCGCCACGCAGCACCCATACAGAACCGAGTTGCGCCACCATCCTTGGCTTTCTTGGCTTCGGCCAGAACGCGCTGAACCTCGATCAGCTTGGACGCCGGAAGGGTTGATCCGTTGCGGGCCGATTGCGAGCAATAGGCGCAGTCCTCGGCGCACCCACCGGTCTTGATCGACAGGAGTTTTGACGTCTGGACCTTGTTGGGATCAAAGTTCTCGCGGTGCACGGTTTGCGCCCGAAACAGAAGATCCATCAACGGAAGATCATGAACAGCTTGCGCAGACTTTCGGGTCCAGCCGGAATGAGGGATGATCATTTTATCTATAAAACTTCCTGCAGCTTGCGTTGCCGCAGATTTATTATCGATAAAACTGAATTGCGCAACCGTGTTGGCGCAAACGAACCCAAATCAAGCGGAAATGCCGCGAGGTCCATGCTGGCAGTAGTGTCTTCCATCTCTTCGGCCAGCGTGGTCATTGGGCGGACATCTAGCCTTCCGAAAGACCTGAACGCACATGTGTTACATCGCGCAACGGACAAGCTGCTTTGGTGGAATGGCGTTAACCTTACGATTTGCTGATCGGCCTGGTCCTGACCAAAAGAGTCCCTGCTCAAAACCAAAGCCATCGGCGCTGGCCACCAGCACAATCAACGACAGAAAGGACAAGTCAGCCCAAAATGCCCGGCAAACGCAGCCCGTGCTCACGCGCACATGCTTTGGCCTCCTCATATCCGGCATCTGCATGACGCCACACGCCCGAGGCTGGATCATTCCAGAGAACCCGCTCAAGCCGGTTGGCCGCTTCGTCCGTGCCGTCTGCGCAAATAACGACACCTGCGTGCTGGCTAAACCCCATGCCAACACCCCCGCCGTGATGCAGAGAGACCCATGTCGCACCCGATGCCGTATTCACAAGCGCGTTCAGCAGTGGCCAATCGCTGACTGCATCCGAACCGTCTTTCATCGCCTCGGTCTCGCGGTTTGGCGAGGCTACCGAACCACTGTCCAGATGATCTCGACCAATGACAACGGGTGCCTTCAGCTCGCCATTGCGGACCATTTCGTTGAACGCCAACCCGGCCCGATGCCGGTCGCCCAACCCGATCCAGCAAATGCGTGCGGGCAGGCCCTGAAACGCGATCCGCTCCTGCGCCATGTCGAGCCAGTTGTGCAGATGGGTGTTCTCGGGGAACAGCTCCTTCATCTTGGCGTCTGTCTTGTAGATGTCATCGGGGTCGCCCGAAAGCGCGCACCAACGGAACGGGCCGATACCCCGGCAGAAGAGCGGGCGGATATAGGCGGGCACGAAGCCGGGGAAGGCAAAGGCATTTTCCAGTCCCTCATCCTGGGCCACCTGACGGATGTTGTTGCCGTAATCCAGCGTCGGAACGCCCGCATTCCAAAAATCGACCATGGCGGCCACGTGCTGTTTCATCGATGCGCGCGCCGCTTTTTCGACCGCTTTGGGATCGCTTTCGCGCTTGTCCCGCCACTGTGCCATGTTCCAGCCCAGCGGCAGATACCCGTTGACCGGATCATGGGCCGAGGTTTGGTCGGTGACAATGTCGGGTCGCATGCCACCGGCCTGCATCCGTCGGTAAATCTCGGGAAAGATTTCAGCGGCATTGCCCAAAAGGCCCACTGATTTTGCTTCGCCCGCCTTGGTCCAGCGGTCGATCATCTCTAGCGCCTCGTCCAGCGTTTCGGCCTTTTCATCCAGATATTTGGTGCGCAGGCGAAAATCGATACTGTCGGGGTTGCACTCGACAGCCAAACAACAGGCCCCAGCAAAGACAGCCGCCAGAGGCTGCGCGCCGCCCATTCCACCCAATCCGCCGGTCAGGATCCACTTGCCGGTCAGGTCGCCGCCATAGTGCTGACGTCCGGCTTCGGCAAAGGTCTCATAGGTACCCTGAACGATGCCCTGCGTACCGATATAAATCCACGAGCCAGCGGTCATCTGGCCGTACATCATCAGACCCTTTTTATCGAGCTCGTTGAAGTGATCCCAATTGGCCCAATGGGGTACCAGATTCGAATTCGCGATCAGTACACGGGGCGCATCCGAATGGGTCCGCACAATGGCCACCGGCTTTCCGGACTGGACGACCAGCGTTTCATCCTCTTCCAGATCCTTGAGGCTGGCGACGATCGTGTCGAAGTCGTTCCACGTCCGCGCCGCGCGCCCTATACCGCCATAAACAACCAACTCGTGCGGGTTTTCCGCGACATCCGGGTGCAGGTTGTTCATCAACATCCGCATTGGTGCCTCGGTCATCCAGCTTTTGGCGTTTAGCTCTGGCCCGGTGGGCGGGTAAACATCACGGGTGTTCTTGCGAGGATCGGTCATGCGGCAATCTCCAATGCAGTGTCCTGGATGGCGTCCAGTATGTCTTTTAGCCAGCGGCGCAGGCGGTTGGCCTTTTCAGTGTCGTAGGTCCAAGGCGCAGTTTCAGCGCTCAGGTAGGTGGACTGCGCCAGTTCCATCTGTATGGCGTGGATGCCCTCGGCAGGGTTGCCATAATGCCGGGTCGTCCATCCGCCCTTGAATCGGCCGTTCAAAATGGTGCTGTACGGTGAGGATGACGCGAACTCATGTGAGATGGCTTCGATAGCGGGCGCGCACGTCACGCCATTGTTTGTTCCAATGTTCAGGTCAGGCAGAATGCCGTCGAAAAGAAAGGGGATGTGGCCGCGGATTGAATGGCAATCATACAAAACCGCAATTCCATGGATCGCCTTGACCCGCTCCAGCTCGGCCCGCAGCGCGGCATGATAGGGGGCGTGAAACGCCTCGCGCCTTTCAACTATATCCTTCTCTGTTGGCAGAATATCCCAGATGTCTTGCCCGTCAAAATCCGTAAGCGGGACCAGCGTCGTTGTGTTTTGACCGGGATAAAGCGACACGCCTGACGGGTCGCGATTGGCGTCAATCACATAACGATGAAAGGTTGCCCGCACAGTTGTCGCGCCAGGCAGGAGGCCCTCGTAAAGCGTGTGGATATGCCAGTCCGTATCCGCCAACGCCCTGCCCCGCGCGTTCAGCTTGGCCTCGATCGTTGCGGGCACATCGGTGCCGGTGTGCGGCAGGCCCAGAACAACAGGGCTGTCACCACGTATGACTTGAACCGAACCAGTCATGCGCCAAGCTCCGGCATCGCGATGCCTGTGCCATGTGCGATCTCGCCACTGGCGATCAAGGTCCATGCTGCTTCGATCTCGCGCGCCATGTATCGATCATCACCCAATACAGGGACCACAGCTCTTAGCTTGGCCATTACAGCTTGAAGGGTCTCACTGGTAGGCAATGGCGCGCGGAACTCGACCCCTTGCGTAGCGCAAAGCAGTTCGACCCCCAGAATACGTTCCAGATTGGTGACCATCTGTCCCAATCTCCTCGCGCCATGGGCCGCCATCGAAACGTGATCTTCTTGGTTGGCTGACGTAGGTGTTGAATCCGTCACGCAGGGGTTTGCAAGATGTTTGTTCTCGCTCATCAACGCGGCGGTTGTCACTTCGGCAATCATATAGCCCGAGTTCAGGCCGGGATTTGGCGTCAGGAAAGGCGGCAGATCAAAGCTGAGCGCTGGATCGACAATCAGCGCAATTCGACGCTGTGCAATGGCTCCGATCTCGGCAAGCGCCAGAGCGATCATGTCGGCAGCAAAGCCCACAGGTTCCGCGTGGAAATTGCCACCCGAGACGATCAGCCCGGCCTCGGGCAAAACCAGCGGGTTGTCGGTGGCGGCATTTGCCTCAATCTCCAACGTCTTGGCTGCCTGCCTCAGCACATCCATCGCGGCACCGACAACCTGCGGTTGGCAGCGGATGCAATAGGGGTCCTGTACCCGTGTATCGCCTTCGCGATGGCTTTCGCGGATTACAGAACCGGCTAGGATAGCCCGCATCGTGGACCCGGCTTCGATCTGGCCGCGATGGCCGCGCAACGTATGGATCTCGGGCTGCAACGGCGCGGTCGATCCCATGATTGCATCGGTGGTCAGTGCCGAAGTGACCAACGCGCTCTGCGCCGCTTGCCACGCGCCGAACAATCCCGCCAAAGCAAACGCAGTTGAGAACTGCGTGCCGTTGATCAGCGCCAGACCTTCTTTGGGGCCCAACTCAACGGGTGTTAAACCCGCCGCCGCCAACGCCTCACCACCGGGCATAACAGTCCCGCCGAATTCGGCCTCACCCGCGCCCATCATAACTGCGGCCATATGCGACAGCGGCGCCAAATCGCCTGACGCACCAACCGAGCCTTGCGCAGGGATCAGCGGGGTCACACCTTTGTCCAGCATGGCCTCCAACAGGTCGATCAGTTCCAGCCGCACGCCAGACGCGCCGCGCCCGAGGCTGAGCAGTTTCAGCACCATCATCAGCCGCGCAACCGTGCGCGGAATGGCCGGGCCAACACCACAGCAATGGGACAGAATTAGATTGCGTTGCAGCGTCGCTGTATCCTCGGCGGCAATCTTGACGCTGGCCAGTTTGCCAAAGCCGGTATTGACGCCGTAGACTGCAGTCTCACCCGCAGCAGCCTCGGCGATACGCGCATGAGCAGCCTCGATACCGGCGCGGCATACAGGGTCTAGCCGCACGGCGCATTCCTCGCGATAGACCTGTTCCAGTTGCGCTAAAGTGACTGCACCGGGGGTGAGTGTCAGGGTCGTCAAATTGCGCCTCCAAGTATGCGAGTATGAAGAGGGTTGAAGCCCACACGATAGGCTAGTTCTGCCGGGTGGGTGACGTTCCACACCGCAAGATCGGCGCGCTGTCCGGGGGCGATCTGGCCGCAATCGGACAGACCCAGGGCGCGGGCCGCATTGGTGGTGACCCCGGTCAGAGCCTCTTCCGGTGTCATGCGAAACAGGGTGCAGCCCATATTCATGGTCAAAAGCAGCGATGTCATCGGGGCCGACCCCGGGTTGCAGTCAGTGGCCAACGCCATCGGCACGTTGTGCTTGCGTAGCAAATCAATTGGAGGGGCTTGGGTTTCCCGCAGGGTATAGAAGGCGCCGGGCAGGATCACTCCGACTGTTCCCGCATTGGCCATCGCCCGAACGCCTTCTTCGTCCAAATATTCGATGTGGTCCGCGGACAGAGCGCCGTATGAGGCGGCCAGTTTTGTGCCCCCGAGATTGGACAGTTGCTCGGCATGGCATTTGATCGGCAGGCCAAGGTCTTTCGCCGCATCAAACAACGGCGCCAGCTGGTCCGGGAGGAAAGCAATTCCTTCGCAGAAAGCATCCACTGAATCCACCAAGCCCTCGTCATGGGCTTTTCGTAGGGTTGGGATACAGACCTCGGCGATATAAGCGTCAGGTCGGTCTTTATACTCAGCAGGCACCGCATGTGCGCCCAGAAAACTGGTTACAACGCGAATGGGGCGATGGTCCGGCAGCGCGCGGGCGGCTCGCAGCATGTTCAATTCGGTGTCACGATCCAGGCCATAACCGGACTTGACCTCAATCACTGAAACACCTTCGGCCAGCATCGCATCCAAACGCGGCAGCGCCTGCGTGATCAGTTCTTCGACAGTAGCCTCGCGCGTGGCCTTCACAGTCGAGATGATGCCCCCGCCCGCGCGCGCGACTTCCTCATAGCTGGCACCGTTCAGCCGCATCTCGAATTCGACAGCACGATGGCCGCCATGCACCACATGGGTGTGACAATCGATCAGCGCAGGCGTGACAAGACGGCCGTCCAAAGTAGTTTGCGAAAACCCTTTGAACTGCTCCGGCAAGCTGGCTTCAGGCCCGACCCATGCGATCCCGCCATCCTTGACCGCAATCGCCGCGTCGTGGATCAGCCCATAAGCTGCAGGTCCTGCAACCATCGTTGCCGCGTTCAGATCTGAAAAAACCCGATCTTGCGAGTGCATCCGACTCTGCGCCTCCTTGCAGTTCTCTCTTTTCTCGTACATTTCTATATGCAATATGTCTATCCATAAAATGAGGTGAAAATCGTGGCGATCTTTGCAAAACGTGCTCTGTTGAGCGGGGGGTGGGCAAGCAATACGCGGGTCGAGGTTGAAGACGGTAGAATCGTATCGCTTCAACCGGCGACAGCAGGCCGACCAGGGGATGTGTGCGTGGACACTTTGTTGCCTGCACTTGCCAATTTGCACAGCCATGCATTTCAGCGCGCCATGGCTGGGATGACCGAATACCGCCTTGCGGGTCGAGACAGTTTCTGGACGTGGCGCGATCTGATGTATCGATTCACTAAACATCTGACACCGGATCAGGTTCAGGCAATCGCCGCCTTGGTTTATATGGAGATGCAGGAAGCTGGATATGCCTCAGTCGGTGAATTCCACTATCTGCATCATCAACCAGACGGCAAACCTTATGATCGACTGACCGAGTTATCCGACCGGATCATGGAGGCCGCATTCGAGACCGGCATTGGCCTAACGCATCTGCCTGTGCTGTATTCTTACGCCGGGGTTGGCGAAAAGCCGTTGGAGCCGGGTCAAACCCGGTTCGGCAATGATGTGGATCGCTTTTGCAAACTGGTGGATCAGACGCGGGACGCACTTGCCGGTCTGCCCGACGACTGCCGCGTCGGCATCGCGCCTCATTCTTTGCGCGCCACCTCTCCGGCTGATCTGGTTCGCGTTTTGGCCGCGCGACGTGACGGTCCGTGCCACATTCACATCGCCGAACAGCCCAAGGAAGTGTCCGAAGTCCAGGCCGGATTGGGCGCGCGCCCGGTCGAGTGGCTTCTGGACAATGTGCAGGTCGATGACAGTTGGTGCCTGATCCATGCCACCCATATGATCGACCAGGAAACCCTTGATATGGCGGCAACCGGGGCTGTTGCGGGGCTGTGTCCTGTGACTGAAGCCAATCTGGGGGACGGACCGTTCAATGGAGCTGTTTTTCTGAGCGCGGGTGGCACGTTTGGCGTGGGATCAGACTCAAATGTGTTGATTTCCCTGACAGAAGAGTTGCGCACGTTGGAGTATTCCCAGCGTCTGCGCGATCTGTCGCGCAATGTCATGGTTGCCGGCGAAGGGTCGGTCGGGCAGACACTCTATTGTGGCGCGGCCATGGGTGGCGCGAAAGCTTTGGGCCGCGACTCGGGCGAAGTCGCCGTTGGCAAGCTGGCCGATCTGGTGGCCATCGACAGCCAAAACCCAGCGCTTTGCGCTTTGACATCAGAGCAGTTGCTTGATGGGTTGGTGTTTGCGGCAAAAGATCAGGTCGTCACTGACGTTTGGTCGGCGGGTCGCCACCGGGTGAGCGAGGGTCGCCATTTCGCACGGGATCAGATCGTGTCGAACTACCGTCAGGCGATGACGGATCTTCTTGCCAAGCTGTAGCCTCTGTCGTGAACCTTTACCTGAAGACGAAAATGATCTCATAGTTGAATTATGAATATACTTAATGGAAAATGCGCAGCGTGACTGAGCAAAAAAACATCGGCTTTCAGGACATTCGCGATGAGGTCATCAACCGTATTCAAACACGCGTCTGGCCACAGGGTAGCCTGTTGCCGACTGAGTTGGAATTGGCGGCGGAATTTGGCGTTGCGCGGGCAACCGTTAACCGGGCGCTGCGCGAATTGGCGGAACAGGGCATCGTAACCCGCAAGCGCAAGGGCGGCACGCGCGTCGTAACCACGCCCGTAAAACAAGCCAAGCTGCCGATCACTGTGGTACGGCAAACCATCGAAGAAATGAACGCCAAGTACCGCTATGCCCTGGTCAGTCGAACCATGGTTGATTGTCCCGCGTGGCTTCAGGCAAAATTGAACATTCCAGAAGGCGCACAGGTCGTGCATCTGCAATGTATGCACCACGCCGACAATCGACCATTTCAGTTCGAAGAGCGCTGGATCAACATCAGCGCTGTACCTCAGGTCGTGAACGAAGACTTTCTGACCACCGGACCAAATGAGTGGCTGTTGTCAGAAGTGCCATTTTCGAACGCCGAGATCGCCTTTTCCGCCGTTCCCGCCACGGCACCCTTGCAGGAATTTCTTGCCGTCCCTCCTGGTACACCCTTGTTTCAGTTGGAGCGCACAACATGGTTTCGCAACGATCCTGTGACTTTCGTACGTATGACGTTTCATCAGGGGTACCAGATGCGCACAACCTACTGAGGCCAGGGCAGCGAATAGGTTTTGACGTTGGTGAAGAACTTCATCGCTTCGATAACGCCTTCTTTTACTCCATTGCCGCTGTCCTTGATCCCTCCGAAGGGTGACATTTCGATCCGATAGCCGGGTTGCTCCCAAATGTTGCAGGTGCCCACATCCAGACCATTGATGTATGCGATGGCCCGGTTCAGATCATTGGTGCAGACACCTGACGACAAGCCAAAAGCGGTGCTGTTTGATATCCGCAAAACCGCAGCGTCATCATCGGGCACGCGGACAATCGGAATGACCGGGCCAAAGGTCTCTTCCATGACCAATTCACTGTCATGAGGGACTCTGTCGATGACAATCGGCGGCAGTAACGCGCCCTGCCGACCCGGATGGTAAAGGATTTCTGCCCCTTGCTCTGCCGCTTTCATCACACGGTTCTCAAACAGCTCTGCCGCGTCAGCATGAATGACACAACCCAACTCGGTTTCGGGGTTCTGAGGGTCACCAAACCGGATGGCCTTGGCCTTTTCCAGGACCAAAGGAACAAAACGATCCGCCACACTGTGTTGCACCAGAATGCGTTTAATGGCGGTGCATCGCTGACCTGAATTCCCCGTGGCCCCCGCAACTGCGATCGTTGCTGCGCGCTCTAGATCAGCGTCGCCCAGATCATTCAGCACAATCAGCGGGTCATTCCCGCCCAACTCAAGCGCCTGTCGCCTGTAGCCTGCCTTTGAGGCGATCAGCTTGCCCACAGGGACGCCACCGGTAAAGGTGATGATGTCGATATTTTCATTGGTGATCATTTCGTCGCCAATATCCTGTGGCCAACCAGTGACGACCTGGAACATCTCGGGCGGCAGGCCCGCCTCGTATAGAATGTCGGCCAGTGTCAGTGCTGTCAGAGGCGTCAGCTCGGTCGGCTTGCAAACCATACAATTATTGGTCGCAATTGACGGTGCGATTTTGTGACTGACCATGTTCAGCGGATGATTGAACGGAGTAATCGCGCTGATCGCCTTGACGGGCTCACGCTTCGTAAAGATTTTACGAGCCTTCCCACTATGAGTCAGATCGCAAGAAAACACCTCTCCATCATCTTTGAGAGCTTCGGCGGCGGCGAACTGAAACACGTCTTGTGCGCGTTTGGTTTCATAGTTCGAGTGCTGAAGGCAAATCCCCAACTCAAGCGTCAGCCACTTGGCCAGATAATCGCGCCTTTCTCCGATCAACTCGCCGGCACGCCGCAGGATTTGACTGCGCTCGTACCTCGTCAAACTAGGGGTGTAGTTCGCTGCGATTTCAAAAGCGTGCCGCACGTGCTGGGCAGTTCCAGCCGGAACCGTGCCAATCACGGCATTCGTATAAGGGTAGTGAACCGGAACAGTGTTTTCCGTGAATACGACCTGCCCCCCGATGCGCATTCCGTCGTGGCGGATTTCAGATTTGGTCATGCTCCGATCCCTTGCCCCAAGAGCCACAACTAAAACATGTGTGGCTTTCGACACGCCAACCGATAGAACCGCACTTTGGCTTACGTCAATAGGCTGAGTGGGCAGCCCGGTACATTTTAAAAACGTCAGGCTTTCTCAGGCACCGTGACGGAGGGCTTGGTTTTACCTTCAGTTAGGCCATCCGACTGATAAGTCGGGATCACACCCACAGGTGGATTTTCCCGAATATAGGCTCCGATGCGTGCGAGCATTTGTTTTCTTGGGCAATTGGGGCGCGTGGCGGCGCCAAGATCGCGCAGGTGCCCCGGTGCTTCAAAGGGTATAAAGTGCAACGGCCAGTTGTCCCGCTTGAACTGTTCTGCCGCCAATGCCGAAACAATTGTGCAGTCGTCTGAATGGCAAATGTGACGACAGATCGTTTCAAACCGCAACGCTGTCAGATCAAAACGCTTGCTGATCCGGGTTGTCCCGTCCTGTTTTGGCAAATGATCTTCAAGATCGTAGCCAAAACTGTGCGGCAGCCGGATAAAATCATGCGGCGGTACCTCATCGGGGGCAATGGAGGTAAGCGTTGACAGCGGATGCCCTTGGCGCAAAGCCAAGAACAATGGCTCGGACCAGATTGAAGTGAAGTCTAAATTGGCGCTGTTGTTGACCTTGGCGACCAGCGCCATATCCAATGTGTGATCTTCGACCATATGAAGCATGTTCTGGGGCAGATCTTCGATCAGCGTAACGCGCATCCTTGGAAACAGCGTGCTGAAAAGCTCTGAAAAGTAACCCGTCAGATATGGTGCCAGCGTCGGCGTCATGCCTATTGTCAGCGGAACCGCCTCGGGGTCGCGAAATTCGATCGCTGTATCGCGGATTTTCTGGGCGTCTTTCAGAATACGCTGCGCAATCTCGACAATGCGTTCGCCGCACAGCGTTGGGCGCACCTCGTTGTTCAGACGTAGGAACAAGTCAGCGCCCAGCTCCTGTTCCAGCTTTTTGATCTGGTTCGACATTGCCGGCTGAGACACGTTGCACGCGGCCGCCGCCTGACTGAACTGGCCGTGTTTGGCGATGGCAAGGACATATTCCAAATCTCTGAGGTTCAAAGGGTATCCCGTCCTGAAGCAAATTTCGCGATTTAATCAGCTATCAAGATACGATTTGGCGACAGATTCCAGAAGGCTGCAGGGGCCTATCGGTTCTGATTGGCGCTCACATCCGATGACAAATCTGTCAGAATTCGAAATTGAATAGCCTTCCAGCTGGCGCTGGATTTGGCGCAATCCCTTTGTTTGCTG
This sequence comes from Ruegeria sp. HKCCD7303, assembly GCF_013111185.1. Classification (GTDB taxonomy): domain Bacteria; phylum Pseudomonadota; class Alphaproteobacteria; order Rhodobacterales; family Rhodobacteraceae; genus Ruegeria. The sequence continues at coordinate 428,664 of NZ_WVRE01000001.1, read as the reverse complement.
TGAAACTGCCTGCGCCTACCTCACGAAACCCGTGAGTATTCGCGACGGTTATACACCCGATTTGAACCATGAATTTCAGATGTCGCGCGGGGCGGCCTAGTCCTTTGTTGCGTCGGTGGCCCGGCAGATGGGTCGCCAGCACGAACGCAACTTAATGACGGAGTGATCCATGTTGTCCCAATTTGCAGATAGCCTGCGCGCCCGTCTCTTGACCACGTCGACCCTGGCACAAGAGACATCCCGCGATGGCCAAACCCTCATCAACAACTTCTTTCAATCCACAGTCGTCGACGACACACCTGCCTTTGTTCTGGCCAATGATTTTTCACGCCTGCTGAACTTTGGTGAGACCGTCACTAACAACGCTGTTGCCGCCGTTCAGGCTCAAGGGCAGGACGTGGATGTCTTTAACTTCCGCTCAGGCCGGATCGAAGCGAACAATGGTCCCGACGCATTGGCCACTGGTGTCCAAGTCACCGGAAGCGCTGCGGTTCGCAATTTCGGCGAAATCGCGGGTGAGTTTAACGGCGTGCAGTTTGCTGGTGCCGAAAGCTCGGGCAGCCTGGACAACTTCCGTGGCGGCGTCATATCTTCCGACAGCCGTGCTGTCGACATTCAAGGTCAGGGCATCGATGTGCGCAACTTTGGCGACATCGTCGGCACTGGCGACCAGCGCAATGGTACCATCTACACCAACTCGACGGCCGAGGACGTCTCGATCTCGAACTTCACCGGCGGTACGATTGATGCAGGCGAAGGCAACCAGGGCGCAGGTGTTTCCCTGCAGATCGGTGATGAAACCGGTGACCGCGTGGAAACCGACGTGTTCAACGCCTTTGGTGCGACCATTCAGGGCCGCGGTCAGGCGGCTGCCAACACCCCGCTGGCGGGCGACGGTGTCCGGATCGACGACGGCGCTGAAGGCACCATCCTGGAAACTGAGATCATAAACAGCGGCCTGATCTCGACCGAAAGCAATCAGGGCACAGCTGCCGGAATCCGCATCGCAGATGGCGCAAATGCCGAAGGTGAGATCTTGAACACCTCAACCGGTGTGATCGAAGGCCCTCGCAACGGCCTTTACATTGGCAATGGTGAACATGATCTGGACGTGCTGAACTTTGGCACCATCCAATCCGGCAGTCGCGCGGTTAACATCGACGGATCTGGCGTCGACCTGATCAACGGCGGTGATGTTCTTGGTACCGGTGACCAGCGCAACGGAACGATCTACGCCGACGACACAGCGCGTGATTATTCGATCAACAATCTGGCAACAGGCACGATTGACGCGGGGGAGCACAACAACGGCGCGGGCATCTCGCTATCGCTGGCCGAAGAAGGCAATGGTGACATTGAAATCGAGAACGCAGGCGTCATCGCCGGTCGTGGTAACGCGGGTGCGGCGCTGGGTACGGCGGGCGACGGCATTCGTCTGGAAGGTGTGCGTCAGGAGGGTGGCTTTGCGCCTGCCTCGTTCACAGGGAACATCATCAACAGTGGTAGCGTCACATCTGAAGGCGCAAATGGCACTGTTGGCGCATTCCGAGCTGTGAACAATGTTAATTTCCAGGGCCAGTTGATCAATGAAGAAACTGGTGTGTTCGCAGGCGGTCAGAACGGCGTCTACTTTGGAACCGGTGACCATTCCGGCGGATCGTTCGTTAACCGTGGCCTTGTCACGTCAGACAGTCGCGCGCTGAACATCGATGGCGTTGGGCTTGAGGTGCTCAACGAAGGCGAAATCCTTGGCACCGGAAACCAGCGCAATGGCACTGTTTATGCGGATGGCACAGCCGATAACTATGCGTTCACAAACACCGGCTTGGTGGATGCGGGCGAAGGCAACAATGGTTCTGCCGTATCTCTGCAAACCGGTGACGTGTCGGGCAACGTTGTCTCGGCGGTTGTTGTGAACGAAGGTACGCTGCAAGGTCGTGGCGACGCGGTTGAAGGCAACCAGGTCGGGGACGGTCTGCGCCTGTTCACCAGCCAGGATGACGCCTCTTTTGCGGGTGTTGTGGTCAACGAAGGTCTGATTGCCGGGTCCGAAGACTCGGATGCTGCCGCTGGTATCCGCGTCGATGGCGGTCTGAACCTGCTGGGTGCAATCCTAAACGAGGGCGAGATCCTTGGCACGGTCAATGCCATCGACGCTTCAGATGCAGGCACTGTTACAATCGTCAACGACGACGCAGGTGTGATCAACGGCAATGTTCTGCTGAGCGCTGGCGACGATATCTTTGTCGATCTGGGCACCACCAATGGCAACATCGACGGTGGCGCTGGCGATGATGTTCTGATCGCCGGCGATGCAGACAACGTTCTGACCGGTGGTCTGGGCAATGACTTCATCGACGGTGGCGACGGCAACGACACTGCGGACTTGTCGGAGCTGGATGTTGCGGTCGAAGTTCGTCTGGACGCCAACGGCAATGGCACGGCCACACGTGACACCGGGTTCAACGTGTCTATTGAGAATGCAGTCGTTGCTGCGCCGGATCAGTTCGGATCAAACATCACCGATGGTGCGGCTTTTGTCGAACAGGCGGCTCAGGGCAACCTGTACTATAACATCCATACCGCGGACTTCCCCGGTGGTGAAATCCGTGGCCAATTGCTGGTCGACAGCGACTTGACGGAACACGGTATTCGCACAGTGACCCTCAGTGGTGGTTTGGATGCAGCGCAGGAACCTGGGCCAACTTCGGACAGCGAAGCCACAGGTGACGCAACTGTTGTGATCACTCAGAACCTGGCCACCGGCGAAGTCACGTATTCAAGTGAACTGAGCGTTGTGGGGCTGAACGAAGCTGACCTGAACACTCCGATCCCTGGCGTCGTGTCGGCCATCCATCTGCACAATGCACCTGCTGGTCAGAACGGACCGGTCGTGCAGGATACGCTGGTGGATGCAGGGGCCACGCTGGACGTGAATGCTGAAGGTGGCACCGGTGTCATTGGGCAGGACGTCATCGAAAACCAGATTGAAACCGACATCCTGCGCTCCATTGAAAACGTTATTGGGTCCGATGATGGCGACGTGATCATCGGCAGCGATCAGACCAATGTGCTGAACGGTGCGGACGGTGATGACCTGCTGAATGGTGAAGGCGGTGACGACGTCCTGATCGGTGGTGAAGGCGCGGATACGTTCCAGTTTGGCACGAACTTCGGAAATGACACCATCGAGGATTTTGAAATTGGTCGGGATCAGCTGCAATTCGGTGATTTCGGATCCGATTTTGGCAACCAAGTCAACGTGGCCCAAGACGGTGACGATGCGGTGATCAGCTTCGGAAACGAAGGTTCGGTCCGTCTGGCCGGCATCAACTCAGCTGACCTGAGCGAAGACGATTTCGTCGCTTAAGCAAGCAATAGGCGGGGCGGCTTGAGGTCGCCCCGTTTTTCCAAACCGGAAAGGATCAACACGATGTTGCAGAAAACCAATCCCGTCAAAGCCGCTTGGGGGTCGCTGCGCAAAGGATTTGTTGCGGTCGCCTTCTTTAGCCTGTTTCTGAACCTGCTGATGCTGGCCGGACCAATCTATATGCTCCAAGTCTATGACCGCGTGCTGACCAGCCAGAATGCTGACACGTTGATCGCCCTGTCGTTGCTGTTGGCGGGCGTCTTCGCGGTGATCGCCTGCCTTGATCTGATCCGGATGCGTATTCTGGGCAGGCTTGCGGCCCGGTTCGAAATGAATGTTGGCGCCCCCGTTCTTGGGGCCGCCATGAAACGCCGGGTACAGGGTGAAGCCGCTGCGGGCGACAATCTCGTTGAAGACGTGAACGGGTTTCGCGAGTTCATCTCGGGTACAACCCTGACCGCCTTTTTCGATGCCCCTTGGATACCGATTTACCTGTTGGTTTTGTATGTTCTGCATCCCCTTCTCGGGCTGCTCGGATTGGCCGGAGCCCTGACGCTGACCGCGATGGCCCTGATTAACAATGCCCGTGCACATCAACCGATGCAGCAGGCCGCAGAGGCCCGTGGGCGCTCGGACGCGTTGTTTCGAACCGGGGACAACAATGCCGAACTGGTCCATGCTCTGGGCATGAAGTCCGATCTGGTTCGGCGCTGGACGGCCCTTCAGGTTGATGCGCATCGCCAGAAGGCCCGTGTTGCTGACCGGATTGCTAGTTTTTCGGTCATGTCCAAGACACTGCGCATGGGGCTGCAATCTGCGGCGCTTGGCCTTGGCGCGGCACTGGCCATCACGGGTGAAACCACGGCTGGTGTCATGATTGCGGCCACGATCGTACTGGCCCGTGCACTGGCCCCAATCGATCAGTTGATTGGGCAATGGCGCACTTTTCTGGCGGCACGCGGCTCATATACAAAGATTACCAAACTGACCGAAGAATTCGCAGAAAAACCCGCCAATCTGCACCTGCCCCGTGCGTTCAAATCTTTGGATGTGAAAATCGCACAGGCGGCCCCGCCACGTGCAGTTAATGCCACACTTCGCGGCATTGATTTCAACCTGTCAGCGGGTGATGTGTTGGCGATTATCGGCCCCAGTGGATCCGGCAAAACAACGCTGGGTAAGATGTTGGCCGGGATTTGGCACCCGCAGCGCGGTGAGGTTTTGCTTGACAGCAGCCCAATGTCGAAATGGAACCAAGAAGATCTGGGCAAGCAGATCGGATATCTGCCGCAGGACGTAGAACTGTTTGACGGCACCATCCGCGAAAACATCGGTCGCTTTGCAATGTTCATCGACGACGCTGAGGTGCTGCGCGCTGCTCGCGAGGCCGGATTGCATGAGCTGATCAGCGGCTTGCCTGATGGGTATGAAACGCGCATTGGCAAAGGGTTTTTCTTGTCTGGCGGACAGCGACAGCGTCTTGCTCTGGCCCGGGCGCTTTATGGTGAACCGTTTGTGTTGGTGCTGGATGAGCCGAACTCGGATCTGGATGCCGATGGCGAAAAAGCGTTGCGCGACGCCATTCTTGCAGCTCAGGCCAGGGGCTCAATCAGTATCGTGATGACCCACCGCCCGGCCACCTTGCAGGCCGCCAACAAGGTCATGGTACTTCGCAACGGATCCCAAACCCAATTCGGCGACAAGGGCGACGTATTGAAGGTCAAAACTCAAAACGTACTTAAATCGTCCGCGCAACGCGCTGCATCTGGCAAGCCCGCCCTTCGCCTTTCAGAAAACACCCGCATTAAAGGAGCCGCCCAATGACCCGGATCGTTCCCTATACTTCGAACAACACCGCGCCCGATCTTCATGATGCGCAAGTTGTTGACATGTCTGAAGCTACAACCGGTATTCGACTATATGTTCTGGTTGGTCTCTTCACGCTGGTGGCCTTTGTCGGCGGAAGCATCTACTGGGCGTTCGCATCCAAACTTGACGGTGCTGTTGTGGCCCCTGCATCCTTCGTCGTTGAAGGAGACCGCAAAACCGTCGAGCATCTGGATGGTGGGATCATACGGTCCATTCTGGTCACCGATGGCGCGTTTGTTGAACAGGGACAACCGCTGATCCGCTTGGACAGCACCGAAATCGACGTTGATCTGAACGTCCTGGGCAGCCAAATCGGCGAACTTTCTGTACGCCGCGCCAGGCTGATCGCGCAGATGAAAGGGCAGACACGGTTTGACGAATCCCAAGCGTTTCAGCGCTTTGAACAAGGTATGAGCCGCGTGCACTGGGCCTCTGCTTTTCTGACGCAAAAGCAACTGTTTGATGCCGAATACCGCGCTCGCGCGACCGAGGCGGAAATCAACGCGCAACGTATTTCGGCGCTTCGCGATCAAATCGATGGCCTCAACGAGCAACGGATCAGCACGCAGAACCAGATGGCCATCACGCAGACAGAGCTGGAAGGCTTGCGGACCCTTTTGGACAAGGGCTTGGTTGCGGTCACACGGGTTAGTGCGCGGCAGATCGAGGTTGAACGGCTTTCGGGCGCCGATGCTTCGCTTCGGACACAGATTGCCCAGGCGGAAAACCAGGTCAGCGAGTTGAAATTGACAATGATCAGTCGGCAAAAGCTGAGGGATGAAGTCCTTGCAGGTGAGTTGGCCGTTGTCGATGCACAGCTTGACCTCTTGCGTCCGCAATTTGCCGGTGTTGTGGAGCGCCGCAAGCGGATCGAGATCCTAGCACCAACCAGCGGTCGGGTTGTAAACCTTGCTGCGTCAACCACGGGCGGGGTGATAAGGCCCGGTGAACACATCATGGAAATCGTGCCCGCCGATCAAGAGTTGATTGTCGAAGCACGTGTGAAACCAGGCGATATCGACAAGCTGAAGGTCGGACAAGCCACGCGTATTCGTATGTCTGCCTTCGCCCAGGCCGACGTTCCCGAAGCGCAGGGCGCCATTTTTGATATCTCGGCCGACGCGTTGGAAGATGAACGGACCGGCGAAGCCTACTACAAAGCGCGGGTCAAACTGGACGATCAGCAATCTGACGAGGTTGCGGCACTGGACCTGGTGCCCGGAATGCCTGCAGACCTTTTTGTAACCACTGGTGAGCGCGCAGTAATTGCCTTTTTGGCGCAGCCCATAAGTGATCGCTTGGCGCGAACATTTATCGAGTAAAGGATTTCAAAAGGCTTTTGGAATTAAGCTTATCTGTATCGAGTGTTTTGGTGAGTGAACGATGGTCGACGTCCTGTTCAGGGCGTTGGCCATCACTTTTTCGACGGTCCGCACCCGTAGTTAGCCATAAACATGTCCACAGCCTGCGTCGCAATTTCATCGATTTCGTCTTGGCGAAAGCAGTTTTGAATACCAAATGCAGCGCGCGACCAGATGCGCACCTTGCACAATTCCGAGAATTGTTCCGCTGCAATCTGCACATCCTCGATACACAGCTCTCCCTTGGACACCGCTTTTTCGAGGTACGCTGCCATTTGTCTTTGACCGTTCTGCGGTCCGGCCTCGTAAAAGGCACGGCCCAGTTCGGGGAACCGATCCCGCTCGGCAACACAAATCCGAAACACTTGCTGTGCGAATTCGGATACAAGAAAGGCCGTAAGCTGCGTGGCGGCGATCTGCAGGACTTCACGCGCAGGTTTGGTCTCATCAATCATTGAAAGAATGCGCTCAGACATCAGTCGACATTCGTTTTGCGCCACTTCCATGAACAAAAGGCGCTTGTCCGGAAAATAGCTGTACAGAGTTGCTTTCGACACACCGGCAGCGCGGGCAATGTCGTCTACACTTGCGCCTTCAAACCCGTCCGCCATGAAAACCTCTCGGGCCCCGCGCAAAACCTGATCAAACTTACGGCCTGTGCGCAGGATGGTGGCGGTCTGGGTCATGTCATCTCCGGGATTGAACGTTGTACCAGTTTATAAACCGCTCGGTTCAGATACAACGATTTTCGGACTCCGTCTTAGTCGAACCTTCCGCTCGCTCTGCGAGGCCACCGACTTGCAGCGAAGACAAACCATGCTAGGAGTCGATCCATGGTCGATGTCTTTCTGCGCACCCTACCCTTTTTTGCGATAATCGGCCTGGGATACTGGGCGGGGCGCACGCGGTTTTTCACTGCCGAGGCCACCGCCTATCTGACCAAATTCGTCTTCTTCTTTGCTCTGTCAGCTATGCTGTTTCGCTTTGCGGCCACTTTGCCTTTTGCCGAAATCTTCAATGCGCGCCTCGTCGTTGGGTATTTGATCGGCACAATAGCAGTGTATGCTCTGGCGACCTGTGTCGCATGGATGCGCGGGCTGGATGTTCCAACGGCAGCCGTCGAGGCACAATGCGCAGCTATCGGCAATGTTGGCTTTTTGGGGCTGCCCATGCTGGCGCTTTTGTTCAGCGAGGCTGCGATCGGACCGGTAATGGTGGTCCTGACAGTGGACCTGGTTGTTTTTTCGTCCCTCATCGTGATCCTGATTAACGGAGGCCGCGATGGCAAGTTGACCCCCGCAACCTTAAAACTGATTGGGCTTGGGTTACTCAAAAACCCGATGATTGTGTCCATCTCGGCGGGATTGCTCTGGTCATCGATGGAAATCCCGGTCCCTGTACCTTTGTATGATTTTCTAACCATTCTTGGCGGTGCTGCTACCCCGGGTGCGTTGTTTGCCATCGGAGCGTCACTAGCCGACAAATCTGCTGAACGTGTCGAAATCGCCGTTTGGTTGAGCTTTTGTAAACTGGTGATTCACCCAGCCTGTGTTGCGGTTGCACTGATCTGGCTGGTGCCGATTGATACCTTTTCGGCCACGGTTGCAATCGCGGCCGCCGCTTTGCCGGTAGCAGGTAATGTTTACATGTTGGCGGCACATTACGGGGTAGCCCCACACAGGGCTTCGGCCGCCATTCTTCTTTCGACGGTTGCCAGCATCCTGACCGTGCCGCTGGTCATCACCTGGCTGAGCGGTCTTTGACCTTCAGCATTTCGAAAAATACTCTTGCCGAAGGTGGTCGGACTTTACGCGGCGTCTTTGGATCGTTAGCCATGTCGCGACTCGAATGTAAGGACTATGCCTGATGGAAACCCTCTCGGAAAACGCCTGTTTTGGCGGAGTGCAGCGCGTATACCGCCATGCCTCTTCGGCTTGCCAATGCGACATGACCTTTGGCCTTTTTCTTCCCGCCGAGGCAAAGGACGGACCGGTTCCGATCTTGTGGTACCTTTCCGGGCTGACCTGCACGCATGAAAACGCGATGACCAAAGCCGGTGCGCAGGCTTGGGCGGCAGAACAAGGGATCGCCGTTGTATTCCCCGATACCTCGCCGCGTGGCGAGGGGGTCGCTGATCATGAAGACTATGATCTGGGACAGGGCGCAGGGTTTTATGTAAACGCGACGCAAGATCCCTGGGCCCCACATTTCCAGATGTGGGATTACATCGCCGAAGAACTGCCCGCCTTGCTGGTTGAGAACTTTGCAATCGACAGCGAACGCCAGGCCATCACCGGGCATTCCATGGGCGGTCACGGAGCCCTGACTTTGGCGATGAATCTGCCCGGACGGTTCCGCTCGGTTTCCGCCTTTGCACCGATTTCGAACCCTACGGGTGCAGATTGGGGCCGCAAACAGTTAAGCGCCTATCTGGGCAGTGATGAAACCCAGTGGGCCAAGCATGATGCATCTTTACTGATGAAGGAAAAAGGGTTCGACGGCCCGATCCTGATCGATACCGGTGCCAATGACCAGTTCATGGATCTGCTGCGCCCCGAAGCGCTGGCCCAAGCCATCGCCGAGCGCCGTCAGCAGGCAACCTATCGCTTCCAGCCCGGTTATGACCATTCGTACTTCTTCGTTTCCACATTTATGGAAGACCACATCACATTCCATGCGGAAGCGCTGTACGGAGACTGAGGCATGAGCGAATATGACTATGACCTGATTATCATCGGGTCCGGCCCTTCGGGGCGGTCAGCAGCCATTCAAGCCGGTAAACTGAAGCGTCGCGTTCTTGTGATCGACCGCAAGGATCGCTTCGGCGGTGTTTCGGTTCATACCGGCACCATCCCGTCCAAGACCCTGCGTGAAACGGTTCTGAACCTCTCGGGCTGGCGTGAACGCAGCTTTTACGGCCGTTCCTATCGGGTCAAAGACCAGATTCGCGCCGAAGATCTTAAGGCCCGCCTGCATATGACGCTCGATCATGAGGTCGATGTGTTGGAACACCAGTTCAACCGCAACCATGTCGATACGCTGGATGGCCTGGCCAAGTTCGTTGGACCTCATGAGGTCGAAGTTGCGACCGACGCTGGCGAGACTACGCGGGTGACGGCTGCCAAGTTCCTGATCGCAACTGGCACCAAAACCTATCGCCCGGAATATGTGCCTTTCAACGGCAAGACCGTGGTCGATGGTGACGAATTTCTGGAAATGGCGGAAATTCCACGATCCTTGGTCGTCATTGGTGCGGGCGTCATTGGGGTCGAATACGCCACGATGTTTTCGGCCCTGGACGTAAGGGTGACATTGATCGAACCGCGCGACACGTTTCTGGATTTCATCGACAGCCGTTTGATCCATGAATTCACGCATCAGATCCGAGAAAATGGCGTTGACCTGCGATTGGGTTCGGCTGTTGAAAAGATCGAAGATGCCGGTGAACATGTGGAAGTGACTTTGGATAACGGCCGCCATGTTCGGGCAGAAATGCTTTTGTTTGCTGCCGGACGCATGGGCGCGACATCAAAACTCAATCTCGATGCCGTTGGGCTGGAAACAGATCACCGCAACCGGATCAAGGTGGATCGTAAGACATACCAGACAGCAGTGCCGCATATCTATGCGACCGGCGACGTGATCGGGCACCCATCTCTGGCCTCGACGTCTCTGCAACAAGGGCGCGTGGCCGCCTGTCACGCACTTGAAACACCCACACTGCCGGAAAGCCCGTGGTATCCCTACGGCATCTACTCGGTTCCCGAGATTTCAACCTGCGGCATGTCCGAAGAAGAACTGCAGGAACGCGGTATACCCTATGAGGTCGGCGTCGCCCGGTTCCGCGAAACATCGCGCGGGCATATCATGGGGTTGGAGCACGGGATGCTGAAAATGCTGTTCTCGCTCAAAACCCGCCGGGTCTTGGGTGTGCAGATTGTTGGCGAAGGCGCGACCGAACTGATTCACATTGCTCAGGCCGTGTTGAACCTTAAGGGTACCGTGGATTATTTCGTTCAGAACACGTTCAACTATCCAACCCTGGCCGAAGCATACAAGATTGCAGGTCTGGATGCGTTCAATCGGATGCCTATTCCTGAAGAATTCAAAGTGCGTAAAAAACCAGCTGAACCCGCCAAGAAAGAGGCTAAGAAGGCGTGACCACGCTTTTTGTTGACGGCGACGCCTGCCCTGTGAAGGCCGAAGCTGAACGGGTGGCAACACGGCACAAAGTGCCCGTGGCGCTGGTGTCCAATGGGGGGCTTCGCCCATCGGCCAATCCGCTTGTGCAGGTTGTCATCGTCTCAGAAGGCGCTGATGAGGCCGACAAGTGGATCGCCGAGCGGTGTGGTAAAGGGGATGTGGTTGTTACGTCCGACATCCCTCTGGCTGCCAAATGCGTTGAAGCAGGCGCACGCGTCTTGCGCCCCAACGGCGAGACCTTCACCGCAGCCAATATTGGTCAACAACTCGCGATGCGCGACTTGATGGCGGACCTGCGCGCCGCCAACCCACTTGGAGCGGGTGGTGGTGGACGACCCTTCGGCAAAGCAGATCGGTCGCGGTTTCTGGATGCATTGGAACGGGAAATACGCGCAGTTACGCGTGGCTGACTATAACAGAAGCCGATCCAAAATACTGATACGAAATCAGAAACGACCGTTTACAAGGCCCTCGCAAGAACGCACCCTGTGTTTGAATTCTGATCAGACCATTCGAACACGGAGACTGCATTATGCAAGTACAGGGCACTCACTACAGATCGATTTGGTGGGACAAGTCACAGGGCGAGGTTCGGATTATCGATCAACGCTGGTTGCCGCATGATTTCCGGGTCGTAACCTTGAAAACGTTGGATGAGTTTGCAGCTGCAATTCGGGATATGTGGGTCAGGGGCGCACCTTTGATTGGCGCGACAGCCGCTTTTGGCATAGCTGAACAGATGTCCCGTGATAGCTCCGAAGCGTCGTTTGATGCGGCATATGATGTTTTGCACGCAACGCGGCCCACCGCAATCAACCTGCGTTGGGCTTTGGACCGATGCCGAGAGGCCCTGATGCCGCTGGCTGCGTCCGATCGTGCCGAACGCGCATGGGTCTTGGCGCAGGAAATCGCTGACGAAGACGTCGAAATCAACGCCGCGATTGGTCGCCACGGGCTGGAGTTGATCAAAGAGATTGCCGCACGCAAACCCGCGGGCGAACCGGTGCGGCTGTTGACCCATTGCAACGCGGGGTGGCTGGCGACGGTGGATTGGGGCACGGCCACGAGCCCGATGTATCATGCGCATAACGAGGGCATCCCCCTGCATGTTTGGGTGGATGAAACCCGGCCCCGCAATCAAGGTGCGCTGACCTCATGGGAACTGGGCGAGCACGGCATCCCCCATCGCTACATTGTGGACAATGCCGGAGGGCACCTGATGCAGCATGGGTTGGTTGACATGGTTATCACTGGCACCGACCGCACCACGGCACAGGGTGACGTCTGCAATAAGATAGGCACCTACCTCAAGGCGTTGGCAGCGCATGACAACAATATTCCATTTTATGTTGCCCTGCCTTCTCCGACAATAGATTGGACCGTGCGCGATGGCGTAGCTGAAATTCCAATCGAAGAACGCGATACACGCGAAGTGACTCATGTCCTCGGTGTTGATGAGCACTCCGCGATTTCGGATGTGCGCGTGACCCCAGTTGGAACGGAGGGGGGCAATCCGGCCTTTGACGTCACCCCAAACCGGCTTGTCACCGGGCTGATTACCGAACGTGGTGTTTGCGAAGCCTCAGCCGCTGGATTGGCTGGCTTATTCCCAGACAGGGCTGGTTAGCACATAGGTCTGGCATCGCGTTGAAAAATTGGGTCGCACCAGGTGCTTGCCGTTTTTGGTTTGTTGATTAGGAAGATTTTAGGCCGGAAGGGCAGAACGATTTTCGCGGATGGGCAGATGCACGATTGCGCTGAATGCTCCGATCGCGACGCCGATCCACCAAACCATGCTGTAATCGCCGAATTGATCATACAAGCGACCACCCAACCACACACCCAGAAAGCTGCCAAGCTGGTGGCTGAAGAAGATGATGCCATAAAGCGTTCCCATGTACCGCAAGCCGTAAAGATGCGCCACAAGACCCGACGTGAGTGGCACAGTGGCCAACCAAAGCGATCCCATCACCAGCGAGAATACGATGACTGATAGAGGAGTGATCGGGAACAGGATAAACAAAGCCGCTGCCAATGTGCGCCCCGTGTAGACCCCAGCCAAAAGGTATTTCTTGGGGAAGTGGTTCCCTGCCCATCCCGCCAGCAATGTACCACCGATATTGGCCAGACCGATCAGCGAAATCGACACGGCCCCAAGCGCTGACGTCGAGGTGATACCGACGGAATGCAAAACACCACCGGGCTGAATCGGGCCACACATTTCGGTCACAAATGCCGGGAAATGGGCGGTGATGAATCCCAACTGATACCCGCAGCTAAAGAACCCCATAAAAATCAAAGCATAAGAAGGATCGCGGAACGCCTTGCCCAAAATCTCGCTCATGCTTTCTTGCAGTTCCGTCTTGCTGGCACTTTGCGGCGCGCGCATGAATGGCAGAGCAAGCACAAGCGCCAGGATCGCGACCGCAAACACGATAAAAACCTGCTGCCAAGGCAGGAAGGTCAGCAGCCACTCGGCGGTGGGGGCACCCAGCACCTGCCCGAAACTTCCTGCGGCTGTGACGATAGCAAGCGACATCGAGCGGTTTTCGTCTGAAGACGCGCGACCGACCACAGCAAGAACCACACCAAACCCAGTACCTGCGATGCCGAAGCCTACCAACCACGCATACATCTGATGCTCAAATGGAGTGACGGACCATGCAGAAAGCACCATACCGGCAGCATAGGTCAAAGCACCCAGAATGATCGCCTTGCGGTCGCCAATCTTCTCGGCAATTGCACCAAAGATGGGCTGTCCGATGCCCCACGCCAGGTTTTGAATTGCAATCGCCATTGAAAAGTCAGTGCGCAGCCAACCGAACTCATCCGCGATTGGAATCTGGAACACGCCGAACGATGCACGCACGGCAAAACTGACCGTGATGATAATACATCCGACGATCAGGATCGGATTCAGCAAGCGGGCGGATTGTGGCATTGATATCTCGGGCGTTTCGTCCAAAGGACCGTATCGCTTTTGCGGGCGACGTCAATTCAGCAGATTTGCAGTCACGGATAAGCAAATTTGATGTGCCAAAAAAAATGGTTTCTTTTCAACGGGCGGTCGGGCGGGTAAGGCTCGGAATTATGACGGATCTAATATCGCTATACGAGGCCCGCGTCGCGGATGGAACCCTGACCCGCGACGACGCACAAGAGGCCGTTCTTCCGCAATTCGAACGTGTCCGTGCCGCGCTGTCAGAGCCAGTTAAACGCGGTTTTTTCCGCAAAGTGCCTCCACCCCCAAAAGGATTGTATCTTTGGGGAGGAGTCGGGCGAGGAAAATCGATGCTGATGGATATGTTTGTCGAAACGCTCGGCGACATACCGGCGCGACGTGTCCATTTTCACGCTTTCATGCAGGAAATCCACGCTGGGATGCATAAGGCTCGGAAAGAGAACGTCGAAGATGCACTGGCTCCGGTGGCGAAGGACGTGGTCAAATCCGTCCGGCTGCTGGCTTTTGATGAGATGCAGATCACGGACATCACCGATGCGATGATTGTTGGACGTCTGTTCGATCTGTTGAATGAGGGTGGCGTGGTGGTTGTGACGACCTCGAACCGGCATCCAGATGATCTGTACAAGGATGGGCTGAACAGGCAGCTGTTTCTGCCGTTCATTGCGCATATCAAGGAACAGCTACGGGTTTGGGAACTGGTTTCGCCCACCGACTACCGCCAAAACCGGCTGGAAGGTGCGCCGGTCTATTTTTCGCCAATCGGCCCAGAAGCCCGGCAGAACATACGAGAGGTTTGGAAGGATCTTGCAGGCGGCCCCGCCGAACCGCTTGTTTTGCAAGTCAATAGCCGCGCGGTTGAGCTGCCTGCCTTTCGCAACGGGGTCGCGCGGGCATCATTCTACGACCTGTGTGGACGGATGTTGGGGCCTGCTGATTACCTGGCAATTGCCGATGCTGTGAAGGTGCTGGTGCTGGAAGACATCCCACGCTTGTCGCGCAACAACTTTAACGAAGCCAAGCGGTTCGTAACCCTTATCGATTCCCTATATGAGGCCAGGGTCCGCTTGATCTGTTCCGCCGCAGCTGAGCCCGAAATGCTTTATGTGGAAGGCGAAGGGACCTTTGAGTTTGAACGCACAGCCTCACGCCTAAGGGAGATGCAGGACAAAGACTGGGGTGCCTAGGGGGCGCTGCGCGCGCCTCCCCAAAGTATTTCGAGCCAGGTGAAGGGCGCGGGGCGTGCCTAGCCGTTTTCGCGCAGGATATTGCCCGCAAGGTAAAGCGAGCCGCAGATCAACACACGGGCTTGGGGGTCGTCGGCTGTGATCGCCGCCAACGCTTCCGATACATTGTTTGCCGTAGACGCAGGCAAGTCGACTTTGGTCGCTGCAGCTGCAGTTTCTTCTGCACTGAGTGTCGCGGCTTCACCCGGAATTGAAACGGCGGTTAGGCTTGTGGCCTGCCCGGCCAAAGGTGAGAGATACCCGGTTACATCTTTTGTGTTGAGCATACCGCAGATCATGTGCGTCGGTTTCTGCGGTAGTTTGGCCAGTACATCAGCCAGAGCAATTCCTGCTGCCGCGTTGTGACCGCCATCCAGCCAAAGCTCGGCCTGTGGTGCCTGTTCGATCAACGGGCCGGTTTTCAGGCGCTGCATACGGGCGGGCCATTCGGCTTTGGTCACGGCAGCCTCATAGGCGTCATCGCCCATGTCCAGATGGCGCAAAACGGCCACGGCCGCACCCGCGTTCTGAATTTGGTGCGCACCCAGCAGGTTGGGCAGTGGAAGATCCCGCAAACCGGTTTCGTCCTGATAGATCAAGCGTCCGTTTTCTTCATGCACATTCCAGTGTTGCCCATGAACCAACAACGGAGCACCCAGTCGAGCGGCTGTATATTCTATGACCTCAAGGGCTTCGTCCTGTTGGGGCCCAACGATGCAGGGCACGCCGGGTTTGATGATCCCGGCCTTTTCAGCTGCGATCTCGCCAAATGTGTTGCCCAAAAACTGCTCATGATCGATCGATACCGGCGTAATCACTGTTACTACAGGATTATCGATTACGTTAGTGGCGTCCAGTCGTCCGCCCAGACCAACCTCAAGAAGAGTATAGTCTGCTTTTGTACGGGCAAAGGCCAACAGAGCCGCGCAGGTGGTGATTTCGAAATAGGTGATGTCTTCACCTTTGTTGGCGGCATAGCACTCGTCCAAAACCGCCGTCAGATCGGATTCCGAGATCAATTCTCCAGCCAGCCGGATGCGTTCGTGAAACCGCGCCAAATGGGGCGAGGTATAGGCATGTGCCGAGTGCCCTGCCCCCTCAAGCCCCGCGCGGATCATGGCTTGGGTCGAGCCTTTGCCATTGGTTCCGGCAATATGGACAACCGGGGGCAGCTTGAGCTGTGGATGATCCAGCGCAGCCAGCAAACGCCAAACGCGGTCCAAGGTCAGATCAATGATCTTGGGATGTAGCGCCATCATCCGATCAAGAATTGCGTCAGATGTTTGTGCGGTCATTTCTGGCTGGTCTCTTCGGCCGGTGCCTCAGCTGCTTCTTCCGGTTCTGGTGCGGGCAGTTCGCCAACAATTGCCGGAGGCTGGTTCGTAAGCATCCGGGTAATGGTAATCAGCTCATCACGCATTTCGGTACGCTTGGTGACTCGGTCCAGCATACCGTGATCCAGCAGATATTCGGCGCGCTGGAACCCTTCAGGCAGCTTTTCCCGAATCGTTTGTTCAATCACACGGGGGCCGGCAAAGCAGATCAACGCGTTGGGTTCCGAGATATGCACATCGCCCAGCATCGCGTAAGAAGCAGTTACACCCCCAGTAGTGGGATGGGTCAGAACGACGATATAGGGCAGGTTCGCTTCTTTCAGCATCTCAACCGCAACAGTGGTACGCGGCATTTGCATCAGGCTTAGGATACCTTCCTGCATCCGGGCTCCACCGGCGGCCGAAAACAGGATCAGCGGGCGTTTGAGCTTTACCGCCTCTTGGGCGGCAGCGATGATCGCGTTGCCCACATACATGCCCATCGAGCCGCCCATGAAAGAGAAATCCTGCGCGGCAGCAACAATCGGAGTGCGTCCAATTTCGCCCACGGCCACCAGCATAGCCTCTTTTTCACCGGTCTTTTTCTGCGCCGCTTTCATGCGGTCCGGGTATTTTTTCTGATCACGGAATTGTAGTGGGTCGTCCTTGGGGGCCGGGACCTCAACTTCTGTGAAAACGCCGCCGTCGAACAGGTGCTTGAACCGGTCACGCGGGGTAATTGCCATGTGGTGGCCGCACTGGGTGCAGACATTCTGGTTCTCGGCCAGTTCGCGGTGGAACAGCATCGTTCCGCACTCGTCGCACTTATGCCAGAGGTTTTCGGGAACCTCGCGGCGCGAAAAGATCGAGTTGATCCGGGGGCGGACGTAGTTTGTGATCCAGTTCATGTGGGAACCTTGGCTTTTGCGGTGTTGTCGTCAAATAAGGCGCAACGGAAGGAAATGCAATCAACGCCTGAGCGCAAGCCGCGCGGCCAACCAGCAAACGAACATAACCGCCAAGTCCACCAACAGCCAAGGGCGCAGCTGTTCCGGGTCAGACGTGTCAAAGGGCAGCACAAAAAGTGCCAACCCGCTGAGACTGTCGGGCAATGAAATGAACAGCAAAGCGATGAAATTGTTGAAAAAATGAAGGGCGATGGCAGGTCCCAAAGTGCCTGCTCTGGCCGTCAGATCGGACGCCAGCAGCCCAAAAACAAAGGCCCAAAGCGCGATCAAGAGCGCATTGCCCCCCGCCGCGTCTGGTGAATAATGGCCTGCTGCAAACAAAATGGATGGCAGGCCCATCCAAATGATCGGTGAACTGAACCGCGCTGCAAGAGTTTGCTGGATATACCCGCGAAACAGGATTTCTTCGGCACTGATTTGAATCAGGACGGCGCAGGCCGCAATCGGAAGCAACAGTGCCCATGTTGTCAGCGGCAGCTTTTGCGTCAGCTCTCCACCCATCCCGTAAGGCGGCAGCAGAAACCCGATCACGCCGAGGATAATCAAGGCTTTTAGAACTTTGAAAAACTGCGCTATGGCAATGCTGCGGTCTCCAATTATGGACCAAAGTGTTCTTTGTTGAATCTTACGGGCGGCGATGGCCACAGCTAAGGTTATGAACCCGAAACTCATCAGCAGCAGAATTAATGCAAGCGGCGAGCTCCCCACCAAAAGTTCCTGTGCCCATTCGTCTGGGCCCATCTCTACGAGCACGGCAAAGAACACCATGTTCAGGAGGCTGACCAATATACCGATCAACAATAGGCCCAGAAGCAGACGCCAAACCTCGGGCCGCTTGCGCGCGGTTTCCGTCAGATAGGCGTGTGGGGTGTATGCCTCAGGCATGGTTGTTTGAACTCTCTGGCTCTGTGTCTTGGGACACCGAGGGCAACACGTCCTCGGCGTTTTGGGCAGCCGAGATCCTCGTGGAAAGCGTTGTCAGATAACCGGCAACGGTTCTGAGCAACTGCGTAGCAACGGTTGCATCGCTTTCAACCACGGCACGCAGCTCCTCGGCCCCGATGCGCAGGAACAGACAGTCTTCTGTGGCGACCAGATCCAATTGGCGGTCTTCACCTGTAATGATCGACAAATCTCCGATGAGGCGCCCTGGCTCGATGATCGAAATCGGACGCTTAGTTCCATCATCGTTGAACCAATCCAACCGAGCCTGGCCCGAAATGCACAGATATGCGGCATCCGGGGCCTGCCCGCGCGAAAATATGACTTGTCCAGCTTTGACCTCGTACCATTGGGCTGAAAATGCAAGGAGCCGCTGGTTGCGCCCATCCAGACTTGAAAACAACTCCGTGGCCGAAAGGATTTCAAGCTTCCGGCTCAGATCATCCGAGGTGCTGCCCGTATGTTCAGATTTGCTTCGGGAAACGCCGTCAATTCGGCCCTCCTTGATTTCAATAAACAAATCATAGGCTTCGGGATGAGCAAAGTGATCTTCCATGAATATCATAATCGAGTCGGGCAAAAGCTCGCGCAGTTTCAAACGTGTGCGCAACCGGCTTTCTGAATCGTGACTGGCCAATGCCTTGTCCAGAATCAGGACATCTGGGCGTTTGATCCCAGCGCGCGAAAACGCGGCGCGTTCCTGAAAAACGGTTGGCAGATTGTTACCGCCCAGACCGGATGGCAGATCATAGATGATCGCAGCGGCTCTGCGACGAAGCCCCGCTTCGTTAAGGGCTTCGGCGACCACATCCTCGATTTCGTCCGCATGTGCACCCGCCATCAGAGAAACCCGACCATAGATCGCGTTCTCCATCACGGTCAGTCGGGGCACGTAGAGATCGGGCGTGACTGGCATGAACAATCCGTCCATTGCACCCCGTAACCGCTCGGCGTGGCTTTTTCGGATCGTCAGGATTTTGTCCTTATATTCCTCGGGGAAGTCCGGTCCGATCTGCTCGGCGGTCAAAAGGAAAGGCACCGTCAACAGCAAAGCACGGTCTTCCGGGCTGAGTGCCATATCACCTTTGGCTTTGCGCTGATCCTCGATGTCGAGCAACCTGTGGAACATGTCTTTCGACATTCCGAGCCGAAGGAACAAGGGGTGGTCCGCGCCGTCCCGCCCGAAGGTTTTACTGAGTGTGTCCAGAACCGCATTGGAAATGCTCAGGGCTTCTTCTGCCAGATCATGCACAGTGAGCATTTTCAGGAAACGGGCATCCTCGACCAGATAGTCGGGTGAGATTTCCCGCGACGGTGCCGCGAACAGCAGGTTGCCGCCCAAAGGAACCGCCGGATTAAACCGATCCGGATCAAAGCGATAGACATAGCGGTCCAGACCTTTGTCTTTCAGACGCTCGGCAATTGTTTCCCGCAGATTGACCACTTCGCGGGCCAAAACGGGATGAATTCCGGGGTCAAACTGCGTGCGCAGCGTGCGACGGAACATGAACTCGTCAATCCCCATGGCTTCGACCAATTGGAACCACCAATCGCGGATATCTTCGATATCGTCCAAACCCGCCAAACCAGGGTCGATCCATTCATCGTTCAAAGAGTCGACCGGATTACCGGACCGGGCAGCTTCAATCTGCTTGCGAGTCGGAGCTTTCTGCGCTTCGGCATCGTGCTGGGGATGCGTGCGTAACGGCATCATCAGGTTATCACCCAGAGTTCCATCAAACAGATAGGGGCGCGAATACGCATAGCCAATCCGGGCTGCAATCACAGCCTGGTGCAAGTCGTTCAGGTTGTGGCCGGAAACGATCACTTCCCCCTGAACAGGCAGGATTTCTCGGGTTAAAAGCTGACCTAGCGCACTGCGTTCCGAGGCGTGAGTTGACTGGATCGCAACGCGGGCGCCGTGGGGGATGGTTAGATCCAGATCTTCCAAAATGGTTTTGCCGTCGCTGTCGCGGACTGTCACATTGCGCAGCTCAATCGCGCCGTCCAGGCGCGGGATTGACTCGGGTTCTCCGGAAAACAGCTCTTTGGGGATCATGTGGTCAGGGGCGAACCGTTCGGTCACAATTTCCCACCGCAAAGACATGTCCTGAACCTGGTTGTAATAGGTCAGCAAGTCCTTCCAGGGGCCACTCAGATCCTTGTAAGCCCCCAAAGCAGCGACCAGAGCGCCCACCGTCACCTCACCCGTAATCGCCAGATAACCACCCACGGAATAAAACAGAAAGGGCGTCATCTGAGTGATCAGATTGTTGAGGAACTTCATGAAGAATTTCTTGTTGTAGATCTTAAAGCGGATCTCGAACAATTTTCCTAATCTGTCGCTGAACTGGGCCAGACGATAGCGCCAGCCGCCATTGGTGCGCAGGTCACTGATCCCCGCAGCGCTTTCACCGATTTCCGAGCTTAGGCGCCGGACTTCCTGAATACGGTCTTTGTTCAGCAGGTTGATCTGTCGCTGCAATTTGGGGATCAGCCATGCCTGCAAGGGGATCAAAGCAATGCTGGCCAGTCCGAACCACACGCTTTGCATGAACAGGAATGTTACGATCGTCATCATCTGACCGAACTGGAACACGGGCTGAGCGATCGCGTCACCCATAAGGCCACCCATCGGTTCTGCTTCGGATGTAATCATCGAAACCAGCTCGCCCTGACTGGTGGTGGCAAAATAAGACTTTGGAAAGCGCATCGAACGTTCAATCAGCGTGAACCGCAACCGACGCAGCATGCGTTCTGCCAGGACACCCTTCATCGTGTTGATGCGCATTTTCATCAGGCCGCTGGCAATAACAGTCCCAAGAAACGCAACACACAATATCAACAGGTAATGAACTTGCGTTACGGTGATGCCCCAGATGGTGACCGTATCAGCCGGAGCGCCGATGGCATCGTTGATAATCTGCTTGGGCAGTTCCAACGAGGCGTAAAGGAAGGGAAATGACAGCACTGTCAGCAACAGCAAGACCAACTGCTGCTTCTTCGAGTACTTCCAAATGAAAGAAAATAATGTGGGCTCCATTTCACGGCCTTATAGATAGCTAAACGGATGTGTGGCTAAAACTGGGTGACCCATGTTGCAGGGCCTGACGGTACGCCGTGACTATGCCCATTGCAAGGCAAGACGGGCGCGCGCCATTCGTTGGCGCCTAACCCAAATTTGCGCCTGACCCAACTGAAAAACACGGCATGAAGATCGCGATTTCGTTATTGCGGTTTGTTGCTTGCACCATCTTGACTAAAGAGGCTGTGTATCGGACGACGAGGCCATGGGCAGAATTCTGGATCGTTATTTTCATCGCAAGGCACTGGACCGTTGGCGGCGGGCGGTGCAAAACGCGCAGGATGTCGGTCAAGCAGACTTGAAAATACAACGTGATCAGGCGCGTGTACTGCGCGGCCAACTCGATCAGTTGATTCAAGTGGCCGATTCCCGTCTGATCCGTCCCAAGATCGGATCCAGGCAGTTTCCAAAGCCTGTCGGCACCGACTGGAGCTGCAGGCCGGATTTGTGGCGTGGCCCTTTGGCGCAAACCGGCATAGCCTCAGCCCCACGCAAATCATCCCTTGATGCGCAGGTCAGCCTGTTTCATGACTGCCCTCTATCCGAGATTGCCGTACGGCAAATTCGAAATCGCGATGCACGCGATTTAGCCCCGTTTAGTCTGGCTGTTGAAGTCTTCAGTTTTGAAGGCTCGTTCCTTTCGGTGTCCGTCGATCTGCCAGAGGACGCAATACAGGACCTTTCTCGCGAGCATCTGATACGAATGGAGAGTGTGATCAATTGCGAAAAACCCTCTGGCATGTTCGCCCGCCTCAATATTCAGCACGGCCCCAATTCTGAGCAGGTGCTACGGGAATTATGCCCTTCAGAGTCCCAAAAAGCCGTAGATTTCGACCTGGCTCATCTGCCCCTGAACGAGCGTCGGATCGAAAAGATCTGGGTTGATTTGATCTTTGAGACCCCAAAAATGAACCGGATGGTTGTGCGGGACCTGACGTTCTGCCGCTTCCATCGTGCCGATTTGTGAGACGACCGGACATGACGCAATCAAAACTGACTTTCATCCGGTTCGAAAACGGGGTTTGGCAAGCCCATATGGGGATCGACCAGGAACCGGCAATTGAGGTTCAATACCTTGGTGAACCGCTGAACTCTGCCAGTCTTTCGCCGGCGGAAAATGGCTGGGATCTCAGTATCGAGGTACCCCGGTCAGCCCTGTCCGAAGGGGTTCATAGCTTTGTCATCTCGGATGCTGCAACGACTGAAAAACTAGGTGACTTTACTATTATCGCCGGTACCCCTGCTGCGGATGACCTTCGCGCCGAGGTTGCGTTGCTTCGCGCGGAACTGGACATGCTGAAAAGAGCGTTCCGTCGGGTGCACCACGACGACGACTGAGGCGTTAAGGCTCCCAAACTATCTTTTCAGCTATTTTCCGTGCATCATGGTCGCATTCAAAGTGGATCGCGCCCGACATGGACCGCAGCAGCATTGTTAAAGTCATCGCATTAATGGTGACAGGATTTGGGATCGGCATCGATTTTACCGGTGCTCTGATGCTGGTGCCTGCAATCGAAAACAGTTTTGATGCAGACATCACCAGCACTCAATGGGTTCTGAACATTTACGCCCTGTTTTTTGCCATGACTATGGTTGCGGGCGGGCGACTGGGTGACATGTATGGCCATCGTAAGATGATGATCATCGGACTGTGCATTTTTCTCTTCGCTTCAATCATGTGCTTTGTCGCGCCTAGCCTTGATTTTCTGGTTCTTGCCCGTGCCCTGCAGGGAATTGGCGCAGGATGTGTTTGGCCCTGTACACTGGCCTTTGGCGCGACCAAAGTGTCCAGACCAGAACACCGGGCCCTTGTTATGGGCCTGATCCTGGCGGGTGTGACCACCGGCAATGTGTTTGGGCCTATGATCAGCGGACTGGCCGTAAATCTGGGAGAATGGAGATATTTCTTCCTAGCCAATGTCGTTTTCTCATGTATTTCGATGGCCACCGCCCTAATCCTGATGGAACGCGAGACGCAGCACAAAAAGGACGAACATCTCGATCTCGCTGGCATGGGTCTCTTGGCGTTTGCCGTTCTGTTTTTGCTTTACGCGCTGGATGTTGGTGCGGATTGGGGATGGACATCAGTTCCGCTGTTAATGCTGTTTTTCATCAGCGCGGTGCTGTTCATTTTGTTCCCAAGGATAGAAAAACGTGTCACAGAACCGCTGCTTTTGCCTCAAATGATGCAGAACCGCCAATTCAGGATCACGCTTGGCCTGAATATGTTTAACGTCTCTGCCGCGTTCGTCGGGCTGCTCTACTTCCCTCAATACATGCAAAAGGTTCTGGGCTGGTCGGCCTTTGAGTCCGCTCTGGGACTGGCGCCGCTCACGGTGCTTCTGGCTGTGGGATCGATTGTCTCGGGCACGTTGTATAATGATTTCGGACCCAAGCGACTTTTGTTCTGGGGTTATATTATCGCCACAATCGGGGCCGCGACAATTGTCGTAATGCCAAGCGATTTAGGGTATTTTCGCATTTTGCCCGGTATGGCAATGATCGGGCTGGGCGCGACACTGACGGTCGGGCCATCCGGAACGGCCGCCGTCTGCGCAGTCAAACCCGAACGCGCTGGCCTTGTCGGTGGGCTGAGTTTCATGACGCATCTGGTGTATGGTGCCATTTCCGTCGCTTGCGCCACCGCCATCATGTATGTCGTAAGCCTATCCAAATTGCGTGAAGGTTTGACCGCGGCAGGGATCAAGTTGAACGGGTCGGACCTGAAGGCGATCAATGGCGGTACACTGGATACACCTTCGGCCCAGGCGGTGATCGGCCATCTGAGCGAAGCTGACCTGGAAAAGGTTCATTTCGCCCTGTCCGCTGCTTTCAACAGCGGTATGAGCATGGCGTTTGTCTTTTCGACCGTGTCCGTATCGGTGGGTATCGTCCTGGCGCTTCTGCTGGATGAAAAAAAGCTACACAAGATCGAAGGTTAGCCCGATTTCACATACAGTTGAAACGCGCCCCGCCAGCGACCTCTGAACCCGAATTCTATCAGTGACGTTTGCACAAAGAAAATGGGCCGTGTTCGCCGCGGCCCCGTTTTGTTATTGAGACGGCCCGTCGGGGTTAAACGCCGAAAGGCCTTTGAGGATGTCGATGGCATATGCCAACTGATAATCCTCTTCCCGCAGTTCAGCCGTGGCTTCGGCTTTGGCACGGTCTTCTTCAATCTGGCGAATTTCATCTTCGCTGAGGCTGTCATTGTCCAGGCTGCCACGCAGCTCGGCCTCTGATCGGGTAAAGCGGCTATCCTCTTCCTCTTCAGTCTCGGGCTGCGGCCTTGGCTGTTCCACGATAATATCAGGGCTGACACCAAGGGCCTGAATAGAACGACCCGACGGTGTGTAATAGCGTGACGTGGTCAGACGCATGGCCCCGTCACCTCGCAGAGGCATAACCGTTTGCACGGAGCCCTTCCCGAAGCTTTTCGTGCCGACCACAATCGCACGGCGGTGATCCTGCAATGCACCGGCCACAATTTCGGACGCCGATGCCGAACCACCATTGATCAGAACAACGATTGGTTTGCCTTCAGCCAGATCGCCGGGCGAAGCATTAAAGCGCTCTCCCTCTTCCGGATCACGGCCGCGGGTCGAAACGATTTCGCCTTCGTTCAGGAACGCATCCGAGACTTTGATCGCCTGCGTCAGCAAGCCGCCCGGATTGTTGCGCAGGTCCAAGACAAATCCATTGACCTTATCGATGCCACCGGCTTCCTCGATCTGTTCCTGCAAACCTTCTTTAAGGTTCGGGAAGGTCTGGTCGTTGAACGTGGTAACTCGCAGAACAACGCTGGTGCCTTCGGTGCGCGCACGAACAGCCGTCAGTTTGATCGTGTCCCGGATGATCGTGACGTCGAAAGGATCCGGCTCACCTTCGCGAACGACGGTGATCACAATCTCGGAACCCACCGGGCCACGCATCAGGTCAACAGCCTTATCCAGCGTAAGGCCCAGAATGCTTTCGCCATCTACATGAGTGATAAAGTCCCCGGCTTCAATTCCAGCCGCATCGGCAGGGGTGTCGTCAATCGGCGATACGACTTTGACAAAACCGTCTTCCTGCGTGACTTCGATACCAAGCCCGCCGAACTCACCCCGGGTCTGCACGCGCATCTGTTCGGCATCGTCGGGCGAAAGATAGCTGGAATGCGGATCAAGCGAGGTCAACATGCCATCAATGGCTGCCTCGATCAGCTCTTCGGGTTCGACCTCTTCAACATATTGCGCGCGGATGCGCTCAAAAATGTCGCCAAACAGATCCAGTTGCTCATAGACGCTGGCCTTGTTTTCGGCCTCCTGCGCCAGCAGTGGTCCCGCTATCTGGGTCGTTGCAAGAATTCCTGCCACAGTTCCGGCCAGACCGGCCATCACAAATCTCTTCATACTCGTTTATCCATCCTTGTCGGTCCGGAACCATGTTTCCGGGTCCACGGGGCTGTTATCTTCTCTTACCTCTATATAGAGCGTTTCTGAGCGATCAGTTCCAGTGCCATCACCGCTTGTTGACAATATTGCGCCAATTTCGGGCGTTTCACCGGGCATCAAGCCCACCGGAGTGCCCTCGGGGATCACCTGACCGGGGTGGCCATAGACCTCTTGCAACCCGGAAAACACAAAAAGCAGCCCCGGTTGCGGTTCGAGAATGACCAGATTCCCCAGATCCAATAAGGGACCTCGATAACGGATCGTGGCCGCCGTGGGCGAAGTAACCAGCGTACGCGGACGTGTTCCAAGCACCAAACCGGCGCGTGTCACCCCCGCAGCGTCCGTTTCGCCAGCTTTGTGCAACAAGACGCCCTGGACCGGCAAAGAAATCTGCCCTTTCTGACCCGAAACATCCGCATCAGTTTCAATGATCTCGCCTTCCGAGATTTCAGATAGTCCACTTGCAAACCCGTCCAGCGTTTCGGTCGAGGAAATCAGAATGGCCGTGCGCACTGGGTCCTCGACAAATCGTCTGGGCAGATCTGTGCGATCGGCGATGGCTTCGCTCAGGCGCGCGCGTGCATCCTGAACGCCGCTAAGACCCTCAGTCAGGGTTTCCGACGCGCTTTGTTGCAGCAGGCGCAGTGTCTGTACCTCGTTCAGATCATCTGCCAGAGCCTGCGCTTTGGCGTTCAAGCCCGGAGTGACCTCGGACAGCATCATACCGGCCCGCGCCGCGCCCAATGGGCCGGATGGATGCAACATCAAAACCGGAGGCGCCGTTGTTTCAATGGTTTGCAAAACGCCGATCAACTGCCGGACGTCCTTTTCGCGCGCCTGCAACTCGGCGCTCAGCTGCGCCTCGCGGGTTGCGGCCTGGCGCAGCCCTTCCCGCATCGCGCTCAACCCCGCTTCATAGGCTTGGATCGTTTGGGTAAGCGCACGTACGCGGTCTCGGGCACCGTCAGCCTCGCTTAGCGAGATTGAGGCGTCCTCCAACATCTCTGCGGCTTTCAATGCCGCGAGCGATGAATCCGACTGGGCCAGCGCCGGAACGGCTGAAATCAGGAAAGCCGCAAGGGTCGCCAGTTTCATGACAAAAGGCTTTCTCCGGTCATCTCTGGTGGTTTTGGCACGCCCATCAACTCAAGCAAGGTTGGGGCCAGATCCGACAAACGCCCCTGCCGTAATTGCGCCCCTTCAGGCCCACCGACCAGCGCCACCGGCACCGGGTTCAGTGTGTGGGCGGTATGCGGACCACCCGTCTCGGGATCAAGCATCATTTCGCAATTGCCATGATCTGCGGTGACAATCATCGCACCGCCGGCCTTTTCCAGTGCAGCAACAACTTGTGCCAGACCTTGATCCACAGCCTCACACGCTTTGATCGCCGCCTTCAGATCACCGGTATGGCCCACCATGTCAGGATTGGCATAGTTCGTGACAATCAGGTCATATCCGTCTTCGATAGCCTCAACAAATTTAGCCGTGACCTCGGCCGCCGACATTTCGGGTTGCAGATCATAAGTCGCAACCTTTGGCGATTTAGGCATAAAACGATCTTCACCCTGCTCAGGCGTCTCTTTGCCGCCGTTCAGGAAGAAGGTTACATGCGGGTATTTCTCGGTTTCGGCCAACCGGAACTGGCGCAACCCCTGTTTGGCCACCCATTCACCCAGAGTATTCGCGATGGCCCGTTTGGGAAAAACCGTGGTCATATAGGCGTTGTGGCCGTCCGAATATTCGACCATGCCCAGCAGTGTCGAGAGATTGGGCCGCAGCCCTGTATCAAAGTCAGAAAATCCCGGCTCTCCAATGGCGCGCAGGATTTCCCGCGCCCGATCAGCTCGAAAATTGAGGCAGAAAAACCCGTCGCCGTCTTGAACGCCCGTGTAACCATCAAGAACGGTCGGGGTGATGAACTCGTCTGACTCAGACTGGTTATAGGCATGATCGACCGCACCATGGGCGCTTTGCGCCGCCCTTCCCTGCCCTTTGATCATCGCGTCAAAGGCTTCGCTGACACGCTCCCAGCGATTGTCTCGGTCCATGGCAAAATAGCGTCCGCAGACGGTCACAATGTGCGCGTTTTCGGGCAGGCGCTCTTCCAGTTCCGCGATATAGGTCAGCGCCGATTTTGGTGCTACGTCCCGCCCATCGGTGACTGCGTGCAGCGCAACTGGGACACCCGCGTCGGTGATTGCAGTCGCCGCGGCGACAATATGGTTCAGATGCCCATGCACGCCCCCGTCCGAGATCAGTCCCATCAGATGCGCTGTCCCGCCTGCGGCTTTCACTTTGGCGATAAATTGTTGCAGCGCTTCATTTTCCAAAAATGACCCATCTTCGATAGCCAGATCGATCTGACCCAAATCCATGGCGACAACGCGGCCTGCGCCGATATTGGTGTGGCCAACCTCTGAATTGCCCATCTGCCCGCTGGGCAGACCAACATCGGGTCCGTGGGTGATCAGCGTTGCATGAGGGCCTTTGGCCATGATCGCGTCAAAGGTCGGGGTGCTCGCAAGATACGGCGCGTTGGCTTTGGTGTCTTCGGACAGCCCCCACCCATCGAGAATGCACAAGACAACAGGTTTGGGCGCGGCCATAGAATTTCTCCGATTACTGCTCGTGCGCTTCTTCTATCGCCTTGCCCTCGGCGGGTGAACCACCTTTGGGCAGGTGAAAAAGATTTAATAGACGCAGAGGCGCTATTCCTTAAGGTAGCTCTTGTATGGACGTGCCTTTCGATTGCGGTACTTCACAGTCAGGTCCAAAGGCGCGTCGTTTTCGTCGTACACACCCAAGACAATGCCTCGGCCTCTGCTTTTGGTACGCATATCTATCAATTGCTGTTCCGACCTCGTGGTGCGTTGTGACGGTCGCCGCGCCCATGCGAACAGGTGATCATACATTTCAGCGATCACGTTTGCATGCTCTGCGCTGTTGCCCAGATCATTCAGTTCCTGAGGATCGTTTTCCAGATCAAACAGGATCGGTCTGTGCCCACCTTCGCAATGGATCAGCTTCCACTTTTTGTTGGCCACCATGAACATCACCGCTTCGCGAACCGACACTCCCACGATATCAGCGATCGGTGAGCCTGAGTAATCGTATTCGCAGATGACAAAGTCCCGGGGCACCTCTTCTGCTGTCCCATGCAGGATGGGCAGCAACGAATGACCTTCAAGGATATGAGTGGCAACGTCACCGCCTGCCACATCAACAAAGGTTGGAGCCAGATCGATGGACTCGACCAACGCATCACTGACCGTCCCGCGTGTCGCATCAGCCTCGGGCGATGGATCATAAATGATCAGGGGCATTTTGGTCGAAGCATCGTGAAAAAACGTCTTCTCACCCATCCAATGATCACCAAGAAAATCACCGTGATCCGAAGTTAGAACGATCATCGTGTCGTCCATCCGCCCGGTTTTTTCCATCCAGTTAAACAGACGCCCCATCTGATTGTCGGCTTGTTTGATCAAGCCCATATAGGCTGGGATCACCGCCTCACGCACATCCTGTCGGGAAAAGGTCTGGCCAATCTTTGTGTCCATGAAAGCCTTGAGCACCGGGTGCGCATTTTGCTGCTCAGCCTCGGATCGTACCACGGGCAAAACATGCTCTGGACCATACATTGAGGCATAAGGTTCTGGCACGATGTAAGGCCAATGCGGTTTGATAAAGCTCAGGTGGCAGCACCACGGGCCATCATGCGTTTCCATAAACTCGATACCGCGCCCTGTCAGATAAGGCGTTTCACTGTCTTCTTCGGCGATATTTGCGGGTTCCGGCGCATTTTTCAAAAACCAGCCGGACAGAACATTGCCATCTTCATCCAGACCTGAGTTGGCAAAATCATGCCAGGGATTGTCGCTCTCATACCCCTTGGCCTTGAGGAACTTGTTGTACTCCTTCGCTCCGTCCGGATCGTAAAACCCGTCGGGACCCTCGGGCAACATACCATCATCGCGTTCGAATACGTCAAAGCCGCATTCGGCAACCCGGGCACCGATCAGGCTGTCAGGTTCCAGCCCCAACCGCGCCATGCCTTCTGCGTCCGCCCGCATATGAGTTTTGCCGACCAGCCAGCAGTCCATTCCCGCCTTGCGCAGATGGTCGCCCATCGTGATCTCGCCGACTTTGAGCGGAATACCGTTCCAAGACGCCCCATGCGAATGCACATAGCGCCCGGTATAGGTCGACATGCGCGAACTACCGCAGATTGGGGATTGTATGTAAGCGCGGTTAAACCGAACGCCTTTGGCTGCCAGGCGATCGATGTTGGGGGTGTGCAGGTGTGGATGCCCGTAACAGCTCAGGTAGTCCCAGCGCAGCTGGTCGAACATGATGAACAGGATGTTTTTTGCCTTGGCCAATACCACGCCCCCAAACCTTATGGAGACCTAGTTAGCCATTTCCGTCCGCAGTGCGAAGCAAAACTTTGCTTCAGGCCTGACGCTCCATCTGCTCCAGCATCTTCTTGGCGCGCTTGCATTGCAACTGATCGCGCAACGGGCTGTTGGGATCCACGTCCTTTTGGCAGACAACGCATTTATCAGCACCCGAGATTGCATTCAGACCACCACAGCTGCCTTTGATGGTCTTTCCCATCAACATGACGCCGAGTGACATACCCACCATGACGAGGGCGAGAAGAATAAAAGCCAGAATAAAAGTGCTCATCTCAGCTCCACCAGTCAGTTCGATTCCAGCGCGTTTTTGAACGCGGTGCTATGGGCAGTAATATAAGCTTCTTCACCGCCTGTCACATCCCGCGAGATGAAATACACGGCAAGTTTATGCTCTTCCGCCAGTTTCAGGCCCTTTTCCTGACCCAAGGCCAGCATCGCGGTGGCCCAGGCATCGGCCATCATCGCGTTCTCGGCCAAAACAGTGACAGAGGTTGTCCGGTGCGTAATCGGGCGTCCCGTCGTCGGATCGATGATATGCGAATAGCGCACGCCGTCTTGTTCGAAGAAATTCTTGTAGTCGCCCGAGCTTGCCATGCCCAGGTCATTCACTGACACGATCAGCTGAATGCTCTGACTGCCCGTTTCGGGTTTTTCGATGCCGATCCGCCAGGCTTCACCCTTTTCGTTCTGACCCATGGCGACCAAATCACCACCAATCTCAACCAGATAATTCGCGATTCCGGCGTCTCTTAAGGTTTCGGCAACCGCATCGATGCCATATCCCTTGGCAATTGCAGACAGGTTGATACCGACCCTGGCGTCAGATTTCGCCAGAGTTCCGGCTTCGGTATCCAGCGTCAGCAGACGGCTTTGGCCAACGCTGTTTAACGCGGCCTGGATGTCAGTATCAGACGGCACCGGATCTTCGGGCTTACGAGGGCCAAACCCCCATAGTTCGATCAGTGGGCCAAGCGTCACATCGAAAGTGCCACCGGTCCTTTCGTGCACGTCGTTGGCAGCAGCGATGACCAAAGCGAATTCGTTTGAGATAGTCATTGGATCTGTACTGGCCGACGCCGAAAAGACAGAGACCTCGGAATTCGGATCCCAGTTCGACATCTTCGCGTTGACTTCAGCCAATGTCTCATCGACCGAGGCCGCAAGTTTGGCCTCGTCCAGATCTTCGCCTATGGCAGTGATATTGAAGGTTGTCCCCATCGTTTCACCGGACAACCGGACCACTTCGGGCTCTTTGTCCAAAAAGCAGCCGGAAAGAAGGGCAACAAGGGCCACAAAAGGCAAAAGACGCATGGGGCGAGCTCCGGGATTTTCTGTGCCCGGCATATGCCAGTGACCCTTGTCAGAGTCAAATCGGCATCACAGCTTTAACGGCAGAAAACCTAATGCCAAAAGCCCAACCCCAGCCGGAACTCCGAACAGCCACGCTCGCTTCTGCCACCCCGGGGCCTGTTGTTTCCAGGCCATGCGAAAGTTGTGACCGCATACGACAACCGCAAAGAATATCAAAGCGGCCACCGGAGGGGTAAGGTAGAGTTCACTCACAAGCCTGATCGTCCTTTGCTGACCACGGAATCCACTTATTCGAGCAATTGCACCCTATACAGGTCATTTAGCTGCGCTAAGGTGAAAGGGAAAGATATTGCAAGATCGAAGAAGGAGATTGCCCATGGCCCCAACCTCGTACCAGGCACCGATGCGCGGTGACAAAGAGGAAAAGACAACGTACAGCCAAACGACCGGGTCCAATCTTGCGCAGTCAAAGACAGCAGTGTCCAAACTGCTTGAGGGCAAAGGGGGCGATGTGTTTTCCGTCCGCCCCAACGAGACGATTCATTCTGTCGTCAACATTCTCAAGGAAAAGCGGATCGGTGCCGTCTTGGTGACGGATCAGAACGGTGCGTTGCAAGGCATTCTGTCAGAGCGCGACATCGTGCGGCGTATGGCGGATACACCCGGACAGACCTTACCTCAATCCGTCGAAGATCTGATGACCAAAGAGGTCAAGACCTGTACAACCGACGATCTTCTGAACGACGTTCTAAAAACTATGACCGAAGGTCGTTTTCGTCATATGCCCGTGCTGCGTGACGGCAAATTGTGTGGCGTTATCACTATCGGAGACGTCGTTCATTTCCGCCTGAAAGAACTGGAATATGAAGCCTTGCGCATGAAGCAGATGATCGTCGGCTAAGGTCAGCCAGTCGAAATGAACCTGATACTGCCGTCCTGAATTTCAGCTGCCGTGAGTCGGCCCGAGGCAAAAGCGCCCGTGTCAATTGACAATACCCTGTTTCTGACACGGGGGTGATCTACGATTGTGTGGCCGTGCACCACCCATTGCCCGTCGCTGCGCGGCAGTCTTGGGAACATTGGATGTCCCCAAAGACAAATCTGGCGATCCTGGGCTTCGAGCGATTGGCGTGGGTCCAACGCTGCGTGAACAAAGGTAGCGTTTCCACTGGTCCAGGTCAGCGGTCGGTCGGACAGCCAGTTAAGCAGAGTTTGACCCATCGCTTGACGCAGGCCATCTGCCAATTCTTTCGCTTGCTGAGTGTCTTCTTTGTCTGGGGTCAGCTTGAGGCCGAATGAGGCAAGCGTTTGTACGCCTCCATTTCGAAACCAAATCGGGGCGTATTCCTCTGGGGCATCTACAAAACGCAACAGCATCTCTTCGTGGTTGCCAAGAAGGCAATGAACTCGTCCACCTGACGCTTGGCTCAGATGAAGCAAATGGCGCAAAACATGAGCACTGTTCGGACCACGATCGATATAGTCGCCAACAAAAACCAATGGATTTTGATCGTCCAGACGAGGCAAAAGCGCGTGCAGCAGATCCAGACGGCCATGAATATCGCCCACCGCCGTCACACGCGTGCCGGGGGAGATGTCGCAAGACACCGTGTCGCTCGCTGGACCCGCCGAACGGGTGAAACGCGATTTGATCCATTTCGTAACCATGCGCCCTGATCCCTACCCTTCTGAGCAAATGGCGGCAATGAACATCTGATTGTACAGGCAAAGTGTTGACCAACGCCCTCGAGTTGTCCGATATGATCTTCAAAGTGGTCGAAAAACGTTGATCTCAGACACGAAAAAAGTCTCTCGATCAACGATGATTTCGTGGTGCGTTCTGAGGGTTTTATGAAACGGGTTTTAATTACTGGCTCTGCGGGGTTCATTGGGTTCCATCTGGCCAAGCTGCTTCTTGCAGAAGGGTTTCGGGTGCATGGCTATGATGGGATGACCGACTATTACGATGTAACGCTTAAACAACGTAGGCATCAGATCCTGCTACAAACTCCTGGCTTTACCGCGACCGAGGATCGATTGGAAAACTATGACCGGCTGGTGCAGGTGGCGGAGGAATTTCGGCCCGATTTCATTGTCCATCTGGCGGCCCAAGCCGGAGTACGGCACAGCCTTGAGCACCCCCGTAGTTACATCGAATCGAATGTTGTTGGCACGTTCAACGTGATGGAAATCGCGCGCCGGCATGAGGTCGAGCATCTGTTGATGGCTTCGACCTCGTCAATCTATGGCGCAAACGAAGAGATGCCTTTTACCGAAACGGAAAAAGCAGACACGCAATTGACCATCTACTCTGCCACCAAAAAGGCGAATGAGGCGATGGGGCATTCCTATGCGCATCTGTGGAATCTGCCGACCACGATGTTTCGGTTCTTTACGGTCTATGGCACCTGGGGTCGGCCTGATCTGGCCTATTTCAAGTTTGTGGCCGCCATTCTCGAAGGCCGTCCGATTGACATTTACAATCACGGAGACATGTATCGGGACTTCACCCATGTTGAAGATTTGGTGCGCGGGATCAGATTGCTGATCGATGTGCCCCCGGTCCGGCCTGCCAGCCGTGAAGACATCGAGGATGGCGATAGCCTTTCACCGGTTGCGCCCTATCGCATCGTCAATATCGGAAATGGCGACAAAGTGCGTCTGATGGACTTCATCGAAGCCATCGAAGAGGCGGTTGGACAGAAGGCGATCAAGAACTTTATGCCGATGCAAATGGGCGACGTTCATGCGACATGGGCTGACAACCGTCTGTTACAGCGGCTGACCAATTACCGTCCACAGACAGCCCTTAAGGATGGCATAGCCCAGTTCGTTTCCTGGTATCGGGATTACTACGGAAAATAGCGTTTTCTAAAAGTTGAATGAAAAAAACCGGCGCTGTCTGCGCCGGTTTTTCTGTTTTTAACCGCCGAAATCGTCCAGCATGATGTCTTCTCGGTCCACGCCCAGATCCAGCAGCATGTTGATGACCGACTGGTTCATGATGGGCGGACCACACATGTAGAACTCGCAGTCTTCTGGCGCGGGATGGTTCTTGAGGTATTCTTCGAACAGGACGTTATGGATGAATCCGGTATAGCCTTTCCAGTCATCCTCGGGCTGCGCATCCGAAAGCGCGACATGCCATTCGAAATTGTCGAACTCTTCGGCCAGTTGGTCGAAATCCTCGACAAAGAACATCTCTTTCTTCGACCGCGCGCCATACCAGAAGCTGATCTTGCGATCGCGGTTTTCAAGGCGCTTGAGTTGGTCGAAGATGTGGCTTCGCATGGGGGCCATGCCGGCACCACCACCGATGAACACCATCTCTTTTTGGGTCTCACGCGCGAAGAACTCGCCAAACGGGCCCGAGATTGTAACCTTGTCACCCGGTTTCAGGTTGAAGATGTAGGATGACATCTGACCCGGCGGGATGCCTTCCGAGCCCGGAGGCGGCGAAGCCACACGGACGTTCAGCATGATCATGCCTTTTTCATCCGGGTAGTTGGCCATCGAATAGGCCCGTTCGATCGGTTCCGCGACAACCGACTCATACTGCCACAGATTGAAGCGATCCCAATCCTCGCGGTATT
The DNA here is from genome assembly GCF_013111185.1 of Ruegeria sp. HKCCD7303. Lineage (GTDB taxonomy): Bacteria > Pseudomonadota > Alphaproteobacteria > Rhodobacterales > Rhodobacteraceae > Ruegeria. The sequence goes on along the minus strand of NZ_WVRE01000001.1, from coordinate 393,607 downwards.
CCTCTTCCACATCGAAATCGGTGTATTTCAACTGATGTGCAGGGGCTTCAATCTGAATGTAGCCACCCGCGCGGAAGTTCACGTCCTCGCCTTCCGGCAGATCAAGCGTCAACGCCTTGATGAAGGTCGCCACGTTCTCGTTCGAACGCACGGTGCATTCCCATTTCTTGACGCCAAAGACCTCTTCGGGGACTTCGATGTCCATATCCTGTTTCACGGCCACCTGACAGGACAGTCGGTCACCGCACGAGGCTTCGCGTTTGGTAATATGGCTTTCCTCAGTGGGCAGGATCGACCCACCACCAGAATGCACGCGCACCCGACATTGCGCGCAGGTGCCACCGCCGCCGCAAGCCGAAGGAACAAAAAGCTTTTCGGCCGCCAGCGTTTGCAGCAATTTGCCGCCTGCGGGTACGGAAATGGTTTTTTCGCCGTTGATTGTGATGTTCACGTTGCCGGTCGACACCAGCTTGGACCGGGCGGCCATGATGACGGCCACCAGTGCCAGAACGATGACCGTGAAAAGAGCTACGCCTAGGGTAAAGGTTTCCATTGACGCCTCCTTACAGTTTCACGCCCGAGAAGGACATGAAGGCCATGGCCATCAATCCTGCGGTGATGAAGGTGATGCCCAGCCCCTGTAGGCCGTCGGGAATGTCCGAATATTTCAGCTTTTCGCGCACGCCCGCCATCGCAGTGATCGCCAACGCCCAACCAAAGCCCGAAGACAGGCCATAGGTTGCGGCCTCGGCAAAGTTGTAGTCACGTTCCACCATGAACAGCGAGCCGCCGAGGATGGCGCAGTTCACGGTGATCAGCGGCAGGAAGATCCCCAGCGCGTTGTAAAGCGGCGGGAAGTACTTATCCAAAACCATCTCAAGGATTTGAACCATCGCCGCAATCACGCCGATATACGAGATCAGGCCAAGGAAGGTCAGGTCCACATCCGGGAAACCAGCCCACGCCAGCGCACCCGGCTTCAGCAGATAGTTCAGCAGCAGGTTGTTGGCGGGAACGGTGATGGCCTGCACGACCATGACAGAAATACCCAGACCCAGCGCAGTCGAGATTTTCTTCGAAACGGCGATGAAGGTACACATCCCCAAGAAGAAGCTGAGCGCAAGGTTTTCGACAAAGATGGCCTTTACGGCCAGTGAGATCAGACCTTCCATCAGTGGGCCTCTACCTGCTGAATTTTGTATTCACGCTCTTCCACCTGGTTCGGCTTCCATGTGCGGAAGGCCCAGATGATCAGACCGATGATGAAGAACGCCGACGGTGGCAGAAGCAGCATGCCGTTGGGCACGTACCAGCCACCGTTGTTGACGGTCTCCAGTATGGTAACGCCGAACAGCGACCCGGCACCGAACAACTCACGAATGAAGCCAACCAACAGCAGGATCAGGCCATAGCCCATCCCGTTGCCCATCCCGTCGATGAAGGACGCGACCGGAGGGTTCTTCATCGCAAACGCCTCGGCGCGGCCCATCACAATACAGTTGGTGATGATCAGACCGACGAAGACCGACAGGGTTTTCGAGATCTCGAACGCGTAGGCCTTGAGGATCTGGTCAACCAGGATCACCAGCGAGGCGATGATTACCATCTGCACGATGATCCGGATCGAACCGGGGATTTGGTTGCGCAGGCACGAGATGAAGAAGGACGAGAACGAGGTCACGAAAATAACCGCCAGCGCCATCACCATCGACACCTGCAGCGACGAGGTCACCGCCAGTGCCGAACAGATGCCCAGCACCTGCAACGTGATCGGGTTGTTGTCGACAAGCGGGTCGACCAGCATCTCTTTCTTGGTCTGAGACATTAGAACTCTCCTGCTTGCAGCTTGGCCAGGAACGGAGCGTAGCCCGCGTCACCCATCCAGAATTTCACCAGGTTATCGACACCAACTGAGGTCAGTGTCGCCCCTGCCAGAGCATCGATGTAAAATTCCGGTCCGGCAGCAGGTTGGGACTTGGCAACGGTGATTTGCAGATCACCCGCATCATCACGCAGCTTCTTGCCGTTCCACAGCGCTTTCCAACGCGGGTTGTCCACTTCGGCCCCAAGGCCAGGGGTTTCACCGTGTTGATAGAATTGCAGACCGTAGATATCGTTGCCGTTGTTTTCCAAAGCGATAAATCCGTAGAGCGTAGACCACAAACCATAGCCGTGCAGCGGCAGGATCACCTTGTCCAGATCACCTGCGTCGTCACGCAGCAGATAGATCACGCGGTATTTCGACTTGCGACCAATACCAGCGGGGTCATCGTCCAGCGCAACGCTCAGCTCAGGGTCGCTGGCGGCGGCGATGTCGTCGAAGGTGGCCGGGTCGAACTGATCATCGACGAAGTCGCCGGTGGACAGTTCCAGCACATGCGGCTCAAAGGCGGCAAACGCTTCGGTCACATCGATGCCGGGTTCAAAAACGCCCGCGACTTGCAGAACGTTGACCTGCTTGTCTTTCAGTCGGTTGGTTTCCTGCACCGGGCGCAGGCTAACGGCGGCTGCAGAAACAACCATCGAGGCAACAAGACAAACGGCAACGGCGATGAAGATCGTCTTGCCAACCGAATCTGGCGAAGCTGCCAGAAACTTGGCCAGCGCGCCCTTTGGAGCGTCGTTGTTGTCAGGGGATTGCGTATCAGACATGGCGACGCGCCCTCCGTTTAATGTTGGCCTGAACAACGAAATAGTCGATCAGCGGTGCAAAGACGTTTCCGAACAGAATTGCCAGCATCATACCTTCGGGGAAAGCCGGATTGATCACGCGGATCATCACAACCATGACACCGATCAGCGCGCCATAGATATAGCGACCCACGTTGGTATGGCTGGCCGAAACCGGTTCGGTCACCATAAAGGCGAGACCAAAGGCATAACCACCCAGCACGATGTGCCAGTACCAAGGCATCGCGAACATCGGGTTCGTGTCCGATCCGATGAGGTTCAGCAGCAGGGTAAAGCCGATTGTTCCGGCCAGACAGCCTACAATCAGGCGGTAATTGGCGATCTTTGTCGTCAGCAGGAAGGCCAGACCGATCATACACGCCAGTGTCGATGTTTCACCAAAGCTGCCCTGAATCTGGCCCAAGAACGCGCTTGACCAGGTGATGCCTTCAGCGGCCAGCGCCTGAACGCCGTCCGCAGCCGAGACCGCAAGAGCCGTTGCGCCCGAGAATCCGTCAACCGGGGTCCAAACTGCATCGCCCGACATCTGTGCAGGATACGCGAAGTACAAGAAAGCCCGGCCAACCAGCGCTGGGTTGAGGAAGTTCTTGCCTGTTCCACCAAACACTTCCTTACCGATCACGACCCCGAAGATGATACCCAATGCGACCTGCCATAGCGGCGTGGTTGCAGGCATGATCAGCGTGTAGAGCATTGATGTAACGAGGAAACCCTCGTTCACCTCATGCCCGCGCACAGTTGCGAAGATAACCTCGAAAATGCCGCCAGCCACCAGCGTGACGATGTAGATCGGCAGGAAATACATCAGCCCGTGCATGACGTTGGCAAAAATGCTTTCCGGGTTCAGCGAGATGCCAAATGTCTGCAGAATGGCAATACGCCAACCAGTGGCCGAGTCAGGCCCAAGCGTGGCAATAGCCGAATTGGCTTGGTAGCCGGTATTGTACATCCCCCACAGAATACAGGGGATCGTTGCGATCACGACATAAGTCATGATCCGCTTCATATCCACGTAAGACCGTGCATGAGGGGCAACGGTGGTCACAGTTTTCGGAGTGTAGATAAAGCTTTCGACCATCTCGTAGATGGGGAAATACTTTTCGTACTTGCCGCCCTTGGTAAAGTTCGGCTCGATCCGATCGAAGAAGCTGCGCAAACCCATTTGGATCAGCCCTCCTTTTCAATCTTGGTCAGGCAGTCGCGCAGCGCCAGCCCGTATTCATATTTTGCCGGACAGGCAAAGCCCACAAGGCCCAGATCCTCTTCATCCAGCTCCAATGCGCCCAAGGCTTGGGCGGTGTCGGTATCCATCACCAACAAGGCGCGCAGTAGCTGTGTGGGCAGGTAATCCTGCGGCATCAACTCTTCGAACACTCCGGTCGGCACCATCGCACGACGTCCACCATTCAAGTTGGACGTGAAGGCATACAGTTTTTTGGCGAATGCCGATCCCAATACCGGCTGGACCGAATATTTCGAGGGCATTGGGCGAATCCAACCCATCGGAATTTGGTCGTGATCCTCTCGGATAATGCTGATCTGGCGTGCGAAACGACCCAAATAGGCCGTCGGGCCATCTGCGTGCTGACCTGACAGGATCGAGCCGGAAATGATCCGAGGAGTTCCGTCGACATTCACCTCGTCACGGGTAAGATCATCCGTGGATGCGCCCATAACAGTACGGACCAGACGTGGCTGACGCGCCCCCGGACCAGACAGAGCGACCACGATGTTCGGATCAAGATGACCAGTCAGCAAAAGTCGGCCAATGGCAATGACGTCCTGATAGCCGATGGTCCAGACCTGCTTGTCGCCCGTAAGGGGTTCAAGAAAATGAATATGGGTTCCCGCCAGACCCGAAGGGTGGGGCCCCGAGAATGCTGCGGTTTCCACGCCGTTCACGTCTGCGCCGGGGATCGCGTCACCCTCTTTTTGGCAGAGGTACGTCGCACCCTCGGTCAGCTTGCTGATCGCATTCAGACCGGCAGTGAACGTGTCGGATGCTTCTTGAATAACAGCCGCCGCATCTGCCGCCAACGGATCACTGTCCATAGCGGTGACAAAAATCGCAGCCGGTGCGCTGCCCGGTTCAGGCATTTTCGAATAAGGTCGTGTGCGAAACGCGGTCCACAAACCAGCGGCGCACAGTTTGGCAGTCACGCCCTCAGCCGTATCCGCATCGCCGACGCCAGAGAAATCCACTCCTGTGTCATTTGCGTCCGACACTTCGATCACGACGCTTTGCAGAACACGACGGGCACCGCGGTTGATGGCGACAACCTTGCCGCTGACAGGCGCAACCATCATCGCGTCTGGCGCATCTTTATGACAGAACAACGGAGCCCCCCGCTGCACCGCGTCGCCTTCCTGTACCAACATCTTTGGCTTCAGGCCGATATAATCACCCCCCAACACACCGACAGTCTTGTACTCCGGCCCCGGATGGATGGTCTGGTCAGGAGCGCCTTCAACCGGCAGATCCAACCCTTTTTTCAGTTTGAAAGTTTGCATGTTGCTACGTTCTTCCAAGCCTTTTTTGCTGCGCCTGCATTGTCGACGCCCTTTCGGGGTCATGCAATACCGCGGAAATTCTTACCATTCGTCGCAAAAGCGTCAAAATGTGTCCAGAATCCGCTGGCGTTATTCCGATCATGGACCCTTTACGCGGGGATGCCTCTAAACGCAAACCTGTTACCGCCAAAAGTTATCTTGGGACTACACATTCCCGCTATTTCCCCGGCAAACTGAAACATTTCAGCCGCAAAAAAGCGTGTCGCACCCGTTGTACTTCCGGTGTAAGCAACTCGAATGGAAAAAAACGCAGACCTCGACATTTTTTTGATCGCAACACCCGGCCTGGAAGCACCACTATGCGCTGAGGTGCAGGCGCATGGATTCGCCGGTGCAAAAGCGGTTCGCGGTGGTGTGACGTGTCGCGGGTCCTGGTCAGAAGTTTGGCGCGCCAATTTGACCTTAAGGGGCGCAAACAAGGTTCTTGTGCGTCTGGGTAGCTTCCCAGCAGTGCATCTGGCTCAGCTGGACAAACGCGCCCGCAAATTTCCCTGGGGCGCGTTCTTGCGTTCCGACATTCCGGTAAAGGTAGAGGCAACCAGCCGTAAATCCCGGATTTACCACGCAGGGGCCGCCCGGCAAAGGGTTGAGCGCGCGATCTCTGAGACGTTGGGCGCTCCGATTTCATCCGAGGCTGGTCTTAGGGTCTTGCTGCGCATCGAGAAAGACATTTGCACTTTGTCGGTCGATAGTTCGGGCGAGCTTTTACATAAGCGCGGACATAAGGAAGCAATCGCCAAAGCCCCAATGCGAGAAACGATGGCCGCTATGTTCTTACGAGAATGTGGGTTTACAGGGGAAGAGCCTGTACTTGACCCAATGTGCGGGTCGGGCACCTTTGTCATTGAGGCTGCTGAAATTGCACTCGGACTACTGCCCGGTCGATCGCGCCGCTTCGCGTTCGAGGACCTGGCAGGCTTTGATTGTGATCAGTGGCAGTCGATGCGCGAAAGCAATTCCAAAAGAGAAAGTGCAATGACCTTTTGCGGTTCGGACAGGAACGCGGGTGCTGTCGAAGCGGCAACCGCAAACGCCAATCGGGCGCAGGTCAGCCATGTGACGCGCTTTCAACTGCGATCCGTCAGCGACATCAAACCCCCCGAAGGCCCCGAAGGCCTGGTTATTGTTAACCCGCCCTATGGAACGCGTATCGGGGACGAAAAACGGCTGCGCTCTGTCTATGGTGCATTGGGCAAAGCCCTGATGAGCCGGTTTCAGGGCTGGAGAGTTGGAATAGTGACCAGCTCGGCTTCGCTTGCTAGGTCAACCCGGCTTCCACTATTGGCGCCAGGCCCGGTGGTCGACCATGGCGGCACAAAAATTCGCCTATACAAAACGGATCCACTTGGCTGACTCCGATCATCAACCTGCGTGCCCTGTTCCGCCAACGATTTCCCACGTCAACGCAACAAAATCTTCTTGCGCATCGGATACGCCGGGTATAAATCCCCGCCACGGTCGGAGTGTAGCTCAGCCTGGTAGAGCACTGTCTTCGGGAGGCAGGGGTCGGAGGTTCGAATCCTCTCACTCCGACCAATAAAACAAGGCGCCCAAGGGCGCCTTTGTTGTTTTCTGCGGATCGGCCGCAACGATATCCGCAACGTTTCATTCGCTAGATGTGCTCAGTTCGTTCGCAACCGGCATCCACCAATTACCGCAGTTTTTTTCAGATCTTCCAGTCCATAATCTCCGTTGCGTTCTTCAGCGCATCTGGGCTGTACGACCTATAGACGTTTTCCAGGGTCTCGCGCGAGGTCGCAAAATAGGCCGTGGCGTCCTCCAGCGTCATGCCGCGCATGAACGCCCAGGTAACCGCTGTGTGCTTCAGGGTGTGCGGTGTCACGTCCTTAAGACCGGCTCGCTGGACGGCAGCACGGAATGCCTTGTCGATCCGATCTATCGGCACGCCCTTGAACGACACCACGTGGCTCCCCTCCTGCGTCCAGGTCTTCATCTCTGCGTGGAGCGTGCCAGGCATCTTGATCATTCCCTTGCGCTTCTTGGTCTCGGCCTCGGCCTTGCCAAGGAAATGGATCACCCCACTGTCGAGCTCGACCCAGCCGCTATCAAGGGAGGGCACCCACTTCAGCCGTGTGATCGCGGTCTTCCGACGCCCGGTGTATAGCGCTATCTTGATGAATCGCTGGACGTGAGAAGCAGAGGCCTCCAGCAAGCGCTGGACCTCCTCCTCGGTCAGCCAGCGGTCATTGGCGACTCCCTTCTCAGGCAGGGTAACAATCGGTGCATGGCTGATCCTGCGCGACGCCAAGGCGTATTTGACGGCGGCGTTCAGGGTGTTCATCTCGCGCCGGACGGTCCATGCGGCGCACCGTCTCCAAGCCGTGTAGCCGCGACACCTGTCGATGTCGATCTGGGACACCTTGAGGTCGCTCCAGTAGGGCGAAAGTGCCTGTATCGTGTAGAGCAGACGTTCCCTGTCGCGGACCACCTTTACCTTGGCCTCGCCGTAATGCACCAAGATTTCGCCGACGGTGATCTCGTTCGGGTCGCGGACGCGATCATCTTGCCGCTTTTTGCTGGCGATGTAATTGCTCAGGACTTCTTCCGCTGCCTCATGAAATCCATCACCAAAGCCTGTCCGGATCTGCTGTCCTCCGTCGAGGATGACCCATGCGCCATCGTCTTTGCGTTGGAAGAGCCGGGCCGGTTTGCGTTTACGTGGCATGTCGTTGTGAACCTCTTCAATTCCTCGCGGGTCATGTAGTATCGCTTGCCGAGGCGAACCGCATTGATCTCGCCCTGGTGGATCATGGTCCGAACCGTTCTGGGGGTGATCGTGCGATGTAAGGCGGCCGCGAATTCCTCGATTGTGAGGAGCGCTTCGTCACTACTCATTACGTGACCACCCGGAGGGTTGTATCCATAACCCAAATGTCAGGGTGGTGTTCAGCCATCGAAGTTTCGGACTCGGGTGCCGAATTCCTGATCTGCGTGCGCATTGCCGGGAGGCTCCTTTTTCGTGTGATCAAGAAGTCTATAGCAAGCACAACGTCGGATGCGCGTTGTAGATCGGAGAAAAATCATAAGCTATTAATATATTTCGAAAGAAAATTTTGGATGGTGCCGCGCCCCACCATTTTCGATAGTGATTTCGATAACCCAGGGACTGACTACAAGTTCAGGCTGCCGCTCCCTAGCGTGCTTCCCGCGCCGACTTCTGCGCCCAACTAAAACAAGGCTGCGTAACTAAGATGATCCTTTGGCTGAAGTGCCCGTCCACACTGCCTTGACTACGCGGCTACTGATCATCATCAACGATAGCTGTCCTGTTTTCTGCACACTCTTAGAGAACAAGTTCGATCCAGCGGTTGCCGGTAGTCGAAGCTCTCCTTTTTTAACCAAGCGCGGAGTAGATATGTCCACGCGATGTTGGCCGTCACGATTAACAAATCGGCACGGAAGGTCGGGCCGACTGAGTTGAAGAGGTGAACAGTAGCGATCATCACCTCATTATTATCAATTCAAGTAGAAGCGTATTCTTAGAACGCGGCAGAGAACCGTTTTGTAAGACAGATCACCCGCCACCGGATGTTCACTTCGGCATGTCACAAAGTTCAAGGTAAAAAAAATTTCACAAAAAGACGTAAGTCGACAGCCGCAGCGCTATAAAAAAATTGCGCGCTAAAAAGATCGCCCGCAAAAACCCACTGTTGAAAGGAATCCTATATGGACGCCGCACCCAACCGCCTTGGCGGAACAATAGATGTTGGTAAACTGAATGTTCCCACCATCGATCTCAAGAAGAATATCTCTGGAGAAAATCACGATTTCATCGACAAGGGCACAGTGTTTTTCTTGCTGAAGACGATGGCCGATGAGCTTAATGGCGACAAGGATGCTCCGAAGCTTGTCAGCTGCCTTCTGGGTATGACCAATGAATTGCTCCAGATGCTTGAACACCAGGAGTTAACTCATATAACGCCCACCAACATCGACGGAACAGGATCGGTTACCGAAACCCCGTTGTTTCCGCCGCAGATTCCGCCTTTGCCCCCGCTTACCGCACTGCGCCAGCTTTCTCGTGAAGATCAGGCTCGCTTTCTCGATAAGCGTGCCAGTGATCTCATGCGCGAAATCGAAGGTCTGCGTTTAGGTTACTATGAGGCACCGGATTACCGGCAGAGCTATCGGATGATCGAGCAGGCTCGTCGCCGATTTCGCAAGTTGCGCGACACCGCCATGAAGCTGGGTCACTGGACTGATGGACGCTGGAACGCAGGTTCAGAAGAAACCTACCTCGTCTGATCTGGCGCTAGCCACCTCCCACCCAACTCAAGCACAAAGACAAGACCGGGATTTCGACCGCAAGGTCGGTCCCGGCCCGAAGGAGATGTGTTAAATGATCAAACCTGCACACGACATCCGGCTGACCAAACTCAACCGCGTTCTGAACCTGATCCCTACGAGGTATCGCGCGCGCGAAGCTGAGCTGATGCCGAATAAATGGCCGGAGTATCGTTTTCTGACCCCCATGGATGCCACGAAACAGTTCCATCGTGCCTATATCGAAGCATACAAAGATTACTATCGTGAGAATATCGATGTGATCGCTGCATCCGATATCAAGATCGGCTTCAAATTGAGCCTTCACAAACGGAACGCTCATCTGACCCAGCTCTACATCGCTCGCCAGAAAGCAGACCAGATCGGCCTGCCTTATCCCGCTTACTTGGAGTTCGTTTTCAAGTTCGCGGCCGCTCGCCGTTACCGACATCCGCCACAACCAAATCAGCTTTGGCCTGGCGAGAAGAAACGCGATGCCTGGCTGACCAAGATAGTGGCGTTCTGGAGTGACGACCGCCATGGCCTTGAATTGAACCGGATGAAGGCCATACCCCAGTACGCATTTTTTTCCGACCGGGGCCTTCCGGCGCAGCGTCAATTTCGTAAAGAGATGCTCGATTTGGTGAGTCGCGGCGTATATTCAGTAGACGGGTTTGTTGCCAAGCACGTGGTCGAGCGCCAGTATTTCCGTGCCGTTGATTGTCACTTCCTTGGGGAAAAGGCCGTCGAATGTGCTGAACGCAAAGCACGAGAAGACGTTGCCAACGGCTTCCTTAGAACCGTTGAGCTCAAGACGCCTACAAGCAAGGAGTTCTACCAGAGTTGTTTTGGTGTGCCCGGAGTAGTCACGTCTGACAATCCTATTTGCTCGACATGTACACAGCGTGGAGATTGTGAACTGGCGCGCCAGACGGTCATCTCGAAAACCCTTTCAGAAACGGGCTTTGCCGATCCGATTGCCGAGGCCGATAGGCGGGCAAACCGGAGGCGTGTGAATGCATGTCGTACTCGCCAGAGTGCCTCGAGATTAGAGACCAACGCTGCACCGAAGGTGGAGGTGGCCGTGTAATGGCCCCCTTGTGTCAAATATAGTGTAAGAGAAAAGAAGTTAAATATTAGGGGAGCGTTACACCCTCCGGAGATCAAGAAACCCCTCCGGGCATGTAATGCCCCCCTAGTTAAATACTTTCTCCGGAACATCCCTCCTGAAGAGTAACCTGTCACAAGGGGGGCATTACACCTTCATTTCCATGAACGCAGAGCCGACCATCAATCGTCTGGTTGGTTCGTTCCTAGGACGCCCAAGATATGCTCGGCCACCCTCGCCCGTTGGCCAGAATTCTCAACCCCAAACCTGCAGAAGGCCTAACCGCATGAATGCTATCAATTTCACTATGTCCGGCCAACAGCTCTCAGCGCTTGACTGCGTTAGCTCCTGGCTGAAGAACGATGCCAAGACAAATAAGATCTTCCGGCTCTTCGGATATGCTGGCACCGGCAAGACGACAATCGCGCGACATCTGGCCAGCGGTTTGAATGGAGGGGTTGTTTACGCGGCCTTCACTGGCAAAGCGGCTATGATGATGCAGCGAAACGGCTGTGAAGGCGCTTCCACCATCCACAGTTTGATCTACAAGGCTGTTCAGGGATCGAATGGTAAATTCAGTTTCCACCTCGATCCGGATAGTGCAGCAGCGGATGCGGACTTGATTGTGATCGATGAGTGCTCAATGGTTGACTTAGACTTAGCGCGTGACCTGATGTCATTCGGAACTCCTGTCCTCGCACTTGGTGATCCTGCCCAGCTGCCGCCGGTGGCCGGCGAGGGTTATTTCACCAACGCCAAGCCTGACGCCATGCTGACCGAAATCCACCGTCAGGCCAAGGACAGCCCGGTCTTACAACTGGCGACAGACATTCGTGAAGGGAAACCGTTGAAGTATGGTGCCTATGGGAACAGCCGTGTGGTGCCGGACGGGAGTCTTGAGATCGATGAGATATTGGATGCGGACCAGCTCCTTGCCGGTAGGAACGTCACTCGTTCCCACTACAACGAAGAAATCCGCAGGGCCTTGGGACGCACCAGCGACCTGCCTGAGATTGGCGACCGCCTTGTGTGTCAGCACAATGACCATGGCCTTGGTATCGTCAATGGAGGCATGTTCACTGTCGTCTCAGAACCGAAGAATTCCCGGTTTTCGGGGACTTTGTCGTTGGAACTGAAATCGTGCGACTTCCCGGATCATGAAAACTACCGCGTACGGGTGCATCCTGAGTATTTTACTGACGACGAAGGGAGATTGGCGGACAAGGAACGAAAAAATTCTCAGCAGTTTAAATATGGCTACGCGTTGACGGTTCATAAAGCCCAAGGCAGCCAGTGGGGCCACGTGATTATAGAGGACGAAAGTCACATCTTCGACAAATATGCGAGGAATTGGCTCTATACCGCTGTTACACGGGCTTCTGAATGCGTGACCTTGGTTACACGCCTCTAGAAGCATTTCCACATTGAAGGCATCATTGGGCAGGCACTTTCTGCCCAATGAAGATGTTCCCTGACGCTATATCAATGGGAGCATTGAACCTCAAAGTCTTGTGGCAGCCAGAATGCATCCTATTCGTGTCCAGAGGCGACTTCTAGGACTTCGCCTTGACCAGACAAGGCTTGCTCAGATGTTTCCTGAAATAACGTTTCAGAAATCTGACGGAAGATTGCCAGAAGCAGAATGACAGCTTACGATCAGGGCAGCATATGGGCCGTTCGATACACGTCAGAGTTTGACAGAAACCGGACTTTCGTTGCGGTGCGAGCGCGTTATCGGCAACACGCGAAAGCAGACATTCGCTGCGCTTAGTGCCAATGACCGCATTGCGGACGAACAAGACAGTCGGGTCGCAAGCCTCAACGTCAACAAACGGCCGATACTGTTGAAAAACTCCAAAATACAGAAAGCGGCGATTTTCGCGAAACGGCGACCAATCGAGAAAGTCCACTGCCACCATCATTGGCGGGCTTTGAGACGGCCGCTGGCCGCCAGCATCAGATGTTGGCCGACCCCTCAGCTGAAAAATTCTTCCGGGCCTGTACGGGCAATTTTTCACTCGGAACCGCGCAAAACAGGAGTTTTTCAACAAAATAGGCCCTTAACGGATTATCAGCAGCCTTTAGCATTACTGCGGTCGCAATCCGCAAAGCCGCCATTCGCTGCGACAGGAAAAAGCAAAGCGAAAAGTCATCGATAGTCCAGCAGGACGGTAACCGGTTTCACTTCACTACGCCGAAATACGCCAGGTGCGCTCGCCTCGTTCCATCGAAAAAGAGTGATGTGCCAAAGGCCCGGGCGCCTTCGTGAGGGATCAATCAATCCGATATGCCCGTCTGCTCTGATCCGATCAGCAGCGAACCATGAGGACGGATCCCTACCGGCAGCTACGAGTTTGCGCCAGGGTTGACTGGCAAGCGCATAGATATCTGCGGCTTCGGGGCTGCGCAAATCGAACAACGCGCATCGTTCCACCTCGAAAGTCAACACAACCCGCGGGCGATCATCCTTCCTGACGTCCTGACCAATAGCGACTTTTGCGCTTTCGACATCAGGGCTCAGATACAAAGCGTCCTGCCCCCGGCGATTGAACCGGGCGGGTGGGCGATCCGGTGCGCCGCGCATGAGGTGAACGTCTGGGTCATCGGCCCAAACAATCTTTACGAATTCTCCGGAAACTTCTGTCAGCATAACGGGTGGCACTGATCGTTTGCGCGTCGCGTTATAGGAAAGACGCAGGGCGGCAGGGGTTTTCCTAGAAAAGAGAAGACGCATGATACCTTGATTGAAATCACCTACTCATGTTTCCTCGCATTGTGTTGCATTTCCAAAGGCCTCTCGCATGAAGGTTCCAAAGATCGCCCTCCTTGGCGCGATTCTCGAGTCAAATCGTTTTGCACCGCCGGCTGATTTGTCGGACTTTAAGTCTCTGACATGGCTTTCAGGCGATGCTTTGATGTCTGAAGCGAGATCCGCGACACCAAAGCTGGCAATAGAATTTGCAGCCTTTGTCAGGGCGATGGATGCTACGGGCGACTGGACGCCGGTACCCTGTATCTTGGCAGCCAGCCACCCGGCGGGTCCAGTACGAAAATCTGTAATCGAAGAGGTCATAGCGACTTCGGAAGACATGCTGCGCTCAGCTGGCCCTGTTGACGCAGTCTACATCTGCAACCACGGCGCGATGGTTGCCGAGCATGACCACGACCCTGACGGTTTGTTGATGTCACACATTCGGGGAGTTGTAGGACCGGACATACCTGTCATTGCGACACTCGATCTGCATGCAAATATCTCACAACGGATGGTCGATGCCTGTGACCTGATCGTCGGCTATCGGACCAATCCTCACGTCGATCAGATAGAACGTGGCGAGGAAGCCGCCTTTTCGCTGCGCCGGGTTTTGGCGTCGGGCGTCCGGCCCCAAACCGCGCATGTCAAACTGCCTCTTGTTCCGGCATCCGTGACCCTGCTAAGTGCCGAGCACCCGTATGGCACGCTGATCGACCATGGTCAGCGACGACAAGCCGAAGGTCGAGGTGAGATTCTAAACGTATCGATCTTCGGTAATTTCCTTTTCTCCGACACGCCCGACAACGGTCTGAGCATCGTTGTCACCGCGCGTGAGGACCAGAAGGCGGCCAATGCACTGGCGGAAGAATTGGCAGACATGGCCTGGTCATTGAGGAAGGATTTCGTTCGGAAACTGACATCCGTGACGGAAGCGATCTCAATTTCCGCTGACCAAGCGCGCACGCCTGTGATTTTCTCCGATGCCGGTGACAATCCTGGTGGCGGCGGCAGTGGCAGGACGACGGAACTGTTAGCCGCTCTTCATGCGGCAAAAGTCGAAGTATGCCTATTCGGTTCCTTTTGTGATCCGGAACTTGCGAACGAAGCCCATGGCATCGGTGTCGGCGGCAAATTCAGGGCACGATTCAACCGGTCTTCCGATTCCAGCGCTTTCTGGGCGCAATGGGATGTGCCTTTTGAGGCGGATGCAGAGGTCTTGGGTCTCCATAATGGAGATGTGGTAGGTGAACTGGGCATGACGGCAGGTCGGAGATTGGCCCTAGGGCCATCCGCTGCGCTTCGTATTGGTGGTATCACCGTGGTGGTGATCACCGATCGCACACAGACTGCCGACCCCGTGTTCTTTCATATGTTCGGGCTGGATATTGCGTCTGCCCGGACTGTTGTTGTGAAATCCAGAGGCCACTTTCGGGCCGGGTTTTCCAACTGGTTTGGGCCAAACCAGGTATTTGAGGTCGACACGGGCGGGCTTACGTCGCCAGTTCACGACCGCTGGCCGTTTGCGAATTTGCCACGACCGAACTTTCCGATGGACGTCGACACCTCGTGGTCGGCTAAGATGCTGCGCTAGACGGGCTCTGAGTATTTGTCCTGCGGCGTCGTCAACTTGACAAATTGCATGAACTGGCGGGCAAGCTGAGAAGGTGGCCTGCCTGATGGAAGTACAAAGCTCGTGTCATAAAAAATGGCGGCGTCAAATGGCCTGACGACGACACCTTCCATCCCTGACGACAACAACGGGAAGGGATTGATCAGCGTCACGCCCAAACCCTCGCGGACGAGCTCCAGTGCGGCCATGTTCGTTGCCGTTTCTGCGACTTGTTTCGGCCGAATTCCAGCGCGCGCAAAGATCTTTTCTGTGATCGCTCGCGTCCCCAGCCTTCGCAGAAACTCGATCAGCGCGACGCCTTCAAGGTCGTGCGGCGTCACCACTCGTTTTTCCGATAGCGGATGGTTGCTCGGCATGGCGCAGACCACCTGACTGCGGCGCCAAGGCATGAGATGAACACCAGTTCTTTGGATCATCGCACTCGTCAAACCAAGATCATAGCGGAGGTCGAGAATGCCGGCGACCAGCACGTCCGTGGCCTGAATATCCAATTGAAGCTGCTTTCCTTCATTCTTCTTGAGAAAACTGGCCACCCTGGAGATGACAAAGTGATGTGCCAGAGTCGGCGGCACGATCAGGCGTAACGGCTCGTTATCCGGAGTAGCCCATTCTGCGCCCTCAATGTCCGCCAGCGTCTCGAAAATTGGGTCCAGTTTTTCGTTGAGACGCAAGGCTTCGTCTGTTGGGTCGATACGTCCCGATCGCCGGAGAAAGAGCGATCGCCCAACACGGGCCTCGAGTTGTGATAAGGACCGGCTCACGGCAGACTGCGAAATCCCGAGACGCCGCGCGGCGCCGATGGTTGTCCCAGTCGTGATCACGGCTCTTAGCGACTCGAACTCGCGCAGTCTGTGTCTGTGTTCTGTCATGCTACATTACTCCCCCGGTACGAGCGGCTGAACATCCAAACTCTTGGATTGGTCTATGCAAAGACGCATAGCAATAAGTATTGGCAATGATTTTTGCGGTAGCTAGCCTTTTTTAATAGGGCGCGGGATCGGCCAAAGATTCGCCCATTCACAAGCGCCAAACAAACAGGGAGTCTTTTTGATGAGGAAACTCACATCTGCGACAGCCGTCGCTGTCAGCATTTTGGCTTTCGGCGCCAGTGCTGTTTCGGCCGAAAAACTAACGATCGGCCTCGCTTCGGAGCCGACGTCACTCGATCCGCATTTTCACAACCTGGGTCCGAACAACGCGATGTCCGTGCACATCTTTGACCGGCTGATCGCGCAGGATGAGAAGCAGCGCCTATCGCCGGGTCTTGCCGTGTCATGGGAGCCGATTGATGAATTGACTTGGGAGTTCAAGCTGCGTGAGGGCGTAAAGTTTCACGACGGAAGTGACTTTACGGCAGACGATGTAGTCTGCACCATGGCGCGCGCGCCGGACGTACCGAACTCTCCATCGGGATACGGCACTTATCTCAAGGGTAAGGAAGTCGTCAAAATCGATGACTACACGGTGCATTTCAAAACGGCCGCACCTTATCCGTTAATGGGCAACGACATTTCCACGATCCCTGTGATCTCAGAAGTGGGCTGCGAAGCAACGACGGAAGACTTCAACGCGGGTACGGCCACCATCGGCACAGGGCCGTTCAAGTTCCAAAGTTACACGCCGGGTGAAAGCATCGTGCTGGTACGGAACGACGACTACTGGGGTGATGCACCGATCTGG
Source organism: Ruegeria sp. HKCCD7303 (assembly GCF_013111185.1). GTDB lineage: Bacteria > Pseudomonadota > Alphaproteobacteria > Rhodobacterales > Rhodobacteraceae > Ruegeria. The sequence goes on along the minus strand of NZ_WVRE01000001.1, from coordinate 376,891 downwards.
TCCGAGGTGGAATTCCGCCCAATCACGTCCGGTCCGAGCCGTGTTGCATCGCTTCTTGCCGGTGATGTGGACATGATATCGGGCGTACCAACGACCGATATCACAACACTTCAGGGCAATGACGGTATTCAGTTGAGCCAGGGCGTGTCCAACCGAGTGATCTATCTTCACATGGACCAATTCCGCGAGGATTCACCCTTTGTGAAGGCCAACGGTGGCGGCGATATCAAGAACCCCCTCATGGACGTCCGCGTCCGTAAGGCGATCAGCATGGCGATCAACCGCGATGCAATCGTTGAGCGTGTCATGGAAGGGGTTGCCCTGCCCGCCGGTCAGCTTCTGCCCGAGGGGTTCTTTGGCGTGTCTGACAATTTGGACGTCGTGGCCTATGATCCAGACGGTGCTAAAGCGCTTCTGGCTGAAGCCGGTTATCCCGATGGATTTGAAATGACAATCCATGGGCCGAATGACCGTTACATCAACGACGCCAAAATTGCCGAGGCAATTGCGCAAATGTTGACCCGTGTTGGCATCAAGACAGCCGTCGAAACCATGCCGCGCTCGGTATACTTTGGGCGCGCTTCCAAAGGCAGCCCAGAGGGTCTGCCGGAGTTCAGCTTTATCCTCGTCGGATGGGGCGCGGGGTCCGGCGAAGCGTCCTCGCCTCTCAAATCGCTGATCCACACCCATGACAAGGATGCGGGCTTTGGATCATCAAACCGTGGCCGACACTCGGATGCTGAAACCGACGCGTTGATCGAAGAAGCCCTGCGAACAGTCGATGACGCAAAGCGGCAGGAACTGCTCGCCGCGGCAACAGAGCGCGCGATCGAGAACGTGGCGATCATTCCGACGCACTTCCAGGTCAACACCTGGGCGGCCAAAAAAGGTCTGAGCTACATCCCTCGGACCGACGAATACACTCTCGCGACAGGCGTCGTGAAAGAGTAACCGCAATGCATCCGGGCCGCCTTCGCAGCGGCCCGCAGCCTTTGCCCAGGGAATGTCCTCATGACCGTTTTTGTCATTCGCCGATTGCTGCAAGCAATGCTTGTTGTCTTCCTGATGTCGGTGATTGTCTTTTTTGGCGTCAACATCGTTGGTGACCCGGTCTACATGCTGGTAAGCCCCGACGCGGATCAGGCTGACATCGAAGCGGCCATTCGACGGCTTGGATTGGATCGGCCTATTTGGGAACAGTACTGGTTGTTCCTCAAAGGTGCGGCACAGGGTGACCTCGGCGATAGCTTCGTCTTCGGTGAGCCCGCGCTCAAACTGATCCTGCACCATATGCCTGCCACGATGGAACTGGCCTTCAGTGCACTCTTTCTTGCCATCGTGATCGGAATTCCATTGGGGCTTTATGCCGGGCTCTATCCCGACAGCCCGCTTTCCAAAGGCGTTATGGCTGGCTCGATTCTCGGTTTCTCGCTGCCGACCTTCTGGGTCGGACTAATGCTCATCATGCTGTTTGCCGTAGAACTTAGATGGGTCCCTGCGACAGGTCGTGGCGACATCGGCTCGTTTCTTGGGATTCACAGCAGCCTTTTTACGCTCGATGGGTTGAGCCACATCTTCCTGCCTGCTCTCAACCTGGCACTTCTTAAGATTTCGCTGGCAATCCGTCTCACCCGAGCGGGTGTCAGGGAAGCGATGGGACAGGATTACGTTAAATATGCCCGGGCCAAAGGGCTTTCGACCCGACGCATCATTCTGGTGCATGTAATGAAGAACATTATGATCCCGGTAGTGACCGTCATGGGCCTCGAATTCGGCAGTTTGATCGGGTTCTCGGTGGTGACTGAATCAATCTTCGCGTGGCCGGGAATGGGCAAACTGCTGATCGACGCAATACTGCAATTGGATCGGCCTGTCGTCGTCGCCTATCTGATGATCATCGTACTGTTCTTCGTGCTGATCAATCTGATCGTCGACATACTTTACTCGATCCTCGATCCGAGGGTTCGTTTGCAGGATCAGGGCGCATGACCGACACCGTCACAGATCATTCGCTGACCACCGCCAAATCCCCTAAGGTCGAGACGCCGTTCCAGCGATTTCGGGCCGAGTTCTTCGAAAGCAGGATCGCGACAGCGGCGCTCGGCATATTCCTGATCATCGTTCTTTTGGCCATCCTGGCACCCTGGATCACACCGCAGAACCCCTACGATCTTGGTCAGGTCAGCGTCATGGATGGGCGCTTGCCGCCAGGTTCCGAAGCCTTCGACGGATATACAATGTGGCTCGGCTCGGACGGGTCTGGGCGCGATCTCTACTCGGCAATTCTCTATGGTTTGCGTATCTCTCTGACCGTTGGGCTTGCATCTGGAGTGATTGCCCTTCTGATCGGTATGGCGATCGGTCTGGTCGCGGCCTACGCTGGTGGCCGGACCGAAGCGTTCATTATGCGCATCGTGGATCTTCAACTTTCGTTCCCGGCATCGCTGGTTGCGCTGATGATGGTTGCGGCACTTGGTAAGGGTGTCGACAAGATCATTCTTGCCCTCGTAATTGCGCAATGGGCCTACTACGCCCGCACGGTGCGCGCGACCGCGCTTGTCGAGCGTGGAAAGGAATATGTTGAAGCCGCACAATGTCTCGGCATTTCGCGTTCGCGGATCGTCTTTCGGCATATTCTCCCGAATTGCATGGCGCCTCTGATTGTCGTTGGCACGGTACAAACCGCCAGTGCGATCTCATTGGAAGCGACGCTTTCGTTCCTTGGCGTAGGACTTCCACAGACTGAGCCGTCGATCGGGGTGCTGATCGCAAATGGATTCGAATACATGCTTTCAGGACGCTACTGGATTTCCGTTTTTCCCGGCGTCGCGCTGTTAATGACGGTGGTGTCCATCAACCTTGTTGGCGACCATTTGCGCGATGTTCTGAACCCGAGGTTGAAGAGATGACTGAAGTACTCGAAGTCAGCGGGCTGAAGACCCACTTCTTCACGCACGCGGGTGTGGTCAAGGCCGTAGATGGTGTGGATTTCACCGTCTCCAAGGGCGAGGTAATGGGTCTGGTGGGTGAGTCCGGGTCGGGCAAGTCGATCACCGGGTTTTCCATCCTTGGGCTGATCGAACCTCCCGGGCGCATCGTCGATGGGTCAATCCGTTTTAATGGTGACGAGATCGCGAACGCACCGGAAGAGCGACTCAAGACCTTGCGTGGCAACCGAATCTCGATGATCTTTCAGGATCCGATGATGACGCTCAACCCGGTCCTGCGCGTCGATACGCAGATGATCGAGGCCATTCTCGCCCATGAAAACGTAAGCCGCCAAACCGCCTGGGAAAGAAGCCGTGATGCGCTTGGTTTGGTTGGCATCCCATCGCCGGAAGAGCGATTGCAAGCCTATCCGCATCAGCTTTCCGGTGGGATGCGGCAGCGCGTGGCGATTGCGACAGCCTTCTTGAACCAGCCGGACCTCATTATTGCCGACGAGCCGACGACAGCGCTCGACGTGACAATTCAGGCGCAGATCATCCACGAGGCACAGAAGCTGACGAAACGCACGGGAACTGCGATGATCTGGATCACGCATGACCTTGCCGTTGTGGCAGGGCTCGCGGACCGGATTTCGGTGATGTACGCAGGACGGATCGTTGAGCAAGGCGGTATCGACGATGTTATCGACCGTCCGTTGCATCCCTATACGGTCGGGCTTCTCGGATCGGTTCCGACGGCGAACCGGCGTGGGCAGCGTTTGTTCCAGATCGAAGGGATGACGCCAAACATGCTCGCCCTGCCTGAAGGATGCGCCTTTGGACCGCGTTGTCAGGCCCTAACGGCAGCGTGTTCCAAGCGCCCCCCGATTAAGGACGTGGATGGCCGCAGCCTTCGCTGTTTCAATCCGCAACGCACCAAGGAGACGACGCTTTGACTGAGCCGCTCGTTGAAATCCGAGGCGTTTCGAAGCGCTTCACCAAACGTTTGGACGTCGCGGGGAAAATCGCACAGCGACTTGGCGCAAACATCCGGGAAGAAACGGTCCATGCTGTCGATAACGTGAACCTGTCGATTCAAAAGGGTGAGGTTCTGGGATTGGTCGGCGAATCCGGCTGCGGCAAGTCCACTTTGGGACGTGTTGTTGCCGGCATTCACCCTGCAAGTGACGGACAGATGTTCTACGGAGGCAAAGATGTTGCGACGTTGAACGGCACCGACAAACGCGCGGCGACCCTCGCAATTCAGATGATCTTCCAGGACCCCTTTGCCAGCCTAAATCCGCGAATGCGCGTCGAAGATATCATCGGCGAAGCACCGCGTATGCATGGGATCGTCAGCAAAGCAGAGAGTGCGGAATACGTGGACGACGTGATGCGCAAGGTCGGCCTCGACCCGTCGCTCAAGCGGCGTTACGCGCATCAGTTTTCCGGCGGTCAGAGGCAACGGATTGGAATTGCACGTGCGCTCGCCGTGAAGCCGAAGTTCCTTGTCTGCGACGAAGCCATCGCTGCGCTGGACGTGTCGATCCAGGCGCAGGTTATCAACTTGTTCATGGATCTGCGCGAAGAGCTGGGCCTGACCTATCTGTTCATCAGCCATGACCTGAGCGTCGTCGAACACATCGCCGACCGCGTGGCGATCATGTATCTGGGCCGCATTGTCGAGAGCGCATCGACTGAGGAAATTTTTTCGGACCCGCGCCATCCCTACACGAAAGCGCTGCTTGCAGAGGCTCCGCGCCTTGATCAGCGCCGGCGTGATTTTGCCCCGATTGAGGGGGAAATTCCGTCGCCGCTAGATCCGCCATCTGGATGTACCTTCCACCCGCGTTGCCCCGTGGCGACCGCTGAGTGCCGCACCACTGTTCCTGAACTGAAAGCGGGGCGCGGCGGGCGCGAAACGGCTTGCCTGCTGGAACACGCCGAAACCGTTTGAACGAGAAGCTGGAGAGCCCCTTGAAAAACGCCGATCCGATCTGGGACCACGTCGACCGCCATCGTGATGATTTTATCGCCTTGTCAGATCGAGTCTTTGACACGCCCGAGACGCTTTATGCCGAGTACAAGTCCGTCGCCGAACATGTGCAGATGTTACGCGCTCAGGGGTTCAAGATAACAGAGAACGCAGCTGGCATTCCTACGGCCGTGATTGGCGAAGCAGGAGACGAGGGTCCGGTGATTGCCATCCTCGGTGAGTTCGATGCGCTGCCATATCTGAGCCAGGCGCCGGGTGTGGCTGAACATCAGCCGCTTGAAGAGGGCGGCAACGGGCATGGGTGTGGTCACAATCTGTTAGGGGCCGCCGCACTCTTGGCCGCGACGGCGGTGAAAGACTGGCTGGCCGAAAACGGCATCAAGGGCCGTGTGCGATACTATGGCTGCCCCGCTGAAGAAGGGGGCGCGGCCAAGACATACATGGTGCGTGAAGGACTGTTCGATGATGTCGACGCAGCCATCTCGTGGCATCCAGCGACCTTCACAGGCGTGAATGAGGCCAGATCGCTCGCAAACACCCGGATCGATTTCACTTTTCATGGAAAAGCTGCCCATGCGGCGGGTGCACCGGAATTGGGTAGGTCGGCGCTTGATGCGGTTGAACTGATGAACATCGGTGTAAATTACCTGCGCGAGCACATGCCCGACAGCGCCCGGGTGCACTACGCCTATCTCGATGCAGGTGGTGTTGCGCCGAACGTGGTGCAGGCCAAGGCCACGGTGCGCCAGCTCGTCCGCGCCAGTTCGCTACCCGACCTCGCCGATCTGGTTACGCGTGTCAGAAAGATTGCAGATGGTGCGGCGCTGATGACCGGAACGCAGGTCACAAGTCAGGTCTTTTCCGGCGTTTCAAACCTGCTTGGAAACCGTCCTTTGGAAGAAACCATGCAGCACGAGCTAGAGAAACTCGGACCCGTCGCCTTTGACGAGTCAGACCTCAGCTTTGCCCGTGAGATTCAGACTACATTGACCACGGCTGACATCAACACGACCTTCAAGCGGATCGGAGCTAAGCCCAGAAAGGATCTCGCACTCTGCGACTTCATCGCACCTCTTGATCGCCACAGCGATGGTGGCGAAGGCTCAACAGATGTCGGGGATGTGAGTTGGGCTGTTCCGACGGTTCAGGCTCGGGTCGCGACCTGCGCAATTGGAACGCCATTTCATACCTGGCAAACAGTTGCACAAGGCAAGGCACCCGCAGCGCACAAAGGCATGATCTACGCCGCAAAGGCAATGGCCGCGACAGCCTGTCGACTGGTTGAGGACCCGTCACGCATCGATGCTGCGCGCGCGACGCATCAAGACCATCTGGGCGAAACGCCGTACACATGTCCGATCCCTGCAGACGTGCGCCCACCTGTCTGAGGGAAAGTGAACATGACCCGCGCTGCTGCCATAGACAACGTCGCCGAATATTTTGACAGCGGTCGATTTGCAACCGATCTTAGCGAACTGGTTGCCCATGAGACGGAGAGCCAGACACCAGAGAAAGCGGCGGAACTTCCGCGCTATCTTGAAGAAGCCCTCGTTCCGCGCCTGCACAGTCTTGGGTTCTCCTGTGCAATACACCCGAACCCTGTGCCAGATGCAGGTCCTATCCTTGTCGCTGAACGCATCGAGGACGACACAGGCCCAACGATCCTGTCCTATGGGCATGGCGACGTGATCCGCGCCCAAACCGATCAGTGGCGCAACGGGCTTTACCCGTTTCGTCTTGTGGATGAGGGCGATTGCCTCTTCGGACGCGGTACCGCTGACAACAAGGGACAACACCTCATCAACTTGGCTGCGTTGAGCTCCGTCATCGACGCTCGTGGATCACTCGGCTTCAACATTCGAATCCTTATTGAAATGGGTGAGGAGATGGGGTCGCCGGGGCTGTCGGAGTTTTGCGCCACGCACAAAGAAAACCTTGCCGCGGATGTCCTGATCGCATCGGACGGACCACGCCTTCAGTCAGACACGCCGACGATGTTCATGGGAGCACGGGGCGGCAATTCGTTCGACCTCATCGTTGACCTTCGAGACGGCGCGCATCATTCCGGTAACTGGGGCGGTTTGCTTGCCGACCCCGCGATGATCCTTGCGCAAGCCCTCTCGACGATCACCGATGTGAGGGGCCAAATCCAAATACCAGAGTGGCGGCCGACCAGCCTAACCGAAGACATCCGGCATACCCTGCGCAATTTGCCGGTAGGCGGAGATGGCGGTCCGAAGATTGACGAAGACTGGGGCGAAGAAAGTCTGACACCGGCCGAACGGGTCTTTGGCTGGAACAGCTTTGCGATCCTCGCAATGAAAAGCGGTGTCCCCGAAGAGCCGGTTAACGCGATCTCGGGATATGCCAAGGCCGCCTGTCAGCTCCGCTTCGTTGTTGGCACCGATCAAGCCGGTATCCTGTCGGCCCTTCGTCGCCACCTTGATGCAAGAGGATTTCAGATCGTTAAGATCAAACCTCACGACCGCGGATTTTTCGATGCGACGCGGACATCGCCGGAGCATCCTTGGGTGTCGTTTGTCGCGCGTTCGCTGGAAGAAACGTCTGGAAAGCGGCCACATATTCTGCCAAATCTCGCCGGTTCCCTGCCCAATGAGGTCTTTTCCGATGTGCTCGGCCTCCCAACGATTTGGGTGCCTCATTCCTATCGTGGCTGTTCACAGCACGCGCCAAACGAACACGTGTTGAAGTCGGTGTCGCGTGATGCATTGCGGGCAATGGCCGGTCTTTTCTGGGATATTGGTGACCTTGCCAGGCCACTCTGACCGCGCGCCACAAAGGCTTTCATCCATACCTGGATCGGGCGGGTATCGCACTCCCGACTTTAACTGACCGCTTTGCGGACAAAACCGACTTTTGTAGCCACGACTATTGCTCATACTGAAAGTGCTTGCATCCGCAGCGGTAGATTTTTCGGTCGAGCAATGATTTCCGGTTTGCGGCCATTCTACTGGGCCAATCCAGCCCGAGTTCAAGCAATCCCTTCGCTGTAATCAGCGTTGAAAATTGAACGCCAGCGAAGCGGGTTCCCAAAAAGAAAAAACGAAATTCAGTTATGGAATTTTTATAACTTTCACGATTAGCAAAAACGACATCGGGTCGCTGCCAGGAGAGAAAAAATGAGGAAACAGGTTTGACTGATTCCCAGTCCATTGAGCACTTCTCATGCACGAACGCCGAATACCAGAATGGCTTCGCCATGCGCCAGCACCCAGCGTGCGGGGATTCGCCATTCTGGCGGGTACAGAGGCGATTGCCAGGGGTATTTTGATCTCTGTCTTTCCGGTAGCGATGTACAACGCGCTGAAGGATGCGCGATTTGTATCCGAAATTTATTTCGCCATTGGCGCAGTTTCACTCTTGATCGGTCTTCTGGTTCCCTACCTGATCCGGTTTGTCCCAAGGAGATTGGTCTATGTGTTCGGCACTCTTTCGTACGTCGCGGGTGCGGTTGTGACGACCGTTGCGACCCCTGCTGCCGTTATTGCGGGGCTCGCACTCACGACATTCGCCGTTGTGACGACATTTGTGTGCTTCAACGCCTATGTGCTCGACCATGTTGCTAAGATCGAACTAGGACGTTTTGAGACATCCCGGCTTTTCTACAGTGCGCTGGGTTGGACGGCAGGCCCTGCGCTTGGCGCGATATTGTACGAACGGTGGCAACCTGCGCCGTTCCTGATTGCAGCCGGTGCGGCGATTGTCATGCTGCTCATCTTTCTTGTTATGCGCCTCGGAAACGGCAGGCTCATCACCAGAAGCCAAAGCGCTCCCGCAAATCCGTTCGCCTATTTCGGGAGGTTTTTTGCGCAACCACGATTGGTTGCCGGATGGGTATTCGCAGTCGTTCGTTCCTGTGGGTGGTGGATTTATGTCGTATACCTGCCCATCTATGCGGTTCAGAACGGGCTAGGCAGCCAGCTTGGAGGGATTGCTTTATCGATTTCCAATGCCGCCCTGTTTTGCACCCCACTGATGCTTCGTTTCATGCAGCGCAGTTCGGTACGCGCAGCAGTCAGAACCGGATTCCTCATGTCCGGGCTGCTGTTTCTTTTTGCTGGAGTTCCATTCGGAATCCCTGAAGTCACAATCGCATTCTTAATGATGGGCTCGATTTTCCTGATCTTGCTCGATGTTTCCGCTGGTTTGCCGTTCCTTCTCGCAGTCAAACCTTCCGAACGAACTGAGATGTCAGCAATATACGCGAGTTTTCGCGATGTTTCGGGTATTATTACACCTGGTGCCGCCTGGCTGGTTCTTCTCGTGGCACCGCTCTCTGGTGTGTTCGCCGCGGGTGGTGCAGGTTTGCTTTGGACGTGGGTTCTGGCTCGTAAGCTGCACCCCCGGTTGGGCCAGACACGCATATCTGTCGAAAGTACTTCAAAGGAAGCTGGCAAAGTTGCTTCTGATATGGTGAGCCTGCCAAACTTAGTCCATGAGAAATCAGTCGCCAGTCGCTTACCGACTGATACATAATAGAAGCCAGCCATTGAGTGACCAAAGCAACTCAGGCGTCAGTAACGTGCAGCTTCTAGGATTTAGCAGAGACGTTGGACTACAAGAAATGCCATTTCAGCGAATGTGTTAAAGGCAAGCTTAACTCTTTCGACTCTGTTTCCTACACGAAACGAACCGTTAGCCTTGTAGTCTCGGACTCTTAATCAAACGAGTACGGAAATCATCACCGAAACGTCGGGCCATGCGCCCAGACCGTCAACGAATACCGATCACCATTCTCAACCGGTGTCACCTGGTGCAACAAGAAGCTGGGAAAGATGGTCGCGCTCCCTTGATACCGGCTGGCCGTTACAGCATACGCACCCGGCATAATCTCCAAGTCACCGCCGTCGTACATCCCGGGTTTGCTGAGTTGAACGACCAGCGACAGCTTTCTTTTTCGGGCGACTGACCCGTCGCCGATATCGGAATGCCACGCAAAATGACCACCATCTGATGCTTTATAGCAGGCAATCTGCGGACTTTCGGCGAACTCGCTCAGATCAAAGCCAAACTTGTCGGTGTTGGAGCGACGGACAACGTTGATCAGGCGTGACATCACCCAATCAGAGCCTTCGACGTCGTCCAGCCAGGTCACATCCGCTCTGCGCAGATTATGATCCTTGTTTTGCCCGACAAGCAGAGCCTCGTTCGCCGGGGCTTTTTGTGATGCAGCAACAATCTGCTCACATTCCCGCGCGGTAAATGCACCGGGAATCGAATGAACTTCCAGCATTCTGTACACCATTTTTGATTGGTACTAAATTTTGCCAAGATGCACAGATGGCGCTGCGCTGTTTTCGACCTAAGAGGCTGAAAGCGACGTAATTTTTCTACAATCTCAATTGTTTTGGGTCCAGGAATCCGGATTTGGAATTCACCCTAGACGTTCTCGGATCCCAAACGGTATACGATGTGCGGCTATCGCCTGCTATTGGACCTTTCAGCGAGTTGCCGAGGTTTATTCCACGCTGGCTTAAGGTCATTGCGATGGCGCGTACCGTGATGGTCGCCCGGGAGAAAAGCGGACATTCGGCTGTTCCGCAGCATAAGACAGATTGGGCTCGGAGCAACCGTTCGCCGCAACCCTTAAACACGACTACTTCGCGGACAACCTTGCCATCCGCTTCATTTTTCTCATTGTCTGCTAGTGGCGTACGACCGACATCTACGCTTTCCCCGAAAAAGGGGATGGTTCTTCTGCTGCCATTTGGTGCAAAGAAGGACGTCTTCGCTCCTACTGACGGATTTGCAACGTGTTGAAGCTCATCAAGAATGCGCGCCTCTATTCACCTGAACCTGTTGGTTTGGGCCATATTCTCACTGCGGGTGAACGCATCATTTACCTCGGCAGCAATAAACCCGAATTGCCTGTCCAGCTTCAGGCAGAGATCATTGACGTCGAAGGCGCAGCGGTTGTTCCGGGTTTTATTGATGGGCATGCGCATATAACTGGCGGTGGCGGTGAAACCGGACCAGCCAGTCGGGTGCCGCCGCTTGTCCTGTCCTCTTTCACGCGTGCCGGTGTCACTTCAGTCGTTGGAGTATTGGGCACGGACGATCTGACCCGCAACACGCAGACGCTGGTGCAACAGGCCTATGGGTTGCGCGAAGAAGGACTTTCAGCCTGGTGTCACACCGGTGGCTATCACGTCCCACTGACCACCCTCACCGGTTCAGCCCGTGGAGACATTGTGTTCCTTGATCCGGTCATCGGTGTTGGGGAACTGGCGATCAGTGATCACCGGTCGAGCCAACCGACATTGGACGAGTTTCTGCGGATCGCAAGCGAAGCGCATGTCGCAGGCCTGATGACTGGCAAGGCGGGGATTGTGCATTGCCATATGGGAGATGGCGAGCGAGGGCTGTCAATGTTGGAACAAGCTATCGCGACCTGCGAAATCCCCGCACGCGTCTTCAATCCAACCCATGTCAATCGCAACAAACCACTCTTCGAACAGGCCGTGGCGCTAGCACGGCACGGATGTTACATCGACGCTACCGCATTCCCCTGCGGACATGTCGAGCCGGGCATCTCTGCTACTGAGGCCTACATTCAGTTTCGCGATTTGGGCGGTCACGCCGACCGGTTCACCATCAGCTCTGACGGTGGTGGCTGCCTGCCCGCCTTTGACCATGAAGGCAATCTGACACGGTTTGGTGTGGGTTTGTCGGACACTTTGCCGGACACGCTGCGCGAACTCACCAACAGAGGAGTACCAATGCCCGAAGCGCTGGCTCCGCTGACCTCAAATGTCGCCGACCTGCTGAAGCTGCACCAAAAAGGTCGTCTGAACGTGGGTATGGACGCTGATTTGGTCGTTCTTGACGAAAACACTGCCGTGCGGCATGTGATGGCCCGGGGGGAATGGCATGTACGCGACGGCCAGATAGCCCGACGCGGCATGTATGAACAGGTTTGAGCGTCCGCGCGGTCCCCGGTGGCTGCCCGCTATAGCACCGGAAGGTAGTTAAGATATGTGCCCTGCACCCGTTGATGCAGAAACCCCGCGCGGGTTCATCATTCCGATCGGCGGCGGTGAAGACCGCGTAAAGGAAATGCAGATTCACCGAAAGTTCGTAGAACTGTCCGGCGGTGCCGACGCTGATATCGTCGTAATCCCGACAGCCTCGATGCTGGAAGAAACCGGACCGGACTATAACCGCATCTTTTCCGAGCTTGGTGCAGGCAAGGTTGAATTCCTGCCTATCTCGCGCCGCGCCGATTGCGACAACCCGGATTACGCGGGGATGCTGGATCGTGCTACCGGGATTTTTTTGACCGGTGGGAACCAGTTGCGCCTGTCAGCGATTCTTGGAGGCACGCTGGTCGCCCAGAAAATCCGGCGCCGAAACGCGGCAGGGGTGCCGGTTGCAGGAACCTCGGCCGGTGCTTCGATCATGTCCGAGCATATGGTAGCAGGCGGCAGCAGCAACTCTGGTCCAGCCGAAGGTAACATCACGCTGGCTCCCGGTATGGGTTTGACCAACGCCGTCATCATTGATCAGCATTTCACCCAACGCAACCGCCTGGGTCGATTGCTAACCGCTTCATCTTTTAACCCTTTTCTAATCGGATTGGGCGTTGACGAAGACACGGCGGCCTTCATTGGGCCCGATAACGTCTTTGAAGTAATCGGCAGCGGAACGGTTACCGTGGTGGATGCGAGCCATTTGACCCATTCTTCGATGTGGGATGCCCGTCGCGGCGAAGCACTCAGCCTTCTTGGACTTCGGCTTGACGTTCTGGGTGAAGGGTGCCGTTATGATCTGACGGCTCGCCAGGCTTTTCCGCCGGATGAGCATATGGCGTTCTGCACATTGCCGGATCTGTCCGGGGATGAGGCCGCCAGCGGGGGGAAACAATAATCTAACCAACGAGGGACCTCATGAAAATAATCTCGACCAATGTCTTTGTCGGCCCGAATGTCTGGGCAAGTTTTCCGGTCATTCGCCACGTCATTGATCTGGGCGTTTTGGAAGATTGGCCTTCGGCCAAAATTGGTTCCGAGTTTATTGATGCATTGACCCAGGCCCTTCCCGGTCTGGCTGAACATGGCTGTTCCTACCGCGAACCCGGTGGTTTCATCCGCCGATTGCGCGAAGATGAAGGTACTTGGCTTGGTCATGTATTGGAACATTGTGCCATTGAAGTGCAGAACGTGGCCGGTTCGGACGTAACTTTTGGCCGCACGCGCGGCACAGGCGAACCCGGCCAATACAACATGGTTTACGAATACCGCCAGCGCGATGTTGGTCTGGACGCAGGCAAGCTGGCAATGCGGCTGCTGATGCATCTATTGCCGCAATCCCTCAAGGAACAGGTGGACTACGACTTCGACCCGGAATTCAACTGGGATGACGAGTTGCGTAGCTTTGTGCTGCGGGCGCAGCGCAAGGAATTTGGTCCCTCAACCGGCTCATTGGTTAAGGCCGCGCAAGAGCGAGACATCCCTTGGATCAGGCTGAATTCTGGGTCACTGGTTCAGTTCGGGCACGGCAAATACCAGAAACGCATTCAGGCAACCATAACCTCTGAGACCAAGCACATCTCGGTCGAGATTTCCTGCGACAAGGAAGACACGCACAATCTGCTGAACGATCTGGGCCTGCCTGTGCCGCAGCAACGCATGGTCTATTCCGCGCGTGAAGCCGTGCGCGCCGCCGCACGGATCGGGCACCCGGTGGTGGTCAAACCGCTCGATGCCAATCATGGGCGCGGTGTTTCGATTAACCTGAACTCGGATGAAGAGGTCGAGGCAGGCTTTGCCGAAGCCAAGGAACATTCCCGCAGCCGCGCCATTCTGGTGGAAAGCTTTATCACCGGTTTCGATCACCGGATGCTGGTTGTGAACAACAAGCTGGTCGCGGTGGCCAAGCGCGTGCCGGGCCATGTGGCAGGCGATGGCACGCACACGATTGCCGAACTGGTCGAAATCGTGAACGAGGATCCGCGCCGTGGCATCGGGCATGAAAAAGTGCTGACCATGCTGGAGATCGACAATCAGGCCAAACGCCTGATGGAAAATGCGGGCGTGACGGAAGAAACTGTGCTGCCTGACGGCGAGGTCTTTTATCTGCGATCAACCGCGAACCTGTCGACCGGCGGCACGGCCATTGATCTGACGGATGTGGTGCACCCTGACAACCGTGACATGGCCGAGCGTGCCATCATGGCCGTCGGGCTGGATGTGGGCGGTGTCGATTTCCTTATCGACGACATCACCAAATCCTACAAGGATATCGGCGGCGCGATTGTCGAGGTGAACGCCGCCCCCGGTTTCCGGATGCACGTGGCACCGTCCGAAGGTCAGCCGCGCGACGTGGCGGGCAAAGTGATCGACATGCTGTTTCCGGCCACCGAGGAAACCCGCATTCCCATCGCGGCAATCACCGGAACCAACGGCAAGACGACCACTTCAAGGATGCTGGGGCACATCATGAAAACCAGCGGCAAGACCGTTGGCATGACCTCGACCGATGGCGTTTATGTTGACGGCAAGCTGAGCGTGAAGGGCGACATGACGGGACCTAAGTCGGCACAGATCGTTCTGCGCGACCCGGCTGTCGATTTTGCGGTGATGGAAACCGCACGCGGCGGACTTGTGCGCTCGGGTCTGGGCTATCAGCGCTCGAACGTAGCGGCCTGCCTGAACGTCTCGGCAGATCATCTGGGTCTTGGCGGCATCAACACGGTTGAGGAACTGGCCGTTGTCAAACGCGTGGTGGTGGAAAGCGCCACCGACACGGCAGTTCTGAATGCCGATGACATCAACTGTTTGAAAATGGCCGACTATGCCGGTGCAGATCAGATCTTTTATGTCACCACCAATCCGGGGCACAGCCTGGTCAAGGAACATATCAAGGCAGGCGGCAAGGCAATTGTGCTTGAAAAGGGCATGAATGGTGACATGCTGACCATTTATGACAACGGTCTTCATATCCCGGTGCTGTGGTCGCATCTGATCCCGGCGGCATTGGAAGGCAAGGCCATTTTCAACGTCCAGAACGCGATGTTCGCCGCCGCGATGGCCTATAGTTTCGGAGTGGATCTGGACAATATCCGCCATGGGCTGCGCACCTTCGACACCAGCTATTTCCAGGCACCCGGGCGGATGAATGTCTATGACGAGCATCCCTTCAAGGTGATCCTCGACTATGGCCACAACCCTGCCGCGCTCAAGGCGATGGCGGCTCTGGCCGATCAGTTGGAGGTCAAGGGCCGAAGGCTGTGCGTTGTTGCGATGCCCGGCGACCGGCGCGATGAGGATATCATCGACGGGGCCGCCGCATTGGCCGGGCATTTTGATCATTTCATCTGCAAGGCAGATGACCGCCGCCGGGGCCGTGGACACGACGAAGTACCGCAAATGATGCGGCAGGCCCTGATCGACAACGGCGTCGATGATGCCGCGATCACGATCATCCCGGATGAGGTCGAAGCGGTGACTGCAGCGTTGGAACGGGCCGCACCGGGCGATCTGCTGGTGATTTTCGGTGATGACACAACGCGCTGCTGGAAGCAGATCATCTATTTCAACTCCGATAGCGAAGCGCCGGTCACAGAGGCTGCGCCGGTGGCAAGCCCCATCGACACCTCGTTCGAGGACATGTTCGAAAGCGACCAGAACCTGATCCGGGATGCGCGAGGCGTGCGCCTGGCCCGCGACATCAGCGAAGACGCGGATTAAGCGGGGGTACCGGAATGGACCGGATAGAAGAGCTTGAAAACGCGCTGACAATTGAAAGCGCGTACGCCGATCATGTCCGGGTAGACGATGCCCGACGCTTGACTGGGCCGGGACTGTTGTGGAACCGCCCCGGCGCGGTGATGGATGTGTTTTTCACCGATACCGGCACCGCGCAGGTCACTGCTTTGTGGGAAAAACACGCGCGCCGCGTGCTGGACGCACTTGGCTGGCAGGATCAGGACGTAACCCACCGCAGTTTCACCGGTGGCGTCAATCTGGCGATTTCAGCACCGATGGATCAGCTCTATTCCGCTATCTTCGCGGTGCAAACCGTCTGGCATTTCTGTGCTGCCGAACTGTTGGCATCCGAGCCCGGCGATTTCGATCAGATGGTTGCGGATGTCAAAAGCGTTATGGAGAAAGAAGCCAATCCCGCGCTGATCGCCCTGATTGCGGCAGCAGAAGCGCATGGTGTGGATATCCTGTGCGATGATGACGAAGTGTCGATCGGGCACGGTACTGGCAGTCAGACCTGGCCGGTCGATGCGCTGCCTACCCCCGATGACTTGGACTGGTCGGCTCTGCACAATATCCCGGTGGCCTTCATAACCGGAACCAACGGCAAAACAACCACAACCCGTTTACTTGAGGCGATCGCGCGCGCTTCGGGCAAGGTTGCCGGGCTGACCTCGACCGAATTTGTGCGGGTGGGAGACGACATTCTCGACCGTGGCGATTATTCCGGCCCCGGCGGCGGGCGAATGCTGTTGCGTGACAAAAGGCTGGAGGTCGCCTGTCTGGAAGTCGCGCGCGGAGGAATCCTGCGCCGGGGGCTGCCGACCCGCGCGGCAACGGCAGCGGCGGTCACCAATGTGGCAAACGACCATCTGGGGCAATACGGGGTCAACACGGTGCCGGAACTGGCTCAGGCCAAATTCGCCGTGCATCGCACGCTGGCCGAGGGTGGCGTGCTGGCACTGAATGCCGATGACTTGTATGTCCGCGCAGAAGCGGAAAATACATCCGCAAATATCTGGTGGTTCTCGCTGGATGCGCAGAACAACCTTGTCCGTCAGGCGCGTGATGCGGGCAAGTGCTGCGCCTATGTGCAGGAGGGAGATATCGTCTTTTTCGACGGTGCGGTCGAACAGGTAGTCATTGCAGTTTCCGATGTTCCCCTGACCATGGGCGGCGCTGCGAAATACAATATCCTGAACGCGCTGGCGGCCCTGTGCCTTGCCTTGGCACTGGACTTGCCCGTTCAGGGGGCTCGGGATGGGTTGGCCGGGTTCAAACCCGACGCCAAGGACAACCCCGGACGCTGCAACGAGTTTAGTTACAATAATGCGCGTGTTTTTGTGGATTTTGCGCATAACCCGCATTCGATTTCGGCCGTTTGCGATGCGCTGTCAAGCCTACCGGCGAAACGGCGTTACATTATGCTCAGCCATGCTGGCGATCGGTCGGATCAGGATATTCGGGACGTTACCGCGACGGCGTTAAATTTCCAGCCCGACGTAGTCGTCGCAGCCGAACTGGAAGGGTATTTAAGAGGTCGCGAATTGGGAGAAATCCCGGACCTGATCAAAAAATCCGCCTTAGAACAGGGATATGACGCGCAACAAGTCCTGAGAGCATCTTCGCCCTCTCTAGCTGCCTCGATGATATTGGAAAAGCTGGAACCGGGTGATCTTGCCTTGCTGTTGGTCCTGTCCGAACGCGACGCCGTGCTCGCGATGCTCGACGGATAAACAGAGCCGGGTGCCGGTGTCACGCAGTTGTAGCTAGCACACGGCGATGTAAGCGCGCGCAAATGCAAACAGGCAGGGAAGTATGCACCAAAAATGTTGCACCTTCGACCTGAGACCGATCGGAGGCGGACTACGGTGCAGAACCCGCCAAGTGATCGTTGCGCAGTATCCGGTACTTTGGGCTCAGTGGAGACTTTGAGTGAATTCCACTCAACGACCGCAGTGCGGAAAATGCTGTCGTTCTGTGCGAAGCAGCAGGCCCTCGAAATTGACTCCGAGCCGACATCCATAAATTGACTCAATTGCTGCGGATGCAGCCCGCTTAGCCATCATGCGTTGCGATGGTGGTAATACTTCTTTTGCGAGCGACCACAAAGCTGACGAACTGGCGCGAACGTCGCACAGGAACCCATTTCTTCAGTAGAATTTGGTACAACGACTCAATCTGCTTATGATTGGCTTAAGCCGTTGAATTCGGAGGCGCATATGTTTCGACTAATTATAGTTACTCTGTCGCTGTTCATCTTTCCGTTTGAGAAGGCATTGGCGGAAATCATCCATCTTCACGCCAAACGTGGAAATATTGAGGGCGTTCTCGCGGAGCTAGAAAAGGGTGTGCCGCTCGAACTTCGCAGTACGAACATGACAAGTGCACCGGGCGTTACACCGCTTTTTGTTGCGGCAAAATTCGGCCATACTGAGTTGGTTGAACTTCTTCTTGAGCGAGGTGCCGATCCCACAATTTTTTTCTATCAGGGAAATGATATTTATACGGTTGGAACCGCTCTCCACCATGCGGCCGGGTATGGTCATATCGAAGTAGTAAAAGTGCTCATTGAGGCTGGGGCGGATCCAGCCAGCTATGAACCATATATCTCAACTCCTTTGCATCAGGCGCTGAGAGCGGGGCACATAGAAATCGCCGAGGTGCTCATCGAAGCGGGAGCGCCACAGCGAGTAGAGAGCCAACCGATTGCCGATAAGTTGCAAGGTGCCAATGTTTCAAATGGAGAGTTTCTAGCCAAGGGGTGCGAAGTCTGCCACGGCAAACCTTCGTCGACGGGGATAACAGGTGATAATGGGCCCAACTTTTGGGGAGTATTCGAACGACCCACTGCGTCCGATCCCGAGTTTTCTTATTCAAGTTATTTGCGCGAATTAGGTTTGGTGTGGGATGCAGATACACTGAATAGCTATCTCGCTAGCCCATATCAGTTTGTACCCGGGACGACCAAAGTGATGCTCGGAATTGAAAATGAAAAAGATCGCGTGGATATCATTGCATATCTCGCAACATTGAAAGATTGAGCTGAATTCGGATGGCGACCAGTTTGTCCCGCTTTGCTGGGAGATGACAAAGTGTAGCGAACGTCTGCATTTCACCCACTCCGAAAATTGTTTGCCATGAAGCATCGGTCACATTGGGCTCAAAGCAGTCTTTCGTCGCGTAATGCATCAATGACCGCTGTGCGGACCTTGCTGCCGTTCGTCGGTTCGGGTGAAAAGGCCGCTGCCAGCCCAAACCAGACATTCAACAGCGATGTTTGTTGATCCCGAGGAGCGGATTGGTCCGTTCATGCAACGATGCTACCAAAAGTGGAAACCGCGCATACAGCCAGTATCCGGGATATGAAAACCTTTCTATTCGGGCAATCCACCAGCAACCATCGCACCAAAATACCGGTCCCGGTCCTCAGTATGCATAAAGGGTGTGTTTCTGTGTGTAGAAACACGGAAGTCCGGCCGGATTTCGAGTAATTTCTTTGCTTCAACCTGTGCATCTTCCAGACGTCCCATTTCAGCAAGAGTTGCGACCAAGATACGGCGCGGAGGAAGCGACTTTGGATAAGTTGAGATACCGGTTTTTGCCAGCAGAATTGCCTGTTTGTAATCTCTGATTAAGAAATGAGAAAGGGCCGCGTTAAAATTGTACCAGCCGGGATAACGCGGGTTGACCTTTTTTGCCTTGTTGTTCCACTCAATCGCTTCGGCTGGCTCACCCATAAGCGACCGTAGAAAGCCCATACCATATAGAACCTCAGGATCATTGGGGTTCTCCCGTATTGCCCGCTGAAATGCCTGGTATGCGAGTTGATGATCGTGGTCAGCAAACAAATGTAGCTGGCCCAAGCGGTGTTGAACGCGATAGTCCGATTGATCCAGTTCTAACGCACGCTGTGCGTGCCTGCGGGCTTTGTTCAGCGCGGTTTCTGGATCGTCCGACCCACCAAAGCGCCAAAGACTAAGGTAGCGACCGCTCAATTCAATATGTGCAGAAAGGTAGTCTGGATCGAGCACTATGGCTCGTTCCAGTAGTTCAATTGCCTCTTGCCGACTCGCAGTATTCAGCAGCTTGCTTTTGGCGACAGCCCTCAGAAAAAGTTCATACGCTTCTAGATCATCGGTTGGCCGTTTCCTAAGCGAAGCGATTTCTTCTTCCTCAACTACAATTTTTAGGGTGGATGCGATTTCCCGAATAAGGTCGGCCTGAGCGGAAAACAATTCTTCGACGCCAACGTCATATTGTTCCGACCATAGAGCGTGCCCCGACTCTGTCTCTATCAGTGTTGAGTTAATCGAAATATTCTCGCCAACGCTCTGAACGCTACCTGACAGAACATATCGCACACCGAGCTCTCGACCTATTTCTCGCGGTTTGGCCAAGCTGTCCGCAAAGGTAATCGAAGTAGAACCAGCGATCACAAATAGCTGTGGAAACTTCGAAAGCTGCGTCGTGATTGCTGCTCCAAAACCTTCTGCCAGATAGCCGACCTCTTCAATTTTTGAGCGGTTCTCAAAGGGCAAAACGACGATGGACGGTTCGTCTGGGATGGCAAGCGCAAACTCCTCTTGTTCGGTCAGGGGTGCCACATCTCTGGATCGCCACCATACGACCGAAACCAGCACCAAACAGATGCATGCTGCACCGATTAGAGTTGGCACCCACTTGGATATCGTTGGTTTTGTATGCGCAATTGGTTTTGATAAAGCCAAAGCCTTGGCCTTGTCATCCAGAACGATTTCGAAGGCTCGGACTGGTCTCTCTATGTTTTTGACTTCGGTCTCACCCAGATCCTCGAAATTCAGATCCAGCTTGTCCTGTACCTGGTCCCTTACGCTGCGGTGAATGCAAATACCTCCAGGCTCAGCCAAGCCTTCAAGTCGAGCGGCGACATTGACGCCATCACCATAAATGTCTCCATCCTCGGCAATCACATCTCCGATATTGATGCCGATCCGAAACACAATTCGTTCGCTTTCTGGAACGTCCGAATTTCGAGAGAGCATTTCGTTTTGAACAGAAACGGCAAATTTCATTGCCTGTACGGTGCTTTCGAACTCCAGTAGAGCACCATCACCTATCAATTTGATCGTCTTGCCACCATAACTCGCCGCAAAGGGGTCAATGAGTTCAGACCGATGCGACTTTAGTGCAGCCAGCGTCGCTGCCTCATCGCGTTCCATCAGTCGCGAGTAGCCCACGACGTCAATACTCAAGATAGTGGTAAGGCGGCGTTCCACTCCCGTTCTCCCCTAGACCCAAGATTATCCATCCTGATCTATTGAATCCATAGTTCTGCTATTCGCCCTATACCAAATCGCATATTTGAGGCGCCGGTCAGGCTTCGACAAAGTCAGATTTTTCATGACGGAGACCAAGCATGGTAACCAATAGACGCTGACACTGTGTGGGCGATGAGGTGGTGCGTGGCGGTGTGGAGTATTCGTCATGCAAGCTTTAAATCTACCCGTCATTCGAGTTGGCCGATCTGCGTGGAACAAAGGTCGGGTTATTGGCCAGAAGCGCCCGCTTTTGCCAAGGCATGTCTGGGCAATACGCGTTCGCTTAGAAATTTCAGAAGATCATAGGAACTTAGCACTCTTCAATTTAGCAATAGATAGTAAGCTCCGTGGTTGCGATCTTGTTCGCCTTAAAGTTGCAGACGTATTTGCCGCTGGACAAGTAAAGGAACGCGCGTCTGTCAACCAAAGCAAGACAAAGATACCCGTTCGTTTTGAAATTAGTAGTGGTACGCGAAACTCGCTTTTGAATTGGCTGAAACAACCTGCGATGAAAAGATCCGAGTACTTGTGGCCAGGGCGTTTTCAGCATCGGCTGCATATTTCTACTCGTCAGTACGCGAGGTTGGTTCAGTCATGGGTCGCTTCGATTGGGCTTGATCCCAGCCAATATGGGACCCATTCAATGCGACGCACAAAAGTGGCGCAGATTTATCGTAGAACAGGTAACTTGCGAGCAGTGCAGCTATTGCTTGGTCACACCAAGATGGACAGTACAGTGCGTTACCTGGGTGTAGACATCGAAGACGCACTCGCCATCGCGGAAGCCACCGAGGTGTGATCCATCAGGCCGCTTTCGAGCGGCCTTTTTTGCGCGAACCCCGAGAGTAGAACTATCAGCCCGAAGCGGACATTCAAAACAAGACCCTGCGAATGTGGCTTCGCGGGACGAAGCGGACTTACGAGGTTCGCAAGATTCTGAGATCGCCCTCAGTCCAGTTGGGACCGACAACGCCAAGGTGAACTGGGCTTCAACTTGAGAATCTATGAGGGCGTGACGTCGCCCCCAATACCGAGATATGCAGCTTCCATTAGTTCGTTTTCACGCTGCACGTTTTGATCCCTAGAGCGGAGTAGATCGGGCAAACGCCAAATAGACCTGTGATGAGTGGGATGATGCCAATAAGCCCCCACATCGTCTGAGGACCGACAAAGATCAAAGACAGCAGCACAAGGCCGAGAATGATACGCAGTGAGCGATCAAGTGTTCCTTCATTTCTGGACATCATTAAATCCTCCTTGGTTGATTGATGCCCAATTCTAACCTTTTGCGTCGTCGACAGACGGTGACAGAGTCACCGTTAACCTGCGGCAACATGTTCCAGTTCCTTGCGATCAAGTATGGCGATGCCGTCCTCATGCTGCTTTACCCAGCCTTTCTTTGCGAACGCCGCCAATCTGCGAGTAACGTAGGCGCGACCTGAGGCTGTTTCGCTTGCGAGTTCGGAGTGGGTTGCCTTCACCCTGCTGTCTGAAGAGGCAAGCCTTATCAACGCCTTGGCGAGCCGCGCATCGAAGTTCGTAAGCGCCACATCTTCAATCAACTGCTGGTACTCCGAAAACCGCGAGGAAACGGACAACATAATCATATCTCGGAACTCAGCGTCCTCGGCGAGCTTGTTTCGAAACTCGTGCGCTAGCACGAGTTGCCCGGTCAGGTCGGTCTCTGCAACACCTTCGGCGCCGTAGGCCTCGTCCTTTATCAGGCATGACAAAGTCTGGAGGCATACATCGCCCGGCGTGACACGATAAAGGACCACTTCGCGTCCGCTCGGGCCTGTAAGCGTTACACGAATTGATCCCTCTGACAGAATGATGAAGCCTGGACATGCTTGACCTGGTTGAAACACTGTTGCGCCCCGTGACGCGGCAAAACTGCGGAGGATACTCATTCTCGCAAATCTCCCAAATTCCCGAAGATTAGAAACTTGTGAATCGATCAATTCAAGCCGGATCGCCTTAGATTCTTCTCGTGTGCAGTTTGGGCTCAGTTTTGCCGTTCTCAGTAGCAATCATAGTTGATTGGAGTAGCCCAATGCGAACGTTTCCGACTGGGCTTTGCAAACTTGGAAAGTCAAAAATTTAAGAACTCGAAAGTCTCAGTTGCCCAAAATCACTTAGCTAGCGCTTCCGATATGCGTTCGACTAGTGCCTTCTGAACTACAGCAAACCTTGGAGTTTGCGAGATTTCTTCTAACGTTGCGACCCACAGCGGAACCTCGATCTTAGGATTCACGTCCTGTGACCGTTTAAGGCGGGTATCCACGTCGCCAAAAAATGACGGCAGAAAGGTTTTACCAGCTCCCGAGGCCGCCATCTGCTGTAGCACCAGAAAACTGTCTGCTCCATTGGTCATTTCGTCGGCGCTTACATTCTGCGCCAGCCATTTGGCAGGAAGTGAACGACTCAACGCCCCGTCTAGCCTCATCCACCTGCGATTGGGGCTACCATCGTCAAAGACACCGAAGGACAGCGTTCCTGCACGCTCCCCGATCAGCCCTTCCCCGAGCTTTATCGAAGGGCGCACAGCAATGTCTGCTGTCAGTCGGGAAAGATCATGGTGGCTGTTCTGGCTTAGCAGAGTCAGGTTCAAACCTGGGTAAAGGCGTGAGATTTCGTTGAGTATTCTAGGGAGAACAATCTGACAAAGACTATCGGTAGACGTAATTCGCACGTGACCCATAGGAGACCGGTTTGCCCCGACAACCGCTCGCTCCACCGACAGCACTGCGTCTTCGACGCTTTCCATTGCAGAAAAGATCGCACTAGCTTCGGGCAGAACGGAATATCCTGACGGGTTTTTTTGAAAAATCCGGCAGCCATTGCGCTCTTCGAAAGCGGCCACTCTGCGCAAGACTGTGGCGTGCGTGACGCCCATGGCCGTTGCGGCTGCATTAAGTGAGCCGTATTTGCTTACCGCCAGCGCGTATCGAATGTCGTCCCAGTTTTCGTTGTTCATAAATTAACAAGAGACGACCAATAACAAACAATTACAAGAAAATTCGTTCAAGCTAACATTCGGAGCATTGAACAGGGAGACACATCATGATGAAGCAGTTCTCAATCTTCGCAGCGGGTCTTTTGTCATTGACCGCAATTGGCACAGCCATCGCCCACGAAAGTGAAAACCCGGCTGTGAAAGCTCGAACCTCAATCATGCAGCTCTATGCCTTCAATCTTGGTACGCTTGGCGGCATGGCCAAAGGCGAGGTGGATTATGACGCCGAGGCCGCAACACGGGCTGCAAACAACCTTGTTGTACTAACGCAGATCGACCAATCCGCAATGTGGCCACAGGGATCTGACAATGTTTCCGATCCGTCCTCCCGAGCGCTACCTGCAATCTGGGAAAACTTCCCTGACGTTGGTGCGAAAGGGCAGGCCATGGCAGACGCCGCTGTTGCGATGCAGGCTGCGGCTGGCCAAGATGTTGATGCCCTGAAAGCGGCTATGGGCGATCTGGGTGGAAGCTGTTCGGCATGTCACAAAGCGTACAGAGCACCGAAAGACTAAATGGTAGAAAGCTGTGAAGCGGTTTTTCCTTTTCACTGCTTTCGTTGCACTTTTGGTTGGGTTGGCCGGTTTGGTGCTGACCCGACCACAAAGAATGGATCGATCTCAACTTGACGGTTTGAACCCAGATCTTGCCAGAGGTGAAATCGTTTTCCACGCCGCAGGATGCGCATCCTGTCATTCAGCGCCGGACGCGGTTGGTGAAGAAAAGCTCATGCTCTCCGGTGGTCGCCGGTTTGAGACGGAGTTTGGCACGTTCATCGCCCCCAACATTTCCAGTCACCCACAAGTCGGTATTGGGTCCTGGTCAGCCATGGATCTGGCCAACGCCTTGATCCATGGGACCGGAGCCGAAGGGCAGCACTATTTTCCAGCGTTTCCCTACACATCTTACACCAACATGTCAGCGGATGACATCGTTTCGCTTCAAGCATTCCTCAGCACTCTGCCACCAGCCACAACTGCAAGCGTTCCGCATGAGGTTCACTTTCCCTTCAACATTCGACGCGGACTGGGGGGATGGAAGCTTTTGTTCATGTCGCCAGGTTGGGTAGTCCAAGGTGATCTGACCAACCAACAAAGGCAAGGCCGGTATCTGGTGGAGGCGTTGGGTCACTGCGCCGAATGCCACACGCCGCGAAATGGCTTAGGTGGTCTGAAACGAGACCTTTGGCTGACAGGTGCACCAAATCCAAACGGGAAAGGTCGCATCCCCGGCCTTACCTCAGACCAGCTTGATTGGTCCGAGGCTGACATCGCCGAGTACTTGAAATCCGGCTTCACGCCGGACTATGACAGCGCAGGTGGCGAGATGGTGGAGGTCATCGAGAACACATCACGCCTCACGGATGAGGATCGTTTGGCGATTGCCGCGTATCTCAAAGCTGTTCCCGTTTCGTCGACGCGGCTTCCATCTGAGTAACAGTCGTTTGGCGCCATGCCGCGGGGATCTGATGCTGTCGCCGGTAGGAAGCCGTAAGGCCTATTCCCTTTTCATCAAACACCTGTTTTAGGTTTTGAACGTCGGAGCTCACCAAACAACCGAGTTTCTGTTCATGATTGACTGAGGGTCGTGGCCAAATGACACAAAAAATCGCTCTTTGGTCCATTCCGATATCCATTGCCGTACTGGCTCTGAAACTTCTCGCTTGGTGGCTGACAGGCTCGGTCGCGTTGTTGTCGGACGCAATGGAATCTACCGTGAATGTCGTTGCGGCGTTGCTGGCATACTTTGCGGTTCGGGTTGCCAATAAACCCCCTGATGAAAACCACCCCTTTGGTCACAAAAAGGCCGAGTATCTTTCCGCTGTCGTCGAGGGCGTACTGATTGTGCTGGCGGCGTTCTTGATCATCAGAGAAGCTGTATTGGCACTCCCAAACCCGCATCTTGAGGATGCGCCGCTTCTTGGAATCGTCGTCAACGTCGTTGCAACGGGCGTGAATGGCGCATGGGCCTGCCTATTGCTCAAAATCGGCAGGCGCGAGGGTTCGCCTGCATTGGAGGCAAGCTCCCGGCACATTTTTACAGATGTCATGACTTCAGTTGGTGTCATCGCAGGTCTGATACTGGCGCTTGCCACCGGCTGGTTGATCCTCGACCCAATCTTGGCAATTCTTGTTGCGCTGAACATCTTGTGGGAGGGCTGGAAAGTTATTCGGGCGTCCGTCGATGGCCTCATGGATGCGACCCTTTCGGATCATGACTTGCAGACCGTTTCTAATGCAATCGAAGCAAATCTCGGCGCAGCCTTAGAGTACCACGACCTCAAAGGGCGCAGGTCCGCAAATGTCATCTTCGTGGAGTTTCATCTTGTTGTGGACGGCACGATGCCAGTCAGCGCGGCACACGATATATGCAACGACATCGAGGAAGAATTGGAGCGTTTGTACCCGGGTTCGGTCTTTGTCATTCATCTCGAACCTGATGACGAATTGAAGGGTGACGGAGTTAGATCCCACTAAACTGGTCATTTGGCTCTACAAAAACACTATCGGCTTGACTGATCTGATTAAGACGTTCGGCTTGAAATTCGTCAGACTTAAGCCCGATGTGGGACAGCCGAACCAGAAGTAACCTGTCTCCAACGTCACGAAACGTGATGCTCAGAATTGGAGGCGAAAATGAAAATTCAAAGAAAGCTGGGTCAACTTCTTAGTACAGCGGCGTTGGCTTCGTTGATTGCGGCGACGCCTTATGTGCCAGCGTTTGATGCCGATGGTCGCCTACACTTTGAACCGTCATATGCCTTTGCCAAGAGCGGCAGGGGAAGCGACGGGGATGGTCGCGACGACAGAGATGATGACCGAGACGACAACTCAGGGTCCGGTAGCAGCGGCCGAGACGATGACCGGGATGATGATCGTGATGACGATAGAGATGATGATCGCGACGACGACAGAGATGATGACCGTGATGACAATTCGGGGTCAGGAAAAAGTGGTCGCGACGACGATGATGATGACGATGATGACTCCAAACGTTCCAATGAAGCTAGCGGAAAGAAGGATCGGTCTCAAGCAGGGGGCAAACCGTCGGGTTCGGCGGGGATAACGAAGGTCGAAACAAGCGCTAACGGCATTGAAGTGCGTTACGCCGACGGAACCAAGGAAGAGATCGAAAACGGTCGGTATGAGAGAAAGAATGCTCAGAACCGAACCGTTGAGGAGCGCCCCGCGACTGGCGCTGACGTCTCTAGGCTTCGGTCTTTAGCGAATGGTATCTCAATCGACAGCGTGCGTTCCTCTGGGCAAGGCGGCACTGCCGGAAGTCGGCCCACGAAAGTGGAAATCCAAGGCAACAACATCGAAGTTAACTATGCCAATGGTTGGAAGGAAGAGATCGAGTTCGGGCGCTACGAGTTGAAAGACCCGTACAACCGGACTGTTGTTGAGAGAAACGCAACGGCATCTGATCGCCGGAGGCTACAGGCGGTTGCTAACTGAACAGCAACTCCAGTCGAAGATTCGTTGGCGGCTTCTCTTGGTGAGGGCCGCCATCGTCTTGAAAGAAAAAGAAGTTATTCTGCTTTGTTCCATACATCATGGGCGATGATTGCAGCCTCTACCCGATTTCGCGCATGAAGCTTGGACAGGATTGCCGTCATGTAGTGCTTCACGGTCTTTTCCTGAAGGTCTAACTCGTCAGCGATTTCACGATTGCTCAGTCCTTTGGCCACGCGTCGAAGTATTTCTTCCTCACGATGCGTAAGGTCATCGAGAATGCTGCTGTTAATAGACATGCCGGTGTCAGCATTGATTTGCAGCAATACCCGCGAGGCCAAGCCCGGAGAAACGAACCCTTCACCTGCGGCGATGCTGCGTAAGGAAGCGGTTAGTTCGCTCGCGGTTACTCCCTTCACAATGTACCCAATAGCGCCCGCCTCCAAGGCGTCCGCGACATCGCTGCTGTTCTCTGAGACCGTCAAGATTGCAATGACGGGTGGATTTTCCATTGCCGCAATTTTACGTGTCGCGCTTATCCCGCCACCGGGCATCGAGAGGTCAAGAATAGCTATGTCCGGCTGATGCGTGCCGACCAGCGACACTGCCTCTTCAGCATTGGAACCGGCAGCCAAAACTTTGAAACCATCAGCTTCATCTAGTGTGCGTCGCAAACCATCCCTGAATATCGGGTGATCATCAGCTATTACGACGGATGTAGTCATGATGTGCCTAACTTTCTGGGAAAGAGTGTCATAGCAATGGTGGTGCCTTCGCCCGGTCTCGATACGACTTCAAACTTGCCGCCAATGCTCTCGACTCGATCTCGCAAGCCCATAAGCCCCTGGCCTCCATCGTCACGCAATGCGGATTCTTCTGACTTTCTAAATCCAGGCCCGTCGTCTTTGACCTTTATAATTATGCGGTCGGTTTGCACCTCAGAAGTAACAGTGCAGTTGGAATCTGGGGCATACCTCGCGGCATTGGAAAGCGTTTCCTGAAGGAACCGAAAAATGCACAGCTTGTCGGACAATGACAACTCTGGGGCCTGGCTACCCAAGAACGAAATCTCCGGTCGCAACGGGCTGTGTTCGGCGTGATCCTCCACTGCTCTCTTCACAACATCGGCGAATGACAGGCTGTCGATATCTGGCGCGGACAGCCCTCGCGATATTGCACGAATTTCAGCAAGAGATTTTTGCAGGGATTGCTGAATTTCCTCTGCCTCTTTAGGTCTTTCGGACCCTTTGGAAAACGCCGCCTCCAGTCTAAGGGCGGCGAGCGACAGGTATTGCGCAGGGCCATCATGTAGCTCAGCTCCAAGATTCTTGAGGAACCGATCTGTTTGCGTGGCATATCTTTCTGACGCCTCGACCACACGCGACCGCAGCAGCGCATTCTGCTCAGCCATCCTCTCACTTTCTGTCAGGCGCTGTTTAAGAAGAGCCCCCTGTCGTCGAATTGTTTTGTCGCCAATTGCAACGATGGAATACAGAACAATCGTACATGCCAGAAATGCGGAACCGACGACCAACCAACTTGTTCGCCTGGCCTGGGCTAAGTCTAACTCAAGCTGATCAGCTCTTTCGTAGAACTCAGCAACTGCGATGATTTCGCCGGACCAGAGTTCGCGGATGGGGCTGTAAACTTCAAGTAATGGTATTCCCAATGCCGCCTCTGCGGCGCTTTCGGCATGATCAAGCTCTTCGAAAGAGCCGGAGATATCACCGCTCCACGCCCGCCTTAAGTCATCTGTTGGATTGAAACTGTTTCCAATGATGTCTGTATCCGAGGCATGCGCAATCACACCGCCTTGCTTCCAGAATTTGTAGGAAACGATGCGGTCACGCATTGGTTGGGTCATAAAAATCTCGTCCAGCGCCAGACTCGCTTGCTCTGAAAGGCGATCGCCATGTGCCAATTCCTGGCTGAGCGGGGATACTACGCTTTCCATATATAGAGCCGCAGAGTTAGCGGAGTTTTGCACGACTGCGTTCTGGATTCGATTTGACACCCACACCCCGACGATTGCAGTAGCAGTGCCCATCACAACGATGCTGGCCGCAAGAAACACTCGCGACAACGACCAATTGCCAATCGTCAGGTCAGCTACTTTCACTCTCATCGTGAAATCGACTATGAACGACAATCTGTTACCGCACCACAGACCTTGGTCTGACGCGATCTGGCTAAATCTCAGACTCTTTGCTTCCGCCCAGCGGCAAGAGTCAGATTTCATCCATCGTTCTAAGTCTTTGCAGCATCGGGCATTGAACGTTTCCGCTATCACAATTGGCCGTAAGCTCACTCAAGGCGCGCTCCAGACGTCTGAGCTCATCAATCTTGCTTCGAACGCTGGCAATGTGTGCCTCGGCCAGTTCTTTCACTGATCGGCAGTCTTCGGTACTTCCTTCTGACAGCTCCAAAAGCGCCTTTGCGTCAGATAGAGGAAACCCCAGGTCGCGGCATTTCTTCAAAAACCGAAGTCTACCCACATCGTTTGCTGAATAGAGGCGACGATTGTTCAGAGCTCGTGCGGGTCTTGGTACGATACCTTCGCGTTCGTAGTAGCGGATAGTTTCTATGCCGACCCCGCTTTGCCGAGAAGCCTCACCTATCGCAATCATGTGAAGTGCCTCCACTTGATCCTGTAGTTACTACAGGAGTTATACGCTCTGAATGCCGGTGCCTCAACACAATCAAATCGAGTACCTCGGGAGCAGAAGATGAAGAAATATGTGAGCCTCAGCTACTTGGGATCGGTTTCCGCTTTGGGGGTCGCGACATGCTGTGTTCTTCCAATGGCCATGATGTTGCTCGGCTTGGGTGGCAGTTGGTTGGCGATATTCGGAAAAATTGCGGCAGCAAGCTACTATGTTCTCGCCATCTCAACAGTGCTGGTCGCGGTTTCGTGGTTCGTAGCGCATCGAAACGGGACGTTGGCAAATCTGAAATGGTGGCTTGTCGGAAGCACGGCGATCACCGCGCTGGCATGGGTCCTCGTGTTCAATGAGGCGCAAATCAACAATTATCTAATCATGCAGATGTGAGACAATGACAAAACAAACTGTGGTGCTAGATAGCATTTTGACCTGCCCTGAATGCGGGCACATTGAAACCGAGAAAATGCCAACTGACTCGTGCCAGTGGTTTTATGAATGCAAATCATGCAAGGCAGTCTTGAAACCATTGGAAGGCGATTGCTGTGTTTTTTGTTCCTACGCAACTGTCCCGTGCCCGCCAATTCAGTTAGGCGACTTCTGTTGTGGATAAGCGGGCCGCAACCGCAACATCCGAGAAAGGTAGTGATTGTCCGCACTGGCTCGTCCGCCAAAGTTTGCAAAGTCAGCTTTCTGCGCACAGCTGCCGTTGGTTGAGAGAGCGACGAATGGCAGCAGTCCGCCCATTCTGTTAAAAAACAACCTATTGCTGGCGCAGAATGCGATAATCTGAACACGGCGCAAACGCCTTTCTAATCAGGCTTTTCGTGTTTGCTGCGGTGCGGGAAGGCTTTGGCCGAGATATTGTTACCGGGCAGCGACCGTTCAAAAGTGCACTTCATCCGGACATGGGCAGTTGCACCCGCGCTTCAATGGGGACGACAAGAGGAAACCACCTAAGCGGTCGCATCTGTACTCCGGCAGCATTTCTGATTTCGCTGACAATGTGACACTCAGAGAGAGGTATCTTGATTTTTATGATGTGAGCGAGGGAACCCAGACAACCAAAAAAAATTTGACGTAGCGTGTTTATGGGAGGATCCAACCACCGCGACGCGGCGGCGCCAGAACCCTTCCCCTTATTCATGCGTCGAGAAACCTAGGACTTCGATATTCTAGGGATCTGGCGAACGGGCTTGAGCGAGGCGCTGAGCCATTCCTCGCCCACTTGCGTGATCGGGCCCATTGTTTGCAACTCAGCACCCATCAGACAGATCCAGCAGTTGCTGGTCTCCATTTTTTCAAACCCGAATTGTCCCTTCGACTCACGCTCTGGCCGACCACAACAGAGCCGATAACTATGGCTGCTCCTATAGACTGAGTGAGGCTAAGCGTTTGTCCCAAGTATACCCAGCCGAGCACGACAGCTGTTACAGGACTCATCATGCCGAGCATCGAGACTGCACTGGGCTCCAGGCGCGCAATGCCACGAAACCAAAGAGCATAGGTAGCTGCAGCACCAATCAACCCAAGCCAAATAAGGCCTGCGACATTTGTCGCGCTGAGCGCCGGCAGAGGCGGCTCAAGGAACAGTGCGACTGGCAGCAGTATCAAACCACCGGCTGTTAATTGCCACGCTGTGAAACTCAGCGCCGAGACCGGAGGTTGCCATTTCCGGCTGAGAACAGTGCCAGCAGCCATTGACGCGGCTCCTCCCAAACCCGCTGCTATACCGATCCAATCAAGTTGTGCTTCTGGTCCGATCAGCAGCAGAGACACACCCATTACGCCAGTCGCGGCGGCGCCGAGAGCACCAAGTCGGATTGGGGTTCCGAGCCATCCCCACGCCATCAAAATCACGATCATCGCTTGCAACGATCCTAGGGTGGCGGCCACACCACCGGGTAACCTATACGCAGCAACGAAGAGGAGCACCCAGAACAGAGCGAAATTGAGGCTGCCTAAGACGAAAACTCGACCAAGCCATTCGCGTGGTGGAACGCAGCGCGTCACTGCAAGCAACAACAAGCCAGCAGGCAGAGCTCGTAACGCAGCCAGGGTAATCGGATAGCCAGCCGGGAGCGCTTCGGTAGTTACCAGATAAGTGCTTCCCCATACCGCTGGGGCGAGTGAGGTGAGAAGAATATCGGTTGAGCGTGACATGGTATGTCTCCGGGCAAAGGCGTTTGAGAATTTGAGTGAGACGTCAGAGCAGCGCAGGTTACGCTGCTTCCGCTTGCAGGTTTGATCCAGCGAGGCACGCTGTAATCCTTGCAACATGAGCGCCCTGGAACCGCGCTCCGGCCAAGTCAGTTTCGGTAGGCGTGCGGGAACCATCAGCACCGGCGATCGTTCCGGCACCATATGGTGCGCCGCCAATGATTTCTTCTGATGTAGTCTGGCCAGCAAATGTGTAGGGCATTCCGGCAATCAGCATCCCAAAGTGTTGAAGCGGGACTTGCGTTGTCAGAAGGGTGGCCTCATGCCCACCGTGTTGCGAACCTGTTGATGCAAAGACCGCCCCGACTTTACCAACCAGTGCGTTCCTGGCCCAAAGCCCGCCAGCCTGGTCAAGGAAGGACTTCATTTGGCCAGCCATCATGCCAAATCGGGTTGGTGTTCCTAAAATTATTGCATCATAGTTTTCCAGATCTGCCGGTAAGGCGACAGGCGTATCATCCACGAAATAGCCACTCTGCTGGCGGACTTCTTCAGGGACGGTTTCGGGCACACGCCGAACGTCAACTTCGGTGCCGGGAACACTTCTGGCGCCTTCAGCTTCGGCATTGGCCAATGTGCGGACGTGGCCATAGCTTGAGTAGTAGAGAACGAGAATACGTGACATAGGATACCTCTCAGGGCTGCGACTTGTTCCCTGAGAGAATGGAATTTGTTGCGCCGCTAATTAAGGCGCGCTCTTTGACATCACTCTTTACCTGTATTGAATAATGTCAGGACCTGAGAGCCAAGCGCAGATGATCAAGAAAGGCTGTGACCTTGGCGTCCATTCCCAAGCGAGATGCTGTAACGGCGAATACTTCTGGCGCAGGCAGTTCGTGGTCATGAAGAACTCGCACCAAGGCCCCGCTGGCTTCGGGAGCATCAGAGACGAACTCGGGCAGTGTTCCGATGCCTTGCCCCGCTATCAGTAGATCCCGCAAAACGAGGCTGTTGCCGACGCGCACGCGCGGATCAAGCTCTAATGTTGTGACACCTTCGGCGGCCGAGAGCTTCCAGCTCGTCAAATGATCAGCAAGCAAAAAGCCAATGATCGCGTGGTTTTTCAGATCCGCCGGCTGGGTCGGTGTCCCGCATCGCTCCAAATAGTCAGGAGACGCAAAAATCCGCTGTCGCATCACGCCGATCCGTCGCGCAACAAGGGCCGAGTCCGGCATCGCGGCTCGGATTCGTATCGACAGATCGAACCCGCCCTCGACCATATCGATCACCTTGTCGTCCATCGAAAGAGTAAATCGCAGATCTGGATAGGTTTCCAAGAACTCTGGAAGCATCGGTGCGATAACGGTTTGGCCGAAGGAACCTGATGCATTCACCCGAAGATGGCCACGCATCGCTTTTGAGCCTTCCCTGATGGTCTGTTCCGTTTTTTCGACCGCGTCGAGAATTCCAATTGCATCTTGGTAATAGAGACTGCCGGTGTCAGTCAGCGACATAGATCGGGTCGTTCTGGTCAGAAGGACGGTTCCCAGACTTTCCTCCAAAAGCTTGATTTCTCTGCTGAGAAGCGCAGGAGATACACCAAGGTCTTCCGCCGCACGGGCAAAGCTACCGCGTTCGACGATGCGGCGAAAAGCTTGCATGACTGACAGTTTGTCCAAGTTATCACCCTTCGAAAAAGCTGCTTTTGACGTGTTACGCGATAGATCGGGTCTATGACATGCCCAAACTCACATTCTTTCAGGTTGAGCTGATCCAGTTCAATTCTGCTTGCGGAGCATCCATCACACCTGTGAACTAGAGCTCGGGAACAGTTTTTGGTTCTGAGTGCTCCTCTCTACAATCTCCCAATCACCAGCCTCATTATTAGACAACCAGCTTTTAGGACGGAACTAGCACTACTTTGTATATCAAGGCACAGTCAGCCTCTACGCAGTGCAGCTCACTATTCACGACTATTCCCCCACTATTAGCAATCGTCGGTTTCTGCTCTCCGGAGCAGCTCAATAGCTTTCCTGGCCTAGACCTGTGCTTACGCTCTCTATGTGGTTCTCTCTCAGGAGCGCTGAGCTCTGGCCTGAGTTACGTCCGTGTTTAGTTGTGTGTCTGGTGTCGTCTGGCCAGTGCTTCGTCGCTGTGAGAGCTTTTCTAGCCTTGGTTCGGATATGTGTTCTCCGAGATCCGTTGTTTTTATGGGTTTGTATGGTTCAAAGGTTTACATATCTTGGGAAAAATCCTGATTTCGGCCCGGATCTGTCAACTTAATGTAAACTTAGTGTAAACCTTTTGGCCCGAAATCGGCTGTTTTGAGAGGTATAAGGTTTACATTCCGTCGATCCCGGCCGGCGCGATGTAAACCTTTGTCAACCTTATGCAACCTTTTGACGTTGTCGCGGGATCCGACGAGGCGGGACGGACCAGCCATTACTAACCGCGGGCTGATGCTGACTACTTCATAGCTCTGCGAGCCACGCAGAGGTGACGTAGAAGCTGCACCCGCCGCAACGTAGGCTCAGGATCGCTTCCGTTGCTTATGTCACGGAGGAACCGCAACCAGGCGCGCTCATTCAATGTCAGGACGTCTTTCTGGTCACACATGGCTCCTACCTCCCGAAGATAGTCTTGATCGCCGTCGCTGACCGACTGGTCAGCCGAGGATCTGTGTTGTTAGAGGCCTTGCGAATTGCTTTCAGCCAGCCAAGTTCATTCGACGTGACGGGTTCTCCGAACACCTCGACAACTGCCTCGGCTGCGGTCAGGCCGATCGACTGCTCAATTGCGAGGCGCATAAGGTAGGCGGCGTCGCATTCCAAAGCTTTCGCCAAAGCCGGGACGCGATCCAATGCCACCTTGGAACTACCCTGCTTGATCATCGTGATCATGTTCGGATTGACGTATCCCACCTGCGCCGCGATCTCGGCTTGGCTCTTGGTAGGTTTCAGTTCGAGCACCCTCCGTTCGACATAAGTCGCCATCCGGGTGTCTCCATACGGTCTATTTGTCATCGCTATCCTCTCAGAAGTGATGCAGCACGCGCTGCATGTCTTTGATATAGCGACGATGAGAATGGGAAATTGCGGAGGGAAAAAATCAATTAACTAAAATGTTTAGCTGATTGGCAACAACTCATTCTAACTGGGTCCATCTATCCGGGCGGAAAAACAGAAGTCTTTTTTACTGTTCCATAGACAAAGCTGGTATCGATCGAGGCTATCCCACCGATCGGATGAATTCGGTGGCGAATAAATTCCTCGTAGGCCTCGAGATCCGATACCAAAACCCGCAACTGGTAGTCCATTGCCCCGGTCAGCACGTGGCATTCAAGAACTTCATCGATCATCCGAACTCGTTTCTCGAAGTTCTGAACGTCCGTTTCGTTGTGTCGCTCCAATCTGATACGCACGAAGACGGTAATGGCCATCCCATACGCGGCAGCGTCAACGTCGGCGCTGTATCCCTTTATCACTCCTTTGGCTTCTAGGTTTTTGACCCGGCGCAAACACGGTGAGGGAGACAAGTTCACCTCATCGGCAAGATCCTGGTTCGTCATGCGCCCGTCACGCTGCAGCGCTCGTATAATCTGCCTGTCCTTAGCGTCCATTTCACCCTCATTCTTAGCAGAATCTGCCAATATAGATGCTCGGTTTGGTATAATTCGCAACCATTGGCCCAAAGTAAAGGCGCAAACTGGCTTCAACATGAATCAGGAGCTTGCAATGACTCGTTCAACCGGATTTGCCACGCGCGCTATTCACCACGCATATGACCCTCTAGAGAATGACGGCGCTCTGACACCACCGCTACATTTGACGTCCACGTTTACCTTTGAAACCGCAGAGGCTGGCGGAGAGATGTTCGCTGGAGAGCGTGAAGGTCATATCTACAGCCGTATTTCAAACCCCACATGCGACCTTCTTGAACAACGTATTGCAGTGCTTGAAGGAGCCGAGGCCGGTCTAGCTCTCTCAAGCGGAATGGGCGCGATTACGGCAGTGCTTTGGACCCTGCTGTCGCCAGGTGATGAAGTCATCGTGGACAAAACGCTCTATGGCTGCACTTTCGCCTTCATGCGTCACGGTTTGGCAAAATGGGGAGTCACGATCACGCACGTCGACATGACAGACCCTGAGAACCTGAAAGCTGCCGTTTCTGACAAAACCCGCGTTGTCTATTTCGAAACTCCGGCCAATCCGAATATGCGCTTGGTGGACATCGCCGCGAGCGCCGAAATTGCGCATTCGGTCGGTGCAACGGTCGTCGTCGATAATACCTACGCTAGCCCGTATTTGACCCGCCCGATCGAGCACGGGGCAGATATCGTTCTGCACTCCGCCACCAAATACCTCGGTGGGCATGGCGATGTGGTTGCCGGTCTGGTTGTCGGGTCCGCCGAACAGATTGCTGAGATCCGCCTTGTTGGGATGAAGGACATGACCGGCGCGGTAATGGCCCCTTTCAACGCGATGCTGATCCTGCGTGGTCTGAAAACACTGAACCTTCGTCTGGATCGTCATTGTGACTCTGCCAGGGTCGTCGCGGACTTCCTCGAAGCGCATCCTGCCGTCGACGAGGTTTATTTCCCCGGTCTTGAGAGCTTCGCACAGCACGATGTAGCGCAGCGACAGATGTCCCAACCGGGCGCTATGATAGCGTTCGAGATCAAATCCGGTCTGTCCGGAGGAATTGAATTCATGAACCGCTTGAACATGATCCAGCGTGCGGTGTCGTTGGGCGACGCGGAAACACTGATCCAACACCCAGCGTCCATGACTCATTCGACGTATACCCCAGAAGAGCGTGCCGAGCATGGGATAAGCGATGGCCTGATCCGTCTGTCTGTCGGGCTAGAGGATGTCGAAGATATCCTTGCAGACCTAGAGCAGGCCTTGCCCTACCCTGCTCGCAGCGCCGCCTAAACCCGGAGACAACCATGCACATTGATCCCACCCAACTAAAGATAGTCGAACAGCGCCTGCTGTGGTTGTCTCATTGGATGATCCACCATGCCAACCATGTCCGACCAAAGGTGGATGGGATCAAGATTGGTGGCCATCAGGCTTCGTCTGCTTCGATGGTGTCGATCATGACCGCGCTCTACTTCTCGGCCTTACGCCCTGAGGACCGGGTTGCAGTCAAACCCCATGCGTCGCCGGTGTTTCATGCGATGCAGTATCTCATGGGTAATCAGACCCGCGAGAAGATGGAGAATTTCCGCGGATTTGGGGGTGTGCAAAGTTATCCCAGCCGGACAAAGGATATTGATGATGTTGATTTCTCGACCGGGTCTGTGGGTTTAGGTGTCGCGATCACCTCGTTTGCCTCGATCATTCAAGACTACATCAAGGCCAAAAGCTGGGGCTCAGACGCGCCAATGGGACGTATGGTAGCCCTGGTGGGCGACGCCGAACTGGATGAAGGCAACGTCTATGAGGCATTACAAGAAGGCTGGAAAAACGACCTGCGAAACACGTGGTGGATCATCGATTACAACCGACAGTCGCTGGACGGTATTGTCCGGGAAGGACTTTTTGAACGGATCGAGAAAATCTTCGATGCTTTCAGCTGGGATGTCGTTCGCGTGAAATATGGTGTCTTGCAACGCGCTGCCTTCGACGAGCCCGGCGGCGACCGACTGCGCGACTGGATTGATGCTTGCCCCAACCAGGATTACTCCGCTTTGACTTTCATGGGTGGTGCGAATTGGCGACAGCGTCTCATGGACGATCTGGGGGATCAGGGGGATGTGACTGCTCTGATCGAACGGCGCACGGATGCAGAGCTCGCAGCACTTATGGAGAACCTCGGTGGCAACTGCGTCGAGACCATGGCCCAAACATTTGCCGAAATCGATCATGATCGTCCAACATGTTTCCTGGCCTACACAGTCAAAGGATGGGGCACCCCCATTGCAGGCCACAAGGACAATCACGGCGGGCTGATGAACAATAGTCAGTTTGCCACGTGGAAGTCGCATATGGGCGTGCCAGAAGGCGAAGAGTGGGAGCCGCTTGCGACGGTGCAAGATCCAGACGCATTCAAAGATTTTCTGGCCAGCATCCCGTTCTTTGCCAAAGGTCCGCGCCGCTGTTTTGATGACAAATTGGATGTGCCGCCAATCGAAATCGACACCAGTCGCGAAATCTCGACCCAGATGGCGTTTGGCAAGATCCTAGACGATCTATCAAAAGGCGACAGCCCATTGGCTGAACGCATAGTGACAACCTCTCCGGATGTGACAGGCACGACAAGCCTTGGTCCTTGGGTGAACCGGCGCAAACTGTTCGCCCGATCCGAGCAAGCCGACGCCTTCATAGAACACCGGATCCCTTCGACGGCGAAATGGGAATTCACGCCGGAGGGGCAGCATATCGAACTTGGTATCGCCGAAATGAACCTCATGTTGCTTCTGGGAGCGGCGGGTCTGTCGCATTCCCTGTTCGGTAAGCGGCTGATCCCAATTGGCACCGTCTATGATCCATTCGTCAGCCGCGGTCTCGATGCGCTGAACTACGCCTGTTATCAGGACGCGCGCTTCATGCTGGTTGGCACACCATCGGGTGTCACACTCGCACCCGAAGGTGGAGCACACCAATCCGTTGGAACACCGCTGATCGGGATGAGCCAAGACGGGCTGGCCGCATTTGAACCCGCCTTTGCCGACGAACTGGCGGTGATCATGGAATGGGCCTTTGATTACATGCAGCGCGACGGCGAAGGGCAACCGGATGAGCGCACATGGCTGCGCGATGAAACCGGAGGCTCCGTCTATATGCGCTTGACCACCAACCCGATTGAACAGCCCGGAAAACGTGTCGACCAAGAGTTCCGCCAAGGTGCCATTGATGGGGCCTATTGGTTACGAAAACCCGGGCCCAATTGCGAAGTTGTAGTCGCCTATCAAGGAGCGGTCGCGCCGGAGGCAATCAAGGCCGCCGGTATGATTGGTGAAGGCCGTCGCGACATAGGTGTATTGGCCGTGACATCTGCAGATCGCCTAAATGCCGGATGGACCGCTGCTCAACGAGCGCGTTCTCGCGGTAACCAAGCGGCACGCTCCCACATCGAAACCCTGATGTCCGACCTTCCGCCACACTGCAAGCTTGTCACCGTTATAGATGGTCATCCTGCAACTCTATCCTGGCTCGGGGCAGTGCTTGGACATCAGACTATTCCAATGGGTGTCGAGCACTTTGGTCAGACCGGAACTATCGGCGATCTCTATCGCCATCACTGCATTGACACAGACGCAATCTTGGAGAAAGTGAATGGCCTGACCCATGGCAGAACTCTTCACCGTGCATAAGTGGGCCGGGTCCGGGCAAAAACGCGGAGAACAAACGAGCACTGAACATAGACCAAGGTAACTAGCGGACCAAGTAGACAGTGCTCTTAGGTTCAATGAACCTGCCGAACCTGAACTTGGCTGGCTTGATTGGCGATAACGCCTGAAAAACAGGGCTCCTTTGACTAAAAATCAATAGCTTGGCCCTCTGCACCGGTCTTCGGGAGGCAGGGGTCGTGAGTTCGAATCTCGCCACTCCGACCAATAAAACAAGGCGCCTGAGGGTGCCTTTTGTTTTTTCAGCAGATCGACCGAAACGAAATCCGCAACGTTTCGTTCGATAGATGAGCTCAG
This sequence comes from Ruegeria sp. HKCCD7303, assembly GCF_013111185.1. Lineage (GTDB taxonomy): Bacteria > Pseudomonadota > Alphaproteobacteria > Rhodobacterales > Rhodobacteraceae > Ruegeria. The sequence continues at coordinate 336,999 of NZ_WVRE01000001.1, read as the reverse complement.
TTTGCTCATTACCGGCAACCACCAACTACCGAATTAGAACGTGATATCATCCAGTCCATTGTTCCCGCTGCGTGCTTTAGGGTGTGCGACGTCACGTCCTTAAGACCGGTCCTCTGGACACCCGCACGAAAGGCCTTGTCGATCTGATGTATCGGCGCGCCCTAATTCATCACCTTTTGCCAACCTTAACCGGAACTGTAGAAGGCTTATTCAGACGCAAAACTTATCATGGCACTGCTTGGGGGGCATAGCTCTGTGCTTGCAAGTACTAAACGATGTTTCAGTGCTCAAATACTGCTCTGCCGAAGGCCTTCTAGTCTTGCATGATTCTTGTTTTCAGCTTCCGTTCGGCCTGTATTGTCATTGAAGGTCGTGTCTCATTTCGCAGCGAAGAGCGTTTCTAAATGACATTTCATGACTGCTTATCGAGCATTCTTCAATCTTCGTATGCGCACGCGGGGCAACAGTTTGCTGAATAGCGCCCAATATTCACGTCTCAAGTCCTGCTGGGCCGAATAACTTCAACTCTGGTTCACCGACCGCCCTTACAAGCGTTCCGAGTGGTCCGCGCGCGGTTTCTTCGTCAACATAGATACGATCTAGATCTGGTAGTTTTGCGCTTGGCCATCTGGTTATCCCGGGTATTGGACCGAGGTGATAAACCGGAAGCCCTCCAGAGGACTGCTTTACCTTCGTAGCTATTTGTGTGGAGTCCGAAGGCAAAAGCGCACAAACGAAATGCTCTTGAGTCGCGAGAGCACGAACCATATCAAGTGACCGACGCCACGCCAATCCGTCCTGCGGTGGAAACAAAACAGCCACATTTGTTATATCTCGACCCTGCGCCAAGATCCTGCCTTGTAGCTGGATCAACCGTTTATCTTCCCATAACCCTGTGCTTCGTTCGGAAAACACTTCGTGGCAACGATCCAGAAAGGCCATACGACAATCAAACGGAATGTCACGCTTCAAACAGATTTTGATGTAACCGTCGTATAGTTGGCGAATATCTTCAACAGCCTTTGAGTAATCTATAGAGGTGGCGTTCGCGTGGCGTCGGAAATAAGAAACCGCACCAGGTACATAGTTTATCCGTCCAATGCCCGCCACAAGTGAGTAGAAGACCCAATCTCCGCACACACGGAACCCGGTCACCTCGGCAACCGCTGTACGCGTGCGGGCGTTATTGCGAAACATTGCTCCGCTGGCGTTCTTAATAATGTTGCGCATCGAAAAACCGTTCGCAAACCACCAGGTCGCCGGAGCTGAAAGTGGGGTCCCGAAATATCCGGGCAAGACAGCATCGACATACGCATTTTCACTGTCCAGTTCGCGGCCGTCTTCGTCGACCATCGTGATATCACCGAATGCAAGCTCGACCGCAGGATCTCGAAATGCGGACACCAGCCGCTCTGCAAAGTCGAGTTCGCAATAATCGTCGCTTTCGCAGATCCAAATAATGTCGCTGTCAGTGCGACTGATTCCTTTGGACCATTGCGTAAAAACTGAATTGGTGTTCACCTCGTTACGAATAATCTGGATCCGCCCAGGATATTGTCGCGCATAAGAAGAAGCCACTTCCATGCTTCCATCAGTCGATGCGTCATCGAGGATTAAAATGGAAATGTCTTTAATGGTTTGAAACAGAACAGATTCGATGCGCTGCGCAAGGAACGCCTCATGGTTGTAGTTCGGAATGATTGCAGTGATCGAGGGATGGGACACGTCGTCGTACTCAAAACCGTTGCTCAAGTACCTGAATGCATGTGCGTAGTGGTCGGATAACGGGTGCGCAATTCAAGTATCTGAGTATTGTCTAAGTTCATTCTCCAATCCAGCTTGTGTACTGGTGCGGTGCAAAGGATTTGCGTTATCTCTGGCGATGCGATTGTAGGCCTTGCCTTAAACGAGAGTTGTAGTGTGTGACACGGTTCCGCAGGCAGCCTGTCGCAGTGCGCCCAAACCTTTTTTGCTGTTTCGTCTGTCCTGACTACGTGCTCGAAAAGATAGTGGAACCAGAAATACGGGAATTGTAATGGGGCTTTTCCAGAATTAAAAGTGGCAGCAAGATCTGCCGCGATCACTGACCATGGCTGGCAAGGCAAGACCATCTTCCCTGTTTCGCGCGAAGGTTCTTCGTGAAGATTTCTGGGCTGCGACCAGAACTCAGTGCACACTTCCAACCATCTGGAAACAAGGCTGCAAGGTGCGACAGAGGCAAGAAACCACGATGAGATCAATCTATCATGCGCAGGTTGGCTGAACGCAAAGAAAGGTTGACGGTCAACATAATCATACAACCAGTCCTCCAATGGTCGTGAAGGGTATAACGATGCATCCACCCATACGCCGCCGAACTGCGCCAATAGGTTAACGCGAAGGAAATCAGACATTGCCTGTCGCGTCGGCACATTTTGCATCACGTGCTTTGAGGCGATCGCCGTGTGCAGACTGTCTTCATCAAAAACAATCATTTCCCAATCTGGGTTCAACGCCTGCCAACGCCATAAGTTCATCTGCACGAGTGGGGGTGCCGCTGCAGCACCTTGGTCCCAGTATGCATATATCCTTTTTGGCAGCTCGGCTCTAAAGCTCATTAGTCTTTTCGCGCAAACAAAACGTTTCTACGCACCCGCACGCTGTAGCCCAGCCCAGTCAGGACTTTCTCGAACAACGGTCCGGCGCTTTCCCCGTCCCGTTCTGGGCTGATGTCGATCGCCATTTTGCGCGGCAACGCGTGTTCTGTTCCCTCGAAGATTTCTGGCTCGAAGCCCTCAGCTTCAAGCTTTAGGAAATCGGGGCGCTTGATATCCCGCTCTAGCAACAGGGTGTCGAGGCGCGCCGAAGCAATTTCGATACTTTCGACGGTTTCTCCATCATCTACGGCAAGTATCGAATGCTCAACCCCGCTCGAAGATAAGTGCAAGGTTGCTAAGCCGTCATGGTTGGACAAACCAAGCTGCAGAACTTCCACGTTGGCATTGTCGCGAGTATTGAGCCGAATACATGCGGCGTTCGTCGGCGCCGGTTCCACCACAAGAACCCGCTTAGCCAGCGGCGCCACAGCGACAGTGAAGCCGCCAACGAAGCCACCACAATCGATAACTACATCGCCTTTTTCTACTTCCACGAATCCCGGCAAGGTGTACTTTCGCCTTAGCCATTCGACGTAACCGAAACTTATATGCTCGAGGCAGATCAACGGCAGTGGTCGCGGAAACGAGAGCACACGGTTTTCTTGATGCGCTTCGATTACGAATGGGCGAATCCGAAATTGGGTATTAATGTACCCTTCGTTTAGAGAGTAAATTTCTTCAAAAGCGCGCAAAAGGTCAGTCTCGCCAAGGGAGGCTAGATGCTTCCGCAGGCGATTGCCGGTCCTGCGCATTATGTCTGATCCAAGCGGGAAGTAGGAATCCGAAGTTGCAGCTTTCTTTTTAAACACGCAGTGGCCTCCTCATATCGACAATGCAGAACCCAGTCGGGTCAGTATGCTCAGGCTCTCTTGTTAGATTGTGTGCGGAATTTTTGACCAACACACGTCGCCTCAATTCACTTGTTTCAGCAGCCTGTCCAACGGAGCTTTGTATTTTCGCTTTTTTAGTTTTCTAAAATAGAATTTGAACGGAGACTTACGCAACTTCTTCACAATTGGGCCTACATCTTCCAGAACAGACTTCAGTTGCGCTTCTCTTTCGCGAAGCCTCTGCGCAACATCTTCATTTGTCACCACGGCGTTAGACCAGTCTACTTCTGTTGACTTGATGCCCAGGCTCACTTCATTCCAGACCTTTTGCATAAAATCGAGCTTTTGACGCGCGCACGTTGGGTCTATCTCAAGATTCGATAGAACAATGTCCGTGGACAAATGAGTTTGAGGTGAAACATCAAGGGCTTGAAGACCCTCGTAAACGGCTCTTGCCCTTTTGACCAGCACGTCCGATGAAACATAAAGCTTCGATTGTTGTCGCCGAATGAGTTTCCGGTCGATTGTTACGGTCGGTGCTTTCTTGGAGTCGTGCTCTAGCCCCAAATGCTCTCGCGCGATCGCGAGCGGATCCAGTCCAGACAGATAACTCTCATGAGAAATGACAGCGCATCTATTTGGAAACCTTTTTGCCAGATTCAACAGGGCCGAGTTATCCGACAACCATATTTTCAAGGCGAGATCGGGATCTTCCATGAACTTTGAGTATTCTACGTCCCGGCCAGCTGAGCGAGCTACTACCTTAGCTGCCCGGTTGAGTTGCGAGGTCGCAACCAGGTGGGGGGCCCGATAGACGATCAAAAACCGCAAGTCTGGTAAAACTTCGGCCCAATGTTCGACAAATTTACAAACTCGGGGGTCCTTAAAGGTCCAAGCGGTGCCTGCTGACGCGCGTCGGCTTGCATATCCTTGACAAAACGCAACGTCGGCCCCCGACAGCTGAACAGGTTCATGAGCGACCGAATTCCAAGACAGTCCATTTCGCGCCAATACGGCGTCGTGGAACTTCACGACTTCCCAGTCTTCGAAGTAGCCGTGTTTGTTGAATTCGTTGCCATCTATCAGGTCGAGCCCTGCAGGTACACCATTGAAGTGGAAATACTGTGCAATCGAAGACGTGCCACTCCTGTGAGATCCTGAAATCGCAATGCCCTTAGTCACCAGTCGCTCCTGTATTAGTCGATGTCGGGTTACCTATGTCTTGCCCGGATTTGTCGAATCTTGGTGATTCATGAAAGTTGTAGCTTGTTACACATATCCAAATGCTGCGACAGCGCAAATCGACTGGATACGGAGACTGCAGATACATCGTCCTAATAGTGGTTTTTCGACCATGGTTGTTGTTAATACCCTAGCCACATTGGTCACCTCCGAGGATCTCGCGGATTGTGTTGAAACGCGCCTTTCACATGGCGATGTCATTTCGATAGGGTCGGATAGCACCCGACTTTCGCGACTTTGGGCGGGGATTGAAACATTCGACATGATCGTCGCCTTAAGGTGAGCCGCTTGCAAGAAGTCTATCTTGGCACTTGTGGCTACGATCGGGTTGACAATTTTCACCGTTTCACAAGACAAAGTCGCAAAAATCTCATCGAAGCTGAACATATGGTATTCAGTAGCGACGAGTGTCCTGATAGAAAGGTTTTCTAATAGACAGGGACTGCTTATCGGATGCGACGTGGGCTCCTGAAATACTTTATGCGCCTTTGGAGCTTGCCACATTAAGAACAACTTGGTCGAGCAACTAGAGCGCGAACAGAGTCAGCGAAATTCAAGGCTGTGACATGGCTTCCTTAACGGCAATACCGAAACCCCCTTCCAATTCTCCTGTCAGCTCGATTCAAGGCGGAGTGGCACATGGTGACGGGAATCCGTCTACGGTCACTTATATAAATTATTCCTTTTCTACGCTGTCCGGTTCGCAAGCTTGGACAGCAGCTTACAAAGCCGAGTTTCGCGTGGCGCTGGCTGAAATAGAGAAGGTCGCCAACATAAGGTTCGTGGAAACCAGTCGCGCCAATGCTGACTTAGTAGAAGTCATCGCGCCAAGGAGTTTTTTCGACAACGCGAATACCCTTGGCTACCATTTTGTGCCAACTAGCATCTATACCCCCGGCCCCTTTTATGGCGCTTACAACACTGCGTATTGGAAGGCCAATTCTGGCCTTGGTGGCAACGGGGATCCGGGCGGGTTTTTCTTTACCACTCTGATCCACGAATTGGGTCATGCATTGGGGTTGGGCCATCCGCATGACACCGGACTGGGCACAACAGTTATGAGGGGCGTCACCTCAGCGTTCAACTCGTTTGGCACTGGGAATCTCAATCAGGGCGTGTTCACCGTGATGTCGTATAACGATGGCTGGACGTCTCGAAACGGAGTTCTAAATTCCAACGCTACTTTTGGTGGATCCACGGGTTTTGGCGCACTTGATATTGCCGCGTTACAGGCAATGTATGGTGCGAATATGAGCTATAACACGGGTGACAACGTGTATGTTCTGCCCTCAGCCAATGTCGCGGGCACCGGGTACGAGGCGATTTGGGACGCAGGAGGCAACGACACCCTTCAGCATGTTGGCAGCTCGGGTGCGCGTATCGACTTAAGGCCCGCTACGCTGGATTACACTGCAAGTGGTGGCGGTCTCGTCTCTTACGTGAACGGAATAAAGGGCGGTTTTACGATTGCGCATGGCGTTGTCATCGAGAATGCGTCCGGAGGATCAGGCGACGACATTATTATCGGCAACGCCGCTCAGAATATTCTGTGGGGGAACAACGGAAACGACGTTATCAGATCAAAGTCCAATGGGACCAACGACAATACACTCTACGGCGGTCGCGGCAACGACACGCTCTATCTGGCCCGGGGCTCGGGGGCTGACCAAGCGTTTGGGGGCGGAGGGGCTGACCTTGCTGTCGTCTCGGTTAATAGTGGTTCATTTTCCGGTGGAACCGGAGTGGATACCGTCAGGTTCGCCAGCGCAATAAGCAGCTACCTTTTTATCGACAATGGGACGTCATATGAGTTTCTCAACGTCGTTGCGCGTGTTTCCTTTACCGTAGAAACCGATGTTGAACTTATTCAGTTTCTGGGCGGAAAGCAGAAATACACCAAGGACAATATCCAGGCAGCGATGCAACTGACTGAAGATATCGATCTTCAGGGGACAACACTCAAGCATGCGGCTCATGGTATTTACGTGTTGGATGCAGGTGGTTTGAACTTGGGCCTGGTTTACCAAGGACAAGCAGTGGGCAAATCTTCCTTTTCGGGATGGCGGGCGCTGCAGGCCGAAGCTGATGGCAGTGGCTTCCGGGTGCTTTGGCGGAAAACCGATGGCAAATATAGTGAATGGACCGTGGACGCGAACGGTCAGCACGTCAGCGGCAAAGTTGTTTCCAACGTTGTAGATGTCGAGGCGTTCTACAACGTCGATCTGAACGGTGACAACACGATCGGTCACGTGACAACAGCCATCGAGTCAAATGGCGCTTCGACACTCGCCTCTACCACACGTGGTGTCTATGTGATCGATGGCACCATCGATCTGACCCGAAAAGGGGCAGACGCTGGCCCCAACAGCTATCCCGGTTGGCAGGCCCTGCAGGCGGAAGCTGATGGCAGTGGCTTCCGGGTGCTTTGGCGGAAAACCGATGGCAAATATAGTGAATGGACCGTGGACGCGGCCGGACAATTCGTCAGCGGCAAAGTTGTTTCCAACGTTGTAGATGTCGAGGCGTTCTACAACGTCGATCTGAACGGTGACAACACGATCGGTCACGTGACAACAGCCATCGAGTCAAATGGCACGACCCTCGGCTCCTCCACACGTGGTGTCTATGTGATCGACGACACCATCGATCTGACCCGAAATGGGGCAGACGCCGGCCCCAACAGCTATCCCGGTTGGCAGGCCCTGCAGGCCGAAGCTGATGGCAGTGGCTTCCGGGTCCTTTGGCAGAAAACCAACGGGGCCTATAGTGAATGGATCGTGGACGCGGCCGGACAATTCGTCAGCGGCAAAGTTGTTTCCAACGTTGTAGATGTCGAGGCGTTCTACAACATCGATCTGAACGGTGACAACACGATCGGTCACGTGACAACAGCCATCGAGTCAAATGGCGCGACGACACTCGCCTCCTCCACCCGTGGTGTCTATGTGATCGATGGCACCATCGATCTGACCCGAAATGGGGCAGACGCCGGCCCCAACAGCTATCCCGGATGGCAGGCCCTGCAGGCCGAAGCTGATGGCAGTGGCTTCCGGGTGCTTTGGCAGAAAACCGATGGCACTTATAGTGAATGGACCGTGGACGCGGCCGGACAATTCGTCAGCGGCAGAGTTGTTTCCAACGTCGCGAATGTCGAAGCCTTTTACGGTGCCGACATTGATGGCAGCGGTAGCATCGGCAATGCCCTGCCGAGGCTGGCAGCGCCCGAACAAAGACTGGGTTCCACCGACGAAACATTGGATTTGTCCGATTGGGACGAGACCGCCGATCTTCTGAAGTTTGCACCAGAATTGAGCGTTGATGAAGACGTTGAAGACTCTTACTTGCTGGTCGAAATGCACAATACCCGAGATCCTGAGCTTCGCGATTTTCAGGGCCAAGTCGAGTTGACATGGTTTAATCTTCCCAAGACCGAAGAGGAGGAAGATTTCAACCCGCTGCTTGCAACCCTGTTGGAAGAGGACAGCTTCCTTCTGTAATTGGCCGCTGTACTTGAAATTGCTCAGTCACTAAATGCTCAGCAATTTCTTCCCGTTTGTTTGGTTCTTCAGGAGGCACGAGATCCTAGGTCTGCGTGAAGTCTCTGCCTAAGTCGTCGGCGCAATTCCGAACACTGCCAACCCCACGACCGAGTTTTTGCTTTCCATTAAATATAGCAAACAGCAGCAGCAACTTGAGCGGCGAAAAAAACGCCGGAACCAAGGCCTGCAGCCAAAAATTGCCTATTTTTGAACATGGGATGTGGCGAAACCAGACCACATGTGACATAGCTTCTGAGACGAAAAGACCGCATAAAGAGAAGAAATTAGTAACGATGGAAATAGTCGCGCTTTCCATTCCGGACGTGAAGTTGATTACCCCGAGACGTTTTGGCGATCATCGCGGGTTCTTCGAAGAAACCTATAATGCAGACAGCTTTGCCGCTGCCGGGATTACCACCCAGTTTGTTCAGGACAATCACTCGCTCTCAAGCGCGGTGAACACGGTGCGTGGGTTGCATTTTCAGGCCCCCCCCCGTGCACAGGCGAAACTGGTGCGTTGCGGGCGCGGCAAACTTTTCGATGTGGCGGTGGACATTCGCAAAGGGTCACCAACGTTTGGCCAGTGGGTCGGAGAAGAGTTGAGCTTTGAAAATGGGCGGATGCTGTTGGTCCCCGCAGGTTTTGCACATGGCTTCGTGACCTTGGAGCCGGATACCGAGATCGTCTACAAGTGTTCAGACACCTATGCACCGGAGACAGAAGGTTCTGTCCTTTGGGATGATCCTGAAATCGGAATTGGCTGGCCCAGCAGTAACTCAGCCCCCCAGCTTTCCGAGAAAGACAAGGTTGCGCCTCGTCTTTGTGAATTGGATTCCCCTTTTGTATTTGAGGCTGCTCAATGAAAATTCTTGTCACTGGTGGGGCTGGGTTTATTGGCTCTGCTGTTATTCGACGCGCAATTGCAGACGGACATTCCGTCGTAAATGTTGATGCGCTGACCTATGCTGCCTGCCTGGATAATGTTGCTTCGGTCGCCCAATCACTGACTTATGCTTTTGAACATGCAGATATCCGCGATGCCGCGGCGATGTCCGCTATTCTGGACAAGCACCAGCCCGATACAATCATGCATCTCGCTGCAGAAAGCCATGTGGATCGCTCAATTGATGGGCCAGCTGCCTTTATCGACACGAATATTACCGGCACTTACGTCTTGCTGGAAGCTGCCCGCGCCTATTGGCAAAACGCAGGCCGCCCGGAAAGTTTCAGGTTTCACCATATTTCAACGGATGAGGTCTTTGGGTCTCTGGGCGCGACCGGCTTTTTCACCGAAGACAGCCCATATCAACCAAATTCGCCCTACTCCGCGTCAAAAGCGGGGTCGGATCACCTTGTACGCGCCTGGCGGGAAACCTATGGCCTGCCTGTTGTTTTGACGAATTGCTCTAACAATTACGGGCCCTACCAATTCCCGGAAAAGCTGATCCCCGTGGTGATCCTGAACGCCCTGTCCGGGCAGCCGATCCCGATTTATGGAAAAGGTGACAACATTCGCGACTGGCTGCATGTTGAGGATCATGCCGAAGCGCTGTTGTTGGTGCTGGAAAAAGGCAAACTTGGCCGCAGCTACAATATTGGTGGCGAGAATGAGATGACCAATCTCGACCTCGTCAGGATGCTGTGCAAAATACTGGATCGGCTGAAACCGGGCTCTGCGCCCTACAGCGATCTGATCACGTTTGTTACGGATCGTCCGGGTCACGATCGCCGTTATGCCATCGACCCAGCCCGTATCCGCGAGGAACTGAACTGGCGTCCGTCATACACCCCTGAAACCGGGCTTGAGCAAACCGTGCAGTGGTATCTTGACAACACAGACTGGCTGAACGCTTTGCAAGCACGCAGCGGTGTAGGAGAACGCTTGGGGACTGGCAAATGAAGGCGCTGATATTCGGCCATAGTGGCCAAGTGGCAACCGAACTGCGCCGCCGCGCGAATGGCCATGGTATAGAGGTTGAAGCGCTGGATCGCACCGAAGCGGACTTGTCGAACCCTTCGCAATGTGCGGACGCTATCCAAGGCACTGATGCCGACGTCATTATCAATGCGGCGGCATACACAGCAGTGGATAAGGCCGAAGAAGACCTCGATCTTGCGCAACTTATTAACGCAGACTCGCCCGGAGCAATGGCGCGCGCAGCCACGGCACGGAGCCTGCCCTTTCTGCATATCTCAACGGATTACGTATTCGACGGATCGGGCACAACCCCTTGGACACCCGATCACTCGACAGCACCTTTAGGCGCTTACGGCAAAACCAAGTTGGACGGAGAACGCCAGATCGCTCAAGCGGGAGGATGGCACGCCATTCTGCGAACCAGTTGGGTGTTTTCGGCCCATGGGAATAATTTTGTCAAAACCATTCTCAGACTTGCCGAAACCCGCGACAGATTGACAATTGTTGCCGACCAGATCGGCGGACCAACACCCGCAGCTGACATTGCCGATGCTCTTCTTATTATGGCGAAAAGCAAAGCAGGCACTGAAGGCGGGCTATTTCATTTTTCCGGCACTCCGGATACCAGCTGGGCGGACTTCGCACGCGAAATCACTGTGCAGTCCGGCCTGACAACTCAGATCGATGACATCCCTTCGACGGACTACCCTACCCCGGCCCCAAGACCACTGAATTCGCGCCTGAACTGCGATCGCCTGAACACCGTGTTTGGAATTCCCAGACCGGACTGGAAAACTGGTCTGAGTGACGTTTTGCGCGAGTTGAATTCAGCAACTGGCTGACCCCTGAAAGGACAGAGCATGCAACGTAAAGGCATTATTCTTGCCGGAGGGTCCGGCACCCGGCTTTATCCGATCACCATGGCGGTTTCCAAACAGTTGCTGCCGATCTATGACAAGCCGATGATCTTCTATCCGCTGAGCGTTCTGATGTTGGCGCAAATCCGCGAGATTGCCATCATCACAACACCTCAGGATCAGGAACAGTTCCAACGTATGTTGGGAGATGGCAGTCAGTACGGGCTGTCGATCACGTGGATTGTCCAGCCTTCCCCTGACGGTCTGGCACAAGCATATACCCTGGCCGAGGACTTTCTGGCTGGCGCCCCATCCGCCCTGATTTTGGGGGACAATATTTTCTTTGGTCACGGACTGCCAAGGTTGCTGTTGGAAGCGGATGCCCAGAAGCGGGGAGGGACTGTTTTTGCCTATCGTGTGGCCGATCCCGAACGCTATGGAGTGGTGGATTTTGAAGGCACCAAGGCACGCGCGATCATCGAGAAACCCGAAGTTCCCCCATCGAGCTATGCGGTGACAGGGCTTTATTTTCTTGATGGAGATGCTCCGGCCCGCGCTCATGAAGTTCAGCCGTCAGAGCGTGGCGAACTGGAAATCACATCGCTTCTCGAGATGTACCTACAGGAAGGACTACTGGATGTGCAGACCATGGGGCGCGGATTTGCATGGTTGGATACGGGCACGCATGGCTCCCTTTTGGATGCAGGCAACTTTGTTCGGACCATCGAAGCACGTCAGGGTATGCAAACCGGGAGCCTCGACGAAATCGCCTGGGCGAATGGCTGGATCGACAATGCAGCCCTTGAAGAACGCGCGCGTCTTTTCGCCAAATCCACTTATGGGGCCTATCTGAAGAAGTTGCTCGACTAGAACGGAAATCCCGACGCGCTGTAGGCGAGCGCATTGCCGGGCGTGTGTTCAGGCCTAAGAAGGTTCAAAGGGAACCGGATGAACGTTACGGCTTTGCCAGACGCCCCGCAAAAAAGAGCACTGCTTTGAACGTTTTCTTGCTGAAAACAAAACGACCGGGGACAGCATTTGCAAAAGAGCGGAGGCAAGCGCTCGGGTGAAGGCAAAGGGAACCTTGTGTTTTCTGGCCACGTACACTCTGGACTGTCCCATAAACAAACCCTTTATCCCGGCGACCGCTGCGCTGCTGGGCGAAGACGTGCCCTGAACATGCGTCACTTGCGCGTCATGAATGTAATACAAGGGCCCACAATCCGCCTTGAGTCGAAGGCTTAGGTCGTCGTCTTCGTGGTATAGGAAGATTTCCGGATCAAACCCGCCGATCGCTTCAAAAGCAGAACGGCGAACCAATAAAGCTGCGCCAAGAAGAACGGGAAGTTCCAGATCACCTTCAGCTGTTTTGGAGCGTAGCGCTTCACTGCGCGGAGTGATGACGCTGGAACGGCGGAAACTTGGCTTGCCGGATTTACTCAAAATCCTCGGGTTAAAGGCCGACGCTGATGGATAACGATCCGCTCCTGCCTGCATCGCCTCCAGTGCACCGGGCAACAGTTGCGAATCCGGGTTCAAAAACAAAAGCAGATCGGTCTGTGCGTGTTCAGCACCCAGATTACAGGCAGTGCCAAATCCGGTGTTTTTCTCATTCTTCAGCAAAACAGCCCCGTGCGACTGTGCCAGGTGCTGAACTGCGTCAACATCATCTGACGCGTTGTCCACCAAGATCGTGCGTACGCCATCTGGGATGGAGCTTAGCATTTCGGGCAAAACACCGCTGCTGTTAAAACAAACACTTATGATCGTAATTTGTGACAAACGCGCCTGCTGCCTTATTCTGAAAAGGTGTCCGGTTCGTGATCTTAAACACCACTCTGGTCAACCCCATTTCTGTCCTGCCACCTTTTTAACCGCTATTTTCAGAACCCAAAACGGTCTTGAGCGAAGTCGAGCCGTATTTCTACAACCGTTGTTTAAGAAATATTGCTGGCGTCGCGCTGTCATGATGAAACTGTTGGCGATATTGCGCGCAGTTGGCCACAAGGACCTTGGAATGCTGCAGTGCAGACATTGTTGTTCCTGAATATCTGTGCGAAGGTGTAGGAGGTTCTTCAAGGACGATTTGGATGGCCGACTGGAGGCGGACACTTACTTTCAGAGTCTGGGATTGCCGAATGAACCCAAAAGATATAGCAGCCACATTCAAATTGATATTAGCGTCACGGAAGTATTGTTGTGAGCGGAAAACACACCTACGAAAACGATCTCTACTTGATGATTCCACCCGTTCAGCGACTCGATAAAGACACGAAGGAGCCGTGGATAAACATGAAAGCGGATCTTCCCCTTTCTGAAGATATCGACCTGCATTCTACAATCGTCGAAGCGGCCTCTAGAGCGGTAATTAGATCACGACCTTTGACCAAAAAGAAATCGCCTTCACGGCGTTTGGACTGGATGAATTAATGGCCACGAAAACCTTCGATCGTGAATTCGAAAACATCCGAACGATTGCTTTTTACTTACCGCAATTTCATCCAATTCCGGAGAACGACCAATGGTGGGGCAAAGGCTTCACCGAGTGGACGAACGTAACGAAGGCGAAACCAGTTTTTACCGGGCACTACCAACCGCATTTCCCAAGCGATCTGGGCTACTATGATCTGCGGGTACGTGAAACGCGTCATGAGCAAATCGCACTGGCCAAAGCCAGCGGGATTGATGGTTTCTGCTATCACTACTATTGGTTCTCGGGTAAACGCCTTCTTGAACGTCCTGTCGACGACATGCTGGCGGATCCCGAAAGCGATATGCCGTTCTGCCTGTGCTGGGCAAATGAAAACTGGACCCGACGTTGGGACGGATACGAGAACGAGATTCTCATCGCGCAGGAATACCAACCTGAGGATGACCTGAAGTTCATCAAATCGATCGAACCCTACTTTCGTGATCCACGCTACATCACTGTAGACGGCGCTCCGATCCTGATCGTTTATTGCCCTCAGCACCTGAATAATGCGCGTAAGTCCGTGCAGGTTTGGCGTGAATACTGCGCGTCTGTGGGAATTCCTAAGATTCATCTGACATGTGCGCTTACTCACCGAAATTGGGACTATGCCTCTTTCGGGTTTGATTCCGGCGTAGAGTTCCCGCCGCATGGCATCACCGTGCCAAACTTTTCAGTAGAGGTGGATTTGCACGATGATTTCCAAGGGCTCTGCGTCGACTTCTCGGCAATTGCAGAACAATACCTTGGTCACAAGTATGGGCCGGAAAACAATGTTTATCGCTCGGTTTTCCCGTCCTGGGACAATACAGCCAGACGTAAGGAAAAAGCGATGGTTGTGATGAACGGGACCCCGGAAAACTATGAATACTGGCTGTCGCGCGCTGTGCGCCAAACGGCTCAGGACTTTCCCGATCAGGAACGTTTGGTTTTTGTAAACGCGTGGAACGAGTGGGCAGAAGGCTGTCATCTGGAGCCCGATCGTGAATATGGGCATGCGTTTTTGGAGGCTACTCAGGCCGCGCTTCGTGGGTCAAACATGACGTGTTGGACCCATGTGGGCATACCTGAAAAATCACGCCGCAACAAATCCACCAAGGGATCCGCAAAACGTCTTCCATATGGTGCGAATAAATCATTGCCCAAACGGGCATTTCGTCTTTTGCGTGACACGGTCAGCGGTCGGTTGCTCAAAGAGTGGTTGGCGGAGGTCCGTACAAAATAACAAACACAGGAGATGAGTTATAAGAATTCAACAACTGTGCACATGTTGTTGAGAAAGCCTGGATCGGATCAATCCGAAAACTTATGGCGCTCTCATTCACAGACGGCTCAAGGCGCTTCAGTACGAGAATAACCATGCCTATCAAAGATACCCTGCTTTTCTATCTGCTGTCGGCAGCATCAAAACTCAGCCCTCCGCTTTCATCACGTACAGCGCGGCGGTTTCGAAATTCGGCGAAGAAAAGAGACCCAAGACGAACAGATAAACCCAATCAGCAGTGGGGCCGACAGGGGTTTGAAGGTATTGGTCGGGCCGATGAGTTTGTTCCATTCGATCCTCAGCCCAAGCCTGAACTAGCGGTGCGGGCAATCGCGCACTATTTGCCTCAGTTTCATCCATTCAAGGAAAATGACGAATGGTGGGGTAAAGGTTTCACGGAATGGACCAATGTCGGCAAGGCGGTCCCGAACTTCCCGGGCCACTACCAGCCACATTGCCCTATTCATTTGGGCTATTACGACTTGCGAGTGCCAGAGATCATGGTCGAGCAAGCCCGGATAGCAAAAGCATACGGTATCAGCGGCTTTTCCTACTACTATTATTGGTTTGCCGGGAAGACCCTGATGGAAGACCCGTTAGAGCAAATGTTGGGCAACCCTGACGTTGACATGCCCTTCTGCCTGACCTGGGCCAACGAGAACTGGACCCGGCGATGGGATGGGCGCGAACATGACGTGCTCATTGGGCAGAACCACTCGATCGAAGATTCAGTGAATCTTCTTCGACATATCCGCAAGTATATCGAAGACCCTCGATATATCAGGATAGACGGAAAGCCCGTGTTCATTGTGTATCGTGCAAACATTATTCCAGACATCCGGGAAACAACAAAAGCCTGGCGGCAAGAGGCGCAAAGTTGGGGTGAGCGGGACCTCTACCTCGTCGCGGCGCAGACCTTTGACATCGGAAACCCCGAGGACTTAGGCTTTGATGCGGCTATGGAGTTTCCCCCGCATCAGGTTAAGCGCACCGACATCACAGATAAAATGGGCGTTTACAATCCCGAGTTTACCGGTGCCATTTTAGATTATGACACGGTAGTGGACGCCGAGCTTGCCAAGAGCGAACCAGAGTACAAGCTGTTCCGGTCTTCTACCCTTTCATGGGACAATACAGCTCGTAATCAAGACGCACCGCGCATAATGGGCAGGTTCTCGATTGAAGCCTACAAACGCTGGACAGCACATTTGGGGAACCAAGTTCTGGCGCAAGAGAAATACAGCGCTGATGAAAAGATCGTTTTCATAAACGCTTGGAATGAATGGGCGGAAGGAACGCATCTGGAGCCCGATCAGAGGTATGGGTTTGCGTATCTTCAAGCAACTCATGATGCGCTACCCAAGAAACAGTAATTCTGTTGGTTTCTCTCGAGTGTCCAGAAAGCCCAATTTGTAGCCGCGTATTTCGAAAGTCACAGGCGTTTGGGTTCAAAGGACATGGCGCTCGAGGCATCCAAAGCTTGCAGTTTTTTACTCTCAATTCGCATTCTTTACTTTAAGATACCTGCCCATGGCTCGGACCTTCGGTCAGGGCACATGAAAGTCAAATACGGCATTGACGATCTTGGGGCTGTTCACGCGGCTTCCAGATTGCCCAGCAAAATAGACGTCATATCCACATCAATTACCCCATCTACCGCAGTGACGTTTGTACCCGTGTCGTAGGTGACGTTGTCTTTGGTGATGCCGGACAAATCTGAGTTTTCATCCAAAAATACCCATTGCAGATCGGGTGCTGAAGGTTGCCCAACAACCACCTGAAGGATTTCAAGCGCATCCAGAGCGTTCACCGTACCGTTTTGGTTAACATCGGCTGCAATCAGATCCTCAGCTGTTGCTGGCCCCCATGTCGGATCCAGACCCACGGCGATACGCAGGACCTGCAAGGCGTCCAAGGCATCGATTTCGTTGCTGGCCGTGGAATAGTATTTGATCACGTCCAAGGAGCCAGAGTAGGTGCCATCTGGTAACTCCAGATCGAAATTCCCCTGTGCGTCAGCCGTTGTTGAGACAGTGCCACCTCCGTCAGGGGTAAATCTGATCTCTGCATCGGTCAGGCCAGGATTTGCCGTTTCGCTGTCTATTGTGACCAGTCCGGCTAGACCGTCAGAACTGTTTGGGGTCAAACCACCGAAATTTCCGAAGTCCACCGGAATGTGGTCGGGGCCTGCGAATCCAGCACCAAAAATCTCGGCACTTGATAATGGTCCGCCGAAGGCTGACTTCACCTCCACCACTTCGCCCCTATATTCGATCCGAGCACCCTGTGAGGTGCTGGTAAAGTTCAACTGCTGCGGCGAACGCAACAGTAGATAATCGAACATGTCCAGCCGATCCATGCCTGGTTGAAAATCTGAAATTGTGGTCACGCCACTGCCAGATTGCATCACAAAAATGTCTGCCCCGGCACCGCCCGACATGGTTGTCGCCCCTGCGCCTGCGATCAAGATGTCATCCCCACCGCCGCCAATCAGAGTCGTATCCAAAATGCTACCGCTGAGCATGTCATCTGATGCGGTCCCGGTCACAGTGGCAAAGCCCGTCCTTATAGTCCCCAGTTCGTCAACAGGAACTGTGAGAACCGTCACTCCGGCCTCTTGCTGCGATGTAACGAGAATTTGCAGATCTTCCCCTACATGCGCAACGCTGAGCGATTCTACATTTTGCAACCCGCTTGCTAGTGTGTCCGCAAAGCTGTCGAGGTAAACCAACTGGCCCTGAGGCGTCAGATTGAAAAGACTAACGCCGTCGTCGCCACCTCCGGCAACTACAAATACACGCCCGTTCACCTCCGCAACCGCAAGGTCCTGAACTGATTCAAAGCGGGTGTCGAGCGTATCCAGCACATGGTTCGTTGCTTTCAGACTCCCATCCTGATTCACCTGAAGAACGCTCAGTGAGTTGCTGCCCGACCCAGCAACAACCACCCAGGATTTTCCATACGCCTCGACCGTTTCAACGGCCGTTGGTGTCGCAACGCCAAGCGTCCCTAAAGTGGAACCATTGTCTATTTCGGTCAGCAGTCCGGTGCTATCGTCAATTTGGTATGTGGCGATCCTGTCGTTCACCGCATCACTAGCAATAAGGAATTGGCCGGACCCTGAGCGCACAGCTTGCATCGAATCTGCCTCACCCGCGATCAGACCGGCAAGGTTGAGCGACCCATCTGAGCTAACATGATACGTCCCGATCTGGCTGGTATCACCATGCGATAACACGACAAGTTCCGATGAACCGAGGGAAAATTGAACAACCGCGCCGATGTTGCCTCCGCCGCTCAACGTGTCTGTTTCCTGAAGCGCTCTGATGGTTCCGTTCGAGTTCAAGTCATATCCAACCAGCCCAGTGGCTGTGTTCACGTCCAACACAAGTTGACTCGTTCCCGAAAAATCCACCGGCGTGCCACTGCGCCCCACCAGAAAGGTGATTGAGCCGCTGTAGTATTCCGTATCGACAAGCTGCGGTATCGCGCCGTCGATTAACCGCCAAACCGCGACCCCTCCACCCGGACCGGTGACAGTGTAGAGATACGTGGTCCCGTTAAACGTTTTTAAAGCCGTATCGCCGATACCTGAATCGAGCGCCGTGCTCCCCGTTGCAACCACGCTTTCGAATTGAAGCCTCATAGCCATCACCTCCTGAGCCACCCCTGGCAATGGCAACAGACTGGCAAAGAACGCAGACCGAAACGAAAGCGGAAATGTGGTGAAAGCGTGAAGTTCGGTTTCAGTTTAACTCAATTTTTTTGGGTCCGATCGCAGCATTTACCGATGGGAAAGACGGATGAGAAAATCGTCAAATAATGTGTCCTTTCCTCTTCGAACATCTGTGGACACCAAAAGTGAGGGCAAGATGACCAAAGCAACCGAGTCCAACAACCATCCGACAGCGGAATCCTCGGATACGGACCGCAAGCGAAGCATTCGCCAATGGATCGACGGAAAACTCGGTCGTTGGGCTGGTCGTGGTGCAGCTGGTGGTCTTTTGTCGACGGTAATGGCGCTGCCCGCCCTGTCGCAAGCTTCCATAGAAGAACTTTACGCTTTTCAGTTTGCGGAAACCATCCCAGGTGTCCGCTCGGCAAAACTGATGAAAAACGGCGATGTGCTTCTAAAGCTCGCCGACGGTAGAACAATGATCGTCACTGCTGAAAACGTTCAGGTTCTGGACAGCGGTGCGATCATGATTGCAGAGGACGTTGTCGCCGAAATCGTTCAATTCAGTGCGGCTGAGGCCGGTGCAACTGCCACCGGTGGCATCGGTGGCACGGGAGCTGCTCTTGGCGGGTTGGGCCTGGCCGGAGCGGCCGCTGCAGCAGGTGGCGGCGGCGGTGACGATGATGTTGAAAATAGCGGGGATGTTGGAGGTGTTGACAATACGCCCCAACCTGAACCGACCTATACAAGCCTCAATCTGGCCGAGCTTCAAACTGCCGCCTTGAACAACGTCAGCACTGATTCTGCCGCACCCGAAGGTACGTCGACTGTGGAAGTAACGGTCGGATCGCTCGTCAATTCCATGACACCCAATGCTGACGGTAGCTGGAGCCTCTCTCTGACCGCAGCAGAAGCCGCAGCTCTGCCCCAAGGGGTAACAGCCGTTTCAGTGCGGCATTTGGACGATGCGGGCACAGAATTATCGGTTCAGACGGTCCGGTTTGACATTGATACGATCCCTCCAACTTTGGCGATTACTGGCCTCTCTGACGGTGCTGTGCTGAACTCGGCAGAACAGGCGACAGACCTGACTGTCTTTGGTTCAACAGATGCCGAAGACGGGCAAGTTGTAACCGTTTCGCTAAATGGCCAAACCTATTCTGCAACGGTAAGTGGCGGACAATGGAGTGTCACTGTACCAGCTTCGGCTTTGACAGCCCTGCCTGATGGCGCAACTGTCTCGTTAACCGCTGACGTAACGGATGCAGCGGGCAACCCTGCCTCGCAAGCCAGTGGGAGCTTTGATACTGATTTCACAGCGCCGACTATAACCCTTGACCCCGTTGCCAGTGGCTCGATTGAGTTGGCTGACGTCGCAGGCGATCTGATGCTCACTGGCTTAACAACGGCTGCGGACGGTCAACCCGTCAACGTTACATTCAATGGTCAGCCCTACACAGGCGTAGCCTCGGGCGGAAGCTGGAATGCGACAATCCCTAACGCCGATCTTGGCGGTCTTGTCACTGGCACCCCCGCGACGATCACAGTCGTCGTAGAGGATGCAGCAGGCAATCAGGCGGTTCCGGTCGCCGTATCCGTCCCGGTGGATCTTACGGGCCCGTCCGTTTTCATTTCTCCTCTTTCTGTCGGCGCGGTGCTGAATACAGCAGAAGCTGGGGCTGACTTGACGGTCAGCGGCACGACCGGGAACGTTGAGGACGGGCAGCAAGTCACCGTCACCTTGGACGGGCAAACTTATACCGGCACAGTGACAAGTGGCGCGTGGTCAGTAACCATACCCACCGCCAATTTGGTCGCGCTTGCTGACGGAAGCAGTTTTTCGGTCACAGCAGATATCTCTGATGCCAACGGTTTGCCCGCACCTCAGGCAGATGTGTCTCTGGGTACTGACCTGACGGCACCGACGCTAAGCATCGACAGCTTTTCAGATGGCGCAGTTATGAATGCGGCTGAGCAGGCAACTGACCTTATCATTTCGGGTGCAACTACGGCTGAAGACGGGCAGACTGTAAGCGTTGACATGAGCGGGAAATCGTATTCGGGCACGGTTTCCGCCGGAGCATGGAGCGTCGCGGTAACGGCCTCAGATTTGACCGCTTTATCAGATGCAGTCACCGTAATTGTAACCGCAGATGTCTCAGATGCGGCTGGAAACCCGGCAGCACAGGCCAGCAGCAGTTTTGATACAGATTTCACACCCCCCAGTTTGGATATCACAAACGTGTCAGACGGAGTCATCATGAACGCCGCGGAACAGGGAACGGACCTGACAGTGTCAGGAGCTTCCGATGCACCGGACGGCACCATAGTGAACATCAACATCTCGCGTAGTGATGGAACCACCGACGTTAGCGGAACCGCAACCGTTACAGGCGGGACCTGGACATATACCGCAACAGGCGCTGAGCTTTCTGCTCTTCAAGATGCTGAGACATACAGCATCAACGCGTCGATTTCGGATACTGCAGGGAACAATAATCTCGCCACCGTGAATTTCGCCACCGACTTTACAGTTCCAGTGATTACAATTGACGCTCTTCCCGTAGGACCAGTGTTGGATGTGACAGAACAAGGCGCTGACCTGACAGTCTCGGGCACCACATCAGCTGAAGACGGGCGAACAGTTTCTGTCACGTTTGGGGGGCAGACTTATGCAGGCACTGTTTCTTCGGGCGCCTGGTCGATTAGCATACCCTCCAGCGATCTGAGCGCTCTTTCAGACGGGTCAACATACACAGTTTCCGCAACAGTTGATGACCTTGCGGGAAACAACTCGGCGACGGCAAGCAGCTCAATCTCAACCGATTTTCGCCCCATCCTGACCATGGACGACATTGGCGTAAACGACGCTGTGGCGTTGAATGACGCGCAGATGTCCGGATTGACAATCACCGGCTCATCTGTGGGCCTATCAAATGGTCAGACGATAGACATCACACTTAATGGAAACGCTGTAGGATCTGCTACGGTGGCCGCAGATGGCTCTTGGTCATCGGCCATCGCTTCAACTGAATTCTCAGCCATAAATGCCGGAGACAACCTTTTGTTTTCGGCGCAAGCCACGGTGTCTGGGGGACCTAATCCGTTAGCCGTTAATGATCAGGTCACGGCCCATGAACCCGCTGCATATGTAATCACTGAAGCAGGACGGACCGGTTCAACCATTACCTTTGAGATTTACGCAGATGCAGATCGTGATATCTCAAGCGGTCTTGCCATTACGGCAGAACTGGAATTCGACTCTTCCGTGGTCACATTCGATAATGGATCTGCGGTGGAGCACAACGCGTTTGATTTGTTTCTGGCCAGCCCTGGAACCGGAGATATCATAAATTTTGCCGGCGCCGCGACTGTCTTTTCAGATGTGTCTCAACCGCTTGTCACTTTCACGATGACGGTCCAGGATCCGAACCAACCCATAGTGTTGACAATAAAAACACCTGATGGCGGGCCGTCTATTCTGCAAATCGGGACTAACGGCGATGACAGCCTAACCGCATCAAGAATCGATACTTTTGTTCAAGGCGGCATCGGTGATGATACGATCGATGTCTCTGCCTCAGGGCGCGATGTCGTTGTTTTCGAAGCGGACTCAGTTAACAACGGTTCAGATACCGTAACTGGCTTTACGATCGGCCCTGCAGCCGAAATGTCTGATGCATTGATGTTCAGTGGATTAGACGCCAGCACTCTGCGTGGCGATGGCACCGGGTTCGAGCTGCTGTCAGCTGGCGACAGTATCGGTGCCAACACCGGATTTGTTGGTCTGGACTCAGTTTTGATTGATCTAAACTTGAACACGATAGAGAACGCAGTGGAAAGCTTTTCCGGCGCGGTGGTAGGGGACGAGATATACGTTATGGCCACCGACGGGACGGACAGTGTTCTGGTTAAGGCCGATTTCGTAGCCTCTGACAACGCCAGCGTTCAAACCGTCGCCTCGTTCCAGGGCCTGAACGATCTGAGCAACTTGCACACAGACAATGTTTTGCACACCGACCCAACTGGGGCTTCCGCCTGAACGACATTCAGGCCGCAGCGAGAACTTTAAAAATCATGAGGTGATTATGGTGCAGAATAGCCTAATTCCGGTCACCCGGCAACGGCATAAGGGTAAGTTCTGGAAGCGATTTTCCTCGTTCGATTTTGCACGCAAAATAAATGAGTGTGCCGTTGTGGACGCGGAAATCCTCCAAATAGCAGCCTCTTTTCCGATCGTTTTTCGAAGATCTGACCAATGCCACTATCCCGTGGCCATGCTTTCAATGGAAGCCAATTGCCCGACGCCCTTCGTGTCAACACAAGGTAAGTGGCTTGCCATGTATGTCCCATCTGGTCTGCGTTGCTTCCCGTTTCGGTATGAACTGCCTGAACATAATCATGAAACCAACCCTTTGCATTTCGATCTGCTGGTCGACGAAAGCTCGGGCCTTGTCACCAACGAACCGGCAGATGAGCTATTTTTCGATCAGGAGGGCAATCTAGGACCAGAATTGGCAAAAGTTCAGGCATTCTTCCAAGCGCTCTCCAAATCGATGCAGGACACATTGCATTTGTGCAAGGTCCTTTCAGAGATGGGTCTTTTTGCTCCGCTCTCCTCTTTTCAGGGCATGCCACTTCCAAACGGGCTTTTCGGCATCAACGCGAGCGCTTTGCAAAAAACTCATGCAGCCAACATGTCGTTGCTTGCCAAAACCGGAGGGCTTCGCCTGATACACGCTCATCAGGTTTCGCTGACCCATTTCACGTGGCTGTCGCAGGCGCAAAAGCAGGCTGTTCTATTGACAGACAAAAAAGCGGAACACCCGGCTTCGAAGCTTCCGGATTTTTTAGACGCTTTGGTGACAGCCCAAGAAGCAGAAAGCACTTTGGAACATCACAATCACGAGGGCCAATATGCGACCCTATGGTAAAACACTAAAACCTCTTATGCTTGTTCTATGCGCAACTCTGATTGCCGCCTGTACCTCTCCACCAGATTTGACGCCTGTATCGATGTCGTTTTCAACAGGAACGGCCGGAGCGGGCGCCGCAAAACCTTCTAAGTTACTTGGCCAAAGTGCATTTGGGCAAAGGGTGCGATCAGCTGTGGAATCCAGCCCAAATTTAGCGCAAAGCGATACGAGGATGGACATCGCAATAGCCAATCAAGATGCAGCAGAAGGCGCTTTTTTGCCCCAAGTTTCCTTAGGGATTAACGCCCGCTCTGAGAGGGTTGATTCCGATATCGCTGATGTTTCACCTTATCTGAGGGTGTCGCAAATGGTGTATGATGGCGGCGCAGCGGCGGGAGACTTGGCAGCAGCGCGAGCCCGAGTTTTGGAAAGCCGGGGCAATCAGATTCAAACAGCCTCGGCGACCGCTCTGGCTGCGATCGAAACATATGTAGTTGTCCTTGATCAGCGCAGAATACAGGACATTTCGCGGAAAAATGTCATGGTGCATGAACAACTTGTGCGCCAAATCTTGGATCGCACCGCCAGCGGGGCGGGTTCCAATGCAGATGTTTTGACGGCGCAGTCGCGTATGGCAGATGCGCGAACACGGCTTGCAGACGCCCAGGCACGCACAGATCGCGCTGAAGCACGGTTCCGTGAAGTATTTGGATCAGCTCCCGGCGCTCTAAGCCCTCCTGTGTCAGCACCTGACCTGGATAGAAGTGACTCTCAAATCATATTAGCCAGCCCTCAAATTCGCCAAGCAGATGCGAGCCTTTTGGCGGCCAAGGCAGATTGGTCCGCGGCACAAGCCCGCCGCCGGCCGGACGTTCGCTTGGCGGCATTTGCCAATCAAGATGACAACAGGGATGCAAATTTCGGCGTTGACCTCTCGGTCAACTACGAATTGGACAGCACCGGTCAACGTCGGGCATCGATTGCTGCCGCTGAAGCGCAAGTGAAAGAGGCAGAATACGTTCGCGAGCAACTTATTCGCGAAATCACGCGGGAACTGGGTTTTATTCGCTCGGACCAAAAAGCGGGCGCTGATCGACTACGCGCTGCTGAGGCAGCAGTCACCGCCAACGCTGAAAACGTGACAGCATCACGCGCACAGTTTTCTATCGGACGACGCAGCCTGATCGAAATCCTTGATGCGCAGCGCGACTACGTAAATGCACAGGAACGTCTTATTTTGGCTGAACAGAGCTTTTTTCTGACCAACTATGCCGCACTGAGTCTGACCGGCGATATACTTGATTTGCTTGGGGTTTCACTTGGGACCTGGGGCAGTTTGAAATGAATATAGCCGATTCAAAATTCTCGATCCCTCAATTGTCGTCTTATGAGGCTTGCTTGCTTAATATCGCAAGTACCCTCGATCGGCCGATAACATTAGCCTCTCTTCACGCCGCGCAAACCGGGCCAGGTGGGGAATTGACCATACGCGATATCATTTCAGTGGCTCAGCATGCAAAGCTGCAGGCGGGATACGGCAAGCGACGCCTGTCCGAATTTGACGGCAGACTCGTTCCGGCGATGTTACTGCTGACTGGAAAACAAGCCGTTGTTTACCATGGTCGCACAGGCAACGGCACGTTGCTGATTTTCGACCCGGAAATCGGCGAAGGGATCAGTGAAGTTCCTGAAGATAGTTTTCGCGAAACTTATACTGGTTACGCTATCTTGTTTCGACGCCACTACGGCAACGATATTTCTACAGAAAATACTTCTTACGACGGGCACTGGTTTCGGGCGGCTCTTGCCGCTAGCCGATGGAGCTATATCCAAGTCGTTCTGGCGGCTGCCATGGCAAACCTACTGGGCCTAACAACCTCGATTTTCATTATGGTCGTCTATGATCGAGTTTTGCCAAACGAGGCAACCGAGTCGCTGATCGCACTGACAGGAGGCGTCGCCCTGGCTCTGTTTTTCGACTTCGTTCTAAAACTTCTCCGAGCGGGCTTTATCGACAAGGCCGGTCAAAAAGCTGATTTGCTGATGGGAAGGCGTATCTTCGATCAGGTGCTGAACATTCAGATGAAGTCCCGCACAGGTTCGACCGGGGCCATGACAAGCACCATCCGAGAGTTTGAAACGCTGCGTGAGTTCTTCACATCTGCGACGCTTGTCGCGGTTGTAGACTTGCCGTTCATAGGGCTGTTTATCTTTGTGGTCTACCTGGTCGGAGGGCAACTCGCAATTGTACCTGCTTTAGCCGTTCCAGTAGTGCTTTTGACCGGTTTGGCTGTGCAGCCTTTTTTGTCGCGAATAGCTGAAAAAAGCCTTACTGACGGGCAGTCCAAGCAATCTGTTCTGGTCGAGGCCGTCTCTGGCATCGAGACCCTGAAAACAACGGCGGCAGGTCAGCGAATGCGCGCCCGGTGGGAACAGGCGATTGAACGGCAATCAGCACATGGAGCGCAAAGCAGGGCCATCACGCAGTTTGCTCTGAACTTGACGGGTTTTACGCAGCAAGCGGCCCAGGTGTTCGTCGTTTTCTATGGCGTTTTTCTAATCACCGATGGTCAGGCCAGTATGGGAGCACTTGTAGCCTCTGTCATGCTGACCGGTCGTGCATTGGCCCCCTTGGGTCAACTGGCACAAACGCTTACGCGCATGAATCAAGCTCGAAGTGCATATCGAAACCTAAACACGCTAATGGTGGCCGAAAGCGAACGACCAGAAGGTTGTACGTGGGTGAACCGGCTGTCGTTCAAAGGGTCAATCTCTTTCAATAACGTTCATTTCTCGTACCCGGATCAAAGTGTCGACACACTTAGGGGAATCTCTTTTTCAATCGAGCCGGGCGAAAAGGTTGCAATCCTCGGCCAAATCGGATGCGGGAAGAGCACAATTGCCCGTCTGCTTTTGGGGCTCTACACGCCCCGCGTCGGATCGGTCACGCTTGACGGGTTGGACATCCGCCAGATCGATCCTGGAGACCTGCGCCGCAATATCGGCTCGGTTTTACAAGACGTTTGGCTTTTCTCGGGGTCAGTCAGGGACAACATCACCAGCGGCGCAATCCGGCCGAAAGACGAAGACCTTATCGAAGCTGGTCGTACATCTGGAGTTGAAGACTTCGTCACCAAGCATCCAAGTGGTTATGATCTTCAATTGGCTGAGCGTGGAGAAGGGCTGTCTGGCGGGCAGCGGCAAGCCATTGCACTTGCCCGGGCCCTAATCGGGCAACCGCCAGTCCTATTGCTGGATGAGCCGACCAGTGCAATGGATGTTCAAACCGAAGCTCAGGTGATCCAACGTTTGAAGAAGACCGCTGCCGAAACCACTATGGTGATTGTGACACACCGGACCAGCCTGCTGGAGCTGGTTGATCGGGTCATCATACTTGAAGACGGTGAAATCGCGGCAGATGGGCCCAAGAGCCTGTTGACACAACACGCGCGTCAAAGCAGGAGACACCTGAATGTCGCAGCATCCTGATCTGGCTGCGCTGGCACGCGAAATGCAAGGGCGCTCCCCTATTCGCGGTTCACTGCTGTTGTTGGTGATCCTGTCCTGCCTGGTATCTGCCATTGTTTGGGCACACTTAACCGAGCTTGACGATGTGACACGCGTAGACGGTCGCATTGTCCCATCCGGAGACATCCAAGTAATCAATGCCACCGAGCCCGGTGTTCTTCGTGCGCTGCATGTGCGCGAAGGCCAGTTGGTCGACAAAGACAATTTGCTCATGGAACTTGATGCGACACAAATCGACAGCAAGCTCGGTCAGGAACAACAACGGGCGTATGGTCTGATGGCCCGCGCACAAAGGCTGCAAGCGGAAATAGACGGGACACACCTGCAGTTCGACACGGCTTTGATCAAAGGAGCGCCAAGCGTCGTACGCTCGGAAACTGCGCTGTACCAGGGTCGCCAGGCAGAATTGGCAGCAGAAATTGCTATTCTGGAACGCCAGAGGCAACAAAAGCATCGTGAATATGAAGAGGGCCTAGTCGATCACGTTACAGCTGTTGAAACGCTCAAAGTCCTTGCGGAAGAGCGCGCCATTATGGCCCCTTTGGTCGAAACTCAGATGGAGCCAGCAACAACCTTGTTGGCGTTGAGGCGAAGTGAAGCAGAATGGCAGGGTCGCAAGGTGCGTGCCGAAGCAGTGACCAATCGGCTGCAAACGGGGCTTGAAGAAATCGATGATCGGATCCAGGCGGCCCGCAGCCGGTTTCGAAGTGCCGCGCTGACCGATCTGGCGATTGCAACAGCAGAATTGGCGGCCCTAAAACCGGCTCTGCCGGCCTTGCGCGATCGTGCAATGCGCGCACAAGTCCGCTCTCCGGTGCGGGGCATCGTCAACCGCATTCACAAGACAACCATCGGTGGTCATGCAAGAAGCGGAGAGGACCTTGTTGAAGTCGTGCCGCTTGACGATACATTACTTGTGGAGGCTTACGTAAGCCCCGAAGACATTGCATTTCTGCACGCCGGGCAACCGGTAAAGGTTAAAATCACAGCTTATGAATTCGCCCGTTATGGCGCCTTGGACGGTGAAATCATACGAATTGGTGCTGACACGATAACGAGATCAGAGCGCAATGAAGAGGAAGTGTTCGTCGTGGAAATTCGTACGAACAATACAATGTTGGACGGGAACAGCATCGCCGTCGAAATCATCCCAGGCATGATTGCGGAAGTGGATATTCTGTCAGGCCGAAAATCTGTTCTGGATTACATTCTAGATCCTGTTGTGAAGATCAAGGATCAAGCTTTGAGAGAGTAATCACGAACGAGGCTTTTTGAATCCGACGCTAACCCCAATTGATAAAATGTGGTTGAGCGTCGAGCTGTTAGCAGGCCAGGGCAGCGTTTATTTCCAACTCACATCGCCCAGAAAGATGTAACCAGCGCCATAAATCGTTTTTATAAGGCGAGGATTCTTTGGGTCTTCGCCAAGTTTGGTACGAAGCCTGGAAATTCGCACGTCCATGGCCCGGTCAAAACTGTCTCCTGCTGCACCGCCCAACGATTCTTGCATTTGCGCTCTGCTGATAAGACGCTTGGGGCTTTCGAGGAATAGCCTCAGAACCTCTCCTTCTGCATGGCTGAAAGGCGTTTCGGCACCGGCGCCATCCTCAAGAACGTAGCGGTCAAAATGTGCAATCCAGCCGTTGAAAATAGCGGTGTCCGAATGCGAAGTCTGACTGCGTGGGTTACGCAACCTGGCCCGGATCCTGGCCACCACTTCCGCCGGATCGAACGGTTTGGTTATGTAGTCATCAGCCCCAAGTTCCAGCCCAGTCACGCGATCCTGCACCTGTGCCCGACCAGATATGATGATCACCGCAGCACCCTGTTCCAAAGCAAGACGATGAACCAGCGCCAACCCATCGGTATCCGGCAGGGAAAGATCCACAAGACAGACATCCGGCGTCACGCGGTTCAGTGCCGCCTCGAACTCTCGGGCGCGAGAGAAACTCTGTGTTCGGAACCCGGCATCCTCCAAGACGTCGGTCAGGATACGTCGTATCTCGGGTTCGTCATCGAGAATGGTCACCAAAGGTTGGGTCATCAGGCGGCCTTAGCTTGAATCAGTGCGGACAATTGAGCCTGTGAAAACGGTTTACGCAACACCGGCGCCAACGCAAGCGCCTGTTGGTACAGCGGATCAGAATTCGGTAGAGAGGTCATAAGGATGCACGGCACTCCAGAGCCTATTTGCCGCAGAAGATCCAGGCCCGAGCCCCCTCCCTCCAAGCGGATGTCGGACAACACCATCGCGATATCCTCTACATTCGAAAGCAGCGTTAGGGCTTCATCCACCGAATTGGCTTCTATGACTGAAAAACCAAGCTCAACCAGCATGTCTCGGAACTGACCTCGCAACTCGTCGCTGTCTTCCACCAACAACACAAGGCCATCCTGAGAGGGTGGAGCGGAACGATATGGCAATCGCAACACGACCGATGCGCCGGATGGAGTGTTTCTGAGGTTCAGATCACCACCGGCAAGTTTCACCGTGTCATAAACCATGGGCAAGCCCAAACCAGACCCGTCACTGCCTTTAGTCGTGAAAAAGGGGTTCAATGCCTTCTCCAGCGCCTCGGACGAAAATCCTGGGCCGGTGTCGGACACTGTGATTTCGACCCATATCTTGCCAATCGCATGTGCGCTGATGGTGATCTGACCCGTGCTTCCGCACGCATCTCGCGCGTTCAGGACAAGGTTCAGCAACGCGTCCTGGACCATCCCTGGATCCAACACTAGTGCCTGATCGGGAAGAGTGTTCACAACAGAAAGCCCCATGCCACGCGGCAGGGATGGGGTGGCCAGAATACGCAGATCTTCCAACAAACCGCGCATGTCTGTGGCCTGCGGCTGGGGCGTACGGTTGCCAGTCATATCTGCGATACGATTCAGCAACTGCCCACCCCGACGCGCTGTTTGTTGAGTGGCTGCAACCAGTTCTTGCGCTTCATCCGGAAGGTCCATCTTGTCCAATCTGGACTGCATCCCAAGGATAATCGTTAGCAAGTTGGAAAAGTCATGCGCCAGGCCGCTGGTCATCTGGGCTGCCATCGCCCGGCGACGAGTCTGCTGCAAGGCGACCCGTGCCTGCGTTTCTTCGGTAATGTCCACGGACATCACATAGACACCCCCTGCCCCATCCGGCGTGAACGAAACTCGGATGCGACGAGCATCCTGATCTTCGGTAAACTCAAAAACTGAAGGCGCGCCATCATAAGCCTTTTGCAAATGGCTTTCCACGCGCTCAAAAGCGACCTCACCCAGCGCCTCGGAAATATGCAGGCCAAGAATATCGGACGGACGCCCCGGCATGACCGCACTCAGACGTCGGTTGGAGTAGTCATAAAGCCCGTCACTGTCCAAATGCGCGATATGCGCAGGCATCATTTCGGTCACAAGGCGCGTTCGGGCTTCAATTTCGGTCAGTTCCCTTTTCGCTTCTTCCAAGGCCGCGATCGTGGCTGCAAGCTTGCGGTTGGTCGCTGATAGTTCCTCGGCGTGCCCGAGCAACTGTTCCGACAGTTCCTCTGATCGCGCCCGCAACAGGTTTTCGGCGCGCCGCGTGCCCGTGATGTCAGTATAGACCGCGACCCATCCTCCTTGAGGCAACGGAGCGCCCTCGATTGAGACAACCTGCCCGTTGGGCCGCACCCGCTCCATGTAATGCGGTTCAAACGCCAGGGCCTGCTTGACCCGCAGATTGACCATGTCCTCGACACTCTCGTCATGTCCATATTCTCCACGGCTGGCGAGGAAATGAATTGTATCCCGAAACGGAGCCCCGGGTTGAACCAACTCGTCCGGTAAATCGAACATTTCCTGAAACCGGCGATTGCTGAGCACAAGCTGCAACTTGCTGTCATAAATGGAAAGCGCCTGACCGATAAGGTTCAGCCCTGCCGTGGTCATCGCCTTTATGCGCTTTTCCGTTATGTCCAAGTTTGCCTTTTCCACAGCACCTGCGTAGCACCTGATTACAGGTACGGATAGTGGGTTTCATTCTTGCGGCAATGCTAATTTATGACCCGCCATGCAGCGGCATTTTATTGGCGGCACGATAAGCTTCGACATAACCTCTGGCTACGGACCGTACGGCGCGGCCGATCTGGGCATAGGCTTCGTCCGGCAGGTTGGCAAAAGACACGCGCGCAGACCAACCCGGCGCATCGAAGCCGCTGCCGTTCAATAGAACAATCCCGTGATCTTCGGCCAGTTTGAACGCGATATCAAGCGGGTGCACGTTCTTCTTGATCCACGCAACAACATCCTCACCGACATATTTTCGCAACCAATACTCGAAATCGATAATCCCGTAATAGGCATCGTAGTTTTCACCTGCATTGACTTCGATCCCCATCGCCTCGGTCAACAATTTGAACCGTCGATGCACAAGCTCCATACAAGCCGTTTGATAGTCTTTCTTGGTGTCTACAAGTTCAACAAGCGAAAACAGGGTCATCATGACCTGTTGCGGCAAGGAAAGACCAGCGGTGTGGTTCAGGGCAACATCCCGGCTGTCTGCAACCAGACGGTCTATGAACCTGATCTCACGCGGTGTCAGGCTGAGCGTGCCATAGCGCTTGTCCAGCGCCTGTTTGATCTGTTCACTGTGCTCAGCCAGTTTGAGGTCAAAGATATTGTCCTGCGCCACTGCGATGACACCCAAACGCCAGCCGGTGCAGCCGAAATACTTCGAATACGAATACACGCCGATCGTGTTGCGCGGCATGTACCCCATGACCGATGTGAAATCATGCACGAAGGTTCCATAGACATCATCTGTCAGAACGATGAGATCGGGGCGATGGTTCTCGACCACATCTGCCAGCTTCTCCAAAGATGCCTTGTTCAGCGCAACTGACGAAGGATTGCCCGGATTGACCAGAAAGAAGGCTTTTACTTTGGGGTCTTTCAACGTCTCGACCGCTGCATCGGTCAGCTGGAACGCGTCTTCTTCGTCCGTTTCCACATGCACGGATTCGAGGCTGTAATCCTCAAGTTCAGGCATCTCGAGATACGGCGTGAAGATCGGAGTACACAACGCAATCGTATCACCTGGGTTCAGTAATCGGTTGGCTTTGAGCGACTTGAAGATGTAACACATCGCCGCCGTGCCGCCCTCGACTGCAAACAGATCAAATCGCGCATCCGGCTGTCGACCAGAACACATGGCCCACATCAAGTATTCGTGCGCTATGATCTGATTGTGATGCAGAATACGGTCCGGCACCGGGTAATTGTCGCCAATAATCGAGTCCGTCAGTTCGTGAACAAACGCATCTGCATTGAAATCAAACGCAAAAATGGCGTGTTTGACAACGGTAAGCAAAGTGTCCGTGCCGGGCATGTCCGCATTGACCTCAGCCCATTTCAGAAGCCTGTCATGGCATCCCTTGACGGCTGGCATGCCACCCAGACCCGCCGGATGATCCATGACGCGTTTGGCTTCGGTGACGGCAAACTGACCGAGTGCAAAGAACGCTTCACGCGGACGGGTTGCGATCCAGTTGGGATTTCCTCGTCCCGCATTCAGAAACGCGCTGTTGGATTTTCTGGCCTCATCCGAGGCTAGTTTGATCAGCTCATCTTTGATCTGAAAAGGGCTGAGCGCTTCGTAATCGTGCAGTTTCAGACGGTCCATAACACATACCTTTCCAAATCAACTAAGGATCAAAACAACAACCATGCCAAAGATCGTCAACAAAGTGTTCCCAATCGCATAGGGCATCCCATACCCCAGCGCGGGTATTCGACTTTGCGCGGCCTCCTGGATCATCCCAAGCGCAGCGGTTGTTGTTCTCGCGCCAGCGCAGGCGCCAAACAGAATGGCCGGGTGAAACTTGAACACATAGTGGCCAACGTAAACCGAGAAGATCATCGGCAGAGAGGTGGCGACTATTCCCCAAAGCAGCAGCGCAACGCCGGCCTGTTGCAGGCCCGCCACAAAACCGGGACCGGCGCTTATGCCAATCACAGCTATGAAAACGTTTAGGCCAAGGGTGTTCATCAACCACAAAGACGGGCCGGGAATACGCCCGAATGTCGGATGCACAGTTCGCAACCAGCCCAGTAATAAGCCGGCCAAAAGGGCCCCGCCTGTTGTGGATAGGCTAATTGGGAAACCACCCATGGTAATTGCCAGTGTTCCGACCAGACCACCAACGAATATTCCCCAGCCGACAAAAGCCAAGTCTGTTGTCTCGACCGGGCGGTCGGCATACCCAACCCGGGCAATGGCGGCCTCTACATGACGCTTTGATCCAAGAACCGTCAAGATATCGCCGCGATGCACAACAGTTCCCGGCAAAAGTGGCAGTTCGACCATGTTTCGCATTAGTTTCGAAACATAGACACCGCGCGCCAGCGAAAGCTTGCTTAGTTCTTCCAGAGTTTTCCCGTGAACCTCTTTGCTGGTGATCAGCACATCCAGCTTCTCGGTCGGCGTGTTCAGCAATTCAGGGGCATCAGCCTCTTTCAGGTGCCCTTCCAAAAGGCCAACCAAATCCGCGCGTCGCCCAGAGAACATGACGAGGTCGCCCGCCTGAAGTACCGTGCTGTCTTCAACCTCGATCACAGCGTCACCGCGCTTGATCCGTTCGGCATAAATACGCACACCAGGCATCAAATCCTTCACCGGCTGGCCCAGCAAATCGCTGTCATCGGGGATTTCGAACGCCCGAGCTTCGATCATGCGATAGGCCGAAACGATACCTTCGCCAGTCTCAACAGAAGCGCTACCACCAAGCTTGGCCTCATATTCTTTGCAAGCGACAACCAGATTCACACCGATCAGACGTGGCCCGAGTTTGGCCAGAATGATGGCCGACCCGATCGTGCCGTAAATATATGTGACTGCGTAGGCAATCGGTATCTGATTGGCATAGGTCTGCGCCTGTTCTGACGACAGACCCAGTTGACTGATCTGGTCGGTCGCCACACCAATTGCGGCAGAAATGGTCTGTGATCCTGCATACAAGCCAGCCGCGAAGCCCAGTTCCAGCCCTGCGACTTTGGCAGATAAGACTGGCACAATCAGGCACAAAGCCAAAACACTGAGTGCGAACAACACCTCTCGTGCGCCGTCTGCCTTGAGACCGCGGATAAACTGTGGGCCGACACCGTATCCAACTGCGAAGATGAACATGATGAAAAAGGTCGATTTGACCGCCGAGTCGATTTGAATATGCGTTTGCCCGATGATCACAGCCGCAAGCAAAGTTGCTGTAACGGTCCCGAGGCTGAAACCAAAAAATTTCTTGGGACCGATCCAGAACCCTATCCCTATCGACAGAAAAACCGCCAGTTCGGGATAGCTGCGCAGCACATTCACAAACCAATCGCCCATTCCTGTCCTCCCCGGAACCCCTTGTGTGCACAAAGGTGTGTTTGGAACTTTGAAATCGCTGACAAGCCGATCTGGACAAATAATTCAAAACCGAAAAAAACGCAGCTCAATTACCGCTGGCCGTCAGAGCGTAAAACGATGCGTATTTCACAAGAACGATATCGTAAGATATGAATTTGTCTACAATTTTTCAGGGAAAGTTCTAAGCCACACACAGGGCGATCAGTATCGAGAACGGGATTTTGCACCTTCAGATGTAATCGAATGCAGCGAAAGTGTATGGTCCATGTTCTTCATCCGGTGCCGCAGCATCTGACGGCTTAATCGGGCCAAATCCGGCGCCAGTTCAGGCTTGTGCGCCACATTCTCAAATTCGCCTTTGCTCTGATGGTCAAACAGGATCGGCGGCAGGTCGGCGGCGAACTCGATCAGAGTAAATCGCTCGTCTCGCAGAATTCCCAGGCACGAGTCGCTGTTGCCCGTTTCAAGTTGCTGTTGCCACAGAGTCGGGTTTTCAGGTTCCGAGAAATCCAGCTCGCTGAACGAATAGCTGCGCCAGTCCTCTGGAACTTCATCGCGCAACAGCGGCATCAAGGATCGACCATCCATCGCGTTCGGAGCCGGTTGCCCAATCCAGCGCAGGATCGTTGGCGCGACATCGACCGATTCAGTTGGAACACTGACTCGTGCACCCGCCTGATCATTGTTCCCGGGCAAACGGATCATCAAAGGAGTATGATAGGCTGCGTCATAGACGGTCATCTTACCCCAGCTGTGGCGATCCCCCAACATTTCGCCATGATCAGCTGTGATCACAAGCATCGTGTCGTCATATTGCCCGCTGTCCTTGAGGTGTTTCACCACACGACCGATATGGTGATCGACCTCTGTTGCCAGACCAAGATAGACAGCGCGCAGAGTGCGAATGTTCTCGTCCGTCGGCTCGACTTCATCAAAGCCGTGCACAAAGTCTTTGGCTGTATAGGAATTCTGTGTTGGCCCAAAGAACGGGTGCAGGTCCTTCTCGGCTTCCGTGCTGTGCAACCGTTGTGGCAGAGGGATTTCTGCCGGATTGTACATGTCGTTGTACGGCGCGGGTGCGACCAGAGGCGGATGTGGGCGGATATAGGTCAAATGAGCAAACCAACCCTCGCCACAATGAGGCGCGATGCCTTCAAGAAACGCATCCGTCAGAAACGCCGTGTCACTGTCTTCGGCCCGATAGAGCGCCGGGTCGTTCAATTTGGGGGTCTGACCGTCTTTCGAGGTGGGTTTGTAAACATCCCAGTACTGATCGAACTCATATCCCTTTTTCATCAGATGTGCTTGCCAGGGATATGACTCTTCAAGGCGCATTTCGACCACCTCAAGAAACCCGGTCATGGACTGCTCATATGATTTGAGTACCGGATCATTGGCGTCATGGACACGCGGATCGGCAGATGTATCCGTATAGCCGAACAGCAACGGCATGTATCCCGCTTTGCGCATTTCCGTGGCGATATTGGGGGTATCGTGACGCAGTGGCGTTCCATTTCGCACCGAACGGTGGTTCATCGCATATTGCCCGGTCAAAAGCGAAGCCCGCGAAGGCCCACAGGGGTTGGTGACCGAGTAATGCCGCGTAAAGGTCACAGCCTCTTGCATGAATGCCCGCAAATTCGGAAGATCCACATAATCTGCCAAAGCGCCGCTCAGGCAATCAGCCCGAAGTTGATCAATGATGATGAACAAGACGTTTTTGGCCTGAGACATCTGAACACTCCGCTTCAACCTCGACTCCCACGCGGACTGTGTCTCGCATCCTGGGCTCAAGCAACTGATTAAATAAGTAGCCAACACTTTCTTGTACACCCGAGCCCGAAAACCTGGCCGCACCAAACAAGGCGTGACGCGAGGGCCATCCTGCACCGCAAAAACCCGATCTTTCAGAACAAAGACTTGAAGGCTCAGAGCGTTTTACTTCACATGGCTTTATGACGAAGCCAATGATCTCATCCGAGCGCGACACCGAAGGCACTCATGTCCGTATTTCGGGTGAATTGCTCACGCAATCTTTGGCATCAGTGGAGCATGATTTTGCAGCTATACAACCCTCGGCTGACAAGGTCGTTTTTGATTTGTCCCAGATCGAGGCCCTCGACACCGGAGGTGCATGGTTGATCGCGGATCTTGGTAAGCGTTTCACCTCGAACGGTGGGGCAGTGGAAATTCTGGGGGCAAAGCCTGCACATGCGACGCTTATTGATACCGTAACCCGCTCGATCCCGGGCAAACCCGGCAAGCTCGAAGATCCCCGCAGTTTCATGGATTGGGTGGCAGATGTGGGTCGCGGCACCTTCGGGGCTTGGAAGGACACGCTTTCAATCCTTGAATTTTTGGGACTTACGCTACACCGGCTGTTCCGCACCATGGTCATGCCATGGCGGCTGCGTAAGGCGGCCCTCGTCACGCATATGGAGGAAACCGGTGTCAAAGCCCTTCCCATCGTGGCTCTGATGGGGTTTCTGATCGGTGTTGTTTTGGCTTTTCAAGGCGCGACGCAGCTCAAGCAGTTTGGCGCAGAGATATTTGTAGTGGAGTTGATCTCAATCTCGGTCTTACGAGAGCTTGGGATTTTGTTGACCGCGATCATTGTTGCGGGTCGCTCAGGCTCGGCGTTCACTGCCTCGATCGGTTCGATGAAAGTGCAGGAAGAGATTGATGCCATGCGAACCTTGGGGCTGGACCCGATTGAAGTGCTGGTAATTCCCCGTGTCCTCGCCCTTTTGATCATGTTGCCCATTCTGGGGTTTATCTCGGACATAGCGGGTTTATTCGGTGGCGCCTTGATGAGCTGGATTGATCTGGGCGTAAGCCCCGGCATGTTTCTGACGCGATTGAAGGAGAATACGGATGTCTGGCAACTGGCCGTTGGTCTGATCAAAGCGCCCTTTTTTGCGTTGGTTATTGGAGTAATCTCCTGCTGGCAGGCCATGCAGGTCAGAGGATCTGCACAAAGCGTGGGTCAGCGTACAACCGCTTCGGTTGTGCAATCCATCTTCATGGTCATAGTAATTGACGCCCTGTTTTCGATTTTCTTCTCAGAGGTCGGAATCTGACATGAACAGCAGAATACAAGAGGCAACGAGTTCAACGGCGTCACAACGTGACGCTGTGATCCGTGTGCGCGGCCTTAGAAACCAGTTCGGATCGCAGGTGGTGCATGATAATCTGGACCTCGATGTCTGGCGCGGCGAAGTTCTGGGAATTGTCGGCGGGTCCGGCACTGGTAAATCGGTATTGCTCAGAACAATTGTAGGGCTGAACACGCCGGCGGCGGGCAGCATCGAAGTTCTGGGTGTCGATGTCTTGAACGGCCCCGAGGAAGATCGGCGCAGCATCGAACGCCATTGGGGTGTGGCATTCCAGGACGGCGCTCTGTTTTCGTCTTTGACCGTCCTGCAAAACGTAATGGCCCCGCTGCGCGAGCACACGGGTCTGAGCGAAAAGCTGATGGAGTCGCTGGGCGCGCTGAAGATCAGCCTGGTTGGGTTGCCTCAGCTGAGTTGCGGCAAGTTTCCGTCCGAGCTTTCCGGCGGTATGCGCAAGCGCGCGGCGCTGGCCCGGGCATTGGCCTTGGACCCCGAAATCGTGTTTCTGGATGAACCGACCGCCGGATTGGACCCTATTGGCGCGGCGGCTTATGATGAGTTGATTGGCGAATTGCAGCAGGCTCTTGGGTTGACAGTGTTCATGGTCACCCATGATCTGGATAGCCTTTATGCCATCTGCGACCGGATTGCTGTGCTTGCAGAACAGCGCGTACTGGTCGAAGGTCCGATAGAAGACATGACCAAGGTCGATCATCCTTGGGTGCAGGAATACTTCACAGGCCCCCGCGCCCGCGCAGCACAACAAAAGGGCCAGGACAGGTAGAGGCAATGGAAACCCGAGCGAATTATATCCTGATCGGCGCGTTTACCCTTGCAGGGCTTCTGGGCGCGTTTGGTTTTTTCCTTTGGCTTGCGAAATTTGAGGTCACACGCCAATACGCTTATTACGACGTCTTATTCGACAATGTCTCGGGGCTTTCTGCTGCGGGAGGTGTGAGCTTCAACGGCCTTCCTGTTGGCCAGGTTATTTCGTTGAATTTGGATGAAGACGACCCCTCGAAAGTCAGAGTTCGCATCGAAGTGGATGCAGATATTCCAATCACCGAGGAAACGATTGCCCAGTTGCAGTCCCTAGGTGTGACCGGGGTTGGCTATGTCGAGTTGACCGGTGGGTCGGCGAGCGCACAACGACTGGCACAAAACAGCGTGATCAAAAGCAAACGCAGCACAATCCAGTCACTGTTTGAAGGCGCACCGAAAGTGTTGGATGAGGCCGTCACACTTTTGGAAAGCCTCAACAAGGTCGTTGACGACAAGAACAGGGAAGCCGTGAGCGGTATACTAGACAATCTTGCGTCGGCTACAGGACGGTTGGACAACACTTTGACAAGCTTTGAGTCTGTCGCCAGCGATATTGGTAATGCCGCCAAGGACATTGGCGAATTCTCTAAGCGTCTGGATCCATTGATCGAAACAGCTCAGACAACGCTTGAGACAGGAACGGATACGCTGGACTCGGTCAAAACCGCATCAGAATCCGCCAAGGCCGCGTTGGACGAAGCAAAAACTACGATCCAAACGGCGGACCAGATCCTGCAAGAGGACATTCGACCTTTCATTGAACGCGGCGCGCAACTGGCTGAACGTTTGACGTTGTTGTCGGACGAAGGCAGCGTCACCTTGGAAATTGTCAACGAAACCGTTCTGAACGCCAATACGACATTGGGGTCGATTACGTCGGCGATGGACACGGCGAAGGGGGCGCTGTCTTCGGCAGAGACGGCGTTCAACTCAGCCAATCGGGTGATGGAAGAAGAAGTCGCGCCTGTGGCTGCTGACATCCGCAAAGCGGCTAATCAAGTGACCGAGACGGTCTCGAACGTGACCGAAAAGATCGATCAAATCTCGGACGACGTTCTAAGCGCATCGAATTCTGCGTCTGAACTGCTGGGCACCATCGACGGCATCGTTCAGAACAATCGTCGCCAAGTTTCGGATTTCCTGCGCGTCGGCCTTCCGCAATTTATCCGCTTCATCGAAGAATCCCAACGACTTGTTATCAGTCTCGACCGACTGGTGGATAAGATTGAACGGGATCCCGCACGATTCCTGTTGGGCACTCAAGCATCGGAGTTCCGCCAATGATCAAGCCTGTTCTCGCATTGCTGGCATTTGCCCTGATCGGCGGCTGCGCTGGCCTAGGTACGTTGCAACAGGCGGCCAAGCCCAACGACCTTTATTTATTGACGCCCAAAAGCACGTTTTCGTCCGCACTGCCCCGAATTCAAAAGCAGATCGTTGTCGAGGAACCAACAGCAACTGCGGCAGTGAACACAGATCAGATCGCTATT
The DNA here is from genome assembly GCF_013111185.1 of Ruegeria sp. HKCCD7303. Taxonomy (GTDB): domain Bacteria; phylum Pseudomonadota; class Alphaproteobacteria; order Rhodobacterales; family Rhodobacteraceae; genus Ruegeria. Next base: position 297,332 of record NZ_WVRE01000001.1, on the reverse strand, counting down.
CAGCCGACGCCCTTGCAGGTGCAGTACCTTCCGCGCGCGCGTTGGGTAGATCGTGCTCCTTTGATCGTTCAAACGCTGTTGGTGGAAAGCTACGAGAATTCGGGAAAAGTTGCGGCGGTTGGTCGATCTACCGTTGGCCTGCGCGCAGACTATGTGATTGCACCTGACCTGCGTGAATTTCAGGGCATTGTGGTCCAAGAAACAGAGACCAGTAAATCGGTCCGTATTGAAGTGCGTATGAATATTAAGGTCATTGATGAGTACGAAGACAAGATTATTGCATCCAGCTCGTTCCAGGAAAATGTCGTGGCCGCTAGTGAACAAACACCTGATCTGATCGAAGCCTTTGACAAGGCCTTGGGCCGCGCGATGCGAGATGCGGTCGAATGGAGCATTCGCAGGATCAACACACATGTGGTGAATAACCCAAGGTCAAACCCTAACTGATCTGTGACTGTCACTTCACTTGAAATCGTGGGGAAACCTTGTTCCCGATCTGGTACAGTCGGGGAAAAGGTATTTATTGAAGTTTCCGTGGATCAATGCACGTGGACAGCCGTCTGGGTTCCCGGCTTTGGCGCACGACAGAAAAACAATAGCGGAATTGTCGCCAGGGCCAGCAGGCCAAGATTGTTGAAAACGGTCAGGTAAGAGATCAGTTCTGCCTGCTTCGCGATTTCCTGACCCAGGATCGCAGCGCCCTGTGGGCTGTCTGGTGTCAAGCCAAGCGGCTTCAGGTAAGCTTGCGCCGCAGGATTATAGGGCGTCACATTCTGGCTTAGGACCGCCGTGTTGGTCTGAAGTCCACGTACGATCCATGTGCCGACCAGAGAGATGCCAACCGATGAGCCCAACTGGCGAGTGACGTTGAACAGGCCAGAGGCTTCGTCTTGTCGGTTTTGGCTGATACTTTCAAACGCCAGAATAGACATAGGCACAAAGACCAAACCCATCCCTAACCCACTGATGGCTCCGGGCCACGCCAGCTCCCAAAACCCGGCATTGAGGTTGATGGCACCCATCATGAAGTTCCCAATCGCAGTCAGCAACAATCCGGCGCCCGCCAATAAGCGTGGATCGAAACGATGAACCAGTACGGCGCCGGTCAGAACCATCGACAATCCTGCTGTCAAACCGCGCGGAATAAAAAGGTGGCCTGAAGCGATAACGGGAAAATCCAGAAGGTTTTGTACGAGCGTTGGCAGAACCGCAATACCGCCAAACAATGAGACCGCAAATCCGGCGATGACCAGATTGCACAGGGCAAAATTGCGGTCCGCAAACAAACGCAGATCCACAACCGCGTTACGCGCGGTCAATGCGTGAACAATAAACCCGATCGCGCCCAGCACCGACGCGACCACAGCCACTTGAATGACACGAGACGACATCCAATCCATGGTTTCGCCCTGATCCAGGACAAATTGCAGACACCCGATGCCAAGTGCCAACAAGGCCAGACCTTTCCAGTCGATCTGTACATCCTCGGTCTTGTCTTCGGGCAATTCCCCGGCCAGCAACAAAAGGGCAAGGGCGGCCACAGGCAAGTTGACGAAAAACACCATCCGCCACGAGAAATACTCGGTCAGGATCGCACCAACCGTCGGCCCAAGAACGGGTGCCACTACGACCCCCAAGCCGAAAACCGCCATCGCCTTCCCACGCTCTTCTCTGGGGAAGGCGTCGAACAGGATCGATTGCGATAATGGGATCAGGAAAGCGCCAAACATGCCCTGGGCCAGCCGAAAGGCAACAATAACTTCCAAGCTCCAAGACAAGCCGCACATCATCGACATAACTGCAAAGCCGCTCACTGCTGTAAGGATCAAACGTCGCCGACCAACACGGCGGGCCACAAAGCCAGTCAGTGGCATTATGACAACCGCCGATACGATATAGCTGGTCAGAATCCATGTCGCTTGGTCGGTTGTCGCCCCAAACGCGGCCTGAATATGCGGCAAGGCAACGTTGACAATCGTGCTGTCCAGCACTTCCAATATGGCGCTGAGAACAACAGCAACCACGATCACCCGGTTGACAGGGCCGGACGCCGCCGAAGTCATTTTCCGTCCGCCGGGCCCGTTGTGTCCACGACAACTTTGCTGCTGCCGCCGACCCGCAACGGAGCATCGGTCGGATCAAGTGCGATACGAACCGGAAAACGCCGTGTGACCTTGACCCAGTTTCCACTGGCATTCTCGGACGGCAGCAAAGAGAATGTGTCTCCTGAACCGCGTCCGATTGAGGCCACCTTGCCGGTAAGCTTCACCCCCGGCAGCATGTCGACGTGAACTGTCACAGGCTGCCCGGGCCGGATACGAGGCAACGACGTTTCCTTGAAATTAGCGTCTACCCACCAATCCGAGGACTCAACAATCGAGAATTGAGGCGCGTTGGCAGAGACCGAAGATCCGGGGCGCAACGTCAGATTGGCGATCCAGCCATCTGCGACCGCATAGACCTTGGTCCAAGCCAGGTTTGTTTCGGCGATCTCAAGCTGCGCCTGAGATGACAGGATGTCGTCCTGTTTTGCTTCCAACCCGCTTTGCAGCGCCAACAAGCTGGATTGGCTGGTCGTCAGCCGTGCCGAGGCCTGCGCGAATTCTGATGTCGTCTGGTCCAATGAGGCCTGCGCGACATCACCTGCAGCAAACAGGGCTTTCGCGCGCTCTAGGCTCTTATTTGCAGTGTCATAAGCAGATTGGGCGCTTTGAACGGACGCTTCAGCGGCCGTAATTTGTGTCGAGTACGACTTGGCCTGTTGAATGGCACTGTCCAGATCAGCTTTGGCCGCGTCGACGGAGGCTTTGAACTGCGTATCGTCAATAGTGAACAGGAGATCGCCATTCTTAACCGATTGGTTATCGGAAATCTGGACTTCCGCCACTTGCCCGGTCACCTGGGCTGCCACATAAATGATGTTGGCGCCGATATAAGCATCCTGGGTGGATGGGTACCGTTCCTCGTGCCGCCAAAACAACAGCAAACCCACACCGATTACTGCCAACATAACAGCAATGGCTATGGTTTTGAGAGGTCTCATGCCGTTTACCTTTGTTGTGCGCTGCCTATTACATCACATGCATATGCATTCGGATCGCCAGGTTGCCCAACACCCAAACCGTACCCAGAATCATAATCAACAAAACCATCGTGGAAAACAGCACAAGGTGCAGGTCTTCCCGGCTGCTGCGACGACGGTCGATATGCAGGAAATAAACTAGCTGCAAAACAAGCTGTGCCAGACCAAGCAATCCAATTGTCAGATACACGCCAGTGGTTTCGATCCCGAATAGATGCGCCACGCCAAACATGGCCAGTGTAAGCAACAGCGACCCGCCATATCCGATCACATAACGTCGCCGCTCACGACGGTGCATTTCAGAGCGCTTATCCATAGGTCAGACCTCCGAAATAAACGATGGTGATTATTCCGATCCAGATCAGGTCAAGGAAGTGCCAGAACAACGCCAGACGCACCACGCGTGAGATAATCAGGTCTGTCATTCCTTTCGCGCGCAATTGAATGCCCAGAACGATCAGCCACAGACATCCCGCCGCAACGTGCAAACCATGCAGCGGGACCAGACCGAAGAATGCCGATAGGAAGCCGCTGCGTTGTGGAACACCGCCTTTTTCCGCCATGGCCATGAAGTCACGCAGTTCAAGAACCAGAAAGCTGAGTCCCAACAAAAGCGTAACCCCAAACCAAAGAATGATGCGCCCGCGCGGCAAGTTGTACTTTAAGGCCAGCATGGCAAGACCGACAGTCAGGCTGCTGGTCAACAAGATCAGGGTTTGAGCAAAGACACTTTTCAGATCGAACAGTTCGTGCGGACCGGGTCCACCTGCCTGCGCATCAATCATTGTGATATAGATTGCAAACATCAGGCCGAAATAGACCAGATCGCTCATCAGGAAGACCCAGAAACCAAAGGTGACAACCTCTGTCGCCTTGTCGGCACTCGCGTGGCGTTCCCCAAGGTTGATGCCCGGATAACTATGCGTTGGCGCGCGTTTCATGTGACTGCCTCCAGATCTGGGCGGGCGAGGCCGCGGTTTTCTGGGGAGGTTTCGTAGTCACGATCCACAGCCCTTTCACTGTGAACTAGAGACAACCAGGCTTCATGATCTCTGCGCACTTCTTCAGCAGCGATGGTGAATTCGGTACTGTCGTCAAAGGTCCAGATGATCACGGCCAGGATCATCAGCACAGTCATCAAGGCCGCCAACCACCAGATCCACCACACCAAAGCAAACATCCAGACTCCGCTGAATACACAGAGGATAAAGCCGATACCGGTATTGCGCGGCAATTCGATATCTTCATATGCGTCCGGCGTTGGATACGCGATGCCTCGTTCTTTGGCGGCAGCGAAGTCATCACGATCCTTTACCTGTGGGATGATTGCAAAATTGTACGGCGGCGGTGGCGATGGAATCGACCACTCCAATGTACGGCCATCCCATGGATCCCCCACCGGAACACGGGTCTTTTCGCGATCCCGGATACTGACCCACAATTGGATGAGAACCGAAAACAAGGCGCACGTAATCACCAATGCCCCGATGATGGCGACAATCATGAAAGGATGAAAGGACGGATCGTCGTAACTGAAGGAACGACGCGGCATCCCCATCAGCCCGACGAAATAGAGCGGCATGAAGGTCAACAAAAACCCTATGGTCCAAAGAGCGACCGTAGCGCGCCCCCAAAATTCGTTCAGGCGGAAACCAAACGCCTTGGGAAACCAATAGTTATAAGCTGCCAACAGACCAAACAGCACACCCGGCAACAGCACGTTGTGGAAATGCGCTACCAGAAATAGCGTGTTGTGCACCTGATAGTCGACCGTTGGATTGGCCAGGATCACTCCGCTAAGGCCACCAATCACAAACAGCATCAGAAATGCCAGCCCATACAGCATGGGCACTGAAAATCGGATGCGCCCACGCCACAAGGTTGCCATCCAGTCATAGACTTTTACACCCGTAGGAATGGCGATGAGCATGGTTGCGATACCAAAGACGGCGTTGATCAATGCGCTTTGACCCATGGTGAAAAAGTGATGCAGCCAGACCGTGAAGGAAAGCACCGCAATCGACATCGTCGCTATGACAAGCGAGTTGTAGCCATAGAGCCGCTTGGCCGAGAACGTCGCGAACACCTCGGAATAGATACCATAGGCAGGCAGAACCAGCAGATAGACCTCGGGGTGACCGAACAGCCAGAACAGGTTGGCGTAGTTCATCATGTTGCCGCCGAGGTCGTTGGTGAAAAAGTGGAAATCCAGATAGCGGTCTGCGGCCAGCATCAGCGCGGCAACACCCAGGGGCGGCATCGCAAAAACGATCAGGATCGAACTGCAGATAATCGTCCAGCAATACATCGGCAGCCGCATGAAGGTCATTCCCGGCGCGCGCATTTTGTAGATCGTTACGGCAAAGTTGATGCCTGTGAGCGTGGTCCCAATACCCGATACAACGATGGCCCATATCCAATAATCCGGTCCCACTCCCGGATTAAACGCGGCGCCCGTATATGGCGGGTAAGCTGTCCAGCCGCCCGTTGAGAATCTCCCCACCACCAATGAGACCATCAACATCATGCCAGCGGACACAGTCAGACCCAAACTGATCTGGTTCAATCGGGGAAACGCGACATCTCGCGCCCCGATCATCAGCGGCACAACATAATTGGCGATACCAAAGACGAAGGGCACGGCAACAAAGAAAATCATGATCGTGCCGTGGGTGCTGAAAAGCTCGGCAAAGTGTTCGGCCTCGAGAAATCCATCACCCGGCCCCGCGGCTTGCTGAGCGCGCATGACAACGCCTTCCAACACGCCGCGCGCAAGCATTACGATGGCAAAGACGACATACATGATGCCTATCTTCTTGTGATCGACGCTGGTCAGCCAATCGCGCCACAGCGGTGTCCACAGCCGAAACCAGCTGAGTAGTCCCACCACGGCAATAACGCCAACGATCACGACTCCCGCAGCCGCATTTGCCACGATCTCATTGGCACTGGGGTCTTGAAGCAACCCGGCAATCGGAAGCGCATCCCAACTGAGGCGGCCCAAAAAGCCAGTTTCGGTTGACGTCATTTTTGCGCCTCCTGCCCGAAGGATGCCGTGCCCGGTTGTTGATCGGCAGGCAAGCCCTCGCCGGTGTGATACCGGTGCAGAATGCTTTGGAACACATCCTCTTCCAGCGTGAAATACAGTGCATCATCAGGCATCTGTGCTGTCCCCAAAGCTGCTTGAACCTCATCCCTGTCGGTTCGCATCGCAAGCGTCTGATAGGTGGCCGCATTCAGCGGGATGCCGCCGGTGCGCACTTTGTCGACCCAGTTATCAAAGGCATCTTGCTCCATCGCAACAGTGCGGAACTTCTGTTTTGTGAACCCACGTCCGTTATACTGTGTGTTTTCGCCCTGCATGACCTCTGGAGTATCCGCGACCAGATGCAATTGCGTTGTCATGCCCGGCATCGCGTAAATCTGACCGGCCAGAGCGGGGATCATGAAAGACTGCATCACAGTATCGGTGGTTAATGTCATGGCCACCTGTCGTTTGGTTGGGATTCCAAACTCGCCGACGCTGGCAATGCCCAGATCGGGATAGAGAAACAACCACTTCCAATCCAGACCAACCACCTGAACCTGCACGGCCGGCTCCTCACCAAAACTTGCTGAATACGGGTCGAGCCGGTGCGTCGCCTTCCAAAGATAGAAAGACAGGAGCGCTACGATCAAAACAGGCACGCCCCACATGATAATTTCCAGTTTGGCTGAAAAATCCCAGTCCGGCCTATAGGCAGCGGTTCCACCCCTTCGACGCCGGTATCGAAATGCGATCCAGGGGACCAGAACGAGGACGGGTATGACCGCCACCATGATCAGGGCGGTCGCCCGTAACAGATGAGTTTTCTGAATGGCTGCAATCGGACCTTGCGGATCCAAAAAACTGTCGCTGGCAACAGCCATTTGCGCAGTTACAGCCAAAATGAACACGGCAGCCACCACGAGCGAGGATAGGGTGGACAATCTGCCTGCGGCCATAACACACAACCCTCTCGTGATCCAGATTCCACCCAACTATCAGCAAATGCGAAAGTTTTCTCAAGACCTTTCCATACTGCAGATTGCCAGGTAAGACTTTCATTCAACCTTGGGCATCAATGGAAAACCGCATCAGTCGAGCCCCGGCCAAAACAGGGACGCAACTTGGTTTTGATACACAAAATACTTGCAATCATAGGTCTTATTTTGACTTCGCAAGCTGCGCTGGCTCAGGATCGCGCTGAAGTTGAACGTCAATTCCAAACCTGGTTGCAAGAGGTGGTCTGGCCAAAAGCGCGTTCCAAAGGGGTTTCACGGGATACGATGCAACAGGCGTTTTCTGGCGTGACCCTGAACTGGAAACTGCCAGATCTGGTCCCGCCCGGACAAAAGGCCAAGACACCGAAAAATCAGAAACAGGCCGAATTCGGCTCGCCTGGGCGGTACTTCAACTCAGGATCCGTTCAGGGTGCCACCTCGGTTGGGCGCAAGATGGCAAAACAGCATTCCGCAATCCTTGCCTCGGTCGAGCGCGAAACCGGTGTGCCCGGCCGCGTAATCCTGGCAATCTGGGGCAGAGAGAGCGGGTACGGACAGGTCCCCATCCGCCACGACGCGTTTCGCGTTCTATCGACCAAAGCGTTCATGAGCACGCGTGCCGAGTATTTTACAAACGAGTTGATTGCGGCCCTTCAAATAGCCGAGGCTGGTTATTTACCTGCCCAAGACATGAAAAGTAGCTGGGCGGGTGCATTGGGTCAGCCACAATTCATGCCATCCAATTATTTGACCTATGCAAGAGACGGCGACGGGGACGGCCGGGCTGACATCTGGGGATCGCCCGCTGACACAATTGCGTCCATCGGCCATTATTTGGACCAACATGGATGGCTAAGCGGTCGAGACTGGGGTTTCGAAGTTTCCGTTCCCGCGAATGTGTCCTGCGCTTTGGAAGGGCCCGATCAGGGCCGACCCATTCACGAATGGGAAAAAATGGGGATACGCCGGATTTCAGGCAGGCCCTTTCCGGACCATGAGCGTGACGGCCTCGGCTATCTGATGATGCCAGCTGGACGCCATGGACCGGCCTTTCTGGTTACACCAAATTTCTATGTGCTCAAAGAATACAACAAAAGCGATCTTTACGCTCTGTTCGTTGGCCATGTTGGAGACCGCATTCAATTCGGTGTCGACGATTTTGTCGGGCAATGGGGTCCGGTCGGTGGGCTGTACCGTTCTGACATCGCCGCAATGCAGCGGACCCTCGAGAAAATGGGCCATGACGTTGGCGGTGCCGATGGTTTGCCGGGCTTCAAAACACGCCGCTCGATTGGCCGGTGGCAAATGACTTCAGGCTTTGCGCCAACTTGCTTTCCGGAACCTGCGATGAAGGCACAACTGACCCCCTGAGGGTGTTCTCAAATCTTGAGTTGTCGCTTGGGCTAACACCAAACCTGCCACGCCGGTCAGCCCGCGAAACCCCAGCGCGCACAGGTTTCATACCCGGGTCACGTCCATTGGAGGTCTTTTGAGTGAATTGTTGCTGATTTCAGAACAGAAGTGTGGGAACAGGCGTCCGCTCCTTAAAAAACACTTTTCCTCAAGAACAGTCTCAAAACCCTACCCTTGATTTGTCTTGACCTCTTTTCATCATCCCCGGATGCGTCGGAAAGATGTGGCTCACACAGTTTTTATCACCGCACTAACAAACTGGAAAACGTTCACAAAAAAGCATATATTTTTGAGTAAGATACACCCCAGTGAGCCTAGCTTTTTCAGATGACTGAAGAGATGCCCAACTGTTGCCAGATAACCCAAACTCGGGCATGGACCGGCTGAATTTCAACCGTAACCACTTCACAGAATGCGAATCCGGATCACTGTTATAATCCTGTAAAAGGCTTCAACCATCATGCGGGTACGCAGCCAAGATTGCAGATCCTGCTTTTGACAGCCGCCGGACAAGGTGGCACGATTTGACCAATTGCCAACCAGGCCATCGGGTATCATTGATTGATCGGGTTACGCAGCCTATGAGAGCATGTCGGATTAAATCCGTTTTTTCGGCTGAATATTGAAATTGAGAGGCATCATGACACGCAAGGTCACCAAAGCGATTTTTCCAGTTGCAGGAATGGGAACGCGGTTTTTGCCTGCAACCAAGTCGGTCCCAAAAGAGATCATGACTTTGGTGGATCGCCCATTGGTGCAGTACGCAATCGACGAAGCACGTGCGGCAGGCATTAAGGAGTTTATTTTTGTTACCTCGCGCGGCAAATCTGCGCTCGAAGACTATTTCGACCACAACCTGGTGTTGGAGCAGGAACTTAGGGCCAAGAAAAAAGACAAGTTGCTTGAAATCCTGGACAAGACGAACATGGAAAGCGGCGCGATTGCCTATATTCGCCAGCACAAGGCCTTGGGTCTTGGACACGCCGTTTGGTGCGCCCGCCGCCTGATTGGGGATGAACCCTTTGCCGTCATGCTGCCTGACGATGTAATCGCTGCAGACAAGCCGTGCCTTCAACAAATGATTGAAGCCTACGAGGAAACCGGTGGCAACATGGTCGCGGCTATGGATGTTTCGCCGGAAAAAACCAGCTCTTACGGGGTTTTGGATGTTGGCGACAGCATCGGTCCTGTCATCCCGGCCAGAGGTATGGTCGAAAAACCCGAGCCAAACGAAGCCCCCTCTAACCTGGCAGTTATAGGCCGCTACGTTCTGCGCCCATCTGTGCTGAACAACCTGAATGCGATGAAGACCGGAAGTGGCGGCGAAATCCAGTTGACTGACGCCATAGCCGAGGACATTGCAGATGGGGTCCCTGTATTTGGTTACAAATTTGACGGTCAGCGCTTTGATTGCGGTTCAAAATCGGGCTTTTTGCAAGCCACGGTAGCTTTTGCGCTTGCCCGTGCCGATTTGCGCGATGACCTGAGTCAATACCTGAATGATATTGTCGCCACCGGAAAAGCAGCCCAGTAGTTAAAAGCCATTTCACCGAGTACGATTAATGAAGTACAGTCAGTGGTTACCAGTTCAAAGGCAAACGCAGTGACGATTACAGTTCATCCTGTCATTCTTTGCGGAGGATCAGGGACACGTTTATGGCCTCTGTCGCGCAAGAGTTATCCCAAGCAGTTTGTTCCGTTGGTGGGAGAAACCACACTTCTACAAGATTGCGCAGAACGCATGCTTGGGCCATCAGAAGCGCCATATGCAAAGCCGCTGGTTCTGACGAATGAGGCCTTCCGCTTTATCGTCCCGGAACAACTGGCCGAAGTTGGCATTGACCCCGGACCAATTCTGATTGAACCAGAAGGGCGCAACACAGCCCCTGCTATTCTGGCTGCTGCCCTCTATCTTGCATCCCGCAACCCGGACGCGATCATGCTTGTGGCTCCGTCAGATCATGTGATTCCAGACAAGACCGCGTTCCACAAGGCGGTCGCCGAAGGCGCGCGCGCCGTCAGCGAACGTGGTGATCTGGTGACGTTTGGCATTACGCCCACACGTCCAGAAACGGGGTACGGGTACCTCAAACTCAGTCACGCACCGGATTCGAGTGAACCCGCGGTTCCGCTGGATTGTTTTGTCGAAAAACCGGACGCTGACACCGCACAGTCGATGTTGGAAGACGGCAGCTATTTGTGGAATTCGGGTATTTTTCTGTTTGCGGTGCGCGACATCGTGGCAGCATTCCAACAACATGCAGGAAGTTTGATCGCACCTGTGCAAAAAGCCGTTGCCGAGGCAAAAACCGACTTGGGCTTCCTGAGGTTAGACCCTGCCGCTTGGGCCGAAAGCGCAGACATCTCAATCGACTATGCAGTCATGGAGAAAGCGGAAAATCTGAGTGTGGTCCCATTCTCCGCCGGATGGTCTGATGTCGGAAGCTGGACCGCTGTACAAGAACTGTCGGATGTGAATGAAGATGGCGTGGTGACAAATGGTGACGTCACCGCGATCGAATGCCGAAACGTTCTGATACGATCAGAATCGCCCACACAAGAAGTGGTGGCGATGGGGCTTGAGAACGTTATAGCGGTTGCGATGCCCGATGCGGTTCTTGTTGCCAGTATGGACAAGGCACAGGATGTAAAACAAGCCGTAACCGCGTTGAAGGAAAAAGGGGCGAAACAGGCAGAGACGCTGCCGGTAGATCACCGCCCGTGGGGATGGTTCGAAAGCCTGGTGGTCGGTGACAGGTTTCAGGTCAAGCGGATCCACGTCCATCCGGGTGCCGCGTTGAGCCTTCAGTCCCATCACCATCGATCCGAGCATTGGATTGTGGTCAAGGGCACCGCCAAAGTCACCATCGACGACAAAGAGCAACTGGTGAGTGAAAACCAATCCGTCTACATCCCATTGGGCGCCACACATCGGATGGAAAACCCAGGTAAAGTTCCTATGGTCCTGATCGAAGTGCAGACGGGCGCTTATCTGGGTGAAGACGACATCATTCGCTACGAAGACATTTATTCCCGCGAGTAATTGGCGAAAGCTCCTGATCTAATCTGGCTGGGCTCTCCTGGCTTGACGATCAATAGTAAACAACAGGTTTTCCGGGCGGTCGGCCCGGTCACATAGGATTGACGCGCTTCGCGGCAGTGTAGCGCGCAACCGATGTTTCGGGCCGACAGCTACAGGAGGACCCTCGTGTCACAAACCTCACCCCGACTGAACCTTCCCTTTCTGCAACCATCACAGGCGCAAAAACACGTCACTCACAACGAGGCTCTGCGAAGACTTGATCTGATCGTGCAATTAACGGTCCGCTCAACGAACGCAAATACACCGCCAGTGGTTCCCGAACAGGGCGAGGTTCATGCGGTTGGGGCCTCACCAACAGGTGACTGGGTGGGGCACGCCGGGGACCTTGCCGCCTGGTTGGACAATGCGTGGCATTTCGTGACCCCGTCTTCAGGTTGGCGCGCCTGGGACGAAAGCACTGGCGAATTTCAACTTTGGGATGGCACAGCCTGGGCCCCTGTGCCCGTTAACATGCAAAATCTGGATGGCGTCGGCGTATCGGCACCTTCGGACACAACAAACCGCCTCACAGTGCGAAGCCCCGCCACCTTGCTGACCCACGAGGGCAGTGGGCATCAGCTAAAAATTAACAAGGCCAGCTCTGGTGATACTGCATCACTTCTGTTTCAGTCGAACTGGACAGGTCATGCCGAAATGGGTCTGTCCGGCAGCACTGGGTTTTCCATCAAGGTGTCCCCCGACGGTGCGAGCTGGACAGATGCGTTGAGCTTTGATCCCAACACCGGAGCAGCCACAGGTGCAGCCGTCCAAAGTGACGCGTCCGACACCACCGCTGGCCGCCTTATGCGAGCAGATTTCGGTTACGGCCCCGGTAACCTTTTGGGCTCGGTTTCTGAGAACACTGGCACACCTACCGGAGCCGTCATCGAACGTGGCCATAACGCAAACGGAGAGTACGTTCGGTTCGCCGATGGGACCCAGATCTGCACGTTCACACTGCCCGCGGTTGATTGCACCAATACTGAAGGTGCTCTGTTCGCCAGTTCAGCACTGACCTGGGATTTTCCCATCGCCTTTGCTGCGACACCCTGTGTGAGTGGAAGCGGAGGCGCTGTTGATCGGTTTATCGGTTTGGATACACCCGACACAACACAGGTTAACTGCAAGGTGCTGTCGGTCCTTTCAGATTCCTCGGCACTGTCTGCGACCGTAATCGCGGTCGGGCGTTGGTACTGACAGAATCGGCCGCCCGCCCCTTGTATCGGGCGGCTGTTTTTCGAATTGGTCTAGGTTGGTCTGTTCCGGAAATCACGTGGGAGTTCACGAAGGCCATTTCAACGGCCCTGTAATTTACCTAAAACGCTTCAGTTCAACAAAGCATCGCTTTTGGCCTTATTGGTTCGAAAGCGACCGCTTTCCGGGACCGTGCCCCGATTGCCGAAGGTTCGCACCAAAACCAAGGGTTTCACAGCTTTTGAAGGCTCCGGCAGCAACATGCTGACCTTTGTTGGGCCAGGCGCATTTGTGGCTAAGATCTTGGGCATGGGAAGCCTTAGCGGCACGTCTAATCCTATGAAACAAATATTCCTTATTCGATGTGAACTCGATGAGATAGGCGCTGTCAGGCCGGGATATCAGTGACCAAAAGCATCTTTGCCTTTGACGCAAACCGCAATTAATTCAATGCCCTTGTTGCTTCCAAAACATCAAGACTCTATTGGAAACGGCCTACGGCCTCTTTGAACCATTGAATTTGGCGTCCATTTCTTCGATTGTTCACACATTGTCGGCAGGTATTGGTAAAAAAGGATTAAATGATGCGTATTGCGATGATCGGAACCGGTTACGTTGGCCTTGTGTCCGGCGTGTGCTTTTCGGATTTCGGTCACGATGTGATTTGCGTCGACAAGGCAAACCAAAAGATCGACATGCTCAAAGCCGGACGGGTTCCGATTTACGAGCCGGGTCTGGATGTTTTGATGGCCAAAAACGTGGCTGCTGGTCGACTGAGTTTTACCACTAATCTGGCAGATGCGGTGGATGGAGCAGATGCCGTCTTCATTGCGGTGGGCACACCAACCCGGCGCGGTGATGGCCATGCAGACCTGACCTATGTCATGGCCGCCGCGGAAGAAATCGCAAATGCCGTCACTGGCTATACGGTGATCGTCACAAAATCGACCGTACCCGTTGGCACCAACAGACAGGTACAAGAGGTGGTTGCCGCAGCCAACCCAAAGGCGGATTTTGATGTCGCGTCCAACCCAGAATTCCTGCGCGAAGGTGCCGCAATTGACGATTTTATGCGCCCCGACCGCGTTGTCGTGGGCGTTGAAAACGACCGCGCCGCCGAAGTGATGGCCGAAATCTACCGCCCTCTCTACCTACGAGATTTTCCGATCCTGACAACCGATCTGGAAAGTGCTGAGATGATCAAATATGCCGCAAACGCGTTCTTGGCGACCAAGATCACCTTTATCAACGAAATCGCGGGCCTGTGCGAAAAAGTTGGCGCAGATGTCAAAGAGGTATCCCGAGGCATGGGCCTGGACGGGCGGATCGGCAACAAGTTCCTGCATGCCGGACCCGGCTATGGCGGGTCGTGTTTTCCGAAGGACACTGCCGCGCTGGCCAGGATCGGTCAGGACCACGCGCATCCGATGCAGATTACGGAAACCGTCATTCGCGTGAATGACGAAATCAAAAAGCGCATGATCGAGAAGATCCGCGAAGCTTGTGATGATCGCTTCAACGGCAAAACCATTGCAGTTCTCGGTGTCACGTTCAAACCCAACACGGATGACATGCGCGACGCGCCGTCATTGTCCATTGTCCCTGCCCTGATCGGCGGAGGAGCAAAAGTACGCGTCGTAGATCCACAAGGCAAATCTGAGGGTGAAGCCTTGTTGCCTGGTGTTGACTGGTGCGATGATCCTTATGCGGCAGCCAAAGGGGCGGATGTGCTGGTTCTGCTGACCGAATGGAACGAATTCAGGGCTTTGAACCTTAGCGATTTGGCGGCGGCCATGAGCACCCCCAGAATGGTGGATCTGCGAAATATCTACTCAGAAAGCAAAACCCTGAAGGCAGGTTTCGAAACCTATGTCGGGGTCGGGCGCTGAGCTTACCCGATCTTGTTGTAGAACTTTTTGCGACGCCCCTTCCAGCTTGGCCAACTTACCCTGATGCTTCGCAGCAGAATGAGGGGTTACGTCTGGATGTAAATCCCAGTCCTTTGCCGGGTCGTTTCGGGCTCGGCAAAGGACTGGTGCGGCTTTACTCGCCCGCCCAGATCTTGCGCCTGCGTTCTTTGACCATTTCGTTGCCCTCGTCTGTGCCATCGTGGAACGTGTTGAACCACTCATCCCAAGGCGTTTCCCACGTGCCGTAGTTGCAATCGAAGAACCTGTGATGCAGCTGATGGAAAAAGTCCCCGACCTGAAACTTGGCCTTGTTGCCGAATTTAACGTGTTCGAAACCGGCATGAGAGGTCGGTGCACCAATTCCGTGATGAAACAGCAGAAATATCGCGTGGATTGGATGGGACGGCAGCAGAAAGAAAATCATCGTGTCGAACATCAAAAAGAAACTTTCGACAGGATGCATGGCTAGGCCAGACCATGGACCGGTGTTGATGTTGCGATGATGCCAAGCGTGCACTTTGGTATAGAACGGGCCGACATGCAGCAAACGGTGTAGCCAGTAGAAATGAAATCCCGCCCAGATCGGAACAAAGATTACAACCGCGATGAACCATATCGGATTGCTGTCGAAGGTGATCATGGTGATCCACCCATTGGCATAGGAATACAGGATCATGCATTCCCAAAAAGTCCAGAAGGTCAGCGCCGGGCCTAAGGTCCAGAAAATGTTGTCCCAGACCTGGTTCTTGAAGGTGAAAACCTTTGCGCCCTTCATCATCGGACGCATGTCATAGCGGTATTCATCCTGTTGCGTACGGAATTTCCACAGTGCCAGATGCAAGCCACCTGCAACCACCATCAGAATACAGAAATTCCGAAACCAGATCTCGGCCACCCAATCCCAGCTGAACGTCTGGATCCGGACGAGTGACGGGGTCAGGTAATTCCAGGTGATGATGGCAAAAACCAGCAGCAGCGCGCGCAGCGCCAACGGGTTCCAGCTTTGCAGAAGGTAACGCAGCGCAGCCAACGGTTTCATCGGCCAATCCCAGTACGGAGACGTCTGAATTGGCAATTGCGGTGTAAAGTTCCAGATTTTGCGCTTGGGTCGCGGAGGCAGAGCTGGATCGGTCATGGCTGGGCTCATTCATTTAGTTCGCTGCCAACACGCTAACGCGTCTTGAGCAAGGTTCAGCACGGTTTGTCTTGCAGGTCAGGATAAGTTTTGCTTAGCCTGTTAAAATGTCATCCCGCATCCCCTCTCTCAACTGGTTACGTGTGTTCGAAGCGGCCGCGCGAACCGAAAGCTTTGCCCGTGCGGCGGTGCAGCTGAACATGTCCGCCGCGGCCGTCAGCCAACAGGTGAAAGCGCTGGAAACCCGGCTGGGCACCCCTCTGTTCCACCGCCATGCCCATGCCGTTACTCTGACCGAGGCAGGGCGGGCGTATTTGCCATCGGTGCAACAATCCCTGTTGATGCTGGAAACTGCCACCACAGGCCTGTTTGGCGAAACGCGAGAGCAGCGTCTCTACGTGCAGTCTGTATTGCTTTTCGCCCATGGAATCCTGGCCAAGGGCCTTTCAGCATTTCAAGCCCGGCACCCTGATATCAACCTGTCACTGTCCACCGGAAACATCGTTTCGGATTTTGCCAATCGATTTACCGACTTGCAGATTGTTTTTGGTAACCCTGCCCTGTTTGGCACCGAAGGTGATGAGTTAATTCGAGAAGTTCTTTACCCTGTTGCACCGCCCGCTATCGCTGCACAGATCAAAACCCCGCAAGACTTGCTTAGTTACACTCTGATCGAGGTCTCAACACATCGCGCAAGTTGGCCGCATTGGTTCGAAACCCTGCGCTTGCCTGCAGGACAGGCTCAGTACTTTTTCGCTGACAACTCGATCATGGCCGCAGAACTGTCAGCAAGCGGGTTGGGTATTGCGCTTGCCCGCGCGCCTGCTTCAGATCGGATCATAGAATTGTCAGGGCTCGTGCCGTGCTTGCCCGACACCGCAGTTTCCGGACAAGAGGCGTACCACCTGATCTACCCATCGCTTGCAACCATGCGCAAACCCGCCCGCACCTTTCGTGACTGGCTGCTGGACTACAGCGCCGCAGTCCAGACTCGATAACGCCCTTGCCCCGTGACCTCTCTCACCAAACCTCGGCGGCTAAACAGATCGAAATTGCGCTGAACCGCCGCGCGGGACGCTTCGGTCAAGTCTTCGGCCAACGGAGCGGAGACCATCGGCCACGATGCCAGAACCTCGATCAAACGCGGTGGCGTGCGCCCGCTCAGATCTTGCGTGACGTCCCGGGCTTTGTCCTCCCACGCACTGATCCGGTCGAGATGCAAGAGACCCGCAAGGGCCGCCTGCCCTGCCCCTCGTATCCAGGATCCCAACTTTTCCGTCGGTTCGCCTGCCCCACGCAAGGCACCAGGGCCAGACAAGGCAAGCGGCATAAACAGGGCACCACCACGTCCCATGGACGCAGCGTGCCGCGCCGCAATCACGGCGGCCTCTGTGTCTTGTCCAATACCCTGCGCGATCGCGCGCCATGCATGAAACGCAATTGCCGATTGCGTCACCGGATGCAAACCTTCAGCGCTTTGCATAACTTCCGCCAAATCCACAACAGCCTCGGGCGCGGCATCAGAACCCTGTGCCAGACGGTCCAGAAACGCGGTCAGCCCGCTTTCCCATCCCCCTTCTGCAGGAGCAGCGCCCGAGCTTAATCGGCGCACAGCCCAACCCGCACGGAACAAAGCTTGCACATCGTCGTGGGTCGCGCCAATGCGCAGACCAGTCCACAAGGCCAATCGGTCCACACTGACCCGATCGCCGGTCCACCAGCCCAGATCAGACGTCTCCATCAAAGCCAGACGATGAGTCCATCCTTTGGGTCCAGCACGTAACCGTTCGTCCAGCGCCCCAAAAGTCAGCGCCAGATCCGCAAGCTCTGCCGACAAGTCTGACTGCGCCGCCCGCCAATCACGCGGGTCAAACAACAAACGCCGATCAGATCGGGGGCCGGGCGGGAAATAATCCTCCTCCGCCACCTCATCGGGTGGCAAAAACCACAAATCCTCTTCTTCGGTCGGATCACCGTCAAAAATACTGGCCGGGCCGAGATCTTCGGCCTCATCCTCCGGAAGCGGCATGGGTTTCTTCGAATTCATACCGGCATTCTTCGGGCATTTGCACCGGTTCACAAGAGGCTTTCCAAGAGTTTCTGATCAGCCTGCAAAGGTCCGGGTCAGAACGTCCAACTCATTCTGCAAATCAGTCTGCGGCGAATTGCCCAACAGCATGTACCCGTAGCCATCCTGCGCCCATGTGGCTGTCGCCAACCCACTCAGCACCGCTTGCTTGATCTCAGCCGGTGGGGCATCTGGCCCTTGACGGATAACGCAGAATGCAAAGGGCTGACCTTGTTCATCTGCAAAAACAACCTGAATCAGAGGCTTGCCTTTGAAGGACAGAACCTGCGCCCGTTTTAGCTCCAACCCCGGCAAGGATTCCAGCGTTTCACGGTTCAAAGACCGCCCAAGCTCTGCCTCAGCCATTTCAAATTGCTTGTCTAGCGATTTGGTTGAACTGTCTAGCGAGGCTATGGTCTCGGGCACGTAAAGCGACTGATAGATCGCAGCTTGCTGTGCCCAGCCCAGGTCTGCCGGTCGAGTGGCCCAAAAGGTCACGGCAATGGCAGCAATCGCCGCACTCGCTGCGACTGCAACAAGGCGCAGACCACTGCCGCGCGCAGCTGGCATCACCGGATCGGGCATCTCTACACTTGGCGCCTCAGCCGGAAGTTTCTCAAAAACATCA
The DNA here is from genome assembly GCF_013111185.1 of Ruegeria sp. HKCCD7303. Lineage (GTDB taxonomy): Bacteria > Pseudomonadota > Alphaproteobacteria > Rhodobacterales > Rhodobacteraceae > Ruegeria. Next base: position 278,797 of record NZ_WVRE01000001.1, on the reverse strand, counting down.
TGAACAAGTGGCGCGAACGGATCCAGTACCATCAGGCGATGTTCCAGCGCGGTGTCGGTCTCAACCGCAGCCTCAATGGCGCGGCTCTGCGCCTCATCCAGCGTGCCTTCCAGATACGCCACCAGCGTTTCGTCGGAAAACGTCATTTGCCACTCCGTCGCGCGGTGTGCGCCGCATCGGGCTGCAGCACCGCTTTCAGTTTCTGCCGAGCATTCGAGAGCCGGCTCATGATCGTACCGATGGGAACCTCCAGCAAGGCGGCAGCTTCGCGGTAGCTGTACCCTTCGACGAACACAAGCATAACCGTTTCCCGCTGCGCTTCTGGAAGCTGCATCACTTGTGTAAACACTTCAGTGGCGAAAATATTCGTTTCTGTGTCCGGCCCGCTCGCCACAAGGTCTGCTTCTGGCGTTACCGATAATGCCTGCGCCCGACGGACCGAGCGTGATCGCACTTCGTTCAGCCAGATAGACCGACAGATTGTCATCAACCAGCTGTCCAGACGATTATGCGACGTGACCTGATGATGACGTTCCAACGCACGAAGACAAGTCGCCTGCAAAAGGTCATCCGCCACGTCAGACGCCCCAGACAATGCCAACGCAAACCGCCAGACGCGTTTCGAGTGCGTCTGCACCGCATCCCGAACGGCCTGTTCTGAAGTCATTTCGGCATTCATCGAATAAATCGCGACCTGTGTGTGTTTGGTTTTCACGGACCGGGCCCGCTCGGCAAAATTGTCATAAACCTTGGAGGAATGAAATGAAACTTCTGTTGAAAGCAGTCACGATTGCGTCGGCGATTGTTGCAACACCTGTTCTTGCCGGCACGTGGACTTTGGACAGCGACAACTCGCACTTGGCTTATGGCACCATAAAGAAAAACACTGTGGGTGAGGTTAACAGCTTTGGCAAACTCAGCGGGCATGTGACCCAAGATGGTCGCGCTGAAATCACCATCGACCTGTCATCTGTCGAGACCAATATCGATATCCGAAACGATCGGATGATTGAATTTGTTTTTCGAAAAGCCGGCTCGGCAACGCTGACGGCTGACTTCGACATGGCCGAAGTATCCGGGCTGTCGATTGGCGAAACCACCACAGTAGATGCAGCATCCGTTCTGTCTCTGGTTGGCTCGGACGTTTCTTTCGACACAGAACTGTTTGTAGCGCAACTGTCCGAATCTTCGGTCCTGGTTTCCACCAATGATATAGTGTTCCTCAGCGCAGAAGATGCTGGTGTGAACGCGGGTGTCGATAAGCTGATGGAACTGGCAAACCTACCGAGCATCACCCGGACAGTTCCTGTCACGGCCCGGCTGATCTTTCACTCTGACAGCAAACAGGCCGCCGCAACACCAGCAGCAGAAACTGCGGCCGTTGCAGCCGCCGCGTCAGGAGACATCAAGGCGGGGAAGAAAGTTTTTCGCAAATGCAGCGCTTGCCATAAACTGAACGAAGGCAGTAACGCTGTCGGCCCTTCCTTGCATGCCGTTATTGGCAAGCCAGCGGGCCAGGTTGAAGGCTTCAAGTATTCCGCTCCTATGCAGAACTCTGGCATAGTTTGGACACAGGAAAACTTGACTGCATTTCTGGCCGATCCCAAAGGCTTCCTCCCCGGAAATCGGATGCAGTTTCGCGGTCTGAAAAAAGACGAAGATATCGTTAACTTGTTGGCATATCTGCAGAGCGAAAGCTGAGTTTTACCGAGCTTCGACCTTGATTCAGTCGCGCGGACGCCCGCGCACTGATGATAGGGCGGAAAAATTCTCCATTTGAGGCGCAAAATCGCGCGCGCCAGATTACTTGCTTTTGGTTCGTAGCGCGCATTGTACTTGTCTCATCCCATTGCAATCCCTATCTACGGCTTCGCACGAACAACAGTTGGCATGGGCCTCACTGACGCAGCCCGGTATCTGCCCTTTTGGCCCGGCAAATTTTAGGGTATCTGAACGTGCGCACCGTTTCACGATTTGGAGAACGCAATGATAACGCGCGCCTGGAAAAAATGGCGATCAGGCTATATGGGCCGCCTTGTAGGCGAAAGCTTTTATGCTCAAGGCCCATTGTACGGCATCGCGATTTTGGCAATGATCGTGGTCGCCATCACGACGGCCGGGTCGGCCTATATGATGGAATACATCGTCGATGCCATGACAAGCCCGGAACTGCGGGGATGGGCGCAGGTGATTGCGTTGGCAGTTGTGCTGCTGTTTCTGACCAAAGCGGTTGCCTCGTATGTTCAGTCTACTTTTCTGGCGCGCGCGGGTAACCGGATCGTGGCGCAGCAACAAGAAAAGGTGTACCGCAAACTACTTCGGCACGGCGTTTCATATTTTAGTGCAAATGAGTCGTCAGATCTGCTGATGCGCACTACCAATGGTGCGCAAGCTGCGCGGAGTTTGATTGATGTATTGGTGACTAGCTTTGTCCGCGATGCCCTGACTCTGGTCGGTCTGGTGGTTGTGATGGTTTATCAGCAGCCAGTTTTGTCGGTGATGTTCTTTGTTGTCGGCCCCATCGCCTTGCTGGGTGTTCGCTATTTGCTGAAAAGCGTTCGCTCGATCATGCAGGCAGAATTCAAGTCGCTGGCCGAAATTATCCGCGTATTGCAGGAAACCTCAGCAGGTATCAAAGTCATTAAGGTCTTTTCGCTTGAAGACAGAATGATTGACCGGATGGAAACCGCCATCCGCAAAGTCGAGCAACGTTCGAACGACATTGCCAGACTTCAGGCAATCGCCAGCCCATTGATGGAGTTTCTGGCGGGCCTTGCCGTTGCGGGTGTGCTGATTGTCAGCACGATGGGTATTGCAGGGTCTGAGCAACCGTCCGCCGGGCAGCTTATGTCCTTTATCACAGCATTGCTGATGGCTTACGAGCCGGCAAAACGCTTGTCACGCATGCGCGTCCAGATCGAAACCAACATGATCGGTGTCGGTTTGTTGTTCAGCTTGCTCGACTCGCAAGACACAATGGTGGAAAGCCCAGATGCCCGCGACTTAAAGGCCGGGCCCGGCCATATTGCCCTGCGCGACGTAACCTTCGGGTATCAAGGCGCGATGCCGGTGATAGAAAACATGAGCGTCACGTTCGAGGCAGGCAAAACCACCGCCCTTGTTGGCCAGTCTGGTGGCGGTAAATCCACATTGTTCGGGCTGATCATGCGATTCTATGACCCCGATGGAGGAGTTGTTGAGATCGATGGTCAGGATCTGCGAGACGTGAGCTTTGCTTCGTTGCGGCGAAAGATTTCTTATGTTGGTCAGGACACGTTTCTGTTTTCGGCATCGATCATGGACAACTTGCGCTGTTCAGCGCCGGAAGCAACCGATGAAGAAGTATTTGAAGCGGCCAAAGCAGCGCACGCCCATGATTTCATCATGGAATTGAAGGACGGGTATGACACTCAGGTCGGTGAAAACGGAACCTTCCTTTCAGGAGGTCAAAAACAGAGGATAGCCATCGCGCGCGCTATTCTGCGCAACGCCGAAATCTTGTTGTTGGACGAAGCCACCAGCGCCTTGGATGCTGAATCGGAATCGCTTGTCAAAAAGGCTCTGGATGCCTTGACGCAGAACGTGACCGTCATCGTCATCGCTCACCGCTTGTCGACTGTGCTTGAGGCAGACAAAATTATCGTGGTTCAGGATGGTGCAATTGTTGAGCAAGGCAATCTGGATGAGTTGATGAAGAAAAGCGGTAGCTTCCGCACTTTGTTTGATCAACAATTCAAAAAGCACACACCCACAAAAGAAGTCGCGGAGTAACCGCGACTTCAACTTTGCTTGGGGAAGCTAACTGCGTGGCCTAGAAAAAGCAATCCAGGCGAGGCCACCCTCGCCTGGGTTCTTCATACTTTACGCAACCAGATCAAAGCGGTCGTTGTTCATGATCTTGGTCCATGCTGCCACGAAGTCGCGCACGAACTTCTCGGCGTTGTCGTCCTGAGCATAAACCTCGGCATAGCCGCGCAGGATCGAGTTCGAGCCAAAGACCAGATCAGCACTGGTGGCCGTGAACTTGACCTCACCAGAGGCGCGGTCGCGCAGCTCATAAGTGCCGCCTTCAACCGGATGCCAGCTGAGCGACATATCCGTCAAGTTGACGAAGAAGTCAGTGGTCAGCTGTCCGACACGGTCGGTGAAGACACCGTGCGCCGATCCGCCATGGTTGGCGCCCAGAACACGCAGGCCGCCGACCAGAACGGTCATCTCAGATGCCGTCAGACCCAGCAATTGCGCGCGGTCCAGCATCATCGCTTCTGGCGACACGGCGTATTCCTTAAGCTGCCAGTTGCGGAACCCGTCAGCCAGTGGTTCAAGCACCGAGAAGCTGTCGGCATCAGTCTGTTCGTCCGTCGCGTCACCGCGACCAGCCGAGAAGGGAACCGCCACGTCAAAGCCTGCTGCCTTGATCGACTGTTCCAGACCGACATTACCTGCCAGAACGATCACGTCAGCGACCGACGCTCCGGTTTCCGCGGCAATCGGCTCCAGCACACCCAGGACTTTTGCCAGACGCTCAGGCTCGTTGCCCGCCCAGTCTTTCTGTGGTGCCAGACGGATGCGCGCACCATTTGCGCCACCGCGTTTGTCCGAGCCTCGGAAGGTACGTGCACTGTCCCAAGCGGTGTTGATCATCTCGATCGCTGTCAGGCCACTGTCTGCGATCTTTGCCTTGACGGCTTCTACGTCATAATCAGTCGAACCGACCGGGATTGGGTCCTGCCAGATCAGATCTTCTGCAGGGACGTCCGGACCGTAATAGTTGACGCGTGGCCCCATGTCGCGGTGGGTCAGTTTGAACCAGGCACGCGCGAAGGTGTCCGCGAAATAGTCCGGATCGGCCATGAATTTCTGACAGATCGCGTTGTATGCCGGATCAACCTTCATCGCCATATCCGCATCTGTCATCATCGGCATCCGGCGGACAGACGAGTCGGTCGGATCGACCGGCTTTTCATCTTCCGGCATGTCGATGGGCTGCCATTGATGCGCGCCAGCGGGCGATTTGCCCAGTTCCCATTCGTAACCGAACAGATAATCGAAATAACCCATGTCGAACTTCAGCGGCTCTTTCGTCCACGCGCCCTCAATGCCTGAAGTGAACGCGTTGGTTGCCTTGCCGTTCTGATCCGGGTTGTCCCAACCCAAGCCTTGACCGGACACCGGGCAGGCTTCAGGCTCGGCACCGATATTGTCGCCCGCCATAGCGCCGTGCGCCTTACCAACCGTGTGACCGCCGCAGGTCAGCGCTGCGGTCTCTTCGTCGTCCATAGCCATACGGGCAAAGGTTTCACGGATATGCAAAGCGGTACGTGCCGGATCAGGATTACCGTTTACACCTTCGGGATTCACATAGATCAGACCCATATGCACCGCGCCTAGGGGGTTTTCCAACGTGCCGGGTGTTTCCAGATCGCCATAGCGGCTTTCGGATGGGGCGAGCCACTGGTTTTCCGAACCCCAATACACGTCTTTTTCCGGGCCCCAGATATCTTCGCGACCAAAACCAAAGCCAAACGTTTTCAGGCCCATAGATTCATACGCAACGGTGCCCGACAGGACGATCAGGTCAGCCCAGGACAGCGCGTTGCCGTATTTCTTTTTCACCGGCCACAGCAGACGGCGGGCTTTGTCCAGGCTGGCGTTGTCTGGCCACGAGTTGAGCGGAGCAAATCGGATGTTGCCCGAACCCGCGCCGCCACGGCCGTCGCCCAAGCGATAGGATCCGGCCGAGTGCCACGCCAGACGGATCATCAGGCCGCCATAGTGGCCCCAGTCCGCCGGCCACCAGTCTTGGCTATCGGTCAGCAATGCTTCGACATCGGCGCGAACGGCTTTGAAATCCAGACCTTTGACCGCTTCACGGTGGTTGTAGTCCGCATCCATCGGGTTGGTGCGCGTGTCGTGCTGGCTCAGAATGTCCAGGTTCAGCGCATCCGGCCACCATTTGGTAACAGAATTGCCTGTACCTGTGTTCCCGCCATGCATGACAGGGCAGCCGCCGGTTTGATGATTGTGAGGGTTACCGTCCATTGTAAATCTCCTGAGTATTTACCTAGGGGTTCAGATGCCTTGACTCGTACCCGACCCAAGCGATAAATGGAAATTTGTAATTACTATCATTGTGATTAATTTTTCAAATGAAGGCACTGACACTCAAGCACCTGCGTTACTTCGAGGCCCTTGCCACCCATGGTCACTTCGGCAAAGCCGCAGCTGCCAGTGCAATCTCGCAGCCAGCACTTTCCATTCAAATCAAAGAGCTAGAGGCCATCATGGGCGGCCCATTGGTCGAACGGGCGGCGCGTGAAACCCGCTTGACCGCCTTGGGCGAAGACGTGTTGAAGCACAGCCGTGAAATTCTGACCCGAGTCGAGGACTTGGGTAAGCTGGTGCAATCCCCGTCCGGCCCGCTGTCAGGCCGATTAAGGATCGGTGTAATTCCCACAGTTGCGCCTTATCTTCTGCCCTCGATTATCAAGGCCATGTCGCAGCGATTTCCGCAGCTGACGATTGAGCCCAAAGAGACCATTACCGAATCCGTGATCCGCGAAATACTGGACTCGCGACTGGATGTCGGAGTCGTTGCCCTGCCGGTGTCGGAACCCAGTCTTCGAGAGTTCTCGTTGTTCAACGAAGATTTTTTGCTGGTCCGCCCGGCGCGGGACGCCAGCCTGCCCATGCCAAGTTCATCGCAGCTCCGAACCATGCGGCTATTGCTGCTTGAAGAAGGCCACTGTTTCCGTGACCAGGCCCTGTCTTTTTGTTCGATCCGCAATATCGAACCGCAACAGGTTATGGAGGGCAGCTCGCTTTCGACCCTCGTACAGATGGTTGGGGCAGGAATTGGCGTCACCCTGATCCCCGAGATGGCCGTTGGGTTGGAAACCCGTTCCGCTGATGTCGCTATTGCCCGGTTCCAGGACACCCCGCCGGCGCGAACAATTGGGCTAGTTTGGCGAAAGACCAACCCGCTGAGTGAAAACCTGCTCAAGATCGGCGCGATCATCCGCAAAACTGCGGAAGAGAACATTTTGAACACTGGGCACAGCGATCAGTCGGCAGCCGAGTGACCCACCTTTAAGCGCGATGTGGCAGGTATTGCCGGATCATTGCATTAAGATGTCATTCGGAAAACTCATCATAAGCTTTGAGCGCCTTGGCACTATACGCATACGACGGCCCGCCCCCCATATAGGTCGCCATGGCCAAAGCCTCGCACATTTCTTCGCGCGTGGCCCCCAGACGAACCAGCGACTTCACATGAAACCCGATGCAGCTGTCGCAACGAGTCGCGACAGCGATGCCCAACGCGATGAATTCCTTGCTCTTCTCGCTCAGCGCGCCATCGGTCTTGGCCGCCTTACCCATAATACCAAAGCCCCGAACGGTTTCAGGAACTTCCTTTGAGAAAGTCCCTATATTGGCCTCGGTCTCGGCCATGAAGTCTTTCCAGTTCATGTCGTTACTCCTTATCCGCGCTCGTCTGCGCCCATGCGGCGTTCCAACCAGCGCACACCTGCACTGATGATCAGCACGAGGATCAAATATTCAAAGATCAGCAGTGTGTAGATTTCCAGCGGGCGGTATTCCGTCACCACCAATTCATTCGCGCGGCGGGTCAGTTCCTGCATCCCGATGACGCTGGCAAAGGCGCTCATCTTGACGATGTAGATGAACTGGTTTGCCAACGGAGGCAGAATACGCCGGATCGCCTGTGGTAGGATCACGTAACGCATGGTCTGCACGTAATTCAGACCGATGGTCTGCGCCGCTTCACGCTGACCCCGCGCGATGGATTGAATACCCGCGCGATAGATTTCGGCGGTAAAGGCGCTGTCCGAAATCGCAAGGGTGATGATCGCGCCCCAGAATGGATCGATTGGGACGTTCATTCCCATCGACTGGAACACGATAGGCAATCCATAAAAAACCCAAAACAGCATCGGCAACAGTGGAATGGCGCGGATGAATTCCACATAGACCCGGTTGACCAAACGCCAACCGCGTTTCTCGGACAGCCCCGGCAATGCCACCATCAGGCCCACGACAATCGACAGAACCGCTGCGATCAGCGATATCTGGATCGTCGCCCACATGCCCGAGACAAGGAATTTTACGTTGGTCCAGCCCGATGCCGTGGTGGGGTCAATCACATACCAGCCCCAAGTCTGGGACGAGGAACAACCCGCAAGCAACAGCAAGGGCGCTATCAGAAGAAGTTTTTTCATAGCCCCTCTCAGTGCTGCAGAATTTGCGACAGGAATTTACGACACCGCTCGGATTGCGGGTTGGTGAAGAAATGTTCGGGCTTGCCTTCTTCGACGATTTCACCCGCGTCCATGAAGATCATCTTGTCGGCCACCTTGCGCGCAAACCCCATCTCATGGGTCACAACCACCATGGTCATGCCCTCGTTCGCCAACTCGACCATGACATCCAACACTTCCGAGATCATCTCGGGGTCCAACGCCGAGGTCGGCTCATCAAACAACAGAACACGCGGCTCCATGCACAGGGACCGCGCAATGGCAACGCGTTGTTGTTGGCCACCGGACAACTGAATGGGTTTTTTGTCCGCCTGATCAGGAATGTGTACGCGCTCCAGATAGAGACGTGCCTTTTCCTCGGCCTCCTTACGGCTAAGACCCCGCGCTTTGATCGGGCCCAGAGTCAGGTTTTCCAACACGGTCAGATGCGGAAACAGGTTAAACTGTTGAAACACCATTCCAACCTCGGACCGGATAGTCGCCGCAGATTTTGCGTCATCCGTCAGTTCGACCCCATCCACGCGGATGGTTCCTTTCTGGTGTTTTTCCAACTGGTTGATACACCGAACGACGGTTGACTTACCTGACCCCGAGGGCCCGCATATCACCACCTTCTCGCCGCTGTTGACCGTCAGGTTTATATCCTTGAGTACGTGAAACGTGTCGAACCACTTGTTCACGCCCACAAGTTCAATTGCGGCGTCTGGCATAAGCTGGTCTGCCCCTGTTTTAGTCAAGTTGTAATATTTTCTTGAGGTTATCTTTCTCTTTCGGGTTAAATCAATGATGAACACGGCGGCAAGACATAAACATCACCAACGGGAGAAAGCGATGAACACTTTTTTGAAAGCAGCGGCGGCAGCCGCGCTGGGTCTGGTATTGTCAGGTGCCGCACAGGCGCAATCCGCACTGAACGAGATTCTGGATTCCGGCGTGCTTAAAGTGGGCACGACCGGTGACTGGAACCCCATGTCGCTGCGCGATCCGGCCACCAACAGCTACAAAGGCTATGACATCGACATCATGAACGAACTGGCCGCCGATCTGGGGGTTGAGGTCGAATATGTGCCGACCGATTGGAAAACGCTGGTCAACGGCGTGGTGGCGGGCAAGTACCACCTGACCGGTTCGGCCTCGATCTCTCCGCCGCGCATGAAGGTCGCCGGTTTCTCGGATAGCTACATCGCGGTGGAATTGTTCCCGTACACGACCAAGGATAAGGCGGACAAATTCGACGGCTATGATTCAATCAACCAACCGGGCGTGACGGTCGCCACAACTCTGGGCACCACGTTTGAAAAGCGCGTGCGTGAATGGTTCCCGAACGCTGAGATCAAAGTCGTGGAAGCCCCGGCCCGTGGTTTTCAGGAAGTGATCGCCGGGCGCGCGGATGTGTTCATCACATCGAACATCGAAGGCTCAACACTTGAGGCGAAGTTCCCTGTGGTCCGTGTCAAGAATGCGGGTCCCCGGTCGCCATCGCCCATCGCGATGATCCTGCCGCAGGGCGATCAGGTCTGGATCAACTATGTGAACAACTGGATCGAAGTGAAAAAAGCCCAAGGCTTCTTCGAAGCCAACCGCGAGAAATGGGGTCTCTGATCCATTTTCAGACATAACCTGCACTTTAACGCCCGGCCTTCAGGATCGGGCGTTTTCTACTTTGACATGACTGAGCAAAGTGCTTCGCGCACCAATTTTCGATCAATATGTCCGCGGAACCAGACCGGCCTGAAACCATTGAATAAAAGAGACGATGGAAAACACGGGCAACCCAGTAGCCTGTTGGATATCGCGTGCATAGGGGCACATATTTGTGCATTCCAGCACGATTGCACCCAAGTCAGGGTTGTCCGCAACCAAGGTATGCGCCGCCTGAACATTATCTTCACGCGCTTTCTGAACATCCAGCCTTAGCTCATTTCCAAGGATCGCACGGGTGAACTCCTGCCCGCCTTCGGTTGTGCCAATCGGGGTATCCAACGGCACGTTGGCCGCCCGCAGATGATCTTTCGTCAGGGTCGAGGCTGAAATGGTCAAAACCCCTGCGCGCTTACCCGCAGGCAGAATGCGATTCACCATCTCGACCTGCATCAAAGACGATGTGGCCACCGGAACCGGGACGGCTTGGGCCAGTTCTTTCTGGAACAGGGACAGGAAACCGCAATTGGTGGTTATGCCATCCACACCATCCCTTACCAGGTCCTGCGCCGCGTCGATGAACAAATCCAGCATCCCCTCGGCCCGGTGCCGAACCACCCGATCCGGCGAGGCATCACGGACGATGCGATAGAGCACCGGGAATGGCCAGGTCAGCGCGTTGCCCATGTCACCCGGGATTCTGGGGAATTGGGCATCCAGCATCAGAATACCAACCGATGCGCCGTAGATGGATTTTCCGCCTTGCGCAATCATCCCTCGACCTCCTCGATTATGCGGGCCGAGATTTCTTCGGACCCTTCCATATAAATGCTGGAAATCCCGTGACGCACAGCGTCCTGCACCTGATCCATGCGCTTGGTGATATGAGCACCCAGAACATGCGCGGCCTCTTCTGCATCCCGTTCCATCAACGCCTGCATAACTCGCTTATGCTCGTCTTTTGAACGTTGCACCCGGTCCATACTCATGGAAATCCAGCGGATATAGCGGATTCGCTCGTTTATCCGCGTCAGGGTTTGCAACAGCTCCATATTGCCTGACAGTTTGGCAATCCCAAGGTGAAACGCTTCGTCCCGGCTGACAGCTTCCTCGACGGTCAGGCCGGTGATGTCGATGCCCGTTGAATACAGCTCATCTCGCAGATTCTGCAGGTCTTCATCAGACGCCTTGGAACACGCCGCTCGCGCGGCGGCAGTTTCGATAATCTGGCGCAGTTCAAACAGGTCAAACACGCTTTGCGCATCCAACGGACGACAAAAAAACCCTTGCCCCGGGCGAAAATCAAACAACCGTTCTGCAACCAACCGGTTCAATGCCTCTCGTAAAGGGGTCCGGCTGACGCCCAGGTCCTTGGACAGGGCAACTTCGTTCAGGCGATCCCCAGGGCGCAGACGGAACGAGACCGCCATCGCCTTAACCTGATCATAGATGTCGTCGACCCTTGGACCCGCCATTAACCTGCCCTTCCTCTTGTTTGCCACAGGTGCCATAGGCAGCGCTTGAAATCAATATACAAAACTGTATACAGTTCTGCGTACAGCGTGGAATCGAGAGGCTCGTAGATCATGACAGGGACGAATTATCTGACCGGGGCAGAGGCTATGGTGCGTATGCTCGAGGCGCACGGCGTGAAGCACATGTTCGGCCTGTGCGGCGATACCACCTTGCCGTTCTATGACGCTCTGGCGCGCATGGATCACGGTATTCAGCACATTCTGACACGGGATGAACGGCACGCGGCCTATATGGCGGACGGTTACGCGCGTGTGACTGGGAAGCCCGGTGTCTGCGAAGGTCCCTCGGGCGGAGGTGCAACTTACATTCTGCCCGGCGTTGTAGAAGCCAATGAAAGTTCTGTTCCGATACTGGCGATCACCTCGGACGTCGCGACAACCAGCCGGGGCAAATACCCATTAACTGAACTGGATCAGCCCGCCCTCTTCAAGCCCTTAGCCAAGTGGAATACCTCGCTGGACGACGCCGCGCGGCTTCCGGCCATGGTGCGGGCAGCCTTCCGGGCAATGACATCAGGCACGCCGGGCGCCACGCATCTGGCCCTGCCGTTCGACACGCAAAAAGCGCAGGTGGATGAGGCCGAAATCTGGGCGGATGACAGACATCGCAGCTATCCTGCCGAACGCTCAGCCCCGGACATGGATGCGATCGAAGCGGCGGCGGATATTCTGGCACGGGCCAAATCCTCTGTTGCTGTCTGTGGCGGCGGGCCGGTTCTGTCAGGCGCAACCGAAGCATTGCGACAGGTCGCAAATTTGTTGGACATGCCCGTTGCCACAACCGTTTCCGGCCAGGGTTCCATCGCCGAAACCGACCCTCTGGCTTTGGGCGTTATCGGGTCTAACGGAGGTGTGCCCGCGACACGTGCTGTCGTGGATCAGGCGGATGTTGTCCTGTTCATTGGCTGTCGCGCCGGCTCGGTCACAACCGAACGGTGGAGAAGCCCAGGGCGTGATGCCACGATCATTCACATCGACAGCGATCCCATGGTGATTGGTGCAAACTACCAGACGGAAGTGGCTATTTGCGCCGATGCCCGACTGGCGCTGGAAGCTCTGGCCCGCGCATTAGAAGGTCGCAAGGATCTGAACACACAAGGCGGGGCGGACAAAGCCCGCGCCGCGTGGGATGCCAAGCTGGCCGCTTTCGCGCCACTGGCCGCAAGTCGTGAAATGCCGATCCGACCCGAAGCTGTCATGGCTGCGTTGATGGATATTCTGGATGACGACGCAATTGTTGTGGCTGACCCCGGCACCCCATGCCCCTATTTCAGCGCGCATTACCGGTGGCGGACATCGGGACGGCAGTTCATCACCAACCGAGCCCATGGCGCTTTGGGCTATTCATTAGGTGCAGCGATGGGGGCACATGTCGGGCGTCCGTCGGTAAAGACCCTGGCCGTCATGGGCGATGGCTCGTTCGGCTTCACATGTGGCGAGTTTGAAACGATGGTGCGGCACAAAATGCCCATCACATCGATTGTCTTCTCAAACGCGGTCTTCGGCTGGATCAAAGCAGGTCAAGATGCGGGCTTTGGTCAAAGATTCTACAACGTTGACTTCAACCGCACAGATCATGCCGCAGTGGCGTCAGCCTTTGGTGTGAAATCATGGACGGTCAAAGACCCCGAAGACCTGCCAAAAATCCTGAAGCAAGCTATCGAACATGACGGCCCCACACTGGTCGATATCCATTCCCAACAACTTCACGAAGCTGCTGCGCCAGTATCTGAATGGGTTGCGTAAGAGGCGATTGACGGGATCAGTTGGTCCAGAAACTCCTGAGCGATCCTGGATAAGGGGCGACCTTTGGCTGTGATGATTGCAAGCTCCAACATGACCGCTGGCTTGAAAGGGCGGGTCTGATATCCGCTCTCTTCATCGAATGTAACGGTAAAGGGATCGATCATGGCGACCCCCATGCCTTGCTTCACAAAGCTCAGTAGGTTTTCAGACAAGTGCGTGTGAATCTGTGTGCGCCATATGCGCCCGGCACGCTGAAAGATGTCACGGGTTTTACGATGCGTCTGGTGTTCCGGCCCCATCACAATAAAAGGCTCGTTCTCCAGAGTTTCCGGCGTCAGAACGTCATACGCCACCAACGGGCTGCCTTCCGGGAAGGTTGCTAGAGTTTCGAACTGAAACACCTGATAATTCAACGTGTCGTGCAGGATCGGCATCTCGACAATGCCGATCTCAAACAAGCCAGACGTCACCCATTCTTGAATCTTGGACGAGTATTGCGACTGAAAGCTAACGGACAGGTTCGGGCGGCTTTCGGCAAACCGCGCGATCTCACGCGGCATGAAACCGAAGGACAACAGATGCGGCGCGGCGACCTGTAACTGACCCGGATGCTTGTTCTGCAAATCTGTCACCGCCTGTGCAACGTGATCCAACCCGCGCACAACCGTGTCGACCTCGCGGTACAACAGCTCGGCTTCGGGCGTGGGCAACAGACGCCCCTTGTTGCGTTCGAACAGAGGTAATCGCGCCTCGCGCTCCAATTGCGCCAAAAGGTTGCTGATGCCGGGTTGCGAGATGCCAAGAACTGATGCCGCGCCGGTCACGGTTCCGGTTTCCATGATGGCGTGAAAGGCTTGAAGCTGACGAAAGCGCAATGACATAGGTATAGTATCATTTTTTCTGATGAACTGTCGAAGATATAGTATTTGAAATGATATGCCGGTCAAGGCAGGCTTCCGCACATCTATAGAGGGCCGAATGAGCGATCTGTCACAAAAAATCACTGGCTATGACCTATGGCACCTCAAGCTGCCAGTGACCTCGCGGCGGGATCACGGCATTGGATCCGTCGAAGGCGTTTGTGAAATTGTTATCCTACGGCTGACATCCGAGGACGGCTCTCAAGGGTTTGGCGAAGCATCGCCTTGGTCAGTTTTTACCGGCACGCCAGAGGCAACCTTTGCTGCGCTCGATCGGTATCTGCGCCCACTTGTTTTGGGCGCAAAAGTCAGCGATAGATCCGCGATCATGGCGCGTGCCGCTTACGCTGTGGCGCACTGCACTGAAGCCAAGGCCGCACTGGAAACCGCGCTGCTGGATCTTTCAGGCCGGATCAGCAACGTGCCCGTTTGGTCTTTGTTGGGCGGCAAATGTCGGGATGCAATCCCCCTGAGCTGTTCCATCGCCAACCCTGATTTTTCGCAAGACATCGACCTGTTGGCACGGTTGCAGGACGATGATGTCCGTATCGTGAAACTCAAGACCGGGTTCAAGGATCACGCCTTTGACATCATGCGGCTGGAATACCTGGCCCAGAACTGCCCCGAGTTTTCGGTGCGCGTGGATTATAACCAAGGGCTCAAAATCGAGGATGCACCGGCACAGGTGCGTGACGTCGCCCGGTTCGATCCCGATTTCATCGAACAGCCAGTGCGCGCTCATCACTTCGGCATGATGGCCAAGCTGCGCCAAATGACCGATGTCCCATTGCTGGCAGACGAGAGTGTGTTTGGCCCCGAAGACATGGAGCGTGCAGCCCGCGAAGGGATTTGCGACGGTGTTTCCGTCAAAATCATGAAATCCGGCGGCCTGACACGCGGTCAGACTGTTGCGCGTATTGCGGCGGCTCACGGCCTGACAGCCTATGGCGGCGACATGTTCGAGGCCGGCCTGGCCCATTTGGCCGGCACGCACATGATTGCCGCGACACCAGAAATCACTTTGGGCTGTGAGTTCTATCAGGCGTCATATTTCCTGAAAGAGGACATATTGGAAGAACCGTTCCAGATCAGGAACGGGCAAGTCTGCGTGCCGGATGGTCCTGGGCTTGGCGGCAAACCAGACTTGGACAAACTGAACCACTACGCAGTTTCAAAGGCGGTGGCGGCGTGAGCGAGAAGAAGACCATAGCCATCATCGGAGCTGGAATTGTCGGAGTCTCCGCGGCTATCTGGCTGCAGCGCGACGGTCACGATGTGATTTTGATCGATAAGGCCGGGCCTGGCGAAGGAACCTCTCACGGCAATGGCGGCGTGCTTGCGTCATGCTCTATCGTGCCTGTAACGGTTCCCGGACTACTCGGCAAAGCACCAAAGATGCTTTTAAGCCCCTCTCAGCCGCTGTTCCTGAAATGGGGGTACTTACCAAAGCTGTTGCCATGGCTCAGACAATACTTAAGCCACGCAAATGCCGCAGACGTGGAACGGATCGCTGCGGCCCTGACGCCCATCGTGGGCGACAGCCTGAACGACCACAAGGCGCTGGCCGCCGGAACTGGCGCTGAGAAATGGATCGTTCCAAGCGACTATCTGTTCCTCTATGAAAACCGCGCCCATTTCGAAAGTGATGCCTTTGGTTGGGGCATTCGGCGTAAGCATGGCTTTGCGTGGGAAGAGTTGGAAGGCAAGGCATTCCACGATTACGATCCAGTATTCAGTCAGGATATCGGGTTCGCGGCCAAGCTGTCAGATCATGGTCACATCACCGATCCGGGGCGATATGTCAAAGACCTAGCTGCACATGTTGAGGCGCAAGGAGGTCGGATCATCCAAGCCACCGTCGAAGACGTCACGCGCGAAGGCGGAAGCGTCACAGGCGTTCGCACAGGTGGCGAAACCATTGCGTGCGACACAGCCATCGTGACGGCAGGCGTCTGGTCAGGACCTCTAGCGAAGCGATTGGGTGTTTCTGTCCCACTTGAAAGCGAACGCGGGTATCATCTTGAATTGGTGGAACCTTCTGACATGCCGCGCAGCCCGGTCATGGTCGCATCAGGTAAGTTTGTTGCAACACCCATGGATGGGCGCTTACGCTTGGCAGGCATTGTAGAGTTCGGAGGGCTGGATGCACCGCCCTCTCGCGCGCCGTTTGAATTGATGCGCAAGAATGCCCGGGCGGCTTTCCCGGGCATAACATGGAAGGAGGAAGTGGAATGGATGGGGCACAGGCCCGCCCCGGCTGACTCGATCCCGATCATTGGCGACGTACCCGGCATCAAGGGGGCCTATATGGGCTTTGGGCACCATCACATCGGCCTGACAGGCGGGCCAAAAACCGGACGCCTTCTGGCCCAAATGATCGCGGGCAGAACCCCAAACGCGGATGTCAGCGTCTACGCGCCGTCACGCTACTCAACATAAGAACAAGCTGATGAGAAACATCGGCGTTTCAAAATCCAATAGGGAGAAAACGATGAAAAAACTGACAAACCTTCTGGCAGCGACAGCTCTGACTGCAGCTGCAGCCGCACCGGCCATGGCCGAAAAATGGGACATGCCGATGGCTTATTCGGCGTCGAACTTCCACTCGGCCACAGGCGCGGAATTCGCCAAATGCGTGACCACCGGTACAGGTGGTGAGATCGAGATTGTGACGCACCCGTCCGGCTCGCTTTTCAAAGGTGCCGACATCAAACGCGCGATCCAGACCGGGCAGGCCCCGATTGGTGAGCGTCTATTGTCTGGCCACCAGAATGAAAATGCCCTGTTCGGGTTTGACTCAATCCCATTCCTCGCGACCTCTTTCGACGACAGCGCCAAGCTTTGGGAGGCCGCCAAGCCATCTATTGAAAAAGTATTGGCTGAACAGAACCTAACACTGCTTTACGCTGTGCCGTGGCCGCCTCAGGGCTTGTATTTCAAAAACGAGGTAAACTCGGTCGCTGACATGAAAGGCATAAAGTTCCGCTCATACAACAATGCGACCTCGCGACTGGCCGAGCTGACGGGGATGCTGCCGGTGACAATTGAAGCCGCGGAAATCAGTCAGGCCTTTGCGACGGGTGTGGCGGATTCGATGGTGTCATCGGGATCGACCGGATATGACCGCAAGGTTTGGGAAAGCCTGAACTATTTCTACGAAGTCGATGCCTGGTTGCCGCGCAACTATGTGATGGTCAATTCTGATGTCTGGTCTGGTGTATCTGATGCCAACAAGAACGTCATCAAGGGCTGCGCTGAACTGGCAGAATACGCGGGCAATTGGCGCGCCAAGGAATACACCGGATTCACCCTGCAGGGTTTGCGGGATGGCGGGATGACCGTTGGCCCGGCTTCTGAACAGATGACGAATGAGCTGAAAGAGATCGGCGTGACCATGACCAATGAATGGCTGGAAGCTGCCGGTGACGAAGGCAAAGCCATCGTCGACGCGTTCAACGCGTCACAGTAACCTTTTTGATTTGGGCGGCGGGTCATCCAGCCGCCCTTTTCGCATCCAATCAAAACACAGCGGGGACAGCATGGCGGTTTTGCGAGGGCTTCGGTCCGTACTGGACTTTATATATCTTGCGGCAGGGGTGCTTGCGGCTCTCAGCCTCATTGCGATCCTGCTTTTGATCGTCGTGCAGATGCTGGCCCGCTGGACCGGTGAGGTCTTTCCCGGAGCGCCCGACTATGCTGGCTATGCCATGGCCGCCGCTTCCTTTCTTGCCTTTGCCAATGCGCTAAACAGGGGCAGCCACATTCGCGTGTCAATCCTGTTGAACGCTGTGCCTGATGGTGTCCGCCGCATATTGGAAGTCTGGTGTTTTGCAATCGCCACTGCCGTCATGTGGTATTTCTGCTGGTACGCTTATCGCTTTGTCTACTGGAGCTGGAAATTCAACGATGTCAGTCAAGGGCAGGACCGAACCGCCCTTTGGATCCCACAATCCGCGATGCTGCTAGGCGCGGTCATTCTGGCCATTGCTCTGACTGATCATTTGATCCACGTGCTTTTCAAGGGCGAACACCGCATCGTCCGCGATCTGGCCGATCAGAGTCACGGAGAGTAAATCATGGAAAACCTCTCTGTCATCATTCTCTTTCTTTTTGTTCTCTTCACCTTGCTGGGCACCGGTGTTTGGGTCGGCTTGGCTTTGATGGGCGTTGCCTGGGTCGGAATGGAGCTCTTCACCACCCGTCCCGTCGGGGATGTAATGATCACCACAATCTGGTCGGCGTCGTCTTCGTGGACTCTGACCGCACTGCCCATGTTCATCTGGATGGGCGAGATTCTGTACCGAACGCGATTATCGGAAGACATGTTCAAGGGCCTGTCCCCGTGGATGGCCCCTTTGCCGGGCGGATTGGTGCACACCAATATCGTGGGTTGTACGGTTTTTGCAGCTGTCTCGGGCTCTTCAGCAGCCACGCTGACAACTGTTGGAAAGATGTCGATCCCCGAACTGCGCAAGCGCAACTATCCCGAGCGGATGATCATCGGGACATTGACCGGGGCCGCCACACTTGGGCTGATGATCCCGCCCTCACTGACCTTGATCGTCTACGGTGTGACGATCAATGAATCCATCACCAAGCTGTTCTTTGCAGGGATTCTTCCCGGTCTGGTACTGGCTGGGATGTTCATGGGCTACGTGGCGATCTATTCCAAACTCAGCAAAGACTGGAGCCCCAATTCCGAAGCCAAACTGAGTTTCTCAGAAAAGATCAAGAACTCTCGTTTCCTGCTGCCTGTAATCCTTTTGATCATGGTCGTGATTGGGTCGATGTATCTTGGATATGCCACCGCAACCGAGGCCGCGGCCTTTGGGGTCATCGGCGGGCTGCTGTTGGCGGCGGGACAAGGGTCGCTGACCTGGAAGACCTTTACCGAAAGCCTGATGGGCGCCACGCGCACCAGCGCGATGATTGCCCTCATTCTTGCGGGCGCTGCGTTCCTATCGCTGTCCATGGGCTTTACCGGCCTGCCGCGCGGTTTGGCCGATCTGATCGCCGGTTGGGAACTGACCCGGTTCGAGCTGCTTATGGTGTTGTTGGTTTTCTACATCATTCTGGGCTGTTTTCTGGATGGTATCTCTTCGGTCGTGCTGACCATGGCCGTGGTCGAACCCATGATCCGCGACGCCGGGATCGATCTGATCTGGTTCGGTATCTTCATCGTTGTTGTTGTCGAGATGGCGCAGATCACGCCCCCGATCGGGTTCAACCTGTTCGTCATGCAGGGCATGACCAACCACGAGATGAGCTATATTGCGCGGGCCGCCATTCCGATGTTCCTGATCATGGTTCTGATGGTCTTCATCCTGATCTGGTTCCCCGACCTTGCAACTTGGTTGCCCGAAAACCTGCGACAAAGTCCGGGCGGATAAGGCGGTTTTGAACCCGCTTCATCTGGCCGGGCGTCATGGCCCTTATGTTCTGATCTGCGGCTTGGCGGCAGGTCTACTTTTACCAGCTCTGGCGGAGCCAATGCGGGATTTGCTTCCGCCTTTGGTGGTGCTTTTACTGTTCGTGACTGTGCTGAGGATGGACCCCAGGACCATTCTGGGATCACTGAGTGACTTGCACAAAGTTGCGTTTACGGTTGTTGGATTTCAGCTGGTGACGCCGATGATCATCGTTGCGCTCGGATACGTGTGCGGATGGATCGGGACTCCCGTGCTTTTGTCCCTTCTTATCATGGCGGCAGCGCCGTCCATCTCGGGCAGTCCGAATATGTGCCTGATGATGGGCCACGCGCCAGAACATGCGATGCGACTGATGGT
The DNA here is from genome assembly GCF_013111185.1 of Ruegeria sp. HKCCD7303. Lineage (GTDB taxonomy): Bacteria > Pseudomonadota > Alphaproteobacteria > Rhodobacterales > Rhodobacteraceae > Ruegeria. Next base: position 258,890 of record NZ_WVRE01000001.1, on the reverse strand, counting down.
TGTCGGTACGGCCCTGTTACCTTTGACCGCCTTACCCATCTTTCTCGTAATGCCGCAGTTGGGCGACGTACAATCTGTCTTATGGGCTGGCGTGCGACTGTTGCTCACGATCTTATGCGCAACTGGCGCAGCCATATTTGTAAGGCGCACGGTTTTGCGCAACCCTTCACAATCCATGCTGATGAACCTTGAGGGGATGGGAACACTCACACTGGCCGTATTTGTCATCGGCCTGATGCCGTCGGTCAGCGCAACGGCGCTGGAGGACCCAGCTTTGGCTGCATTCTGGATCGCCTTTGCCTGTCTGGCCAACTTTGGCGCACAGATTGTCATGTTTCGCTTTACACAGGGCAAGCTACCTGCTGCGCAGGCAACTGCGGTGTCATTGATTGCTGGCAACCGCAACATCGCGATCTTTTTTGTGGCTCTTCCAACAGAGGTCACTGCCCCGATAATGGCCTTCATCGGAGCCTATCAAATTCCGATGTACCTGACCCCAATGATAATGCGCCGCCTCTACCAAAAGAACGCGCCATCGTGATCATTGATTGTGTGTGCCTCTGTTTCGTACTGTGCTCTGCCAATCCCGTTTTTGTAAATCGGAACATTCAGGTGATGATCACGGCTGATGGGACTTTTCACAAAAAGTACTTTGATGGGGCGGCAAAACGAAGTGGCGCGAACCGCCAGAGTTGTAAGTCAGGTACAGGATACCTCCCCTCTCAGAGCAGCTACCGCGCGTGCCAATCATCGCATGCATGTGCCAGGATCAGTTGTTTCGCGGTGATTTGAACAAATCTTTTCGCAGTGTCATCAACGCACCGGGGTCGATTTTGGCTTGAATAACCGTTGTTTCATTTGATGCGATTGCTTGTTCCAGCGCAGGACCAACCCCGCCTGGCCCATCGACCCATATACCTTTCCCACCACACAACTCGGCAAACTTGTCGAAACGGGGCGAGCGAATTTCGGCTCCAAGCAGACGGCCTCCGTAAAATTCCTGCTGATAGGCTTTTTCAGCCCCCCAAGCTTCGTTATCCAGAACGATGATTGTGATCGGCAGATAGTGTTGAATGGCGGTCTGTATCTCGATCATCGTATAGCCGACAGCCCCATCGCCCATAATCGCCACGACAGGGCGATCCGGTGCGGCTGCCTTGGCTCCAATTGCAGCGGCAAGGCCAAACCCGACAAGGCCGAAATCCAATGGCGTGATCAAAGACACCGGCGCGTAATGCGCCAACCGGTCTGCCGCCTGAAGACATGTGTTACCGGTGTCCAATGTCACAATAGCATCTTCCGGCAGCGTCGCGCGGATTTCGGCCAGCGCACGGCGTGGGTGCATGGGCAAGCTCTCAAGCTCTGCCTCTGCTGCGCGCTCGGCTGCCAGGGTGGCCATATCGGACCGAAACGCTTCGCGCCACGGGTCGCAATTAGGACGCATTGTGGCATCGATCAGGGCCTCGGCAGTCAGGCGGGCATCGCCTTGCGCTGCGATCTCGGCCGGGAAGTACCGCCCAACCGCCGCGCCTTCGATGTCCACATGGGCGATACGGGTATCAGCACCCACATATTCATTGGAATGAAAGGTCGAGTTGAACCCAAGCCGAGCACCCAATACCACCATGACATCCGCTTCACGGGTTAGCCCGCTGGCGACCACATTGCCCCGTGGGCCGGCCTGCCCGGCAAACCAACGATGCCCATGAGGCATGACGTCGGCATGGCCGGTAGAGGCGACGACCGGTATTTCAAGCTTTTCGACCAGTACCGTCAACGCATCGCGCCCTGCCCCCCATTTGAATCCCCCTCCGGCAAAAATCACCGGTCTTTCGGCCTCTGACAACAGCTTGGCAATGGCGGCAATATCGGCGGGTGCGGCAGGACCGGGGCGCGCGATATTCACCGGTGCAGGCTCAATCGCCGGAATATCGGCGGCAAGCAGATCACGCGGAACATGCAGAACCACCGGCCCCCGTCGGCCTGTGTTGGCCAACCGGATGGCGTCTTCTAGCATCGGCGCCAACCGCGCTGGGTCTGTCACCATCACCGAGCGTTTGGAAATGGGCGCAAACAGCGCCACCTGATCGATTTCCTGAAACGTGTCTTTGCATTGATCGGCGCGAGTGATGGCACCGGCGATCACTACGAGCGGAGAATAGGCCAATTGCGCTTCGGCTACTGCTGTTACGATGTTGACCACGCCGGGGCCGGCCTGCGCACCCAGAACCACACCCGGCTTGCCCGTCATCCGCGCCCAGGCATCAGCCATGTGGCCCGCGGCACGTTCGTCGCGCGCCCCGACATAAGCGATCTGACCGCCCTGATACATGGCGTCATAAAGTTCGAGCATCGAACCGCCCAACAGGCCAAAAACGGTGTCGATGCCGTTGGCTTTCAGAACGCGATAGACGGCTTCTCCGCCAGTGATGGTGGTCATGTTCAGTCTCCGGAAATTTGACGTTCAATCTGCCGGGCAAAGCGCAGCAGCCGGGCGTCCGATCCTTTCGGACCGGTGATGTGAAGGCCCACGGGCATACCGTCCGAAGAACGGCCCAGTGGAATGGAAATCGATGGAAGCTCCATCGTCGGTGTCAGAGTCACTGTACGCCAATCTTCGGTGATTTCTCCATCACGCAGGTCGGCGCTGAACGGCAGGCCGGTGGCGGTGGGCCAGAGGGCAAAATCGTAGTGATTGAAGAATGTAGCGACAGAGTCCCAGACATGACGGCGGATCGTCTGATAGGCGATCAGATCGGCAAGGCTTTGCTCTTCGCCCTGTGCGCAGGCCGTGCGATAGCTTTCGGTGGCCTGTGTCATGTCGGGATTGAGCGCCGCGCGAATTTGCAGAGCGCATTGACCCCGAATGATATCGCCATATGCAAGCAGCGGAACAAGGTCCGGGGCCGTGTCTTCATCGACATGCCATCCCAAATCTCGGCAAAGATCAGCGATCGGTGCCAAGGCAGCCTGAACCGATGGGTCAACACTTGCACCGAAAGGCGAAAGGCTCAATGCCACGCGTCCGGCAGTCAGCGGAGCATCAAGCTCGACCGGGTCCGGGTAAGCGCCGGTGAATGCCAAAGGTTGGTTGGGCGTCGGTCCTTGCATCACACTCAGCATCAAAGCGAGGTCCGAAACCGTACGCGCCATCGGGCATGGCACGGACAAACCGTCGAACGGGGCCGGGTTTGGATCCATGGGCACCAATCCCGATGTTGGCCGCATACCGACAACGCCACACCATGCAGCAGGTGTGCGGGCACTGCCACCAAGATCCGAGCCATCAGCAAGGGCAACCATGTTGGTCACCAGCGCGGCTGCAGCGCCACCAGAACTGCCCGCAACCGTCTTTTCGGGGTTCAATGGATTGCGCGTCGTGCCCGATACAAAGTTCGTGGTCTGGCCAGAAAACGTGAACTCGGGCGTGTTTGTCTTACCAATTATAATAGCGCCGGCCGCCCTCAGACGCGCAACGTGGAGCGCGTCACTGGATGGGACATGATCAGAAAAGCTTTTTGACCCGTGTGTGGTGCGCAGACCGGCGGTATCAAAGCAATCCTTGATTGCGATGGGCAGCCCGTGCAGTGGCCCGGCAATCTGCCCGCACGCGGCCATCTTGTCCAATTCTTCGGCGCGGGCAGTGGCGGCGTCCCAATCCAGCGTGACAAACGCATTCACCCCAACTTTGTCGTCTTCGATGCGGGCGCGGTGCGCGCCCAGAACTTCGGCACTGCTAAGGGTTCGGGCGCGTAGATCAATCGCAAGTTCGGTCGCCGTTTTCTGAATGATATTGTTTTGTTGCGGCAAGTGTCACTCCTCGGATCGCGGTCGCAAATTCTGCGGATCGAAGAGCGCATCTTGATGTACCGTAACCGGGATGTCACGATTCAGAATCCGAACGCTGAGGCCTGTTTGCAGGGTGCCCTTGCGAACGAACAACCACCCCAGGGACTTGCCGATCGTATAGCCATACCCACCCGATGAGGTTAGGCCCACAGGCTCACCTTTCAGCAACACCGGCTCGCCACCATGAATGTCGATGTTTTCTGAATGCAGTTCCGCATAGAATAGCTGCCATGCCGGATCTCGGCTGAGCAGCGCATCGCGGCCCAGAAAATCGCGTCCTTCGCTCACGACAAAGCGTTCGAGGCCGACGTCAAGCGGGCCGACATCCGTGGTCAGTTCCCCGCTGGCGCGATAGGCCTTTTCCATACGCATCCCGTTGAACGCGTAAGAACCCAGATCGGTCAGACCATGTTTGGACCCGGCTTCGAAAAGCGCGTCGTAGATTGCGCCAATCTGATCCAGCGGCGCGTGCAATTCCCAGCCCAATTCACCGACAAACGAAACGCGCAGGGCATAGCAAAGAATGCCTGCCACGCGGATTTCCTGCCCCGACAACCAAGGGAAAGCGCGATTGGACAGATCAACGTCTGTCAGTTCGGACAGGATACGGCGGGTCGCGGGGCCTGACAGCGCCAGCATCCCCCAATCTGCCGAGCGGTTGATCATCGTCACATCCTCGCCGGGTCGGATATGGGACTTGATCCAATCGAAATCCGGTGTGGCGCGGGCAATGGGGGAACCTGTGAAAAACCGGTCTTCGGCCATGCGCCAGATCGTGATTTCTGTCTCGAACCTGCCCTGCGCCGTCAGCAAATGGTTCAGGCTCATCCGCCCGTCTTTCGAAGGTATTCGGTTGGCCGACAGCCGGTCCAGCAAAGCGCCCGCATCCTTGCCCGAGATCTCGAACTGGGCAAAAGCGCAGAGATCTATGACACCCGCGGCATCGCGCGTCGCTTTAGCCTCGGCCGTCGCGTTTGCGTGCCAAGGCTGATGTCCCCAGCCGATCTGTTCAGCCTCGCCTGCTTCTCCGAAATAGCGTGGGCGCTCCCAACCGGCGACTTCTCCGAAAACTGCACCCTTGGCGGCAAGGCGGTCATACAGCGGGTGCTTTTTCAGCGGTCGAAGGCTTTGGAACTGCTTACCCGGGCAAGGCGTATCATGACGGCGCATGAACTCGTCTTTGGTGCGCTCAACTATGAAATTGTCCGACGCAAAGTCCCCATAGCGGCGGGGGTCGAAACCACGCGTATTGATCTCGGCCTCTCCGTGCACCATCCAATCGGCCAATACCTTGCCCGCGCCGCCGCCCCAGGCCAACCCAATAGACGAGCCGCAGGACAGCCAGACATTCGGCGCGCCCGATGGCCCGACCAGCATTCCGCCATCAGGTGTGTGCGTGATGGCCCCGCGCACGACCCGCTTGATACCAAGCTCGGCCAGGATCGGCATCTTGTCGAAAGCAACCATCAGGAAATCGCCAATCGAGTCGTAGTCGGCTTGAAATAGCTCATTCTCCGCTGCCCAAGGCGCACCTTCGGGCATTTCCCAGACCGTCGGACAGACATGGCCTTCGTAAATACCGATCAAGCCGGATTTCTGCTCCTGCCGGATGTACCCGCCATAAGCATTGTCTCGCATCACTGGCAACTCGGGCCTGTCGGCGAACTGAGGGACGGTATCGGTCACAAGGTAATGATGCAAACAGGACACCGAAGGGATTTTCAACCCGAACCACTCTCCCACCTGATTGGCGTAGGACCCAGCGGCAATCACCACATGTTCGGCCAGCACATCGCCTTTTTCGGTGCGCGACAGCCACATATCGCCTTTGCGGGACGCCCCCAGTACCCGGTTGTGCCGTTCAACCCGGGCGCCGCGCGACCGGGATGCAGCAGCCAGCGCCATGGTCACGCTTGAGGGGTCAATGTGACCATCCTCGTAGGTGCGCACCGCAGCTCTAACGTCGTCGACCTTGTAGAAGGGATTAACCTGCGCCACCTCTTCCGGGCCTATCAGATCCATCGGCAGATCCAACAGCTTGCCCACGCCCATGATAGACTTCATCCAATCGACTTCATCGTCGGTGGTCGCAATCCGGATGCCACCGACTTCGTGCCAGCCGATGCTTTGCCCGGTTTCGGCCTCGACCCGTTTATAGGTTTCGATCGAGGTTTTGTTGATCCATCCCATAAGGCGGCTGCCCACCGCATGGGCGATCTGACCGGCCGCGTGCCATGTGGACCCGCTGGTCAATTCGGCCTTTTCGAACAGGATCGTGTCAGTCCAGCCGTTTTCCGCCAGCTGAAACTGCGCGGCCACGCCCATGATGCCGCCCCCAATGATCGCCACACGTGTCGTTTGGATCGTATCGCTCATGCAAAAGCTACCTTTGCGGGTTTGAGAGAAGCTTTGGCCGTGTAACGGGCGCACGCGATTTCGACTTCGAACCCGTCCAAAAAGTCTTGCGTTTCAAGCAGGTCCAAAGGCGCTTTGATCAAGCCAAGCGCCACGGAACGACCAAACCGGTAGCTCCATCCGGCTGAGGTGATCTGCCCCACGACCTTGCCGTCAAAGTAAATGGGTTCATCGTGCAGCGGGATCGCTGCGGGATCGTCGAACAGAATCGAAACGATGCGCCGTTCAGGCTTGTGGTCCCGCAAGGCGTCTGCGCCCACAAAACCCGTGCCCATAGCGCAAAACGCACCTAATCCGGCTTCAAGCGGCGTGGTGCCCGGTGTGAGTTCGTGCCCGAACGCCCGAAAACCGCTTTCGATGCGCAACGATCCACTTGCGTAAAGACCTGCATGGCTTGCACCTGCCGCGACCAGCGCCTCATAGGCGGCCATGGCCATATCGGCAGGGATGTAAAGCTCAAAGCCTTCTTCTCCGGTAAAGCTCAGCCGACCTGCCCAACCTCGGGCCAAACCAATCTCGACGGGTGCAAAACAGAACCGCTTGAGGTCCGGGACAGCTGCGTTTGTCGTGGCCTGAAGCACGTCTCGAGCCCGCGCACCAGCAAGGCCCAGAATGGCATACCCGCTGGTAACATCCGTGAACTCAGCGCGGAAGCTGCCCTTCATGCCTCGCATTCGCTGCATCACACGGACGGTCTCATTGGCACCGACAACCAACAGGTAAGCTTCGGACCCATGCCGCTGAACGGTCAAATCGCTTTCTACACCACCGCGCGCATTCAGAATCTGAGTGTAGGCGATACGGCCCTCGGGCACATCCATCTGCGCGGCGCAAAGCCGGTTTAGAAAAGCGCAGGCATCCGGCCCCTGCACCATGATCTTGCCGAAGGCGCTTTGATCCAGAATGGCCGCACCGGTGCGACAAGCTTCAACCTCATGCCCGACCTGTTCGCGCCACGAGGGAACGCCAAAGGTCAGCGGCAGATGGGCGGCCTCACCGCCAAAGTGCACGGCGCGCTCCCAACCTCCGCGGGCTTCGAATTGCGCGCCGGCGGCCACCAACCCAGCATGAATGGGCGAGCGGCGTTGACCTCGCGCTGACTGCATCGAGCGTCCGGGAAAAGGGTTGTCATAGTGCCGACCCAGCACTTCAGGTATGCGGGCTTCCAATGCCCCCAAAACGTTCAGTTCGGGGCTGAACCGCCGAATGTCGGCCTCGTTCAACTCCATCGTGGGTTCTCCAGCGATGATCCATTCCGCCATAGCCTTGCCCGCGCCACCTGCCAAAGCGATGCCGGTTGAATTCATCCCACCCATCAGGAACAACCCCGGCACTTCTGGGCTTTCGCCCAGCATGAATTGACTGTCGAGCGTGAAGCTTTCCGGGCCGTTCAGCAACATCCGAACCTCGGCCTGCTCCAATGCAGGAATGCGGCGTAGGGCGTTTTCCATCATCGGCATGAAATGGTCCCAGTCCTCGTCCAACAGATCGAACGAGAATTCGGCCGGCAACCGATCTAGCGGCAAGCCTTTGGCATGGGGTTCGAACGAGCCAACCAACAGCCCTTCGACATCGTCCCGGGCATAAAGGAACGCATCCTGATCGTTCAGCGTTGGCAAGTGCGCGCCCTTGCCCAGGGCCTGAACCTCGGGCAAAGGCTTGGTCAGAATGTAGAAATGTTCACAGGCATAAAGCGGCATATGCGCCCCGGCCATGGCCGCCACCTCGCGCGACCAAAGCCCACACGCAATCACAACCTCGTCGGCTTCAATAACGTGATCGCTGACCTCAACGCCCGATATCCGTCCACCTTTCTTTTGCAGGCCAGTCACGCGCGTGTCTTCAAAGATCTGAACCCCACGCGCCCGCGCGCCCTTTGACAACGCCAGGGCCACATCGGAGGGGTTGACCCGTCCATCCGACGGCGACCAGACCGCGCCGATCACATCATTAACGTTGATCAGCGGCCAAAGTTCCTTAGCGCGGGCCGCATCCACAACCTCGGCCTCAAGCCCAAAGGCAAGGCCAAGCGAGACCTGGCGCTTGATATTGGTCAGCCGGTCCTGGTTGGTGGCCAGCGTCAGCGAGCCGGTTTGGGCCCAACCCGTGGCTTGCCCGGTTTCACGCTCCAGTTCGCCATAAAGGTCAATGGAATAGTTGATCAGCTTGGTAAGGGTAGCCGACGGGCGCAAGCGCCGCACCAAGCCAGCCGCGTGCCATGTGGTGCCGCTGGTCAGTTTCGAGCGTTCCAGAACAACGATGTCCTTCCGCCCTTCGCGGGCCAGGTGGTATGCTATCGAGCAGCCGATGACGCCGCCGCCAATGATGACGGTGCGGGCATGGGTGGGCAATGTCATGACAGTACTCCGTCGCGGACCAATTCTGAAACAGTGTCGCTGAAAAGTGCGACCGCCTCGTCGATCAGATCAGGCGTATGCGGCAGGCCAGTGACGCAGGAAGTGAAGGACATGAAATCCACGCCTCTCTCCAGCAACCCGTCACGCAAGCCCTTGACGACGGCAGGCGGCGTTTTTCGAATTGCCGCGGCATCGAGCCCTTCAATGGATCGTCCACCAAAATAGAGGTGACAGGTCGAGCTGTCGCCATAGGCCAGTGCCTGCACGTCAAGCGCCCGGAAGGCTGCGTTGAAGCCATCCCGCAGACGCACGGCCATTGCGTCGGCATGGGCCTGCACGTCACCGGTCGACAAGATCTCCATAGCCTTGACCGCCCCCGCAGCCACCAAGGGGGCCGCGTTGAAAGTTCCCTTGTGGCTGACAGGAGGTGAAAGCCCGTCTCGGGTTTTTCCGGGGCTGAGCAGATCCATGACGTCAGCCCGACCAACAACGGCCCCGCCCGGCAAACCGCCAGTGACGATCTTGGCCAATGTTGTCAGATCCGGCGTCACCCCATCACGCGCCTGACGGCCACCCGGCGACCAGCGCAGACCCGTGATCACCTCATCAAAAACAAGCACATGACCTGTTCTTTCGGTCAGAGCCCGCACCCCCTGCAAAAACCCGTCCGGCAGCGGGACCGAGCCGTAATTTGCGCCGGATGCCTCGACAAAAACCGTTCCGATCTGGAGGTCGCTGTCCAGCAGTTCGGCGACAGTATCCAGATTTGGGGGGGATATCACTGTTAGGTCGGTGACGGCGTGGGATATGCCCAAACTCGGCACTGTGTTGGTGCCTGGTTTGGCCCCCTTGATCAGCATGTCATGCCAGCCGTGGAAATGGCCGTCGATGCGTAGCACTTTGTCCCGACCCGAATGCGCACGGCCCAGCCGCAGGGCTAGCATCGTCGACTCTGTACCGGACCCAGTGAAACGTACCCGCTCAGCTGACGGAAACAAACGATTCAGCCATTCGGCCCATTCGACCTCAAGCGGATGGCAGTCGGCGGTATAGGGCATCCGCGCCATTTGTTGGGCGACAACTTGCGCGATTTCGGGATGGGCGTGACCTAGTATCTGACTGGCCGCGCCCAGTTTGAAATCGATATAGCGCTTGCCGTCCACATCCCATTTCTCGGCCCCTTCGGCCCGTTCGAAATAAATCGGATGCGGAGTTTTATAGCGCAACTCGTGGCTGACACCGCCGGGCATCACGGCTTGCGCGCGAGCGCTGAGGTTTTGACTTTTCATGAGAACCTGCCGGTTTGCTTTCGAGTCAAACGGATATCGAAGCGCGCGCGCAACGCCCGGTCAACGTCATCAGGAATGTGCTGTGGGAACTGGCTGGACAAAATCTCGCGCGCTTTGTCCCGCGCGATGTCGCCCACTGGTCGACTGCCGTCTTCGTGCCATTCCCGCGGAGTTCTGCGATCTCCGATTTCAGGGTAAAAGTAATCGGATTTCATCCGGTTGAATGTATGCTGTTCGCCCAGATAATGCCCTTCGCCCCGACAAACCTCGGCGATCAGATCTGCGGCGATATTCTCTGGCGTGGCCTCGACCCCGCGCAGGGTCCGCAGGATGTTACCCAGCATGTCATTGTCGCTGACATAGGCCGCGTGGCTAACGCCCAATAAACTGGCCTGCATTCCCGCAGCTTGTGTGACGATGTTCGAGCCCGCATGGGCGGCCATGGTCACAGCCAGCGATTTCTCGGCCCCATATTGCGCATCCAGACACTTGGCATCGGTAATGCCCGCGATGGAAGAGGTCGGCAGGTCAAAGTGCCGCCCCATCTGTGCCGCACCGGCCATCAGGATCGCCTGCTCCCCTCCGCCGCCGCACATCGATCCGGTGCGCAGATCTGCCACCAGCGGTTTTGGGGCAAAGATTGCCTTGACCTCTGGATCGACGAGGCGGGCGAACACAAGCCCAGCCAGCGTTTCGGCCACAGCTTGCACCAACGATCCGGCAATGGTGGCAGGACTGGTTGCCCCGGCTTGTCCAGCGCTTATCAATTGAACCGGGAAGCCTGCCAAAATTGCGGCCTCGAGCACTTCACACGCCTCTTCGGCAAAGCGCATGGGTGGAACGACATGGCACACCATCACGGTCAGGAAAGGTCGGGCGCGAAAGGCCTCTTCACTTCCGGCGACGGCATAACACAGCTGGGCAATTGCGGGCACATTTTCAGGCTCGCTGATCGAGATCGACACATGTTTGGACGTGCCCGCCAGACAGGCATAAGCGGTGTTGAGATCCATCACCGCATTGTCTTCGATATCCCGGGCGACAACCGAACGGCTGAAATGGTGGATGTTGTCCATCTGGTCGACAATGCGGGCTGCATCGTACAGGTCGGCCAGGGTTGAATCCCGGTAGTTGCCCGTTTCCAGATCAAACACGCCGGGGGCCGCACCGCCACTGGACATGTGCACGCGGGCTTGGCTGATGTCCAAGTCATGTTCAGGGGTTTGACCGCAAAGGGAAAAGTTTCGCTTTGCTTCAGTGATGGATTGTTGCACCAGCGCGCGGGGGAACAGCAAACGATTGTCGCTGGACAACGAGCCGCCCGCTACAAGTACCTTGTCGATCATCGACGGAATAGCCTGGCTCAGACCAAGCGTTTCCAGCAGCGTCAGCGCCGTTTCTTCAACCAGCGCCACCTCCTCGGGCGAAAGCGGCTTGAAACGCCCACCGTAGACACCCGGCCAAACGGGCGGGTTCGATACGGGTTCGGTTGTTTGGCTCAGACGCTGCTTGCGGCCGCGCCTGCGGGCGGTAGAGGTCATTTTCCATGAGTCCAGATTAACTACCTACAATGATTGCAGCCATAGTGGCCTATTTACAAATGGTCTTTCCTCAGCAACTAGTGAGTTGAACTCATCATTGAGGCTTCCATGCTTCCATCTCTATCCGCGCTGCGCGCATTCGATGCTGCGGCCAAGACTGGCAGTTTTCGTGCTGCGGCCGAGCGCCTTTCTGTGACACCAACAGCCATCAGCCACCACATCCGAGGATTGGAAGAACAACTGGGCACGTTGCTGTTTGAACGCGTAGGGCGCGAAGTCAAACTGACCGAAGACGGAAAGCGTCTAGCCGAGACAACAGCGCGCGCCTTTGGAATGCTGGAGGACACGGTCGGGCGCTTGCGCAGAACGTCACGCAAGGTTGTCCGTTTAGCAGCCGGACCCATTTTGACGGCCCGATGGTTAATGCCGCGCATCAGCGATCTTTGGCAGAGTTTCCCCGGGATCGAACTTGAGGTTGTTCCCTCATACCGCCCGCGCATGGGGGATCAAACGCATGCCGATGTCGTCCTGAGCTGGCATCGATTGGTGGACATGCCACGAGGAGCGCTCAAGTTGCTGGAGCTGCGACCTGTCGCCATCGCCAGCGCGCAATATTTGGACCAATATGGACCAATTAACACTCCCGCAGATCTGCTGGACAAGCCTATTCTGCACCAGCGCAATCACTGGGGTTGGCTGGACTGGTTCGCCGCGATGAACGTGCAGCCCGCATCGCCCCTGATAGGCGTTGTGTTTGAAGATGCAAATATTCTGTTGCGAGGTGCGGCCGAGGGACAAGGCGCGGTGGTGGGCTGGCTGCCGTTGATTGATCAGGACTTAAGAGAGGGGCGTGTGCTGCGCCTGTTCGACGAAGACATCAAACCAACGCATGGCTATTTTGTCGAGGCGCAGGACGGAAGCCGCGACAGACGAGAAGTCCAGAACGTCATCGATTGGTTGGTGTCTCAGAGTTGAAGCTCTGATCAGATGTGCTTCGCAATTCGGTTTGAATGCGCGCTGCCTTTCGCAGTGCGCTGTTTTTGAGTTCAAATATTGACATGCCTCGGGGGTTAGGCGGGCCCATTAGGACTGTGCCTGCGCCAGGACTAGTTGCGAAGCCTGCCACCATTGGGATCGAACGGGGCTTCGGCCAGTACCCGCCCGGTATGCGGTTTACCAATGACCTGAATGATCACCTCATCCCCGGGTTTCGTCACCTCGGGGTTGCGGAACCCAATAGCCAATGATTTCCCGACTGAATAGCCAAACGCCCCAGACGTGACCCGGCCCACTGGCCTACCGTCAGGTGTAAAGATCGGCTCACTACCGGTCGCGTCCGCGTCCTCGGCCACGTCCAGTTCGAAGACGGACAAAACCTCGCGCGGGGCATTGTCCTTGATCGCCAAATAGGCATCCTTGTGCAGGAAGTCCTTGTCCAGTTTGATCAACCCCGCCAATCCAACTTCTTGCGGCCAATATTCCTGAGAATACTCCCGCCCCCAGGACCCATAGCCCTTTTCGATACGCAATGATCCCAGAGCACGCCCACCGACCGGGCCACCACCGCAGTCATTGGCAGCTTCCAGCAACGCGGTGTAAAGTGCGACCTGATCAGCCTCGGCGCAGTGCAGTTCCCAGCCCAGATCGCCGGTAAAACTAACACGGATGGCCAGGCAATCTATTCCTGCAACCGTGATTTTCTGGGATCGCATGAAACGGAATGCTTCATTGGACAAGTCCGCATTGGTCAGACGCGCCAGTGTCTCGCGTGATTTCGGGCCTGCTATGTTGAACCCGGCGATACGATCAGTCGCGACCTCCAGTGTAGTTCCCTCGGGCATTTCGACCATTTGAAAGAAGCGTTGATGGTAACGTTCGGCCATTCCTGACCCGATCATCATGTATTCGTCTTCAGCTAGCTTGGTGATGGTAAAATCACCTGCCACGCCACCGCGAACCGAGATCAGAGGCGTCAGGCAACTGCGCCCAACTTCGGTTGGCACACGGTTGGCCACCAGACGGTCCAGCCAGTCATAAGCACCTGGCCCCTTGATCACGTAATTTGCAAAGTTCGAGATATCGATGATACCCACGCTGTTGCGCAGCATCTTTACCTCGCGCCCAACCGGATCGAACCAGTTTTGGCGGGTAAAGCCGATAGTCTCTTCAGTGTCGGGTTCGTCGGCAAACCATAGCGGGTGTTCCCAGCCGCAGTTCAGACCAAAGACGCAACCCATCTGCTTCTGCATCTCGTATGCGGGGCGCACGCGGGCCGGACGGCCGGCGCTGCGCTCTTCGTTGGGAAAGTGAATCTTGAAGCGATGGATGTAGGAATCCTGCACGCGCGCTTTGGTGAACTTCTTATCGGCCCAGTCGCCAAAACGGGCTAAATCCCAAGCAAACATGTCATATTGCGGCTCGCCCTCGATCATCCATTGCGCCGCCAAAAGGCCCAAACCGCCGGACTGCGAAAAACCGGGGATCAGACCGCCAATCAGGAAATAGTTCTTCAGCTCGGGCACCGGCCCCCACAACATGTTCGAGTCAGGCGACCAGATCATCGGCCCGTTGATGACTCGTTTTACACCGGCGGTTGCTGCGACCGGCACACGCTCTGTCGCGCGGATGACGTTTTCCATGATCCGGTCCAGATCGTCGGGAAACAGGTCATGCGCAAAGTCCAGAGGCGTGCCGTCTTCGGCCCAGAACTTCATGTCTCTTTCATAAGCACCAATCAGCAGCCCGTTGCCCTCCTGTCGGAAGTAATATTCGCCATCCCGGTCCGCGATCGAAGGCAAACGGCGGCCCAGATTGGCAACCTCATCAATGGCTTCGGTCACGAAATACTGGTGCTCGGTGGGTTGTAGCGGCAGGGTTAACCCCGCCAGTGCTGCCACTTCACGACCCCAAAGGCCCGCCGCGTTGACCACCCATTGCGTGTGAATGTCGCCTTTGGGCGTGTGCACGATCCAGCTGCCGTCCGCTTGTTGTTCGGTCCCCGTCACAGGGCAAAACCGTTCAATGGTAGCCCCCATGGCACGCGCTCCGGCGGCATAGGCATGGGGTACACCAGAAGGATCCACGTTGCCGCCATCGGGTTCATACATGATGCAGCGGATGTCATCGAACTGCGCCAGCGGATGCAGCTCTTTTGCTTTTTCACGGCTGACTTCGTGGAAGTTCAAACCGTAAAACCGCGCTTTCGCCTCTTGAAGGCGCAACTGCTGCTCGCGTTCTTCAGTTTGGGCCAGATATAGTGACCCGGGCTGGAACACACCGCAACTTTGACCGGTTTCCTTTTCCAGCTCTTTGTACAGGTTCATCGTGTAATGCTGGATACGGGTGATGTTGTTGTTGTCGTGCAGACCGTGAATGTTGGCCGCCGCATGCCAGGTTGAACCACTGGTCAATTCGTCCCGTTCCAGCAGGATGACATCGGTCCAACCAAGCTTGGCGAGGTGGTACAGAATCGAGGTGCCGGCAAGACCACCACCAATGATTACAGCTTGTGCGTGGGTTTTCATGAAAGGGTTTCCCTGGATGCGGCGCGGCTCAGGCGGCGAATTCTTTCCTGGCGGCGAGGAATTTGGCAACCTCGACTGTTGAGTTGTGTCGGCACATCGAAACCCGCACGCAGGAGACGTAGCCCGACGGAGTAAGAATATTTCCTGAAAAATGATCTTTCCTGCGCAAACGGATGCGGATTTGATCTGGCCGGTCTTCGGATATCTGGCTCATTACAGATGGTGCTTTGTGTTGACTGCGCAGGGTATCGCACAGACCCTAAGACGGTTGTCCCCTCAAGACATGCAAAAAAAACGGGCCCATTGTGGTCGAATTTTCTGCGCCAACCATAAGCCCCGGCTGGCATGGAAACGTGCAGGCGGCAAAGACAACACAGGCCCAAGAGTGAGCCAATCAATCCATCGGGCTCTCTGTTTCGGTTGCCACTTTCAATAACCAGTTCTGGAACAGTCGAACCGCAGGCGTGGCATTGACCTCTCGGAGATTGACATAATAAGCCCAAGGGCTTTCCAGATTCAGATCAAAGGGCTCAATCAGAAGCCCCCGCTCTACATAAGGTTGCGCCAACGACTTCGGGATCGCTACACACCCCAAGGATTTTGATGCAAGCTCAAGCGCTAGGTTCGAGACGTTGGTTCTTGGACCTTCATTCTGGCCAAGATTTTCAAGCCCGAACTCAGCGGCCACCTTGTCCCAATATGCCGAGCGACCCAGAATGTGGATCAGTTGCGCATCGTGTAATTGTTGGGGATCGTTCAATGGTTGATTGCCCACGGTATAGCCCGGAGAGCAGACCACCGTCAGCTTTTCCACCCATAATCGTTCCAGACCTTCAGACGCGTCATCTATGTGATTGATCGTAATCGAGATATCCGAAACATTTGGGTCCACATCCGTCCAGATGGTACCGTGTACAGTCACGGAAATATCCGGATGGCTTTCTGAAAATCCCTGAATGACGTTGGGCAGCCAATTTCCCGCCAGGCTAACAGGGCACGAGACGACCACGGTTTTGGTATGGGGCCGCAGCACAAGCGACTGGGTGGCAACGTCAATTTCCTGCAACGCGTGGCGCACTGAGGGCAAGTACGCTTTGCCAACATCCGTAAGGGACAGAGACCGGGGGTGGCGCACAAAGAGCGGGCGCTTCAGAAATTCTTCAAGCGACCGGACATGATTGCTGACGGCTGATTGCGTGCAGTTCAACTCTTCCGCAGCACTTGTAAAACTAAGATGGCGGGCAGCGGCCTCGAAAGAACGCAGAAACGACAGGTGCGGTAGATTCATCATATGCAAATGTCCCGGGCGATCCACCTGTCGAGTATGGCGTAACTGACCCGGCCTCTTGTTCTTTTGCGACACAAAGACTGTTACGTAAGCGACATGTTTGACTTTGGACCCACAAAAATTCCTGTACCATTGCCCAAAGATTGTTTTCGTGCCGCACAAGTGAATTGCGCCTACCATTCCCACTAAGACCGGTAACAGACTTCAATTGCAAGCAGGCGAACCGTGGCGGACCGATTTCAGAAAATTGCTCACTTTACCCTTGAAACACGCGCCGAGGATATACCGGATAGCACACTAAGGGCCGCGGCCCGGATGACGCTGGACACATTGGGTATCACAATCGGTTCCGGGCCCATGTCAGCCGGAGTAATTGCGCGCGAAACTGCGATGGCATTGTACGGTGCGGATGACACGGCGTACAGCGCGCGCATGATGTTTGATGGTCGTCGGGTCAGCGCTGCAGGTGCGGCTTATGCCGCTGCAACTCAGACAGACAATTTGGACGGCCATGACGGGTACAACCCAACAAAGGGCCATATTGGTGTCGTGGTCATTCCCGCACTGGCCGCAGTGGCGGAAACGATAGGAGATTTTACGGGACCCGAGGCGCTGGCAGCTATTACCGTCGGCTATGAGATCGCCGGACGGGCCGGGGTTTCGCTGCACAACACCGTCAGCGACTACCATACCTCGGGCGCGTGGAACGCCTTGGGCGTTGTGGCCGTCGCTGCACGTTTGCGTGGGCTGAGTGAGGACCAGATGCGGCAAGCCATGGGGATCGCAGAATATCACGGCCCCCGCAGCCAGATGATGCGCGAAATCGCCAATCCTACTATGTTGCATGACGGTTCTGGCTGGGGGGCATTGGTCGGGATCTCTTCGGCGGTATTAGCCGAAAAAGGCTTTACCGGCGCACCCGCCATCACCATCGAAGCGGACGATGTCGAGCCATATTGGACGGATCTGGGCCAGTTCTGGCAGATGGAGCATCAATATGTGAAGCCCTATCCGATCTGCCGATGGGCGCACGCCCCCATCGACGCCACCCGCGCCTTGATGCGGGATCATAGTCTGTCGCACAATGATATTGCGTCGATCCGGGTCAATACCTTCCATGAAAGCGCCTGCTTGTTTCAGGGGATGCCAGACGACACATCAAAAGCGCAGTATTCTCTGCCTTTTGCCGTCGCCACCATTGCCGCCTATGGGCGGATAGGCGTCGAACACATCACCGGGGCCGGGTTGTCGGACCCTCTCGTCGCGTCGATTGTGGATCGTATTTCCGTTTGTGAAACCGAACGACACTCCAACCGTTTCCCGAAAAACCGAATGGCAGATGTATCCATCACACTAAAAGACGGGCGGATTCTTGAATCGGGCGATGTTCACGCCCGAGGGGGGCCTGAGTCGCCCATGGAGGATGCTGAAGTGGACGAAAAGTTCATGGAATTTGCTGCCCCCTCGCTGGGCAGCGCCCGCGCATCGACCATCCGCGATGCCGTGTGGGGGCTGTGCCAGCCGGGGTCCAAGTTCTCGCACCTTGCCGAGCTGCTCTATGATGCACCGAAAACATAGTCGAGGCTTTTGTATGCTGTTGATGGTGGAATGCGCACGACGTTTGGATGTTGATTTGTTGAACTTCGCCTTTGCGGTTTCGAGATTTAGCATCGCCGAACCGAAAGCCCGTCAAGTGGTCTAGGAATTGAAGAAAGAGACTGCACTGTGAAATCTCCCATTTCCGTTTTGCATGCCGACAATCCCGTTGCTTCGAAGGCCCTGCTGGCTGCCCGTCACCCCGAACGAGGATCCTGACATGGCACGAGAAAGACGCAGCGCGCGGGGAGGCGGTCGACGCGGCAAAAGTGATCGCAGCAGCGCGGCAATTCAGCAGCTGCCCTGGCAGGCTGTAGTCAACACCTCGCCCAAGATGGAATTGCTGAGCGAAGATCAACTGGATCAGCTGCACGCCACTTCGATGCGTATCCTCTCTGAAGCAGGCATTCGTGTCATGGGTGAAAACGTCTTGGCCCTTTTTGAACAGGCCGGAGCGTTGGTAGACCGAGACACCAAAACCATTCGGATTGACGAAAGCATCGTTAACGAGGCGCTGAAAACCGTCCCGAAGACTTTTACCCTAACCGGGCGCAACCCGGACAAGCGGATCACTTTGGGTGGGAACAACGTCAATTTTGGCCTCGTCGCCGGTCCGCCGAACGTTCACGATTGCATCAACGGGCGACGTCCGGGCAACTATGAAGACTATTGCAACTTCATCAAGTTGGCCCATCACTTCAACGCAATACACCTGATCGGCAATCAAGTTACGGCTCCGCAGGAAATGCCGGCCAATAATCGACATCTGGACACCTACAACGCAAACCTCAGCTATTGCGACCTCAGTTTTCACGCCACAGCGATTGGCCGAGGGCGGGCGATAGATGGCATCAACATGATGGCCATCGCTCGGGGTATCTCGTTGGATCAGATGCGCGCCGACCCGGGACTGATCACCATCATTTCCGTGAACTCGCCCCGCCTGTTTGACGACGCGATGGGCGACGGCCTGATCGCAATGGCCGAGCACGGCCAGCCGGTGACGATCACACCCTTCACTTTGATGGGCGCGATGACCCCCGTCACCCTTCCCGCCGCTTTGGCCCAGCAGAATGCCGAGGCCCTGTTCGGGGTGACGCTAACCCAACTGGTCAATCCGGGAACCCCGGTGATGTATGGTGCGTTCACGTCGAACGTCGACATGCGCTCGGGTGCGCCTGCCTTTGGAACACCAGAAAACACCAAGGCCAATATGATCAGCGGTCAGCTGACCCGCCGTTATGGCATTCCCTATCGAACTTCGAACGCCAACGCCTCGAACGTGGTCGATTTGCAGGCGGTCTATGAGACGATGATGGCCACCTGGGGCGCGGTGTTAGGTGGGGCCAATCTGGTCTATCACGCAGCCGGTTGGCTCGAAGGTGGGCTGACGGCATCTTATGAGAAGCTCGTCATGGATGTGGAAATCCTGCAAAACATGATGGAGTATCTGAAGCCTCTGAAATTTGACGAAGGCGAACTCGCGCTGGACGCGATCAAAGATGTGCCCACTGGTGGCCATTTCTTTGGCTCTGAACACACGATGGAACGCTATGAAACTGCATTTTATGCTCCCATGCTGTCCGACTGGCAAAACCATGGCGCGTGGGAAGCTGCGGGGTCCAAGACCGCGCTGAACCGGGCGACGGAAATCTGGCAGCAGGCTTTGCGCGAATACGAAGAACCGGTAATGGACCCCGCGATCCGTGAGGAGTTGGACGCTTATATTGCCAAGCGCAAAGAAGAAATCGGTTCCGACGAGCCCTAAAGAAAAGGCCGGGTTATCAGCCCGGCCTTTGTTTACAACAGGTCGAACAAGCGCCCCGGCAGTTTTCTTTGTCGGGGCAAGCCCAAAGCCCGCATCAGCGCAAACATCATGGCCTGATTGGACGTCACCACGGGTTTGCCCAGCGTGGCTTCGATCCGGTCAACGGCCTCGACCGCGCGCATGTCGGTACAGCTGAGCACGATGGCTTCGGCTTCGGTGTGGTCAGCCTGACAGGCCAGATTGAACACCTCGTCGGGGGTTAGTTCACCCTGTCCGTAATTCCCAAGCTCACGACCAATATCAGCGCATTTGACTGTTGTGATCTGGTTTTTCGCCAGAAAATCAACTGCCTGCGAGTTAATCTCGCCCAGATAGGGTGACGAGAACCCCACTTTGGTTACGCCCAAAGCCTTGATTGCATGGATCAATGATCCGGCGGCGGTAAAAGACAGTGCGCCTGACCCTGCCTTAATGTCCTGTGCCAATTGCTCATCAAATGACGGGCCGTGTGTCAGAGTGGCAGACGTGCAGCCATAGAGCACCACATCAGGCCGCACACCTGCTATCATCTTCAGATCATGGCTGATGTCCGAAGCCCCAAGACCCGCCATTTGATCCGAGCCCGGAATTTCATCCACATCATACCCGCCCATGCGCTGGAAATGCACGGTCGTGTCCGGGCAACGCATCAGCATCATGTCTGCCTCAAGGTTGGTGTTGGTGAACGGCACCAGCACACCGATCTTGGCCCGTGTTCGGGTCTCATGGGTCATGACGTCACCTCTTTCAAAACGGTCAGGCACCGATCCATTACGGGTTCTTCACAAATGGTGGCGCGCAGACAATCGCCCAGACCATAGCCCCCCATGCCGCGCATCAGTAACCCTTGGGCACGCAGGGCAGCATCTGCCTTTTGCGCCATCTCCACGTCGGCAAAACGGATCAACACGAAATTCGTATGGCTCAGCGCAACCGCCAGCCCCAGAGCGCAGCACCCATTGGCAAACTGATCCCGAATGGCAGCGGTTTTGGAAACCGTATCCAGCATATGATCCTGATCCCGCATCGCTGCGGTCGCCATGGCCTGCGAAGGGATCGAGACATTGTTCGGGTTCAACAGCTTCCGCACCTCACCGGCGATAGAGTCGGGGAACAGACCCCAACCCACGCGCGCGCCCGCCAATCCGTAGGCCTTGGAAAAGGTTCGCATGACCACAGTGTCGCCGCGATCTACCAGCGCGAAGACTTCGTCCGGGTTTTGATCCTGATCGGCGAACTCGGCATAGGCCTGGTCGACCACCAACAACACGTCCGCCGGCAACGCGTTGCGCAGGCGCAGAATTTCGGCATTCGGGATCAGAGTCCCGGTGGGGTTGCCCGGGTTACAGACAAAAGCAATCCGCGTTTGAGGCGTGACAGCGGCCAATATGTCATCAACCGAAACGGTCAAATCCACCTCGCGCGCTTTCACGTAATCGGCCTGCACTTGCGCCGTTGCAGAAGCAACGTAAGCATAGCCATAATCCGTGCCCAGCACCCGATCGCCCGGCCCGGCGAATGCCCGGATCAGGCATCCGATCAACTCCATCGATCCCGCGCCGCACAGGATGTTCCCGGCCTCAACACCATGGGTTTCAGAAATTGCACTGCGCAGCTCTGGCCAGTCTGGGTCGGGGTAAAGTGGCATTTGATCCAACGCCGCCTGCCCTGCCGCAACAGCCGCGGGACTGGCGGGAAAGGCACTTTCGTTTTGGGCCAGAGACACGGTCTCGGGCCCACCCAAATCCGCCAGCGCGTAAGCTGCCATCTGGCGGACATGCTCGACTGCGCGGATCATGATGACGTGTCTCCATAGGCTTTCGCGCCTGCTTCGGTCACAAGGCCGCGTTTGAGATCCAGCGCCAAGGCCTTTGGATCCCGTTCTGACGGATCGCCAAAGCCTCCACCGCCCGGCGTGTCGAAGATCAGGTAATCATCGCCCTCCACCCGCAGTTCTCCTTTGCCGGGTATATCGTCGTTGCCATCGCGGAACCGGATGCGCCCCGGGGCACCGGGCTGGCCGCCCATTCGGCCCAAGGCTGGGAACTTCAGACGCTCGACCGAGAGGAAAACGATGAAAGGCGCGTTATTGGACGAGGTCATCTCAATCCTTTGTCCGAGACCTCCGCGATATTTACCCGCTCCACCTGAATCCGGCAGCAGTTCCCGCCGCCACATCACGACTGGTGCGACGCTTTCAGTGATCTCGACTTGCGAACCGAACACACCAGAAGGATATGCAGTTGCAGACAATCCGTCTGCGTGGGGTCGCGCGCCGGTGCCACCATTGTGGACTGGTTCGATCGCAAATTCCCGCCCTCCATTGGCCGCCACTTCGGGCGCATGACGCATGGGCAGATCGAACATGCACGATGCACCCTCGGCGGGAACCTGATCCGGCAGTGCCTGGTGCAAGCACCCCAGGACCAAATCCGGTGTCACCTGTCCCAGCGTATGGCGCATCGCAACCGGCACCGGGCGTTGCGCATTCAGGATGCAGCCCTTTGGTCCATCGACTGTGAACGGCTCCAGCGAGCCAGCATTGTTCGGAATGTCCGGGCCAACGATGCAGCGCAAGGCAAACACCGTGTAAGCCGTTGCATAGTTCAAAGGAACGTTGATACCTTTTTTCGAACAGCCCGATGTGCCGGTGAAATCCACGTGCATCCCGTCCTTGGTAACGGTCAGCGTGGCGTGCAACTCCAACTCATTCTCGTACCCATCCATCCGCAGAACGTTCTTATAGACGCCTTCGGGCACCTCGGCGATGGCCTCCAGCGCGCCTTTACGCGAAGTGTCGATGACATAGCAGCCCAAAGTGTCCAGATCGTCGATCCCGAACTCGTCCATCATTGCAACCAACCGGTTCACCCCGGCCTCACAACAAGCGATCAGGGCATAAATGTCGCCCTCGTTGGCAATGGGTTCGCGCGAGTTGGCACGGATGATGTCCATCAACAGCGCGTTGGGCGTGCCTTCTTCCACCAGTTTGCAGGGCGGGATCAACAGGCCCTCGTCATAGATGTCCGACCCCTCGGGGCCCATACCCAAACCGCCCAGATCCACCAGATGCGAGGTGCAGGAGGTAAAACCAACAACCTTGCCATCCTTGAACGCTGGCATCATCAGCAGGAAGTCGTTCAGGTGCCCCGAAGCCAGCCAGGGGTCATTGGTCATATAGATGTCGCCGGGTTTCATGTCCTGCACCGAAAATCGCTCGCGCAGGTGAAGAACGGCTTCGGCCATAGTGTTGATATGGCCAGGCGTACCGGTCACGGCCTGCGCCAGCATACGGCCATTGACGTCAAAGATACCGGCGGAAATGTCGCCACATTCGCGTACAATGGGCGAGAAGGCGGCACGGATCAGAGTCTGACCCTGTTCCTCGACCACCGCAAGCAGGCGGTTCCACATCACTTGCAAGCGGGCAGGAGAGAGTTTTGGGGAAAGCTCAGCACTCATTTTGCGCCTCCTTTCTGATCCTGAATCAAGACAAGATTACCAATGGCGTCCAAATGGGCCGAGAAATCGGCAGAGACCAGCGTCGTCGTTTGCGGTTCATGAATCAGCGCTGGTCCCCGAACGCGGTCACCGGGTTTCAAATCAGCGCGGGCGACAAAAGCCGCGTCCTTCGCAGTTCCATCTACGTCGCACGTGACGGGTCGCGTTTCAGAGACTTTAAACACAGAAGGTTCAGGCGTTTCCGGAACTGGTGGAACGGAACGTTCCGGGGTGGCGACACGAACAGCCCAATTGAGAATCTCGATCTGCATACCCGGGACGGGGCGCGAGAATTGCTTGCGGTATTCTTCCTCAAACGCGGCGGTCAAAGGCGCGATATCCTCGGGCGACAGCGCGCGATCCGGTAATGAGATTTCGATCTCGTGCCCTTGTCCGTTGTAACGCATAAAGGCAGTGCGTAGGACTTCGGTCGGCGCATCACCTGCGCCTTGGGCGACAACCTCTTTTGCCTCGGCAATCATTATGTCGAACAGAGCATTCACATCGTCCATATCCATGCTGTCCAGCAAAGAATAGCGAGAGCGGACGATCTCAAACGACACAGACGCAAACAGGAAACCAACTGCGGATCCGACCCCCGGATTGCGTGGGATCACGATACGCGACACACCGGCAGAGCGCGCAACCCTGCTGGCGTGCAGCGGCCCATTGCCACCAAAGGCAATCATCGTGCGCGGACCCAGATCTTTGCCACTTTCTACGGCATGCATTCGCCCCGCGCTGGCCATGCTCTCATCCACGATCCGACTGACCCCATCTGCGGACCCAATCGCATCCAGGTTCAACCTCTCACCAATCACGCGTTTCAGAGCCGCCTTTGAGCCCTTGGGGTCGAGCTTGATATGCCCCTCGGCAAATGTGTCCGGGACAATGTAGCCGAGTGTGATGTCGCTGTCGGTGACTGTCGGTTCTGTGCCACCGCGCATGAAGGCAACCGGCCCGGGTTCCGATCCGGCCGACTTCGGGCCAACGGTCAGGCGCCCCAGCCGATCGACGCCTGCAATCGAACCGCCGCCCGCACCGATTTCAATCATCTCGATCACCGGAATACGCACAGGCATGCCCGAACCTTTGATGAACCGCGCGGCGCGCGCGATTTCAAAGGATCTGGAGGTCTGAGGGCGCGCCTTGTCGATCAGACAAAGCTTGGCTGTGGTACCGCCTACGTCAAACGACAACACTTGGTCCAACCCGGACCGCGCCGCAATCCTAGCAGCCAGAATGGCTCCACCCGCCGGCCCGGATTCAACCAGCCGGATGGGGAAGCGTGCCGCGGTTTCCACTGTGCACATCCCTCCGCCCGCAGTCATCATCAGGATTGGGCAATTCACACCCTGAGCTGCAAACTGCTTAATAAACCGGCTCAGGTATGACTCCATCAGCGGCTGAATATACGCGTTCGCGACTGTGGTGCAGAGCCTGTCGAATTCTCGCGCTTCGGGGCTGACGTCGGACGAAATCGAGATTGTAAGATCAGGACGATGCTCGGCCAGAATATCGCGCAAGCGTTTTTCATGCGTGGGGTTGGCGTAAGAGTGTATAAGGCAGATCGCCACCGCCTCTGCCCCGCTGGCGTCAAGTTCAGCCAGCAAGCGTTCTACTTGTGTCTCATCCAAAGCGACCAGGACCTCTCCTTCAGCCGACATACGTTCGCGGATCACAAAAGACCGTTCCCGCGGGACCAGAAGATCAGGTTTCTCCAAATTGATGTCGTACTGGGAATAGCGTCGCTCGTACCCGATATCGAGGATATCTCGGAACCCTTCGGTGCAAATCGTGGCCACAACCGCCCCACGCCGTTCAATCAGCGCGTTTGTCGCAAGTGTGGTTCCGTGGATAAACCCGGTGACCTCCATCAGTGACCGACCCGACTGCGCCATGACGCGTTCAGCGCCTTCCATGGCGCCTTCGGCGGGATTTTGATGCGTGGTCAGGGTTTTCGTTGACGCAAGTATCGTCTCATCCCCAGAGACCAGAACTGTGTCAGTAAAAGTGCCACCAATATCGATGGCCAGGCGTAACGCGGTTGTCATTTGGTATTCCGTTGTCTTCTGAAATCATGCCGTCAGTACGCCCCACAGGGCGATTACTGGCGCGGCGTAACCAGATCACACCCGGTCGCACGGCGATCCAGTCGATTAGGAATACAATACCGAGTCATAGTGTTTTTTCTCGCATCATCGAAGAGCATGCTAGCAAGTTTGCGACATGCGCGACCGCCAGCGACACAAACATTTCCACGCCATGGGCGTCAGCTTACATCCTTCTCGCGCGCTTGGTGAGTTGGAGTCGCGATCAGGTTGTCGGCAAGCAAGTCATCAACAAAAAGGCTCAAAAGTTGAAGGCGGCCTGATACTCCGGCCTTTCGGTAAATTGAAGCACATTGTGCCTTGATCGTACCTTGTTTCGTGTCCCGGATTTCGGCGATTTCCGCAATCGCAAATCCCTTGATTGCCAGAATACCGACATCCCGCTCTGCCTGCGTCAATGACCATGACTGAAACCGCGCCTCAAGCACCTCACCGAACGCGCCCGAGGCGACTTTCATTTGATCCTCAAGCTTGGACTGACGGTTCAGCATGCTGCGCAGCTCGATAGTAGTGAAGGCCAAACCACCAATCAGTGCAACCGTGACCAAAAGTTCAACAAGATCACTTTCCGCCAGAAAGAACGAGGAATTGGGCCAGAAATCCAACACGATATCCAAAAGAAAATAAACGCTGCAAAGAGCTTGCACCGCGAATAAGGACCATAAGAGTGTGGCACGTGTCATAGTTTGGCTTTCGGATTATGCGGGGCGCGTCCAAAGCCGGACACGCCCCTTCATGTCAGCTGTCGTCCTCGTCGTCTAGTTCGATTGCAATAACCGCACCGGTTTCGGGAGAAACTTCGATCTCGTAGTTCTTGCCGTTAAGGAAGGCATAGATCTCGATCTCGTCCTGTTCGGTTTCCACCTCGGAAATGGTATATCCTTGGGCCTCCAACGCCGAACGAATGTCAGCTTCTGAGGACCCAAGCACATGGCCTATATTGATCTGCGCCATCGCCAAGCCAGGAGTTACACAAGCCGCCAACACTGCCAGTTTACCAAATTTGTTCATTTGCATTCCTTTCATGGATATCAGCCACCGCGAGACTGCGGTTGCCCTGATCTGTGCGGCTTGCAGGAACAACAAAATTGGACTTTTGGCAGAATTCAACCGGCTTAGGCCAAAGGTTTATGCGAAAATGCCCGGCCTAAGGTTACAAAAACCGTTGAGAAACTTCGAAAAAATAAAAAAGCTATGAATATCAAGAAAAAAAGCCCCCGTTTGAAACAGGGGCCGAATTCAGGTTCGTCAAGTCTTACGCTGGGGTGGACAGACCCAGTTGTTCAACGACCGCGCTTGCGGATTTGATCCAGCGCTCGCGTAGGGCACTGTTTTGGGTGTGGCGCAAACCGATCGATGTCAGAAACGCGAACCGTTTCGGATCATCGCCACCGAAAGACAGTGCAACACGCGGCCACCAATAATCCACAGCGCTTTGCATCTGCCTGGCCTCTCCGCCTTCTGCCAGCTTCATGGCACCTTCTAGCGCCAGGGTGCCGTGATGCGCTTCGACAGGGGCGATTTGACGAAAGACTTCTGCGAGAGGCTGATAAGAAACAGTCGAAAATTCGTCCAGCTGCTCGGCCACAGCGCGGCTCATCAAAAGGTTCATGATCACAGCGTCGGTCCAGCCCGAGATCGGATAGTTGAACACAGCAAGCCGCATGTCATGCGCGCTGCGCGTTGCGCCGATATCGTCATCGCGATCCAGTCGCGCGGTCCATGGATGGTGCGTGGCGTATCGTTCGGTATCTGCGCCAAACTCGCCCATTATTTTAAGAACGCGATCTGCATGATCGGTTTTCTCAAGCACTATTTTTGCTGCCGCGATCCGTTCCTTGATGCCCGGCCCATGATTGATGATATCCGCAAAACCCGCGGCGCCTGCCAATTCGCTGTCCACAAAGGTAGCCATCAGCTTCATCAGTTCGGCGCGGTAGCGTGGCGGCACATTAGTCGGGTTGGTTAGTACCCCGCCTGCGGCCAGGTAGCTGTCGAGTGTCATGGCTTCGGTCATTGATCCTCTCCCTTTACTGGTCGTAGTCCACGGCCACACGGTCGGTCACCGGATAAGCCTGACAGCTCAGCACATAGCCCTTTTCGACCTCGTAGTCTTCGAGCGCATGATTGGCGAGCATCTCGACCTCCCCCTCGATCACGCGGCAACGGCAGGTAGAACAAACCCCGGCCTTACACGCGTATGGCGCGTCCATGGCGTTTTCCAAGGCTGCGTCCAAAATGGATTGATCCTTGGGCAGGGTCACGGTTTGGGTAGAGCCGTCAAGCGTGATCGAAGCGCTGGTCTGGTTCGCCTGCGTGCCCGTCTCTGCCATGTTTGCCGTGCGCTTTGCCCGGCCAGGTTGGGCGCTGGCAAAAAGCTCGAACTTGATCTGGCTGTCCTCAAGCCCATGCTCGCGCAGCGCGGCGGCAATCCCCAGCATCATCGGCTCAGGCCCACAGATAAAGGCCGTATCCACGTTTTTGATGTCGATCCAGTGTTCAAACAACTCGCCGCATTTTTCCTGCGTTACAAGCCCGGTGAACAGATCAATCTCCTGCGCGTCGGTCTCAAGAATATGGATCACGTTCAGGCGACCCATATAGAGGTTTTTCAGGTCCTCCAGCTCCTCTCGGAACATGATTGAGTTGATGCCCTTGTTGGCGTAGATCAGCGTGAAGCGGGACTTGGGTTCACGCGCCAGCGTTGTTTTCAGAATCGAAAGGACGGGTGTAATCCCCGATCCGCCAGCAAAGCCGAGGTATTGTTTTTCCGCGCCCGCTTCGATTGGCACGTGAAAGCTGCCCATAGGCGGCATCGCTTGAACAACGTCACCAACGCTCAACTCTGCGTTGGCCCAGCTTGAGAAAGCACCACCTTCGACGCGTTTAATGCCAACTTGAAGAACGCCGTCATCCTTTCCCGCGCAGATCGAATACGAGCGGCGCAGTTCTTCGCCGTCAAAATCACGCCGGAAGGTCAGGTATTGACCCGCGGTGAAATCGAACTGTTCCGCTGCGCCATTCACAGGCTCAAGCGTCACAACAACCGCATCGCGGATGGTTTTGTGGATGTCGGTGACTTTCAGGTCATGAAAACGTGCCATCCGGTACTCCTCCTCAGATGCACTTGAAATAGTCAAAAGGTTCCAGGCAGTCAGTGCAGCGCCAGTGGGCCTTGCATGGGGTCGAGCCGAACTGGCTGACTTTTTCAACAGCCTTGCTGCCGCAATGCGGACACCGTTCTGGCCCGCCCGCCGGTTGCGGTGGCGCAATGCCATAGTCTTCCAGCTTGGCGCGGCCTTTTTCACTTAGCCAATCGGTGGTCCAGGCGGGCGAAATGCTGGTTTCGATCCTCACTTCGCTGATCCCATGGTCTCGCAGCGCGGTTTCGATATCCATGCTGATGACGGAAGTCGCCGGACAGCCTGAGTACGTTGGTGTGACGGTCACAACCAACGTTCCGGCGTCCCAACGCACACCGCGAACGATTCCCAGATCCACGACCGAGATCACCGGTATCTCGGGATCGGGAACAGCATCCAACCAACTCCAGATCTGATCAGTCGAGGATTGCATCCGCTCTCACCACTTGGCTCCGGGATAGGCGCGTTGCAGCCATTGCATCTGCGTCAGCAGATGACCCAGATGCTCGGTATGCATGCGCCCGTCACGCCCGCCCTTATGGGCAAACTGGCTTTCTGGAATGCTCAGTGTTGCCTGGGTCAGTATCCTTCCGACCAAAGCGTCATATTCTTCTCGCAAGTCAGTCGGATTGGGTGCGATACCTGCGGCGACCATCTGGGCGTCGACTTCATCGCTTGCGAACATCTCACCGACATAGGGCCACAGATAATCGAGAGCTTCCTGCATACGGGCATGGCTTTCCTCTGTCCCGTCGCCCAGCCCCACTACGGTGCCGCCCGAGCGTTCGAGGTGATAGGCAACCTCTTTGCTGGCTTTGGCGGCAATGGCAGCGACACGATCATCCGCGGATGTCATCAAGCGCCCCAGCATAATCGAATGCCATGCGTCAAACAGAA
Source organism: Ruegeria sp. HKCCD7303 (assembly GCF_013111185.1). Lineage (GTDB taxonomy): Bacteria > Pseudomonadota > Alphaproteobacteria > Rhodobacterales > Rhodobacteraceae > Ruegeria. The sequence continues at coordinate 229,572 of NZ_WVRE01000001.1, read as the reverse complement.
ACTGACGCATCAGTGTACGACCGAAATCGCCGTTGGGAACCTCGACAAGCAGTACATTGCGGAAATCCCAAGCGTCGCGCAGAAAGGCCAGATCGTCAGCGCTTTTGCCACCATCAATCTCGCCCGCAAGACCAAGCCACATCTGGGTCTGTCCGATCAGATCCAACGCAGTGTTGGCCAGCGCGATGTCTTCCTCCAGAACCGGCGCGTGCCCGCACCACTCGCTGACCCGGTGGCCAAGGATCAGCGTATTGTCCCCCATCCGCAGCAGGAATTGATGCAAAGCGTCGTTGGAAACCGAAACACTCATTACATCGCCCCCACTTCTTCGGGGATATCGAAGAAAGTTGGATGGCGGTACACTTTGCTTTCGCTGGGTTCGTACAGCGGGCCTTTATCACTGGGCGATGAGGCCGAGATGTTGTTTGCCTCGACAACCCAAATCGAAACACCTTCGTTGCGGCGTGTGTAAACATCGCGCGCGTTCTTGATTGCCATTTTGGCGTCCGGGGCGTGCAGCGATCCAACATGTCGGTGGCTCATACCGTGTTGGCCGCGGATAAAGATTTCCCACAGGGGCCATTCGTTATTCATCGGGTTTCCTCCTTGGGTTCACTCTGCTGCCAGATTGCCGGATTGCTTCTTGCGGGCGTGCGCCAAAAGACCGTCCCGCACCCATTTCCCGTCATCCCAGGCCTTGTTGCGTGCAGCGAGACGATCCACGTTGCACGGGCCATTGCCCTTGATCACGTCGAAGAATTCCGACCAGTCAGGTTCTGAGAAATCATAGTGCCCGCGTTCTTCGTTCCATTTCAGGTCTGGGTCGGGAATGGTCAGGCCCAGATACTCGGCCTGCGGCACGGTCTGGTCGACGAATTTCTGGCGCAGTTCGTCATTCGTATTGATCTTGATTTTCCACGCCATCGACTGGGCAGAATGAACCGAGTCCTTGTCAGACGGGCCAAACATCATCAGCGACGGATACCAGAAGCGGTTCATTGCATCCTGCGCCATCTTGCGCTGCTCGGGCGTACCTTCGGCCATTTTGCGGATCGCGTCGTAACCTTGCCGCTGATGGAAGCTCTCTTCCTTGCAGATACGGATCATCGCGCGCGAGTATGGTCCGAAAGATGTCCGCTGCAGCGGAACTTGGTTCATGATAGCCGCCCCATCCACCAGCCAGCCTACCGCGCCAATATCGGCCCAGTTCAGCGTTGGGTAGTTGAAGATCGACGAGTATTTCATACGCCCGTCCAGCAGCATCTCGGTCAACTCATCTCGGCTAACGCCCAGCGTTTCAGCCGCGCAATACAAGTAGAGCCCATGCCCGGCCTCATCCTGCACCTTGGCCAACAGGATCGCCTTGCGCTCCAGTGTCGGTGCGCGGGTGATCCAGTTGCCTTCGGGCAGTTGACCTACGATTTCAGAATGCGCGTGCTGACCGATCTGACGGATCAGGGTCTTGCGATAAGCCTGAGGCATCCAATCTTTTGGTTCGATCTTGATATCGGCATCAATCCGCGCCTGGAACTCTGCCAGTTTCTCCGGATCTTCGTTTGATGCTTCGGATTTAACCATCTGAGCATACATGTCCCGTCTCCTCCGTTACACGCGTTCAAGAATGAGGGCCGCGCCCTGCCCGACGCCCACACACATGGTGCAGAGCGCATAGCGACCCCCGGTTCGCTTCAATTGATAGGCTGCAGTCAGCACCAGACGCGCGCCGCTCATGCCCAGTGGGTGGCCCAAAGCGATGGCCCCTCCATTGGGGTTCACGTGGGACGCATCGTCCGGCAGGCCCAACTCGCGCAGGGTGGCAAGGCCCTGAGAGGCAAACGCCTCATTCAACTCGATCACGTCCATCTGTTCGATGCTCAACCCTGCTCGGGCCAGAACCTTGCGGCTGGCGGGCACCGGGCCGATGCCCATGACACGCGGCGCAACACCCGCAACCGACATGCCCACCACACGGGCCATCGGGGTCAGACCATTCTTGACCGCCGCCGTCTCATTCGCCATCAGAATGGCTGCCGCGCCATCATTTACACCTGAAGCATTGCCCGCTGTGACGGTCTTTTCCGGTCCGTTCACCCCTTTGAGACCCGACAGCTTTTCTGCTGTGGTTCCCGGACGCGGGTGTTCATCCGTATCCACAATGATCGGGTCGCCTTTTCGCTGTGGCACCGAAACCGGAGTGATTTCATCGCCGAAAACACCCGCCGCATGAGCGGCCGCCCACCGGGCCTGGCTGCGTGCAGCAAAGGCATCCTGATCTTCACGACTGATGCCATAGTCCTCAGCCACGTTGTCGGCAGTCTGCGGCATGGAATCCACGCCGTAGTCCTGCTTCATCTTCGGGTTCACGAAACGCCATCCGATCGTGGTGTCGTGCACCGCGTTGTTGCGAGTGAACGCCGAAGTTGCCTTGGGCATCACAAACGGTGCGCGGGACATGCTTTCCACGCCCCCCGCAATGGCCAGATCGTAATCGCCTGCCTTGATGCCACGGGCTGCCATTCCAACGGCATCCATACCGCTGGCGCAAAGACGGTTTACCGTTGTTCCCGGAACGTCGATTGGCAACCCGGCCAACAAGGCCGCCATTCGCGCAACGTTCCTGTTGCTCTCTCCGGCCTGATTGGCATCACCATAGATCACATCGTCGACACTGGCCCAATCGACCTGAGGGTTGCGTTCTTTCAACGCCGCCAGTGGCAAAGCCGCAAGATCATCCGTGCGAACCGAAGACAGCGCTCCGCCATACCGCCCAATCGGTGTACGCGTCGCGTCGCAAATGAATGCGTCCATGTCCGAGGTCTCCTGTTCGCGTCAGTATTCATTAACCGTCTGGTCGGTTTTTATTAAAGTAACCGATTCGAGGCAAGCTTTATGTTACCTTTCTTTGACCACGTTCACCATTTTTGTAACATATAAAGTCAGAACTTTATCGTTGCGATATTCGGGGCCGCCTAAGGCGGTGATCCAAACAATACTTAGCTGACCGGGCGACGCTCACGTCCCGCTCGGAATCAATCGTCTAAAACGGCTTCCAGCGACGCAAGGTTCGGGCGAGGCAACCTGTCTAACAGCTGCACCACGGACTGTCGGCACTCCGCACCTTTCCAGTCTTCTGGCAGAAAGGCAGGTGGCAAAGGGGGATGGCGTAGGATAAGCCGCCGCCACCCATGAACGATCAGAACACGCAGAACGGCAGTTTGCAGGGGGTCTTCCATCCCCTTGGTGGGCAAATGATGCTCGACGAACTGAAGAGTGGTCCAGAACTGACTGTAAGCGTCTTTCAGAGGTTCAGGCCCACACAAATCTCGCATCCAATCGGGCACTGATATGGCACTGCTTTCAATCCCCAGCAGGTCTTCCAGCCCATCAGGGGCCGGGCCCGGTGCCATGGCCGTAGAGGCATTGACTGAGATATAGTCACCAATGAGCATCAGATCTGACAGTTCTTTGCGGGAACTTTCAGAACCGCTGGCGATCAGCACATGCCAGATGTCCGGCTTGTCGGTCTCACGGGAATAGATACGCGGCGCGGCGGCGGCACTTTGGCTGCGACCAAAATCCGTCAAGCGGTGCACGCTGGTGCGCCCCACCCGCGTACTTTCGATCCAACCTTCTTTCCGCAGCCGATGTAGTGCAACACGCGTCGCCTCAGACTTGATTCCGGCCAGACTGGTGAGCGCCGTGATCAAGCTGCCACTGACCCGGTCCGATCCGCTGGGCGCCAAATCTCCAAATATCGTAACCAGCACTGACCACACCCGCTGTGTGCCGGTGTTGGTCAGTTGACTGACACAGGTTTCGAACCAATCAGGGCTGATGTCTTTCATACACGAAGTATAATCGGGCCGAAGGGAATTACCATCCGGCCCATCGCAAGCATCCAAGTGGCTAGTAAGCAACCATCGTCAATAGCTCATATTCTGCGACCTGTTCGTCATCTTGCTGAGTCAGCGTGACGTGCCAACGAACTTCGCCATATTCGTCATTGCGCTTAGTTTTGGCCTTGACCGTCAGGCGCACTTTGATGCTGTCACCGGCTTCAACCGGCTTCATAAAACGCAACCCATCCAGACCGGTATTGGCCAGCACCGGCCCTTCATTTGGTTCGACAAACAATCCAGCGGCAAATGACAGCAACAAATAGCCATGGGCGACGCGACCCGGAAAGAACGGGTTCCGCTCCGCCGCCGCCTGATCCATATGGGCATAGAAGGTATCGCCTGTGAAAGTGGCGAAGTGTTCAATGTCTTCCATTGTTATGGTGCGCGGTTCCGTGTGGATGGTCTCGCCAATCGCAAGGTCATGAAACCTGCGCGTGAACGGATGGGCGGGGCCTTTGACCTCGGTCGCGCCGGGCACCCATCTGTTTCCAATCGCGGTCAACAGATCAGGTGAGCCCTGAATGGCGGTCCGTTGCATATAGTGTTTAACACCACGCACGCCGCCCATCTCTTCGCCGCCGCCAGCGCGTCCGGGGCCGCCATGCACCATATGAGGCAAAGGTGAACCGTGACCGGTGGATTCTTTCATCGAGTCACGGTTGTTGAAGTACAAACGCCCATGATACGCCCCTGCCCCAATGGCGACCTGACGCGCCACGTCAGGATCATGCGTGATGACCGACGCCACCAAAGATCCTTGCCCCCGGTTTGCCAGTTCAATCGCATGGTCGAGATCGCGATAGCCCATGACCGTGCTAACCGGCCCAAAAGCTTCGGTATCGTGTACACGCTGCGCCGCGTCAGGGTTGGCACAATGGTAAAGCATCGGCGGCAGGAAGGCCCCTTTTTCAGGATCTGCTCCATCGACCGCAAAATCATCCGGGTTGCCAAAGACACGCTCGGCCTCTTGGCCAATGATCGTCGCCTTTTCCAGAACGTCACGTTTCTGACCATTCGAGACCAATGCGCCCATGCGGGTGGTTTCAAGCCTTGGGTCGCCGATAACGGTTTTGGCCAGCCGCGCGGACAACGCCTCGATCACGGCTTGCACCTGCACCTCTGGCGCGATGATCCGACGGATTGCGGTACATTTCTGACCAGCCTTCGCCGTCATCTCGCGCTGGACCTCTTTGACGAAAAGGTCGAACTCAGGCGTACCCGGCTTGGCATCTGGACCAAGTATCGAGCAATTAAGGCTATCCTGTTCCGCCACAAACCGCACAGAGTTTTCAAGGATCACGGGGTTGGATCGCAATTTCAACGCCGTATCTGCCGAGCCGGTAAAGCTGACCACATCCTGCAGGGTCAAACGGTCCAGCATGTCGCCCAAACCGCCCGACACCAACTGAAGCGCCCCGGCGGGCAAAATACCGGAGTCCAACATCAACCGCACACACAGCTCGGTCACGTAGCAAGAATTCGTCGCCGGTTTAACGATGGCCGGAACACCGGCCAACAGAGTTGGCGCCAGTTTCTCCAACATACCCCAGACCGGAAAGTTAAACGCATTTATGTGAACCGCCACGCCGTGCAACGGGGTGCAGATGTGCTGGCCCAGAAACGTCCCGTTGCGCGATAGTTGCTCAACATCACCGTCCAGATAGACATGCCCGTCCGGCATTTCCCGGCGTCCCTTCGAGGCAAAGACAAACATCGTGCCAATGCCGCCATCGATGTCGATCATATGGTCCGACTGCGTCGCGCCTGTGTTGAAAGACAGATCATAGAGCGCCTGCTTGTGCTGGCCCAGATGCAGCGACACCGCCTTGAGCATCTTGGCCCGCTCATGAAAGGTCATCTTGCGCAGGGCCGGCCCACCGACGTCGCGCGCATAGTCCAGCATTCCTTGCACGTCCAGTTCCGCGTTGCCCGCAGTTGCAATCACCTCGCCCGTTACGGCGCTGGCAATATTGCGCGCCCCGGCACCAGGCGGCACCCATGCACCGGCGACAAAGCTGGATATCTGTTGGATGGTCATGAGCGTCTCCTCATCAGTGTCTGGATCCTCACATCATCTATTCGAACGTGTGAGGTCATATCTTTAACCGTACGGTCGGTCGTTATTTTTGCACAACAACACCACAAACCGTACTCTTCAAACCTGCGCGGGCAATCGCGCGAAACCCCGAAACCGGATACGGCCACCGCGTTCAGCACCATCGGTGATGCAATAATTCGGGAAGCGAGCCAGAAACCGCCCGACTGCCACGCGGCCCTCCATACGGGCCAAAGTCAGGCCAACGCAGGTGTGGGGTCCACCTGCAAAGGCGTGGTGTTTATTGGGGCGTCGGTCCAGGAGCACATCATCGGGCTGCGCAAACTGTCGCGGGTCGCGGTTGGCGGCTCCGATGCAAAGATGGATATCTGTTCCGGCGGGAATGGTTTGGCCGTGTAAGACGATATCCTCGGCGGTTAAACGGTTGCCGAATTGGTTGGGGCTTTCCATTCTCAGAAACTCGTCCACGGCGGTGTTTATAAGCTCTGGGTCGGCCAGCAACTCGGCACGCTTGTCACGGTGCCGGTCCAGCAACTCCAGCGCATTGCCGATCAGATTGGTCGTGGTCTCGTGCCCTGCGTTCAGGATGAAAATGCAGTTCTGGTACAGCTCGACCTCGGTCAACCCGCCATCGGTGTCATCCTGCATCAATCGTGTCAGCACGTCCGTTGACGGGTCACCTGGATTAGCGCGACGATCATCTATGATGTGGCGCAGGAATGCCTTGAAGTCAGACACCGCGCGATTGCCCCAGTCTTCTTGTTCCCGGGTCAGCTGAGGCTCCAAAGCGCCCAAAATGGCCAGAGACCAATCCCGCAGGGGGCCGCGCTCGGATCGGGGAATACCCAGTAAGTTGCCGATGATCTCAATCGGGATGGCCCCCGCAAAATCCTCGATCAACTCAACAGAGCCCTTGGTCTGCATCTGGTCCAGCAAGCCGTCGACCAGCTGCACCAGGCCGGGCTCCATCTGCGCCAGCGCCCGCGGGTTCATCGCACCGACCATCACTTTGCGCACACGGGTGTGCAAAGGCGGATCATTGAACACCAAACTGGTCGTGTGATGTTCGTATAAAGGGCTGTCGACCCCGTATTTCGGCCCAAAAACCGCCTTCTTGTCCGAAATGAAACGTTTTGTGTCCCGATACACCAGATCCAGATCGTCATAGCGCGACAGGATGACAGACCCATCGGCTTGAAAGCAGATAGGCGTGTCTTCGCGCAGCGCAGCATAGGCCGGATAAGGGTCTGCGTGAAAACCGGTTGGAAGTGCGGTCAGCGAGAACATCAGTGACCCATCGCCCCCATATGTTCCGGCAAAACCAGCACCAGCCATGGCACCAGTACGATCAGCGCCAGGCGGAAGATATCCGCAACCCAAAACGGCGTGACGCCCTTGAAGATGGTCCCGGTCGAGACATCCCCCACCACTCCCTTCAGAATGAACACGTTCAAACCGACTGGGGGAGTGATCAGGCTGATCTCGGTCACGACAACGACGACGATGCCAAACCAGATCGGATCATATCCCAGCGATGTCACCAGCGGGAAGAAGATCGGCACTGTCAGCAGCAGCATCGACAGCGATTCAAAGACACAGCCCAGAATGATGTAGATCCCGAGGATCATCAGGATCACCACAAACGGCTCAACCTCATAGGCCGTCACCAAAGCGATCAGTGCTTCGGGCAGACCGGCCAAGTTGATGAAGTTCGAAAAGATCTGAGCTCCGATCAGAACCGAGAACAGCGCCGCGGCGGTGAAACTGGTCTCTTTCAACACCTCAAAGGTGGAACCAAGGGTTAGCCCACCCCGAGACAGGGCAATCAGGAAGGCACCCATTGCGCCCATGCCAGCTGCCTCGGTCGGGCTGAAGGTCAGGTTCAGCGGATAGAAGTCAAACACCCCGTACAACCCGCCGATCACAAGGAAGAACAGCAGTAACACGGCCCAGACCGAGCGCAGAGCCGAAAGGCGTTCACCCCAGCCATGCCGCTCTCCTGCTGGTCCGGCGTCGGGTCTGCGCCAAACGGTCCAACGCACCGCCAGCAGATAGAACAGGATGCCCAACACGCCGGGAATTATTCCCGCAACGAAAAGCTTGCCAATCGAGGTTTCGGTCAAAAGGCCATAGATCACCAGTATAACCGATGGCGGGATCAGAATGCCCAGTGTTCCACCCGCAGCAATCGACGCCGTCGACAACTCATCCGAGTAACCGTAGCGGCGCATTTCCGGCATCGCGACTTTCGACATCGTTGCCGCTGTGGCCAGCGACGAGCCACAAATGGCAGAAAACCCACCACAGGCTGCAACCGTGGCCATGGCGATGCCGCCGCGGAAATGGCCCAGGAAGGCATTCGATACCGCATAAAGTTCACGCGCAAGGCCACCCTTGTTGACGAACAGGCCCATAAGGATGAACAGCGGCACAACAGACAGCCCGTAATCCTGCGCCGTATCAGTGATCTGGCGGCCTACCATGGACATCGCAGCCTTCAACCCACGTTCGGACAGGATGCTGCCGCCGCGTTCATATGCAAAGCCAAGCGTCCCAACGAGGCCCATCGCAAAGACAATGGGCAGGCGCAGCAACACCAGAACAAGGACAAGGGCGAAACCGATCAAAGCTGCAGTCATCAGGAGTGCTCCGACAAGGCTTGGGGGGCAAAAATGTGCAAAATCCCGGTGATGATCATCGCGATAGCAGTGATCGCGGTGAAGGCAGCGATGAACCAACCCACGTAGAAGACAGGAATCGACAGGTATTCGGTGACATCGCCGTAGTCCCGCGCCCGCTCTGCCAACACCCAGACACGCTGAATTGGCCAGATCAGCATGATGCCGGATACCAGATACACAATCGCGTCCCGCACCCGGCTCAGCCGCAGACGTGCGAAAATCCCGTCTGTCAGGTCCACGGCGATCTGTCCGCGTCCGGCCGATATTATGGGCAGGACCGAAAAGACTAGGATCGCCATCAGAATACGTGTCAGCTCAGTCGCAGCCTCGATTGGCGCGTTGAAGACAGAACGCAAGATAACGTCGAAAAAGGTCATCACCATCAGGATGAACAGCGCCACACAGGCCAGCAGCGTCGGAACGACACTGATGCGTCGCGCAAAGGTCACGAGTGAGTGCATGATTGGTCCCCGTCGGGTGAAAAGGGCTGGCGGGTCATGCCCGCCAGCCGGGCTGCATTACTGCGAAGCCATTTCATTTACGATCATGTCATAAGCGGCTTGAGCGTCGATGCCCGCGTCGTTGACTTCGTCAATGACCTTGGCGCGCACGTCGACGGCAATCGTGTTGAATTTCTCAAGATCTTCAGCAGATGCCGCGTTGATCGCGTTGCCCTCGGTGGTTTCGGTTGCTTCGCGACCGATGGCGTCGATCTCGTCCCAGATTTTGCCAATCTCGCGGCTCAGCGGTTCACCAAAGACGTTCTCTTCCAAAGCAGCCTGCAGATCTTCGGGCAGATCGGCAAAAGTGTCTTCGTTCATGATGAAGGCAAACGATCCGCGATAGAGACCACCTGGAACTTCGTAAACATTCTGTGCCACTTCCGTGAGCTTGAAGCCCTTGCGGGATTCAAAGGGCATCACAACCCCATCAGCAGCTTTCGAGGCCAGGGTTTCATAGACTTTCGGCGCAGGGACCTGAATGCCGGTCGCACCCAGAGCCGTGCCAACGTCCCCCCCAACGCCACCCGGGATACGCACCTTGAGGCCCGACACCTCATCCAGCGTGGTCACAGGGCTGCTGGAATGTAACTGGGCAGGGCCATGCGTGTGCAGAGCGATCACCTTCACACCGCGATGTTCGTCTGCCTCTTTGAGGAACTTGTCATATGTGCGCCAATAAGCGACCGAGGCGTCCTCGGCCGAACCCTCGTATCCGGGCAGTTCGATCATCTTGGTGGTGACAAAACGACCGGGTTGATAACCATGGAAGATGATCGACGCATCAGCTGCACCATCCATGATCAAGTCCATCTGCGCCGGTGGCGGCGCAATGCCCAGCTTGAGTTCTGCCGTAACCTTACCGTCTGTCGCCTCTTCAACCATCTCCACGAATTTCGGCCACATCTTGGCGTTGATGCCATGGGTCGGCGGCGCCCAGCTTGAAATGGTCAGCGTATAATCCGCAGCCAGTGCCACTGTGCCCGAAACGGCCAACGCGGCCGACGCCAATAATGTGCTTAGCTTGGTGAATTTCATGGTTCTGTCTCCTCCCTGTGAAACATGACTCGAGAATGCGTTAATGGTCGCTTTTGTAACCATCAACATATTAAAGATCCCCCGAATGGTCCGCGATCCTCCAAGAGCCGGGGTTTTCGTTCGCAACTGTCAACATCGTTGCACGCGAAATTGCGATGCCGATTTCCTTGCTGTAGTTCATTGGCCCGCCACGCCACCGCGGGAATCCATATCCATGGATTTGCACCATATCGACAGATTCCGCGTTTTCCGCGATGCGTTCCTGAACGATTAAAGCGCCCTCGTTGGCCAGAACCGCTAAAATACGCGAGGAAATGTCCTGCTCTGTAAAGCTTCGGCGGGTTATGCCCTGTTCGGCCGAGTAGGTTTCGATCAACGCCTCAACTTCCGGGTCGCGGACCGGTTTACGGTTGCCATCTTCGTACCGGTACCATCCTTTGCCCGTACGTTGGCCAAGCCGCCCCATCTCACACAATTGGTCGGCGATGGTGACATAGCGTTCATCAGGGTTTCGTGTTTCGGCGTTGCGCTTGCGGTTGGCCCAGGCGATCTGAAGACCGGTCAGATCCTGCAGCTCATAAGGTCCCATGGGCATCCCAAACGCGCGCATCGCTTGATCCACCTGATAAGGCAGCGCCCCATCGGCCAGAAGATAATCAGCCTCGCGCCGATACGCCGCCAGCATGCGGTTGCCTATGAATCCATCGCAGATACCCGAAAGAACCGACACTTTCCGCAGCTTTCCGCCCAAGGCGAAACCTGTGGCCAAAACTTCGGGCGACGTATCAGGCGTATGTACGATCTCAAGCAGCTTCATCACATGGGCCGGGCTGAAGAAATGCAGGCCAATGCAGCGAGCCTTGTTTTCTACGTCCTCAAAGATGTCTACCGGATCTAGGTAGGACGTATTCGTGGCCAGGATTGCATCCCGGTGCATATGGCTGGCAAGCTCCGCAAACACCGATTGCTTGACGGACAAATCCTCAAATACAGCCTCGATTGCCAACTCGGCATCTGCAGCAACGGCATAGCTCTCGGCAGCCTGAAAACTTGTCAGACGATTACGCAACTGCGCTTCAGAAATCTTGCCCCGTTTGACGGCCCCGTTCAGCAGAGATTCAACCCGCTGCTGAGCGGCCGATGCAGCCTCAGCGTTTTGCTCAATCAAAGTGACCGACAGCCCGCCATTCAGCGCGGCCGTCGCAATGCCTGCACCCATCAGCCCACCGCCGACAACAGCTATCCGAGTGATGTCACGGGCTGTAGAACCCTTGATCAAAGCAGGCTTGGATACGGTGCGTTCAGCAAAGAATGCGTGACGTAGCGCCCTGCTTTCAGCGCTTTGGCGCAAAGCCAAGTGGCGGGCGCGTTCTTTCGGTTGCCCCTCGGCGAATGGCTCAACGGACCAACCGAGAGCGCTCAGGTTTTCCAGCGGCGATGGCTGCCCTTTGGCGCGTTTCCGCAACGCCAGACGGCTTGTTTCAAACAGATCGGGCGCAAAGTCCGGTACAGTGCGCTGACTGACAGGCAGTGGACGTTCAGGCAAGTCGGCAACAAATCCCGAAACTGCATCCAATAGGTCGTCGGCGATCAAATCAATGCCCCCGATTTCCGCCAGCGCTTCAGCTTTCATGATCTTGCCGGAACACGCCATGTCAATTGCAGCTTGCATCCCCACAAGACGCGGCAAGCGTTGCGTGCCACCTGCCCCGGGGATCAGTCCCACATTGACCTCGGGCAAACCAAAACCGGTATCCCGCGCTGCGATCCGCCACGCACAGGCCATCGCTATCTCAAACCCGCCGCCCAGCACGTTGCCGTGCATACAGGCGACAAACGGTACTTTGCTGTCTTCGATCTTCTGAACAACATCCGGTAAATGCGGCTCAATCGGCGGCACATCAAACTCGGACATGTCACCACCAGCGATGAAGGTCCTGCCAGCGCAACACAACACCGCCACGCGCGCGCCCTGAACCGCATCAACCGCGTCGGACAGCCCCTGTCGAACACCGGTCGAGGTCGCGTTCACTGGCGGGTTGTTGACCGTGACCCAAGCCACGTCACCCTTTAATTCAACACTTACCAGCGACGACTGCAACATCGACAACCCTTTTGATCGATCCAGATTCGGTACTGGTTTATATATTGACCAACCGTTCGGTTAATGCAATGATTAAGTTGGAACGAGGCCGGAAGAGAACGTCATGAGCGATACAATACTTGTAGAAAACAACGGGAACTGGGTTGAAATTACCCTGAACCGCCCAGACAAGTTGAACGCGTTCAATGAAGACATGCACGCGGCCCTGCAAGACGCATTGAAGACCGCACGCGACAACGGGGCCCGCGCAATACTGCTGACCGGTGCCGGGCGCGGGTTCTGCGCAGGTCAAGACCTGGGCGATCGCGATCCATCCAAAATGGATGGCCCTCCGGATCTGAGCAAAACGGTACGAACGTTTTACGCGCCTCTGGTCCGGTTGATCCGGTCCTTGGAGTTCCCGGTCATCTGTGCCGTAAACGGAGTCGCCGCAGGCGCAGGTGCAAATCTTGCGTTGGCCTGTGACATGGTTGTGGCTCGGGAAAGTGCCAAATTCATTCAGAGCTTTTCCAAGGTCGGCCTGATACCGGATACGGGTGGCAGTTGGCATTTGCCGCGCCTGTTAGGTGAAGCACGCGCTAAGGGGTTGGCTCTGACCGCCCAACCCCTTTCAGCCAAACAGGCAGAGGATTGGGGACTGATCTGGAAAACACTGCCCGACGATCAACTGATGAGTGAGGCACGCACGCTTACCGCGCAGTTGGCGAACGGCCCAACACTTGGGCTGGGCCTGACAAAGCAATGCATTCAATCTGCGGCCACCACATCGCTTTCGGATCAGCTTGAGATTGAGGCGGACGCGATGAAAACCTGCGGGGAAAGCGTGGATTATGCCGAAGGCGTATCCAGTTTCCTTGAAAAACGCGCGCCAAACTTTCAGGGGCGGTGACGATGACACCAAAGGAACGCGCCGAAAAATCCGCCGCTGCAATGTGGGCAAATGACGAGGCAAGCAAATGGTTCGGCATGGAGCTTGTCGAGATTGACGAAGGCCACGCAGTTCTGGCACTGACCGTCGCCAGCCATCACTGCAATGGTCATGGCACATGCCATGGGGGCGTCACCCACGCTCTGGCCGACAGCGCCTTTGCCTTTGCCTGCAATAGCCGAAACAAGGCAACCGTCGCGCAACACACAATGATCAGCTTCCTCGCTCCCGGAAGCAAAGGCGACCGCCTGACAGCCACCGCGACAGAGGTCACTGTGTCCGGACGCAGCGGTATCTATGACGTTCGCGTCACAAACCAAGACAACACTCTGATCGCCGAGTTTCGCGGCATGTCCCGCGCAGTGGGCGGTCAGAATTTTCAAGAATAGCTTCGCGACTGGAGGAGTGACGCGATGGAAGACCTTTCCCCAAACAAAGCGGATCTTGACCCGATCGAGATCGCCTCGATCGACGAAATTCGCGCCACACAGCTTGAACGGCTCAAGTGGTCCGTACGCCACGCATACGAAAACGTTGCGATGTACAAACAGCGGTTTGACGAAGCCGGTGTGCATCCCGACGATCTGCAGCAACTGACCGACCTTTCGAAGTTTCCGTTCACATACAAAAACGATCTGCGCGACAATTACCCTTTTGGCTTGTTTGCAGTTCCGCGCAGCGAGATCATTCGTCTTCACGCGTCCTCGGGCACGACTGGTAAACCGACCGTGGTGGGTTACACCAAGAATGACATCGACAACTGGGCGGATCTGGGCGCACGCTCTCTGCGGGCTTCGGGACTGCGCAAAGGCGACATGGTCCACAATGCTTATGGTTATGGGCTGTTCACCGGCGGGTTGGGCGCCCATTATGGGATTGAACGCCTTGGCGCGACCGTTGTTCCCATGTCCGGGGGGCAAACCGAGAAGCAGGTCAACCTGATCAACGATTTCAGACCGGACGGGATCATGGTGACGCCGTCCTATATGCTCAATATCCTTGAGCAGTTCCACAAGGCCGGTCTCGACCCCCGAGAAAGCTCTTTGAAGGTTGGTGTGTTTGGTGCTGAACCCTGGACTGATGCGATGCGGGCCGAGGTCGAAGCCGCGTTTGATATGCATGCGGTCGATATCTATGGCCTGTCCGAGATCATGGGTCCTGGGGTGGCCAATGAATGCGTTGAAACCAAAGACGGTCCGGTGATCTGGGAGGATCACTTCCTGCCGGAAATCATCGACCCCGTGTCCGGTGAGGTCCTGCCCGATGGCGAAACTGGTGAATTGGTGTTCACAACCCTGACCAAGGAAGGGCTGCCAATGATCCGTTATCGCACGCGCGACCTGACATGCCTGCTGCCGGGAACTGCACGTTCCATGCGCCGGATGGCAAAGATAACAGGTCGCAGCGACGACATGATGATCCTGCGTGGCGTCAACGTCTTCCCCAGCCAGATCGAAGAACAGGTCATGGCGACGGGGGGTCTTGCCCCGTATTATCAGATCGAATTGTATAAGTCGGGCCGCATGGATGCGATGCGTGTATTTGTTGAATCCTCAACCGATTCCACCGATGAACTCTCCAAAACTGCGGCGGCGCGAATGCTGACCAAGCGGATCAAGGACGTTGTTGGCGTTTCAACGGAAATTGTTGTAGGTGACCCCGGCGACGTCGAACGCTCTCAGGGCAAGGCGAAGCGTGTCGTCGACAATCGCGATAAGGAATAAACCGTGGCCCGAACAATCGCCAAAGACCACGACCAAAAGCGGGAGCAGATCCTGAAAATGGCGGCCAAAGTGTTTGCCGATCAGGGGTTTGATCGCGCATCGATGACATTGCTGGCCAAAGAATGCGGTATCTCGAAGGCCAACATCTACCACTACTACGACAGCAAGGATGCCATCCTGTATGACATCCTTGAAACATACCTGCGCGAGTTAAGAGATCGGATCTGTAACGTGGATCTTAGCGGTTTGAACCCCGAGCAGAAGCTGCGCACAGCGGTGCGCGAAATCCTGTTTGCTTATCAGGGCGCAGATGACGAGCACCGCGTACAGATCAGCGGCATGAGCGCGCTGACAGACGAGCAGCAGAAACTCCTGCGGGGCTATCAGCTTGATTTGGTGAATTTTGTGCGCGACATCCTCAAAGAGTTGTCTCCCGAAGCTTTCGACGATGCCAAAGACAAGTTGCGCGGTGCCACGATGTCGGTCTTCGGGATGCTGAACTGGTATTATATGTGGAATACCGGCGCGGGCCCCAAAGCCCGCGAAGACTATGCCGATCTGGTCAGCACGCTGACAGTGCATGGCGTGCAAAAGCTTTAGGCGCACAACGCTGCACACAAAACGTTATGTCGCGGCTTTAGACCGATCCAGATAGGCTTGCTTTGCGATCATGACATCCTCGTCCGTCATGTCTGATCGGTTCAGTTCTAAGAAATGTTCTGCGGCCCCAACCGGTTGAACATTCAGGTTGCGGACGGGTGTCAGATCATCCGACCGTACATTCAATATCGAAAGCACCTTGGTGACGGGAAACAAACGATCGCTCAGACCCGAGGTGTTCAGAGAGATAACGTCAGCTCGTGAAGACATATGCTCGGCGACCCGAGCCACCACGCCATCAAGGTCCGCGCCCGGGTTCAGCAGTTCAGTATATTCGCAAAGGTCTTCTTGTATTCTGTTTCCGCGAATGTTCTGCCAATACACGCTTTTGATCCAATCAGCAGTATCTCTGGTCGTGTAAAAGAATGTGATCCGCGCCTTGTTGTCTGTGAGTCTGTTGATTTCCTCACAGATAACTTCGGCAAGGATGTGCGTTTGGGCATAGGACCACACACCCTTGCGTCCCGGGATCATGCCTGCAAACTCTTCGCTGCTGATCAGCAACGGCAAGTCAGAGTGGCCATCCAACGACAGCAGAACCTGACGGAATTTCATGCGAAATTTTTCAAGCGTTCTTTCTTCCGGTACCACTGAAAAACGGCGCGCGGCAACGCCAGCGTCTTTCAAATTCCGTGGCACTAGAGCTTTGACTCGGGTCTTTAACCGGAAACGGTTCCTGTACAGCATCGTTTGCAGGGTTCTGGTTCCGGTTTTGTGAAACCCTTGATGGACAACAACCTTCAGCATAGAACCTACGACTCAATCAACGTGCAACTTCGGAAGTTAGAGCCACCGCATCGAAAACTTCAAGCGGTCCAATCGATGCTCAGTTCTTCTCGAAAGGCAAAGCGGGTCAAATGCGCCTCGATCACCTTTTGCCAACGACGCAAATCGCCACGCGGGCCGGTTGTGGCGGTCACCGTCAAAGTGGTTGCATCTGCTGTCAATGTCACCCGATCGCCGTCAGGGAAAGACGCGCTGCCCTGCGTTCCATCAAAGGAGACCTCGGCCTTGTGCGACCAATGTTTGCAGAGCTGCTGCAGGTATTTTGAGGCCGCGCTCGTTTGCGCAATGCCTGTTGCGGTCTGATCAGGCAACAGGCTCAGACCCGCGACAGCGGCAGACCGGATTGATTTGGCAAACAAGGTCACGTCAATGTTGGTGGCCACAAACGTCGCGCCGAGATCCAGACACTTACGTTGAAGGTCTGGATCCAGCGTCAAAATCCCGGCTGCTTTACCTGCTGCCACGATGCGGCGGATTGCATCCAGCACTGCGGCAACCACCTCAGGGTGGTTCGCATCCCCTAGATGGCCCATGTCAGCGGCGAGGTCGGCGGGACCGATAAACACACCGTCCACATCAGTCGCCAGAACATCGTCCAGCGCGTCCATGCCCTTGTTGCTCTCGACCTGCACAAGCAGGCAAATCTGTTCGTCGGCGGATTTCAAATAATCGGGTATCGCAGCGAAGCGTGACGCCCGCGCCAGCGATGATCCAACCCCACGAACGCCATGCGGCGGATATTGCACGGCCCGGACCAGTTCGCGCGCCTGATCGCCGCTTTCGACCATCGGCACCAGAATATTCTGCACTCCTGCGTCGAGATATTGCTTGATCATCCAGGTTTCGCCAATCGGCAGGCGTGCGACCGGCACACTGCCGGACCCCTCAATCACGCGCACCTGCTCCAGGATCGATTGCAGATCGTTAGGCGCGTGTTCGCCATCGACCAGCAACCAATCGAACTGCGCTGTGGCAGCGATCTCGGCCGCATAGGCATTGGCCAAACCAACCCAACATCCGATCTGCGGAGAGCCGGCCGTCAGCGCAGCCTTGAATGCATTTTGTGGCGCAGGCATTAGTTTTCCTTTCAGGCGAAATTGATATCGACTGAGCCAAACGGCCCGAAATCCGCGTGAATTTTGGTGCCCGAGGGGCATTCGACGGGGCGGATGAAACTGCCGGACAAAATGATCTGCCCCGGCTCGATGCTCTGACCGTATTGCGCCATCCGACGTGCCAACCAAACCACACTTTCAACAGGGTCGTTCAACACACCAGCACCTAATCCGGTTTCCTCAATCTCGCTATTGCGGAAAGCAATCGCCCCAACCCAGCGCAGATCAAGAGCATCCATAGAATGACGCTCTGCACCCAAAACGATGCCTGCATTGGCGGCATTGTCGCTGATCGTGTCAAAGACCGTGCGCGCTTTGCCGGTTTCAGGGTCCACTCTTTGAATACGAGTATCCAGAATTTCCAGTGCAGGGGCGACATAGTCCGTAGCGGCGATAATATCGTCGCGAGATACGTTTTCGCCGCCAACGGCGGACTTCATAACAAAGGCGATCTCGGCCTCAATCCGGGGCTGAATGAAACGGCCTGCCGGAACGGTCGCGCCATTGTCGAACGCCATGTCGTCAAACAAAATTCCACTGTCGGGAATGTCGATGTTCAAGGCATATTGCATCGCCTTCGAAGTCAGCCCGATCTTCCACCCGATCACCTTGCGCCCTTCGGCCAGTTTCTGGCGATAGATGGCGTTCTGAATCTCATAGGCATCATCCATACCCATCTCGGGGTGGCGCAGACTAAGCAGGCCGATCTGTTTGCGCCGGCGTTCGGCCTGCAGCAGTTCGGCGGCGGCTCGGGCGTGGTCTTCGGGCGTCATACCTGTTCGTCCTCCACCGTGTTGCGCAGGGTTCCGATACCTTCGACGGACACCTCGACAACATCTCCGGGCACGAGGTACTTCGGCGGGTCGAACCGTGCCCCTGCACCGGTTGGTGTACCAGTGACAATAATGTCGCCCGGCTGAAGCGTCATAAAGGTCGAGATGTATTCGATCTCGCGCCGGATCGGGAACATCATGCGGTTCAGCGTGTCGTCCTGCCGAAGCTCACCGTTCACGCGAGTTTGGATGCGGGCATCATCCAGTTGGGCGGCGTCCGTAAATGGCACCAGCCATGGGCCAACGGCCCCCGACTTGTCCCAGTTCTTGCCTTGCGTGACATTGAACTTTGCGTGCCGCACCCAGTCGCGAATGGTGCCTTCATTGCACAAGGTCAGCGCGGCGATGTGATCATAAGCGTCCTCCTGCGAAATGCGGCGGCCAGCCTTTCCTATCACGATGGCCACCTCGCCTTCGTAGTCCAGCGTATGGTTTTCCGGCGGTCGGATCAGCGGGCGGTCATGGCCGGTGAACCCACTGGCAAAGCGCGGAAAAAGCGACATGTACTTGGGCTGTTCGCTGCCGTCCTTGTATTCTGCATTCCGGTCAGGGAAGTTCACGCCGACACACAGGATACGGCGCGCATCCGGCATTACCATGTCATAGGTGAACTCAGTGTGGGTGACAGGCTTGCCCTCGGCAGCTTTTGCCAATCGATCGAACGCCCCGTCGGCGATCACCTCGTACAGGCTGTCATGGTCCGGGAACACTTGGTTCAGTGCTATTGCACCGTCGTCAGTGATTGCTCCGAAAAACCGTTCCTCACCCGCTAAGAAAGTTCCAAACTTCATTCAAGTGTCTCCCACACGTCACGAATCACGTCGGCTGCTAACATCACGTCGTCCCGAGAGGTATCGAACTGCCCAACCTGAAAGCGGATGATCTTGCGGCCTTTGAACATGCCTTGGGTGAGATAAATCCGCCCATCATCGTTCAACGCGTCGACTAAACGCTGCTGCATTGCATCGTCTCCCGGACACCGGAACGAAAACAGGCTTAAGATCGGGCCGGTCGTGATTTCGAACCCCTCCATCGCTCCGATCCGATCAGCGAGCTCCTGCGCCCAAGTCACATGATTGCGGATGCGTTCGCGCAGTCCTTCCAATCCGTATGAGCGCAACAGAAACCAGATCTTTAACGCCCGGAACCTGCGCCCCAGTGGGATCGTCCACTCCGAGTAATTCGTCACCTCTGCTCCGGTTGTCTTGAGGTATTCCGGCTCGATCTTCAGTGTGTTGAGCTGTGGTGCTGCATCCCGCAAGAACTGGATGGCGCAATCGAATTGCGCGCCCATCCATTTATGCGGGTTGAAGACAATGCTGTCATAGCGGTCAGCACCCCTCCAAAGGGCTTCGCGAAATTCGGGGCAGATCATGGCTGATCCGGCCCAAGCTGCGTCGAGATGGGTGTAAAGGTCGTGTTTTTGCGCGATATCCGCCACGGCCACCAAGTCATCACAGGCCCCAACACCGGTTCCACCTGTGATCGCAATAATACCGGCCGGAACATGACCGGCTGCGATATCGCTTTGAATGGCGGCTTCAAGTGCAGAGGCATCAATCGCAAAGTTGGAACCCAAGGTCGGCAGCTTGACCAGATTGTCCTGTCCAATCCCCGCGACCCAGCAGGCCCTGTCGATGGACGAATGCACTTGATCCGAGCAATAGATCCGCAGCGCGCCCTTGGTGTTCAAACCTTCGCGGTTGCCAGTGAAGCCCGTGGCCCTTTCCCGCATCGTCAGAACCGCCGATAAAGTGGCGGACGAGGCGCTGTCCTGAATAACCCCCGTCATGCCTTCGGGCAGCCCGAGGGCCTGCCGCAACCAGTCGACCATGACACCTTCGACCTCGGTGGAGGCGGGCGAGGTTTGCCACAACATGCATTGCGCCGCGATTGTTGTCACCAGCATCTCGGCCAGCATCGACGGGGGAGCAGCATTGGCTGGAAAATAGGCAAAGAAGCGTGGGTGCTGCCAATGGGTGATGCCTGGCATCACGATCCGTTCAAAATCAGCCATGATGGCATCCATCGGTTCACCCGCCTCGGGTGGGGTTGCCACAAGCTGGGCTGCGATTTCCCCCTGTGCGGTCTGTGCGCGCACGGGGCGTTCCGCAAGTGTCTTATGGTAGTCGGCCGCCCATTTCGAAATGTGCTGGCCCCAATGCGAAAACGTGTCCCAATCCATGCGTTAGCCTTTTGTTGTCGCAGAAAACTCAACCCGAGCGACCCTGCGAGATACGCGGTCATAACAAACCGATATGTTTCGATTTAATGAAGCAATCCCTGATGCCTGATGTCAGACCGAAAAGCTGACATTTGCCTGACCCGTGCCAGAGCTGCCAAAATATGGGGTATAGATGTCAATCTTACCCTTGTAGCTGCCCCAGCCCAACGCTCCGAACAGCAGGGCGGTGTCGTTCATGGCACATTCTCCGGTGCATTTCTTGGCGTAGTCAGGCAGCATTTCAAGGAACTCTTCAAAACGGCCCTGTTCCCATAATTCCAACACGCGCATGTCCATCTGGCGGTTGAACTCACCATTCACCGCGTTCAGCCCCTCGACCGATCGTTCATTCGGGGTGAAATCATGGCTGAGAGACCCTGATGCCAGAACAGACACATTGCGGTCAGAACGCCGGATGCCTTCGGCAATGGCCTCACCCCAAACCCGGTTTTCCGCAATCGATGAGAATTGATTGACAGCCACAGGCAAGACCCGCGCATTCACCCCTTCGTTGATGAAATGCATGGGCAACAGGGTTCCGTATTCCATACCCATATCCGGGTGCGAATGACCCAGAGCACGCTCTCCACGCTCGCGCAGCACATCAAGGATCGTTTCCCCCAACTCATGATCGCCGCGATAGTCGAACTCCATATCAGCCAACATATGCGGCAGCTCGTGGCTGATGAAGCGACCTGTGTGATGCTCTTTTGTGTTCAGGTGAAAGCCCTGATTGGTGATCCAATGGGTATCGAACACAATGAAGGTCTCGACTTCGCGGTCTATCGCGTCCTGACGCAGGCGGGCATACCCATCAATGGCAGATTGCCGGATACCTTTGTATTTCGGCATCGTGTGGGACATCCAGATGCTGGGTACATGCGTTATTTTCGCGGCCTGTACGATCTTTCCCATGACGGTTCCTCCTAATGCGTTCTGGTGGTCCCAGTTCGGGGGAACCACCTGAGGCGATTATTTCCCCAATTGCATGATCTTGTGCTGACCGGTTGCGAAACCGATGTGCTTTTGTTCCATATAGAACTCAAAGCTCCAATCCCCGCCGTCGCGCCCGATTCCAGACGCTTTGACCCCGCCAAAGGGCGTAGGCAGGTGACGCACGTTTTCTGAATTCACCCAAATCATCCCAGCCTCCAGCTTGTCTGTAAAGCGCAAGGCACGGGTCAGGTCATTGGTCCAGACATAACCCGTCAAACCATAGGGCGTGTCGTTGGCAATCTGAAGCGCCTCGTCCTCGGTTGCGAAGGGGATCGAGGTCAGAACAGGGCCAAAGATCTCCTCGCGCGCGATGCGCATCTGGTTGGTGGCGTTGGTGAACAAGGTCGGACGGATAAAGTAGCCTTCATTGCCCACCTTGACCCCACCGGCAGCGACGGTTGCACCGTCCTTTTTGGCGATGTCGAAGTAGCTGGTGACTTTGTTGTAATGCTCCTCGGTCACCAATGGCCCAATCTCGGTCGCCGGGTCCAACGGGTGGCCCACCTTGATGTTGTTCACACGTTGGACCAGCTTTGCCTCGAACTCTTCTTTGATCGTATCCTGCACCAGCAACCGCGAAGATGAGGTGCAGCGCTCGCCGTTGATCGAATAGATCATGAAGATCACCGCATCCAGCGCACGATCCAGATCGGCGTCATCAAACACGATCACAGGGTTTTTTCCACCCAGCTCCAGATGGTTGCGCTTGTGCGTGTCCGCGCCTTGCTTGACAATAAGGCTGCCGGTGCGGCTTTCGCCGACAAAAGCAATCGCCTTGATCAGCTTATGTTCGCACAAGGCTTTGCCTGCATCGGGGCCAAACCCATTGACCGTGTTCAGCACGCCTTTGGGCAGCCCGGCCTCTTCGGCGATCTCCACCAGAAGGCGGGCCGTCAGCGGAGAGTCTTCAGCAGGCTTATGAACCACCGTGCAGCCTGCAGCCAGTGCAGGGGCGATTTTCCAGGTCGACAGCATGAACGGTGTGTTCCATGGGGTAATCACACCGACCGGGCCAATTGGAACGCGCGTGGTGACGTTCATCAGCGTCGGGGATTTCAGATGTTGCCCGTCGCGCGCCTGAACCACCTGATCTGCAAAATACCGAAAATTCTCTGCCCCGCGCAACGCGGCCTTGGACATGAAGCGAAGAGTCTGGCCCGTGTCCCAGCATTCACACAGCGCGATTTCCTCGGCCCGCGCTTCGATGGCATCAGCAACGCGCAACAAGATGCGGCGGCGTTCGGTGGCAGACATGTCGCGCCATTCAGCAAACGCGGCATGGGCGGCCTTGGCCGCCGCATCAATATCATCAGCCGTGCCATGTGCAACGTCGCAGATCACAGATTTGTCGACAGGCGAAGTGGATTGGAACACACCGCCAGACCCGTCCCGATCTTCGCCAGCGATACGATTGAGAATGCCGGCTTCCCTGAACCGGGCCAGAAAGCCTGTCAGTTTTTCAATATTCGTATCCAGCGCACTCATGTTTCAGGTCTCCTGCGAAGTCGCGGCCAGATGGTCGCGGATCGTGCCGGTTTTGGGCGAAAGCTTGGGGTCGATGTCGCGCATCTCAAGCGACAGAGCGATGGAATGTTGCGAAAGGGCGGACGCCAGATAGGCTTTGACCGCGTCAAATATACGCCGCGTCGCGTCCTGCTTGACGTCTTCCGACCGCCCTGCACGCAGGCGGATCGAGATATCAACAAACCCATGGGCCGGATTTCCATCCGCAATGGCATAGTGGTCCACACGCGTTGCGCGCACACGAATGCCCGGCATCGGAAAGGTGTCGATCTCGGCAGCTGTTGCCCTTATGCATTCGCACAGGCCACCCATGTCGATCTTGCCTTCCAGGTTTCCGGAATATTCGACGTGGAAATGTGGCATGATTCCTCCTTTATTACTTAACATGTTTAGTTTTTTGCAAGCCTCACGTCAAGAGATTGCTTTGTTAATCTTTGCAATTTCCGAACCACCGCTCTAGAAGGCCGCATGACCACTCAAAGCCATACCAAAAGCACCGCCCGATCCCTTCCTATCGCGCTGCTGCGTGCCCGTGAAACCGTCATGGCCCCGATCCGGGATATGCTGCAAGGCATCCAAATAACCGAACAGAAATGGCGCATCTTGCGCGTGCTGGACGAGCTGGGCGAAGTGGAGCAAAGCACTATTGCGCACGAAGCTTGTCTGCTGCTTCCAAGCGTGACCCGCATCTTGCGCACAATGGAGGCTGATGCCCAGATCACCCGCCGCCAGGACAGTAACGACAAACGCCGTACCATGGTCACGATCACGGATGCAGGCCGGTCGATCCTTAGGGAAAACCTGGCCACGTCACTTGCGATTTCCAGCAATATCGAGGCTCAGATGGGTCGTGAAAAGCTGGACCAATTGCTGGACCTGCTAGAGGAATTGCAGGCGGTTAAAGTCTGACCCTGCCTTCAGTCGACAGGGCAGACCTAAAGCTCAAAGAGTCGACAGACCAGTATCCAACGCTGACAAAATCTTGGACACATCGTCTGAGGTGATAACCAGCGGGGGCGACAGAATGATGTTGTTTCCGGATACTCGTACCATCACGCCATCTTCGTAAGCCGCTTTTTGAACCTGCAACGGCAGGTGCTTAGCGATGGGAGCTTTGGTCGCCCGATCGGAAACCAGTTCCAACGCGCACATTAATCCCTCGCCACCGCGTACGTCGCCGATCGCGTCGTGTTTCTCGGCCAGCTTCCGCAACCCGGCGAATAATTCACCCCCTCGCGCTGCGGCGTTTTCCCAAACCCGCAGCCGGTTGATCTCGGACAGAGCAGCCAGTGCCGCCGCTGCCCCAACCGGATGACCGGAGTAGGTGTAGCCCTGATCGACCGATGCCAGCCCCGTAGTGTCCTTTTCGAAGACTTCAGCGACAGAGCCCGAAATCATTGCCGCGCCGAACGGAAAGTACCCGTTGGTGATCGCTTTTGCTGTTGTCATGATGTCCGGCTGAACGCCCCAATGTCGCGCGCCGCTTTCGCTGCCAGTTCGACCAAATGCGGTAATGATCTCGTCAGAGATCAAAAGAATACCGTGTTTGGCACACACCTCACGCACCATGGGCATGAAGCTTTTGTGCGGTGGGATCACACCCCCTGCCCCCAGAACCGGCTCCATGATAAACGCCGCAACCGTGTTCGCCCCTTGAAAGGCGATCTCGGCCTCCAACGCATTGACGCAAAGTTGCGCCAGACGCTCGGGGTCCGCCTCATCAAACGGGTTGCGATAGGTCCAGGGTGCGGGCACGTGGAAACAACCCGGCATCATCGGCTCATAGACCGCGCGAAACTTTTGGTTGCCGTTGACCGAGGCGGCCGCGAAATGGGTGCCGTGATAGCCCTGCTTGAGGCTGATGAACTTGGTGCGACCAGCATCGCTCCTCACCTTGTGATATTGCCGTGCAAGCTTCAGCGCAATTTCGACAGAGTCCGATCCACCCGACGTAAAGAACGCGCGGGTCAAACCGTCAGGTGCGAAAAACTGCGCCAGCTCATAAGACAGCTCAATGGCTTTGTCATTGCTGGTTCCGCGAAAGGTCGAGTAATAGGGCAACGCGTTCAATTGATCGGCAATGGCCTGTTTCACCGGTTCGCAGGAATAGCCCAAATTGACGTTCCACAGCCCCCCCACGGCATCCAGCGCTTTGTGACCATCAACATCGATAATGCTTACACCTTCACCGCCATTCAAAATGGTCGGCGGGTTCTTTTGACTGTCGGCAGGATGTGCCATCGGGTGCCAGAAATAACGGGCGTTGTTTTCCTTCAGAAAGTTCGAGTCTTTCATGGTGCGGGCCTCCGGAAGTATCGCTTACCCTGGGTCACGGGTGGAATTCGGTTGGAAAGGTGTCGGGCAACTGACCGCCAAAATCTGCGGTCAGGTCCGTCGAAAGATTGTGCAATGCAGACAGAATGGATGGCAGGCGGTCGTCGGTGGCGCGACCTTCAGGCACAGCAATTGCAATGGTCCCCAGAGCGACTTGATCAATGCCAAAAATCGGCGCGGCGTACCCAAAGACGCCCTCTTCATAGCTGCCGTTGCTGTTGGCCCAGCCTAGGGCGCTGATCCGCGCAACCCGTTCTTTGATGATTTCAGGATCAATGAGCGTGGCGTCTGTGAAGCGGACCTGCTCGTTGTGATCCAAATCTTCCATAAGACTGGTCGGGCCAAAACTGAGCATACAAAGACCCGAAGCCGTTGCATTGATCGGCAGGATCTCACTGGGGTCAAGGCTGACGCGTACGCTGTGCCGCGTTGTTTCAACCACCAATGCGGTTTGCAGCCCGGTCTTTTCCAACAGTGACAGATGCAGACTTTCCCCAACGCGTTGCATCGCCATTTGCATTTTCTGGCGCGCACTTTCGATGCCTGGCCGCGCGATTTCACGCAGCGCTGCCAGGCGCAAGGCCGCCGGTCCGATAGCATAAGACTTGGTCATAGGATTCTGTTCGATCAGACCGTATTCCTCAAGCGCACGCAGGTGGCGCAGCGCGGTTGCCTTGTTCAATCCGGACAGTCGCGCAAAGTGACTCAGCCCGATTTCCGGTCGCGCGCTTGAAAAGTAATCCAGCATTTTTAAGGCATTAAGGGCTGTGCCCATGTGTTTCACTTCCTCTTACTCAGGGAATACTTGACAGAACTAACTTAACAAAGCAACATTATTATTGTTAACGCGGATCAAATAATGAACCACATATGGGAGGAGTCAATGAAGAAATTTCTTACAGCTGCGGCTTTAGTGGCATCAGCTACCGCTGCACTGGCCGAGTACCCCGAAAAGCCGGTCAGCTTTGTGGTGCCGTGGCCTCCGGGCGATCTGGAAGATGTTCTGACGCGGATGATCGCCGATGAATTTCAGGCCATGTACGGCGTACCAGCCGCCGTCGTGAACAAACCCGGCGGTGGCGGTGGTCCGTTCCCCGGTGCTGTCGAGGTGGCAACCGCCCCCGCAGATGGCTACACCATCGGTTCCTTTGTCATCGGCGTGCCTGTCATTGGACCCGAAATCGGCATCCCTGAGCTCAACCCCAACCCGTTTGATCCCATCGGTATCTTCCTGACCTATCCCTTCGTGATCGCAGCCAGCACGGATGCGCCTTTCTCAAGCTGGGAAGAGCTGGCGGAACACGGCAAGGAAAACGACGTCGCACTTGGCCATTTCGGTTCCGTCTTGCCACCGACTCAGGTGACCTTTGCCGCAGCCGTCAGCAGCGGGTTCGACTTTGCCAGCGAAGCGGCGTTTGATGCGCTGGACTGCAACACTTTGGCATCGGGCGACGTCGACGTGATCAACACCACCCTTCAGCTTATCCTGCCCTGTCTGGATCAGGTGAACGTCCTTGCCAGCATCGGCGGCGAGCGGATTTCGCTGGTGCCCGATACACCAACAGTCGTGGAACTAAACCCGGATCTGCCTTTGGCCCTGTGGAACGGATTGTTTGTCCACAAGGACACCCCAGCAGACGCCCGCGAAAAAATTTCGGCGGCGGCTCAAAAGGCGCTGAGCTCTGACAAGGCCAAACAACTGGCCGAGGAAACCGGTGCTCTGATTTATTGGCAGGATCCGGATGCCTCCAACACTCAGATCGAGCAGGACAAAGCCTCGTTCGCCAAGATCGAAGAGATCCTGGGCGAATAAACCGGAACGGGTCCGGCACGTTTTACACTGCCGGACCTCTTTCCATCCAACAGGAGGCCATGATGATTGCAAAGACCTTGCAAGACATGTTCCGGCGCTATCGACGCCCCGGTGACATCGTCTTCGCGACATTGTTCTTCCTGTTCTCGCTGTTCCTTCTCAGCCAGCTTGGAAGCGAAACACAAGTCGTCAAACGGACAAAGTGGTTTGCGCAGCCTGCTTTGTGGCCAACCATCGCGATCTGGGGCATGGTTGTGTTCAGCGGTCTGCATTTGCTGAGCTCATTCCTGTCACCACGTATTCCCGGCCGATTGCGAGAGATCACGTTTTGGCTGAAGTCGCTCGAATACGTTGTCTATTTCCTGATCTATGTAGTGGCGGTTCCATGGCTTGGATACCTGCCCTCGACCATACTGTTTGCAGCCCTTCTGACGGTACGTTTGGGGTTTCGTTTACCAGGTGCCTTTTGCATTGCCCTTGTCTTTGGCGCTGTGGTCGCAATCGTCTTTCGGGCGCTGCTGCAGGTGAACATCCCCGCTGGTCGCGTTTATGAATACCTGCCCGACGGGCTGCGCGCCTTTGCGCTGACCTATCTATGAGGCCGCAATGGACAATCTGATTTCCGGCTTTGCAATTCTTGCCCAGTGGCAAGTCATGGTGGCGCTGATTATCGGCTCTGTCGGGGGCGTTATCATTGGCGCCTTGCCCGGCGTGGGCGCCGCCGTGGCCATCGCGATCCTTCTGCCTGCTACATTTGCTTTCGAACCCATCGTAGGTCTAACCCTTCTGCTGGGCATCTACGGGTCGTCCATGTATGGCGGCGCAATCCCGGCCATTCTGATCAACACCCCAGGCACGGCCGTGAACGCCCTGACCACCTATGACGGCTATCCCATGACCAAACGCGGCGAAGGCCATCGGGCCTTGTCGCTGGCCTATTCAGCGTCGTTCTTTGGTGGCATTTTCTCGATCCTTTGCCTGATCGTCCTTTCGCCCGTTCTGGCCCGGGTTGCCCCGCATTTCGGCAGTCGCGAGATTTTTCTGGCCGCTTTCATGGGTATTTTACTCGTGATCCTGGCCCATCGCGGGCAGACTTTTTCCGCCGCCATGCTGGCGTTTTTCGGAATTTTTCTGAACACGGTGGGGCTTGAGCCTGTCAAATACACGCGACGTTTCACCTTTGACCAAACCTGGTTATCGTCGGGCGTCGATCTGATCGTTGTTGTATTGGGCCTGTTTGCCATCAGCCAGGCGCTGCTTTTGCTGGTCGACAAGGAACACGCCCCCGGCGAAGCACATGTTCGCGGCAATATATTTACCGGCCTGAAAGAGCTTCTGGGCCTGAAGCGCATCGCCACCGTGTCGTCATCACTGGGCGTTCTCATGGGTATGGTGCCGGGCACCGGCGAATTCACGTCCCAGTTCCTGTCTTACACCTACGCTCAGAAGACTTCGAAAAATCCCGATGCGTTTGGCAAAGGATCACCCGAAGGCCTGGTGGCATCTGAGGCCGCCAACAACGCCGTTCCGGGGGCTGCAATGATCCCGCTTTTGGCTCTGGGTATTCCAGGTGAGGCACTGACGGCGATGATGCTATCGGTTTTCTACGTTCACAACGTGATCCCAGGCCCACAACTGTTTGCAGAACAGATGGATTTTGTCATGGCGCTGTATATGGCGTTGATCCTTCTGAACGTGGTCGTTCTGATCTTTTTACTGTTTTCAACCAATCTGCTGCTGAAAATTATCCAGATCCCTACCCGATTTCTGGGCATTATGATCCTGACCCTTTCATTTGTGGGCGTGTACAGCCTGCGAAACTCGATCACGGACTGCGCGATTGCTGCCGGGTTCGGTGTTTTCGGCCTGATCCTGAAACGCCTGAACCTGCCGATCGTGCCCATCATTTTGGGTATGGTTCTGGGTGGGATCATGGAGGTCAAACTGCGCAGCGCCATGGCTCGGGTGAAATCACCGCTTGATTTCATCGACCGGCCCATAGCGGCAATCCTGTTTGTGATGATCCTGGGGATCATTCTTTTGCACATCCGCTCTCTGATCCAGGAACACAAAGACCGCGTCAAACCGCAACCGGTTCTCGACGAAGACACTACTCAGCAAGGATAACGCCTCATGGATCAGTTCTCGATTGACGCGCTGCGCACTCAGGAAATCACTCCGCGCGGACATTTCATAAACGGCCGCTTTCAGCAAAGCGAAACCAGCGCCCAGCATCAAGTTCATTCACCGATCAACGGTCAGCCACTGGCACTGATCGCCGAAGGCAGTGCCGCAGATGTCGACGCCGCCGTACGTGCGGCGCGGGTATCGTTTGAAGATGGGCGTTGGTCACGAATGGCCCCTGCGGGCCGTAAGAAAGTGCTGCTGAAGCTTGCTGATCTAATCGAATCCCAAGCGCTGGAGATTGCTGTTCTGGGTGTTCGCGACAACGGGACCGAGATCAACATGGCCTATAAGGCCGAGGCGCTCTCGGCTGCGGCAACGTTCCGGTATTATGCCGAAGCCATCGACAAACTGTACGGCCAGATCGCCCCCACGGGCGACGACGTTCTGGGTCTGATACATCACGCACCCGTCGGCGTTGTCGGCGCGATTGTGCCGTGGAATTTCCCTTTGATGATCGGTAGCTGGAAAATTGCCCCGGCGTTGGCGGCAGGCAACTCCGTGGTCTTGAAACCCGCAGAAAGCGCTTCGCTCAGCCTGTTGAAAATCGCCGAACTGGCAGCTGAGGCCGGGGTGCCAGACGGCGTGTTCAACGTGGTGACGGGGCGCGGGCCAATTGTGGGCGAAGCGTTGGCGCTGTCGATGGATATCGACATAATTGTCTTCACCGGGTCCGGCGCGACAGGAAGGCGGCTTTTGGAATATTCCGCACGCTCCAACCTAAAGCGTTGTTATTTGGAACTGGGGGGCAAATCGCCGAACATCGTCTTTGCCGATGCCCCGGACCTTGCCGAAGCGGCCAAGGTTTCAGCCGCTGGTATATTCCGCAATTCGGGCCAGGTCTGCGTCGCCGGATCGCGCCTGTTGGTCCAACAGGAAATTTACGAGGACTTCGTCTCCGAAATCACCCACCACGCCTCAGCCTTTCGCGTTGGCGATCCGTTGGACCTGAACAGCCAGATCGGCGCGGTTCACAGCCTGTCCGAGTTGCAGGCCAATCTGGATTTCGTGACCAAAGCCGAAGCGGAAGGCGCTGAGCGCCGCACAGGTGGCGCCCGTATTCTGACCGAGACTGGTGGTTATTACATGGCGCCGACCGTCATGGCCGGGGTGAAAGAAACTGACACGCTGTTCCAAAACGAAGTCTTTGGCCCTGTTCTGGCCGTCACGCCCTTCAAGCACGAAGAAGACGCGATCCGTCTGGCAAACGCGACCGTTTACGGGTTGGCTGGTGGGGTCTGGACCTCGAACTTGGGCCGCGCACATCGCATGGTCGCAGGCATTCGTGCCGGGGTTGTCCATGTGAACACCTATGGTAGCGCAGACCTGACTGTTCCCCTTGGTGGCGTGCGCCAATCCGGCAACGGACACGACAAGTCGCTGCACGCGATCGAAAAATACTTCGACCTGAAAACCGCCTGGATCAAACTCTGATCGCTGAGGGGTAAGGGAGGCACAAATGACAAATAAGACTATCCTGTTGATCGGCACCTATGACACCAAAGAACCCGAAATGCGGTTCATCGAAGAGGCAATTCAAACGCAGGGTGCCGATGTGTTGACGATGGATGTGTCCGTTCTGGGAGACCCCTCTGCGCCAGTTGACATCTCAAAACATGACGTGGCCGCGGCTGGTGGCATGACAATTGATGAGGTCATCGCCCAGGGAGACGAAAACAAAGCCTTCCGCATCATGTCTGCCGGGGCCGCTAAAGTGGTTGCGCGGGCCTATGCCGACGGACGGTTTGACGGGATGCTGGCCACCGGTGGCACAATGGGCACCGACCTTGCGCTGGATTGTGCGCAGGCGCTGCCGATGGGTGTGCCGAAATACATCGTCTCAACCGTCAGCTTCTCACCGCTTATCCCACCACATCGGCTGGCACCCGATATTCAGATGATCCTTTGGGCGGGCGGCCTCTACGGCATGAATTCAATCTGTCAATCTTCGCTCAGTCAGGCGGCTGGAGCCGTGGTCGGCGCGGCAAAGGCTGCGATCGTACCGGACCGCAGCAAGCCGCTGGTTGGCATGACCAGCCTGGGATCATCCTGTCTTCGGTACATGAAGACCCTCAAACCAGCACTGGAAGAGCGCGGTTTTGAAGTGGCCGTGTTCCATTCCACAGGAATGGGCGGCATGGCCTTTGAAAAACTGGCCAGCGAAGGCGCGTTCGCCTGTGTGATGGATTTCTGCATGCAGGAATTCGGAAACCTGATGGCGGGTTCTGTCGTGTCCAGCGGTGAGGACCGGGTTACCAATGCCGGGCGCATGGGTATCCCGCAGATGGTCGCCCCCGGCGCGTTGGACTTGCTGGATTTTGCGGGCTGGCAGGACATCCCCGAACACTATGCCGATCGCCCTTTTCATGAACACAACCGGTTGATCAAAAGCTCGGTCTTCAACGGGGCCGAACGGCGTGCCTGGATTCGGGAACTTGCCAATCGATTGGGCGCGGCCAAGGGGCCTGTGCATTTCTTTTTGCCGCTGCAAGGCATCGAGGCCTGGGACAAGAAAGGCGAAGAGGCGCATGACCCACAGGCCCTGGCGGAAATGATCGACGAAGCTCGCCAAGTGATGCCGGATCAGGTGCCAATGACTGAACTGGAAGCCCATATCAACGATACGGCGTTCTGCGACGCCGTTTTGGCGCTTTTCGATGAGTGGGTCGAACGTGGCATCGTGACATCCTCGCCTTAGCCTTCACGACCAACGCAAGTGCCTAGACCACTGGTTTGATGCAGTTTCGCTGGCGATCAGGCCCTTAAAGCACACGCCCACTTTGCATGAAATTCATTCACAAAAATCGGCTAATAATGGAATTGAGCTAAAACTTGACCCTTTCTAAGATGCGCGGGAAAACACCTTATCTAGGACGCGCTTATGCGGCGAACACGATCAAGAAGGGCCCCCGGTTCCGAAACTCCAAAGCTGACAACGCCGCCCGTCGGAGGGCGGTTCATGCCACTGGACAACAGCAAACTGGCCCATATCACCGATACGGCGTTTGATATTCTGGAACGGATTGGTGTGTCCGGTGCGCCGGAGGACATTCGCGTATTGGCGTTGGAGCATGGCGCAACGGAACGGGACGACGGGCGCATCACCTTTTCGCGCTCTTTGGTTGAAGACATAATCGCGGGGGCGTGTAAACGCGTAGAACTGCCCGGATTCATTCGGGATCGCGGGATCGAGATTGGAGGCGGCCGCGTCCATATCGGTACCGGCGGTGCAGCGGTGCAGGTGCTGGACGCCGCTACAAATTCGTTTCGCGACAGCACGTTACAAGACTTGTACAGCCTGATGCGCATCGTTGATGCCTGCAACAACATCCATTATTCCCTGCGTCCCGTTGTGGCGCGGGATCTGGAAGACCCGCTGACGCTGGATATCAACACGGCATTTACCGCGATGAAGGCGACTTCGAAACCTATTGGCACAAGTTTTTTCGAGCCCGCCAACGTGCCCTCCGTGGTTGAAATGTTCGACGCGGCTTTGGGCGGCGACGGAGCCTTCAAGGCGCAACCCTTCTGCTTTGCGTCCGTCTGCCACGTGGTGCCACCGCTGACGCTGGCCGAGGAAGCCTGCGGGGTGATGCGTGAATGCGTGCGACTTGGAATGCCGCTACAAATCTGTTCCGCAGCGCAAGCTGGGGCCACAAGCCCGGCCGCGCTGGCTGGCGCCTTGGCGCAGGGTTTGGCGGAATCCTTGGCCGGTCTGGTGCTAGTCAACATGATGCAACCGGGCTTTCCCTGCATTCTGGCCTTCCTGCCCTTTATCTCTGATCTGCGCACCGGCGCCATGACCGGCGGTTCGGGCGAGGCTGCGGTCGCCAACGCTGCTGCGGCGCAGTTGCTATTGAACCTTGGCCTGCCTTCGACCGTGTCAGCAGGTATGACAGATGCCAAGACAGCCGATGCACAATCGGGCTATGAAAAGGGATACACTATCGCGCTCGCGGCACAGAGCGGAGCCGATATGATCAACCTGTCTGTTGGTATGCTGGGCTCGATCATGGCCGCCAGCAATGAAGCACTGGTCATAGACAACGACATGTGCGGGGCCATCCTGCGATCGGTGCGCGGCGTGGAAATGTTCGAAGGCTCGATTGATCTGGACATGATCGAACAGGTCGTGACCGGCGAGGGGCACTTCCTCGGCACTGCTCAGACCCTGGATCTGATGACCAAGGAATACGTCTATCCGTCTTTGGGCGACCGCCAGAGCGTCAATGACTGGCTTGAAAGTGGTGCGCAAACTGTCTGGGACAAGGCCATAGCCCGCGTTGCCGAGATCGAAGCACAGCCCGCACCGTCCCATCTGCCCGCCGACATCGAGGCCGCCCTGCGCGCCCGCATGCCTATCCACTTGAAAGACTAAGCACATGAAAAGCCAAGCCAAAGTTGTGATCATCGGGGGCGGCGCGGTTGGTGTCTCGACCCTTTATCATCTTGCCAAAGCCGGGGTGACCGACACACTGCTGATCGAAAAGAACGAATTGACCAGCGGGTCGACCTGGCACGCAGCGGGCAACATCCCCACCTATGCCAACAGCTGGGGCGGGATGCGCGCGGGCAATTATGCTTGGCGGCTGTATAAGGATCTGGCGGAAGAGGTCGATTATCCGATCACCTACCGCCACACCGGCGCGTTCTGGCCCGCCCACACGCCCGAACGCATGGACCTGTTCCGCCATCTTGTCGGGATTTCCAAGGGTCTGTGCTATGACATGGCGATGCTCACCCCGTCCGAAATGGATGACATGCACCCTTATTTCAGTTCAGGCGACAGCATCATCGGCGGCATCCTTGACCCCTATGAGGGCGATGTGGACCCTTCGCAACTGACCCAGGCCCTGGCCAAAGGCGCTCGGGATAAGGGCGCGGCGATTGCGCGGTTCACCACAGTCACCGGCATCTCACGCCGCGCTTCGGGCGAGTGGGAGGTTCAGACGGACAAGGGCAATGTTGTCTGTGACATCGTGATCAACGCCGGGGGCTATTACGGTCGCCAGGTGGGTGAGATGGTCGGCCAGAAACTGCCCGTCGTAACGCTGGAACACCAATATTTGGTCACCGAAAGCCTGCCGGAACTGGAAGCGAACCCGGAAAACTTCCCCCTCGTCCGCGACCCGGACATCATGTATTACCTTCGGCGCGAGCGGAACGGGTTGCTGCTGGGCTCTTACGGACACGAAGGGCGGCCCGCGTGGCTGGACGGGATGCCCGATTGCTTTGCCAACCAGCTTTATCCCGACAGCGTCGACGACATCGCCGAAATCCTCGAAGCCGCGCTGGAACATGTGCCGTTATTGGGCGAGGCCGGGGTCAGCCGCTTCGTGAACGGCCCGATACCTTACAGCCCCGATGGCGCGCCGCTCTGTGGTCCGGCCTTTGGTCTGCCGAATTTCTACCACGCTTGCTGTTTCCCGGTGGGTATCACCCACTCAGCAGCAGCGGCGAAAACCCTGACCGAGTGGATTACCGAGGGCGAAACCGAATGGGACATGTCCTTCTGGGATCCCCGCCGCTTTGGCAAGGAATGGGCGACCTTCGATTACACCGTCAAACGCTCGAGCGAGTTGTACGAACATCAATACGCGATCCCCTACCCACATCGTATGTGGAAATCGGGTCGTCCGGTGCAGACCACGCCGCTTTACGATACGCTCAAAGACAAAGGCGCTGTGTTTGGGCAGATTGCCGGATGGGAACGCGCTTTCTGGTTCCAGACAGATCAAATCAAGAATGACGGGCAGCTGGGTTTCCATCACGAGGTCTGGCACGATGCGGTCAAAGCTGAATGCGAAGGCGTGCGGGACCGGGTTGGTGTGATGGATCATGGCGGCTTCACTCGGTATGAAGTCGAAGGACCAAAAGCCACCGAGTTCCTGAACTACGTCTTCTGTGGTGCAATGCCTGGCGTGGGCCGGGTCAAGCTGTCCTATATGCTGACGCCCAAAGGCAAGATTTGGTCCGAAGCCACCATCGCGCGGCTGGATGAAAACAAATACCTGCTCTGCGGCCCGACTCTGGCCGATCAGCGCGATCACGACTGGATGTCGAAATTCCTGCCGGGCGTGGGCGTGACCCTGACCCGAGGTTCGGATTTTGACGCTGCCCTAATGGTCATGGGGCCAAAATCCCGCGACGTCCTGCAACCCCTGACCCAGGATGATCTATCAAAAGAAAACGCGCCTTGGATGTCAGTTCGCGAAATCACTGTTGCGGGTGCTTCGGTCATTGCCCTGCGCGTGTCTTATGTCGGAGAGCTGGGTTGGGAGCTGCACATGCGCAACGCCGATCTGGTCCGCGTCTACACCGCCATAATGGATCAGGGCACTGAACACGGTATTGTCGAGTTCGGCTCTTACGGGCTGAACGCCATGCGGCTTGAGAAAGGCTATCACGGCTGGCGCGCGGATTTCGGTATCGAATACACCGCCTTTGATGCAGGGCTGGATCGTTTTGTCAGTAAAAAGAAAAACAGCTTTGTTGGACGCGACGCGTTTCTGGCGCAGGCTGAGCAGCCGAAGGATTACCATTTCACCGCTTTCGTACTCGAC
The DNA here is from genome assembly GCF_013111185.1 of Ruegeria sp. HKCCD7303. GTDB lineage: Bacteria > Pseudomonadota > Alphaproteobacteria > Rhodobacterales > Rhodobacteraceae > Ruegeria. Next base: position 193,610 of record NZ_WVRE01000001.1, on the reverse strand, counting down.
GGCCACGGCGCCGACGCGCTGTCTTCCGACCCCATCTGCCGCGACGGCAAGCCCGTAGGCTATGTCAGCTCGGGCGGCACCGGGTTCCGCATCGGCAAGCGGGTCGCTCTGGGCTATTTGACCGAGGCGGCGCAGCCCAGTGATTTATACCAGATCGAAGTGCTTGGCGTTCCGGTCAATGCGACTGTGGCGACCGTGCCGTTCTACGATCCTGAAAACGACCGGTTGCGGGGATAAAACCCATGGCGAAATCTCTTCCGACGGACGTTCAGGTCGCCATCATTGGCGGCGGCATTGTCGGCTGCGCGACCGCTTATCACCTTGCCAAGGCAGGCTGGTCCGCCGCCTTGTTCGAGCGTAAGAAACTGACCAGCGGAACGACATGGCACGCCGCAGGTCTGGTCAGCGAAACGCAGGGGGTTCCGGTCACGTCGGCGCTGGCGAAGTATGGCCTCGACCTGATGGAAAGCCTTGAGGATGAGACCGGGCAGAAAACCGGTTTCAAGCGCAACGGCTCGATGACCGTGGCGCTGACCGAGGCGCGTATGGAGGAGTTGCGGCGCAAGGTCGACTATGCCCATGGATGCGGGTTGCGCGCAGAAGAGATCAGCCTGACCGAGGCGCAGGATCGCTGGCCTCTGCTGTCCGTCGACGGTGCAAAGGGCGCGTTCTGGTTTCCCGGCGACGGCTATACCAATCCCATCGACACGACGATGGCTCTGGCCAAGGGCGCGCGGGCCCACGGCGCGCAGGTTTTTGAAGATACCAAGGTCACCCGCGTTGTGATCGAAGGCGGTCGCGTTGTCGGCGTTGAAACCGCCGAAGGTCTGGTCAGCGCCGAGCATGTGGTCAACGCCACCGGCATGTGGGCGCGCGAGTTTGGCCTGACTCATGGGGTGCAGATTCCGCTGCATTACACCAACCATTACTACGTTGTGACCGACCCGATTGAGGGTGTGACCGGTGACTTGCCTGTCCTGCGGGTGATGGACGAATACGCCTATTACAAGGAAGAGGCGGGCAAGCTTCTGATCGGTTGTTCCGAGCCAAACGCAACACCGTGGCTGCCCAAGGACGGTTTGCCCGAGACGTTCGAATTCGACGAACTGCCCTGCGATGAGGAACACCTTTTTCCCATCCTTGAAGCCGCGATGGAGCGGGTTCCAGCCTTGGCTGAGTCCGGTATCCGCAAGTTTTTCAACGGGCCGGAGTGCTTTACCCCCGACGCCAAACACTATCTGGGCCCGGTTCCGGATGCGGCGGGCTATTGGGTCGCCGCGGGTTTCAACTCAACCGGAATCCAGAACGGCCCCGGCGCGGGCATGGCGCTGGCCGAATGGATCATGGCCGGTCACATGACCATGGACCTGACCGATGTGGACAGCCGCCGCATCGTGCCGGGCCTGAACGCGCGCAGCTATACCGCGACCAAGGCGGCCGAAACGCTCGGCCATGCTTATGAGATGCATTGGCCCTACTTGCGCAAAACACAGGCGCGCGGTCTACGCCGGACGCCTTACTACACCCACCTGCGCGACGCGGGCGCACAATTCGGCAGCGCCAATGGCTGGGAACGTCCGCTCTACTATGGGCGCGAGATGACGGATGGCTTCGGATGCGAGCCGTGGTTCGACGATTGGCAGGCCGAACATCAGGCTCTGCGCACTAATCTGGGCTGCATCGACCTGACCTTTGGGCGGTTCATCGTCGACGGGCAGGATGCCGAGGCACAGATGCAGCGGCTCTGCGGGGCTAATATGGCCGTGACACCAGGCGCGCTGGTCTACACCCATATGTTCAACCCGCAAGGCGGGATCGAGGCAGACGTAACCGTCGCACGCCTGAATGCAAACCGCTACATGGTCATGGCCTCGGCCGGGGCTGAGCCTCAGACGGACTACTGGCTGAAAAAGCAGCTGGCAGGTACGGATGTATCCGTGGTCAACGTGACCTCGTCCGAGGCAACACTGGCCCTGATGGGACCGCGCGCGCGGGACTTTTTAGCCAAGCTGACCGATGCCGATTTGTCGAACGACACGTTCCCCTTTGGAACATGGCAGGCATTGAATGTCGGTCATGCTCCGATCCGGGCACAGCGGATCACCTATGTAGGTGAGCTGGGATGGGAGCTGCATGTCCCTGCCGAGTTCGCCCAGCAGGTGTTCGAAACAATCATGGCTGCGCCCGATGCACCGCGCTTATGTGGCGGCATGTCAGTTGACTCATGCCGCATCGAAAAGGGCTTTCGCCACTGGGGCCACGACATCGGACCACATGACAGCCCGGTCGAAAGCGGCCTGACCTTTGCCTGTGACTTCGCCACCGAGTTCACCGGCAAAGCCGCCATCGAAGCCCGCAAATCTGCGGGGTCTGCAAGCCGGTTGCTGTCTTTCCGGTTGGAAATCCCAGAGGCGCTGGTCTTTGGCAAAGAGCCGATCCTGTGCGACGGCCAGATTGTCGGGCGTTTGACCTCGGCCAGCTATGGGTGGACCGTAGGCGGTGCGATTGGCATGGGCTATGTCACACGTCCCGACGGGATGGCCATGAAAGAGCTTGCCAAACGCAGCTATCAAATCATGGTTGCAGGAAAAACCATCGCCACAACGGCGAGCCTGCGCGCACTTTATGATCCCGGAAACGAAAAGATGCGCGGTTAAGGAACCGCGCATCTCCAATATCTAACGCTGTAAACCTGTGGTGTCAGCCGTCCTGACCCATCTCTTTTACGGCAGCCAGAAGGCGCGCGATCTCTTTTTCGGTGTTATAATGGCAGAACGAGATGCGGATACAATCCGGCAAACCCAGCGGATTCAGTACGTTGCCGGAATAATGATCGGCCTTGCGCACATGGGTTCTGATACCCTGCGCGTTCAGAGTGGCGACCACATCCTCGGATGAATGGCCATCAACAACGATCGACACCAGACCTTCGCGCGCGGGGTTGTCCGCTCCGGCCAGAATTGTGACGTGATCCATATCGCGCAGACCTGGCAGGTTGCCAGTGCCATTGATGGCAGTGTTGGTCAGATGCGTTTCGTAGGCATGGATGGCTCGACCCGCAGCTTCGATCCGTTGGCGGGGTTCGGTTTCATCCGAAACCTCTCCACCCAGCCAGTCGAAATACGACACGACATCAGAAACAGTAGCATAAGAGCCGGTGTCTCGTGTGCCGAACTCCCAACCGGTTGCAGGAGCGTCGATCAACATGTCGTGCGGAACAGCACTTAGCTTGTCGGAAATCCACGCAATGCCATATCCGTGGCGTGAGAAAACTTTGTACGGTGAAATCGCATAGCCATCGACATTGTAGGCATCCAGATCCAGCTGCCCATGAGCTGCGTGCTGAATGCCATCCACGATGATCAGGCAATCCGGCGCAACTGCGCGAATCGCGCTCGAGATTGCGGCAACATCCATACCCATACCGGTCACGGGCGACGCATGCAGGATCGTTGCAACCGCCACGTCCGGAGTCATGAGTGCAGCATAGTCCTCGGGCGTGACCAAACCGGTATCGTCGTCATGTGCAACATTGACATAGTCCAGCCCGGCGATCCCGGCCCACCGGCGCGCAGCACTGCGAGTGGCGGGGTGTTCGATGGACGACCCGATCACCTTTGCCCCCTTTGGAGCGGTCAAACAGGCGGTTCGGATCAAGCGGAACAAAAGTTCTGTCCCGCTTTCCCCTGCAAAGAACTGACCCGATGACGCGTTCATGAAGACGGTCAGGTCTTGCTTGGCCTTGTTGATCACGTTCTGGGTACCCTGCCCCGCCGGGTTGATGCGACCTGGGTTGTCGGGGATTGCGGCATAAAAGGCTGAGGTTTCAGCCACGGATTTCAATGTCAGCGCACCACCAGCGTTTTCGAAGAAAATGCGCTCGCCCTGAAACGGGCAGCTGTCGACATGAGCAAAACGGTCACGGATTGCGTCGATAAGGGCGGGATTGTCTTGGATCATAGTTTAGTCCTGTGAGTTGTCAGAGCGCGCGGCTCACGATCGTGCGGCAAAGCTCGGCCACCGCGACATGGCTTTGGCGGGGAAACCCATCGACGCTGTCGTCGACGATCCCGTGGGTTGAATTGATCAGGCCGTTGGAGACCATGGTGTCCAGCAGAAGGGTTTCTCGGTTTGGTGTGTGCAGAAGTTTGGCGTTGCCCGCACGCGCTGCCATGGCAGCAGCAATCGCGGTACAGCCCCAATTGGAACAGGCAGCCGTCACCAATACATCACAGCCTGTCACAGCGCCGATCCCACCACCGCAACCACATTGGCATGTGTCTCCGTAGGGGACATGTGCCTTCACATGGTCGGCGACCTTACCCATGCCGATTTCGTTGCCACCATCGCCAACCGCCACTACTGGGATGCCGCGCTCAAGTGCCAGATCGAACAGGAAATCGACACGCGCGCGACCCATGCCATAGTCGATACCGCGCATTGAGTGATAGACGCCAAATTCATTGCGCCCGACACGCTCGGTCGAGAACAACAGATCAGGGTTCAGCTTGGCCAGAAGGGTCTCGGCCTGCGCCTTCCCGTCCGCATCATCGGTGGCGTAGGGAAGCATAACAATCGTGGCAAGGCTTTTGTCTGCCTTCGCAATCGCCGCCTGTTCCACCGTGACGGGAAAAAGCCCGGCAGCCTGACAGGTGTTCTGGATCGCAGGCAGCAGAGTTTCCTCGCACAGCATGACGCAGGTCACATTGCGGGCCAGTACCAGCGCGCGCGCAATCGCTGCCGCACCCGAGGGGCCATCGTTTTCACCCAGATCAGGCGTGATCCAGGCCCGCGAGACCGATCCGGTAGTCAACACAACTGTTCCACCCTCTGGCACTGCCATCAGCGCATCCGCAGCCGCCCCAACCAGCGACCGGCCTTCCAGCGCACGGGCTGCCTCGAACAGGTGCTCAACGCCGCGTTCGCCCATATCGATGTTCACAAGCTGTTCCAGTCGATTATCCAGCCGGGTGATCAAAGCCGTATCGGCCATTCACGTGTCTCCAAACAGTGTTGCCGCAAACCATTTCTTGTCGTGCAAATGCCGCGCAGTCTGGCGCATTGCCGACATCAAACAGTCAGCCACCGCCATTGCACCCCCAGCCCTCGCCACAGCACCCGATGTCGGTTTGAGCCGGATCGAGACACGCCCGCCGGGTTGCCCATGGGTGTTGACCGTGACAATCCCTTTGCTCTGCAGCATTAACATACCAATGGCCGCGGTCACCTCGGCTGGCACCAATTCTGACCTGTCGGCCCCGGCCATGCCCAGAACAATCTCCATCGCTTCCTGTTCATCGATCTTTGGACCAAGAGCCGACCGAGTGATGCGCCCTTGCCCCAGCACGCTGTCCAGCGCGTCGGCCAGGTCCTGACCATCCCGCGCCTCTTGCAGCAACAGATCGGGGGTAAATCCTTGCAGACTACGCATTGCACCCACGGCGACGGGGGCACGAGCCTCCATCCCAAGCTCACTCGCTTTCGCTTGCACAGGAACCAACGCCGCAGCCTCACCACACAGGACACCAGCGCGCGGGCCAGACAGGCCAGCCTTGTCTGCATTGGTGATAATCAAATCAGCCCCAAAGGACAGCGACGCTCCACCGCCGTACAGCACCGGGCGGAACCGCGCACCATAGGCGTCATCCAGGAACGTGACACAGCCCGCCTTGTTCCCAGCCGTAGCGGCGTCGCGGATCAGATCATCGCCAAGCATCGACAGTTCCGAGGTGACAGGCGTGATCACGAATAGCGCCGGGTTGTCTTCTGCCAGAGCCTTTTGCACTGCGTCCAGATCATGAACCTCTCGCACCGGCACGCCAGCCAGCCGTGCCCCGCGCAGAACCGAGGCATGGCTGCGGTCGCCTGCGGCCACCAAAGAAAGCACCGGGTTGCCGCCTGAATGCGCCAACACAGTCGCCACGATCCCCGCGCTAGTGCGATTGACCACTGCCGCCGCCTCATGCCCCTGTCCACCCAGATGCGCGATAGCAGCCTTGCGCAGCTCTTCCCCGAACAGGCCAGGACCAATCCATTCCTCACACAGCAGGCTCAGATCGTCCGGTGTGGCGGGAAAAAACCGCAGGTTACCGGTACAGATAGCGATCTTGTCGATGCCTTCGCGGGCCACGAAATCTCTGGCCACGCGACCGGCCTGCGCCAACCTGCGCACCTCATCCCCCGAGCCCCGCAGCAGCGCCCCCCGAGCATATCCCACGCCCGGGTCAATTGCATTGCCGAACCGGTCCGTGCTCACGCGCCGCCCTCGATATTGATTGTGACGCATTTGCGGTATGTATATGCCTCTAGCGCTCCCTCAATCGAGTATTCGCTGCCCATACCCGACTGCTTGGTGCCCCCGTAAGACATCCCAGGGATTTGCCCGCCGCCCTGATTTACCTGAATCCAGCCTGCATCGATAGCGCGCGTCAGGCGCGTTATGCGGCTGACGTCATGGGTGAACAGGAAGGCTGCAAGACCATAGTGAGTGTCATTGGCCATAGCGATCACCTCCTCTTCGGTCTCGAAGGGGATCGCGACCATCACCGGGCCGAACACCTCTTCACGGGAGATGCGCCAATTGTTATCAACGCCGGTGACGATGGTGGGGTTCGGGCAGAAACCCGCCGGGTCTTCCGCTGGCGTTTCGCCGATCAGGAAGGTGGCCCCTTCTGCCTCAGCTTCGGCCACATAGGCGCGGATTTCACCATAGCGTTCCGCGTTAACCACCGCGCCCATATCCACGTCTGGATCCAGCGCATCACCCACTTTCAAAGCTGCCGATTTCTCGGCGACCTTCGGCATCAACTCATCCCAGATATCCTTGTGCACAAACAGGCGCGATCCGGCGGTACAACTTTGGCCCTGCCGCATGAACCGCATCGCGTTTGCCACCTGCTGCGCGGTGCTGTCCAGACGGCCATCGGCGATGGCGTCAGGGAAGACGATGGTCGGGGATTTCCCGCCCAGTTCCAGAGTAAGTTTTGCAATGCGATCAGCCGTGGCATGGCCAATTAACTTGCCCACATCGCTTGAACCGGTAAAGGACACCTTGTCGATACCCGGATGCGAAGCAAGCGCTGCACCAGCTTCCTCTCCCAACCCAGTGACCACATTAAAAACACCCGGTGGAAACAAGCCATCCGCAAGTTCAGCCAGTTTCAGGATTGCCAGGGGCGCATCTTCGGCAGGTTTCAACACCAGGCAGTTGCCGGTGGCAAGCGCCATCGAAATCTTCACCGCACCAAGCTGCAATGGAGAATTCCAGGGGATGATCGAGCCCACAACCCCATGTGGCTCGCGCGTCGAATAGCTCAGCAGTCCCGGGCCGAGCGGCAGGGTTTCGCCCTTTTGCTCAACCGCCACACCACCATAATACTTCAGAACGCCCGCCGCGCCCAATGCCTCTCCGCGTGACTGGGTTTTGATCGCATTCCCGCTTTCAGCAGCCAGCACGCGGGCGACTTCTTCGACATTTTCTTCCAGGCGACGGCCGAGTTCGGTCAACAGTTTGCCACGCTCGCTTGCCGCCAAAACGCGCCACGCTGGGAGCGCGGCACGGGCGGCTTCGACGGCCAAGTCGACCTCGGTTGACGTGCCGCGACCAACCTCGCAGATGGGTGCGCGACGCGAGGGATTTTCGACCACTAGTCGCCCTTCGGGCCAGTGCCATGCCCCGTTGATATAGCTTCCGGCCAAACCCGCTTCGGGCAGTTTCGGTTCCAGGTGTGTCGTCATCCCTGTTCTCCTTGGCAGGCTAGAGGTATTTCAGAATAAGTCGCGCCGCCTGGAGGGAGTTCAGCGGCGCAGCGACCGGGTGAGAGCTTGGATCTGACCCTAAAGCAAATCAGATCTTGGTGCGGACCACGGCCCACGCGTCGTCCAACGCGCCCTTGAACCGTTCAGTCGCAACATCAATCTCATCCTCATTGATGATCAGCGGCGGCATAAAGCTCATCCGGTCGCCAATCGCCCGCAAGTACAGACCCCGATCATGGGCAAAGTTCTGCACAAGTTCGCCCACTTTCCAAGAGGGATCGAAAGGTTCGCGGGTTTTGGCATCCTTCATCAGTTCGAAACCGCAGAACAGGCCAACACCCCGCACCTCGGCCACAAGCGGGTGATCCGCCATAGCGTGGCATTTTTCCAGGAACCGGGTCGAGACCCTGCGGACATGGCCGACCAGATCCATCTCGTCGTATATATCCAACGCCTCAAGCCCGACGGCAGCACCTACCGGGTGTCCGGCATATGTGTAGCCGTGACCGAACGTGCCAACCTCATCCGAGTTCTTCATCATGTCGGCGTAAATCTCATCCTTGAACATCAGCGCCGAGATCGGGAAAAACGCCGCCGACAGCGCTTTGGCACACGAGATCATGTCAGGCTCTAACCCCCAGGTCTGCGAGCCCCACATATTGCCGGTGCGACCAAAGCCGCAAACGACCTCGTCGGCCAGGAACTTGATGTCGTATTTACGTAGAACCGCCTGCATTTCTCGCCAATAGCCTTCGGGCGGCATCAGTGCACCACCGCCTGAGATGGCCGGTTCGGCAAAGAATGCCGCCACGGTTTCAGGGCCTTCCGCTAAAATCAGCTCTTGAAACTTGGCCGCCATTCTGGCCGAGAACTCTTCTTCGCTCTCACCGTCGATGTGGAAGCGGTAGTAGTTTGGCAATTCGGTGTGCTTGAATTCGGACAGCGGCAGGCCAAATTTGGCATGCATATGCGGTTGGCCCGACAAGGACACGGTGGCTATCGTGTTGCCATGGTAACCGCGTACGCGGCCAATGATCTTACGGCGATTGGGCTCGCCTTTGGCGGTGTTGGCGTACCACAGCAGCTTGATCGCAGTATCGTTCGCCTCGGACCCGGAACACTGGAACATTACCCGGTCCATGTCGACCGGAGCCATACCAATCAGGCGCTCACCCAATTCCGCAACACGTGGGTGCGAACGGTTGTAGAAGGTCGGTGCAAAAGGCAGAACATCCATCTGGCGTTTGGCCGCGTTGGATAGGCGCTCGTTATGGTAACCCAACGAGACGCAACCCAGCCCGGAAAACCCGTCGATGATCTCATGCCCTTCGCTGTCGTAGATGAAGACGCCCTTACCATGGGTGATCATGGTCGGGCCATTCTCGGCATGCTGACGCAAATTAGACTGCGGATGGACGTGATGCGCCTTGTCCTGTTCAATCGCGCGTCGGGCGTCAACGTTCATGGCGTATGCTCCAAAAGAAAACCTGCCGGGACTTCACCTTGTTATTGACTGAATTTCAATTTCGAAGTTTTTTGGTTTTTGTGAATATTTTTCAGGCTAAAAACACATGAAACCTCTCCTCGATCTGCGCCACCTGCAATTGATCCAAGCCATCAATGAAACTGGCCGGATCACTGATGCCGCCAAAAAGCTGGGCGTGACACCTTCGGCCCTGTCGCATCGTCTGCGAGAGGCCGAGCGCAGACTGGATGTGCCTCTGTTCACCCGAATGCACAAGAAACTGCGCCGGACGCCCGCTGCCGACTACATGGCAATCGTGGCCGAGCGCATCCTGACCGATCTGAGCCGCGCGGAAGAGGACGTGCGGCGCATGAATGCCAACGTACAACATGTCGTACGTCTGTCGGTTGAAGCCTACAGCAACTATCGCTGGCTGCCCTCGTTCATCAAGTTCATGAAGGCGCGCACCGACGGGATTGATATCCAAATCATGGCTGGCGCGCGCAGCGACCCGCTGAGCGGGCTACTAAACCGGCATCTGGACATCGCGATTACCTCTGGCACGGTCTCGCAAGCCGGGCTCAGCAGCATCAAACTGTTTGACGACCCTTTGCTTTACATCATGCCACCGTCACATCGTCTGGCGGATCACCCATATGTGGAAGGGTCTGATATCGTGGGTGAGCCATTTATCACCTATACCAAGATCCCAGAGCCTGACCGCGAATTCGCGCTGTTGTTCCGCCCGACGGACAGCTACCCGAAATGGGCTGCAACTGTCGAATTGCCCGAAGCGATTGTCGAGTTGGTTGCCTCGGATCTGGGTACCAGTGTGCTTTCGAACTGGGCGCTTCAGTCAGCGCTCAAAGAAGGCCGCATCGTTGGCGCTCAGGTTACTCGGGACGGTATTTCCGTGCCGTGGCACGCAGTATTAAGGTCAGAGGATATGGAAGATGGTGATCCGATTTTACAAATCGCCAAGTTGTTGTCGGAATGGTGCAGCCTGCCTGACTGTGGGTTTCACATAACCTGACCGCAATAGGTCTAAAGTGCGATGTCAGCTAATGACACAAGGGGTTTCTCGTTCTTGACATGACGGTCAATGAGTTTCCGTTGCTGTTTGCCCGTCGGGATGAACCCGGCAGGCTCTGGCAACACATCCGTTTGTTTCAGTTCTGGGAACAGCACGAAAATCTCTTCTCGCGCCTCAGCGCTAATCGCCTTGAGCGCTTCGGGCCCGGTAAACAGGCTCTCTGACGGCGCGCCTTCAGCAAAGATGATCTCGTGCCGGTCAAACAGCAGGTGGAAGTATTCGACTTCCTGGACAGTCTTGTCCACGTAAACCCCAGGAAGGCTTGTCAATTTGATAGCCGGGACAAGAACCTCTGGGACGCCAAACATGCGTTCGGCAATGGACGAGCGGACAAGCATTCGATGCTGCCGCGATATCAACAGATCCCTCTGCGGAAATCCGTTTCCCAGAGACCCGGCAAGAATTCGAACCGGGTATAGCTTTGGGTTGGCATGAAGCTCTGATTCAGCGACCCGCCGTCTGCCAATCCATCGCACAGGTTGAGGTCCATGTTGACGTGTAAGGACCAGATCCGACAGTGTAATCTGTTCGACCCGCTCTGGCCCGGTCGTCGTTGAAATCAATGTTGACCCGGTGAAACAAGGTACCAGACTGCTCTCATCGACAGGCGGCTGTCCCGAAGACCCTGGCCCTTCTGCGGATGAGATAACCTCAAGCGGCACTCCGCGCGGTGGGAAACTACCAACAAAGGCCACACCTTCGGTGGTGCCAAACGAAGGAGAGGAATTGTTAATGTTGACACCAAGAACCTGATAGGTTTGCCCGGTGCTGTTGTCACGCAGCGTGATGCTGTATTCAGCCTCGATACGCGTCCCATCGGCATAGGTCGTACCATCAAAGCTCTGAGCACCGTTTAAGCGCTGGTTCCCGTCATTGTCGTCAAAATCGGAGTCCGATCCGGCGTCTGACACGTTTAGATCCGTCAGCGGGCCATTGCCGATCGTTATAAATTGACCGACAAGGTTTGACCCATCACCCTGGGTGATACCGCTCAGGCTTTCACCTCCAGTGATCGAGACCTGGCTGGCAGCCAAAGCGTGTACGATATAGTCAGCCATGTCCCCTCAGCTCACTTGCGGAACGCTTTTTCAGGCTAAAGGATTGTCGGCTTCTTGCAAACAGGCACAACAGATAAACATTGACGGATTCGCTATTGACGGACATTTCGCCCAAAGCAGCGCTACGTGAAAAGAGTTACAATCCACGGTCTGGTATGCTGCGGGCAAGCACATTCTCCAGCGCCTCAGCGGCAGCCTCCAGATTAGTGCAGGCAATGACCCCGATCTCGGTCAGCTGATCGGTCACATCCACAGGCAGGCTTGTATTCGTGCCTTCTGGTATCTCGTTCAACCGACCGCCGATCAGAACCGGCACATCCAACCCGGCCTCTTCCAACTTTTGCAACAGTGTTTTTGAGTACCGCAACGCCACGCCATTATACGTGCTAAGTGCAATGGCATCGGCCGCGTTTTGTTTGACCAAGGCCACAATGTGATCCGGGTCGCTTGAAACGCCACCATCTATGACAACAAATCCTGCTTTGCCGAACACCAGATCCAAAAGCATCTTCCCATGCTCGTGCACATCTGTGGTTGCAGTCAGAATACGGGCAGAAGACTTGGCCAAATGGGCCACTGCCCGACCGGCTTCAGAGGACATGAAACGCGCGGCGGCTTCTTCTAGTTCGCGATATGTTGTAGCGCTTACAATGGGGGTTCTGCGACGCGGCGCATCTGGCCTTTCTTCACCTCCGCCAAAGGCTTGCTCCAAAGCGCGCCCACCGATGCGACGCAGGGCCAGCAGCATCTCAAAGGGATCGTCTGTATTGATGCCACCTTTTGACAATCCAGCAAGAACCCGATCTGCAAAACGCTGACCTTCGCGTAGCAGCATATCGCTGATCCGATCAATCTCAGTCATGTCAAACAGGGGCAGATACCCCTCTGCCAGCTCGGTCAACCTGCTCAAATGACATTGTGCGTCGCAAATCTCGGTCACGTCGGGGATGCGCTCATTCTCGCTTACTGGAACCGGGTTCAGCGCGTGCCCGCTTGGTCGCAACCGCTGCGCCACAATATCGGACAAAAGATACGAGGACAGCCCTGCATAGTTTTCGGCACGCGATCCTTTGTAAAGCACCGTTGCGCCATAGATCTGCGACCCCGGAACCCCATCGCTGATCTGCGCCAAGGCGCGTTGAAATGCCAGACGCGTCAGGGGTTCGGTAAAGTGATGGCCATAGCAAACAGCATAAGGCGCGCCGATCAGCCCGGTTACAATGTGCTTCTCAAGCAAAGCCTGACCCAAGACCGAGGTCAGGTCCTCGAATATTGCGGCGTATCCGTCATCCAGATTTGAGTGCACCAATACAGGAACAGGTTGCGCGGCAATCAGGCCAAGCGCCTTAACGGTGGCTTTTGTGGTCTCTATATCGTCTTGGTAGCCCGGCAGACGAAACGTGAAATACTGCCCCAGATTGCCGATCGTTGTGGCCCCAGCCGCAAGTGCAGCGCATGTGTTTTCCAAAGCTGCCGGAAACCCCAGCATGAAATCACCGAAATGCATCGCCGCGGGGCTGGCTTGTGTAAGACGCGCAAACGCGTCCGCATCCTTTAGGATAACACCTGTTCCACGCACGTTTTCGGTTCTTTGATGTCTCGGAAACCCCATCGACCAATCCAGACACATACCAAAGCGATCAACCCGTGCATCGCGCTGGGCGCAGGTATCATACACCCTTCGGATGGCATCAATACTGTGGGACACGTCCCGAAATCCAAGATGCGCATGCTGCATAACCTGCCCGGACCGGATCATGGACTTCTTGTATTCAATCTCGTTCTTGTACCCGGTCGCGACCTGGAAAGCACTGCTGCCGACACGCCAGTCCGACACCATTTTCTTACCACAGCTCAACAGCTCTGGGCCGCTGATCAGGTCCTGCTCTGGCAGAAGCGCCGCTCTGTCAATTCTGAGGTTTCGATCGTCCATTTCGCCACAATGGCCAATTCAGTGCAGCAGGCAAGTCTATTAACCCCAGCGATTTCCGGTGACGAAGGCACCTAGATACTCTCCCAAGGGAAACTGTCCAACCGTTCAATCCCTGTTTCGGTTACCAGCACCTGAGTTTCCAGTTTGACACTTTCCGAGCCCTCCTCCCCAACAAGACTTTCGACGCAGACGACCATTCCCGGCTCGATTACTCCCGACATGGCGGTCTCATCGAAATCGACATGCAACGGGATGACAGGCCATTCATCTGCCATGCCCACGCCATGGGCCGCCAGCGAATATCGATAGTCAACATGCCGTTCAGGAATGCGCCAGCTTCTTTCGTTAAACTCGGCAAATGTCATCCCCGGCTTCAACACATCCAGGTTATGGTAGATCTGATCGAGAGCCGTCGCATAGATCCGCCGCTGGGTATCCGTCATCGGGGTATAACCACAGGTCCAACTGCGGCTGAGGTCCGCGCAGTAACCGTACGGGCCAATCATATCTGTATCAAACGATATCATTTCACCCAATCGGCATACCCGGTCCGAACATTCTTTGTACCAAGGGTTTGTATTAGGACCGCAGGTCAAAAGCTTGGTTTCAAGCCAATCTCCGCCCGAACGTGCATTCTCAAAATGAAGATGGGCCCATAGCTCGCGTTCGGTTACGCCGGGAACTGAATGTTCGTAGATACGTGCCATCCCAGCTTCGCAGACGCGAATGGTCCAACGCATCAGTTCGATTTCGTCAGGGGACTTGATCGAGCGCGCGCGCTCCGTCAATTCACCCCCTTCCACGAAAGTTAGACCGCGCTTTTGAAGCGCGTGAAGTCCCGGGCCGTCCAGCCTGTCTGCAGCAAAGCGGCGATTGCCACCACCATGTTGGCGGATTACGTCAGCTATTTCATCAGCCCAACCTTCAACGCCAACAGGGGCTTTGTCGCCCTTTGTCATGAACATCCATGACACGGCGGTTCGAATTTCGTCGATACCGGGCAAACCATTGTTCAGGTGTTCACAGCCCTTGAACTCCCACAGGATTGCTGGGCCGCCCGCCAGGATCATCGCATAACGAACCGGATTGTGGCCCGTCCAAATCTGCATGTTCGAGCTGTCGACCGCATAGCGGATATTAATCGGATCATAGAGCAACAGACCTGCCACATCATGCTGTGCCATCTTCTGTCGCAATCGGGCCAATCGATAGGCACGGGCCGCATCCAGAGTGGCCTGTGGGACTGGGCTGATCAGCGGCTTATCCGCACCGTCGCGGTTCAGGTAGGTTAGCTTGCGCTCATCCTTGAAGGCAGGGCGCACCTGAGTCATGACACGGAACGCCCATAGAAACCAATTTGTTCTTCGGCGGAAAAATAAACGCCAGGGGTCTCATAAAACGAGAAAATCGCGATCACGCGTTCGGTGTCGCCTTGAACAGGTACAACACGGTGCGGTGTATTCACCCCACGGAACACATTAAGCGCGCCGGGCAACGGCATGATCCGTTTTACTTCCGGGTCCTTCCCGGCCAGAACAGCGACAACACCTTCATAGTTTTGGTCATCCGGCGTGCGCAGGTCTTTGCGATACTCAAGCTCACCGCCCACCTCAGGGGCCTGCAACAAGATCGTCGTCGTGAATTCCGAGCGGTCGAAATGCCAGTTCAACCCTTCGCCATCCCGTGTTGCCTGCACGTTCACACGCGCCATGGGGTCATCCATCTGATACAGCTTTTCTTTGCCCATTGTTGCAGCCAGAAAGTCGGCGAAGGGTTGCCATTCGTATACATCGATCACCGGGTTGCCCTCTAGCTGATCGGCGCACAGTGTATGGTTGACAGTCTGCGATTTGACCATCGCCGGATGCGCATCGTCGATGCCGGGCATATCATCTTTGAAGTAGACGTTGTGTTTACGCGCATGCCTGAATGAGACTGTGTCCAACGCGGGTTTCGCCGCATCTGCAGCTTGCTGTGCGATGCCAGGCTTAAAAAATCCTGGCAGGTTGAACATGCCGTCAGATGCCAGGTCTGCCCGACACTTTTTCACCAGTTTCTCGTATTCCCGGCTGTCAGGTCTGTGCAAAGGGTATTTTTCAAGATCCAGCAAGTGCTTCATGGCGCGTCCTCCTTTACTTCATTGAAGTTCAGTTTATGACAAAAGAAACCAGGAAAATTATTGGGTATCATAAGTTTTACTATGGGCTATGGGCACACTCTTCCGCCTCTGACCGCGTTGCGCGCCTTTGAAGCCGCAGCCCGATGTGGCAGTTTCGTATTGGCTGGGAAAGAACTGAGCGTCAGCTCGGCCGCGATCAGTTTACAGATCAAAACCCTTGAGGATCATCTCGGCAAAAAACTGTTCGTCCGCAAAGGCAACCGGATTTCGCTGACGGATGCGGGTGAAATGATGTACCCCAAGCTCGCTCGTGCCTTTGAGGAAATGTCTGAAGCCGCTCGGATCGTACGCAGCGATACGTCAACCCGGCAGTTGGTTGTCAGCGTGCTGCCGGCATTGGCTGAGTTGTGGTTTCTGCCCAAAGCCATCACGTTTACCGAAGAAACCGGAATATCGCTGGATGTTCGCGTTCAGGAAGACCCGATCGACTTTGAACGTGAAGCCATCGACATACGTCTGACCTATGGCTCGGCGCTTTATCCGGGTTACCGGGAAACTCGCCTGTTTTCAGATGTTGCGATACCGGTCTGCGCCCCCTGGTTCTGTGAAGCATATCCCAACATGGATGAAGCACTGACAAATGTCCCGGACAACAAATTCATCCACAACAAATGGGGCTCAAACTATGCAAGCGAGCCACTTTGGTCGGATTGGAGGCGCCAGGTCGAGTCTGATGCAACGCCGTTTTCTGATGCGGGTTTGACGATCAACGATTTGACCTTCGCCATCGCAACAGCCAAGCGGGGGGCCGGTATCGCGCTGGTGCCTTCCGTCCTGGCCAAAACGGACCTTGCATCGGGGCTACTCGTTATCCCGTCGAAACATGCCTTGAAAATGAAAAAGGACTATGTTTGCGTGATCCCGCATGCGCGTTTCGATACCTCTGCCGTCCGTCAGTTCAGCGCGCATCTGGCACTGAATTGGGCATGAGCGAGCACCGGCACACCGCTAGTTAATCAACGCTTGATCGCTTAGATGATGGTCTTTGCCCAGGGCAAGTCCCTGAGTATTTGTTTCGAATGTCACGTTCATAGCGCACAAAGGCAGAGGCTGCTCAGCGCGGCTGACCACCGATTGCCAATGTAATTTCGTGCGCCGCCTCAAGGACCATTTCGCCGAAGTAAGCAGCGTTCGCTTTGTTGATCCGCGCAGTGGGGCCAGAGACGGAAATACCCGCACATGCAACGCCAAATTGGTTTTGAATTGCCGCTCCGGTGCAGGACATTCCCTCGTAACGCTCCTCATCATCAAAGGACCAACCGCGTTGTCGGATCAGTGTAAGATCTTCAAACAGAGACGCCGTCGATCTATGCGTGCGATCTGTGTAAGGCTCAAACGTAAGGTCCGACGTCAGCCTGCCCAAGGCATCCTGGCTAAGCTCGGCCAGCAATGCCTTTCCGGTCCCCGACGCGTACATCGGCGTCCGCGCGCCGGGCGGGAAAAAGGCCCTGATCGGATTGCTGGTTTCGATCTGATTGACGAATACCACATGGCTTCCATCTGGCATTGCCATATTCGCCGTCTCACCCGAGTCGCGCATAAGCCTGCGCAGGATCGGTCGACCAATCTCAACCACGCTGTTGCGGTTCAGATAAGACGCACCAGTCCGATACGCCTCGATCCCGATCATCCATTCCTGGCGTTGCTCATCAAAACTGACATAGCCGCGGTTGGACAGCGTCGTCAGTATGCGATGCGTCGTAGCCGTTGGCACGCCCGTCTCGCGACTGAGGTCGCTCAGCGTACAGCGTTCCAGCGTCGCCAGGGTCGTCAATGTCTCCAAAGCCCGGTCGAGGGATTGCAGTGTTCCGGCTGAACTTTCCTTGAACAGTGACTTGGGCCTGCCGCGCGGCTTTTTGTGATTCTCCATGGGGATTTTCCTATGTGGTCCACAGGTCGCTTTTAGGCTTCGCTGCAGAATTTTTCAAATTTGAAAAATTTCCTCTCCAAAGTGAAAAACGATCTTACCCATGTGTTTCAATGCGCTAGGTAATTTTTTCGCTATGTGAAAAACATTTTCGAGAAAATTGCAAACCCCAAGCATTGGTAACATCATATTACCAAAGAGGAGGGGCAAGCCATGTCTCAACAAAACCCAGTTTTTATTCCGGGGCCCACAAATATCCCCGATCGTCTGCGTCTTGCGATGCAGGTTCAGACGCTAGACCATCGTGCGCCCAATTTTGTTGAAACGTTTGCCCCTGTGTTGGAACACACCAAGCGGGTATTTGGTACGACAAGCGGTCAGGTCATTACCTTCCCGGCCAGCGGGACGGGGGGATGGGAGGCGTCGATCACCAACACCCTCAGCCCCGGCGACGCGGTTCTGGTGGCGCGCTATGGCATGTTCAGCCATCGCTGGATCGACCTGTGTCAGCGTCACGGGCTGGATGTCCGGATCATCGAATGCCCATGGGGCAGCGGTGCTCCGGCGAACAAGTTCGCCGAGGCTCTGGCCGCCGACAAGGCCCATGAGATCAAGGCGGTTTTGGTCACCCATAATGAGACGGCGACTGGCGTACGTTCGGATATTGCAGCGGTACGTAGGGCGATGGATGCCAGCACTCATCCGGCGATGCTGTTTGTGGATTGCGTCAGCTCGCTGGCCTCGATGCCCTTCGCGTTTGACGACTGGGGCGTTGATATCGCGGTCTCGGGCTCGCAGAAGGGCTTCATGCTGGCCACCGGAATGGCGATCTTGTGTGTCAGCCCCAAGGCGCTGGCGGCGATGGAGACGGCACAACTGCCGAGCACCTTCTTTGACTTCCGCGACATGATGAATGCCAACGCGTCGGGCGGCTTTCCCTATACCCCGCCGCTGCAGCTGATCTATGGCATGCGCGAAAGCCTGAAAATGCTGTTCGAGGAAGGCTTGGACAATGTCTATGCCCGCCACTTCCGTCTCGCCGAAGGTGTGCGCAAGGCCACCTCGGCCTGGGGGTTGGAGCTGGTGGCGCAGTCGCCGGATCTCTACTCGGACACCGTCAGCGCGATCTATGTGCCCGACGGGTTCGACAGCAATGCGCTGACGGATCACGCCTTCAACGCATATGGTGTCAGCTTTGGCATCGGGTTGGGCGAGATGAACGGCAAGGCCTTCCGCATCGGCCATCTGGGCAGCCTGACGGACGTGATGGTTCTGTCCGGTCTGGCCACGATCGAAATGGCCATGGCCGATCTGGACTATCCGATCGAGCTGGGCCGCGGTGTGGCCGCAGCGCAGGAATACTTCCGCGCGGGCCGTGCCACACCCATGCAATCTGCTGCGTAAGGAGGCTCTGATGTTGGATGCAATGACCACAGCCGATTGCCTGACCATCGCCGATATGCGCGAGGCGCATGAGCGGATCAAACCCCATATCAACCGCACCCCCGTGTTGCGGTCGGAGTATCTGGACGATCTGACCGGCGCGCAGCTGTTCTTCAAGTGCGAGAACTTTCAGGAGGCGGGCGCTTTCAAAGTGCGCGGGGCCTGCAATGCGGTCTTTGGCCTTTATGACGAGGCCGCCGAGCGCGGCGTCTGCACGCATTCTTCCGGCAACCATGCGCTCAGCCTGTCTTATGCGGCGGGCCGCCGGGGCATTCCCTGCAACGTGGTGATGCCGCGCACGGCACCGCAGGCCAAGAAGGACGCGGTGCGCCGCTATGGCGGGATCATCACCGAATGCGAGCCCTCGACCACCTCGCGCGAGGTGGTGTTTGCCGAGGTGCAGGCCCGCACAGGCGGCGAGTTCGTGCACCCGTATAACGACCCGCGCGTGATTGCGGGGCAGGCGACCTGTTCGGCGGAGCTGCTGGAACAGACCGACGGGCTGGACGCGGTGGTTGCGCCCATCGGCGGCGGTGGCATGATCTCGGGCACCTGCCTGACCCTGTCGAACCTGGCGCCCGAGGTGCAGATCTATGCCTCGGAACCGGAACAGGCCGATGACGCCTATCGCAGCTTCAAGGCTGGTCACATCATCGCCGACGACGCACCGATCACCATCGCCGACGGGCTGAAAGTGCCGCTAAAAGAAAACACCTGGCACTTTGTGTCGAACTTTGTGCGCGACATCCACACCGCCAGCGAAGACGAGATCATCGCCGCGATGAAGATCACCTGGAAATACCTGCGCATCGTGATGGAGCCCAGCTGCGCCGTTCCGCTGGCGACGATCCTGAAACACCCCGAGGTGTTCAAAGGCCAACGCGTCGGCGTGATCATCACGGGTGGCAACGTGGATCTGGACAAATTGCCCTGGACCCAGGGCTGAGGAGGAAGTGAGATGAATATGCCTGTGAATATCGACCAGCTTGAGGTTGGCTATGACATCCCCGCCGCCATCGGCATGGACGCATCCGAGATTCAAACCCCGGCTCTGGTGCTGGATCTGGACGCGCTGGAGCGCAACATCAAGAAGATGGGCGATTATGCCAAGGCCCACGGCATGCGTCACCGGGTGCATGGCAAGATGCACAAATCTGTCGACGTGGCGCAGCTGCAGGTCGAGCTGGGCGGGGCTTGTGGCATTTGCTGCCAAAAGGTCTCGGAGGCCGAGGTCTTTGCCCGTGGCGGCATCAAGGATGTGCTTGTGTCTAATCAGGTGCGCGACCCGGCCAAGATCGACCGTCTGGCGCGGATGCCCAAGCTGGGCGCGCGCACGATCTGCTGCGTTGACGATATCGACAATGTCGCCGATCTGTCCGAGGCCGCGCAGCGCCACGGCACCCAGATCGAATGTCTGGTCGAGATCGACTGCGGCGCGGGTCGATGCGGCGTAACC
This sequence comes from Ruegeria sp. HKCCD7303, assembly GCF_013111185.1. Lineage (GTDB taxonomy): Bacteria > Pseudomonadota > Alphaproteobacteria > Rhodobacterales > Rhodobacteraceae > Ruegeria. Next base: position 173,358 of record NZ_WVRE01000001.1, on the reverse strand, counting down.
ACCACGCCAGAAGTGATCGCGATTGCCAAGGCCATCGACGCGGCCCCGGGGCTGAAGTTTGCGGGCATCCAGGCCTATCAGGGCGCGATGCAGCACATGGATCTGTATGAGGACCGCAAAGCCAAGATCGACATCGCCGTGGCGCAAGTCAAAGACGCCGTGGGCGGGCTGGCCGCCGAAGGGCTGGACTGTGACATCGTCGGCGGCGGCGGTACCGGGTCTTATTACTTCGAGAGCACTTCGGGCGTGTATAACGAACTGCAATGCGGCTCCTACGCCTTCATGGATGCCGATTATGGCCGCATCCTGGATGAAAACGGCAACCGCATCGACCGGGGAGAGTGGGAGAACGCCTTCTTCATACTCACCAGCGTCATGAGCCATGCCAAGGCCGACAAGGCCATCGTGGATGCCGGTCTCAAGGCCCAATCCGTGGACAGCGGCCTGCCGGTGATCTTCGGGCGCACGGATGTGGAATATGTCAAATGCTCGGACGAGCACGGCGTGGTCGCCGACCCCGACGGTGTTCTCAAGGTCAATGACAAGCTTCATCTGGTGCCCGGTCACTGTGACCCGACCGCCAATGTGCATGATTGGTATGTGGGTGTTCGGAACGGCAAAGTTGAAGCGCTTTGGCCGGTCTCCGCGCGCGGCAAGGCTTACTAGCCGCCGCACATGCGTCCCGGGCGGCAGTTATCCCTTCCCCTGCCGCCCGGACCTGCACCCCAAAGCTCAAGGAAAAGGTCATGAAAGATATGACAGACAAACCCCTGCTGATCGTTGGAGAAGACCTCTGCCAGCAACTGGTCGGACGCCGCGAGGCCTTCGACGCGGTTCAGGACGTCTTTGCCGCCATGGCGCGTGGCGACGCCTATAACTTCCCCGTCATTCGTGAGGCAATCGGATATGCTGATGCGCTTTATGGCTTCAAATCCGGCTTTGACCGAGCCGGTCAAGTGCTGGGTGTCAAATCCGGCGGCTACTGGCCCGGCAACATGGACAAGGGCTTGACCAATCACCAGTCCACCGTCTTCCTGTTCGACCCCGATACCGGGCGGCTCTTGGCACTGGTCGGCGGCAATTACCTGACCGCCGTGCGCACCGCTGCATCCTCGGCCGTGTCGATTGCCCATCTGGCGCGCAAGGATGCCAAGGTGCTGGGCATGGTCGGCGCAGGCCACCAGTCGACCTTCCAGCTGCGCGCCGCCGCCGAGCAGCGCGACTTTGAAAAAGTCGTCGCCTGGAACCCACACCCCGAGATGCTGCCCCGCCTGGGCGCGGTCGCAACCGAGCTGGGTCTGGAGTTCGAGGCCGTCAGCCCAGAGGACCTGGGTGCACAGGCGGATGTCATCATCACCATCACCTCGGCCTTCGAGCCACTGCTGATGAAAGACTGGATCAAACCCGGCACCCACCTAGCCTGCATGGGCACCGACACCAAAGGCAAACAAGAGGTCGACGCCGCGCTGGTCGCAGCCGCCACAGTCTTCACCGACGAGGTCGCACAGTCCATCACCATCGGCGAGGCCCAGCACGCTATTAAGGACGGCACTCTTGCCGAAGACCGGATCACCTCAATAGGTGCGGTCATCAACAATGATCATCCCGGAAGAACTTCCGAAAACGAAGTCACCCTTTTCGATGGCACTGGCGTCGGACTACAAGACCTCGCCGTCGCCAATGTCGCAGCTCGGATGGCGGAAGAGACAGGAAACGTAACACGCGTGGTACTTTGAAATAGGCCCGATTACGCCTCTTCAGCCGCGCGTTTCGAGGCGATCATGTCCAAAAGTTGTTCTTTGGTTCGCCGTATGTGGCGGACCAAAACATCGCAGGCTTCATCAGTTTTGCCTTCTTGCGCCAACTGCAGCAGGTCGCGGTGGTCCTTCTTTGCCGGTTCACGCTGTTTCATCACACTCAGATGCATACGAACATAACGGTCAGATTGAAGATTGATGCGGTCCAACAATTCATTGGTCAGTTTACGTTGCGAGGCGGCGTAAAGCGCCGAATGGTATTTGTAATTCAAAATGCCCCACTTACCCACGTCGTTTTCGTCATAAGACGCTTCCATCTGGGTCAAAATCTCATCGCACCGCGCGAAATCAGCGGATGTCATATTCGGAATGGCACGGCGAAACAGATCCACTTCGATCAGGATGCGCAAATCGAAAATCTCGCCTATTTCACTGAGGGAATGCTTGGTGACTGAACCGCCTCGGTTGTTGGCCCATTGCACCAGACCTTCGGCATTCAGACGTTTAAGCGCTTCACGGATCGGCATCCGTGAAACATCATATTCTTCGGCCAGAGCTTCTTGCCGGATCGTTTCACCCTCGGAGAGATCACCGCTCAGGATGCGTTCACGCAGGTCATTTGCAATAACCTCCGGTAAGCTCTGCTTGGTGATTGCGCGTTTACCTGCCATTTCAGATTTTGCCCTGCAGTATTTCAGATAGGGGTACCCATTTTTTGCAGCCTCTCCAAGCCGAACCAAAGAACTGGCATCGGCGGGACGAATCCGCGTGAACGGATACGGGATCGGAGATTGCGCATTCAAACACCCCAGGTATCCGACAAACGATACCCGCCTGGCCACGGGTCGTCGGGATCAAGCATGTGCTGATGAATACCAGTGATCCAACCGCGCCCGCTGATCTCTGGTATGATCGCCGCGCGATCCCCAACCTGCGCCGTGCCGACGATCCGCCCGGTGAAGCGCGACCCGATGATCGAGACCGCTTCGAAACTCTGACCAGGCTTCATCAGCCCTTTCGCCGCCATCAGCGCCATCCGTGCCGACACCGCTGTTCCCGTGGGCGAGCGGTCAACCTTACCCGGCTGGATCGCCACCGCAGACTTTCCGGAGAGGCCCGTTTCGATTTCACTGAGCGGGCCGCAAAAGGCGCAGAACGAGATATGGTCCCAATCCGGGTTCTCGGGATGCGAAAACCCAAGCTGTTCATTTGCGGCATTGGTGATCTTTACGCCCAACCGGGCGATATCGCGGGCTTCGTGCTCAGCGATTTCAAATCCCAGCGCCTTTGCGTCGACAACTGCGAAACTGTCGCCGCCATAGGCTGTATCCACGATGATCGTGCCCATCCCCGGCACCTCAAGCGGGACCGACAGTTTGTCGGCGAAACTGGGCAGGTTCTGCACGAAAATGCGCTGCGCCTTGCCGTTGCTGCATTCCGCCCGCACCCGGACCAATCCACCCGGGGCCTCAAGCACCATGTGCGTTTCGGGTTCCTGCATCGGAATGATCCCGCCATCCAGCAACACAGTCGAAACGCAGATCGAGTTCGATCCGGACATGGGTGGCGTGTCTTCGGGTTCCATGATGATCCACGCAGCATCAGCTTCGGGGTGTTTCGGGGGCACCAGCAGATTGACATGGCGGAACACACCACCCCGCGGTTCGTTCAGCACAAAGTTGCGCAGGGTTTGGTCCTGCGCAATGAAACTGCGTTGCGCCCAAACCGTGTCGCCGGGTGGCGGGCTGACGCCCCCAACAATCACATCCCCCACTTCGCCTTCAGCATGAGCCGAGATCACATGTATCGTTTTGCTGCTACGCATTTGGTTCCTCAGTCATGGTATGCGACAGGCGTTCGGCGCCTCGAATTCGAATTGACGGCAATCGCCCATCTTCCGGGTCAAAACCGTGTGGATGCATAAGGCGTCACATCAAGCGACGGTTTCCCATCAATGGCCAGATCTACAATCAGCTCAGCCGTGCCTGCGGATTGAGTAAGCCCCAGATGGCCATGGCCGAAAGCATAAAGGACCTGCGGTGCCCGCGCCGCGCGGTCGATAACCGGCAGGCTGTCAGGCAGAGACGGACGAAAACCCATCCATTGCTTGCCCCCTTCCAAGTTGAGCTTGGGCAGGAACCGTCCGGCTTTGGCCAGCAACGTGTCGGCGCGTTTGTAATTCGGGGCGAGTTTCAACCCTCCGAGTTCGACCGCACCGCCGACACGCACACCGTCGTTTATCCGTGTCACAACAAATCCGTGCCCGCCAAACGTTAGATGCGTACGCAGGTCAAAGGCTCCTTTGGGCAGGGTGGTATTATACCCGCGCTCTGTCTCAAGAGGAATGTGATCCCCTAGCGTCTTGGCCAATTGATGTGACCACGCCCCTGCCGCCACGATCACCTGATTGGCTGAAACTTCACCGCTGGCAGTTGTCAGGCGAACCCCCGCTTCGGTTGGCGTCAGAGAAGTGACACCTGCAATCTCAACACGACCTCCTCTCGCGGTGAACTTCGCCGCCAGATGGCTGGTCCAAAGGGCCGGATCGACCGTATTCATCCAGGTGGGCGTAAAACCTGCATGGGTAAACCGATGATCAAGACCGGGCTGAATCTCGGCAATTGCATCCGGACTGTCCAACAGATCAAAGGGAATGCCATGGTCCCGGCGCAAGTCCCAAGTGGGCAAGCTGGCACGGAACTCGGCTTCGCCTTCGAACAGCTGCAACTGACCATCGCGCTGCATTAGCACCTCGCCATCCACGTCTTTGATCTGACGCTCCAGCGCCGCCCGGCAATAGTCCATCAGCGTAGCTTGAGCCGACAGCGACGCGGCGTAGTGATCCCGACAACTGGCTCGCCAGAACCTCAGCATCCAGGGTGCGATATTCAATGCATAAGCGGGCGGCACCGACAGCGGACCCAAAGGATCGAGCAGCCATTTCGGCGCTTTGCGCATGATCCCGGGCGTGGCAAGCGGCACGATATCTGTAAAGGCAAACGCCCCGGCATTGCCTTTCGACGCCCCTGCCCCGATACCTTCGCGGTCCAGCACCAGAACCTGCTTGCCGCGCTTTTGCAGCTCCAGCGCAGCGCTGATTCCGACGATACCCGCGCCGATTACAACAATATCCGCTTTTGTGTCTTGCTGCATGGCCAGATGTTCTCAAATCTTGCTTCATGTCCGGGTGCCGAATTACACCGGTCCCCGGTTTTTATGTCACAGGTAGATCCCAGCGCAGAACGGATCGTTCTGCGCGAAGATCAATTTACCCTCAGCCATGACATGGGCCTGCCCCGTCAGGGTTGGGATGACTCCACCGTTAGGACCGGGTTGATAGCTCAGCCGGTAGGGGCTGCCGATCACACTTTCCTGTATGATCTCCTCCCCCGGAGCCAGCACCCCATCGGCAGCCAAACAGGCCAGACGCGCCGAACTGCCCGTGCCGCATGGGGACCGGTCGTATTCATCGTCCGGGCAAAGCACAAAGTTGCGGCTGTGAATACCTTGCGATGGGGATTTGCCCTGCAAGATCACGTGATCCACGTCTTCTCCGTTCTCGCCGGTCACACCCTGCGCGATACAGGCTTCGCGGATGGCAATGGTCAGATCCGTCAGGGCGCGGATGTTGCCGGTCTCAACCGCAATCGGGCTGGGGTCGACAATAAAGAACCAGTTTCCGCCATAAGCCAGATCACCCGTCACCTGCCCGTGGCCTTCAACTTCAATCGAAACCGACGCCCGAACTCGGCGGCTTTCAATATTGGTGACGCGTACAGAATTGGCGTCCAGCAGTTCGACCGAGATCAGACCCGCCGGAGTTTCGATCCTGTGCTTGCCCGGCGCAATCCGACCCAGATGCGCCAGCGTCACCCCCAGCCCGATGGTGCCATGTCCGCACATGCCTAAAACCGCGTCGGCATCGAAATAGATCACACCGGTTTCACAGTTCGGGTCTTCGGGGGGCACCAGAAGCGCGCCCACCATTCCGGGTTGTCCACGTGGCTCCAGCAGAACCGATTTATAGAACGCCTCATGCTCGGTGGCCAACAGACGGGCACGCTCGGCCAGCGGCCCCGATCCCAGATCAGGGCCACCATCCAAAATCACCCGTGTGGGCATCCCACCGGTATGGCTGTCGATCACATGCATTCAGCAATCACCCCACCCTGGCTTGACCAGTCGGCAAACCAGGTGCGGAAAAGGTTGTATTGCTGTTCGCAATAATTGCGCTGCGCATCCGACAATTCATCGGTTTCAACAAAATGCAGGCGGTATTCCTCTTCCCCGTTCAGAACCAGCAGATGCTTGTAATACAGCACCAGATCAGTGCCCTCGTCAAAGCTGGCCAACACACCAAAGGCTTCTTCCAACTCGCGCGCACGCTGACGGGCGTCGGCATGACCGGCCGCTGCTTTCTGGCACAAGGCGGCCAATAGCAGCGCCTCTTTCGGCAGCGCCGTTCCAATCCCGGTGATCGAGCCGGTGGCCCCGCAATTTACAAAGCCATGATAGACTTCGGTGTCTACACCCACCATCAGCGTAACCTGATCGTCTTGCGAGGTGATATGCTCTGCCGCATAGCGCAGGTCATCCTTGCCACCGAATTCCTTGAACCCTACTAGGTTAGGATGTTCGGCCCGCAGGGCAAAGAACAGATCGGCCCTTGTGGCAAATCCATAGACCGGGCTGTTGTAAATGATGGCCGGAACGTCGGGTGCTGCGGACAGTATGGCCTTGAAATGATTGCGCTGTGCCGCGACAGAGGACCCACGTGACAGTACGCGGGGGATAACCATAAGCCCCGCCGCGCCCACCTTTTGCGCGTGCGCTGCCAGTGCCACGGCGGATTTCGAGTTGATCGCGCCTGTGCCGACAACCACCGGCAGACCGGCATCGACCAAACGTTCCACGCCTTCCATCCGTTCAGCATCAGACAGCAAGGGCCAGTCACCCATTGAGCCGCAATACACCACGGCAGACATGCCTGCCGCAATCATTTCCTTACCCTTTTTAACGAGGCTATCGAAATCCGGCGTTCGATCCGTTTTGCACGGGGTCATTAGGGCGGGCATGGTACCAGTGAAGATGTTTTGAGACATGAAGATAACGTTCCTCAAGGTTGTAGGGGTGTGAGCGCTTTGCGCGTGTATGCTTGGTGTTTACAGGTGGCTGAGACATTTCCCGTAGGTTTCATTGGCTCAAGCGAAATGTAAAATGCGACCCCTTTCGAACATGTCCGAAGGCTCGGAATTTGTGGCACAAGTCTTGGGTCACTATAGCCGCAGGGTTTCAAACGCAGTCCTCCTGAATCATCTGACAGTGATGCCGTATCGGATTTTGTATCCAAAATCCAGTTCTGTTTGACCGAAGGAAGCCACATCCTGGAATTCAGCACAGGTAAGCACGTTGCGTTTCGTGAACAGGCTTGGAGCAGTCATTGTAATTAAGCCCATGGCTGTCCATTAAGTTCTGCAACCAGCGCCCCGTGCACCCGAATAGTCAGTTCCGACGGACTGGAAAAAATGCCGCCCATCGGCAACAGGCTTTTTTTGTCGGTGAACTCCGTAACGCGACATGGACAGCATCAGGCAAATAATGAGACAACACCGCAAACCGGTACCTAAGACAATCCACCTGGCAAAAGCCTGTGTTCTTTCGGCTTTGTCGGATTGGTCCCAAAGATACCTTTTGTGGAGCGCGCCATCCAAAAACGCGGCTTCGGATGAATTGACATTGAAGGAGAGACCGATGGAAATCAGGCCTTTCGGCGTTGAGATGTGGATGAATGAGTTCGAAACCAAGTGCGATCTCAACCTGGCAGAAACCTGTGTGGAGTCCATCACACTGGGTGAGCTGTTTGAGATGGCTGGCCAGCATAATCATATTCTGAATGATCTGTCGGCCCTAAAGATGACATATGGCGCAATCGAAGGATCTCATCGTTTGCGTGACGCTATCTGCAGTCTGTATGAAAATCAGACCCGCGACAATATCCTGACGACCCATGGAACAATCGGGGCCAATTCACTGGTACATCAAACATTGGTTTCGCGCGGCGATCATGTGATTTCGGTGATCCCAACCTATCAGCAACATTACTCGATCCCCGAAAGCATCGGCGCTGATATCGAACTCTTGCACCTGACACCGGAAAACGCGTTTCTGCCCGATCTCGACAAGCTCCGCGCTATGGTTCGACATGACACGCGGTTGATTGCAATCAATAATCCGAACAACCCGACCGGCGCTTTGATAGACCGCACCATGCTGGAACAGATTGTCGAAATAGCGCGCAGCGTCGATGCGTGGCTCTTATGTGACGAGGTGTATCGCGGCACCGATCAGACGGGTGATGGATTTACGGCCGCCATAGCCGATCTTTATGAAAAAGGGATCAGCACGGCGGGTGTGTCCAAGGCGTATTCGTTGGCAGGGTTGCGGGTCGGTTGGATCGCGGGACCGAAAGTGATGCTGCATGACGTGATGATCCATCGCGACTACAACACTATCTCGGTTGGGAAGGTTGACGAATTGCTCGCGGCCATGGCGCTTGAGAACCGTGACAAGATTCTGGCCCGTGCCCGACGGATCACCCGTGAGAACCTGCGTATCGTAGAAAATTGGATCTCAAACGAACCATTGCTGAGTTGGGTACCGCCAAAATCAGGTACCACCGCGCTACTCAAGTACGACCTGCCGATGTCTTCACGCGACTTGTGTGTTACGCTTTTAGAAGAAGAAGGCGTGATGCTGACACCTGGCAGCGCGATGGATATGGAGGGCTGGCTGCGGCTTGGTTATTCCAATCCGACAGAAGATCTCAAAGCTGGGTTGGAAAAATTCTCAGGCTTTTTGGCGCGCCACAGCACGGCGAAAGATGCAGGGCACTGACGGCGCTTGGCATGGCTGGCTGTTCGGCGACCCCTGGATAGTACGCCCCGACGCATTCAGCTTTCGGACTTCCTGGCGCTTTTGCCGACGGAATTCCCCAGAGCGATTGAGAAAAGCTGGCGGCAACGCGGTCTTAGTGCAACTCGCTCATTAGCCGTTGTTGCATCGCCGAGCCGATCATTTTCGGCCCATTTCGCATTTCTGCTGGTGTCCAGGCGATGTAACTGTTTCGATCGCCTAGACACGTTACTCGGGTTGTAACGAGCCGAATGCCTAAGCAACAACGCCCATCGGCCCGGTTGCACAAAGCCCGCCCTCAAGCTCAGCGTTACCGTTTACCCGCAACAATGCGATCCAAGATCAGCGCACAGAACAAGATTGCAAGGCCAGCAAGAATACCCTGTCCCGCCGCCGCGTATTGCAAGGCCTCCAATACGTCTTCGCCCAAGCCCTTTGCCCCGATCAGGGAAGCAACCACAACCATGGCAAGTGACATCAGAATGGTTTGGTTAACACCAGCCATGATCGTTTTGTGGGCCAGCGGCAAATCCACACGCCAAAGCAGGTAGCGAGGCGTTGCGCCAAACGCCAGCGCTGCTTCTCGAACAGTTTCTGGGACCTGCTGAAGACCCAGCACTGTAAAGCGAATAACCGGTGGGCTACCGAAGATCATAGTTGCAACAACGCCCGCGGGCTTGCCCGATCCGATGAAGGCCACAACTGGGATCAAGTAAACGAAGGATGGCATCGACTGCATGAAATCCAGAATGGGGCGAACGATGGCAAAGGCACGTGGGCGACGAGCGCAATAAATGCCCAATGGAATTCCCAGGGTAATCGAGATCAGCGCCGCCGCGCCCAGCAGGGCAATCGTGGTCATCGCTTTTTCCCAAAAATCCAACAGACCCAGATAGGCAAGCGCGGCACCGGTAAAGATGGCGACCCGGGGACCGGCTGACAGGTACGCCAGCATGATGATCACCAGCGCGACCACCGGCCAGGGGGTATCAACCAGTACAACCTCGATCCAATCCAGCAGGGTGCGCATCCCATAGGTCAGTCCATCGAAAAAGCCGCGCCCGGCGGTTTTGGTCCATTCGAACACCGCCTGCACCCCGTCGCCCACGTTCAAACGCCAGTCGCGATTGGTCGGGAAGGTCTTGAGCACAGCCAACGCGTCCGGCTGGGCAAATTTGATCATAGACAAAATCACAACCACAGCGGTCAGTGCCGTGGCAACAATCAAACGTGTACCAGACCAACCATGCGCCACGCTGGGATCAGAACGCCATCGTGCAAATTGCCCCTCCAATGTCCAGTTGGCTAACGACGCGGCAAGGAACTTGACGGCCAACAGAAGGACGATCCCGATAATCAAGTAAGTTATACCGGTCGAATTCGCCGTGCGCGCCGCCTCCTGCGCATTCGCAAGAGCCCCTTCAAGAGATTCCGATGCCCGTTTCAGGGAGTCCAGCGAGGCCGAGCCGGATTGTTCTGCCGCAGCAATCTGCTGGCGGCGCAGTTCCAGCGTCTGCTCGATCTGTTGCGCGCGCTCGCGGAAGTCCCGTCCGAGATCGCCAAAAAGTCCAAGCCCGATCTGGATAAATGCCAGCGTTTCCAGCACCAAGAACCCCAGAAACCACGACCAAAGGCCGCGTGCCCCGAACCAGATAGGACCCAGAATCGCTGCCGCTTTGTTCAGCGTGAAACGATAACCGGGGGCCTGCATCATATAGGCAAATGTCTTTTGGTAATAGGACTGCCCCTGCCCTACAAAATCGCCGATCAGAGCGTTCAGACGGTCGGCGGTTTCCGGTTGGATCTGTTGCACATCAACATGTTTCATATCGGTCCCCTTATGCCTGACTGTCCTGAATCGCGCGGATCAGACCCGCACGGTTGATTACGCCCACGGTCTTGCCATCCTGCGTTACGGCCACAACGCCGTGGCCGTCGACACATAGGTTCATCAGATCGGAAAGGTCCATGTCTGGATGCGCTTCTTTGGCGTCGCTGGGAATTTCGCCGTGATGCGCCTCGAACTCGTCCACAGGTTTCATCACCGCATGGGCGAAGATCATGTTGAGCTTGGAAATCCCCGCCACAAAGTCCGCTACATAGTCGTCAGCTGGGTTTAAGATAATCTCTTCTGGCGTGCCGATCTGAACGATGCGCCCGTCCTTCATAATCGCGATGCGGTGTCCGATGCGGATCGCTTCGTCAAGGTCATGAGTGATGAACATCGTGGTCTTGTTGAGCTTATGGCTGAGCTCCATGAACTGATCCTGCAACTGCTTTCGGATCAGCGGGTCAAGGGCCGAAAACGGTTCGTCCATCAACAGGATTTCCGGGTCTGCAGCGATGGCGCGGGCCAGACCCACGCGTTGCTGCATCCCGCCCGAAAGCTCGTGCGCGTATTTATCTTCCCAGCCGTTCAACTCGACCAGTTCGAGCACCCGGTCCGCCTCTTCCCAGCGACGGGCCTTGCCGGTGCCCCGGATTTCCAGCGGCATCGCCACATTGTCGCGGACAGTGCGGTGAGGCATTAGGCCAAAGTTCTGAAACACCATCGCGACGCGCCGGTTGCGCAGATCGCGCAGGCCCTCGTCATTCAAGCCCATCACGTCTTCGCCATCCAGATAGATATGGCCGTCGGTGGGTTCCAGCAGACGGTTCACGTGACGCACAAGGGTCGATTTGCCCGAACCCGACAGGCCCATGACACAGAACAGCTCACCCCGTTCGATCTCGAAACTGGCATCAGCCACGCCAACAACACAGTTGAAGCGCTCCAGCACCTCGGCCTTGCTCAGCCCCTCGCTGTGAATGGCGTTCAAAGCTTCCTGCGAGCGCGCGCCGAACACTTTCCACACGCCCTTTGCGTCGATTGCGATTTGCGCTGTCATATTGGCCTCACCGCTGTAGATTGTGTTGAATGGCGCCCCTGCAAAACAGGGGCGCACAGGCTTCAGTTGGTGGCCAGTCCCAACCAGCTGTCGACAGTATCGCCGTTTGCCGCGATCCATTCTGCCACGACCTCATCTGTGTCGCGACCCTTGACCACGACCTCATAGGTCAGAGCGCTCAGTTGCCCTGCATCCATGTCGATATTGGCAAGGAAAGATGCCGCTGCTGGGTTGCGCTCTTCCAGTGATTTTGAATGCGCCACGGTCACGGTTTTGACCGGCTCGCCCGTGCTGACATGGGATTTGTTATACCAGTCGGCATCTTGATCGGGCTGCACCATTTTATAGGTGGCCGCGTCATGTTCTGGCTCTTCCAAGATGGTCACATCGTAGAGCGCATGGACGTAGTGCGGCGCATAACAATAAAAGGCTGCACCTTTCTTCTGGTCAATCTGATCCTTCAGTCGCGAATAGAACACAGTTTCGTCTTCGGTGGTCGGCGTTAGGAAAGTCTCAATCCCGTAATCCCGAACCCGCACTTTAAAGGTGTTGGTCGAGGCCCATCCCGAAGCACCAACCCAAACCTCGCCCAAACCGTCGCCATCCGAGTCGAACAGTTCTTGCGCTGCGGGTGTGGCCAAATCGTAGATTGAGCGGATGTTGTGATCCTCAACCATGTAATTCGGCACGCAAATCCCGGCACGACCCTCATAGCTGCCCGAAGACAGTGCGACAGTGCCCTTTTGATCCACGTATTCGTCCGTGAATGAGGATTGGTTCGGCAGCCAGACATCCGGGTGAACGTCGATATCGCCACGTCCGCCATCCATGGCCGCAAAGATCACCGCGTTGGCACCGGGGGCATAGCCAGCCTCTCCTCCCAGACGAGTTTCGATCACCTGCCCGATCACCCGGCTCATGATTTTGGCGCCAGGCCAACTGGGCTCACCCACCATGACCTTTTCCTGCGCCATCGCAGTTGTTGCACCCAGCGCCAGCGCCAAGGTTGCGGTAAATGTCAGTTTCTTCATGTCTATTCTCCCTTTGCTGTGAGTTACTTACACCGTCAGGCGCGCGCCCGCTTTCGTTGCGGGTCTAAGAAAGGTGTGTCCGAGACAGTGGCGCGCAGTCGTTTCATCCGCCCGTCAAGCTGGCCAACATCCAATTGAGTGCCGTTGTCCGCGTGTTCAACGGAAAGCCGTGCCATCGCGATCGCGTGTTCCAACATCGGCGAACGTGTCGCTGAGGTGACCACGCCCACTTGTCGCTCGCCCGCATAGATGGGTGCACCGTGGGCGGGCACATCATCACAGCCGATCAACAGCCCCTTGAGCACTCGGCGTGGTTCGCGGGCATTGCGTTCCAGTGCGGCCTTGCCGGTGAATTCGGTTTTGGTCAGATCGACGGCAAAGCCCAAGCCTGCCTCGAACGCATCTACACCCGGTGCAAATTCTGCGTTGGCAGCAGCCAGCCCCGCCTCGATCCGAATGATATCCAACGCCGCAGAACCCATCGGGGTGATCCCGAATTCTTCGCCGGCGGCCATCACCGCATCCCAAATCGCGACCGCATCGGATTTGGTACAAAAAATCTCGTACCCCAATTCGCCGGTATAACCTGATCGCGACAGCATGAAAGGCGCGCCCTCACGGTCATTCAGACGCGCAATGGTGACACCAAACCATTTCAGATGATCCAGACTTGGCACATGCGGCTGTGTGAAGGCGATCTTGCGCAGCAGGTCGCGGGATTTCGGGCCTTGAATGGCGAGGTTCGGCATCGCACCACGCAGCGCATGAACCCGTACTTGCAATCCGCGTGAATCTGCCAGTTCCTGCAAAGCGCGCCCGCTTTCCTCCGATCCACAGCACCAGCGGAAAATTTCAGGCGCGAGGCGGAACAAGGTGCCATCGTCGATGACCGAACCGCTCTCGTCACACATCAGCGTGTAAGAGCCGCGCCAGACCGGCAGTTTCGCCACGTTGCGTGTCGTGGCCAATTGCATCAAAGCCTCGGCATCTGGGCCGACAATGTCGAATTTGCGCAGACCGCTCATGTCCTGCACAGTCACGGCCTCACGACAGGCCCAATATTCACCCAAGCTGCCATAAGCGGGGTAACTGACGGGTGCCCACAGATCACGCGCCGGGGCGAAATGCTGTGTCAGCGGGGATAGCCGCTCGTGAAAGGCGGATTCCTGACTGATCGACATGGGGGCGTCTTCCTTTTCGCGATAAGCAACCGCTCGGCGGATCGGTGTTTCAGGGCGGTATATACGCACGTGCACGTCCGTTGGGTTCCAGCCATTGATCGGATCGATATCATCAGGGCAGGCCGTCGAAACACAGACCAAGTCCTCAAGCGCCCGCAATGCAACATAGTCACCTGAGCGCGAGTAAGATTCTTCGGTCAGAATGTGATGTGTGACCGGATCAATCCACGTGTTCCAAAAGAAATTGATCGCAGGCCAAGCCGCCCGTCGCGCCACCCCATATGGCGCCAGCGCATTTGTCATGTTGTCCGAGCAATTGAGATGGCCGGGGAAGCCTCGCTCTTCATAGCCGCGTGCGGTGCAAGCCAACCCGAAGGTATCGTGCCGCCCACACGTGTCTTGAAGCACATTAAGCAACGGACGCATTTCACGGTCAAAAAACTTGTCCAGCAATCCCGGCCCCGGATAAGACCGCCGCACCATCGATCGGGTCGCGGTCGAGTCGATCATCCACTCGTGTCCACATTCCAACCCATCAGCTCGCAGCGCCATAAAATCAGAGCATTGCTGACCTTCGACATCAATGATCTGAACAAACTCCCCGGCCTGAAGCTCATAAGCAATCGCGCTGCCGCTCGGCACAGTGAATTCATCCCGTGTGTCCCCCAACAAAGGCGGCAACTGCGGCGTTTGGACTTTCGCAACTTTATGTAGAACCGTAATGCTTCCGGTCGCCCTGCCCTGGATCAGTTCGTCGATGTCGGAGACGTGAATCACCCAAAGCGTAATCGCGTGATCCGCTCGTAGAATCAGGCAATCCGACGTCTTGTCCAACCGGCAACAAGGAACCCGCTCGTCTCCGCCTCGAGCAGCGATCCAGCCTGCAAGTTGAGCGCTGTCAAATGCACCCCAGTTGACCGCCCCGTTCTCTGTCAGGTTTAGCGCCGCCAACATCGGTTGCCCATCATCAGCGAGGGCCACCACGTCCAAAGGCTGTGACGGCCCAAGCCCTTCTATCGAAAGCAAATCTCCTGGCTTCACAATCAGGCGGACAGCCTCGCGCGGGGCAAGTGTATATGTGCAAGCACCAGAGGCTTTTGGAAAACCCGGAAACAGGCGACCCGGGCCGTCGAGCCCTGCGTTGTTGAACGTATGTAATACAGTTGATCCCTGCATTTCGCCGAAGGAGTCCCGAAATGTAACTAGTTACAGAGGTTGATGAAACTAGTTACATATGTCAACTCTTTCTTAAGGAACCTGAAAAATGGACCGAAAAAACAGAAATGCAAAAAGCCTCGGAGCCTAAGAAACGCGCAAACCTCAGAGATGTGGCAAAGGCTGCGGGCGTGTCTGTTGCCACTGTGTCTCGCGTCTTGAATGAACCAGGCTTGGTTAAAAAGGACACATTAGAGAAAGTTCAGGCTGCCATTGCCACGCTGAAATTCGTTCCCAGCGCCGCGGCCCGAGCAATCAATTCCGGCCGAACCCGATTTGTCGGCGCTCTGATCCCCACGTTGGACAATGCGATCTTTGCCCGGTTTCTTGCGGCGCTTGAACGAAAACTGTCGGAGCACCAATTATCGTTGGTCGTGGCAACAACAGATTCGAATCCCGACACCGAGGCAGAGAAAGCAAAAAGTCTGATCGATATCGGAGCGGAAGGCTTAATTGTCACCGGAGCTACGCATTGCGCAGCTATGCACGACTTGCTCGAGCGTACTATGATTCCGACCATCATCACGTCTTTCTATGAGTCAGATAACGCCCTGCCAACGATCGGATACGACAACGCGGCCGCAGCGCAACTTGCATTGCATCACCTGGCCGAACTTGGGCACAAAGACATCGCTGTAGTTCACGGGCCAGTTCGCGACAACGACCGAACAAGAGCGCGCCTTGATGGCCTTAAGACCTATGTGTTTGACGGCAAGCTAACAACGTTTGAAACTCAGATCAGCCATCAGGGCGGGGCGAACGTTGCCGATCACATTTGCAGCTTACCTCGTCTGCCGGACGCCATCTTATGCCTTTCCGATGTTGTGGCATTAGGGGTATTGCTCGGCCTGCAAGCCAGCAAGATTTCAGTTCCAGAGCAGGTTTCGATGATTGGCATCGACGACCTACCAACCTCGGCTGTCACGGTACCACCTTTGACCAGCGTGCACCTGCCCGTGTCCCAGATGGGTGAACGTGCTGCAGATGGATTGGCGCAATGGATCACAACGCAACAAGCGCCTCATTCCGAAAAACTGCATGCCCGCCTCATCGTCAGGAACTCCACCCGGTCCCTGCTCTGACTAGCTTCAATGCCACTGTGCCATTCGGTCAGATCTAGCAGCCCTAAAAGCGGCGTCTTTTTGTTCAAGTTCTGTTCAATTCGCGAATTAAACGCCTGCGCGCCGATAGTCTAAAGGCAGCACCTTGCGACGCAGTTGTTTGGATAGCTCAACCCGGTGTGGAGACGGTCTGAGAACCAGGGGTTACGGTTTATAGAGAAGTCACTTCTTCTCTAGCCGCGGCGCATTTCAGCGCCAGTTTTCACGCAGGGTCAATACAGCACAAACGCTCTGTGAGTGCGTTGAGGGTATCAGCGTGCACGGCTCAACGTTTGATAGTTCTTGTTTCGCGAACAACGTTAACCGAACATGAACAATGTATTCTCAGTGTGTTCAACCAAGATTAGGCATAGTGACCATGTTGGATCGAACGAAGTGTGTTTCGTTTGGTTGAAATAAGGGGAACAGCATGAATAAGCCTGCCTTTATGACTGAAGACTGTGGCGCAACAGCTGCGATGCAGACTTCTGGCAAATACGCTGAAGAACGTCTGCAAACCAAGATGAAACCGAGCAATGGTCGCTTCCCTCCTATTGAAAATGCACTAACAGAAATCATAAAAAACAAGCGGCTATCCGAGGCTCATAGCGCCGTCTGAAGGCAAGTCAGCTGGCGCCCCCGAACAATTCTCGATATTCGTCCTAAAGATCAGAATTGTAATCGAAATCCCGCCCCATTTTGGGGCGGGATTATTTTTTGAAAGCCGCAATGATCGAAACGGCAGATCAATTTAATTTGGGCCAGCCGCGTTCACGTCGGTGATACGGCTGGCCCAGCTTCAATACGTCCGCGAGTGATCGATAGCGCGTGAAGCCTAATATTAAAGTCCCAGAAGCGATTTTACTTTTTCTTCGACCTCGTCAGTGACAGGCTTGTTGGCTGCAGCTTCAAGCGCTTCTCGCTCAGCCAAATCTTGCTCTTCAACACGCTCCGCCAGTTCTCCCAGGTCTTCGACGGCCTCGTTGTAGTCGATAGCAGCCTGTTTTTCGTCATTCAGATCTTTAGCCGCATCAACTGAGGTATCCAGGTCCGCTTGCGCCTCTTCCAGGTCTGCTTCTATGTCTGGGTCCATGCCACCGGCATCTTCCAACGCCTGCTCAAGCTCTTGAACCCTATCGCGATTGTCCTGAACTTCACCCAAAGCGGCCTCCAAATCATTCTCGATTTCCGACAACGTTCGCTCTGGCGGATCCAAATCTTCAAGTTCCTCCAGTTGTTCGGCCAAATCCTCACGCAAGGCCTCTCCGGCAAGTACAGTGTCCCGATAGGCGGCAATTCTGCCGACTCGGGAATTCGGAGCGGCATTTTCCAGCGCAGTCGGGCTTGCATGGGCCGCATTCAGTGCACCCAGCTCAGAGGGATGAGCTTCAAGCTCTTCTTCGACATGGTAACGTTTGGGGCGGGTGACCGGGCGTATGGACTCTTCCACACTCGTGGACCGATGAGCCGTCTTGGTGTTGTGCGTGCCGCTTGTTGTTACACGTTTTGGCGAAGACGCCGATTTGCGTTTGGTCCCTTTTCCAGTGAACAGGCCCTTCAGGGAAAACCCGCCACCCTTATTTTGTCCGGAGTGGGCAGATTGCGATTTTGATTTGCCACTACCAGATTTCCCGGCTCTGGTGCTGCCACGGTTTGAATCGGCTTTGTTCCCACGGCTGCTGTTTCCGGCCGCGCTGCGATCACCGCTATCTCCTTTCGCGCCGTTACCATTGCCGCCGCCGTTGCCACCACCATTCCCGTTGCCTTTTCCGCCACCGTTACCACCGCCATTTCCTTTGCCTTCCTTGGCATAGGCAAAATCAGGAGCTGCAACTGTGGCAACAACGGCCGTGGAGCCCAATAGGGCAATCGCAACTGTGGAAGCCTTAAGCAATCCGCGACTGGTGGTTTTCATGACAATCTCCTCAAGTCATGTGCGAACAGCTTACCAAGGCTGGCCGCCGCATTCTATTAGCTCGAACCGCAATCGAATCACTGATCGTTCTTGCCATTTGACTTGAATGCACTTGAACGCAGGGCTAACTGCTTGTTCATCATCGGTTCACGTCCACCCATGTAATCTGGTTCGAAACTGTTTGAGAGTCCGATGCAGACCAGAGCTATAATGTTGGTAGCGGCGTTACTAACCGCTTTATCCGCCGGGAAAGCGGCGGCTGACGCACGCGAACTCAAACAGACCGAGTTGCGCAAGGCGACGTTGTCAGGAAACGCGATCCGACTGAAGCGTGTCATCAAGGGTGTGGAAAGTGCATTCGGCGGAACGCCAGTTGACGCGCGAGCGTTCAAATCAGGCGACATATACTACCGCATTCTGGTGAAGAAACCGGGCGGAAAGATCGTAAGTGTAATCGTTAATGCCAGGACCGGCACGGTGGTCTCGAACCGCTCGAGTGTTGGCCAACAGATCTCCGAGGCCGCGCGCTCCAGTTCGACCAGAACAAAAAGCAGCCAGAGCGCTTCGACCACCCGTGGAAACAGCGAAAACCGTGGTAACGGTGGCGGCAATGGCGGCGGCAACGGTGGCGGCGGCAATGGCGGCGGCAACGGTGGCGGCGGCAACGGTGGCGGCAATGGCGGCGGCAACGGTGGCGGCAATGGCGGCGGCAACGGTGGCGGCAATGGCGGCGGCAGAAAATAGTGTGATTTCGATATCAGATTGGCTGTAGTCTCTGGTTATGCGAATCCTTCTTGCTGAAGATGAACCTCAGCTTTGCGAGCAAATCAAAAAGCTATTAGTGGCGGAAAGCCACGTTGTGGATGTAGCCCATAATGGCTCCGACGCCCTGCATCTGGGAGCGACTGAACCCTACGACATGATCATACTGGATATTGGCCTGCCAGAGCGTGACGGTATCTCGGTACTCCGCGAATGGCGCAGCGCAGGCGTTACGACTCCTGTATTGATCCTGACTGCCCGAGATGGCTGGAGCGAACGCGTCGACGGCTTGGACGCAGGCGCGGATGATTACATGACCAAGCCCTTTCACATGCCGGAATTGGCCGCACGGGTTCGAGCAATCCTGCGGCGGCAAAGTGGCCAGTTGAACCCGGTGATCGAAATGGGCGATGTGTCTCTGGATACGCGGAACGGCAGGGTCAGTATCGGGGGCATACCTGTCGATTTGACCGCGCAGGAAATCGCGGTTCTGACCTATCTGGCGCATAACATCGGTCGTATGGTGTCGCGCACCGAATTGTCCGAACACATCTACGAATATGACGGGGACAGGGATTCCAACACAATCGCAGTGTTCGTCACCCGCCTACGCAAGAAACTGAGGCCAGATCTGATCACAACTGTCCGAGGGCGTGGCTACATGATTGATACGGCCTGATGCTATCGCTTCGTCAACGTGCGTTGCTAGGTGGCCTTGCATCCGGCGCGTTGTCCGTGGGTGTTGGTACCCTGGTTGTTTTCTCATACATCAACACGCGCGTTCTGGATCAGTTTGACGGTGCGTTGCGAGACCGGCATACCCAGCTTGTCGTTGGTCTCAGCGCCACTACGGATGACCCCGAATCTTTGCGCGAATTGATATTCGACCCGGCTTATAGCACCCCGTATTCTGGCAGATATTGGCAAGTGACAGACGGCGACGGAGCCGCTTTCACCTCAGCCTCGCTTTTCGACGAAACGATTGCAGAGCCTTCACAGACCAGCGACGAGGCAACAGTTTGGAATACCACGGGCCCGGACAATGAGGGCGTTCGCAGCGTCTATCAGAAGATCACATTCGAAGACGGAACAGAATGGGGCGTAACCGTCGCCGAAAGCAGGCAGGTACTCATCAATGAACGCAAAGATGCGCAAAGCAACTTGCTTCCGGTTTTTGGGTTGGTCGGCTTGATCGGAGTGGCCAGTTCCCTTTTGCTGATGTCGGCCATCGTCGGCCCCCTCAGAAAGCTGCGCGCGGATGTGGCCCATCGCTGGGACGAGGGCGACGACCTGACCCCCGAAGATTATCCGGAAGAGGTTTCGCCGCTGGTAGAAGACCTGAATCAATTGCTGCACAGAAACCGAGAGATTGTCTCCAGTTCCCGACGGCAGGCGGCGGATCTTGCGCATGCGCTCAAGACACCCACGGCCATTCTGCGCAACGAGCTGACGGACTTATCTCAAAGCGGTGCACAAACCGAACCCGCAGAAGAGGCACTCAGCAGAATTGACGCTCAGCTTAGCCGGTCGCTTGCACGCATGCGCGCAGCAAATACCGGAGAGTTGACGCATTCCCGAACAGATCTTTCAAACTCGGTCGAACGCTTGTGCAGGTTGTTTTCATCCATGGCAGAGCGGGAGGGAAAAACGCTCATTTCGGAGTGCGAGGCTGGACTTCGTGTACGAATGGATCCCCAGGACATTGAAGAAGTGATCGGAAATCTTCTCGACAATGCCCTCAAGTGGTGTCGCACAACCTTTCAAATCTCTGCACAGCGGACCGAAAATGGCATCGAAATTCGCGTCGAGGACGATGGACCCGGAATTCCAGAAGACGCCCGACCAGAGGCCATTCGCTCCGGTAGCCGGCTGGATACTTCTGTGGGCGGAACCGGTTTGGGCCTGGCGATTTCCGTCGATTTGCTGAACGCTTATGATGGACATCTGGAATTGGGGGCTTCTGAAAGCCTTGGTGGTTTGTCCTGCAGAGTTCTGATCCGCGCTTGAAATGCCGTATGCCCAGGCCATGGGAGTACTGAACATTCACCATTCTCCGCGGCATGCGCCGGGTTTGTGAGTGTTGGAAACTGGTTTTGCTAATGGCTCTGCCACGAAGGAGAGCAGAACACGCATTATCAGATGACACTCTGGGAGTTGGAAATATTGGTTTTACAACCAGAACCTACCGGAAACCAACCATTGCCGAATACACAACACGACTTCGTTCAATAATATCAAACGAACCCTCAAATCGTTTGGAATCCAGTCAATTTTCACACCAAAGCGATTGACCCATGCGTTTCGGATAACGTCCGACCCCTGATTATTCCGCAAGGAAAATGACGTATTTGCGTTGACTAAAAGACCGCAACCGGACCCGTTGTTCCTCTGACGATGCGCTCTAATTCGCAGCAGATTCTAAAAGGCTCAGGATCATCTGAGGTAATGTAATCGGTAAACCTCTCACCAGCGAGTTTTCCAATGGTTTCTGCTGGGATGCGAATGGTGGTGAGCCCAGGTTCAACATCCGCAGATCCTTTGAAGTCTCCTATGCCGATGATGGATAGGTCGTCGGGAACCTTCAAGCCAAGACTTTGGGCTGCAAACAATCCACCCTGCGCAATAACGTCATTTCCGCAAAGCAGCGCCGTCGGGCGAGCATGTTCAGTTAAAAGAGACATGGCGGCCTGCTTAGCCTGAGAAACACTGTAGGGAGCTTCAGACTCATGTTCGCTGGGAACGGAAATACCTTTTTCGTTAAGCGCTTCGCGGACGGCAGAAAGCCGATTTTGAGCCCGATCGTTGCCTGTGGTTTTCGGAAAGATCAACCCAATGTGACGGTGGCCCAAGGCCAATAGGTGCTCGGCTGCAAGGTGCCCTGCCAATCGATTGTCAGCCCCAACACAGGGCAGCGGACAGTCCTCCGAGTAGTTCCATATGGCTAGCGCTGGTGTTTTCTGCTGCTCGATCAGCCGGGTCGTAGCGTCGGAATGCTCCAATCCTACCAGCGCTACTCCGTCCACGCGATGCTCTAAAAACTTGCGGACCATCGCGTATTCACGATCGAGGTCATAACTATGGGACGCCAATAGCAAGCTGAACCCGGCTCTATCGATGGTCTCCGAAAAGGCCTGAATGACTTCGGCAAAAATGGCGTGGTTAATCGTCGGGACAACAAGACCGATTGTACCGGATCGTTTGCCATGCATCGTCTGCGCCGCCCGGTTTCGAATATACCCCAGCTTCTGCACTGCTCGGTTGATCTTTTTCCGAGTCGCGGGACTGACCAAATTCGGGTGATTGAAGGTGCGTGACACCGTGGACGGTGACACTTTTGCAGCCTTTGCAACCGCCACTATATCCACCTTACCCTTTTGATAATTATCCATTATCTTCTTCCGATTGGTCGAATTTATGAAAACATTTGCAATACTATTTTCATCGCCTAACCTGATTTGTCAACAAAAGGTAAAGTTTGGCCCAACGGGTTGGGAGGCCCTGAATGGAGTTCATATATTATTTCGGAGAAGTGTTCACGCCGCTGTCGTTTTTGCTGCTTTTGGGCGGCACGATCGGAGGGCTGATCCTGGGCGCGACGCCCGGCTTGTCACCCACAATGGCGGTCGCATTGCTGATTCCGTTCACCTTCCAACTTGAAGCGGCGCAGGGGTTGATCCTCCTGGGTGCTGCCTACACCTCAACTGTAGCAGGTGGTGCGGTCAGTGCAATTTTGCTCAAGATCCCTGGTGCACCAGCCAATATTGCGACAACTTTGGACGGGCACACCATGGCCAAGCAAGGTCAGGGAGCACGGGCATTGCAGCTGTCATTCCTCGCCTCGGCCGTGGGCGGCGTCTTTGGTGTTCTGCTGTTGATCTTCTTGACCCCGGTTCTAGCAAAATGGGCCTTGGCCTTCGGCCCCTCGCACCTGTTCTGGCTGGCCATTTTGGGTGTGACAGTGATCGGGACGTTGGATTCCCCCTCGGTGGTCAAAGGTTTGCTGTCAGGCTGTATCGGGTTGTGGCTGGCTACCATTGGATTTGACGACATCATGGGAGCACAGCGCTTTATCTTTCACCCCGCTTTGGGCGGAGGCATCAATATCATTGCCGCGCTGATTGGCCTGTTTGCGATCCCTCAGGTATTGACGATGTTTGCGAAGGGTCGCCACAACAAGGGTGCCGAAGTCATCGAGGTTCAGCGCCATTCGATCCTGGCCGCGATTCGAGAACTGACCAGCCGAACCCGTGCACTTGGCATCGGCACATTGACCGGTTCGATCATCGGCCTGATACCCGGTGTTGGCGGACAAATCGCTGGGTTGGTCGCCTATGATCAAACAAAGAAGTTTTCAGCTGAAAAAGACAAGTTTGGCACAGGGCATTCCGAGGGTGTGATCGCTGCGGAATCCGCCAATAACGCGATGGTCGGCCCGTCTCTGGTGCCGCTGCTGACCTTGTCGATCCCGGGCAGTCCAACCGCTGCGGTTTTGCTGGGTGGGTTGCTGATC
This sequence comes from Ruegeria sp. HKCCD7303, assembly GCF_013111185.1. GTDB lineage: Bacteria > Pseudomonadota > Alphaproteobacteria > Rhodobacterales > Rhodobacteraceae > Ruegeria. The sequence goes on along the minus strand of NZ_WVRE01000001.1, from coordinate 150,087 downwards.
CACGGGATTTTTCCAGGCTCGGACCTGTTCGACAATCACCCGGACGTAGCGTGGACTTTCATCAACTCGATGCTGATCGGACAAGTCCTAATGTGCATTTTTGGTCTCTATGTTGCCGGTCTGGCCGCACGTGTCGCGCAGGTACCGCAATCGGTCATGGCGGCCATCGTTCTGGCGCTATCGGTCTTCGGCGCCTATTCGGTTCAGGGCTCAATGGGTGATGTCTATGTCATGGCCTGTCTTGGCATTAGCATGTTTTTCTTGGAACGTTTTGGCTTTTCTGCCGCTCCTCTTGTTCTGGGTCTGATCCTGGGACCCATCGCCGAGGCCAACTTCATTCAAGGCGGGATGATCGCCGACGCGACGGTGGGCAAAGCTTCGTATTTCCTGACCGGTGGATTGAACCTGCTGCTGATCGCGGTGGTGCTGGCTTCAGTAGCTTACTCGGTTTGGATGGAACTGCTCCATCGTCGCTACACCACCAAAGAGGAGGCGCAGGCATGAACCGTTCGCAGCATATAATTGGGTCTGGTGTGGTCTTTGCAGTAGGTCTTTGGGTGACCTGGGTCAGCTATACACAGCAACCCGCCGAAGCGTTCTTGTTTCCACGTCTTATCGCATCGGTCTTTGTGGTTCTGGCTGGCTGGACTTTTGGTAAGGCAGTCATGGGACTGTCCAAGGTCGGAAACGGCATGACACGGACGATGTTTATTAACATGATGCCGGGGCTGATCGTGACGCTGATCTACGTCTTTTGGGCGGCCAAGTCATTGGGCTTTTACACAGCGACCGCAATCACGTTTTTTGCTCTACTGTCGATCTACGATCCAGCCTCACATTCCGAAGCCAAAACCTGGGTCAAACGCGGCGTCATCACAGCGATCTTTGTGACCGTGATGTACGGCCTCTTTGCCATGCTTCTGAACGTCTACACACCAAGGGAAATTCTGTTCTGACCGCACGAGAGATGCGGGTGGACTAAAACAAGGAGGAAATGCAAATGAAACGAATGATTGCAGGGATAGCCTTGGCTCTTATGAGCCTGACGGGCCCGGTGGTGGCCGAGGAATTCCCCGAGCGACCGATCATGATGATGGTTAGCTATGGCGCAGGTGGCGCTACAGATTTTCAGGCGCGGATTGTCACAATGACGTCCGGAAACGAGGACGCGTTGGGGATGCCCATCGCCATCATCAACAAGCCCGGCGCAGGTGGACGCGTGGGCTGGAACTGGTTTGCGACGCAAGCTGAGGCTGATGGCTATACGTTGGCGGCCTATAACGTACCACATTTTATCGCACAGTCGATCAAGGGCGGTGTTGAGTACTCAACCGACAGCTTCGAACCCATCGCAAACTGGGGTGCCGACCCGGCAGTGTTTGTGGTTGGGGCAGACAGTCAATTCAATTCGATGGAAGATGTCGTCGCCTATGCCAAGGAAAACCCTGGCAAGTTGACTGTTTCCGGTGCAGGCCTTTTCGTGGGCCACCACATCGCAGCCTTGCAGATTGATAAGGCTGCGGGAACCAAGATGGCCTACATCCCAACCAAAGGCGGCGGGGCCGCAGCCATGAAAGCAGTGATTGCAGGTGAAGTCATGGGAGGCATCAACAACCTGTCGGATGCGTTCAGGGCACAAGAGGCGGGCAACGTCAAAATCCTTGGTGTCGCTGATCTTGAACGCAGTTCATTCCTGCCGGACATTCCGACAATGATGGAGCAAGGGCTGGACGTCGACAATTCATCGGTCAACTTCCGGGGTGTGATGGTGCCCAAGGGGACACCGCAAGACGTCATCGACAAACTTGCAGCAACGGTCCCAGAAATGTTCGCCAACGACCGTGTGACCAAAAAGATGAAAGCCGGTGGATCACCGATGCACATCATGACGCGCGATGAAGTGAAAGAGATGTGGGCGCAACGCCAGCAAACTCTGAACGAATTGCTGGCTGGTCTGTGATCTGAACAACATTTGCGGGGCGGAACCGGTCCGCCCCGAATAAACAATTGAGGACCAAGATGAACGCTCGGGACGGGATTTACCCAGAAATCGCTGAAGTGGATCGTATCGTGACGCGCGCACGAACGGCTCAGGCAGTTTACGAAAAAAAAGGCTGTCAGGCTCTTTATGACAAAGCAGCGTTGGCGGCTGGTTGGGCAATTATGGAACCTACCCGCAATCGGGCGCTTGCTGAGATCGCGGTGGAAACAACCGGTCTGGGCAATGTGCCCGACAAGATCACAAAAAACCACCGCAAGACATTGGGCCTGCTACGAGATATAGCCAAGGTGAAAACCTACGGTGTCATCAATGACGATCCGGCGACCGGTATGACCGAAATCGCTCGTCCCATCGGCGTAATAGGCGCAGTCGTGCCGTCGACCAACCCTGCTGCGACGCCCGCCAACAACATCATAAACGCACTTAAAGGCGGCAACTCCATCGTGGTGGCGCCATCGCCTAAAGGCGTGGCGTCTTGCGAGATGCTGATTGGTTACATCCACGCTGAATTCGACAAGCTGGGCTTGGATCGTAACTTGGTTCAAATGATTCCTGCTCCGGGTTCAAAGGCCAAAACCCAGCGACTGATGGAATCTGTTGATCGGGTGATATGCACCGGTAGTCAAAACAACGTTCATCGCGCGCAGTCCTGTGGCACGCCAGCTGTCGCAGTTGGTGCTGGCAATGTGACTGTGATTGTGGATGAAAGTGCAGACTTGCAAGCAGCTGCAGCCAAGATCACGGCCTCGAAATGTTTCGACAACGCGACGTCCTGCTCATCTGAAAATGCTCTGGTCGTGGTGGATGCGATCTATGACGCGTTCGTGGCCGCAATGGCCGCTGAAGGCGGTGCCTTAGTGCCTCATTCCGAAGCAAGTGGCATCATCGCCCGGCTTTGGCCCGATGGTCATCTCAACCGTTCAGCCATAGCGCAAGATGCGGATAAAATGCTCGAAGCTTTGGGAATGGCAGGAAAAGTGCCCGAAGGGACCAAGTTTTTGGCTGTAGAAACCGATGGCATAGGACCCGATCATCCATTGTCCGGCGAAAAACTCAGCCGAGTTTTGGCGCTGTACCGCGCGGCTGATTTTGAAGAGGCCAAGGTTATTGCCACACGTATTCTAGAACATCAGGGGGCCGGGCATTCCGTCGGCATTCACACCAAGCACGACATACGCGCCGTTGGATTGGGACGTGACTTGCCCACCTGTCGGGTCATTGTGAATCAGGCGCATACCTTCGCAACTGGAGGCAGTTTTTCAAATGGCTTGCCGTTTTCACTCTCAATGGGTTGCGGCAGCTGGGGCGGCAATGCCATCGACACCAACCTGCACTGGAGACATTTCGTCCAGACCACTAAGATCGTACGAGAAACACCCCCGCTTGAGCCCGGACTAGAGGAAATTTTCAGCGACTACTGGTCGGAGGTCGGCCAATGATGGAACCACCCAAGGGAACCGTCCGTGATTGGTTGGACCTAAGAGCAAGCCAGGGGGGAACTGGTTTTGTTTTCCCGGACGGGGCACCTGATCTTAGCTGGAGTGAACTGCGCGAAACGGCCCAACGTATTGCTGTCATGCTAACGGGAATGGGTGTGGCAAAAGGCGAGAGCATTGCGATCCTCTATCCCAATTGCCGCGAAGCGCTTGAGGTCTTGTTCGGTGTTCTCTACGGAGGATTCCGCGCAACGATGATTAACCTTGTCGCCGGTGACAGCGCCATCGCTTATGCACTGGAGCACAGTGGCTCACGCTATGGCTTTGTGCACTCCAGCCAAACGGAATTGTTCGAACGAACAGCCGATCCCAACAGAATTACCCGGTTGCAGGTTACAGATGCCGCCGATCCCAAAGTCGAGCTTCACAGCGTTTCGCCCGACAGCCATGCGCTGTTAATGTACACGTCAGGAACCACCGGGCGCCCCAAAGGTGTAGTTCACACACATTCCAGCCTACTGGCAGGCGGCTGGACGACGGCGGTCGCTCATGAGTTGTCCGAGGTCGATCGCGGATTTTGCGTATTGCCGATCTACCATATCAACGGGCTCTGTGTGACCGTCATGGGAACGCTTGTTTCAGGTGGTTCGTTGGCCATGTCCGAACGGTTTTCGGCCAGTCGGTTCTGGGACAGTCTGAGCAAGTCTCAAGCGACCTGGTTTTCAGTTGTACCTACCATCATTTCTCACTTGTTGCACTCAGACACTAAGCCGGATGCGTGCACTCGTCAGCGCGTGCGTTTTGGTCGTTCCGCATCTTCGGCTTTGGCACCAGATGTACAGCGGGCCTTTGAAGACCGTTTCGAAATCGCGATTGTGGAAACGATGGGATTGACTGAAACCGCTGCTCAAATTTTGTCCAACCCCTTGCCACCCGGTGTGCGTAAGATTGGTTCACCAGGTATCCCCTATGGAAACGAGGCCGCCATTTTTGATGCGAACATGCAGCCCGTTCCGCGTGGGATAGAGGGCGAACTGGTCATTCGCGGGCCAAATGTGATGCTGGAATACCTCAACGACTGCGACGCAACCGCAGGCACGTTCAGTTCTGACGGATGGTTAAGAACAGGTGATCTCGCACGGATGGATGACGACGGATATGTTTTTGTCACTGGTCGACTGAAAGAACTGATCATCAAAGGTGGTGAAAATATTGCGCCGCGTGAGATAGACGAAGCGCTCTATTCTCATCCCGATGTCGTCGAGGCCGCAGCGTTTGCCCGACCCTGTGACAGCTACGGGGAAACTGTCGAGGCAGCCGTGAAAATTCGCGAAGGTTCTCAGCTAACACCGCTGGGTTTGTTACAACTATGCGAAGTCCGATTGGGCCGATTCAAGTCACCCGACGCAGTTCACATCTTGTCTGACCTTCCAAAGGGGCCATCTGGGAAAATCCAGAGAAACCGAATCCTCGAAATCGTTGACGAGGAGGCATGACTTTGGGATGTGACTGCCCTTGCCTTCAGTTCGATTGAATGCCCAACAGCCGTTTTTTTAAGGAACGCCACAGCAAAGCAAGCCTAGCTTGCGCGGCACGACAAAATTGAGAAACCTGACGCCGAAAGCACAAGATCCATTCGTCACATCAGACACCTATCAAAACACCGTACATGTCTAAGGGTCGAGTCAAACAGCAGTGATGTCACACGGACTTAAGTAGTAAGTGATAATATTGGGGCTGACCGCCTTGTCACGGTCAGTCTCTGCCGTCACGCTCCGCCCCTGAAGCATTGCTTCAATGTGTTTCTACCGGTTCCTCACGGATCACCGGACTTCCCCAAACTTCTCGCATTGTGAAGCATTGAAAAAGTGTGGCACCTCGTCTCGAATCATCCTGAAATGGCCTAACGTAAGACCATACGGACGACCCGTTCAACGAAGTGCCACCGGGGGAGAACACCCTATAGTTGGCTCGGCACCACAAGGACTGGAATAGTGGATCTGCGCAACACCCTTTTCACAACAGTGCCTAGGAATGTATGTGACGTGCCATGCTCGTGCGACCCCATCACGACCAAGTCGCAATTCAGGTCTCTGGCGCGTTTCAGAATCGATTCCGCAGGATGCCCATCGATCAATTCCACTGAAGTCACGGCAGAGTAGTTCTCTTGATCTTCAGGGGTCAGAGACTTCAGGAAATCATGCTGATTGTCCGTGAGCAGCGATTTAACCGCTGCATGCCGGTCCTTGATGGCCTGCTTGCGGGACTTATCGTCCTGGATGAACATCCTCATGGTGACGATGGCATCCTGCGACAACGGTTCGGTAACATGCAGCACATGGGCTTTGGCCCCATGTGCTATTGCAATGCTCAATGCGTGCCGAAGCGCGTTGTCTGCGTTTTCCGAAAGGTCCGTCGCAACCAGAATGTTCTGTATTTTGGGTAACATTGTCTTCTTCCTCCGTTTCGCGGATCAGTACCCAAAGAACCTTGGGAGCCACAACGCTATTTCAGGCACAAACGCGATGATGAAGATCGCCACAGTGTTGATGAAGGCAAACGGTAGAGCCGCCACTGAAATGCGTTCGATCGAGATATTGGAAATACCTGACGCGATAAACAGGTTCTCACCCAAAGGCGGCGTCTGGAAACCGATGCCCAGCGTACAGACCATGACTACACCAAAGTGAATCGGATCGATCCCCATACTGTAGGCCACTGGTAGCATCACCGGAACCAGGATCAGAATGGTTGCCAATGTCTCCATGAACATGCCGACGAACAGCAGAAACAGGATCACCAACGTCCAGATGATGTAGATGTTGTCGGTGATCGACAGCATCCCGTCTGCAATGATGGCAGGGATCTGATTTTCAACCAGCAAGCGGCCAAACACCGTCGCCGTGAACATGATCAGCAGCACGCGGCCGGTCAGCCAGGTTGTCGTCTCCAGCGAGGTGAAAAGCTTTTCCCAGGTCAGTTCACGATAAATGAACGCACCCACGATCAGCGTATAGAAGATGGCTACGATCGCAGCTTCAGTCGGAGTGAAGAAACCCGAATAGATGCCGCCCAGAATGACCAGCGGAGCCATAAGCGCCCAGAAACCCCGATACAATTCGCACCAGATATGGCGGGCAGACCAACCTTCCGTGGTACCTTTGTAGCCGTGCTTTCGGGCCAAAATATAGTTCATGATCAGTAGGCTACCGGCAATCAGGAAAGCCGGGAGAAAGCCCGCGATAAACAGTTTCGGGATCGACACGGTTTGGAAAGTGCCATGTTCAGCCACCGCCTCGGGTGGGGGCGGCATGCCGAGGGCCGCGATGCCGAAGATGATCAGCGGAATCGATGGCGGGATCACGATGCCCAAACCACCGGATGAGGCCGTGATAGCCGACGCATAGTCTCGGCTGTAGTTACGCTGGATCATCGCAGGGATCATCAGCATGCCCACCGCCGCTGTTGTCGCAGGACCTGAGCCCGAGATTGCACCGAAGAACAGACAGGCAAAGACCGCTGCGGCAGACATGCCACCAGTGAACGGGCCAGCAAAACTTTCGGCTACGTTGATCAGCCTGCGGGACAGGCCCGACGCCTCCATCAATGCACCAGCCAGAATGAACGCGGGTAGCGCCATCAGCGGAAATGAGCCCACCGAAGTAAAGGCAATCTGCACGAACTTGATTGGGTTTTCATCCAGTACAAGGAAGGTAACCAGCGTAGAAACGCCCAACGCAACTGTAATCGGCGCGCCGATGAACAGCAGCAGAAGAAACCCGCCGAACAGGATATAGATGATTTCGGTGCCCATTACTTGCCCCCTTCTTCACCGAGCTCAGCGCGGACCTCGTCCAGATCAACCTTGTCCGGATCTTTTAGATCTTCGCCGAGAATGATTTTTTTGTAGTTCACCTGAATGATGCGAACGGTCATCAGGGCAAACGCGATGGGCAGAACGATGTAAACCCAACTAAGGTGAAACCCTAGCGTCTGTGACGACTGAAACTTGTTCATCCGGTTGAAGATGAAGTCCAGCGCCAGATAGACGAAATACAGGTTGAAGCAGATCCAGAACAGATCGGCGAACGCTTCGATATATTTGATCGCACGGTCCGGCAGGAATTTGAACTGAAACGTCACCCGGTTGTGGGCGCCCATCTTGGCCGCATAGCTCGCACCGAAAAACACGAACCAGACGAACATGTAGATAGACAGTTCTTCCACCCAGGAAAACGAGAAATTGAACACTGTTCGGACGACAACCTGTAGGAACAACAAGCAGACAAACGTCGCAAGCAGAAAGCGGCAAAGGTAGCTTTCTATGTTGTTGAGTATCCCTAAAAAGGTTTTCATATGCCCCTCCCTAGAAGTGAGAGAGCGCCACTCGGGCGCTCTCTTGTTTTTGTTTTATTTATTCGGAAACCGGGTCGCGACCGATTGCAGCCAGAACGGCGTTCAGCTTTTCAACGCCGCCGATGCTTTCATAGAACTTCGGCCAAACAGCTGTGGTTGCCAGCTCGATGAACTCGGCCTCGTCGTTTTCAGGGACGTGGATTTCCATGCCTTTTTCGACCAGCAGCTCTTTGATTTCAGCTTCCTTGTCGCGCAGGAACTGTGCGGAAGCCTGAGTCGCGGCTTTGCCTGCTTCCAGAACAATCTCTTGATCTTCGGCGGACAGACCTTGGAAGACCTGCTCGGACACGATCAGCGGCTCGATCGAGAAGATGTAACGGATTTCAGTTACATAGTCCTGAACTTCGTAGAACTTCATCGCGTTGATGGTGGTGTAGGGGTTGTCCTGACCGTCAACAACTTTGGTCTGCAGACCTGCGAAGGTTTCCGACCATGCCATCGGAGTCGGGCTGATGCCCCACGCCTTGTAGGTGTCGATCATGATCTCGTTCTTGGGAACGCGGATGACCAGACCTTCAAGGTCAGCAACCGACTTCACAGGTTTCTTCGAGTTCGTCAGAACGCGGAAGCCTGTGTAGGTCCATGCGATGATGCGAACGCCAGCGTCGTTGATGGTGTTCTCGGTCAGTTCCTGGCCAATCGGACCTTGGGTCAGCGTTTCCGCGTCTTCCAGGCTGAGAATCACGTAAGGCAGCGTGAATACGCCAACCGTCGGCGAGAACGGAGTGACGTTGTTGATCGCCAGCAGCGACATGTCCAACGTGCCGATTGCTGCTTCGTTGACGGTGTCCTGCTCTGAGCCGAGCTGACCATTCAGGAACAGTGTCGCGGTGTGCTTGCCGCCTGACAGTTCTTCAAGTTTCTCCTTGAATGCAAGGCCTGTTGCTTCCTGGCTGGAACCGCCGCTGTCACCGACAGCAATCTTAAAGTTCTTGGCGCTTGCCGGTGCGGCCAATGCCAATGCGCCGAGCGACGCAGCCGCCGCAAATGTTTTGATACTTTTGAGCAGAGTCATAAAACCTCCTCCTGTTCGTTGGTTTTGGAAAGTGTTCCGACATGAACAATTGCCCACCAGACCCACTTCGCACGAACACTAGGTTGTTTGGGTTGTGCAATTAATATAAAGTAGTCGAAGTAAAGGTGCAGAAAAATACACGTAAAAAATGCCACAGAAAAAAGCAATCACCAACATCTCTGACGTCGATATAAGGCTCCTTCAGGTATTCCGTACGGTCGTTTCGTGTGGTGGCTTTACAGCCGCAGAATTTGAACTCAACATCAGCCGATCAACAATCAGCAAGCATATTGCCGATCTTGAAACGCGGCTGGGCACAAAACTTTGCCACCGCGGCGCGGCAGGCTTTTCTCTGACATCGGACGGCAAACATGTGCTTGAAGCGTCGAACGAGTTGTTCTTGGCCATAGACAAATTTCAGAACGGATTAGGAGATGTTCGGTCGGAATTGACCGGTAAATTAAGGATAGCACTATTTGATCATTCCACTTCAAATGAGGAATCCAACCTCGATGAAGCGATCAAACGATTCATCGACAAAGCGCCCGGCGTGACACTGGACATATCCATGGAACCGCCGAACATTATCGAAGAAGGCGTGATTAATGGGCGCTTCAACCTCGGTATCGTACCCTTGCACCGACAGTCACCGATGCTGTCTTACTCAGAACTTTATGTCGAAAGAATGCGGTTGTTCTGCGGTCGGGACCACGATTTGTTTCAGTCTGCGTCTGACGACGTCCCTCTAAGTAAACTTCGGCGGTACAATTATGTCGGACTTAGCTTCAACTCACCCAACATGGCTGTTCACCAAAAGTTGATGCTCAGGAAATCCGCATTTGTACAAAACGAAGAGTCTTTGATGCTTTTGATTCTATCCGGCCGCTACTTGGGATTCGTTCCGACGCATAAAGCCCGCACATTGGTTAAAGAGGGGCACCTCAAACAGATCAATTGCCCTGAAGCCGAGTTTTCTTCGACCATGGCTGCGATTGTACGGAAGAGCGCATCAAAAGGTCGTCGTTTGAACTTGTTTTTGGATGTTCTGCGTTCGTCTCACGGCTGACAGAAGTGTTTTGTCGACGCACTCAGGTTTGTTTTCAGCTCTGGAATATCGAAGCGTAGCGATCCCTTGATGCGCTTCTCGCTTTGTGAAGCAGGCAGTCGTATTCTGTTCTGTGTGAGACCGGGCAACGTAAGCCTTTGCGTATCGTTAAGATAATACCGCTGAACTGCTCTGCCAGAGAGCGAGATGCTTTCCGTCGGATTTCGAGAAGATGGCCACAGAAAGCTGGAAGAAATCACGCGGTTCAGTGCACATTTTTCAAAAGCACGGATCACGCCGCAACGCGGGCCTCAATGTCGCCTGACTGTCTTTGCTTCCTAGAGTTGGGCCACTATTTTTGCCGAGAAAAAACAATGACGAGCTAAACTTCAAAGAGTTTGCAGGGGAAGGCATGGGCTGGGTGACAGGCCAACTGCATCGGCGAGGACAACGTTGGTTATATTGCCTTGCTCCTGCAGCGTAGACAGAATGTTTATATCGATCCGGTCAAGCTTTGCATTGCCTCTCATGATGTCGTCTCCTGAGCGTTCTACTCAGCCAATTCTGCTTGATGGGCCTTGGCCATGTCGATCATGCTGTTGAACTGGAAGTCGTACTTTGGCATTTCACCGGGGTGCATGGTTGCGCCAAAGCCTTTCTTGTCATGCCGACGATAGATCCAGCAATTCGCCAACCCAAATTTGTTTGCGGGGGCGTGATCATGGAACATGCTTTCTGCGGTATGCAGAATTTCATGCTTTTGAATGCCCTGACGAGCCAGCATTTCGATCATGTAGTCAAAGTTCCGATCAAAAGGTTTGTAGCTCCCTACATCCTCTGCTGTATAAACACCGTCAAAATGCACGCCAAGGCGGGTGTTTGCTGCGGCAAAGGTCGTATTGTCCGTGTTGGTCAGAACAACCAGTTTGTAGTGCTTTTTGAGATATTGCAGCGCTTCGACAGTGTCGTCAAACGCTTTCCAGTGACGCGCATGTTCGCCATACGCAACGCACTGCTCCCAAGTTACCTCAACGCCCCACTCCTCGGCCAAACGGCGATAAACGGTTGGCAGCAATTCGTGATACTTCTTCGCGGGTGAATAGCGCTGCGAAGTGCTCTCGTAGAATGCATGAGCCTCAAGGATTTCGTCGCGCGTCAGGTTACGGCTCACACGATCAGTAAGTGTTTTCAAACCGTCGATCATGCCGCCTTCCCAATCGAGAAGCGTTCCATACACATCGAATGTCAGGGCTTTGTAATCGCTAAGTTTCATCGGTTTATCCTTCCATATCCGATACTGCATCCAGAGTCGCGCGAAGCCGGTCAACCAAAGGTCTACTTCGCTCTCGGTTAGGGGGCAACACAAGCTACTGCGGAGGCGCGACGCCTAGTGCACAAGGCGATCAGTTGATCATCAGTATGCAAAGGATGAACGCAATTCGCGAGGTTGATGCCAATAACCTCTCGATGACAGTCGAAGCAGGATGTCTGCTTTCGGAAATACAATCGGCGGCGGCCTCTGAAAACTCATTCTTTCCGCTTTCACTCGGATCGCAAGAGTCCTGCCAAATCGGTGGAAATATCTCGACGAACGCTGGCGGTGTTTCAGCTGTACGCTATGGTATTACAAGAGATCTGGTCCTCGGGTTGGAAGCCGTTCTTCCTAATGGTGAGATCCTGAACAACCTGTCGCCACTACGCAAAGACAATCGTGGGTACGCGCTACATCACATGTTGATTGGGGCTGAGGGTTCACTGGGAATAATCACCGCGGCATCCCTGCGTTTGCTTCGTGCACCCTTGTCACAAGCGACCGCATTTTTGGCTGTACGCGACATCGGGGATCTGATGCCCTTGCTGGCGATGGCCCAAAGTGCCACAGGTGAGGCCGTCACGTCCTTCGAGTACATATCGAACTCGTCTCTGCAACTTCTGCTGAACAAAGTGCCGGAACTACGGCGTCCGACAGAGGAGCCAGCGGAGCACTATGTACTGATCGAAGCTGCGACATCCTCAACTATTTTGTCCCTTGATCCCGCAATGGAAGCGTTTTTCGAAGCAGGGATGGAACAAGGTTTGATCCTTGACGGGGCAATTGCGTCCAGCGAACAGCAGCGCAAAGATTTTTGGAATCTCAGAAAACATATACCTGAGGGCGAGGTGCTCAATGGTAGCTCTGTCAAACACGATGTGTCTGTAAGAGTCTCGCATGTCGGGCGCTTCATTGAACTTGGGTCAGCATTGGTAAACCAGTATGGGCAAGGTGCTCGTCTCTCCATCTACGGACATGTTGGAGACGGAAACATACACTTTAATCTCTTGGCGCCAGAAGGTGCAGACAATGCAGCATTTCTTGAAATGCTCCAGACTGAGATATCTCCTCGGATTTATGACCTTGTCGCAAAAATGGATGGCTCATTTAGCGCAGAATACGGGTTGGGGCAGGACAAAATTCAACTCAACGAAGCTTATGGGGACCCTGTTAAGCGTGCGCTCATGTCGACACTTAAAGAGGCGATGGACCCCAATAACATAATGAACCCAGGTAAAGTGGTTCGACCTGGCAAACTCGGTTCAGAGGCCGAGGCCTCAAGCGTGTAGAGGTCGAAAATAAGCTGCAAACAAAACCCTCGTGTTGAATCGTGAGCCGCACTCATAAATCAAGTTGGCCGAGAGAATCCTCGGCCGCTTGGTTGCGATGCGGAATTGTTGCTGATGCTGAAAAGCGTTGGTTGCCTGGCACCAGCCAAGTCGACAGGGTGGAAATACCTCAAGTTGTCGTTTTACAAAGCCACCGGTTCATCAAACGCCAGATTAGGCCGATCTTGGGTTTCAAGCCTTCTGATTCCGCGGCATCCGCTCTGGCCGGAATTGAACGGACTAATATGATCCGCTAGCATCAATTCAAGCAAGTGCTCGCGTCGTTTCAACAATTTGCGCAACGATTTATATCCGCAAACCGTTGAACCTATGTTCCAAGGATTCCTGCTGATTTCGCCCAATTGCGCGGATTATAGCATACCGCGTTCTTCCAGCACTTTACGTGCAACCCGAAAACATTCCAACGATTGCGGAACGCCGCAATATATGCCGATTACGTGAATGATCGAGCGGATTTCTTCTTTGGTTACGCCGTTGTTCAAAGCGCCATTGCAGTGAATTTCCCATTCATGCATCTTGCCCAGAGCGCCAATCATAGTGAGGTTCAGCATTGAACGTGTCTTGTGATCGATTGTGTCGTCACCCCAGCCAAAGCCCCAGCACCAAGCGGTCATGGCCTCCTGAAACGGGCGAGTAAAGTCGTCGGCGGCTGCCAGGTTCTTTTCGACATACTCGGCGCCCAGCGTCGATTTGCGCTGTTTCAAGCCGTGTTCGAATAGGTTGTCGTCCATGTTATTCTCCTTTGATGAAAAGGGCGGTCCTCCAGTTTGACCGACCCGATTGAGTTTTGTTATTCCGACAGCGTCGTTGAGACATTGTTATCTTCGCAAATCGGAAAGTTCAGGTAACAAATGCGCCGACCAGCCGCTTGGTGGTATTAGTTATGTCCTTTGTGAAGCCACGACAGAACCCGACTTTTTTGTGAGTTCGGTCACGCATGGCTTAATCGGCACTTGGTTTGCTCCTCATCGTCGATGGTTTTTTCCGCTGATCAACTCCGCAACCGGATGGCCACGTTTTTGGTCTGGACATAATTCCAAAGCGCTTCACGTCCTTTTTCGCGCCCGTACCCGGATTTTCCGTAGCCGCCGAATGGCGTTTCCACGCCGCCTGCATACCATTCGTTGACAAAGACCTGACCAGCACGGATCTGCCGTGCGGCCTGCGTTGCCCGGTCGATATCGCGTGTGAAAACACCGCCGACCAGCCCATAGGGTGTTCCGTTTGAAATCTCGATAGCCTGGGCATCACTACGGAATTTCAGAACCGAAAGGACCGGTGCAAAAGCTTCTTCATTCGCGATGTTCATCTCAGGTGTGACGTTGGTCAGAAGGGTTGGTTCCAGAAATGCGCCGGGGATATTCATTTTACGACCGCCGGTGGCTACCGTGGCCCCCGCCGCGATCGCATCAGACACCATACCAGCCGCACGATCACGCTGTGCCTCGCTGACCATCGGACCCATATTCGGGCCAAATTCACCACGTTCGATACCCGGACCGACGGAAAGGTTGCGTGCGACATTCGAAATGCGTTCGACCAGCTCGTCATGGCGACTTTCGTGTACGATCACGCGGCTCATGGCTGAACACACCTGACCCGCGTTGAAGTAGATCCCCCAGCGCACATCGCTTTCAAAGGCGTCCAGATCAGCGTCATCATGCACGATGGCTGCGGATTTTCCGCCAAGCTCCAATACACAGGGAACCACATTGCGCGCGGCTGCGCTGGCGATTGCGATACCAGTCGGTACAGAGCCTGTGAAGACGATTTGATTGACATGCGGATGCGCCGACAGCGCCGCACCAGCCTCGTAACCCAAACCGCACAGGATGTTTACGGCGCCTTTAGGCAAGCCAACAGCTTCGGCCGCGTGGGCGAACCAGGCATTGGTCAAAGGTGTCAATTCAGGCGTCTTGATCACTACGGTGTTGCCAGTCGCCAGCGCGGCCGAAAGGGAACGCGCGGTCATTTCAACCGGGTAGTTCCATGGAATGATTTGAGCGGATACCCCAAATGGCTCATACGTGGTGAAATCGAAGTAGCTGGCGCCAAGCGGGATGGACCGCCCCTCGACCGTTTCAGCCTGATTTCCATAATATTCGAAATACCGTGCCGCACCTTCAATCTCAACGCGTGCTTCCCAGAGCGGCTTGCCCTGTTCAAGGGTCAGAACCCGAGCAACCTCGTCAATGTTGTCCAGCAGGTACCGGCCCATAGCCTGTACCATGCGGCCACGTTCCACGGGGCGCAGATCGCTGAGCGCACCTGAAAGATGCACGCGGCGGGCCGCCATTACAGCGCGATCCACATCCCCGGCATCGGCCAGCGCCTGTTCGGTTAGTTTTTCGCCTGTTCCTGGGTTGAAAACATCGATCCGACCTGCACCACCATCGATCCAGGTGCCGTCCACGTAATTCAGCCAATAGGGCTTCACGTCGTGCATTTCGCGCATCTCCAAAGCTTCGGAGGGCAAAACACCCTCCGACAAATAAGTTGTTTAACTGTGCTGGGCTTTATTCCACCGCCTCACGCATCCATTGCTGAAGCTTGGCGATGGAATGTTCACTCATGACGCCGCAGGCGGGGTCCAGAACCAGCGGGCCGGGAACGTACCCTTTGGATTTCAACCCGCGGTGAACGGATTCGACAAGGCGGATGTCTTCTTCGACCGTTGTTTGGCGGTCTTGTACCGCGAGCCCCCGGATAACATCGCTTTCATGACCGCCTTCGGTGTACCAGCCGCGCCATACGGTGCAGGTGTCCACAGTATTGGCACGCCAGTGATAGGTGTTCAGCACGTTACCCGGATAGCACTGGAACGAGAACATCGGCCACAGGAACCACGACTGATAGTCGCCTGCATGCGGAACTGACATGTCGATCGGATAGGTCATCTTTTCCAACGCCTGACATTCAGTGGTGTGACGCAACACGTAACCGCCGCCCACGTCGGGTTGAATGTCGTAAGTTTCAGGCTTTACAACGCCTTCTGCAAAAGTGGGGTGGTTAGAGGGGCAGTGGTAGCATTCGGAGTAGTTTTCGATCGAAACTTTCCAGTTGCAGTTTTCCGGAATCTCGACCCATTCCAGCGGTGCCAGTTCGTTTATACCAGGCACGTATTCCGCAATCTCTTCCCGCACGCCCGGATACCATTCGTCCATTGGCGCGGCATCTTTGTCGAGGTTGACGAAGAGGAAGCCCAAAAAATCTTCGGTGCGAACCTCGGTCAGGCAGATTTTTTCGCGCTGAAAGCCGGGAACGTTCTTTACGTTAGGGCCTGCGCGCAATCCGCCGGTCAATTCATAAGACCACTGGTGGTAGGGGCACACCACTACGCGGGTATTGCCGGTGCCGGTAACCATTTCATGAGCCCGGTGCTGGCAGACATTATAGAATGTACGAATGACGTTGTCGCGCCCACGGATAGCAAACAGGTTCTGACCGGCAATCTCAAACGCGAAATAATCGCCGACATTGGGGATGTCGTTGGCGTGACCCGCAAATTGCCAGGTCCGCATCAGAAGACCATTCATCTCATTTTCAAAGACTTCCGGGGCGGTGTAGAATCTGGCGTCCAGCGAATGGGTCAGCGGGGCGTTCATGTGTGTTCCTCCTGGTAAAGGCCAAGCTGATGACGGCGTATGTGAAACTCTTCGACCCGCTCGACGATTTCATCACTCGACACAGCAACAACAAAGCTGAGCAGTGTTTCTAAAAGTGCAATGATAGACAGGGAAGAAGGATAGAATTGAGGGGTGTCTACCGAGACAATGAAACTATGCTGTGCCGACAAAATTATCGGGCTGGCGGGCGAGTCTGATATTCCAATGACAGTGACACCTTGCTTTCGCGCGATGTCCACTGCCTCGACGACTTCAGTACGATAGGGATGACACGTGATGGCAATCAGCACATCCTTCTCATCTGCCCAAGCCAGGTCATCAATAGCCGTTGATCCAGGCCGGGGGATCGCATGAAAGTCTGTCATCCCCGTGCGGGCCAGATATGTGAAGTTTGACGCACTCGAGTTGTTTATTCCAACGCCGAGGGTATAGACGGAACGTGCCGACCAAATAACTTCTGCTGCGGATTGGAGCTGTTCGGCATCAATTTCTGCAAAGGTTTCTTCTATGTTCCGAATGGCGGAATCCAACAGGTCGGCATAGAGCTCTCCAAGGTCACCAGTGCGCCTGATTCCCTGCAGCCAACGCGCCCGGTCCGGGAAAGAAACGTCACTTCGACGAATCTCATCACGAAATGGCTCGCGAAAGTCTCCATATCCTTCAAAACCGATTTGCCTGGCCATTCGCACAACCGTGTTTGGTTTTACTCTGGCAGCCTCGGCTATCTCACGCACGGTGGAAACACCAACTTCCCGTGGGTTTTCCAAAACATATCGCGCGGCTTTCTGAGCTTCGGGTGTCAAAAGTGTCAATTCCTCTGACAGGCGTCCCAGAACCCCGGTTGAAACATCTGTACCATTCATTGCAAGTCTCGGTATGTACATTTGTGCCGTTAGACATTGACACTGGTACATATGTGGCAATAGGAAGTCCATAGAAATCTGCGACTCTCGAACAGGAATTCTTGCGATGTCCACAAAAGAACTGCCCGAACGCGCCAAGGTCGTCATTGTTGGTGGCGGCGTTATGGGATGCGGCCTAGCGTACCACCTAGGTCATGAAGGCTGGGGGGCTGAGACCGTCCTGCTGGAAAAAGCTGAACTGACAAGCGGGTCGACTTGGCACGCCGCAGGTCAAATCACCCATTCCACCAGTTCTTATGGTTTAGGCCGCATGGTCGACTATAACATCGGCCTGTATTCAAAGACGCTCGAGGAAGAGACGGGGCAAGCCGTAACGTGGCACGGCTGCGGTTCCTTCCGTCTAGCCTACACCGAAGACGAAATGGATTGGCTGCGCCACACCCTGTCGGTGGGTCGTTCGCTCGGCTTCAACATTGAACTGGTGGGCCCGGACTTTATTGCCGCGAAGCACCCGTTCTATAACCTAGAAGGCGTTCTGGGCGCGCTTTACACTCCGGATGACGGCCACGTTGACCCGTCGAACGTGACCATGGCCATGGCCACAGGTGCCCGTCAGAAAGGCGTGAAAATCTTCCGTCACTGCCGCGCCACCAACATCACCCAAAACGATGCAGGTGATTGGGTGGTCGAGACCGAGAAGGGCACGATTATCTGCGAGCATGTGGTCAATGCTGGCGGCACTTACGCCCGTCAGATGGGCGAATGGTCGGGCCTGCAACTGCCGATGACCTCGATGACGCACCACTATTTCGTAACCGAGAACGTACCTGAGTTTCAGGATCTGGACACCGAACTGCCGGTGATCCGCGACGACAAACAGGTCTCAGGCTACATCCGGATGGAGCAGAAAAAGGGCCTGATCGGGATTTACGAAAAAGAAAACTCGAACTCGGTCTGGCATGACGAATGCCCATGGGAATACGAGAACTGGCTGTTCGAGGCCGATTATGACCGCGTGATGCCCTGGCTGGAAAACTCGCTGGAACGGATGCCGATCTTTGCTGAACTCGGCATCACCCGCGAAGTGCATGGCGCGATCAGCCATCCGCCGGATGGCAACCCGATGGTTGGCCCCGCTCCGGGCGTCAAGAATTACTGGTGCTGCTGTGGTACACAGATCGGTATCGGTTGGGGCCCTGGCCTGACCCGTGAACTGGCCAAGTGGATGGTTCATGGGGCCGCTGACATCTCGATGCGTGACTACGACCCGCGCCGCTTTGGCGCCTATGCAAAGAAAGACTGGCAGGTCATCAAAGCGCACGAAGATTACAAATTGCGCCATGAGATCCCCTTCCCGCACTTCAACCGTCTGGAAGGCCGCCCGATCAAGCCGTCGCCGCTGTATGAAATCCTCAAGGACAAAGGCGCGGTCTACGAAGAAGTCTATGGTTTCGAACGTCCCCGTTGGTTTGCAACCGAAGGTGTCGAGCAGCACGATCACTACAGCTTCCGCCGCAACGTGGTGCATGATGTGGTCGGTGCCGAGGTCAAAGCCGTCCGCGAAAACGTCGGCATCATGGATGTGACCGCTTTCACCAAGGTCGAGGTTTCGGGACCGGACGCCTATGCGTTGTTGGACCGTCTGACCGCCAACAAGATGCCGCAGAAGACCGGCTCGATCACGCTGACCCATATGCTAAACCGCCGGGGCCGGATTGAGTTGGAAACCACTCTGGTGCGGATGGCGGATGACCGCTTCTATCTGGTCTGCGCGGCCTTCTTCGAGCAGCGCCTGCTGGACCACCTGAACCACAACCGTGCCGATGAGAATGTGACCATCACGCCACTGTCCGCTGGCTGGTCGGCCCTGTCGCTGAACGGTCCGAAATCGCGCGAGGTTCTGGCACAGTGCACCGATGCGGACCTGTCCAATGCCGGTTTCCGCTGGTTGTCGGCACAGGAAATCACTGTAGCCGGTCACAAGGTATGGGCGTTCCGCATGTCCTATGCCGGTGAGCTGGGTTGGGAATTCCACATGCCGGATGAGGCCTGCGTGGATGTCTACACGGCCCTGTGGGCCGCAGGCGAGCCGCATGGCATCGTCAATTACGGTTCTTTCGCCATGAACGCGATGCGGATGGAAAAAGCCTTCCCTGGTGCGGGCGAGTTGACCAACGAAGTCACGCTGCCCGAGGCCAATGTGGGTCGCTTCTTCAAGCTGGACAAGGAGTATCTGGGTGTCGAAGCCACACGCGTAAGCGCCGAGCAGACCGAGAAAGGCGAAATGCCCTGGGTCTGCGCCTATCTGGAAATCGAACCAGACGGGATCGAAGACGGACATGGTGGCGAGGCGATCAAGTTAAACGGCGAGATTGTTGGCGCGACAGCATCTGTTGCTTACGGCCACACGGTCGGCAAGATTCTGGCCTTTGCCTATGTCAAGCCGCACGCCAACGTGCCGGGTCAGGAGATCGAAGTGATCGTCGCAGGTGAACCCCGTAAGGGTCGCATACTGGGCGAGCCTGCCTACGACCCACAGAGCAAGCTGCCTCGCACCGACGCACCCGTTGCGGTTCCAGCTTAAAACAAAACCGGCGGGCATAAGATCAGGTGCCCGCCACCCAATACCGACAACTCAGATCAGGACACTGACCGTTTGGCAACATCGTAGTAACGCCCTGAAGCATCCTGCGACCCCAATAGAAAGACCGAAAAACCTGCCATTTGCGCAACGGGTTAATGAAAGGAAACCTGACGTGAAGATCACCCGCATTGCTGCCTGGGAAGTCCCGCTGACCAGCCATGAAACATATTACATGGCAGATGGGAAAACCTGTGACACGACCATTTCGGTGGTTTTGCGGTTGGACACGGATACGGGCTTGTCCGGCTGGGGCGAAGTCTGTCCGATCCCGCACTACCTGCCCGCCTATGCCAAGGGCGTGATCCCGGCCATTGCCGAATTGGCTCCGGTGCTCATTGGTGCGGACCCGGTGGGGCCGGAAACCGTCATGGAGCAGGCCAACAGGTATCTTCACGGCCATGGTTACGCAAAATCCGCGCTCGATACGGCGCTGTGGGACCTGACCGGCCAAGCCGCCGATCTGCCGGTGCATCGCCTGCTGGGAGGTCGGCAGGTCAAGGACATGCCGCTTTATCACTCGATCACATGTGTGGCCCCGGACGAGATGGCCCGCATGGCACAAGAAGCTTATGACAAAGGGATGCGCCAGTTCCAGGTCAAGCTGGGCGCTGATGGCGACTGGCAAACGGATGTCGAGCGACTGGCCAAGGTGCGCGAAACCGTGGGTCCGGGCCCGCTGGTTTATGGCGATTGGAACTGCGGCAGTGATGCGCTGACCGCGATCCGGGTTGGTCGTGCTGCGGCCCATCTGGATGTCATGCTGGAACAGCCCTGTGCCACGCTTAAAGAATGCGCCCACGTGCAGCGGACCACAGGCCTTCCGATGAAGATTGACGAGAACGCGCATGACATCGCCTCGATCTTCGCCGCGCATCAGGCCGGATGCATGCAGGCCGTGGCATTGAAACTATCCAAGATGAGCGGCCTGTCTGCCATGCGGCAAATCCGGGATTTGTGCCTGACGCTGGGCACCCAGATGTGTATCGAAGATACCTGGGGCAGCGACATCACCACCGCCGCGTTGCTGCATCTGGCCGCGTCCACACCTGCGCGTGGTATCATGAACACGTGCGACCTCAGCCACTATGTCGGCCCGCGTCTGGCCCCCGATGGCCCTGTACGCGAGAACGGCCGCATCACACCACCAGAAGGGCCGGGTCTGGGCGTCACACCTGATGCCGACGCTTTGGGCCAGCCCGTCACCATTATCGATTGATCCAAACCTCATCCCGCCGAGAGACCTGTTATGGAAGATTTCAGCAACGCCTTCCCCTCACATGATCCTGAATGGGTCAAGGACATGCATGCAGATCACTATCTGCAAAGCTGGTCGAAGCAAGGCAGCCGCCCACGTGTCATCACCGGCGCGCAAGGCAGCTGGTTCTGGGACAGCAACGGCAAACGCTATCTGGACTTTCAAAGTCAATTGGTGAACGCCAATATGGGTCACCAGCACCCCAAGATCGTACAGGCGATCAAGGATCAGGCGGACAAGCTGTGTTATATCGGCCCGGCGATGGGTTCGGATGTGCGCTCGGAAATGGCGGCGATCATGAACGAGATCACGCCTGAAAACATTACCTCGACCTTTTTCACTACCGGAGGTTCGGCGGCGAACGAGACTGCGATCCGTCTGGCGCGGCACTATACAGGCCGGACCAAGATCATCGCGCGCTATCGCTCGTATCATGGGGCAACCGGGGGCACACTGTCCCTGACAGGCGACCCACGCCACCACCTGACCCGCGCCGATATGCCGGGCGTGGTGAGGATGCTGGACCCTTACGTGTATCGCCTGCCGACAGGCCACACCGATCCGGCGAAATGCCCGGTGGCCCAGGGCGGTCCGCATCTGGAAGAGATCCTGATGTACGAAAATCCCAACACGGTGGCGGCCGTCATTCTGGAACCGATCGTGGGCACCAACGGCATCATCGTTCCCCCGGATGGTTATCTGCAATCGATCAAGGAAACATGTGAAAAATACGGCATCCTGCTGATCGCAGATGAGGTCATGGCCGGGTTCGGTCGTACCGGAAAATGGTTCGCCGTCGATCACTGGGGTGTACAGCCGGACATCATCACCAGCGCCAAGGGCATCAACTCGGGCTATGTACCACTTGGTACCATGTCGGTCTCAACCAAACTGCATGACTGGCTGCGCGACTACCCGATGCCAGGAGGTCTGACCTACGCTGGGCATCCGCTGGCCTGCGCCTCAGGCATCGCTGCAATCCGCGCCATGCAGGACGAAGGCGCTCTGGAAAACGCAACCCTCATGGGTGAAAAGATGCGGGCCGAGCTGGCCAAAATGGCAGAAAAGCACCCCAGCATCGGGGATATTCGCGGTAAGGGCATGTTCAACGGCATCGAACTGGTCAAGAACCGCGACACGCGCGAACCATTGGTGCCGTTTGCAGCGAAGGGCCCGGATGCCAAGCCAATGTCGGATATGATGAGCTTTGCGATGAACGAAGGGCTGTACCTGTCCTTCTATTCCAATGTCGTCCGCCTGACCCCACCGCTGAACATCAGCGAAGAGGATCTGATGACGGGTCTGGAGATCCTGGATCGAGCCCTCGATATCGCGGACCGCGAATGTGTTTGAGCGTGACTTTGCGAGGTCAATGAAATGACCAACTATGGGGTCATCATTGTCGGGGCGGGGCAAGCGGGTTGCTCCGCCGCAGTCAAACTGCGCAATCTTGGCTATGACAAGCCAATCGCCCTGATCGGAGAGGAGGCGCACCCACCCTATCAGCGCCCGCCCCTATCCAAAGCGTATCTGTTGGGCAAGCTGCCTCGGGACCGCTTGTTCTTGAGGCCCGAGAGTTTCTTTGATGAGCATCAGGTTGACTTGCACCTGAATCAGCGGGTGACGGACATTTCTGTGGACGATCAGACACTTGTCTGTGACGATCAAACACTGGCCTTTGAACACCTAGTCCTCGCGACAGGCTCAACCCCCAATCGTTTGCCCGAGAGCATAGGTGGAAGCCTGACTGGCACCTATACGATCCGAGGGATTGCCGATATCGATGCAATCGCACCGGAATTCAAGCAAGGTCGAAAGGTTGCCATCATAGGCGGAGGCTACATTGGCCTCGAAGTCGCTGCCGTTGCGGCAAAGCTGGATCTGGATGTGACTCTGATCGAAGCTGCACCGCGCATTTTGCAGCGTGTCGCGTCACCGGAAACCGCCAAGTATTTCCGCGAGCTGCACGATGCCAACAACGTCCGAATTCTTGAAGGTACCAAGATCGCACGCGTCACGGGAGAGGGCCGCGCAGACGGTGCCGAACTCGCCAACGGGGACGTTGTCCCTGCCGATTTTGTTGTTTTAGGGATTGGCATTACCCCGAACACGGCACTTGCCGAGACAGCCGGAGTTACCGTCGAAAACGGCATCAAAACCGATGCGTTGGGCCGCACCTCGCATCCTTGTATCTGGGCTGCGGGGGATTGTGCGACGTTTCCCCATGGGAACGCCCAGATCCGATTGGAGAGCGTTGGCAATGCCATTGATCAGGCCGAAACGGTAGCCGAAAACATCATGGGTGCCACCAAACCCTATAAGGCGAAGCCCTGGTTCTGGTCGGATCAGTATCACGTCAAGCTTCAAATCGCCGGATTGAATGCCGGCTATGATCAGGTCGTCTCACGCGAAGGTGACGATGGGTCGTACTCGGTATGGTACTATTGTGAAGGGAAACTCATTGCGACCGACGCAATGAACGACCCGCGCGCCTACATGGTTGCAAAACGGCTGATCGAATCCGGCAAGTCCCCGCATCCCGAGATGGTTGCAGACAGGGGTACTGATCTCAAATCCATTCTAAAGGTCTGAGGAAAGGCAAGGCAGCGTATGTATATTGAGTCCAAACCCATCACCCGTTGCCGGGGGGGTGAAAACCCAAGCGCTGTCGGGCATTCAGAAATCATTGCCCAAAAGCGCCACTTTTACTTTCTGCTGCTTCCAGGCACCAACATGTTGGATTTCGCGGCGGCAATCGAACCTCTGCGGGCGGCCAATTTAGTGACAGGTGAAACAGAATACACCTGGTCGGTCATGACCGAAACAGGCAGCAACGTAATGTGCTCGAACGGGATCGAAATCCCGACAGAGACCGGCCTTTCTATGACGCGGCATGCAGACTACGTGATCGTGTGCTCGGGGTACTCCGGCTATCTCGACGCTCTCCCTGAAACTCTGCAATGGTTGCGCAGACATTCCAGATTTGGCGGTCGGGTCGCGGCGATCGGAACCGGTGCATTTACCTTGGCGCGCGCCGGGTTGGCAACCGAAGCGCAACTGACGCTCCACTGGTCTCTGGCGCCGGTTTTTGAAGAGATGTTTCCAAAACTTGACTGCTTGTTGGTGCGTGTTGTGGCTGATGACAGTTTGGCGTCAAGCGCCGGGGGCACTGCCAGCCTGGACTTGACGCTTTCCATCATTGAATCGGACTTCGACAGTGGCACTGCCCAGAAAGTGGCGGACCATTGCCTCCATAACTTTGACAATCACAGCAACCGATCGCAACGCCAGACAATGTCAAAAATGGCTGGATCCCGAAACCCCGCTTTTCTGAGCATTCTCAAGAAAATGGAAGACTCACTTCAGGATCCGATCCCGGTTGATGAATTGATTCGAGAAGAAAAAATCTCGAGGCGGCAGATCGAACGGTTGTTCAACAAACACTTGAAGACCAGCCCGTCACGACACTATCGCAATCTGCGTCTGGACCGTGCGCGCGTGTTGCTGCATGGAACGGATTTGTCCATCATTGATGTTGCCGTCGCAACTGGGTTTGCCAGTATCGTCAATTTCTCAAAAGCCTACAAAGCGCGCTTTGGTGAGCGCCCAACCGCCGACCGGTCGATAGCACTGGCGTACAGCTGACCTGAGATGACAGCTCAAGGAAGCGAAACCAACGCGAAACCCGATATGCTGATCCGTTGGCTGGACGTTAAAGAGGGCAAGCGTTGTCATCCGCCCCCTCAATCGATCAGTATGGCGCGGCGTTGCACCCTGCATTCGCGTGACCAACGAAGAAGGATCCGTATTGATGCCGCACGACGTCGACTCTTGGATCGGACGCTCAGAAACGCGTACGGACACTTTGCGCACCGAACCTGCCCGGTTTATGCAGGCCACAATTGGCCGCGAACCGACATTGCAATGCGGCGACGCACTTCCACCTTTGTGGCATTGGCTTTACTTTCTCGAAGCAAAACCGCTGGGCGAACTGGGTCGTGATGGTCACCCAAAGAAAGGTGGTTTTCTGCCTCCGGTCGCTCTACCTCGCCGAATGTGGGCTGGCGGACGGTTCAAGTTCAAGGCAGCTGTCCCACTGGGCTCCCAGGCTAAGAAACGCTCTACGATAAAAAAGATAACCGAAAAGATCGGTCGCAGCGGGCAACTGTGTTTTGTGACGGTTCTACACGAGCTTTTTTTGAACGACGGAACGCTGGCCATAACTGAAGAACACGACATCGTTTATCGGGAAGACCCGCATCCCAATGCTCAAAAATCCTTGCCTATTCCTGCTCCGATCAATGCCGAAGTCTCTGAAATCATATCGCCGTCGCAAGTTATGCTTTTTCGCTATTCGGCCCTGACCTTCAACGGACACCGGGTCCATTATGACGTAGACTATGCGCGCTCAGTCGAGGGGTATGACGGGTTGGTCTTTCATGGGCCGCTTACGGCAACGCTACTGGTTGATCTTGCGCAACGTACCATGGGAGCGACACCAAGAATCTTTGAATTCCGTGGAACTGCTCCTCTGGCGGGGATGACTCCGTTCCATATCGAAGGAACGCGTGAAGACAACACGATGCACCTATGGGCTCGACGCTTCGACGGGGCCAAAGCCATGCAGGCAAAAGCTACTTTCTAAGTTTCAGGACACTTGGCCAACAAACAATGTGGGCTGCGATAGCGCCTGCAGACTGGAACACCTTCGGGCATCCGTTATACTTTGGCTGTCGCAGATGGCGTGCAATCTCCTGTTCCTTGATCATTTGGGTGATCTTTTTCTGGGTGCATCTGGTCTTTATTTGCCCATCCCTCAGTTGAGCGGACTAAACACTGGATTGGAGGAGATTCTGGGGCTCAGGCTAGGTGACTTGAACACACAACTTTGACGACAAAAGATTGCCTGATGGCTCGAAACGATTTGTAGAATGACCGAGTCTGAATTCTGAGCCTCAATGATCCGAACATAAGTTTACCCATGGTGGCGTACCGCCACAGTCACCAACTAGGCTTACTCAATCTGCTAACTGTGATCCCTTCAAAAGCAAAAGACACTTTTGCGCCATTGGGTTCCTTTGCCCAAATCGCGTTAACCGAGCATATACCTTGGTGGATGTTGAATGCCAGTCAACTGGCATCTCAACCAGATCACCACGCGCTAGGTAAGGGTCAATGAAACTGAGCCAACCCAAACCCAAACCCTGACCGGATGCCGCCGCTTCTAACAGATAGACATAGCTATCGAATTCTCCACAGATCGGCCAATCCGCATACTCGGGGTGCGCATCCCACCAGTCAATCCAATCCAACCAACCATAGTTCTCTTTCTGCAATCTCAGTAGCGGCGGTGCTTCGCATTCTCCCGACAGGGCGCTGACAGCGCGCCTAACCATTTCGGGCGTCCCAACCGGTTTGACCTTCTCTTCACATACCACAACATGTTCTGTGTCAGGCGCTGTTGCAGAGTATTCAAAAACAATATCACCGCCCGAATCGACTGCAGCTTGAACCAAATTATATTCAGCAGTCATGACACGCAGTTCGGCCTCATTTCCCAAAGCGTTCCTAAGGTATCCAAATCGCGGCATCAGCAACAAGTGCGAAACTGAATGAGAACATACCAGGGTGACCCTGTTATCGACTTGCTTCAAATCCTGAACCGCATTTTGCAATGCATCGAAACCTTGAACCACGCCGGCGTAAAACTGACTGCCTTTGGATGTAAGCGCTATCGGGTTTTTGTCGCGATCAAAGAACTCAACACCATATCGGATCTCCAAGTTTCGAATGTGGCGACTGATAGCGGGCTGTGACGTGTTCAGCTCTTCGGCGGCACGTGCGAACCCCTGCAGTCGCGCCACCGCCTCAAAGGCAACCAGCGAGCTTAGAGAAGGGATGTTGTATCTGCGATTAGCCATATCAATTCAGTTATGGCCGTGAGCACTTCAAAGCAATGCAAAACACAAGCGCCCGCAATCAATCCGGTCAACCGAGTTCGAAACCGGATTCAGTTGGGCAGACAATGAAAGGCTGTATAAAGCCTCTGTAATGCACAAACCCTAAGTTTCAGATTGTCCGGGTTTGCTTCACTTGTCCTTCGCATGAATTTGGCGCGGGGCTTGCTTGCTGGCACCCGTCAAAACACTGACCGTTCCGACTGGAATGCGCCTCACTCCTCACCCCGCTCAGACCTTTCGCGGGCGTTGCATAAACGCTGCATTACGCTGTCCAGCCCTGTCTTTACGGCCTCTGTACCTCCTGCTTCAACAAAGACCTGAAACAATTGTGCGTTCAGCCCAGCCGGGGTCGAATGCTCGATCCGCTGCGCGTCATAGGATTTTTCACAATCCTTCATCGCGGTCTGCGCCAGCGCTGCAAAAACGCCATTCAGGTAGCGTTGCGAATCCACCTGCTTAATTCCGTTTGATTGCATCCAGGCCGAAGCGATATCCAAAATACCAAAGTACGTTCCCATCAGCGCACTTGCGGCGGCAAAGGCATCGAATTCTTCCACTGTCTGGGCACTGACCACAGCTCCCAAGGGGTTAAAAAGCGCCTCGCCTATCGGGTCATGTGGAAACAGGACAGTCACTCCGCGGTGCTGTGCGACTGCGGGCAATGGGATTGCTCGGAACAGTCGTACAGGTGCGCCAATCCAGTCTTGCAAAGCATCATGCGTCAACGTGGCGATCAGGCTGCAGACGTGCTGACCCTCGGAAAACGTGAGCGGGCGCAACACCGCTTGGGCATCCTGCGGGCGGACAGCCAAAAACACCAGATCCGAATTATCAACAACCGATTGCGCGGAATCGCAGATCTGCACAAGATCGCTAGTTGCAGCCAGCCGCGCGGACGCTCGGCGATTGCGTTTGGTCACATGAACCTCAGCAATCTCCAGGTCGGTCGCCAAAAGGCCGCTTACCACCGCCTCGGTGATCACGCCCGTTCCGATAAATCCTAGTCGCATATGCGTTGCCCTATTTCTTTTAGATCGCCACGAGGGGGCTGGATCTTTCAAATAATGTGAACAGATTGACCCCAAGCCACCTGTTCAAGCCACAAACTCTCAAAATCTCGCCGGATATCACCTTCAAACCCACCAGAAGAAGGGCGGCAGCTAGCCTCCCCAAGTGTCCGATAGTGTGAACCCATTCTGAAACGGGTCGGTAGGATCAAGACCAATTTGGCTCAGGCCATAAATCCAACATTGACCGGAAACGCGGTTTTGCGTTGCAGGGTAGCTTCCAATGACTGCATCGGAGATAAATTCCGTGGTGAACTCCCCGCCAATTATGGAGCGCGAAACCAGTTTGTCGCCCGGTTCCACAAATCCGCCGGCATGTCGGGCAGCCATGTTTGCATTTGACCCGGTGCCACAAGGAGACCGATCCACACGCCCGGGACGCATCGTCGTGCAGGTTCGAATGGCCCCGTCATCGTCTTCGCCACGGAACATGACATAAGCCAGCCCATCCAGAGCTGGCGTCGTTGGGTGTTTCACCTCGATGCTGGACGCGATCCGTTCCCTCAAAGATACGCCGTTCATGGCTAATGCGCGTGCATTCTCAGGTGATATGGTAAGCCCCATTTGTTCCACATCTACCAACGCATAAAACACGCCGCCAAAGCAGATATCATACGTGATCTGCCCCCGATCGGGTGTGTCGATGACAGCAGCTTTGGTCAAAACGAAGGAAGGCGGCATGTCCAGCGCCACGTTGATGACCTTGCCATTCTCGCATCGGGCGATGGCACGCACTAACCCGGCTGCGGTATCCAGCACGACCTTGGTCTCAGGCTCAACCATCTGTTTCATGCCGGTTTCCAGAATGGCCGTCACGGCGCACATTGCATTGGAACCTGACATCGCGTGTGCCTGATCCGGCTGCAAGACAATAAAGCCTGTATCGGCCTCTGGTTTAGTGGCTGGAAGCAACAGAACCACAGAGCCCGCAGGGCCTGAACGCGGCTCAGAACACAACAGTCGCCGCAAGTCGTCATCCACCTTGTTGATATGGTCAAGCTTGTCAGCCATCGTCGCGCCGGGGATGTCCAGCATGCCTCCTGTTACCACGCGGCCAATCTCACCGGCGCAGTGCACGTCGACCAATTGCAATGTTCGTGTCCAACGCATCGGGTCCTCCTTTCAAGCTACGGCCTGAGCGCCCGGAATCTCGAAAACGGATCCGTACAAATACCCCGCCCCTTCGGACCACACAGATCAGAAAATTGCGCAGCAGTACACATGCGCCTGTGCCCACCAGTTCGTGGGTGGTTGCCGATCCAACGAACTCTATTGTCGCCGAAAAACTCAAAGCTCGATCGCGTCCGAATGCCGCGCCTCGACCTTTCAGATAACGGCGCGATGGCCTGGAACGACCATATGTCATTACTTGCTTTGCCCCGAGGCGATTATTCAACCGCCACTCTCCCAACAATCCGTCAACACCAGACTGCTTGTATCCGCCTCAGGGTGCCTGGGTGAAGGTTAGTCGAGAGGCTCCTCAAGAAAAGAAGCGGTCACGCAGTACTGGTTGCCAGTTCCATTTTAAACAAAAGGCTTCGTTCAGCGAAACACCCGGCAGACTAACTTGGTGTCTGGAAAACCGGGTCAAAAAGCGTAGCGTGTGCCGGTTTCCGTATAATTCTGGTTCAAGTTTAGGTCTGCTTTCCTGCTGTTGCGAATAACAAGCTGGGCATTGGGCAGATCGTTAGATTTAGCACGTCGAAGCGCGGATTTTGGGTCAAATCCATGCTTTATCCATCGCTGTTGCAGTCTGCTTTCGAGTTCTTCCAAAGTCGGGCTTATGAAAACCGTTGCAGCATACGCATCCGCCACTGTCCTCCACGGGTCGCTGTCCATCAGAAGGTAGTTTCCTTCTACAACAACAACTGGCGTTTCGGGGTGAACAGCAATCGCGTTTGCGATGGCAATATCCATATGGCGGTCGAATTTTGGGTAAAAGAGCTCATGCCGTGCAGACTGAAGCCGTCTGATTGCATCGCAAAACCCAATACCGTCGAAGGTTTCTGGCGCGCCTTTTCTCGGCAGCAGACCGCGCGGTTCGAGTACACCGTTGTCCAAATGGTAGCCGTCCATCGGGATCAGAGTCGCAAACGGAACCACCGAGTTTTGCTGAGTGTTCAGCGATTTTACAACGGTTTCTGCCAAGGTCGATTTACCGGACGCAGGAGGGCCGGCAATTGCAACAATCGTCCGGACCTCAACCTGCCTCCGGGAGGAAATCAAATCGCAAACGCGCTCTACGTCCTGCTTGATCACGCGGCGTCCTCTTTCGGGGGCTCTTTGGCGCCGGTCATGAAGGCGACGGCGTCGGACATCGTATAGTCCTTGGGATCGATCGTGCAGAGCCGTTTGCCTAGTCGGTGCACATGGATGCGATCTGCAACTTCAAAGACATGCGGCATGTTGTGGCTGATTAGGATGATCGGAATGCCACGCGCGCGTACATCCTGAATAAGTTCAAGCACCTTGCGGCTTTCCTTGACCCCCAAAGCAGCCGTCGGTTCGTCCATGATAATGAACTTGGTCGCGAAGGCGGCTGCGCGGGCAACGGCAACACCCTGGCGCTGTCCACCCGAAAGCGTCTCAACCGCTTGGTTGATGGATTGAACGGTCATCAGCCCAAGCTCGGTCAGTTTCTCACGAGCGAACTTTTCCATTGCAGGTCGGTCAAGCTGACGCAGGTATTTGCCCATGAAGCCCTGTTTGCGGATCTCGCGACCCATGAACATGTTGTCCGCAATGGATAACGCCGGGGACATCGCAAGCTGCTGATAGACGATCTCAATCCCCATGTTGCGAGCGTCGATCGGTGAGGTGAAGTTGACTCTCTTCCCTTCGATCAAGATCTCACCCTCATCCGGGATCGTAGCGCCGCAAATCGCCTTGACGATAGACGACTTGCCCGCACCGTTGTCTCCGATGACCGCAAGGATTTCACCTTGGCGCAGCTCAAAGTCGGAATGGTCGATGGCGGTGACGTGGCCATAGCGCTTCACGATCCCGCGCCCTTGGACGACTGGAGTTGTGTCTGACATCAGCCCGATACCTTTCTGATCCACTGGTCGACTGCGACTGCTGCGATGATGAGAAGCCCGATAAGTAAGAAGGTCCACTGCGCATCTGCGCCAAGCAACCTCAGCCCGAGGGTGAAGACACCCACGATCAGCGCCCCGAACAGGGACCCCAGAATGGAGCCACGGCCGCCGAACAAAGAAATACCTCCGATCACGACAGCGGTGATGCTTTCAATGTTGGCCAATTGGCCGGAGGTTGGTGAGACCGATCCGATGCGCCCGATCAAAGCCCAGCCCGCAAAAGCGCAGATCAGACCGGACAGCATGTAGACGGACATTAGGGTTCTGTGGACGTTGACACCGGACAGCTCGGCGGCCTCGGGGTCATCCCCTACGGCATATACGTGTCGGCCCCACGCTGTGTGTTTGAGCGCATAAGCCAGCACAAAGATAAGCGTGAGCATGAATATGACGCCAACGGTAAAAGTCGCCCCGCCAATGCTGAACTTTGTTCCGAAGAACTGAAGGAAGGGGGCGTTGGCTTCGATATCCTGACTGCGAATGGTTTCGTTCGCAGAGTACAAAAAGTTGGTCGCAAGAACGATCTGCCACATCCCGAGTGTGACAATGAAGGGGGGCAGCTTGACGCGACTGACAAGCCAACCGTTCAAAGCTCCGATCATCGTGCCGACGGCCAGACCGCACATGACGGCAATTGGTACCGGAATACCGTAGCGGAAAGTGAACTGCCCCATAATGACAGAAGAAAACACCATGATCGCCCCGACGCTTAGGTCAATGCCGGCGGTCAGAATGACCAAACTTTGCGCTGCGGCGACGATACCTACAATCTGAACCTGTTGCAGGATCAGGGTCATTGCGAAAGGCGAGAAGAATTTTGAACCCAATAGCAAGCCAAAGATCAATATTGCTCCGACCAATACGATCAAAGGCACAAAAGATGGGTTGACGTGGAGAAGGTGCTGTAACTTCCCCAACATGCCGCGCCGGTGGCTCTCAAATTCAGCCACGGTCTCTTTCGGACTGGCAGCAGTCTCAAACTCCTGGGCGCCTCGGTTTGCTTCAGACATCTCTCCCCCTTCCCTAGCGCGCATCGCAGCCACGAGATCAGTTTAAAGGAAGTTTCGGTTTTTCGGTGAACAGAAAGGATGAGGCGCTGCGAC
The DNA here is from genome assembly GCF_013111185.1 of Ruegeria sp. HKCCD7303. Classification (GTDB taxonomy): domain Bacteria; phylum Pseudomonadota; class Alphaproteobacteria; order Rhodobacterales; family Rhodobacteraceae; genus Ruegeria. The sequence goes on along the minus strand of NZ_WVRE01000001.1, from coordinate 117,896 downwards.
GCGCCTCATCCAATTGGTGCTTGCTTAGCCCCAGCAGAGATCCAGGCCCTCGGCGACCGAAATAGACTCGACGCCGTCAACTGGTTGGTCGGTAATCAGTGCAACGCCGGTATCGTAGAAGTCTTTCCCGGGCGTATTTTCGGGCTTCACACCTTCGTCCGCCCATTTCTTGATGGCTTCGACACCCAGCGAGGCCATTAACAGCGGGTACTGCTGACTGGTGGCACCAATGACACCTGCCTCTACGTTTTGGACACCGGGGCAGCCGCCATCAACCGAGACGATCAGCACGTCGTTCTCACGTCCGATAGACTTCAGAGCTTCGTAAGCACCTGCCGCTGCTGGTTCATTGATCGTGTGAACGACATTGATTGTTGGATCTTTTGCCAGAAGGTTTTCCATTGCACGTCGGCCACCTTCCTCGTTGCCGTCGGTTACATCGCTGCCAACCAGGCGCGCATCGGTTTCGTCACCGATCACGTTGGGGTCGGCCAAGTCTACACCGAAGCCATCCAGGAAACCTTGGTTGCGAAGAACATCCACTGTTGGCTGGCTGACGTTCAGATCAAGTGTCGCAATTTTGGCGTCGGCAGCTGCATCACCCATTTTGGCCTTTGCCCATTGTCCGATCAGTAAACCAGCTTTGTAGTTGTCCGTGGCAAATGTAGCATCCGCCGAGTCAATTGGGCTCAGCGGTGTGTCCAGCGCAATCACCAGAAGTCCAGCGTCGCGCGCCTGCTGAACAGCCGGTACAATCGAGCTTGTGTCAGACGCCGTGAGCAGAATTCCCTTTGCGCCATCAAGAATGCAGGTTTCGATCGCCTGAACCTGAGTTTCGTGGTCGCCGTCGACCTTACCTGCAAAAGCCTTAAGCGTCATGCCAAGCTCTTCGGCTTTGGCTGTGGCACCTTCCTTCATCTTTACAAAAAATGGATTGGTATCCGTCTTGGTAATCAGGCAAACGGTTTCACCAGCCGCTTGGGCGGATGCTGCGGCCATCGTAAGCGCAGTCGCTGATGCGGCAATCTTGAATAGATTTCTCATGTTGTCCTCCCAGAAAATTGTTGTTGCCTCGCACGGCATGCCAGCAAGACCCGACCTCATCCTCCAATGAAGGTCTCAATCAGAGAACAGTGATTCTGGCCTCTCTGTCAATAAATAAATAAAGTTTATTTATTAATTTGCGCGGATGTCTTTTCATAAGAAAATAAGGCGTTTATGTTCAAACTTATGGAGAAAGAGGCTCTTAAATCACTGACCGGCGGGGTAAGTCAAAGCGGGGTTCGCGATCACAACGAACGTCTGATTTTGACGGTTTTACAGCGACATGGGCCCACCGCTGGCGCGGACGTTGCGCGGTTAACAGGCCTGTCTCCGCAAACTGTATCAATAATTTTGCGCAAACTTGAAAAGGACGGGATTCTCAAACGTGGAACCCCGTTGCGCGGCAAAGTGGGGAAGCCCTCAATCCCCATGGAATTGAACCCGGAAGGCATCTTGTCGGTGGGGATGAAGATTGGACGGCGTAGTGCCGATCTGCTGTTGATCGACTTTTTGGGCACGCCGCGCCGCCAACTCTCCACCACGTATGACTATCCGCTACCAGAGGTCATTTTCGGCTTTCTGGAGTCTGGGCTGGAGACGCTCCTCTCACACGAACCTCGGACTCTTCGGGACCGAGTGTGCGGTATCGGAATCGGTACTCCGTTCGAACTTTGGAAGTGGCATGACCTGTCAGGGCTTGCAGCCAAGAAATTCAGGTCGTGGAAAAACGTGAATTTCTTTTCCGAAGTTGCCAAATTCAGCGATCTTCCGGTCTTTGTCGTTAACGACGCTACTGCCGCGTGTCACGCAGAGCATCTCTATGGTCGCGGGGCCGAGTATCGCGACTATTTCTATTTCTTCATCGGCTCGATGATCGGCGGTGGCGTCGCGTTGAACGGCACGGTGTTCGAGGGCAACCAAGGCAATGCAGGTGCCTTAGGCGCGATGCGCACAACAGGCCCATTGGGTGAAAGCCAGCAACTGATCGACACTGCATCACTGTTTCTGCTCGAGGACAGGCTGATCGAAGCAGGTGTCGACCCTGGGGTTCTTTGGAGAAAGCCGCAGGATTGGAGCAGCATTTCCCGATATGTGGATCCATGGATCGGAACCACTGCGCAGGAATTGGCAAAAGCGGCATTGTCCATCTGCGCTGTCATCGACTTCGAAGCAATATTCATCGATGGCGCATTCCCACCCGAAGTGCGGGATGAACTGGTCGCCCGGGTTCGCCGGTATCTGGTCAATCAGGATAAACGGGGGTTGATCCCTCCGGTCGTCGAAGCTGCGGCGGTCGGAGAGAACGCGCGCGGAATTGGCGCGGCAAGCAGCCCGATATTCCGCCAATTTCTTTTGAACACCAATGCTGGGCTTTCAAGGATGTAGCGAGCTCATCTCGCGATCATGCTTCGTGGCCCTTCAAGATACCCGGAAGCTGTCAAAGGCGATTTGGAGTTCCTTATTGCTACCGACAATTAACGCGTGTCCGACGGCAGGTTCTTATCTGGTACGCCGGGAGACACGCTCGCATTCAAGGCCCTGGACACCAGCCGCGACGAGATCGTGCGCTATATCGTCGAGCAAGGCATAACCAACCCCAAAGCACTCGCAAACTGGTCCTTTGCGCCGCTCGGCAACACGACAGTGTTGTTTGAAATCGGACCAAAGGCACAAGATTATCAAAACGATGTCACAGGGGGCACGATCGAGGATGCCGGAGACGGCACGGAAGGAAATTTGCATCCTAACTGTCATCTAAGGTACTGATCATTCCGCTAACATCGCCGAAAGCTCTTTCGCCCCTTTTTGCAGCGTGCCCAGAAACGACATCAGGCTTTTGACATCGTGACGTTGTGTCGGGGCATGAACCGAAAGCGTTCCAGCCAACCTGCCCTGCCCATCTTGAATCGGCACAGCAAGAGCTGTCATTCCGGCCATGAACTCCTCGTCATCTGTGGAAAAATTGTTTTCGGATATACGCCGGATTTCCGCTTGCAAAGCTTTGGGATCCGTCAACGAGTGTTCGGTCTGCGGCCGTAAGTTTCCTGCTGAAAGAAACCCATCCAGCGTTTTCTGCCGCAGTGTGGACAGATACATCTTGCCGCTTGCGGTGCAATGGAAGGGTACTTGCGTACCGACAGGCAACTGAATGCGCAAAGGCCACTTCGTTTCGACCCGGTCAAGATATATCATTCCCTCGCGGTCCGGGATAGCCAGATTGCAGGTCTCGCCCACTTCTTCCGCGACACTGCGCAAGATTGCCAAACGTGCTGTTCGCAGATGCTCTGACGACATCGTATTGACCGAAAGCAACCGTAACCGGCGACCTGGCCCATAAGAGCGACCGTCCAGATCGCGTTGCAGGAAACCTTCGGCTTCTGCTGTTTGCAACAAACGATGAATGGTTGGCTTGGCCAGCCCAAGTGTTTCGATCAAGTCCGATGGTTTGACGGCCAAACCGCGCCGCGCCACCTCCTCAAGTATGAGAAGAAGGCGCAAGTTGGTCGGGATCTGAGTTTCTTTCTCTTGTGTTTCCGTTTCAGCCATCCCGTAACAGTCTAGCTATTTGGAAGTAGGATCAAGGCCAGATCGGGCACAAGCGACACCAAAATCCAAACCGAAAGCAACGCCACCAGATACGGCACCGTGTATCGCAACAACCGGAAATAGGGTACGCCTGTCACGCCCGAAGCTACATAGAGATTTAGACCGTAAGGTGGTGTGATGAACCCGATAGATGCCCCAACCAGGAAGATCACCGAAAAATGAACCGGATCGATTCCAACCGAAGCTGCAATCGGGGCAAGGATCGGGGCAAGGATGATTGTGACTGGCAAACTCTCCAGCACCATGCCCGAAAAGAAGACGATGACCATCGAAGTGAACAGAACCGCATAATAGCCACCCATTGAAGTCACGAAATCGCCAATGGTTTGCTGCGCCCCTAGCAAGGACAGGATCTGTTGCATCACCACAGAAACAGCGATCAGCGGCGCAAGAATGCCGGTGATCTGCGCCGAACGGATCACGATCGACGGGATCTCGGGGATTGTGAAACCTTCAACCACGAACATTTCGGCAAAGCTTTTCTCGGTTGGTGGAATGTCATTCCGTGCGCCCATGATCCGATTGATCGGATAGCTGACCAGACCGGCAATGACGCAGAAGCCAACAGTTACACCTGCGGCCTCGGTCGGGGAAAACTTGCCTGTGTAAATGCCCCATAGCACCAAACCAATGGCGAAGAAACCAAGCCAAGCGCCAAACGCCGTTTTCAGGACACGGTTCAGCTGCAACGGGATCAGGTAGCCCCACCCGTTCATGCGGCAGATAATCCAGCAAGCAAATTGCATCCCGATAACCATCAGTGCGCCGGGTAGAATCCCTGCCACAAAAAGTTCGGAAATTGGCAGATTCATCAAAAACCCATAGACGATGAAGATGATTGATGGGGGAATGATGATCCCCACCGTGCCACCCGCTGCCGCAGTGGCCGCACTGAAACGTTCATCATAGCCGCCCTTGACCATCTCTGGATGCAGCATCGAGCCGATTGTCGCCGTCGTCGCCGAGTTCGACCCCGAGATCGCCGCAAACAACCCGCATGCCCCAAGCGAAGCCATTGCCAACCCGCCGCGTATCCAGCCCAGACAGGCGTAGGCAAAGTCACTGAGCCTTCGGGCAATGCCGGATTTGTTGATGAGGTCACCGGTCAGAATGAACAGGGGCATCGCCAAAAGAGCAAAGCCCTTGTTGAAGACATTGAGAAGCTCGGCACCCATGTTGTCCAGGGTGAGACCCAGCACAAAGGAGCAACCGATCACCCAATATCCAATGACCAGAAAAACGGGCACGCCCAGCATGAACAGAAAGGTCACGCCCAGCGAGATTAATGTCACCAAAGTTCCGTCAGCCATCAGTCTGCCCCAATCACGGCCTGCTTGATAAGCGGCTCACCCGTTTTCCAATTGTGAAGATCATCTGCCAGGTTCTGAAAGACCCGCCCAACCATCAGAAAGAAAGACAGCGGCGCAGCCAGAAGGAACCACCACTGCATGATGTTGTCCGTGCCCAGAACGATCTGGAAATTTGACGCCGACAACGCCACCAGACGCGTGGTGGTCACGATCACGATTACCGCAAAGCCAAACCACAAAATCGCATCAAGGATCAGACAGGTCAGCTGTCCGCCACGGGGCATAGCGGTTCGAAATTCGCTAAAGCTCAGATGAGTGCGCAGACGGACATTATAGGACGCGCCAAACCACGCCATGACCATGAACAAGAGCGGCGGGATGGTCGTCGACCACGGCTCCTGATCGTTAAAGACGAACCGATCAATAACACCCCAGAAGATGATCAGCGCGATAGCGAGATAGGAATACACCATCACCGACCGCTCCAGATGGCGTTCGACAAAGGGCACTGCCCGATAAATCAGCATGATCGCGACCCCGCCTAGGGCCGCGACGACCGCGCCCAATACCCAGGTCGCGTTCGATTCCAGCGCAGATTGAATCTCGAAGGAATCCTGGCTGAGAAAGGCGCTGAATATCGCGCCTGTTTCTGCCCAAAACGACATGTACCCCGTCCTCCCAGTCGGTTTTGCATCGAACCGGCCCGCTATGGGCCGGTTCGCAGAAGCTTATCAGGCCTGGCCCATCCACCAACGGCGTGGCTCGACATTCTCCGGCAGCATGTCTGCTGGAATCTCACGCGCGATGTCGTAGATTTCCTGATAGGTGTCGATGCCACCGGCCCATTTGTTCAGACGCTCACGCCACTGCGCCCAAGGTTCAGGGTTATAGTTGGGGGCACACATCTCTTCGGCCAGTTTGATCTGATCGTCGGGCAGGAAGGCCGGACGCACACCGTTCTCAGCAAAGATCGTGTTGGGCAATTGCGGCTCTGAGAACCCAACTGTGTTCAGCAGCGCGGCCTCGTTCGCACCCTGAATCAAAGCCTGAGTGAAGTAAGAGGACTCCATCACTGCATCCTGCAACTCGCCGCCCAAACCGTCAAAGACCTTGGCCGACATCGATGTATGCTCGGTTCCGCAGAAGAACTTCAGGTTGACCGACTGAGATACGACCGGCGCCATATTGGCGTAGGCTACAGCCGAGGCCCAAGTTTCGGCGCCGTCGATCAGACCGGTTTTCAAAGCGTCCAGCGTTTCTTCCCATGCCACCGGCACCGGATTCAGATTCAAGAGCTGCATGGCGATGCGGCCAAGCTGCGTGCCCGTCACGCGGTTCTTTGTGCCAAACAGCTCTTCCAGCTTGGTCACGGTCGGCTTGTCCGCAAAGGTCGAACCCATTTGCAGACCGCGTAGTTCGCAATGGGTGAACAGGAACTTCAACCCGTGCCGTTTTTCCAGGGGATCCCGCAGGATGCGCTGGCTCGCGGGGCTGTAGAAAAAGTGATACTGCGCCGCGCGGCTCGGGAACATGTAAGCATAATCCAACACGTTCAGGTAAGGTGCGCCACCGGCCGAGTTCTGGGTCGAGGCCGCGTAAATGTCGACGATCCCCTGCTGGGTCTTCTCGACACAGCTCAGCTGTCCGCAGATCTGATTGTCGCCGATGAACTCAATCCGGATCTCTCCGTCAGTGCGTTCCTCAAGATCACGCGCGAACTCGATCGCACCGGCGCGTTCGATCAGCAGGTTGCGAGTGTTGAATCCAGAAGCACCAAACTTCAGCGTGTGTTTCGGCTCTTTAGAAAAGCGCTTTTCATAGGTTGATTCGGCGGCCTGAGCCAGATTCGCCAAACTCATCGCTCCACCGAACCCGCCTGCTGCCAACAGTGTCGAGCTCATGCCGTAACGGCCCGCCACACGGAAGAAATCCCGCCGCGAAATACCACTCAGTTTCTTACCGATCTCCATTGCTTACCTCCCTGATTGCAATTATTGAGACGTTTTGTATCAAAAAAGGCTAGTATAATTCCTCTATCTTGCATAGAGTTTTTTTCAGCGGCATTGGGAGGAGGCGATAATGGAAGTGGATTATGCGATTGTCGGGGCCGGTTCCGCAGGCTGCGTGATTGCCAATCGGCTCAGCGCCGACCCCAACACGAGTGTTGCATTGCTTGAGGCTGGTGGCCGCGACAGCAACCCGTGGATTCACATCCCCGTTGGCTATTTCAAAACCATGCATAACCCCACGGTCGACTGGTGTTATCGCACCGAACCTGATCCGGGGTTGAACGGGCGCTCGATCGACTGGCCACGCGGCAAAGTGTTGGGCGGCTCATCCTCGTTGAACGGGTTGCTATACGTACGCGGTCAAAAGGAAGACTATGACCGCTGGCGGCAAATGGGCAATGAAGGATGGGGCTGGGATGACGTCCTGCCTCTGTTCAAACGCTGTGAAGATCAAGAGCGGGGCGCAGACGAATATCACGGTGTTGGCGGGCCTTTGTCCGTGTCCAACATGCGTATCCAACGTCCTATCTGCGACGCGTGGGTCGCCGCTGCACAAGCGGCAGGCTACCCGTTTAACCCCGATTACAACGGTGCCAAACAAGAGGGTGTTGGGTATTTTCAGCTGACTACGCGCAACGGCCGCCGATGCAGTGCCGCCGTGGCCTATCTAAAGCCCATAAAAGGCCGCCAAAACTTGAACATCATCACAAACGCGTTGGTGTCACGCGTGGTCATAGACAAGAAAAAGGCGACCGGTCTGGTATATCGGGATCGCTCTGGGGTCGAGCAAACGCTGAAAGTCCGTCGCGAAATCATTCTGTCAGGCGGCGCGATAAACTCACCACAGATTCTAATGCTTTCAGGGATCGGAGACCCGGACCACCTGAAAGAAAACGGTATTGAACCGCTGCACGCCTTGCCGGGTGTCGGCAAGGGCCTGCAGGATCACTTGCAGGCACGGCTGGTATTCAAATGCAATGAACCGACATTGAATGACGAAGTCCGCAGCCTCATCAATCAGGCGCGCATTGCCCTGAAATACGCGTTGTTCCGCGCAGGGCCAATGACCATGGCCGCCAGCCTTGCAACCGGATTCATGAAGACCCGCCCGGATGTTGAGACCCCCGATATTCAATTCCACGTTCAGCCCTGGTCCGCCGACAGCCCCGGCGAGGGCGTGCATCCGTTTTCCGCCTTTACAATGTCGGTCTGTCAATTACGCCCGGAAAGCCGGGGGGAATTGCGCCTTAACGGCCCGGATCCGTCTAAACATGTCAAAATAATTCCAAACTACCTGTCTACAGAAACGGATTGCCGCACAATTGTGGATGGTGTGAACATCGCGCGCAGGATCGCTAAACAGAACCCTCTGGCGTCAAAAATTTCAGAGGAGTTTCGGCCAACGGCAGAGTTAAGCCACGATGACTATGAAGGCACGCTGGATTGGGCCAGATCGAACACTGCATCAATCTATCACCCAACCGGCACCTGCGCAATGGGCAGCACCAAGACATCGGTTGTTGATGCAAAGCTAAAGGTGCACGGGATACAAAACCTGCGGGTGGCCGATTGCTCGATCATGCCGGAAATCGTCAGTGGAAACACCAATGCACCAGCGATAATGATCGGAGAAAAAGCCAGCGATTTGATAAAGGCGGATGCATAATAACTGATACGCCAGCACCCATTGTCTGGCCTGGCTACAGTGTGGAAAATTGTGCTGTGCTAAGTTGCGAGACAGGGTTGGGGATTTGAATTATCCTCCGAGTATTCGAACCCCTGATCGCAGCTTTGTATAGTTTACATGTTTGAGTTCACAGGGAAACTGCCCCGGCGCGGCGCATAACAGGACGTCTTGCGCGATGGGTTCAAAATCGGCTCGGAAGTGGGTTGTGCTTTTGACGCAAATGATCCGAGCGCGTTCCGGTTCCAGATTGAACAGCCGAATTTGCGCCAGATCCAGACATTGATTTCGAATGCTGGTGACTATGACATGAATTTGCGTTCCAATCAGCTGCAATGCCGTCGAAGGACCCAGCGTTGCAATCCCGCCGCCATACATTTCGCCCGTGTAACGACATTGGCCAGCGCTCAGATGATGCACACGCACATTTGCCAAGTATGGCGTTTCGCCAGCGCCTCGACCGCCAATTTCTGCCTCAAATTCTGCACCTGGACCCCTGGCATGGGCTTTTGCCGCCAATTGCGGATCATGCAACAGCCCAAGAATGGAAAGTGGGGTGTTCTGAATAACAAGTTCACGCAGCAGCCCAGTGGTGTCCGCCGACGCACCGGCACCTGGATTGTCCTGTACATCCGCAATCACAACAGGCCCAGCGCCAGTTGCCTTTTGGGCGGTTTCGACTGCGTCCTTTGGGGTTAGCAAAGCTGTTTCGAACTGTGTTTCAGCTGCTTGCAACTTTGCAAAAACATGCCCGGCTATTGCCTCGGCGTCGGGCTGAGAGGAACTATACGCCAGCACGGATGGACCACAATCAGCTGTGTCCGCTGCGGTAAACCCCATGGCGAGTTCAACCAGTCGCGTGCCGGGCCCGTCGAACGCCTTCAGAGTTCCATACAGCGTTTGGGCTGGCGCCACTTCTGTATACTGGCTGTGCAGCGGGATCAGATACTCCCCTTGTCTCCATGATTTCGCGGGTCGGCCATTTGCATGGACTTCGCGTATCATCCGATACGCCCGTGCGCCTGTGGCTGCCATATCAAGATGCGGGTAGGTGCGGAAAATGGTCATTGCATCCGAGTAATTCACCATTTGTTGCGAGATATTGGCATGCATATCAAGGCTTGCAACAACCGGAAGGTCCGGCCCAATGATCTGTCTGATCCGCGCCAAAAGCTCACCCTCGCCATCATCCCATGACTCTGTCACCATGGCGCCATGCAGGTCCAGGTAAACACCGTCGAGCGGCATCATTCCCTGAAGGTTGTCAGTTATGAGCCTCGCGATGGTGTCAAAGGCGTGGTCTGTTACCTTACCGCCCGGTTCTGCTGCGCACCACAGAATGGGTAGTAATTCCACGCCTTCCGCCAACGCCGCCTTTGCGAATCCGGCGATGGGCAGATTCATACCATCGGTCACGCCCAAAACGTCCCGCCCCCGCAGCAATTCTGGCCAGCTATCTGCCTGTTCAAAATCACTCAGTCGCGTTGGGCTTTCCACGAAGGTGTTGGTTTCGTGCTGAAATCCTGCAATTGCAATTCTCATCTAACAGGTCAGCCGTTTACTGCTGCACCAATTCGGCGCTTAAAATCTCGCGTAGTTTTTTCGCTACGACGTCAGGTTTGTGACGTGTCATGGAAACATGTCCCAGCCCTGGGATCTCGTGGAATGTTCCGTTCTGCGCCAGGTCCGAAACAACCTTGCACATGACTGGAGCGGTCTGAACATCCTCAGAGAAAGCGACTACATGTATAGGGACCGGGCAGGTTTTCAGATCTTCGCGGCAATCGAAGTGCAGGCACGCTTCCCATTGATCGATTGTGGCTTGCGGATCGCGGTCGCGGAAGCGTTCGGTGTAAGATGCCTTGAGCTGTTCCCACAGTTCTGGTTCGTGCAGCGCTTTGGCTGGAAAGGCATAGACCGCATAGTGAGGGGCAAGAAAATAGTCGGGTAGGGTTATGCCATCTTTTCGAAGGTCAATCTCGGCTTGCATCCAGTCGCGCGTGAACCCATCGATATAGGCGGAAGTTCCCATGGGAATGGCAAGTTGAACCTTGTCAGGAAAGTCGATCGCAGTTTGCTGTGTAACGAGGCCACCCAACGACAAGCCACATACAGTTGCGCGACCACCCGCAAACGCATCGATCACCGCCGCACAGTCGGCAGCATAGTCGTTCATCGTCCACGGGGGCGGAGGCGATTGGGTCTCGCCCGCACCGCGAGGATCATAGGTGATGCAACGAAAGCTGTCGGATAAGCGCGAAAACTGTTCTGAATAGGCTTCAGCAGTTTGGTCCCCACCAGGAACAAATACGATAGCAGGCCCCTCACCTTCGGTAACAACTCGCATGGTCACACCCCCGACCGATAGTTGATGCGTCTCGGCCCGCGGTCCAAACTGCAAGAATACCGACATCCTTCGTCTCCTGTTATTATACTGCTGACAGCAGCCTGTTTGGCCCGATACTTGGTTGGGTTTTAGTGGCTACATCCCGTTACGAGGGATGACGTGCACATTCTCTTCCTCATAGACAAGTTCGGTTCCGGCCCAAGCCTTGAGGCGTGAAGTTAAATGAAACTCCGTCGGTGTCGCTGTCTGTTCCGAATAGGTCCAAATCTTGGCCGACCAGCCTTCGCGGTCGAAACCGGCCGTCTGCTCCATCGTTGCGGTGGCCGAAAGTGGATCGCTGGGATGGATTGTGTAACGCCGATCTGAAACGTCGCTTAACACCGTTCCAATATCGTCGAGGCGGAAATCGCCCACTGGCCCGAAAACGCCACCATCAAGGAAAAACCTGTGAATGGTTTCTCCGTTGGTCAGATCAGTGCGGATAGAGCGTTCCATTGAACCTGACCGCACTTTCGTTTTTCGGGGCGCCGTTTGAGGCTTGCTTGGCTCGGGCAGCGCGCGTGGTTCCGATGCTTGCCCCTTTTGCGTGCGAACAGGCAGATGCAAACACGATGACCCTGAGCGGATCGTCAGCGTTACGGGTGCAGGTGCGGGCCAAAGCACGGGCCAATAAGCCGAGGCGATCTGCACTACGATGCGATGACCGGGCATGACACGGTAACCGCTGCCGTAAAGCGGTATGGTCACGGTCATGTCCTCGCCCGGCACAATTGCGGTCGGGTTGGTGTCACCAATCCGATGATTCAGATTGCAGAACCCCCGAGAAATCAGGGTTTGCGCACCGTTGGGGGCTTCGTCGACCAACAAAGCAGCAACGAAACCTTGCTCCTGATCCGCAGAAACTGTGATTTCGACAGAGGGCTGGCCCAGAACGTCAACCGCTGCTTCCAGAGGATCACCTTTGAATTGCAGTGCCCCTGCCGCATCGATCCGGCAGTCTTCAGCCATGTCGCCGGGTATGGCAAACGAACACATATCGCCTGCAGCGGCCCCAAAGTTCTGTGGCGAGCAAATGGACATTGTAGAGCCAGTACGCGGCTTAATGTCCAGAGTACCGTCGTTTAACCACATCGAATAATCTTTGACGTTTGGCGAGGGCCAGCTTGGTTCTTCGACCCAGCGTCCTTCACGTTGCAGATGAGTTCCACTTGGTGCCGCGCTTTCCTGCATGAAGAACCGCAAGAGTGGTTCATCCATTAATCCGGTGTCGATACCCTTTAACCAATGGTCCCAGAACCTAAGGACTTCCCCTACAAAATCGGCCTTGGGGCCCGGCACCCCTTCATGTGGATACAGGTGGGCCCAGGGCCCCATCAGGATTTTCACAGGACCGCTGAGATGTTGAGCGATACGGAACGGGGTGTCGCGATAAAGGTCCATCCACCCGCCGAAAAAGTAAACCGGAACCTCGACGTCGGCGTAGTTTTCGCAAATCGAGCCGCGTCGCCACATCTCATCATGGGTTTGGTGTTCCAGCCACATGGCAGGCCAGAAACTGGCCCCCTCCATACGTTCGCGCCACATGTCGATCCAGCGGTCTTCACCTACGATCTCGGGATCGGGCGGCATCGCATTGTAGAGCTGCATGATGGAGCCCCACCAGAAATTATCGTTGGCCAGACAACCGCCGTAGAAATGGATATCCTCGCGCCATCGATCATCCGTTCCCATCACCGGCGCGATAGCCTTCAAGGCCGGGGGTCGTGTTGCCGCGACTTGGAACGCATTATATGCCCCCCAACTTTTTCCGAACATTCCCACATTTCCATCACACCAGTCCTGATCTGCGATCCACTGGATGACGTCGTGTCCGTCTTGGGTTTCCTGATGTGAATACTCGTCTTCAGCAATGCCGTCGCTATCCCCATAGCCCCGAATATCCACCCGAATCGAAGCATACCCAGCGGCTGCAAAATGCGGGTGCATACTTTCGTCGCGCATTCGCGTGCGGTCTCGACGACGGTAGGGTATGTATTCAAGGATGCAGGGCAGCGGAGTGGTTTTCGCCGCTTCGGGCAACCACAGTCTTGCTGCCAACTGCGTTCCGTCAGGCATTGGTATCCAGACGGTTTCGATGACCTCAACATTACTCATGACAAGACGCTTTCTTTTTGCTCAGGCGGGCGGGCCCCAGGTGCCAGCGGGAAGTGGCATGCGATTACCCGCTCATCCGTAACATGTCTTTCAGGAGCATCAAAACTGCACTGCGATTGAGCCCAGGGACAACGGGTGTGGAACTCACAACCCGACGGTCGAGCCAACAGCGAAGGGACTTCAGCCGGCAAGGTGATCCGGTCGTGGGTCTTGTCCGGATCAGGCTCGGGGTTGGCCGAGAGCAGTGCTGCGGTATAGGGATGCTGCGGCGCGCTGAATACCTCTTCGGTTTCACCAGCTTCTACAAATCGACCCAGATACATTACGGCAGTTCGATCCGCCACATGATGCACCACGTGCAGATTGTGCGTGATAATCACCATTGCCAGCCCAAGACGTTCCCGCAAATCGTTCAGCAGGTTCAGCACCTCACCCTGAACCGAAACATCCAGTCCCGCAGTCGGTTCGTCTGCGATAATCAACGCCGGGTCCAATGCGATGGCTCGTGCCACTCCAACCCGCCGAGCCTGCCCTCCTGACAACTGATGCGGGAAGCGCGAGTCAAAGCTTGTGGGCAAACCGACCAGCGTCAGCAGACGCTCGGCTTCATCCCGCAGATTACGCCCTTCGATGCCGTGAATGCGGAATGGTTCCGTCACCAGATCACCCACGGTCATACGAGGTGAAAGGGATCCTACTGGGTCTTGAAACATCATCGACATGCGTTTGCGGACAGGCTTCATCGCCCTTGGGTCTAACTCGTCGATACGTTGATCTTCGAACGTTATGGATCCTGCGCTAATTTCCTGCAGACCATTCACAGCCCGCGCGAGGGTCGTTTTACCCGACCCGCTTTCTCCAACGAGTGCAAAGGTTTCGCCTCGGTTAACTTCAAAACTCACCCCGGCCACGCCCAGGATCGAGTTTCGACGCCCGAACCCACCGACTGGGAAAGAAACCTGGACGTCTTCAACCTTGAGAATGGGATCGCTACTCATGCAGTCACTCCGGTTTCCTCGGGACAATCTGCAATAATGCAGCGCGCGACATGACCGTCTCCGATGTCTTTGTCGGGCGGAGGGGCCGAGCAGGCGTCGCTCACGAGATCGCACCGATTGGCAAAGATACAGCCTGCGGGCCGCGCGCGCAGATCAGGGATTTCTCCGGGGATTGTCGGCAGATGCCGGGTGCGTTCGCTTTGCCGCGCCGGGTCGCATTCAAGCAATCGCGCTGTGTAAGGGTGGCGAGGGTCTTGGAATATCTGGCGGACGGTGCCGCGCTCCACCACTTCACCCGCATACATGACCACAACGTCATCACACAGTTCGGCGATGACACCCAGATGGTGCGAAATGAACATGACCGAACAGCCGATTTTCTGCTGCAAATCCTTGAGCAACTCGATCGTGGTCACCTCAAGTGTCGCATCCAACGCCGTTGTGGGTTCATCCGCGATTAGAAGGGCGGGTTCCATCATCAGCGCCATGGCGATGGCAATCCGCTGTTTCATCCCGCCCGAGAACTGATGCGGATACCGCGCCAGCGCCGCGCGGGCATCAGGAATGCGGACCAGTTCCAGCATCTCGACAGCGCGGTTCATCTTTTCGTCTTTCGACAAGGTCGAGCGATACTGGATATTCAGCATCTGCTTTCCGACCGAGATGACCGGGTTCAACGCGCCCATCGGGTCCTGAAACACGGTGGCTATGCGCGGGCCGCGCAGGTCGCGCATCCGCGACGAGGGCAGGCTTGTCAGTTCATCCTGCCCTTCGAACAGGATCGAGCCACCGTCGATGCTACCATTGTCTGCCAGCAGGCCCAGAATTGCGTTAATCAAAGTGGATTTCCCGCAGCCGGATTCGCCCACGATGCCGACAATCCGGTTTTCCGGTACATCGAAACTGACGTTTTTCAACGCATGCAGCGGCCCGGCTTCGGTCGAGAAGCTGACGTTCAGGTTGTCTATGCGCAGCGTGGTCATCAGCGTCCTTTCAGCCGGGGATCAAACACGTCCCGCAGCGTCTCACCCAGGAAGGTAAAGCCCAGCGTTGTGATGATGATCGGCACACCGCCGGCAATCGCGATCCAGGCGGTGTCGCGGATATTGGTGAACCCGTCATTCAGGATCGAGCCCCAGCTTGGGGTTGGCGGGCGAACACCAAGGCCCAGAAAGCTCATGCCCGCCTCAATCCCGATGACGACCGGAATGTCCATCGACGCGAGGATAACCAGCGGCCCGATCACGTTGGGCAGAATATGTACCCGCAGGATACGCGCCGATGACGCGCCCATACTTTGCGCTGCCGTGACGTATTCCGAGGTTTTCAATGCAATGGTCTGGGTTCGGATGATCCGCGCATATCCAGGCACGGTGACCAGAACGACAACAACCATCACGGCGGTCAGTGACGGCCCCATCAGCGTCACCAGCGCAAGGGCCAGCATGACGGTTGGAAAGCTCTTCATTGCGTCGAACAGCAGGATCATCAGGTTATCCAGCCAACGCGGCCCGTAACCTGCGATCAGACCGAGAACGATGCCGATCACCAGCGAAACCGCCGTCGAGACCAGCGCGACAAACAAGGCAATCCGTCCGCCGTGTAGCACGCGTGCAAACAGGTCCCGGCCCAACTGATCCGTACCCATCAGGTGATTTGCGCTTGGTCCCTGAAATCGGTCCCGCGGATTAATCTTGGTCGGGTCCCAACTGGTTAACAGATCGGCGAAAACGGCGCCGAAGATGACAAACAGGACAAGGAACAATCCCAGCGCGCCCAAAGGTTCTCGCAGGATTTTGCGGATCGGGCGCCACAGTTCGGCCATGCGCCCGGGGGCGGGATTAGAAACTGCTTCTGACACGGGGATCCAAAGCTCCGATAATGAGATCTGCCAACAGGTTGAGCAGAACGAAAAGGACGGTGGTGATCAGCACAGTGCCTGTCACGATGGGGAAGTTGCGCGTCAGGATGGCGTCATAGACCAGCTTGCCGACGCCGGGGCGGGCAAAGACGATCTCGGCAAAGACGGCCGAGGACAGCATCTGGCCGATGCCCACGCCCAGCAAGGTGACCGTGGGCAGGATCGCAATCGACAGGGCATAGCGAAAGGTGATCGTCCTGTCTGGCAGGCCAAAGGCGCGCGCGGTACGGATATGACTGGCCTCTAGCACTTCGAGCATCGAGGCGCGGACCATGCGGGCGATATAGCCAACCCAGCCCAGACCAACCGCCAGCGAAGGCAGGATCAGGTGGGTCAATTGATCGCCCAGATCGCCGGGTTCGCCCGCGCCGATGGCAGGCAGCCAGCGCAATTCAACAGCAAAGATCAGCAGGGCATAGATCGCAATGACAAAGGATGGCACCGCGATTACCGCCACAGAGAGGATACCTACAACCCGGTCAGCCCAGCTGCCGCGGCTGACTGCTGCCCAGCAGCCCAGCGGGATACCAAGCGCCACCGACCACGTGATGCCGCCAACGATCAGGGCCAGAGTGTAGGGCAGTTGTTCGAAGACAACCGTGGTGACGGGGCGGCCTGATAGAACCTCATCCCCAAGATCACCGGTCCAGGCGCCGATGTAGAAATTCCAGAACTGAACCAGAACCGGCTGGTTCAGCCCCATCTTTTCGCGCAGGGCGGCGCGCATTTCCTCGGTTGCCCGAGGGCCCAGTGCTACCGAGGCCGGATCGCCTGGGATCAGGTAGATCATGCAAAACAGCAGGAACATGGCGACCGAGACAATCGCAGCAGCCAGTCCAAGCCGTTTGAAAAAATAGCTTAGCATACGTGCCCCCTATTGGCGGACGGGCGGCATTTGGATGCCGCCCGTTTGCGTGGATCAGGCGGGTTTGAACAGCGGCAACAACGGCTCGCCATTCGGCTTGAGGCCCGGATCGACCGTATCCTTGTGGATCAGGCCAACTACCTCATGCGTCAGGAAGACGTAGCAGCCGCTTTCATCCATGAGACCCTGCATCTTCTTGTAGATCTCATCACGCTTGGCCGCATCGCTTTCGACCAGACCTTCTTCGTGCAGCGCTTTGTATTCCTCGTTGTTGAACCGTTCCCAGTTCCAGACGCCGACTTGTTCCGGCGTGAACCAGACGGTCGCCCAGCTTGGGTCAGGGTTCATCGAGAACCGGCTGAGCACCAGCTGCAGGTTCATGAAGTAATCGCCATCCTTGGACCCCAGCGTCCAGAACGTACCGCTGTCATTCTGTTTGATCTCGCAGGTGATCCCAACATCGGCCAGATTGGCCTGAATGACCTGCGCTGCCGTCAGACGTTCCGACTGGTTCAGGATGTCCAGGGTAACGGTCATGCCCTCGGCGCCTGCCTCGGCCAGCAACTCGCGCGCCTTGTCCGGGTCATAGTCATAGGTGACACTGTCGCGGCTGCCCGGCAAACCCGGTGCGATAATGCCGTTGCCCACGGCGGCAGCGCCGAAATAGGCCGCATCGACAACCGTTTGCCGGTCAATCGCGTGCTGGATAGCCCGGCGGATACGAACGTCTTTCAACGCTTCGTTGTCCTGATTCATGCCCAGCCAGACATAGGCCAACGAGGGTTTTTCTTCGACGACCGACCCCGCAGGTGGGTTTTCCTTGAGCCGCGGCAGCGAGGAAACCGAAGTCCAAGTGTAATCCAGATCACCAGCTTCGAAACCCAGCTCGGCGGTCGAGGGGTCTTCGATCGGCAGGATGTGAATTTCCTCGTATCCGCCCGGCTCATACGCCCAGTCCGGGTTGCGTTTCAGAACGGTTTTCTGTTTGGGCACCCATTCGGTCAGAATATACTGGCCGGATTGCGCCACCGGCTCAGACCCGATCTTGCCGCCGATTTCCCCGACAGCCTTGCGCGACACGATGCAGGACGCAGGTGTTGGCAAGGTTGTCGTCCAAAGCGGAACGAATTTGTTTTTCAGATGGATCAGGCCTGAGAGGTTGTCCTTGACCTCAACCTCTTTCAGCGCGCTCCAGTCGCCAGCGTATGGACTTTCATTGGCTGGATCAGCAATCCGCTCGATCGAGAACTTCACGTCGTCAGCCGTCATTTGGCCAAAGCCGTCCGTAAAGCCGATATTGTCGCGCAGCTTGAAGGCGATGGTCAGGTCGTCCAGCTGTTCGATGCTTTCGACCGCAACGGGGCGCCAGTTCCAATCGTCGCCTTGCTGGTTCGACACCAGTGGGGCATAGATCGACCGCATGATATCGGCTTCGGGCAGCGCCAGCCAAAATGCGGGGTCCAACACTTGCAGGTCACTATAAGACCGGATGGTCAGAACCGTCCCATCGGCGCTGACGGCCATATGCGGAAAGGCAAGGCTGGCTGCGCCCAATGCGCCAGCTCCGGCCAAAACGGAGCGTCGGGAAACGTCCCCTTTGAAAATCGAACTCATTTGCTTACTCCCTGTTTGTCTTCGTATCCGGGCATCTGTCCGGCGTGGTTGCTTGCGGGCAGAGCCCGCGACTTCAGGTGCCAGCAGGCGTTATCCGTTCTTTTTCTTGTGTGACTGTGGCAGTTGCTCGTCAGCGCCAAGCGCTGAGAATCTTGGAATGATCACGGGTGAGTTCACCCAGATCATACGCGCAGGTTGGTCAGTTACGTTGCGCAGGACGTGCAGGATTTCACCGGGAAAGCTAAAGCTGTCACCCGTGCGCAAGGTGACGGTTTCATCTTCCATCACCAATTCCAATTCACCATCCAGAATGACCCCGTGCATCTCGCCATCGCGCGAGAAGTACTGGTCAACAACCTGCTCGGAATAGGGGCGATAGTCCGACACGCCCAGACAGAACCCGCCACCGATAGAGCTGGACAGCAACTGATCTGCATAGCCCGACTGCTCGATGGGCTCATCATACAGCAGGTTCAGATTGCGGCGGTTGGACTGCCGCACAACATAGGCGCGCTCTAACGGGCCGGATCCGGGGCGGTGATTGAAAAACCATTCCTCTGGCACGCCCAGAGCGTCCGCAATTCGCGAGATTTTGTTGAGCGAGGCGCTGACCGTTCCGCGCTCGATTGCGCTGAGATGGCTGATCGAAACACCGCTGCTGGTCGCAAGCTCGGCCAGTGTCATCTGACGTGCTTTGCGCAGCTGACGTACCTCGGCCCCAAAGGCCGCCAGGCCCTCTTCGCTCGCAGTACGGCTGTATTTTCTTGATGCGCCCTGGCTCACGAATCCTCCCTTCGGTTACTAGGTGCTTCAGGAATGCTACGACAACTTTTCTTTTTCGCAAGAATTTTTGCTAATTTTTCCTCTATTGCTTTTCAAACTCGTCTACAAAACTTGGTTTTGCACGCATGTCACCACCGAATTCCAATCCGCAGCGCGTCATAGATTGCAGCGTGAATGTTGCGTGCCGATACGGCGTCTCCGATACGATAGAGGTCAAATTCCGCCTCGGGGTTTGACTGTGGAAACAATTGGCCTGCGCCCGAGACAAGTGCGCCTTGATCTACGGCACCCCTATTGCGCGAAAGCGGTTTGAGATCAAAGTAAAGGTCGCCCAGCGGTAGGGTGCCCTGATTGACAACTATCTGATCGTAATACTGTTTCTCTCTCAGGTCCGAGTAATCGGTACCGACATGGGCCAATAGCTGATTGCCGGATTTCTCGATCGCGTTCAGTGTACGTGTCACCGTGAAAACGGCGCCGGTCTTTTGCAGCGCACGCATATACGGCACCAGGTTCATCGCCATCACTTCCGGCGCGAAACTGCGATCACGTGTCATGATTTCGACACGCGCGCCGGTGGCGGCGATAACTTCGGCCGCCATCAGCGCAGGATGGTCCCCCGCATTATCATAGATCAGCACGTTTTCACCCGGCTGCACATCGCCAGACAGAATGTCCCAAGCAGAAATCGCCAGTTCATTGCCCGAATCGAGGATCGTCGTCTCGGGCAAACCACCCGTTGCGATCACAACCATGTCCGGCGACAGCGCGGTTACGTCCGCGACATCGGCGAAGGTGTTAAAATGAAATTTCACGTCCCGCGCCGCACATTGGGCCATGCGCCAGTCGATGATCCCGATCATTTCGGCCCGGCGTTTGGATTGCGCGGTCAGGCGCACCTGTCCGCCGGGTTCAGGTGCGGCCTCTAGAACGGTGACTTCATGCCCGCGCTCTGCTGCAACGCGCGCTGCTTCAAGCCCACCCGGACCTGCGCCCACAATGACCGCGCTACGACGTGTTTCAGCCACCGGTATGATATGTGGCATGGTCAATTCGCGCCCGGTTGCCGGGTTGTGAATACATAATGCTTCACCAGCCTGATAGATGCGATCCAAGCAATAGGTCGCCCCTACGCAAGGTCGGATGTCATCCTCCTGCCCGGCTTGTATCTTGGACACAATCAACGGATCTGCCATGTGGGCACGGGTCATCCCGACCATATCCAATAGGCCCGAGGCCACGGCATGGCGCGCCGTCGCCACATCTGGGATGCGCGAAGCATGAAAAGTTGGCATTCCAATCTCGGCCCGCACGCGCCCGGCAAAATCCAGATGTGGCGCACTTTTCATGCCCTGCACGGGGATCACATCCGTCATGGCGGGGTCGGTATGAATGCGCCCGCGAATAACGTTCAGAAAGTCAACCTGACCGCTATCGCGCAGCCTGCGCGCGATTTCCAACCCCTCCTCCTGAGTAATGCCGCCCTTTTGGACCTCGTCGGCGGTGTAGCGCACCCCTACGATAAACTCTGGACCCACACGGTCGCGAATTGCATCCAAAACCATGAAACCAAAGCGCAATCGATTGTCGAGATTGCCCCCAAACGGCGCCTCCATCGTGTTGGTCAGCGGCGACCAGAACTGATCCAGCAGGTGCCCGTAGGCCTGCAACTCGATCCCGTCCAACCCAGCAGCCTGCATCCGTTCGGCGGCGTCGGCATAATCGGTCACAATCCGCTCAATGTCGAAGTCTTCCATCTTTTTCGGAAAGGCCCGATGCGCAGGTTCACGATAATGCGACGGCGACAGAGACGGCAGCCAATCGCCCTTGTTCCAACCGGTGCGCCGCCCCAGATGGGTCAGCTGGATCATCACGGCACAGCCATGGACATGGCAGGCGTCGGTCAGTTCACCCATCCAGCGCACGACCTCGTCCTTGTAGGCAAGGATGTTGTTGAAGACTGGCGGGCTGTCCCGGCTGACAGTGGCAGAACCTGCGGTCATCGTCATGGCAACACCCGCTTTCGCACGCATTTCGTGATAGGCGCGGTAACGTTCCTTGGGCATTCCATCTTCGGGATATGCTGGCTCATGACTGGTAGTCATGATCCTGTTTTTCAAGGTCAGGTGCTTCAATTGGTAGGGCTGTAACAGAACATCGCGGGTCATTGCCGCGTCTCCTGTTCCGCAGCATTGGTCACCGCGACATCCTTTGGAATGACCACTGGTGAGACTGCCCAGATCAGGCGGCAGACCCGGTCTGTTCGATTGCGGGCATGGTGCGGAATACGTGCGTCAAAACTGTAGCTGTCCCCGGCGCGCAGAGTAATGAATTCATCACCGATCCGCATTTCCAACTCGCCCTCAAGAACCAACCCGTGTTCTTCACCTTCGTGTTCCTGCAAAGGATCCTCGGGGCGTTCTGAATGCGGCGCATAGACCGCCATACCCATGTAAAACTGCCCACCAATCGAGCTGGACAACAATTGGTCGGTATAGCCAAGCTCTGCCGCATCCTGACCGTAAAGTGTATTAAGGGCACGGCGGTTCTGAGCACGCACAACAAACGCTTGCTCCATCGGTCCAGCACCGGCGCGTCGGGCAAAAAACCAGTCAGGCGTGACGCCTAAGGCGCTCGCAATGTCTTGCAGGACGTCAACCGAAGGTTTGGATACACCGCGTTCAATCGCCGACACATGGCTGAGCGAAATACCCGCCTCTTCGCTCAACTGTTTGAGAGTGAGCTGGCGAGCCTTGCGCAACTGTCGAACCTCACTGCCCAGCGAAGAAATTGCAGATGGCAAAGCGACGACATTGTCAGATGGCATTTGGCTCTCCGGATTTAAGTCAAGCGATCCATTTTCTCCAAAATTGAAATCAGACTAGAATTTTAAAGTCAAATTCTATTTTCAAATGAATGAATGTACTATATTGCAAATATTCTTGGGATTTGCAGAACTGGCTCGAACACAAAACGCATGTGGCGGATCACTATGGCGGACCAAACCGAACATCCTTTTGACATTACAGAGATAGATCATCTGTGGATCAGAATGCCGGATGGAGTGCGACTGGCCGCCCGGTTGTGGCGCCCTGTGACGCAAAGGCCTGTCCCCGCCATCTTAGAATACATCCCCTATCGCAAGACAGACATGGTGCGCGCGCGCGATGAACGGAACCACCCTTTTTTTGCAGCCCATGGGTATGCATGCATTCGGGTGGACATGCGTGGGTCTGGCGACAGCGAAGGACATATGCCGGATATGTACGCGCCAGAAGAACTGGATGACGCGCGACAGGTCATCGATTGGCTGGCCGCGCAGCCCTGGTGCAACGGCCGCGTCGGGATGTTTGGTACGTCGTGGGGTGGCACGGCCTCGCTGCAGGCCAGCGCAAATGCGCCAGACGCTTTGAAGGCGACAATCGCCGTTTGCGCCACACATGACCGGTTCGAGGACGACATCCACTATATGGGTGGATGCGTTTTAACGGATACGTTCGAATGGGGTGCAACCTTGCCATCCATTCTGGCCTCACCTCCGACACAAAACGTTGGGGCAGGCTGGAAAACCTTGTGGCAAGAGCGCATTGAAAACCTCTCCTTTCCTTTGGAAAACTGGCTACGCGAGGACGCACGCGGTGCATACTGGCGACATGGGTCTGTAATTCACGAGACAGATGCGCTTTCCGTACCGATCCTGTCCGTAGGGGGTTGGAGCGATCGGTATTCAAACTCTGTCATGACAATGGTCGATGCGCGCCCTGACCTGGTGTGGGGGGTGGTGGGCCCTTGGGGGCACCACTATCCCGATCACGGCGCACCGGGACCGGCGATTGGGTTTCAGCGTTTGGCACTGGATTGGTGGGATCATTGGCTGAAACCAGACACTCCGAAAACACCGGATTGGCCGCGGTTGCGAGTCTGGCTGCGCGAATTCGATACGCCGGGCGATACGCTGGTTGAACGGCAAGGCAACTGGATCGAAAGCGGCCCGACGATCGAGCATGTTGACCCTCAGACAGTCTCTTTAACCAGCCTCGAGTCGTCTGCAGGTCACGAGCCTTGGGTGCTACCAAACTCGCGAAACGTTGGGCAGATGTCCGGGGACACGGGCTATTTCGGACGCGCAGGTGGTTTGCCACTGGACCAGTCCGACGACGATGCACGGTCTTTGGTTTTTGAAACAGCCCCGCTGTCCGAAGATCTTGTGCTGTACGGCGCAGCGGATTTGACCCTTTCAGCTGACGTAAAGGGCTATCCTGCGGTTGTCGCAGCCCGGCTAAGCGACGTCAACGCAAACGATGAGGTGGCACGGATCAGTTATGGCGTGCGCAATCTGGCCCTTGATGAAAACCTGGACAGTCGATCGCAACCCGATCAACCGGGCCGGGTGGATTTTTCGATGCGCCTGCACACGACAGCTTATCGCGTTCGAAAAGGGCACCGTCTGCGGCTTGCCTTGTCTTCGGGCATGTGGCCGCATTTACATTTGCACGCACCACCGCAAGATATTGTAATACAAGATGGCGCGCTGAAATTGCCTGTTTTTAATGGTGCCACCATGGACTTGTCAGCGCAATTGCCGCCGCCTGAACCGCTGCCCAAAAAGCCTTCGCACAAGGTTGTTACGTCAAACAATCTGGTGCGTTGGAATAAACAAATAGCCGGCAGTCACGAGGTTGGATGGCATCAGCCGATGATGCAGGTTTTCTATCCAGACATCGGGACAACATTTGGGTATGAGACGCGCATGTCCCACACAACGTCGCTGGATTCGCACGAACACCAGCGAACCCAAGTCGATCATCGGATGGTGTTTGAGCGCACGGACGGAACTGCCGATGTTCGCGTGTCCCTTCTTGCAAGCGCATCACGTGGCGTTACTACTGTTCATGCCAACCTTACGGCAACTTGGAATGGCGCTCCATTCGCGGCACGGACCTGGACTATTCGCCACCCTGCCAAGGGGGGCATTCCAGAACGAGACGATGACAGTTGAGCAAACACTTTTGTCCGCGTGAAGCACGGATCAAGCACTAGCGGTCACCATCATTCAAACACCAAGGTACTTGGTGAGGATCGTTCCATCCTGAGCGACATTCGCAGGTGCAACGGTTTCGCGATCCTGACCGTTTTCAATGAACGTGATACGGTCTGCTATCGACAAAACCGCATCAATCCGCTGCTCTACCAGAATGATGGCATAGCCTTGCGCCTTCATTTTGACGACCACTTGTCGGATCTGTTCGATCATCGAAGGTTGCAGACCTTCGGTCGGTTCATCCAGTAGCAGGACTTTAGGGCGCAGGCACAGCGCGCGGGCTGTTGCCAGCATTTGCTGTTCGCCCCCCGAAAGCGTGGTAGCGACTTGGTCCAGGCGCTCTTTCAGCCGAGGGAAAAGTTCCAGAACCCAGTCTCGAGTGTTCGCGCCTTCGCCGCGTGCCATCAGACCCATTTCGATGTTCTCTGAAACAGTCAGCTCAGGGAAAAGCCGCCGACCCTGCGGGATGTAGCCTATGCCGCGTTTGGGCACGAGGTGCGCCGGCAAGCCACTGAGACGTTCCCCATCCAGCGTGACTTCACCTTGGTTCAAGGGTAGTTGGCCCATAATGGCCTTGAGCAGAGTCGTTTTCCCGGCCCCGTTGCGGCCCATGAGACAGTGTATTTCCCCGGCCTTGACCGACAAAGACACACCGAAAAGAACTTTTACCTGACCATAGCCGGTGTGAATATCAGTGACCTCAAGCATTGGCAGTTGTCCCGAGATATGCGGCTTGCACCGCCGCATTCGCGTGGATTTCGTCAACAGTTCCCGAGGCTAAAAGGCGACCTTGATCCAGCACAGCTACATGGTCGGCGGTCTCGGTGACTACACGCATATTGTGTTCGATCAGTAGGATTGTTGTCTCTTTGGCCATTGTCCGCATCAGCGTCACAAATGCATCCACTTCGCCTTCGGCCAAACCCTGTGTCGGTTCGTCAAGGATGAACAGCTTTGGGTCTTGCGCCAGACCCATAGCAATTTCCAGCACCCGTTGATGGCCATAGCTGAGATCCGAGGCAACCTGATCAGCCCGGTCCCCCAATCCAATCTTGTCCAGAACGGCGGCGGTCTTTTGAGCATGGGCCGTCTTGTCGTGCGCCAGCTTCCGGCCTGCCGCTAGGGCGACGTTGTCTTCGACCGTCAGCCCGGGAAAGATCGATGTAATCTGAAACGTGTAAGCCATGCCCAGTTGTATACGTTTATGTGCAGGCAAACGGCTGATGTCCTGGCCCTCAAAAAAAACGCTGCCATTGGTCGGTTTCGTGCGCCCGCTGACCATACCAACGAAGGTCGATTTGCCAGCCCCGTTGGGACCGATCAACGCAGTTATCGCATTCCGCCGCAGGGAAAAATTTATGTCGGTGTTGGCCTGAAGCCCGCCATAAATCTTTGTCAGGCCTTTGGTTTCGAGGATACTTACGGCAGCCATGACACAGCTCTCTTGCGCAATGTGCCCGCAATGCCTTGCGGGGCGAACAGGGTAAGAAGAACCAAAGCAATGCCGGCAACCAGCATATAGGCATTGGTAAAGCTGCTAGAGACATCGATCAGGTAGAACATGAAGATCACCCCGATAAGAGGGCCGACCGTAGTTCCAGCGCCGCCAAGCAGGACCCAAAGCAGCGGAAAGATCGAGTAATGGACCGCTGCAAAGCTGGCCCCGACATAGCCGAACAGCATCGCATAGGCAGCGCCTGCCACGCCCGAGAACAATCCCGATACAACCAGCGCGGCAAGCTTCAGCCGCCCCACGTCATAGCCCAGCATCCGGGCTCGTTCCTCATTTTCCCGAATGGCGACGAGGCGCTTGCCAAAAGGGCTTTGCACCAAACGCGCCATGGCGAGAAAACAGATCGCGAACAGGATAAATGCCGTGAAATAGCGCGCCGTTTCCGTGGTCAGGTCAATTCCAGCGATGCTGCGTTGCGCCTGTTGGATGATAAAGCCCTCGTCGCCGCGAGTATATTCTCCAAAATAAAGGATCACGAGATAGAAGGTTTGAGCAAACATCAGCGTCACGATCATGAACGCCACACCAATGGTGCGCAACGCCAAAAAGCCAACAGCGACGGACAACAGCCCTGCGGCGGTAACTCCGACAGCAAAGGCAGGCAGAACGGTCAAACCGCCAAAATTCATGCTCAGCCCAAAGCCGTACATTCCGGCGGCAAAAAACATGGCGTGGCCAAGGCTCAGCAGGCCGGTATAGCCAAAAAGCAGGTTGTATCCGATGGCATAAATCGCCAGCACCATGATCCGCGAGAATGCACCCACGTGATAGGCGGGAAGCACGAAGAAAAGCGCCACAAGCGCAAGCAAAACGCAAGAATGCAAAGCGGCTGATCTGAACACCACCATCAGGCCGCCACCCGCCCCATCAGGCCCTGCGGCCTGAATACAAGCACCATTGCCACAAGGAAAGTTGCGATGATTTTAGCCAGGGTCGGCGAGAAAAAGACCGAGATGATGCCGTCACTCATTCCGATCAGAACAGCTGCAATCACCGTGCCGGGCAAACTGCCAAGACCGCCGATGATCACCACGATAAACGCCAACAACAACGGATCTCCGCCCATTAAATAGTGGGCCTGTTGGATTGGAACGACCAGCACCGCGCCCAGCGCGGCAAGCCCTGCTCCCAATCCAAAGACCCAGGAGTAAACGCGATTGACAGGCACTCCAAAGGCCTGCGCCATTTCGCGGTCCTGCTGGGTTGCGCGCATGATCAATCCGATCTTGGTGCGCGTCAGTACGAACCAAAGCACCCCCAGCACCGAAATTGCGGCAAATATCACGAACAACTTGTATGTCGTAACGCTCAGCCCCCAGGGCCAGATCATCTGGAACCCGTCCGCGCCAAACTCGAACCACGGAAGCGCCAGGCGGGTATTGAAGGGCGGCTCAACCGGCCGCGCCTCTGGACCGTACAGCATCAGCGTCGATTGTTGCACGATGTACAAAATGCCGATCGTGGCCACGATGGTCCGATCCACGTCATAGTCGATCCGTTTGAGGATCAACTGATCCACCCCCGATGCAATACATCCGACCAGTACCGGCACGATAAGCAAAGCAGCCACGAAGCCAAAAGCCGCATGTCCACCGATCATCGTGCTGACTGCCCAGGCGAAAACCGCACCCAACATGAAGAATTCGCCATGGGCGACGTTTACAACGCGCATGACGCCAAACACGATGCTGAGCCCCATCGCCGTCAGCACAAGAATAGCCGAGATGACCGCCCCCTCGATGGAGGCGAGCATCAGGTGAGGGCCGAAGTCCATACCCTGCCTCGCTTTTGCCTGTTGATGGGATCAGAAGGATCGCGTGGTGTAATCCACCTCATCCTCATACAACCCGTCCTCGATCGACGCCGTATGCACCACATCCAGCCGGCCGTCACCGACCTTTGAGATAAACTGTTTGCCAAAGGCCTGATGTGTCTTGCCGTTGAAGACTTTATCGCCCTGCGGGTGTTCGATGGATTCAGGCATGTCGCTCATTGCCTCGACCGCTTCGATCAGTTTGGCGCGATCTGCAGGGCCCTGATAATCCGCCGCTTCCATACCGGCTTTGATGACATGCAGCGTTTCCCAACACCCGAACATATGGGCGTAAGTGGCGACGTTAGAAGGGTCATCTATTGCTGCCCCACTGTCATTGACACCAACGGCGGCACGATAAGCCGAGGCCGCCTCGGATTCGTTGGCCTGCTTGTAACGAGGCATACCTTCCCAGAAATATGTACCTTCAAGGAACTCCAAACCCGGGCTTTGGATATCAACCGCTTCAAGACTGTCGATAAACCCAAAAATCTCGGGTCGGCTGGGCCCAAAGAACTCGCCCATTTCCTTGACGAAGGTCAGCACGGCCGGTCCTACCATCACGTGATAAATCACCTCGGTCTCGCGAGGGATGTTTGGAAAGTAACGCGTGAAGGTCGTCTCGGTGGGTGGGATCGCAATCTTCGCAACAACCTCACCACCCTGTGCTTCGATCGCTTCCGAGAAAAAGTCGCGGTGATCGTGGCCAAAAGCAAAGTCAGGATAAATCATCGTGACCTTCTTACCCAAATTGTCAGCCACAAAAGGCGCCATCGAGATGACCTGGCTTTTTACATCTGTAATGCCAGGTTGCAGCGTATACCGGTTTAGCATGCCGCTGGCCACGTGGTGACCTTCGGAGACAACAAAATAGGGCAGTTTCAACTCGCCCGCGCGGGGTGCAGACCCGATCACGACGTGGCTGAACAGAGTGCCGAAGGCAACGTCAACTTCGTGCTGGTTGGCGAATTTTTCTAACACTTCGGCACCGCGACCGGGGTCGGTCGCGTCGTCTTCGGTGATGATCTCGACAGGACGCCCATTGATACCACCCATCTCGTTGATGCGCGCAGCAGCGGCGTTCGTCGCAACGTCATACCATCGTCCATATGCCGCACCGATGCCGGTCGCGTGCTTCTGGAACCCAATCTTGATCGGAGCCGAGCTTTGCGCTTGCGCAAAACCAAGCGAACCGGGCAGCACACCGCCTGCCGCCAAAGCTCCTGCACCGGCCCCCAGACCCAGCAATGTCTTGCGGCGACTGATATTTGAAGTCTTTGTCATGACGTTCATCTCCTCTGTTGTTTATAGGGCGGTGCTTCGCCTCTTTTGTGATCAGTTTGTATGTATGCTAACGAGTTGTCTACTTTTTTAAGCGCCGCGTGGACTTGCTAGTAGCCACAACCCGAAAATCGTATAGCAAATCATCAGGATAGACAGGCCCAATTGCAACACAAGTATGTCCCGGCGCGTGTGGCAAAAGGTTTCAGCCGTCCGGTGGCTGAGTATGACCGCCAGCACATGGGACATCACCACGACCCCGGCCTGCGTGAGCCAAATGGCCTTCACAGTGCCGGGGACCGTCAAAAACCCAACCATGACCCGACGGCTACCAAGCCCGAACAGGTTCCAGCCAAGCGCAAAAGGGTCCGCCAATGTTGCGATCACAACCTGTATTTGCACAAGGAACGTCACGAAGTAGTGGGCAAAATGATAACCAATCGCAATCGGCAGCAAAGTGATGGAAAAGTGAATGAACGCGTTTTTGAAGGGTATTTTCTCGCGCACCAGTACGGTTCCTGAAAACACGGCAAATCCAAACACGCAACTCAGCAGCAGGACGCTGCCATAAAGGCCCACCGTTGTCGGCCAGATCAATGCCGTCCGGCCCGGGTACTCCAACGGGTTGACCCCAATCTGCGCCAACCACCAAAAGGTCTCGTACAGGCCGTCAAAGCTGCCTGCTGCCAAGGTTACCAGAACCAAAGCTGCATGGCTCAGATCGAACCTACTGCCGTGAAACACCTGCCACCCCGGCAGACCAAACGCACCGGCGCGCGCGATCCTCATAGTGCCGATCAAGTTGAACAAAACCGAAAAGCACTCGACTTGCTCTAGCCAAGGTCTGCGCCCAAACAGGGTCATTCCCGCCAAGGTGAACATCCAATACCCGAACGCGAAACGCGCAAGTCGACCGGGGTCATTTGGTGCCGCATCGGCCAGAACAAATCCTTGAAACGCCGCCATCAGAATAACCGCCGGCCAGATCGAAACCTCTTTGGGCAGCCTAAAAAGCGCTTTGTGATCCGGGGCCAGAAGGCGATGCAAACCCGGCCAGGGATTGACCCATTTCCAGACATCAAAAACCAGCGCCTGCACAACAAACAACAGCATCCACCATACTGTCCACAAAACCAAAGGCATCAGGTTCGCTTGTGGATCCGTCGGCCCTCGCAAGCCAATCAGGATCAACCCCGCCAGGCACAGGGACGCGGCAATCTGACCCCAATGGTGCCATGTGCTGTCTCCTCGCCCACGGTTCAGAACAATAGGCCTGAGCACAGTTGCAAGCTGGCCGGGCCTGAGGCAAACAAGAAGCAGGATCGTAATTGCTACGGTCAATGTTCCGCCGATAATGTAGGCGGTAGTAGGCAACAAAAGAACAAAGCCCTGATCCGCCGCATGGGCAAAAGCCGGTTCCACGCTCGATACTGCAATGAGAAACGCGGCGAGAAGGGGCTTCAAAATCGGCGCCATTTTGTTAGCATACACACAACTTCGTTCAAGGAGGCAGATTAAATGAGAAAACGCTGGTTCGCCGTGGCAGGCATCGCGGCTGCGTTGGGTCTCGTTTACATGTTCACTGGTACGCCGCAAACCACAATGAAGGTCAGCGACGGACGGGCCATCCCGATGGGAGCCTCGGGATCGATGTTCATGGTTACGCTGAACCTGCAAAACGATGGTGAACCTCGCACTCTTCTAACTGTCACGTCGCCTTCCGGAGGCCAAACATCCATAATGAATCCCGGACGTGACGGACCACTTGTAGTGCCCGGAAGTGATACGGCGCAACTGGCAATGGATGGCGCTCATGTCATGTTGCAAGTCCCGGAGGGCGCGTTCCCCGAAGGTACGTACCATGCGCTTGCGCTGGAATTTGATGACGGCACCGAAGTTGTCGCCCGCATCTTGCACCCCGAAGCGACCGGTGGCGCGCGAGGAATGGATCACAGTATGTCCAACGGGATCGCTGTTTCACCCAGTCCAACCATCGAGCTGGCGCAAGATCCAGATGTCAGCACAGACGGGTTCGCCGTTGAAATCAGTGTTGAGAATTTCGAGTTTGTCCTCATTGAGGATAGCGCACCACATGTCGATGGTCAGGGGCACGCGCATATCTATCTGAACGGTTTTAAGTTGGGCCGCCTTTATGAAGAACGCTTTGAGATCGGCGCTCTTGCGCCCGGCGACTATGTTCTTACCGTCGCACTGAACTCCAACGACCACCGCCCTTATGTTTTCGAAGCAGCACCTGTTGCTCTGACCTACAGCTTCGGCCTTTAAGAACTTGGTATGAGATAGGGGCTGTCCCTGATCGACACACAGCGCTCCGTTTTTTTCAGATGCACTTCAGACTGGTCGGCTTATTATTCGTATACTAATGACTGAGTTTCGATACACCGCTCTGCCAATTGCTTTGCGATGTTTAAGGCTCGTTCCAGAATTTTCTTGACGCGCGCTTACATCCTATATTCGTATACTAATGAATATCGGGAGGATCTTATGGAAAAACTGGTCATCAAGAACATCGGTATGATCCTGTCCGGCAAGATGGAAGACCCAATCTTTGACGGCGATTGTTTGATTGCGATCGACGGCAAGATCGATGCGTGGGGTTATGAAAAGGACCTTGATACAGACGACCCGACCTCTGTTGTTGACGCGCATGGAGTGACGCTGGCCCCCGGTTTGATCGACAGTCATGTGCATCCGGTTGTCGGCGATTACACCCCGCGACAACAGCAACTCCACTGGATTGACTCCACCCTGAATGGAGGCGTGACCACGATGATCTCGGCCGGGGAGGTCCACATGCCCGGCCGACCCAAAGATGTGATCGGCCTCAAAGCGATGTCGATTGCAGCACAGCGTTGGTACGAGAATTTTCGCCCCTCAGGCGTCAAGGTTCACGCAGGTGCCCCAGTGATCGAACATGGTATGGTCGAAGAGGATTTTGCAGAGCTGGCGAATGCTGGCGTGAAATACCTGGGCGAAGTTGGCCTGGGGTCGGTCAAAGATGGCAAAACCGCGAACCAGATGATCGAATGGGCCCGCAAATACGGCATTCAGTCAACAATCCATACCGGGGGGCCGTCCATCCCCGGGTCTGGTCTCATTGACGCAGATATGGTGATCGAAACGGGTACGGATGTGATCGGCCACATCAACGGCGGTCACTCGGCGCTGCCAGATGACCAGATCATCTGCCTGTGTGAAACCTGCACCAAGCAAGCCTTTGAAATCGTGCATAACGGTAATGAACGCGCTGCTGTGCTGACCGTGAACACAGCGCGTGAACTTGGCAAGCTGGATCAGGTGATCCTGGGCACTGACGGGCCAGCAGGGTCAGGTGTACAGCCCCTTGGCATCCTGCGCATGATCGCGATGCTGTCAGCCTTTGGAAATGTCCCGGCCGAGATCGCCTTTTGCTTTGGCAACGGCAATACCGCACGACAGCGGGATCTGAATGTGGGCCTGATCGAAAAAGGCCTGTGCGCCGATTTTGTTCTTATGGACCAGGCCCAGCACGCACCGGGGAAAACCATGCTGGAAAGCGTTGCGCAAGGGAACCTGCCCGGTGTCGGCATGACGATCATCGACGGTGTGATCCGCTCGGAACGTTCACGCAACACACCTCCAGCGCAACGCCTGCCGGAACGCATCCTCTAAGCACGACGGAAGGTCAGGTGATCTTTCTGAGCAATGTCAAAAGCGTTTTTTGTTCAGATTTCTTGAGCGGCGCCAGAGTTTCCTGTGAGATCCCTAACCCATCTGCATAAAGCTGGTCTATCAATTGCGCACCCGCATCGGTCAATGAAATGATCGAGCGTCTTTTGTCTCCGGGATCGGCAGTCGCTTGCAACAGACCCTTGGCCTTCAGCCGGTCGACCACCCCTTTGATCGTCGCGATATCCATTGCCGCAAGTCGGCCCAGCTGATTTTGCGAAACCTCTTTCTTCTCGGCCACGCGGATCAGCGTGGAAAACTGAGTGGGCGTCAAATCTCTGGAGATACGGTTCTGAAAGATGATCGAATGGCGTTGGCTGGCCAACCGCAAAAGATATCCGACCTGATCTTCTAGACGGTAGGGATCGACGCTGTCTGACATAAGTGCTCCTAACGAAGCCCGTCTTTGCCTTCTGCGTCGTCATGGGTCAAGCCACCAACTCGCGGTAGCGGCCGCCCGCTGTCAGTCACTGCCACAGCTACCATAATCTCGTTTGCGCGCGGCGCATCATTCAGGCGCACTTCAATCCCGTCGAAATGGCTGCGCACATAGGCCGCATCCTTGTGTCCAAGAGGCACATCCAGCACCTGACCCGGAGATCCCATCTTTTTCGAGGACGGCACCAAGGCCGCTCCTTTCTCTACTTCTTTCCGCAGTGGTGCGCCGAGTTTAGGATGCAGAATTGCAGCGGCGTGTTCCAACTCGCCATTCTCTCCCACCATGGCCGACTTACCATAGCTTTCAGCTTGTTCGGGCGCGATACCAAGGGCTTCGACGCATTTGCGACCCAACAACGCACCCAATTCCGCGCCTATCTCCATCAGCGCACTCAGGTCTTCCTGATAAGCACCTGCAAACGGGTTCTCGATCACGGCCACTGCAACTGCTTTGCGCGTGGCCGGGTCGATCTTGCGCCCGATTTCGGTATGGGTTTCTTCGATGTTCACGGCAATTTTGCGGATCTTGGCATTCATCTCAGCCCATCCTCTCCTTTGATGTCTTTTGCAGCCAGGCCACCAGCCCGGTCGTGGATGCGGGGCCCAGTGCTCATGACAAGAATAACGGCCATCTCGCCCGCCTTGGGTGCGTCATTCAAGCCAACTTCCATGCTGTCAAAATGGCTGCGCACGTATGAAGCATTGATATGGGTGATCGGCACATCCAGCCGCCCACCCACACCGGCGACCTTTTTGGATGAGGGCACAATCGCATTCGAGTTGTCCAGAAGCTCGCGCATCGCGTATCCGCCGGGCGCGTGCCACAGTGCACCATGCTCCAACTCACCGGCCTCTCCAATCATTGCGCCTTTGCCATACCCTTCGATTTTGTCAGCGCCTCCCAGCATCTCGACCAGACGCTTTGCCATTTTCAATCCCAGCGGCTTGAGGTCCTCCATGAACCACTGAATGTCGGGCTCGTACCGCCCTGCAAACGGGTTCTCGATGATCGCGATCGCCGCCGCCCGGCGCAAGGGTGTTGCAGGGACAGGGCCACCTTCGTGGAAAATCTCCTCAACGGAATAGGCGGTCTTTCGGACGTTAAGTTGGGACATTTTGGATCTCGTGTTGAATGGGTAAAATATGTGCGCCGGTCGTGACGGCGTGGCCTTGAAGGAACAGTGCCGCAGTTCTAAGGCAACCGTGGGTCTTTAACGATGTTGCGCGACGGACGCCGAAGGCCAATGCTTGCTGGCACTCGCTGGCCGATAAAGCGCCACAACCGACAACCACAGGCAAGCCCCCAAGATCGCTGTTCTCGTCAACCCCGCTGGCTGCGCGACGGCTGACCGAAGGGTGCCCTGGCACATCCACTGCATTGGCAACAAGTGTTGCTGCGGCATCAGCCTCGGCGGCAGAGTTAGCAAGAACTGTCACGCTGTCTGCTATACCCAACGACAGGCTACGCCCGTGGCGGCCCGACGTCGCGATACCGCCAATTCGATCCGCACCTGTGACCTCGATCCGGCCCAAATCGCTACCGTCATGGGCCTTGATCGCTGTTTTGAACGAGGTCCCCGGCGTCAGATGTAAGGCAATGTCGCCACCGTTATTGACATAAGCGCGGGTGATATCCGCGTTTTTGGTCATGGCCGCAAGAACCTCGTCTGCTATGCTTCCCGCCACGGCGGCCATCCGGGTTAGATAGCCTACATTCATCAAAGGCAGACACGCATCATGCATTCGGCGTGCCACCGCGCCCATGGGGCGGTTGGTAAATGGTGACAACATCGCACGAAGGTCAGGCAGCTCCTCGACCACCTCGGCAATAATGGTTTCGAACCGACGCATTGCGGCCCGATACGCGTGATCCCGCGCGCCATCCGCCCATACGATCAGATCGCTGGGGCCATGCTGCAAATGCAAGCGCTGGCCATCGGGCAACAGGCGCGCGTGCGGTTTCATTCCGCGTCTGCCTTCCAGCGGTAGTTGCCAAGGTCCATTGGATTCCCCGCTTTGGGATTTTGCCGCACATGACGGGCCTGATCAGAGTTTATGTCACTCACCTGCCGCATATGGTCGACGTGCCCGCCCAACGCGGCATAGTCGCTCACGCGCAGGGTGAACTCGATAGGCGCGACCAGAGCAGGCGTTGGAACGTAGCCAAAAGAACTGGTTGGCATGTCCAGAACGTCCACCATCACAGTGATACCGCCGCCGGGCCAAACATAAGCATCCGCCCCACCGCAGGACACATGCGTCAGCGCCTCCTTAACCGATTTGGTCAGACGCACTGGGTTTTCTGTGACACCCGCCCGCAGCGAT
Organism: Ruegeria sp. HKCCD7303; assembly: GCF_013111185.1. GTDB lineage: Bacteria > Pseudomonadota > Alphaproteobacteria > Rhodobacterales > Rhodobacteraceae > Ruegeria. The sequence continues at coordinate 82,420 of NZ_WVRE01000001.1, read as the reverse complement.
CCCCCTGCCCCGCCCATGAACAGGACCGAGCAAACCGATGGTTCGCAGTTCTCCGCGATCAACGCCGCCGAGGACGCAAGTTTCGCGGGCACCTCTCGCTGTTGCGGAACAAGATCAGCATCAAGCTCGTAATATGAGAATTGCTCACCGGTGGTCGACACCATGAACAACCGCAACCCTTCCCAGGCTGTTTTGGGATTGAACGGGCCGAGGATCGCCAGAGGATCTTCAATATCCGTGCCGCCCCACCCTGTTCCGGGTTCTGCCACCTGAAAATACCGCCCCGGCGTCGAGCGGCGCCCCTTGATCTTGATCCCCGTCGCCGGCACGTCTAGCTGCTTGCCTGTTTCGTGCTCACTGAGAACACCGGTTATGTGATCGTCCACCACCACAACGTCGTCCACATGGCCGATCCACTGTTTCGGAAACATGCCAATGGTGGCCGAGCCGCAGCCCACGCGCATTAGGCTTTCGGTAACGCCATTTATGATCGGGGGTTGACCTGCCTGCACCACAACTTCTGTCGCGTGATCCTCTTCGCCGATTATCATGGTCACTGGTTCTCGGTTGCACAGCCGCAGCAGCGCGTCACAAGTCACACGGCCTTCTTTCTTACTGCCACCCGTCAGGTGCTCGACACCACCCAAAGACAACATCTTTGACCCGTATTCCGATGTCATTACATGGCCGATCGGCTCGCCATCCACGCGCACAACATCGCGTTCGTGGCCAATATGGCGGTCGGTGTCGATTTTTACCTTCACACCGCAATAGCTAAAGATCCCCTCGGTCACGACCGTGACCATATCGACACCTTCAACCTTCTGACTGGCGATGAAGGGGGCGGGCTTGTAATCGGGATAGGTTGTTCCTGCGCCAACGGCAGTAACAAACTGACGCTCTCCTTTGAAGATGTCACCATCCCAATCCGCGGACGCGCCCTCTCCCATAAACGGTACAAGATCCGGCCCGCTTTGGATGATGGTCAGCGGATCCAACCGTACCAGTTCACCACCATGGTTTGCATAGCGGTCACAAGCGCCGGACTTGCCGTCGGCGATGTAACACATCACCGGGCAGGCATCGCAGCGGATCTTTTCGGGCTTCGAAGCATTGGTCATTGCATCACGCTCTTCTTCAGGGCCTCATGAACGACGCTGGGGGTCGCAGGGCCTTTGTACAACCGCACCCCGGTTGCGTGTTTGATCGCGTTCAAAAGCGCAGGCGCGGTGGGGATCAAGACGTGCTCTCCCAGACCCTTGGCCCCGAAAGGCCCATGCGCATCAGCCTCTTCGATGATGATCGCTTCAATCGGAGGGATATCCCCAATGGTCGGGATCAGATAGTCATGCAGGTTCTCAGTCCGGCCAGGGATGTATTCTTCCATCAGCGCCATGCCAAGTCCCTGAGCAATCCCACCGTGAATCTGCCCTTCCACAAGCATCGGATTGATAGCCTGGCCGACGTCATGAGCCGCGACAAATTTCACAGGTCGGACAATGCCCAGCGCGGTATCTACCTCGACCACGGCCAAATGCGCGGCATAACCGAATTGGGCGTAAGGATGCCCTTGCCCGTTGTCGTCCAGGGGTTTTGTCGGAGGATCATAGCTTTCTTCCGCACGCAGAACAAAACCGTCTTCATCGGCTGCAAGCGCAGACAGGGTCAAAACATGAGATCCTGCGGCATCGGTTGCATGGATTTCTCGGTCTCTGAAGCCCAGAACTGCATCCTCTGCCACATTCAAACGCTCCAGGATCGCAGCCCGCAACGCTTTGCCCGAAAGCCGCGCCGCATTACCCGAGACAAAAGTCTGGCGCGAGGCCGAGGTTTTGCCCGCGTCAGGTGTTACATCCGTATCCACGCCAACGCGCGTGATCTGACCTGCTTCGACCCCAAGCGCGGTTGCAAATATCTGCGTGATGACGGTGTTGGCCCCCTGACCAATATCCATCGCACCTTGATGCAGCACCACCGAGCCATCTGCGCGAATACCACATTTGATGGTTGACGGGTTGGGCAAAGATGTGTTGCCGCACCCGTACCAGCCACTTGCGATGCCGACGCCGCGTTTCAGCTTTTCGTTGCGGGCGTTGAACCCCTCGGCCTCTGCACGTTCTAAATCCCAGGCAGGCCGCAACGCCTCAAGACAAGACTTGATCCCGACGCCCTGATCAAAAACCTGCCCGCACACGGTCGGCACATCATTGTCCAATGCGTTCGCTATGCGGAATTCCAGCGCGTCCATTCCCAATTTCTCGGCCAGTTCGTCAAAAAGACTTTCTTGCGCGATGGCCGATTGCGGCACGCCAAAACCACGAAACGCACCGGATGGCGGGTTGTTGGTGTGAACGCCCTTGGCCTGCGCTACATAGTCCGCAACGCGATATGGACCCGAGGCATGGACCGGAACCCGGTTCGCCACCGTTGGCCCCCAACTGGCATAAGCACCAGTGTCGAAGCTGCCGCGAAAGTCAAAGCCGCACAGCTTGCCATCTTCATCAGCTCCGATCCTGAGTGTGATGTCGCACGGGTGCCGCTTGGTCGAGCTTTGCATGGATTCCGTGCGTGAATAACAAAGCCGTACCGGCTTGCCTGTTTTAATCGCCGCAAGCGCCAGATAAGGCTGAACGCTCATATCCAACTTGGCACCAAATCCGCCGCCAACAGCAGTAGGAACCACCCGGATTTTGGCGCGATCCAACCCCAGAACAAGCGAAAGCCCGTCAAGATCCATCACCGGGGCCTGCGTGCAGGCATGCACCTCAAGACGACCGTCTACGAGTTCTGCAAACCCCGCTTCTGGCTCTATATAGGCATGTTCCACAAAGCCGCTTTGAAATCGGCCTTCCACAGTCACATGGGCACGCTCCAGCGCCGCCTCAGGGTCGCCGCAGGTCACAAACCCGGTGCACATCACGTTGTTATTCCGCCCCTTATGCAACTGTGCCGCAGAGACACTCTGAGCTGCGCCCATGTCCTGAGCTGCAGGCAACTCAGTCCAAACGATCGGCAATACGTCAGGATCAATCGCGCGCAGAGCATCCCGCGCGCCGACCAGGGCAGCGACCGCCTCACCCCGGAACCGAGTTTCTCTCTCGGCGAAAACGGGCTGATCCTCAAACCCCGGAATGACACCAAAGCAATTCTGGCCCGGAACATCCGCCACCGTCAGGACCGCGTCCAGCCCAGCCGCCTGCGCAAACCCCTCAAGATCACCGATTTCGAAGGTTGCCCGCGCAAAGGGCGAGCGGATTACCATAACCTCAAGGCACCCGGCCGGCGCCACGTCGTCCCCATATTTCACGACAGCTGAGACCTTTTCGATCCCATCCAAGTGTTGGATCGCGTCACCCACCTGGCCTGCTGTTTCGGTTGCCATGGCAGGCGCGCCCATGACAGCGTCGATGATTTTGCGGTAGCCCGTGCAGCGACACAGCACGCCACCCAAAGCGTCTTGCACCTGCGTCTCGGTGGGCGCAGGCACATCTCGCAAAAGCGCGACAGCGGACACGATCATACCCGGCGTACAGATGCCGCACTGCGCCGCCCCATGATCCAGAAAACTCTGCTTTAACCTCGTGGCAACGGGGTCTTGGGCGTTCAACCCCTGCACAGTCTCGACCTTGCGCCCTGCAACCTGATGCGCCGGGGTCAGGCAGGCGCAAACTGGGTCACCATCGATCAGTACGGTACACGCCCCGCAATCCCCTGCGTCGCAGCCGATCTTGACATCACGCTGACTCAGACTTTCACGCAAAACCTCGGACAATCGTTGGCCAGGTGCGACGAGTGGGGCCGCCTCTCGACCGTTCAGTTGGAATGGAACCGGGGTATCTGACAACGCTTTGTTCATGACGTAACCGCCTTGTGAATTGCGCGCTGAACTTGATGACGCACCGCGTCGAACCGGTACGATGCCGCCCCCCGGACGTCATCAATGGGCGTCAGACTCGCGATGTCGTCCTGCGAAATCCTTAGTTTATAGGGATCCTGCCCGATCAAACGCGCTTCCAGCGCTGTCAGCCGCTGCGCCACAGCGGAACAGGACCCTACGGCGACGCGGGCATCTGCGATTTTGCCCTGTGCATCCAGCAGGATGTTAACCGCCGTCATGGCAATCGAGATGACCAAATAGCGGCGGCTGCCTAGCTTCTCAAAGCCGGATGTCATGCGGACATGTTGTTTTGGCACAATGATGGCTGTCACCAGCTCATCTTCTCTAAGCACCGTTTGCCGCACGCCCGTAATAAATTCGCCCAACGGCAGAATGCGTGTCCCTCGCGCTGCGCTGGCAAGCTCAACCTCAGCGTTCAAGGCCAGCAGAGGCGGAACACCATCTGCCGCCGGTGACGCGTTGCAAATGTTCCCGGCAATCGTGCCCGCGTTCTGGATTTGCAGGCTTCCGACCTCACGCGCTGCCTGTTTCAAGGCGTCAAACGCTGCGGGCAAATCCGCTCTAACAACATTCGACCAAGTAGCAGCCGCACCAAACCTTGTGGCGTCTTCCGTTTGCTTGATGTCAGACAGGCCACCGACTCTGGTTATGTCTAACACATTCTCCGTCTGCTCACCCGGTCGTAGTGCCGGATAAAAATCTGTGCCACCCGCGATTACACGAACCCCAGCCTGCTTACGAAGACACAGCGCATCCGACAGCAAGCTTGGTTGTGAGTAGGCCATGCACAAATCCATTTTCGTTAGCGTACTAATGATAAGAGGGAGTTTCCACTAAAGTCAACATGACTGGCCAGGGAACGAAGAAGAACGGGATGCGTTCCGGGCAGTCTGTTGGTGTCGCATTCACTGGAACCCCGAACTGCACACGTCTGTGTTGACAGAATTCCGAAGCTGGCTAGGGAACATGACGCAACAAGTGCTGAACAGATCGGCGCTCCGAAATCGGTGCGGGTCGCCCTCACGCTAGAGGAGGGGATCCGATCTGGCAGACTGGACAAGGGTGCGCCGCTGGCCGAAGCGTCTCACTGGAACGCAGCCGCCTTCCTTGGCGTGCAGGATTCTCCGAGATTCTTGAAAGCGGGCTGGAAAACGGGTCTTTGACCGAAACGCTTCGCAATCAATGGCTGGGGTCAAAGGCGGCAGCGAATGGGCGCGCGTGTTACCGGCGCTTGGCGTGGAAGACGCAATTGTAATAGGGCTCGAGTTGGGTGAACCGATGTTGCGGCTGTGCAGATTGACACGATCGGCAGATGGCTCTGCCCTGGAATTTCACGAAAGCATTCTGGACCCGGACCTGTTCGTTCTGCATATGGCGTTCTGACGACGATGACCACCAAATGCATAGCTTTTGACAGCACCTGTGTAGCCCTTGCTGGCATGGTCATTGGCGACGCAATGGGAATGCCTTCCCAAACCCTGACGCGCGCCGAAATAGCGCGGCAATATACAAAGATCACAACCTATGTCGTCGTACTTCTTTCGCCAGAGGTAAGAGGATTGTGCAACAACGTCGATCTGTCTGATAGCGTCAAGACGGGACATACCTTGCCCGATCAGACCCAACCCATGATGTGCTTACTAGCCTGTTAAGCAAAAAAAACTGGATGAATTTATCGAGGTCCGATAGGTGTGCGTTTTGGCATTTCCCCGAGCGGTTAAGCCTTCGGAGCGCAGTTTCGATCTAGTCTCTGACGTGTCGATTGGTGATTAGTCGTGAGCCAGTATTCATCAATGTTGGGGCCCTTTTGAGCACACTTTGCGATCTTATCCAGTAAGGCTGGGACGCGGTCGCGTTCGAAAGGCCTGTCATTTCCTTTGCACTGGATCGCTACTTTGACGGAATGTCCGCTTCCCGCTACACAAAAACATCGACCGTTGGCGGTCAAGGAGACCAGCAGACGCGATTGCGCGACCCGCTCCGATAGAACATCCATAGGCGACTCAACCTCATTCACGAAAGCATCGCCGCAGAGCGCCATGAGTTTGCGCCAGGTTTTGCCGACCGCCATTGAAGTAAACTACTGAAATTTATTCCTAATCTTTCAATTGAAGTCATTTTCGGCAACAACCGGCTGGCGGCATTCTCTCCGATACCCAACGAGCGTATTCTCAATGAATTCTTGACAATTTCTATCATATGGTTACTTATTGCCTATCATATGGGGTATATTCATGTTGGAACCAATCCAGTACGCGCCCGATCAAGGCATCGTGCAACCTGTTGCGGAGGCAGACAAAATCGCGGCGATCGTCAAAGCCGTTGTTCGCGCAGCCGACGCTTGGGATTTGTCCAACGCTGAAGCAGCTGCACTCTTCGATGTGCCAAGTGCGACCTGGAGCCGAATGAAGTCTGGCACCTTTAAGGGCGTTCTCGACCAAGACAAGGTCACACGTGCGAGTCTGCTAATCGGCGTCTTCAAAGGCCTGCGGCTCCTGTTCAACGGTCCTTTGGCCTATGGATGGCCAAAAACTGCAAACTCCGGTCCTGGGTTTAATGGAAAGAGTCCAGTTCAGATCATGTGCGCAGGTGGTATCCCGGCGATGATGAAGGTTCGACAACACATAGATGCGCTCCGGGGTGGCGTGTGATCAGAGCTACAGATCTCGAAGAGGTAGAGTTTACGAATCCAACGACAGTTCGCCTGATCTCGACAGCCTACATTGACGAGCCCGCGATGGCTCCCTTGGCGGACGATGAGGACGACCTGGCAATCCTGGAAGAGATTGAAGGCTTTACCTCCGCACGCCGCACGATCACACTACCCGTGCCCGGCGGCCTTAATCCAGCCGAGCTTCTGACCGAAGCAGCTGGATACGGGTGGACCTATGTGAACGCTGCCTTTTGCTACACCAAGGCGACCGGAAACCGATTTAACGGACCTGATCGCGGTGCCTGGTACGCAAGCTATGGGGAGAATTCCATTGAAACAGCACAGGCCGAAGTGGCTTGGCACCTGACGCGCGAACTCGAGGCGACGGGCATTTACGAAAACATCACTGCCTACCGTGAACTGCTTGCAGGATTCACAACGCGACTGCACGACCTCAATGGCTGGGTTGGGCAAGATGCACTTAGTCCAGATACCGCGGTCGCATACCCGACCGGTCAAACCCTTGCGCAAGACGTGCTTAGTTCGGGCGGAAACGGACTACTCTATCCCTCCACCCGGCACGATGGGGGACAATGCCTTGTCGCTCTACGACCGCACTTGGTCCAAAATGTTCGTCAAGGCGACACTTGGACGTTCGAATGGGCCGGGGAGCCGATCCCTTCAGTTTCAAAACAATAAATGAAACACCACGATGATTTTTAGCGAAATTGTCGATCAATGAAAACCGGCGCACCATCTGATGTTGTACTTCAGACTTGCCTTCGAATATGACCCCCTTAACCTGCCTCGCTTTGTTGCTACCATGGAAGCTTTGGCAGTTTGCATGGAAACTTTATTCAACGAAAATGATTGAATTTGCGTCGCGTGGAAATCCTCTAACAATTGTCCGCGAAGTTCAAAATCGAGCAATAGTAACAAACCTAAACAAGCAAAAAAATGATTGATTCCTGTTTGGTTGTCCGCCCATCAAGTGTCTCGCCACGATATTTAGACCGGCTCTTGTTTTTCAAGCCCGACAACGGCGATGGAATTCGCCTGGCTGGTTAAATTCACGTTCCGAAACTAAATAGGGTCGGTCGGTATCTCACCCGCCGTCCCTTTTTCCATTTTGTGGGCGATCTCAGCGTCCAGCGAGTAAAACAACCCTCACCGTGCAGCCAAGATCCTAAAGCTGAACCCGCTTTGAATCCGCTGTTGGTCCAGCAAATTGGTGTATTCAGCTATAAGCAACCGTGTTTTGTTGCTGTATGCCGAGGCCTTCGATGGAAAGTCGAATTTGTTGACCTTCTCTCAGAAATACCGGTTCAGGCTTTTGCCCCATACCGACGCCCGGAGGCGTGCCGGTGGAAATGATATCGCCAGGCTCCAGAGTCATAAACCGGCTGCAATAGGAGATGAGTTCTGCCACTCCAAAGATCATTGTTGAGGTCGAACCATTCTGATATCGAACGCCGTCCACTTCTAACCACATGGCAAGTGCCTGCGGATCCGGAACTTCATCCCGAGTCACCAGCCATGGGCCAATCGGGCCAAATGTGTCACAGGATTTTCCTTTAACCCACTGACCGCCCCGCTCGATTTGAAACTCGCGTTCAGAAAGGTCATTTACAACGCAATATCCCGCGACGTACGAAAGGGCATCCGCCTCGGAGACATGACGAGCAGTTTTTCCAATCACGACCCCGAGTTCAACTTCCCAGTCAGACTTTTGAGAGCCTTTTGGGATAATGACATCATCAAAAGCGCCGACGATGGAACTGGTCGCTTTCATAAACAGGATCGGCTCACTAGGGATCGGCATATTCGCTTCCTTGGCATGATCGCTGTAGTTCAGCCCAATGCACAAGAACTTCCCGATACCGGATACACAGGCCCCCAGACGAGCCCCTTCTTCTGCTAGCGGAAGACTGGAGACGTCCGCGGACCGAAGAACTTCAAGCGCGGAATCGGTAAGCACGTCACTGTTGATATCAGCGACAACTGTCGACAAGTCGCGGATCCTTCCTTCTTCGTCTACAATTCCCGGTTTTTCCTGGCCCGGTGAACCAAATCGCACAAGTTTCATTTCATCTCCGATTTTATGCTAGAGCAGTTGGGCTATAGCCCTAAGCCTAGATTTCGATGCGATGGTGTGGTCAATTTCATCGTTATGAACATAAACCAGCTCAAAACGCTACTCGCAGTCATTGAACAGAAATCTTTTGCTGCTGCAGGGGAAGTCATCGGGCTGTCGCCTTCGGCTGTAAGCCTTCAGATAAAGGCCATGGAAGATGAGTTGGGCGTACAGTTGTTTGACCGTATCAAGCGACCCCCTGTACCGACGGCGCGGGGACGCGCTCTGGCAGAGCACGCGCAACAGACTCTGACCCTCTTCGAAGCGTCGGCGCGTGTAGCACGGGGTGAGATCGTCAGATCAAGATTGGCGATTGGGGCTGTCCCCACGGCCTTGGCAAGCTTCCTTACGGTTGGCCTGAAGGCGCTGCAGACGACCTATCCCGCCTTGCAGGTCGAGGTAAAAAACGGAAGTTCATCTGCATTGGCCCAGAAGCTCACGGATGGGCATGTAGACGTTGCGATATGCACCAAACCTGTGAACCCGATCCCCGGTCTGGATTGGCACAGTATCGCGATTGAACCTTTCGTTGTTGTAGCTCCAGCGCATGCCAAGGGCGACAAATGGCAGGACTTGCTGCGCACGCAACCGTTTATCTGGTTCAACCGTAAGACTTGGGCAGGCCAGAGCATTGAAGAAGAACTGCGTGCTCAGAACATTGACGTGAAAAGTGCGATGGAGATCGACTCACTGGATGCAATTTCCAATCTTGTCAGTGAGGGGCTCGGGGTTTCGATTGTTCCGCTCTGCAAAGGTCGTCGGCCATTTTCGAACCGCCTGCGCACGCTTCCTTTTGGGGATCCGCCGTTTTCCCGAGAGATCGGAGCTTTCACAAACTCCGACGGCCGGGCAGATCTTGTAATCGATACTTTCATAGGGGCGCTGCAGTCTTCATGAGGAAACCTCATGCAAGAAACAAGAAATTGAAACTAACATAAATTTTTTTGGCGATGCTATGCTGACTTTATCAACAAGGCGAGCGCACCATGCTTCAAGACGCTAACTATTCAGCAACCCCGTCATTCGAGCTATCCGTCAGACAACGCGAAATTCAAAACAAGGCTCGGCACATCGCCGAAACCGTCTCCGGCCCGCTTGCTGCAGAAACTGATCGTTCCGAGAGGTATCCGGTCCGCGTTGTCGAAGCGATGACCAAATCGGGGCTAATGGGCATGAGCGTTCCCAAATCGCTTGGCGGTCCTGGTCACAGCTATTTTGACGTCGCACTTGTTGTTGAAGAGTTGGCTGCAAAATGTGGAGTATCGGGTCGGATCGCTGTTGAAGGAAATATGGGAGCCGTCGGCGCGATTATCACCTACGGATCACACGACCAAAAGAAAAGTGCGGCAGCGCATGTGTTGGCCGGTGACAAACCGGCAATCTGTATCACAGAGCCTGATGCAGGAAGCGCCGCGACCGAAATGACCACTACAGCGGTGCGCGAAGGCAATGCATGGGTTTTGAAGGGAAAGAAACACTGGATCACGGGAGGTGGCGTCTCGCAGCTCTATTTGATCTTTGCCAGAGTTATTGAAGAGGGCGAATTCAAAGGGATCGGTGGCTTTATAGGCTATCTGGGCGAAGACGGGCTGATGATCGGCGCGCGTGAGCCGACGCTGGGCCTTCGTGGCATCCCGGAAACCGAGGTCATTCTGGATAATCTGCGCCTGCCCCTGGACCGGTTGATTTCACCGCCCGACGGGCTGAAGCATGGCTTTTCCGCATTGATGAACGCCTACAATGCGCAACGCGTCGGGGCGGCGGCGGTCGCGCTTGGGATCGCACGCGGAGCGTATGAGGCAACGTTGGCGTTTGTAAAAACGCGCGAGCAGTTCGGTCGCCCGATTGCCGAATTCCAGGGTCTGCAGTGGATTATTGCCGATATGTCGATGCAGATTGATGCCGCTCGGATGATGATCTGGCGCGCAGCGGCCAGTGCAGACCGACAGCACTTAGGTTTTCCTGATCCCATGTTGGCGGCGCAAGCCAAGGTCTTCGCCTCGGAAATGGCGGTGAAAGTGACCAACGACGCGTTGCAGTTACACGGCGCACGCGGGTATTCGCGCAACACTCCCATCGAGCGCATGATGCGTGATGCACGAATGTTCACAATAGGCGGCGGCACGGCGCAAATGCTGCGCAACCTCGTGGCTGGACAGGTTTTGAAAATGAAAACCCCGCAAACACGGGGTGGATATCTTCCGAAAAACGAAAACGCTTGAAGAAACAATCAGAGACCAAGACGTATTGGACAAAGCGCATCCCCTGGCTTTGAAGCGGCGCGGAAGGCGTGATGTTTCCCGGAGAATGCACAACCGACGGCGTGAGCAACTTAGACTTGCAATTGGCTTAGCTTTCCAGCGGAATACCTTCACCTTAATTTCAGCTTTTGTTGGAAGGAGTGCGCATGACGGCCGTATCTGAAGTCTCACACAAACGGGCAACTTTCACCGATTGTCGGGGCGTGCCAATCTCGTATAAAGACTCCAAGGCCATTGACGGATTGGAACGCGCGATTGAGATGTCGTTGTCTTTTCGGGGCGACGCGATTGCGGAAATCGACGCGGTTCTGGCCGAGCATCCTGAATTTATCATGGGTTGGCTTTTTAAGGCCGGTTGGCTGACCCAATCCATGGAAACTCGCATCTACAGCGAGATGGTCGCGGCTTTGGACGAGGCGGGCAAGCGCCTCAAATCCGCCAATGATCGCGAGATTGGCCATTACGAGGCGGTCAAAGCCTGGGTAAATGGTGACTTCTACGGTGCGGTGCAGAAATGGGAGGCCGTGCTGGTAAAATACCCCATGGACCTCTTGGCAATGGAGTTGGTTCACTACACCGACGTTCTTCTGGGAGACGTCGCTGGGCAGCGCGACGTGGTCGCCCGCGCCTCCACGCTCTGGGAAGAAAGTATACCCGGATACGAATTCGTGCTGGGTTTCTATGCTTTTGGCCTCGAAGAGAACCGTGACTTTTCCCACGCCGAACAATTGGCGCGTCAGGCTTTGGCCATTCGCCCTGATCACCCCTACGCCGTGCATGCTGTCGCCCACGTTATGGAAATGCGTGGCCGCCAGATGGGCGGCGTGCGGTTCATGCAAGAACGCGCAGGTGAATGGGGCACGTCCAATTTCGCCAATCACCTTTGGTGGCACACCGCACTCTACCACCTTGATATCGAGCAATACGACAAGGTGTACGAAATTTTCGATGCGCATTTGGACTCGCGCCAGAAGGACGGCAATAAATATGAGGAACTGGACGCTTCAGCCTTGCTGTGGCGCATCAACCTTGTTGGCCAAGAGTCTGGCGACCGATGGAAACACCTCGCGGACAAGTGGGAGCCCGCCGCGCAGGACACGCTTTATGCGTTTAACGATGTCCACGCGATGATGACCTTTGTGTCAGATAACAGGGTCGAGGCACAAGACAAGCTATTGACGGCCAATGAGCGATATCTAGAAAACGCGTCTGATGCCAACGTCGCCATGAGCCGTGAGATTGGTATGCCTTTCTGCCTGGCCATGCGCGATTTCAAGAATGAGAAATATGGTGATTGCGTGGATCGGCTTTTGCCCGTCCGCTACCTGACCCACCGGCTTGGCGGATCCTTTGCTCAGCGTGACATCATCGGTTGGACATTGTTGGAGGCCGCCTTACGTGCGCGTCGGTTTGATCTTGCACTGGCCTTGGCCAACGAGCGCACCGCGCTCAAACCAACCTCGGCGCAGAACTGGCGGGCCGTAGCGCGGGCGTTCAAAGGGTTGGGCGACACTTCCAATGCTGATCGGGCGATAGCCAAGGCGCAATCCCTAATCCTTGCGTGATCGGGCCAGACCCTTTCGGTTTACATATGAAAAGGCCTTTAAGCGCCCCGACCGGTGACGCTGTGCCGCCATTGTGAAGTGAACTTACTTACCTATTGGGTGGTCAGGTTCGTACTTGAAAAACTGAGAGCCAACATTAAAAGCGAAACGGCACCCAACCACGCTGCAATTACACGGAAAGAAATTCCAACCCACGGCCGTGTAAAGTGCTTCCCGACCAAAAAGCAAATACCCACAAGATACAGCAAACCTAAGTTGGCACCGATCATCGAACCGGACATCGTGAACACCCTGTCTTGGGATGGGCCATCGTCCGGCACCGAAGCATCACCGATCAAAAATGCACCCAGCCCGATCACTAAGGTTGCAAGAAGCGTAGGTTTTCCGGGAAAAAGTGCAGCCGTTGAACAAGCCAAAAAGGCCATTGCAAACATCATTGAATCGATTTCAGCAAAGCCAATCGCGAAAATGAGGCCAGCTAGGCTGGTGACAAAAAACTTACAAGAAGAAATCTCGCATGTGCTGGTTTGAACCCGCCAGCAAGCAAACGCAGGCCAATCATCAGCAGGGCTTGCGGTGGCGTTGAAAAGGGGTGGATTATTCCAACGTAAAACCCCTCGATACCCGGCAGGGAACTATGTGCCGACGCCGGATCGGCCACCAACACCAATGGGACAGATGCAAGGGGTTTGGGGTCGTTCATCCTCAGGCGACACCCGTGAGAAACGCAATCCCGGCAAAAGCAATCAGACCACCCGCGCCGCAAAACCACCACCATACCCATCGCCGGAGTGGGCGTACGCGGCAAATGTAGTAAGAAAGTATACCAAAGAAATAGCAAGAAGGCTGTGCACGATACGAGTAGGGAAAACAATTACCCCTTTGAAAAGGGGCCCTTCATTATTGGTAAGCTACGTATTCGAATGATTAAACGTGAGATGATCCAAGCGTTGTCTAAGCGTATGCCGCCCCGCGCAGTTAGGCACTACTATGCCTCCCCCTCTGTTCTGACAATACTGGTGCTGGGATTGGCAGACACATCCTCAAGCATCGCAAGGACTTCAGATTTCCAGCCCGCTTTGATGTTCAGGGCCAACTGTGAAGGAGGGCGGTGTACTGGCTCTAATATCGCGTATTCATACCTAAGTGGGCTTTCGATGGGCAGAAACACGACCTTTCCGCCAGACAGCTGCAATTCCCGTTCGGTTGCAACGGTCAGAGGATCCACGATTGTGCAACACTGCCCCGAACTTACGAAGGGGATCAGGGGTAAAAAGTACTGACAGGTCACCGTCGAGTTATACTGAGCAGAGGCCCCTTGGAACTGTGCCCTTATTTTGCGCTGAAACGGGTGCGTCTCATGAAGACCACCCATTGGAACCCCGTCGAGATCGGAGACCGAGATGCGATCACGTACGGCAAGCGGGTTTTCTCGGTCAATGGCACAGAAACAATCCGCCATAATCAATTCGACGGAATACTGCGGCCCTTTACCGTTGGAATGTTCGAAATCCGCAAAGCCAAAATCGATATTCTGTGTTCCCGCAAGCTCGATAATTTGCGGTGAGCTGCGCGTTGACAAAGTGATTTTAATGTCAGGGTTTTCACCAACTGACTGGCTAATAAACCGCGGGAACAAAAAGGCAGAAGGACCGGGCATGGTTGCAATATTCAGGCTGCCTGAATGCCCTTTAATAAGCCCCTCCATTGTGTTGGAGATCGCAGCTAGACGGTCCAAGATACCAGTCGTCTCAGCAAGCAAATAATGCGCTTCGGGGACCGGCACCAACCGCCGCCCTTTACGCTCAAACAATGTCAAACCCAGAGTTTTTTCCAGGTTCTTCAGTGCCAAGCTGATCGCTGGTTGGGTGCGGTTCAGCTTTCTGGCCGTCTGAGCGATGGAGCCTGTTTCCATAACTTCGCGAAAGACTGTGAGCTGTGTCAGGTTCATAACTCATATATAAGCTAAACTTTAGTTTTGTGAAATATAACAAATTTGTATTAATGAAATTTGTCTTTACGCTTTCAGGATCGAGGTTCGGGAAAACCGAATCCCACGATCCAACAACGGAGACGACTATGAAACTAGTGAAATGTCTGACGGGTCTGGCTTTGGCTGGTGCGCTGGCCGCACCGGCGCTGGCGCAGGATCCGACCTTTTTCCGCATCGGCACCGGTGGAGCTGGTGGAACCTATTTCCCCATCGGTGGCACCATTGCGAACGGTATCTCGGCCCCTCCGGGCTCGCGTCCTTGCGAAGAGGGTGGCCAATGCGGCGTACCAGGACTCATCGCGATTGCACAATCGACAACTGCGTCTGTCTTTAACAATGCTGCCGTACAGAATGGCGAGCTTGAGGCCGGTCTTGCCGCAGCCGACGTGACCCGCTCGATGTATCTTGGCGAAGGCAAATTTGAAGGCAAACCCCACCCCAACCTGCGCATCGTCGCAAACCTGTTCCCCGAAGACCTGCATCTGGTGCTTCCAGCCGGTGAGACGATCAACGATCTGAGCGATCTGGAAGGAAAACGCGTTGGTATTGCGCAGGCCGGTTCTGGTACGCAGGTTGCAGTTTTGCAGATGTTGGACGCCTGGGGCGTCAACCGCGACAACATGGAAGAAGCCGAGCTGAACAACAGCCAAAGCGCCGAGCGTCTGGCAGATGGTCAGTTGGACGCCTATTTCTACGCTGCAGGTTGGCCTGTTGCCGCGATGGTGCAGTTGTCTTCGACCAAAGGCATGAACCTGCATTCCTTCAGCGACGAAGATCTGGCGAAGATCAACGAGATCATCCCAGCCTATATCCCGTCCGCCATCCCTGGCGGCGTTTATGAAGGAATCGACGCAGAAACCAAGACCCCTGCGGTCAGCGCGATGCTTGTGGTGTCCTCTGAGTTGTCGGAAGACCTAGTTTATCAGTTGACCAAAGCTTTGTGGAACGACAACACCCGCAAACTGCTGGACAATGGCCATGCAAAAGGCAAGCAGATCACGCCTGACACGGCGCTGGACGGTGTCGAAGCCTTGGGTGTTCCGCTGCATCCGGGTGCCGAGAAATTCTATAAAGAAGCCGGTCTGCTTCAGTAAACGAACCCAATTGAAACCTGTCGCTGGTGCCCCTTATGCGGGGCACCGCACTCTGGAAATTTGCGAAATCGGGGGGCCATCATGTCCGAGACCCAGAAACTTGATGACCACGAACTGACGGCCGAGGAACTGGCGGCCATCGAAGAACAGTTCGATGAAGGTGCTGCCGTCCGGCAAGTCACGCCCACCACAGGCAAGGTACTGCGCGTTGTCGCCCTGATCTTTGCGTTTTATGAATTTTTTACTGCCGGATTTGGCCTGCCCGCCGACCATTGGCATATGGGTATCTATTTGGCGCTGCTGTTCATTCTTGTCTACGCCACGATCCCGATTGTCGGGGCCAAAAGCCTATATGCCCTTAAGGTCAGCCGGTTCCGCATTGGGAATATCCCCCTCTACGACCTGGTTTTCATGGCGCTTGGCATCACGGCCGCGTTGTATGTTGGTCTTGCCTGGCGCGGCATTCCGTTTCTGGGAATCGAGGAACAGACCTTCCGAATGGGCAATCCCAACGGATATGATGTGTTTCTTGGCGTCATCATCATCCTGCTGGTGCTGGATATAGCCCGCCGCACGTTAGGGTGGGTGCTTCCGCTGATCATCTGTGTCTTTATCTCATACGCCCTGCTGGGGCCGTACTTCCCCGGGTTGTTGCAACATCCCGGCGTGAACTTCAAAACCTTCGTTTCGTCGATGTACTTCCCGCAAGAGGGTATCTACGGGGTCACTCTGTGGGTTGTTTCAACCATCGTCTTTCATTTTGTCCTGTTTGGCGTCATCGCCCAGCGCACCGGATTGGGACAATTGTTTATCGACAACGCTACAATTTTGGCGGGCCGCTACACAGGCGGTCCGGCAAAAGTGTCGGTGGTGTCCTCGGCCTTCTTCGGCACGATCTCGGGTTCTTCGGTGGCCAACACCGTATCAACCGGCGCGCTGACAATTCCCAACATGAAGCGCCTAGGATACCCCGGCCACTTTGCCGGGGGTGTCGAGGCCGCGTCTTCGGCTGGTGGACAAATCACCCCACCGATCATGGGGGCCGCCGCCTTCATCATGGCCGAATTTCTTGAAGTTCCTTATACCACTATCGTCATCGCGGCGATCTTCCCGGCCATCCTCCACTACGTAGGCGTCTTTGCCGTGGTGCATCTGATGGCACGCAAACTGAACCTACAGGGCCTTGCCAAGGAACAACTGCCGCAACTCAAAGCCGTCTGGGCCGAAGGTTGGGCCAATATCGTACCTCTGATCGGACTGCTTGTCGTTTTGTTCACTGGCTACACGCCGTTCATGTCAGCTTTCTGCGGAATCTCACTTGCGGTCATCGCAGGCATGTCGCGGCTCAGGCAACCTCCAACCTTGATTTACGCGGCAGCCTTTTTGGCCTTTGTGCTTTGGAAATTCTCGGACGGCGGATTCGACCTGAACATGACCCTGATCTTATGTGGGCTTTCAGCAGTCGCAACTTTGAACCCCCAGAAACGCATCGAAGTACCTGAAATGCTGCAAGCGGTCGAACTGGGCGTAAAATACTCACTGGCCGTAGGTGCTGCGGCGGCCGCGGTTGGCATTGTTGTCGGTGTGATCAACACCACCGGCATCGGCTTCCGCATCGGCTTCATGGTGACACAGGGCGCGGGGAATCTGGCGGCTGATCTTTACAACATGATCTCATTCGGCAGCTTCCAGTTGTTTGCCATGGAAGACCTTCAGCTGTTTATCTCGCTTGTTTTCATAGCCGTAGTCTGCATTCTGATGGGTGCAGGCATTCCCACCACTGCACTATACATCATGCTGGTCTCTGTAGCACAGCCAGCACTGGCGCAGTTGGGCGTTCCACCCATCGCAAGTCATCTGTTCGTGTTGTACTATGGTGTTGTGTCCGAGATCACACCTCCGGTCTGCACCTCAGCCTACGCGGCAGCGGCCATTGCGAACTCCAACCCATTCCGAACCGGTTTGTCCGCCTTTACCCTTGGGCTGGGCAAGGTGATCGCGCCAATGGCTTTTGTCTACGCTCCGGTGCTGTTGTTTGTATCCTCAACCGGGTTTGATCTGTGGGAGTTCACATACACTGCGGCCAGCTGTATCGCCGGTGTCATCGCCCTGTCCGCAGCTGTGGTCGGTTACTGGCTGAAGTCATTGAACATAGCGTCGCGTATTTTGATGGCGATCGCGGGGGTGATCTTCGTCGCGCCAAGCCTGACAGCGGACCTGATCGCATTGGCAGTGGCCTCGCCAGTCATCATCACCCAATTGATCGCGCGCAATCGCACCCATTCTCCGGCCTGACAGGATGACACAACAAGTTACCATCATAGGCGCTGGCATCGTCGGCATTTGTTGCGCGCTGTCGTTGCAAGAGCGGGGCATACCTGTCCGTCTTGTAGACCGGGGTGAGCCAGGCCAGGAAACATCATTTGGCAATGCAGGCGTGGTGTCACCTTGGTCGATAATTCCTCAGGCAGTTCCTGGAATTTGGAAGAAACTGCCGCAAATGCTGTTGGATCCGAAAAGTGCGCTGTCGGTACGGGCGTCATTCTGGCCGAAGATGATCCCTTGGGGGATGCGCTTTCTGGGAAAATCCGGCGAAAAAACCGTTCGTGAAGTCTCGGATGCGATGGAGCTTTTGTGCCGTCCATCCATCGATTTGTACCGCCGGCATCTGCACGGCACCGGGCACGAAGATTTAATTGCCGACAGTTATTACATCCACGCTTTCCGCAATTCTGATCAGGCCAGCCTGGACGAGCTTGGTTATCGGATCCGCCGAGAAAAAGGCGGTGAATTGGAGCGTGTGGACAGCGCCGAGTTGCAGCGCCTGGAACCTGCGCTTTCAAAAGCGTTCAAGGCCGCAATTGTGATCAAAGGCCAGGCGCGCGCGATCTCTCCGGGACGCTTGGGCACTGTGCTTGCAGAAAAAGCGCGCGCGCAGGGGGCCGAATTCGTGCGAACCGAAGTCACCAAGCTGACACAAGCCGAAGGAGGCAATTGGCAGCTTGATACTTCGCAAGGCAAAATACATGCACATCATGTCGTTCTTGCCGCCGGGGTATGGTCTGCCGACCTGCTGAAGCCATTAGGACTTCCCGTACCACTTGTGGCTGAACGGGGTTACCATGTTGAATTCCCTAACCCCTCTGCGGTGCTGAACAATTCGGTCATGGACGTGGATGCAAAGATCGTCGCAAGCTCGATGCAAGGTGGATTGAGAGTTGCTGGTACAGCCGAGTTCGCAAGCGTCGATGCTCCAGCCAATCCACGAAAAGAAAAGATTCTGACCGAGCAAGCCAAAGCATTGGTGCCGGAGCTTAATACAGGCGAACCGCAGTTTTGGATGGGCCGTCGCCCCTCTTTTCCCGACAGCCTGCCTGCGATTGGGCCGCTGAAGGGCAAAGACGGTTTATTTGCCGCGTTTGGACACTCTCACTACGGCCTGATGATGGCGCCGAAGACTGGGGAACTTGTGGCAGACCTTGTGTCTGATCGCAGCCCAAATATCGATTTGGCCCCATTTTCGCTGGACCGTTTCTAAATCTCCAATTCGAAAGGACCTGAGCACATGCCAATCTACAATGGCGGTCAAAACATTTGCGGGGCTTCGATCGGGGTTTTGTGCCTTGAAAGTTATTTCCCCAAACCCCCAGGACACATCAAGAATCCGTCCAGCCTTCCGTTTCCGGTGCTCTACGAAATGATAAGCGGGATCACCGTCCCTACCCTTCTAAACAACCCAACGCCTGAGTTGCTGGCTCCATTTATTGAGGGCGCAAAACGCCTTGAAGCCGAAGGTGTTCGGGCCATCACCGGAAGCTGCGGTTTTCTGGCGTTGTTCCAAAAAGAACTGGCCGCGGCTGTTTCTGTACCTGTCTTTGCATCCAGTCTTATTCAGGTGCCTCTGGCCTTTCATATGACCGGAGCAAGTGCTCCAGTGGGCGTGCTGACTGCAGACGCTTCAGCGCTGACAGCGAAGCACTTCGAAGGTGTCGGAGCAGCTACCATCCCCGTTGCAGTGCAAGGTTTAGAAGACACCAATGAATTCGCAGAGGTGATCTTACGGAACACGCGGACACGCATGGACACCGACCTGATCGAGGCCGAAGTTCTGGAAGCTGCGCGAAAGCTCATACAACGTGCACCTGATATTCGGTCGCTGGTTTTGGAATGTACCGATTTGCCGCCATATGCCGCGCTCCTTCAGGAAGAGCTGCGTCTTCCAGTCTTCGATTTGACGACATTGGCACAGATGGCGCATACCGTTGCCACGCGCAAAACTTATGGAGGCCTCATGCCTTGGGCGTAAAAGCGCCTGCAGTATCATGAGGGACAACGGGGAAATCAGTGTCCGTTGACTATTCTATCTTGATGGTCGCCATAGGCCTTGGTGCTATGATGCAGGTCGGTGTCGGCATCGGATTTAGCATCATTGCCGGGCCACCGATGATGATCCTTCTTGGAACGGCAACAGCAGTTCCGATACTGCTACTTTTGAACACTGTCGTTTCAGCGGTCGCAACAGACCAACGGGTGCTGAAGAGCGACAAACAGACAATTCGCACGGCAATCATTGGTTGCCTCGTCGGAGTGGTGTCAGGCCTGTCGATCTACCCCTGGCTAAGCGAAGCGTTTGTCCTTGTTCTGACGGCCAGCCTTTTGCTGATTGGGCTTCTTACGACTTTGCTGCCCGTTCGTTGCTCAATTGGTACAGCAGGATTTTCAACCGTTTCCGGTTTGTCAGGGGTGGCAACCGTTTGGGCGGCGACGCCCGGCCCGCTAATGGTTTTCGGATTGATTGCGAAAGGCCATTCCGCCAAAGAGGTTGCAAAACTGGTGCAACCCATTGCGCTGGTGGCGTACGGTATCGCTTTTGTTTTACACTGCCTGACAGAGACTCAGATGCTCAGTTTTGGCCCGCAACTTTGGGGTTTTATCGCGCTCACACTGACAGGCAGCCTGCTTGGTCGCACTGTAGGCCCCCACTTACCGCAGACACTGGTCACGACTGCCATCCGCGTGATTTCCTTTATCGCCTGCGGTGTTCTTTTTCATCGCGCATTGACGATCGCGTAACTTCGAAGGTCAAACCATGATGCAAAAAAACATTCTGGACAGGTTCCCTAGAGCCCAACTCATGTCTGGCCCTACACCCTTGGAGCGGTTGGACAGGCTGTCTTTAGAACTGGGTATAGACCTATGGTTGAAACGTGATGATCTGACAGGTCTTGGATTTGGCGGAAATAAAACGCGGCAACTTGAATTCTACTTTGGCGATGCTGTTCGACAAGGCGCCGACACTATTCTGATCACTGGCGCTGTTCAGTCTAACTTTGTTCGATCTGCGGCAGCTGCGGCTGCCAAATTGGGCATGCAATCCGTGCTGCAGCTGGAAGAGCGTGTACCAGATATGGGTAAGGAGTATTACAGGTCCGGGAATGTGTTGCTTGCAAAGATTTTAGGTGCGGAACACTTGAGCTTTCCCGAGGGCGAAAACGAAGTTGGTGCCGACGCTGCGTTACACGCGCGGGCCGAAGAACTGAGAGTGCAAGGACGCAAACCCTATGTCATTCATCTGGGTTTACAACATCCACCTTTAGGTGCCTTGGGCTACGTCGCTGCCGGACAAGAATTGTGCCAGCAGATGTCGAATGTTGACGCGGTCGTCGTCCCTTCAGGTAGCGGCGCAACACACGCTGGTATATTGGCAGGCCTCGCGCTGGAAAAGAATGCCTGTTCTGTGTTTGGGGTTTGCGTTCGCCGAAATCAACACAAGCAAAAAACCCGAATGAACACTGTCCTGCAGAAACTAGCGGATTTGCTGGAAATCGACGCTGGGCCCTTGCAAGACAAGGTCACCGTTCTGGACGAGGTGTTATCCCCTGGCTACGGCAGACTAAGCGAAGTGACCCGTGCAGCCTTGGAAAAGATGGCGCGCACCGAAGGAATATTCCTTGACCCCGTTTATTCCGCAAAAACATTTGCGGGGTTATTGCACCTGCTGAGTAAAGGAGACATTCAGCCCAGGCAAACGGTTGTTTTGCTGCATACAGGGGGGCTACCTGCGCTCTTCGGATACCAAAACGAACTGGCAGACAACATGGAATCAAGCCAACCAAATTAGTCTCAATAGCCTGCCGACTTGCGCGGCAGATTTATTGTTGCTGAACGCGATTGACCTCAACGGCCATCTGCTGTTTGGCGTCGACAAGCACTCAACTCAAGCTTCCTCAACTGGAAAGACATAAGAAATGACCATTACTCGGATCGAAACCGCCCAGCGCATGAGCCGGATCGTTAAACACAACGGCGTCGCCTATCTTTGCGGGCAAACCTCGGACGCAGCTACTGTCGCTGAACAAACACGCGACATCTTGGCCAAGATTGAAGACCTGTTGACCAAAGCAGGCAGCGACAAGAGTCGTATTTTGAGATGCGAGATTTGGCTGGCCGACATGGCAGACTTTGCTGAGATGAATGCTGTTTGGGACGCTTGGGTGCCCGAAGGTCACGCTCCTGCCCGCGCCTGCGGAGAGTCCAAACTCGCCCGCAGCGTCTTGAAGGTGGAAATGATTGTGACCGCAGCCTACGACTGAACCGAAACCCAGGGGTGTAGACGAGATCAGCTATACGTTTTGACGGCATGGCAGCATACGTCCCTGGCTATCCAACAAACGTCAAAGCAGCCGCACAGTTTGGCCAATCCAAGAACCGCGGGTCAGTCCGAGTGTGATCTCCAATCCAAACCTTTAGGATGAATGTATTGACGTAAACTCCGGCATGCCCGCCGGTCAGATGGGTTGCCGGTTTTTCAGCACCCAGTCACGAACGGTTTCCGCTTTGGGCGTCAACGACCCGATCTTGGACCAAACCAGATAAAACCCGTTTCCAGTTTTCCAGGCCCATTCGGGACGCCCCGCCAACAAGCCCTTTCTCACGAAAGGATCGACAAGGTGGTGCCGACCGAAGGCAAACCCCTCGCCCGCAATGGCGGCCTGCAACACAAGAGCGTAATCATTCAGTCTCAGCCCGCCACTTGGCGGCATGTCCTTAACACCAAATTCGTGAAACCACTGCTGCCAGGATGGTCGTTCGCGGATCGGTTCCTCCAAGTGAATCAAACGTTGGCTCAGTAACCCCGGTACGTTTTTCAGGTTTACGGCCGCAGCCATCACGCGGGGCGCGGCGACCGGGTATATCACTTCTTCGGCAATTAAAGCGCATTCGCATTCCGGCCAAGATCCATTGCCACGACGGATGGCCAAACTAATCGTCTCAACACTAAGATCGGATTCCCGATCACTCGATTGCAGACGCAAGTCGATTTCAGGGTGATTTTGCTGGAACGAACCAAGGCGCGGCAAAAGCCAGTAATTGTTGAAGGCAGACGATGCGCTGAGGGTGACATGGTCGCTGCTTGCGAATTGTCGGATCGATGCTGCGGATTGTTCCAATTGGGTAAACGCCCGGGTCACATCTGAAAACAAACGGCTTCCAGCATTGGTGAGAGTGATCTTTCGGTGGCTACGCTCAAAGAGCACAACACCCAATGACACCTCCAATTGTTTGATTGTCATGCTCACTGCAGGTTGCTGAACATTTAGTTCCTGCGCGGCATTCGTGAAGGATTCCGTTCTGGCCGCCGCTTCGAAATATACCAGATGACGCGGTGAAGAAAAATGAGACCAGAGGTTTTGCATAAGCTCCACTTATCCAAATCATATATTATTTCAAGCGTCACAAAGGCGGATTCGAAAGCTATTTTCTACGTACTTGCTTAAAGAGGGGTCCAATGGCTCGTAGGTCACGCACATCAAGGGCACGAAACGCCGTGCAAACCGGCGCTGCTCCGTCTCCCTTCATTCGCCGAACACTGCCTCATTACGACGTGTTGGACGAGGATCAGATCGCCCGGCTAGAGGAGCAGGTGGATTGGATATTGCAAGATGTCGGCATCGCCTTTCGCGACGACCCAGAGGCGCTGGAACTTTGGAAGCGCGAAGGTGCAACCGTCAACAAAGACATCGTGCGCGCGCCGTCCGATTGGATACGCAATCTCTGTGCCAAGGCTCCACGCGAATTCACCCAACTGGCGCGAAATCCTGAACGGTCCGTTCAGATTGGCGGGATGAGCCAGGTTTTTGCTCCGATTTACGGCGCGCCCTTTGTACGCGACGTTGAGGGCGGGCGCCGGTATGGCGATCTTGAGTCATTCGAAAAGCTGGTCAAGCTGACCTATATGCATCCAAACCTGCATCATGGCGGTTTTGTCACCTGCGAACCCTGTGACGTTCCGGTCAGCAAACGGCACCTCGATATGCTGTTCGCGCACATGACCCTCAGCGACAAGCCGCATCTTGGCGCCATTACCGAGATGAGCCGCGCACAGGATAGCGTCGAGATGGCCGAGATCGTTTTTGGGGCCGACGTGATGGCAGAAAACTGCGTCATAATGGGTAACGTGAACACGAACTCACCGCTCTTGGTGGACCGGGTGGTAACAGAGTCGGCCCGCGTCTATTCGACCCGCGGTCAGGGTTTGATTGTAGTGCCCTTCATCCTGTCCGGTGCCATGGGGCCGGTCTCGACGGCCGCATCCGTGGCCCAGGCCATGGCCGAGGCGATGATGGTCTGTGCCTACGTGCAATTGCTGCGCCCGGGTGCGCCTTTCGTACTAGGAAATTTCCTTTCATCAATGTCGCTGAAATCCGGTGCACCGACCTTTGGCATGCCCGAACCGGTGATTTCCAACTATGCGATCGGCCAGTTGGCGCGCCGTGCCGGACTACCACTGCGTTGCGGCGGATCACTGACCGCCTCGAAGATCGAAGATGCGCAGGCCGCCTACGAATCCGCAGATTCCATGCATTCCACAATGCTGGCCGGAGCGAACTTTGTACTGCACTCCGCGGGCTGGCTTGAGGGCGGGCTGTGCACCGGCTTTGAAAAGTTGATCATGGATGCCGATCGACTGGGATCTTACCAGAAGGTGCTGGGTCAGGGTCTGGACACCAGTGACGAAGCCTTGGCCCGCGACGCCTATGACGAGGTTGAAGCCGGAGGTCACTTCCTGGGCTGTGCCCACACCATGCGTAACTATCAAACGGCATTTTATGAGCCGAAACTCAGCGACAGTGAGAATGTCGAAAGCTGGGAAGAAGGTGGCTCGAAAGACATGCGTCATCGCGCTTATGAGCGCTGGAACCAGATGCTAAACGAATACGAACCGCCCGCGATGGATGAGGCCAAAAAAGAAGAGTTGGCCGCCTATGTTGCGCGCCGTAAAGAGGAAATCCCAGATGCATGGTATTAGGCTCTGGACCAGTTGATTTCCGTTTGGCTGCGTGATTCATCGCGTTCAAAACAAGCGGTGAACATATCTGATCTTTTCTGATTGAGCGACGAGCAAATAACGCGCCTGGCGCCGTTCTACCCAGAGTCCCATGACAAACCTCGCGTTGATGACAGGCGTGCCTTGAGTGGGATTATCTTCGTCAACCGCAGCGGGTTACGTTCGCGCAATGCACCCAGGAAATATGGACCACACAGTTTAAGGGGACCGCGGCCCCAAGGGGGCCGCGAAAGCCCTGGAAACGCTGTACAATCGTTGGAAGCGATGGAGTGACAAAGGCATCTTTGCCCGGATTTTGGTCGGCTTGGCTGCCAACCACGGCGAAGAAAGGACGGTCGTGATCGATGCTAAATACCTGAAAGTCCATCGCACAGCTTCCAGTCTTGCCGTGAAAAAGAGGCCCTGGACTTCTGATCGGGCGCACCAAGAGCGGCATGAACATAAAGTTGGATGCAGTTTGTGATAGTCAGGGACGCCTTTTGAACCTGTTCTTCACTGCTGGTCAGGTCAGCGACTACATTTGTGCTAGGGCATTTGTCAGCAGTCTGCCAAATGTCGAATAGTTGCAGGTTGATCGCGGCTATGATGCCGATTGGTTCAGAGAAGGGCTAAAAATCCAAGGGATACGCGTGTGTATCCCAGGACGCAAACAGCGCAAAACAACCGTCCGATACGACATGCGCCGCTACAAACGCGCAATCGGATTGAGATCATGTTTGGCAGATTGAATTGAAGGACTGGGGGCGTGTCGCGACGCGGTACGACAGGTGTCTCACAGTCTTCCTCTCAGCCATCACTCTCGCCGGTATGGTCATCTATTGGCTATGAGTTCTGCCCCTAAGTCCGAGAGGCTTCGAACGCCGCCCATGCTTTTTCAAAAGTGTCGAAATCGAACCCTGTTGCGCGGGCGGGTTCAAGGATCAGTTTTTCGGTTTCAAGCAGCTTGATGATCGCCTGCTCTAGATCGTCCACCACTTCGGGTGGGACAACAAGGGCACCATGCCGGTCGGCATGCACAAGGTCTCCATCTTTGATCACAAGGCCGTAGATTGTCACCGGTGTGCCAACTTCTTTCACGTGCACGAATCCGTGGCTTGGCCCGACAGACCCGGCAACTACCGGAAATCCATCCGGCAGGTCGCCGAGGTCTCGCATCACGCCGTTGGTCAGGGCGCCGCTGATGCCGAAACCCTTGTGTACGGTCGTATTGATCTCACCCCAATAAGCGCCGATGCAGTTGGGGTAGTCCGTGTCTTCCACAACGGTCACAGATGGGCCACTGCCCGAGGCCATGTGCCGGTAATAGTCCATTCGGCGCGCGCGGATCACGTCGGGGGCCTCGGTCGGCGGATTCACGGCGGCAATCTTAGCGGTGCGGGCATATCCCACCATCGCGCCTGCATCGGGATCAGAGCACAGCATTGTGCCCCGGGTAAAATCATTGAATCCGCGCTTGCCCTGGGCCACTTCGATGGCGTTGCAAACAGTCGGCGTGTCGACCTTTTTCAGCAGGTCCAGCAGGGATTGTTTCATATCAGCTCCAGCCAGCGGGTCAGAGCCGCCGTGGTTTGTTGCGGTTGTTCCAGTGTAGGCAGATGGCCGGCGTTTTCGATAATCTCCAACCGGCTCTGCGGCATCAGATCGTGCATCAACTCATGCCTTGAGACGGGACACAGGGCATCGTCGCGCCCGCACAGAACCAGTGCTGCGCCGGTAAAGTCCCGCAGGGTATTGCTCTGATCGGGGCGATCACGCAGAGCCTTGGATTGATTAATGAAAACGCCCGGCCCAAGTCCCATGGCCATATCCATGCACAAATCCAGAATGGCGGCGCGGCGTGGGCCGTCAGTCAGGTAGTTCGGCTTCATCTCTTCGGCCATCACCTTGTGCAGGTTGCCGCGTTCGACGGCATCGATCTGAGGACTGCGCCTCGCCCTGACCTCGTCCATCTCTGCCATCGGGTTGGTGTCCATCAACGCTATACCAGTCACACGATCCGGTGCTTGACGTAGGATTTCCATCGCCACGATGCCGCCCATAGAGAGCCCGGCCATAGCAAATCGTTCAGGCGCATAGGCCAGTACATCGGCGGCCAGCGCTTGTATCGTGTCCTGTCCGCCAATGGGTGCAGACAGGATCGGGTATTTGCCTGACAGCGCGTCAATCTGCGGGGTGAACAACCGCGCATCGCACATCATGCCGGGCAGAAGGATAAGAGGCGTCATTTAACCAATGCAGCCCCTTCAGCAAGCGCACGCAGCTTGGCATAGGCGATATCCGGGTCGACCGCGCCAAAGCCAGCAAAAGTGCCAAAGCCACAATCCGATCCGGCAATCACCCGCTCAGACCCAACAATGTTAGCAAACCGCTCAACACGCTGCGCGATCAGTTCCGGGTGTTCGATAAAGTTGGTCGTGGTGTCGACAACACCGGGCACCAGAACTTTGTCATCGGGAATCTCATCCTTGCTGTCGCGGAACACCGTCCATTCATGCGCATGTCGCGGGTTCGAAGTTTCAAACAGAACATAGCGGGACTTGGTGGACATCAGCGTTGGAAACACCTTGTCCATGCCGATGTCACAGCAATGCGGCCCCTCGTAATTGCCCCAGCAAATATGGACACGCACTTTGTCAGAAGGGACGTTTTGCAGCGCGTGATTCAACGCCTCAACATGCATGTCGGCGATTTTCACGAATTCATTGTCAGAAAGATCATTGAACAGCATATGACGAGACAGAGCGAGGTCAGGACAATCGAGTTGCAAATCCAAACCCGCACCAACGATGGTCTCATATTCTTCTTTCATCGCGTCGGCCAGCGCGACCAGATAAGTCTCACGCGTTGGGTAGTAATCATTCTGCAAAAACAGGGAAATCACCCCAGGGCTGGCGGCATTCATAAAACCGCGCTCAACCCCGTGTTCCGCCATCGCGGCCTTGAGATTATCTATGTCCTTCTGCAATTCGCCCTGCCCCTTCGAGCGCACCTCACCTACGCACATGGGCCGCGCATATTGCGGCGTTCCGCCGTCATCTGCCAAACGCTGCAGAAAACCCGGAAACATCTTGAGGTCCGCTGGCGCGTTGCGTGGGCTGTCACCGGAAAAGCCGGTATAGCGGTCCTTTACATAAGTGGCATATGAGATTTTTGAGGTCTCGCCGTCTGAAACGATATCAATTCCGGCATCGGCCTGTTTGCGCACTGTCTCAGACACTGCGGCGGTCATACAGGCATCGAATGCGGCTTGATTGAACGGTTCCTCCCGCTCGCGTGCGAAGATGAAGTCAACAACCTCCTGACTGCGCGGCAGGCTTCCCACATGGGTGGTTGAAATGCGGGTCATGTATTCATCTCCCTTCAAATCTTGTTCCTGCGCCGGGCCGGAAACCGGGCGCAGGATGTGCTGAGCATGTCCCGATTTATTTCGGGAGACGCAATTTTGGCGTTATGCCCCTGTCCAGGTTGCGCCAGCCGGATCGTCGGTGGCAGTGATACGGTACAGACCCGCTTCGCCGGTCATCGACGGCTCGGCGCTGTAGCTTTCACCGGGCAGAACCAGCGCGGTATCACCGTTGGACAGGGTGGTTTCGACCTCATTGATTTTGATGCGCCAATGACCGCTGGCCGGCATCAGAACCACAGGTTTATTCGCCATGACCTGTTTACCAACGGCGGAACCGCGTGTCAGGAAATCCACCTCGAAGCCGGGCTTGTCCTTGATCAGACCATTTTCGCCAATCACGACCGCCGGCTTGTCCGCCGCCAACGCCATCAAGTCCCAGTACCGGGCGACATATTTGCCGATCACCGCATCAACGGGAACCTCGGGGTACGCTTTAATCTCTTCCTCGGTTAACAAGGGCATGGGCTGCACGTTGTGCGGCAACTCCTCGCCCTTTTTGCTGTCATAGAGCACCCCGTTATTGCCTAGAACCAAGCCATGGGCCTGCGCGTCCTGAATAACTTGCGGAGCCCAGGTCACACCGCCACCTGCGTCATCGCCGCCCAGCATCGACATGATCATGCCATAGTCCTGGCCGACATTCTCGAACCCACGGAAGATGCCGGTCGGGATGTTGAAGATATCGCCTTCCTCGGCGATAAACTCTCCTGCGGTCCCGTATCGACCCCAGAAGAACCGCCAGCGGCCTTTCGCAACAAAGAAGACCTCGGCTGTGGTGTGGCTGTGCAGCGAGTTGCGGCATTTCGGAGGTTGTCCCGCTGCACCGATGTTGAACCCGATCTTGTCGGTGATGTGGACATGCTGATCGGGGCTTTCGCTGACGCCGCCGCCGATGATGGTAAAATTCTCTTTCTGGTCCGAGCCTGGCGTGTGCGCATCGATGAACGCGGTCTTACAAGGTTTCAGCTCGCCATAACGGACGATGCGGCTTTGAATTGTACTCATATCTTTTTTCCTTTTGATTTGCGTTTGATCGGATCAAACCAAACCTCCCGGCGGGCGATTGTTCAGCCGCCGGGCGCGCAGGCTGGCGCGATGGGCGTGGAACCGCCGTAACGCCTGCCCGGTATCCAGATTTGAGATACGGTGCGGCATTCTAGAGATCGCCGGTTTTCAGCAGAATCTGTTTCCAGATCGAGGTTTCGTCAAACAGGGTATATTCCTTGCGCAAACCCCAGGGACCGAACTCGGCCTGGCTGATACCCAGCACAAAAACCTCGGCCCCGGTCGGCACACCAAAGACGCCCCAACCGTCATGCTTGCCGTGCAGCGTCCAACGGATCGCGGCACGCGGCGGCATCATCGGATCGTCGCGGCCAATCTGGTGCTGAACTTTGAATTCTGCATTTGGGAAAGAGGCGCGCAGGCCCATCCAGAACCGATCCACTGGCCCCCAACTATGCCCCGTGGTACCGCCGGGATATTCCGAAAGGACCGCGCGATCATACTCTGCCTGGATTACACCCATATCGGCATTCATGATCCGGGTCAGGATCTCAGAGTATTTCTGGCCCCACTCATTATCGTTGCCATGGCCTTTATAAGGACCGGGCTGATCGTTTGCGGGCGTGTAGGGCTGAACACAGGCGTCGGGTCCGCCTTCGCGTGCGATCAGGTCGCGGGCATATTCCTTGGGATCCCAACCCATCTGCTGGACGATCGCGCTCTGGTCGCGGATCAGCCATTCGTCGTTGATCTGGTTGTTGATAGCGTGGCAGTCGGCGAGAATGCGATAAACCAGCTTTTTAGCGGTTGCATTGCCATAAACGCCGTCGCCCAAATGTGTTGCCGTGGACAGCAGCCGGTGCGACGACAGCATGCCCTCTTCCGGTGTGCCCGACCAGATCACATCCTCGCCGAGCAATGTACGATCCGGAAACTCGGCAAGGGTCGCCATCGTGGCGGCGATAACCCCTTGATTGCCAACCACAACCGAAGCGGGCGAACGCACCACAATGTCCGGCGCATAATAGTGGTGCAAAGTGGCAATGCCGCGATCTTCCCAAATCTCTTTGGTGATGCCGATGATATAGTCGGGAAAATCTTTGAATTTGGGATCAAATCCCTTCATGTCTTCCATCCTTCAGGTATGCGGGCAGAGCCGCGAACAATTAGCGGTCCGTCAATCTCTAACCGGCGCGGACCGACGTCCGGGCCTTCGATTTTGCTCAGTAAAATGTCCACGGTTTCGGCGACCATACGGTTGGCGGGTTGCCTCACAGTGGTCAGGTCATAGGTGGGCCATGCAGCCACGGCCACGTCATCATATCCAACGACAGAAACATCATTGGGCACGTGCAGCCCCAACTCAAACCTCAGAGTATCCATTACCGCAATCGCCATATGATCATTGGCGACAAACACGGCGTCAGGCGGATCAGAGGCAAACATCTCGAGGGTCGCCTCGCGCGACTTTTCGCTGGAAAAGTCACCAACCCCGCGCGCGTACAACGCGACGCCCGCTTTGTTCAACGCAGCTAAAAATCCTGCTTCGCGGTCCCGTTGGGTCGAGGCCCCTTCCCAGCCCGCAATGTACCCGATTTTCTTATGACCGCCTGCCAGAAGAAAATCAGCCACCTTACGGCCTCCGGCAATATTGTCAGACGAAACCGCTGACATCCCCGGATCGTCCTGAGCCCGGTTGAACAGCACCACCGGAATACCGGCTGCCTGACACCGATCAGACAGATCAGACGACAATGCAACCGACGCGGCAATGATCCCATCCACTTGGAAATCAAGGATTTCCTCGACCACCTTGTCGATGTTCTGCGCCGAGTTCGATGCCATAAAGACCAGCACGTGATAGCCACGTTCCTGCAGCGCGTTCGTCAGCTTTTCCAGGGCTTCGGGGTAGAACTGGTTGTTCAGATACGCCACGACCAAACCAATGATCCGGCTTTTTCCAGAAACAACTGCGCGGGCCAGTACGTTGGGTCGGTACCCCAGCTCGTCCGCCGCCTTGCGCACTTTCTCAGCTGTTTTCTTCGACGCGGATGCGCCGGGCGTAAACACCCGGCTGACCGCAGATTGACTGACCCCAGCCAAACGGGCAACGTCCAAGGATGTGATCTTTTGCCCAGGCATCAGTCTGCTGTCCACCCACCGTCAATCATCATCGCAGTCCCGGTCACAAGCGCTGAGGCGTCTGAAGCGAGATAGACCACAGCCCCCATGATGTCTTCGATTTCACCGGGGCGACCCAGTTTGATCTTGTCCAAAATCCAGGCGCGTTTGTCCGGGTCATCGAAGGTCGCGCGCGTCAGGTCCGTCAGGATAAAAGTTGGGCAGATCGTGTTGACCCGGATTTTCGCGGGCCCGAACTCTAACGCCATCGCCTTGGAGAACCCTTCAACGGCGAATTTCGACGCGCAGTAAACGGCGCGTTCGCGGCCGCCGACATGGCCCATCTGACTGGAGATATTGATCAACGAACCGGAGCGGCCAGCATCGAGCAGGCCCTTGGCGACGGCCTGGGTCAGGAAATAGGCACCTTTGACATTGACGCCCATCACGGCATCAAAATCTTCCGGCTGCGTGTCCACGGCCTTGCTATGGCGGGCAAGCCCGGCCGAGTTCAGCAGAATATCAAAGGGCCCGCTCTGCGCCACGGCTTCAGAAGTTGCTGCCACGTCCGACACATCCAGTTCCAGAACCTCTGCCAACCACCCCCGAGCCGACATGTCCTTTGCAATTTGCTGCAGCGCGCCAGTACGGCGCGCCGCCAGAGTGACCTCAGCACCATGTTCCGCCAGCGCCACAGCGCAGGCCATGCCGATGCCGGACGAGGCTCCGGCAACCAGCGCGCGCTTGCCGCGTAGTTTGAAACTGGGAGTGCTGGGGAATTGGGGCATATCAGACCTCGCCGACCGGGAACGCAATTGTGCCCGGAACGCGTGCCTTGTTGAACTCACGCAGGCGGGCAAAGACATCTACGCCCAGTTGGCGGTATGCGTCCAGCAGATCGACCATGACCCAGTTCTCGCGGATCAAACCACCTTCGAGCCGCCAGAAATCAAGGCTACGCATGGTGATCCGCTTGCCAGAGGGTGCAATGCCCATCCAGCCATCGTGGGTGACAGTCTGGATCATGTCGGGCCAGCCGGTCACAGCTGCATAGTCGCCATCGCCAAAGAAGTGATAGGTGATTTCATCAACGAATTTACCGCGGTCGGGCATGCCGTTCAGAAAGGGTATCTGGTGCCAGTTGCGGAAGCCCGAGATGCCGCGCCCGGTTCCGATCCCGGCAGGGCCATACCAGTTCATGCGCGGGTGCCAGAACTTTTCCATCTCCATTACTTCGGGCCCACCCTGACTGGGGTGTTTCTTCAGGTGGTTCAGCATGTCGACGATATGGTTGCACGAGGCCTGTGATGTCGCCTCATCCCACGGTCCGGGCACGATCCCGTCCAGTGTCACCGGGCCGGGAATGCAGAACTCCAATCCCAGTGATGGGGCCATCGGCCAGGCCTTCGCCTGCATCATCACTTCGGGAATGTCCCAAAGCGTCTGGATCTCGACAACCTTGCCATTTTCGAAGCGGTAGAATTCGTGGAACCGCATATGGGTCAGGTGCCCGGTCGGTGGGATGTCCAGCCAGGGGGCAACGAAAGTACCAACGTAGTGGCCACCACAGCCGATCCAATCATTGCCATGTTCCGTGGGTCCACCCATCACGATCCAGTCGCGACGTTCCAGATCAGGCATGGATGTCAGCAGCGGCGCATAGCAGGTATCGTAGAGCTCCTGCGGGCCGGTCAGGTCACCGAACGGATGCGGCATGTGGATGACGGCGTCAGGCGCAACCACAGCGCCCAAAGCGGCCCGAACGCCGGTTTCGTCAAAGTTGTACATGGCTTCGCGCAAGGGCGCGATCAGAGCCTTGTGAGTAGAATGTGTGTCCATTGCGACATCTCGCATTGTGTTATCTGCTTCTCTTTCAAAATCCGTAACGCCTGGTCGATCCCGGGCGCATGTTCTGTGGCGGTTACCTGGCGGTCACGAAGACGCCTCGGCGGCCTCGCGATAAGCCGCGCCTTCACCGTAGGGCACGTTAATGCCCCCATAACGGCGAACTCGGATGTTGCATTGCTCGGCATGGCCAACAAAGCCCTCCAGCATACACAGGCGCGAGCCGTATTCGCCGATCATCGCCGCAGCCTCGTCAGTGATGACTTTCTGATAGCTGTGCGTTTTCATGAACTTGCCGACCCAGAGCCCACCTGTATAGCGACCGGCTTTTTTGGTTGGCAGGGTGTGGTTGGTGCCGATCACCTTGTCGCCGTTGGCCACGTTGGTGCGTGGCCCAAGGAACAACGCGCCGTAGCAGGTCATGTTTTCCAGGAACCAATCGTCGCGGTCTGTCATCACCTGAACGTGCTCGGACGCGATGTCATCCGCCAATTGCAGCATTTCCTCATAGGTATCGCAGACGATGATCTCGCCATATTCCTCCCAACTGACTTTGGCTGTGCTGGCGGTGGGTAGGATACCGAGGATACGGTCGATTTCGACGAGTGTTTCCTCAGCCAGCTTGCGCGAGTTGGTGATCAGGACACATGGGCTGTTATAACCATGTTCGGCCTGTCCAAGCAGATCAGTCGCACAGAGCTCGGCATCGGCTGCGGTTTCATCGGCGATGACCATTGTCTCTGTCGGACCCGCGAAAAGGTCAATGCCGACGCGGCCAAACAACTGGCGCTTGGCTTCGGCCACAAAGGCATTACCTGGTCCCACCAGCATGTGAACAGGGTCGATGGTCTGGGTCCCTATCGCCATTGCGCCAATCGCCTGAATACCGCCCATGACATAGATTTCATGCGCGCCGCCCAGATGCATGGCCGCGATCACCGCCGCGTTTGGTTTACCCTGAAAAGGTGGTGTGCATGCGATAATCCTGGGAACGCCCGCAACCTTCGCCGTTGCCACTGACATATGCGCCGAGGCAACCATCGGGAACTTGCCGCCCGGCACGTAGCAGCCCACGGACTGCACCGGGATATTCTTGTGACCCAGGATCACACCGGGCAGAGTTTCAAGCTCGATATCCAACATCGAGTCGCGTTGCGCCTGAGCGAAGTTAATCACCTGCTTCTGAGCGAACTTGATGTCGGCCAGCTCGCGTTCAGTCAACGACGCGATCAGGTCGTCGATCTGCCGTTGGCTCAGGCGGAAACTCTCAGGCGAGTAGTTGTCGAATTTCTCCGACAACTCGCGCACTGCGATGTCACCGCGGATTTCGATATCTTTCAGCGTCGCCTCGACGACGGTACGGGTCTTGGCATCGTCTTCGGCCCGGTCGGCCTCGGGTTTGCCGCGTTTCAGATATTCGATTGCCATTGTCCTAATCCTCAATTGTCGGGGCGGGGCGGAGTTTTCTCTCCCCGGTCAAATGTTTCCCAGCCTTCACCATTGAACAGATCAACGCCAAGCTGTGCGGCGACATGGGCAAAATCGACGTTCACCCAGTTGTCGACGATTTTGCCGTCGACGACTTTCCAGAAATCCATGTATCGGATTTCGACCCGCTTGCCGGTCGGGGCGATGCCCAGAAATTCGCCCGAATGCGTCGCCTCCTGTCGGCCGAAGGCCGCAGCCCATTCGCCCATGTAAAGCCGGGCCTCGTCGATGCAGGTCTTGTCTGAGAACGCCGCCTGAAACGGGCGTTGCCAGTTTTCCTGAAACTCTTTCAACCCGGTTTTGGTGCCGCAGCCCTGGTTGCCCAGCCAGCGGAACCCTTCCGAAAAGAACTCGCCTATATCGTCGATGCGGTGGTCGTTCAAACCATCGACCATCCCCTCGATCACGGCGCGGGTCTCGTCGGTTTTGCTCATGTCCGTGTCTTTGGTCAGCACGGCCTGTTCGGGGCGGGAGCACTTCATGTGTCTCTTCCTTTTTAGGTGCGTGAGGAATCTTCTGATGTGAACCGCGCGGTTAGCGCGCCGACAAAAAATCCCTCGGCATCCGGTTGAGCGCTGGGTGACGCGCAACAAAACTATTTCTTGCAACCGAGCTCATGCCGCTTCCTTCATATCGCTTAGGGCGGCCATACGGGCGAACACGTCCACACCCAGCTGTCGGTAAAGATCAATCATATCGACCATGACCCAACATTCTTGAACCAGATCATTCTCGATGCGCCAGAAATCCAGACTGCATGGCGTGACCCGACGACCCGTCGGGGCAAGCCCGAGGAACCCGTCTCCGGAGTGAGTGGCGGTGCCAGATGGCCAACCGGTGAAGGCCACCAGATTGCGGTCACCGAAAAACACCCCATCTTCTAAATGGCGCGTATTGTCTGACAGTCCCTGCCGAAAGCCTCTAAAGATTCTGTTCCGAATTCCTGCGTGACCGCGTGCTGTGCCCAACCCGGTTGGGCCAAACCAATAGGCATTGTCGCTCCAATACCCACCAAGACCACGACCCGGGGACGTCGCATCGCCTTGCTTCAGGTCATGCAGCATGTCCCAAACGAGGTGTACTGACGCATCAGTCATCGCCTTGTCATTTGGCGCAGTCACCACGCCCTGCCCATCCGCCGGTCCGGGGCACATCCATTCGACACCCAACTGTGGAGCCATGGGCCAAACGCCAGCCTGAAGCATAACTTGAGGAATGTCCCATAGACCTTCCATCTCGACGACTTGCCCGTCTTCGACGCGCAGATATTCGTGGTAGCGCATGAAAACAGGCTGGCCAGTCGCTGGGATACCCAGCCATTTCGCGTGCAACGTGCCAACAAAGTTACCGCCCAAGCCGACCCAGCTACCACCGGCGGAGCCACCCCAACGCGGGCCTGCCATGACAATGAAATCTCGGCGTTCCAGATCGGGCATAGCAACCAGAAGCGGGCGATAAACACGGCTCCACAGTTCCTGAGGGCCTGTTATTTCGTTGAACGGGTAGCCAAGTCGGATCCTCGCGTTAGGCGCGAAAATCCGCAGGATTTCCTGCTGCATCCTTTGCGGATCGCCGGCCCTAAACGCAGCCCGCAATGGCTGTAAGAGGACCTTGTTCTGATCGTGAATCGTCTCCATGATCAGCCCTTTACGGCTCCGGCGGTCAAACCGCTGACGATCTGGCGCTGGAAGAACAGGATCAGGACGAACAGCGGGGCAGTCGCCGAAACCACGGCGGCGACCGCATACATGACCTTGCCTTCAACCTGAGTGGTGCCCATGAAACTGTTGATCGCAGGTATGATGGTTTCATTCTCTTCGCTCAGCAGCATCACCGCGACGGTAAAGTCGTTATAGGCCAGCAGGAAACTGAACAGGCCAGTGGTGATCACGCCGGGCCACATGACCGGGACGATCACGTGCCGGAAGGCCTGGAACCGGGTGCAGCCATCGACCATGGCACTTTCGTCCATGTCTTTCGGGATGTTCTTGAAGAATGAATGCAGCATCCACAGCGTGAAAGGCTGATTGATTGCCACAAGCACAATGATGGTCGTTGGCAGAATGCCCCAGACGTTCCACTCGAAGAACCACAGCAGGTAACCAGAGACCAGCGTGATGTGCGGCATAGCGCGGAACACCAGCGCGGCCATAAGGATCCAGAATGCATAGCGAAAGCCGGAACGGGCCAACGCGTAACCGCCCAATGTTCCGAAGGTTAGCGAGATGACTACTGTGAAAAACACCACGATGCCGGTGTTCTTGAAGTTGAACCAGAAGTCTTCTTCAATCCACGCGCCATAGTAACCCGCACCGGTAAATGCGCTGCCGGTTTGCTCGATCGTGTTAGTGCCGCGCAGTGCATTCATCCAATCGGCCTTGGACAGGAAGTCAGCTTGCACCTTGAAGCTGCCCCAAAAGGTCCAGAAAAAGGGAAACGCAGCAATGATCAGCCAAAGGGCCACAAAGCCAAAAGAGAACAGCTTTAGCGGGGTCATGCGGGATTGTGCTTTGGTCGCCATGTCGTGTCCTCAGTGAGATTTACGGGTGAAGTCGCGCCAAGTGCGCACCAGTACCGGCATCATCAGAATGACAACGATGATGATGGTGATCAGCGAGGTCGCTCCAGCCGAGGCATAAAGCGGATTGCCACTTTCGCGCAGGTCGTTGAAGATAATCCAGCTCAGCGAGCGCGCATGGGCCTCGGCTTTGAAGCTGACGATGGGTTCAAAGACACGCAAGTTGTCCATGATCATCATAAGGGTCACAAACGAAACCAACGGCATCAGATGCGGCACGACCACATGGATCATGCTTTGCCATTTGCTGGCACCGTCGATCTGCGCGGCTTCCATCGTGTCTTCGGGCACGGTCTGAAGCCCGGCATAGAATGTAATGAAGCTGAACGGCAGGGTGTGCCAGACACCGTAAACCATCAACATGATCCACATCAGCGGCGTGGACGCCTTCAGGCTTAGGGTTGGATCATTGAAAAGCCGTTGAATTGTTGCTCCGATCACCCCGTCACCGTCGACCATCCAGAACAGGATCAAGGAACCAACCAGTGGGGTTACGAGGAATGGCAAAAGGGAAATGAAGATCGCAAGGCCCTTCAACGCGCGTGGCAGGTTGTTGACCCCAACCGCAATCGCCAGACCCAACACCAAGACCAGAGGCGTCACAATGAAGGTATAGGCCAGCGTGAAGGTCAGAGCGTTGTAAAATGGCAGGTTGTAAACCTTCGACCAGAACTCACCCAGGCTTTCTGAAGTTGCCCATGCCTCCCCAATGTCGGCGAGGGCCAGGTGTGACCTGTCGAAATACGTGCCCAGACCGTTGAAACGGCCCAGCGGTTGTTCTTCCCGCAGCTTCTCGGTCGCTTCGATATCGACTGTCGTTGTCGGGTTGCAACCAAACGGACCGCAACTTTCCGAGACGACCAGAACCTGTTCGTGTTCGACAAAAAGCGACTGGATAAACACCGACACGATCGGCAGCGCGATGAACAAAATCATCGCTGACAATGTCGGCAGAACAAACCAGAAGAAGGTGCGGTGTTTCATGACATGCGTCCCGATTCAAATTCGAGAAAGAGAGGGGGCCGCGACAGCCCCCTCAAGTCGGGGAGATTTACTGGAGGAAGCCAGCCTCTTTGGCGGACGTCCGGTAAGACGCCTCAACATCAGCGAGCGCCTGTTCAGCGGACTCGTCGCCCTTCAGGAAGTCAGACAATTCCTTGCCAAGCGCGGCATGCAGAATGCCGATCTGCGGGATCATCGGATACGGTTTGGCACCGCCCTGCGCCGTCGCCGAAACACCAGCAGCGGCTGGGCCAGGCTGATAGCCATTCAGCAGCCAGACGGCATCATCGTTGTTTGCCGCCACCATCTCCGGTGTCAGAGCGCTGACCAATGCCGCAAAGGTGGCTTCAGCTTCTTCGTCTGATACGTTGGACGCGATCGAGATTCCGTCCCACCACAGCGTTGCAGCCGGGATCGAACCACCGCCAACGGTCGGCGCCGCGGACAGAACCGTGTTCGACGTCACTTCTTCCGAGGAACCCTCGTCATCCAGGATCGGCGCACCGCGCGAGCCCCACATGACACCAAGTGCGGCCTGACCAGCTTCCCACAGGCCTTGGGTTTCGTTCGAGGCATGGGTCAGGTGGTCGGGATGCGCATATCCAGCAAGCGCCTTCATAACTTCAAGCGTAGCCAGACCTTTTTCGTTGTTGATCGCAGGCTCGGCAGTGCCCGGTTCAAAGAACTCTCCACCATGGCCAAGGTAGATCATGTTGAACACCTCGGCGAGGTTCCAGCCACCGTCACCGGCGCTCAGGTTCATCACGATCGGATGTTCCATGATACCGGCGGCACGGATCATCTCGGCGGCCTCAAGGACTTCCTCATAAGTCGCTGGAATACCCTCAAAGCCGGCCTGCTCGAGAATGTCGGTCCGCGAGAACAGATGCTGCGAGTTGGCCATAAAGGCCACAGCCATGACATTGCCATCGATGGTGATCAGCAAGTTCGGCGAGATGTTTTCGCCGTATTTTTCAACCAGATCATTCAGCGGACGCACAAGGCCGTCATTCATCAGCTGAGTCAGCGTCGAGTTGGCCAGAATAACCGATGTGTATTCAGACGGGTTCGGCGTCAGGGCCGCGTTCATGATCTGGCGCGCCTCGGTTGTGTGGTTTGTCGAAAACTCAGACGCGCCACCTGCGCAATTTTCCTCGGCGGTGCCTGCAACGGCGTGGATGGCCGGGAAGTCACTGGCCAGAATTCGGATGGATTGACCTTCGGGACCGCAGTTCGCCGCATACGCAGCCGAACCCATCAATCCGACGAAAGTGGTTACGGTAGCTAGCTTTCTCAGAAACATCTCATCTCCCTGTTTCTCTGAAGTGTCGTGCGCGCCCCTGTCGCGCACAAAGTTCGGGCCCCGGGGCTGATCCCCGGTGATTTGCGGGGCTACTTTCAGATCCGTTCGCCGGTTTGGCCGTCAAACAGATGACAGATTTCGACCGGCACCGAGATCGACACCATGTCGTCAATTTCAGCCCGAAAATTCTTGTTGGCCTTCACGGACACCAGCGCTCCACCAACGCGGACCGAGATCATCGTCGCGTCGCCCAGCAACTCCTGGGTATAGATCGGAGCATTGATTTGCCCCCGCCCGTCTTCGGCAAGCGTGGCGTCTTCCGCACGGAAGCCGAGCGTAAGAGGACCGTCAGGTGCGTTGATATTCGCGATTTCCACGTGGTCGGCTAGAAACGTGCCGTTGCGGACTTGGCCTTCCATCAGGTTCATGGCCGGGTTGCCGATAAAACTGGCCACAAAGGTATTGGCCGGGGTGTCGTAAATTTCGGTCGGGCTACCCACTTGCTGCACGACGCCTTGTTTCATGACAACCACGCGATCGGCAAGCGTCATCGCTTCGATCTGGTCGTGGGTGACGTAAATTGTGGTCACCGCCAATTCGTGGCTTAGGTTTTTGATCTGTGCCCGAGTGGACACGCGTAGCTTGGCATCAAGGTTGGACAGCGGTTCGTCCATTAGGAACACATTGGGTTCGCGAACAATGGCACGGGCAAGCGCAACACGCTGGCGCTGACCTCCCGACAATTCTGCTGGCTTGCGATGCAGGAAGTCGTCCAGTTCGACCATGGCGGATGCGCGACGCACTTTTTCGTCATGCGTAGACGGGTCGATGCCGCGGACTTTCAGCGGGAACCGGATATTTTCGTAGACGTTCATGTTCGGATACAGAGCGTACGACTGGAACACCATCGCGACGTCACGATCCTTGGGCTCCATATCGTTGACCCGGGTACCGTCAATCAGAATGTCACCTTCACTGGCGTCCTCTAGTCCGGCGATCATGCGCATGGTCGTCGTTTTGCCACAGCCTGATGGGCCGAGAAGAACCAGAAACTCTTTGTCGGAAATCGTTAGATCGAAATTGTCGACCCCGACAAACGAACCCCAACGCTTGCCAACGTTGCGAAGTTGAATCTCGGCCATTGAGTCCCTCCCTGCGGGTCGTAATGCATACGTTTGCAAAAAGCATAGACAACAAAAGAAACATCTGGCAAGCTTTTTTTGCATGCGCATGCAAAAGCGAATTTGCCCCCCATAAACTGTTCTGTTGCAACAGTTAAAGCACTGAAAGAAATTGATAATGTCTTACGATGCCGAAAAAACGATCGTTCTTGAGTACTACGAGGCGCTAGGCAACGCAGATGAAGCGGATGTCACTGACACGATGTCTAACTACTGCGCGAAAGACTACCTGTGGCGCGGATTCCATCCGTTTGATGAACTGCACGGCTCTGAAGATGTGGCCCAGAAATTCTGGCACCCTCTGAAGCACAGCCTAGAGCACCTGCAACGTCGGATGGACGTGTTCATGGCCGGTAAAAACGAGATCGACGGGTTCAGCTCTATCTGGGTCGTGTCGATGGGTCACCTCATGGGCCTTTTTAACAATGAGTGGCTGGGTATCGCCCCAACAGGCAAGATGGCGTTTCTGCGCTACTGCGAATTCAACAAGGTAGATAATGGCAAAATCAGCGAGACGGCGATGTATTT
Source organism: Ruegeria sp. HKCCD7303 (assembly GCF_013111185.1). Lineage (GTDB taxonomy): Bacteria > Pseudomonadota > Alphaproteobacteria > Rhodobacterales > Rhodobacteraceae > Ruegeria. The sequence continues at coordinate 41,016 of NZ_WVRE01000001.1, read as the reverse complement.
CGACATCCCTCACCTCATGATGCAGGCCGGGCTTCAGCCCTTCCCACCACAGACCGCAGCCCATCTTGTTCAACCCGGACCGATGACGCATGACGGGCTGATGTTTGGCCCGCAGCCCGCCGAAGAGGGCAAGAAAACGCTCGGCACGATTAATGCCATGATTTCCGATCTGGGCCAATGGAACAGCGGCCTGAGCCTTGTGGACGAATTGCACCAGACATGGTGCGAAGACATGATCTGGTGGGGTCCTGCCGGGATCGGTGCGACTTATACGATCGAGCGCTATGCAAAGCAGCACTCGGGCCCGTTTCGCGCATCCTTCACGGACCGCTCAAAGACCAAACATATCTGCCGCATGGCTGAGGGTCACTATGGTGGTTTTTTCGGCTGGCCGAATTTCACGGCGCGACCCACCGGCGGGTTCATGGGCATGCCCGCCACCGACAAGGCCGGTGAATTCCGAGTTATCGACATATATCGACGCGACGGTGACAAACTGGCCGAGAATTGGATTTTCATCGACCTGCTGCATTTCTGGAAACAACAGGGGGTCGATATTCTGGCCCGTATGGCGAAGGTACCACGGACATGATTGGCTGTGTCGACGCGCATCACCACCTATGGGACCTTGAGACAGTGCACTACCCTTGGCTGATGGCGCGCGGTGTGGATAGGTTCTTTGGCGACCCGACGCCAATCCAGCGGGACTACCTGCTAGATGAATTCCGGTCCGAGGCCGCACCCAGCAGTGTCCGCGCTTCGGTCCATATTCAAGTTGGGGCCGAAAACGGTCTGGACGAAGCTCGGTGGGTCCAATCCGTTGCCGATGCCAATCCAGATTGGCCGATGGCGCAGGTTGTGTTTTGTGACCTGACCTCAACCGACCTGCCCGCCCAACTCGACAGGTTTCAGACCCTCCCGACTGTTCGCGGCGTGCGCCAGATCGTTGGCCGCGCACCCGGAGAGGACGCGCAGACAGGCACCAATACCCTACTCGACGACCCACGTTTTCTGATCGGCTTGCAGGAAGCAGGGCGGCGGGGTCTCAGCTTTGATCTGCAACTCATCCCTGAACTGATCGAAAAAACCGCTCGAATTCTAGCACGGGCGCCGAACACGCGGATCGCGCTGTGTCACGCAGGCTCACCGCATGATCGCAGCGCGGCAGGCCTGAACGACTGGGCTCAGAGACTGCATGCGCTGTCTGATCTGCCGCATGTCTCATGTAAATTGTCTGGCCTGGGCATGTTCGACCACAAATGGACCGCGGAAAGCGTACGCCCAATTGTGGATGAGTGCCTTGCCCAGTTCGGAGCGAATCGAGTCATGTTCGGTTCAAACTTCCCGGTCGACAAGCTCTACGGTGACTACGCCTCTCTGATGCAGGCTTACCACGATCTGGTGCCCGCTGAGGTGCACTCGGCAGTGTTCAGTCAGACCGCTGCGCGTTTCTATGATCTTGAGCTGCCAGAAATCTCTGAGCTTGCGACGGTAACTTGAACCGTCCCACGATCTTCTGTCGTTTTCGGCCAGTTAGATGCGTTTGTTCTGCACGGTTGCTCAACACTTTGTGGGATCGGTATTTGGCTGACGGCGCAAGACTCTTTACCGGCTCGAAATAGCCGCGCAACTTGTCCGATATGACAACAAGCGGGTCTTCATATGCACTTTTGAAACGCTGTAGAAATCGCCTGGCTGCCTTTGCATTGCGCTGCTTCTGGACCAGAAGATCAAGCGTGTTGCCATATCCAGATGCCACTTGTCACTATGCCCGGGACGGTCACGTTTGATGCAACTCGCAAAAGGGCGGCCAAACCGGTTCACCCAAAGCCGAACGGTTTCCCGACTGGCGGCCACACGGCGTTCGGCATGCAGGTCTTCAACGTCAGCCGTACTAAAAGAAAACCGATGATACGCCCAGATCACATACGCGATCAAAGCGCGTGGAAAACGGAAGCCTTTGAGGTCGGGCATATCTGTTGGTATCTTCATCCAAATGCTCCAACCAACCCACCCTAGAAATTCAATTTGGTAATGCCACGCCCACCTCTGCGAGCGCGCATTCCCACTCCTGCGCCGACGTCGCAATAGCTAGCGGGATATGGCAGATGCCCAGCCCCTGCTTTCAATGGCGCAGCATGCTTGTAGTGTTCGGGACGACCCTCATTCGCGTAATTGCGCGCTTGTGTTTGAAGCCACGGCTGCCCAAGTTCAGCGTCAGGGTCGGTCAACAGGCAATCAATCATCATCCGCGAACTGAGCGCCGTCGCAACGCTGGTTCCGTTCATCGCCAGCGCCGCGCCGTCCCGAGGCCCGGCCCCCAGGATGCCTGATTTTGTGTCACTGTCGTCGCACGGGAAAATAACATCAACATCCGATTGACTATTGAACGCAGGCGGGGCGTGATACCCGGTGGCAGAGTATGTCGCCGGACGACCGTCAGAGTTGCGATACCCTCCAATCATAGAAACATAGGGGGTTGAAGCGAGCGCGTTATGGGTTCCCACCCGGCTGATTGGCCCGTTATCAAGCGGTTTGTCAGGTTCGCAATACGAATAGCTGTCACGCACATGTCCGCTTTCCAGGTAGTCGCGGTAAAGCCTGTGGTCGAAATACGCGCGCCTTGCGTTTTGCGGCAACGGACCGCCAAACAGATCAGCCTGAATGTATGCGTCAAATCGCAGAGTGTTTTTTATCCCTTTGAAAGTAAATTTCCAACGACCAGCGGGGGCAAGCTTTACCGTTGTGTTCCGGCGTTGGTTTTTCATCGGGAAAAAAACCAAAGTCGGCGCAAGGGCAACAACAACACGCAATCTAACTTGATCCTTAGCGCGCAAAGGCGACTGGTTCAGATTATAGTAGACCCGCCCGATCTGAGCTGAATTGTCCGGCGAACTTATTTGCCGCACTTCCGGAGCTCCGCGCCCTGGGTTTTTTAGACCGATTGGAATTTTTCGGCCGTCGGGAAGATCGATTTGAAGTTCAAGCCGCTCCAAGTAACCAGAACTCTTGTTGAAAGGTTCTGACCAGAACTCGACATAGGTTGAGGAATGATCGCTGGGCTGCACAATAACTTCGAAAGGCTCATGACCGTCCGGTTTGACCAGATCACGCCCCGAAACACGCATCAGGTTAGAGTTCCCTGCCGGCATGTTGACGAAGGTCTTCACCTTCCGTGGCCTACATTTCCGTTTGCGGTTCTTCAACGGCGCGTCATCGTCAAAATCACAGGCCCTATTGCGAATTTCGTTGCGGATCACCTGTTCCATCTCCAATGAACCATCTTTCGGCCCGGCTTCAAAACCGAATGAAAAGTTCACAACAACAGGAAACTGGTGATCTGCGTCAAAACCAGGACACTTAGCTTTGTGTTTGGCCGCGGAAATTGCATCAGCGAGGCGAATAATTCGGATCAAACCCAGAACTGCATGATATTGTAGAAAGTTCCCCGCGTGACCGTGAAGGAAAAGTGGTGGCAAGGATATAGCCACCAAATGGCAACGTGGGCGCCCATCGTCCAAACTCGCGCCCAGCGCGCCTGGGTTTATTCCACCCGCCACATCAAGAATATGCGTACCATGAGAGGCAGAAAGTTGAAGTTCTTTGGCGCCTTCCCAACTTGGCTTATCCGCGTCTACAGCCCCAGTCGCACGGTTAAAGCTTTCCTGATTCAAAGGGTTCTTCAAGTCTCCGCCGCTGTGTTTGCGAAGTTCTGCTTCGATCTGAACCGTTGAAAATTCGCGCCCGAACGGAAGATGCCGCGCACCTTTTTTGCGGGCATCTGCGCCTTGCAGCCAGGCCGCCAACAACCGCGACTGTCCGTTCTCAAACCGAAGCCGTTTCTGGCCCAGTGCAAAACTTGTATCAATCACTCCCAGAATAACGTCATCGGTGCGTATATGGGGGTAATCTTCCGCGTTGGCTTCCCAGGACTCCCAAGCATTGGGACTGAAATCCGTGTTGGTCGCGCCTTCGGGTAAAGGAACTTCAATTTTGCGCTTTTTCTTATCGTGCAAGCCAAAGATGTTCCGCTCTAACGGCTGAATGTCGATCCGGGTGCAGTCGTCGGAGCGTTGTGTCCTGCTGCCTTCTGCCAAGGCCCACCAATCCACGTAGGGGTCGGAATAGTCAGGCTGCAACAAGCTGGAAGGTGATGAAGTGGGTTTTCCCATATCACCACTCCTGATTTGCTTCATTCCAAAGGTGACGCGCTATGGATAGCGGAGCGAAGCCGCCTTTTAGTTCGGTCACATCTTTTTCTTGGGACAGTTCTAAAAACTCACTCGGAAGAAAATCCGGCGTGCTGTCTGAATAGCCCCAATACCTTCTGGGATTTGATTTCTGAACTCTGAGTTTCCGCGGCGCTTCGGCTTTTGGGTCGTTCGCGTCTTCACAAGCACTTGCCCCCAGATTGTAGATCAACTCTCCTAGAATGACGCCGATATAAGCGCCTGCTCGGCAATCAATTGGGAAATGCACCCCAGAAACAACTCGGTTTACTCCGATCCGATGGGCCAACAGGAAAGGTAATGGGGCTTCCTCTGTCCCGAATTTTACTTTCCCGATGTCGCCAGCAAGTGAGCGCTTCATGAAACGATGTAAAACCGTGGCCACCGCAAATGCTTCGATCGAATGACCGGCCGGAAAAGTCGAATGATCAGGGGTTTGAATAATTGGCTGAACTTCAGCAGCATAGTCTATTGGGCGTTTTTGGCGAAGGTTGTACTTCATCAATGCAGCCACATGGATTGCGACTGAAAGTGTAACGGACAAATACAAAAGCGTTTTACTGCGGCGCCCGTTGTCCAGATATGCATGTGCACCAAAGAAAGACAGCATATCGCTCAATTGAACCTGAATTTCTGGTATCCGGTCGGCCCTCAGGTCGGCATATGCACGGACCCAACGCAACTGATCTTCAAAATACTCTTCTCTAGGTCGTTTGATATTGACCAACATCTGAGACTTTGGGGTCCCTTCAACGTCATGCAAATACACAAGTTTGGCTTTGCCATCGGTGAAGCCGCCACCTTCGTTGGTCGCCCCCAGAACAGCCAAGCGGCTGCGCAATTCGCTATCGAGGATCATCGCCTTGGTTGGGTTTCGGACGTGCTCCAAGTAAGTCGCGTCAGTCGGGAACGGAGTCACCGGACTGCCACGACCAGTCCAATAGTTAATCAAGCCGTCACGAGATGTATTTAGCGCGGCGCTCAGAAGCGGGGACGCAGGTGAGCCCGCGTGCCTGCTGATAAAAACCTCGCCTGCCAGACCAACGTCACCAGCACTACCTGCACCCGGTCCGGTTCCGGGGCCCGTGCCCGGTCCGGTTCCAGGCCCGGTACCCGGCCCTGTCATACGTGTCATAACAATCCCCCCTGAGCTGCTAAGCTTAACAACAGTCAGCGCAAAATTGAGTGAGTCAATGCTGCAGCTCTTGCGCGGTGGCATTTTTGACGCATTAATAACGGTAGCCGATCCTAAGCGCTGTGATTTCTGAGTGCTGCAATTTAGTTCGAGAGGCTGTGGCATTGTGAGTATTGTCGCCCATATAACGGGCCCATTTCGGTTAGAGACCGACCAAGGCATTGATCTTACGCCCAGATCGGCGAAGGTCTGTGGCCTTTTGCTGCTGCTGCTCACTTCTCCTAATGGAAGTCGCGAAAGGGTGTGGCTGCAAGACAAATTGTGGAGTGACCGGGGCAAAAATCAGGGCGCAGGTAGTCTTCGTCAGGCGGTATATCAGTGCAAAAAGTCGCTTGGCGCTCAAGCAGCGCTTGTGACTTCGACAAAGCTCAGAGTGTCTTTGAAACTTAACGAAATACGGATCGATGACAGCAATTTCGGAGAGTTCGCTGAAGGGATTGATATACGTGATCCCGAATTCGAAAACTGGCTTTCATTGGAACGGTCGAGCCGCTCAGTCGATCAAAATGTGGTTCCATTGCGGCCGGCGAGCGCTCCTGAACCATCGGTGAAGCCACCTACAATCACTTTAGCCATCGAAACACTGCCCGGCCCAAACGCTTTGGCCGATTGGTTCACCGAGGTGACGGCGGACCAATGCTCTACAATGCTACATCAAGTTATCGGTGCAAATGTCATTGGACCAGAAACCGAAACTCAGTATGAGCCGGAGTTTCAACTGACGTTGAGCGCTGTTCAGAGCGACAATGGCTGGGTTTTCATGCGCGCCAGGCTGCGCGAAGCACCGTTTGGGCTGCAAATCTGGTCGGGACATCGGATCATCAAGTCCCTTCTGGAAAATCCGTTACAAAACAAAGATATGTCGCAAATGGTTTTCGAAATCACAGAGACCATTCGACATCGATTTAGTCAGCGTCGCGACGACAATAATGCTGGATCTCCTTTGATGAGCTCAAAGGCGATTTCAAGTATGTTTGCAATGACCGAACAGGGCGCGGATGACGCTGACCGCCTGTTGGCCTCTGCGTATGACAATGATCCCCACGCCACGCACCTTGCCTGGCGAGCGCAGGTTCGTGTTATCCAGTTCTTCGAACGCTACAAAAACGGGAATGCAAATATTCTTGAAGAAAGCCGCGAACTCGCGTCCCAAGCGCTCGAGAAAGAGCCCAACAACTCAATTGTTCTTGCGTTAGTTTCGAACAGTTTAAACTACCTTGAAGGTCGATTTCACGATGCGTTGTCCCACGCTGCACGTGCCGTCGAATTGAACCCTGGAAACCCTTTCGCCTGGTGGACACTTGCTGCTGCACAACTAAACAATCACGAGTTGGAATTAGCTTATGAGTCCTCTCAAAGATCAAGAGAACTGTTACGCGGTTCAACACTCGAGTTTTTGCCCGAAGCGCTGTTAGGCGGGTCTGCTTTGGCGCTGGGTATGGAACAAGTTGCCCTTCGGCATTTTGAGCGTTCGCTGAGTTTCAGACCAACCTTCAAACCTTCTCTTCGATATGCAATTGGCCTTAACGCCAAACACGGAAACTTGGACCGGGCGCGAAAGCTCGTTATTTCGTTGAGCAATCAGGAAGAGGGGTTCAAACCTGACCAACTCGTGGAGGATGGAAAGTATCCCACTTCATTGCTCAGGCGGGATGAGAGCGTTGATTTTCAAGTTTTCCGAGACTTGTCCTGACTTTTCCTGCAAGGCCATTCGCAGGAGCCATGAGGCAGGGGACCCGACCCATCACAAATTGTATGTTCACAATGGCCCCCTGAAACACAGCACAAAACCTTAGAAATCAAGATTCATCAATTCCGCCATGTCCGGCGTCCATGTTCCGGTTGCAAAGCCAATGGTGTCATTTTGAGCATTGGCGAGCAGTTCTTTGGTTCGCGGGCCAAATTTGCCGTCGCTTAACGCATCGATTTGCTGCTGAAGCTTTGCCACCACCTCACCCTGCGAGCCATGTCGCAAGCAGGCCAAACGCGGCCAGTCTACCGGATTGGTGAGTGAATAGGCTGCTGCCTCGTGCCCGGTCAGCAACATCACATCATAACGTGACCCGTGTCGTTCCCCATCAAACCCGGCGGCCTTGCGGAACCGGCGCCATTCTCCTGTCCCGGTCGTATGGGATGAACCGCTGCCATGTTGGGTGCCCGGCAACGTGAGACATCCTTGCGACGAAAAGCTGACTGACAGGAATGCTGGATGGATATTGTCACCGGGTTTGGTCCGGTCCCAATAGTCTTGAGTTCCATAGGCCAAGTCATTGTGTGTGCGCAATGTCGTGACAGTGCTGGAATTGACTGGAAGCGGCCCGTTTCCCTGGCGCAAAACGAATTTTACCTCGCCATTCACCGTGGAAAAATGTGAGCCGACACAATATTCGTAACACCCGGTCGGCAGCATATTGCACAATACTTTCGATGTGCCGAAATTCACGCGGTTATAGTATTTGAGCATCTGCGTTCTGCGCGGCACGGTCGAGGCCGAGTACAGCGACAAAACACCCGTTACGACATCCGCGACGCCGATCACGCAGCGAAAGTTCTCATGATCAGGCGAGATCGGTTGAAGCTGTGCTTCGGTGACGCCTTCAAGGCGGGACCCACCATTACGAAGCTTGCATCCGCGCAACCCAAAAATCAGCTTATTATGACCATCTGTCACTGGCGCAAACCCGTTGATTTCGGCCAAGCCTTTCAGGGTCGCCAAGGTGAGCTCGAAGGGGTGATCCGCAAACTCTTCCGGAAGATGCCAGGTATCCGGAGCGTTTCGCGGCGACGAGGGCCAATAGGCGTCATGGGCCGACAATTTCGGTCGTGCCACTTGTGTCTCAAAGGCGCTGGGCAAAAAGATGGTCGTATCAATATTCTCCATCCATGCGTCTTCATCCATACGTTCCGCTGGCGTGAGGGGACCAATCGAAGCGGCCGAAACCGGAGCATTCAAAGGCAATGGATCTGATCCGTTCCTGGCTTGCAACAGCACTTGATCGACCTCAGCCGCCATGGCGCTGCCTACATTTCGTTTGTTCAGGATGTCTTTGAGAATTTCGCTGACACGTATACCCCGATTGGCCACGAACTGGCCTGGATTTGCCGGATCGGGCACCGCCATGTGATGCAGAGCAACTAACTGAAATTCTTCATTAAAGACTGGCGCTCCGGAAGATCCCGGTTCAGTGTCTGTGACATAATACAGAAACTGCCGCCGCCGCCCGAGAACCAGGTTTTCCCGCAGCGCAACTTTCTTCAGGTCCCCACGCGGATGTTGAATGATATTGACGTATTCGCGTTTCAAGGCCTTGCCGGACCGGGGCAACATTTCGATGTGGCCGAACTCTGAAAGGCCGCGGCCATTGCTGGATGTCGGCTCAACACTCACAATTGTATAATCGTGCGACACTGACGTCAGGAAGACTTCCTCTGTCATGCGAAACGTCGCCGGTTCGTTGAGCGTGCCATCTATGTCGAACTCATGCCCAAAGGTCACCTGAGAACTCCGCGCCAGACTTGGGTCGCCCAGTACATGGTTGTTTGTCAAAAGCAGATTGCCGCCAATCAAAAAGCCGGTTCCAAAGCTGGACCCGAACCCTGGCGAGCGTACAAATAGTCGTGCAACGGCGTTGCCCATCAGCGCACCGCGTGAAAGAACATAAAACTCGTCAAGGTTTCGGTCACCGATGACACGCTCATACGCGGAGGCTGCGTTTGGAAGGCGGTAATCCTGCCGTGCCCGTACGAGCTCCGGGTCGTCCGGCAGGTGTATTTCCTGCTCCAACTCCTTGAGATCAGCATGAGCAGCGGCCACGTTCTCAGAGCAAAGCGCAAATTCTGCGTCGGCATTTTTTGGATGTGGCACAGATTGTTGCTTGAGCCGATCATACAACGCGTTGCTAACTATGGCTTCCGGCTGTGGCGTGCCAAAACCAGGAATTGAGGCAGAATGACCTGCCAAACCTGAAATCGATAACCGCGTGCCAAGATTGCCAAGAACCAACAAGACTTTGTTTGCAACACGCTCGAATCCGGGGTTGCGCGGGTGAATCTCATCATACCAACTGGAAACGTTGCCTCCGACTGAGGTTCGCACATCGACATAACGCACGTTACCGGCAAAACCGGACGCAAACGCTGCCAGCGCGTCATTAAAACGCCCGACGATCAGCTCTACGATTTCACGTCCAATGCCGAGCGGGATACCTTTTTTATCCAATGGCTTGCCCAACCACTTACCGTTGTTCTGCGGCAAGGCGTTATCGTAACCGTGAACCAATACGACAAGCGAAGGCTTTGTGGCCAACGCGCTGTCGACCATGTCGCGGTAACTGTCCATTACTGTCTTCAGTGCCGAGTTGAATGCGTTTTCGTTCAACAGCGCTTTGGCGGTAGATCCGGGTTGATATGGTTTCAGAAGCTTTACAAATCGACCGTCGCCCAACAAATCATTCCCACCCATCGACAACATGAAAATGTCCGGATCCAGCTCGTGAATTTTATCTACGTGCTCGGATGCCAGCGCCATATTCGATGCAAGATCACTTGGCGCAGACAGCGAATAGGTCGGAAAAATCCGAGACACATTGTCGATCACGTCCCGAAGAAAGACAGGGTATTGGTGCCAGCTGTCCCCCTCTTCCAAGATGCGCAGCTTGTTCGGATGTTGCGCGATCATCCTTTTGTATTGTCCGTTTCGAATTCGACGCGCCCATTTCGTCACAACGCCAATCAGATCAACGCCTTCAAGCAGCTGATCTTCGAAATCTAACCCCTTCAATGTGACGGCGGCAGAGTAGGGCTGAATTTGATCTTCGGGTGCCAGCTCTTTGACATGTTCAGCCAGTAGCGCTTCGGCTTCTTCGAATTTTTCTGCATTAATAAGGTCTGACAGTTTCTTTTCGAACTCAGTGAGTTTCATAGGAATACCTTTTTTAACAGCGTCAGTTCTGCACAATTGGATCTTTTGAAAGCGCGAACGGCGTTTTGAATTGGTCACAAAAACCTCAGCAGCCCAGCGAGGGACTGCGCCAGCTACCGTGTGTTTACCCTTGCCGGACGCGGAAAAATTCAGTGGTTCTATTGGAAAGACGCATTAGACGCGAGATCCGCAGCATTGCGTATCGGGTCGATGAGAAAATCCACCAGCAATCGGGTTTTGACACGTTTCGCGCGCTTTTGTTGCAGGCGCAAACCCTCATCAAAACGCGTGTTGGGGACTCACTCGTATGCACAACTCCACTGGTCACCGTAATCTCCTATCCCACACAGATTTCGCAATGACCACGATTCTAGGGACAGGCCGTCAGCGCAGCGTCAAACTGGCGTTAAAACGCCATTCGCTGACCCAAAGGGTTGAATTTTTGTTCAGCTAGATGTGAAAAGCCCTTTGCCTATGCCGCACTTTTCGTTGGGCATTCAGATAAATGAGGCCGATCATCACGGCCTTCTCGTCGACGTACTCGGCTGTCACACCGACCGTCATCCACGCGGGGCTTACCCTGGGACTTGAAAAAAGATTGAGAGTCGCGTCATTTGCGCGTCTCTCAACCAGAAAAGATCATACATGTGCACCGCTTGTTTTAGACGCGAAGACTCATGTGGTACGGCGAAGAACAATGGGTCCTTAACCTAGTTCTCCGGAGTATACCAAATCGGGGAAGTATACGCTCGTTCCTGCGTAGACGTGGGAACGTCATTCGGAATCTCATCGCCAAACCGGACTGCCTCATAGACTGTCCATCTTGGCGTTGGGATTTCCAGAACCCGCGCGTAGTAGAAAGCCTTTTGTTCGGGATCAAATTCCGGGTCGGTCCAGACGGTTATCAATTCCGGCGCTCCGATAGAGTTCGTGAACGTGCCTGTCTCAACGTCTACGGTGTTGCCAACAGATGGTAACTTACCAGCGTCGTCGATAACGCGGTCATCAGACCAAACGACGTTAAACACTTGCTCCTGCGTCTCGCCGTCAGCCGTTAGCCAGCCCTTGACGATCTGAATTCTATCAAGATTGCCAGAATATGGATCCTTGAGGGCAGCGACGAGAAAGGACGGCGCAGAGGCATCGTCTGGCGCTGCTTGCAGATCTCCTCCCATTGGCACGCCTTTTTCATAGCCAATTTTCGCGGGAAGCCGGGATTGAGCATCAGACGCGTCGAAGTCCCATCCGCCAAAGAAACGTACGGTAATACGGCTGCCGGTTGTGCCGTATACTTCCTTGCGCTCCATTGCGTCAAAAATAGAATCCCGCGTGTTCTCCTGGGCCCAAACAGCTGCATAACCCGACGCCGCCATCTGCCAGCCTAAAATTCGCGTCGCTTCAAATTCGCCGACCACATGTTGCCAGCGGCCCGGTTCCGGCTCCACCCCCGAGTGCTTGCCGAAAAAGTTGTCTTCCTGCGCCGTGGCCAATGCAGTGTGGCTATCAGTCGATCCAACGACACCAAATTTGTAAGGGTTTGTCCCAAGCTGCTGTTCCAGTTTCAAACCATTCTTGAACGCTTCGCGCGCATATTCATACTGCAACATCCAGTCTTCCTTTGGCACAGGGCCAAGGTTCGCGACGTCCCAGGTTTCGTAATCTGCAAACTCATCGTTGGGACTCAGAAACGGATGGGCTTCACCGTCACCCTTTATCTGTGTGATCTCATAGAGAGGCTCCCATTTGGCACGCCGTTCCGCATAATCTCCTGTCAGCGGTTCCCCGGTGTCTGGATTTGTCTCGACCGGAAACATCAGACCGTTCGAGACATTCCCATTGTGCGCCAGCGCCAATACACGGCCGCCGGTCTCTTCTTCGTACCGCTCCATCCAATCCCACAGGTCTTCCGGATTGAAGGTTTCTGCTGTGGTGAACGGAAGCATTTGGCGGGCTCGAATTGCATCGTCGCGATAGATGACATTGCGGTGGAGGTTGTTACCGCCCTCGGTCGACGTCCATTCATACCCGATAAAGGCTGTGAAAGAGCCGGGATCATCAAACGCGTCAGCGGTTTTGGTAAAGTCATCCCAAACCGATTGCACAAAACGGCGGTCCGCTATTGCTTCTGGCAATGCACCACCGGATATGCCCGCAAAAGTCTCGATAACTTCCATGGTTGCACCCAAAGCGACGTCGCCGCCCTGATTCAACCGGTCATTCCAATCACGCAAAGTCGGATCACGCATGAGTGTGGCGTTCCCAGCCACGATTTCATTCATCGCACCCATGGCGTCGGAATGGTCAGAAACCACGAGCCAATCAAGCGGACGGGATAGTTTCGCCTGCAACCCGTGCGATGTTGTCACTTCTTCGCCGCGGGCAAAACGAAACGCGTCGGCAGGCGACAACAACACCCCAAAAGCACGCGCATCCAGCGAAAGTGAGGTGTGCAGATGTGTGTCACCCCAAAGCGGTCGGGTCGGGAAATCCCGCCCGGCATAGGGCGAAAATGAATCCGCTGCCTGTGCGCGCATGTCGGATTTCGAAATCGTCATCTCACCAACTTGTCCACCTTCTACGGCGTCCTGCGCGAGAATGGACGTTGCGGACATGAAGAAGCTAAAAACTGTGGTCGTGCTATACAGGATTCTCATAACGATATTCCTATCTTTGCAAATGATACCTGATGCGACCATTTTGAAACCGCTGCTGTCAAGTTCGTATCGTGTGCGCAACTCGGGCGCACACTATCAATATGTGCGATCCTACTCGCGGGATCTTCCAGGTTCGCTATGGTGTTTCAAACCGTGATCTTAAGGAAATCATGGATGGCGTTATATTTTGACTAAATCGCTGGGCGACAAGATTTTCAGGCACGATCTCTGAGGCACGGCCTGCCGCCCTTGGCCCGCAGGCCCGGATAAATTGCAAGTCGCTACCGCGCCGAACGACTGAGATTGTCTCAGTCAGAAGACTGCCAGTAGCTTTGACTGTTCATCTTCTCAATCACAGCCGCCATTTCCTTGTCTGACAAAACAGGCGGTTCCCCCAAAGCCAATGCGTTAATGTAGATTTGCGAAAGTGTCTCGACCTCTGTGGCAAGCCACAAAGCAGCGCTCAGGCTTTTGCCGATTGCGATTTGCCCGTGTTGCCCAAGCAGACAGGCACGACGCCCCTCTAACGCGGTCAGAGCTTTGTCCGATAACTCTTGCGTTCCGAAGGTGGCATAGCCCGCACATTTGATATCGGTGCCTCCGGCAACTGCAGTCATATAGTGAAAACTTGGAATACTTCTGTGATGGCAAGCCAGCGCCGTCGCGTGGACAGAGTGGCAATGCACCACGGCATTTGCATCGGTTCGTGCCTCAAGAATGTCCCGATGAAAGCGCCATTCAGACGACGGCCTGGGACCCTGATAAGATCCGTCAAAAGCCATGTCCACGATGTCTTCCGGTGTCATCGTGTCATAAGGCATACCCGAAGGTGTAATCAGAAAACCGTCCCCCGCGCGCACAGACACGTTCCCAGACGTGCCCTGATTTATTCCGCTCGCGTTCATGGCGCGGCAGGTTGCGATCAGAGCCGTGCGCAGTTCAAGGTTTTCCACGTAAAACTCCCGATGAATTTACCCAGCCACGTGTCCAGGGCGAATCCAACATTTTTTGGTACAAGATGGCAATCGCTTTTCTGTATGAGCTTATAGCTTGATGCCGGTCATTATCTGTCACCTGCCCTGCGTCATAGACTTAGCATCTGCAGGCCGTGCATTGCGCAACATATCAAGGCTTTGCTGGATTTCAGGCCGGTTTAGGTTTCGGCCTATCAAAACGATGCGGGTACGCCGGTCTTTGCCGGTCCAATTCTTCAACGGGACCGGCGGGTCAAATACGTGCTGGACGCCATGGAAAGCAAACGGCGATTCAATTCCCTCGAGAAACAAAATACCTTTCACACGCAGGACATCACGGCCCTTGTAGGCAATCAAAGTGTCGAACCACTTATCAAAGACTGCATCATGCAACGCCTCGTCCAAAACAATCGAAACAGACGAGATATCTGTATCATGGCGTCGAAACTCGGAAGTGGTCACAGGTTTTGTGTTTGAGGTTGACATGAGCCCTGAAAGGTTGCCCAGAGGATCATTTGCAACCTTGGGCGTCGTCCAGGAAATAGCATCCTGTTGACGGGCGTTTTCGCGCATGCTCGTCAGGTTCCGCAAGCTTTTCGGGCCAAAATCACGATCAGATGGGCGAACAATGTCGGCTGTTGGATTGAGACCGCGCAGCCGTTCGGTCACAGCTTTATCAGATGCTTCAGATACTAGGTCCGTTTTGGTTAGGACGATCAGATCGGCCACCGCGACCTGCGAAACGGCCTCGAACTGGGCATCCAATGTTGCAGGCCCATTCACCGCGTCCACCACCGTCACGACGCCATCCATTCGCGTATTTCGCGCGAGAAAAGGATCGACAAGCAGCGTCTGAAGGATTGGCCCCGGATCTGCGAGACCAGTGGTCTCGATCACAATGCGGCCAAAGTTGAGCATGCCTTCGTCGCGCCGTGCGAGCAACTTGACAAAGGTGTCCGAAAGGTCTCCGCGGATTGAACAACACAAACAACCTGACGACATCAGCATCACATCGCCGTCCACCTTTTCAATCAGGTCATGGTCCAGACCCACTTCGCCGAACTCGTTCACAATGACGGCAGTTGGCTCAGAAGTTGAAACGGCCAGCAATTGGTTCAGCAAGGTTGTTTTACCCGCCCCCAGAAATCCGGTTAGCAGCGTTACAGGTATGCTCGGGTCATCAACCTTTTCTGACCGGTTTTTTGAGGCATGGGCCATGAACATCACAAGCTCAGTTTTGTAATAACATTACATCAGTATGGTGAATCAATTGGGCTGTCCAGTTAAGCTGCGCCGTTACATTCCTTCTGCCATATGTTCACAACCCGACCAGTCACAAACCAAGGGTGAACGCCCTGATGCAAATCTTCGACTTCGCGTTCCATTTTAACCAAGAAGTCCGACAGAGTTGGTATCCCCTGCGTACCTGCGTGCCGTTCCAAATCCTGACCTTGTTGTCACTGCGAAAGGCGAAATGTGCGGCAATCAGAACCCTAAAGAACTCTAAAAAACCTGTTTCTTAGTACCGGGGAAAGAATTTCAAAAATGCAGTTGTAAATTTACCTACCTATTGATAGGTAGTGCTCACGTATCGCAAAGCCAAACGGAGGCATTCCAATGAAGATTTATGATGTCGAGGGTTTCCCGAATCCCGCCCGCATTCGCATCGCGCTGGCCGAAAAAGGCGTTTCAGACAAAGTGGAATTCATACCGGTGGATGTGATGGGCGGCGAACATCGCACGCCCGAATTCAAGGCCAAGAACCCCGATGCGGCTGTGCCCTGCCTGGAACTGGAAGACGGATCACATATTGCTCAGTGCAACGCGATCACCGAATATATCGATGCAATGTTCGACGGCCCTTCGCTGACAGGTGTGACCGCACAGGAACGCGCACGCATCTCAATGATGAACCTGCGTGCGGAAAACGGTCTACTGAATGCGGTTGGAACCTATTTTCACCATGCCACACCTGGCTTGGGCCCGGATCTTGAAACCTATCAATGCGCCGAATGGGGCAATAAGCAGAAAGAGGTCGCCGAGAATACCATGGCGTATCTGGACTCTGTTCTGGCCGAAAACGACTACTTGGCCGGTGACACATTCTCGGTGGCTGACATAACAGCCTTTGCAGGATTGGCGTTCGCCGATTTTGCCAAGGTTGAAATTCCCGAAAGCCTGACCAACCTCAGGGCTTGGCGTGCGAAAATAGCGACCCGCCCGTCTATTGCAGCCTAAGCGAAACCTGACATTTAAGTCGAAAGGACCTTTCCCCATGGAACTCAACTCGGATTTCACGTCCCGTGTCGTTGTTCACTCCGACCAAATTGAGTGGCAGGCCTCGCCTATGAAGGGTGTGGACCGGCGCATGCTGGACAGGATCGGTGGCGAAGTCGCCCGCGCCACCACCATTGTGCGTTATGCACCGGGCAGCAAATTTTCGGCCCACACCCATACAGGCGGTGAGGAATTCATAGTCTTGGACGGCGTCTTTCAAGACGAACACGGCGACTATCCCGCCGGCACCTATGTGCGAAATCCTCCGACCACGGAACACACACCAGGCTCGGAACCCGGATGCACCATCTTCGTCAAACTCTGGCAGTTCAACATGGAAGATCGCACCCAATTCCGCAAAACCATGACTGAAGAGTTGGCTTCACCAGTGAACGGTGTCGCAAGCGCAACCCTGCACAGGGACGACCGCGAGATCGTAACGTACAGCCATCTTGACCCAGCTGCGACCTTGGCTTCGGACGCGACGGGAGGGATCGAGCTGCTGGTCATCGACGGCTCAATCACAACTGGAGGTGACGTTTTGGGGAAAAACGGTTGGTTGCGCCTACCCGAGGGTGAAGCTCTTTCCGCCGTAGCTGGACCAGAAGGCGCAAAGGTCTGGATGAAAACCGGGCACCTTCCCTTTGCCCAACCACCGGCGGTGTAGCATATGAAATCCGCTAATCCACTGGCGCTTGTCGCAGGTGCTGGGGCTGGCCTCGGCCAGTCTCTCCTTTCCCGATTTCAAGCTGGCGGCATGACCGCCGTTGGCCTCGGCCGAAGTCGACCGGAAAACCCAGTCGGCACTTTTCATGAACTTGATCTGAGCGACCCTGAGGCTGTCGGCCCAACCATCGCGGATCTGATAGCGACCTATGGCCCGCCAAAAATCGTGGTCCACAATACTGCTGAACTGGTGATCGCACCCTTTCCCGAAACCACATTAAAGGATTATCAGCGGGCTTGGACATCAATGGTGCAATCGCTAGTGGTCCTTGGGCAATGCGTGCTGCAACCCATGGTGCGTGGCGGCGGTGGTACGCTGATCGTGTCTGGAGCGACTGCATCGCTGCGGGGTGGCCCGCGTTTTTCGGCTTTCGCGTCCGCCAAGTTCGCTTTGCTCGGGCTGACGCAATCACTCGCGCGAGAATATCAGCCAGCAGGCGTGCATGTCGCTCATGTGATATTGGACGGTATAATCGATACACCTCGTTCTCGCGATCTGCACAGTCTCGATCCGGCGAAAATGATCAAACCCGACGAGATTGCCGAGACATACTGGCAACTTGCACATCAGCCGCAATCGACCTGGACACATGAGCTGGACCTACGACCTGCTTCGGAAGGGTTTTGACATATGCAAACTGAGACGTTGATCATTGGCGCTGGCCTGTCGGGCTTGTCGCTCGCGGTGCGGATGGCCGAAGAGGGTCGCGACTTTTTGCTTGTCGAGGCGCGGGACCGGCCCGGCGGACGCATTCTAACCCAACGGGTCGGCAAAAGTTACTTCGATTTAGGACCCGCCTGGTTTTGGCCCGGCCAACCCCGGATTGCGGCGCTGATCAGCCAGTTGGGGTTGACGCGGTTCGAACAATACTCAATGGGCGCGCTCAGCTTTGAAGATGAAAAAGGACGCGTCGAGCGCGGTCGAGGCTTTGCGTCTATGGAAGGATCATATCGTCTCAAGGGCGGTTTGAGTGCACTGACCGACGCGTTGGCAGCCCAACTGCCCAAGGCCCGCGTGGTTTTGTCCTCACCCGTTTTGTCGCTGGCGCAGACCCACAAGGGAATAACGGCAAACACAGAGTCGGGGCAGGAATTCCAGGCCAAAAAGGTGGTATTGGCCCTGCCGCCCCGTGTGGCCAGCCAGATCACCTATTCCCCTTCTCTACCGCGGGAAACGCTTACCGCGATGAAGGACGTTCCCACGTGGATGGCAGGCCAGGCAAAGGCTATTGCCATCTATGACCGACCATTCTGGCGCGAAGCCGGCTTGTCCGGCGATACCATGAGCCGCCGTGGGCCAATGGTCGAGATACACGATGCTTCGCCTGACGAAAGCGGCCCGTATGCCCTGTTTGGTTTTATCGGAATACCACCTCACGCCCGCCGGGATCAGGGCCGCTTGCGACAAGCCGTGCAAGACCAATTGACCAACCTGTTCGGACCCAACGCCGCAAAACCGGAAACACTGCTGATCAAGGACTGGGCCTATGATCGCTTCACCTCTACCGAAGAGGATCAACTACCGCTATACGCACATCCGTCATATGGATTGCCACAGGCTTTGACGCAGATTTGGGGAAATCGCCTGATATTCGCCGGAACCGAGGTGGCGTCGCATTTCGGAGGCTATATCGAGGGTGCCTTGGAAGCAGCGGAAAACGCGTTTGCCCTGATCGCTGAAGAAAAGGTTTGAAAGCATGTCGGATACCAAAACTGCGTTACTGGATTTTGCTGAACATGCAGCACGCGCGCGAGGGTTTGACGGGTTTAGCTATGCTGACCTGGCAGAAGCAGTTGGTATTCGCAAAGCTTCGATTCACTATCACTTTCCTACTAAGGCCAATCTGTCAGCAGCGTTGATGGACCGCTATCACACTGTACTTGAACGCGAATGCCAGAAGATTGAGGATAAGTATGAAACTGGATCTGAACGCCTTCAGGCTCTTGTCCAGCTTTACCGGGATGCACTCAACGATGGTAAAACACTTTGCCTGTGTGTCTCGCTGATCAGTAGTCGCGAAAGCCTGTCTGATGAAGTTATCGAAAAAATCCGAGCTTTCAGGGCCATGATGGTCCAGCGGATTCAGTCGATCTTTGAACTTGGCCAGAAGGATAAAACGATCTCGGGCGTGACCAACCCGGCATCCGAGGCCCGCGCCGCTCTGGCATTGCTCGAGGGCGCGCATCTCACCGCCCGGGCGGAGGAAAACATCAAAACTTTTGATGAAGCCATAGGTATTTTGAAGTCCCGTTGTTGACCCAACGTTCCACCTGAGCGATCGCCAAGGCCGTCGGCGGAATGCTAGGTAATGAGTGTCTGCCGATACACCAGAAATCTATGAGTGGAAGACCACACCGGAAGAGTGACAGTGAGTCTGGCTTGGCCGCAATTTCTTCCTCTCTGTCTGAAGTGGGGTCCACATTTTGATGCCGTCATGAATTTCGGCCTTCAGCAATTCGAGAACCGCATCATGTTCAGCGGTAGATGGCAGGTGGGTCATTCGGGGCCGGGTTCCGGGCTCGCCGACAGTTCGTTCAGCAAAGCTTGGGCATGTGAAGCGAGAAAGGCTTCTTCGCGCGCGCAAAGTGGCCGGCTTTGCCGCCGAGCATAGAGAAGAGAAAACAGTCATGATTGACGCGACATCAGTTCCTCCACTCTCACCCTTCTAAAGTTGGGCCGCAATATGGGGTGTGGATCAGAACACCCATCACCACGCCTGAAAGGTTCTGAGCAATTGGATTTCCATGCCACCTTTTCTAAATTCGGAAACTGGAAAATCAAAACCCTGCGTTGGCAACCCAACTCTCAAGGTCAACCCCGGAGAACAGCCGAGTAGTGGTTTCGATGTTGTTGCCCCCTTCAGGTATCGAATTCTAGATGGAAATGGCCGGGGAACCCGGCGATACCTGGTTGGATCTGTCCGGCAGCGCCGGGCGCACGGCGCAGGTTTTTTTGGATCAGAAGCGGTTTCAAGATGGCAGGGATGACCGCCTGATTGATGGTATCACCAAAGCAGCGGTGCATGCCGTAACCCCAGATGATGTAATCCTTCCATGGGCGGTCAGTGCGGAACTCGTTGGGGGCTGGTATGTCAAGGCGGTCAAAACAGGCTGATGCGTTCGCGGCGAAAACGATCTGGCCTTTGCGGATTTTGGCGCGACGCAGGGTAGACGGTGCGATCTCGGTATCGTGCAAGGCTCGGCGGTAGATCACTGGGTTGAACGGATTGAAGCGTAGTGCCTCCCAAATGTGTTGGGCAAGAAGCGCGTCGTCGTCAGCGCGTGCGGCGCGTCGGGCTGAGACGAGCACTTCGGGTCGGTTAAGTAGCTCATCGAGTGCGAGACAGCTGGCCTTTGAGATGGTGGGAATGGCACCGATCAAAAGGCCGAGTAGGTTGTTGCGGATGCCCAGATCGCTCATCCCCGGCGTATCCGAGGATTGCAGCGCAAGGCAACGATTGAGGATGTCCGGAGTTTCGGTAGGGTTGGCCTTGCGTTCCGCGATATGTGCATCAAGGTAGGCACGCAGGAGATCTGCTTGTACCAGCGCACGAGCTTCACCCGCAGCGTCGGCTCCAAGGTCCTGGAACAGGTACCAGAACAGGTTGGATGTCCATTCCTGCATTTGAGCTGGCTTTGCACCGCAGCCAAAATAGGTTTCAGTCATGTCCCAAGGCACTTCGAGCGTGAGGGATGGGACAATGTCGATCTTGCCCTTGCATTGTGCGATGATACGGTTGGCAAGATCTGCGGCGCGGGGTTGCACGATCTCAGCCACATCGCTCATCCGCGCGGCAAGGCGCATGGCGGACGTGTCGCGGGTATAGTCCCAACCCGGCTGCATCCCGAGAAAGAAGTTTTCGCCTTCGGTCAGTTTGCGCATGCGCGAACCGTAAACGACTTCAAAATCTTCGTTGCGGTTCAGCACATCAAGACAATCGGCGCGGCGGGTGACAATAGCAGTGCCGGTGTTTTCGTAGCATTTCATCAGCACGCGGTTGAACGTGAGATTAGGCCAGAAGGCGCGCAATACGGCAAAGACGCGGCGCTGGGACGCTGGCTTTTGTAGGTAAACGCCGATTCCGCCGGACATAAGCGATCCAAGGCAGCCCGGCAGTAGGCAGGCGAAGGAAAGAAGCCCCTCGCCCCACAAGACGAGGCGTTGAAGGATGCTGAGGAAGATGTTGGCAATGGCGGTAATCATGCACTGATGCTCCGATCAGGTGGGATCAACAATGCCCATGGCCATCATTCGCAGCGCGGTCATGGAAGGCACAAAGAAATAGTCACCTCCGCGGCATTCCACGAAGGTTTTGAGCTTACTCATAACATAAGGCGGTTTGTTGGAACTCGGGTCGGACGGAATCGTGTGGCGTGTGTGGTGGTCGTGATTTCCAAGAAGTGGACAAGTGTTGTTGCCCTGATGGAAATCGAGCCCGTATTGAATCCACTGTTGCTGTATGAACTCGAACTGCCGGAACAAGCTGGCCCCCATGATGATCATGATCACGCCTTGTTCGGTATCATCGTCCTTATGTTCAAAATTATGTGGCCCATAAGGCAGACCGCGCCGCAGAATGCGGCGGCGTTTGTTGAGAGCGCTGGTGGCTTCGGGGTTTTCGAAAGGTTTGCCCGTGGTTTCGTCAATGCCGCCCTTGTTCAGCGGGTCGAGATAGTCGCGGGTGTTCATGCGGCGCATATGGGCACCGCCTGGGCATTTGAAGCCCGTCATGTCATCGCCGTAGCGGAAATCCCGTGCCTCTGGAGACGCAATATAGGCGAGGTTTTTCTTGTAACCTTCGATCGGGTCGACACCCTCACCCCGGAAGCCCATCTTTTCGCCAAAGGCGACCCATTCGTCATAGGTGGGCACCTTCGAGAGCGGTACGCCATCGGACCACCGCCCGCACATTTTGGCGCGTAGGGTTTCCTTGGCTTCTTCGATGGGAACGTTCATCACCTTGGCATATTGTTCGGCCTCCTCGGCGACGACGGCATCGAAAGAACCGACATTTTCGTGCAATTTTCGAAAGGCGAAGAACGTGCCATTTCGCATGAATTCAGGAGGTGTGGCGGTGGGGGCAAGTTCCTGGCTTTCGTCTGGATGGCCAAGGATAAACTCTCCGGTGGCCAATGGTTCCCAGCCATTTCCCATCAACTTGCCGCGCCCGATGACGGCAGATTTTTCGTCCTCGGCGCGCAGTTGGCCTTCGAAGACCGGATTGCCAATACCGTCGGTGAAACCAAAATGTTCCTTTGGGGTGGGAAGGATAGCGCCACCGATCTCTTCAAAGACGGCTGAGGCATCCTGATAAGGCTGGTCGCCCTCGGCACCGACACCGGTCAGGTGAGTTACGCCGCATTTTTTGGCGGCCTTGAGCAACCAATCTGTGCGCTCTTCCAGCTCAGGATGTGGGGTTGCAAGGTCGGTTTTGCTTTTGCTCTGCACATTCAGAGTGACCAGCACATGTACGTCGTCATCGCCAAAACCCAAAGTGCCAGGGGCGCGGCTTTTCTGCCAGATCGGGTCCCAGTGCTTTAACCAACTTTGGTCTTTGGCATCTTCGACCTTGGTCTGGTCGCGGTCACCAAGAATAAACGCCCGCTGGCGCATGCCCTCGATGAATTCGGCTGGCATTGCCTGCAGTGTGCGCACGGGCAATTGCAGGGCAAGCATTCCGGGAAAGGTAAGGGCGATATTTGTGGTGCAGGTCGGCTTTAGGTTTTTTTCATTCCAGCGGACAGCGGTTGTGACCTTTTGGCGAACTTCTTCTAGGAATGCGCGCCCGGCCGCGGGGTTGGGGAAATGAAAAAATACATAGCGGGCAAAGGGGAAGGAATGGCGGCCATAGGCGCGGATGACGTTCCCCTGAATGTCATTGAGATTAAGATTGCGTGTCATGTCGTGCTCATGTCTTTAAGAATTCACATTGCCGGGGTGGGTCGAGGAAATGACGCCTGGTTTTTGCGTTTTGACTCTGGTGTTCAGAGGTTCGTGCTCTGACATGAAGTCGCCAAAAGCCGCGTACAGATCTGTATCGGACTTGGCCTGGTTTTCGACAAAGAAGTCAGCGAATTTCTGTTGTAAATAGAGCGCCTTCAGAACTGAAGGTAGATCGTCATACTTGGCCGGGGCTAAGGGTTTTTCACCGTTTTGGATGGCGTAGCGAATGAAGATCACTGCAAGAACAAGTCCAAGCAGAATCGCGAAGAGACCAGTGGCAAGGCTGGAAAGACCCAAGAATGGCACTGTTGCGATACCGAAGAGCCAGAGCACTAGCGAGAACAGACCGATCGCCAGCGGGGCAACCGCGCCGATGATCAGTTGCGTAAGTGGCAGATTGTGGAATTCTGGCAGCTCCAGGTAGTAATCATGGAACGGCATCGTAGTTTCGACATGGCATTTGTCGAGGTATTCCCCGAACTGCTCTGCCGAATTGACGTGTTCGAAGCCGTAGCAGTTAGAGTATACCGCACGAAGCTCTTCTTCCATTGTTCTCCAGAGCTCGCCTGCATATGAAGCGCGCACTTCACGTTGTTGTTCGGCGCTCAGAGTGGTGGGTAGCCGATCGCCATCTTTCAAAACCGCGTCCACATCGGCGCAGAATACCAAATAGGGCGTTTTCAGTTCATCCACATGCTGGGGAATGATCGGGGGAGGGCTACGCCTAAGGCGGGCGACCAACGTATTTTGCGTGTTGCGTCCGTTATAGACCACATCGCCAAGCACAAACATACGCGCCAGATGGTTTCGGGTGTTACGGGCAAAGGGGCTGTTGAATTTGGTATGTTCGGTGGCCGGTGACTGATGAGCTGTGGGCAATTCGGCAAGCGCGATGCGAGCGCGTTGCTCGAAAGAGGTTTGAGGATCGTCCTCTGGGGCACCGGGTTTGATCGGGGCAAGCGTGGTCAGGAAAATATGGCCGGAATCGAGGTCGGGCATTAGCGATCTCCCTGTGGCTTTGGAGCAGCTTTGGCTGAAGCGCGTAGGGTGTCAAAGCCGGATTGTGCCTTGTTGACGAATTTCTCACGATTAACGTCCGCACGTTCGGTATCGAGGCTCGCGACGGGTCCGAAGCCAGGATCGCCAAGGCCCTTTTGCATAACATAAGCGGCGTCGCGATAGGCATCGGCGAATTCTTCAGGAGAAGATTTGCCGTGTTTTTCAGTAAGGTCGCGCAGATGGTCATAGATCAGCAGGCTGATCTTGATGTCACGTTGGGCAGAGCCGGGCGTGGCGTTGTAGTAATAGTCGGTATCGATCTGGTTGTAGGTGATATAGTTCTTGAACGGCGTAATCGGGATCGACTTGGGGTACTTGATCGAGGAAAACCAGAACAGGTCAAGACCTGACGGGATACCGTCGGAAAAGGCATCGATATACTGGTCCCATGTTCCGTTGAAGTTTGAGCAGAAAAGCACATAGTCGTCTTTTACCTGCTCTTTACCTTGGCCGAGATCAGGCCAGTCCTTGGGTTTGATGATTACCCAGCGGGCGAAGTGAATAAGTGACAGCCCTAACAGTCCAAGCAAATTTGATGGAACTCCGCGTGCCGCCATGAACAGCAAGCGGTTGATCCAGGTTATTCTTGGATTGCTGGGCGTGACCACATTCATTGCATAGGCTTTACCGGCAATATTCGACATGGCGATCCCTTTCGTTAGCAAATTGATTTTAAAAATTGCGCATGCATAGCGATCCTAATTGAACGTTATCATTGCTGTAGAATGAGTCGAGGAATAATGGCGGTAGCTGAAGATGCTAGGTTCAGGACTCATAACGCGTAAATAACTGTTGCTGCGTGGACGATTGCTGAAGGATGTGTCGCAAACTTTGGGCCTGGATTAACGAGCATATAGATTTCGATTTTTGGTGTCCGCGTATTGTTCTCCAACAGGTTTCAGCATGATTTCCTTGAAAGACTATCATTTTCCAAAGGATGCGGTTTTGTGCGCCGTTTACTTCTACCTGCGGTACACGGTTTCTTATCGTGACTTGGAAGAGATCATGGCGCATGGACGAAACCAATATTCGTGTGCGCGGGAAGTGGATGTATCTCTATCGAGCGGTCGACGAAATGGAAAACACTCTTGATTTCACGCTGTCTGAGCGGCGAAATCGTCCAGAAGCCACCAGGTTCTTTGCCAAAGCACTGTCGTCAAACGGAATCCCAAACAAAATCGTTATAGACAAGAGTGGTGCAAATGCAGCCGGCAGTCGAGAAGTGAACAGAATCCTGAAGCGGTTCGGATGCTCTGCCAAAGTACAAGCGATCAGGTCCAAATATCTAAACAAAATGATCGAGTAGGATCACAGTTTCATCAAACGACACGTGCGGCACATGTGCGGGTTCAAGCCGTTCAGATCCGCCTCGGCTACTCTGGACGGCATTGAGGTCGCCAACACGATCCGCAAGCAGCAATTTCCCAGCACTACCACGTCGGGCTTTCTGCAATTTGTCGAGATCGCAGGATAGGCGTGTCCGGCAGGTCGCTGGCACGGGCCGTTCTAAAAGTTTGCGACACATCCATGCTCCTGACCCTAGATAGGATCTGTTGCAAACTTTTTGTCATTGACGCTCAAGAACACAGAGAGTGAATAGCGGCCGGTGTAATTCAGCCGAAAGCCAGCTCATGATCTCCTTTAAAGGCGCTCAATATCCCAAGGATGTGATCCTCTTTGCTGTGTTCTTCTACCTTCGATACGGCGTGTCATATCGGGATCTGGAAGAAATCATGTCCGAGCGCGGCGTTGCGGTAGATCACACGACGCTGAACCGTTGGGTGACGAAATACGCTAGTGCAATTGCCGATGTTGCGCGCAGACGAAAGGGACTGTGCGACCGTTCTTGGAGAATGGAGGAGACTTACATCAAGGTAATAGGCAACTGGGTCTATCTCTATCGAGCCGTCGACAAGCACGGCAAGACGCTTGATTTCATGCTTTCCCCGCGACGAAACAAACCGGCTGCGACAAAGTTCTTCTCCAGGATGCTGGAGATCAACGGGCTTTCGAGGAAGATTGTCATCGACAATAGCGGAGCTAGCACGGCCGGCATCAAAGCCATAAACAAGATGCTGAAAGGCTTTGGTTGTCCGATCCCAATCGAAATGGTCAGGCGGAAGTATCTGAATAACATCGTGGAACAGGACCATCGCTTCATCAAGAGACGCACTCGGCCGATGTTAGGGTTCAAAGCCTTCGCTTCAGCGGCGGCTACACTGGACGGGATCGAAGTTGCACACATGATCCGCAAAGGCCAAATCAAGCCCGGAATCTGCCCGTTTCGTCAATTTGCAGAACTGGCGGCATAAGCCGCGGGTTCGGTGTCAACTCTTCGGTCAGTAAGAAACTTTGCAACAGATCCGTAGCGGTTATTCGCTGCACTCGGCATAAACGACCGCTCTGCGGACAAGGCTGACTATTGGCTGGCACAAATAAAATTTCAATTGCCTGAACGCCCCTGCCTTTCTTACTTTTAAAGCAGTTGCTCCAACGTACGAGAGCTTTATGCTGGAACCATGGCCAAACGTACCCTGCTAATTCTTAACAGGAAGTCCGCAGCAAGACCCGATCTGCGTGCTGCTGTTCGCCCATTGGAAAAAGAGCTTGGCATTAGGGTAAGTATTCCTTGGTCAGGAAAAGACTTGAAGAAGACGCTCCGAGAAGCCGTGGGCGATGGGGTAACTCGGATAATCGCTGGCGGTGGTGACGGCACTTTGAACTCGGTCGCGAGCGCTGTTTTGAAGTTGAAGACAAAGTCGCCTGTCTCGCTAGGTCTTGTTCCCTTGGGGACAGCCAACGATTTCGCCCGGTCGTATGGTGATAAGGGTTTGGACTTGGCAACATCTGTTCGAGTTGCAGCATCGGAAGACGCGCAGCCAATTGATGTCGGATACATAAACGGCAGTCCGTTTGTGAATGTTGCAAGCGGCGGTTTTGGAGCGATGATCACTGCAACCACACCCAAGGAAATGAAGAAACGACTGGGGGGACTCGCGTACACACTGTTTGGGCTTGCTCGTTTATCTGATGCAAAATCTGTTCCCGCAAAAATCTCAATTGATGATGAAGACCCGTACAACGTTTCCATTTCCGCTATCGCGATTGCGAACAGCCGCTATGCAGGTGGCGGTTTTGACGTAGCGCCTGAAGCGGAAGTGTCCGATGGGTTGCTGGATTTAAGCGTGCTTTCCGCTGAAAGTTTAATGCCAGAAAACCTACCCTTTGGCAGACTGCCGGATATTTCGGATCCCAAGGATGGTGTTGTACAGCGCTCTCGTCTGAGATCTATGGTTCTGGAAACCTCCCAGCCGTTTCATATGAATTTGGACGGCGAGCCGATGATCGATCAACGCTTTGAGGTTTCAATTAGACCAAAAGCGCTGAACTTCGTTTTCCCAAGAGGGAAGTAGTGCGGGTTTCTCCTTGAAACTCAAGCTTCGTACGGTGTTTCGAACGTTATATGCGGGGCTGACACATACATTCGCCGATATAGTCAGGTTAAAAGCCGCCATCCAGTTTGGAGAACGTCTTTCGCGCTTAGCTGTTCACTGCGCCAGTGTTGTTTATCTTCCCATCACCGGACATCAGTATCGCAATAGGCTGAGTAGATGGGATATTCGACAGCACAATCATGATGCACACTGTGATCGGAACACTCATCAACGCGCCGGCAATCCCCCAGATCGCAGTCCAAAACGTGAGCGCCAAAATGACCATGAATGGCGACAAATTCAGGCTTTTGCCAAGTAGCATTGGCTCCAGGATATTGCCGATAGAGAATTGAACAGCGCCACAACCAATTAGAACAACAAGAAAGGGCACGGCTTCTTCAAACTGTACCAGTGCGACAATGGAAGGAAGCGCGACGCCGACGATAGAGCCGACTGTGGGGATAAAATTCAACAAAAACGCAAGAACGGCCCAGGTTTCAGAGAAGTCCAGGCCGACGGATGCCATCACGGCATAACTGCCCAAGCCAGTCAGTGCACTCACCAGCGTTTTGATGCCAACATATCTTTGAATGCTGTCCGACGTGCTCTCAAGAACGCGGCGAACCTTTTCAGCGGCTTCTCTGTCTTTGATTGCGAGCTTGATTTTGGCGCGCATTGGAACACGTTCGACCAACATGAATGGCACATAGAGCAGCACCAGGAAAAAAGCGCTTAGGAATGCCCCAGCAGAGCCGATCACTCCTGTCGCGAGCCCAGCCAGGTTGATCTGTTCCAAGGCTTTGATCGCTGCTCCATAGTTGTCTTGCCCAATCAGTGATACCAGCTTTGCGACTATGCTGGTAAACCGTTCCTCATAGCGCGGAAACGCTTCCGAAACCTCGCCGGCTTGACTGGATAATATCGACAACACAAGCGAAAGGCCGATTAACACAATTGAAATTGCGGCCAAATGCGCAAGCCACTTCGGGACGGTACCGCCAAATATCTTGAATCTGCCAATGCGATCCGTAGTTGCGGTGAGAAGAACGAACAGGAGGGCCGCAAAAGACAGGGGAACTAGCACAGAGGAGGCGAGGACTAGCGACGCTATTGTCAAGAACACCAGCACGACCAACTGATACCAGAACGTGAGCCCAAAGAAGTTTGGAGCGGGATCTTTATGATGCATACCCTTTTTCATTTGTAGGCTCCCTACAGGACTGAGCGTTGTCCAGCCGCTTTCTGAAAATGAAAGTATATTAGCTCGCCTTGAAAGTAACTTGGCAAGAGGTTCAATTACTTCTCTCGAGAACGTATAGTAGAGATTTTCAGGTGAAGACTTTCATATTTTTACCGTGAACTTGCTGTCGATCTGAAATCTGTATCTCAAAGGTCATCAACGAGAGCTTGGTTCTTCAGCCGCCTACTGAGATCGGATATCTGATAGTCCACATTGGGCTCGAAGCGGTCATTCGCTGCATCGGGCATGAACGACTGCAATGCGGGACATTTCGGACCTTGGTTTGAGCGCTGCTTACCGTCGCTTCCGGCCCAAAGCTAACCCTGGGCTTCACCAATGCGAATGTCCAGTTCCATTCACTCTGAGTGGCCCGGTTTGACCAAGTCTTTCGCCTTCAGACTGGGCGGGTTTCCTCTAGATAGGACGCACAGAGCATACCCGCGCGTGCACTAAACCGCGCGTTTCTCTCCTCTGCTCCGGCTTCACCCATGCGCGGAACGATCCAGCCCACGTAAGTGACCGCCCGCAGGGCAAGGAACAAATCCAGTAGCATGTCATCTAGCGACCGAACCTCGCGATACCCTTCCAGCAGCGCGGCTTTCAGCGTGGGGTAGTCCGGTTCATCCATGTTGCGCAGAAGCGCGGTGGCAATGTCGAAGAGGCGAAAGCCGAACCCACCGTCGTCAAAATCGAGAAGTTTGATTTTCCCCCCATCGACAAGCACGTTCTCCCGCAGCGGATCAGCATGGATCAGACCGTAATCGAGCTCATCGGCGCACCGCTCCAGAGCCTGCCGCGCGCGATCCCGGAACCGCCCCAGCAAGGCGCGTGTTTCGGGATCAAGGGTCGGATTCTCCCAGAAACGCCCCCAGACCGGGTTATCCCCCAATAACCCGTCCGCATCCCAGGAGCAGCGGGCAAAGCCCGGCGGGTACTTCCAAGCATCACAAGCTTCGTGCAATTGTGCCAGAACCCGCCCCAGCCGCCGAAACACCAACGGGGCATCGTCAAGCTCAAGCGACCCTTGGCCTTCGCCAAGGGGCGTTCCATGCATCCAGCCGATCAGGTCGGCATAACGTCCCTCTACTTGTTCCAACAGCTTCCCGGAAAGCGACTGGCGGGGCTGCGGCACGTGCAACCCGGCCCGGTCCATCGCGTCCAGCCATTGCAGTTCTGAGAGGAGTTCGTCCTCGCTGCGATAGCCAGGACGTTTGAGGCGCAAGGCAAAATCGCCCTCGTCAGTGCACACCCGGTAGACACGGTTTTCACGGCCGGCCACGAAATTGTAAGGCGCGGTATCAATGCCCCAAAGGCCCAGCGCTTTCTCGACTGGGTCCATCACGGGGCGACCGGAATTTCGGCCATAACCGAGTCGAGCGTTTCGATGAGCATGTCGAGATGCTCTTCGCCAAAGGGCATCGGAGGCCGTATCTTCAGCGTGTTCTTATGCCGCCCCAGCTTTGACAGCAGAATGCCCCGGCTCCGCATCGTGTTGACCACACGGTCAGCATAGTCACAGGCAGGTGTCTTGGCGCCCCGGTCAAGCACAAACTCTACGCCAAAGACCATGCCGCTTTGGCGGACATCACCAATGACCTCGTATTTTTCAGCCAGTGCGGTCAGGCGTTCATGCGCCAGACTGCCGATCCTGGCGGCATTGGCCTGCAGGTCCCTGTCGCGCAGTTCCTGCAGCACGGCCATAGCTGCGGCGCAGGAAACCGCGTTGCCTCCGAACGTGTTGAAGTAACGAAACGAATGGCGGAACCGGGCCATGATCTCGGGCGTGGTGACCAGACCGGCGACGGGATGACCATTGCCCATGGGTTTACCCAGCGTCACCACGTCCGGCACCACGCCCTGTTTCTGGTGCGCCCAGAAATGGCTGCCCGAGCGGCCGAAGCCCGATTGCACCTCGTCACAGATCAAAAGCCCGCCAGCCTGACGCACCGCCTCCACCGCGGGTTTCAACCAGCCTTCAGCTTGGGTTGGGAAGCCTTCATTCAGGAAAAGCGGGCAGACGATCAGAGCAGCAAACCCAATGCCCGATACCTCGAGCGCGTTGATCTGTTCCTGCACATGCGCGGCAAAGCGTTGCCCATCAGGATCGTCGATCCGATAGCTGTCGGGCGCTTCCACGTGGCGCAGATATTGGTCCAGTCCAAACCCTACTTCAGGGATGTTGCTTCTGGACAGGTGGCTGACCAATGCGGTGTTTCCATGATAGGTCGCGTCCGTTGCGATGATCCCGCGCTTGCCTGTCATCGCCTCGGCCATGCGCAATGCGATGTCATTGGCCTCTGAACCCGAGCAGGTCAGGATCGATGTAAGAAGATCGCCGGCGAACGTATCAACAAGTGCCTCGGTATAGTCGAGGATGCCTTCGTGCAGATATCGCGTATGGGTGTTCAGTGTGCCAGCCTGGTTGCAGATCGCTTCGACCACGCGCGGGTTGCAATGGCCCACATGCGGCACGTTGTTGTAGCAGTCCAGATACCGCCTGCCACTCGCGTCCCACAACCAGACACCTTCCCCCCGGACGATATGTACCGGATCGTCGTAGAAGGTCGAAACATTCGGTCCAAGCAATGCGCGCCTGCGTTCGACAATCTCCGACACCGCCAATCTCCTTTCACGTCACCGCAAAGCCGCGGGATGTTGACTTTCTTTTCTGGTTCTATATTATAACCAGTGGTTTTTAATTTAAACCGACCGATTTTCCGCGTCAATGACCCAAGGTTGAGGGTTGAACTGGAACCTCGTCGAAATGGAAAAGCGCGATGTCGTCCACGGTTGCCAAAGCTTTGTCTCTTCTGGAGTTTTTCTCCGAGGAAGAACCTGAACTGGGCCTTTCCGAACTGACCCGGCGCGCGGGTATCAACAAAGCTTCGGTCTATCGCCTGTTGACCAGCCTGACCGATGCCGGGCTCCTGGAGCAAAAGGAAGGAACGCGCGCATATTCGCTGGGAGCGGGCATTCTGCGGCTGGCGCAGATCCGCGAAGCGACCGCACCCATTGCCTCGATCGTGCGCCCGGCACTCGAACAACTGGTGCAGAAGGTCGGCGAAACCGCGCACGCGTCGATCATTTCGGGGCCGGCGCTTGCGACAATCGGCATTTGCGAAAGCACGCGCAGCACTAGGGTATCACTGATCGCGGGCGAAATCTTGCCTTTGCACAGCACTGCATCAGGCGTCGCGGTGCTGGCATTCGGATCCCAGGCCCTGCGCGACCGAACACTGTCGGCGCCGCTGAAATCCCAGACGGTCTACACCATGACCGATCCGGAAGAAGTCCTCGAGAACATCGCAATTGTGCAACAGCGGGGTTATGCGACATCCGAAGAGGAAAACGAAGAGGACGTCTACGGCATCGCGGTTCCCTTCTTCGACCAGAGCGGATTGGCTCAGGGCGCCCTCGCCGTGGCCACACCGTGCCACAGGATGACGGACAGACTCCTCCAACAGATCGTGACCTCACTAAGGCATGAGGCCGAGGCCGTGTCCCGCGCAATCGGCGGACAACCCTCGCAAATGTTTTCACGGGCGATTAAACAAACAATCGAGAGAATGGGTCCAAAATTCTAGGTGCACAACAATTGGCTTCTTTCAAAGGGCGCAGATCGTCTCCCCGAGTGAATGGGCAGCACACACGCAGAGCTGACTTGGCTACGGGCTGCTGCGAAAGGTCGATATTCGCCAATCGCGTTGGGCGCTGAAAACTTCATCAACTGAAAGAATGGGCTCAGTTTGGACGTTCGCCCGAATGTCGCGAGCGACCGCAATGCGGACAAAGCGGCCATTTCATTTTTCTGCAATTGAATGCGACAAGCCAGTGCAAGCTTCTTACGGCAATCAAACCTGCGGTAAAACAAATGCGTATAGGCGTGACTTTTTTCCATCATCGGTCAAGATGTAAAGAACGCCACCACTTTCATCCAAAGCTATCCCCTCCGGGTTCTTCACTTCCTTTACTTCATCCTTTTTGGAGTAAAGTAATTCGATAGTTTTGACCGTCATAACTTCAGGATCAAAAACGAATATTCGGCGCCCTTCATCGCTGAGTATCCATAACGACTTGGTCTCGCCGGACCAGGCGATTCCGCTGATGTCTAATTCGTCATCGTCAGCACGAGATGAAACAAAACCGGTCTCAGCCGTTAACGGAACTGCTTCGACAATCTCATCAATCTCTGGCGAAATGATGAGCATTAGTCTTGGTTGACCCTCTATGACTAAGAATACTCTCCCAGAGTCTTGATCTACAGTGATCCCTTCCGGACCCTTGTTCAAAGGGTTCTCAGCAAGCATTTCAGCAACTTTGCCGTAGCCCCTGAGTGAAGAAATTGGGGTAGAATTGACTTTGATTGGGTCTGTAGGTTGGACCGCTACTATGGATCGGTCAGTTTCTTGTAACAGCAAAACAGATCCATCCTTTCTTCCAGCGACACCTTCCAAGTCTGTGCCCAGATGTTCTGGAAGTTTGAACGAACTCTTTAACTCTCCATCTACTCCTAGAAGGTGCAGCTTCGATGCTTCATCGCTTACTGCCCACAAGAATCCATGAACACTGGAAAGCGACAATCCGGATGGCTCAGAAAAGCCCGCTGATTTATCTGCCACTTTGTGAGACTCAATAAGTTCCAACATATCAATCTGCGCTCTCACAGGGTTCGTCGACGCTAAAGTGATGGCGACCACAGAAAGGCTCGCGAAAAGTACCTTCGTGACTCCTACTCTGTACCGGTCAGCTGGCTGGTTCATTCGAGTTAGTTCTGCGCTCGTGTGGACTTGCTTCATATTCGATCAAAAATTGATGTTGTCCAACCTAACACAGTATTTTGAGGAAGTTTGGTGTTTGATCCCGCAAGGCTTTACCGAAAGTAAATTCATAGGGTTGAATTAGTTTATGGGCGTGCGGCTTGGTCGCGAGGTGTGGAGCGATTGCTTCAAGATACGCACTTTGGAACGACTATTCGACGGTACAGCGGGAGGGAAAAACTTTTGAGCAAGCTATTTTCGATAGCATCGGTCCTTTTGGCGGTGCTTTTGCCTAGTATTAGCTATTCTCAGATTGATCCTGCTTCCTTGCTTGCAGGAACGTCCGAATCAGAGATAGTGATTGAACGAAGCTGGACCCAGTTTCGCGGCAAGCAGGAACTCTACTTTTTCACGCTAGACGTCATTGTAACGATCATTTTGACCGCTTTGATTGTCTATCATCCAGTACGACGTAAAGCACGCCGAAGTGTCAGCGATCTGGTTATGCCGAGGCTTTTCTTCCTGTATGCGCTAATTGGAATGGCTGTGGGATTCCTGGTAGTCCAGCACGGGTCAATGATTGGTTTCGTTATTTTTGGCATCGGTGCGTTGCTCAGGTTCCGCTCCAATCTGGATGATCCGGTCGATACAGTCGAAATGATAATCGTAACCGTTCTTGGTCTTGCGGTCGGTCTGGGTTTGCCGTTGATGGCCACACTGGTGGCGGTTGTGTGTTGGTGCTTCATTTGGCTTGGAGGGCGAAACAAAGGCGTGGA
The DNA here is from genome assembly GCF_013111185.1 of Ruegeria sp. HKCCD7303. Classification (GTDB taxonomy): domain Bacteria; phylum Pseudomonadota; class Alphaproteobacteria; order Rhodobacterales; family Rhodobacteraceae; genus Ruegeria. Next base: position 6,830 of record NZ_WVRE01000001.1, on the reverse strand, counting down.
AGTTTTACTCAAGGCTTCTGATGAAGAGCACTCATTGAAAGTCAGCAGAACCATTCAGGACATGGCCGCAGACGCTGGCTGGAAGCTCGTTAGAAAACACCACGTCCCCGGAAAATCCCGCGTTTCATTGCTTTTTATCACCTCGGGTGGACTTTCAGAAGCCCGGATAGAAGAGATGATAAACGGTCTGGTTCCTGAAAAAGTTGAACTGAAACTCAACCTCTAGTCATCTCACAAGGTCCAAACGTTTTAACACCGCGTTCGGGGATCTGATCTCTTTCGGGAGCGACTTGAAGTTTACCGACCTTTCGAAATCAGGCCCTCGATACACCGCAATCCCAAATTCTCCGTTTGGCTGGAACGTTACATGAGTGAAACTGTGAGGCGATCTGGCTTTTGAGCCGATTAACCGTCGCGGGCCACCGCCCAAACAAGCTTGGGAGACGTAAGCTACACCGTCTTTCCAACCGGGATAGAAGGCATGATGGTGGCCTGACAGATGCAGAACGACACCGCTTTCCAAATAGATTTTTTCAAGTGTTGGGTCACCGATGATTTCGCGTTCGCGCTGGATCGCGAACGGCCAAAGTGGGAGGTGACTGAAAGTGACAATCGGGTCTCCGTCTGCACCCAATTCCTGTAACCGGTCCTGCTGGTCACCGGATAGGGGTCCTAGGGTCGTTGCATCCAAAGACGCAAACGTAATGCCCTGCATCTCAAATGCGTAGAAGAACGGGTAGTCATCTGAAACCAGGAAGTCGACGCCTGGTTTTCTCGGCGTCCATTCCTCTGCGTATATTTTCCTTTCACGCTCGAACCCTCGGTAGGCGGAGGCATCATGGTTTCCAGGTGTGACCGCAAATGGAATGCCGGCAGCCTCTAATGGATCTGATACGACCTCGTGAAACGCATTCCACATATCCCTGACCTGTTTGTCGGACAAGTTGGGAATGCGCTGTCCCGCAACCATATCTCCGGTCGAAATAACCAGATCTGGATCAAACTCGATTATGCGCTCAATCGCCTTGTCGACGCGGGCATCGTATCTTACCGAACCATAGCTTCCATTCAGATCCGATATGACGATGACATCCAATGCCGCCGCTTTGCAGGCGAGCAGAGCGGTCCAAATACACACCGCAATAAGAGCAGAACACCTACGGTACATAACAGTCCACAGCCTCTACCTCGGTGCCGTTTCTCAAAAAGAATGCGACAGGATCCAAGTCGAACATCAAATCGCCATTTGAGCAATTGCTCTGGAGAATGGACGTTGCCAGCGCAGTATTTTTGACAACTTGTGCAATCTGACTGTCTGACAAACCAAAGCTTTGCGATAGCCAGTCATAGACTGGGCCTTGGGATTGAAGGTCACTATTCAATGCAACCAAGCGCCGATACGTGCTTGGAGAGAAGTGGCGAATTTTCTCCAGCATTTGAGTAGATTTCGCGAAGTTGGCGTATTCGACACGCCCACCAGCATCGTTGTCGTTTAGATTGCTGCGACGGATCAATAATGCGTCGTCGGGAACGTCTCCATCGTTTGGCTCATGGTGCTTGGCTTTCTTATGCTTCAGCTTTCCGTCTTCGACCCAATACCAATAGGGTGTGAAGTCTATGTTTCCTACGCGGTCCTGCTGGCTAAAGATGAAATCGAGGAGTACAATCTCGGTAAGTTCTTGCATCCAAAATGCCATCTGTTGGTCGCTGACATCGGGACCGAGATCCTTGTTGATCATCCGGTCTCTTCGACCTTCTCCAACGCCCTCTACAATGGCCTCTGGCAAGGGTTTTGAAGAACGCAAAGCCAAGAAAGCAGGAGTTTCCTGAAAATCGCGGTTCTGACCTTTCCCCCAACCAGATTTACGGGTGCCGTTGATTTCCGAGCCGTATCGATGCCCAGGGCTATCAAGCAGCGCACCGTATATTTGCGTTCGATCTGCGGTGAACAGATCGTCGGTTGGCTGGTACGAGTTCGGGTCGGCATCCGCAGCCGCGAAGACCCGCCAGCCTTCGTGGTTCATGCGCCCACCATGAGAGCCGCCAGAAATCGCAAGGCCGGGCTCTGCGACCTCGGAAAAGTGCGCCTGGGCGTCCATGCTACGCCAAACGGCGACTGGAACTTTTACAGTCGTGTCGAAATATCTGGAGAAATGATAGTAAAGCAGCGACGAGGTGGAAAAGGTTCCACTGGTGCCCTTTTGGTTCATGGTGGATTTGAATTTGGCCACCCTGTCCTTGGCCAGATCTTTCGCCGCCTTCCCCTCTTTGCAAGCGTTTCTCTCGAACTCAGTACGGTTCCCTGTGTAGGGTCCTTCCGAAATATCGTACACGGCCATTCCTGGGCTGGTACTCCAGGTTTTTGGGCAAATAGCAATTTCGGAGGCATAGAAATCGATCTCGCAATAGGCCGTTTCTTCCTCAAGATCGCTTTTCTTATACTCGCCCGTTGAAACTTTTTCGATCCGAATACAGCGTTCAGTAACGCCGTTGGGACTATCAAATGTCGTGGCTTCACCGAGGACATCGTCGCTCGCCCACAAGACGGTGGGTGCAATGAAAGCAAGTGACCCCAGAAGAATGAACTTCATTTGGATAGTTCTCCCAATATCATTTGGGGCAAATCGCTGCCTGTTGTTCGGTAGAGATCTTCAAATTGGGGTCGACACTGAAGTTGGAGAACTTTGAGTCAATCCACTGGTCACACCCGCCTGAACATGGGGCCCCGTTTCGGGCATCATTCCAATATTCCTTGGCCCTTTCCTCCGTCCAACCGCAAAACTGAACGAGCGCCATTGCCGACAATGCACCCGAGGAATGAACGCCCCACATACAGTGCACCAGGACAGGGCCCTTTCCAGGGTTTTCAATCACCTCATGTATGGACGCCATGACAGCACTGGGACGGGAAGATCTGGCGCTTTGATAGTCGAAAGATCCGTTTCCGCAACTAATGCGACCGTATTGAGTGTTTTTGCCGAAGTCCGCATAAAACCCGGTTGAAAACCCTTCATCACATAAAGTTTCGCGTTGTTCTTCACTCAGGCCCGTTCGGTCCTTGTCGCCGCCCTTGAAACCAGAGCGATACAATACTCCGCTTAAGACCGGGCGAAAGAAAGCGACACCACTAACGCCTCCGTCACTACCCTTTGAAAGCATTTGACTGTTGCTTGGGCCACCGTTTCGACTGGTTACGTCAGAATTCGCCGCGGTTGCCAGAACACCAATGAATATGAGGGACGTCAAAAACCGCATGCCAGTTCCTTTCTATTCTTAAGCTCTATATGCTCAAACTCTTTCCATTTGGTAATCTATTGGAGCGGCTCATTCTCAGCAGCCGTATCAAGTGCGCGATAGACTTTCCGACCTTAAACTTTAAATCGGCCACACCAGATTGATGATAAAGACGACCACGAAGTAGGCCAGAAAAACTTTCCAGTTCAATTGGTGTTTGTTTTCTTCGTTGATCACGCCGGCCGATTTCAATGCCAGGTTTGTTACAATTAGAGCGACGATGGTAACCGCCGCATGTGCCAAGTCGAAATGCAAACTAAAGCTCCCTTTTGCAGATGTTTGATTTATGAAAAATGTGTCAGCAGTCACCTGATGGCAGCATAGCTACATCTGAGTACCTTCCCTCAGATGTCGTGATCCGAGCACATGCACCAGTATCCGTGTTAAACCAGTACGAGGTGAGCCCTTCGCTTCGGATGAGTTCAAATCCGAGACTTTGGATGCCCATTTCAGCTTGGCCCGCTCTTGCCCCTTCAAATGACGAAAGATCGCTAGAGCTGCCCACAGTTGATGCACTTGCATCCACTGATCCACCACTGTCGTCGCATGCTGCAAGCGCAGTAATACACGCCGTGCCGATCACCAATAGGACCTTGGGTTTCATCTGTTTTTCCCTCGCTTTTTTGGACTTGCGTTCCAGGGTTTCTGATTGATCACCTATTCAATTCCGAAAATGACGTTGTAGTCGACAGAAGAGTTGCTGCGATTGATAACCTCCACAACATGATCACCGGATTGCCAAACCTGTCCTCGATACTCCTTGTCCGCCGACATCAAACCCAAAAGTTCAGAACCATCGGGGTTGCGAATAACGTAGTCCAAGGAGCCTCCTCGCGGAGCAACGCGGACGTAAAGAAACTGTTCGTTTTTGGCACCCAGAACGTATTGCTGGGAAGCTCCGGGGGCGAGTTGGCCAACGATTTCAGCGCCGGTGGAACCAGCATCAAATTTGACACGTTGGCTACCAGTAGAACCGGCGGCACCTGCCATGGCTCCACCGCCATCATCCATCGCCTCGACAACCGACATCTCTCCAATGCTGCCATCCTTGTACGCGATGCAACGCCAAAGTGTTCCGCCTGCGTCTCGCAGCATGACGAGCGTACCCGCCTCTGAGAATTCTGAGCTTTCAATCGTACCTGATTGACCGTCTGGTCCTCCAACCTGTCGCAAATGATCGATACACGCGTCGTCTGCTTCAGACATTGCAAAAGCAGCTGTGCCCGCGATTGCGAACATCGGTGTGAGAAGTTTGAGTAAAACGAGTTTCATCAGATAGTTCCCTGTTGGCTTGTCCTTACAGTTTTGTTCCCTACAAAGCGGAACCTCACTTTGCTTCTCGTAACTTTGATAGAAACTCATCGCATGCCTGTGCGCTGCCGACGACCTCGTCTGTCGTTTCAATTCCTTGCAGTGATGCCATCTCGGAATTTACGCGATTGAGGATCTGATCCGCTTGCTCGGGGGTGATCAGGTTCTCTGCTTGTGCTCCTTTCAATGTGGTGCAGACACCGGCGGACAAGCCTGTCGCAACGCCGACACCCACTGCGGCCCCGCCACCCAAGGTCATCGCCCCAACCACGCCGAGGACGAGCCCGATCACAATACCCAAGATCACTTTTCCCATGTTTTCCTCCCTTTTGGTGAGAATAAGCGCGGCTTTCACTACCGGCGCAAACCATGTGCCCATCTGCAAATCAAGACCAGCGCTAACAGGTTGAGCACCGGTGCGAGCGCCGCGAACCACGGTTTGGCCGACTCTGAGATCGAGTCCGCTACAAGTATCCAAGGTAGTCCCAACGGCAGAAGGAACACCCCGGACAAAGGGTCTCTTTCCTGTCCCAACCAGCCAAATGTGCCCGTCAAGAATGCAATCAACGCCAACAGGTAAAGGATCGCGAATACAATGATAGTGGTTCTACAAACCAAGTCGAGCCTCAGCAAATCAAGCCAGTGCTACGCAGCCGTTTTCGGCTACGCAGCAGACTGGTCACAATGCGCCTTCGTCGCCCAGGAACTCGATACCAGCTGTCGTGCCATCACTGTAAGCAATGCAATTCCAAGGAGCACGATCCTCGCCAACGCCTACAGTGACCTGTGTCCCCGCCTCGCTAAACGCGGATGAGAGCACCACGACTTGCGAATTGTTCGTTGTGCTGGCTACATCTCGCAAACACGCCTGCTGAGCGGGTGTGAGTTCGGCGGACGCACTGGATGTACTCGTATCGTCGCAGGCCGCAAGCAGTGCGAAACAAGTTGCGCCCGCAATCATCACCATCTTTTTAGACATTTTCTTCTCCCTCTGGTTCCGTTGAAATTGGTGAAATTGGATGGCTTGTTTGAAGTTCTCGCGTCGGAGCAGGCTATGAAACATACTTCGGCCCTGTAACTTCCCTTCCCAACAACTTGTCGCGGGGGGTGGCGGGCGGAGCTATATTACTTTGACAACCGAGACCGCCGACAACGTGTGAAGGCTGAATGACGACAATGGCAGAAGCTCGAGCGAATTCTGGAGGTAGGCCGAGTACACTAAGTATAAGCATCGCGTCCTCCCAACGCTCAATCATTGTAAAGTGCCTTCCGACCGCCAGCACTCACTCCAGCGGCCGGTAGGGCCCGACAAGTCGGGCGACAGCGATCACAACGGAGGTAAAATGAAAGTTGTGTCAAATTCACATGTTTGAATCTAATTTTTAATAAATCAATATTTTTTCCGCGCGTAAACTTCATTACGCTCTCGTACGATAGGCGTCTGCCCTCAAACAAAAAGGTAGGTGGGAGCACCCATGAGGGCGAATGTGTTCTTTTGGGTCGGCGAGGCGTTCTGAGGTCGCGCAGAAACCAAGAAAGGATTGAAAATGGGTTTTGTTGAAGCCGTCAAAACGTGTTTCTCGAAATACTTCCAGTTCTCCGGTCGGGCTATGCGCTCAGAATACTGGTGGTTCTTCTTGTTTGTGGTTCTCGTGAGTGCTGCTTTAGCTGTGGTGGATGCGATCATATTCGGGACCAACCCAGAAACAGGGCAAGGATCTCGAGTTCTGTCCTCTGTTTTCCAACTGGCCGTTATCATCCCTATGCTGGCCGCCGGTTGGCGGAGGTTGCATGATACAGGGCGACCTGGCTGGTACTTGCTGCTGCCGATGGCGCTCAGCATTACAACGCTTTTTGTTATGCTGGGTGGGGTGGCGTTCTTCTCGGCATTGGAGCAAGGGGCCGAAAACCCCGATGCATTGCGAGGACCCGCGGCAGTTTTGGGCGTGACCGGTATTGTTGTTGTCTCAATTCTTCAATTGGTTCTGTCCATCCTGATGATCTGGTGGCTGACGCGACCTTCTCAAGAAGGCGCAAACGAATACGGCGCACCTGTTTCCTGACCTGGTTGCGCAGGCAGCGGGTCAGAATCTCTGCTGAATGACAGTTCGATTCTTAATACCAGGGAGAGAGAAAATGAGTTTCAAGCTGATTCCCATTGGAACGCTACTGATGGCTATGGCGACCACAGCATCAGCAGAATGGTCGTTCAGTTCCGGGCCTAA